>NZ_CP059348.1 GCF_013702265.1 Providencia rettgeri
GGATCCGAAAATATTTTTTGATCTTGGGAGATTATTTCTATATATAGGCTAAAGTTATCCCCAGACATGTGGAAAATTTGTCGTTGCCCGCGATCACCCAGCAAAATTCTCCCCTACCAGAGCCGCCTTATCACATTTGCCTGTGGATAAAAAGCATAAAAACTGTGTAAAAGAATGGAGATCTTGAGTGAATTTTGCGGTATGATCGCAGGTCTATTTCTGATCGGAGGATCAGGAATATGCTGTGGATAGATATGGTGAGTAAAAGTTAGTCAAACACCTTCTCTGGCCCCCTATTCTCTTAGTGACCACGAAAAGTGACTAATGGAATAGTTGCCAGTAAAAAATTCTTAACGAAATCCGTAATTCTTGTTTCATTGACCTTGTTAGGGGAGTCCAACGTGTCACTTTCGCTTTGGCAGCAATGTCTTGCCCGATTGCAGGATGAACTACCTGCCACAGAATTCAGTATGTGGATACGCCCTCTTCAAGCTGAATTAAACGATAATACACTGGCACTGTATGCCCCGAATCGTTTCGTCCTTGATTGGGTGAGAGATAAGTACATCAATAATATCAATGAATTATTGAATGACTTTTGCGGTTCTGATGCCCCTGCTCTACACTTTGAAGTAGGCAACAAACCGATGACCATCGCGCCGGTGAGCCCTCAAGTACGTACTAATAATGAAATGCCTGCGTTCGCCGCGCCATCAGCACCAGTAAAACCAAGTTGGGATAACTCAACTAAAGTTCAACCAGACGTGTCATACCGTTCGAATGTGAACCCAAAACACACGTTTGATAACTTCGTTGAAGGTAAATCAAACCAACTGGCTCGTGCGGCAGCGAGGCAAGTTGCTGAAAACCCTGGCGGCGCATATAACCCACTGTTCCTTTATGGTGGAACGGGTTTAGGTAAAACACACTTATTACACGCCGTGGGTAATAGCATTATGCAGCACAAGGCCAACGCCCGCGTGGTCTATATGCATTCTGAACGATTTGTACAAGATATGGTCAAAGCATTGCAGAATAACGCCATTGAAGAATTCAAACGTTATTACCGTTCTGTTGATGCCTTACTGATTGATGATATTCAATTTTTTGCCAACAAAGAGCGTTCACAAGAAGAATTTTTCCATACATTCAACGCCCTGCTTGAAGGCAATCAACAAATTATTTTGACCTCCGACCGTTATCCAAAAGAGATCAACGGCGTAGAAGATAGATTAAAGTCCCGTTTCGGCTGGGGTTTGACCGTTGCGATTGAACCACCCGAGTTAGAAACCCGTGTGGCTATTTTGATGAAAAAAGCCGATGAGAACGAAATCCAACTGCCCGGTGAAGTGGCATTTTTCATCGCAAAACGCTTACGTTCTAATGTGCGTGAGTTAGAAGGTGCATTAAACCGCGTTATTGCTAACGCGAATTTTACCGGTCGCGCTATCACTATCGATTTTGTTCGAGAAGCGTTACGTGACCTATTAGCACTGCAAGAAAAGCTGGTAACTATTGATAATATTCAGAAAACTGTTGCTGAGTACTATAAAATCAAAGTCGCTGATTTACTTTCTAAACGTCGTTCTCGTTCTGTCGCTCGTCCGCGTCAGATGGCAATGGCACTGGCGAAAGAGCTGACAAACCATAGTTTACCTGAAATCGGGGATGCTTTTGGCGGTCGTGACCACACCACGGTGTTGCACGCTTGTCGTAAAATTGAACAATTACGAGAAGAAAGCCATGACATCAAAGAAGATTTTTCAAATCTAATCAGAACATTATCATCTTAATTGCTATGAAATTTATTATAGAACGCGAGCAGTTATTAAAACCGTTACAACAGGTTAGTGGCCCTTTAGGTGGACGTCCAACGTTGCCTATTTTAGGAAACCTTTTACTTCACGTAAAAGAAGGTGCCCTGCAACTGACGGGAACCGACCTAGAAATGGAGATGATGGCCAATGTTCCGCTCACTCGTGAGCATGAAATTGGTGCCACCACGGTGCCTGCGCGCAAGTTTTTTGATATTTGGCGTGGTTTACCGGAAGGTTCTGAAATCCAAGTCGAGCTTAATGATGACCGACTGCTTGTCCGCTCTGGGCGCAGCCGTTTCTCATTATCTACTTTACCTGCTGCTGACTTCCCGAACTTAGATGACTGGCAAAGCGAAGTCGAATTTTCTCTGCCTCAATCCATACTGAAACGTTTAATTGAAGCGACCCAGTTTTCAATGGCACACCAAGACGTTCGTTATTACCTGAACGGCATGCTGTTTGAAACTGAAGGGCAAATGCTGAGAACTGTCTCCACAGATGGTCACCGCCTTGCAGTTTGCTCAATGGATATTGGTCAAGAATTGCCATCACATTCTGTGATCGTACCTCGCAAAGGTGTCATGGAATTGATGCGCCTACTCGATGGCGGCGACGCATTATTGCAGCTACAAATTGGTAGCAACAATATTCGCGCCCATGTTGGCGACTTTATCTTTACCTCTAAACTCGTTGACGGTCGTTTCCCTGACTACCGCCGCGTTCTGCCAAAGAATCCAGATAAAACCTTAGAAGCTCGCTGTGATTTGCTCAAACAAGCCTTCTCACGCGCAGCAATTTTGTCTAACGAAAAATTCCGTGGCGTGCGCTTATTCTTCAGTGAAAACCAATTACGCATCACGGCGAATAACCCTGAGCAGGAAGAAGCGGAAGAAATTGTTGATGTTAATTACCAAGGTGGTGAGATGGAAATTGGCTTTAACGTCAGTTACATCCTCGACGTCTTGAACGCGCTGAAAAGCGAAAATGTCACACTGTTTTTAACGGATGCCGTTTCTAGCGTACAAATTGAAGACTCAGCAAGCCGCT
This sequence comes from Providencia rettgeri, assembly GCF_013702265.1. Taxonomy (GTDB): domain Bacteria; phylum Pseudomonadota; class Gammaproteobacteria; order Enterobacterales; family Enterobacteriaceae; genus Providencia; species Providencia zhijiangensis. The sequence goes on from NZ_CP059348.1 coordinate 2,865, forward strand.
CTGCGGTCTATGTTGTTATGCCAATGCGTTTGTAATCAGTCCGTATGATCCTTTCGCGTTTATTGATCCGCGATTTTCGTAATATAGAAGACGCCGATCTCTCCCTTGCAACTGGGTTCAATTTTTTAATTGGGCCTAATGGGAGTGGCAAAACCAGTGTACTGGAAGCAATTTATACACTTGGACATGGACGGGCCTTTCGCAGCATTCAGGCGAACAGAGTTATCCGTCATGACCAAGAACAATTTATTTTACATGGTAAACTGGGACACTCAGACACCGAACGTAAAACATTGTCGCTGGGTTTGAGTAAAAACCGCGAAGGCGACAGTAAAGTCCGAATTGATGGTACCGACGGGCATAAAATTGCAGAACTCGCAAAGTTATTGCCAATGCAGCTCATTACCCCTGAAGGGTTTACCTTGCTGAACGGCGGTCCAAAATATCGACGTGCGTTTATCGATTGGGGATGCTTTCATAATGAAGCCCTCTTTTTCTCGACGTGGTCGGACTTAAAACGTTTGTTAAAGCAGCGAAATGCGGCTTTACGACAAGTGACTCGTTATGAGCAAATTCGCCATTGGGATCAGCAACTCGCTCCAATTTCCGAACAAATTAGCCAGTGGCGCGGCGAGTATATTGCAGGTATCGCAGAAAATATTGAGCAAACCTGCAAACAATTTTTACCCGAATTTTCACTTTCAGTCTCTTTCCAACGTGGTTGGGACAAAGAAATTGATTATTCAGAACAGTTAGAGCGGCAGTTTGAGCGCGATAGAGCGTTAACCTACACCGCATCGGGGCCACATAAAGCTGACCTGCGAATTCGAGCCAACGGCATTCCCGTTGAAGATATGCTCTCTCGCGGCCAACTGAAATTATTAATGTGTGCACTCAGGTTAGCGCAGGGTGAATATTTCACCCAACAGAGCGGGCAACAATGCCTGTATCTACTGGATGATTTTGCTTCAGAACTTGATTCTGGTCGCCGGCAATTATTAGCGGCTCGACTCAAAGCTACGCAAGCACAAGTGTTTGTAAGTGCTATTACACCGGCGCAAGTCAATGATATGATTGATGCCAACAGTAAGATGTTTAGTGTAGAGCAAGGCAAAATAGAAGTTCAACCTCAGGAATAGAAAGAGCAGGAAACGTTGATGTCGAATACATATGACTCCTCAAGTATCAAGGTATTAAAAGGACTGGATGCGGTGCGTAAGCGCCCTGGCATGTATATCGGTGATACCGACGATGGAACAGGTCTTCATCACATGGTCTTCGAGGTTGTGGATAACGCTATCGATGAAGCCTTAGCAGGTTTCTGTGACGATATCGTCATCACTATCCATGCCGATAACTCCGTCTCTGTCCAAGATGATGGACGTGGTATCCCTACTGGCATCCACGAAGAAGAAGGTGTCTCCGCTGCAGAAGTTATCATGACCGTTCTGCACGCTGGCGGTAAATTTGACGACAACTCCTATAAAGTTTCCGGTGGTTTGCACGGTGTAGGTGTTTCGGTTGTTAACGCCTTATCTGAAAAACTTGAATTAGTGATCCGCCGTGACGGTAAAGTCCACGAACAAGTGTACAAACACGGTGAACCACAAGGTCCTCTGACTGTCGTCGGTGAAACTGACCAGACAGGGACTCGCGTACGTTTCTGGCCAAGCATGGATACCTTCAAAGGTGTCACTGAATTCGAATACGACATTCTGGCAAAACGCTTACGTGAACTTTCATTCTTAAACTCAGGGGTTTCCATCCGTTTAATTGATAAACGTGATGGCAAAGAAGACCATTTCCACTACGAAGGTGGGATCAAGGCCTTCGTTGAGTACCTGAGCCGCAACAAAACCCCAATTCACCCATCCGTATTCTATTTCTCCACTGAGAAAGACGGTATTGGCGTGGAAGTTTCCATGCAGTGGAACGACGGTTTCCAAGAGAATGTTTACTGCTTTACTAACAACATTCCTCAGCGCGATGGCGGAACCCACTTAGCGGGCTTCCGTGCTGCGATGACCCGTACCCTAAACAACTACATGGAAAAAGAAGGCTACCAGAAGAAAAGCAAAGTCAACGCAACAGGTGACGATGCGCGTGAAGGCTTAATTGCCGTTATTTCTGTGAAAGTGCCAGATCCAAAATTCTCTTCTCAGACCAAAGAAAAACTCGTTTCTTCAGAAGTGAAAACCGCTGTAGAAACCATGATGAACGAGAAGCTGGTTGAGTATTTATTAGAAAATCCAAACGACGCTAAAATCGTTGTGGGCAAAATCATTGATGCTGCGCGTGCCCGTGAAGCTGCACGTAAAGCGCGTGAAATGACCCGCCGTAAAGGGGCATTAGATTTAGCAGGCTTGCCGGGTAAACTGGCAGACTGCCAAGAACGTGACCCTGCATTATCTGAATTATACTTAGTGGAAGGGGACTCTGCGGGCGGCTCTGCAAAACAAGGTCGTAACCGTAAGAACCAAGCAATTTTGCCACTGAAAGGTAAAATCCTGAACGTGGAAAAAGCGCGTTTCGATAAAATGCTCTCTTCTCAAGAAGTTGCGACACTGATCACCGCATTAGGCTGTGGTATTGGTCGTGATGAATATAACCCAGACAAACTGCGTTATCACAGCATCATCATCATGACGGATGCCGACGTCGATGGTTCGCACATTCGTACGTTACTGTTGACCTTCTTCTACCGCCAAATGCCAGAAATCGTTGAACGTGGTCATATCTTTATTGCTCAGCCACCACTGTATAAAGTGAAACGCGGTAAACAAGAGCAATACATTAAGGACGACGAAGCGATGGATGACTATTTGATCTCTATCGCGCTGGATGGCGCTGAGCTGCACTTAAGTGCAGAAGCCCCAGCCATGAAAGGTGAACAACTGGAAAAACTGGTTGTTGAATACAATGCAGCGCACCGTATTATCCGCCGTCTTGAGCGCCTGTACCCACAAGCGCTGCTGAACAGCTTAGTGTATCAATCCACACTGACTGAAGAAGCACTGAAAGATAGTGCGCAAGTTGAAGAGTGGGCGAAAACCTTAGTGGCGCGTTTAGAAGAGAACGAGCAAGCGGGTAGCTCTTACAGCTATATCATTCACGAAAACCGCGAGCGTCAGCTATTCGAACCAACCATTCGTATCCGTACCCATGGTGTTGATAGCGACTACAACCTCGATTTCGACTTCGTTCATGGTAGCGAATACCGCCGTATCACCGAATTAGGTGACATCATCGGTGGATTAATCGAAGAAGGTGCTTATATTCAACGCGGTGAACGTCGCCAGAATATCGACAACTTCGAGCAAGCATTAGATTGGTTAAGCCGTGAATCTCGTCGTGGTTTATCCGTGCAGCGTTATAAAGGCCTTGGTGAAATGAACCCAGAACAACTTTGGGAAACCACCATGAACCCCGAAACTCGCCGCATGATGCGTGTGACGGTCAAAGATGCCATTGCAACTGACCAGCTGTTCACTACCCTGATGGGGGATGCGGTTGAGCCTCGCCGTGCCTTTATCGAAGAGAACGCCTTAAAAGCCGCGAACATCGATATTTAATCGATTTTCCAGCCAAGTCATTGAATAACCCTATACTTCGGTATAGGGTTATTTTTTTATTTAATTTTAATCTTAAATATCTATTTATTATTAATTCCAATTTGAATTTAATTAAATAACTAAATGAATTTAATTAATAGAATGAAGAATAAAAATAAAGTTTGTCTCATTTTATTTTCTATTTATAGAAAATAAAAAATAGCGCATTAAGATGAAATAGATTTTATCCTCTCTAAAAATCTATAGGTCTATAATGAATAAAATAACTCCCGCGGTATCGCTCGGTCTATTTGCTCTATTTAACGCCCAAATTACCTTTGCAAACTCAAATTATATTGATGCCAGTGAACTCATCATTAATCAGCGAAATCAGCGACTTGAAGAACTAAGGGATCAGGTAATACCACCATACCCAGCCCCGCAATCTCAAGCGGCGCAATGGGATAAAGATGTTAGCCAGCAGGCAACCCAATTAACGGGAAAACGTAAAAAGAATGCAGAAAAAGACAAAAAAAGTACGCCAGAATATCTTTTTAATATTTACCGAGAATACGTATTTAATCAAAAAGGATTTAATTATAATGATTTTAAAGAAATTAAAGCCTATAAACGTTTAGATAATTTATTCCATTTAGCCACCTTTGCAAATGACCCAATTCAAAATCGAACTCGCTCAATGGATTTTATTCTCAAAGACTATTATTTACGTGGTCGCCCAAATCAAGTACTCGATGATAAAGGTGAATATCTCCCAAACTATGTCGATATTACAGGCTCCTCTTACCCAAGCGGACACACTTGGAATGGATTCAAACAAGCCGCTATCTTTGCCACGATTTATCCAGAAAAAGGCGCTCAATTCTTTGATAGAGCCATAGGCTATGGAGAAAGCCGCGTGATTGTCGGCGCACATTTCCCAACTGACACCATTGCCTCACGGGCAGCCAATTATTATCTTCTCGCCCATTTACTAAAAGAGGATAAAACCGCCAATATACTGATTAGCCACGCCAAAGAAGTACGCCAAGAGCTAAACAATCAATGCACCATCAGTGATAAGAAATGTAAACCGCCAATAGGCTCTCTCCCCTCTTTTAATGAAAACCTAGGTTATTACGCTCAGCAGAGTGAACAGCCTTCCCTAGCACTCCGCGTTGACCAAATTCCCGCTGATGCTGCGTATTTGCTACGCTCTCGCTTTGCCTATCTTAACAAATCACAGTGGCAGCAGATTATTGCAGGCACCGCTTATCCTACAAACTCTTTAGCAGGCTGGGGCGTTAAGCCGGATCAACCGGAAAGCTATTGGGGACTGATTAACTTATCCAAAGCTTACAAAGGGCCTACGCATTTCGCTGAAGATTGGGTCGTCAATCAACGGGTAACTCAAAATGACGTTGCAAACGTCGGCATTACTGATATTTGGAGCAATGACATCGATGGCAAAGGGCGATTAATCAAACAAGGGGATGGCTCATTAACCTTAGCTGGAATTAACCGTTTTGCAGGGCTTGAAATACAGCAAGGTCGTGTGGTTTTAACGCAAGAAAACCACTTAACAGGCCCCGTCAATGTCAATGGTGGAAAGCTTGAGGTCAAACACATCCTACATGCGCCAGTTGACGTCACCAATGGCACATTACAGCTCAGTCACAGCATCAAAAATACGGTGACATTAAACCAAGGAGCCCGATTTATAGCTTCTGGCACGGTTGATGACTTAGTGGTTAACAGCGGCGCTATCTTAGCCCCTGGAGATAATACTAGAGACCCGACAAGGCATATCAGGGTGAATAACACCGCCATATTCCAGCCCGGCAGTGAATTCCATGTGAGTATTCAAAAAGATGTAATACAGGAATTTGACGCCCTACATGCTGGCGGTACAGTGACCATCAACGGGGGCAAGGTCAACGTGTTCTTCGCTGAAGAATCAGAACCATTCAATGAACGGATACCTAGTCAAGATGAAATTCAGGGTCGATTCCGCACTCAATATGAAATTATTCGCGCCCCCAATATTCAAGGGAAATTTGACAGTATCGAACCTAACTATCTATTTATTGGTACTACATTAAATTATGGTGCAGATCCTCGTTCACCCACGATGCAACGTGTCACACTCAACGTCGGTCGTAGTGGCCTGACTTTTGATGCCTTTGCAAAGACGCCAAACCAAACCGCCATTGCTCACGCCCTTGAAGATCTCCCATTGAATAACACCCTGTATAAACGTTTAATCCTCAGCCAAACCACCGCAGGGGTTAACGATCTTCTTCGAACCTTATCCCCACAAATTCATATTGATACCCTTGCTAGCCAGTTAAATAACCATCGCCAATATCACGGTACGCTGCTGCAACAAACACGCGCATCAGAAAATATCGTCAAAGAGCGTGGCGATAACCGCGGTAACGTCTGGGTAAACGTGCCTTATCATTGGGATAGAACCCAAAGCGACGGCAACGCATCCGGCTTTACCAATAGCAATTATGGGGTGTTCTTAGGAGCAGATAAGCATTTCTTTAATGATGACTTTATCTTTGGAATGAGCTCCGGTTTTACCAAAAACTCCGTATCAGGCGGTGTCGGTCATAGCCATAGCAACAACTATTATTTAACAGCTTATGGCTCATTAAAATTAGCGCCAATCACCTTACGCGCAGGGCTTGGGCACACATGGCACACCATCAAAACGGATAGAACAGTCACCTCATCCATCTATTCCGATCACAATACCGCCGATTATAAAGGCAAAACCAACCACCTGTTTATAGAGGCAACTTATCCGTGGAAATCGGCATTCATCAATGCCGAGCCGTTTGCCAACTTTGCCTTTACCAATGCAGAAAGCCATGGATTTAGAGAAAAAGGAGAAAAAGCCTCGTTCGTTACAGGTCGCCAATCCCTTGATGCCACCACCACAACGCTGGGATTACGTTTAGATAACCAGTGGAAAGTGGGTAAATCATCCTCAATCGATGTACATGGGGAACTCGGCTGGCAACATCAATATGACAAGCGGGAGCGTGAAATGGCATTTAGATTCTCCCAGCGCGACCTACTTGCGTCACCGCTTAACTATCATGGTGTGAATGCACCGCAAGATGGGATGGCACTCAAGCTAGGATCGAATATTCAGATTACCGACAATACCAAGCTATCCGTGGATTACAGCCAATTTACGGCCAAGGGATATTTAGAAAATAATCTTGATGCCAAATTGTTAGTATCGTTTTAATTCGTTAGTCTCGTTGTAATTCATCAACACGATAATTATCAACACAGTAAGCATCAATACAATAAAGCAAAATGGCACCGGAGCGTTGAATCACTCCGGTGCCATTCCTATTTAGGTTCGTTAAGAAAAGCGAACTACAGCAGAATTCTCAACATGCGGCGCAGAGGCTCCGCAGCACCCCATAGCAACTGGTCACCCACAGTAAATGCGGACAGATACTCAGGGCCCATATTCAATTTACGCAGACGCCCTACTGGTGTGCTCAGAGTGCCTGTCACTGCTGCAGGAGTCAGTTCACGCATCGTGATTTCACGGTCATTTGGCACCACTTTCACCCACTCATTATGGGAAGCCAGCAGCTGCTCCACTTCATTCAGTGGCACATCTTTTTTCAGTTTCAGCGTGAACGCTTGGCTATGGCAGCGTAATGCGCCCACACGAACACATAAGCCATCAACCGGAATAATATTGCTACCCGTTGCCAGAATTTTGTTGGTTTCCGCCTGACCTTTCCACTCTTCGCGGCTTTGGCCATTTTCTAACGCTTTATCAATCCACGGGATCAAACTACCCGCTAACGGAACGCCAAACGCGTCCGTTGGCATGGAACCACTACGCGTAAAGTCTGTGACTTTTTTCTCGATTTCTAAGATAGCCGATGCCGGATTTTGCAGCTCTTTCGCCACTTGCGCATGTAAAGAACCCATTTGTGACAGCAGTTCACGCATATTACGCGCACCCGCACCGGATGCCGCTTGATACGTTGCAACAGAAGCCCACTCAACCAAGTTATTTGCAAATAGGCCGCCCAGTGACATCAGCATTAAACTCACCGTACAGTTACCGCCGACGAAGGTCTTAATGCCTTTATTTAAGCCGTCTTGGATATGCTGGTGGTTCACTGGATCTAAAATAATAATCGCATCGTCTTTCATACGCAGTGCAGACGCGGCATCAATCCAGTAGCCTTTCCAGCCTGCTTCACGTAATTTTGGATACACTTCATTAGTATAATCGCCACCTTGGCAGCTAATAATAATATCCAGTGCGCTCAGAGCATCGATATCAAATGCATCTTGCAACGTGCTGCGATGACCACCAAAAACAGGCGCTTCAGCCCCGTGTTGGGAGGTGGTAAAAAAGACCGGGTGAATAACGTTAAAATCCCCTTCTTCTACCATTCTTTGCATCAATACGGAACCGACCATTCCACGCCAGCCAATAAACCCTACATTTTTCATTCTCTTCACCCTGTCTGTTTACATACATCACCCAAAAAATTTCTACCTTCGACTTTCACTTTGCCAATCGAAGCGGGAAATTTTTCGGAAAGATGAAATTCAGAAACCATCAATCAACCGTATTAAACGTGACAAAATATGAACCAGTGTGCAAGTGAATTTCATCACTAATAGCAAGAAGATTAGTAATAACGCTAATAATTAGTAAAAACTTATTGATTGATAATTTCCATTTTGGAAAATACTATTTTCCAATTAATCCATACATTCCATCACTCAACCCAATTAAGATTAGCGGGTTAATCCTCACAAAGTAGCGTATCTCATGACCAAATATGTCCTTTTTAGTTTCTGGATCGTCCTTATCTATCCTTTGGGCGTCGACCTCCATTTAACCGGTATTCCTTATATTGCCGCCGATTTAAATGCCAATGAAAGCCAGCTCCATGTGGCATTTTCTATCTATTTAGCGGGTATGGCATCCACCATGTTAATTGCCGGATGGTGCGCCGATCATATTGGTCGAAAACCAGTCGTTTTAGTTGGTACGATGGTATTTGCCATCGCCTCTGTTATCGCCGGAAATGCCACATCCATCGATACCTTCTTAATAGCACGATTCTTCCAAGGGATTGGTGCAGGCTTTTGTTATGTCGTGACCTTCGCTATTTTGCGTGATGTATTGACGCCGCAGCGACGCACCAAAGTGCTCGCCGCAATGAATGGCGTAACCTGTATTGCGCCCGTGTTAGCGCCTGTCATTGGATTTGCCATTTTACTGATCTACCACTGGTCTGTGATGTTCTACTTTATGGCCGGTTATGCGGTGATCAGTATGCTATTTTGCTTAATCTCAATTAAAGAGACAAAGCCCTCTTCAGCATCACCAACAGAGCAATCGAATACCCAACCAGCCACAGAAGAAAAGTTATTTAGCACCTTCTTTGTCACACGCTTGATTATTTCCTGCTTCGGCATGGGTGTGATCCTGACTTACGTTAACGTCGCCCCAATTATCTTGATGGAAAACCTCGGTTTCACAACCGGTCAATACTCAACCGCCATGACCTTGTTGGCGATGGTGAGTATGGGAACCTCATTCTTGATGCCAAAACTGATTTCGACATTTAATAGCCGAACCTTACTGAATACCGCGTTAAGTCTATTTTTGGTCAGTGGCGTCCTGCTTTCCATCTATCTATTTGCCTTCCCATATTTGGCGATGCTGTACATCGTTTTCGCCTTCTGCGGTGTTGGTTTCTCAATGCAGTTCGGCATTATCATGAGCCAAGCGCTATCGCCATTTGCCAAAAAAGCGGGTATTGCCAGTTCTGTATTGGCCATCTCACAATTAAGCTGCGCCTCGGCGTATATTTGGGTGATGGGTGTGATGGGCGTTCCATCAATCAGTATGTTGTTAATTATCTTGCTTGCAGCGGGAATGATTGGCATGGTGTTGCTAAGAGTACCCACCACGCAAGTCAACCAACAGGTCGCTACATGTGAATAAGCAACTGCATCGATTAGACTTAAATTTACTGGTTATTCTGCAGTATTTGATGGAAGAACGCAGTGTTAGCCTTGCGGCTAAGCGCTTGGCAATCACCCCATCTTCGGTCAGTAAATCCTTGGCAAAATTACGCCAATGGTTTGATGACCCCCTATTTATCCGCAGCCCGCAAGGGCTGCTTCCTACCCCACTCATGCTACGCATTGAAAAATCACTGCCTGAGTTTTTAAATCTCTCACACTATATTGCTGAAATTCGTGATACCGAGAAACCCAGCGGGATGACTTTCCGCTTAATGATGGAAGCCCCGTTAAACTTAATCATGCTTCACGATTTATCCCTGAATATCCTCAATCAATACCCAGAATCGGAGGTTATTGTACGGGATTGGGATTATAACTCGTTGGCAGCACTGATTGCGGGGGATGCGGATATCGGGTTAGTCGGTCGTGAAAGTTTTCATTTATCCAGAGAGTCGATAAGCCAACTCCCCGATATTCTAAATTTTGAAGTGTTATTCACCGATAAACCGCTGGCGTTTATCCGCAGTGACCACCCGATTTTGCAAGAAGAATGGACACTAGCGAATTACTTAAAGTACCCGCATATCAGTACTGAATTTGGCAACCGTATTCCGTGGGCGCTCGATGATTTACTGGAAACCATGGGATTACATCGCCAAATCCATTTATCCTTTTCGACCTTTGAACAATCCCTCTTAATGGCGTCTCGCCCCGATCATAACCTGATCACAAGCTCCCCCGGCTATTGCCAACACTATGTTAATGATTTCAATCTTGATTTAGTCTGCCTTCCTCTTCCTGTTGATGACATTCTCTACCAGCAGCTCGAAATTCCTTTTTTAATGCTGTGGCACAAGCGCAATTCCTATAACTCAAAAACTCTGTGGCTCAGAGAACAGATCAAAAACAGTACGCTTGAATTTGTGAAACCCTGACTTTGTGAAACTTTAAGCTTGTAAAACCCTAAAAAAACGCCCTAGCAAGGAGTATGAATTGCTAGGGCGAAAGCAAGGATGCGAAGAAACAGAGACTAACGGAATACTAACCTTGTACAGCTTTGAAACGAGGATTGGTTTTACAAATCACGTAGATACGACCACGACGGCGCACAACTTGGCAATCAGGGTGGCGCTGCTTAGCGGTTTTTAATGAACTGAGAACTTTCACGGTAACTCCTAATAACAGTTTAGTGTGAATAAAAATCAATGTAATGTTATAATATAACAATAAAGGAATTCCAATTATCCCGCAATCATTTTCTGGGAAACTTTTGTATAATTAAGCTATTACTGACTTCCCGTCATTACTTATCAAATAGATACATTTCTATTTAATGAAATAGACCAATTTGAGGAAGATGAAATGTATTACGGCTTTGACATGGGCGGCACCAAAATTGAGCTAGCAGTGTTTGACCAAGCGCTCAATCAAGTGTGGCAAAAACGTGTTCCAACCCCCAAAGATGACTATCTCGCATTGCTCAATGCTTTTCGTGATTTAACAGCTGAAGCGGATGCGCAGTTTAACTGCCAAGGTAAAATTGGTATTGGTGTTCCGGGGATCGTCAATCACTCAGAAGGCGTGGTATTTACGACCAATGTCCCAAGCGCACAATACAAGCCTTTCATTCATGACCTAACCAAGCTGTTAAATCGTCCAGTTAAAGTTGAAAACGATGCCAACTGCTTTGCCCTATCAGAAGCGTGGGATCCTGAATTCAAGCGTTATCCTAGCGTTTTAGGTTTGATTCTGGGTACTGGTGTTGGTGGCGGTTTCGTCATCAACGGCAAGGTTTTATCGGGAAAAAATGGCATTGCAGGGGAAATCGGGCACATGAATATGAGTGTTCGTGCGGCAAAATATCTCGGGGACACCGTACCTGAAATTGTCTGTGGTTGTGGTCAAACCGCCTGTTTTGAAACCTACCTTTCAGGCCCCGGCTTCGAACGCATCTATGCTGCATTTGCCGGTGAGAAGCGCTCTGCCATCGAGATTATTGAACGTTATCACAACGGTGATATTGCCGCTAAACAGCATGTTGAACGCTATATGATGGTGCTGGCGATGTTTATGGGGCAAGTTATCACCGTCTTTGATCCTGACTTAGTGGTGATTGGTGGCGGTCTGTCGCAATTTGATGAGATTTATCGCCTATTACCGGAAATAGTACCTCAATATCTTTATGGCATTGCGAAAATGCCAGCTATCGAAAAAGCCCGTTACGGAGCCTCTGGCGGCGCCCGTGGCGCTGCATTTTTGAATCTCGTCGACTAATTTTCCGCACATTATTATTTCCGCATATTGTTCCACAATCGCATCTCTACTCTTTCGACTTATCGAGAGTAGAGATGACCAATACCTCAAAATTACCAAAATATAATTGAGAATGGTTATCATCTTTGTTAAATTTAATTAAATTGACTAATAATCAATAAGTTGAACCTATTTTTCTTTTTCAGATTAACTACAGAAAATTAACCATAGAAATCAGCGAGATAATCTAGAAACTAGACTTGTCCTATATTGTTCATTTGAAAAGCGCTTATGATAGATTCAGTTCTGCTCATTTTTTGATAGGTGAGTAATAAAAACACAATTAAAGGTCATATTCGCAGCCGACAGATACCCGCTAAAGTCACATTCAGCCACTTAACTAAAGAGAAAAATAAATGAATTTGTTTTTAGAAAATTGCTTGGCTTTTCCGACCATTATCTTTAGCGGTTTACTGATTATTGTTCTTTTTTACTGGCTCTGTGCCGCTTTTGGCCTGTTAGATATTGATTTATTTAATATCGATACCGAATTGGATGCTGATGGCCTCGATCTTACTGGCTTTGCTGGCTGGCTAACAAAACTCGGTTTAGCTGGTATCCCCGTCACCATTATCTTGACATTATTTACCCTCTTCGGCTGGTTGATTAGCTACTTTGCTGCGCATTTATTCCTACGTTTCATTGATATGACCTTGCTGCGTTACGCCGTCGGCGTCACATCACTGGTGATCACCGCCTTTATCTCCCTGCACTTAACCGCCATTTGCTTAAAACCAATCCGTAGCCGATTGGTTAACTTTAATAAACCCAAAACGGTTCATCAGCTAATGGGAAAATTGGCAACAGTGCGCTCAGGGACAGTCACTGAACAAAATGGGGAAGCCACCTTAGAAGATGGTGGTGCAGGGCTGATTTTGCAGGTTAGAGCACCTAGTGCTGAAAATATTAAACGCGGAGATCGCGTCGTTATCATCAGTTATGACCCACAATCCCACAGCTACCAAGTTGTCACCGAAAACGAATTCAGGCAGTAAACACAAAAAATAAACTACCTACTTTGCTAATTAATAAAGAATGACGATATCGTCAGAACCCATGGAGAAGAAATATGGATTTGGCTGAATACATGCCTTTTTTAACGGTTGTTGGGGGAGTGATCATCATCATTCTTGGGTTCTTTGGTTTATTTAAAGCCTTCTACATCAAAGTCCCTCAAGGTACCGCTCTGATTGTCAACGACATGTCCTCACAACCCAAAGTGCATTTTACGGGTGCATTAGTGTATCCCGTTATCTACAAAAAAGAGTTTATGCGCATTTCGCTACTGACTCTGGAAGTGGACCGCCGTGGTAAAGATGGCTTAATTTGCCAAGATAACTTACGTGCCGATATTACCGTTGCCTTCTATCTACGTGTGAATGAAACCACCGAAGACGTATTAAAAGTAGCTAAAGCTATCGGTGTTGAGCGCGCATCTGACCATCAAGCCGTCAGTGCTCTATTCAGTGCTAAATTCTCAGAAGCCCTGAAAACCGTAGGTAAGCAATTAGAATTAGCCAAACTGTTCGAAGACCGCCAAAGCTTCCGTGATCGTATTGTGGACGTGATTGGTAAAGATCTTAACGGTTATGCGCTAGAAGACGTGGCAATCGACTATTTAGAACAAACGCCGAAATCTGCCCTCGACCCAAATAATATTTTCGACTCCGAAGGTATTCGCAAAATCACCGAAATTACCGCTATCCACAATATCGAAACTAACCAAAAAGAGCGCGACCAAGAGTTAGCTATCAAAAAGAAAAATGTGGAAACTCGTGAAGCGAGTCTGGCATTAGAGCGCCAACAAGCCGATGCGGAAGCCCGTCAAAAACGCGAAATTGATAATATTCGTGCGCGTGAACAAGCCGAAACGCTACGCGTTCAAGAAGAAGAGCGCCTCAAATCCGAACAAGCTCGCATTCAAACTCAGCAAGAAATTGAGATCCGCGAAGAAAACCGCATGCGTGAAGTGGAAGTGGCTCAACAGAACCGCACCCGCGCCGTGGCTATCGAAGAAGAGCGCGTAAACCGTGCTCGCGAGCTCGAAATTGTCGCCCGTGAACGTGAAGTTGAACTCCAACGAATTGAAAAAGAAAAAGCATTAGAAGAAGAACGTAAGAATATTTCTAACGTGATCCGCGAACGCGTCGCCGTTGAAAAAACCGTTGCTCAAGAAGAAGAACGCATCAAGGAAGTCCGCGAAATTTCAGAAGCTGAGCGTATGAAGCAAGTTACCGTGATCAACGCCCAAGCAGAAGCAGAAGAAGCGTTAGTTCGTCAGGTGAAAAAAGCCGAAGCTGATGAAGCCAGTGCCAAACACCGTGCAGAAGAAATCAGCACCATGGCACAAGCCGAATTGGAAGCGTCCGCCAAACAGGCTGAAGCCAAAAAACGCTTAGCGGAAGGGATTGAAGCAGAACATGCCGCACTTGGTTTAGCAGAAGCCCGCGTTCGCCAAGCGACCGCTGAAGCTGAAGAGAAAGAAGGTCTGGTTCAAGCCAATATCACCGCAGAAAAACTGTTAGCCGAAGCCCGTGGTCTGAAAGAAAAAGGCTTAACCGAAGCGCAAGTGATGGAAGCCAAAGCCAATGCCGAACGCGAACAAGGTTTCGCCGAAGCGAAAATTCTGGAAGAAAAATTGGCAGCGCAGGCGCGTGGTGAAGAGCAACAAGCCAATGCGAAAGAAAAACTGGGCTTGGCGGATGCCAAAGTCTTGGAAGAAAAACTGGCAGCCCAAGCTCGCGGTGAAGGCCAATTAGGCGCAGCGCAAGCTGAAGTTATCCGCCAGCGTCTGAAAGCGGAAGCTGACGGTCTGACTGATAAATTCCAATCAATGGATCACCTCAGTGACACAGCGCGTTCACACGAAGAATTCCGTATGCGCCTTGAGAAAGAGTTCGAGCAATCCATGGCATCCATTGAAGCGAACAAAGAAATTGCTCGCGAACAAGCGGATGTACTGGCTGCAGCGCTCAGCAAAACCAACATCGAAATTGTGGGCGGCGATGGCGACTTCTTTAACACCTTCTCCAAAGCACTAAGCTTAGGTAAAGCCGTTGATGGGTTTATGGATAAAAGCAGCTTTGCCAAAGATAACCTTGAAAAGTTAGTCAATCGCGTCACAGAAGAGAAGAAAATTGATATCGCATCCTTACTGCAACACCCTGAAGTCAAAGAGTTAATCAATGGCTTTATGGCAGCAAAAGGCGCGCCACAAACAGCGAAAAACATCGTGAGCAAACCCGTGTCTTACGATGATAACCAAAGCTAATTCATCAATATTCAGGCTTTTCAGGTAAGTTTTATACCTCATCCCGCCAAGTTGCAGCACACAGGCAACTTGGCGTTTATGAGCGTATCTCTTTTTAAGACCAAGGAAATTCGTTAAACATGTCAGAAACCCAAGATGTGAATCGCGAACAGGAAATTCTCGACAGTGCCGTCGCAGAAGGTGGCGCGTACGAAATATTACGCAAGCGCCTAACCGAACAAGGGCAGCAACTTCACCAAAAAGCAGCTCAACTCAACGACAGCCGGTTGACTGAATTTGGTCAAAGCCAGATGGACATCATCGGGCGTATCCGTATTCGTACCGAAAATAATTGCCAAGCAAGGGACATTGTCCGTGTCGGTGATTGGCTGCTATTTGGCTATAACGTTTTTCTGGGTCTGAAAAAAGAAACTCACATTGAAGATGTTTTTTCACTATATCAACTGACTGAAAATGAAGGTGATTTTGATGTAATCTCTGTCCCTTACGAAGAGACATTCCTCAATGACACCCGCTTTGTTCAAGATTTTACTGAGCTGTATACCTATTACAAAAACACGCAATTACTGCAATTGGTCGAGCGTGATGGCAAGCTGTTAGCCAGCTTTCAAATTGGTGATCGGTTAACCGATGTGCGTGTTTTCCGCTGGTCAATTTCCAGCGATAAATCCCGCATCGAATACATAGATAACCGTGGCGAACGCGATATTGCCCTGCCGCCAACCAATGATTTCGAATGGGTGCGCACCACGCGGGAAAACACCGTTAATGGTCGCTATCCTCACATTAATATACTCGATACCGTCTTTGTGGAAACCATCGGCGGCGACCTAACCATCAAATGTGAAAATAATACCGAAGATGGGTTAGGCATCTACCGCGAAGCGGTACTCGATAAAAACCAATCCCTCGATGACGCCCAGATTGAATATGCGCAGACGGGCAGCCTGATTTTACTCAAAATCTTGCCATACCGCGAAGAAAGCTGGCGCTATCTGGTTTACAACATTCTCAACCAAACCGTTCAACGCATTGATGCCATTGGACAAGCATGCGTGCAGTTGCCGGAAGATCACGGCATTATCTTCCCAGGGGGTTACTACCTGCAAAATGGGGAGTATAAAACCTTCGAGCAACCAATGGATGGCATGCGTTTTCGCCGCCTGCGTCGTTCGCCTAACGGGGAGGATGTGCTGTATGTATTTTATTCCCCAAACCAAGGTCGTATCGCCCTTTTCAATTACAACCTGATTGAACGTAAACTCGCTGTACCATTAATCGGCCACGGTTATGCCATGCTCGAAGATGGCAAAATGGTACTGTTCGAAGGGGAAGGCGATGAAGCCACCCGCGTACACCCAATGCAGGTGTGGCAAACCCCATTCTATTCTGATGAATTTGCTGATAAGCAACCTCCACGGGGTGGGTTTCTTGGGCGTATCGGTAATGCCGATTTAGTCCGTGGGATTTCCGAGATTCTCCATGTCGCCAAAGAAATTGAAGGCAACCAAGTTTCCGTTTCTCGATATGAACAACTCAGCCAGCAACCGAAAAACTTGCTGGATATTTTCTATTGGTTTAATGACGACCAATGCTTAGGCATTGGCAAACTCTTAAAAGAGATCGCCCAAACCAGTGAGCTGGTGCTCGACGAATACGAAAAAGTCGAAAGCATCCGCCAACAATCCGTCAAATCCATGAATGAGGCGGTCACTCGCCAACGCTCTTTACTGTCCCTCACATTGCCGGAGGGATGGACGGATATTCAACAATTTGTGGATGGGCTAAACGCCTTAAACGCCCAACAAGGGCACCTGATTTCATTGCGAGAATTTCGCTATATGGATCTCACAAAACTCAGTGAGATGGAAAATGAAATCACCGAAGCACAGCAACGCGTCTCCCAAGGTACTGCGCAGTTTCTTGCCAGCGACAAAGCTCTGCAACCGTTTAAAACTCAGCTCGCTACCTTTGAAGAGTTAATTGAAAAGGCACAAACTAGCGCTCAGTTAGATGTCCCAATGAATGACATGGAAAAAATGTCAGCGGATTTGGATATGCTCTCTAACTTAATGGCTTCCTTGAGTTTTGATGATGTCACTTTACAGACCCATATCATCGATGCCATTTCGCACATTTATGCCCAATTAAACCAATCTCGCGCCCGTTTACAGCAAAAACGCAAATCCCAAACCAGTGTTGAGAGCGTGGCGCAATTTGGGGCGCAGTTCCGCCTATTTAGCCAAGGGATCACTAACGCACTATCCCTCGCGACTGACCCGGAACGTTGTGATGATCAGTTATCCCGATTACTGGTTCAATTAGAAGAGCTAGAAAGTCAGTTTAGTCATCATGATGAATTTCTTGATGATATTCTGGCAAAACGTGAAGAACTACTGGAAACGTTTGAGTCCCATAAACAAGTTCTGATTGATGACCGCCAGCGCCGTTCGCAGAATTTATTAACCGCCGCCGACCGCTTGTTAGAAAGCCTTCAACGCCGCACTGTACGCTTACAAAACCAAGATGAACTGAATGCGTTTTTTGCCACCGACCCACTCGCGCAGAAAACCCGTGAAATCATCGAAAAACTTCGGGAAATCAACGATAACGTTAAAGCCGACGATATCGACGCCAGACTCAAAGCCTCTCGCGACCAAGCCATTCGTATTTTGCGAGATAAAACCGACATCTTTGAAGATGGTGGAAACATTATTAAGCTGGGTCGCCACCGTTTCAGTGTGAACACCCAAGAGCTTGACCTGACTATATTGCCAAAAGATAACCAGCTGTGGGTGTACCTCACCGGAACGGATTTCCAAGAACCGATTGATAATGCTGAACTTGCTGAATTACAGCCTTATTGGACCGCTAATCTTGAGTCCGAATCTGATACCGTTTATCGTGCTGAATACCTTGCGTATTCCATCATTTATGCCGCGGCAAAACGCCAAGATGGCTTGGATTACGACACCTTAAAAAGTGCTCTGTCTGCTCCTGAGAAAATCGATAAACTGGTGCGTGATTTTTCGGCGCCACGCTACAAAGAAGGCTACGAAAAAGGGATCCACGACCACGACGCTATCGCGATATTGAAAAAGCTGATCCCGATTGGTGAAAGCGCGGATTTACTGCGTTTCAACCCAACGGCTCGCGCTATCGCGACGATTTTCTGGCATCACATTCAAAACAACGAATACCCTGCCCAATGGCCAGAACGTGCCAGAACCGCGATGAATATCCGCCAGCTATTCAATAACGATGATGCCCTTTTAGATCTTCAAGCGGAGATCGAAGCCGATATCAGCTTATTCCTGCAAGATAACCCAATTAATTGCCAAGCTCATGAGCAAGCTCAAGCCGCGGAATACCTCAGTTTTGCATTAGCAAGAACGCCGATTGAATTGGTGTACAGCAAATATGCACGGGACTTAGTGGCAGCACTACAAACGCGCTTAGAAGACGCCCATATGTGGCTAGACTTCAATCATTCACAGCAAAACCTTGGCACTCGCTATGCTCAGCGCTGGGCGCTGTTGCAAAATTGGCTGCAAGGGCTGTGTTCTATTGATGAATTTACACACTTACGCCCGTACATTCCGGGCGCCATCGCCATTATTATCTTAGATAAAATGGCATCGGCACGTTATAGCGAAGCCGATTTATACTTTAAGGTTACTGGATTACTGGGGGATCACCCCACAATCCACAACCAAACTCTCTCGTTAAGTTTGGATGACTTTTTCAGTCGAATGCGCGAACAGCGCAAGCAATTTATTCCGGCCTTCCGTCAATACCAAGCGCTACGTCAACGCATTGTGAGTGAAGAGCGCAGCCGCCTAAAACTCCATGAGTTCAAAGCTAAGCCACTGAGTTCATTTGTGCGTAACAAGCTGATTAATGATGTTTATTTACCGATTATCGGTGACAACATGGCGAAGCAAATTGGTGCTCTAGGCGAAAACAAACGTACCGATTTAATGGGCTTGTTACTGATGATCTCCCCGCCAGGTTACGGTAAAACCACCCTGATGGAGTACGCGGCTGACCGTCTTGGTCTAATCTTTATGAAGATTAATGGTCCTGCACTTGGGCATGATGTGTTGTCCCTCGACCCAGAGCAAGCCCCGAATGCTACCGCCAGACAAGAGCTGGAAAAACTCAACCTCGCCCTCGAAATGGGCAACAACGTGATGCTGTATGTGGATGATATTCAACATACTCACCCTGAGTTTTTACAGAAATTTATCTCCCTGTGTGATGGAACCCGTCGCATCGAAGGGGTATGGAAAGACAAAACCAAAACCTACGATATGCGCGGTAAAAAATTCTGCGTGGTAATGGCGGGTAACCCATATACCGAATCTGGCGAAGTGTTCCGTATCCCTGATATGCTCGCCAACCGTGCGGATATTTATAACCTGGGTGAAGTGCTCGGTGGGATGGATGAAGCCTTTGCGTTGAGCTATATAGAAAATAGCCTAACCTCAAACCCAGTATTGGCACCGTTGGCGCTGCGCGATTTAAACGATTTGTACTTGCTAGTGGATAAAGCCATGGGCAAATCAGTCTCCACTAACGCACTCAGCTACCCGTACTCTGATGCAGAAGTCAATGAAATTACTGCGGTTATTTCCCGATTACTCAACCTGCGTGATGTGGTACTGAAGGTAAACCAGCAGTATATTGCCAGTGCAGCACAGTCAGACAAATACCGAACTGAGCCGGCATTCCGTCTGCAAGGCAGTTACCGAAATATGAACAAACTCAGCGAGAAAGTCTCTTCCGTTATGAATGATGATGAATTGGAGAGATTGCTGGATGACCATTATCTTGGGGAAGCGCAATTATTAACGACCGGTGCTGAAGAGAACTTATTGAAGCTGGCAGAATTACGCGGAAGGCTGAATGAGAAAGATGCCGCTCGCTGGCAGCAAATCAAGAAAGACTTCTTGCGTAACAAAGCATTAGGTGGTGATAATGCCAATGTGGGCGATCGCGTTGTGACTCAGCTCGCCCAACTGGTTGAAAGCGTACAATCTCTCGGACATCGATAATGCAAACTTGGCTAAGCCCGCGAATTAAATTACTGATTACCCTTGCGGGTTTGCTGATCACGATCCAAATCGCCAATAGTTTAAGTGGCTACGCGCTTGTTGGGTTCGGTATCCAACCCAGAACGCTGCACGGGCTGGTGGGGATTATCTTCGCCCCACTGCTCCACGGGGATTGGGCGCATCTTCTGAGTAATCTGCCGCCATTACTGGTGTTAAGCGCCCTACTGCTACATGATTCCATTCGAAAGTACGCTTACGCCAGCGCCTTTATTATTGTGGTTGGCGGCTTGATTGTCTGGCTAGTGGGCAGAAATGCACTGCACATTGGCGCTAGCGGCTGGATTTTTGGGCTTTGGGGTTTATTGATTGCCCAAGGTTTTTTCCGCCGCAAACTATTAGATATCATTATCGCCCTGTTGGTACTGTTCTATTTTGGCGCGATGGCAAGCGGGTTATTGCCTGTTCATCAACAAATATCGACAGAATCCCATATTGCTGGTGCCATCGCCGGAATTGCTTATGCGTGGTTTGCCAATAAAAAACTAAGAACAACACCAACAACTACACGTTCAAAGTAACTCGCTACACACTGTAACCCTATACACACAACGCCCTGCGCCATCAAGCAGGTATTGTTCCCGCTCAACATTCACTTGGCTCCCTAATACTTCTCGAAATAGCGCCAATTCCGAACGACAAAAGTTTTGGCACGCGGTTGCCGCCGCGCAGATAGGGCAATGATTTTCGATAAATAACCAGCTATCGCCTTCCTGCTCAACCTTCGCCATATAGCCCTCTTCGCTACGAACCTCGGCGAGTGCAGCTAAACATTTTTCCAATGGCAACCCTTGGCAACGCTCTAAATATTTACTGCGGCTTTCCGCCTCTCGCTGTTCAATCAGTTTTTCTAGCCCCGCATCACCAAAAATGGTTTTCACTGAATCAATGAGCTGCAAAGCCAGCTGGGCATGAGTATCGGGAAAACGTTGATGTCCCAGTTCCGTTAATACCCAGTTTTGTCGAGGACGCCCAGCACCTGATTGAGCGGTACACTGGACACCTTCCACCAGCCCCAGAGATGTTAATTTATGGATATGCTGGCGGGCTGCTTCCCCCGTTAAACCCAGGTCATGAGCAATCACAGCCGTGGAAACGGGTCCTTTGGTTTTGATGCAAAACAGCACCTTATCCACTGCTTGAGTGAGATTTAGATTATCAAAGTATTTACTTGCTTTATTCATAGTGTGATTTTATTATCCAAGCAAATACTTGGATAATACCCTTTTCTTTACTCTTTCGTCCAGCAGGTCTGCGTATGAGCAACAAAACTGTCTCCGAACCCAATGAAACAGGCACAGAACATCAAGGAAAATGGGCCGATTTACTCAGCGGCACTAATGCATTATTGACGATAGCCCTCACAGGTGGCGTCGCACTTCATGCTATCAATATTTATATTGTCACCACGATTTTACCAAGCGTCGTCAATGATATTGGAGGTCTTGAATATTATGCGTGGAACACCACGCTGTTTGTGGCAACGTCCATTATTGGTTCCGCATTATCCAGGAAAGTACTGGATAGCCTAGGGCCTAAACTTGCCTATCTTAGCGCCCTCACACTATTTTCCTTGGGCGCCATTTGGTGTGCATCCTCACCGTCCATGCTCACCTTATTGGGTGGACGTGCCTTGCAAGGGCTTGGCGGCGGAATGTTATTCGCGCTTAGCTATGCGCTGATCCGCATTGTCTTCACGCCAAACTTGTGGTCTCGCGCCATGGGGGTGATATCCGGTATGTGGGGGATCGCCACTTTGTGTGGTCCTGCTATTGGCGGTATTTTTGCTCAAGGGGGTCATTGGCGCTGGGCTTTTTGGGCTTTATTGCCCGTGGCGGTTGTTCTGGCAATGATTGTTATCAACCAATTGCCAGGGAAAAAATCTCAGCAAGCCCAAACAACAAAAATTCCAGTTCTGGCGATTTCACTGCTGGTTATCTCCGTACTTGCTATCTCAATCGGTAGCTTATCAGAAAGCTTGCTCAGTAATCTTGTCGGGTTACTCATTGGTATTGCCTTGCTCATCACCATTGCGTTTATTGATGGCAAGAACGGGAAGCGTTTACTCCCTACAGGGGCTTACTCCCTGAAAACTCAACTTGGGGTTATTTTCCTGACAATGTGTCTGCTAGTGGGGGGAATGACCACCGAAATTTATGTCCCTTACTTCCTGCAAACCATTCACCAGTTTTCACCGTTGATGGCGGGTTATTTAACCGCCGTGATGGCAGCTGGGTGGACGGTGGGTGCTTTACTCAGCGCCAATAAAACAGGCACCATCGTTTTACGTATTCTCAAGATAGGCCCTGTTATCATATTGGTATCATTGGTTATTCTCGCGATACTGACCCCTAACCTTGCCTTAGTCACCTCCATTTCTTTATTTATTCTCTATTTAATCGCCATGATGGGGGTTGGATTGGGGATTGGCGTTTGCTGGCCTCATTTAGTTCTGCGGGTCTTTAATGCGGCGCCTAAAGGAGAGGAAAACTTAGCATCCTCTTCAGTGATTACGATCCAATTGTATGCAACCGCCTTATCTGCGGCATTAGTGGGCGTGGTGGTGAACAATAGCGGGTTGATTAATCCTGGCGGGTTAGTTGGTGCTCAACAAGCCTCTGTCTGGCTATTTACCTTGTTTGCTATTAGCCCATTCTTGGCAGCAGTTTTAATTCGCAAAGTTAAGTAATAAAAAAGGAGCCACTGGCTCCCTTTTTATTTAGTAAGCGGTATTGACATTTTTACTGCGAAAGAAAAAAGGTAACACAACAATACTCACCACCAGCACGATTATCGTCGCCATCATGACAGACATAAATGCGCTATCAAATGCCATACTCGCCTGATTTACTAAAAGATTTGCACTATCTTGCGGTAACCCTTCCGCCACAATTAACGCTTCATCAAGGCTATCATAGGCTTTGTCTGCTACCATTAAACCTGCCGGTAATACCAGCTTGGCAGTATAAACCGCACTCATCAAGCCACCCATAAATGTTACGCCGAGCACGCTACCTAGCTCGTAAGCCACTTCTTCAATCGAGGCTGCCATTCCTGCTTTTTCATCTGGCGCGTTTAACATGATGGTGGTTGATGCTGTGGTAAAAATGGCACCTAACCCGAACCCAATACAGAATAGAAATGACAGTAATACCAAGCCAGTTGAGGTTTTGAATACCCACGCAACCCCAATAACCCCCACTAATGTGCAAGCAAACCCTAAAATCATCATCAGCTTAGCGCCGACTTTATGCAAATACATGCCCGCTAATGGAGCCGCTAACACGGACGCAATCGGGATCGGAATAATGTATAACGCCGCCTCGAATGGGGTATAACCTAATACCAACTGCAAGCGCTGACTTAGCAGAAGTTCGACACCGACGATAATCACGATGGATAAAATCGCCATCATAATGCCCGCAAAAAACCGTGAGTCGCCAAGTAATTTGAAATCAATCATTGGCGATTCTGATGCTAATTGTCGACGGCTAAAAATAACCAAAAAGACAATGCCGATCGCACCAGCAATGAGTAACGTGAACCAATCAATATTGGCTTTTCCAAGCTCTTTCAAGGCGTAAATTGAACCAATCAATCCCACCAGAATAAATAAAGAACCTAAATAATCAATTGGTTGCTGCGAATTTCTCGTACTTTTTGGTATTAAAGAAAGTGCAAATGGGATCACCAACAGCACCACCGGCACGTTGATTAAAAAGACAGAACCCCACCAAAAATGATTGAGTAACACGCCGCCGACTAATGGCCCAATTGCAGCACCGCCCGATGCCACCGCAGACCAAATACCAATCGCCAGCGCTCGTTCTTTCGGGTCTAAAAAGACTTGGCGAACAATGGCTAATGTCGCCGGCATACTAATCGCGGCACCCACCGCTAAAAATCCGCGAGATAAAATTAAGCTCAATGCGCTCGGTGAAAATGCTGCGCACAAAGAGGCCAATGCGAATAAGGGCAACCCTAGTACAAACATTCGCTTATGACCCACTTTATCACTTAACATTCCCGCTGCAGGCAATAGCCCCGCCACGACTAACGGATAAGCATTCATGATCCATAATTTTTCAGACGCTGTTGCGCCTAGGTCATGAGTGAGCTTAGGCAGTGCGGTATATAGCACGGTAACATCAATGACGATGAGAAATAAAACACTCGATACTAAGAGTAGGATAATCCAACGTTTATAATCTGCTATCATAAAATCTTCTCAACTTGTTTAATTGATCACCTTTATGGATGATCGTGCTATAATATAATTCCATACGTACGTATTGAAAAGAGGTTTTTTTAAATGGGACGTCAACGAACAATCGATCGCGAAAAAGTACTAGAAGCAGCGGAAGAGATTGTCATTAATCAAGGTGCTACCGCGCTAACGATTGATGCAGTCGCCAAATCAATGGGGATTTCGAAAGGGGGAGTCCAATACTGCTTTGGTAATAAAGAGGCCTTAATTGATGCTATGTTTGAGCGCTGGAGCCACTCTTACGATGAGATTTTCAGCCGCATGATTGCTCAAGATAATTCCCCAGAAGGCCATGTAGTTGCCCATATGAAAGCCACAGCGGAGCACGATAAAACCAGTATCGCCAAGGGTGCTGCGTTAATGGCTTCTTTGCTGCAAACACCCGAATATTTAGAAAGTACCCGTAAATGGTATCGAGAACGCATTGCTAATTTAGACTTATCAACCGAAAGCGGCAAGCGAGCTCGATTAATGTTTTTAGCCACTGAAGGTACTTTTATTTTGCGCCATTTTGGTTTGATGGATATTGATGATGCAGAATGGCAGTCAATCTTCAGTGATATCGAAAACACCTTTAAATTTTAGGTGAAAATCCATTTTTGATATCTCTAACACTCTCTTTTTTATATTTTTATCTAAAAAGGAGAGTATTCAATGAATAGAATAAATAATGGGTGCAGAGATAAAGTATCTCAGTCATATATTGAACAAAACCAATCCACTTTAGCGCAACCTAAAAATGGAAAAAACCTGTTTATAGAGAGACTAAACAGATTATTTAATACCGGATTGTTCAATAAATTGCTAAAACATCCCAAGAAAACAAAAAATACCAAAATAATCCCTCTCCATCAGGGTTTCGTAAAGCTGGCAATACCTGAAGTTATCCCTCTAAAGACACTCAAAAATACGAATTTAGCACCGAATAAAGTACATATTGAGCCTATAATCGCGAAAACGGCACCAAGCGAAATAGACCAATTCACAGAAAAATTACATCGCCTCAATATCATCTTTAAAAATGATGCGTTCGGCGCTGATCATCGACCTACCTTTTTAGTCAAAAATAACCCTACATGTCGCACAATCACCCTCAACAGACATAATTATCTTGGTAAGGGGGAATATGGAACCGCCTATCGCATTGGTGACTTTGCGATTAAAATTCCTCATCGCGATTTAATATTTAAATACAATAAATATGCGGAGTACGATCGCTGCGTCAGAGTATTAAATGAAATAAATCAAGATATTAATTTTGCTCGCTCGACTACGTTAGCAAACGGCAATGTTGTTTTAGTCACTAAGTTTATTGATGGGAAATCGATAAAAGGCAAGGAAGCTTTTGATTTTGTTAAATCAAGAGGACGCACTCTTTTTGATCCTGGCTCCGAAGGTAACGTAAAAAAAGACAGGCACAATAATCTGTTTTTAATTGATGCTGATTTTGCTGCCCAGCCTAAACAGCTAAATCGCACCCTGTCTATAGGTACCATTGAAATCTATAAGCGTTATAGAAAATAGCGATACCCGTTAGCTTAGAATTAAAAAAAACCAACAACGTAATACACGCTGTTGGTTTTTGATTAATCGCGGTCGTTATTGCTTATCATACACACTCGGCACAAACACATTTCGCTCGATCATTTTCTCGATTTGCTTATTTAAAATAGTCTCTCGATAGTGTTTATGATTGCCTTGTGGCTCATGTAAGTAGGTATTTTTCGGGTAAATTGGTGTTTCATAAATGAGCTGAGCGCATTCAGTTCGAATATCTTTCAGCCAGTTACTCACCGAGGCATTTGCGCGGTGATGGCGCATCGCTTCAATATCAATCACCCCATAAACATAGGTTGAACCGTTAGTATCCTCTTGTTTACCCACAATTTTACCCTTGTAGTCCACAATCAGTGAGCGACCACCGCCACAGTCAATTGGTGCTTGTGTAGTCGGGAACATATACATTGAGCCAATATTCGGTGCCACAACATAGAAGTTATTTTCCAACGCACGGGCGCGGTTAGAAATTTCAAACAGGTCATTTTCAGTAAATGGTGTCGGTAATGAGGCGCGATACACCACCTCTGCCCCATTTAATGCCAGACCACGACCGTTTTCAGGGAAGTTGCCTTCCATGGCCATCATTACCCCTAATCGACCAATTTCAGTATCAACAACTGGCCAAAAAGATTGTAATGAGCGCCCATATTTTTTTATCCACTCATCGTACAGATCATGAGGCGATGCCGAACGCTCACACGGCAGCAAAGAGGACATTTTATGGTGTTTCAGGATAATGTTGCCTTTGGGATCAATAACAAACCCAACGTTAAACATAATTCCCGGCCAATCAGGATCACGGGTTTTCGCTTGCGCCATGATGTACACATTTTGAGATTTAGCTAACTCTCCCAGCCTGTCAGTCTCTGGGCCAGGGATATCAATGGCGCCATCTTTTAAAAATTCAGCAATCGGTAAATCTAGGGCTTCATCGTTGAAACCTTGTAAAGCCCCTTCAGGAAGAACGAGTAAACGAACAGGGAGATCCAATGAAGATAGCCACAGCGCACCATGAGATAGCTCTTCAAGATGGTCGATATTTTTCATAATATCGCTACGCGTTTTTATTCCCCACGTTGTTGGCACTAAACCCACTACACCATATGGCTTTATCATAATAATTCTCCGATTCTATTTTCGATTTACCTGCATTTGGTATTGTTCAAAAATCAAACTTATCGAATATTATTCACATGTTAAATTTATGTCAAATAAATATTAAATTTCATTTTTTGGATATTCACTCTTAATCTGTTCAATATTTAAGACTAATATTTAAAATAAAAAATCAGGCTATAAACATATTAACAATCTAGCAATTATCTTATTAATTATAAATATAACCTTGCGTTATTTTATTTTAAAATCATTTAATATCAATATCATGCAATTTTGTTATTATTTTTAATTTCCGCTTAAAACTAATATAGGAAAGCATTTTCATTCTTAAAAATAGAAACAAAAATAGTGAGTAAATATAAGATTTATTAATATTTAATCCAAAAACAAAAACTGCAATAAATATCCTATTCCTGCATTTATTGTACATTTCATTAACATTTCTATTGTGATTTAACTTAAAAAAGTAAAGTGTAATGTCGGCTTTTCAGATTTAAAAAATATACGTACTTGCCATTAAAAAAATATCGGTCGAATAACGATTAGAGAGTGATTTATGACAATACAAACATCTGAAATTACATCTGTCTCCTCAAAGCGCACGACCTTCAAAGTCATGCTGGTTTGCTGGCTAAGCATTTTATTTGAAGGTTATGACGTGGGGGTGATGGGTGCTGTTTTACCGACACTCTCTGAATATAAAGAGTGGAATTTAACCCCTATTGAATTAGGCGCCTTGAGCAGTTACACCCTCGTGGGAATGTTCTTTGGTGCTTTTATTATTGGAACATTAAGCGAGTTATATGGTCGACGACGCATGCTATTAATCTGCGTTACGCTATTTTCGTCCACCATGTTAGCCACTGCTTTAGCGCCAACACCTTGGTTTTTTGGATTAATGCGTTTTATCGGCGGAATCGGACTTGGGGGCGTGATCCCTGTCGCAGCCGCGCTCACCATTGAATATTCACCAACCGAAAAACGGTCGTTTAACTATGCCATTATGTACTCAGGCTACTCTCTGGGTATCTTATGTGCCGCCTTAGTCGCGATTGCTATTCTTAGTCAATTTGGTTGGCGTGGTGTGATGATAGTTGGGTCGTTGCCCTTATTATTAATTTGGCCAATGTCCCGCCTGTTACCAGAGTCAATTGAATACCTCAATAACCGAGGGCAACACGAAAAAGCGAGAAAACTGGCGGAGAAACTTGAAGTCACCTATCACGAACCCGTGAAGCTAGAAAAGCAGGCTTCTCGTAGCCTAAAAGAAGTCGTCGCGATTATCTTTTCCAAAGATTACCTGCGAGCAACTTGCTGTTTTTGGGTCGCGCTGTTCTGTGGAGGCTTCATCGTTTACGGCTTAAATACGTGGCTGCCATCCATCATGCGTAAAGAAGGTTATGATCTTGGCTCCAGCTTAACGTTCTTAGTGGTGTTCAGTTTATCTTCTGCGCTAGGCGGGTTATTCCTTGGGAAAGTCGCCGATAAATGCGGCGCTCGCGGCACAGTTGCATTCTTCTTTATGCTCGGTGCTATGGGGATTGGATTGATGGTCTTCAAGCAAAATATCTATATGAATTATTTGCTTGTTGGTCTCGCGGGGATTGGCTGTATTTCTGCACCATTAATTTTGACCGGCTATGTCGCCCATTTCTATCCATCCAGTGTGCGAGCTTCTGCAACAGGTTGGACAATGAGTATCTCCCGTGTCGGAGCCATGTCAGGCCCTATGTTTGGTGCCTATATTGCCAGCCTTGGGGTCACCAGTAGTTGGAACTTTGCCGCGTTCTCTGCGGTAACGGTAATAGGCGGTATTGCCGTAATGCTACTGCCAAGTAAACGCTTATAAACCCAAAAACAAAATCCCCTCGGTAATTTCGAGGGGATTTTTATCAATACCAATTACCAGAAACGAGCAATTTGTTCACGCAGTGCTTCTGCGGTGGCTTTTCCTTTTTCCCCAACCAATGCACGCCCAGCAATAAAGGCTTTAGCTTTGATATCTTCGAAAAGGTGAATATCTTCTGGCACAATCCCGCCAGTTATCGACAGTTCGAGTCCTAAATCAGAAAGTTGGCGCATTTTAGTGAGATCTTCAGGTCCCCAGCCCACGCCAGCGAGCTCAGCATCACGAGAACGGTGGTAAATCGCCTGTTTGATCCCTAAGTCTACCCAGCGCTTCGCATCGTCTAATGTCCAGTTACCATACAGTTCAATTTGGATTTCACGACCAAATTCATCCGCTACTTTTTTACATGCCGTGATAGTGGCAATATGCGCCGCTGCCGAAACCGTGATCCAATCCGCGCCTGCTTCGAACGCCATTTTCGATAAAATCGCACCGCCGTCCGTGGTTTTCATATCGCAAACAATAATGTGTGATGGATGATTTTTACGTAGGGTTGAAACCGCATTCATGCCTTCCGCAAAAGCCAAAATAGTACCAATTTCAATCACATCAACAAAAGACTCCACATTGTCAGCAACCGCCAGCGCATCTTTCAGATTGGTTTGGTCTAATGCAATTTGAATTAAAGGTTTAGTCATTTGATTATCCTAGTGTTTTAGATTAAATCGGGTATCTGGTGAATAATGGCCTAAGCCAATGCCGCATCAATCACCTGATAGACCTCATCTGCACTGGTGCAGCGGCGAATTTTATCGAGGTCAATCCCCGTTTCGCTCTCTTCATCATCCAATACTTGAGTCACTTCCATTAAGCCTTCCATATGTTCATCAGAAGAACTTCCCGCGAGTGTAATGAGGACATCCACAGGCTCACTTTCCCCATCAAATAAAATCGGTTCTTTTAATGTCACCAAGGCAAATGCGGTTTTTAAAACACCATTTTCTGGGCGGGCATGAGGTAAGGCTAAATTAGGTGCAATACAGATATAAGGGCCTAACTCTTTGACGCTGCTAATAATGGCTTCATGGTAATCCGGCAAAATCGCCCCAGATGCGATGAGCATATCGGTGCCAATCTTAATTGCATCCTGCCAATTATCCGCTGAGGCATGTAATTTAATGGAATTGTTATCCATTAGAGATTGTTTGAAACCCATGGCATTGCTCTCCTATCGTCATGGGCATACATCACTGAATCCCCATGACAAATTTAGTTATTGGATTTATTTCGATTCACTAAAGTTATTATGAATAATCGCCAGTAATTCATCGCCAAATGAATTAGGATTTAACATATTCTGCACACCCAGTACGAATTTACCTTCCCCCGCATCCATTTCAGAAGAGAGATGCTTGGAAGAGACAATAATGTCTGTATTCGCCAATTTTGATTTGTAATCAGAGACGGCGCAGGAATCCATCACATGAGGAATGCCTTTACCTTCAAGGTACTTAGCAATTTTCATTTTCATCATCATCGATGAACCTTGCCCATTACCACATACCGCGAGAATACTGACGGGTCTAGCTCCCGTTGAAATAGGCTGTTCTGTCGCTTCAACTGACGTATTTTCAACACTCAGCTCCACTTGTGGCTCTGCTGCCGCAGCGGCTTGTGCATCTTCTTCCGCACGCAATCTTTTCGACGCAAAGTACATGTAAACAAACGACAGTCCAATCAAGACAAAGAAGAAATATTTGGAGAAGGAAAGCCCCTGCATCACTGGTGGGAAAACTAACGCCCAGTCGGCCATGCCCATCCAACCGCTAAAATCCGTTCCTTGCTGGCTAAATAATGAAATTGCCCATGCAGACCCAACAACTTCAATAATTCCCATCACGAAACAGATTTTCATGACCGCTTTCCAGCCACCGAAATGGTTGGCAAATACCCCAATTGTCGCATTGGAGAAGAACATCGGGATAAAACCGGGAATAATCATGATCGGGGAACTTAATCCCAACATAATCAATACCGCAGTAAACTGTCCCAACGCCCCCCACATAAAGCCGAATACCATGGCATTAGGAGAGAAAGCGTAAATTGCGGCACAGTCAATGGCGAGTACCGCGTTAGGAATAACGCGCTCGGAAATCCCTTTAAACGCTTCAGAAAGCTCAGCAACAAACATCCGCACGCCAGTAACAATAATCTGAATGGCAACCGCGAATTTCAAACCCGTTTCGAGAATATAGATAGTCCAATGGGTTTTCCCTGCCATTTCTTGTAAGTTAGTTAACCCAAAGGAAAGAAGAATAATGCCGAAGAAAACGGTCATCACAATCGCGGTGGCAGCGATGCTATCATGGAAAATATGCAGCCATTTCGGTAGTTTAAGATTATCAACGCTATCGTTTTTATCACCGAGTTTATGGGCAATTTTAGTGGCAACCCATGATGCGACTTGCTGCTGGTGACCGATTGAAAACCCTGCTCCACCTGTAACAGATTCCGTTGGCTTAAACATAATATTGGATGAAATGCCCCAATACAGCGCCATGAGAACGGCTGAGTAGATAATGGTTTCCCACATGCTGGTGCCCAGCACAAAATAGAATACGGCGATCAATCCCGCTTGCTGGAACATGATATGCCCCGTCAGCATTATGGTGCGGATCCCCGTAATACGGCGGAAAAGTACCAAAAGAATATTAATCGCCAATGCAATCAGAACCGTATATCCAACCCATGAATAGTTATCCCCCATGGTTTCCATGGTGGCCATCATTGAGGTGTATGGGTCGATAACTGAACCGGTAAGGTGATGATACTCTGACATTTTTGCAATGACAGGTTTGAAGCTGGAGACTAATGTATCGGCTCCCACTTGCACTAACATAAAGCCGACAATCGTTTTTATGGTTCCCTTCAGGATGGTTGTGCCATCTCTCTTTAGAAGCCAGTAGCCAATCAATGTCACTAATCCCAGTAATAACGGGGCTTTGGTCATCACTTGGCTGTAAAAAATATAGAATGAGTCATACAGAAAATCCATATTTTTACCCCTAAATCAAATTTAGTGTGAATTATTATCTTATTTAAAATTACATTACCCTGATCACAGACAAGCATTCTCACGCTATAATCAAACAGTTCATCAATTTAATCACTCAAACACATTTTGTAATCATAAGTAATCACAATTTGCTCATTTATGATTATTTGAAGTGACACTTTTTGACCAGTAAAAAACCCTACATTTGTTGAGTCGATCACAACAAATATAGTAAAAATCAATATTTACATATAGTTAAAGAATTAATTTGGCATGGGTAATTTTTGAATTTAGTGAGTTGACAATTTTCACCATGATCATATAGAATCAAATTCAATCATTTTAAATCAAAAGTTGTCATGATACTGTGATTATAATAATCATCACTAAAGACGAAAAATGATTATACAGAAATAAGGCGCTACACATGAATGAGACACAAAGACATCATGAAATTTTGTCTTTATTGAAAGAAAATCAAATCATTAACGTATCTTTTATCACAAAACATTTTGATATCTCGCCTGCAACTGCTCGCCGAGATATCGCCAAGCTGGACGAGCAAGGCAAACTCAAAAAAATACGTAATGGTGCAGAGCGCATTGAAGAAAAAAGACTCAGATGGTCACCGCTGAATATCAACAGCACCGACCATTATGAGGAAAAATCACAAATCGCCATGAAAGCGGCAGAACTTTGCCAACCGGGAGATAGCGCCGTTATCAACTGTGGATCCACCGCATTTTTGCTAGGACAGCAACTGTGTGGAAAAGGCGTCCAGATAGTGACGAACTATTTCCCTCTCGCCAGCTATTTGATTGAAGAAGAACATGAAGATGTGGTTCTGATTGGCGGGCAATATAACCGAACACAAGGTATTTTCCTCAATCCAGCATTAAGCACATTGATGGGATATGCCGGAAACTGGATGTTTACTTCAGGGAAAGGTTTAACCGAAACAGGGCTGTACAAAACAGATATGCTGACTGCGGTCGCGGAGCAACAGATGCTCGATCGTATTGATAAATTGGTTGTTGTTGTGGATAGCTCAAAAGTTGGAAGTCGAACAGGCATGTTATTTTGCCCTGCCGAAAAAATTGACTATCTCATCACTGGTAAGAACGCCGACCCGAAAATTATCAAAGCCATCGAAGCCCAAGGCACGCAAGTCATCCTTGTATAATTAGATTAACTATCTAATTCAACGAATTAACAAATTTATTCTGTATTTCGCCTTATTTTCATGAATAAGGCGCTAATCCCTTACATTTGAAATTCTGGATAGGAAAGGTGTTGCTATGAGTAAAGTAAATGAAATTACCCGTGAATCTTGGATTTTAAGCACATTCCCTGAGTGGGGAACCTGGCTCAATGAAGAGATCGAAAAAACCGTCGTAGAACCCAACACATTTTCTATGTGGTGGCTGGGCTGTACAGGTATTTGGTTGAAAAGCGAAGGTAACACCAACATTTCCATCGATTTTTGGTGTGGAACTGGCAAAAAAACCCAGAAAAACCCACTGATGAATCAGCAGCATCAAATGATGCGTATGGGTGGTGTTGAAGCCCTGCAACCCAACTTACGTACCTCAATTTTTCCGCTCGACCCATTTGCGATTAAAGATGTCGATGCCATTTTGGCATCCCATGACCACGCTGACCATATTGATGTCAACGTTGCGGCAGCAGTACTACAAAACTGCGGAGACCACGTTAAATTTATTGGTCCACAAGCCTGCGTCAACCTATGGACAGGTTGGGGTGTACCGGAAGATCGCTGCATTGTGGCCAAAGTGGGCGATGTGATTGAAGTCGGCGATATGAAAATCCGTGTTTTAGACTCGTTCGACCGTACAGCGCTAGTGACCTTACCAAAAGGCGTTTCTTCCTATGACAAAGCCATTTTGGACGGTATGGATGAGCGTGCAGTAAACTATTTGATTGAAACCACTGGTGGCTCGCTGTATCACTCTGGGGATTCTCACTATTCCAACTACTATGCGGCGCACGGCAACCGCTACAATATCGATGTTGCCCTGCTTTCTTACGGCGAAAACCCGCGCGGTGTCACCGACAAAATGACCTCTTCCGATATTTTGCGTGCCGCAGAATCACTAGATTGCACGACGGTTATTCCATTCCACCACGATATTTGGGCTAACTTCCAAAATGACCCTCGTGAAATTGAAGTGCTATGGAATATGAAAAAAGAGCGTCTGCAATATAAATTTTCCCCATTCTTCTGGCAAGTTGGCGGGAAATATACCTACCCAACCGATAAAGGGCGCATGCATTATCAGCATTTCAGAGGCTTCCAAGATATCTTTAAAAACGAACCTGAATTGCCGTACAAAGCCTTTTTGTAAGATTGTTCACATCGTTTTATTGCGCTTTTTAGACCTGATAATCAACATTATCAGGTCTTTTTTAATCAAAAAACGCCCTGAAAATTATTTTCAATTCCCTGCATCCAAATTCATTTCCTTGTCGTCTCTCTTATTGATACCCATACAACAAGGAAATAATAATGAACATTCGCATCGCAGCCACGCTGTTAAGCCTGTTTGCCTTTTCGGCAGCAGCCTCCGATATTTCAACCCAACAAACCGCGTTGGGTCAGGTTTATACCAATAACCAAGGTATGACGCTCTATTACTTTGACAATGATAAACCCGACCAATCCGTTTGCTATGATGATTGCGCCAAACTCTGGCCACCATTATTAGTGAACGATGAAACATCATCCCTACCCGGTTTAAATAAAATCCAACGTAAAGATGGAAAAATGCAGTGGACAATGAACCACCAGCCTCTCTATTTGTGGAGCAAAGATCAAAAGCCCGGTGATGTCACAGGTGCAGGGGTTAAAAATATTTGGTCAATTGCTCGAGCAGACAGTGTCCCCGTTAATGTATATAGCACCGATAACGGTAAAATTTTAACCAATAAAGCGAAGATGTCGCTCTACACCTTCACTAAAGACAGTGATGGACTATCATCATGTAATGGTGATTGCGCAATTAAGTGGCCACCATTAGCGGCACAACAAGGTGATGTAGCCAGTGCTCCATTTAGCGTTATCACTCGCCAAGATGGTTCCTATCAGTGGGCTTACCAAGGCAAGCCATTGTATACATGGATAAACGATCAGAAACCAGGTGATATCACAGGCGATAAAGTGGCAAATGCTTGGAATTTGGTTATTTTGCCATAACGTTATGAGGTGAACGTGAGCGCAGAAAACAATGAGCTAGAAACGTTATTTTCGCAGATAAAAATGGGAGATCAGCACGCTTTTGAGCGCTTTTATGGCCTAACAAATCGTAAGTTATATGGGCTGCTGGTCAATATCGTTGCTGACAGAGATATCGCGGCGGATCTCCTGCATGAGGGATATCTCAAGATCTGGTTCTCAGCATCGAGCCATTATGTAATATCGCCTTGGGCATGGTGCTGCCAGTTAATGCGTAATTTAGCGATAGATCATGTCAGAAAACAGAGGCGCATGCCGAAGTTTGAAGATATCGAGCTCTCCCCAGAGATTGCTATTGATGACCCTGTTTCTGAGGATTCACAGAAGCTCGACCGCTGTTTTCTCGCGCTCACCACTGAAAAACAGCAAGCCATAAAGCTTGCTTATATTCATGGTTATTCTCATGAAGAAATCGTGAAGCGCCTTGCTCACCCTCTAGGCACTATCAAATCATGGATACGACGAGGCTTAAAGGAGCTAAAACAATGCATAAGCGCCTAACACCGCTTCGTTATAGCAACCCAGCCATACGCGAACATTTGGTGAGCCAGTATGTGCTCGGCACATTATCAACCAACGCCAGAAAGCGCTTAGAATCCTTGATGGCTAGCGATACCTCTTGGGCTGAATTAGTCGCTCAGTGGCATGCATATCTTTATAGGCTAGAACCAATGGCAGTTGATAAGCCACCATCATGGGTATGGAAAGATATTGAATCGGTGATCAGTAAAAAAGAAAAAATACCGTTTTATCACCGTGTTTGGCAATACAAATGGTCACTCATCCCATGGAGGTGTTCTCTCTTTTTGTTCGTTTTTTCCAGCGTGATGTTACTGCAACCAACCCCTCAAGTTGCTACGCCGAGCTATATCGCGACCATGTCATCTCAAGAGAGAAATGACCATTTTGTACTAATGGCATACAAAGGGGATAAACCCGGAAAATCTCGCCTTCAATTGGAATGGAACAGCCAATATCCATTACCAGAAGGTAATCTGGGAAATGCAATGATTTGGGCTAAGGACAAGGTAACTGGGGAAATTTCATTGCTGGGGCGTTTTAATGAATTGCAATCCACTCGCTTACTCACCCCTACCGAGTGGAAAATGATCAAAAACAGTAGTGAGCTGTTGATCACCGAAAATAGTGAGCCAAATAGCACTGTCTTATTTAAAGGGGCCTGTATTGAGTTACTCAGTTCCACTTAATACCGCCACACTTCATTGAAAAAAGTCAGCATTTTTTACGATGCTGACCTTACTCCATTAAGGGATCACACCCAGCAATTTAAACCAGAAATAATCCAGCGGCACCAAGAGGAAAAAGGTCAAAATAAACAAGATTAGACATAACCTTACCCCATCCATTAACGGCACTTTCCCCATTCCCATCGCAACAACAATCGGAGACGCTTGATAAGGTAATAAAGGTGTCGAATAACCGATAACTTGTACCATGAGAACCGCAATCAGCGGTAAGCCCGTGGCATTAGAGAGCGATTCCGCTAACGGGGTATATAGCGCAGGAACACCGTTTGCCGTCACCACAAAGTTTAAGCCGCTGGTCAGTCCCACTAAGCTACCAAAATCCATAAATGGGCTATTTGGGTCAAGTGGCAGCATCTTTTGTAAGTAAGTACCAACCACCATCCCAACATTGGAATAACTCACCAATGTTGCTAGGCTCAAAATCCCTGCGACATAAATACAAGTGCGGATATTCACAGCTTTAACAAACTCGTCATTAGTGACAAAACCGACTTTAGGTAGCAAGCAGAAACATGCCGCGACTAACCCCACCCATGCCGGTGAAATACCGTGTGTGGTATCCGTTATCCAGAAAAGCAAGGTGACTGCCAACACAACACCGAGCTTTTTCTCATCGCGGCTCATAGGTGGTAAGGTTTTTTGCTCAACCACCTGCTGCAATTTGGCGGGAAACAGGAAATAGATACACAACACCACCAGCGCACCTTTAATCAGTCCCAAGATTGGCATGTGCAAGAACAGGTAATTTAAATAGGAAAGTTTAAGGTGATAAGTGGTTTCTATCGCCCCCGCCATAACAAGGTTGGGAACGTTTGCAGGCAGCACGGTTGCAGAAAGTTGGAAGGTACCAAAACCGACCGCCAACGCTAACCCGATGCGCCCTCGGCTGCCACTTTCTAGCCCGACTTTATCCGCGATTGCCATTACAATCGGCATCAGTAACGCAATTCGTCCCATATTCGACGGCATAATAAATGCCAACCCATACGCGAGGATCACCACGCCAATGATCAATGAGAGCCAAGATTTGGTAAAACGTCCTGAGATATGCTGCGCAATACGTTCCGCCAGCCCCACTTTATTGATGGCAAACCCAAGAATAAAGCCGCTTAAAACGAGCCAAAATGCTTCTGAGGTGAACCCCGAGAAAATCACATTGGTTGGCGCTAAATGTAAACATGCCGCTGCTGCTAAAAACAGTAGTGCTACTAAATATTCTGGTAGTTTTCCTGTCGCCCAAAACCCTATTGTGATTGCGATGACAACCGCACTTAACCATTCAATCTCTGCCATCCACGTAACCTTCTGCTGATTTTTATTGTTGTTTATTATTGCTCAATACTGCATCAAGAAAATTAAGTATACGTGAAATTGAGAGCAAATAGATGCATACCCAATCACCTAATTAACATCGGATTGTTATAGTTCAGCGGGGGAATTTTAATGGCGAGTAAAGGATCGTGGGACAATAAAAAGCCGGTGTACTTTTACAGGACACCGGCTGGTGTATGAGAGTAATAAAGTTTCATACTAATTCAACCTACCTTAGATAATCATTATTTAAGGTAAATAATTTATAGCTTATTAAACTTAAGTAAATTTTTTGTTATAGCTTGGGGAAGTTCTACCCTGAGTAGGAGGTGAGCATAAATATGCTCACCTCCGACAGCACCTCGCCCCCATATAGGGTCCAGGGAGTTGCTCATTCACAACCTTCGTAAAGGGTCAGGTTGTGGTTGTGCATTTGGAGCTTTTAACTTCGTGTGACCGTCACATATTTCAAAGTTATTATTTCTCCAAGAAATACTATCTAAATGTCGTAGATTGTCGATGTGTGCACCTAGGAAGTATCGTCGATTTTTATGTATGACACCGAAAGTTTGCGCAACTGAATCAGGTTTACGAATGATTCCTACAAGTTGTGGAGCACCGCCCACAGACAATTCTGTTGTATGACCTAGTGTATCACAAAAGCAATGAAAAACAGCACGGCTTGTACCCGAATTAGTACCTTCACTATAACGTTTTAAGTTTTCCTCAAAGTGTTTTGCTCCCGTGCCTAGAACAAATAGAACTTCAGATTTAGAGGGAAACTCAACCTCCGTACCGTACCATCCCTTCTTTTTTGACCATCTATAACTATGGCAGAAGAATTTTTTGTGATCAACTTGATCACGAGAACAATGTATTATACTAAGAGAACTCTCTGCTATCCCTGAATGGAATTGTGGATACTCGCGGAAAAGATCATTTAATTTGTCAGCTATAGCTTGAAACTTTTGCTTACAAGTAAAAGTTTTTTCAAAAAGTAATCCAGCATCTGCCAAATTAACAATTTGGTTCAAAACGATTGATGGAAACAAAACATCTCCACAATAGCCTAGAATATCTGGCCATTTCTGAAAAGCAAAAACTTTTCTTCCGAAATCGAAACTAGCTCCAGCCTTCCAAGAAATTCGGCTATCACTTGCAATGTAAACTGAAGATGGACCATGTGTATCAATGCCAGCCCAAGCAACTAATAATGTCATTCACTACTCTCTTACCTTAAAAATAATTATTTAATTATAGCTTCTACTAATAACTGGGTTAGCAAATAGTGCGTTTTACATTAATTTTTGCTAATCATTCGTATGAGTTAACAAGTATATAATTCAATATCTTATAAAAATCAATAGTAAGTAACATTACTATTGACATGTGTGAGCTAAATTATTTTTTTAAATTCGTAGTTTTACTCCGCTAATTTCATTTGAAACCAGTTATCTAGAGCATCAATTTGAATAAAATTAATATCAACCTGTATAGGAGGGTTTCTAAACCACCAATATGTATTTATAGAAATATATAAATTTAATATTTGAGGTGAATGTTGACATGAACTTTCAGGCCATTTTAGTAAACCACGAACATATTCTAAATTGTTTTCTAAATATTCAGCTCTTTTTTGAATTTTGCTAATATGACTTTGTCTAGTACCTTCACCCAAAAATACAGTATTTCTTAACCTTTTCATGTCTTTTAGACAATAATAAGGTTTGTTGTACTTACACTCTAAATTGATCCAAATATTTTTTTCTGGAATATAAGCTAACACATCAAAATCGCCAATATCAGGGACATCCTCTTTAAGAAAACGCTTTCTTAAATCAATCCCTCTCTCAGTGAGTTTGATAAATCTTTTTGTAACCTCTCCCGCACGGACCTCAAGTTCCTTTTCTACGCCTTCTTTTAATTTACGAACATAGCTATTAACCGACTTCCAATTAAAATCAGCAGGTAAATAACCGTTGGCAATATGGTTAAACCATATAGTTAAACTACGGTGGCAAGCAGCAGGCCCCCAAATTAAATTACCATCTGCTAATTCAATAATAGGTCTAATATTTAATCTATGCTCACGCTTGTTATGATCAGATACAGGCACATCAAACTCTAGAGTATCTTTACCTAATAAACGTTTAACTTTAGAGCCATCTAGTATCAGGAAGCTTAAAATTTTTCTAATCTCATCCAAATTAGTATCAACAAGTATTTCATTACATTTATTTTCAATATTTTCTAAATTATCTTGATAAATAGGTTGCGGTGCAATTTTAGTGTAACTAGCCCAATTAGAAAGTATATCAAGTATTGTTAAAAGTTGAGAAAACTTAAAGCTAAGGTCTGTTTGGAAGACCTTATCTATTGGATCAAAATTC
The DNA here is from genome assembly GCF_013702265.1 of Providencia rettgeri. Lineage (GTDB taxonomy): Bacteria > Pseudomonadota > Gammaproteobacteria > Enterobacterales > Enterobacteriaceae > Providencia > Providencia zhijiangensis. The sequence continues at coordinate 43,222 of NZ_CP059348.1, forward strand.
CCATCAAACAATGAAGACGTGACCTCATCCTCAGAACTGATACCTTCGCGAGATAGATGGTAATTTGCTTGCTCATTCGTAAATTCTACTTCTGCATCTTTACGAGTAGGATTATAGAAAATTTCTGGAATATACTCAGAATCTATATTTAACCCCCCCACTTCAATATCATTATGAAGAGTATCACTAGCTTCATATAAGACCAATAACCAATCAATATGTGCAATTAAATATAAAGCAGAATCTTCTGAAAACCATTTATTATTTTTATTCTCAGAGGATTTTATTGCTTCTATTAAATATCGGTAATTTTTTGAATTCCTTATAAAATTATTTTTAATCTCTGTAAATCTTTCTTCTCTATTGTAAGTGACTTCATGTTGTAAACTCAGCTTTAATCTAGTATTTTGGATATAATTTTCCGATATATAGGCATCATGATTCACAAGGGAAAATTTTAGTAACAAATCATGATCAATATTATGGATTTTGTAATAAATTATATCTTTATATTGATTAGAAATTTCGTTGATAATTTCTTTGGCTTCAGTTAACTCATATCTTCCTGGTTCAATATTATTACTTTTAAACAATAATGCTAATTGCTTCCTTGCATGCAGATATTGTGTACTAGTAGGTTCTATTGGTTTACTATTATGTGAGTCAAAAGGTTGAGTTTCATGAGTTAATTGAACTCTTTTTGGCCATTTTCTAGTCTCATTTAGTTCATTTATAATCTTAGACTCAATGCTATTTTTAGTTATATCTACAATCTTTGCTAATACTTCTATAAGAATTTCTACTTGGGCATTTGCTCCCGATGAACTTTTTAATAAATAACAAAAAGCTTTTAAGTTTATAAATAATCCAATATCTAATAAACCTTGTTCATCATGTTTTCTGTATTTTAAAAGGTTTGCACTAGTAATAATCTCTTGCTTGATAAGTGGTGACCTTTCCTCTAACTCTAGATAGCTTTGTGGATCTGGTAAGATATGGAAAGTAATTCTACTAAAATTAATTAAAAAACTATCTTTAAGTTGATCTTTTCTCTGGGAGAATGCATCACATAAACACTCTAAAAATAACTCATTAATATGAGCACTTTTTTCTCGTTGTTCTTTAATCAGAGTTTTAAAATCACTATAACAATGAACACTACAAGTTAAGATTTCCGTAGACCAAGACATAGCAGCGTAATTTTTTGCGTATAGTTTTATATTGCCCTCATATTCACTTTTAAACTCCCATTTTTTCAAATTTGTTGGAGTATTTTTAGGGATATGTAGCCAATAATTTTTTAAATAATCAAATCTACCATTAGATCCAGTATGAGGATCTAGCATCACATTGTGATATGTAATAGCCCCCTGTTCTAATACTGAATGAGTATTTCTAAATGCAAAAAATCTATCGTTAAGACTACTAAATCCAAACACCTTTTTTTTATTTTGTTTATCAAATTCAATGAATTGTAAAAACTCTTCATCAGTGCTAAGGGAATCAAAAACTGTACAGAAAGTAGCTAGATCAAATACCATCGAATGAGGTTGGCTATCAAAACCTATAAAACCATTCACTGTAGATACGTTATTTGAAACAGCGACTATATGGATATTCTTAAATTTAGGTTGAACTTTTTTGGAGTTTTCAATCTTCATTCCAAATGTATTTTCAGTAGATATCAAATGCCATTCAGCAGATTCAATATATCTCTGAATATTTATTTCAAGCAATATTAAACTTTTTGGGCTTTCTCTATCAAAAGTAGTAAAGAAAATTATTTTTTCACCAAAATTCCAAACTGAAAAAAACTCATGATCTAAGACTGGTGGATTTTTAGTTGGATTTCCTATCTTAAATATAAAAGGAAAGTTGCTTTTAAAACGTAAATTAATATATGACTTTAGCTGTTCATTCAGTGTTGATAAATCGCAAGGAGTATCATAGTGATCAATAATTACACCTGGCATTTGTCTAATTGATAATGGGAGAAAAATCTCATTTTTTTTAATAAAGTTAAATGGTAATGCTTTACCTTGCGTAAAAGCATCAAAAAAAGCATAATTACTATTAAACTGATTAATATTATTTAAAGAGCATACTAAATTTGAGTCGATATCATATTCTGAGGAATTAATATGTGTATTGATCTCAGAAATAATCTTTCTGCTTTCAATCCAAAATTTTTCATCAGGTAAGTGAATAGTGCCAGGTCTAAGTTTCACAGATTCATCAAAATTATTTGAGCTTATAGAATTGATGAGATAGTTTTGTAATTTTAGCGACTGTTCTAATTGTAATAACGCATTGGTATCTGTGGAATGTGAAAGTCTAAAAGCATCTATAAAATCAGTGATTCTCTCAACGGCTCCACCATAGAGTATTTTGTATTGCTTATCATCCCATTGGTATTTAATTTCTCCCCAGTCTATTTCTGGAATAAAATCCTCTACCATAGGGTTGTTAGGCAGTAAATTATATAAATTTCCAATTAAAACCTTGAAATCATTATAATTAGATATTTGATCATTCTGATTAAAGTCTTGCTCTTCAAGGGAGATACAACAATACATTGCTAAACAATGTTTGAACATGCTTGATATATTTGGTAACCAAAGATCAGAAATGTTTAGAGATTGATAGATATCATTAAAAGAGTATCTTCGAAATAGTGAGCAGATATTACCCGTAAGTGCCAAAAACTCTGAATCTTCTTTATTTGTTTCTAAGGTGGAGTTTTCAAAATCATAATTCCCCAAATTAAAAAGATTTTGAAATGATCCCATATCAAACATTTTTTCTATTGAATCAATATTTTCTGGAAAATTTAATGTGCTTTGTGCTTGTTGTTTTGCTAGCTGTCTTTCTTTTTTTAAGCGCGATTTTTTACCCATATGAATTCATCCGATTTTGATTAGCTTACAAAATACTGAGATTAAAAGTTAAACTAAGTAACTATTTTTGTTTAATTTATCATCAAACCTAGTATTTATAAATAAAAGAATCTGTTTTGAAGTATGAGAGTAGTTTAAATTTCTCAATAGGTAAAACAGTCAAAACCCTAGATATATTAAGGTTTAGAAAAGAATGAAAATTAATTTAGAATAATGGTTGCTAATCGACTCCTCCATCCTTGGATTGTCCACCTCCCCTAAAATAAGACAGCTATAATTATATTTTCTACCCTAACCATTGCAGAGGTCATGATGAAAAAAGCCCGTTTTACTGGTTAATATTTTAAAACTCGCTGATTCAGGTATGAAAATGGAAGATATTTGTCGCCATAACGTCACTGATTATAATTGGAAATAAAAGTATGGTGGCATGGAAGCTAATGATGTTAAACAATTAAAAGAGCTTGAAGATGAAAACGCGAAACTGAAAAATCTCTTTGCGGAAGTTAGCCTTAAAAATCACGCGATGAAAGAGCTTTTCGCAAAAAAGAGTTGGTAGTGGCTGAAAAGAAATCCTGTGCTCGGTCATTAAAAGCAGCGGGTTTATCAGTCATTAAAGCATGTAAACTCACATCGCTACCTCATGCTTCGTTTTATCGAAAAACTCAAAATTGGCGCGAGAAAGATAAAATCGTCATCGATGCCATACAATCCGTTTTAACGAAATCGCCACAATCAGGATTCTGGAAATGCTATTTCCGACTGAGATTTCAAAGTTATCCTTTTAATCATAAACGAGTTTACTGTGTTTATTGTCGATTAGGATTGGATCTGAAATGACGGGTTAAAAAAGTGCTTCCGATGTATGAAAAAAGACCATTAGTGATTGAAAAAGTCCCAAATATTCAATGGGCATTGGATTTTATGCACGACGGTTTATATTGCGGCAAATGCATCAGGACCCTCAACATTATTGATGAAGGAACGCGTGAATGCCTAGTGATCGAAGTTGATGCGTCCTTACCGGCTGAACGTGTCATTAGGGTGCTTGACCGTTTAACAAACAAAATAGGATTACCAAAACAACTTCGAGTCGATAATGAACCTAAACTTACTTCAACTCATTGAATTATTGTGAAAATAACCAAATTTCGCTGTGCCATATTCAACCAGGAAAACCGCAGCAAAATGGGTTTATCGAACGTTTTAATGGCTCGCTCCGTCGTGAATTTTTAAATGCGTATTTATTTGAATCGCTAAGCCAAGTTTGAGAGTTGGCGTGGTTTTGGCTGCAAGATTATAACCAAAATCGAACTAACGAAAGTTTAAATCACCTCCCACCGGAGGCCTATAGTAAACAGTTAGAAAACTCTAAGTTAGTGTGTCTCAATTAAAGGGGAGTGGACAAGTGATTTCAATTTTTTGATCAAGATCTAAAGGATATTGCTCTCTGATATCCGTCGTGGTAGGGTTTCATTCTAATAATAAAAATGCAGCTAATTCTAAATCTGAAGTAGATGATACGTTCTTTGTGATTTGTGACCATATATACGCGATGAAATCTCCCATCAGAGCTAACGTCTCTAATCGTGATCCATTGTTTATAGCTAAGCCCGAAACTTTGTCTACGGCCTTCATTTTTGTATTTTTAAATTTTTAAATTTGTTTTATACGAATCTTTTGAATCAGGTATTAAAAAATCCACACAGCCATGCTTTTCTAGAGCATATCTTATGTGGATTTTTTGAGCAATTCAGTCTTATACTTTATTACTCTCATACAGCTGGTGTGGGCGGACAAAATAGTTGGGAACTGGGAGGGGTGGAAATGGAGTTTTTAAGGATTATTTAGGGAAGAGTGACAAAATAGATGGGAACTGGGTGTAGCGTCGTAAGCTAATACGAAAATTAAAAATGACAAAATAGTTTGGAACTAGATTTCACTTATCTGGTTAACTAATCTAGCTAACCTGCCGCTCAGCTTAGTACGATCCTATATCCAACTGATCATAATCCTTTCATCAGTATCCCAAATTAAATCCCCCTCCTAGACTGCCTCACCAACACTTTACAGTGATCCCGTATTTCCGGACAGGTGATTGATTTTTTTCGCTTGTACAGGTGTTAAGCCACAGTTATCTTGATGTGGACATTATGCATTGTAATAGCCCATTAACATGCGCTAAGAGCATAAATTAATATACAGTAACAAGCATTACGAGGTGCTAATGTTTGGAAAGCAGCCTCTTCCAACTACAATAATAAGTTAACTATCCTCCACCCACAAATAATTACAAATGACCCCTTTCCGCTATAACTCCGATCTCACCAGCGGCTCGCTACAAACCCGAGAGTGTCGCATTATTACTGGCTTGTTACTCCAAGAGCTTGATGAAGCTGCCTGGGATAAAGCCATGTATAAGGAAAATGTGCTTCAGAAACGCACGCAATCTACGGTAAGACGTATTTCTTCAGCGCTTAGAAAACGCCTAGAACACCTAAGCTCTGACTTTTGGGCTTTTGCGTTTTTATGTTAGGCATTGTCTGGCAACTGGAGGAAGTGTAATGACCATGAATGGTCACTGTGATTGACAGTATCTTGCTTAAACTTATCTGAACAATGGTAGAACTGGCTCATATTTATCCCCTCTATGATTGTTTATCTTTTTCACCATAAAAAGTATCAGGGGCTACTCAGGGCTACATAAAGATATTTATCTACTTTTACTGATTGATAAGTAGCATCAGTCCATCCGCAGGACTGGTGGTGCCGGCAAAATGCTGACCCAACACATGCGTATAGATTTGCGTGGTCTTAACATCGTTATGCCCTAAGAGTTCTTGCACAGTGCGAATATCACGCCCCGCTTGTAATAGATGCGTAGCAAACGAGTGACGAAATGTATGACAAGTGACACGCTTGCTAACGATGCCTGCTTTTTGTACGGCTGCCTTCAATGCCTTTCGCGCAACGGAGTCATGCAGATGATGGCGGCATAATTTGCCGTTATACGGGTGGTTGCAGAGCGTGCTGGAGGGAAAGACAAACATCCACGCCGCTTGTCGATAAGCAGAAGGGTATTTGTGATCTAAAGCAAAAGGCAGCGATGGCCCTACGCCTTGTAAGTTGTCGTCTTGCTGAATAAGCCGCGCTTGCTCAATGAGTTATTTTATTGCTGGGATTAGGCGCGTGGGCAGTAGGCTGTTTCTGCTTTTCCCACCCTTACCGTCATGCACAGTGATGCAGCCATTATCAAAATCAAAATCTTTAACCCGCAAACGCAAGCATTCATTAATGCGCAAACCTGCACCATACAGCAGCGTAAAAATAACTTGGTTGCGAGTATCCATAACCTGCAAAATGCGTTGCACTTCATTTGCAGAGATAACAGAGGGTAGCCGTCTAGGCTTGCTTGCAGGGATATAATCAATATCGCCCAACGGCTGTTGTAAAAACCTGTTGTACAAAAAAGCTAGGGCATTTAAAGCGATTTTCTGCGTGTTTATGGCTACATGTCTGCTGTTTGCTAAGCTGGATAAAAACAGCCTGACCTCTTCACTGCCCATGGTCTGAGGATGACGTTTTTTGTGAAACAGAATAAAACGCTTAATCCAGTGCAGGTAAGTTTTTTCAGTTTTCAGCGCATAACCTTTTTGTCGCATATCCGTGCGTATAGAATTTAAAAATGGACTGTTAGACATAAAACGCTCCTTGTCTTGCAACTGTCTGCCTATACAGCCTATTCTAGCTGGGATTTAAAAAAGTGCCTGTTTTTTACGCCTAGAGATGCTTGTTTACCGGTAGAGTTTTAATTTAATGCTAAATAAATTAAAATGTTATGAGTTCTTTGGGTGAGATAATGTGCATCGTGCAAGCAGGATAGACGGCATGCACGATTTGTAATAACAGAGTGTCTTGTATTTTTAAAGAAAGTCTATTTAATACAAGTGATTATATTAATTAACGGTAAGCATCAGCGGGTGACAAAACGAGCATGCTTACTAATAAAATGTTGTGCGTAAGAATAAAACAAAAGCTGCGTATACCTTTCCGCAGAATCAGTGGCTTCAACAAAAGGATGTTTCAATGCTTCAGCAGAAAATGATCGAACGCTTCAAGGAAGCTTGCCATGAGGATGCACGAATAATCGCGGCGCTGATGTTCGGCTCATTTGCTATCGGAGAGGGTGACGAGTTCTCTGATATCGAATTTGCAGTGTTCATCCAGGATGATCATTTTGAAAATTTCGATCAGCGCTCGTGGCTTAATGCTGTAAGTCCGGTTGCAGCTTACTTTCCGGATGACTTCGGCCACCACACCGCGCTTTTTGAAAACGGCATTCGCGGTGAATTCCATTTCATGCGAAAATCGGACATACCGGTCATTTCCACTTGGCAAGGCTACGGGTGGTTTCCCTCGCTTGAGGAGGCTGTTTTGTTGGACCGATCAGGAGAGTTGTCAAGGTACGCGAGTGCTCTCGTGGGCAGTCCCCCGAAACGTGAAGGCGCGCCGCTGGTGGAAGGACTTGTATTGAACCTCATCAGCCTGATGCTCTTTGGGGCAAATCTTTTAAATCGGGGAGAGTATGCTCGCGCCTGGGCTTTGCTCAGCAAAGCACATGAAAACTTACTCAAGTTGGTTCGCCTCCATGAAGGGGCAACAGACCACTGGCCGACACCTTCACGCGCGCTCGAAAAGGATGTCTCGGAGGACTCGTATAATCGCTACCTGGCATGCACAGGCAGCGCGGAACCAAAAGCACTATGTGTAGCCTATCATGAAACGTGGAAGTGGAGTCTCGAATTGTTCAGGAGTGTGGCTGGACCTCTGAATATCGAGCTTCCGAGAATTGTAATTGCGCAGACAAAAAGGTTGCTAAATGAATCTGCGACGCCGCACAATAAAATGTTAACCTCTGAGGAAGAATTGTGAAACTATCACTAATGGTAGCTATATCGAAGAATGGAGTTATCGGGAATGGCCCTGATATTCCATGGAGTGCCAAAGGTGAACAGCTCCTGTTTAAAGCTATTACCTATAACCAATGGCTGTTGGTTGGACGCAAGACTTTTGAATCAATGGGAGCATTACCCAACCGAAAGTATGCGGTCGTAACACGTTCAAGTTTTACATCTGACAATGAGAACGTATTGATCTTTCCATCAATTAAAGATGCTTTAACCAACCTAAAGAAAATAACGGATCATGTCATTGTTTCAGGTGGTGGGGAGATATACAAAAGCCTGATCGATCAAGTAGATACACTACATATATCTACAATAGACATCGAGCCGGAAGGTGATGTTTACTTTCCTGAAATCCCCAGCAATTTTAGGCCAGTTTTTACCCAAGACTTCGCCTCTAACATAAATTATAGTTACCAAATCTGGCAAAAGGGTTAATAAAATGTTAAACATCATGAGGGAAGCGGTGATCGCCGAAGTATCGACTCAACTATCAGAGGTAGTTGGCGTCATCGAGCGCCATCTCGAACCGACGTTGCTGGCCGTACATTTGTACGGCTCCGCAGTGGATGGCGGCCTGAAGCCACACAGTGATATTGATTTGCTGGTTACGGTGACCGTAAGGCTTGATGAAACAACGCGGCGAGCTTTGATCAACGACCTTTTGGAAACTTCGGCTTCCCCTGGAGAGAGCGAGATTCTCCGCGCTGTAGAAGTCACCATTGTTGTGCACGACGACATCATTCCGTGGCGTTATCCAGCTAAGCGCGAACTGCAATTTGGAGAATGGCAGCGCAATGACATTCTTGCAGGTATCTTCGAGCCAGCCACGATCGACATTGATCTGGCTATCTTGCTGACAAAAGCAAGAGAACATAGCGTTGCCTTGGTAGGTCCAGCGGCGGAGGAACTCTTTGATCCGGTTCCTGAACAGGATCTATTTGAGGCGCTAAATGAAACCTTAACGCTATGGAACTCGCCGCCCGACTGGGCTGGCGATGAGCGAAATGTAGTGCTTACGTTGTCCCGCATTTGGTACAGCGCAGTAACCGGCAAAATCGCGCCGAAGGATGTCGCTGCCGACTGGGCAATGGAGCGCCTGCCGGCCCAGTATCAGCCCGTCATACTTGAAGCTAGACAGGCTTATCTTGGACAAGAAGAAGATCGCTTGGCCTCGCGCGCAGATCAGTTGGAAGAATTTGTCCACTACGTGAAAGGCGAGATCACCAAGGTAGTCGGCAAATAATGTCTAACAATTCGTTCAAGCCGACGCCGCTTCGCGGCGCGGCTTAACTCAAGCGTTAGATGCACTAAGCACATAATTGCTCACAGCCAAACTATCAGGTCAAGTCTGCTTTTATTATTTTTAAGCGTGCATAATAAGCCCTACACAAATTGGGAGATATATCATGAAAGGCTGGCTTTTTCTTGTTATCGCAATAGTTGGCGAAGTAATCGCAACATCCGCATTAAAATCTAGCGAGGGCTTTACTAAGCTTGCCCCTTCCGCCGTTGTCATAATCGGTTATGGCATCGCATTTTATTTTCTTTCTCTGGTTCTGAAATCCATCCCTGTCGGTGTTGCTTATGCAGTCTGGTCGGGACTCGGCGTCGTCATAATTACAGCCATTGCCTGGTTGCTTCATGGGCAAAAGCTTGATGCGTGGGGCTTTGTAGGTATGGGGCTCATAATTGCTGCCTTTTTGCTCGCCCGCTCCCCATCGTGGAAGTCGCTGCGGAGGCCGACGCCATGGTGACGGTGTTCGGCATTCTGAATCTCACCGAGGACTCCTTCTTCGATGAGAGCCGGCGGCTAGACCCCGCCGGCGCTGTCACCGCGGCGATCGAAATGCTGCGAGTCGGATCAGACGTCGTGGATGTCGGACCGGCCGCCAGCCATCCGGACGCGAGGCCTGTATCGCCGGCCGATGAGATCAGACGTATTGCGCCGCTCTTAGACGCCCTGTCCGATCAGATGCACCGTGTTTCAATCGACAGCTTCCAACCGGAAACCCAGCGCTATGCGCTCAAGCGCGGCGTGGGCTACCTGAACGATATCCAAGGATTTCCTGACCCTGCGCTCTATCCCGATATTGCTGAGGCGGACTGCAGGCTGGTGGTTATGCACTCAGCGCAGCGGGATGGCATCGCCACCCGCACCGGTCACCTTCGACCCGAAGACGCGCTCGACGAGATTGTGCGGTTCTTCGAGGCGCGGGTTTCCGCCTTGCGACGGAGCGGGGTCGCTGCCGACCGGCTCATCCTCGATCCGGGGATGGGATTTTTCTTGAGCCCCGCACCGGAAACATCGCTGCACGTGCTGTCGAACCTTCAAAAGCTGAAGTCGGCGTTGGGGCTTCCGCTATTGGTCTCGGTGTCGCGGAAATCCTTCTTGGGCGCCACCGTTGGCCTTCCTGTAAAGGATCTGGGTCCAGCGAGCCTTGCGGCGGAACTTCACGCGATCGGCAATGGCGCTGACTACGTCCGCACCCACGCGCCTGGAGATCTGCGAAGCGCAATCACCTTCTCGGAAACCCTCGCGAAATTTCGCAGTCGCGACGCCAGAGACCGAGGGTTAGATCATGCCTAGCATTCACCTTCCGGCCGCCCGCTAGCGGACCCTGGTCAGGTTCCGCGAAGGTGGGCGCAGACATGCTGGGCTCGTCAGGATCAAACTGCACTATGAGGCGGCGGTTCATACCGCGCCAGGGGAGCGAATGGACAGCGAGGAGCCTCCGAACGTTCGGGTCGCCTGCTCGGGTGATATCGACGAGGTTGTGCGGCTGATGCACGACGCTGCGGCGTGGATGTCCGCCAAGGGAACGCCCGCCTGGGACGTCGCGCGGATCGACCGGACATTCGCGGAGACCTTCGTCCTGAGATCCGAGCTCCTAGTCGCGAGTTGCAGCGACGGCATCGTCGGCTGTTGCACCTTGTCGGCCGAGGATCCCGAGTTCTGGCCCGACGCCCTCAAGGGGGAGGCCGCATATCTGCACAAGCTCGCGGTGCGACGGACACATGCGGGCCGGGGTGTCAGCTCCGCGCTGATCGAGGCTTGCCGCCATGCCGCGCGAACGCAGGGGTGCGCCAAGCTGCGGCTCGACTGCCACCCGAACCTGCGTGGCCTATACGAGCGGCTCGGATTCACCCACGTCGACACTTTCAATCCCGGCTGGGATCCAACCTTCATCGCAGAACGCCTAGAACTCGAAATCTAACGTCCGTTCGGGCATCGAGGTCCATGTCGGGGTGGGACGGGCCCGTGGCTTCAAGATCACTTGCAGTCCGACCGCGATGTCTTGGTTGCGCGAGAGGTTGTCGATATCTGTTGATTTGCACCCAAATTTGACCCGGGATTTGCATTGAATTTTGACCCACCCCTTGTTGTCAGAATTATGTCTCGATTTTCAGTTTGCGGGTCTGTTTTTCCTCCTGCTTATTCTGAGTTGAACTGTGTTTGAAGCGGTAACTTTCATTGCCGGTTTCCAGGATGTGGCAGTGGTGGGTTAGTCGGTCCAACAACGCTGTTGTCATCTTTTCATCGCCAAACACTCGGCTCCATTCCGAGAAGCTCAAGTTGGTGGTCAGTATCACGCTGGTTTTTTCGTACAGCTTTGAGAGCAGGTGAAACAGCAGTGCCCCACCGGTTTGGCTAAAAGGCAAATATCCCAGCTCATCCAGAATCACCAAATCGGCATACAACAGACGGTTTGCGATTTGTCCCTGACGCCCAGATGATTTCTCTTGCTCCAGTGCATTGACCAAATCCACGGTGGAGAAGAAACGCACCCGTCGGTTCAAGTGCATCACTGCTTGTGTACCAATGGCTGTGGCCAGGTGAGTCTTGCCTGTGCCTGGCCCACCAATCAGCACCACGTTCTGGGCTTGTTCCATGAAGTCGCACCGGTGCAATTGTTTGACCGTGGCCTCATTAACCAGGCTTTGACTGAAGTCAAAGCCCACGGCACTGTTGCAAAGTTAGCGATGAGGCAGCCTTTTGTCTTATTCAAAGGCCTTACATTTCAAAAACTCTGCTTACCAGGCGCATTTCGCCCAGGGGATCACCATAATAAAATGCTGAGGCCTGGCCTTTGCGTAGTGCACGCATCACCTCAATACCTTTGATGGTGGCGTAAGCCGTCTTCATGGATTTAAATCCCAGCGTGGCGCCGATTATCCGTTTCAGTTTGCCATGATCGCATTCAATCACGTTGTTCCGGTACTTAATCTGTCGGTGTTCAACGTCAGACGGGCACCGGCCTTCGCGTTTGAGCAGAGCAAGCGCGCGACCATAGGCGGGCGCTTTATCCGTGTTGATGAATCGCGGGATCTGCCACTTCTTCACGTTGTTGAGGATTTTACCCAGAAACCGGTATGCAGCTTTGCTGTTACGACGGGAGGAGAGATAAAAATCGACAGTGCGGCCCCGGCTGTCGACGGCCCGGTACAGATACGCCCAGCGGCCATTGACCTTCACGTAGGTTTCATCCATGTGCCACGGGCAAAGATCGGAAGGGTTACGCCAGTACCAGCGCAGCCGTTTTTCCATTTCAGGCGCATAACGCTGAACCCAGCGGTAAATCGTGGAGTGATCGACATTCACTCCGCGTTCAGCCAGCATCTCCTGCAGCTCACGGTAACTGATGCCGTATTTGCAGTACCAGCGTACGGCCCACAGAATGATGTCACGCTGAAAATGCCGGCCTTTGAATGGGTTCATGTGCAGCTCCATCAGCAAAAGGGGATGATAAGTTTATCACCACCGACTATTTGCAACAGTGCCTTCAAACCAGTGACAGCATTACTCATTCAATCTTGGAACTCATCAACAATATGTTGATTGATCTTCTGGCAACAATGGCCCGCCTAGACAATGAGAAACGTATAGAACGTATTAAGCAGGGCCTGGCACGTTCGGGTTACAAACCAACAGGCAAGAAGGCAAATGAGGCTAAACATAAACGAATAAAAGAATTGCTAGTAGTTGGCAATATGACTAAGGAAGAAATTGCCAAAGCAGTGAATTGTGGAGTTGCAACTGTCTATCGAGTTGCTAAAGTTATCTAAAAGAGGCTTATCTCAACGCGCCCCCAATGGGGCACCGCTGCATTCAGGTTACTTCACATAAGAAATTTTATGTTAAATGATTGTTAGAAATGCCCCTTGATCGAGGCATTTTCTATAAAGAATACTAAAAACTAATTAAAGCCAACCAAGTTTCAAAACAAGGCAGTTCTCAGCAATCATATTTTTAAATTATATAACTCCCAACTGAGCTTTTGCTCCAACGATAAGGCTTTCATTTTGAGTTTCTAAGGCAAATAAACCATACATCAAAGGAGAGGCCGCTGCTCTTTCTAAAGTCTGTTCATATAGTTTATTCCAAACTTTACCCCCTAGTTTTTCATACTCGATGATTAGAGTTTTGAGGCTTTCTTCTCCAAACAAAGTTACATGCCCAGCAAAATCAATCGCTGGGTCATCTATATGGGCTGTTGACCAATCAATAACGCCTGAAACAGCTCCATCCTTTGAAGCTAGTACATGCCCAGCATATAAATCGCCATGTATAAATTGGGTGAAATCTGCCCATAGAACATCATTATCCAACCATTTTCTGTAGCGGGTTTCCAATTGCTCACTTATACCAATTTCAGATTTTACTAACTGCAAATTGTTTGCTATTTCAGGTCTTAAATCTGAAGGTTTCATAATTTTCAAATCATTTTCCCGAACTTCTTTTTCAGGAATACTATGGATTTCAAATAAGGTTTTTGCCAAAGATGTTATGTATTTCGGGCTATCTTTGTCCATATTCCAAATTATTTCATAGGTTTCAGCATCCAAATTTAAAACAGGATTATCTTTAAGTATGGGATAAGCCACTAATTCTGTAGATGAAATTCTCCAATCAGGAACCTCTACAGAAAGATGTTTTTTTACCAATTCTAAAATGCGTTTTTCTTTCTTGATTTGTTCCCTCATGCCATCACGACGAGGAATACGCAGCAACCATTGTTGCCCCTTTGTATCAAGAGCAAAAACGACCTTAAAATCAATGCCCATTTCATTGAAATTCATTTTGTCCGTAAGCAACAAGCCGTGTGCTTCAGCAAGTGATTGAATATCTTGAATTGTCATTTTTAATTTCCTTTAAAGAGTTCAATAATTAATGTTCGGATTAGATTGGCTATCATTAACAATCTCTCTCAAAAGTCTTGATGATTTTGTGGTCTTTGATCTCGTAGATAATGTCAGCAATATTATCGACCAATTGCTTGTCATGAGATACGAAGATAATAGTTCCTGCATAGGACTTCATCATTGTTTCTAATGCGGCAATACTTTTTAGGTCAAGATAGTTTCCTGGTTCATCCATAAGCAAAATATTATATTTTCCTAAAAGCATTTTGGATAAAAGCAGTTTGATGATTTCACCTCCCGATAAGTCGGATAAGTTTTTTTGAATATCATTCGCTCCGATCCCCATTGAAGCCAATACTGCACGAATTTCCGCAACTGTGTACTCGCACTCTTCCTGCATAAAGGAGAGCACAGATTTATGCGTGTTAAATTTATATCCTGTTTGTGTAAAGTAGCCAATTTCAGCTTTTGGAGATATGGTTAATCCATCAGCACGTTCTGATATCATTTTTAACAAGGACGTTTTCCCTGTTCCATTCGATCCAGTTATAGCGACTTTAGCGCCAAGCGGTATTATAAAGTTAGCGTCATCAAAGATAGTACGGCTACCAAATTTTAAGCTCAGACCATCTGCCGTAATCGGGAACTTATTGTGCAGTTCTAGGGCTGAACTTTGACGAAAACGAATAGAACGCAAATGCTCTGGTGCTTGAATATCTTCTAATGCAGCCAAACGCTTTTCCATACTCTTAGCTGCCTGATACAGTTTTCTTTGCTTGGTGCCAGTCATTTTTGCATGCCCAAGTCGTCCAGCACTTTCGGTAGAGTTTTTGGATTTTTCTCCTTTTTTCTTATTGTCTAATCGATTAGCTTGCTGGCGTTTTTCTTGCACAGCAGATTCTAATCGCTCCCGTTCCTTCATCATCAGCTCATATTCTACGGCTTGGTGTTGTCGCTCTTCTTCTTTTTGACGCAAGTAATCCGAGTAACCACCCCAATATTCCGTAATTTTACCGTCTTTTAACTCCCATATCTTGTCTACAACCATATCAAGAAAATATCGGTCATGACTGATAACAAGTAATGCTCCATCAAATGCTTTAAGTTGACCAATAAGTAGATCTATTCCATTGAGATCAAGGTGGCTGGTTGGTTCATCCGCTAGAATGCCATGTACTTGTTGGGAAAATGCGGCAGCAATTTTTGCACGAGTTTCCTCTCCGCCACTCATTGTGTCGTTTTGTACATTGGAAACACCAAGGCGAGATAACATTGCCCGGTCTTCGACCGTTTCTATTTCGATTCCGCCCAGTTGGCTGATATGTGCAAAATCACCAAAACGCTGTAATGTCGCTTCGGCTAAAACAATTTCGCCATTAAGTACTTTGAGTAAACTACTCTTTCCTGCTCCGTTATCACCCACAAGACCAATACGGTCATAAGAGTGAATTTCCAATTCATCAATATCCAAAACATCACGCCCAGCATAATCCAAGCGTATGTTTCTCGCTTTAATAATTAAACTCATTTTTATTTACTCCTGTTTAGCTCTTGAAATTTTTTATGCAGCAAACAGGATTTAGGTGAAAACAAAAGCTAGCATCACAGTGTCCTCCCAAAAAAAAAGCTATTCATCCACAGGGTGGACAAATAGCTAGTCAATTAAGTTATAACTGGAAACTATGCACTAAAAGCATACTTATAAATTAAGCATACTTTTACTTTATATATCCGCATATATTCTTAAAGACACAACAAAAGCCCACCATTATAAAATAGTGTCACTATGCAAATAGTTGTGTCTTAACGAATGCGGATAGAATGCATAAACTTACCTAAAAAATAAAATTCAGTTTTATGATAACTTTACTGTTAAAAGAAGTCTAGACAACCTTGTTTTATGCTTGGATATAAGGCTTATTTTAGGCACTGTTGCAAAGTTAGCGATGAGGCAGCCTTTTGTCTTATTCAAAGGCCTTACATTTCAAAAACTCTGCTTACCAGGCGCATTTCGCCCAGGGGATCACCATAATAAAATGCTGAGGCCTGGCCTTTGCGTAGTGCACGCATCACCTCAATACCTTTGATGGTGGCGTAAGCCGTCTTCATGGATTTAAATCCCAGCGTGGCGCCGATTATCCGTTTCAGTTTGCCATGATCGCATTCAATCACGTTGTTCCGGTACTTAATCTGTCGGTGTTCAACGTCAGACGGGCACCGGCCTTCGCGTTTGAGCAGAGCAAGCGCGCGACCATAGGCGGGCGCTTTATCCGTGTTGATGAATCGCGGGATCTGCCACTTCTTCACGTTGTTGAGGATTTTACCCAGAAACCGGTATGCAGCTTTGCTGTTACGACGGGAGGAGAGATAAAAATCGACAGTGCGGCCCCGGCTGTCGACGGCCCGGTACAGATACGCCCAGCGGCCATTGACCTTCACGTAGGTTTCATCCATGTGCCACGGGCAAAGATCGGAAGGGTTACGCCAGTACCAGCGCAGCCGTTTTTCCATTTCAGGCGCATAACGCTGAACCCAGCGGTAAATCGTGGAGTGATCGACATTCACTCCGCGTTCAGCCAGCATCTCCTGCAGCTCACGGTAACTGATGCCGTATTTGCAGTACCAGCGTACGGCCCACAGAATGATGTCACGCTGAAAATGCCGGCCTTTGAATGGGTTCATGTGCAGCTCCATCAGCAAAAGGGGATGATAAGTTTATCACCACCGACTATTTGCAACAGTGCCGTTTACTCATATATACTTTAGATTGATTTAAAACTTCATTTTTAATTTAAAAGGATCTAGGTGAAGATCCTTTTTGATAATCTCATGACCAAAATCCCTTAACGTGAGTTTTCGTTCCACTGAGCGTCAGACCCCGAAAACGATTTAGGAGACACCGATGAACATCAACGATGCCCTCACCTCCATCCTGGCCTCAAAAAAATACCGCGCCCTTTGCCCGGATACCGTGCGGCGCATCCTGACTGAGGAATGGGGGCGGCATAAATCCCCCAAACAGACCGTAGAGGCTGCACGCACCCGGCTGCATGGAATTTGCGGGGCATATGTCACCCCGGAATCGCTCAAGGCTGCTGCCGCCGCGCTTTCTGCGGGCGATGTAAAAAAGGCATTGTCGCTGCATGCCTCCACCAAGGAGCGACTGGCCGAGCTGGATACCCTGTACGATTTTATCTTTTCAGCCGAAACTCCCCGCCGCGTGCTGGATATCGCCTGCGGTCTTAACCCCTTGGCGCTATACGAGCGCGGCATTGCATCCGTGTGGGGCTGTGATATCCACCAGGGATTGGGGGATGTCATCACCCCCTTTGCTAGGGAAAAAGATTGGGATTTTACCTTTGCCCTGCAGGATGTGCTGTGTGCGCCGCCCGCCGAAGCCGGCGACCTGGCGCTGATTTTTAAGCTTTTGCCCCTGCTGGAGCGGGAGCAGGCCGGTTCTGCCATGGCACTTTTACAATCCCTCAATACCCCGCGCATGGCTGTCAGCTTTCCCACGCGTAGTTTAGGCGGGCGTGGAAAAGGCATGGAGGCGAACTACGCCGCATGGTTCGAGGGCGGCTTGCCCGCCGAGTTTGAGATTGAGGATAAAAAGACCATCGGAACAGAACTTATATACTTGATAAAAAAGAATGGATAAGCCAATCAGAAGGCAAATCATCTAAAAAAGAGGAACGAAAAATATTTTTCGTTCCTCTTTTGTTCTATCGAACAAGCACACTACGACTGCTGTTTTTGAAGCAGCCTTTTATAGCTCAGCTCGATGCCCAACGCCCCCAGCGGCGCTGTAAGTATAATGGCAAGAACCGCCACCGCAAGTATGGTTTCCCCACTGCCAAGCCCCATCGCCAGCGGAATAGCGCCGATTGCAGCCTGCACCGTTGCCTTGGGCAGATAGGCAATCATGCAGAACAGGCGCTCCTTCCGGGATAGGTCTGTACCCAGCGTACTCATCCACACGCCCAGCATGCGAAACAGCAGCGCAGCTGTGATCAGCAGCATGCCGCGGGTATAGGAAGTATAAACCACCTTTTTGCTCCTCATCCGAAGTATCTTACCTGAAATTCCCTCACTCGTTTACCGCTCAAGCCCCAATTTTAACTGCCGGTCCAGCCTAAACCGCTCTAATAAGGTTCGATTTGGCGGTAAAATCTCTAGCCTGATAGCTCGAGAGATACAAACTGCCCCACCGCCCCGTTTAAAAGTTGGCAGTGTTGAGCAGTGTTGGATTTGGGGTCGTCAGTCAAAGAGACGACTCTGTGATGGATCGAACAGGCTGGGAGTCAGTGGCGGCGCTCGTTCTGGTGGCAGCTCACGCTGCTTGGCGGCATTCGCCTTGGCTGTTTTCTGTTTCAGATGCTTGAGAATCTGCTCAATGACCTTCGGATCTTCGATGCTGGCAATCACTTTGACGTGACCGCCGCAGTGTTCGCAGACTTCAATATCAATATTGAAGACTCGCTTGAGGCGTTGCATCCAGGTCATGGCGCGGTGGCGCTCTGCAGGACTCTTGTCACGCCAGTTAGTATCGAGACCTTCCGATTTGTCGGGCTTCTTGCCCCGCTTGGCGGGTGTTACTTGAACTCGGTGTTTGCTGTTCGGTGCAAAGACGCCGTGGAAGCGTGTGAGGTTGACTCGCGGCTTAGGTACCAACGCAGCGAGTTTGGCGATGAAGTCCAGCGGCTCGAAGATCACATGGGTGGTGCCATTGCGGTACGGAGTTTTGAGCTCGTAACGCACCTGCCCATTGGCGGTTAATGCCAGACGTTTTTCTGAAACCGCTGGCCGACTAATGTAGCGACACAAGCGCTCAAGCTTATCCCGCTGATGCGCTTCGGCCATCACACCGGCGTGTAGCGAGAAACCAGCATGGTTGGCTACTCGACTGCTTGAGTCGGCTTTATCCTCACGCCCTGGCAAGGTTTGCAGGGTGAAGACTTTGCGCCCTTGCTGGGGGCCGACGGCAATGCGATACGTAACCGAAGCACCATGTAATTGAGTCAGCGTATCGTCTTCGCCCTCTTCCAGTGTCAACCACGTATTCTCGGCATCACGCTCCAAAATCCCACGCTTTTCCATGCAGCGAGCGATGCGATGGCTGAGGGTGTGAGCGAGCGTATTCAGCTCATCGTAAGTGGGTGCCTTGACACGATGGAAGCGTTGCTTGCCATAGTCATCTTCGGCATAGACACCATCGAGAAACAGCATGTGGTAGTGGACATTGAGATTTAGCGCGGAGCCAAAGCGTTGGATAAGAGTCACTGAGCCAGTTTGTGCAGAGGCTTTGGTGTAACCGGCTTTTTTGATCAGATGAGTTGAGAGTGTACGATAGACGATACTCAAGACCTGGCCCATCAGCTGGGGATGGCGAGCCAGCAAAAAGCGTAGCTGGAAAGGAAAGCTGAGCACCCACTGGCGAATGGGCTCCTTGGGGAAGACTTCGTCTATCAGCAGCGCCGCACTCTCGGCCATCCGGCGGGCACCGCAGCTAGGGCAAAAGCCGCGTCGTTTACAGCTGAAGGCGACCAGACGCTCGTGATGACAATCCTCGCAGCGAACCCGCATGAAACCATACTCCAGACGGCCACATTGGAGGAGGTCGTTGAATTCTTGTTGGATGTAGCGAGGCAGGTGTTGACCTTGGGCTTCGAGTGAGGCTTTGAAGGCTGGGTAGTGCTGCTCAACCAGCTGGTAGAGCAGCGTCTGGTCAGGTTGGTGGCGTTCGTAACCGTTTGTTTGAGTGGGCGATTGACTCGCCGTGGCGTTCCTTGCCAGCGACATGGGTATCCTCCGCTGATACTGTGGTTATGTACAGTATCAGCGGCTTGCGTTCAGACGTCCAGTCTGGCCCTAGACATCGCTAAATGCTTAACCCGCAATAGCCCTCACGAGTTGTTATCAGCCACTACCGGTTGAGCGAGAAGGTTTTGGGTTCAGGGTGCTATTGCTCCACCAATCACAATACTGAAGCCCCAACTGTTATCAGTTGGGGCTTTTTCTTGTCTGTTTGCGGCGGTTGCGTTTTATCGGTAGTCGTCGAGCTCTGCACCATCCCACATAAGAGCTTAACGGTGCGATCTTCAACGCCATCACACAAAACTTTCTTTTTCACGCACAGTCAACTTATTGGATGTTTTATTAACAACCCAAAAGGAGATATTTAGCGGGCGGCCGGAAGGTGAATGCTAGGCATGATCTAACCCTCGGTCTCTGGCGTCGCGACTGCGAAATTTCGCGAGGGTTTCCGAGAAGGTGATTGCGCTTCGCAGATCTCCAGGCGCGTGGGTGCGGACGTAGTCAGCGCCATTGCCGATCGCGTGAAGTTCCGCCGCAAGGCTCGCTGGACCCAGATCCTTTACAGGAAGGCCAACGGTGGCGCCCAAGAAGGATTTCCGCGACACCGAGACCAATAGCGGAAGCCCCAACGCCGACTTCAGCTTTTGAAGGTTCGACAGCACGTGCAGCGATGTTTCCGGTGCGGGGCTCAAGAAAAATCCCATCCCCGGATCGAGGATGAGCCGGTCGGCAGCGACCCCGCTCCGTCGCAAGGCGGAAACCCGCGCCTCGAAGAACCGCACAATCTCGTCGAGCGCGTCTTCGGGTCGAAGGTGACCGGTGCGGGTGGCGATGCCATCCCGCTGCGCTGAGTGCATAACCACCAGCCTGCAGTCCGCCTCAGCAATATCGGGATAGAGCGCAGGGTCAGGAAATCCTTGGATATCGTTCAGGTAGCCCACGCCGCGCTTGAGCGCATAGCGCTGGGTTTCCGGTTGGAAGCTGTCGATTGAAACACGGTGCATCTGATCGGACAGGGCGTCTAAGAGCGGCGCAATACGTCTGATCTCATCGGCCGGCGATACAGGCCTCGCGTCCGGATGGCTGGCGGCCGGTCCGACATCCACGACGTCTGATCCGACTCGCAGCATTTCGATCGCCGCGGTGACAGCGCCGGCGGGGTCTAGCCGCCGGCTCTCATCGAAGAAGGAGTCCTCGGTGAGATTCAGAATGCCGAACACCGTCACCATGGCGTCGGCCTCCGCAGCGACTTCCACGATGGGGATCGGGCGAGCAAAAAGGCAGCAATTATGAGCCCCATACCTACAAAGCCCCACGCATCAAGCTTTTGCCCATGAAGCAACCAGGCAATGGCTGTAATTATGACGACGCCGAGTCCCGAAAGACCTTTCGTTTGAAGTATGTATTTCTTGCAGCAAAAATAATCAAAACCGCAAGATATGTAATCATGAAGTTGTCGGAAAACTATCCGTACAAGGGAGTGTATGAAAAATGTCTGGTATAATAAGAATATCATCAATAAAATTGAGTGTTGCTCTGTGGATAACTTGCAGAGTTTATTAAGTATCATTGCAGCAAAGATGAAATCAATGATTTATCAAAAATGATTGAAAGGTGGTTGTAAATAATGTTACAATGTGTGAGAAGCAGTCTAAATTCTTCGTGAAATAGTGATTTTTGAAGCTAATAAAAAACACACGTGGAATTTAGGTTTCATTCTGGCGACGTCCGTATTTGCCTTTCGGAAGCATAAAATCGGACGCGTTGTGGCTCGCTTCAGGTAAAATATTGACTATTCATGTTGTTGTTATTTCGTCTCTTCCAGAATAAGGAATCCCATGGTTAAAAAATCACTGCGCCAGTTCACGCTGATGGCGACGGCAACCGTCACGCTGTTGTTAGGAAGTGTGCCGCTGTATGCGCAAACGGCGGACGTACAGCAAAAACTTGCCGAATTAGAGCGGCAGTCGGGAGGCAGACTGGGTGTGGCATTGATTAACACAGCAGATAATTCGCAAATACTTTATCGTGCTGATGAGCGCTTTGCGATGTGCAGCACCAGTAAAGTGATGGCCGCGGCCGCGGTGCTGAAGAAAAGTGAAAGCGAACCGAATCTGTTAAATCAGCGAGTTGAGATCAAAAAATCTGACCTTGTTAACTATAATCCGATTGCGGAAAAGCACGTCAATGGGACGATGTCACTGGCTGAGCTTAGCGCGGCCGCGCTACAGTACAGCGATAACGTGGCGATGAATAAGCTGATTGCTCACGTTGGCGGCCCGGCTAGCGTCACCGCGTTCGCCCGACAGCTGGGAGACGAAACGTTCCGTCTCGACCGTACCGAGCCGACGTTAAACACCGCCATTCCGGGCGATCCGCGTGATACCACTTCACCTCGGGCAATGGCGCAAACTCTGCGGAATCTGACGCTGGGTAAAGCATTGGGCGACAGCCAACGGGCGCAGCTGGTGACATGGATGAAAGGCAATACCACCGGTGCAGCGAGCATTCAGGCTGGACTGCCTGCTTCCTGGGTTGTGGGGGATAAAACCGGCAGCGGTGACTATGGCACCACCAACGATATCGCGGTGATCTGGCCAAAAGATCGTGCGCCGCTGATTCTGGTCACTTACTTCACCCAGCCTCAACCTAAGGCAGAAAGCCGTCGCGATGTATTAGCGTCGGCGGCTAAAATCGTCACCGACGGTTTGTAATAGCGGAAACGGAATGGGGAAACTCATTCCGTTTTTGTTTATCGCCTTAGACGGCAAAAGTGCTGTCGCCCACCTGCGCTTGCGCATACCAGGCCATAAGCTCCGTGGTTCCTGGTTCTCCTTCCGCTGGAGCCCAGTGCGCATAGTCATCGGCAGCCACGGGTTGATAGCCACCGTGTTTTACTTCAAAAATTATGCCACCGGTATCCAGCGACAGCACGGCATGCCAGGTTCCTGCGGCCATCTCCAGCACCGTACAGGTTTCCCCCAATATCGCCCGATGGGTGACGGTACCCCGATCGTCAAAATTCAGCACCACGAAACGACCCCTTAATGGCAACAGTAGCTCGAAGGTGTGAGGGTGTCGGTGCGGGCGCACGTAGGTCCCAGGTTCCATGGCAATAGCCAGACGTTGGACCGAATCGCTTAATTCTGGATGGAAATTACGGTGCGCGCGGAGCCGAGGCGATTGCACAGCCGCTGCGCTCTGTTGCTGCATATCGCTCATGGTAATTTGTTTCATCAGGATGACCTTGTCGATTAATGAATTGGGGGGGATTACCGTATGACGTCAGGGTGACAGAACCCGCAGAGCAAGTGAAGAACTGGGTTTGCCAATTTTTCCCTATCCTGATTTACTGAAATGGTATTGACGGTAGTGCTGATATTCAGGCCACTTTTTTAGTTGATAAAAGTCTGTAATTCTTTTTACCGTCTGGGAAAAATTTACGGTGGTAATCACCCCCCAATTATTTCAGTATGAGTAAACTTGGTCTGACAGTTACCAATGCTTAATCAGTGAGGCACCTATCTCAGCGATCTGTCTATTTCGTTCATCCATAGTTGCCTGACTCCCCGTCGTGTAGATAACTACGATACGGGAGGGCTTACCATCTGGCCCCAGTGCTGCAATGATACCGCGAGACCCACGCTCACCGGCTCCAGATTTATCAGCAATAAACCAGCCAGCCGGAAGGGCCGAGCGCAGAAGTGGTCCTGCAACTTTATCCGCCTCCATCCAGTCTATTAATTGTTGCCGGGAAGCTAGAGTAAGTAGTTCGCCAGTTAATAGTTTGCGCAACGTTGTTGCCATTGCTGCAGGCATCGTGGTGTCACGCTCGTCGTTTGGTATGGCTTCATTCAGCTCCGGTTCCCAACGATCAAGGCGAGTTACATGATCCCCCATGTTGTGCAAAAAAGCGGTTAGCTCCTTCGGTCCTCCGATCGTTGTCAGAAGTAAGTTGGCAGCAGTGTTATCACTCATGGTTATGGCAGCACTGCATAATTCTCTTACTGTCATGCCATCCGTAAGATGCTTTTCTGTGACTGGTGAGTACTCAACCAAGTCATTCTGAGAATAGTGTATGCGGCGACCGAGTTGCTCTTGCCCGGCGTCAACACGGGATAATACCGCACCACATAGCAGAACTTTAAAAGTGCTCATCATTGGAAAACGTTCTTCGGGGCGAAAACTCTCAAGGATCTTACCGCTGTTGAGATCCAGTTCGATGTAACCCACTCGTGCACCCAACTGATCTTCAGCATCTTTTACTTTCACCAGCGTTTCTGGGTGAGCAAAAACAGGAAGGCAAAATGCCGCAAAAAAGGGAATAAGGGCGACACGAAAATGTTGAATACTCATACTCTTCCTTTTTCAATATTATTGAAGCATTTACCAGGGTTATTGTCTCATGAGCGGATACATATTTGAATGTATTTAGAAAAATAAACAAATAGGGGTTCCGCGCACATTTCCCCGAAAAGTGCCACCTGACGTCTAAGAAACCATTATTATCATGACATTAACCTATAAAAATAGGCGTATCACGAGGCCCTTTCGTCTTCAAGAATTTTATAAACCGTGGAGCGGGCAATACTGAGCTGATGAGCAATTTCCGTTGCACCAGTGCCCTTCTGATGAAGCGTCAGCACGACGTTCCTGTCCACGGTACGCCTGCGGCCAAATTTGATTCCTTTCAGCTTTGCTTCCTGTCGGCCCTCATTCGTGCGTTCTAGGATCCTCCGGCGTTCAGCCTGTGCCACAGCCGACAGGATGGTGACCACCATTTGCCCCATATCACCGTCGGTACTGATCCCGTCATCAATGAACCGGACTGCCACGCCCTGAGCGTCAAATTCCTTTATCAGTTGGATCATATCGGCAGTGTCGCGGCCAAGACGGTCGAGCTTCTTAACCAGAATGACATCACCTTCCTCCACCTTCATCCTCAGCAAATCCAGCCCTTCCCGGTCTGTTGAACTGCCGGATGCCTTATCGGTAAATATACGGTTTGCTTTCACACCTGCGTCTTTGAGTGCTCTGACCTGAAGATCAAGAGACTGCTGACTGGTTGAGACCCGAGCGTAACCAAAAAGTCGCATAAAAATGTACCTTAAATCGAATATCGGACAACTCATGTCTATTATTACAAATTTACGATTTAATAGACATATTAATGTAACAGTTTTACGATGTCCGATAATTTATAACATTTCGTACGGTTGCAAAAATGTTACTAAATGCCCGTCAGGCAGGGAGGCCGATATGCCCGTTGACTTTCTGACCACTGAGCAGACTGAAAGCTATGGCAGATTCACCGGTGAACCGGATGAGCTTCAGCTGGCACGATATTTTCACCTTGATGAAGCAGACAAGGAATTTATCGGAAAAAGCAGAGGTGATCACAACCGTCTGGGCATTGCCCTGCAAATTGGATGTGTCCGTTTTCTGGGCACCTTCCTCACCGATATGAATCATATTCCTTCCGGCGTCCGGCATTTTACCGCCAGACAGCTCGGGATTCGTGATATCACCGTTCTTGCAGAATACGGTCAGAGGGAAAATACCCGCCGTGAGCATGCAGCGCTGATACGTCAGCACTATCAGTATCGTGAATTTGCCTGGCCCTGGACATTTCGCCTTACCCGTCTTTTATATACCCGGAGCTGGATAAGCAACGAACGTCCTGGCCTGCTTTTCGATCTGGCGACAGGGTGGCTTATGCAACATCGTATTATTCTCCCCGGAGCCACTACGCTGACCCGGTTGATTTCAGAGGTAAGGGAAAAGGCGACGTTGCGCCTGTGGAACAAACTGGCACTGATACCGTCAGCCGAACAGCGTTCACAGCTGGAGATGCTGCTGGGGCCAACTGATTGCAGCCGCCTGTCTTTACTGGAATCACTGAAAAAGGGCCCTGTGACCATCAGTGGTCCGGCGTTTAATGAAGCAATTGAACGCTGGAAAACTCTGAACGATTTTGGCCTGCATGCTGAAAACCTGAGTACACTCCCGGCTGTGCGCCTGAAAA
The DNA here is from genome assembly GCF_013702265.1 of Providencia rettgeri. GTDB lineage: Bacteria > Pseudomonadota > Gammaproteobacteria > Enterobacterales > Enterobacteriaceae > Providencia > Providencia zhijiangensis. The sequence continues at coordinate 69,066 of NZ_CP059348.1, forward strand.
ATCTCGCACGTTATGCTGGTATGACTTCGGTGTTCAATATTGCCAGGATGTCACCGCAGAAAAGGATGGCGGTTCTGGTTGCCTTTGTCCTTGCATGGGAAACGCTGGCGCTGGATGATGCATTGGACGTTCTGGACGCCATGCTGGCCGTTATCATCCGTGACGCCAGAAAGATTGGGCAGAAAAAACGGCTCCGCTCGCTGAAGGATCTGGATAAATCTGCATTGGCGCTCGCCAGCGCATGTTCGTACCTGCTGAAAGAAGAAACACCGGACGAATCGATTCGTGCTGAGGTGTTCAGCTACATCCCAAGGCAAAAGCTGGCTGAAATCATCACGCTTGTCCGTGAAATTGCCCGGCCCTCAGACGATAATTTTCATGAAGAAATGGTGGAGCAGTACGGGCGCGTTCGTCGTTTCCTGCCCCATCTGCTGAATACCGTTAAATTTTCATCCGCACCTGCCGGGGTTACCACTCTGAATGCCTGTGACTACCTCAGCCGGGAGTTCAGCTCACGGCGGCAGTTTTTTGACGACGCACCAACGGAAATTATCAGTCGGTCATGGAAACGGCTGGTGATTAACAAGGAAAAACATATCACCCGCAGGGGATACACGCTCTGCTTTCTCAGTAAACTGCAGGATAGTCTGAGGCGGAGGGATGTCTACGTTACCGGCAGTAACCGGTGGGGAGATCCTCGTGCAAGATTACTACAGGGTGCTGACTGGCAGGCAAACCGGATTAAGGTTTATCGTTCTTTGGGGCACCCGACAGACCCGCAGGAAGCAATAAAATCTCTGGGTCATCAGCTTGATAGTCGTTACAGACAGGTTGCTGCACGTCTTTGCGAAAATGAGGCTGTCGAACTCGATGTTTCTGGCCCGAAGCCCCGGTTGACAATTTCTCCCCTCGCCAGTCTTGATGAGCCGGACAGTCTGAAACGACTGAGCAAAATGATCAGTGATCTACTCCCTCCGGTGGATTTAACGGAGTTGCTGCTCGAAATTAACGCCCATACCGGATTTGCTGATGAGTTTTTCCATGCTAGTGAAGCCAGTGCCAGAGTTGATGATCTGCCCGTCAGCATCAGCGCCGTGCTGATGGCTGAAGCCTGCAATATCGGTCTGGAACCACTGATCAGATCAAATGTTCCTGCACTGACCCGACACCGGCTGAACTGGACAAAAGCGAACTATCTGCGGGCTGAAACTATCACCAGCGCTAATGCCAGACTGGTTGATTTTCAGGCAACGCTGCCACTGGCACAGATATGGGGTGGAGGAGAAGTGGCATCTGCAGATGGAATGCGCTTTGTTACGCCAGTCAGAACAATCAATGCCGGACCGAACCGCAAATACTTTGGTAATAACAGAGGGATCACCTGGTACAACTTTGTGTCCGATCAGTATTCCGGCTTTCATGGCATCGTTATACCGGGGACGCTGAGGGACTCTATCTTTGTGCTGGAAGGTCTTCTGGAACAGGAGACCGGGCTGAATCCAACCGAAATTATGACCGATACAGCAGGTGCCAGCGAACTTGTCTTTGGCCTTTTCTGGCTGCTGGGATACCAGTTTTCTCCACGCCTGGCTGATGCCGGTGCTTCGGTTTTCTGGCGAATGGACCATGATGCCGACTATGGCGTGCTGAATGATATTGCCAGAGGGCAATCAGATCCCCGAAAAATAGTCCTTCAGTGGGACGAAATGATCCGGACCGCTGGCTCCCTGAAGCTGGGCAAAGTACAGGTTTCAGTGCTGGTCCGTTCATTGCTGAAAAGTGAACGTCCTTCCGGACTGACTCAGGCAATCATTGAAGTGGGGCGCATCAACAAAACGCTGTATCTGCTTAATTATATTGATGATGAAGATTACCGCCGGCGCATTCTGACCCAGCTTAATCGGGGAGAAAGTCGCCATGCCGTTGCCAGAGCCATCTGTCACGGTCAAAAAGGTGAGATAAGAAAACGATATACCGACGGTCAGGAAGATCAACTGGGCACACTGGGGCTGGTCACTAACGCCGTCGTGTTATGGAACACTATTTATATGCAGGCAGCCCTGGATCATCTCCGGGCGCAGGGTGAAACACTGAATGATGAAGATATCGCACGCCTCTCCCCGCTTTGCCACGGACATATCAATATGCTCGGCCATTATTCCTTCACGCTGGCAGAACTGGTGACCAAAGGACATCTGAGACCATTAAAAGAGGCGTCAGAGGCAGAAAACGTTGCTTAACGTGAGTTTTCGTTCCACTGAGCGTCAGACCCCGATTACTTCGCCAACTATTGCGATAACAAGAAAAAGCCAGCCTTTCATGATATATCTCCCAATTTGTGTAGGGCTTATTATGCACGCTTAAAAATAATAAAAGCAGACTTGACCTGATAGTTTGGCTGTGAGCAATTATGTGCTTAGTGCATCTAACGCCGCCATAAACGGCGACAGGGTGGCGCGCCTATTGCGCATAAAATGGCGAAGCCATGCGCAACAGGCGCGGAATCTCTGGCGTCCGGTTTGATGGCTTTGTTATGCAAAGGACTAGTCTTCAATGACGTGTAAACCACGGCGCTTTAAGTCCTCCAACGAATCCAACATTCCCCTTATTAATTCAACAGGATGCCCCTCCCAGTCTTCAACAACGCCAACAATTCTCAAGGGTTCGCAGGTTCTATAGGACTGTGTTGGATTACCGGGAAATCTTTTGTTCGTAAGATTCGGATCGTCTTCGAACGGTCCTGTTGGCTCAACTATGTATATGTAGCCGCGACCCTCGAGGCCAGACAGTGACATAGCAAGTTCAGCTCCCCAAACTGCTGGCTCCATCAAGGCTGAAAAGTAGATGTGCTTAAGAATACGACCGTCCTCGAAATGAGAGATGAACCCTGTGGTTAGCAAGTCACCAATCGCCAAATTGGCTTTGGTTCCATGATAGAACGGTCCTTGCACCTGCTTGTAATTATCATGAGAGATGGGAATCCAATCTTTTACCATTTTAAGACCCTTAATTGTTGGGATTTGGCTGCATAACGCCTGAAATAAGCCGTGCCGCGAAGCGGCATCGGCTTGATTGAATTGTTAGACGGCAAACTCGAGCCAATACTTGTGCAGGCCAACAATATTAGACGAGCACAGCATGGGCATTGCCGCTTTGATCTTCTCCAGTGACCAATTCCACCACTCCATCTCCAGAAGCAATGAAATTTCCTCATCGGTGAAGCGTTTCTTAATCTTCTTAGCGGGATTGCCGCCAACGATAGCGTAAGGCTCCACATCTTTTGTCACCAACGAGCGGCTGCCTATCACCGCACCGTGCCCGATCTTGATTCCGGGCATGACCATTGCCTCAGAGCCGATCCAAACGTCATTGCCAATGACAGTATTACCTGCTTTTTGGAAGGCATCGAGTGCGCTTGAGAATGCAGGTTCTTCCTGCATATAAAAGAACGGGAAAGATGATGCCCAGTCGTACCGATGCCCCTGATTGCCAGCCATGATAAAGGAAGCCCCACTCCCGATAGAGCAGAAACTACCGATGATCAACTTATCAACGTCATCACGGTCCGGAAACAGATACCGTGCGCAGTCATCGAATGAGTGCCCATGATAGTAGCCAGAGTAATAGCTGTACCGCCCAACTTTGATATTGGGGTTCTTCACTTGCTCAGAAAGCAGCTTGCCTTTGAAGGGGCTATCAAAGTAGTTGGTCATAAGAGATCCCGCGGTCTGTGACTTTGCCGTCTAACGTTTGAAATAAGGGGCGCCGAGCGCCAGCGAGGGGAGCCAAAAGCTTGCTTTTGGCCGTCCCGACTTGATTGAAGGGTTGGGCGATTTTGCCATTAGATTTTTTATAAATTTAGTGTGTTTAGAATGGTGATCGCATTTTTCTTGGCTTTTATGCTTGATGTTAAATTCGACCCCAAGTTTCCTGTAAGTGCGGACACAAAAACATATTTATGTCCTGATTTGCTTATAATAAACCCTTCAAACCATCCGTTTTGTAAGGTTCTATTTGCTGTGAATCCTGCACCAGTTTTCCCATACAGTTTTGTACTATTATCCAGATCTTGTAGATACATGTTCTCTATGGTGTTTTCTATGGCTGAGTTTTTAACTGGGAGATTGTGATTAATAATTTTACGCAGGAATTGAATTTGTTCTTCTGGTGAAATTTTTAAGCTACTTTCGAGCCATGCTTCTGTTAATCCGTTGTTTCTTTCTTTATCTCCAGAGAAGTCTTGATTTCCATAATCAAAATCTTTGAGATAATTCTTGATTTTATTTAATCCAATTTTTTGGGTTATTTCTTGCGAAACCCAAACAACAGAAAATTGCATCCACGTCTTTGGTGTATGATTGCTGTTCCAGATCTCCATTCCTTTGGGGGTTTTATCCCATTTGAATATGGTTTTCTGATCTATTATTTCCGCATCAAATGCCATAAGTGATAATGCGATCTTGAAAGTTGAATCTGGTGCCATTTGCGTTGCACACTTTGCTTTATTGAATTGAGCAATTTCAGCGTTTGTGGATGCATCGTAAAGTAAAAAACAACCTTCAGTTCCTTCAAATAATGGAGATGCAACAGTAGAGATATCTGTTGATGCACTGGCGCTGCTGTAGATAATATTTGCAATTATTAAAAAAATAGCGAAGTTGATATGTATTGTGTTTTTCATAATAAGTATTGGTTTGGTAAAGGGCTTAATTTTAACGGCTAACAATTAATGAGGCTCCGGGTTCGCCCAACGTTTGACATGAGGGGCGGCCAAGGGCGCCAGCCCTTGGACGTCCCCCTCGATGGAAGGGTTAGGCATCACTGCGTGTTCGCTCGAATGCCTGGCGTGTTTGAACCATGTACACGGCTGGACCATATGGGGTGGTTACGGTACCTTGCCTCTCAAACCCCGCTTTCTCGTAGCATCGGATCGCTCGCAAGTTGCTCGGCGACGGGTCCGTTTGGATCTTGGTGACCTCGGGATCATTGAACAGCAACTCAACCAGAGCTCGAACCAGCTTGGTTCCCAAGCCTTTGCCCAGTTGTGATGCATTCGCCAGTAACTGGTCTATTCCGCGTACTCCTGGATCGGTTTCTTCTTCCCACCATCCGTCCCCGCTTCCAAGAGCAACGTACGACTGGGCATACCCAATCGGCTCTCCATTCAGCATTGCAATGTATGGAGTGACGGACTCTTGCGCTAAAACGCTTGGCAAGTACTGTTCCTGTACGTCAGCAAGTGTCGGGCGTGCTTCTTCTCCGCCCCACCACTCGACGATATGAGATCGATTTAGCCACTCATAGAGCATCGCAAGGTCATGCTCAGTCATGAGGCGCAGTGTGACGGAATCGTTGCTGTTGGTCACGATGCTGTACTTTGTGATGCCTAACTTTGTTTTTGCGTTGCTCATGATGTCTAACTCCCAATTTGTGTAGGGCTTATTATGCACGCTTAAAAATAATAAAAGCAGACTTGACCTGATAGTTTGGCTGTGAGCAATTATGTGCTTAGTGCATCTAACTTTGTTTTAGGGCGACTGCCCTGCTGCGTAACATCGTTGCTGCTCCATAACATCAAACATCGACCCACGGCGTAACGCGCTTGCTGCTTGGATGCCCGAGGCATAGACTGTACAAAAAAACAGTCATAACAAGCCATGAAAACCGCCACTGCGCCGTTACCACCGCTGCGTTCGGTCAAGGTTCTGGACCAGTTGCGTGAGCGCATACGCTACTTGCATTACAGCTTACGAACCGAACAGGCTTATGTCCACTGGGTTCGTGCCTTCATCCGTTTCCACGGTGTGCGTCACCCGGCAACCTTGGGCAGCAGCGAAGTCGAGGCATTTCTGTCCTGGCTGGCGAACGAGCGCAAGGTTTCGGTCTCCACGCATCGTCAGGCATTGGCGGCCTTGCTGTTCTTCTACGGCAAGGTGCTGTGCACGGATCTGCCCTGGCTTCAGGAGATCGGAAGACCTCGGCCGTCGCGGCGCTTGCCGGTGGTGCTGACCCCGGATGAAGTGGTTCGCATCCTCGGTTTTCTGGAAGGCGAGCATCGTTTGTTCGCCCAGCTTCTGTATGGAACGGGCATGCGGATCAGTGAGGGTTTGCAACTGCGGGTCAAGGATCTGGATTTCGATCACGGCACGATCATCGTGCGGGAGGGCAAGGGCTCCAAGGATCGGGCCTTGATGTTACCCGAGAGCTTGGCACCCAGCCTGCGCGAGCAGCTGTCGCGTGCACGGGCATGGTGGCTGAAGGACCAGGCCGAGGGCCGCAGCGGCGTTGCGCTTCCCGACGCCCTTGAGCGGAAGTATCCGCGCGCCGGGCATTCCTGGCCGTGGTTCTGGGTTTTTGCGCAGCACACGCATTCGACCGATCCACGGAGCGGTGTCGTGCGTCGCCATCACATGTATGACCAGACCTTTCAGCGCGCCTTCAAACGTGCCGTAGAACAAGCAGGCATCACGAAGCCCGCCACACCGCACACCCTCCGCCACTCGTTCGCGACGGCCTTGCTCCGCAGCGGTTACGACATTCGAACCGTGCAGGATCTGCTCGGCCATTCCGACGTCTCTACGACGATGATTTACACGCATGTGCTGAAAGTTGGCGGTGCCGGAGTGCGCTCACCGCTTGATGCGCTGCCGCCCCTCACTAGTGAGAGGTAGGGCAGCGCAAGTCAATCCTGGCGGATTCACTACCCCTGCGCGAAGGCCATCGGTGCCGCATCGAACGGCCGGTTGCGGAAAGTCCTCCCTGCGTCCGCTGATGGCCGGCAGCAGCCCGTCGTTGCCTGATGGATCCAACCCCTCCGCTGCTATAGTGCAGTCGGCTTCTGACGTTCAGTGCAGCCGTCTTCTGAAAACGACAATGGAGGTGGTAGCCGAGGGGGCACTGTTGCAAAGTTAGCGATGAGGCAGCCTTTTGTCTTATTCAAAGGCCTTACATTTCAAAAACTCTGCTTACCAGGCGCATTTCGCCCAGGGGATCACCATAATAAAATGCTGAGGCCTGGCCTTTGCGTAGTGCACGCATCACCTCAATACCTTTGATGGTGGCGTAAGCCGTCTTCATGGATTTAAATCCCAGCGTGGCGCCGATTATCCGTTTCAGTTTGCCATGATCGCATTCAATCACGTTGTTCCGGTACTTAATCTGTCGGTGTTCAACGTCAGACGGGCACCGGCCTTCGCGTTTGAGCAGAGCAAGCGCGCGACCATAGGCGGGCGCTTTATCCGTGTTGATGAATCGCGGGATCTGCCACTTCTTCACGTTGTTGAGGATTTTACCCAGAAACCGGTATGCAGCTTTGCTGTTACGACGGGAGGAGAGATAAAAATCGACAGTGCGGCCCCGGCTGTCGACGGCCCGGTACAGATACGCCCAGCGGCCATTGACCTTCACGTAGGTTTCATCCATGTGCCACGGGCAAAGATCGGAAGGGTTACGCCAGTACCAGCGCAGCCGTTTTTCCATTTCAGGCGCATAACGCTGAACCCAGCGGTAAATCGTGGAGTGATCGACATTCACTCCGCGTTCAGCCAGCATCTCCTGCAGCTCACGGTAACTGATGCCGTATTTGCAGTACCAGCGTACGGCCCACAGAATGATGTCACGCTGAAAATGCCGGCCTTTGAATGGGTTCATGTGCAGCTCCATCAGCAAAAGGGGATGATAAGTTTATCACCACCGACTATTTGCAACAGTGCCCCAAAAGATGCCAATATTCTTTCGACTACCTCCCCTCAAAGCCATATCACGTACGTTAATCCTGACTTCATTAAAATCAGTGGTTTCACTGAGGAAGAACTATTAGGCCAGCCTCACAACATCGTAAGACACCCAGATATGCCGCCTGCTGCATTTGAGCATATGTGGAGTACATTAAAATCTGGCCGCTCATGGATGGGGCTAGTAAAAAATCGCTGTAAAAATGGCGACCACTATTGGGTAAGTGCTTATGTAACGCCAATAGCTAAGAATGGTTCGATTGTTGAATACCAGTCTGTAAGGACCAAGCCTGAACCTGAGCAGGTTTTGGCTGCGGAAAAATTATATGCTCAATTGAGAAGCGGGAAGGCCGCGAGGCCGAAATTGGCTGCTAGCTTTTCCGTGAAAATACTCTTGCTCATATGGGGTAGTATTATATCAAGCGCAATGGCTGCCGGCATGCTTACTGATACATCAATAAGCAGCTTATTGTTAGCCACTTTAATGTCAGGAAGCTTAAGCTCTGTTAGTGTTTTGGCTATTCTCTCTCCTCTTGGAAGACTGGTTGAAAGAGCCAGGAATATTTCCAATAACCCATTAAGTCAATCCCTCTACACTGGGCGCACCGATGAGTTTGGCCAAATAGAGTTTGCTTTACGAATGATGCAAGCTGAAACAGGCGCCATAGTAGGTCGCATAGGTGATGCATCAAATCGGCTTAGCGAACACACCCGAGGCCTACTAAAGGATATTGAGTCAAGCAATGTACTTACAGTTGAGCAGCAGGCAGAGACAGATCAAATAGCAACGGCAGTAAACCAAATGGTGGCAAGCATTCAAGAGGTTGCGAGCAATGCACAGCATGCTGCAGATGCGGCCGGAAGAGCAGACACTGAGACGGCATCTGGCCAGCGTCTGGTAGCCCACACAAGCCAGTCAATCACTGCCCTTGAAGGTGAAATTAGGCAAGCCACTCAGGTTATTCATGAGCTTGAAGGTCAAAGTAACGAGATATCAAAAGTTCTTGACGTTATACGAGGGATCGCCGAGCAAACGAATTTGTTGGCACTCAACGCAGCAATTGAGGCCGCGCGTGCTGGTGAGCAGGGGCGTGGTTTTGCTGTTGTCGCCGATGAGGTTCGCAGTCTTGCTGCTCGCACACAGCAATCGACAACGGATATTCAAAGCATGATCAGCGCTCTACAAGAGCGAGCGCAATCCGCTGTTACAGTCATGGAGCAAAGTAGTCGGCAAGCGCACACGAGTGTAGCTCACGCAGAGGAAGCAGCTACAGCTCTTGATGGAATTGGCCAACGCGTTAACGAAATTACCGACATGAACGCGCAAATAGCGACTGCGGTCGAGCAGCAGGGAGCAGTAAGTGAAGACATAAACCGCAGTATTATCAATATACGCGATGCTGCTGATACCAATGTACAGACCGGGCAGAATAATTTGCAAAGTGCGAAATCTGTCGCTCAGTTAACTAGCGCTCTGAGCGAACTGGCAAAACAGTTTTGGGAAAAACGAGGATAACGCTTTTCAGTATCTCGACAGGGATAACTTACTTTACCATCGGTTATCCCTTTTAGCCGCACAAATTTTAGCCATGGCTTTTCAGGAAGTCAGGGCTATCAGAATGGCCTTAGAAAGCCTAGTCAAAGAGCTGTCACGAGAACACCGTTAGCTTAGCGTACGATTTTTTCCGAATTCTGCGGTTCCCCCTCTAACAGAGGGGCTATATAAGCAGCTAGTGCTGTTAATTGAGATAGGGAGTCTTTGGGGTAGTCTGAAAGCAGCTCAGTATGACCCAAAGCCCAAAATTGATGTCGGTGATCATCTACAGCTCTATCAAAGAAGACTAAAGCACCGTGTTTTGGACAATATGGCAAAGCGGGCAAATACCAATCTCGTTGCCAAAAGGCTTCCCCATACCTATTTAGCTGAAGAGCAACGCAATCAGGGCAGTATCTAAAGCGGTTATCGCTCTTAACTCTAGAAGCAGCGACTCCTAGCATTAAATGCACCGCACCTTGCGCTTGGTACTCCATTAACCGAATAGCTTCGTCTCGGCGCTCCTTGCCTACAAACGGAGCATATAAAGGGAATAAGGTATGCTCATAAATAAGCTGCTGAACAGCGTAACGTCCTGTTTGATGTAGATGTCTTGCTATCACACCTAAATGCGAGGGCAGACCTAAGGTAGCGACCACCTTGCGGTTGCCATACACCTCATCCAACAGCTGCTTAGGACTAACAATCCCTTGATAAACGCCTGCCCGTGCAATAGTGCTATAAATCAGCTCATTCGAGTACGGAACAGGAAAGTTTCTCATGGCTAACCTGCTTGTTTAAATAAGCTCGCCATATCCACTATTACCCCTTTCCCTTTTAACCGTTCATGCATGGTTTTTTCAGGTTGGCGTTGTGAATAGATATAACGTAAATCCGTATCAGGCAAGCTATCCCAGTCGCTGGGCTTGACTACCTTTATAGCCGAAACCTTTTTACTCTTGGAGGGCTTTTCTAGTTCTGACACTACCGTTTCGCCTTCCATCAACCACTGCAAAACAAGAGGCAGTAACTTTTGTCTTGTCATCGTTGGATTCTGGCTAAACGCTTTTTTAATAGTGGGAATTAACAGGCTTGAATCGTAATCCTCTTTCAGCATCAGATATAAATGACGCTGATCTTCGGTATCTAACTCTTGAAGGGCTTTTTCTTCTGGTGTTTGTTCTTGTATCGCTGCGATATCTAGCTGAAGTTGGATTAACCGTTTATCAATCTCGGGAACGACTAGATCAGAATAACGAGCAATGCGTTCTGGGATACCCGAGCGTAATGCCTCTAGCATGGGGTGCACAGGCTTTAACTCATCTTGATACACTTGCCGCAATAAACCAGCGGTAATACGCTCATTGCCTAAAGCTAGCGCACGGAGCTGAGCGAGTACAAAAAGTTTTACTACAATGTCCATCACTCCTTGGCTTAGCTCATACCACACATCACGGACCTCATCCGATAACAGCGCATCTTTGCGTTGTAAAAGCTGTAATTGCCAAAGATTATCCGTAAAAGCGATCCACTCTTGATTGGGCTTTCCACGTTGCGTTTGTTGTATAGGATCCCAGAATATAGCTCCAAACCCTGCCCCTCTACGTGCAGACCGCAAATCAGCCTCAAAAATCTCTCGTGCTTTAGGGGTACCAATCAACATCACTGGTACGCCAATAATATTCACCATCGTCACAAAAAAGTTCAGCATCTCTTGAGATCCACCCGAACGAGAGCGGCTTAAATGCTGAATTTCATCAATAACCAACAACCCTAAAGCATGTGCATTGGCTATTTGCGACATCAAAGCCAACATGGTTTCTATACCATGACGTTTTAAGCCATAACGACGCTCATAGTTCGAGCCCAAGGCTCGATCCAACGCTCTGAAAAAATTCAAGCAGATTTCTTTTAGCGAACCATTATGCGAGCAGTCTATTTTCAAATACACCACCTGCTCTACATTGAGTTCACGATGGTAAATCACCTGAGGATACGTGGCTAGAATACGATGAAGAGAGGTCGTCTTCCCACTACCAGAACAACCAATTAACAATAAGCTTTGTGCCGTAGATCGTGCCTCCTCAAAGCGAAATGTCTCCAACTCTCCCGTTTGAACACGCTCATAACCATTTTGTAAATGCTTTTGTAAATCTCCTGTTTTAGGATTTCTGCCTACGTAGCCACCTCGAATCATGACCGAAATACGCTCACTTAGTAGCAAATGCGTACCTAATGGCTGAAAATAGTCATCTGGAATACGACAAATGGTATGAGCTCTGATAACACGGGACTTTTGCAAGTCAGAGGAAGTAAGCTGTAAAGAGGATTTCAGTGATGCAGCACTATTCACTGACTCTTGTAATGGTGGTAAGGCCTCGATAAAAGGATTATCACGATAAGCCTCTACCCCCGTATCACGATAAACTGCTTGAATCCGGGTAGCACTCATGACTCATCCTTTTCTGGTGGATCCTGAAATAATTCAGGCACGTATGTGGGTAGGCTGTAATCTTCTTGATCATCCGCTTCCACTGCGTTGAAAGGAATAACTTTAGCCTCATCACCTGAAGAGCTTGGCTTCAAATGCTCCGCACGTTTTTTACGCTCCGAGGTCACGGCTTCTTTTTTATTAGTTTTAATCTGCTTAATGCGTGTTGATTTGGGCTCAGTAGTACTGGGCGTTAACTTATTCGCTTTCTGAATGGTTTGCTGAATAAACGCCTCAAGCTCCCTGCGTTTAGTTAACTCATCCTGCTTCGCATTGGCTTTATTGTGTTTTTCTTGTGCTTGTATATCCCAAACCTCCCAAAATGAGAGACCTTTAAACTGCCGACTACGTTCCGTCAGATTACAGCGCCAAAATACACGGCTGCCAACTTGCGGAAACAAATAAATCGTATCAACCAGCACTGGGTCATAAGCCGCTTCTAAATGTTGAGGTCTAGCTATATCAGTGCTCCGCTGCAACCAACCCTCACGCAGAATCTCTGACCCCGAGTAATACAAACCCCACAAATTAACGCCAAATGAAGAAATAGAGACCTTTCGGCGAGGCAGTAACGCTACTCGCAACTGCTCTTGCTCCACAGCCCTTAAACTACCTGTACGATGCTGCATACCCCATTGCCATAGCTGGACAGGAATAGACGGTAAATCTGTAGGAAAATCAGCATCTCGATCGTATTTATCCATCACCAGATGGTTATTTCTGAATAAGATCGTACGCAAAATAATTTGTGTGAACTCAAATACCGACAGAGATGCATCTAACCTATAGTCTGTTTCACCATGGCTTTTGATCCGACTGCCCTCTACAATGCCAGGTGCAAAGGACTTAAACTCGGCTTGTAGTGTTCTAAAAGTGCTTTCCACTATGCCTTTAGCATCGCCACGTCTAGGTGGAGCACTTTCCACTCGCACATTAAAACTAGAAACTAAGGCTTCGACCTGATGACTCATTAATTCGCCACGGTCCGCTAGCAACACATCTGGCAAACCTACACACGGCCAGTCTGAGCTACTAATCTCAATATCATGCTGGGCACAAATGGCCGTTTTGTCAGAGCAAGCATTTACAAAAGCCTGCATCGCCACCACATAAGACGGATTTTCAAAGCCGATATAAAAGCCCGTGATCATCCGACTAAACACATCAATCACAATGTAAAGCGTTGGTCTTCCTATGATTTTTTGGCGATCATGATGATCCACTAAATAAATATCAGCAATCGTGGCATCAATCTCATAACGACTCCCAGGGCCTAACGCCTGAGAAGTGGCTGTACTACTTAAGGGTCGTACGTCTTTTTTATATACCCCTGCTTTAACTCTAGACTTTAAGCGCTGAGCTTTAGGGTATTCTCGATCATAAAAATAACGAAACTGACGTAGTGTTGGGTAATCCTCTTGGGGAATGCGAGGAAAATACTGAGCAAACAAGTCCACAAATCGTCTATAGGCAACGGTGGTCTTTGTACCTTTTTGATTTAACAGGTGCTTTTCTATGGTCAACCTAAAAAGGCGTTCAATCTCGGGCGTTACCTTGGTTCCTTCACCCTTACCATATTCTCTGGCTCGGCCAATCTTTGCTGTTCCTGTCGCTGAACGTCTTTCCCCTGGTGCACCGCTGTTTTTGTAGTCAGGAATTAATGCATTAGGCGTTTGACCACGCTGCCAGTAACGGCGTAACAACTTATAAACTGTAGCCTTAGTAACCTTATGTTCTTGGACCACATGCTCAACGAGTTCGCTTCTGACTTTAGGGTCGAAACGATCCTTACTATTAATAATAGGAAGAATTTTTCGATAATCCTCCTCGCGCTTCTGGAAGCTGACAGAATCTACAGACGGCTCTTCTAAATCAAGATGTACATAAGGGTCATCAGTTCTAACTAAGCGGCCTTCATCTAAATACTGCATTAGCAACAACTCAGCCCTAGCTTGTGGAACTCCTTTATCAGCGCTTATTTGCATCCAGACAACTTGGCCATCCTCTATAGCCAAAATGCGATACGGATCATTATCAAATAGCACAACCTCATTAATTTGCCACATAGCGCAACTCCTCCATATTCACTACTTGGCTAATACAGAGATCTGCACACTTATTTGCCCTGAAAGACTTATAAATATTGAACTTAATAAAACCATTTGCGGTTAAGGCTCGTATCTCACTCAATGTTTTGCCTAACTCCAAATCATAAGCAATATCAACCTGCTTACAGACATTGATAATGTTTTCATCTCCTTTTTCTTGCAGGATATGGGCCAATGGGGATAGTTGTGCTAAAAGCTCCGCAGAAACTTCTTCTGTTTTCACTGAATAAAGCCATTCAATATTTTCTTTTACTACGGGATTTATTTCTTTATCAGTAAAAATGAACCAAGGAATTTGCTTTTGCTGCCAATAGCGACGCTCTAGTTCTAGTTTTTCTAAGGTACGCTCGTCTTGTAAGGCTGCTGCAGGTTTGACTTGAATAGCAAACTGCTCAAAAGGACCATCTTTGCAGTCCACTAAAAAATCAGTAGACATAACCTGATCTACACCACGAATAACAGGATGCTTAATACCACTATCTATTGCAATCTGCCTGGTATCACTAGGTAATAAGGGGAACTGCTCGCGTATATCTAGCACGCTGCTCTCCCACTCAAGACTGAGAAAAACAGCAAGCTCTAAGTCAGATAGCAAATGATGGACTCGTCCCGTCTTATGAGAATAAATACGGTGGGAACGACCTGAAGAAGGAACTTCTTGTACTGTTAGCCATGGAATATAGTCTTTACCATGCCCTTGGCCACGCCCCTCTTTAATACGACGGGCAATTTGCACTTCAGAAAATGAAGAGTTTGCTTTAGCCATAACAAAAGTCCAGTATGCTTTTTCACAGCATAACTGGACTGATTTCAGTTTACAACTATTCTGTCTAGTTTAAGACTTTATTGTCATAGTTTAGATCTATTTTGTTCAGTTTAAGACTTTATTGTCCGCCCACAGCTGGATTTTTAAATCAGTGGGCGATTACTCAACAGTCACTGATTTTGCCAAGTTACGCGGTTGATCGACGTCAGTTCCTTTGATTAACGCAACATGGTAAGAAAGCAGCTGCAGAGGAACAGTGTAGAAAATTGGGGCGATCAACTCTTCCACATGTGGCAGGGGAACAATTTTCATGTTTTCACTTGCCACAAAACCAGCATCTTGGTCAGCGAACACATACAGCAGACCACCACGCGCGCGAACTTCTTCAATGTTAGATTTCAGTTTTTCTAACAGTTCGTTGTTCGGAGCAACAATGATAACCGGCATATCTGCATCAATTAATGCTAATGGGCCATGTTTTAATTCGCCCGCGGCATATGCTTCAGCGTGGATATACGAAATCTCTTTCAGTTTCAGAGCGCCTTCAACAGCGATAGGGAACTGATCGCCACGACCTAAGAACAGCGCATGGTTTTTGTCTGAGAAATCTTCCGCTAACGCTTCAATCACTTTGTCTTGAGACAGCATGCTTTCAATACGCGCTGGCAGTGCGTGAAGTGCATGAGCAATACGCTCTTCCAGTTCTGGGTTAGCCCCTTTCAAGCGTCCCATATACGCCACCAGCATCAACAATACCGTTAATTGGGTTGTGAATGCTTTGGTGGAAGCGACGCCAATTTCCGCGCCCGCTTTGGTCATCAGCGAAAACTCAGATTCACGGACTAATGAAGATGCGCCAACGTTACAAATCGCCAGAGACGTTAAGTAACCCAGTTCTTTAGACAAACGCAGAGCGGCTAGTGTGTCCGCCGTTTCCCCTGATTGGGAAATGGTGATCATCAAGCTGCCTTTACGGTGTGCCGGTTTGCGGTAACGGTATTCAGACGCAATTTCCACGTCGCAAGGGATACCCGCCAGTGATTCAAACCAGTAACGCGCAACCATACCTGCGTTGTACGAAGTTCCGCAGGCGACGATTTGGATATGGTCGACTTTAGACAGAATTTCGTTAGCTTTTGGACCTAACTCGCTAAGGTCGATACCATTATCTTGGTTAAAACGCCCTTCGAGGGTGTTTTTAATCGCCATCGGCTGTTCATAAATCTCTTTTTGCATGTAATGGCGGTATGCACCTTTATCACCTGCATCGTATTGAACATTCGATTCGATTTGCTCACGTTCAACTGGTGCGCCTTGCTTATCAAAAATACGCACAGTGCGACGAGTAACTTCCGCAATATCCCCTTCTTCTAGGTAAATAAAACGGCGAGTCACAGGCAATAATGCCAGTTGGTCAGAAGCTAAGAAGTTTTCGCCAACACCCAAACCGATAACCAACGGGCTACCAGAGCGTGCTGCGACTAATAATTCTGGGTTGCGGCTATCCATAATCACGGTGCCATAAGCGCCACGTAATTGAGGGATCACGCGCTGAACCACTTCCAGTAATGTGCCGCCTTGCTGCTGTTCATGATGAACAAGGTGCGCAATCACTTCAGTGTCAGTGTCTGAACTAAAGATATAGCCGAGTTTTTTCAGCTCTTCTTTCAGTTCTAAATAGTTCTCGATAATTCCGTTATGAACGACGGCAATGTAACCCGAGGTATGAGGGTGAGCGTTACGCTCGCTTGGAATACCATGAGTCGCCCAGCGGGTATGCGCGATACCTGTTCCACCAGAAACTGGGGTCTTTTCTGCTTCTTCCGCCAGCATTTGTACTTTGCCGACTTCACGTAAGCGTTGCAGATGACCTTCATGATCAACCACCGCCATCCCCGCAGAGTCATAACCACGGTATTCTAAACGGCGAAGACCTTCTAACAGAATTTCCGCGATATCACGTTGTGCGACAGCACCAACAATTCCACACATATTAAGTTATTCCTAAATAAAGGGGTTATTCCCCTCTTATTGTCGCAACCTGATTATTGTTCAGCTTTCGCTGTTCCCCAGCCTTGTAGAAACGGGGAATTTATTGTTTTGTTTGCTACTTTGTAGCGATTTTTATATTAAAAAATACTGACCGACATTGCTTAGACTGCTAATTCTTAGATAGCTGATTCATTCATAGCTAATCATAGGAGAGACTTGAATATCTCTCCTCTCTATTTACTTATGTTTTATTTACTTATTTTTTCTTTACTGGGCGCTGCCAGTTTTTAATATGAGTCTGTTTCACGCGGCTAACCACCAGTTCACCTTCATTAACATCACGGGTAACTGTGGTGCCAGCACCAATGGTTGCGCCATTGGCTACAGTGACTGGTGCGACTAATTGTGTGTCTGAACCCACAAACACATCATCACCAATAACCGTTTTAAATTTATTCGCGCCATCATAGTTGCACGTAATGGTACCTGCACCGATGTTCACGTTATCACCAATCTGAGCATCACCCAGATAGCTTAAGTGGCCTGCTTTAGAGCCTAAGCCCAGCGTGGCATTTTTCATTTCAACAAAGTTACCCACATGGGATTTCGCTGCTAATTTAGCACCAGGGCGTAAACGAGCGAAAGGTCCAACAGTACATTCCGTGGATAATTCAGAATTTTCAATCACTGAGTATGGGCTGATAACTGAGTTATCGCCAATCACACAGTTTTTCAGTACGCAGCCAGTTTGGATCTGAACGTTATTACCCAGCGTCACGTTACCTTCGATGATCACGTTAGTGTCGATCACCACATCGCGACCGTGAGTTAAGGTTCCGCGAATATCAAAACGCGCAGGATCGATAAGCATCACACCCGCTAACAGTAATTTTTCAGCTTGTTCTTTTTGGTAGATGCGCTCTAACGCCGCTAATTGCAGACGGTTATTAACCCCTTCCATTTCACTGAGGTGGCTTGGGTGAACAGTCGCAATTTTATTACCTTCTTTATGAGCAAGGGCAATGATGTCGGTGATGTAGTATTCACCTTGGGCATTGTTATTGTTCAGTTGGCTCAGCCAGCGATTAAAGTCTTTGCCGCTTGCGACCATAATACCGGTGTTGATTTCTTGGATTTTACGCTGCTCTTCGCTGGCATCTTTCTGTTCGATGATACCAACGACTTCGCCGTTTTCACGGATAATGCGACCATAACCGGCTGGGTTATCGAGGATAACTGTCAGTAAGCCAATGCCGCCTTCTGGCTTAGCTTCTACCAGTCGTTGTAATGTGTCTTTCGCAATCAGAGGTACATCGCCATACAGCATGACAATGTCTTCGTCATCTTGGAAGTGGGGAGCGGCTTGCTGCATTGCGTGACCGGTACCCAGTTGCTCTGCTTGCAGAACCCAATTGAGGTTTTGTTCACCCAGTTTTTCTTTCAGTAAATCACCGCCATGTCCGTATACCAGATGAATATCCGACGCACCGATTGATTTCGCAGTATCAATCACATGCTGAACCATTGGTTTACCTGCGAGTAAATGCAGAACTTTAGGTAAGTCTGAATACATCCGTGTGCCTTTACCGGCAGCTAAAATCACGACACTTTTTCTTTGCACAGTCATATTTTCCTGAAACTCCAACTTTGGGGTGAAAGTAAACCTATTTCCTGCATAAATTACTACATATTTCGCACAAATAAAAAAGCCAGTTAGTCAAACTAACTGGCTTTTTCTATATTGCTATCATTACATAAGCTTTTTAGTTAACTCGATAACTCGAAGTTTCGCTATTGCTTTTGCAAGTTCTGCTGATGCCTGAGCATAATCAACATCGCCGTGTGCTTTGCGGACATGTTCTTCCGCTTTGCGTTTAGCTTCCACTGCACGAGCTTCGTCTAAATCTTTACCACGGATCGCTGTATCAGCGAGTACGATAACACCAGTTGGTTGAACTTCTAAGATACCGCCGGAGAGGTAAATTAGTTCTTCTTCACCAAACTGCTTCGTAATGCGTACCATGCCCGGTTTTATGGCAGTCAGCAGCGGGGTATGCTGCGGATAAATCCCCAACTCACCTTCACTACCTGTCACCTGAATTTTTTGTACTAAGCCTTCAAACATCTGTTTTTCCGCGCTTACTACTTTCAGGTAGTATGTCATTGCAGCTACCATATCAACCTCTCGTCAGATGGATTAAAGCTTTTTCGCTTTTTCCACAGCTTCTTCAATGGTACCAACCATGTAGAACGCTTGTTCTGGCAGGTGGTCGTAATCACCGTTCAGGATGCCGCTGAAGCCACGGATAGTGTCTTTCAGAGAAACGAACTTACCTGGTGAACCGGTAAAGACTTCTGCAACGAAGAATGGTTGAGACAGGAAGCGCTGGATCTTACGAGCACGAGCAACAACCAGTTTGTCTTCTTCAGACAGTTCATCCATACCCAGGATTGCAATAATATCTTTCAGTTCTTGGTAACGTTGCAGAATAGACTGAACGCCACGAGCAACATCATAGTGCTCTTGACCAACTACCAGTGGGTCTAATTGACGGCTGGTAGAATCCAGAGGGTCAACCGCAGGGTAGATACCCAGAGATGCGATTTGACGGCTCAGAACTACAGTTGCGTCTAAGTGAGCAAAGGTGGTTGCTGGTGATGGGTCAGTCAAGTCATCCGCTGGTACGTATACCGCTTGAACGGAAGTGATAGAACCAGTTTGAGTTGAGGTAATACGTTCTTGCAGAACACCCATCTCTTCCGCCAGCGTTGGTTGGTAACCTACTGCTGATGGCATACGACCTAACAGTGCTGATACTTCAGTACCTGCCAGTGTATAACGATAAATGTTGTCAACGAACAGCAGTACGTCACGACCTTCGTCACGGAATTTCTCAGCCATAGTCAGACCAGTCAGCGCAACACGCAGACGGTTTCCTGGTGGCTCGTTCATCTGGCCATAAACCAGTGATACTTTATCCAGAACGTTTGAGTCGGTCATTTCATGATAGAAGTCGTTACCTTCACGGGTACGCTCACCAACACCGGCAAACACTGAGTAACCTGAGTGCTCAATCGCGATGTTACGGATCAGTTCCATCATGTTTACTGTTTTACCAACACCCGCACCACCGAACAGACCTACTTTACCACCTTTCGCGAATGGACAGATTAAGTCCATTACTTTGATACCGGTTTCCAGCAGTTCAGTTGAGTTAGCTAACTCTTCGTAGCTTGGTGCAGCACGGTGAATAGACCAGCGCTCTTCTTCGCCGATATCACCTTTCATGTCGATTGGTTCACCCAGAACGTTCATGATACGTCCCAGAGTTGCTTTACCGACTGGTACTTCGATTGGGTGCTCTAGGTTTACAACTTCTAAACCACGGCTCAGACCGTCTGATGTACCCATTGCGATACAACGGACAACACCACCACCTAACTGTTGTTGAACTTCCAACACCAGTTTTTCTTTACCGTTAATAACCTCAAGAGCATCGTACACTTTTGGTACGTTATCTTGAGGGAACTCGACGTCCACAACGGCGCCGATTACCTGGATAATCTTTCCAGTAGCCATCTTGAATCCTCTACGTAATTCGTAAACCTAGCTGTTAAACCGCGGCAGCACCAGAAACGATCTCGGTCAGTTCCTGAGTAATGCTGGCCTGACGAGCTTTGTTGTAAACCAACTGCAACTCTTTGATCAGGTTTCCACCGTTATCTGTAGCGGCTTTCATCGCTACCATTCGAGCGGCCTGCTCACTAGCTAGGTTTTCAACGACGCCCTGATAAACCTGCGACTCGATATAACGACGCAGCAGGGTATCCAGCAACGCCTTAGGATCGGGTTCATATAAATAATCCCAAGATTTCTTCTTCAGTGTTTCGTCATCGCTTGCAGGCAATGGCAGTAATTGAAGAATTGTTGGCTCTTGAGACATTGTATTGACGAACTTGTTGTTCACCACATACAGTTTATCTAAACGCCCTTCATCATAGGCTTGTAGCATAGAGTTAACTGGGCCAATCAGGTCAGAAAGGGTCGGGTTATCCCCCATTCCGGTTACTTGTGAAACGACATTGCCGCCTACAGAACCGAAGAATGCTACCGCTTTAGAACCGATTAAAGCCAAATCAACCTGAACGTTTTTCTCAGACCACGTTTTCATGTCTGCCAGCAGTTTTTTGAACAGGTTAACGTTCAAACCACCACACAGACCACGGTCTGTTGAAACAACCAAATACCCGACGCGCTTAACTTCACGCTCTTCGAGATATGGGTGTTTATATTCCAGATTACCTAATGCAAGGTGACCAATCACACTGCGCATGGTTTCTGCATAAGGACGGCTGGCCGCCATGCGTTCCTGCGTTTTACGCATTTTGGACGCCGCGACCATTTCCATCGCTTTAGTGATCTTCTGCGTGTTTTGCACGCTTCCAATCTTGGAACGTATCTCTTTTGCGCCGGCCATTTCTGCTTCTCCTTATTAACCAGACGGCCCATAAAAATTCACGGGCCGAATAGTATTACCAGGACTGGGTGGCTTTGAATGATTCGAGCAGTTTATTCAACTTAGCTTCGATATCATCGTTATATTTGCCCGCCAGACCAATTTCGTTCATAAGGTCAGCATGCTCGCGCTGTGCAAATGAAACTAATGCAGCTTCGAATGCACCAATTTTTGCTAACTCAACATCGTCCAGATACCCACGTTCTGCAGCGAACAGAGACAGTGCCTGCTCTGCTACTGACATTGGTGCATACTGTTTCTGTTTCAGCAGTTCAGTTACTTTCTGACCGTGGCTCAACTGTTTACGAGTTGCGTCATCGAGGTCGGAAGCAAACTGAGCAAACGCTGCCAGTTCACGGTATTGAGCTAGTGCTGTACGGATACCACCAGACAGTTTCTTAATGATTTTAGTCTGAGCAGCACCACCAACACGAGATACTGAAATACCTGGGTTAACTGCTGGACGAATACCAGAGTTAAACAGGTTAGATTCCAGGAAGATCTGACCATCAGTAATCGAAATTACGTTTGTTGGTACGAATGCAGAAACGTCACCCGCTTGAGTTTCAATGATTGGCAGAGCAGTCAATGAACCAGTTTGGCCTTTCACTTCACCTTTAGTGAATGCTTCTACGTAATCAGCGTTAACACGAGCAGCACGCTCAAGTAAACGGGAGTGCAGATAGAAAACATCACCTGGGTATGCTTCACGTCCTGGTGGACGACGCAGCAACAGTGAAATTTGACGGTATGCGACAGCCTGTTTAGACAGGTCATCATAAACGATCAGAGCATCTTCACCGCGGTCACGGAAATATTCACCCATCGCGCAACCAGAGTATGGTGCTAAGTATTGCAGTGCAGCTGATTCAGATGCAGTTGCAACAACAACGATAGTGTTTTCCAGAGCGCCGTGTTCTTCCAGTTTACGTACTACGTTAGAGATAGTTGATGCTTTCTGTCCGATAGCAACGTAAACACATTTGATGCCAGAATCACGCTGGTTGATGATCGCATCGATCGCCAGAGCTGTTTTACCAGTTTGACGGTCACCGATGACAAGCTCACGCTGGCCACGGCCGATTGGAATCATCGCATCGACTGATTTATAACCAGTCTGTACAGGTTGATCAACGGATTGACGGTCGATAACACCCGGAGCAATAACTTCTACAGGAGAGAAGCCATCGTGCTCAACAGGACCTTTACCATCAATTGGTTGACCCAGTGTATTCACTACACGTCCTAACAGGCCACGGCCTACTGGAACTTCAAGAATACGACCAGTACATTTAACTTTCATGCCTTCTGCTAAGTCAGCATAAGGACCCATAACAACCGCACCAACAGAGTCACGCTCTAAGTTCAGTGCAATTGCGTAACGGTTGCCAGGCAGAGCGATCATTTCACCCTGCATGACTTCGGCTAAACCGTGAATACGAATGATACCGTCGTTAACGGAAACAATCGTACCTTCATTGTGAGCTTCACTCACAACATCGAACTGAGCAATACGCTGTTTGATCAGTTCGCTGATTTCGGTGGAATTCAGTTGCATATGCTCCAGTCCCCTTAAGACTGCAAGACGTCAGTTAAACGCTCTAAGCGACCGCGGACACTACCGTCAATGACGAGGTCTCCCGCACGAATGATCACTCCAGCAATAACAGACTTGTCAATTTTGCAATTCAGCTTAACTTTGCGTGACAGACGTTTTTCCATCGCGGCAGAAATTTTAGCTGACTGCTGTTCACTCAGTTCGTTCGCAGAAAGAACATCAACTTCAACAGTTGATTCCAGCGTATCGCGCAATTGGATAAATTGAGCTAATACTTCTGGCATCGTTGTTAAACGACCGTTTTCCGCCATAACACGAATCAGATTTTGAACATGCTCGTCAATTTCATCTCCACAAACAGAGATAAACGTTTTAGCTAATGTTTCTGGTGCAATAGAACCAGAAAGCAGCTCACCAACCTGTTCATTGCGCGTCACCTCAGAGGTGAAGGCCAGCATTTCCTGCCATTTAGCAACAGCTTGGTTTTCCACAGCAAAGTCAAAAGCTGCTTTGGCGTAGGGGCGAGCTACAGTAGCGATTTCAGACATGCCCCTCCCTCCTTACAGTTCAGCGACTAGTTTATCAACGATGTCGCTGTTAGCAGCTTCATCCACGGAACGTTCGATGATCTTCTCGGCACCTGCGATAGCAAGCATCGCAACCTGTTTACGTAACTCTTCACGTGCACGTTTACGCTCAGCATCAATTTCAGCTTGCGCTTGTGCTACGATTTTTGCACGTTCTGTTTCTGCTTCAGCTTTAGCTTCATCAATCATTTGAGTGCGTTGTTTATTCGCTTGTTCAATGATGATTTGAGCTTCAGCTTTCGCTTTTTTCAGTCGGTCGGTTGCGTCGGTTTGCGCCAGTTCCAGGTTCTTTTTAGCACGTTCTGCGGAAGATAAACCGTCAGCAATTTCTTTTTGACGTTTTTCTATGGCCGCCATAATCGGTGGCCATACATACTTCATACAGAACAAAACAAACAGGACAAACGCGATAGCCTGGCCGAGGATTGTTGCATTTAGATTCACAGACAATACCTCTTATTTATTAGTTAGTTAATGTTCTTAATGTGTGCCGAACGTTAATTAGGCAACAGCGAACATTACATATAAGCCCAGACCAACAGCAATCATCGGAATAGCATCGACCAGACCCATTACGATAAAGAACTGTGTACGCAGCAGAGGAATTAAATCTGGCTGACGAGCAGCGCCTTCTAAAAATTTACCACCTAGGATGCCGATACCGATCGCAGCACCGATCGCCGCTAAACCCATCATAATAGCGGCAGCCATGTACAGCAGATCCATACTCAGGTTTTCCATGACAGTCTCCAGTTTGTTTCAGTTAATACAATTATTGATTAATAAAATTAGTGCTCTTCAGAAGCCATCGACAGATAGACAACAGTCAGAACCATAAAAATAAAGGCTTGTAGCGTAATAATCAGTATGTGGAAGATAGCCCAAGGCAGGCTTAACAACCACTGTGACCACCACGGAAGCAGAGCCGCGATAAGAATAAAGATCAATTCACCTGCATACATGTTACCAAACAGTCGCAGACCGAGTGATACAGGTTTTGACAGCAGGCTAACCCCTTCAAGAATCAAGTTTACAGGGATAAATACCGGATGGTTGAAAGGCTGCATAGTGAGCTCTTTCGTGAATCCGCCAATTCCTTTCATCTTGATGCTGTAAAAGATTATTAGGATAAACACACCAATTGCCATCGACATCGTGATACTCACATCTGCGGTTGGAACAATACGCAGAGCAGGTAAACCTAAGTAGTGTTCACCGATGTATGGGATGAAATCAATTGGAAGTAGATCCAGAAGGTTCATTAAAAATACCCAGACGAACACCGTTAATGCCAGAGGGGCAATAACTTTGCTCTTCCCGTGATACATATCACGGACTGAGTTATCAACGAAACCAATGATCAGTTCTATTGCAGTCTGTAACTTACCGGGTACGCCACTAGTCGCATTGGCAGCAACTTTTCTAAATAGCCACAGGAATAAAGCCCCGAGAACTACTGAGAAAAAAAGCGAGTCAATGTTTAACGCCCAAAACGTTGGACTAGCGTGGGGATCGACCAACTCAAAGGTACGTAGATCCAACTGAAGGTTTCTCAGATGGTGACCTATGTACTCATTTGTAGTCATCACTTCTCCTGATGCAGACATGATGCCTCTTACCCTTTTGTAGTTTAAAAATACTTACCGTTTTACAACGGCTGGTGCAACAATCTGAACAATCAGCACCGCTAAATAGGTCAAACCCAGTGGTGTTATTGACGCTTTAAACACACCAAAAGCAACAACTAAGACAGTAATAGTTGTCACAACCTTTAACCCTGCTCCTAATGCAAAGAACCAGGCAATGCGGACAGGTTCATCCTCTTCTTTTGCTTTTTCAAGGCGTGATAGCAGCATAAATACGATATTAGGTAACCAGCATGCTAACCCACCAGCAAGAGCAGAGGCCCCCCATTCTATACTATTTGCACAGAAAGCCCCACTGAGGATTACAAAAGTTATTAACTGAATAGACAGTTGCTTAGAAGCATTACTGCCATAAAGGGAAACAGACATAACTTTGTGTACTCCCAGCTCTCTCAGCCTAAGAAACGCTAAGGGTTGTAATAAAACTGCCTTTGCTTAAATGTGTCAAGAGACAAAAACGTGCAAATTATACGGGCAGGCGAAATGAATT
Organism: Providencia rettgeri; assembly: GCF_013702265.1. GTDB lineage: Bacteria > Pseudomonadota > Gammaproteobacteria > Enterobacterales > Enterobacteriaceae > Providencia > Providencia zhijiangensis. The sequence goes on from NZ_CP059348.1 coordinate 94,488, forward strand.
CAATCAGTAAGTAGCGAAAAGGTGAATAAATATTTAATTTTTTCGAGATAGCGCAGAATTAAGACAGGTGGGATTAATAATTTATTAACGATTAGTCCCCTAAAAATAACTTTATGTGATTAAGATCACAACAAATCTTAATCTCTTGATTAATAACCACACTCTTTATCTGGTTAGAATCCTGTTTTTAAGCCATAAATCAAATAATTAAATTTGTTATTTTTTAGACAAAAAAATGAAAAGATAATTTGGATATTTCATTATTAATGCTAAAACGATTTAGTAAGAATATTAGATTAGGAATATTATTACCATTAATGTGATTATTTTTGATATATATTCGTTAATATTCTGTAAATAATAAGTGAATTTAAATTATCTTTATTTTAATTATATATAAAAATAGCCGTAACATTGTAAATGTACGGCTACCGCTCTAAAAGATAAAATAATTTTACTAAAAACTACGTTATTTTTTGAATAATTTAACCAAGTGACGCTGTTCGTCTAATTCGGGAATTTTTAGCTCTGTAATGGACTCAATTTCAAAGCCTTCTGGCAACTGTGTGAGTTCTTCATCACGAACTACACCTTTTAATGCATAAAAGCGCCCTTCCCTTGCAGGAAGATGGTGGCACCAACTCAGCATATCGTTGAGTGATGCAAAAGCTCGGCTAATTACGCCATCAAATCCATCTTCAACTGGATACTCTTCTACTCGAGATTGAACAGGCTCAATGTTAGTTAGCCCTAACTCATGCTGAACCTGTTTCAGAAAGCGTATACGCTTCCCTAAGCTATCCAATAAAACAAAGTGAGCATCAGGTCGAATGATCGCTAAAGGAACGCCAGGAAGCCCTGGGCCCGTTCCTACGTCGATAAATTTGTCGCCCTTGAGGTGATCGTTCACCACGATGCTGTCCATGATGTGGCGAACTAACATTTGTTCCGGCTCACGTACCGACGTTAAATTGTACGCTTTGTTCCACTTATGCAATAAACCGACATAATCGACTAACTGCTGTTTTTGCTTGTCAGTCAATTGGATGTCAGCTTTTGCCAATAGCTTTGTCAGTTTGCTGAGTAAATCCATATTATGCACTCCGACGCAACATGCCTTGTTTTTTGAGCCACACTAACAGAATTGAAATTGCTGCTGGTGTGATCCCTGAAATACGAGATGCTTGACCAATTGACGTTGGTTTGTGGTCATTCAGTTTCGCCATGACTTCGTTGGATAAGCCTTTCACTTGCTTATAGTCTAGATCAACAGGGAGTAATGTATTTTCATTACGCAGTTGACGTTCGATCTCTTCTTGCTGGCGAGCAATGTAACCTTCGTATTTCACTTGAATTTCAACTTGATCTGCCGCTTGAGGATCTTCAACACCCGGAGCAAACAGATTTAACGAGGTCAGCATTTGATACGTCATTTCAGGACGACGTAGTAAATCTTCACCATTCGCTTCTTTCGATAATGGAACGGTTAAAATTTGGTCGATTTCTTCATGGTTATCAGATTTAGGGTGAACCCAGATATCTTTTAAGCGTTGGCGTTCTTTTTCGATCATTTCGACTTTGCGGTTGAAGTGCTCCCAACGAACATCATCCACTAAACCTAATTCACGCCCTTTCTCGGTTAAACGTAAATCGGCGTTATCTTCACGCAGCATCAAACGGTATTCCGCACGAGAAGTGAACATACGGTACGGTTCTTTGGTACCTAATGTGCACAGGTCGTCAACTAAAACGCCTACATAGGCTTGGTCACGACGTGGGAACCAACCTTCAAGGTCAAATGCATGTTGTGCAGCGTTAAGACCCGCTAATAAACCTTGAGCTGCAGCTTCTTCATAACCTGTTGTACCGTTGATTTGACCCGCAAAGAACAAGCCTTCGATAAATTTGCTTTCGAGAGTTTGTTTTAGATCACGCGGGTCAAAGAAATCGTACTCAATGGCATAACCAGGACGGACGATCCTTGCATTTTCCATTCCCTTCATGGAATGAACAATTTTCATTTGAACATCAAATGGCAAGCTGGTGGAGATCCCGTTTGGATAAATTTCGTTGCTGGTTAAACCTTCTGGCTCTAAGAAGATCTGGTGAGCGTTTTTATCTGCAAAACGCATCACTTTGTCTTCAATTGAAGGACAGTAACGAGGGCCGATCCCTTCGATGACCCCTGCATACATTGGGCTGCGATCTAAGTTATTACGGATCACATCATGGGTTTGCTCATTGGTATAGGTGATGTAGCAAGGCACTTGTTGTGGATGCTGCTCTTGTGAACCTAAAAATGAGAATACTGGCATTGGATCATCACCTAGCTGTTGAGCTAACTGACTGAAATCAATAGTTCTTGCATCAATACGTGGTGGTGTACCCGTTTTTAAGCGGTTTACACGTAATGGCAATTCTCTTAAACGTTGAGATAACGTAATTGCGGGTGGATCACCAGCACGACCGCCACTGTAGTTTTCTAAACCGATATGAATTTTTCCATCAAGGAAAGTACCTACGGTTAATACCACCGCTTTGGCTTTAAATTTTAAGCCCATGCGGGTAACAGCACCGGTAACTCGGTTATTTTCAACAATCAGATCTTCAACAGGTTGTTGGAAGATCATTAAGTTTGGCTGATTCTCTAATGCAGTTCTAACAGCTTGGCGATAGAGCACGCGGTCTGCTTGTGCGCGAGTTGCACGAACCGCTGGGCCTTTACTTGCATTAAGTGTTCTAAATTGAATACCCGCTTTGTCAGTTGCGGTAGCCATTAAACCACCGAGGGCATCAATTTCTCTTACCAGATGTCCCTTACCGATCCCACCGATGGCTGGGTTGCAAGACATCTGGCCCAATGTATCAATATTGTGAGTCAGTAATAGGGTTTGACGCCCCATACGTGCAGCTGCCATTGCTGCCTCAGTACCGGCATGACCACCACCAATTACGATGACGTCAAATTGCTCTGGATAAAACATGTGTGAACCTTAACGTTAGAAAATGCGGATTCTGCATTCGAGGAGTGAATTCTACTCAAGTTTGATGGAGAGACCAAGCCCTGGCCTCTCGCCTATATAATATAAAGATCTTTTTTATTTAAAGATCTCTTTATTAGATCTTTTATTAGGATCGACGGTTTCTGTGAATAAGTGAATTTTCACTTTAAAGATCATCAAAGTGTAAAGGATCATATACTGTGAATGATCCGTGATCCTTTTGCGTATAAGCTGGGATCAAAACAGGGACTTATGCACAGGCCTTAGACGACCTAAAACTTATAATCTGGATAACTACCGGTTAATACCATGATCTTACCGGAGTTATCCACAGTTGTTTGCGGTTAATTTGAACAGATCAGAGTTCGTTTGCCCAAATTTTAACCCATTCTCCTGCAGGATCTTCAGGAATTTCGTGTTGCTGAACATCAATTTCAAAGCAATCACCGATCCTTTTTGCCCCATGATCCTGTAATAAGGTATCTAGGGTATGGATCGCACCACAAAAAGTGTCATATTCCGAACTGCCAATCCCTACTGCGCCATACTTGATCTTGCTCAGGTCTGGTGACTGAGTTTGAATTGCTTCCGCTAAAGCTTGGATATTTTCGGGAAGATCCCCTGCTCCATGTGTTGAGCTCACCACCAGCCATAACCCTTCAAGTGGTAAGTCATCCAGTTCAGGACCGTGCTGTATATCCGTTTCATAGCCGAGTTCTTCTAAAATCTCTGCCATATGCTCCGCAACATATTCGGCGCTGCCCATGGTACTGCCACTAATTAAGGTTACTTTTGTTACGCTCATGGTTACTCTCTTTCACATTAACAGGGCGCTATTGTACGCTGTGAATGAGCTGGGATCTACCTGTGGATAATGTGGTTATATCATTTTTTTTCTACGGGGTGATCGTTCGCATGATCGGGTTCTGTAAGGAGATCAGCGTTTCGGTTGATTGTATTTCATCGATAGTCTGAATTTTGTTGATAAGTACGTCTTGAAGGGAATCTATCGAGCGGCACATTACCTTAATAAAGATACTGTATTGACCCGTCGTATAGTAAACCTCTACGACTTCCTCTAAAGCATCCAGCTTTTTGAGGGCAGTATGATAATCCTTGGCACTTTTTAAAATGATCCCTATAAAGCAGCAGACATCAAAACCCAACTGTTTTGCGCTGATATCGATACGAGTTCCTTTTATGATCCCAGCCTGCTTCATTTTTTCCACGCGTACATGAATGGTTCCAGGACTTACCGAGAATTTTTTGGCGAGTTCAGCATAAGGTGTACGTGCATTGACCATTAATTCGTGAAGTATGTCACGATCGAGATTATCGATTTGATAATTTTCCGGCATTATTTAGCCCTCATTTTGATGATTATTCATTTTTATACCCATTTTTTTAATCAAAATAAACAGTAAAGGCTTTTTTTAATGATGGATATTGAATTTATACCTCGTTTTGTTGCTTAATCTACACATCGGCTAATTACAGCTAACAAATTATGGGTAAAATTATGGACAAGTCATTCATCGAACATCAGCAACAAATCAGCTTTGTGAAATCCTATTTCTCACGTTTACTTGAAAAAGAGCTTGGCTTAATTGAAGTTCAAGGTCCTATCCTGAGCCGTTTAGGTGATGGTACACAAGACAACTTATCAGGCTGCGAAAAAGCCGTTCAGGTAAAAGTGAAATCAATTCCTGGTTCAACGTTTGAAGTGGTTCACTCCTTGGCTAAATGGAAACGCAAAACCTTAGGTCGTTTTGGTTTCAGCGAAGGTCAAGGCTTGTACACACACATGAAAGCGTTGCGTCCGGACGAGGATCGCTTAACCCCAATCCACTCCGTCTATGTTGACCAGTGGGATTGGGAAAAAGTGATGGCAGATGAGGATCGTACGCTTCCTTATCTGAAGCAGACAGTGGGTAAAATCTATAAGGCAATAAAAGAAACAGAAGCTGCCGTAAGTAAAGAATTTGGACTGGCACCGTTCCTGCCAGACCAAATTCACTTTATCCACAGCGAAGAGCTGCTAAAACGTTACCCTGACTTAGACGCAAAAGGTCGTGAACGTGCGATTGCGAAAGAACTGGGTGCGGTATTCTTAATCGGTATCGGTGGAAAACTGTCAAGCGGCGAATCCCACGATGTGCGTGCACCAGACTACGATGACTGGACAACCGAAAACGAAGATGGCTTCAAAGGCTTAAACGGTGACATCATTGTTTGGAACCCAGTATTGCAAGACGCATTTGAGATCTCTTCAATGGGGATCCGTGTAAGCCCTGAGTGCTTAACTCGCCAACTCGGATTAACGGGTGATGAAAAACGTATGGAGCTGGAATGGCACCAAGCGTTAGTTAAAGGTGAAATGCCACAATCTATCGGTGGCGGTATTGGCCAATCTCGCTTAGTGATGTTACTGCTGCAACGTCAACATATCGGTCAGGTTCAGTGTGGGGTTTGGTCACCTGAAATGGCTGAAACTGTTGAAGATATGCTGTAATTAGCGATTAAAACGGCGCAGTAGTCGGCTTTTTAGCCCTGTATCAAAGCGCCAGATATGATCAAATATCTTCATGATACCGGGCTTCCCATAATTTGAGACTGATACCGCATGGAAGCGGTATTTACCAACCTTCTGAAGGGATTTAATCTTCTGAATTAACTCATCCGGTAAGCGTTGAGCCACAAAGTCTGAAATGACAACCGCATCGGCATCACTCCACTGCTTTGACTCTAATTTTACCGTTGTTTCTCGTAAACATGCCGCCAAGTCTGTTCCACCACGGAATGTTTGATGCAAGAAGCGCATACATTGTTCTAAGCCATCCGCAGAGAGAAGATCGTAATGAACAATTTCAGTGGAAAACAGCATCACGTGGCAAGCTCGGTTATCCGCCAGCGCGATTTTCATTAAGGCCAGACAGAACGCTTTTGCACAGCGTTCATTGATTCCACCCATAGAACCTGAAGTATCGATACACACGACAAATGGCCCTCTGGGCTGGTCTTCATGTTGATGATGGGTGACTGGGCGTAAAACTTTGCGTTCTTGCCAGCTTTCTCCTTGTAAGCGATAAGTAATAAGCTGCTTTTCTAATAACTTGCGGTAGAACTCAAATTCAATATCTTCGAGCCCTAACATCGCAAGCTCAGCCGGTAATAACCGCAGAATATCGTCACTCTGGTTTAAGCCATTCACTTGTTCTGGGACGGTTTCGGGAACTTTTTCCATCACCGTCATTGGCTCAAGGATCACATTATCATCAAGAATAGACTTAGCAGATTGGCTACGTCCGAGTAACTGAGCAATTTTTTCCAGCTCGGGTTGCTGGCGCAAAAAATCACTGTAGCGAGCGATTAACTGATCATTATAAGACGCTGGGTTACTAAACCCTTTACTCAGATCCCATAATCGCCCTGATGAACGTTCATTTTCCCCTAGAATATCCTCAAGATTGCCGCTCAGTGCTAAACGGCGCTGTAATTCCGCCAGCAGTTGCTCTTTTTCTTGCTCTAAGAGTTCTTTATGTAATGTAGTCACCTGCAAAATCAAACTAATACGCCAACGCTGAACAATCAAAGATTGCCGCGCACTGCGATTTTCAATTTTTCCCTTTTGCAGCTGTAGGGCTTCACGGTAAAACGGGGAATCTAACTGCTCGAGCCGTGCTATCACATCGGGTAATTGCGTGAAAAACGTATCAGTGGGGATGCCCAATGACTTCTGATATAGCCCAAACTCTTCAGAAAGTTGCTGAGGAACTAACGCATCTTGCAGCTTCTGTTTAAGGTCTTTTTTCCAACTGGAGAGATCTTTTAATAGTGCCTTTTTCAATCGAGGATGCTTTTCAAAGAAAACTGCCAGCTGTGGGGTGGCGAGAAGGGAAATAATAATCTCTTCAATCAGCTGGCTTTCATTCACTGAAAGCAATAATTCGAGGGACGCTAGGCTCATCATAGTGAATTAGCCACCTTTCCCATAATTTGCTGGCGGAGTTGGGTCAATTTATCGCTCAGTTTAATAAAGCTCTCTTCAACATCAGCGAGCCAATGCGCCTCGATAAACAGGTTAGGTTGCTGCTTCTCAAATTGGTATTTCGCCCCTTGGATCTCGTTTTGGATGGCATCAAGCTTATCTAGCCATTCTTTATTATTGGTTGTCGGCGCCGCTGTAGGGTTTTTATCTTGTAAATATAAGGTCGATGCTTGATGGCTAACATCTAACAGCTGAATTTGGTTTAAATTATTCACTTCAGCCGCCAGCTCTTGTGCGAAACCAATCCCATTAAGATGAGCTGATAAGGTGGTGCCTTTATTGAGGAAATTCACCAGTGATTTTTTCTCGGTGGTAATAAAGGTCACTTTCATATTATGTAGCTGCAATGGACGATGCAAAAATAGGGTTACGCGCCCTTCGCTAATATTATCAGGCAAGACATAAGAGGCTTTTCGCGCAAACATTGCGTTATTTTTTAAAACTTTAAACGCATCTTGGTTATTTTGATCTTGGGTGGATGACATCCACTGTTGGTAAACTTGTTCTATTTCTCGCGTAAATTTACGCTGTTGCCAGCCATCTTCCTGCACTAATGACTTGAGCAATTGCGGCAGTAAGTTCATTGACTGCATATCATGCCATAGGCAATCTTTGAGCAGCACAATATCCAACGGCGAAACTGAGTTTCGACCATTAAAGAAGGCGCTAGCCTGTAATAAATAAACGGCTTTTTTCCAACGTCTATCAGAGACATACAGATTCTTCTCTGTGGCATCAATCTGTTGGCGTAATTGGTAAATCAATTCAAAACAGTGATCGGGCAGCGAAACCTTGGGAATTTCTTTTTGCCATTCTCGATACTCTTCTTCACTGATTTTTAGGTGATCAGGAACCAAATTCTCTTCTTGCTGAGATTTGCCAGTCAGCAACGCGCGGAAATTTTGTTTCTCTTGGACTTTATCCAGCCAAATTCGCAGCAACATCCTATCAAACAGCGCTTCAAGGCTATTATCCGCATCGGGTAGCTCGTTGGATGCAGTGACTAGCAAACGCATGGGGATGTTTTTTTCTTCATCCCCATTACGGAATTTGCGCTCATTAATGGCGGTCAGTAAGGTATTTAAAATGGCAGGGCCTGCTTTCCAAATCTCATCCAAAAACACCACTTCCGCATCGGGCAGGTATCCTTTGGTTAAACGCTCATAACGCCCTTCATCTTTTAAGGCTTGAATGGAAAGTGGACCAAAAATCTCTTCAGGGGTAGAAAAACGCGTCATTAAATATTCAAACGCATTTGCTTGGCGGAAGGCATATTTCATGCGGCGGGCAATTAAGCTTTTCGCTATCCCCGGCGGTCCCAGCAAAAACACACTTTCACCACTGAGCGTGGCGAGCAAACACAAACGAATAGCTTGCTGGCGTTCATACAAACCACCTTCAAGGTAGTTGCTTAATTGGGCTATCCGTTCTGCTAATTGCATAAGGTGTTCCTTTTCTCTAAATAACTCGTCTAAGGGTTAGAGGGAGATGGTTATTGACCACGCTATTGCTAGGTTATCCGTCCTTTTATTCATTGTGCAATCAGTTTTATGATTTTTCTTTGATGTTATTTAGGATAAATAGCAACAAATCTAACTTGTAACGAACAACTGAGTATTAATTAAGCAGGAACGATTCAGCGACAACTTATTCAATAAGTTAGCTTTTTATGCGTAAAAATAGGCTAACGAAACGTTTCGATGGTGATCACAAAACCAAGATAAGAACATTGAGTTGTGACTATTCTTTACTATCATTGTATAAGCGAAACGTTTCGCTCATACAGAGCCGGAACCCAAAAGTAGAAAAAATAGACTAAAAACGGTGGTAAAGAATGAAGAAAGGTATGTTGCTTAACTCAAATGTTGCTTCCGTGATTGCCAAACTGGGTCATACCGACCATATCACGCTGGGTGATGCCGGCCTGCCAATTCCAGCCAGCGCTGAACGTATTGACCTCGCTGTGACGCAAGGACTACCGGATTTTATGTCTGTTTTGCGGGTGATCACCCAAGAAATGCAGGTAGAAAAAGCGATACTTGCTCAAGAAATCAGCAAAATAAATCCGCAAATGGAAAAAGCCATTTTAGCCCATCTTCATGAATTGGAAGCGGCACAGGGAAACCACATTGAAGTCATCTATTGCAGTCATGAACATTTCAAGCAACGCACTCATGAAAGCAAAGCGGTGATCCGAACAGGGGAATGTTCACCATACGCTAATATCATTCTTTGTTCTGGTGTGACTTTCTGAGGTGACTATGCAACCTTTATTAGAACTTATCGGCATTGATAAAGCCTTCCCCGGTGTAAAAGCCCTCTCGGGAGCCGCCTTAAAAGTCTACCCTGGTCGAGTCATGGCGCTGGTAGGAGAAAATGGTGCCGGTAAATCCACCATGATGAAAGTGCTCACGGGGATCTACAACAAAGACGCGGGCGCGATCCGTTACCTTGGTAAAGAAGTGGCGTTTAATGGCCCGAAAAGCTCCCAAGAAGCCGGGATCGGGATCATTCACCAAGAACTGAATTTAATTCCCGAACTGACTATCGCTGAAAACATCTTTCTAGGTCGTGAATTTGTAAATAGATTCGGCAAAATCGACTGGAAAAAAATGTTCAGCGAGTCAGACAAACTGCTCCAACGATTAAACCTTGATTACGATAGCCACCAAACCATCGCGGAATTATCCATCGGTGAACAACAAATGGTGGAAATTGCCAAAGTTCTCAGCTTTCAGTCTCAAGTCATCATTATGGATGAACCGACAGACGCACTTACCGATACCGAAACTGCCTCACTCTTTCGCGTGATTGAAGATTTAAAATCTCAAGGCTGCGGCATTGTGTATATCTCTCATCGTTTAAAAGAAATTTTCGAAATTTGCGACGATGTGACCGTTTTTCGCGACGGTCAGTTTATTGGCGAAAAGCCCGTCAGTGAATTAGAAGAAGAAAAACTGATTGAGATGATGGTAGGCCGCAAACTGGAAGACCAATATCCGCGAGTTGATGTGCCTGTTGGTGATATTCGTCTCCAAGTTGAAAATGTTTCTGGCCCCGGTGTCACCAATGCCAGTTTCACGCTAAAAAGCGGTGAAATTTTAGGTGTTTCAGGTTTGATGGGCGCAGGACGTACGGAGCTGATGAAAATCATCTACGGTGCAGCCCCGAAAAAATCCGGCAATATCCATTTAGAAGGTAAAAACGTTACCTTAAAAACCCCGCAAGATGGTTTGAATAACGGCATCGTTTATATTTCGGAAGACCGTAAGCGCGATGGTTTAGTTCTGGGGATGTCAGTAAAAGAAAATATGTCCTTAACGGCATTAGGTTACTTCAGCCACTTTGGCGGCACATTAAAACATGGCGAAGAGCAAATGACCGTGGGGGATTTTATCCGCTTATTTAATATTAAAACCCCATCCATGGACCAAATCATTGGAAATTTATCTGGTGGTAACCAGCAAAAAGTGGCTATTGCCCGTGGATTAATGACACGACCGAAAGTGCTTATCCTTGATGAGCCAACCCGTGGTGTCGACGTTGGGGCAAAAAAAGAGATCTACCAACTAATCAACCAATTTAAAAAAGAAGGGCTGAGTATCATCCTTGTATCTTCAGAAATGCCTGAAGTGATTGGGATGAGCGATCGCATTTTGGTTATGCATGAAGGGCATATCAGTGGCGAATTCTCTGCCAAAGAAGCAACGCAGGAAGCCTTAATGGCGGCCGCAGTCGGTAAAAATTACGGCTCAGTTCAGGAGTTAACAGCATGAGTTCAACAACCGCACCATCAAAACGCTACTTCAGCAAAGCATGGCTAATGGAGCAAAAATCATTAATCGCCCTATTAGTCTTAATTGCGATTGTTTCAACCCTAAGTCCTAACTTTTTTACGGTCAACAACCTGTTTAACATCCTACAACAGACTTCTGTAAACGCGATTATGGCAGTGGGCATGACGTTAGTGATTCTGACTTCAGGCATTGATTTGTCTGTGGGATCTCTATTGGCATTAACTGGTGCGGTAGCCGCATCGATGGTCGGCGCTGATGTGAATGCCTTTGTTGCTGTCGCGGGAGCATTAGCGCTCGGTGCTGCCATTGGTGCATGCACAGGGGTGATTGTCGCAAAAGGTAAAGTCCAAGCTTTTATCGCCACATTGGTCATGATGCTATTACTACGTGGTGTAACCCGTGTTTATACCGATGGCAGCCCAATCAATACGGGTTTTAGCGATAACGCCGATTTATTTGGTTGGTTTGGTATCGGTCGCCCATTAGGTATTCCTACCCCAGTATGGTTAATGGTTATCGTCTTTGTTGCAGCATGGTATATGCTGCACCACACTCGCTTAGGTCGTTATATCTATGCGTTAGGTGGAAATGAATCAGCGACCCGCTTATCCGGTATTAATGTCGATAAAATTAAAATTATCGTTTACTCCCTGTGTGGTTTATTAGCAGCGCTGGCGAGTGTGATTGAAGTTGCACGTTTATCTTCTGCTCAGCCAATGGCGGGTAACGGTTATGAACTGGATGCGATTGCTGCGGTGGTACTGGGTGGCACAAGCCTCGCTGGTGGTAAAGGGCGCATTGTTGGTACGCTGATTGGTGCGCTGATCCTTGGTTTCTTAAACAATGGTTTGAACTTATTAGGTATTTCCTCGAACTACCAAATGATCGTAAAAGCCGTTGTGATTTTATTAGCTGTACTTGTTGATAACAAAAAATAGTGATTCTGACCCCTACCCGATAACGACAGGAATTTTCTTATGAAACTGAATAAATTAGCGACTTTATTTACCGCTTTTGCACTAACAGCAACCGTCAGTGTGAACGCGATGGCCAAAGAGAGTATCGCGCTGGTTATTTCAACCCTGAATAACCCATTCTTTGTGACCATGAAAGATGCGGCACAAAAAGAAGCGGACAAACTGGGTTATGAACTGATTGTTTTGGATTCTCAAGATAACCCAGCGAAAGAGTTAGCGAACGTCCAAGATTTAACAGTTCGTGGTACTAAGTTAATGCTGATCAACCCAACAGACTCTGATGCTGTGGGTAACTCTATCCTGATGGCAAACAAAGCGAAAATTCCAGTGATCACTTTAGACCGTGCTGCGAACAAAGGTGAAGTGGTGAGCCATGTTGCCTCTGATAACCGCATGGGCGGAAAAATGGCAGCAGATTTTATCGCTAAGAAAACGGGCAATGATGCCAAAGTTATTCAATTAGAAGGAATTTCAGGAACGTCGGCTGCTCGTGAACGTGGTGAAGGTTTCAATACGGGTGCTAAAGAACATAAATTCAACGTATTAGCGAGCCAGCCTGCAGATTTCGACAGAACCAAAGGCTTGAACGTTATGCAAAACTTATTGACGGCACACCCTGCTGTTCAGGCTGTTTTTGCTCAAAACGATGAAATGGCATTAGGTGCATTAAGAGCATTACAAACTGCCGGCCGTGATGATGTGCTAGTGGTTGGTTTTGATGGCACAAATGACGGTATCAAAGCAGTTCAAGGTGGAAAGCTCGGAGCGACAATTGCTCAACGTCCAGATCAAATTGGTATTGTTGGAGTGCAGATCGCAGATAAAGTATTAAAAGGTGAAAAAGTCGAAGCAACAGTTCCTGTTGAATTAGAACTCGTGGTAAAACAATAGTTCTATATAAAATAATTATCCTTGATAAAACAATAAGATTGATAAATCGCCGTGAAACTTTGCGGCGGTTTGTTTAATTGCGTAGCAAAAGGACATAAATGTGATGGCAGCAGCTAAACTGGTTGTTTTAGGTAGTATCAACGTTGACCACATTCTCAATGTGCAGCAGTTTCCCCAGCCTGGCGAAACAGTAAGAGGTGATAGTTACCAAGTTGCTTTCGGTGGCAAAGGTGCCAACCAAGCGGTAGCCGCAGGTCGTAGTGGCGCTGATATCACATTTATTGCTTGTGTCGGTGATGACGATGTCGGTGTTAGTATCAAAAAACAGCTGCAAAAAGATACAATTAAGATTGATTGTATTGATTCAGTTGCTGGTGAAACAACGGGTGTTGCACTCATTTATGTAAACGAGCAAGGCGAAAATATTATTGGGATCAATGCGGGAGCCAATGGTTATCTTTCTACAGAACGACTGGCCGCATATCAGCAAAAAATTATCGATGCTGATGCTTTATTGATGCAGCTTGAATCCCCGATTGAAACTGTTCAAATGGCCGCTGAGATCGCGCGTAAACACCAAACTCAAGTGATTTTAAACCCAGCGCCTGCACAAGCGTTGCCAGATTCGCTACTGTCGCTGGTGGATGTGATCACGCCGAATGAAACGGAAGCGGAGCATTTAACGGGCATCGCTGTTAATGATGAAGAAGGCGCACAAAAAGCAGCGCAAGCACTGCATCAAAAAGGCATTAATAAAGTGATGATTACATTGGGCGCCAGAGGGGTTTGGTACAGTGAATCAGGCAAGCAAGGGAAAATAATTCCAGGCTTTAAAGTGAAAGCGGTGGACACCATTGCAGCAGGTGATACATTCAATGGGGCGTATGTAACTGCGCTACTTGAAGGTCAATCCGATGAAGATGCGATTGTCTTTGCCCATGCGGCTGCCGCAATTGCAGTGACGCGTCCCGGTGCACAACCTTCTGTTCCATGGCGTAATGAAATAGACCAGTTTCTTCTTCAATAGGATTAATTTGTGGCAACAATGAAAGATGTTGCTCGCCTTGCTGGCGTGTCAACATCCACCGTCTCCCATGTTATCAACAAAAATCGCTATGTTAGCGAAAGCGTCACTTCACGGGTAAAAAGTGCCATCGAACAACTCAACTATGCGCCATCGGCCTTAGCGAGAAGTTTGAAGATGAACCGCACCAATACCATCGGAATGTTACTGACCGCCAGTAACAACCCGTTTTATGCGGAAGTCGTGCGTGGTGTAGAACGTAGTTGCTACGAATTGGGTTACAGTTTGATCCTGTGCAACACCGAAGGGGATTTCAAGCGAATGGATCATAGCTTAGAAACCCTTTTGCAAAAACGCGTCGATGGGCTTCTTATTATGTGCACTGAAGCGCAAGGCCCATCCAAAGCCGTATTTTCCCGTTATCCATCTGTTCCGACGGTGATGATGGACTGGTCTCCGTTTGAATCAGCCGGAGATATTATTCAGGATAACTCGTTCCTCGGCGGTGAAATTGCCACGCGTCATTTAATTGATGCGGGTTTTACTCGAATTGCCTGCATTGCTGGCCCTCAAGATAAATCCCCAGCGCAAGCGCGTTATCAAGGTTTCCTTCATGCCATGAAGGCCGCATCTCTCAAGATCCACGAAGAATATATTATCTTTAGTGATTTTGAGTTTTCAGGTGGATTTGATTCGATGAATAAGCTTTTGGCGCTACCAAATCCCCCAGATGCTATTTTTGCGGGGAATGATGCAATGGCGGTCGGTGCTTACCAAGCGATTTACCAAAAAGGCATGAAAGTGCCTGACGACATTTCCATTATTGGTTATGACGATATTGCACTTTCTTCTTATATGATCCCACCACTCACCACTGTTCATCAGCCAAAGGACGAACTTGGTCAGCAAGCGGTTAACCAGCTTATTTATCGAATGGATAACCCAGATGCAGAACCATCCGTTTTAGTCTTAACGCCAAAACTCGTGGAACGCCAATCAGTGAGGAAACGCTAATTCTGCGTTTTCTCAGATTTTTTGCCTTTAATTAAATTATCGCCATCGGTTTTACTGAGTAATAGAAACACAAAGGCAGAAAGTAACGTGATAGCTCCGATAGTAATAAAGGTGTAATGGAAGTTATCCACGACATTACTGTTTGGTTGGTTATCAAAAAAGCTCAAAATGGTGGCGCTCACCGCGATCCCAAAGCTAATCGAAAGTTGCTGAGTTACTGCTAGCATACTGTTGCCGGCGCTAGCATTATTATCCGTTAAATCCGCTAGGCAAATGGTATTCATAGCCGTGAATTGCGTAGACATCACCATTCCTAAAACAAACAATGGAACGATAAGCAGGTAAATCGACATATCTGGAGATTGCAGCGAAAACTGCGAGACCATCAACCCAATAATCACCGTGACAGTAAATAGCGTATTACGGTATCCAAATCGGGTTAGAATTCTTGTGACTGCGGATTTTGCCGTAATCGAGCCAATGGCCAGTGGAGCCATCATCATCCCCGCGACAACGGCTTCATAACCAAATCCCACTTGCAGCATCAATGGCATTAGGAATGGAATGCTTCCAGTACCTAATCGAGTGGCGATGTTACCGCTAATACCGATGGAGAAGGTTCTCGTCTTAAATAAGTTAAGCGGAATAATGGCGTGCTTAATGCGCCTTGCGTGGAGTATATAAAGAAGAAGACAAAGAAAACCGCCCAGAACAATAGCCAAAGGAACATAGCTCGACAGTGATTTATCGCCAAACAGATCCAAACTGACGGAAAGCATGACTAAGCCAAATCCAAATAAAAGAAAGCCAAGGGTATCAAATTTACGTTTTGGCATTTTAAAATCAGGCATATGCTTTAATGCATACACAATCCCAAGTACACCAATAGGGATATTAATAATGAATATCCAATGCCATGTGGCATAGGTGACGAGAATACCACCCAACAGAGGCCCTAAGATGGGGCCGACTAATCCAGGGATAGTGACAAAATTCAATATAGGCAGAAGTTCACTTCGCGGATACGCCCGAATTAATGCAAGTCGTGCCACTGGCATCATCATCGCCCCGCCAATTCCTTGGATAACGCGAGAAATAACTAGCACTGTTAATGAAGGGGAAAGGGCGCAGAGCAATGATCCTAAAGAAAACAGAGAAACTGCAATAATAAAGATACGTCGAGTACCAAACCTATCGGCAAACCAACCACTCACCGGAATTAACAGTGCAACTGTTAGGGTATAGCTCACCACGGCAGATTGCATCGCTAATGGAGAGTGATGCAAACTTTTGGCAATATCGGGCAGTGCCGTATTCAATATCGTGGCATCTAACGCTTGCATAAAGAAAGCCATTGCGGCAATCCATGGCAAACCCGACATATTTTTAGCAGTTTTAAACATCCGTTACCTATCGATAAATTTGGTGAGCGAATTCGTTCTGTTAGCTTATTTGTTCATTGTCGTTAATAAGGTATAGCAGAGATCGTAAGCTTCACGGCTATTGCCATTAATAATAGCATCGGCAAGTTGTTGATGAAGTTCCACTTCAATCGCATCATTTTCTGTTATTGCATCAAAATAAAGCTGATACACAGACCTAAACAGATTCGCGAACGAAATTAAAAAAGGATTACAGCACGCCCGATAGATAGTGAGATGAAAACGAAAATCAATTTTTATCCAGTGAGGCCTATCGAACTCTTTTTCTAAGGTTACCATTTCATTTGATAGTAATTGTAGAGACTGTTTTTGTTCTTCTGTGGCATTCAGTGCAGCGAGATAGCAAGCTTGAGGCTCAATGGCGAGACGAACAACTTGAAAGTGTTTAATCACCACCGACTTTTCTTCGCTGTTAATCCACCAATTTAATAAGTCTTGGTCGAGAAAGTTCCAATTCGATGCGGGCATGACTCGTGTGCCAATTCGAGGACGAGCTAAAACCATGCCTTTTGCAGCTAATGTTTTAATGGCTTCTCTTATGGCGGTTCGGCTGGCATTAAATTGCTTTGATAATTCTAATTCGCTGGGAAGAATAGAGTCAGATAAGTAGGTGCCTTTTAATATGAGCTGTCCAAGACTTCGCGCAATAATAAAAGAGAGGTTTTTTTGTGAGGCATTTTGTTGCTTGCTCAATTCCATAATTCATCTCATACAGATACTAATCAATGATATGTTACGTGAGTAAATCAATTATTGCTGCTGAAATAGTCAAAAAACAGTAGTAATTTACGCTATTAAGCCATATTTGGCTAAAAAAAGCGCGAACGAAATAAATATGTAAAAAAACACTTGCGAGATTTTTCGAGCTCCCTATAATGCGCATCCGTTGTCACGACAAACCGGCTCGAAGAAAACCTCGAAGCCCCGTGATAACAGAGGTGAAGAAAGAAAATAGTTGAAAATAATCGCTTGACTTTCTAAATAAAAAACGTAGTATACGACACCTCGCGACAACGACCTAAAGTCGAAAGATGAAGTCGCACCGCTCTTTAACAATTTATCAGACAATCTGTGTGGGCACTCACAGGACACTATCAAAAAATATTTGATTTTAAGTCTTGAAGAGTGACTAACACGTTAATTCATATATATGAACTAATAGGTAATTTGGTTTCTTCGGAAATCAAACGACAGTAAACATTCTTTGAGCATCAAGCTTTTTAATTGAAGAGTTTGATCATGGCTCAGATTGAACGCTGGCGGCAGGCCTAACACATGCAAGTCGAGCGGTAACAGGGGAAGCTTGCTTCTCGCTGACGAGCGGCGGACGGGTGAGTAATGTATGGGGATCTGCCCGATAGAGGGGGATAACTACTGGAAACGGTAGCTAATACCGCATAATCTCTTAGGAGCAAAGCAGGGGAACTTCGGTCCTTGCGCTATCGGATGAACCCATATGGGATTAGCTAGTTGGTGAGGTAATGGCTCACCAAGGCGACGATCCCTAGCTGGTCTGAGAGGATGATCAGCCACACTGGGACTGAGACACGGCCCAGACTCCTACGGGAGGCAGCAGTGGGGAATATTGCACAATGGGCGCAAGCCTGATGCAGCCATGCCGCGTGTATGAAGAAGGCCTTAGGGTTGTAAAGTACTTTCAGTTGGGAGGAAGGCGTTGATGCTAATATCATCAGCGATTGACGTTACCAACAGAAGAAGCACCGGCTAACTCCGTGCCAGCAGCCGCGGTAATACGGAGGGTGCAAGCGTTAATCGGAATTACTGGGCGTAAAGCGCACGCAGGCGGTTGATTAAGTTAGATGTGAAATCCCCGGGCTTAACCTGGGAATGGCATCTAAGACTGGTCAGCTAGAGTCTTGTAGAGGGGGGTAGAATTCCATGTGTAGCGGTGAAATGCGTAGAGATGTGGAGGAATACCGGTGGCGAAGGCGGCCCCCTGGACAAAGACTGACGCTCAGGTGCGAAAGCGTGGGGAGCAAACAGGATTAGATACCCTGGTAGTCCACGCTGTAAACGATGTCGATTTGGAGGTTGTTCCCTTGAGGAGTGGCTTCCGGAGCTAACGCGTTAAATCGACCGCCTGGGGAGTACGGCCGCAAGGTTAAAACTCAAATGAATTGACGGGGGCCCGCACAAGCGGTGGAGCATGTGGTTTAATTCGATGCAACGCGAAGAACCTTACCTACTCTTGACATCCAGAGAATTTAGCAGAGATGCTTTAGTGCCTTCGGGAACTCTGAGACAGGTGCTGCATGGCTGTCGTCAGCTCGTGTTGTGAAATGTTGGGTTAAGTCCCGCAACGAGCGCAACCCTTATCCTTTGTTGCCAGCACGTGATGGTGGGAACTCAAAGGAGACTGCCGGTGATAAACCGGAGGAAGGTGGGGATGACGTCAAGTCATCATGGCCCTTACGAGTAGGGCTACACACGTGCTACAATGGCGTATACAAAGAGAAGCGACCTCGCGAGAGCAAGCGGAACTCATAAAGTACGTCGTAGTCCGGATTGGAGTCTGCAACTCGACTCCATGAAGTCGGAATCGCTAGTAATCGTAGATCAGAATGCTACGGTGAATACGTTCCCGGGCCTTGTACACACCGCCCGTCACACCATGGGAGTGGGTTGCAAAAGAAGTAGGTAGCTTAACCTTCGGGGGGCGCTTACCACTTTGTGATTCATGACTGGGGTGAAGTCGTAACAAGGTAACCGTAGGGGAACCTGCGGTTGGATCACCTCCTTACCATTGAAGTGTACTTGTGAAGTGCTCACACAGATTGTCTGATGAAATAGAGTAACGGTATCGATAGGCTTGTAGCTCAGGTGGTTAGAGCGCACCCCTGATAAGGGTGAGGTCGGTGGTTCAAGTCCACTCAGGCCTACCAAAATCGAATTGATGCTTCGTTATAACTCAGCTCGTTTACCAAATGTAAACGTCGCCAAGTTATGCCTTGCCTAAATTCAATTTAACTCAAAATTCTTTCTTAATGAAAGACTCGATACTGGAAATACCTTTATGGGGCTATAGCTCAGCTGGGAGAGCGCCTGCCTTGCACGCAGGAGGTCAGCGGTTCGATCCCGCTTAGCTCCACCATAAACTTTCTGATTATTCAGAATAGATTAGAAATAGTCTATTGCGAATAATTATGCTCTTTAACAATCTGGAACAAGCTGAAAATTGAAAACAACGCACATTGTTTATCGCTTAAACAATGTGAGAGTCTCTCAAAAATCTCAACTTGAATGTGTTCAATTGACCGTCGGGTCAGTTGATAAAGACACCTTCGGGTTGTGAGGTTAAGCGACTAAGCGTACACGGTGGATGCCTAGGCAATCAGAGGCGATGAAGGACGTGCTAATCTGCGATAAGCGTCGGTAAGGTGATATGAACCGTTATAACCGACGATTTCCGAATGGGGAAACCCAGTGCAATTCGTTGCACTATCGTTTGATGAATACATAGTCAAACGAGGCGAACCGAGGGAACTGAAACATCTCAGTACCTCGAGGAAAAGAAATCAACCGAGATTCCCCTAGTAGCGGCGAGCGAACGGGGAGCAGCCCAGAGTCTTAATCAGCATTAGCATCAGGAGAACGGTCTGGAAAGGCCGGCAGTAAAGGGTGATAGCCCCGTATCCGAAGGTGTTAGTGTTGTGAACTCGACGAGTAGGGCGGGACACGTGTTATCCTGTCTGAATATGGGGGGACCATCCTCCAAGGCTAAATACTCCTGATTGACCGATAGTGAACCAGTACCGTGAGGGAAAGGCGAAAAGAACCCCGGCGAGGGGAGTGAAATAGAACCTGAAACCGTGTACGTACAAGCAGTGGGAGCACCCTTGTGGTGTGACTGCGTACCTTTTGTATAATGGGTCAGCGACTTATATTCTGTAGCAAGGTTAACCGTATAGGGGAGCCGTAGGGAAACCGAGTCTTAACTGGGCGAATGAGTTGCAGGGTATAGACCCGAAACCCGGTGATCTAGCCATGGGCAGGTTGAAGGTTGGGTAACACTAACTGGAGGACCGAACCGACTAATGTTGAAAAATTAGCGGATGACTTGTGGCTGGGGGTGAAAGGCCAATCAAACCGGGAGATAGCTGGTTCTCCCCGAAAGCTATTTAGGTAGCGCCTCGTGAACTCATCTTCGGGGGTAGAGCACTGTTTCGACTAGGGGGTCATCCCGACTTACCAACTCGATGCAAACTACGAATACCGAAGAATGTTATCACGGGAGACACACGGCGGGTGCTAACGTTCGTCGTGAAGAGGGAAACAACCCAGACCGCCAGCTAAGGTCCCAAAGTCATAGTTAAGTGGGAAACGAAGTGGGAAGGCTCAGACAGCCAGGATGTTGGCTTAGAAGCAGCCATCATTTAAAGAAAGCGTAATAGCTCACTGGTCGAGTCGGCCTGCGCGGAAGATGTAACGGGGCTAAACTATGCACCGAAGCTGCGGCAGCGATATGTAAATATTGTTGGGTAGGGGAGCGTTCTGTAAGCCTGTGAAGGTGTGCTGTGAGGCATGCTGGAGGTATCAGAAGTGCGAATGCTGACATAAGTAACGATAATGCGGGTGAAAAACCCGCACGCCGGAAGACCAAGGGTTCCTGTCCAACGTTAATCGGGGCAGGGTGAGTCGACCCCTAAGGCGAGGCAGAAATGCGTAGTCGATGGGAAACGGGTTAATATTCCCGTACTGGTGATAATTGCGATGGGGGGACGGAGAAGGTTAGGCTGGCCGGGCGACGGTTGTCCCGGTTTAAGGATGTAGGCAGGTGAATTAGGCAAATCCGGTTCACTATATGCTGAGGTCTGATGACGAGTCACTACGGTGGCGAAGTAGCTATACCCCGCTTCCAGGAAAAGCCTCTAAGCTCTAGATTATCATTAATCGTACCCCAAACCGACACAGGTGGTCAGGTAGAGAATACTCAGGCGCTTGAGAGAACTCGGGTGAAGGAACTAGGCAAAATGGTGCCGTAACTTCGGGAGAAGGCACGCTGGCATTAGGTGAAGGTTTACCATGGAGCTGAAGCCAGTCGCAGATACCAGCTGGCTGCAACTGTTTATTAAAAACACAGCACTGTGCAAACACGAAAGTGGACGTATACGGTGTGACGCCTGCCCGGTGCTGGAAGGTTAATTGATGGGGTTATCCGTAAGGAGAAGCTCTTGATCGAAGCCCCAGTAAACGGCGGCCGTAACTATAACGGTCCTAAGGTAGCGAAATTCCTTGTCGGGTAAGTTCCGACCTGCACGAATGGCGTAATGATGGCCAGGCTGTCTCCACCCGAGACTCAGTGAAATTGAACTCGCTGTGAAGATGCAGTGTACCCGCGGCAAGACGGAAAGACCCCGTGAACCTTTACTATAGCTTGACACTGAACATTGAGCCTTGATGTGTAGGATAGGTGGGAGGCTTTGAAGCGTGGACGCCAGTCTGCGTGGAGCCAACCTTGAAATACCACCCTTTAATGTTTGATGTTCTAACGTAGCCCCATTATCGGGGTGCGGACAGTGTCTGGTGGGTAGTTTGACTGGGGCGGTCTCCTCCCAAAGAGTAACGGAGGAGCACGAAGGTTGGCTAAGCATGGTCGGACATCATGCGGTTAGTGCAAAGGCATAAGCCAGCTTGACTGCGAGAGTGACGGCTCGAGCAGGTACGAAAGTAGGTCTTAGTGATCCGGTGGTTCTGTATGGAAGGGCCATCGCTCAACGGATAAAAGGTACTCCGGGGATAACAGGCTGATACCGCCCAAGAGTTCATATCGACGGCGGTGTTTGGCACCTCGATGTCGGCTCATCACATCCTGGGGCTGAAGTAGGTCCCAAGGGTACGGCTGTTCGCCGTTTAAAGTGGTACGCGAGCTGGGTTTAGAACGTCGTGAGACAGTTCGGTCCCTATCTGCCGTGGGCGTTGGAAGATTGAAAGGGGCTGCTCCTAGTACGAGAGGACCGGAGTGGACGCACCACTGGTGTTCGGGTTGTCATGCCAATGGCATTGCCCGGTAGCTAAGTGCGGAAGAGATAACCGCTGAAAGCATCTAAGCGGGAAACTTGCCTTGAGATGAGTCTTCCCTGACTCTTTAAGGGTCCTAAAGGAACGTTTAAGACTAAGACGTTGATAGGTTGGGTGTGTAAGCGTAGCGATACGTTGAGCTAACCAATACTAATGAACCGTGAGGCTTAACCTGACAACACCGAAGGTGTTTTCGAGATGAGAGATTAAAGTTGATTCAATAAAGTGGGAAGCCGAAAGGTGGACACAACAGCTTGTTCAGGATTGATATTCTGGTTTAGTGGATTAAAGGCTAAACGGGAATAAACAGAATTTGTCTGGCGGCAATAGCGCGGTGGTCCCACCTGACCCCATGCCGAACTCAGTAGTGAAACGCCGTAGCGCCGATGGTAGTGTGGGGTCTCCCCATGTGAGAGTAGGGAACTGCCAGACATTAAATTAGCCGAGAAGCCACCCATTGGGTGGCTTTTTTGCGTTTGGGGTACTGAAAATTGCAGGAAGTCCCTATACTGGGTTATTCTTACTCAAAGAATACCTCCATCTGATGATCAGCGTTGCAGTGATCCAACGAAAAGTCGTTATCCTAGCTATAAAAAACCAGCCATAAAAACCACCATTCTCATGATTGATTAAAATTAATAATCTCTCATAGAAATTAATTGATTATCATTTAAGCATCTAACACATTATTCCTTCTCTAGTTTTTATTCGATAACCTCCTATAGCTGGCCTAATGTAAAATATAATAGGTAAATATTGTTAAATTGATGTTTAATTCCATTATTCATATACTATTAAAAATGGTTGTTTTTAATCAATTAAGATGTTGAATTGTTAAATTTAGCTGAAAGAAGATGAGCATTCATCAAATAGGTGGGTTATATGAATAAAATGAAAAGTCACAATAGCCAGATTTTTGAGCAGATTATTTCTGTGAATAAACAGCAAGAGAATGAATTTAATAATGGGCAAGATGGCGCCATTATCCTTTCACTGCTAGTCATGTTTTTTGTACCTTTCTCTTTACTCGTGATGGTGAAAAATCATCTTGGGTTAGAGAATAACGCGATGGCGATTGTCTCAGTGGTTGTTCTTAGTATTGGAATTGCGGCTGGTTTATATAAAAGCTTTAGAATCGGGACGAAGTTTGTTGATAAACGCCCTATGTTGGAACAGCTACTTTCACGTTATACCCCTAAAGATAAAGCGGAGTATCAAAAGTTACTCGCTGAAAAGCAAAGTAATCCTCAAGGTTTTTACACTTCAGTAGAAGATTGGCTAGCAATAGAAAAACGATCTTACGCCAATTAATTCTAAGCATTAAAAAAAGCGACTCATTTGGGTCGCTTTTTTGTTTCTATCGATGAATTTAGTGAGATTTGCCTTGCTCAATCCCTAAGCCAATTTGTGAGCGTACAAACTGCTCTTTAAAGCGAGCTCTTTCCATTTTGCCTCTCTCTGAATTATCGGTTACTGAGAATAGCCATGATGCAGTAAATGCGACAATCAATGAGAAGAATGCAGGGTATTCATAAGGGTAAATTGGTTTTTCATGATGCAGAATAGTCACCCAGATTGTTGGACCTAAGATCATGAGTACGACAGCGGTTATCAAGCCTAACCAACCACCTGCAAGCGCTCCCCGAGTGGTTAACTTGCTCCAATACATTGATAGCAAGATAATTGGGAAGTTACAGCTTGCCGCGATAGAGAAGGCCAAGCCCACCATGAAGGCAATATTTTGTTTCTCGAACAAAATCCCTAACCCAATCGCTACAAAACCGAGGATCACCACGGTAATTTTTGATACGCGCAATTCATCGCGCTCATCGGCTTTACCATTTTTAATCGCCATCGCATACAGGTCGTGGGAAACCGCAGACGCACCCGCCAATGTTAAACCAGCAACAACAGCGAGAATGGTGGCGAAAGCAACCGCGGAGATAAACCCAAGGAAGAAGTTTCCACCCACGGCATCAGCGAGGTGTACCGCTGCCATGTTGGTACCACCGATTAAGGCGCCTGCTGCATCTTTAAAGTCAGGATTTGAGCTAACCAGAACGATAGCCCCGAAACCGATGATAAATGTCAGAATGTAGAAGTAACCGATGAACCCAGTCGCGTAAAACACGCTCTTACGGGCTTCTTTCGCGTCACTAACGGTGAAGAAGCGCATAATGATGTGAGGTAAACCTGCCGTACCGAACATTAAGGCTAACCCAAGAGACAAGGCGGATATTGGGTCAGAAACCAGTCCTCCAGGGCTCATAATGGCGATACCATTTTTATGTACTTCAACGGCTTCTTTAAATAACGTATTGAAGTTGAAGCCGACATGTTTCATGACCATAACAGCCATGAAGGTTGCCCCTGCGAGTAACAAAATGGCTTTGATGATCTGTACCCATGTCGTTGCAAGCATCCCGCCGAATAGCACATACAGAACCATCAATATCCCAACAATCACGACGGCAATGTGGTAGTTAAGCCCAAATAACAGCTCAATCAGTTTTCCTGCTCCAACCATCTGAGCGATTAGGTACAGTGCCACAACCACCAATGAACCCATTGCAGACAGAATGCGGATAGGTCTTTGTTGTAATCGATATGACGCAACATCCGCGAAAGTATAGCGACCTAAATTTCGTAAGCGCTCGGCAATTAAGAACAGAATAATTGGCCAGCCAATTAAGAAACCGATGGAGTAGATAAGCCCATCGTATCCCGAGGTATAAACCAGTGCGGAGATCCCTAAGAATGAAGCTGCGGACATAAAGTCACCCGCAATCGCCATTCCATTTTGGAAACCTGTAATTTTTCCGCCGGCAGTATAGTAGTCAGAGCGAGATCGTGTTCTCTTTGAAGCCCAGTAAGTGATATAGAGTGTAAAGCCCACAAACAGCAAGAACATCACTATGGCTTGAACATTGACAGGTTGACGTTCAACATTGCCTGTCAGGGCATCAGCGAGCGCCATTGACGAGGTAAAAAACAGAATAAGTGAGAGCAAGACTTTCATTTTTCTACCTCTTTTAATATTTCGGCGGTTAAGCGGTCAAATTCGCTGTTGGCTCGGATGACATATAAACCCGTTAAGATAAACGAGATCACAATCAGCCCAACGCCCACAGGAATACCGCGGGTGATGTAGGAACCTTCAGTGATTGGGGTACCTAACCAGCTTGGATCAAACGCGATAAGAAAGATAAAACCAACATACAGAACTAACGTTATTGCAGATAACAACCATGAAAAGCGACTACGTTTTCTCACTAATTCTTGAAAGAGAGGGTTCGCCTCGACCTTTTCGTAAGCAGTAGCATTCATCAGAGTTCTCCTCTGTTATTGTATTATTGGCATACTCTGATAGCTCAAAAGGCGGATTTTAGGGCGACACATGGCTACCCAAGGAATTAACTGGGTATTCGGTCAGACTCTACTTTCTGCTGATTGAGTGATGCTGAGTATTGATTTTAGGTCGCCCGAAGGCGACCTGTAGTGCCATGAGCTATCTACACAACTATTTAAATAGCTACGAGATACTCATTGACTGTTTTTCTTCTAGCAGTTTTTCGACAACACCTGGATCTGCCAGTGTGGAAGTATCTCCAAAATTACTGGTATCACCTGATGCAATTTTTCGTAGGATACGGCGCATGATCTTACCGGAACGCGTTTTCGGTAAAGAATCAGTCCAATGTAAAACGTCTGGCGTGGCAATCGGGCCAATTTCTTTACGAACCCAATTGCGCACTTCAGTGTACAACTCTGGGGATGGCTCCTCGCCAGAAATTAAGGTGACATAGGCGTAGATTGCCTGTCCTTTGATGCTATGAGGAATACCCACGACTGCAGCTTCAGCCACTTTCGGATGTGAAACGAGGGCGGATTCAATTTCTGCTGTCCCTAAACGGTGACCTGAAATATTCAGCACGTCATCAACACGACCGGTGATCCAGTAATAGCCATCTTCATCACGACGCGCCCCATCACCACTAAAGTACATGCCTTTAAAGGTGGAGAAATAGGTTTGTTCGAAGCGTTCATGGTCACCAAACAGGGTACGAGCTTGACCCGGCCAAGAATCCACAATAACTAAGTTACCTTCTGTTGCGCCATCGATAGGCTCGCCAAGGTTATCAACCAATGCAGGGCGAACGCCAAAGAATGGTAGTGTTGCCGAACCTGGTTTTAACATTGTCGCACCCGGTAGTGGCGTGATCATGAAGCCACCAGTTTCCGTTTGCCACCATGTATCAACCACTGGGCAGCGGCTGTTCCCCATTTTCTTGTAGAACCATTCCCACGCTTCTGGGTTGATTGGCTCACCGACCGATCCCAAAATACGTAAAGAATCGCGCTGGGTGCCTTCAATCGCTTTATCACCTTCCGCCATCAGTGCACGAATAGCGGTTGGTGCGGTATACAGGATATTGACTTGGTGCTTATCAACGACTTGAGCCATACGGTTAACCGCTGGGTAGTTTGGCACACCTTCGAACATTAAGGTTTTTGCACCATTAGATAACGGCCCATAAAGCAGGTAGCTATGACCTGTTACCCAGCCCACATCCGCCGTACACCAGTAGACTTCATTTTCATGATAATCAAAGGTGTATTTGAATGTCAGTGTTGCATAGACCAGATAACCGCCTGTGGTGTGGAGAACCCCTTTAGGTTTACCTGTGGAGCCGGAAGTGTAGAGAATAAACAGTGGATCTTCCGCATTAATCTCTTCCGGTGGGCAATCTGCGCTTACGCCTTGGATAACGTCGTGCCACCAAAGGTCACGGCCTTCAATCCAGCTTGGTGCATTACCTGTACGGCGGTAAACAATCACATTTGCGACGGTAGTGACTTGTGGATTTTGCAGTGCATCGTCCACGTTCTTTTTCAGTGGGATAGCGCGACCTGCACGCAAGCCTTCATCAGAGGTGATGATAAGCTTGGCTTTACAGTCAATAACGCGTCCAGAGACCGCCTCAGGGGAGAATCCGGCAAAGATGACAGTATGGATAGCGCCGATACGCGCACATGCCAGCATCGCGACAGCGGCTTCAACCACCATTGGCATATAGATAGCGACGACATCCCCTTTGCGGATGCCTTGTTTTTTCAGGACGTTTGCAAACTGGCATACATCATGATGCAGTTCACGGTATGTAATATTTTTTGATTGGGTTGGGTCATCCCCTTCCCAGATGATAGCGGTTTGGTCGCCACGAGTGGCTAGGTGACGGTCTAAACAGTTAGCGCTCAGGTTTAAAGTGCCATCTTCGAACCAGCGGATATTAACGTGTCCAGGGTCGAATGAGGTGTTCTTAACGCGAGTGTAAGGTTTAATCCAATCAACGATTTTCCCTTTTTCGCCCCAAAATCCTTCGGGGTCTTGAATCGAGCGTTGGTACTCATCGTTATACTGTTGTTCGTTTATCAGGGCATTTTTAGCAATATTAGCAGGAACGGGATGTTTAGTTATTTGTGTCATATTATTATCTCCTTGCAGATGTTAATAGTATGTCAAAAAACAGTTAACTGAAGTATGGATGGTTATTTTGTTTTTCTTTTGAGCGGAAGATCACGTATTAATAGTAATGGGATTTGCAGTATGATCATTTGATGCTAAATCCATGATTGAAATAAAAATTCAAAAATATAACTAACATTAGAATTAAAGAAAAACAAAGGCGAACTATAGTGGTATTAGTTACTGAATAATCTATTGATGATAGTTGTTGGAAAAATCCACAGAATTCACATGGATATGATAATGATTTTCATTAACAATAAAATAACTATAATGGGTGCGTGGTTAAAAACACGCAGTTACTGAAATCCTAATTCAGTCTGTGAGGTAGAAATATAAGTCACTGGAGACAAACAATATGAGTTACACATTACCTGCTTTACCTTATGCTTACGATGCGCTGGAACCTCATTTTGATAAACAAACCATGGAAATCCATCACACCAAGCACCACCAAACTTACGTGAATAACACCAATACTGCCTTAGAAAAACTGCCTGAACTGGCGGGGTTAGATATTGATGTGTTAATCCAAAAATTAGACCAAATCCCAGCAGATCAACGTACTTTTGTACGTAACAACGCGGGTGGCCACTCAAACCATAGCCTGTTCTGGAAAGGGTTAAAATTAGGTACCGAACTGCAAGGCGAACTGAAAGCCGCCATTGAGCGTGATTTTGGTAGCATTGATGCCTTTAAAGATCTGTTCGAAAAAGCCGCAGCTTCCCGTTTTGGTTCTGGTTGGGCATGGTTGGTATTAAAAGCCGATGGCAAACTGGCTGTGGTCTCTACTGCAAACCAAGATAGCCCATTAATGGGTGAAGCGATTTCTGGCGCTTCAGGTTACCCAATCCTTGGTTTAGATGTTTGGGAGCACGCTTACTACCTGAAATATCAAAACCGTCGCCCTGACTACATCAAAGCCTTCTGGTCAGTTGTGAACTGGGATGAAGCAGCAAAACGCTTCGCAGAAAAAACCAAGTAATTTTTTTGCTAACTGACTTTTTTGATAAGCGCGGTTCTTCGGAGCCGCGTTTTTTGTTTTTACCGTCGGTATAACGTTGTTATCTCTATGGCCATTCTTTATGATGAAAACTCTTTCTGGCGGGGTTATCGGGAGCAAAACGGTGAAAATACATCCTCAAGTTTTTATTGGTACCATTCAAAGCACAGCCCATTGTGGCGTGAGTGCGATTCATAAGCGAGCCGTGGATGGGGTATTAACCTTAAACAGCTTAGGAATTGAAGGGGATGAACAAGCAGAAAAGCGTTTTCACGGTGGGCCAGATAGGGCGCTATGCCATTACCCGCAAGAACATTATGAATTTTGGCGACAACGATACCCGCAATTAGAGGATTTATTCCTTCCCTCCGCTTTTGGTGAAAACCTGTCAACTCAAGGAATGACCGAAGAAAACGTTTTTATCGGTGATATTTATGCTTGGGGTGATGCGCGCATTCAAGTCACCCAACCGCGTTCACCTTGCTATAAACTCAATGGGTTAACGGGCGTAGAAAACTTTGCTCAAATCATGCAGGACGAAGGTCGCTGTGGCTGGTTATATAGAGTCATTAAAGGTGGCACTGTCGGTGCGGATACCTCGCTAAAACTACTGAGCCGTAATAGTGATGTCTCGATGCAAGAAGCGATTATGATAGCCTTCCATGCGCCCTATGATGAGGAGTTGTACCGTCGATTATTGTCTGCGGCAGGGCTATCTGCGAGTTGGAGCCTGACGATGCAAAATCGGTTAGAGCATCATAAAATTGAAGAATTTAGCCACCGCTTATTTGGTCGACGCGGCTGATGGTTTATCACTGTCATTAGGATTGAGGAAAACAACATGCAGTACGATTTAAATGACCTTTATTATTTCGTTAAAGTCGTTGAACATGGTGGTTTTTCTCAAGCTGGTGCGGCGCTTGGGATCCCAAAATCAAAACTCAGTCGTCGTATTGCCGACTTAGAGCAAAAGCTGAATGTTTCATTGATTTATCGCTCTACAAGGCAATTTCATGTTACGGAGATCGGACAGGTTTTTTATCAGCAATGTAAGAATGTCGTGGAAGAAGCGGATATTGCCCATGAACTGATTTGCTCAGTACAAACACACCCCAAAGGTACCATTAAGCTCTCTTGCCCCGTTACTTTATTGCAAGTCTATTTGCAGGATTTACTGATTGATTTTATGGAGAATTACCCTGATATCGATGTGCAAATTCTGGCCGTCAATCGCCCCGTCGATGTGATCAGTGAAGGATTGGATTTGGCATTACGAGTGCGTTCATTACCCCTTGATGATTCAGGGATGATGATGAAAGTGCTAGGGTATTCTCAGCGGATCTTAGTCGCAAATCCAAGTGTATTCCGTGAAAAAGGAGCACCATCAACTCCAGAGCAGCTGGTGGATTACCCTGTTCTTGCCAATACGGAGCATTCACAGCGTTATTCGCTATCTTTAAAAAATAGTGATGATCTCAGTGTGACAGTGCATGTCACGCCCAAGCTAGCCACCACCGATATTTTAACGTTATACCGTGCTGCGGTGAGAGGATTGGGGATCGCTCGTATACCCCGAGGTGTGGTTGAAAATGAGCTAAAAAGTGGCGAATTGGTGGAAGTGTTGCCAGACTGGCAATTTCCAGAAGATATCATTCATGCCGTGTACCCTTCCCGTAAGGGGTTGTTACCCGCAGTTCAGTTATTTCTAACTTATTTGGCAGAGAATATGACGGCTGGGAAAAAATAAAGCCCCCTGAAAAAATTCAGAGGACTTTATAGTTAGCTGGCATTCGGGATCCGACCAAATTTACCGCTATTAAAATCATTCACGGCTTCGTTGATTTCTTGGCTCGTATTCATCACAAATGGGCCATATCCCACAACAGGCTCATCGATAGGATCACCGCTGAGCAGCAGCACTAAAGCCTCATCGGTGGTGGCTTCTAACAGCACATTGCTATCAGTAGCATCAAGGATCATCAACTCGCCTTCATTCAATGCGGTATGACCATCCACAAATAGGCTGCCTTTCAACATCACTAGCCCAACATTGCGACCGGCCTTAGTTGGCAATCCCACGACTTTTCCTTTATTCAGACGCAGATCCCAAACATCAAGGGCGGTAAATGTGCGTGCGGCGCCTGTGTTGCCTAGATAGTCCCCCGCAATGACCCGCAGTGTTCCCGCTTCATTCGGCAAGCTAATGGTCGGGATCGTATCGCGAGTTAGCAATTGGTAACCCGGCGCTGCCAGCTTATCTTTAGCGGGCAAGTTGACCCACAACTGCACCATATCCAAAGTACCGCCATTTTTCATAAAGTTATCAGACTGATATTCTTGATGAAGTATTCCTGATGCCGCTGTCATCCATTGCACATCACCGGGTCCGATCACGCCGCCTTCTCCGGTAGAGTCGTGGTGAGCCACTTCGCCGTCATACACGATGGTGACGGTTTCAAAGCCTTTATGTGGATGTTCGCCAACACCACGATTATCCCCTTCAGATGCTGGGAATGGGTGTGGCCCCGCTCTGTCCAACAGTAAGAATGGGTTCAGGTATTTCCCGTGGTTGCTATAACTAAACATGGAGCGAACAGGGAAACCATCACCAACCCAGTGACTGCGTGGGGATTGATAAATACCAATAATCTTTTTCATGGTGTGACTCCAAACTGGTTTTATAAACTGATCAGTTTTATGAACTAATCATTTCGATGAACCAATAATAGAAGAGCCAAAGCTGGGTGAGTAGAGGCAAAAATAGGTTTGATTGTTCTGAAAATAGAACGATGAAATCATTGTGGCGTGAGTTAAATGTCGATCTCTAGTATGCTTCGGATTAGCCAAAATCGGAGCGTTCCTCTTCATTTATTCATCTTAAACATGAACGATCAGGAATACTAAATAGGTATGATGCCTTCGAATGAACCCATGATTCCGTTAAAAGGATTGTTATGAAAACTATTAATATTGCTATGGCATTTTCTGTTGCCTTCATGTTGTCTGGGTGCCTTTCTCAACCCGCACCTCAGTATGATAACAATGGTATCCAGTTAGAAGAGTTCAAAGAGCTAGAAAGCTTGAGAATGCCAGAGCTGAACATTCCTGAAGGGGCGCCGGATGGGGAATATATCGAACGTTATGGAAATGGTGCCATTCAGTTTAAATCGTGGGTGAAAAACAACTGCTTAGATAAGAACATCACGGTTTATTATAAAAATGGTCAGCCAAAAATGTTTATTCCTATAAAAAATTGCAAAGTGGATGGCGTCATTAAGTCTTACCATCCTAATGGGAATTTAGATACTGAGATGGGATACAGTAATGACCGACTCAACGGCGATTATAAATCCTATTACGACACGCCAAAGAATAATCTGCATCTTAAAACGAGTTTTGTGAATGGAGTAGCGGAAGGTGTTCTTGAAGAGCGTGGACAAGATGGCGAGCTATTAAAGCAGGGGCTGATTAAAGACGGTAAGTTGTACACCGCGAAGTAAGTGGGCTACAAATAAAATAAAAGCCAATTAACCGTGAGAGTTAATTGGCTTTTTGCTATTAAATAGCGACTTAAGATTACAGTTGTGGACGTTTTACAAAGCCGATCGCATCGTAAACCTTATCTAAGGTTTCTTGTGCGCGAGCTGCTGCTTTGGTCGCGCCCTCATCCATGATTTGGTTCAGTAGCGCTTCATTGTTGCGGAACTCATGGTAACGAGCTTGTAAGTTAGTCAGCATGTCAGAAACAGCTTCAGCGACCGCACCTTTCAGATGACCATACATTTGGCCTTCAAACTCAGCTTCCAGCGTTTTCACACTTTTGCCTGTCACGCCAGCAAGGATATCTAACAGGTTAGAAACCCCTGCTTTATTTTCAACATCGTAGCAAATACGTGGTGGCTCTTCAGAGTCGGTCATTGCGCGTTTGATTTTCTTCACAACGGATTTCGGATCTTCCAACAGCGCAATCACGTTATTGCGGTTGTCATCAGACTTAGACATTTTCTTGGTTGGCTCTTGTAATGCCATCACACGTGCGCCGCCATCGGTTGGGATAAATGGCTCTGGTACGGTGAAAATATCCCCGTAAATGGCATTGAAGCGCTGAGCAATATCACGGCTCAGTTCAAGGTGCTGTTTCTGGTCAATTCCAACAGGAACTTGGTTAGTTTGGTAAACCAGAATATCGGCAGCCATCAGAACAGGGTAGTCAAACAGACCGGCGTTGATGTTTTCTGAATGGCGAGCAGATTTATCTTTGAACTGGGTCATGCGGCTCAATTCGCCGAAATAGGTGTAGCAGTTTAGCGCCCAGCTCAGTTGTGCATGTTGTGGTACATGTGACTGAACAAAAATGGTGCTTTTCTTCGGATCAATACCGCACGCTAAGTAGAGCGCTAATGTATCGAGGGTTCTTTTACGCAGTTCAACAGGGTCTTGGCGAACGGTGATCGCGTGTTGGTCAACGATACAGTAGATGCAATCATAATCATCTTGCATCTTAACCCACTGACGTAACGCACCCATGTAGTTACCGATGGTTAATTCACCGGAAGGCTGTGCGCCGCTGAATACAATAGGTTTCTGGGTTTGTTTAGATTTCTCAGTGGGTGTGCTCATTTCTTTGTATGTCCTTGTAGTATTTTTATACCCTGTTAAGTTTCGAGTCACACCGTTGGCGACTCGAATTATTGGGGATTTTATTTTGATAAATCAATAACGGAGAGTAGCTCAGAAAAGTGGCTTAACACGTAGTCGGGCTCGGTAATTGCGATTGATTCACCATAGTTGTAGCCGTAGGTTAACCCTACACTTGGGCAGCCTGCATTGTGGGCTGCGATAATATCATTACGGGAATCGCCGACAAAAAGCAATTCTTCTTTGCGTAAACCGAACTGGCCCATTGTTAAATAGAGTGGCGCTGGGTGCGGTTTGGTTTTTACCACATCATCGCCACCAAGTACTAATGAAAAGTAGCTATCGATGCCCAGCTTTTCGAGTAATGGCGCCACAAATGGGGTTGGTTTGTTGGTCACAATCGCCATTGGTAAGTTGTGTTTTGCAATCGTTTCGAGGGTCTCTTTGACCTCAGGGAATAGCTGGCTACCGGTATTAACGGTCGTCGCATAATGTTCATCGAAGCGGATACGAGCTTGCTTTTTCAGCTCTGGCGTGACCGTCATGCCCGCCCATTCTAGCGCTCGCTGCACAAGCATATCTGCGCCGTTGCCTACCCAGATGGAGACACGCTCTTTGCCTGCTGGTGGTAAGTTTAGCTCTTCGAGGGTTTTGTCTATGGCGTCGGCTAAACCGCCAGCGCTGTCAACAAGGGTTCCATCTAAATCAAACGCAATCGCTTTAATACTCTCTAAAACCGCATGTGTCATTGAGATACCTTTTTCAATTCTTGGCGCATTTCATCGATGACTTTTTTGTAATCAGGCTGAGCAAAAATCGCGGAGCCAGCAACGAAGGTATCTGCACCTGCTACGGCAATTTCTGCAATGTTATTGACCTTCACGCCACCATCGACTTCTAAACGAATATCATAACCACTTTCGTCAATCAATCTACGAACTTGGCGCAATTTTTTCAGGGTTTCAGGGATAAATGATTGACCGCCGAATCCTGGGTTAACTGACATCAGCAGGATCATATCGACTTTATCCATCACATATTCGAGATAGCTAAGTGGGGTCGCTGGGTTAAATACCAGACCCGCTGTACAGCCATTCTCTTTGATGAGTTGTAAGGTTCTATCGATGTGCTCGCTGGCTTCTGGGTGGAAGCTAATGTGAGTCGCACCCGCTTTAGCGAAATCCGGAATAATGCGATCGACCGGTTTAACCATTAAGTGAACATCAATCGGGGCGGTGATACCGTAATCGCGCAGGGCTTTACAGATTGGTGCACCGAACGTGAGGTTCGGTACATAGTGGTTGTCCATCACATCGAAATGGACAATGTCTGCGCCTGCAGCAAGAACTTTGGCGGTATCTTCGCCTAAACGTGCAAAGTCAGCAGATAAAATAGATGGGGCAATGAGAAAATCTTTCATAATTGTCTCCGATTATTCGTCGTTATCTGACAGCACCTATAGTTTTTTAGATGCTCCCGCTCCCGCATATAAAGCCAAAAGCTCATTGACTTTGGCACGGTTCAAAATATTTCTACTAATGGTGCGACGCACTTTTACGATATGTAACTGTGCCTGATAATACCACTCTCGGGTCACTGGGGTCTCATGATTTGAGATAAGAACTGGGATCTTGCGCTCAGATGACAACTTATGTGCCAAAAAAGCCAGATTCTGTTGTTCTTGCGCACTAAAGGCGTTGGTGTGATAGGCCGTAAAGTTAGCGGTCTCAGACAGCGGTGCATAAGGTGGATCGCAGTAGATGACTGAGCCATCCTGCGCATCGAGTAATGTTTTGCTGTAAGACTGCGTCACAAAGGTCGCTTTCTGGGCTTTTTCAGCAAACCACAGTAATTCGTCTTTCGGAAAATAGGGTTTCTTATAGCGTCCGAAAGGCACATTGAATTCACCGCTTAGGTTATAGCGGCATAACCCGTTATAACAGTGGCGGTTAAGATACAAAAAGAGAATGCTACGTTTAGCAGGGTCATCTGATTGGTTAAATGCTTGGCGCATTAAATAATACTGTTCAGAGGTATTAAATTCAGGTGTGAACAGTTGCTGAGCTTCTTCGATAAAAGCATCAGAGCGATATTTAACCGTGTTGTAGAGGTTGATGAGATCGCTGTTAATATCCGCAAGTACGTACGAATCGTAGTTGGTATTTAAAAACACCGATCCTGCACCAACAAAAGGTTCTATTAAGCAATCTCCTTGTGGAAGATGTTTTTTGATCTCGTCCACAAGTGGGTATTTACCCCCAGCCCATTTTAAAAAAGCGCGTTTTTTTTTCATGCCGTCTTATTATTACAATCGTTTAAGAGCCGCCACTTGGCGGCTCTTTCAGGACAACATTATGCGCCCGGGGAAAAACGTTGTTATTTTTGATCCTGTTTAACTTGTTTCATATTACGCACCCACGGTTTTTTCGCTTGCACTGCGGCTGGTAAGGACGCAATTGCACTTTTTGCTTCGCTCACTGAGCTGTAATTTCCGTGGATCAATACATACCAAGTCTGACCATTACGAATGGTTTTATACACTTGATAGTTAGCAAGTTTATTCTCTTTTGCGAAAGCTTCCAGTGTATCTGAACGACTTGCGCTACTTAATTGCAATGTATAGCTTCCAGAGGGTGCTGCAACGGTACTACCACTTTGGCTTGTGCTGGTTGCAGGCTTAGTGGTTGTTTTTGGCTGAGCAGGTTGTTTTTGTTCAACTGGCTTAGTCGCTTTTGGTTGCGTTTTCTCTGGTGTGACTGGTTTTACTGTTGGCTGTTTTTCCACAGGTTTAACTTGCGGAGGCGTCAACGGTGTCACATTTTGTGGTGGCGTCGTGGTACTTTCAGACGGCAGGTTTTGACCTTGGTTGAGAGCATCGGCAACATCACCAGGAATTTCAATGCGTTCACCAAGACCATTTTGTTGTGTCTGAGTGTCTGCTTGAGTTGGCATTGGGTTAATTTGCTGACCATTTAACTCTTGCGCTTGACCTGTTTGAGGTTGCGTTGTGGATTGAGTCTCTGAGTTGGTCAGTGATGAAGAACCTGATAAATCGATATTACGCTGATTAGCGCTATCATTTTGTAATTTCTCATGTTCTGTTGGTGCTTTTAATGCGGAACTGATTGCAATGATCAGCAGCAACAGCACTAAAACGCCGACACCGATCATGATGTGTTGACGTGATAACGCAATTTTTGGCTTAGCTGCCGCAGCAGGACGCGCACGTCCGGTTGGTCTATCTGATGTATCAGGCCTTAAATCATTCTGCACTTGAGGCTGATTGTCTGGTTTAAATTCGTCCATTTTCCTCTCCCGAAATTAGTTCGCCTGTGTAGAGATAAAATGTCTCTTATCATTACGACCTGTTCACGACTAAGCAATTGCTTCTGCTCACTTTTAAAGAATAGATTGTTTAGCAATTTCATTCCAATTTCAATGAGATTGCGACCACCTTACTTCGTTACTCGTTATAGGTGCTAGGCGTGCGTATAATTTAACGGCTTTAGTTGATATCTGCCAGTAACATTTTAAAACCCCTGAAAATATTCAGGGGCCAATTAATGCTTTTTACTTAGTTCGGTAATGATTTATGGCATGCAAGCCGAAATAGCGGCAATGACTGTTGAGGCATCCACATCGGAACGCATTTCTGAATTACCGATAGTGGTTGGAAGGATAAGATGCAATTTGCCTCCCATGACTTTTTTATCTCGCATCATGTGAGGTAAATAGTCATCAGGTTGCATTTTTGCAGGACCAGTAACAGGTAGCTCGGCACGTTTTAAAAGGGCGATGATGCGTTCTGTTTGTTCCGGGGTAAATTGGCCAATCAGCTCAGCGGTTTTTGCAGCCATAACCATACCAGCAGCAACAGCTTCTCCATGGAGCCATACGCCGTAGCCCATTTCGGCTTCGATAGCATGACCAAAGGTATGCCCTAAATTTAATAGTGCACGTAGCCCGCTGGTTTCTTTTTCATCGGCGGCGACCACTTGCGCTTTCAGCTCGCAACAACGGCGAATGCAGTACGCCATGGCTTGGTTATCTAATGCCATTAACGCATCGATATTTTTTTCTAACCAGCTAAAAAATTCACCATCAAGAATGATGCCGTATTTAATGACTTCGGCCAGACCAGAAGAGAGTTCGCGCTTAGGTAAGGTTTTTAAACAATCAAGGTCAATCACGACAGATGCCGGTTGATAAAATGCCCCGATCATATTTTTACCCAAAGGGTGGTTAACAGCGGTTTTTCCACCAACCGAAGAGTCCACTTGGGAGAGTAACGTAGTAGGAACTTGAATGAAGCGTACGCCGCGTTGATAGCTGGCTGCTGCGAATCCAGTTAAGTCACCGATTACTCCCCCACCAAGGGCGATGAGGGTCGTGTCACGGTTATGGTGCTTTTCGAGTAATGCCGTAAAAACATCATTCATGATGAATAAAGATTTGTACTGTTCGCCATCAGGTAAGACGATGGAATCGACTTTGACACCTGAGGCTTCAAGAACGGTTTGGATCTTATGTAGGTAAAGCGGAGCGAGAGTTTCGTTAGTCACTATCATTGCTCGCTGACCCGCAGTTAGTGGCCAAAATGCATCCTTTCCTTGGTACAAACCAGGTGCAATATTGATTGGATAACTGCGTTCATCCAGAGTAACAGTGACTTTTTCCATCTTGCTTTACCTTGAATTCATGACTTCTGATGTATAAAAATTAGTTTTTTTCTAACATTTCAATGATTTGGTTGGCAACAACTTTTGCGCTTTGCTCATCAGTATGAATTGTTATATCCGCTATCTCTTCATACATAGGATTGCGTTCATCGGCTAACTTTTCTAAAACTTCGCGAGCGGGCTCATCCACTTGTAAAAGAGGACGTTTTTTATCGCGTTGTGTGCGGGATAGTTGCTTCTCAATGGTGGTTTCGAGATACACGACAACCCCACGAGCGGACAAGCGGTTACGCGTCTCTTTGGATTTAACAGAGCCACCACCTGTTGCTAAGACAATGCCTTGCTTTTCAGTGAGTTCATTGATGACTTTCTCTTCGCGATCGCGAAAGCCTTCTTCACCTTCTAGGTCGAATACCCAACCTACATCTGCGCCAGTGCGTTTTTCAATCTCGTGATCGGAGTCAAAGAACTCCATATTAAGCTGTTGAGCTAACTGACGACCAATAGTGCTTTTTCCGGCTCCCATTGGTCCAACCAGAAAGATATTGCGTTTCTCTGCCATGTTTTTTGGTATTACTACGATTATTCGTTAATGATCACCCGCCCCGCCAATCGAATTAGCGGCGGGACCTAAACTGAAACCTCATAAGTGATGATGTGAGATCAGATAAGAAAATTATCTCAATACATCAACCTGAATTGCAACTATATAAATATGGCACTTAGAAAACAAAGTGCCATATTCTTCGTTGCGGGTTTCTATATATTTGAGCCGTCTACATTACATAATGCATTGTTTAGCGAGCTTATTAGCAGGTTGTTTATTCCACTAAATGAATGGAACCTGTTAATTATAAAGCAAAATTTCTGTAGCTATTTTATAAGCGGCTGATAGTTTGTTCTTTCATCTACCGATAGTTAGAACACTCAATGGATAACCTTGTATGCTAAAACGACCTCAGCGTCAAATTTATCCGGTATGTTTATGGCACAAAAAGTAATAATTTCACGGTACTTTGAGGAATTAAACATTCAACTAATTGAATGTATAGGCGTTATTTTTTACGCTAAATCTTAATAAGTTTTGGTGTAATAAATACCAGTAAAACACGCTTATCAACGTGTTGTGTCTTATTGATAAATAAACTCCCTAATAGTGGAATTTGTGAGAGAAATGGGATGCCTGAATCCGTTTTTTCTTGCTTCTGTTGAAAAATCCCGCCAAGTATTAACGTATTATTATTTTTAATGGTGACAGAGGTTGCTATCTCTTGTTTATTAATGGCCAGATGTTGGCTGGGATTGATAGTGAGAGCGGCATCTGGGGAGTTATGACTGATTTTTAATACCATTTCCACTCTGTCATCTCGGGCAATGGTTGGTGTGACTTCCATACCTAATACCGCATCTTTAAACTGGACATGGCTTTTTTTATCGGAGGTGGTGACATAGGGAATTTCGCTGCCTTGTTGGATACTGGCGGGCTGTTTGTGGGATGCCATCAAGCGTGGGCTCGCAATAATCGACAGTAAATTTTCTTTTTCTAGTGCGTTCAGCTTCATTTCAAGTAAGCCTTCTCCGAGTCGTAATACATTCAACGCCATTTGGCCGGATTGGCTGCTATATCGATTATAGCGGCTGAGATGACCGTCAGTCGCTGATTCACCAGACATTCCCCATTCTAAACCTAGGGCCTGCAAGGCGGTGCGCGAACTGCTGATGATGTGGGCGGTGATTTGCACTTGCTGCTGAGGAATATCTTTTTGAACAAGCCATGTTTCAATTAATGCCAAGCGTTCTTTGGTGTCCGTAATGATCACACTGTTGGTGGTGACATCAAAGTGGGCGATGCCTTTATCGGATAGTAGGCGCATGTCAGGCTCCGTGAGCTGTTGATGAACGGTTTGAGCATCGATAGATACTAATGGAAAAATTTTTTCGGTGAGAATTATTTCCGGCGCTTTAAGTGGAATGATGGTGTCTAAGAGTTGGGTATCTTCTTCTGTTGGGGATATGGGTTCAAAAGGGTCTCGGGGTGTTTCGGCATACCCGAAGAAAGAGCTGCATAGCATTAACATTAATATGGGAACGAAAAAATTAGTGTTGCTCATTAGGTTGTTCATCCTTGATAAATGAGAGCGATAAATTGGCGGTTAGTTGCTGATTTTTAGCCGTCAAAATAACGTCAGAAAATTGCCAATGTTGCTGGAGTAGCGTATGGGTGAGTGATTGCATAAATTCGAGGAGATCCTTAAATTTTCCTTGGATCTCAAGTTGGTACTGAGAATTCAACGGATCCGATGACTGAAGCTGATTTAAGACAACATTGTTATTTGCAATGAGCTGCTGTAAGTGCAGAACAAAGAACTGAGGATCTAAGGTAATTTCTTCATTCGAAGGGAATGAAGCGAGTTCCTGTGCTAGCCAAACCCGAGTCGGATTTTGGGCGAAAAACTGGCTACTTACTTGATTTTGTCGGTGCAAGACAGAACCGTTTTGTTGTAAATCTACCCATTGATTTTGCTTGTCTTGCAAAATGAAGGTATAGCCAGCGGCAATGCTTACCACCAAAATCAACGGTATCGTTAAATATTGTTGCCAAAGGGGGCGGTACCAAAAAGCGGCAAAGTGGTTATTCATCAACGACACCTCGATAATCGGCAATAAGGTGCAGTTGGTTAATGGCAGCAACCCGCCGTAACGTACGCAGTTGCACGTTACCAACTTGGGGTGCTTGGCCAAATTGGGTTAACAGTAAGTTCAGGTCTTGAAAGCGATAACTGAGTGCTTTAATTTCTAAACGCCCTTCACGCAGCTGAAAGGTGGATAGCCAACTTTTAGGTGGCGTGAGATTGGATAGCGACTTTAATAGGCTGAGTAAGGCATGGTTATGTTGCGCATAGGATTGACGCTGATTTTGCAGAAGCGTGAATTTGTCTAGCTGTTGTTGCTGCGTTTGTAATTGTGTTTTTAGCTGTTCAATGTGTTGTTGATGTTTCTGTTGAGCTGCAAGGTATAAGTGGGCTTGAGATATATCCTCTAGAAGCAAACTGATTAAATAACCAAAGATAGCGATCACAGAAATACAGCTGATCCCCGTCACCATTAAAAAATAGCGTCGCTGGCGAGTGAGCTTATCGGTTCGCCAAGGTAGGAAGTTAACCTGATACATATTAAAGATCCCCATGACGCAGAGCCAGCCCTGCGGCAATCACAAAATCCCCCAACTGGCGGGGTAATTTGATGGGGTATTGATGAAAAGCTTGCAGTAAATCCCATCGAGATTCTACGCCTTGAATATCGTGGTCACTAATACAGTAAATCGGTAATTTTAAGGCTTCAGGATCGTCAGTTAATAAGGATTGTATTTGGTTAATATGCACTGATTGATTATCTTGAGTCGGGCTATCGTTTTGAATATGACTATAACTTGCAGGTTGGCTGATAGGCCCTGACCAGAACCATTCATTTTGGCGATAATAAACAAGCCAACATTCATTAGGTAACTGAGCATGCCGAGCAAGATAGCGCAGTGCGATGGGGGCAATATCGACAGCTAGCAAGTGGTAGCCGCTCTCCAGTAATAAATCTTGCCAAAAGGTAATATCAGATTGGCGTGCGGCATTGAAGTAAACTTGTTGTCCAATGATCCGATAATCTACAGCAAGCTCTTGAGCTTGCATGGGGAAAAGTTGGTCAACTTGCGCCTGTAAATACCAGCTTAGTTCTGGTTGCTGTAGGCTCATTTGGTTGGGAAGTGAGACCTGTTTTTGGAGCGATCTTAATGAGGGTAACGCAATAGAAACAGAACAGTTTTTAGGTAATTTCTGACGCCATTGTCGCAGAATATTGCGTAAAATTACGCGGTGTTCATCAAGGGCATGTAATGCACTGTCAAAAGGTAGTGCTTGTTGCCAGCATTCACATAACGACCAGAATTTGCGATGTTTTTTTACTGCAACTAACTGAATGTGGTGCTGTGATAGCTCAATTCCGATGTGCCATTTTGGTGAATACATACATAATATCCTTATCATTAACAATTAAATTACGTTTTCTATTGTGCTGTATAAGCTTTATACTATGCAGTAGTGATATCTAAACCCGCCTGTCAGTTGCATATGGGAATTCTTCGGTGAAGTTCGTAAAATATTTTTTAATTCTGGTTTTCTGTTGCATTTTTTTGGGAAGCGCCTCGATTTATGGCATGTACAAATATGTCGAAGGTGAGCTGCCTGATGTCGCAACAATGAAAGACATTCGTCTGCAAACACCAATGCAGGTATTCAGTGCAGACAATGAACTGATCGCCCAATATGGTGAAAAACGCCGTATTCCATTGCCATTAGCTGACATTCCTCCGATGTTAGTGCATGCCTTTATTGCAACAGAAGATAGCCGCTTCTATGAGCACCACGGTATTGATCCAATTGGTATTTTCCGTGCAGTGACTGTGATGGCTTCATCGGGTCATGCATCGCAAGGGGCGAGTACCATTACTCAGCAGCTGGCGAGAAACTTTTATTTAAGCCCAGAAAAAACCTTGATGCGTAAAGCAAAAGAGGCATTTTTGGCAATTCGTATCGAACAGTTATTTACCAAAGATGAAATTATGGAGCTGTACCTGAATAAAATTTATTTAGGTAACCGTGCTTATGGTGTGGGAGCAGCCGCTTATGTTTATTTTGGTAAAACAGTCAATGAGTTGACGTTGAGTGAAATGGCGATGATTGCTGGTCTACCGAAAGCGCCGTCAACATTCAACCCGCTTTACTCTTATGACCGTGCGGTTAACCGCCGTAACGTAGTACTAATGCGGATGTTAGAAGAAAAATACATCACGCAAGACCAGTACGAGCAAGCGAAAAGCGAAAAAATTGTCGCCTCTTATCACGCACCAAAAGTGGATTTTTCCGCGCCTTATTTAGCGGAAATGGCACGCCAAACGATGTATGAAAAATACGGTGAAGATGCTTATACCGATGGTTATAAGGTGTACACCACGGTTGTGCGCAAAGACCAGTTAGCGGCGACCGAAGCCGTACGTAATAATTTGATAGATTACGATATTCGCCATGGTTATCGCGGTCCTGCGGAAGTGTTATGGAGTGGAAGCCAAGCCGCATGGGATAAAGAGAAAATCCTGGAGAAACTGAAAAAATTACCGAACTACGGCTCATTGGTTCCGGCTGTTGTTCTTTCGGCAAGTAGCAGCGATGCGAAAGTGATGCTGGCGGATGGCTCGGACATCCAAATTACGATGGCGGGTGTGCGCTGGGCGCGTAAGTTTATTTCGGATACTCAGCAAGGTGGCTCGCCATCTGCGGTGAACAAAGTTGTGCAGCCGGGTGAGCAAATTTGGGTTCGTCAGGTTAAAGATAGCTGGTGGTTAGCACAAGTCCCTGATGTGAACGCGGCATTTGTTGCATTGAATCCGAATGATGGTGCAGTGATAGCCCTTGTGGGTGGTTTTGATTTTAATATGAGTGAATTTAACCGCGTGACGCAATCATTGCGCCAAGTGGGCTCAAATATTAAGCCATTCTTGTATACCGCAGCGATGGATAAAGGCTTAACGTTATCGTCATTACTCAATGACGTGCCGATTAGCCGTTGGGATGCGGGTGCCGGTTCAGACTGGCGTCCGAAGAACTCACCACCGCGCTATGCAGGTCCTATTCGTCTACGCCAAGGCTTAGGTGAATCGAAAAACGTGGTGATGGTACGTGCGATGCGCGCCATGGGTGTGGATTATGCCGCGGATTATTTAACGCGTTTTGGTTTCCCGAAAGAGAATATTAACCGCACAGAAGCGTTGGCGCTGGGCGCTCCA
This sequence comes from Providencia rettgeri, assembly GCF_013702265.1. Lineage (GTDB taxonomy): Bacteria > Pseudomonadota > Gammaproteobacteria > Enterobacterales > Enterobacteriaceae > Providencia > Providencia zhijiangensis. The sequence continues at coordinate 138,402 of NZ_CP059348.1, forward strand.
TCATTTACCCCAATGCAAATGGTGCGTGGTTACGCCGTGATGGTGAACGGGGGATACCTTGTTGATCCTTACTATATTTTGAAGATTGAGAATCACAGCGATGAAGTGATTTTCGAAGCGAAACCAAAAATTGCATGCCCAGAGTGTACAAATATTCCGGTCATTTATGGGGATACGGCACGTACGATTGCGTTGAGTGATTCTGAAGGCGAAGATGCAACAGAGGAAGTAACTCAGTCGAATAATAATGTGGTGGAACAAGAGCCAACCATGGCACTGTCTACGGCTGCAGAACAGCAGAGCCCTGAAGACCAATATGCCCCGCATGTTATTAGTACACCGCTAGCGTTCTTAATTCGCGATGCGATGGTAACAAATATTTATGGCGAGCCAGGTTGGTCAGGTACTGGTTGGCGTGCGGGTCGTGATCTGGGTGGTCGTCGAGACATTGGCGGGAAAACAGGTACCACGAATAGCTCGAAAGATGCGTGGTTCTCCGGCTATGGCCCCGATATTGTCGCTTCTGCATGGATTGGCTTCGATGATAACAAGCGCACATTAGGCCGTACTGGAATAAGCGGCGGTGAAGCGGGTGCGAAGAGTGCTCAGCCGATTTGGGATGACTTCATGAAAGCTGCCCTTGACGGTGTTCCGGTGAAAACCATGCAACCGCCAAAAGGGATTATTTCAGTCACTATTGATACTCGTACAGGTAAACTCTCATCCGGCGGGCCTTCTCGTAGTGAGTACTTTATCGAAGGAACTGAGCCGAAAGAGCGCGCGGTACAAGAGGTTGGAACGACCATTTCAACGGAAAATGGAGCCAGCCAAGAGCTATTCTAATGAGCTGTTTTGAGCGTAAATAAACTGCACCCCATCGCCGTTTGGCATGGGGTGTAATTATTTAGGGTATTGAATAAATTGAATATCGATGTGGCGTTATTTCGCGTTATTTTTTAAGTAACGTTCCACATAAAACAACGCACTAATATTGCGGGCTTCATTGAAGTCTGGGTGGTCGAGGAGTTCCATCATACGTGCAATCGGCCATTTGACTTGTTGCAGTGGTTCTGGCTCATCCCCCTCAAGTTTTTCGCTAAATAGGTCGTTAGCTATAAGTATGTTCATCTTGCTGGAAAAGTAAGATGGGGACATGGTGAGTTTTGCTAAAGGGGTAATTTGGCGAGCCCCATAACCGATTTCTTCTTTGAGTTCACGCTGAGCAGCCTCAAGAGGGACTTCTCCTGGGTCTACAGCTCCTTTAGGGAAGCCTAGCTCATAGTTTTCGATACCCACGGCGTATTCTCGGATCAGAATCAGGTGATTATCAATGATGGGGACGATAAGAACCGCTTCACGCTTTGCGGGGCGCATTCTTTCATAAACACGTTTTTCACCATTACTAAATTCGAGGTCAACAGATTGGATACTGAATAATTTTGATTGAGCAATGTCTTGAATATTCAGGATTTTTGGTTTTTTTAACTCTGTCATAACGATTTCCGAATCAGGTGAATGGGATCCATGAGGGCAAGCATACATTGTCTTTAACTATGACGCATATCAAAAAAAAATGATAGAGATTATAGGGTGGAGAAAATGCTGTTAGTATAATCTACTTATGAAAATCGCACTGATTAATAAGTAAAACATTTTATTTACAACATATTGTAAAATAAAACAAAAACTGGAAGAGAATAGGAATTGGCTTATATAGTGAAAAGCATTACGTTGCTATGCTTTTTAGGTAGACAATTCTGTTGAGAAAAAAATGCTAAACACCGTCATTATACTGGCTCTGATCATAGCTAGCCTAATTATAATGGTTTCCGTTCTGTTTTTCCGGCGGGGACGGCGTTCTAGTGTCTATCAAATACCCTCTCTAGCGACACCCGCGTTTAAAAAAATGATTGAGTCTGATTTCCAGACTATCACCCAGTATCTTAATCACAGTGCATCTAAAAACCTTCATTCGCCTTCCCAAACTGCATGGCAAATACGAAAAAATGCCACTGTTGCCACCATCTGCAATGCCATTACGCGATTTAATTTGCGTCAAGAGCAAGGGCAGGGTTGGCGCTATTTTATTGATACGATTGAAGTTCAGTTGCCTTCTCAACTAGAACCGTTTTTACAACGACAAAATGTCATGGAAATTGTGGAAACGGATCATCTGCCTTTAATTGTTGCTCTCAATAGCCACTCATTGAAAGAATTTAGCTATGAATGGGAAGTTCCTTCAGAGGAGTCTAGGTCTCAACCTGAGGCTGATATTCATGAAGGGGAACCGAACACCATTCAATTGTTGAAGATGCGTAAGGAAAGTAAAGAGGAGCATCGACTCCATAATTCTTCTGGATGGTTAGGGGCGATCGTGGTAAGCCTCAGTTTTTTTATCGGCTATCTGACGATTGTTTCTATTCCCATTTTTCAAGGATGGGGGCTGACACTAGCGGCAGTGGTGTTTATCCTCGGGATGTTTTTATTATTTCGTTTGCGCCTTTTTCCTAAACCCTATCAGGATGTGCAATGTATTTATGGGCAAGCCAAACGCTGGGAGCTGTACGGAGAGTTAGATAAAAAGTACTCTTCCACCATTTCGATAGGGGGCGTGGACTTACACTATCCTAGCTATTGGCTTCCCTACTTAAAATATGAATTAGGCCACCCTACCAATATTGATCTCTATTCGACGGGAGAGGTATTACGGTACGGTCGTTGTCTCTCTATTCATGAAGAGGAACGCTATTACCCCTATAAACGATTTAAAAAGAATGTGCTGATGTTTTTCAGTGCATTGTTCGTTTTGGCGATGGTGTTTTCTTATCAATCGATTAGCTTGCCAGTGAAATTAGGGTTTGCGTGGATTGAAGGGGCGAAAAAAGTCAGTGTTGTTGACCCTTCAGATTTAACAGCGCGTAAAATTAGAGTTGGAGATACATTATCGGCGAAGGGAATGGGGATGTGTTATCGCCCACCTAATTTGAATGATGCCAACCAAGCGTTGTTTGTGCCTTTTGATTGTTCGGGTGTGTATTGGAATAATATTAACCTGATTACTGAGCCACAATCTGAGATTGTGAATCGAGCCATCGATTTATTGAATAGCGTAAAAAATCAATTACATCCAGATAAAGATGCCCCGGGAATTAACCCAAGATTACAGCGTGAAATTATGAAATCGGGGATGAATATTATTTTCGATTTTTCAGAAATCGTATTAAAAACCAACGCATTGTGTGATCAACAAGATCATTGCATTAAACTCAAAAGCGCATTGTCTAATTTGGGTGGAAGTGTCGATGATTGGCCAGGGTTAGTGAATAAAGCGTCCTCAGGAAAATTAAGTGGTGCGCATGTTTTATTACGTGCAGGAAGTGCCGATGCCTTGGAAAACTTAGTTGAAGACACCACATATGATTTCATCAAGCAAGAACTTGAGAAGGAAGTTCGTAAACTCAATAGTCCACCACCGGGTGGGGTATTGTTGATCAGCGATGAAAACCGCCCGCTGGTAGACATAATGCCAGTCAGTTCACTGAGCGAAATGAACCAAGTTCAGCGATGGTATGAGTTAAAGCGCTTATCCAGCATTCTGATTAATACCCCGTTTGATGTTGAAGGGGTTATTACGAACATTTCGACAGATGCCAATGGCACATTGCAAGTGGTGGTTCATGAGCGCTTGGATGAAGATGTGTTATCAGAATATGTCTGCCGTTCAATGTTGGTTTTCTTCTTGATCATTTGTACCTTGATAAATGGAACATTAATTATTATTCGAGTTTTGAATAACAAACGGCGTTTGCGTAAAATCACTGCATATTACGATAAATGCTATGAGGCAGATAATCCTTCCGAGTCTAGATAGTATTATCCTTCCCTGACCATGGAGCCTCATTTTGGTTTGGAATTCAAACTAAGTGTGAGGAGGCACCATGAAGCCGTTATCGACAAATCAATCTTCAACAAAGCCATCATCCGCTGAGCCAGTTCGCCTTGATAAATGGCTATGGGTTGCACGTTTTTACAAAACACGTTCAATTGCTCGTGAGATGATTGATGGCGGAAAAGTTCATTATAATGGGCAAAGAAGTAAGCCGGGCAAAATTGTTGAATTGGGTGCGATGATAAAAGTGCGTCAAGGAAATGATGAGCGGATTGTCGAAGTACTAGAGATCAGCAATCAACGTAAAGGCGCACCAGAAGCTCAGCTACTCTACCGTGAAACCGTAGAAAGCCTTGAACAACGCGAAAAGATGGCGATGGCACGTAAGATGAATGCACTCACGATGCCACATCCTGACAGACGTCCCGATAAAAAAGAGCGTCGGACTCTGCTAAAATTTAAACACACGAATTCCCATGAATCGTCTTAATAGACTGCCTGAGTAATAGAGAGAAATTATGGCTAAACAAGACCAACTCCACCGTTTCCTGTTTGAACAGCACGCGGTACGTGGAGAAATGATTACTGTCGATGAGACTTTTCATCATATTCTAGAAAATCATGATTACCCAGAAGCCGTCAAAATGCTGCTGGGCGAACTGCTGGTTGCGACCAGCTTACTGACTGCTACTTTAAAATTTGATGGTGATATTACCGTTCAAATCCAAGGTGATGGCCCAGTTAAGTTAGCCGTGATTAACGGTAATAATTTACAACAAATGCGCGGTGTTGCACGTGTTGATGGCCCTGTTGTTGCGGGAAGTACGTTACAGCAAATGATTGGTAACGGGTTTATTGTCATCACGATTACACCAAAACAAGGTGAGCGTTATCAAGGGATTGTGGCGATTGAAGGCAACAGCATTGAAGAGAGTATTGATGCTTATTTCCGCCAATCTGAACAGTTACCAACCCGTCTGTTTATCCGTGTTAGTGAACAAGATGGAAAAGCGATTGCAGGCGGGATGTTGCTGCAAGTTTTACCGGCAGCAGGAGAGACTAGCCACGAGTTTTTTGATCACTTAGTGCAACTGACCGCGACTATCAAAGGCAAAGAGCTCAGCGAATTAGACGTGAAAGAGGTACTTCATCGTCTGTATCATGAAGAAGATGTCACGCTGTATGACCCACAATCTGTTGAGTTCCGTTGCACTTGTTCACGTGAACGTTGTGAAGCGTCTTTAGCGACATTAACCCATGAAGATGTTATGGATATTTTGCACAAAGATGGGAAAATTGATATGGAGTGTGAATATTGTGGCTCGCACTATGTATTTATTGAATCCGATATCATCGGGTTAAATAATGAGCGAAATCAGCAACTTCACTGATACGATTTAGCAACCTAATTATGTGACGAGGGTGCAATTTTGCACCCTTTTTTTATAATTTTAAAGGATTATAACGTGCTCTAAGTCTCATTATGAATTAAAAAAAATTATACATTTTCAATTCTTTGATAACTATCGCTGTTAATTAGTCGTAAAGATTTATGATCGTCGGCAGAATAGCTATGTTTACCAGGAGCAATATAATGAGCGCTAAAAGCATTACCCTGAAGGATCTCGAAAAGTACGGCATTCATGACGTCGCTGAAGTTGTTTATAACCCAAGTTATGAGCTGTTATTTCAGGAAGAAACCAAGCCAGGTCTTGAAGGTTATGAACGCGGTACCGTCACTACATTAGGTGCTGTTGCTGTTGATACCGGTATTTTTACAGGACGTTCCCCAAAAGATAAATATATCGTTCGCGATGATGTCACCCGTGATACCGTTTGGTGGGCTGACCAAGGTAAAGGTAAAAACGATAACAAACCAATGAGCCAAGAGGTTTGGAGCAGCCTGAAACACTTAGTGACCGAGCAGTTATCAGGCAAACGTTTGTTTGTTGTGGATGCATTCTGTGGTGCGAACGCAGATACTCGTCTGAAAGTCCGTTTTATCACTGAGGTTGCATGGCAAGCTCACTTCGTGAAAAACATGTTCATTCGTCCATCCGATGAAGAGTTAGTGGGTTTTGAACCAGACTTTATCGTGATGAACGGTGCAAAATGCACTAATCCGAATTGGAAAGAACAAGGTCTGAACTCAGAAAACTTTGTTGCTTTCAACTTAACTGAGCGTATGCAGTTAATCGGTGGTTCTTGGTACGGCGGCGAAATGAAGAAAGGGATGTTCTCTATGATGAACTACCTGCTGCCATTAAAAGGCATCGCATCAATGCACTGCTCTGCAAACGTCGGTGAAGAAGGCGACGTTGCGATTTTCTTCGGCCTGTCTGGTACTGGTAAAACCACACTGTCTACCGATCCAAAACGTAAGTTAATTGGTGATGATGAGCACGGTTGGGATGATGACGGCGTATTTAACTTCGAAGGCGGTTGCTACGCGAAGACTATCAACCTGTCTAAAGAAGCTGAGCCAGACATCTATGGCGCAATCAAACGTGATGCGTTATTGGAAAACGTCATGGTATTGGCTGATGGCTCAGTTGATTTCAATGACGGTTCTAAAACTGAGAACACCCGTGTTTCTTACCCTATCTACCACATCGAAAATATCGTAAAACCAGTTTCTAAAGCGGGTCATGCGACAAAAGTTATCTTCCTGACGGCAGATGCATTCGGTGTGTTACCTCCAGTTTCTCGCTTAACGCCAGAACAAACTCAGTACCACTTCTTGTCTGGTTTCACAGCGAAGTTAGCAGGTACAGAGCGTGGCGTAACTGAACCAACTCCAACATTCTCTGCATGTTTCGGTGCGGCGTTCTTATCTCTGCACCCAACGCAATACGCGGAAGTGTTAGTGAAGCGTATGGAAGCGGCTGGCGCGAAAGCATACTTAGTCAATACAGGCTGGAACGGTACGGGCAAACGTATCTCTATTAAAGATACTCGCGCAATCATCGATGCTATCTTAAGTGGCGATATCGAAAAAGCCGATACTATCAAGCTGCCAGTATTTGATTTAGAAGTGCCAACAGCATTACCGGGTGTGGATACCAATATCCTTGACCCACGTAATACTTACGCTGATAAATCTCAGTGGGATGAAAAATCTAAAGACTTAGCGGATCGCTTCGTGAAGAACTTCGATAAGTACACGGATACCCCTGCAGGTGCAGCACTGGTTAAAGCCGGTCCTAAACTGTAATTTCGGGTAGTTCATATAAAAAAAGGCTCTACAACCATTGAAGATAACTTCATGGTGTAGAGCCTTTCCCATTGGTGTTAGCGTTTACTTACCTGAAAAATTATTCCGCAGCAGGCAAGTCAAAAACTAAAATTTCACTGTCTTCATCAGCTTTAATGGTTAACTGATTTTCTTGCCAAATGGCTAAGCCATCGCTAGCCGTCGCTTTCTGCCCGTTAACTTCAATATTGCCTTTAACGACTTGGATCCAAACAACGCGTTTCTCTGCGATGTCGTAGGTGCTTTGCTCATTAGCTGGCAATGCCCAGCGCCATAAGGTCATGTCTTGGTTAACTTTCAGCGAGCCATCGCGTGCATCTGGCGATAACACCAATTGCTTACCACTTGTTGAATCAAAGCGTTTTTGCTCGTAACGTGGTTCGATGCCATTTTTATCTGGAATGATCCAAATTTGGTATAAACGCAGCTCTTTTTCATTACTTGGGTTGTATTCAGAGTGACGAACACCTGTTCCTGCGCTCATGATTTGGAATTCACCTGCTGGTATTTGCTCCATATTGCCCATGCTATCTTTGTGCTCAACTGCACCATCCAGTACGTAGGTCAATATTTCCATGTCTTTATGAGGGTGAGTACCGAACCCTTGTCCCGCAGCGATGTAGTCTTCATTGATGACTCTTAACGCTGAGAAACCCATAAATTTCTCATCATAATAGTTAGCGAACGAGAAAGTGTGCCAACTGTCCAGCCAACCGTGGTTTGCGTGTCCGCGTTCATTTGCTTGGCGTAAATAGATCATTGAGTCATCTCCTTAAAAGCGGATATCCAATTTTCATTGGGCTCTTGCTTAACTTGTTGATGACAGTTTAGCCAAATTGCAGAAAGAGAAAAGTAGGCGGTATTAACCATAGGATCCAAAAAATTTGAATAAGATTCCGAGGTATCACCAAGATGATTTGTGGTATGAAATAGCAAGTTTTAGCAGGGGGGAGATACAGTGTATCAATGGCAAGGCACAGATAAAAAAATAGCCAGCATAAGCTGGCTAAAGTAAACACTGGAAGCAATGTGAGCAATGTCGTACCTCCTACAAGAGACTGACTAAGTTAAGTCGCCTGCGGAAGATGTGATAATGATAATAGTTATCACTATCGTTTGTAAAGGGTTATTTTTAACCAATTTTAGATTTATTTAAACCCAGTGCTCAACTGCCTGATTTGGTTGAAATTAAATAATATCCATTATTTTTCAATGGATTAAATAATTTCATAAAAGGGTGAGCGATTAAGCTTGATGGGGTAAGTTTTCTGCACACGCAGAAGCGGAACTCCACGCCCATTGGAAATTGTATCCCCCTAACCAACCTGTCACGTCCATCACTTCTCCAATAAAATAGAGGCCGGAAGACTTGAGCGATTCCATGGTTTTGGATGAAATTTCATGAGTATCGACGCCGCCAAGAGTCACTTCCGCAGTACGATAACCTTCTGTGCCGTTAGGTTGTACTTGCCAGTTATGTAATACGTCATCGAGAGCATCAATCTGTGCGTGGGTGAGTTGCTTGAGTGGGCAATCGGGAATCTGTCCAAGTTGTTGTAAAACCTCAATTAAGCGTTTAGGCAGCAGTGTCGCTAAGGTATTTTTGAGTGATTGATTAGGGCGCTGTTGTTTCTCATTGGTCAGAAATTCTCCCAATGAAAGCTCTGGAAGTAAGTTAATACTCACATACTCGCCGGGTTGCCAGTAATTCGAAATTTGTAAAATTGCAGGGCCTGATAGTCCCCTGTGGGTGAACAGGATATTTTCTTTAAATAGGACGCCGCTTGCGGATGTGACCGTTGCCGCTACGGAAACCCCAGAGAGGGCTTGCAGCGCTTCAAGTAGAGGCTTGTGTAAGGTAAAGGGAACGAGTGCAGCACGGGTAGGGATGATGCTGTGCCCAAATTGTTCGGCAAGGCGATAGCCAAACGGAGTTGCACCTAAACCCGGCATTGAAAGCCCCCCAGTCGCGACCACCAGTAAGCGAGTACTTACTTGATCCCCATTTACCGTGACAACATATCCGTCATCCGTTTTGTCTACTTGGGTGACTTCACTGCGTAGCTTGATAGTGACATTGGGCTGATCGCACTCACTTTTCAGCATGTCGACGATATCTTGCGCACTATTGTCGCAAAATAGCTGTCCTAAGGTCTTTTCGTGATAAGGGATCTGATATTTACCAACAAGCTCGATAAAATCCCATTGTGTATAGCGAGCAAGTGCTGACTTACAAAAATGAGGGTTAGTTGAGAGATAGTTATTGTGATCGGCGTACATATTAGTGAAATTACAGCGTCCACCACCGGACATCAAAATTTTACGCCCTAATTTTTTACCGTTATCCAGCACAAGGGTATTTAAACCACGCTTACCCGCGAGTGAAGCGCAAAATAACCCGGCCGCGCCTGCACCTAAAATAATAACGTCAATATTTCTCACAATTAGAGCTCTCTATATGTATATGATTTTTATCGTAATTACGATTATTTATGCCGCTATTTTACGCGATTTAACGTAGGTTGTAATGCAGCGGATCATCGAAGAATTAATGAAAAGTATGGTAGACGTATTATAATTAGGAAAAATCGCGAAAAAAGACTATTTCCCCCAGATATTCATAAATTATCATAAAAAAAGTTTCAAAAATTCAGAATAACTTTAATTATGGTAACTAGATGATATTAAAAGGATAGTTTGTATTTGATGATTTTTTGATTGGTATTTAAATCAAAAAAAGGTCAGATTTCGCTTCCACCGCTAGCGTTTGTCACTGATAATGCGCCGCGTTCATGTCCAACCAATAATGGCTTAACGTCTATGCTACATCTTTTTACAGGTTTAGAATTTTACACAGGTCTATTGTTAGTTCTAGCACTGTTATTTGTGCTGTTCTATGAGGCGATTAACGGATTCCATGATACTGCTAACGCGGTCGCAACGGTGATTTACACCCGAGCAATGCGCGCTCAGTTCGCGGTTGTCATGGCCGGGGTATTTAACTTTTTCGGTGTCTTGCTGGGAGGGCTGAGCGTGGCGTATGCCATCGTTCATCTTTTACCAACAGACCTTCTCCTTAACGTGAGCTCTGCTCACGGCCTTGCAATGGTCTTTTCATTGCTACTGGCTGCTATCATCTGGAACCTTGGAACCTGGTATTTAGGTATTCCGGCATCAAGTTCTCACACGCTGATCGGTGCAATTATCGGTGTTGGTTTGACCAATGCGATAGTGACAGATACATCGGTGGTTGATGCGCTGAATATTCCTAAAATGATCAGCATTTTCATGTCCTTAATTCTTTCTCCGGCTATCGGCTTTGTGATTGCTGGGCTGATGATTTTCATGTTACGCCGTTATTGGAGTGGAACGAAAAAACGTCGCCGTATTCACTTAACGCCAGCTGAGCGTGAGAAGAAAGATGGTAAACGTAAACCACCATTTTGGACGCGTACTGCATTGATCCTGTCTGCTGTCGGCGTGAGTTTCTCTCACGGCGCGAACGATGGGCAAAAAGGTATCGGTCTGATTATGCTGGTGTTAATCGGTGTTGCGCCAGCAGGTTTCGTCGTTAACATGAATTCAAACGGTTATGATATCGCGAGAACACATGATGCGGTGGTTCATCTGCAACAATACTATGAAACACATAAACCAGCCTTAAACCACGCAATTGAAAATACGCCTATGATGGCGGAGAACAAGCCAGAAGAAGGCGAGTTCCATTGCGACAGTTCACGTACGCCAATTATCTTAAATCAAGCTCAGAAGATGCTCAGCGGCATTCAGAGCTATGATGAGTTAACACCTGACCAGCGCAACCAAACTCGTCGCCTGTTAATGTGTATCTCCGATACTGCGAATGCCGTGGCGAAGTTACCAGAAACTAGCGCGAAAGATGCGAGCTTACTGAAAAAACTGAGTAATGACCTGCTGTATACTGTTGAGTATGCACCGTTATGGATTATCGTTGCTGTTGCGTTAGCACTGGCACTGGGTACCATGTTCGGTTGGCAGCGTGTTGCGGTGACTATCGGTGAGAAAATCGGTAAGAAAGGTATGACTTACGCACAAGGTGTATCGGCTCAGGTCACTGCGGCGGTCTCTATCGGTGTGGCAAGTTATACAGGTATGCCTGTTTCAACAACCCAAGTTCTCTCTTCTGCGGTAGCGGGTACGATGGTCGTTGATGGCGGTGGTGTTCAGAGCAAGACGATTAAGAGCATTGCGCTTGCATGGCTACTGACGCTTCCTGTTTCCATCATTCTGTCTGGTGTACTGTACTGGATTGCGCTGAAGATTATCTAATTAGCGTTAGATAAGACAAAAGCATTCTAAAATAGTGATGATCGGTTTCCGGTCATCACTATTTTTTTGCCTTGAATAAAGGGAATAACAAATGCGAGGTTAATTGGCTATCACCATATAGACCAAACTCACAACGACTAAAATGCTTAACCGGCTGATCAACATAAACTGCTTGCGAATACGTTCACAACGGAATATCACATCAGGATCGTAGTGCTCAAGGTACTGTTTGGTATTGATATAGCGGACAAGGCGCAATTGCTTGTTCAGCTGGCCGTGAGTCGTGAAAAAGCCATTACCATCAACGGATTGATAAAGTAGAGGATCCGAATCCCTCAGAATAGATAATAAAACGCGAATAGAAGAAAAATAGCGCATCATATTTAAGATGCACAAAATGCAGAGTGCCCAAAATAATGCAATTACACTGAACATAATCCCCTCCTTAGAACGAACCTAAATTGCCCCGTTGTCACTAAAGGAAATACCGCCAAAATATTGCACTAACATCATTTATTTTCATTGTAGGGCATGTCGTTACTTAAACACAATTCATTGCTTAAAAAAAGTGCAGATGGTTCAAATTTTGATTTCAAAAAAGCGGCCATCATGAGCTGTTAATTTACAGATTGTTGATTACACTTACTGGCATTGCGGTAATTCGAATTTTGAACCGATATATATTAATATTGAATGAATGATGTTATTGTTTTATCAAATGTTCTGTCTTTTAATCCTTAAAAATTAATCTGCTAGATGTGATCAAAACGACACTTAGTTATCGCGATTAGCAGGTATAGTATATTCATAAGATATTGGTGAACGTCGTTAACCACCAGTTAAATCAGCATTTGGAAGGAGTTTACTTATGGCTTATAAACATATTCTTGTCGCGGTTGATTTATCACCTGAAAGTAAAGTTTTACTGGATAAAGCAGTTTCTATGGCAAAACCGTACGGAGCCAAAGTCTCTATGATCCATGTTGATGTTAATTACTCGGATCTGTACACCGGCCTTATCGATGTGAATTTAGGTGATATGCAACAACGCATCACTGACGAAACTCGTAATTCACTAAGAGACCTTTCCGCGGGTGCGGGTTATGACATCCAAGAAACCCTTAGCGGTAGCGGTGACTTAGGTCAGGTGTTAGTAGATGCTATCAAAAAATACGACATGGACTTAGTTGTTTGCGGACATCACCAAGATTTCTGGAGCAAGCTGATGTCTTCGGCTCGCCAGTTAATCAATACCGTTCATGTGGATATGCTGATTGTTCCACTGAATGACGAAGAAGAATAATTTCTCATAGATAAATTGAAATATTATTCACTGAAAACGCCTGCTTATGCAGGCGTTTTTTTTGCAGCAAAATAATCGTCTGAAGGGAGTGATTGGCAGGTCAAGCAATTTTTTTTTCAAATGAGTAAAAAAAAACCTTGAATTGAGAATATAAACTAATGATATATTCAATAGGCAAACACAAATCGACCTCACATTTCCTAAAAAAAAAGATAAGAAATAGTGAGGCACCTCACAACAATATCCACATTGAAAAAGGAAGACAAAGATGGCGCAAACACTATCTTCATTCTTGGAGTCTGTCCAAAAAAGAGACCCTTCACAGCCTGAATTCCTACAAGCAGTGCGTGAAGTATTCACTTCTCTTTGGCCTTTCATTGAACAAAATTCAAAATATCGCGATCAAGCACTTCTCGAACGCTTCGTTGAGCCAGAAAGAGTGATCCAGTTCCGCGTGTGTTGGATGGACGATCAAGGCAAGGTACAAGTTAACCGCGCATGGCGTGTTCAATTTAGCTCTGCGATTGGTCCATTCAAAGGCGGCATGCGTTTCCACCCATCCGTTAACTTATCCATCCTGAAATTCTTAGGTTTCGAACAAACCCTCAAAAATGCACTCACAACCTTACCAATGGGCGGTGCAAAAGGCGGTTCTGACTTTGATCCTAAAGGAAAAAGCCATGGTGAAGTGATGCGTTTTTGCCAAGCATTAATGACAGAACTTTATCGCCACTTAGGGGCTGATACTGACGTTCCTGCAGGTGACATCGGGGTGGGCGGTCGTGAAGTTGGCTTTATGACTGGGATGATGAAAAAACTGTCTAATGACACCTCTTGCGTTTTCACCGGTAAAGGTCTGTCATTTGGTGGTAGCTTAATTCGTCCAGAAGCAACCGGTTACGGCCTTGTTTACTTCACTGATGCGATGCTCAAACGCCATGGTTTAGGCTTTGAAGGCATGCGAGTGGCGGTTTCAGGTTCGGGTAACGTTGCTCAGTACACCATTGAAAAATGTATGGAATTAGGTGCAAAAGTCATTACTGCATCCGACTCTAGCGGTACTGTCGTGGATGAAGCCGGTTTCACCCCTGAAAAACTTGCACGCTTAGAAGCTATTAAAAACAACTATGGTCGCGTTGAAGAATACGCGAAAGAGTTTGGTTTAACTTACTTAGCGGGTAAACAACCTTGGGGCGTTCCAGTGGATATCGCACTGCCATGTGCAACACAGAACGAACTGGATGTAGACGCGGCTAAAGTGCTGATCCAAAACGGTGTTAAAGCTGTCGCGGAAGGCGCAAACATGCCAACCACTATTCCTGCAACTGAGCTGTTCCTTGAAGCGGGTGTTCTATTTGCTCCAGGTAAAGCAGCTAATGCTGGCGGTGTTGCAACTTCCGGTCTGGAAATGGCACAAAACGCAGCGCGCTTAAGCTGGAAAGCAGAAAAAGTGGATACGCGTTTACACCACATCATGTTGGACATTCACCACCACTGTGTTGAATTCGGTGGCGAAGCCAAACAAACCAACTACGTCCAAGGCGCGAACATTGCTGGCTTTGTAAAAGTCGCTGACGCTATGTTTGCACAAGGCGTTGTGTAAGGTTTAACTCAAAACGTAAGCGAAAGGGCGGTCGTGCAAGTTTGTCTGTGATAAACCGTACAAACGCCCTTCGCCGTTACGTTTTAATCGCTGTGTTTAATACAGGGATAGATATCGAATCGATGGCTTTTGGTTGTGACTGCTGAAGGTGCTTTTTGCCCCGCAAGCGGTTCGGCGTAATCAGGTCGCTTAACCACAACACGGCGTTTTGCCAGCGCAATGGCTGGTGCCAGTAAAGAATCTGCATCATCATCAGCCCCGACCAATGACTGAAACACCCGCATCTCTTTCTTCACTAATGCACTTTTTTGCCGATGTGGGTACATCGGGTCGAGGTAAATCACGTCCGGCGCTTCAGTAATTTCGGCTAATGCGGTAATACTTGATGCGTGGATCAGTGACATTCGTGATTGTAACCACTCCCCAATTTCAGGGTCTTGATAGCCACGTTGCAAACCATCATCAAGCAGTGCAGCCACCACCGGATGACGCTCTAACATCCGTACTTTACAGCCCAAAGCCGCCAGTACAAAAGCATCTCGCCCTAGGCCTGCAGTCGCATCAATTACATCGGGCAGATACTCTTTTTTGATCCCCACCGCTTTAGCAACCGCCTCACCGCGTCCACCACCAAATTTACGGCGATGCGCCATCGCTCCTGAGACAAAATCCACAAAGATGCCGCCTAATTTTGGCTCATCCATTTTGCGTAATTGCAGGTTTTCGGGGGTTAACACCAACGCCATCAAGGCGTCAGGTGTATGCGTGAGTTGCCATTTTTCAGCGAGTTGATTGAGAGTGCCGATATCGGCACCCTCTTCACAGATCAATTGGATAGCAATCTTATCAGCCATGAATACCGTAGCTCTTCAACATCGCATCTAATTCTGGTTTACGACCACGGAAACGCTCAAACAGTACCATTGGCGCTTCGGAACCCCCGCGACTTAAAATATTGTCGAGGAAGGATTGGCCAGTTTGGCGATTAAAAATGCCTTCTTCAGAGAAGCGAGAGAACGCATCGGCAGCCAACACATCCGCCCATAAATAGCTGTAATAACCCGCCGCGTAACCACCAGCAAAAATATGGCTAAACGCGTGTGGGAAACGTCCCCATTTTGGTGATGGAACCACGGCAACTTTTTCTTTGATGTCGTACAGCGTTGGCATCACTTGCGCACCTTTCGCTGGGTCATACTCTGCGTGTAAGGTAAAATCAAACAGACCAAACTCAAGCTGGCGCAGTACAAACATCGCAGACTGGTAATTTTTCGCGGCTAACATGCTTTGTAGCATGTCGGCTGGAAGTGGTTCGCCAGTTTCATAGTGACCAGAGATAAACTCAAGAGCTTCAGGTTCCCAGCACCAGTTCTCCATAAATTGGCTTGGTAATTCAACGGCATCCCATGGAACCCCATTGATACCCGCTACATCGGCAACATCAATCTGGGTCAGCATATGATGCAGGCCATGACCAAATTCGTGGAACAGGGTGATGACTTCATCGTGGGTAAATAAAGCAGGTTTATCCCCTAGCGGCTTATTAAAGTTGCAGGTTAAATAGGCAACAGGATTTTGCAGCGCACCATCTTTATGGACCATGCGACCCACGCAATCATCCATCCACGCACCGCCGCGTTTATGTTCGCGAGCATATAAATCGAGATAGAAGCTACCGCGCAGGGTATTGGTATCATCATACAGTTCGAAGAAACGGACATCATCGTGCCAAGTTTCAACATCATGGCGCTCTTTCGCCGTTAAACCATAAATACGGTGAACCACTTCAAACAGCCCATTTAATACGCGCTGTTCTGGGAAATAAGGACGTAATTGCTCATCATTAAGTGAGAATTTATGCTGTTTTTGTTTTTCGCTGTAATAGGCTAAATCCCAAGATTCGAGGGTTTCAACACCATAATTTTCTTTTGCGAATGCGGTCAGTTCCGCGAGTTCTTCTTTACCTTGCTGATGAGCGCGGTTAGCCAAATCATTCAGGAAACCTAAAACTTGCTCAGGGGATTCCGCCATTTTGGTGGCGAGAGATTTTTCGGCAAAGTTTTTAAAACCAAGCAGTTGAGCCAGTTCATGGCGTAGCGCCATTAACTCATCGATAAGTTCGCTGTTATCCCATTTACCTGCGTTTGGACCTTGGTCTGAGGCGCGAGTGCTATAGGCATAGCTCATTTCGCGGCGAAGCTCTGCATTATCGGCATAGGTCATGACTGGCAGGTAGCTTGGCATATCTAAAGTCAGTAAATAGCCTTCTTCACCTTTAGACTCCGCCATGGCTTTTGCTGAGGCGATCGCGCTTTCTGGCATGCCTGCCAGTTCGCTTTCATCTTTAATGAGTTTTGACCAACCCATCGTGGAATCTAGGACATTATTACCAAACTTAGAGGCGATCTCCGATAAACGTGCGACGATTTCACCATAACGTTGCTGTTTTTCAGCCGGTAAACCAATACCGGACAGCTCAAAATCACGTAGGGTATTTTCGATAGATTTACGTTGAGCTTGGCTTAATTGATTAAATCCAGCGTCTTCTTTGAGGGATTTATAAGCTTGATACAGTGGCTCATGTTGTCCCATCCATGTACTGAATTCGGACAGTAATGGCAGGCATTGTTCATAAGCTTCACGTAGTTCAGGACTGTTTTTAACAGAATGCAGGTGGCTCACTGGGGACCAAACGCGGGAGAGTTTATCACTCGCTTCTTCTAATGGTTGGCACAGGTTGTCCCAAGTGTAGTGGCTGTTGGCCGCCAAAATATTTTCAACGGTTTGGCGATATTCGCCTAAAACATGTTCAACTGCTGGAAAAATATGTGCAGGTTCAATATGTTCAAAACGGGGCAATGCGGAATTGGCTAATAATGAGTTTGTCATAAAAAACATCCTTGAATGCAGGCTTGCGCTCGGGAGCCAAGGCTTACTGTGCTGACAATGAAAGTGTTGGCGGGGTGATTTTGAAATCAGAGCGCCGTATGTAGACATGAATTAGTATATGGGGGCAATTGTGCAAACCTCAATATCACATTTGTGCTTTTTGTTATCAGTTTTTGAGAATGGCGCGGCATTATTGGCATGCATCAATAATTTGAATGGTTGTTCTTACAATACCTTGGAAAATAAATAATTCAGTTTATAATCGAACACCTACCAAATAGAGGAAGATCGTCGTCTCCGGTGAGGCGGCTGGATTTCAAATCCAGTTGGGGCTGCCAGCAGTCCCGGGCAGGTTCGACTCCTGTGATCTTCCGCCACTTTTTCTCCCTCTATTTTTGTACCAATACCATTTTTTGTAGTTTGTCTTAATCTATAAAGGTTGGTAGGCATTCACTCCCCTTTTTGGGCTCGGGGTTTAGCGATACAGACATTCAGCTCTAAAATGGCGCTTGCTAACCATCTTATCTTTGTGTGCAACATAGTATATTGTTGGTTTTGGACCTTTCTCAGACTATTCAAACGGAGACAATTTGATGAGCGATAATCTTCCTGACGCGCCACTGGATGAATTTGTTTTATTCCGAAGTGAAGATGGTCAGACTCATGTCGAATGCCGTTTTGAATCTGATACGCTGTGGTTGTCTCAGTCTGCGATTTGTGAGCTTTATGGTAAAGCAAAAGCTACGATTAGTGAGCATATCAGCAATATCTTTGCTGAAGGGGAGCTGGTCGAAAATGCAGTTGTTCGGTTTACCGGACAACTGCGGATGATAGAAAGCAGTACAATGTAAAATACTTCAACCTTTCAATGATCTTCGCCATTGGTTACCGCGTCCGCTCTGTTCGCGGCACTCAATTTCGTTAATGAACTACGCGCTTTCCAATAAAGAAACCGCGCATTTTTCAATCTAGGCAAAACACCAACTAAGGCAGTTTTTCCAACTAAAAATCAGTCTTAGAAAAACCCGTCATAGCATCCAGCTCCATTTCTCGACCTAATGCTGTCATTGGGTGGACAATAACGAGGCCTCGTACAGATTTCTTCAGCTTGCCCATATCCGCTTGCTCTTTCTTAGTGATAGGTCGCTTGAATGGCATATCCATCAATTTTTGTGCTTCTTTGCTTAGCTTTTTGTTACGCGTTTCTTTCAGACGAGCGATTTCAACTTCCAGTGTCGCTTTTTCTTTTTCGAGTTCAGCGTATTTTTCCGCTTGGGTGGACAGCTGCATACTTGCCATTTGGTGACGAATAAGGTCTAAGCGGTCGCTAAGCGTTTTAATTTGTGTTTTTTCAGTTTCTTTCATCATTAATTAACCGTGAATAAATTTCCTGCCGGCAAGTATACATCATTCTGGATTAGAGGGGGAAAGGGATACTATTTGCTGATTATCTTATCTTTGAGTTCAACATAGTACTTGAGTTCAACATAGTATATGGTGAGTTTTGAACTTTTCTCAGACAGTTCAAACAAAGGCAAGTGGGCTATAGCGAAAATGGTCACTCAGCCTGTTTAGGGATAACCCAATGAAATATAAAATTATCAACAAAGACCAAATTATTGGGACGAGCGAACTTGAAAGAAGCGACCCGCCAATGGGATTTGTTTTTGGTGAATTAGAACCAACACCATTTTATAAACCCAACATCAGCACTATGGGCTGTAAACTATATTGTTGTGAAACAGATGAGCGCTGTGAAACTCATGAAGAGATTCTTTGCGAATTCATCACTATTAACGATCACTCAGATGAATTTGGCGAGCAGTGTATCGAGGTAACGGTTTTAGTTGAGTCAGCAGAAGAGTTCGAGAAATTTTTTAAGCATCATCTAGACGCTTATGAAAAACAATTTATCTCAGAAGAGTAGTGGAGAATGAACATAACCATCTCTTTAGATACAATTTAAAGAGATGGTTAATTTTTAAAGGGAAAGAAAATAATTTAAATGATGATCAGCCGTTTTAGTTATTATTTAGAATAATCACTGTTTGACCCGAAAACTCACCTGGTTCATTTCCAACATTGGTTACATCAGCAGAAAATACAATTGGGGTTGTTGAATTAACAATGCCAGACCATTCGGTTGCTTCTGGGTTACTTCCTACCTTCATTCTTACCTTCGCGTTGATGGTACTGCTAGATACTCCTTTTAAAGCAATATTACCCTCTGGGTTTTCTTTTACCATGGTCACTTTGATTGAAGAGGTACTAGGGCAAGTTAACATTGCATTTTCTGTTGTTCCGTAAGCAGGCTTGCCAATACCCACAGAGCCAAGGTTGATTTCTAAATTACCTACAATCTCACAAGAGGGCGCCACAGAATCTATGGTTGTACAATAACTCTGTCCTGTAGATGCTTGGGTCATTTGGGAAAACCTATAAGCTAACCCCCCACTTGTAGTAAAATCGGTTTTAGCATTAATAAATCGTTCTTGTACGCATAACTCGATTGAATCGCCAGGGGTAAATCCTTGCTTAGGGTGAAGATAATGATAGGGAGTATAGGTGTCATTTGTAGCATTTGCGGGTGCAGTATCACCAACGTGGGCAGAACATAGCACGGACAACCATCTCTCCTCTGTGGATGTTTGTGCATTCGCTTTTCCGAATAATTCCCCGCTGGCATAAACGATATCACCAACGCTTGTGCCGTTAACTGCGGATGGCTGGTTGTCGGGTAACAGCGCTCGTCCTGTTCGTTTATTTGTAATAGACTTAACGATTGCAACGCCTGTACATCCAACATAAGGCGAATGTAACAGTTGCTCAGTACAACGTCCAAATTCTGTATTAGAGTGACTATTTAGGCGGGCACAATAGTTGTTCGGTAGAATGGGGGGGGGCACGGGTCCGATAAATCCACCCACAACACTGAATGATGTTACATCTGGAAACATACTATTTTGTGTATAAGCCAAGTTAATCTGTGCATGCCCAACTCTTGCTATTGCCATTAATCCAATAAAAAGAAAACAAGCTAATATATTAGCGAGTGAGATATTATTTTTTATATTCATAAATACTCTTCAGTAAAAATTTTCGTGAGAAGAATGACGAAAATTATAATGTAATCATGCTTCACTCATACCCTAAGGTATAAGTCATGGTTGCCACAAAATAGCCCGGAGTAATGGATTGACTCGCGACAGACTCACTATCGCCTTGTACATAGGCGCGGAGTTTTATTGTGGTTGCCCCCTCTTTTATTGCCTGAGAAGGATAAGGCTGTGCTGGATTAATCGGTAACAGCACTCCACTTATGGTTTCAATGCCAATGGCGGCACCAGACGCTTCACTTATCGGATCAAATTTTAATAACCCTTGTTCGTTGCTATTGCCTGTAAAAGAGGCGGTTATCCAATTACCAAGGGAGGTATCACAATCCTTCAATTCAAACTCAAATTGCACACCACTCGTTCGCTCATGCAAATACAATTGTTTGGAGTTGACTTCCCCCATTTCCACTAAAAAATTTTCAAACTTAGGCTCAATCGTGCAGGGCAACGCAATCAATGTCCCGCTGTACTGAATTTCATTGCTATTCGCAGCATGAGCGCCTAACGAAAAAGCGCTGAGCATAAATACCGCGGTACTTAGTAAGGATAAGCGCCGCACTTTTCTGTGTTGTTTTTTCATGGATAGTTCAGCTCCATGCTAGCGGTTGCTGTGAAATCACCTTCATATAACGTTGATGCTGGGCTTGTATCTTTTACGGTGACAGCATAGAACTGTAAATCTTTAGAATCGTTGCTCGACATATTTACGGGTAATCCTGTATTTGGCGGAACCACTTTCCCGTCTTGATATAATCGAATGCCTAACCCAAGCGGGCTAGCTTGCAATGCATTTTCATCAAATGGGGCAATCATTCCTCGGTATTCGAGATAGACTGCCACGGCATTCCCGAGACCAGCCCCGCAACTTAGGGTTATCGTGAAATCTTGTCGATAGTTCACGCCATTAATTTTGGTGATACCGACATCGCCAAATGGCACTCTAATGGGTTGATTGACTCCATCGGGCCCCGAAACATCACAAGGCGGGTTTTGAATTAAATTCGCAGTGAAGTTAACTTCAACAGCCGATACCGCCACAGACATCAAACCGCTTAATGTCAAAACTAGTGCTTTGAGCTTCATTACTGATACTCCACGCTTAAAGTCGCGATGGCGGTCATTTGTTCATCGTTAATACCACCCGTGCCACTCGCGATTGGAATCACACTCAATCGAGGGCGTGCGTTGTAATTAAATGGATGCCATGCGCCGATATTCAGGTTGCGGCTGTCCGCTTTTAAGGCTAACCCTAAGTTATCAACGGATGTCTTTAATACGTTAGCCCCTTGACCTGCCATCTGGGTTCCATCAAATTTCAGTTTTAACGCGGGATTATTGGCGGCATCTGTACAATCGAGCTGATAGGGGATCTCGGTTTCATATTGTTGCCCATCAATTTTTTTGATAATAAGATCCCCCATATTGACGGTGATAGGCTGGTTACGCCCTCCGTTGCCATATATATCGCAAGTTTTTTCTACAACGGTGACTTTAACGGTTAGGGTGTACATATCAGCCATTGCCAGATTAGAAAACAAACCGAATAGGGACAGAAACAGTCCAGAAATAATGTGCTTGGTCATGTTACTTCCCCCGCTAGTCATACAGCATTTCGAAGGCAATCAGCGCGGAATATGCACCCGGCTGTAACTGCCCTGTTTTGATTGGCGTGACATAATAAGTCAGCTTACTTTGCCCTGATGGTAGCAACCGAGGGTCACTGTCTAATCCGAGTGGCAGTAACGAGCCGTTGGGTGTTGTGATAGCTAATCCCAATCCCTCCGCGCCATTGACCTGAGCAACATTAGGAGTTGATTGCGTACTCTTAGCGAGAAAGCGAATTTTGACCGCCGGTTGGCTGCTACTCCAAGCTGTCATACCCGTTTGTACATTACTTAGCTGAGTTTGTGTTTCTAAACAATTTTCGAGTTCAATCTGAAATGAAATGGGAGTACCTTTTCCATTTCGCAGCAATGTACCCACATCCAAATTACCCATTTCGATGGATTGATAACTTGAAGTCATCGCAAGTTGGCATGGGCTTTCGGTTAGCGAACCGGTGACATAGACCACGCCATGTTGTCCATCAACGTTCCAGTTATTGACGGGTTGACCGAAATTGTTGTGATTGTCAGCTGCCATGCTCGATACACTGACGGTACAGCTCAATAAAGCAACAAAGAAGCCGTATTGAAAAAATGTTTTTTTTGGTAAGTCAGTCATTCGTATTCCTTACGTGTTATCAATATAAGCCCCGCTAATTCAGGGCTTACTTGGTGCTATTTGCTTTTATTATCTGAGATAATCTGGCAGCTGGTGGCTTGGCAGTTAAATGTCAAATTAGGGCGACCACCGTAATCGTTGATGTAAGTCAGCACGGGGCTATTACCTAACTTATTAACACTGCCCCCTAAATCGTGTTGTCCAAAGGGTGGCACCATAACGGGAATAAAATCGCTGCCATCAGATGCTTTTCCACTCGCCGCTGCATTGATGATCGTGACGTAATACGGCGTCGGGTTTTTCACGATAAAACGGTCGCCTTGCTTATCTAAGGTTAACTTTTCTTGCCACGGTGTACTGTTTTGCTCAGGAATGATTGCCTGAGGGCGATAAAACAGTTTCACGCGTGTTTGCAGTGCAATTTGCAGTGAATTTGGTTTATTCGTTTTTGGCGGAATTTCTCGCAAATTAAAATAGAACAATGACTCACGATCTTGCGGTAGCGTATTGATAGCGGGCAGAGCTTCAATTTTGACTTGGCTCGATTTACCAGGCTCTAAACGCTGAACAGGCGGTAATACAACTAATGGAGACTGAATTTTTTGACCGTCTGTATTTTCAAGCCAACCTTGGGCTAAATATGGCAACTGATTGTTGTTGTTTGAGATATTCAGCGAAATAGATTTTTGTCCGCCATTAAAAATGATCCGTGTTCTGTCCATTGAGACGGCGGAATACGCGGTGTGGCTAAA
Source organism: Providencia rettgeri (assembly GCF_013702265.1). Lineage (GTDB taxonomy): Bacteria > Pseudomonadota > Gammaproteobacteria > Enterobacterales > Enterobacteriaceae > Providencia > Providencia zhijiangensis. Next base: position 161,738 of record NZ_CP059348.1, read on the forward strand.
TATCGCAAGGCTAATGAAGCCGAGGGTTGTACGCCAAAGTGTTGTTAATTTCATAATTTTTACCTTCTATCTTTACGTGCTCTTTTAAGTCACGTTTTTTCTTGTTAATTCAAATTGTTATGTGGATTTTTAGCCACATGTTTAATCAGCTAGTTTTTTGCTACCGCCATTGATTCTGGTAGCGGGACTGGAATACAGGGAAGAAGTAGCGAATCCTGTAAAGAGTCCAATTGCTTTGGAAACGTTATCTGGCAAGCTTGCTCTTCACCCCAAGTCACGTTCATGACACTTTGAGGATTAATGCCGCTGATATAGGCGTTTCCTGCATCATTGACAATCCCAGTCTCTTGTTTCTTGCTATTGCGTATTTGAGCGCCAAACGGCGGATAGCTGCCATCGGGAAGTCGCAGTACTGTCATCGCTTTTTGCCCTGAAACCACGTCAAAGTGGCGATACCCTACAGCGCCTTCGGTGAGTGTGGCCTGTACGACGGATTGCTGCGCATCGACATCGTCAGGTAGCGAATTTAAATCAATCTGCGCTTTATTCCGGTAGTAACTACCCACATCACTCACCACCGCTTTACCGAATAGATTTGTGGTAATTGGGGCGCCGATCCCTTTGATGGGAACACCCGCAACACCATCGGTATCCACTAACATTCGTGTTCCACCTAATGTACTAACTCGATGAAGTCCGCCACCTTCGGTGGTTAACGTCATTCCACCACTGGCGGATAGACCAAGCGCACTATATTGGTTATGCATGTAGTTCACATTTGCCGTTAAACGCGCGGTATCTGCTTGATGGGTGACAAAGGCGCTCCCCGTACTTCCTTTTTTGCTGCTACCTGCGCTCAACTGGTAGGTGGTTCTATCATCGATGCGGTCGTAATAGGTCGCTCGGTTCGTCGTGTCGTAGCGGCTGCTATTTAACGAATACCCTACGTTGGCTCCGTGGCTTAGAGGGAATGAAGTCGATAGATAGATGCTGTCATCCTTCACGCCGTTATAAGTGGTGCGGTTTGCCGATACGTTCACACTGATGTTTTTTAGTGAGCCAATATCCATATACTTCGAAAACATCACGCTGTAGTAATCGTTATCTGGTCTGTCCCAATAAGTTTGATGGTTATAGTTCAGGTATAACGACATGCCTAAATCACCAAAATTTTTATTCACTGAGACGGTGTAAAGCTCTTTATTTCCGCCATAACGCTCACCCGTTTGCAGTGCATTTAAGAAATCAGACATCGACATAAAGTCGCGTTCTGAAAACCGATAACCCGCAAATTGGATCGTGCTATCAAGGGACTCGAATGTTTTTGAGTAATTAATACGGTATGAACCGCCAGTTAAGCTCCCTGTATTAGGTAAGCGGGAAAAAGATTGCGTGATATCGAAAGATAAAGCCCCAAATGCCAGTAAATCACGCCCAATACCCAGTGAAACGGCATTGTAGTTTTTACTGTTCAGGCTGCCGCCAAATAGCGACCATCCGTTGTTAATACCCCATGAAAACTCACCCGTCACAAAGGTATCGCCTTCGCTGTGACGTTGGTAATTCGTGGGCTGACCTAACGCAAGTTTGTATTGCATTTGTCCTGGGCGTGTTAAATATGGCAAATTTGCTGTATCTATTTGAAATTCTTGCGTTGTTCCATCTTGTTCTTTAACAGTGACATCTAAGGTTCCACTCACTGCATCACTTAAGTTTTGGATGCGAAAAGGCCCCGGAGCGACTTGAGTTTCATACAGCACTCGCCCTTGCTGGCTAACAATGACGGTGGCATTGGTGTTTGCAATTCCCGTCACTTCAGGCGCATAGCCTCGTAAATTAGGAGGCAGCATATTTAATTCCGAGCGTACGCTGGCACCAATAAAACGGAATGAATCAAAAATATTAGAGCTAAGGTAATCCTCCCCTAAGACTAATTTGGCTGCGAGTGATGGCAGTGCGCGATAGGCATAAAATCGATTCCATTCAAAATCTTTACTTGTCGAGTTGTTTGAGCCCGTTGTACGGTTAACGTGTCCTTGCCAATCAGCACGAAATCGCCAAGCACCGAAATTCATTCCTACAATACCGTTGCCATTCAAGGTGTAGTTATCGCTACTCTTGGTGTGGGACTTATTGGCATTTGCATTAATGTTGTAGTCGAGCATCAACGCAGAAATACCTTCATCCCAACGTGATGGTGGATCCCAATTGGGTGCGGTGTACTCAAGGTAAGCCTGTGGAAGACTGACATAAATTGATGAGTTCGCCAGTTCACCACGAATTTGCATACCGGGTAAGCTACTTGCTGCAAGGCATTGACCGTCATGCCACCATGTCAGCGATTTTTTTGCTGATGAGGTTAAACCAAGTTGTTCGACGATTTCTGGCGACAAACAAGCATCACTTTCTTGCGGGTCATTTTCAGCGGTATAGAACGGAACAACCACATCTGACAAATGCTCACCATTGACTTTCAAAGCGAAAGAATATGTGCCGGGCATAATGTATCCCGCACGAGAAAACTGTTCTAAGTTGATGTTATTTTTATCTTCTAGATCGAGAACATCCGTGTTGAACTCGATTGCCTCTGCTGCCCATAACGGCGTTGATATACCACTTAATGAAAAAATAATGGCGGCACCTAAGCTACTCAGGCGAAAAAATACAGGTCGTGATAAAGACATAAATAACATCCCTAGAAATCCAGCTCAGGAAAAATAAAGGCTAAATAATGATTTTTTATTATTAGTAATAATCCAGCTTAAAACGCAGAGCACTCTGGTACTCCCCTGGACGTAGCGGTTTTGTATCGGAAACCAATCTCAATCCGTAGTTCAGCACTTTGCTTCCTGCAGTGATGGTTTGCTTTTTCGACGGCTGCCCCGGATAAATAGTTTTGCCATCAGCATCTTGTAATCGCAGAGCGACTCCACGAGCATCGCCATACACCGTAAACCAGTCACCATCGCTCGGACCATCAAAGGTCACTGTAAAAGCTTGCCATGTGGAGCCCGCATGAGATGCCAATGTGCAACCGACTAACGTGATAGAAAAAGGGCGAAGCGCTCCTTGTCCTTGTTGGCGTATTGTTCCAATAGGTAGAGCCCCCATATCGACAACTTGCTCATAAGATCCGGCTTCAATAGCACATGCAGAGTCGACAATACTGCCATCCATGTTGATACTTCCCCGTAATGTCGATGCGTGTGTCTGTGCATTGAATAACTGGCTCGCAAGTAACAACGTACAGGTCGAAATCATTTTCAAAACCAAGCTCTCCTAGCGTTATATTTCCCCTTAACAATCCCTGTATTGGGGAAAAATTTAATTAAAATGACCTAGTACGATTAGTTATACGCCAAGGTAAAGTTGGTTGTGGCACTGAAACTACCCGGAACGACAGCAGTACCTGACTGACCTTGCAACGCAGCTTGGAAACTTAAAATATTATCGCCAGAGGTATAAGCACGGTCAGTTGTTGAACTATTGATATCAATCTTAGAACCTGACTTATTCATCAGAACAACCCCTGCACCAGATGCATCACCCGTAATTTGGATTAATCCTGTGTCTAGCCACTCAGTACCAGCAAATGTGACTTTAACCAGATTGTTATCGAAGCCATGTTCTTTACCGTCTTTATCGGTATATTTAGCATTCAACGTACATCCTTGAAGATGGATTTCGAAAGGTTGAGCTGATGACATTTGACCAGACTGCAAAGTCACATTAGATACCTGTCCTAAATCAATAGTTTGGCTTTCATCACCCGGTGCGATTGAGCATGGCGCTTCGATAATAGAACCTGTGAAAGTGACGATACCTTTACCTGCATCCGCAGCAAAAACAGACGCACTCATTGCACTAGAAACAAGCGTTGCTAAAATAATTTTTTTCATTGATATAATTTCCTTAATTAAAAAAAGAATAGATGGCTTTAAATAAAGCCATGTTAAAAATATTTATTAAAATAAATAGAAAACATCCATGGGTAATGGATTTTTTAATTTACTGATTTTTTTATGGATAAATAATTAGAATCTCAATTAATGGATTTTATTAATTTAAATTCAACGCTAATAAATGTTAATTTAACTAAAACCAACACTAATTTAGTGCTATTAATCCACGGTGATTTATTTTGAAATTAGAGCACCATGTTGCTCAAATAATAAATTAAACTCACCGTAAAGCTCTGGTTCTTTGGCTTCTATACGTTCAGAAACAAAGAAGAAGAACGATTCTAAAGACACACCCAAGTAATGAAGCAAAAGACATAAAGTAGATAAAGTTATTTCACAAATACCATTTTCATAGCGTGAGATTTGTTGTTGTGAAACTCCAATGAGTGAACCTAATTGTCTACCTGATAATAATCTTTTCCTTCTTAAGCTTGCAATTTCATCTGCGATAGCTTGAGAAAATGATTCTGTAATTCTCTCTATTTTTTTCAAACTCATCCATAAACCTTAAATAAGAATCAATTTCAAAACATATTAAATAAAACAAATGCGTAAGCACGAATCTGTTTTTATTTTTAAACAAAATAGGAGTAAAAAACAATAGGGTGAAATTTGGCAATATTTTCAACCAAAGCATGATTTACACATTACCAACACTGTGAGTTTGTTAAAATAAATAAATTACAAAAGGTTGCGATATCCCTACTCGTAATGTGGCTTAAAATACCAGTGATAAAGTTTGAAATTACCCTTAATAATAGTTAATTTTAGATTTATATATCGTTATAAATATATTTTCATAGTTACATTTTAAAAAATCCAAGAGTATGAATGCGTAATAATGCAAAATATAAAAATAACAATAAAATTCAGCCAGATAGGTTATGTGTTGTTAGATACATGTTTGGTAACAATTATGAATTCAAAAAAATGAAATATACAAAATATGTCGAAATGTTATTTCGATGACATTTAATGACATTAAATTTGACTTAAGTTATTGTTGTTTGTGATTCAGATCACATTAAGATGTATTGAAAATGACACATACATTTAAGACGCGGGTTTTATTTGTGGGGTTGAAACACATTCAGATTATTGTTGGTCACACCGACATTTTTGAAGGGAATTGATGACATCATGTTTACATCACTCATCGAGCAAGAATCGCAAAAGTAACCGAAAAGAAATCTAATTTGCAGGTATAATCCCTCCAATTTCATTCAACAGGCTTAGATACCAACATGGCAAAACTCACCTTACAAGAGCAAATGCTCCAAGCGGGACTCGTCACCAGTAAAAAAATGGCGAAAGTACAGCGCACAGCGAAGAAATCACGAGTACAGGCTAGAGAAGCCAGAGAAGCGGTAGAAGAGAATAAAAAAGCGCAGCTTGAGCGTGATAAACAACTGAGCGATCAACAAAAGCAAGCGGCACTGACGAAAGAGTATAAAGCTCAGGTGAAGCAGCTGATTGAGATGAACAAAATTGATGTAGCGAAAGGCGATATCAGCTTTAACTTCACAGATAATAACCTCATCAAGCAAGTGGTCGTCGATAAAACAACGCAAACCCAACTTATTAGCGGCCGTCTCGCCATCGCGCGTTTAGCGACTGACAATCCTGAAATGAGTACCTACGCGATTATCCCCGCGAGTGTAGCGGATAAAATCGCTCAGCGTGATGAAAGCAGCATCGTATTAAATAACGCCTTGAGTCAGGAAGAGCAGGATGAAGACGATCCGTACGCAGACTTTAAAATTCCAGATGATTTAATGTGGTAGTCATTTAGAACGGGCTTTTGCTGTGAGCGTGAATGGGTTCCCCAGTTATCGGATGAATAAAATCTAATTCACTGGCATGCAGCATCAGCCTCGGCCTCGGCGCAGGTTCTATATCTGCAGGCAGTAAGCCTCCATACAGATCACACCCCAAAATAGGATGACCGAAAAGTTGGCTGTGAATGCGCAGCTGATGGGTTCGTCCTGTTTCTGGGATAAATTTTACCCGCGTCAGTGGCAACCTACGCCCATCTTCTAGCTCACGATAAAACCGCTCAATTACCTGATAATAGGAACGTGCTGGTTTACCATGAGTTGCGCAAATCGACATTCGGGGAAACAGCGCTGGGTCTTTGGCAATTGGTGCGTCTATCACTCCATCATCATTTTTCACATGGCCACATAGTAGTGCGCTGTAGGCTTTCGTCACGGTTCGCTGGCTAAACTGTCGGCATAATTCTGCATTTATGGCTTTATTACGAGCCACGACCATGACACCTGAAGTACCAAAATCAAGGCGATGTACGAGAGTGCATTCAGGGAACAGTTGAACGAGCCGGTAATGTACTGAGTCGAGATTTTGTGGATTCTTCCCAGAGAGGCTCAGTAGCCCCGAAGGTTTATTGATAAGAATAAGGTGCTCATCCTGCTCAATGATTTCAATGTCATCATGGCAAGGGGGCGCAATAAAGGTATCAATAATCGTCGACATCAGGCTATCCAGATAAAAAGTGGTTATGAATAATACCCAATTTTGTGCTTTCTGACGATGATGCTATTGGCTGATGTTATCGATAAATAAGCTAGACTAAAACTAAAGGCGTGGTCTGGGCAGGTATTGTGTTTTATACTGCGCGCTGTGAAATTGAGTCAACAAAGAAGGTGGTATGGCAATGAACGGAACAATCACAACGTGGTTTGAAGATAAAGGTTTTGGGTTTCTCAAAGATGAAAACGGGGATAACCGTTATTTTCATGTGATTAAAGTTGCCAACCCAGAACTGATTAAAAAAGGGGCGGCGGTTACGTTTGAGCCGACCACAAATAATAAAGGTTTATCCGCCTTTGCGGTTAAAGTGATCCCTGAAAGCAAATATATCTATATTGCCGGTGAGCGCATTAAGCTGACGGCTATCAAATCATTCCGTATCTATTATGAAGATGTTCCGGCAGATACACGTATTGATAAAGAAAATACCGTATTATCGATTGGTGCGCTGATGAACAGTATTAAACCTAAAACGAATATTAAGCCGGGAGCTACTCGAGCGCTGAAAAAGCTGATTATCGAAACCCAGCATGGAACAACATTGACGTTCTCTGAAGATGAGATTGACGTGGATGAAACCATGAAACAACTTAAAGGTGTTAAATAGCTTTCGACTGAATTAAAAAATCTCCCCATTCCATTGCCTCTAATATAGAGGCAATGCTTTTTCAGTACTACCTTCGATATCCTTTCCTAAATTTGAATAAAAAATCAACAAACGATCTAAAAAGAGAATATTTTTAATAAGCCATCGCTACATATTAAGCAAGATGTATTAATATATGCGCGAACCGCATTCTGATACGTCCAATTTATAGCGCCTTTATGGCATACAATCTGGATTGTAAATACTATGATGCGGATTAGTTGTTGTTAAGTTGGTAATCTAAATGAAAATTATTGCGGAATAACGAATTAAGCTGTAGAAATATATTTTTATATTGGTATATTACTCATCTAATGAGTTTTTTATTTTGCAAAAAACAATTTAGCTGTTTCAAATTGTAATTTGTTGTAATAAATGATGTATTTTATCTCGTTTTTATAGGCTTTTACTCCTCCCACGTAAATTTTATTTTAAAAAAATAAAAAATATATTAAATAAATTGAACAAAGCTTTATTTAATATATATCAGTTAGTTAATTCTACTTATCATATTAAGTGTACTCGTACTCGTTGTATCTTAATAAAGCCCGACGATCAATAAATTACTATTTGATAGGTGGTACCTATCAAAATAATCTTGTTCGATCGGTATAAACGTTTTTACTCTTATTTTAATGTATTTATTATTAATGGAAATTAAATAAATTGTTTCTTTATATTGGAGTGTGGTTAATGAAATCTAATATAATTAGTGGTCAGGTGGGAGCTTTTTTAAGAAAATCACGTAAAGAAAAGAACATGACGGGAAAGCAGCTGGCGAAATTAATAGGAATCAGCCAGCAACAGATATCAAGATATGAAATGGGAATCACTGCGATTACTTTAGATCAGCTTGATATTTTTTTAAGTATTCTAGATAAACGATGGGTCGATGTCATTAAATATGTCGAAAAAGATACTGACTCTGAAAAAAGAATGGGTAATAAAGGAAGTGCGAGTAAATATACTTCCTGGGGAAATTACTCAACAAAAACCATCATAAATAACTGCTAAATTTTCCTCTTAAATTAGAAATAAAATAATCAGTTAATTCTGGTTATTTTATTAAGCATATTCTCTGGAAAATTCGATTGTTTTTTATAAAACACACAATGAATGTGTTTTTTATGCTATGCAATTAAATTTTTCTTCATGGATATTAAATAGAGAGAACAACATGTTAAATAAAAAAATGGCATCTGTTTTGCTATCAACAATTATTGCTGCTTCCTTTGCTACAGTTGCTAATGCTGACACTCGTACTGCTCAAGCGACAGCAACATGGCAAGCGACCGCAATTAAAGATACGACAAGTATGCTGGTTGTTACGCCATTAAAAAGCTTAACATTTAACTATGCAGAAGGTCAGAAAAGCTTTAACCAACAAAATGGCGCATTTGATATCGCTATTCAAGGTCAATCAGGTGCAACAGATTTTAAATTAGCATCAAAAATCATTTCTAACACTTTAGCGAGAACAACAGATGATTCTAAATTAACTGTTGGCGTTAAATGGAATGGGGAAGATCTGAATAAAACGACTGACACTGTGTTAATCGATACTTCAAAAGGCTTAACATCAGGTTTAGATAACTTAGCTGCAGATGGTATCTACAATGGTTCAGAGCGTGCAACTGACCGTGGTGAGTTCACCTTCGTTATCGCTAGCGCGGAAGCGGCTGGCGCAGCGACAGACTTCAAAGCACTGACCGATGGTTCATGGGATGGTGATGTTAAAGTTCAATTCACTGCAACTTGGGATGGTACTTTCACACCAGCTCCTTAATTGATTATTTACGCTTAGTGAATAACTAATTTTCACGATAAAGATACTATAGGGAAATATTATCTTTATCGTTATCTTTTTTAAAATTAATAATTATGAAAAAAATAACATTAGCATTAGCTTTATTATCTATTCTCCCACTAAAAATGAGCTTTGCGGTTAATGTAGGCAATATCACTGAAATCATATCGCCGGATGAAGACTCATTAGCAAAAGAAATTGAAAATACGGTTAATACGGCAAGGCTCGTTAATTTAACTATCGAGAAAATAGACTCGCCACTTGAGAATGGAAAAGTTATTCCAGTAACGGATCCCAATGAAATATTATCAACCCCTGCTAATTTGATTTTGCCGGGGCAAGCAAAAGATGTTTTTAAAATTATCTATCAAGGTCCTAAAGACGATAAAGAACGTTATTATCGATTAAATTGGAAAGATGACCCTATTGGTGAAAGCGGTGTTACAAAAAGTGCAAAATCTGCCTCAGCAACAACCTCGGCAACCATTAGCACTATCTTGGTTGTTGCACCAAGAATTGAAAAATTTAATTACCAATATGCAAACTCCCAAGTTTCCAATATAGGGAATAGTTCATTTCGTGTGGTGGCATCAGGGCCATGTTTACCTGAAAAACAAAAATACAGTGTGGACGGTATTTGTCGTGAGCGTTATTACCTCATGCCACATTTAGCTGTGAAATTACAATTTGTCGATCTTAATAATAAAAAATCTAGCGTAGGTATTTGGCACAAAGGAGATTTCATTGTCGTCAAATAATTAATAACGGACTTTAATCATGCGTAAGAGTGTTATTGCTTTATCAATATTAAGCATTTTTTTTTCAAACACCATTCATGCCAGTGAGATGAAGAGTATTAAAATTGGTGGCTACATTATTCCTCCGGCATTTGTGAGTGCATTGGAAGAAGGAATGTCTGTGCCTGTTTTTCTACGATTAAGTGATGATGCTAAAAAAAACCAAAGCGAAGATAAAATCGCGGATGCAGTTATTGTCATTGACCAAGGTAAAATTAAGTTATCGAGTATTCACCTCATTGACAGTACGCAAGGTCCTCAACTGAATAGTTTGCTGGTTGATAAAATTGAAAATAAACAAGATGCCATTTTTGATGATAACAACGGTATTGTTATCGACAATAATGCGGCGCTGAAATTAAATATTTCGTCATTTAATTTATCATTAGATGTTGATAAAGCCGCTTTTGCACCGAAAACCCACGCAAGGCATTCTGTATTAGGGGATTCATCCGTTAATTCACTTTCGGCAGTGGCAAACTATGATTTAGGTGTATTCCAAAGTCAGGTAAAAAATGCACAAAATAGCTCCAGTAGTTATTTTAATTTAGACGCGTTATTTGCTGCAGCAGAACACCATTTTAATATTAATGCGTCGGCTTATAGCATCGGTAAATCCAATGCAAGTGTCGAATTATACCGAGCGATGTATGAGCGTGACTTTAATGGGCTGCGTGTCGCATTGGGTTTAATGAGTACGTGGAATTTACAATCCATTGCCAGCTTAACCGCGTTGAGCAGTAGTAAAATTTATGCGGTCACTATCGGAAATAACTCCGAGAGTGTCGTCAACAATAAACAGCAGTCACTGACCCCTATTTATGCCTTCTTAAATAGCCCTGGTGAAGTTCGTATTTATCGCCAAGGTAAGCTTCTTAACATCCAAAACTTCCCAATGGGTAACTTTGAAGTCGATACCAGTATGCTGCCTTTTGGTATCTATGATGTCACTATCGAAACGGTTGTCGATGGGAAAGTGGTCACCACTCAAAACCAGACAATTAATAAATCCTTAGGGGCAATCGGAGGAAACTTCGACAAACTGAATTGGGAAATGTACGGGGGCTATGTTGATTTCGATAAAAGAAATTATGCTCGTGGAGAAGGTCGTCATAGCCAAGCCCCTGAGAAAAGCTATTTAGCAGGAGCTTCATTTGCCTATAACTTCCCAGTGCTGTCAGGTATACGCTTTCAGATGTCAAACTATGGTTTTGATAAATTCCTAGTTCAAGAAACGAGCATCAACGCGTCGATTAATAACTATATCTCGATTTCTTGGCAGGGCATGCTGGAGAATCACGGCAGCCATCGCAACATTGGTACGATTTCTGTCAGTATTCCTGACGGTTATGGCTCTTTTTGGGCATCACGAGAACGAACAGTGATTGAAGGGGATTTACCGCTTTACGATGCGGATAACTATTCCTATGGCGCGACAGTTAACTTCGACAAGATTATTGATAGAACGGGTTCATTCACGATCAGTAATACCAAAGACCGTCGCGTAGGCAGTGATTCAATTAACTACGAATATGCGAATACGCTGTTTTCTGGGCGCTATGGAACGGTTGGGCTCAGAGCCGGTGTGCAGCGTTATCACTATGATAATCAAAACAGTACTAACGAAAAATATGTGAATTTAGATTTCTCATTACCGCTGTCTACGTGGTTAAGCACGGGCGTATCTTCCACGAATGGCAATATGAAAGCCAATATTTACGCCAACAAAAGTTTTGAAAACTCGCCGATCACCAATGCGGGAATTTCGGTCTCTAAGTTAGTGCGTGATAAAGATAATGGCGCTTCGGATTTTTCGACGCTGGCCTACGCCTCTTATGACATGAAATATAACTCGGGCACCGTCACGATTAACCGACCGGATAGCGACCGACTGAACGGTAACTTAACCTCTCGCGGATCGGTGGCTTACAGCAATGGCATGATCACACCAAGCGGCAACCAAGGAAAATCAGGGGTAATTATTAATTCGGAGATTCAAGGTGCCGGTAGCATGGTGGCGAAGGTGAATGGGCAGAATTACCCAATCAGCGGAAAAAATACCTTTATTCCATTGTCACCATATTCAGATTACGACATCCAGTTAATGAACGACGGGAAGTCAAAAGACAGTTTTGACATTGTCTCTGGACGCAATAAATCCGTCACGCTGTATCCGGGCAATATCGCGTTTTATCAACCCGAAGTTCGTCAGTTGGTCACGGTGTTTGGACGGCTTAAATCACCAGATGGTGAATACATAAAATATGCCTCGATTCGTAACCATATTGGGCGAACAAAAACCGATAAAAATGGGGAATTCTCCATGGACGTTGATGTGCGGTATCCGGTGATCTCGTTATTGCAAGAAGATGAGAAAACGATCTGCGAAGCCGATTTAAACCTACAAGGAGCACGCGGTGCTTTATGGGTAGGTGAGGTGACTTGTGAGCCGCAATCTAGTTATGCGAAAAGATAATGAGAATTTAACGATGAAGAGAAATAGATTTCTTATATTCATAATTGCCCCTGTTATTTTGAATTTTTTATTCAGCGCAGCAACGCACGCTGTCACTGTAACTAACAGCTATGTTTTTATTGAAAATAACGTTGATGACGAATATTTCATTACACCGAGAACAACCGACCCGCGTTTTTCGGGGGCTAACAAATATACGCGTTACTCAAAATCGCTACAGCTTAGTTTGGGCTATATGGGGTATGTGAATACGTCTATTCAAGCAAACCAATTTGTTGATATTTGGTTAGAAAATTCTCAGATAGATAGACCATTTACTGGGAATCGGTGTATGCGAGGATATTGTAATGACGACAGTGGTTATTGGCCTGCGCAATACATTGGGAAAGATGGCGCTTACAAGATAGTGCAAAGTAATATTAATGGGGAATCTTACTATGCGAGGGGGATCTTCAGCGACTCTGCCTACCAATATTTCCTTAAGTTACCTGTGGGAACCGTCGAAAGTTATAGCTATAGATCTTGTATGACAAAAACGGACTATAACCCAAGCAAAGGTGAGTCTTGCCAAAGTGTCGGTGGGCAGATTATCGCATCCCATGAATTCAATATTACTAAATCTGGGCATATAAAGCTGACTTCAACGGGAGCGTTGCAAGAGATATTTATAGATAGTAATGGAAACCCAACCTTGGGATTAGGCTCTCAATTTTGCAGAATCGGTATCGTATTAAGTCAAAATGGGATTATCTGCCAAGTTGTTGACCATGAGACAAAGGGGGAGATTTTCGCCAATATTATGTTGAGTTTAAAAGTTAATAATACATTGATTCCGTTTGTACCCGCGGCTAACACGATATTGATTGGCCCTGATGACGGGAGTAATAGCTGGTATTATTACAATACAACGTATCCAGCGAGCTATTATTTCAAAGGCAACAATAAGAATGTATCGATATTTCTATCCAATACGTTTTTGAAGCGGTTGGTGTCGTCGAATGTTGATTTTAAAAATAGCCAAGAGTTTTTTACATTCTCATTTACCAACTCAGCGGTACCTCAATCGGGTTATTACGAATTTACACCGTCCAATACTATTATTCTTAAACCGCGGGATTATGGGATCAGTATTATCCCTGCAGACTTTAACCCGAACCAATCTAAAACCGGGAAAGTGGGAAATGAAGAGCCGCCAATTGAATTTAATTATATTGTGACGACCAGTGGACCAAGGCAGGCAGACTCTATCACCGCCAAAGTAGAAGGCCCAAGTACCACGCTAAAAGGGCAATCGTACTGCTTGTTTAGTTCCAATGATGACAAATTCAAAGTGCCGTTTTCAGCGTATTTGTCATTTAAAAATTACACGGGAAGCTTAGAGTCTTACCGAGCTAGCTGCGATAGCAATGAAATCTCCCTCAAAAATGCGTTATGGGAAGAGACGCCGTGGGCAAAACCGAATGAAGATTTAGGTTCGTTTTATCGCACAAATTTAGACTTATCATTTCCAATGAATGAAGCGAATTCATTCTTTACGCTAGATGGAATTGACTGGCTAGGGACAGTTTCGGCAAGTGGTACCGTGACGGTAAAAGCCATCTGGACAGGCCCCGATATTCATTAAATATGACCCATTTTTTGAGGCGATTTATTTAATCTTAAGTCGCCTTTTTCTTCAGCATTAACAGGTTAAACATGAAATTAAATTCTTTGCTGAAATTCTTACTTTTTTTTGTGATGATTTCCTTCAATCATAGTGCTAACGCGCTATACATTAGCTCGGATATTTCTTCGATGGATTCCGAGAAAGAATTTTTTTCTAAGCCCTATATTAACGATACGAAAAAGACCAATTTATACAGCTTTAGTGCGTATCAAATTGATAAACCAGGCAGCAATGAACAAGGGCGAGCTATTCATAATGGGGAAATTATCTTTACCCCACTGAAGAAAATTTTATTACCAGGAGAGCAGGAATTCTTTAAAATTTTTTATCGCGGAACCGTGGATAACCAAGAGCGCTATTACAAAATCATCATTAGTGAAACGCCACTTGAAATGCAAAATGATCATGAGCAACGCAAACAGCCGCTATTTTACCCAACGGTCAGTTTAGAAACGTACTTCGTCGTGAGACCCAAACAGCCTGATTTTAAATATACGCTCGACCAAAATGCAGGCATTTTGAAAAATACGGGGAATACCTATTTTAGAGTGCTGCTGCATAACAATTGTAATACAGAGGATGATTCTGAGCCTTACGTCCTTTACTTGCTACCTAATCAGACATATCAAGATGCGCGTTTAACCAAGAAAAGCCGCAAGTACATTGTGATTTTTGATAAATATTACGCTGTGGGTAATTGTGAGTAATCGTTATTACTTGTAGAGCGCACTAATAATAACACTGCTTTTCATAATACCTTTTTCGACACTTGTTGATTGAGCATATGGCTTGGCAAAAAAGCTAATATCAAATTGGTTATTACCATTAGCACTGAATCGTTTGTTTTTTCCAGATAAATCAATAGGACTCTTGTCCATCCAGGATAAATAAATTCCAACACCAGATAAATTGGTTTTCAACTCACCACCAACACCATTATTCAGAGCCCCTTGAGCCCCGGGATGAACCTTAATATCTATATTATTAGGCTTAAAGCCACTTTTATTGCAATCCACAATAAATTGCGTTTTTACAGCGGGTTGCTTTCCTGCAAGTAAATCGGTTTCATTGATCACATCGAAATCGACAATTTTATTGAAGCCTTTCCCATCATTAATATCGCAAGTGATGTTGACGATATCTAGCGAGATGGTCAGAACCGTGTCGGGTAAAATTTCATCGGCAACGGTATGTAAAGGGTAGCTACTCATCAGCATGAAAAGAAAGCAGAAGGGAAGTGTTTTATTCATCAATTCGCTCACATTAAAGGTATTTTATTTTGATTGTAATGTGGGTGCTCCCACTGCCTAGAGTCACGCTATTGCTGCCAATGGGTAGTGCAATAGGTTTTACTTTCAGTTTCACTTTCATTAATGAGGCGGTGGGTTTTTTAAGTAAAAGCTCTTTTCCCATCGGCACACCTGCGTCAATGTCTCCAACTTGGCTATCTTCCCATGCGACTACATAACCAAGCGTGTTGTTAACAGAACCAATATAGCCAGATGCCCCCATGGTTAAATGAGGGGTAGCGGGTTCAAATAATAGTGAAACACGTTGTGGAACTATGGTTCCTGAGCAATCTAATGATAGCGTGGTATGTCCCTCTATTTCGCCAGATAAAACAGTTGCGCTATCCAATGCACCAAAAGCAATATTATCGATCGTTGCTGGCAGGCAAGTGGCAATTTTCACACTCATCCTAATTTGCGATGCCAGTTCTTGACCAACCATGGATGATTGTTTGGTGAGTGCTCCATAGCTATTGATATGCGTAAAAATCAATACGCTGATGAGCAAAATAGATTTGCGCATAGTCACCTCAACTAGTTGAATGTTAAATTAATATTTAATGCTGTACTGGCGGCTCCTGGTGAACCCGTCGTACCAAGTAAAACGGGTTTTACGTTAATAGGAATGGATACGTTAGGTGTTGTGGGTTTCGTGATAGGGGCTTTGGCAACGCCATCAACCAAAACAGGAGTATTGATCGGAGCCATTTCAGCGGTCTTCCATGTCAACTGATAACCTACAGTGGTATTTTGTTTGGTCTTCAAAATACTTTTTGTGGCATCAACGCCATCAGCCGAGGTTAATGCCATCGTATAAGATGCTAAAGTTGCATCACAAGTGATTGCAATAGTCATCGGTTTTTCAACCACTTTGCCATTTTTAATGTCACTGACAGATTGCTCGCCAAAGTCGATATCTGCTACTGAAGCGGCACAAGAAGCCTTGACCGTCATATTAATATTCGAGGTGACTGCCCCACCCGTTACGTTGGTCGCAAAGCTTGTTGCATTAGCATAAATAGAAAATAACGATGCAGTACAAAGGAATAGAGATCTCTTGATCATAAAAATCCTGTTAGTTTAGTTTTACATTAATGGTCAAGGCGGTATTAGCTGCCCCCACTGCCGTTTGAGTCGTTAACGGAACGGGTTTGACGGTAATTGGAATAGTGAAGTTTGCTGTTGTTGGCTTAGTGTTTGGTGCAATAGCGGCACCATTGATAACGACGGCACTATTTACAGGTTTAAATGCACTATTGCCCCATGTGAATTGATAACCAACGGATGGATTACTTTTCACATTGATAATTCCATTTGCAGCATTGTTGACGCCATCCTTCCCTGAAAAACTTAAGGTATAGGCGGGTAGCACCGCATTACAGGTAAATGCGACGTTGATAGTTTTACCGGCAACAGATTTTGCGTTAACTGAACTTGCCGTTTGGTTACCAAAATCCACATCGTTGACTGAAACAGCACAGGATGCGTTATTGACGAGGGTCATCGATGTTGGCGCACTGAAAGCGACACTCTCTGACATCAACGTACGGCTGTTATTACCAATTCGTGAATAGAATTTTTTGGTTAACATGTAAGTAGGGTTAACAACCGTTTTCCCGACAGGGGGGATTTTCTGTAAGTAAACGGTGCCGGAGTCTGTTCCTCCGCCAGCATTGGCTAAATTGGTATAGCCCGTTCCACTAGTTTTGTAGTCTAAAACCAGTATCCAAGCACTATTACTACAGCTTCCTGTTGATCGAAATCTTAAAATTCCATCAGATGAGTTTTTATCGACGGTTCCACCATTTGGGCAATCATTTGGTGATGCGCCATATTTATCAACAATATAAATAAAGTTTCCGGTTGTATTTCCCGCGCCACTTGAAGCACGTAAGCATTGGCCTGATAACGTTAATGGGACACCAGGGGCGCCAAAAGTATAGAGTTGATCTCCAACTTTTTTGTTCGTCACGTCGATTTGTGCTGGAAATGAATATTTAATAGAGATGTTTTGGCATCTAGCGGCACTAGCATCTAGCGCGAAGAAGAACATCAATATTCCAAGGTAAACCCCTTTTTTTGCCATGATGATGTCCTTATTGAAGTTCGATCACACGTCGAGCACCGTAGTCATCAATGGCTTCAACGGTGACTTTACCGGATAACGGGCGCTGTAAATCCATCTCGCTGAAAGGCGGGAATAAGCTAATTGAGCGTTCAACATCCGCGGATAAAGACAGCGGTTTGTTGTTGATGGAAACTTGTGTGAGTGCAAAGTAATAAGGTGTTGGGTTCTTCAGAGTTGAGCCGCTATACGTGATATTTTTTTCTGCATCTTCACGGTTTTCTGCAAGGATTTTAGGGCGATAAATTAGCTTAACTTGCGTATTTAATGCCACAGCAAGGACATTGCCCTCTTCCGCAGATGCAACCGGCGGGATTTCTTGAACATTAAGCCAAAACAGTGACTCTCTATCCTTTGGCAGTATGTCATTAATATAAATTAAGCGAACAAGCTGTTTTTCATTGGCTGCGACTTTAAATAAGTTAGGCGCGGGAACAAAGAAAACATCATCCCCTTTGAGGTTATCGATCCAGACCTGCCCACCATAGGCTTTTTCGCTATTATTCTTAATTTCAACCGCAATATTTTTACGACCTTCATCATAGATAAATCGAGTGCCATTCAGTGTGAATGCGGAATAGGCATTAAAACAGGTTAACAAAAATGGCAAGATAGCGAGTTTGGATATGAGCTTAATCATTGCATTCGATCTCCATGATTTGGTTTTCATTGGGTTTTACCCCATTCATATTTAAGGTGCATACCTCATCATTTGAGGAGGTAATGAAAATGGCATTAGGCTGACTTAATAAATTCAACAGCAAAACACCGCCATTGGAGACAAATCCCACATAGTCGTTATTTTCTGTTCGAGCAGAGCTACCCGCAGACACAAACTCACCGTTTTTCTTTTTCAGTCTCAAAATGTATCGATGTATGGTTGAGTATTTGAACTCGCGATAAACAATGGCTTTATCTGTTGGAACAACACGTTGTACCGAATCGAGTAACTCAACGTTGTTCGGAACTTCCTCAGTATTGATTTTTAAATTATTTTCAATATAAGGAGATACACCAATGACGGTATTTCCATGTCTATCCGTAGGCGGTGAATCATTAAAAACAATATTTCCGATATTCTTAATGTTGGCGATGGCGACAGTATCTTGTCGCACATTGGTTAAAAATAAGCCGGTTTGTTGCGTGGCAAGCAAGCTACCGGAGGCATTGATAGAGCCTGTGGTTTGATGCTGGTTTTGGGCAATCGCCACACCTGTATTAATCCAATCTTGGTTAAATCCAAAGTAAGCAGAGTTTGACCAACTATCACGATCTTTGCTGGTATTCACGCTGTAGTTCACTTTTTCATTAATGTTTCCTGCGATACCGGAGTTAAAATTAGCTTTATTATCACGGTCATAACTCACTGAGTTCGTCCAAAAATGGTTTTTATCAAACACACTAAACGGAATATTCACACCGACGGAGATGGCATAATTATCTCGGTCATGGTCATTTAATTTCTGATAATCAGCGGATACCGAAAAGTCGATACCTTTGAAGGCAGTGTTATAAGTCACGTTAGCGCCGACTTCATTGCGGATACGATTACGGTAGGTTTGTACCCATCCCGACAGGCTGATAAAGCTGTTATCAAAATTTTGAGAAATAATGGTTTCATAGCGCTCTTTACGATTACTTCTTTGGTACAGCGCATTTTGGTTAAACTCATTAAAATCAACGTACTCTTTGCCTGTATAACGGTAAGTTAAAAGCTGTAAGTTAGTCGTATTCGACAGTGAATTAGCATACTTCAGCATATAACTTATCCCTGATTGCTTGGCATCAGGTGATGTGGGAGTCTGTTTTTGAAAATTGCTGTTGGCAGCATTCACGTTAAAAGAGACGGCACCAAATTGACCAAACTCTTTACTCAGACCAATTCCAGCACTTTGATAATCACTGTGTAAAATTCCCGCTGTTTGCAACGTAAAATACGTAAACCCATAATCAAGAGCACCCAAAAGGAATGGATGGCTTTCACGCTTTCCAGTTAGCTCCCGCTCACCAATGACGAGGTTGTAATCCATCTCATTGGCTCGTAATAATGATGGGAGCGTGGCAACTGGCACATATCTTACGGTTTTGGTTCCGTTATCTTCTTCAACAGTAATGGTCAAATCACCATTACTGACGGGTGAAATATCATTTAATTGATATGCACCTGCAGGAACGACTTGAGAGCTAAGAACGTATCCATTTTGTGAAATGGTAATTTTTGCATTCGAACTGACCACACCTGAAATGACGGGGGCATAACCTCGCATTTCCCATGGGCGCATATTTTTTTCTGAACGTAACGCCATTCCGTAAAACACAAAGTTAGGCAACATCGTCATTGATGTTATTGTTTTACCAGCGATAAAACTTCCCTGTATAGACTTCATGGCAGTTGAAATGGTTGCTTCCGAAGTCTCGGTTCCTGAATTTTTAAGATAACTACTGCGGACGTAACCTACCCATCGACCAAAATTAGAATATAAGTCGAAATCCCCATAAATTTGGGTATTAGCGGATGTTGTTTTAGAGACATACCCGGAATAGTTAACTTTGATCCCTGGTATTCCATAATCCCATTCTTGTTGGTTTTTTGAATTATCTAAGGCGACTTGTGGAATATTAAAAGTCAAAACTTGTTTTGCATTATCAAAGTCAATTTGAACACCAGGATAATGACCTAAGTTGTAGCAGTTTCTTTCTGCATCGAAGTCATTTTCAAATAAAGCTAAATTAATAGGTAATGAAAGTTCATTTATCCATGAGGTATTTAAACAAAGGTTTTCTCTATCTTTGGTTAATATAATTAATTCTTTTCTTCCCATTGGATGGCGATTAAAAATCACCTCTACAATATAGTGACCTTCTGGGTATTTAACACTATCATCAAAAATACTTGCTGCCTGAGATTGAACTCCTCCATGCAAGAAATCCATATTCAAGTTTGCATATACAAAAAATGGACTTACCAACAGGGATAATATAAAAGCATTGACCGATTTTAAACGCATATATCCATCACTATTTGTAAGCGGTAATAAGGGTCAAAGACCCTTAATTTAAAAATATAAAACTAATTATTTATATGCCACTGCATAAGTCGCAGTAGAAATGATGGTACCTTCGGTAACTGTTTGACCTGTTGTTGCCAGCATTCTTGCTTTGAAATTCATATTTCCAATAGCATCTGTTCCATTACCAAAATCAACTGTTTGGCTGTTATAAGTTACATCTTGATTTGGTGTGGTTGAGTTCATTGCGGTTAATTGAATAGAAACACCATTTGCTGTTCCTTTCATATTTGCAAGACCTGAATTAGTAAATCCAGCGCTTTGCCAACCTACTTGACCATTAGTTTTTTTCAAACATTCGTCAGTACGTGGAACTAAACTAAATTCAACGTAGTCACCATTGGTATCTGCTGTTGTCATTTTGCCTAAATCAATTGTAGATTTAACTAATCCACCGACTTCAGTATCAATATCACAAGTTGCAGAAGTTACCGCTCCAATAAATTGTACTTCCCCTGTATTTGCAAATGCAGCACCACTAAGTAATACGCTGCTACAAATTAAAGGTAATAACATCTTTTTCATTTAATCATCCTCATAAGAGTATTTATATTTAATAATGTGCATTAAAAATCTCTGGATATGTATATCCAAAAAATCAAATTTAAATTTCTCCATTTTTAATGCAAGGAACTGTTGTGCTGGCGAAATGATAGATAATAGAAATCATTTTCATCATTAAGAGATGAATGTTTTGGAGCCTTCTCGTTCTGGGATGCAGAATACCCTCACTCTTCAGCTGGATAAACTAAATAAACTACTTAAGTATTTTTATTTATATGGAATTCTAAAAATATTCATTATTAACAATGCGTTGTGATTTATCGATGCTGAAAAACTCAATAAAACCTTCAAATTTATTTTAGATTTTTATGATTTATTTCAATTTTCGGTTCACTCGTATGGGTAGTATAGTGTGGCGATGTTTTACTATATTAATAAAGAATGAAATTATGAAATCGAGTATAAAATATATAATTAATGACAAGTTTGAGTTTGACTACACCAATAAGAAAATCACATACATACTTAATGGAGATAAACGTAAAGTCTTAACGCCAGCTGCGAATATTCTTTTATTTTTAATAAAAAACAAGGTAGATGGAGATAATGAAGTTATTTCACAAGATGAGCTATTTAGTGCAGGTTGGGGTGAAAAAAAGAAGTTTGTGACAATCAATACGTTTTATCAAAACATTTTGTTGTTACGAAAAGCATTTAGTGAACTGGAAAATAATTTTGAGATAATAAAGAATATTCCTAAAAGAGGGTATAGGCTTGTTGATGATATACATATTCTTAACTCGTCGATAAATAATGTAAATAGTAGTAGGTTTAGAAATAAGCACAAAATTGATAGAAAATATGATGGGAAAATAGAAAAAATCCATATTCCTAAAGTGGAAAAAGTAGAGAACCATAAAAAAATTAGCATAAATACTCCTCCGAAATATCCCTCTGGGTATATTAAAAAAAAGAATGTGTGGCTCAGTTTCTCAAGTCGTGAAGTGAAAAGAACAATCATTATGCTAGTTCTAATTGTATTGATGACAACAATTTTTTTTAGCTATATCGATTTTCAAAAAAAAAGTAGTAGCTTATCGAACTATACTCATTGTGGAGAAATTAAAAGTAAAATAATACTCTGTAATAAGCAGATGGATTTAAATGCGAACTTATCTAAATTTCTCTCAGATGAAATTATTTCAAAGTCATTTGATGATTATCAATATATGTATGTGATAAGACGAAATTTCACTAATAAATTGTCAATCATTTATTGCATCAGAGAGTTAGATTCATTTTCGTTAAAAGATAATGAATGTGTTTCGTATTACATCATGGATTGGGCTGGATAATAAAAATGAAAAAAAGTATCTTGAAAGCTGTTGTTTATACATTAGCAATTATTTTTTCTTCTATTGCGGTATACCAGGTTAATAAGTCAGATGACATTATTTGTCGTTCATCATTTAGGACTATTTCTATTGAAGACAATGTGAAACTTTCTTTGAGCATTTCTTATACCTTAGGCGATCATGAAGGGTGGGTGAATTTAAAGGGTAAGTTTAGCCAAAATGGTATTGAGAGTGAGGTAGCAAGAAAGGTTTATATCGATATTATAAAGATCGGCGATAGCCTTAAAATCAAATCCAAGAAAAATATTCTATTGAATTCGGATAATACAGATTCTTCGGAGTTAGAAAAATATTTATCTCAGTCTTATTTGAACCCTAACCTAGATATGGATATCTTTCTCTATCCTCAGAAGAGTGGTGGGTATATCTTTTTCACCAATGATATGTATGCTTTTTATTGCAAATGATTAAATATGAGCGTGATAGATAATCTGTCCAATAAAGAGATTATCTATCACTACCTCTTTAATCCTGTGTATGTAGTCGTTTAACGATCATGACAAGGTCGTTGAGGAATGTCTCAATATCCATGTCAAGTTTGCTAATAATTAAAAATAATCTCGGTAATGTGATATTGCTGATCCCTACCTCATACCGTGAAAACTGTTGCTGACTGACACCAACACGGCTAGCGATTTGGCTTCCAGTCAAACCCAGTTCTTTTCTTTTTTTTCTTATATAGTGCCCGATTAAATTGTTTATTTGAGCTTCATTCTCTCCGGCAAAGTAAAAGCTAATATCTTGAATGGGTAATTTATAGGCTTGCGTGCTTTCAAAGGAAAGGTGTTCACTCATCATATGTCCTCTTACGTGATGGAATTATAATTGTTGTATTTCCATCGAGGGGTGTAAACCAAATTAAAAATCAAATAGTTTTTAGTCTTTTAATCTAGGTTTTTTATGTGGTTAGGGGGTTTCTTTATTAAAAAATTAAGTTTTTATATTTCCTTAATTAAAAGCAAAATGAGTATTTTGAATGAGAAATAGCCTTAGATAATAACGAAAACCAATCTCATTTGCATTATTGTCTGTCGTTAGCGATATCACAATAATTTGTACAATATGATGTTTTTTAAACCGTGGATCTCCTCGCTAGAATATCGATAAAAAATAATCAGAAAATAATAAATCTTTGAGAGTGTTATTTTTGGATAATCATTTGAATATAGACAGTTATATATTATAAATCTCTTTTTTATGTATTTAATTATATAACGAATAGGTGAAATAAACCGCGAATGAAGCGGCATAAACACATTGATGATGTTGATTATCAATGTGTTTATTGATGTAAGACAATCTCTCAAATTCCCCGATTGATATTATTAACTCAATCAAAAATTCTAATTACCTCTAATTATGTGGCTGGTGGTTTTATCGCTAATGGCACACAAACTACATTTTTTAATTCCATTGTTTTAACGAAAAAAATTTTAGCGAAAAAACTTCTTATTATTTTAAGCAATTGCAATTTAAGTGAGCGAGTTATATATGGCCAATATAAAAGAGAAAGCTGCTGTTTTTGCTCCTCTTAGCCGTCGCGGCTTTGTGAAAGCGGGCGCCGTGACAGGTTTAGCCGCCGCAGCGGGAGGATTTTCTCTTCCGTTTAGCGCTTCAGCGGAAACAGAGCAAAAAACATCGACACCATCAGGGAATGAAAAAGTTGTTTGGAGTGCGTGTACAGTTAACTGTGGAAGCCGTTGCCCACTGCGTATGCATGTTGTAGATGGCGAAATCAAATACGTCGAAACCGATAATACGGGTAATGACGTGTATGAAGAACTGCATCAAGTCCGTGCATGTTTACGTGGCCGCTCTATGCGCCGCCGCGTCTATAACCCAGACCGTCTGCGCTACCCAATGATGCGTGTAGGCAAACGCGGTGAAGGTAAATTTAAGCGCATTAGTTGGGAAGAAGCTTTCGACGCTATTGCCGACAACATGAAGCGCTTAATTAAAGATTATGGTAATGAGTCCATCTACCTGAACTATGGTACAGGTACCCTTGGCGGCACTATGACAAAATCATGGCCACCGGGTGCGACTTTAATTGCGCGTCTCATGAACTGCTGTGGTGGTTATTTAAATCATTATGGCGACTACAGTACCGCACAAATTGCGGCAGGCCTGAATTACACCTTTGGTGGCTGGGCAGACGGTAATAGCCCATCAGATATCGAAAACGCTAAATTAGTCGTGATGTTTGGTAACAACCCTGGCGAAACGCGTATGAGCGGCGGTGGGGTCACTTACTATGTTGAACAAGCTCGCGAAAAATCTAACGCAAAAATGATCATCATCGATCCACGCTACACCGATACAGGTGCAGGACGTGAAGATGAATGGATCCCAATTCGTCCGGGTACTGATGCGGCGCTGGTTAACGCCATTGCGTATGTGATGATCAAAGAAGACTTAGTGGATAAGCCATTCTTAGATAAATATTGCGTGGGTTATGATGAAACCACCATGCCAGCTGGCGCACCAAAAAATGCGCACTACAAAGCTTATATCCTGGGTGATGGTCCTGACGGCCAAGCGAAAACCCCTGAATGGGCGGCATCCATCACCGGTATTCCGGCGGCTCGCATTGTGAAATTAGCCCGTGAAATCGGTACTGCAAAACCGGCGTATATTGTGCAAGGTTGGGGCCCTCAGCGTCGTTCGAATGGTGAGTTGACCTCTCGCGCTATCTCAATGCTGGCGATTTTAACCGGTAACATCGGTATTCATGGCGGTAACACGGGGGCTCGTGAAGGCTCTTACAGCATTCCATTCGTGCGTATGCCGACTTTGACTAACCCAGTGCAAACCAGCATTTCCATGTTTATGTGGACTGACGCCATCCTGCGTGGTCCTGAAATGACGGCTACCCGTGATGGTGTCCGTGGTAAAGACAAATTGGATGTACCGATTAAAATGGTATGGAACTACGCAGGTAACTGTTTAGTTAATCAACATTCAGAAATCAACCGTACCCACGATATCCTGCAAGACGAATCGAAGTGCGAAATGATTGTGGTGATTGATAACCACATGACCGCCTCGGCAAAATATGCCGATATCTTACTGCCAGACTGCACTGCATCTGAGCAAATGGATTTCTGTATGGATGCTTCTGCGGGGAATATGTCTTACGTTATTTTTGCTGACCAAGCTATCAAACCGCGTTTTGAAAGCCGCAATATCTATGAAATGACCAGCGAAATTGCCAAACGTATGGGGGTCGGTGAGCAGTTCACTGAAAATCGTACCCAAGAAGAGTGGCTGCGCCATTTATACGAACAATCTCGCGCTGCATTACCTGAGTTGCCAACGTTTGAAGAGTTCCGTGAGCAAGGTATCTTCAAAAAACGTGACCCTAAAGGTCACCATGTGGCTTATCAAAGTTTCCGTGAAGACCCGATTGCGAATCCATTAACCACGCCATCAGGCAAGATCGAGATCTATTCCGAGCAATTAGCTGAGCTGCAAAATTCATGGGAGCTGGAAGAAGGGGATGTGATCCATCCATTGCCAGTCTATTCCGTTGGGTTTGAGCAGTATGGCGATCCATTAATGGAGAAATTCCCATTACAGTTGACGGGCTTCCACTATAAATCACGTACCCACTCAACGTATGGCAACGTGGATGTATTGAAAGCGGCTTGTCCTCAAGAGTTATGGATCAACCCACAAGATGCGGCGAAACGCTCTCTGAAACATGGGGATTTAGTCCGTGTATACAATGACCGAGGCGAAGTGCGTGTCAAAGTCAAAGTCACCCCACGAATTTTACCGGGTGTGGTTGGTTTGGGTGAGGGTGCATGGTATGACCCTGATGGTAACCGCATTGACCATGCGGGCAGCATTAATGTGCTGACCACGCAGCGTCCATCGCCATTGGCGAAAGGGAACCCATCACACTCTAATCTTGTTGAAGTTGTGAAAGCTTAAGGATGCCAGATATGTCAACGCAATATGGTTTTTATATCGATTCAAGTCGTTGCACTGGCTGCAAAACCTGTGAGTTAGCCTGCAAAGACTTTAAAAATTTATCTCCAGAAGTGAATTTCCGCCGTATTTATGAATACGCGGGGGGTGATTGGACTGAGCAAGATGGCGTTTATGGGCAGAATGTTTTCGCCTATTACCTGTCTATTTCGTGTAACCACTGTGATGACCCAGCATGTGCCAAAGTGTGTCCAAGTGGTGCGATGCACAAACGCGAAGATGGGTTTGTGGTGGTGGATGAAGAAGTCTGTATTGGTTGCCGCTATTGCAGCATGGCATGCCCTTACGGTGCGCCTCAGTTTGACCAAGTCAAAGGTCATATGACCAAGTGCGATGGTTGCTATGAGCGTGTTGCAGAAGGCAAAAAACCAATCTGTGTGGAATCTTGCCCATTACGCGCATTGGATATGGCGCCGATAGAAGAGCTACGCGCCAAATATGGTGATTTAGCGGAAATCGCACCATTACCATCGGCTGAATATACTCATCCAAATATCGTTTTAAAATTGAATGCCAATAGCAAACCTGTCGGTGATACCACGGGTCATCTGGCTAACCCGGAGGAAGTTTAATATGGGCGCGGGAATTCATGAATGGCCATTGATGTTTTTCACGGTTATTGGTCAAAGTGTTGCGGGTGCATTTATTGTGATGGCAGCGGTTTTGTTAAGTGGGAAACTATCCCCTGAACTTAACCGCAAAGTGCATTACAGCATGTTCGGTCTGTGGGGGTTAATGGGAATTGGTTTCTTATTATCCACGATGCACATGGGTACCCCATTGCGTGCATTTAATGCCTTCAACCGCTTAGGGGCTTCTTCACTGAGTAATGAAATTGCCAGTGGTGCAATCTTCTTTGCCTTTGGTGGCTTATATTGGTTGTTGGCAGTGTTAAATAAAATGCCGGCTACGCTAGGTAAATTATGGTTAGTGGTGGTGGCTGTTCTGGCGGCTATCTTTGTGGTGGCAACTTCCCGTGTGTACCAAATCCCAACGGTACCAACATGGAATAACAGCTACACCATGATCAACTTCGTGCTAACGGCATTCTTGGGTGGGCCTATCTTAGCCGCGCTGTTATTGCGTGTGGCTGGGTTTGACCTGCAATGTATCCGTCGTCTCCCGGCATTGAGTGCGATAGCATTATTAGTGAGTGCAGCTGCGGCAATTTCCCAAGGGTTTGACTTGGCGAGCATTGAAACCGCAGTACAAAAAGCAACGGATTTAGTGCCTGATTACGGCTTCTTAATGGATATTAAGATTGTTGCCGTAGCGATGGGGCTGGGTTGCTGGGTCATGCCGTTAATCGCGAAACGTAATCCATCCGTTATTAACTTGGGCATCGGTACCCTGTTAGTGTTGGCGGGCGAGATTGTTGGACGAGGTGTGTTCTATGGTCTGCATATGACCGTGGGCATGGCCGTTAACTAATCATCACTACAAAGGCTTAGCAACCTTCTGCTAAGCCTTTCGTTCCCAAGAATTATTATCAATAATAAGCAAAACAACAAATAACACATGAACAGTGGATTACACACCATGAACGAACTCGCTTTAAATGATGTTTCTGTGACAGCTCGGATCCTTGGTGCGGCATTCTATTATTCCCCTGACCAAGTGCCCGACATTATCGAATTATTGGTATCCGGTGAGTGGGTAGCAGACTGGCATTATGGCTCTGAAGAGCAAAAACAAGGGATCGCCGCAGAGATGGCGACAATGCAACGTGATGATGAAACCCTTGATGAAGCCTACCAACGCCTCTTTATTGGCCCTTATGCGCTTCCTTCTCCACCGTGGGGTTCAGTCTGGCTTGATAAAGAAAATGTGCTGTTTGGCGAGTCTACTTTGCAACTTCGTGAGTGGATGCAAGTCAACCAAATTGATATTCACTTAACGCAAAATGAACCCGAAGACCATTTTGGTTTATTGATGATGATGGTGGCTTGGGTAGCGGAACATCAACCTGAAAATCTTTCTGAATTATTAGGGAAACATATTTTGCCATGGGGCTTGCTGTATTTAGACAAAATGCAGGAAAAAGGCGATTCTCCATTTTATGTGGGGCTGAGTAAGCTGGCGCATTTAACGCTGGTGGCTTGGCAGGATTCGATGAATATTGAAGCGGATAAAAAACTGATTTTTTATCGCTGATTAATAAATTGGCGATCTTGGGGATCGCCAATTTATTCTAAAGTTTGATCGGCTGTTTTTGTTGGCTCCAAACACGATAAGCAAAAGCAGCGCCCACTAACACTAAGTAAATAATTGGCTCAGGCGTTAGAGTTTTTAATGACAAAGCATAGTGGCAAAGCGCGAGTAATAGCGTTGGGTAAAGCAGCATGTGAATTCTTTTCCACCATACGCCTAGGCTGATTCGTATGCGGTTGAATGAACTCACCGCCATCAAAAATAAGCATAGCCAAGCCGTGGCGCCAATCACTAAGTAGACCCGCGAAAAAACCTCCTCGAAAAAGAGTGATAAATTATTGACGCCAATCTCCAGTAATAAATAGCTACTCAAGTGCAGTACAGCCCAGAAAAAACACCATAATCCCAGTAATTTTCGTGTCTGAAACAACGTGGTAAATCGCAATAATTTAGCAATAACGGGGATCAATGCGATAACGACGAGCAAGCGCAAAGTGGCTATTCCCGTAAAATGTTGGATGTCTTTAGCGGGATCAGCGCCAAGTCGCTGAGTATCAATTAAAAAAACCAGCCATACCAAAGGAAGCAGAGCAATAAGATGAAAGCCTCCTTTGGTTAATCTCACTAATAGCCTGTTTTCTTGGGGCATTAAAAGTATCTCCGTAAGTCCATCCCCTGATACAAGTTTGCGACTTGGTCACCATATCCATTAAACAGCAAAGTAGGCTGTCGGGTCACTTGACCTAAACCCCCTGCGCCAATAAAACGCTCGGTCGCTTGTGACCAACGAGGATGATCAACTTGCGGGTTCACATTGGCAAAAAAACCATATTCACTGGGCGCGGATAGGTTCCATGTGGTGTCTGGCATCTGCTCAGTTAGGCGAATTTTGACGATAGACTTAATTCCTTTAAAGCCATATTTCCAAGGAACAACCAAGCGGATCGGGGCGCCATTTTGATTGGGTAATGTTTTTCCATATACGCCAGTGGCAAGTAAGGTTAGCGGATTCATGGCCTCATCCAAACGCAGTCCTTCAACATAGGGATAGGGCAAGCCACCACCGATATAACGGCTTTTTTGTCCCGGCATTTGTTCGGGAGCATAACGAGTTTCAAAGGCGACATATTTGGCTTTGCTGGTGGGTTCCACCAATGCCAATAATTTGGCTAGCGGAAAACCGACCCAAGGAATAACCATCGACCAAGCTTCGACGCAGCGCATACGATAAATACGCTCCTCTAGGGGAAACTTGGCGTTGATATCATCTAAATTCAGGGTCAAAGGACGATTCACTTCCCCATCGATGGTGACCGTCCATTCGTCGGTAATGAGGGTATGCGCGTTTTCAGCTGGGTCTGATTTTCCTAGCCCAAACTCATAAAAGTTATTATAGCCAGTCACTTTATCTTCGGGCGTCAGGGTTAACGATGGCTGAAATTCTTCAGGTTGAATAAATGTGAGGGCTTTTCTTGGCGTCACGGGCGTCTCTGGTGCATCGTCACTTAGCCAAGAAAATAAGCCCGCATTTGCTGTCGCTGCAACGGTTAAACCTGCCGCTCCCACACCTAAGGCTTTGAGTAGCTGCCGGCGCTTCATAAAGAAAATGGATTCATCCGTGATTTGAGAATCGGGGATTTTAGGTAACTTTTTCATTGTGCGCTCCATAGCAAAAAGAAGAATGAAATCAGTTATACCGAATGCGTGATAAAAGTGGCTGACAGTAAGATGACAAATTTGTCATCTTACTTAATTGTAGAAAATTTTAGATTGTAGGAAACGTTAGCGTAATGGTGCTGGTACCTGCTTCGTGTTCAAAACTAACCGAACCGCCATGCAGTTCAACAATCGCTTTGACAATTGCCAGCCCCAACCCAGTTCCCTCCGTGGTTCTGGCATTATCTCCGCGCCAAAAACGGGTGAAAATTTCCTCGCTATTTTGTAGGGGGTTCCCTTGGTTAGTGATGCGGATTTCTCGTTGCTGGGGAAGCTCAATGATTTGGGTGACCACGCGAGTATTTGGGTGAGAGTATTTAATCGCATTAGCGATAACATTCATGAATACACGGCTGAGTAATACCGGATCAGCATCAAGTGTGAGGGTTGAAGACTCACAATAAAGCGTAATCTGCTTCTCTTCTGCATAAGCCGAAAATAGTTCATAAACCTCATTCACTAATCCCGAGATTGAGAGATTTTCTCGATTTAACGTAATGTTTTTATTTTCAGCACGAGCAATAAATAATGTGCTTTGGATCATCTGTGCCAGCTTATCGAGCTCTTCAATATTGCTAATGATGACTTCTTCATATTCGCTCACATTGCGGGAACGCTGGAGCGTAATTTCATTTTGCACTCGAATGGCATTAATGGGCGTTCTTAGCTCATGCGCTAAGTCATCGGCGAACTGGGTTAGTTTAACAAAGTCATGTTTTAGCCGTTGGCGCATGGTATTCATTGATTCGCCCAGCTCTTTTAACTCTTGTGGAAGCTGATCAATATCGATCGGATCATTCAGTGCATGAACGTCTGTTTTGATCGTGATCTGGCTCAGTGATTGAATATCGGAGAGCCCTTTTTTCAGTAACCATAAACTCAGTAATCCCATCAACAATATTGAGAGAGCAGACACCAGCATGCTTTGGGTTAAATATTGGGTTAATACCCCGCTGCGGTCGACGGAAACTTTACCGAGTACCACATGGAGCTGCCCTAATGGTGAGTTCATGGCGAAATAGACCGCGGAGATAGGAATGCTTTGTGCGGTTTGCCAATGGTTGATTGCATGGATATTGAGCTGCTCAAGGTTCACTAACCGCAGCGGTTGGGTATCCAGAAGTTCGCTGTTAGTCGCGACGAGTATGTGCCCACTCGCATCAGAAATTTGGATCAAATCTTGGCGCATGTCCATCATGCTTTGGAAATACATCGGCAGCGTTTTGATATCAATGCCACCCGAAATTAACTTAGCGAGTTGCTCTGCGCGATTTACTAGCAAATTATTATCTTGTTCGGACAGCTCATTCTTCAGTGAGTGATACAAAACCCATGTCACGATGCCAGCATTAGCGACCATCAGAATGATAAACAGGGAAATAAGTTTAAAGCGTAGCGACTTTTTTTTCATTCTATTGGCCTATTTAAGCGGTATCCCATCCCTCGAATGGTTTCGATAAGCTTAACTTCAAACTCATCATCAATTTTCTTTCTCAATCGACGGATGGCGACATCGATGATATTGGTATCACTGTCAAAATCGATGCCCCAAACTTCGCTGGCAATTAAGGTTCTAGGTAAAATTTCATCGCTATGCAGCACGAAAAACAGCAACAGAGAAAATTCTTGGCGGGTTAAGATGATTTTCTTTCCTCCGCGCTCAACATCATGACGGGTCAGATCTATCTTTAAATCCGCAATTGTCATGGTTGTCGAGGTTGGCTGATTCACTTTGAGTTGGTTTTTAACGCGTGCTAATAATTCAGAAAATGAAAATGGCTTCACAAGGTAGTCATTGGCACCGAGCTCTAAGCCTTTAATACGATCATCTACGGCATCCCGTGCGGTGAGGCAAATAACGGGAATGCTTTTGGCGGTGCGTAAGATTTTTAAAATATCCCAGCCACTCATACCCGGCAGCATGATATCGAGAATTACCAATTGATAATTGTTTTCTAAAGCAAAGTAGAGACCATCACGACCATCATTCGCCACATCCACTAGAAAACCCGCTTCTTCTAAGCCATTTTTAACCCAGCCTTGGGTTTTAAGGTGATCTTCAATTAATAGTATTCTCATGGAAACCCAGCAATCGTTTTATTTGACTTAATTCATCTTAAAGAAACTTTTACTGTAAAGAAACAGTCTGGGGTTTAGCAATAAAAATGAGGCAAATGAAGATATTTCAGAGGAGAGAAACACGGGGTACTCATTGATTGCAGGCTCAACAAGCCCCGTGCTGGGGTAAAACTTAGTTCTCGCTATGTGGCTGATAACCGTAACGAATCGTCTCGACATCGTCGAGTTGAATTTGAGTCACAGTTGGTTGCGTAGTGGCAATCACGCGACCATCACGGATGGAATAGCGTACTGGCACTTGGCGGCGTACTGCATCAAAACCGTTTTCAGCAGGCAGGATCAGCAGGCTTGCGCGTTTCCCTTCATTGATACCGTAGTTTTGCAAATTCAACGTTTTCGCGCTGTGCTCAGTGATAAGCTTAAGGCCATCATTAATCTGACCATAGCCCATCAGTTGGCAAACATGCAGACCCATATGCAGCACTTGCAGCATATTGGCGGTGCCCAGTGGATACCACGGGTCGAACACATCGTCGTGACCGAAGCAGACATTGATGTTTGCTGCGAGCATCTCTTTCACGCGGGTTATTCCGCGGCGCTTTGGATAGGTATCGAAACGACCTTGTAAGTGAATGTTCACTAACGGGTTGGCGACGAAGTTAATCCCTGACATTTTCAGCAGACGGAATAAACGTGAAGCATAAGCACCGTTGTAAGAATGCATCGCCGTGGTATGGCTGGCGGTAACGCGTGCGCCCATATTTTCACGATGAGCAAGGGCGGCAACGGTTTCGACAAAGCGTGACTGTTCATCATCAATTTCATCACAGTGAACATCGATTAAACGGTCATATTTTTGTGCCAATGCAAAAGTTTTGTGCAGTGATTCCACACCATATTCACGGGTAAATTCAAAGTGCGGGATGGCCCCGACCACATCCGCCCCTAAACGTAGCGCTTCTTCTAATAGCTCTTCGCCGTTTGGATAGGACATGATCCCCTCTTGCGGGAAAGCAACGATCTGCATATCCACCCAAGGCGCCACTTCTTTTTTCACTTCCAGCATCGCTTTCAGTGCCGTTAAAGTGGCATCGGAAACGTCAACGTGGGTACGAACATGTTGGATACCGTTAGCAATCTGCCATTTTAGAGTTTGCCATGCGCGCTGTTTCACATCGTCATGGGTTAGCATTGCTTTGCGTTCGGCCCAGCGTTCAATCCCTTCAAACAGGGTGCCAGACTGGTTCCAATTTGGCTGCCCAGCGGTTTGGGTTGTATCCAAATGGATATGTGGCTCAACAAACGGTGGAATGGCTAAGCCACCTTCACCATCAAGGCTGTTAGGGAGTACTTCACCTGCGGGCTGCGGAACGATAGCTTTAATTTGTTGATTTTCAATATCGATTCGCCACAGGCCTTCACGCTCAGGCAAACGGACATTGTGGATATGTTGAATATGTTGATTAAGCACGGGTCATCTCCGAATTAGTGGCGCGTACGCGATTCAATAGTGGATTCAGGATGGCGTAGCAGATAGCGCCGCCAAGCACTGCGTTAACTGGGACAATTCCCGGTAGCCAATGTCCTGCGGCAACACCCGCAGCCACGGCTATCAACGCACTGATATTCACATCGCGCATTTTGCTCATGTCAAAAGTGGCATAGCGATGACGATACATTAAGTAATCCGCGATGATAATGCCACCAATCGGTGGAATGGCTGCGGATAAGAAGGTCAGCCAGCTAACAAAGTTGTTGTACAGCCACAGTGCGCAGAGTGTGCCCACTAAGCCGTTGATAATGGATAACGTCTTGCTGGATAAGCCCGTAATGTTGGCGAACCCTAAGCCAGATGCGTATAGCGCGTTGTCGTTGGTTGTCCAAATGTTCAAACCAAGCACGATAATTGCGGGTAAGAGTAATCCTTGCGCGATCATCACGTCGGAGATATCCGCCATGCCTAAGGAAGCTGCGCCCGCCGCACCGAAGATAAACATCAGTGAGTTGCCCAAGAAGAACGCCACAATCGCCACCAGTACCGCGATTTTCGGCTTACGCCCGAAGCGTACGAAGTCAGCGGTTAACGTTCCCGCACTGACAAATGAGCCGACCACCATCGCCAGTGCGAGGTTGAAATCGATAGGTTGTGCAGGTTTCACCATTTGCAATGCGCTTAAACCACCGGCATCAGTGACAGCAAGATACACGGAGTAGCTTCCTAAGATGGCGATGGCAGGAACAGCAACAATAGATAGCACAGTTAACGCGGAGATACCGAAGAACACAGTAACGGTCATCAATATACCGGAGATACCAATCAGTAAGTTGATATCCCAGCCTGTCGCTTTACCGACGGGAATGGCGAACATGGCAACGCCGACACCGAACCAGCCGACCTGTGTACCGCCAAGTAAGAAAGAAGGGAGCCAAGAGCCGCGAATACCGAAAGAATAACGAGCAAGAAGGTGGGTTGTTAAGCCTGTTTTAGAACCGATAAAACCAAGGAAGGCGGTGTAGACACCAAGAATAAGATTACCAATGAGAACTGCGAGGAAGAAATCGTTGAAACTAAGACCGGTACCGAGAGCGCCTCCGGTCCACATGCTGGCGGAAAAGAACGTTAAACCCAGCATTACAAAGGTTAATGCGAGTCCGCCTTTTCTTGCGGATATGGGTACTGGCTCATGACTATAATTTTTATCACCGGACACAATTGCCTCCTGTAGCTTTCCTCTGGCCAAAAAAATCTGACGAATTCTATAGCCGTAAAAATAAAAAGCAAACGGTTTCGCACATGCTTAAAAAGAATTAATGAATTGTGTTTTTGCTCATTTTTTATTCTAGTCTGTCGCGTCACTGGAAAGGGCGTGAGACGGTAAAAGGTCTGATGGGGTGAGATAAAATCACGATGAAAACCAGCGGTCAAAACAGCTAATGATACAAACGAAAAACGTGAAATTAAGATAAAAGACTTCCGAATGTGTGGGTATCGATGGTTCGTTTTTTTTATTTATATTTATTCAATAAAATATAATGTTAAAACAATTTTTAATATTTTATTTATTATTACGCATTTAAATTGTTGGTTGGGATTTATTACTCATTTTTTTGAGTAAAACATGATTTCAATCTAAATGATAATCTATATTTATAAATCTAATTATTTATTGAATTTAATATTTAATCATTTAATAAGTAAAGAGTAAAAAAAGAGTTTCAATATTGCCAAAATGATAACAACGTTAATTTTATAGTCATTTCGACGGAATTTAATGTTTCTTGATGGTTGATCATGATTATGTTTTTAAAGGATATTTTTTAATTTTGAATGATTTTTTTATAGTAAACATCGCGCTGATCACAAAATGGCGGTTAATTTCCAGATAGGGAATTAAAATTGATATCCCTCAATTAAATAAAACAATTAAAGTTCACAATGAATTACCAATTAAAAAATTCATTCTTTTCTTTATTTGTTCTATCTATTTCTCCAGGGAATAAAAGAGGTCAGTCATGATAATACAAATTATCGCGGCATTAGTTATCGTTGCTACAATTTATCTTTTAATTAAAAAATATGAAACTCGGATGGTATTAATTGCTGCGGGGCTAGTACTTTGTATTATTAGCCTCGTGCCAATGGATGCCTTAAATGCATTTAGCGAGCGCATGGTTTCGGCTCCGCTGATCCAAGCCATTTGTTCCAGTATGGGTTTTGCCTATGTGATGAAATACACCAAGTGCGATAAACACTTAGTACTGGTGTTATCTCGTGTTCTGACTCGACTGGGTTTTTTCCTGATCCCCGCGGCAGTCGTACTGACTTTCTTTATTAATATCGCGATCCCTTCCGCGGCTGGGTGTGCTGCTGCGGTGGGTGCGACATTGATTCCGTTACTGATTGCTGCGCGTATTCACCCAGCTATTGCTGGTGGTGCCGTGCTGTGCGGTACGATAGGTTCTATGCTGAGTCCTGGGTTGTCACATAACCCATTTGTGGCGCAGATGTCGAACATGAGCATTGTTGACTTAATTGCTCGCCACGGGCCATACAGCTTAGCCGTTGGGGGCATTGCCGCCGTTTCCTTAGCGGTAGTGGCTTTAGTGAAAAAAGAGTACAACATGAAAGCGGTTGTTGAAGTGAATGGCACCGCAGGCACAGAACAAAACGCAGCGGCAGAGCAACCAAATTATCTTTACGCGACAGCGCCATTTATTCCATTGATTCTATTAATTTTGCCATTTATGGATGCACTGAAAGCGTATCAAATCAGTGTGCCAGCAGCGATGGTCATCGGGGCAATTTATGCGTTAGTTATCACGCGTACTAACCCTTCAACCATCACTAAAGAGTTTTTTAAAGGAATGGGGAATGCTTATGGGGATGTTCTTGGGATCATCATCGCTGCTGCCGTTTTCTCTGCGGGTCTCAAAGCATCTGGCTTAATTGATTCCTTTATTGGTTTTCTGATCCACTCTCCTGAATTTGCACGTTGGGGAGGGACATTGGGCCCATTCTTAATGGGAATTATCACGGGTTCAGGTGATGCAGCCGCGTTTGCTTTCAACGAAACGGTAACACCATTTGCCCAGCAATTTGGTTATGAAATTCCTGATTTGGGGATGGCTTCTGCAATTTCAGGCGCATTGGGTAGAACCATGTCACCGTTAGCAGGTGCAGCTATCGTCTGTGCAGGTTTAGCCAATGTGAACCCGATGGAAATTGTGAAGCGTACTGCGCCCGGCATGATTGTTGGGGTGATCTTCATTGCGCTCATCATGCTTTAATTTTAAGGAGATAACATGTCAAACATTACATTAGAACAACTGACTCAATGGCGTCGTGAATTTCATCAATACCCGGAAATTGGTTGGTCTGAGTTTTTAACCACAGCAAAAATCGTTGAAGAACTGCGTCGTTTAAATTTGGACGTCAAAGTGGGCCCGCAAGTGATCAACCCTGAATATGCCTTTGGACGCCAACAAAAAGTGGTTGATAAAGGTTTAGCGGTGGCGAGAAAGCACCAAGTTGATGAAAACCTGCTGGCTGAAATGCAGGAGCTGACAGGGTGTGTTGCCATTTTCGATAGCGGCAAAGCGGGACCGACAATCGCACTACGTTTTGACATTGACTGTGTCGGCGTGACAGAAAGTACCGATGAGACCCATCGGCCAAAAAATGATAATTTTAGTTCTTGTCATCCTGGCGAAATGCACGCGTGTGGCCATGATGGACATATCGCGATTGGTTTAGCGGTTGCGCATTGGTTAGTGGCAAATAAAGAGAGCTTATCTGGCAAAGTAAAACTGTTATTCCAACCTGCGGAAGAAGGCGTTCGCGGTGCGAGAGCGATGGCAGAAAGTGGCATTGTGGATGATGTGGATTATTTTTTAGGGGCGCACTTAGGATTCATTGCCAATAGCGGTGAAATTGTGATTAACCCAACTCATTTCCTCTGCACAACAAAACTGGATTTTCGCTTCAAAGGTGCACCATCCCACGC
The DNA here is from genome assembly GCF_013702265.1 of Providencia rettgeri. GTDB lineage: Bacteria > Pseudomonadota > Gammaproteobacteria > Enterobacterales > Enterobacteriaceae > Providencia > Providencia zhijiangensis. Next base: position 199,486 of record NZ_CP059348.1, read on the forward strand.
GGGAGCGGAGCCTGAATTGGGACGCAATGCGCTAGCCGGCGCTTGTCATGCCACAACGCAAATGTTGGGAATTTCAAGACACGGTAAAGGAATGTCGCGCATTAACGTTGGGGTACTGAATGCCGGTGAAGGGCGAAACGTAACGCCATCCTATGCGCAAATGCAGATAGAAGTCCGTGGCGAGAATGAAGAGATTAACCGCTTTATGAGCGAAAATGCGATTCGCATGGCAGAAGGTTCCGCGCACAGCTTCCAGTTAGAAATGGAAAGTGAAGTGATGGGAGAAGCGGTTGATTTAACCAATGACCAAGAGCTGATTGATACCTTAGCAAGTGTGGTAGGGCAACATGAGGAATTAACGGCAGTGGCGACTCGCCCGTTTGGCGGCAGCGAAGATGCCACTATTTTGGCAAAACGCGTCCAGCGTCATGGGGGGAAATCTCTGTATTTTGTTGTCGGTGCCGACAGAACCGCAGGGCATCACCAAGCTAATTTTGATTTCGATGAAAAACAGATGTTAACAGCCTATCAGCTGTATACCGGATGTTTGGTGTCATTAATGTAATTTTTGGGTAATAGGAAAAAGCCGCTGCGAGAGCATTCTCCCAGCGGCTTTTTATTTCACTAAAGCTTTATTTTGATAATGAATGCAGGGTATCTTTCAATAGATTGGCGGCAATAATGATGTCGTCGAAATCAGTGAATTCATCAGGGTGATGGCTAATCCCATTTTTTGATGGTGTGAAAATCATGGCGGTTGGGAATTTTTGGGCGAGATTCATAGAGTCATGACCCGCACCGCTCAACATGGTCATATAACCGATGTTTTGCTCAAGGCAATGTTGTTCAATACACTGACAAATCTCGTTATTTAATTTCACCGGTGCTTCTGCTGAAATTTCACGAAGTTGAATCGAAACATCGTTGTCTTGTTCAGATTTTCTAATGGAATTTTTCAAGTGAGTGGCAACGCGGGCAATACTTTCTGGCTCAATACCGCGAATATCGACCAAGAAATTCACTTCACCAGGAATCACGTTCATGGAATTTGGATATACATTGAGTTTCCCAATGGTACCGACGGTTCCCCATACCGCTTCACGGCAAGCCGCTCGATTCACATCGCTGATAATGGCGGCGCTGGCCACTAATGCATCGTGACGTTGGTACATTGGGGTTGCGCCAGAGTGATCTGCATGCCCTGTGACCTGAACTTGGAAGCGGGTTGGCGCGGCAATGCCGTTCACAATTCCCACTGATTTTTCTTCAAGTTCAAGGCGCCGACCTTGTTCGATATGCATTTCGATAAAAGCTGAATAATGGTTATCCGCCAATTGGCACTGTTCAATTTCGTGGCTTGGGTAACCAAGACTATCGAGGACATCGAAAAAACTGAGTCCATCATCATCTCGGTTGAGTGCCCACTTTTCACGATCAACTTTTCCAAGTAACACTTTGCTGCCAATACAGGAAAAACCAAATCGGCTGGATTCTTCCGCCCTGAAAATGACGAGCTCAAGGGAACGGGACAATTGCTGTGGTTCAAATTGCATCAGAGCATAAAACCCTGCCACAACACCAAGCGTACCATCATAAGCACCGCCATTAGGAACCGTGTCCAAATGAGAGCCAGTGCCAACAGCAGGTAAATCAGGATTTTTTCCCGGTAATCGGCAGAAAATATTCCCTATTGCATCTTGGCGAACAGTAAACCCAGCTTTTTGCATGGTTTCTATCATGTATTGGTGTGCCAATTGGTCTGTGGGTGTATAAGCCAAACGTGTTACACCTTTATTTTCAGGATAAACAGTAAAGGATGCTAATTTTTCAAATAATAATTTCATTTCATTAGTAGAAAATAATTCCCTAGTCATGAAAACCTCTTTCATAAGTTGTAATCAGATATATTTAAATTTATTGGAATAAGAAGGATTGAAAATAAAAAGCAGAAAAGTATAAAAATTATTATGGGTACCATAATGCAAATAGAAATTGGGTAAGTCAAACAGAAGGATGAAAAAAAGAAGGTTGCATGATATTTATCAAATCACTGATATTAAACGAAAATATAACAAATTTTACGTTTGAGATAGATTCCATTTTTCGAGGGCTAATTTAAAAGATTTTTAAATAAACCTTCGATTTTTTCATTATTTATTGATGATACTTTTGGGTTCTAGAATTTAAATAAGAGATTTATTTTTTATAATCAATTTAGATCGGTAATTTATTTTATTGTTTTCAATCTCTCGTTAATTGTTATTTTTTATATTCAATTGTTAGTGTCTAAATAATGCAAGTAGAGGTGAACATCATTATACAATTGACGTAATTCAGCACTATTTTTCTGCCTACGTAATAGTGCCTGTAGCAGGCGGTGAATTTTTTCAACATCAGTTTGTGGGTGCTGCAAACGTAAAACGAGTCCTTTTAGGGCGCGATTGTGTGATTCAGAGGCAGAAAATTGTTTATAAATTTGCATCAGATTGAGCCAAATAGCGTGGCGGACAGCAAAAAATTGTATTGTTCTATCAAATGGATAATCACTCTTACGCGCCAATATTAACCCGCTAAATAGGCGATGGCTCATCTGTGATGTTGATGGTTTTTGTCCTGAAATAATCTTATGAAGACCCAGCTTAAATTGTTGTTCGCTGAGTAAAATAAGGTTTTGGTAACGTTTCTTCGGATTTGTTGGGTAAATCCAATAAAAAGCTCCCATCGCGACCAATGGTCCACAAATAATGGCGATGGCATTACCGAGGCTTTCTGGAAAACTTAATGTAAAAGGGTAGTTTGGTTGCAGTAAGATCAAAGAGACCATAATGTAATCAAAGGCGATTAAAATCAGTTTTTTGTGGGCGAAAACTAAAATTCCACTGATGATAACGGGCACAATAAATAAGGTCATTTGCCATGATGATGATGCGAATGGCCATAGACACCAAGTACAAATCAACGCGGAAAGTGCCCCGAAAGATTGTCCCGTGAAGATATTTTTCATAAACCTAGCAGGGTAATCAAGGGATGCGAATAATGCGATCATCACGGATAAACCTAGCGTTAAATAGGCGAGAGCTTGCCATTGAGTCGCTAACCAGAGTAAGCCAACGGTGGCAATGGCAACAAACGAGCGAGCAAAAGTTTGCCAAGCGGCAATGCGGTCATGGTGGAGTTTTAGCTTATCTACACGGTGTTGTGCCTTGATGGATAACCCTTTTGACACATAAAACAGCGGGATTAAGAGATTTTTCAATATGCCATTCGGGCACAGAGACAGGATATGTTTCCATTGTGATTCAGTCGGTTGTGTTGCTGGAAATGGAAATGCCGCTACCTCTTTAAATTTATCAAGTTGTAGCAAAATTTGGCTTTGAGCGAGTAGTTGTTGGCGAGCTTTTACGACTTGTTTACGGTGATAACGCCATCCAATACGGTTGGCCTCTAACTGTTCATCATAGGTGGCCATTTGCTGCCATAAAGTGTCAATGTCCTGTTGTTTAATCGACTCTTTTCTATATAAAGAACGATGCAAAATAGTGTAAAACTGCTGATCAATTTGTTGCTTTAACGCGATGATGGATGCTTGTTCACGCTTGGGAGTAAATAAGAAATTAAATAAAACCGCACATAATACACCCACTAAAATAGTCCAAAATCGATCCCATGCTACGGCAAAAATATTGTCGGTGGCATGAACGCTAAGCATGCTTACCATTACCGCTGAGTAACCTGCCAAAAAAGTACCGTAGGCTACAAAGCCTTTTTGTAGCTGTCCAATACCGCTACATGCACCTAACCATCCGGCTAAACCGATCACAAATAATAATGGGCTGGTTAGGTGAATTTGAATGAGTACAATGCCAGCAACGACACCAATAACTGTACCTGCAAACCGCCACCAACTTTTTTCTAACAAGTTTTCACGCCAAGGTTGCGCGGAAGCCCATACAGTCATTGCCGCCCATTGGGGGTGAGTCAGTCCCGCATATTCAGCAATAAATAGCGCAAGAATGGATGCGCAGGCGGTGATCATTGCAAAGCGCAAACGGTCAGAATCAAATCCGAATCGCTGTATTGATGTGATGAGTCGTGGCATGGTTTTTCGCAGATGGGTGAATAAAACAGCATATAGGGTAGTGCTTGTGAGGGAAAAGAGCAAACAGAGGTGGAAAACTTCTATATTGGTAAAATAGAGATCGAAGTAAAATAAAAAGTAAAAGCCTTACAATGAAATAGGCTTTTACTTTTTATACAGGAGCATCATATATAGACTGTTTTAAATCAAAAAATAGTTGAAGTTAAGACTGAATACAAATTACGCACTTTATGCGTAAGATTCAACTGATTCTTGGGATTTATTCTCGTACTTAATATCTTGATTGTCTTGAAATACATCACAAAATATATCACTGATATTAACATCTAATATTTTTGTTACTCTAGCTAAGCAATCAATATCAATACGATTAACACCTCGTTCATAACGGAATAGTTGTTGTTCACTGATATTACATTCTCGTGCTAATTGAAACACAGTATAACCTTGAGATTTTCTTAATGACTTGATTTTTTGTCCGACGGCATAAGCGACAGGAAATTTTCTATTCATAAATATTCTCTATTAAATTATATTGTTGAGATAACAATCAATGTGAATTTTTCAGATTTTATACAAGTGATTTAATATAATCTGTGTATTTTAATTTTTGGTTAAATATATAGTGACCCTCAAGTGCCACTCACTGAATGATATACTATCCTTATAATTATTTTCAATTAGTCCCAAAATGACGCATTAAATATCAGTATGTTCAAGATTATTGATTCTAAATATTTAATGTGAAAATTATTTTTTCATTTTCAATAGGTTAAATTTGAATTCATGCAATGTCATAACAAATGTAAATTTTAGTGTATTGTTTTTGATCAATATAATTGGCTATTAATTTTGTTTAATTGAATATATAAAACCAAAAAAACAGAAAATAAAACATTAACAATATTAAGTTTTTATATTTAAACTCTGTGATTTGGCTTAATGGTTTTTGGTTTTTGGTTTATTTCATAAAGACATCAATCTAGGAAGATCGTTATTTGATCAATTTTTTTATGATTTAGTGAAATATGTAGATTTAAGGCATCTTAATAGAAATCAAAATATTCTTATTTTTGATTTTCTTTTTTTTGTTTCTAAAGTGATAGTTATTTTAGTATCAAAGATTTGGTGGCTTAGTGGGTGTTTTGTATGATGATTAAAGTTAAAACTTAGTATCAATTATTTTAAGTCAAATTGTACTAAATGGTCTGCTACTTTAGTAGTAAAGGATTTCCTATTTTAAACTTTGTAGTTTAAATATTCATTATATGGCTATCAATAAAGTAATAAAATTCATATTGTGACTTATGCATATTTTCAAAAATCTCTAAAATCCCATGATAATTTACTTAGGTATTATTATTTGTTGATTGAATGGTAAGGTCATATGTTGATAAGTCGTAGTCGTTATCATATTCACCTCGAAGAATGCTATGTTTTACAGAAATAGGGTTAATAAATTATTACTTTGCAGGTCGATTTGATTCGATGGCTTAATCTCAAAGTCGACGGTATGATCTGTCCGATAGTAAGCATCGGTGGTTTGTTTTCTCTAAAATATTTGGAAGTGAGCTGCTTTTTTCGTCAGTCACGGTAATGGAAATAGTATTTTCCAAGTTATTGTTCGCGGGGATACTTGGCTGGATACTTCAATATTATTAGAGTGCACCATAGCCGTTGTGGTATCAGGTAAGAAATCTACTTTCACTTCTTGTGGTTGAGCATTCGGCGTCGTAGCTGTAATGATGATATCCCCTGCCGTACTGGTAATCGTGGGGGGTTGCTAGACCATTCGCATCTTTCAGTTGTGTCTTGACTTCAATAGGTGACTTTCTGTTAGCTAATTAAGGCGTTTGTGTATTGGGCATGGGCTTTGTAGCTTGGACCGCTGTCGTATCCGCAACGACAGTGACTTTGATTTCAGGGAAGACTGCATTATGGGCTTTGGGAACCAATATAAATCTTTCAGGTTTAGTGCCTGCCGTTAATGTCGCTTCATATTGCCCGGCCGCTAAGCGGGTAAATGGGCTGATTCTGGTGTATGTTGCGGTAGGAGTGGCTTGTGACCCCTTCGCGAGCATCGCATTCTTTACTTTTTGTGTCGTGACTCGCTCTAGAGTGATCTCTTTGGCTGAGAGGTCAATGACATTACCCGCTTTATCCTTAATGGATAACGACAGTTTTTTGCTATTTTTGCCGTCCGCGATTAAATCAATGTTACTGGATAAAATTGTGCTTTTTAGGGTGTGAATAGCAGGTTGAGTAACCGAAACACGAATAATGGCTTTGGAAGATGTATTCCCTTTTTTGTCGATAGCAATGGCGGTGATGGCGTAATTATTCGCATTTTTGGTATTTTTATATGAAGGCAACACAAGGCTATATTGGCCATTTTCATTGAGAATATGTCCCCCAGCTGCAACCAGCGCTTCAGCATCCCATTTTATGTAACTTAAGCCATATTTACTGGTTACTGTGAAATTTAAAGGGATTTTTTCCCCTGTGTAGCCTGTGACAGAGTCAGTTATGTTTAAATGGATTACATCATTCTTTTTATAATCCAGAATGATATGGTTGTTACGACTGACAAAATCGTAACGATTACCCATGAGTGAGCGAAATGCATTGACGGATTCTGGATCCAAATGTTGCTTCAAGCTTTTGCCAAATTGGTAGTTCAGTTGCAAACCAATCCGCGAATCTTTTTTGCTGGCTTTCCCTTGGCGATGTTCCGCATTGAATGTGATTAATGGAATCGGCGTATAGTTGAGGCCGACATTGATGGAGTATGGGTCGCGTTGTAAATTTTTGGTGCCGAATAGAGCGACATCATCACCATAATATTGTTCGTATGTGAGTTTTCCTCCTATATGCGGATAGATAGGTAGCCAACCCTCTGCACGGAGATCCCATCCACTAGATGGTCTAGCTGAATGGTCGACTAATTCTCGCGCATTGCGCCAGCTGCTAAGACGATGGTAGCTGTTGCCTGACAGTTTTAAGAAGTCACGGCGATATTCGACACCTAATCCTAAACGAGAATGGCCACGGGATATATCGTAGTCAAAGAAGGTATTCCCACCGAACATTTGATTGTCACCATACCAGCGCGCACCAAAGCCGAGGTTGGTTTCTATGCGCTGCTCTTGACGATGAAAACTACCTTGAGTAAAAAATAAACTCTCTTCGTTTTCATAAATAGGCAGCAGTAAATCAATTTGTGAATTTTTTAACGAAAATTTATTGTCTGCAACCAGCTTTATTTGTGAGCTACCGAAATGATTAAACCAATCTTGTAGATAACTGCTTGCTGCTGTTGTGACGAGTTCTTTGGCAAATGCTTTGGTTTTTTCATGATTAGGCTGTGTTGTAAAAAATTGGCCTGCCTTAGTAGCAAATTGTGCCAGCTTGATTTCCTCTTCACTCGGCGCTGTGGGAGGAATATAAACCGGTTTTTCGTTTTCCCACTCTAAAGTTGGTAACGGAGCCATAGGAATTTCCAGTTCATCACCTGCTTTAAGGGCCTCAAAACCGTGTGAAAATGTTCTAAATTGATTAAGCTTACGTAATTGCTCCAAACTTATATTATATTTTTTGGCAATACTCTGAGTTGTTTCACCGGCTTGTAGTGTATATGGTCTAGTTTCTCTTAGAATAAGCGTATTTTTTTTCGGTAATAAAAATGTACGTTGTTGTTGATTTTGTTCTGTAAATGCATTGGCTGCGACAGGTGAAAAAATTGATGCCAAAGGAAAACTAATCTGTATTGCAATATTTATCCACGCGATAGATGCAACATAATAAGGACTAAAATCCTTAGACTTGCGATTCATTAAGGAACTCCGGAAATATAGGGTTAATTAAAAATTTTTGATGAGTATTTTAAAAATCCCTGCCTTACTAACTATCCTTAAGATTCGCGCAATCATTAAAATTAGCAGCCAATACTCAACATATATTTGAATGAAGTATATTTACTTTCATGATGTTTATTTTTGAATAATTTGGAATTTTAATTAATAAAAAAGGAATTCCGATAAATTCTAGTTATTACTGACTTTCTTTTGCATCGATTTATGCATTTAATAAGTTTTCATTAAGTACTAAACTATTTAAATGTTGAGAATGCTAAGATTTTTAAGTCTAATAAATCAAATAGAGTTTACTTTTAAAGATAATCTTGTCGGTGTAGATTGACTTAACGGCGTAACTTGATTACTCATCATCAGTAATTCACCTTTTTTTTCAACTCTCACGCTCAATCCAAAATAGTGACCTTGGGTTAACAGCGATTCCGGTAAATTAATGGAAAAATTAACCGTTCTCGCTGATTTTCTGGTTGTTAGGGTATAGTCATAATGGCTTTTTTCTGAGTAACTGTTTTCGTTTATCGGTGTGAGAGATAAAGTAATTAATGCATCTGCAGGAATGTCATGAGACGAGTTATAGATATCACCTTGAATATTAAATGTATTATTTGTATTATTAATTGGGTTTTTACACGCAAATAAAAATAAACAGCAAGTTAATATAAAAATAGAATGTAAAATATTTTTTGATATAGCAAATTTAGGCATGATTTTTCTTCTATTATATAAATAAGTTATTGAAATGAACGATTAAATACTTTCTGAAAAAAACAGCGAACATATGCATACATGTTTTTTTGTTCGTTACACCTTGATAAAATTGGCATTTCTGACTTTTCACCAGTGTACAAGATTCCAATTCTGGGCAGTGTCATGATGAGGTTTTCATCTAACTCTACTTTTTTAAATGATTGTCGTAATTGCCTGACTAACTTGTAGTAACTGCTTTCAGTTACGATAGTTCCGCGCTTTTCCCAAATTTCATGCATCACTTCTCTCTTGCTATTTGTTTTTAATAACAACAGCTTTAAGAGACAGGATTCATTTTCAGATAAATTCACGGTTCTTTTTCCGCGAGATAGCGTTCTCTTCAGTGGGTCATAAACGACTTGACCACATAAAAGCACCATTGGCTCTATTTGATTGTATTCCATTTTATTCATGATATTTCCCACAGATATAGTTCAACATAAAATTAATTATCAACATCGTGATCATCAGTAAAATCGTGTTCAATATAAAAAACAGTAGGGCAATGAATGGATGAAAAACCAAGACGTTTTTTTAAATTTGAACAATGTGTTTTAGTGATGTAAATTTAAACTACTATCTGTGAGTGTATATATCAATTTCAAATTTATTTTTTTTATATTTTTTAAAAAGGAGAGAGTTAAATAGCTTAGATTATAAAAAACGCACTCTAAGCTTATAAATATTCGTCGGTGATAAGTTAAGCAATGAATTAATTTAATAGTACAAAGTTATTCAATCGTTGGAGTTATATAACAGATGGGTCTTCATCATCATCATCATCGCCATCAAGATTGAAGCTAGTCATATTTTTATTCAATTGTTCAGTAAATGGTGTATTCATTAAACTTATCGACATATAACGCCGAATAGCTTTAGTGAAAGCCTTATATAACGTGGGTTCCGCTTCCCCTCCCACTTCAGATGAAGATTCCAATAATTTAGAGGCTTGTGTAATGAAAGTTTTTTTATCATTGTGATTTAAATTAATAATTTTTTTAAATACGAAGGCGAATTGAGCTTTTTCACTGTCTTGCTGTTTAAATTCGGAAATAAAACTTTGTATGGACACTTCTTGATTTTCTGAAATGTGAAGAATGTCTTTAGCTTGGTAGTTTTGTATGTCTTTCATGTTATTACGGGATTTCCAAAGGGCACTCATTTTAGTGTGTAGATCGGATGTACTCGATGGTGTATTGCTATGAGTACGTGTAGCTGAAAAAGTATTCAGCAAATTAGGGTCAACTTTCATGTTTTTCTCTCCTTGTTTCTTCTTGTTGAAAAGCGGTTTCTTGCTGGAGAGCGTGTTTTTGTTGAATTAATCGTGCATAAGCTTGTTTATGTTGTTGCAAGGTTAGACAACGGGTCGAAATTGGAAAAATATGCGGTAATATTTTCTCTGCAGCCAGTTTTGGCGTGAATTGTGTAATTTCATTATTCACTTCTAATGTGATCGAATTATCAGGGCTAGTACATATTTTGACGCCGTTAGCTCGAGAGCTTATCTTGGCTTGCAATGAGGCTGGTATGTGTAATTGAACATGGCGAGCTTCGGATTGTAATTGCGTGAAATGTTCTGCCACAATTTCCTGTAGGCGTAAGTCAGTAAATAAACCGATGAGTAATTGAGTTAATTGGTTCTCTGTTTGGCTCACCTTAATTTGGTATTGGGCTTCGCTGTCATTGAGAACACCAATAAAATCATTCAAAAGCTGTGTTAATCCATCTTGGTAGCCTTGTTGATAGGCGATAGCATGAATGCTTTTCTCAGACTGTTGAGCTTGTTGAACATGGGCTTTGGCTTTTTGATGAGCCTGTTTAACAACCGACTGAGCATATCTATTGGTGTCTAAAACTGGATGTTTAATCAGCACATTTTCAATTAAAGTCTGCTGGATATTAGGTTGTGTGTTCTCTGACATAGCGGCAAGTTTCTTCAATAATATTCCAAGGTAGCAAAGTGGAAACCGTGTGAGGGATCATCTGCTGTGTGCTGCGGCTAAACATATACTTTGCGCGGGTAGCATAGCCGTGACTAAAGGTGTTTAAACACATCAAAAGCTGCTCAGCGCCCAGTGCAAGTAAATGCTGAGGTGTGTTGATGGAATGTGTTGGGCTTTGCCATAAAGGATGGCTAAATTTCTGATGTAATTGTCGATATTGAGATAGCTCTCCCCACCAAGGCAAAGGGGAAGGGTGTTGAATAACCCCTAAACCCCATGCTACAGAAGGCAATAATGACCAATTTTCGACAAGCATTTCGGGTAATATCAACGTTTTCTCATCGGGTAAATCTAATTGATATTGTTCAATAAGCTGCAAATTTTGCAGCTGTTGTAGCGGAACGGGTAGCTGATGATAATGTTCATCAACAAACTCCGAGTGAAAATAATCCCCCGGTGCTAAGAAAATGTTTTTTTGGTCAATCAGCAGCTTACTCAATTGGGGCATGGTTTGATTTCTCCACCTCTTCTTCATCGCTTTGTTTATTGTTGCGATGGTATAAATACAATCCAAGTGCAATTAACATACCGATTAATGCAGTGATTAAGGCCGAGGCAATCACGGGATTAAATGTGGGTGTTGGCCCCTTTTTTGTCTGATAGAGCAAAGGAGGACGGCTAACTATTACCACAGAAACATTGTCATAAGTCGTTTCAGCAAAGCTATTATTCAGAAATAACTTGATCTTATTCATCATGACTTTTGGGTCTTCATTGCCAGCATAAGTGACGAGACTTGAGACTTTTTGAGCCTGTTTCACGGGACCATTACCAGAAATCGGGTAACTCACATGGACGCGTGCATTCACCACGTTTGGAATGGTCAGTAAAGACTGTTCAAGACGTTGTTCAATCAGTGATAGTAATCGAGTTCGCTCCGCTTGCGGTGAGGCAACCAGTGAGTCTCCAGGGAAAGCATCAATAATTTCCACCGGATCTTTTGATGGCAAATTATATTGGCGTAGCAAGTCGACAGCGATGACAAAATCTTGAGGATCAACGCGAATTGAGTCTCCGTTTTTGGCATCTTGCTTACGCTTGGCTTCCACTCCATGCTCTTGCAAAACGGCAAGAACCTCATTACTTTGGCGTTGACTTAACTTGCTTAGTAACAGTTGATTGTCACAGCCTAGTAGTAAGCCAATAAACCCGATTAATAGGAATTTCTTTAATATATTCATGGTTTATTGTGCTTTTAATACTGTGTCGATGGCAGAAACACTTTTATGCATGAGTGTGCTGACCATATTCAAGATGAGGCTGTAATTACCCACTTGGTTTTGTAATTCCAATAATTTAGCGGGATCGCTTGGATCAACGGTATTCATTTTCTCCAGAATATCCGCTTTTTCTTGGTTTACAGAGGTCGTGTACTCAGCAAATAACTGCTTCACTTTATCTTCCAGTGGGATAGCCGCGGGTATAGCCGGAGCCATGTCCGCGATATCTGATAGTGTGGAGATTGGATTAATTGGTAACATAAATATTCTCTATAAAGAGAGCATCAGATGAGTGATGCTCTGATTTAAATAACACGTTACGAGCTTACACGTTACGAATAATGGCTTGTGCTGCATCTTTAATGGCCTTCATTACGTTACTTTGTAATTGGCGCGCCATATTATAGTTACCGCTTAAAGCGGTGATTTTACCCAGGACCAGCGGGTTATCGACTTCCAGACTTGGGTTGTCAATCATAGACTTTAATTCATCTGCGATAGTTTTAGTTCTTTCACTAATACCCGCAGAGCTGCGATACATCATTCCCCATTTGTTATCTGTTGCTGTGGTGGATTCTTTTTCTAATGCAGATGCATCCCAATTACCATTTGTATTATTAATACCTGGGGTTGCCATATTTATTACCTCATTAATTAGGTCTAATTGAGTTAAACAACCAATGATTATTACCTAATAACGTAATACCATTGGAATTGGTGATAAACGATTTTCCAGCCAGTTCATTATTGGAAAGGGAGACGGAAAATTGAATTTGCTTGGTTCCCCACTTTTGACTAAATGAATTGGTGAAACTAATTAAAGAGAGAGTCTGTTTATCATTTAAGCTGTCTCTTATAACAAAGATAACGTAGTTACCTTTGGTTATTCTTTGCCATTTCACATTACTTTCAGTTAACCCTAACTCGGCTTTCTTGATGAGCTCCTCAAGTGGAACTTGTACAAGTTGGCTTTGGTTATAACAACTGAAGTAATTAGATAAAATACGATAAATGTTTTTATCATCATTATTCGGCAGTGGATTTTTCACGACTCGAATAATGGGATGACAGGGATTGCTAATATCAACCTTTAATAAATTAGGTATGGTATCTATTAACTTGTCTTCAATTTCTTTTTCAAGCGCATTTATGTTTTTGATAGTGTATTTTGCTTGGTAATCTGACTTTAATAATACTTGGCGGCTCCAATCTTCATCTCTTTGAGACTTAACTAGAATAAGCACTTCACCTTTTTTATTTTGTGTATATGTAATAGGGTAATAGCTTCCTTTTAATATATTATCTATATTTTTAATTTGTTTTTCAGCGTTATTTTTTGGATTATTTTGGAATCCAACGAATAATATAAAAATAACGGCAAATAGTAATAAAAAGACAAAGAAATATTTCTTATTAAACGTTGGCTTCTGTTTTATGGCAATGGAACTTTGCTTTGAAAATGGTAGTGACTGAGATGGTAATGGTTTTTGGTGTTTTTTGGAGTAATTCCATTCAGTATTCAATGGTTTAATTGCAATTGGAAAGGTGTCAATGAGCAATATTTCTTGTAGTGTGACAGTGAGGTGACGACTTTTCCCATCTTGTTTAAGATTAATTGCAAGGTTATTATTAGATTCGTCATTAGAAACAATAGAAAATTCACACTGGGTATGTTCACTAGGAATATAATAGGTTGTAAAGCCGTTTTCATCTATTTCCGTTTTGTATTTAGTATGTTGCCCAACGATAATAATATTTTTATCGATGTTAATCACTAGCTCTTGACTATTCATCGAACCACTAATAATTTTCATTATACAGGTGTGGTGTTTTGTTTCTATCATAAGATAATCTCAATTAATAAAAAATAGCGAATCATATTGACTTCAATGTTCAGTATTTAAATATAAGAACATAATGTAGTCAGCTGAATTTATCTTATTCATTCACACCCTGTATTTTTATGGTTAATTCCAAAATATTCCAGAGTATTCATTTGTTTTTTTCTACTTAATCACTGACTCTACATCAAGTAAAAATCAATGGATAAGGTCTATTTATAATGTCGAATAAAGATATTGCTAAATTATTGGAGAGTAGAAATAGTTGCTTTTCTTTACAAGACGTATTGGTCTTGTCAATACCCAAAGAAACTGTAACCTCAATAAAAACTGCAACCTCAATAGAAAATATAACCACAGAAAAAGCGAAAGCAACGCTTTGTTATAAATCTCGGTATACAAATTTAAATATTAAAGTACAAGAACCCGCTATCTTTGTTTGCGATCTGAATGAATTAACGATTGAAGATGAAACTTTATGGGATATCCACACCATGGAATTGTCAGAACTCGTTGAAACGCTTGCTATTATTGATACTGCAATGGGCCAATCTTTTCTTGCAAAAAAAGCGACCAGAGAGAGTGATGAAAATCAATTAGGTGAATTCATTCTATTTGACGATGAAATATCAGCACCTATTTTAATTAAAAATATCGTGATTGATTTGATCATTAAAAAGCAGCCGTTATTTGATGATTGGTGTGATGTATTAAGGCGTTATGAAGCGTATGGAATGATGCGCTTTTTAATTTCAGCCGCTCAGCAAGACAAAAATGCCAATATCAATCAACTTTGTGCCCGTTATGGTATTTCAGCTTCTTATTTTAGGCAACTTTACCGAGAAAACTTTAATAAAACAGCTAAACGCAAAATCATGGGCGTACGTATGGGGGCGGCCATTTTGCAATTAATTGAAAGTGAAAGTTCTATTTTAGATGTTGGGTTAGAAGCTGGTTACTGCTCTGCCTCTCACTTCACGAATGATTTGAAAAAAGAATTGGGATTAACCCCATCAGAAATAAGGCACCTTGGAGCAACGTTATATGAGCAGTAAAAAATTAATGGCAGTTTTTATTTCGTTGTTTTTACTGAGTGTAAATATTAACACCGCTCAATCAGAAATGATGATTGCAGAGCCGGTGACACAAGAAAGAAGTGCAGACACGTTTGTGGCGAATAATATCGCGGTAGGTAAAGTGTTTGATGCGGTAGCAGAACAAATTAACAAGCCGATTATTTTAAGTAAATTGGCATCCCAGAAAAAAGTAACGGGAAATTTTAACCTCGCGAATGCCGATGAAATGTTTAAAGCCTTAACGCGTCGTATCGCGTTAGTCTGGTATGACGATGGCGCAAGCATTTATGTCTATGATAATAGTGAAATGCGCAGTTTGATTATCCCGACCCACAAAGTCAGTAGCCAACAGGTTATCAGCTATATCCAACGTAATGGCATCTATGATGCGCGCTTTCCGGTGCGTTCCCAAGGTGGCGACACCATGTTATTTGTGTCGGGGCCACCGCTCTATGTTGAGTTGATTAAAGGCGCTGCGCTGTATCTTGGCGAGCAACTTAAACAAGAAGAAAAAACCAGTGGTAATGTTGCTGTGATCCCGCTGAAACATGCCTCTGTAAGCGATCGAAGCTATTCATTGCGAGGTCAATCGATCACAGTGCCTGGCATGTTATCGGTGATCAGCTCCCTGTTTAAAAGTGGGGGCAGCAGCGTTGAAGAAACCCTCGAAATTTTACCTGCAAAGCTCAATACCGATGGGGATGAAATTGATGCCTTGATGGATGCGCCAATTGGTGGCGCTCGTCCTGAAAATCGCCAAGTTACCGTCAGACGTGGTGGCGCATCAAATAGCACATTTTCTCTGGTTGCTCATCCTGATAGCAACAGCCTGATTGTGAAAGGCAGCCCCGAGCAGATCCGCTATGTTCGTGATTTGATTAAAACATTAGATAACCGCCGCCGCCAAGTGGAACTCTCCTTGTGGATCATCGATATCACACGCTCTGAATTGGACAATTTAGGGGTGAACTGGGAAGTTGGCTCATTTAAGGTGGGTGGTGGCTCTGTTTCTTTCAACCGAAGCACCTTACCCGATAGCAGCAAGTTTTTAGTGCAAATTGATGCCCTAAGCAAGAATGGTAATAGCCAAATTGTCTCGCGCCCAGTGTTGTTGACCCAAGAAAATGTTCCTGCACTGTTTGATAACAACACCAGCTTCTATGCCAAGTTACAAGGTGAACGTACTGCAACCCTAGAATCTGTCACTTACGGCACGATGATCAGCGTCATGCCACGCATTTCAGCTGGTCAAAGTGTCGAAATGGAAGTGAATATCGAAGACGGTGCAGAGAACCGCGATAGCAGTGGCAAAACGTCCAGCGTTGAAGGGCTTCCAACGGTTAACCGCACCAGTATTAATACAGTGGCACGTATCGCCAAAGATAGCAGCCTGTTAATCGGTGGGTATACCCGTGACCAATATATTGAAAATGAAAGCAAAATTCCTCTTCTTGGCGATATTCCTTGGGTTGGCGGCTTATTCCGTCATAGCTCAACCAATCAACAAAAAATGGTGCGAATCTTTTTAATTCAGCCGCGTTTATTGGATGAAAACGAAGTGTGGGATGGACGACAATTTTCCGAGAAAACCCGTATTACACAAAAAGATAGCCAACTGCATGGAACCGTACAGTTCCTCCAGCAATACATGAGGGATTCATGGCAATAACCCCGCTGAGCTACAGCAACCGTATGCTACTGAATGCGCAAGACAAGAGTCGTACAGCCACGAAAAGCAGTGATGACTCTGATGAAGCTGCGCGCGGTGCGGGGGTAATTGATAGTTCCAGCGAATACGCTTCGATGGCGATGCTGGCCGCGAGCCATATTCGTCGAGGCGGCTCGAAAAAGGAACAAGAAGAGGAGTGGATGCGCTTTGCTGAGCGCATCTTAGAAAATAATGCGGACGAAAAAGTGTTAAGGATTGAAGGCGTACTTAATCGTCAGTTGATGACACCTCAGCAGCTACGAGCCTTTTTATTGCAGTTTTTCTCTGATCCTAGCGATTTACTCATGGTGCTTGCCGCGCTGAACAACCGTAAAAAACTCAAGCAGGAGCAGATTGACCATTTGCAAGAGCTAGAGCGATTACTGCTAACGGAAGATACCAACCGTACGGCGCAGGCAGGCGCAAATATCGCGCTAATCGCAAAAGCATTTGCCCAAACTTTGCATGAAAGTGCGGGGAACTTACGCACCTTATACCGCGAATTTATCGGCTATGACGGCCCAGTGGTCTACTTATATGAACAATGGGTGGAAGAGATGGAGCTGGCTCAGCGGGAAAACATGATGCGTTATCTCGCAAGAGCCTTGGCATGTGATTTACAAGCGCTGCCGTTGGGAGACCTCAATATCAGTGAGTTTGGCAGCTTCTTCACGCGAATTGGTCGTCTGCGTGAGTTGCAGTCACTAGACCGGGCATTTAGTCAGCAATTTCTCCAATCGAGTCTGTTTCGCCAGCAAGTGCAGTTGTCGCAAAACCACTTGCAGCAGAACCAGTTGGAGAAGGTGCTAAGCCAGCTATTTACCAGTGGGATCCGTAACCAAGAAAGCTTTAATGACAAGCTTTTGAACTTCATTCAGGCGCAATTAAGTGCCATGACCACAGATCTACGCGCCCGCTTTGTTCAGCTTTTGATTATTGCGTTTTCAATTATCCCCGTTGCCATTTTTCACTCATTGGAAGCGCGTGATGAATTACTCGACCAATTAAAAATACAGATGGATCAACTGTTGGCGCAAGAACAACGCTTACGTCGACAACCCTAATTTGATAGGAAATACACGATTTCATGAAAAACTTAACCGGATTTTTACTGCAGATCCGTAATCGCCCTGAGCTGATGGTGCTAGTCATCATGGTGATGGTTATTGCAATGCTGATTATTCCGTTATCTACCGTCTTGGTCGATTTATTGATTGCACTGAACATTATGATTTCGGTGCTGATATTTATGAGCTCGTTTTATATTACGCGCGTCCTTAACTTCCAATCCTTCCCGTCTATTTTGCTGATTAGCACGTTATTTAGATTGGCACTATCTATCAGTACCAGCCGACTTATCCTGCTTGAAGCGGATGCTGGCGATATTATCGATACCTTCGGTCAGTTCGTTATTCAGGACAATTTAGTGGTGGGAATGGTGGTCTTCGCTATCGTAACTATCGTGCAATTTATTGTTATCACCAAAGGTTCAGAACGTATTGCTGAAGTAGCCGCTCGCTTCTCCTTGGATGCGATGCCCGGAAAACAGATGAGTATCGATGCGGATTTACGCGCTGGGGTTATTGATGAAGCGACGGTAAAAATTAAACGTGGCGAGCTGGAAAAAGAGAGTCAGTTATTCGGTTCTTTTGACGGTGCGATGAAGTTTATCAAAGGGGATGCCATTGCCGGTATTGTGATTATTTTCGTCAACTTAATCGGCGGAATATCCGTGGGTACGGCTCAGCAAGGCATGGATCTTTCCACGGCATTAAACACCTTCACGTTATTAACCATCGGTGATGGGTTGGTCGCGCAAATACCCGCGCTGCTTATTTCTATCAGCGCAGGTTTTATTGTGACTCGCGTGGGCGGCAATGATAAAAACTTAGGCGAAAACATTGTTTCTGAACTTTTTGACAATGATTTCACCATCCTGATCACAGCATGCATCGTGCTATTTATGGGTTTTTTACCCGGATTCCCAACCGCTATTTTCTTGTTCCTTGCCGTATTATTGATGGGATTATTTGCGACCCGCTATTTTAAAAAACGCCAAGCACAGCGAAAAGAGCTGCAATTAGGTGAAGAAAATCTGCAAACCGAAGCCACTGAAGGGGAAACTCAACGCGCGAATGATGACTTCGACGATGAATATATTCCAGAAACCTTACCGGTCATTATCTCGGTTAATCAACAATATAAGCAGCACCTAGAAGATAATAATTTTCTATCTCGCATGAAAAAAGATGTGTTTATTCGCTATGGATACCGCATCCCAGATATTGCCATTAACTATTCACCTATCGTGCCAGAAAACAAAATTGTGGTGTTGATAAACGAAGTAAAAGCGGGTGAATACGACGTCTATTTTCATGGTCAGCGCTTACTGACGGCGAATGATGAGCTGGAATACCTTGGTATGGAACTCATCAAATATACCGATGAATATGGTTCAGTCAGTACTTGGTTTGACAACCAATACAGCGAAAATGTAGAGCAACTCGGTTTATTCGTGCGCGATGACGTGACAGAAATGATTGATTGCGTCAGTACGTTGTTATTACGCCACATCAATGAATTCTTCGGGATCCAAGAAACTAAAAATTTACTGGATGATCTTGAAAGAAAATATCCCGAATTACTGAAAGAATGTTATCGACACGCCACCGTACAAAAAGTCACGGAAGTTTTCCAACGTCTATTAATGGAAAAAATTTCAGTGCGCAATATGAAGTTAATTATTGAAACTCTAGTGCAATGGGTACCCAAAGAAAAAGACAGCATGATGCTGGTAGAGCATATTCGCAGCTCCATGGCGCGTTATATCTCATCCCGTTTTTCGGTGGAAGGGCGCTTGAATGTCTTAATGGTGAATGCCGAACTTGAAGACACCATTCGCCAAGGTATCCGCCAATCATCCGGTGGCGTTTATCTACATTTAGAACCTGAAAAAAGCAACGAACTTATTCAAGCTGCTGAAGTGGCATTAGAAAACAGTTACTTATCTGTTAGGGATATCAATGTATTGGTACCTGTGGATATCCGCAGGTTTGTGAAAAAAATCTTAGAAGGTCGTTTCCCTGAACTTGAGGTGCTCTCATTTAATGAGGTTTCCGAAATGGTGAAGGTCAACGTTATTAAAACGATATAAGGAATATGTAAATGAAATACCGTTTTGTCGAGAAATTGAATGAATTTTTAAATTCTATGGGGCGTAGTGATTTAATTAATCCGCAGCTTGATTGCCATTCCAATATTCAACTCGAAATGGATGATGCACCTGCGATTAATATCGATTTGTCATCCGATGATTTAATTATTTGGTGCAACTTAATGGAATGCAATTACAGCCGACTCGATGCATCCAGCGTGTCATTATTAAAAGACATTTTAGAGTATGTCCCGCGTAATTTTCACGCGGGACAACCTGCACTGAATCTCATCGAAAACAACTTGGTGCTATCGGCAGTATTAAAGGCGACTTCATTGGATA
The DNA here is from genome assembly GCF_013702265.1 of Providencia rettgeri. Classification (GTDB taxonomy): domain Bacteria; phylum Pseudomonadota; class Gammaproteobacteria; order Enterobacterales; family Enterobacteriaceae; genus Providencia; species Providencia zhijiangensis. Next base: position 219,548 of record NZ_CP059348.1, read on the forward strand.
ACATGCAATTATTTGCAGACTCTTTTGACGAATTTTTTGAGCGCGCCACCGAATTGCGTCTGCAATTATCGTAATTGATGATGAAACTTTTTGACGTTTGCGCACATCCTGTGCGCATTCATGGATGCCTGATTGAAGCCCCATTGAATGGCGTATTTATTGGCGAGATCTGCTTTATTGAGCAGTCATTGGCACAACCAAAGATTATCGCCAAAGCGCAAGTGATAGGCTTCAAAGAGGGGCTAACGGTGCTGAGCCTAATTGGTCGTGCTCAGGGCCTCACTCGTGAAGTGGTTATTCGCCCAAGTGGTTATCCGTTTGTATTCCAAATGGGGGAGCACCTTGTGGGGAATATTTTTAATGCCACAGGGGAATTAGAAGGCGCATTAAGTCAGAAAAACAGCGAAATCACCCAGTTAAAAACCAAACTGCAACGCATTGATAATCCTCCGGTAAGTGTAAATAAACGCCGTCCAATCAATGAACCGATGGTCACGGGAATTCGTGCTATTGATGGATTGTTGACGTGCGGGGTAGGCCAGCGCATCGGTATTTTTGCAGCCGCGGGCAGCGGCAAAACCTCATTAATGAACATGCTGATCAATCATGCTCACGGGGATATTCATATCGTGGCATTGATTGGCGAGCGTGGGCGAGAAGTAATTGAGTTTATTGAAGAACTGAAACTGTCCCCTCATGCGGATAAAACCATTTTAGTGTATGCCACCTCCGACAGTCCGCCAATTGAGCGCTGTAATGCCGCCTTGCTGGCGACGGCGATGGCGGAATATTTCCGTGATTTAGGTAAGCAAGTTTTATTGTATGTCGATTCGATGACCCGTTATGCAAGGGCATTGCGCGATGTGGCTCTTGCAGCAGGGGAACTCCCCGCACGTCGTGGTTATCCCGCCTCTGTTTTCGAACAACTCCCGTTATTACTCGAACGCCCAGGGCGCGTAAAACAGGGTTCAATTACTGCGTTTTACACCGTGCTATTAGAGAGCGAGGAAGAAGCCGACCCTATCGGAGATGAGATTCGCTCTATTTTGGATGGGCACATTTACCTCAGTCACAAACTTGCAGGGCGAGGACATTATCCTGCGATTGATATTTTGCACAGTATTAGCCGTGTTTTTCAGAAGGTAACAACGCCGGAACATCGCCGATTTGCTGTCGATATTCGTGAAAATTTATCTCGCTTAGAGCAGATCAAGTTGTACCTCGAATTGGGGGAATACCAGCGAGGTGAAAGCCAAGAAAATGACCATGCGTTAGATAAACAGCAGGATATCAATCATTTCTTACAACAAAACATGGATGAATCAGAGGGCTTTGAGGAGATATTAGCCCAATTACACCATTTGGCATCCTGATGATTAATCAATTATTAGTGTTGACTGAAAAGCGTCTCGAAAGAGTGCAATTAGAGCAAAACAAGCTGAAAAACGCCATTTTGCAGTTGCAGCAACAGCGTCAAGATATCCACCAACGGATAGCCATATTCGCTCTGCAAGTGGGGATGTATGAAAAATCTGAAGAATTAACGCAAATGGATTTTTGGGAACGGCAACGGCAAAAAGCCGTGGTTTTATCAGAAATCGCCCAATGTGAATTTCAGATAGAAAACATCGACGCTGAATTATCTAAGTATCATTTATTGAAGCAGCAAATGGCTGAACAAACGTTCATTTTGCGTAATAAGTGCGAGAAATTCCGAAAATATCTCAAGCAACAACGTAGGGCGCAGTGGTTAAAATTAGAGCGCCAGCAACAAAATGAAATTGAGGAGCTGTTTGTTCATGTCGACAATAAAATCACTGCCTAATGAAAGTAAATTTAATTCCATGATGGAAGGTAAAAGTGCGTCGCTAGGTTTTCATCATCAACAATATGATCAGCAAAAACCGGGTTTTCAAAAGGAAGGTGGGCAGCAGCATTCAGTAAAAAAAGCCGCTCAGGATATTGCTCAGAAAAAACTGACTCAAGTGGCTGGCAATAAAACAAAGCCCAAAAAACCAGTAGAAGAGTTGGCAATACCCGTTCTGTTGAACTTGCCGACGCCAATCCAGTACATTTACTCTGGTGGGAAAGTGGCATTTCTCTCTGCAGAATATGGCTCAGATAAAAAAAATAGCGAAGCGAGTCATTCGTTAACGGCACAATCCGATAGCTCATTAAGTCAAACGGTGAGTGAAGGCGATATTCCACCGAGCACTTTTAACGCCAATGTTGGAGCGGTATCGATTGGTCAATTGGTTGACACGAAAACCGTTAAAACAAAAACCATGGAACAAAAAGCGGCTCGATTTTTGTCAGATAACCCGGCAAGTGTAAAGCAAACTCAATGGATGGATATTCCATTAGTGCAGCAGACTGAAACTGTGGAAACGGCGACATTGAAATCGCCTCTGCTTGATGGCCAATCAAACATAGTGGATAAAACTCCACCTTCGTCTGAACCTGTTATGCAAAATCAGCCGGTGCCAAATGAGCATTTGGCAGCTCAATATTTTCCCGACATGGAAAACCTCAACATTGAAAAATCAGTTGTGATTCAATCGGATGAAATGGATATAGCCAAGAGCATCTTAACGCAAGTGCACGCAGAAATGGGGGAGAAATCACTGGCTGTGATACCCCAAATCTCGACTTCTCAAACTCCAGCTTCCCAAACATCAGCGTCTCAAACCTCAGCACATATACAACAAGCCTCTTCAATGGTCAGTAAGGTCGCTGAACTGATGGCAGCTTCCGAGGTTGAAAGTTCTAAAACAGTGCCTTCACGTACTCTGAGCTACACCTTTAGCCAATGGCAAAATGCACCAACGGTCTCTTTTGCTTTAGCGAGCGCCAGTAAAGATCCGGTGGTGGCATCAACGCTAAGCCATGAAGTTCAGCAGGTTTTACAAGACAACCAGCATTCATGGACAGGCGAACAAAAAATGGTGATCCGACGTGAAGAACATGAAGGTCAACAGCGTCAACGGCAGCAACAGCATCAGCAAGATGAGGAGTCCTAATGCTAAATATCCATCGAATTAGCCACCGAGAAAAGCAGGTGAGAGAGTGGCAGCAGTGTTTTCAATGGGACTTAGACATACATACTCCCAAGGTTGGAGAACGCTATTTTCAAGTCACCCTACACAGTAAAACGCAGAAAATCCAAGTGCTAGTGAATGCTGAAGAATGGTGCCGTTACCGCTGGCCTAAGCTGGCTCACTATGCATGGAATCTCTTAGATACCAAAAGCTTATGCAAAGTTTTTACTTATGAAAATACCGGAAAGACGTTTTTCTCCGAGCAATTCCGTTGTCATTGTGTCGAGATTATTGATGATGAACAGCTTCAGCAACCTTGGTTAACTGTGAAAGAAAAAAAACTTGGCATTGTATTGCTAGCTGAGCCTATTGAAGGGCTAACCGAGCGTAAGGCGCAAAACGGGATAGCCGAGCAGCTTAAGCTGCAAGCCGACTGGATTTTAGGTTATAGCCATATCAGTCGTAAAACTTTGCAGTCTATCGCGCTTGGCGATGTGCTGCGTATTCAGCAATTGCAATTAGACATGACCGTTGCAGGGCGTGTATTGGCCCATTTTCAAAAACAACAAGAAGGCATTTTTATGATTGAACAGTTAATGACAGCAGATGACGAACAAATAGCTTCCGTGGTGGAAGAGGAGTTTGTCGATGAAACTGTTCGTCCTTTTAATTTGCAGGACATTACAGTCAAATTGACCTTTGTATTGGGTCATTCAGACATCAGTGTAGAGGAATTGAATTCGCTCCAGCCGGGGGCAATCTACTCAATTGGTGAAAACAAAGAGCGTGAAGTGAAGGTGTATGCGAACAAACAACTGATTGCGGAAGGTGAGTTGACCTATATTGGTGATAGTGACGAATTAGGCTTAGAAATTAAGCGATTGGTAAGCTTAGGCGATAAAAGGTTATAAGCATGCCAACAGTACCGAATGAAATTCCTTTATTAGTTCTGATCGCGTTTTCCACGCTACTCCCTTTTATCATTGCGGCAGGCACGTGCTATCTGAAAATTTCGATTGTACTAATCATGGTGCGAAATGCGATGGGGGTGCAGCAAGTGCCTTCAACAATGGCATTAAATAGTATTGCTTTGCTGCTGTCCATTTTTGTCATGATGCCGGTACTGCAAGATGTGAACAATTATATGCGCCACGAAAGCGTGGACTTTAGTAATGTGGAGTCCATCGACAACTTCGTTGATAACGGGCTAGGGCGTTATAAAGATTACTTAGTTAAATATTCCGATCCTCAATTAGTGAATTTTTTCGAGTCTATTCAGCAGGGTAAAACGGAAGCCGAGGTGCAAGAAGAGCAAGCGGCGCCAACCCTGTTTTCATTACTGCCAGCCTACGCATTGAGTGAAATTAAATCCGCGTTTGAAATTGGCTTTTATATCTATTTACCGTTTGTGGTTATCGACTTGGTGATCTCAAGCATTCTGTTGGCGCTCGGTATGATGATGATGAGTCCGGTGACTATCTCAGTACCAGTGAAATTGATTCTGTTTGTGGCAATAGATGGATGGTCACTGATTTCGAAAGGGCTGGTGATGCAATATTTCGAACTCGCACAGCATTGACGTAAGGGAATAGAAAATGGATTCAATCATTTATGTCAGTAATAAAGCGATGTTGTTGATCGTCATACTGTCGGCTATTCCTGTGATTGTGGCGACGGTAGTGGGGCTGTTAGTGGGGCTTTTGCAAACTGTGACTCAGCTTCAGGAACAGACATTACCTTTTGGTATCAAGTTATTAGCGGTGTTTGGTTCCTTATTTATGATTTCAGGCTGGCTGGCGGATAAAGTGATGAATTATGCCATTGAAGTGATGACTGCGGCGTTGCCAGCCATAGGATTATTGGGATGAATCAGGAGATGCTTGGGCTAGCGGCATCCTTGTATTTTAATTTCCAGCAAGGGTTAGTGAAAATCGCGTTTGCGTGGTTGCGTATTGCCCCTGTCATGTTTTTTTTGCCTTTTTTGAGTAACAAATTGCTCAATGGTGGGATCATTAAAAACTGTGTTGTCGCGTATTTAGCATTAGGCATGTGGCCTTATCTTACCGCTCGCGAAATAAATTGGGATGAAATCAGTCTCAGTGAGGTTTTTATTTACGAGGTCAGTATTGGCATGGTATTGGCGCTAATTTTAGGGCTGCCATTTATGATTGCCAATGTTATCGGTGAGTTGATAGATACCCAGCGGGGAGAAACCATCAGCAGTATTGTAGACCCTGCAAGTGGTACGGAAGCCTCTGAACTGGCAGTGTTTATCAGCTATATCGTGTGTATGGTGTTTTTAGCGCAAGGGGGTATGTATCAACTTGCTAACGTATTTGCACAAAGCTACCAATTATTACCCTTTGCCCATGGGTTTACTTCATTCAATAGTTTACCGTTAGGGGAATGGATAAATAAGGCAGTAGTGAATGGAGTGATATTAACGGCACCGATTATTGTGACACTCTTTATTTCGGAAGTCGCACTCGGGTTATATTCCCGTTTTTGTCCGCAATTAAACGCATTTTCATTGTCGCTGGCGATAAAATCCATTATCGCATTTATTGTATTTTTACTTTATTTTCAAAATGAAGTGCCTGATATTTTAGTTAATATGATTGCGATATCACCATTGAATGTGATTTTTCTTTCTCCTTAATTAGCGCAAGGTTGTGTGATGAGAGCGAGTTATGGCTGAAAAAACAGAAAAGCCAACCGAAAAAAAATAAAAGATTCTGCTAAAAAAGGACAAAGTTATAAAAGTAAGGACACCATAGCGGCAATTGTTTTAGTTACCGGCGCATTTGTCATTGGGGGAATGTCCAGCTTGTATGAGTTGGCTGGATTAATGAAAAAACTCTTGTTAAACCCACGTGATATTTATATCGATAATTTAATTTTGCAATTTTCAAAAGTATTTTTGAGTATAGTAGTCCCTATTTTGATTGCTTGTTTTTTATCAGGAACCATTATTTCACTATTACAGAGTCGATTTCGATTAGCAACCGAGGCAATCAAACTCGATTTTACAAAATTAAACCCAATTGCCGGATTTAAAAAAATATTCTCTTTAAATTCGCTTAAAGAATTAATTAAAGCCATTCTATATTTGTTGGTCTTTAGTGTTTCCGCTGCCACCTTTTTTGTGGTGTGGCGGCACGAAATTTTCATGCTATACCGTACCACGATCAATGGCATGATGACGCAATGGGTAACTCTTTGTATTGTTTTTGTTTTTGTTTTTCTGGCCGTAGCAGTAATTATTGTTTTAGTCGATGCTATTGCCGAGTTTTTCTTATTTATTAAAAACTTAAAAATGGAAAAGCAGGAAGTTAAAAAAGAACAAAAAGATAATGAAGGTGATCCTCATATTAAAAGTACACGTAAAGGATTACATCAAGAAATATTATCAGAGGAAATGAAGTCGAATATTAAAAACTCGACATTCGTTATGGCTAACCCCACGCATATTGCGATGTTAATTTATTACGATTCGAATATCGCGCCATTACCATTCTTAATGTTAAAAATGCGCGGAGTACAAGCTAAAGCTGTTGTTAAATATGCAGAGCAACAGAATGTACCCGTGGTAAGAGATATTATTTTGGCTCGCCAAATATGGCGAAATTATAAAAAAGATAGTTTTATTGATGAGAATGGATTACAGGATGTAATGCAGATTATTACTTGGCTGATTCGTGTGGAATTAGAAAAATTAGGAATAGATGTTGATGAAGCATTGGATCAATTAATTTCATCATGAATCGATGGCGCTATAAATCAATTATTCACGCATTGAATCGTTTTTTATAAGAAATGAAAAGTTTGATTAATTATGATGCAACAAAGCCGTTTGCATCATATATCACATATTAATAATGAGGTGACTATATGAACCACACTGAAACAGGCAGTTCTCAAACTGACAACACTCAAATCGAAATGGAAGCATTACTCGACGGCATTACCACAGCACTCATGGATGGGGCAACGTATAAAGATATTCATGGTATTCCGCAAACAACGATGGATGGAATTTATGCCTACGCTTATGAATTTTATCAGCAAGGCAAATTAGAGGAAGCGGAAACCTTTTTCCGATTTTTAAGTATTTACGATTTTTATAACACGGACTATGTCATGGGATTAGCCGCTGTTTATCAATTAACGAAACGTTATGAGAAAGCAACGGAATTATACGCACTCGCCTTTGTTTTGGCGAAAAATGATTACCGACCATTATTCCATGCAGGGCAGTGTAATTTGATGCTGAAAAAAAGCAGTGCGGCAATTCACTGTTTTGAAAGCGTCGTTGAAAACAGTCTTGATGCTGATTTACAGAAAAAATCAGAGGCTTATTTGAGTGCTTTAAAAGCAAACCTCGGAAAAGCAGAGTCATCAGAATTATCGGACTCTAACACCTAGAGAAGGAAATACCATGAGTCAAGTCACTATGCCCAGCGTTAGTAGCGCTTCAGGTAACGATAGAATTAATAATATTCATACTTTCTTGAAAGGGAATAACCCTCTGGGGTTAGGTGAGGCGAGTGCAAAAGCGGTATTAGCCTTAGAAGAGGCATGTGGCGAATTAATGTCTTCAGAACAAATGAAGCGTCAGCGTTCAGAGCATCTTCCAAAGCTAGTAGAGCCCAAAATGTCGGCAATGAAAATGTCACCAGAGGCTCAACAAGCTAAAGGGTTTAATGCAAGCGCAGTACTGATTGAAACATTTTCAACCATTCGCCAGTTATTACATGAAGGTAATATCGGTGAGTTAAATAACCGCCTGCAGTTATTAAATATTGAATCGGAAGCATTGCGTCAAAAAGGTGCTGAGTTATTGGATTCCTTTGCTGGTTCTACTGAGCAGCTTAACGATATCCATGACAAAATGACTGAAAAAAAGGCTCAGTTAAATCCGCTGAATCTTAAATCTAACTCACTGGCGAACCAACGCTCGAGAAGTGAGGCTTTATTTACCGGTAATGAACAGAAGCTTACCAAGCTAAGCACTAAATTAGCAGAAAACAAAGCCGCATTAGCTCAATTAGATTCACTCCCGAAACCTTATACCGAAGAGGTGTATAAGCAAGAGGTGATATTGGAAGCGAACATTGCGCAACTTTCGAGTGAAATTGAGCAAATTACCCAACAGCAAAAAACGTTAGATTCAAGCATTACAGCCTTCGATAGCGAGCTTAGTGTACTTAAAAATGAGATTAGCCAGTTAAATTCATCATTAGATTCATTGCTGGATGATTCCGTAAAGCTGGCGGTAATTGCCGATCAAAATCGTCAAAAATTAAATCAATTTATAGAGACGGCACCGCTTCAAACGAATGTTGATGGTGAAAAGTGGGAAAACACGCTGGCACTGTTAACCATGCTTACTGCTCAGCTCAAAAAAGCGATGAGTGAAGATTCAATCCGCAATATGAAAGAGCAAGAAGAGGTGATGATGAAAATCAATGAAGCCTCTCGTAAAGACTCTGATAAAAAAGCCAAAGAAGCCGCCGAAGCGGAACGTAAAGCGGCAGATGCCAATAAAGCGGCATCCTGTGCCAGTAAAGTATTTAGCTACATAATGTTAGCTGTTTCCGTCATCGCCACGGTGGCGACATTCGGTGCAGCCGCTCCACTGACACTTGCCATTGCTGCGATTGGTATTGCCATGTCGATAGCCGATATTGTCTTGGAAGAGACTGGGCAAGGCAGTTTGATGCAGATGCTGGCCACCGAGATTTCCAGTGCTGTGACCGACATGCTGATCACGTTCGGTATTCCAGAAGAGGAAGCCAAAAAGATTGGCAGCATTGTGGGGATGGTTCTTGCGGCTATCGCATTCTTAGCTATTTCGCTACTTTCCATGTCGTCATTTGCCAAGAATATCGCCAATACAGTCACTAACGTCACAAAAATGCTGGCGAAAAACGTCGGAACATTACTGAAAAGTACCATTAAATCCATGCCAAAAAGCCTTACCAATGCATTGGGGAATATCGCCACTAAAGGGACAAAAGCTGGGCAGTCAGTTGCGGATAGTGCAGATGACATGGTTAATCTGACCAAATTTACCAAGCTGGCCGATAAATTTGATGATGTAAAAGATATCGCCAAATTAACTAAGGCGGCAGACAAACTTGATGACGTGAAAGATATCGCAAAAATCGCAGACAAAGCGACTTCTGGCGTGAAAAATCAAGGTGTGGCGATGGCTCGTGTTGAAGTTGGGATGCGAGGAACTGGCGCGGCTTTATCTGTGGCAAATGCTGCAACGTCTGGTGGTTTACGTTTAGAGGCTGCTGCGCAAATGCGAGATATGAAGGAGATGCTGGCAGGCATGATGCTGAACAATGAAACCATTAATGCCCTTACTGAGTTGATCAATGCACTCATTAAATCGATGTCAAAAAATCATGAGCAATTTGATGACATGTTTACTGGAATGATGACATCCCTCAAGCAGTCTAATAACAGTAAAGTTGATGCGCTGCACATGGCTCGCTTTGCCTAATTTTTGGAGAAAATACCGAATGACAACGATTAATCAACCCCATTATTCACCCGTATTGACTCAGACTAATCACAGCCCAATGGTCAATAATCAAGAAGCAAACGCAAACGCCGCTTCAGGTATCCGTAAAAATATTGAATTACCGAATATTCAAAATGTTTTTGTTGAGCCGCATTCAGATAAGCCGACATTAAATGGCGCTATGGTTGATATGACGGTTGAAAATCTATCTGAGGCATTGTCTCAGTTGATGACACCCGAAAAAGCCGCACTTTTGAGTGATATTCGCCATTTCTTAGTGATTACACCTGAGAAAATGCAAGCCACAGTCGCCAAAGTACTGGCTGAAGAAAACAAGACTATCAAACACGTTGTTGATAAAAACCATCAGCTCGATGAGACAGACATTAAGCTGATTTCGCAGGCAATCCAAGTGGTTATCGCGAGTTCATTCTCAAGGGATGCACTGAATAACCAAGCCGTATCAGATAAAGATATAAAGACAGTCAAATCCATCAATGACGCCCGAAAAAGTGAATTTGTTGGCATTATCAGCAGCGATATTATGTTAGAGCTGATCAAAATCATTCGTAAAGTCGTTGCGGAATTGAATATTTCGGATCGCCGTATTAGCGCAGACTTTTTAGTGTTGAATGCCAAAATGGTGGAAGCCGCGGCAGAATCGACCATCAAAGAAGGTAAAGAGATGTTTTCAGGTGCCTTAGCGGGCTTCTTTACTTCTTTGGCTATTAGCACCGCGGGCGCTGCTTTCCAAGGTCGTGCTTTGCATAAGCAAAATCAGTCAATTAAAACGAATCTGGTGAAAGCCAACCAAAATGGTGCGGCGGCTGATCGCTTAACGGAACTGAATGCCAACTCACTGTCATCAGCAAAAGGCAGCGCTTTAACGCTGAAGACAAAAGAGGGTACGGATGTGAAACTTGCCGACCAGGCAACACCGGCTCAACAAGCATTATCGAATCAACGTGGTAATGAAGCCGCTCAGCGTACCAACAAATTAGGTCTGGCAGAACGTGATGAACATGAACGCATCATGAATAAAACCCGGGTTAAGATGGGAATTGCGGAGCAAGGTGGTCGCTTATCGGAAAACGCAGGTCAAATGGTAACGTCTGGCAACCAAGTGAATGTGAAAGGTGAAGAAGCCAACAAAATGACTCAACAGTCAGTGGCCGATGTTGCACGCACAGTTTCTGCGGATAAAGATAAGCAAGTGGATAAGAGCCAAGATTTGGTTAAGCAAATGAATGAACATTTGCGTGAAATCCGTGAAGGTCAATTACGTACGTTCCAAAGTGTGGTACGAGGTTAATAATTATGGAAATTTCATCCACCATTAATCCGACTCGCCACCTAGGCCATCAATCCGCAGTGCAGGCTGCGGATAATCAAACCCGTACCGCTTCCCTTGCAGGGGAAACGACATTATTGGATCCACAAGCGGATGTTTTTCAACAGGCAAACCAGGCTTTTCATCAATTAGGCTATGATGTTGCAGAAACCCCGTTTCGTGAAGAGGCCGTTAGCAGTGATTTGGCGAAAATCAAAGCGCAGTATCGCTCAATGATGATGGCATCAAAGCACTCAGCAGACATGTATCAAAAAATTCCTGATGGTCGAAGCCATATTGCGGGTGTAAGCCAAACAATCGAAAAGATCCATACAGGTTACCAAAAAAAGTATGGGGAAATCGTTAAAGCCTCTACGCAATATATGCAAGATATGAATACGGCATTAGGTAAATTGAGCAACAGTATTAAAGCCGGTAGTGATGGGAAGATAAATTTCAAACCCAAAGAATTCCTGATGGAAATTGATACGGTCGTATCAAAATATTCAGGCATTTCATATTCGGATTATGAAGCCTTTTACACTTCATCTTCATATACTGAAAGTGAATTATTAACTGAATATTGTGAGATGTGGGGGCAAGATCTTGGTAAGGCCAATACGACAGAAAAAAATACCCACGATAAGAATAAGATGAGGGAGTATCTTAAAACTCTAGATTCCAGCGAGTACGGTATAAAAACCCCTCCTTTATATGCAATTAAAGCGAGCTCGGATATCAATACAGAATTCAGTTTTTGGGAAAAAAAATTATCTGGACAAGGGTTTATAGTTAAAAAAAAGGGAAGTGAAATACTGATTTATCCAGATTTTAAACCAATCAGAGAAATGTTATTAACTATCAAAAGTTCACCGGTTGATTGGGGGGGCGGAGATATGATGTCTCAATCGTTCCAAAGTATACAAACAGCCATAGATGCGCAAAAAAACGCCGTCAATAGTAGTGTTTCGCGACTATTAGAAGCATTCCGTCAGGATAATAGCCATTTTGATACTTTGGTTCAGTTACTCATTCAGTTAATAAAAGATTTAAATCAAAATAATAATAGCCTGATCAATATGTAATTTACGTTATTTATCTTATTTAATTTTAATCATAAGCAATTATGAGGAGTTTTTATGCCTATTATTGGAAGCGCTAATTCCGAAATCAGACGTTCGACAGATATATCATTAAATACCGCATCGCTGGCAGCTAATAACCCTATTAGCTCACAAATTTCGACGGTTAATTCGGTAGGGGATCAAAGCCATTTTCCTGGACGTTCTATAACAAATGACCAAGTTTCGATTGCTGGAAATCGCAATGAATTGCATCAACGCAATCATATTGAACAATCTGCCAATATTCATCAGTTACTGAATCAAACACACCCTGAAATTACAATGGGAATGATACTCTCTGTATTATGCGCGGGCGCAAGTGGGAATTTAGCCCAGCAAGAAATTAATTACCGCCCAGAGAATAATTTAATTCTATTAACGTTATTAAAACCGGAAGAATTAAAAACGGAAAAAGGCCTTATAGAGAGCGCTGCAAGTCTAATTAAAAAACTGCATGTGATGGGTGAAAAAAACTCGCAGGCAAAGCATATACTGGGGAATGAAGAGAAAATATTCGATAAAAAAATCGAATCGGCAATTTCTACATTAGGCCAAGATAAACTGCAAATATTAGCCCAGCGTTATCAACAGCAGTATGTTGACCCTGCAATTAAAGAAACTCTCAGTGCTTATTTCAATCAAGACGAAATTGATAGCCGCCCGCTCAACGATTTCTTAGTGAGTTCTCTGAATCATGGTTGTGAACAACGAGCGGCGGGTGCGATTCATGAGTATCAGCAACATAAAAGCCAAGCATTTGTGGATAAAGCTTGCCAAATTCATAATCTGTTTTTGGCATTGGAAGAAAAAATTGAAACCATCCGTTCCTTAAAAGTGATTATGGATTTAGGTCAGTCTCCAGCTCAAACCCAGTCTCCAACCGAAGCATCACCTTTAAGGGGAAATCTCACTGCGGGGGATGAAATTGATGCTGGAAGACCACATCTCGATGGCTCTCCATCAATACTTTTAACACCGTCAACACCGTTACTGCCTCGCGGCACTAGCCATAATGAAAATATGTATAATACTTATATTACAAATAATTATTATACCTCTCCTCATGAAACGACGAGCGTCAATTCTGTTCAGTCCAATGATGAAGAAAATGAAAAACCATTATTACCGACGTCATTTAAATCTGTCTTGAATATGGAATTAGCCTCACCTGTCGTTCAAGCATCGGGACAAGTGAAAACTACACTTGAAACTCCAAACATTAGCCAATATCAACCGCAAGTTGTCGAAAAATCATTTTTAGAAAGTAAGCCGTCAGTGAGTGAGAAAACAGTTAAGGAAGAAACTAAGTCAGTCATTGAGCTAGAAGCCATCGAGCGAGTTGAACAACCTCAAAAATATGTTGCGGATATTCAATGGCTATTACCGAAAAATTCAGGTGTTCAGAATCGCTATATTCGAACGGAATCAGGCTGGAAATCGAGCAACGTGTCAGAGAATGTAGCAAAACCCGTCGTTACGACAGTCGGCGGATTAAATCGTAGCCAAGCAGATAAAGAAATTTATCAAGGGTTGCGTACGGCGCCACAAACGGTACCTGCGGAGCAAATATTTGCAGATTCTATCTCTAAAGCAGATGAGCTTTTCACGGGTACGGAACATGGCGCTTTAAGAGCAGACCAAGCGGAGGTCGAGCGGTATAACGATAACGTCAAACGTTTCTCATAAGGTGATGAGATGACCACACAACAAGATATTGCGCAGCAATGGCTAGAACGCCATCTTCAGCAAATTCGTGAGTATTCTGGGATTAACAAAACTTACGCGATGGATGCAGAGCTGATTGCCGATGTGCATATCGATTCTTTAGAGCTGTTGGAGTTGATTGCGGCGATTGAGGAATATACCGAACAGCCATTAAAGGACGAAGTGTGGATGAAGTGGCGACGCTTACAGGATATTGTGAATTACCTGGTTAGCGCCACCACAGACAATTAAGTTGTCTGGTCAGTTTTCATCGATAGTAACTCGGTTTCGTGCTTTTGGGCAGGAAACCGAGTTTTTTATGGCTCAGATGTCGTGATTTCCAACGCTTTCTTGATGGCATCAGGGATCACGCTACCGTGGGTTTTGCCTGCAAATAAGGTGAAATCACAAATTCGTTGAGGGCTATTTATGGCTTCACACACTTCACGAGGGGAGATCCAACTTTTTCGTGTTTGATAATTTTGCTTCTGCTCATCGGTCAAACGGCTTAAATCTGGCGTCTCTTCTAACTCACCGAGGGTGATATCTAACGGCGATGCCTTCGACGGGCGCGTTAACTTATCTAAATTCACCATTTTTCCTTCTCCCCACCATAATGACGGGCTTGCCGCGACAAAATGCTGGAAATCCGCAGGGTGGTCTTGGTACGCCATCAGGGTAAATAAACCGCCAAATGAGTGCCCAAATAAGGTTTCGCGTTGAGTATCAATCGGGAACTGTTGTTCAGCCCATGGGCGGATAGTGAAGGTGAGAAACTGGTACAGAGATTCCGCACCGCCACCGTGCTGGAATGCATCACCAGCAACTTTCGGCGTGTAGTCGTATGTGCGCTCTTTTTTCGGAAATGCTTCAGGGCTGGGATAGCCGATGCCAATAATAATCGGCAGTTTATCGGGGGAAAATTGCTGAGCTGCTTGGTTGACTGCTAGCGGATACAGCCCGTTACCGTCTAACATAAACAGCACGGGACGTTTTCCTGAAATATGTTGTGGAACGGCACTGTAGATGCGCAGTTCGCGCTGGCCATTGCGCATATCATGGTGCTGCACGGTGTATACGTCCGCCACACGCGCATCGAATTCGGGAATATTCGGATTGGGACGCGCCCACGTATTACTTGTGATACAGATGCTTGCGATACACATCAATAGGCTCGCCATAAACAGTTTTTTTATCATTGGGATGGCCATCGAACTAAAAAGAATCAGCGGGTAATCAGCGATAAGCGTCATACCCGCAATCAGGGATTAGAATGTCACGTTGACATTCGCCCAGTAACGGCGACCGTCTTCAACATCCCAGTTGCCGCCATTCTCAGCGTCAATCTTAGAGCCTTTCTCGTTGGCAATATTTAACACGGCGAAATTCAGCTTAGTATTTTTCAGCAGCTGGTAGGTCGCGCCCACATCCATGGTGGTATAGCCTTTACGGTAACGTGGAACGGAAGAACCGTTACGTTGTGCAGCCCATACTTGCTCACCTTCATAATGCGCACGGGTGTATAAGTTAAGGTCTGGGCTGTATTGCCAATCTAACTTCGCATTCGCTAAGTGTTTCGGCGTTTTATCAAATGGGTAGCCTTTGAGGGATTCGCCACTGGTAAGTTTTTCATCATTACTTTTACGTTCTGAATCGGTGTAAGTGTAGTTCAGGCTAAGGTTCCAATCTTCGGCAAATGGAATACCCGCCGCGATTTCTACCCCTTTGATGTTAGCTTCACCGACGTTGTCGTAGGTGTACAGGTTTAAGCCTGTCACAGGGTCTTTATCACCGGTGTAGTAGCTGGTGAGTTTATTTTTAAAGTCTGTATTGAAGAACATCAGGCTCGCGTTGAAGCCAGACTCATGGTCATAGGCGATACCAATTTCTTGGTTAAAGCTTTTTTCAGGTTTCAGGTTGTCATTACCGTAGATGATCCCTTTACCTTTTTCTGTCGAGGTTTTGTAGTTCGGGCTAATTTCACGCAGAGTTGGTGCGCGGAATGCTTGTGATACCCCACCTTTGATGGTGATTTCATCGGTTAAATGGTAAATCGCGTAGCCGCGTGGGTTCCAGTGGTCGCCATAGAATTCGTGGTGATCTAAACGAATACCGCCAGTTAAAATCAGGTTTTCAGTGGCAGTAAATTCATCTTCTAAGAACAGCGCGTATTGGTCTGCGGTTAACGAGACATTTTCCGTGGTTTTCGCACCAGTTGCAGAAGTATCTTTCAGTTTGGCATGTTGATACTGAGTCCCCGCCGTTAAGATATTATCCGGCAAGAAGGCGGTGACTTTACCATCCACTACCGTGTTAGTAATTTCTGGTACGCGCGCTTCATAAGCGTAATTATACAGCCCCGTTTTTGCGTCTTTGGTTTCGGCTTTGGTTTTACGTTTGGTTTGTTCTTGGTAAACACTCACTTCCGTTTGGATAACATCCCAGTCACCTTTGTAGGTCAGCGCCATATGGTTACGGTTATTGTGAGTTTCAGACTTAGTATTATCGCGTTTTACACCATTGAACATGGAGTATTCCGCCAGTGATTTACCCGGTTCAGCATAGCGTTCTTGGGTAGTTCTGCCCGCTTCAAATAAGAAGGTTTGATTTTCCATCGGCGTGAAGGTTAATTTCGCGGTCAGGCTTTTATTGTCCCTTTTATCATGGCCATCTGGAATTTTATCTTCTTTACGGTAATCCCCGCCGCCATACAGTTGCAGACCTAATTTATCTTTGATCAGCGGACCAGACAGGTAGAAATTACCGTCCATGGAATCGCCGCTTTCGCTATTTTCTTGAATAATTGCGCCCGTAGTGACGCTACCGTGCCACTCATTGGTCACTTTCTTGGTGATGATGTTGATGACGCCGCCCATGGCATCAGAGCCATACAGTGAGGATATTGGGCCACGGATCACTTCGATACGCTCGATAGCTTCAACAGGTGGCATAAAGCCTGCTTCAAAGCCGCCGCTACCATTTGGACGAGATTCACGGCTATTTTGACGACGACCATCCACCAAAATTAAGGTGTATTCGCCGGATAACCCTCGAATATTAATATCTTGTTTATTGGCGCTGCCTACGACGCTAACGCCTTCAACATCTTTGACCGCATCGGCTAAGTCGCGAACAGGTTTGTTTTGTAGCTGCTCGGCAGTAATGACGGTAACACTGGCAGGAGCATCGCGTAATTGTTGGGAATAACCCGATGCCGTAACGATCATTTTGTCTGAATTTTCTTCTGCTGTGGTGCTAAATGAAGCCAACGCTGCGCAAACACCTGCAGCGATTAAAGAGTAGTGATAGTGCGTTTTCATGTTTTTCCCTAGCAAAACTAAATGATAATGATAATCATAATGTTTGCGAATACTAACACCGATACAGATAGAAAATAAATAATTAGCGAGCTATTTTTTGGGCAAAGTTTGATCACGGTTAACATTTTGTGCGAGGGAACGAGAGAGCGTAAAAAACCGTAC
Organism: Providencia rettgeri; assembly: GCF_013702265.1. Lineage (GTDB taxonomy): Bacteria > Pseudomonadota > Gammaproteobacteria > Enterobacterales > Enterobacteriaceae > Providencia > Providencia zhijiangensis. Next base: position 236,761 of record NZ_CP059348.1, read on the forward strand.
AAAAAGTAGGAAATAGACTGAAAAACGAGGGAATAGCTATTTGGGAATGAAAGAGATAAATGCCGATTATTATTTAACGATTCACAATTATCTTATTTAGAATGTTTTTATTATCTTTAAATAACCTCATCTTTTTTTGATTATATTTAAATTTTCTAATTTAAAAACAAGGTTGAATATTGATTTAAAACAGAAAATAAAAATTAAAAATGGATATTTAGTTAATGTAAAACAGTTGCCTATTGCATTATCACGATGAGTTCGTAAAGATAGGTTATATTACTAAAATAAAGTTTATTTCCCTTGAGAGTTATTATGGAACAACCGACAAATTCAATTGAAGAACATCAAAAAACGAAACAAGAAAATAAAAGAACACTGTGGATGATCATCGCTACGGTTATTATTGTTTTGTTGTTTGTTGCCTATGGCGCGTATTGGTTTTTGGTTCTACGTTTTCAAGAATATACCGATGATGCCTATGTGTCGGGTTTGCAAATTCCTATCGTTGCGCAAACCACCGGAAATGTCACTCAAGTGAACTTTGAGAATACTGACTTGGTGAAAGCGGGTGATGTACTGGTGGTGCTGGATAAAACTAATGCGCAACTGGCTTATGAACAGGCCAAACATGATTTAGCGTCCACTGTGCGCAAAACCAAAGAGTTGTATATCAATGGGGACCAGTACCAAGCCCAAATCCAACAAAATCGAGTTTCGCTTGCGCAAGCGCAAAAAGATTATCAGCGCCGTGCAGCATTAGGTCGCAGTGGGACGATTTCAAAAGAGGATTTGCAGCACTCTCAAGAAGCGGTGCAACTGGCGCAAGCAGCGCTGGATATTTCGATTCAACAATACAATGCCAACCGTGCGTTGTTGCGTAATACGGCACTGAAAAACCAGCCAGCGGTGCAACAAGCGGCGGATAGCGTGCGCAGTGCGTGGATCAATCTACAGCGGACAGAAATCAAAAGCCCGATGACGGGATATGTCTCTCGCCGTAATGTGCAAGTGGGTTCCCAAGTCAGCCCGCAAAGCTCGTTAATGGCGATTGTGCCAGTTCAACCAGTTTGGGTCGACGCTAACTTTAAAGAGACGCAACTTGAAAATGTGCGTATCGGTCAGCCGGTCACGATTAACAGTGATTTTTATGGTAGCAATGTGAGTTACAAAGGTACGGTAGTGGGACTGGATATGGGGACGGGCAGTGCGTTCTCATTGCTGCCTGCGCAAAATGCCACGGGGAACTGGATCAAAGTGGTGCAGCGTCTACCCGTTCGCGTGGAGTTAGACCCTGAGCAGGTGGCGAAATACCCGCTACGTATCGGTTTATCCATGAATGTAACCATCGATATTAAAGACCAAAATGGTCCTGTATTGTCGGAAGTTCAACGTACAATTCCCGCGTTTGAAAGTGATGTTTTGGTGCTGAAGTTAAACGATGTGGATCAGGTGATCGACACCATTATCAGCGATAACGCGGACTAGTCCCATGGCTGATATTCAACCGCTAAAAGGGGCTAAACTCGTCTGGGCGACTATCGCCCTGTCTCTGGCGACATTTATGCAGGTGTTGGACTCCACGATTGCCAACGTGGCTATCCCGACGATTGCGGGGAACCTTGGGGTGTCCGTCTCGCAAGGGACATGGGTGATCACCTCATTTGGGGTGTCCAACGCCATCTCTATCGCAATTTCGGGTTTTCTGGCTAAACGCTTCGGGGAGATAAGAGTCTTCCTGTGGGCAACGGCACTGTTTACGCTGTTTTCATTACTGTGTGGATTTTCCGATAGCCTTGGCATGCTGATTTTATTCCGTGTGCTACAGGGGGCGGTTGCTGGGCCTGTTATCCCGTTGTCACAAAGTCTCATCATGCGGTGTTATCCACCGAAAATGCAGAATATGGCGTTGGCATTTTGGTCGATGACCATTATTTTAGCCCCTGTTTTTGGGCCTATTTTCGGCGGCTATATCAGCGATAACTTCCATTGGAGCTGGATCTTCTTTATGAATATTCCGCTGGGGATCTTCGTGATCATTGTTGGCTCGATCATTCTGAAAGGGATGGAATCGACCGTGGTGAAAGTGCCATTCAATGTGATCGGCTTAGCGCTGTTATCCGTCGGTGTGGGCTGCTTGCAGGTATTGTTGGATAAAGGAAAAGAGCTCGGTTGGTTAGCGTCCAATGAGATTGTGATCCTTGCAGTGATCTCCGCAATTGCGCTGGTCTTTATGGTTATCTGGGAACTGACCTCCAAAAATCCGATCGTCGAATTATCGCTGTTTAAATCCCGCAATTTTACCATTGGTACCATTTCGGTGAGTTTGGCGTATATGGCGTATTTTGGGGCGATCGTACTTTTGCCGCAGCTACTGCAAGAAGTATACGGCTATACCGCAACATGGGCAGGGTTAGCGCTCGCACCAATAGGTCTTTTACCCGTATTGTTCTCAGCACCTGTCGCGAAACTCTCGGATTTCTTAGACATTCGCTGGATAGTCACCTTTAGCTTCGTGTTTTATGCCATTTGTTTCTTCTGGCGAGCCTATACGTTTGAGCCATCCATGGGGTTCGATGCCGTTGTCTGGCCGCAGTTGGTGCAGGGGATGGCGGTAGCCTGTTTCTTTATGCCGTTGACCACTTTGACGCTGTCGGGGCTACCCCCTGAAAAATTAGCCTCGGCTTCCAGCTTGGCGAACTTTTTCCGTACGCTGGCGGGCTCCATCGGAACATCGATCACCACCACGCTGTGGAGCGATAGGGAGGCAGTGCATCATAGCCAGCTCACTGAATTTATTACGGATTACAACCCAGAATCCCTCGATATGTACCAAGGGATGGCGGCACATGGCATGACCACTGAGCAAACCTCCGGCTTTATTGCTCAGCAGATCACCAGCCAAGGGTTGATTATCGCGGCGAATGAAATTTTCTGGTTATGTGGCTGGGTGTTTATTGCGTTGATTGTGACGGTATGGTTTGCGAAGCCGCCGTTTGGCAGCAAAGCCAATAAACATTAAAAAGAAATACTAAAAGATAGGGCGTGTGGGTTGTCGACATGCGCTCACTTTTACAGTCTGGACTTGGGAACAACATCGTCAAAGACCAGTTTTGGACGGTTAGGCTCTTCCTCTGTCAGCGGTGTCACTTCTTGGAATGTATTGAGGCAGCGGGTCACTAAGGTTTGGTAATCCAGTGTGCCCTTGCTTTTCCATTCAATTTCTTGCTCTGACAGGCTACGCAGCACTTTGGCGGGTGTTCCGATAATCAAGCTGTTATCGGGAAATTGCGCATCCGCTTTGATAAACGCACAAGCGCCGACAATGGAATTTTCGCCCACTACCGCACCATCCATCACCACACTATTCATGCCTACTAATGCATTACGTTTGATATGACAGCCATGCAAAATAGCACCGTGACCAATGTGCCCATCTTCCTCAATGATGGTATCGAATTGCGGAAAACCGTGCATCACGCAGTTATCCTGCACATTCGCCCCATCTTTAATAATCAGTCGCCCAAAATCTCCGCGTAAACTGGCGTTAGGGCCAATATAAACGCGCTTACCAATGACCACATCGCCAATGATCACGGCAGTAGGGTGAACAAAACTTTCTGGGCTAACGACAGGGGTGATACCGTCAATTTGATAAAATGGCATAAAGGTTCCTTTAGCAAAGTGATTATGCGGCTGCTAGCTCTCGAAGAATACCGCCAAAACGTCGATAATAGGCGCTGGAGGGGTGTGGTAGTTCGCCAACGGTGGTTTCACACAAGTCGGTGACATACTGGGTGGCACCTTGGTCGATACGCTGATAAATATTGGTGCACAAGTGGCGCGCAATATGTCCTTCCCATTGTGCAGGCAGTAATTCATCAGGGAGCAACGGGTCTTTTAAGATCACGCGGCGATAAAAATGGATCAGTAATAGGCGCAGCTGGAAACATAATTCAGGGGAAATTGTCTGTTCCCCATGCTCTTTTAGCAATAATGCTACAGGGCGGAATAAGTTGATAAGTTGATGATAATGCTCTGAAATTTCAGGTAGCGACCAGGCATCGAACACCAATTCCTTTAATTTTTTCTCAGAGCGATTAAAGGGATAGTTGGCACGGAAGTAAATCACTTGGTCAGCTGCGTTTAACTCCCCCAGTAAGGCGGGAATATCGCTTTGTGTCCGGCTTGGCGCAGCCATCAAGCCGCTATTAAATTGCCCAAACCCGAGCCAACCAAACTCTTTTTTAAGGCGAATTTTTTCGTCTTTATCCGCGCTTTCCAGCAGTAGTAAATCCCATGTGCCATCCCATTCAGGCTGTTCGCTGAGGTAAATTTTGCTTTCCGCTCGGCGAAAGCGGTTTTGTCCGCGTTCTGAAATACGGTAGTAGCTGCGGCGTCCTATTTTTTCGACATCTAGCCAGTTTTCTTTTTGTAGACGAAACACGGAGGTGCGCACAAAGCGGTCGGAAAAACCCATTGGCTCAAGCAATTTGGTCAGGCTACCTAACCAAACTTCGCCACCACGGTGGTGCAAAGCATCTCCATATAGGGAGCTGATAAGCGACGTTCCGCTGATAGGCTGGCTCTCAATGGCGTAGTGTATAAATTGGCTGAGTTTGGTTTCCATATGATTTTATCCCTAAAATTTATGTATCAGGTGCTTGGCAAATCTTAGACAAAAACTAGTCGATTGTCTTGTTTTCGTGCCGAAGAGTGTGAGCATTGTGAGGAAACCGGCCGAGAGGCGTATTCATCATGAATACACCTCATTCTCGGAAACTAAACGGCAATTCGTGTATCAATTACGCGCTGGGCTTTGCCTTGTGAGCGGGGGATATCCCCACAGTTGACGATGCTCACTCGGGTGCTGATCCCCACCATGGATTTAATACGGTGTTTGAGGTTGTGGCAGATATTACAGCGCTCATCAAAAGTCAGTTGTTCAGGGTGTTTGAGCTCAACGCGCACAGAGAGGTTATCCATATTGCCTTTGCGCCCAATTTCTAGTTGGTAGTGTGGCGATAACTCTTTGAATTGCATGATTTGCTCTTCAATTTGAGACGGGAAAACGTTCACACCACGGATAATCATCATATCATCGGAGCGACCCGTGATTTTTCCGATACTGCGCATTTGGCGGTTTCCACCCGATTTTAGGTGAGTAAGGTCGCGGGTTCGGTAGCGGATCACTGGCATGGCTTCTTTTGTGAGGGTAGTGAACACTAACTCACCATGCTCCCCATGACCGAGGGTTTTTAGGCTATTTGGGCAGATAATTTCAGGGTAAAAATGGTCTTCCCAGATAGTTGGGCCGCTTTCGTCGGAGTCCGCACACTCCATAGCAACGCCAGGTCCCATCACTTCTGATAAGCCATAAATATCTAAGGCTCTGATTCCTAGGCGAGTTTCAATTTCGGTTCTGAGGGATTCTGTCCACGGTTCTGCACCAAAGACACCAATCCTTAGTGAGCACTTACTAGCGTCTCCGCCCATGATTTTCTCAAGTTCGTCGATAATACTAAGGCAGTAAGATGGCGTCACCATGATGATATCGGGCTTAAAATCGACAATTAGCTGTGCTTGTTTCTCGGTTTGACCGCCGGACATGGGAATAACCGCCGCACCAAGGCGCTCTGCCCCATAGTGCGCCCCGAGCCCGCCAGTAAATAGCCCGTAACCATAGGCAACGTGGACTTTATCACCGCGAGTCGCGCCAGCAGAGCGTAAGCTGCGAGCGATTAAATCTGCCCAGTTATCAATATCTTGTTGGGTATAACCGACAACCGTTGGGCGACCGGTGGTACCCGACGAGGCGTGAATGCGGGTAATTTGTTCCATTGGCACAGCAAAGGTGTCGAATGGGTAGTTTTCACGTAAATCTTGCTTAGTGGTATAGGGAAATTTTTCGATGTCGCTAAGCTGTTTAAAATCGTCAGGGTGTACGCCCGCAGCATCGAATTTTTTGCGGTACATTGGCACATTTTCGTATGCGTGAGTGAGTGTCCACTTCATTCGTGAGAACTGCAGCGCCTCGATCTCATCGCGAGAAGCAAACTCGATCGGGTCGATATTATCGTGTTGTGTCATGCTCATAATTGCCAATCCTTATTATTATTGATACTTGCCTGAGCAGGTGTAGGGGGAGTCAGGCAGTTTTGTTATTCAGACTCGTTCAATAATCATTGCAATACCTTGACCCACACCGATGCACATGGTGCATAACCCGTAGCGACCTTGCTTACGGTGCAGTTCATTCATGGCGGAAATCACCAAGCGCGATCCGCTCATACCCAGCGGGTGCCCTAAGGAGATAGCTCCACCATTGGGGTTAACCTGCGGGGCGTCATCTGGCAGACCTAAGCCTCGCAATACCGCCAGTGCTTGAGCGGCAAAGGCTTCATTCAGCTCAATCACATCCATTTGTTCGATAGTCAGCCCTGCCATTTTCAGTACTTTTTGAGTGGCAGGCAGAGGGCCGATACCCATTAAACGCGGCTCGACACCACAGGTGGCCGTCGCAATCACTCGCGCTCGTGGGGTTAACCCTTGCTGCTTGGCAACCGCTTCGGAGGCGATAATCAAGGCGGCGGCACCATCATTAACGCCCGAAGCATTGCCCGCAGTGACGCTGCCATTTTCACGAAACGGCGTTTTCAGTTTTTGCAGTTGTTCGTGGGTGGTTTCAGGACGTGGGTGCTCATCTTCCGTGACTTGCTGCTGCGCTTTGCGCAATTTCACGGTGACGGGAACAATCTCTTCGGCAAAGATGCCCTTAAGGCGAGCCGCTTCGGTGCGTTGTTGGCTACGCAGGGCAAAAGCATCTTGGTCTTCGCGGCTGATATTGTAAGTGTGTGCCACGTTTTCGGCGGTTTCTGGCATGGAATCAGTGGAGAATTGCTGCTCCATTAATGGGTTGATAAATCGCCAGCCAATCGTGGTATCAAACATTTGCGCTTGGCGAGAAAAGGCAGCATCTTGTTTGCCCATCACAAACGGTGCACGGCTCATGGATTCCACACCGCCGGCAATCATCAATCCCGATTCCCCAGCTTTGATGCTGCGAGCAGCAAGGGCGATGGCATCTAAGCCAGAGCCACATAGGCGGTTGATGGTGGTGCCAGATACTGAAATCGGTAAGCCAGACAGTAGCCCCGCCATTCGTGCGACGTTGCGGTTATCTTCCCCCGCTTGATTGGCGCAGCCGAGGATAATATCGTCGGTTAACGTCCAGTCTAATTGTGGGTTACGTACCATCAAGGCTTTTAGAGTGATAGCCGACAGATCATCGGGACGCAGTGAGGATAACGCGCCGCCATAGCGACCAATCGGGGTGCGAATACCATCGCAAATATAGGCGTCATTCATGAGGCATCTCCAACTAAACGGTGACCTAAACGGTGGGAACGACCTTGAAACAGCGCCAGTGGTTTGCCATCTTGGTTGGTAATTTCGACTTCATATAACCCACTACGTTTACCTTGGTGCTGCATTTTGGCGGTGGCAGTGAGCACATCCCCTTCAAAACCGGGGCGCAAAAAATCGATGGAACACATGGAGGCGACGGCAGCATAACCTTGGCTGTTGCAGGCATACGCAAACGCGGTATCTGCCAGACTAAACAACTGCCCGCCGTGGCAAGTTTTGTGCCCGTTCAACATGTTGGGCGTAACCACCATGGTGAGTTGCGCATAGCCTTCGGCCACATCTTCAATCACCATTCCCATGGCTTTGGCGCAAGTGTCATCGCGGTACATAGCATGTGCCGCTTGCTGAGCGAGGGTGACGTTGGGCAGTGAATTAATGTTGGGCAGTGAATTCATGGCAATGCCTCCAATGAGAGTGACTGAAAACCGGCGGCAAGCTGGCGTAGTAATGGGTTGGGGCGATAACGCGTGTCCCCATAGAAATCAGTTAAATGTTCAAGGGTATGCAAAATATGTGACCAACCGATTTGAGCGCCCCATGCTAGTGGCCCTTTCGGGTAATTCACGCCGAAACGCATCGCCAAATCAGTATCTTGGGCGCTTGCGACGCCTTTATTCACCACATCCAAAGCCTCATTGCACAACATGGCAACGGTGCGCAGGGTTAATAGCGCAGGGTAGTCCGGCAGCACAATCACTTGCTTGCCGAGGGACTGAAAAAAGGCAATCGCATCTTGGTTTTGCTGGTGGCTATTTTGTACTGCGCAACTGATAGCGATAGTGGTTGCCGCAACGTAGTTGGCGGATAAATCAAATTGCACCACGGGCTTATCAAGCTTTTGCGCAAGAGTGGATGTCATTTCACCATTTGTTAACATAATAATAACCCCGTTAACAACCAGTGAGGGTGACTGGTGCATTTTTTGTTCAGCTTCTTCGAGGCAGATCCCGTTTTGCTGTAAGAGTTGCTTAAGTTCAGGAAATATTTGCCAATTTCCATGGGCTTTGATGTCGAGCTGGCGAGACTGCACTATGGAAGGCGCGACGTCGACCTGAGATGCGAATTTATTATGATCATCATGATTATCAACGGCGTAATCATAAAATCCACGACCGGATTTGCGCCCTAAATGCCCCGCTTGCACCAACGCCAATTGCGCAAATGCGGTTTGGAAACGCGGGTCATAGCCAAATGCTTGAAACATGGACTCCGTCACGGCGTAATTCACGTCATGGCCGATTAAGTCCGTCAGTTGCAAAGGCCCCATGGAAAAGCCTCCGGCATCGCGCATCACACTGTCTAACGTAGCGGGGTTGCCCACTTGTTCTTCCAGTGCTCGTAAGGTTTCCGCATAAAAAGGCCTTGCTACACGATTAACAATAAAGCCCGGTGTGGAGCGGCAAATCACCGGAATTTTATTGAATGCCAGTGTCAGGGTTTTTAGGGTTTCAATCACGTGCTCTGCGGTTTCAAGTCCACGGATCACTTCTACTAGCTTCATCACAGGAGCAGGGTTAAAAAAGTGCAAGCCAGCCATGCGTTTAGGGTGTTTGAGTACGCTGGCAATCGCCGTGATAGATAATGACGAGGTGTTACTGGCAAAAATCGTGCTTTCGCGGCAAATGCCTTCAAGTTCACTGAAAATAGCCTGCTTAATAGCGAGTTTCTCTGCTACGGCTTCAATCACTAAGTCGGTGCCAGCAAGGGTGGCAAGGCTGTCGGCAATATGGAGGCGAGCAAGGGTTTCTTCTGTGCTTTTGGCGTCGGCTTTGCCTTGTTCAACGCGTTTGCGTAAACGGGTGGTGAGTGCCGCTAAAGATTGCTGCAACACTTGGGCGTTCACATCAAAAAGTTGCACTTGTAGACCCGCACTGGCAGCGACTTGCGCAATTCCAATGCCCATAGTACCTGCGCCAATGACTGCGACATTTTGTATCGATGGGCTCAGTGAAGTCTTCATGGTTATTTTCCTTGGAACGTCGGTTCGCGTTTATTTAAAAACGCATCGACGCCCTCACGGTAATCATGGCTGCGCCCGCCTAGGCGCTGTAAATCTCGCTCTAAATTGAGCTGCTCATCAAGGGTATTGGTGGCGGCACTGTGAATGGCTTTTTTGATCAGCCCCAACCCATAAGTCGGTTGAGTCGCAAGGTGCTTCGCGAGGTTGCCCACGGTGGTGGCGAGTTGGTCATTTTCCGTGACTTGCCAAATCATGCCCCACTGCAATGCTTGTTCCGCGCTGATTTTATCTCCTAGCATCGCCATGCCCATAGCACGGGCACGACCGACTAATTGCGGTAAAAACCAGCTTCCACCGGAATCAGGCACCAGCCCGAGGCGGCAAAATGATTGAATAAAACTGGCACTTTTCGCGGCGATGACAATATCTCCCGCAAGGGCAATCGCCGCTCCCGCGCCTGCGGCAACGCCGTTCACGGCACAAATAATCGGTTTTGGTAATGCGACTAAACGGCGGATCAGCGGGTTGTAGTAAGTTTCGACGGAAAAGCCCAGATCAGGGGCTTCGGATCCGACAGCGACATTACGATCGTTCAGATCTTGCCCCGCACAGAATCCACGACCCGCGCCGGTGATCACTAAGCAACGGACGGTTTCGTCTCGTTCGGCGATTTTAATGGCCGCGCTTAGCTGGCGATGCATCTCATCGTTAAAGCTATTTAGACGGTCAGGGCGGTTTAAGGTAATCGTGAGCACCCCATCTTCCAGCGTTGTAAGGATCATCTCTTCGGTGATCACGGTGTCATTTATCATGATTAGCGTCCTGTAAATTGGGGGGATCGTTTTTCGAAAAAGGCGGCGATCCCCTCTTGGCGATCGTCCGTACCCGCAAGGCTGGCAAAATACTGGCGCTCCAGTTTTAAGCCTTCGGTCAGGTGAGTTTCTTGGGCGCTTACTAGCGCAGCTTTGGCGGCATTCACGGCTAAAGGCGCATGTCCTGCAATGCGTTTGGCGATGGCTTGAGCGCGTTCAAGGGTGAGTGCGTCCACGCACACTTCACTGACTAATCCGGCTTGTTTGGCTTGCTCAGCACTGAGGGTTTCTCCGGTGAGTACCATCTGCATGGCAAGGGATTTGCCCACTGCGCGAATTAGGCGCTGAGTACCGCCCGCACCGGGGATCATTCCAAGGGTAATTTCCGGTAGACCAAAGCGGGCGGATTCCCCCGCAATAATGATGTCGCTGGCGAGCAGTAACTCGAACCCAGCCCCTAACGCGTAGCCATTGGCGGCACAAATAATCGGTTTGCTGATTTGCGCAAAACGACGCCAAACTTGTGGACGTTTATCCGTGATGGCGCTGGCAACGGTTTGCTGCTGAAGCTCTTTAAGATCAGCCCCTGCGGCAAAGAAACGCGGGTTGCCGGTGATAACGATAGCGCCGATATTGTCGTCGGTTTGCGCATGTTCAAGATGCTTAACCAGTAATTTAAGGCACGGTGTGCTCAGCGCGTTGCGCACATCGGGGCGATTAAGCGTCAGCGTCAGAACGCGATGATGTTGTTGAGATAAAATCCAATTATTTTCCATTGCTCATCCCTACACATCAAAGTCCAATACCACGCCATCCCCTTTTGGCCATGCTTGGCAGCTGAGGATATAACCGGCGGCGATTTGGTCAGGTTCGAGGCTGTAGTTCACCCCCATTTCCACTTCCCCTGAGCGCAGTTTGCATTTGCAGGTGGCGCATACGCCGCCTTTGCAGGCGTAAGGCAAGTCAGCACCTTGGCGCAGTGCGGCATCAAGGATGCTGTCATCTTGCCCATCCATATTGATATTTAAGGTGCGCCCATCTAATTGAAGGGTAACTTGGCGGCTTTCGCTGGTGGCAATCGTCGGTTTGAACTTCGCACCAGAGGTATTAAAGCGCTCGGTGTGTACGCGCTCTTGGGCCATACCCTGATGAATTAAGGTTTCTTGGACTTCATCCATCATGGACTCTGGACCGCAAATGAAAGCGCGGTCGAATTGGCTAAAATTGAGCAGGGATTTCCCTAAAGCGCTGAGTTGTTGCGCATCAATGCGCCCGCTGAGTAACGCGCTCTCTTGCGGCTCTTGGCTAAACAGATACAGCACTTGAAAACGGGTGGCAAAGCGGTTTTTTAAGTCAGCAATGGCTTCTTTGAACATCACTGAACGGCTATTGCGATTACCGTAAATCAGTACAAAGCGGCTATTTGGCTCGGTTTGCAATGTGGCTTTGATGATGGATAACAGCGGGGTAATGCCGGAGCCTGCGGCCACGGCTAAATAGTGCCCTTGTTGCTGGCTATCGGGTTGGTAGCCAAATTGCCCTTGGGGGATCATCACTTCTAAGCTATCCCCAACATTCAGTTGTTGGTTGATAAAGTTAGAAAATCGCCCTTCGTAGATAGCTTTAACGCCAATTTTTAGCCCGTTTTCATTGGGGGCGCTACAGATGGAGTAGCAGCGACGAAGATTTTCGCCATTAATCGCGGCTTTTAGCGTTAAATGTTGACCTGGGCGGTAACGATACTGCGCTTGCAGAGATTCAGGAATATGAAAGGTGACCGCCACGGCATCGGGCGTGTCACGGTCAATAGCGGCAATACTTAAACGGTGAAAGACAGTCATGAGTGTGCCCTTAAATACATTTAAAGTAATCAAACGGTTCTAAGCATTCATTGCAGCGATACAGCGCTTTGCAGGCGGTAGAGCCAAACTCGCTAATTTTTTCCGTCTGTTCGCTATCGCAACGCGGGCAGCAGATGGCTCCCGTATGCTCAGGATGTTCACAGGCCGTGCCTTGTGGGGGGGCAATGCCAAATTCACGTAAGCGCCGTTTGGCATCTTGGTTCATCCAGTCCGTGGTCCATGCGGGGGTTAATACCACTTCCACATCCACAGATGAGAAACCCGCGCTATCGAGAACCATTTTGATTTCATTGATTAAAAATTCGGTGGCAGGGCAGCCTGAATAGGTTGGGGTAAACCCAATTTGCCAGCCTTGTTCGGTCGGCTTCACATGGCGCACCATGCCGAGATCAGTAATAGACAGAGCCGGCAATTCAGGGTCAGGGATCTGCTGAAGCTGCTGCCAGATCTGATGAATATCGGGGGATTGAAGTTGCATTCTCTGTTCCATCACTATCACCACTGGCTGTTGGGGTAAGCGCGTTGCACAAATTGCAGCTGCGTGAGAATTAAACCGAGGTGCTCAGTGTGGCTGCCTTGTTTGCCACCTAATCGATAAGCAGCTTGCTCAGGTAGGCTGAGAGTGGCTTCTTCAAAGGTTTCGTTCACGGTTTGCAGCCAAGTATCGCGCAGTGTGCGCGGGTCAACGGCAATGCCTGCCTCACTTAACGTAATTTCAATTTCATCGGCATGGAACAATTCGCCAGTAAAGCGCCATAAGCGGTTGATAGATTGCTGCAGTTTCTGCTGGCTCAGTGCGGTGCCATCCCCTAATCGGATCATCCAACCGCGGCTAAAACGCAGGTGGTACAGGGCTTCTTTAAGGGATTTTGCGGCAATGGCGGCGAGCTGTGGGTCACGGCTTTGAGTCAGTGCGCTGTACAGGGGCACATGGTAGGCATCGATAAAAAACTGGCGTACGAGGGTATCGTTGAAGCCATCATTCGGTTGTTCGACAAGCAGTAAATTGCTGAATTCACGCTCATCACGCAGGTAAGCCAGCTTGTCTTCGTTGTAACCTGCGCCTTTGAGTTCTGCGGCATAGCTGAGGAAATTGCGCGCTTGTCCCAGTAAATCTAAGCCGATGTTGGACAGCGCAAGGTCAATTTCGATTTCAGGGGCGTGACCACACCACTCACACAGGCGCTGTGCCAGAATCAGTGGAGTGTCTCCGAGGCGTAAAACATAATGGTGGAGCTGCTGTTTTTCGGTCATTTCAAGCTCCTCACATGTTTTTGATGCCATCAGGGATGGTGTAAAAGGTTGGATGGCGGTAAACCTTGCTGTCCGCGGGGTCAAAAAATTGATCTTTTTCATCAGGTTGAGACGCGACCAAATGGGCGGCTTTGACGACCCAAATGGAGCAACCCTCGCTACGGCGAGTGTAAGCATCGCGAGCATTTTCCAGCGCCATTTGGTCATCGGCGGCGTGCAAACTTCCCACATGGCGGTGGGCTAAACCTTGTTTACTGCGAACAAACACTTCATACAGTGGCCAATCTTGATTGTTCATCGTCTTTTCCTTCTTGGTGGCTAAGCCGCAGATTTAATGGCTTTTTGTTTTTGACTGTGAGCCATTGCGCCTTCGCGCACCCAAGCTCCGTCTTCCCAACCTTTGCGCTTCGCATCAAGGCGTTCTTGGTTGCAGATCCCTTGCCCTTTAATCACTTGGTAGAACTCTTCCCAATCAATCTCACCAAAACGGTAGTGACCCAACGCATCATCCCAGTACAGGTCAGGGTCGGGGATAGTCATACCGAGGGCTTCCACCTGCGGCACGGTGTTATCCACAAATTTCTGGCGCAGCTCGTCATTACTGAAGCGCTTGATTTTCCACGCCATACTTTGGGCGCTATGAGGGGAGTCAGAATCATTCGGACCAAACATCATTAATACTGGCCACCAAAAGCGGTTGATGGAGTCTTGCAGCATGGCTTTTTGCTCGTCGGTGCCTTCAGCCAATGCCATGACAGCTTCATAACCTTGGCGTTGGTGAAAACTCTCCTCTTTGCAAATTTTTACCATCGCACGGGCATAAGGCCCATAAGAGGCACGGCATAGTGCCACTTGGTTGACAATTGCTGCGCCATCAACCAGCCAGCCAATCACACCCACATCCGCCCAATTGAGCGTCGGATAGTTGAAAATGGAGGAGTATTTCATCTTTTCGTCGAGCATCTTTTGGTAGATGTCTTGGCGAGTGCACCCCAAGGTTTCTGCGGCGCTATAGAGGTATAAACCGTGCCCCGCTTCATCTTGAATTTTTGCTAGCAGAACGGCCTTACGGCGTAGGGTTGGAGCGCGAGTGAGCCAATTGGCTTCCGGCAGCATGCCAATCACTTCTGAATGGGCGTGCTGCCCAATCTGGCGAATGAGGTTTTGTCGGTAAGCATCGGGCATCCAATCTTTGGGCTCGATGGCGATGTCAGCTTCGATTTTGGCATCGAAGTGGATTTTATTTTGCTCGTTCATTGTTATCTTCCGTTAAAGTGATTCATAAAAATTAAGTTAATATAAAAATATGAAACACATTTATTTAACATTAATGCTAGGAATAGTTAACAATAAGATCAATGCTGTTTGTAGGGTTTTTGCGATTCACTTCACAAGTAATCAAACTATATCCATATAAATCAATATAATAAAATCATCGTTTTTTGTGTGATTCTTTCCCTAAATACTCAAATTAACTCTACTTGTATTTTATTTGTTAAATTTCGATTGGCATCTATGATTGTTTATGTGATACATATTTAACATCTAAAAATGGTTTATTGTCGTTTTTCTGGAGATGGAACATGCAACATTTAACAAGTTACATTATGGGGAAGTGGGCAACGGGAGCAGGGGAAGGTCGTCCGATTTTTCATGCACTAACCAATGAAGCACTCTATGCAGTGACCTCTGAAGGGCTGCCATTAGCGCAAAGCCTACAATACGGGCGTGATGTCGGTGGCGAGGCGCTAAGGAAATTAACGTTTCAACAGCGCGGAGAGATGCTCAAAGCGGTTGCGAGACATTTACTTGCCCATAAAGAGGCGTTATATGCCATTTCTGGCCAGACAGGCGCCACTAAATCAGACAGTTGGGTAGATATTGAAGGGGGAATCGGCACCCTATTTTCCTACGCGGGTCTGGCAAGCCGTGAGCTGCCGGATGATACTGTGTGGTCAGAAGACGAGATGATCCCGCTATCAAAACAGGGGCAGTTTGTTGCCCGCCATATTTTGACGTCGTGCCGTGGCGTGGCTTTGCACATCAATGCGTTCAACTTTCCGTGCTGGGGTATGCTAGAAAAACTGGCGCCAACGTGGCTAGCGGGAATGCCTGCCATTATCAAACCCGCCACTGCATCCGCGCAACTGACTCACGCGATGGTGAAGTTGATGATGGAGAGCGGGTTAGTTCCCGAAGGGGCGATTCAATTAATTTGTGGCGGCGTTGGGGATATGTTCGACCACTTGGATTTCGAAGATGTGGTGACCTTTACCGGCTCAGCAGGAACTGGACAAAAACTCAAATCTCACCCACGTATTAATCAAAAATCCGTGCCTTTTACCATGGAAGCGGACTCATTAAACTGCGCCATTTTAGGTTTGGATGTTCAGCCGGAACAACCAGAATTTGCGCTGTTTATCAAAGAAGTGGTCAATGAAATGACCATGAAAGCAGGGCAAAAATGTACTTCTATCCGCCGGATTATCGTCCCGAAAACTCAGTTGGAAAATGTGAAAAATGCCCTACTAAAACGCATCTCGAACGTCACGGTGGGCGATCCTGCCGTGGAAGGGGTTCGAATGGGCGCATTGATTAACCTTGAACAGCGCCGAGATGTGCAGGATAAAGTGAATTATCTGCTCGAAAATGGCTGCGAACGCTTATGTGGTGGTAGCTTTGCTAATATGCAGGTGGTAGGTGGCGATAGCGAAAAAGGGGCATTTTTCCCACCGACATTGCTGTACTGTGCTGAGCCATTTGTGCATCAAGCGGTACACGAAACTGAAGCGTTTGGTCCCGTGGCAACATTAATGAGTTATGACGGGTTAGAGCAAGCGGTGCAGTTGGCGGCGCTAGGAGGCGGAAGCTTAGTCGGCTCGCTGGTGACCGCCGATAGCCAAGTGGCGCAGACGGTGATCCGTGCAACGGCACGGGCGCATGGGCGGATGTTTATTCTGGATGAAGCGGCATCGAAAGAGTCCACGGGACACGGCTCACCTTTGCCAATGTTGGTACATGGTGGCCCTGGACGTGCCGGGGGCGGTGAAGAGCTGGGTGGCTTACGAGCGGTAAAACATTATATGCAGCGCACGGCATTGCAAGGCAGTCCATCCATGTTGACTGCGATTAGTAAGCAGTGGATGCGCGGCGCTGAGGCTATTGCCGATGTGGTGCATCCGTTCCGTAAATATTTCGAAGAGTTAGTGATTGGCGACACGTTATTGACCGCAAGACGCACGGTGACTGAGGCGGATATTGTGAATTTTGCCTGCCTTAGCGGGGATAATTTCTATGTGCATGTGGATAAACTCGGCGCCGAGCAATCCATGTTTGGCGAGCGCATCGCCCACGGCTATTTTGTGGTATCGGCAGCAGCGGGGCTGTTTGTGGATGCGGGAGTCGGGCCTGTTATCGCGAACTATGGGATGGAAAACTTGCGTTTTATCGAGCCAGTCAAAATTGGCGATACCATCCAAGTGCGCTTAACGTGCAAGAAAAAGATCAAAAAAGCCCAGAAAAAAGCCGAAGATAAGCCAAATGGGGTTATCGAGTGGGATGTCCAAGTGTTTAATCAGCACAACGATATCGTGGCGCTATACAGTATTTTAACGCTGGTGGAGCGCCGCCACGGGGATTTTTGATGCTGTGGTAGAGGGCGAAGTTATCAGAGAGGGCAAAATGCCCTTTCTGTTTTCGTTGGCTGGAAGCAACAGAAATTCATTGCTATAGTTGTATGACTGAGTAATACAATGCGATGACAGGTGAGTTTATGGCGAGAGTAACAAGTGTGACATTGGGGGAGCACTTCAACCGTTTTATTGGCGATATGATCCAGTCTGGTCGCTATGGCAATACATCAGAAGTGATAAGGGACGCATTGCGTATGATGGAAGAGAGAGAGCAACGGCTTGAATATGTGAGAAAAATGGTATTGGATGGACTGAATTCACCGGAAAGTGAAAGCAGCATGGATGACATTTTTGCCAGAGCGGAAAAGGATTTAAATGTATAAAATTTCTCAAATTGCGGAAGAAGATATTTATCAAATTGCTCGTTACACAATACGGCAGTTCAGTGTTAATCAGGCGAAAAAATATCACAATGAATTAAAAAAAACGTTTGAGTTACTGGCTAGTTCGCCATGGATAGGTAAAGAGTGTCATTGGGTATGTAAAGGGATGAGGCGATTTGAGTTTAAAAAACATTCCATATATTACATGCCCCAGACCCCATTTATTTTTATCTCCCGCGTTATTCATCAATCTGTGGATGTCGATGAATTGGATTTTGCTGAGTAAATTTTAACGGGATAAGAGAAGGCAAAAATGCCCTCTCCATTGAAACTATTTTTGAATAAATTGCGCTTGGTTCAGTTGGCTGAGTGCGGTATTCACACTAAAAATTTGCCCGCTCACTTCTGGTACGCCAAAGGATTTGAGCCGCGCACTGTGCATTTCGAGATACGCTTGCGCATCGGCTTGGTTAGCAAATAAGTAAATGCCCCCTGCCCGTTGGGTCTGTTGGTTTTCAGTCCAAATCTTCCAAATAAACCCCGGCTCTTGGTTAATGGATTGTGCTAATCCTTCCATTGCCGCCGCCATCTCTTCACCCCATGGACCTTGGTATGGGAAATCAACCTGTAAAATCACCTGCATTATTGCCTCCTATTGTTGTTGTCTGATTATCATAACCAGTAATTTTTATTTAGGATTGATCAAATTGGGGATTGGGGGGAAAATAAGTGCAAGGAGTGTGGATATCATGATCTGAGTTACCTAGAGGTTTGGTTTTATAAGGGATTAACCCGTCACGATAAAGTTCATCATAGGTATCCCCTAACCGTTGTACTAATGCTTCAATATTTACACTCATTTGTATAATCCTTTTGCTTCGCTCCGTTGAGATTAGGTCACATTGGAGCATTAGGATTTTTATTGCTTCCATTCATTATTTAGTTGTTCAAGTGATTCAAACGTAACTTCCTTTACGTTAACTTTTTTAAAGCCATAGCGACAAGAAATAGCGATATCCTGACTTAACGATTCATTTTTAAACCTAAAAACCTCCATTTTACCTAAAGGTATACCCATAACTATTTTTTCATTAGCAATGCGAATAGGTGAACCAAAACGTTCACGCAATGACACCTCTGTCATCACTTGCTCTAACCCAAAAGGAATATCATTGGGAAACTTCCACCCATTACGCATATCATCTGGAATAACTGTTATTGTGACTTCTCTTAACGTTTTTGATGGATTATCAAAAGATAAAAAAACATATTCTTTTTTCATATCTAGCGTGACAACATCATCTCCTGAATTCCCTTGGGGCTTAGTTTTATAAGGGATTAACCCGTCATGATAAAGTTCATCATAGGTATCCCCTAACCGTTGTACTAATGCTTCAATATTTACACTCATTTGTAATGATCTACTTTCCAGCGTTTTTCCAAATTCGCTAATAATTCAAAAGTAACTTCTTGAGCAAGCATTTTCATCTTGGGGTGAAAGCTCACAATCATAGCTATAGGCTCCATAGATTGCGTTGTAATGCTTAGCTTAAATACCTCAGTTTTTCCTATAGGGATACCCAAAATAACATCTTCAGGAGCTTGTCTTATTGGATTGCCTATATGCTCATAAAACCAAACATCAGACATCACTTGTTCTAATCCAAAGGGAATTTGGTTCGGGAAAATCCATCCATTACGCTTATTATCTGGGATGAGAGTCATAGTAATCTGTGATAATTTTTTGGACGGATTATCAAATGCTAAAAATGTATATTCCTTTGACATTCTAAGTGTTAATACATCATCTCCAGAGTTGCCTTGGGGCTTAGTTTTATAAGGGATTAACCCGTCTTGATAAAGTTCATCATAGGTATCCCCTAACCGTTGTACTAACGCTTCAATATTTACACTCATTTGTATAATCCTTTTGCTTCGTTTAGTTCATGAATTTTGTCTAATTTTTCATCCAGTAATTTGCTATCGTAGCCTTCATTTTCTAGGCACTCTCGGTTAGCAGCCCAATTTCTGTTAACCGCCTCCCGTAAACTTTGCGCATCCAGTTCTTTTCGGCGTATTGATGATCCATTTTCAAGATTAACCCAACTATTATTCCGTCCTCCATAAGTTTCACTGCATTTTTGATGCACCTCTTTAGGTATCGCAATTGAAGCCACTTGATTAACCATTTTATCTAATTGTGTTTCTGTTAACGTTGAATATTTGTTTTTTAAATACATACGAACAGCTGCTTTAGACGGAAGGTGATCTATTTCATACATTCCCCCTCTTGAACGTCCGATAAAATTCTCGTAATAATCCACTTCCAAATCATCGACTGGCTCTTTTTGAAAAAACACATAGATTGCAGGTACTTCTCCTCGAGGATCGACAATTACATAATCATTAAAATCCGTTTCGTGAATAGGCACCCATTCAATCCATCCCGTTGATTGCTCGGGTATCGGACTGACGGTTATTTCTGGTTTTTCAATATCGGGAATAGGATTTGGCAAACTCCAAATTTTTTGCGGTTCAGGTAAAGGGGTTGGTGGGGATGTATGTCCAATCTCACCACCATCATGAACGATGGTTTCCCGACGTCCGTTATCTAAACTAAATTTAACGGACTGAAAACCTAGTATAGGTTTTTCTGCGACTTCCTGAGCGGTGTAATCATTGTATTCCACCGTATTCTCTTTGAGATCCCAAACAAATTGTCCTTTAAATTCAGGGTCTGAAAATGTCGCCGTGCCATCCTCACGAATTTCAGCAAAGCGGACTCTTACCCTATCTAATCCACTTTTTTCATCCACTTCATACCCAACAATTTTCGGGTTTCCCGTCTCTTCATCTACTATGACTCGAAAACGAACACGGGTTGTTACTGTACTTTTTGCCGCGGCTATTTCTCTTAAAAAGGCTTCCGACGTATAGTCATAGGTAGATACCGTTGATGCTGAACGAGAAAAACCACCAAAAATGAGTCGCTTCTCAAAAGGACGACCAATAAAAATACGATCCATTGTCGCATCACCCACACTCGGCGAGTAAAAAAGACCCATCAATAATATCGTCATCGGGTTTGGCGCTTTAACTACCTGAGTTAATATTTCTAAGGCATCTTTCGGGGATATTGATGGTTTTGGTATTGCGGTTGCTGGTGGAGAAAGCGGGATAGATTGCGCAGGAGCAAAAGATAGCGCTCTAGGCTCCATGAAAAATCGTAGTTTCGGGACAGTGATATAAACCGTTGTCGTTGATGTTCCTATATTTGTTCGGCTACTTGCACTTCCAATGTAGTTATTTTCTGGCATCCGAGCATCTCCTTTTAGCAGCAGGCTCCAATCTTAAAATGTCATGACCTTATTAAGACCATACAGTGAGATTAACTCAAATTCACCATTTAATTGATTTAGACTTAGTATGAATTTTAGATAAGGTGGAATTATAGATTGAGGAAATAAGGATGTTTCAGAAAATGAAAAGGAAGCTTTATATCGGTATGGAGCTCGTGAAAAAATGGCGAAACTAACGCTATACAGCCCGCTTTCCTGCCTCAAACGCTTCCAACGTCATCAGTCGTGCTTGCTTATGGTCGATGATGGGAGTTGGATAGTTCAGAGAGACTTGGTGAGATTCAGCCCATGTGTGGGGTTCGTGAATAAATTTCTCGGGAACATCGCGAAGTTCGGGAAGCCACTCGCGGATAAACGTTCCTTGTGGGTCGAATTTTTTTCCCTGAGTGGTTGGGTTAAAAATACGGAACCACGGCGAGGCATCTACACCCGTTGACGCTGACCATTGCCAGCCGCCGTTATTCGCCGCCAAAGTGCCATCGATTAACTGGTTCATAAAGTAGTGCTCCCCTTTGCGCCAATCGACCAGCAAATCCTTGACTAAAAAACTTGCCACAATCATCCGTAGCCGGTTATGCATCCAGCCCGTTTGATTGAGTTGGCGCATGGCAGCATCCACAATCGGGTAGCCCGTTTGCCCATTTTTCCATGCGGTTAAGGCTGTTTCATCAGGGTTCCATTGAATATGCTGCGTCCATTCAATAAATGGCTGGTGGCGACAAAGGCGCGGAAAAGCGACCAATAGATGGCTGTAAAATTCTCGCCAAATTAATTCATTCAGCCAGCTAAAACCGCCACTTTCTTGGGAGTCAAAAACCTGCGGGTTCTCTGCCAATAAGCGATTCACACATTGGCGAGGCGAAAGCACTCCAAGGGTTAAATAGGGGGATAATTGGCTAGTACCATCAATGGCGGGAATATCTCGGTCGCGTTGGTAATCTTGTACGCGCTCGCTGCAAAATTGGCGTAACTTCGCTAATGCAGCTTGCTCTCCGGCAATAAATTGCGGTGAAATTTCAACGGATTGGTGAGCAAAAAGTGGAGGTGTGTTTTCAACGGTTAATGCGGCTCCCCGTGGTTTGGGAGCAGGAAACGAGCGAAAATCACTCATCAGCAATTGACTCAAAAAGGCGCGGCGAAACGGGGTATAGACTTGGTACATATCCCCTTTTTGCGTCGTCACTGAACCCGGCGGAAGTAATAGCGCATCATCATAGGTGAAAACATTCAGATGTTGCGCCTGCAGGCGTAACTGTTCATCCCGCAAGCGCTCATTTAACTCGTACTGGTGATTGAAATATAACCCTGTGGCATTTTGCTGTTGGGCAAAATCTAGCAACCATTTAACGGAATCCGCAAAGGTCGCTGTGGTATGGCAAATCAGGGGAATACCTCGTTTCGCTAAAGCGTGTTGTAGCTCCACCAGGTTTTGATGTAAGAAGGCAATTTGCCTTGGTGATACATGGTGAGCTGCCCACTGTTCTGGCGTCGCAATATAGACGCCAATCACAGTGGCAGTAGGATCCTCACACGCGAAGGTAAGCGCTTTATTATCGGTGACTCGTAGATCGTTGCGAAACCAAACTAAGTGACACGCCGACATCGCTTTCCTCGCTGTTTTTTAAGGATTAATCTAATTTTGGGTGCTGGTTTATCAGCGACTGACGCTGTTTTTCCAGCTCGGCAATTTGTTGTTCGATATCTTCAACTTTCTGTTCGATATTGTCAAAATGCTCACTCAAAATTTCTTTTGCTTCTGCTTTATCTGAGGCCGCCGGTGTTGCACCACGTAGTGGTTTATTGGCCGTTTCTGGCATTCTAATACCGGTATACAGACCAATTAATGCAATGACTATCAGATAATATGCAGGCATATACAAGTCATTAGTCGCTTCAACTAACCATGCTGCCGCCGTTGGTGTTGCACCCGCAATTAATACCGAAATATTAAAGGCGATGGCTAATGCACTATAACGAATATGGGTAGGGAAAATAGCCGGTAAAATCGATGCCATCACCCCTGTAAAGCAGTTGAGTAATACTGCAAGAATCAACAATCCGACAAAAATTAAGCCAACAGAGCCGCTATTAATCATCATAAATGCGGGGTAAGCCAATACAATTAACCCCACACTGCCCATGATAACGAAAGGTCGGCGACCAATTTTGTCACTGGCTAAACCAATGATCGGCTGAACAAATAGCATACCAATCATAATGGCGATAATAATTAACACACCGTGGTCGGTCGAGTAGTTCAAATTATGGGACAAATAGCTCGGCATATAGGTCAGCAGCATATAGTACGTCACGTTAGTGGCGATAACTAAGCCGACACAAATCATCAAGCTTTTCCAATATTTAGATGCAACTTCTCGGAAAGAGACTTTCGGTGGATTTTGGATATTGGCTTTGTCTTGCTGCTCTAAGCTTTCAATATGTTGTTGGAATGCAGGGGTTTCTTCCAACGAATGGCGTAAATAGAGACCGATAATACCTAACGGTAAGGCTAAGAAGAACGGAATTCTCCATCCCCAATCGTGGAAGTTAGCTTCACCGACAAGGCTTGAAATCAGCACGACGACACCCGCACCCATCACAAAACCTGCGATAGAACCGAAGTCTAACCAACTGCCCATAAAGCCACGCTTACGGTCAGGGGAATATTCAGCAACAAAGATGGCTGCACCGGAATATTCACCACCTACGGAGAAACCTTGAGCCAGTTTAGCGAGCAGTAATAAGATAGGCGCCCAAATACCAATTCTTTCGTATGATGGGATCAGGCCAATACAGAAGGTACTGATTGCCATAATAATAATGGTCATGGACAACACTTTTTGTCGGCCGTATTTATCCCCGAGAATACCGAAGACAACACCCCCAAGGGGTCTAACCAAGAAAGGCACGGAGAAGGTGGCTAACGCCGCAATCATCTGAACGCTCGGTGATGCGTCCGGAAAGAAGACTTGACCCAGTACATAGGCTAAGAAGCCGTAAACACCGAAGTCGAACCATTCCATCGCATTACCCAGCGAAGCCGCTGTGATTGCTTTTTTCAATTTTCCATCATCAATAATTGTAATGTCGTTGATATTTAATGGTTTTTCTTTTTTCTTTCTGATCTTCATGGAACCATCCTCTTATTTGAATTTTAAGATGTGGGTTTCCCGATCCGATTTGCTCGGACAATCTGCAAATAATGAAAATTAGTATGGATAATTAAATGCAGTATCTAAACTAATTGAATGGAAATTTATTGATTAATAAGCTTGTTGAATAAGCTATATCAAGTTTTTATAACGAAGTGTATTGATAGGGAAATACTGATTTATTGTGTTTTTAAAATAAAGCAAAAATATCACCTTTAGATAGTCAAATATGATTCAATAATACAATAATATCGACAAAATGTAAAATGTGGTGGTTTGTGTTGATTGTTTTTTATTAATTAGTGGGTTATACCATGGGGGTAAACTAATACAGATAAGGGAAATGCAATGAATGAGGCAATAAAAATTTCATCTATTCATATCTACCATCCTGAAAATATTAGGAATAACCAATATTATTTTGATAAGTATCCAAATGTCAAAAATTTACCGGAATTATTGAATGATTTTGGGCAGAGGCAGCGATATATCACGAGCCAGCCTGATGAAAATGCGTTGACGATGTCGATTAATGCATTAGCCCCAATGAGTGATAAGGATATCGATGTTTTGATATTTGCCTCAACGACGATGGAATATTTGTCACCACTTAATGCCCTATATTTACATCATCATTTAGCCTTAAAAAATGAGTGTGTATGTATTGATATTAACGGTAATTGCCTCGGAATGTTAATGGCGTTAGAGCAGGCTGCAATCATACTGCAGATGAAAAAAATAGCTAAAAAAGCCCTTGTTGTTGCCTCGGATCATCTTTCAAATCTATGTAATCAAAATGAGCTATTCCCATCGGTTCTCTTTGGGGATGCAGCAGTTGCTATGACATTAG
This sequence comes from Providencia rettgeri, assembly GCF_013702265.1. Taxonomy (GTDB): domain Bacteria; phylum Pseudomonadota; class Gammaproteobacteria; order Enterobacterales; family Enterobacteriaceae; genus Providencia; species Providencia zhijiangensis. The sequence continues at coordinate 261,453 of NZ_CP059348.1, forward strand.
AAAAAGTACAAAACGGGACAAGCTCTGGTTTGATGGATAGCTTTTATTATACGGATTCGAATTTTTGCCGGGAGACTCGTTTTCCTAAGCATGGTTTTTCACAGAGCCAAAATATGCAAGATGAGAAAATTTACTGGGGTAAATTTACAACAAAAGAGTGTTTACCTCATGCTATTTATCACATTGACAAATTATTAAAAAATAATGGGTTAACTATTGATGATATAAGTTGTTTTTTCTTTTCTCAGGTAATGAAAAGCAATATTTCAGAATTGGCAGAAGCATTAAATATTCCTAATAAAAAAATAGAATATATTGCGGATGAATATGGTTATACAGGGGCAACCAGCCCATTTATTGCTTATTATTGCCGCCAGAAAAAGAATTTACTCCGTGATGAAGATATTGTCTTATTTTGGACGTTAGGTGCAGGTTATCAATTCGGAATCATTCTTTGGAAAATATAAAGAGATTTATGATTTTCGATGTGTGCAACATAAATGGGATTTTGCTGGGTTGTTCATAACTGAAACTAACCCTCTTTTTACGACCTTAAATTTGTCCTGATATTGCTGTCTTCTTTCGATATTCTCGGATGAATATCTTGTTCTGTTTTTGAATGTACTGCATTGGTAGGAATAGGGAATCGATTTAGTTAGAATCGAATACATATTATTAAGCGTATTTGAAAATCAGCACTGCTTGTTAAATATGTCATTGTTAACAAGAATACATTGAATTTAATCCGACTTAAAAAGAGTGCCATTATGAAAAAACAGAGTATTGCATCCTATATTGCGAAAGTACTGGATAACGCAGGTGTTAAGCGCATCTGGGGAGTCACTGGGGACTCATTAAACGGTTTAACGGATAGTTTACGTAAACAAGGGGCTATTGAGTGGTTAGGTACCCGTCATGAAGAAGTGGCTGCATTTGCCGCGGGCGCAGAAGCGCAACTAACGGGTGAGTTAGCGGTGTGCGCGGGTTCTTGTGGACCTGGCAACATGCACTTAATCAACGGGTTGTATGATTGCCATCGTAACCGTGTACCTGTATTAGCCATTGCTGCGCATATCCCATCGAGTGAAATCGGTAGTAATTACTTCCAAGAAACCCACCCAACGGAACTGTTCCGCGAATGTAGCCACTATTGTGAAATGGTGACTAACCCTGAACAAATTCAACAAGTTTTGGGCATTGCGATGCGTAAAGCGATCCTGAATAAAGGCGTTTCTGTTGTCGTTATTCCGGGTGATATCGCCCTGAAAGATGCACCAGAATCGGCGAAAGAAGAGTGGTATCAGCCACAAGCACCTTTGATCATGCCTCAGCGTCCTGAAATTGAAAAATTAGCAGAAGCACTGAATCAGTCAGAAAACATCACGTTGTTCTGCGGTAATGGCTGTGCTGGCGCTCATGATGAAGTGGTGAAACTGGCAGAAACCTTGAATGCGCCAGTGGTACATGCGTTGCGTGGTAAAGAGCATATTGAGTGGGATAACCCAAATAGCGTGGGTATGACGGGGTTAATCGGTTTCTCATCTGGCTACCACGCGATGATGAATGCGGACACCGTTGTGCTGCTAGGTACGCAATTCCCGTATCGTCCGTTCTACCCAACAGACGCGAAAATTATTCAGATTGACCTGAATGCCGGAAGCTTAGGCTCCCATTGCCATATTGATATGGGGTTAATCGGGGATATTAAGGCGACATTGACTGCCTTACAGCCACATTTAACGGCGAAGCAGAATCGCAAACATTTGGATGGCGCACTGAAGCACTATGCCGAGGCGCGTAAAGGGCTGGATGATTTAGCTAAGCCGGGTCATGAAGGGCTGATCCATCCACAATATTTAGCCACCAAGCTGAGCGAGCTGGCGAACGACGACACTATCTTTACCTGCGATGTGGGCACACCAACGGTGTGGGCTGCGCGTTACTTGAAAATGAACGGTAAACGCCGCCTGATCGGTTCGTTTAACCACGGTTCGATGGCAAACGCAATGCCACAAGCGATTGGTGCGCAAGCGGTTGATAAAAATCGCCAAGTGGTTGCAATGTGTGGCGATGGCGGTTTCAGTATGTTGATGGGTGACTTTATTTCACTGTCACAGATGAAATTACCAGTGAAAATTATCATTCATAACAACGGCGTGCTGGGCTTTGTGGCGATGGAAATGAAGGTTGCAGGCTTTATGACTGCGGGCACCGATTTACAGAATCCAAACTTTGCGGCAATTGCCAATGCGGCAGGTATCAAAGGTATTCGCGTTGAGAAAAGTGAAGATCTGGACGGTGCGCTGAAAGAAGCTTTTGCCCATGATGGCCCAGTTGTTGTGGATGTATTGACGGCGAAGCAAGAGCTTTCAATGCCTCCAGAGATTGAAGCGCAAGAAGCCAAAGGTTTTAGCTTATATATGCTGAAGGCAATTATGAGCGGTCGCGGTGATGAAGTAGTGCAATTGGTGAAAACCAACTGGTTGCGTTAATCACTATCTAATCGAGTAGCATCATAAATAAATCCCTAATTCAGCGTACTGGATTAGGGATTTTTGTTTAATATCCTGCAGCGGATTGGCTGCGCCAAAGATGAGCGGCAATCAGTGCTCGCCACGGTGCAAATTGGGCTAGCCATTGTTGGGTTTCTTTCGCAGATGGTTGCGCATCTTGAGCTAATAAAGTTTGTAAATTGCGCCGTACGGCAACATCCCCATGTAGGGAACCATCTAGGTAATTAAATCCGCGCAGCAATCCATAACTTACTGTCCAAGGTCCAATGCCTTTGATGGCTAGCAATTTTTCGGTGACATCATGAACATTTTCAGGGGTAACGGCGTTGTCTAGGTCTAATTCACCCGCCTGAATAGCGGCACACAGCCCGCGTAAGGCGATGATTTTTCCAAGAGAAAAACCCGCTTGCCGTAAAATTTCATCGTCCACATTGATGACTGAGGCGACGGTGGGAAAGCACCAAATGCCTGATGAATGCTGCTGCCCGACAGCTTGAATAAAACGTCGGCGGATGGCGATGGCAGCAAGAACACTAATCTGCTGGCCGATAATGGCCCAGACGAGCGCTTCAAACGTGGTGGCGGATTGATACACTCGCACACCTCGCTGTGGCGCAATCAGTTTACCCAGTATTGGGTGGGTAAGGTATTTTTCTTCAAATTGCTCAACGGGTTGATTCAATCCGAGTAAATGAATCGCAAGCGTGTGTAGCTCATTTAAGGAAGGCGAAGTTTCTGCATTATCAACATCAAGCTGCAATATTGCTTGTTTATTGTCAGTGGCTTGGCCGTTAATGGATAGGCGAATTTGCGCAGCGTGTTCCTGCCAGATGATCCCTTTGCGCAAGGTGTTTTTTTCAACAATCTCGGCGATATTTTGCGGATCCCGCAAGTGAAAGGCAAAAAAATCATCAATACGGTAATGAAGTGGCAGTGATATAGAAACGGATTGCGTTGATGCCATAGTTCGTCTTCTTCTGATTTATGCTCATTTTTGGTTAATTTTTGACAAAAAACGTCAAACGCTACATTTTTAGCCGTTAGAGTATGTTAGCTTAGCAAAAAGGTGATTCAGATAATCATGTGCTAATTTAGCTTGCCCATACCTATTCAGCAAATTCTTGCGCAAGTCGGTGAGCAGATTAACTGCATAAATTAAATCAAGGATGTGAAGATGAACGCAGAAAATAATGAAATGCTCCCTGCGCCAAAGCCTAAGCCTGAATTAAATGGCATCGGTGGATGGTTAATTCTCCCCTTGCTTGGGGTGATTTTTTCGGCGCTATTTATGCCGTTTAGACTTTGGCATCATAATCAAGAAGTGATTGAATACTGGAGTGAATTGACGTCCCCAGGTTCAGATTATTTCATTCCGCTATTCAAAGAAGTGATATATTTTGAAACGGTTGGTAACGCGATTATTTACGGTACAGTTCTGTATCTTTGTTATCTCTTTTTCACTAAGAAAAAATTAATTATTAAGGTGTATGCCTTTTTCCAAATTTTTTCATTGGCTGTGATGGTTTTTGATTTGGTGCTTGCCAATCAATTGTTAGATCTCGAAATAGATTCCAATGATATTCGTGAATTGATACGAGGGTTATTTGGTTGTTTTGTCTGGGTGCCTTACTTTTTTGTCTCTGTGCGTGTTCGCAATACGTTTATTAATTAGTAAACCCCAATGACCGTGGAGCCTGCTGATGATTTACTGTAAACGAGTCTATGACCCTTGTAGCCCTCAAGATGGTTATCGCATTTTGGTGGATAGACTGTGGCCTCGCGGGATCAAAAAGGTAGATTTGCAGTGTGATGAATGGAACAAAGCGGTTGCGCCCTCCAATGAATTGCGCAAATGGTTTCATCAACATACTGACCAGTTTGAGCAGTTTGTGACGCAATATCAGCAAGAACTACAGCAAAATGATGCATGGCACGCCGTATCTGCGAAAGCGCAGCAAGGGGACATCACGTTGTTATATAGCGCCAAAGATACGCAACATAATCAGGCATTGGTACTGAAAGCTTTTATCGAAGAAAAACTCAAAGAACGTAAAGAATAAAAAAGGTTATTACTATGGATGTGAATTTATCATCTAATCCCGAATCATTGCCCGCGGCTCAAATACCGGTGCAGAGTCATACTAAACCTCAAAAATCCCTCCAAGGGATTGGGGGCTGGCTGATTTTACCTCTGTTAGGTCAGCTGTATATGCTGGGTAATTTGGTCAAAATGATGGTGAATGATATTGCTGAGGTTCAAGGTGCTTGGTCGCTGGCAACAAACCCAGCATCGGACTTTTATATGTCTGGTTTTGCCTCTGGGTTTTATGCTGTTCAGCTCAGCCTTGGGGTGATTATCGCATTAATGGTGGGGTCGTTAATTGCTGTGTTTAAAAAGAAGTCTATGGTTAAGTGGCTGTTTATCATTACGATGATGCTCTATGTTGCGGTAATTGGTGCCTCTCGCATCGCTTTTCCCGTCGCGTTTCACCTCGAAATCGACTATAGCTACATTACTAGCTTTTTTAATGGCAGTTTTTATTGCTTGATTTGGGTTCCTTATTTTCTGGTTTCTGCCCGCGTTAAAAATACCTTTGTGAACTAAATAAAGGGCTGCGAAGCACAGCCCGTACAGTTAACTATTTAACCTTTATTAACCGCCTAGTTGTAAATCATGGGTAATATTGCACTGTTCCACGAATGCTTCATCGTGAGAAACCAGTAACAGTGTCCCTTGGTAATCCCGTAATAGCCCTTCCAATAGCTGTTTTGAATCTAAATCTAAGTGATTGTCTGGCTCATCGAGCAGTAAAACAGCGGGAGGATGAGGGCTATGCGTCAGAGCTAGTAGCGTCGCTTTGAGCTGCTCGCCACCACTGAGCTGGCACAACGGCAGTAACGATTTATCCCCTCGAATACGTAACATACCCAATTGAGTGCGCCACTGCTCTACGGAAATCGCTGGCTGATATTGATAGAGTGCCTCGGCAACTGGTAACGATTTATCCAAAAGATTCAGATGTTGGTCTAAATAGCAAAAAGCACCGCTGATGCGACATTCCCCAGACAGCGCCTGCAACTTATTTGCTAACACTTTCAATAGGGTGGATTTCCCCGAGCCATTGTGCCCTTGGATGTGCCAGTGTTCACCGCTATAGGCGGTAAATGAAAGTGGCTCCGTTTGCCCATAAGGTAGCGTCAATTGGGAGACAAAAATGCGCATTTTCCCGCCTTCGCTTTGGTAATTGAGTACCATTTTTTGCGGCTGAATATGGCTGACTTTGTCTTGATTCTGCTGATGTTGATGCTGTAATTCGCCTAATACACGCTGGTGACGTTCCGCCACATTAGATTGCCTTTTTTCGGCTCGGTTTTTCTGCATATCGAGTAACAGTAAGGATTGAGAACCACCATAGCGAATATTTTCACCTTGTTTACGCCGTTGGGCGGCTTTTTGTAGGGTGGCTTGCTGCTGTTTTTTCTCTTGGCGGATCTGTTTTTCAAGCTGTTCGCCCTCTGCTTCAATGGCATTGATAGCAAAGGTTTTTTGCTCATCATACAGGGTGTAATTTCCGCCGTATTCCACTAAGCCTTTGTCGGTTAATTCAAAAATAGCATCCATCTTTTCAAGAAGATGCCGGTTATGGCTGATGACTAAACAGCCGGCTTTGTGCTGACTGAGTTTTTCACTTAGCCATTGGCGTCCTTGTTGGTCAAGGTGGTTGTCGGGTTCGTCGAGTAAAAGAAAATGGTCAGGATGTAAAAATGCACGACATAACGCTAAGCGAGTGCGTTCACCGCCGCTCAGTTGTTCAATAGGGGCATCCATTGATGCTGTTAGCTGCGCAGACGCTAACAGCATTTCCCATGTTGCAGGCAGATGCCAATTATCTTCCGTTAGCTCGAAATCGGTCATGGTGCCGAGACCTTGTTCAATGCGTGAAAAGGCTTGCCAAAGTGCATCAATACCTAGTGTTTGAGCAAGGGTATCACCCGTTAAGCGGTTGAGTTGATCCACATGAATTATCGGTAAATGCCAATCAACTTTGCCGTGAGTGGGGGGGAGTTGCCCGGCAAGTAATCGCATTAATACGGATTTTCCACGACCATTGTGACCAATTAGCGCATTTTTTTGGCGAAATAAGCTACCACTCAATGGTGGAAAGAGTGCGAATTGGTCGAACTCGATGGTTAATTGTGAAAAATGGCACGCGAGAGCAGAGTTAGCTATTGTCATAGAGACCTCCAAATAGAGGGGGCAGACAACGTTACGCTATCTTTCGCACGATCATTTTTCGAAGCATTTTCTTTTAAAAAGCATATTTCGAAAAAGAAGCGATGAAAACTGTGTCTGCCAAGAACAGAAAAATAATGACCTTAAACAAGGCATTGTGGATATTTTCTGGCAGTACTTAGTTCATCGTCGGAAAGGCTCACTTTAGAAGGGGCAAAATTGCGAGTGAATTATAAACAGGAGTAGGAGGAAGAAGCAAGGTAAAAGCGCCAGTCTGTGGGCACAGATAGGCGCTTTTGGTACAACAACGAGTTTTTTTACGATTCTATCTTACTGCGTATCTCTTACGAGATTATGCTGTCACAGCCACTTTCGTGTGCTCTGCAAGCCATTGTGCAATGTGCTGTTTCTCAGCGTCGTTCAGCCACATGCCCAATTTGGTACGACGCCAAATTGCATCGTCTAATTCTACAACCCACTCATTTTCGACTAAGTAGCGTAATTCGGCTTCATAGACGTTTGCGGCAAATGCTTCACCTAAATCAGACAGTGAGTTTGCACCCGCTAAAATCAGCTTACTGTTGCTACCGTAAGTTCTTGCGTAACGCAGTGCTAAGCCTTCTGGGAGCCATGGGTAATGCTGGGTTAATACGCGTGCGTAACCATCGCGGTCACAACCTTCGATGTCGCCACCAGGTAACTGACCGTTTTTAGTCCAAGGGCCGCTAGCGTTAGGGTAGTACGCCGCTAATTTGCCCACAGCTGCTTCAGCCAGTTTACGGTAAGTAGTTAATTTACCACCGAAGACTGACAATAATGGTGCTTTACCCTCTTCATCGTGAATATCTAAAGTGTAGTCACGAGTGATAGCTTGTGGAGAGTCTGATTCGTCATCACACAGAGGGCGAACACCAGAGTAATCCCACACAATATCTTGTTTGGTCAGCTGTTTTTTGAAGTGGTCGTTATACACTTTCAGCAGATAATTGACTTCGTTTTCGTCAATTTTCACATCTTTAGGATCCCCTTTGTACTCAACATCGGTGGTACCGATAATTGAGAATTCATCCATCCAAGGGATCACAAAGACGATTCGGTTATCTTCGTTTTGCAGGATATAGGCTTGTGGTTCATCGTGAGCGCGTGGAACCACGATATGGCTGCCTTTGATCAGACGAATACCATAAGGGGATTTCAGTTTTAAGCCGTCATCGAAGAACTCTTTAACCCAAGGTCCTGTTGCGTTAACTAGACCTTTAGCTTTCCAAGTATGAGTTTCGCCAGTACGTAAGTCTTGAGCTTCAACCACCCAAAGACCATCTTCACGGTATGCGCGAGTCACTTTTGTGCGAGTGCGAACTTCACCGTTTTTACGAACCACTTCTTGAGCGTTCAATACCACTAAACGCGCATCATCAACCCAGCAATCTGAGTATTCGAAACCTTTGGTTAGTTCAGGTTTTAAGACGGAATTTTGGTTGAACTTTAAGCTCTTGCTGCTTGGCAGACTAACGCGTTTACCTAAATGATCGTACAGGAACAGGCCGATACGAATCATCCAAGCTGGGCGTAAGTGAGGCTGATGAGGTAGACGGAAGCGCATTGGGAATGCGATGTGCGGAGCCAGTCGTAATAGGACTTCACGCTCTGCAAGTGCTTCACTCACCAGTCTAAATTCATAATGTTCGAGGTAGCGTAAACCACCGTGGATCAGTTTCGAACTTGCAGATGAAGTTGCACTCGCTAAGTCTTGAGATTCAAGCAGCAGTACAGATAATCCACGCCCAGCAGCATCAGCCGCAATACCAGCGCCGTTGATTCCGCCGCCAATTACAATCAAGTCTTTCGTTTCCATGCATCCCCCTGAGATGTTCGAACCATTTTCTATAATGTTCGTTTTCGCTCATTTGATTGTAATCAAATTTTGTACGTCTGCCAACCTGTAATCCATAAAAATAACAAGCGCGTGATGCTAATAACATTTTGTGTATAAATTTAATCTGTTTAATAAATTGGCAATATGACAAAAGGATGACAACAGAATGAAAAGAAAGGAAAAAATAAGAATTGATGGTAGACAAGCTACCATCATTGAGAAGTTAAAGCTGGGGGCTAGCAGAGCTCTAATTGAACGTTATGCTGTTCGATAACCTTTAGGATACTGGCTGGAGGTGCTTGGGTGGTAAACAAGGTATTGATTAAATTCATATTACCTAAATTCACCATCGCATTTCGGCCAAATTTGGAGTGGTCGGTAACCAACATGACATGGCGAGAGTTTTCAATAATCGCGCGCTTGGTGCGAACTTCATGGTAATCAAATTCAAGCAATGAGCCGTCCATATCAATTCCACTGATCCCCAGAATGCCATAATCCAGCCTAAACTGAGAGATAAAGTCGAGGGTGGCTTCACCGACAATCCCACCATCACGCGAGCGAACTTCACCGCCTGCGAGGATCAAACGAAAATCCTCTTTTGCCATGAGTAATGTTGCAACGTTCAGGTTGTTGGTCACGACGCGCAGGTTTTTATGATTAACCAATGCGTGGGCGACAGCCTCTGGGGTTGTACCAATATCAATAAATAGGGTTGCGCCGTCAGGAATTTGGCTTGCCACACGTTGAGCAATACGCGCTTTTTCCTCAGACCACATGGTTTTGCGGTCATTGTAGGCGGTATTGACGGAACTCGAAGGCAAGGCTGCGCCACCATGGTGTCGTAGGATTTTATTTTGTTCAGCAAGATCATTGAGGTCTCGGCGAATGGTCTGAGGGCTAACCTCAAACTGCTCGACAAGTTCTTCAGTACTGACATATCCCTGAAGACGCACAAGTTCAACAATTGCATCATGTCTCTGGGTTTGTTTCACAGCATTAGCCTCTAATTATAAAATGTTCTATTTGGAACCTTGGTGTTTAAAACTGAGCCTATTATCCCATATTCCCATCAATAATCCGATAATTAACCCTGAAGTATGTGCGGCATTAGCAATGTCCATACCGAGCAGGTCAAAGTAACCGAAGAATAACCAGATAATCGAGAATACCATGAGCCCGCGAGGGATGCCGATACCGATTTCTGGGCGACGTTCGCCAGTGATCCAAACATAGCTAACCAGTGCATAAACGACACCGGATAAACCGCCAAAGTTGTTCTCACTGAATAGGGATTGACCCCAGTTACTGAATAATGCGGAGACTAATAAAATGGTGAACAGTTTTCCTGTGCCCATTTTTTTCTCAACTTGCCCGGCCAAAAACCACCAGAGCGCAAGGTTGAAACCGATGTGCGAAATAGAAAAGTGAACGAACGCTGGGCTTATCCAACGCCACAATTCGCTTTGCTGATCACCAATAGGCCAACCTAGATAGTATAGAACGACACGAGGATCTGTCAGGGTGACCCAAAGATAGACTGCGATAGACAGCAAAATAACGGCGATAGTCAATGGGCCGGATTGCTGTTTTAAATAACTGAATGTCAGATAGTTACGATATTGAAATTGGGCGTCTGTACGACCCGTTTGCCAACTGGCTTCGAGATAGCGAGGATCATTAGGATTGCGCAAAAAGGCTTCTAGCTCTTGGCGAACTTGCTCCGCATGCTGCTCATCATCGAGCCAAAGTTCATAATGTTGTTGGTCGTTGGATGGATGGAATTGTAGTTGGATATTTTTTCCTGCCATATAATCGACAAACGCTTGAGCCATCCGTGGGTTTTCAAAAGAGATAATGTGGATCATAAATACGCAGTCTCGTTTAGAGCGCCGTAATGGCTTGTGGGTATTCTCGTGACCATGCCTCAAATCCGCCATTAATGCTATATACAGATTCAAAACCAATATTAATTAAGTATTGCGCCGCGCCTTGGCTGCTGTGACCGTGGTAGCACATCACCATAATCGTTTGTTCGTAATCTGTTTTTTCGACAAACGGGTGAAGTGACTCATTGGTTAAGTGATAAGCGCCTGTCGCGTGACCAGCACGAAAACTTTGGGGATCGCGAACATCGACAAGGATAGCAGTGCCATCTAACCAGTGCTGATAAGCTTGTTCGGGTGTTAGTGTCTCAAAATGGTCCATAAAATACCGGAAAGTTAGGGGATATGTCATGAAAGAGCATCCACAGGCGTGCTGAGGATGCTCCGATACTCAGTAGAAAATGCGTGTGAGCAGAATCTATTAGTAGAAAGAGTGCTCGCCGCGTTGGTGCTCAGTCAGGTCTTTAACGCCTTTTAATTCACCTTCGAACATTTTCAGTAATTCTTTTTCGATACCTTCTTTCAGCGTCACATCGACCATGGAACAACCGTTACAGCCGCCGCCGAATTGCAGGATAGCAAAACCATCTTCGGTGATTTCCATTAATGAAACACGACCACCGTGGCTCGCTAATTGTGGGTTAATTTGTGATTGTAAAACGTATTCAACACGCTCAATTAATGGCGCATCTTCAGACACTTTACGCATTTTCGCGTTCGGTGCTTTTAAGGTTAACTGAGAGCCTAATTGGTCAGTGACGAAATCAATCTCAGCATCTTCTAAGAATGGTGCGCTAATTTCATCAACGTAAGCAGAGAGTTTTTCAAACTTCAGCTCTTTATCGGTGGCTTCTACGGCACCAGGAGGGCAATAAGAAACACCACACTCCGCGGTTGGTGTGCCTGGGTTAATGACAAATACTCGAATTTGGGTTCCTGACTCTTGGCTTTCCAATAACTTGGAGAAGTGAGTCTGTGCTGCTTCTGTAATATTAATCATAATCTCTTGCTCAATAATAGTTGACTGCTTTAGTTGGTTATAATACGCCCATTTACACCCATCCTACAAGGTGCGACAGAGTGACCACGCGTCAACAGTATGCGCTCCCGCACAAATCAACAATTGAGCGGCTGCATGCATGGTTGAGCCAGTTGTAATCACATCATCAATAATAGCTATGTGTAGACCTGAAACCGAAGTTTCAAGGGTAAATGCCTCTTTTAGGTTATTGCGGCGCTGCTTACGAGTTAATGAAACTTGCGCCAGTGTATCACGAGAGCGCAATAATGAATTTTGCGAATAGGCAATATTTAACCATGTGGTTAAATTACCACCAATTAATGCCATGTGATCAAATCCTCGGCGCCAACATCGTCGAGGATGGGGAGGTATGGTTGTCAATAAGTCGGGTTTTTTCCATTGCTGTTGGCGATATCCATTCAGCCAATAAAGTAAAAATATCCGCGTCAGGGGGATAGCTAACTGGGGTTGATAACGAAATTTATATTGATGGATAAGCTGGCGTAATGGCGCTTGATACGGCGTTACGGTAATTAGCCTCTGCCAAGGCGGTGGCTGAACAAGGCAGCGTCCGCAAGGAAATTGGTGATATTCACACGGAAGAGCGCATTGTGGACAAACCTGCGGCATTGACGGTAACTTTTTGATACAAAAGCTGCATATCCCTTGCTGGGGAATTTTTAATAACTGCCGGCATAGCCAACAGACCCCTTCCATTGCTAGCATAGGCGAGTCCTAGATTGAAAAATCAGAATGAAAATAACAGTGAAGAGAGTGTAATCATGGCGACGCTATATTGGCAGACAGTGGGTGAAGGAAAACAAGATATTGTGTTACTGCACGGATGGGGATTGAATGCCGAAGTCTGGCAGACAATTATTCCTCGAGTGGCTTCGCAATTTCGCATCCATTTAGTTGATTTACCCGGTTATGGGCGTAGCCATGATTTTACGCCAATGAGTATTCAATCCATGGCTGATGTTGTCTGGGAACAGGCGCCTAAAAATGCGATTTGGCTGGGATGGTCACTCGGCGGGTTAGTGGCAAGTCGTATCGCGCTCGCTCACCCAAATGAGGTAAAAGCCTTAATCACCGTGGCATCTTCCCCTTGCTTTGGCGCTCATGATGAGTGGCAAGGTATCAAACCTGAAGTCTTACTTAATTTTGAGCAGATGCTGGCTGAAAATTTCCAGCGTACTGTCGAGCGTTTTCTGGCACTACAAACATTGGGAACAGAAAGCGCCCGTGAGGATGCGCGTACATTGAAATCTGTGGTATTGGCGTTGCCAATGCCATCGGTTGAAGCCTTGAATATGGGGCTGGAATCTTTACGTATTGAAGATTTACGTGAGGAACTCACCCATTTACAGGTTCCTTTCTTACGCATTTATGGTTATTTAGATGGCTTGGTTCCACGTAAAATTGCAGGGAAATTAGACGAGTTGTATCCCAATTCATTATCCGTTGTGATGCGCAATAGCGCTCATGCACCGTTTATTTCTCATCCCGATGAGTTTTGTGAAACATTGATTCAGTTTGCGAAATCATTGAACTAAATCAGTGCATTAGAAGTTAATTCGCTGAAATGGAAATAACTATTTAATCTTATAGACAAAATGTGAGCAATCGTGACTCTCGGGGCATCCTTTACAACTGGTACCCGTAAGACACGCGCTCACATCGACTTTTTCAATTTTCCCCATACTGACCAACTTTTCAGCCATGGCATTCACCAGTGCAGCGGGGGCGTTTAGTTGAGAACTCAGAAGCGCAATGTCAGCTTGCCCATATAATGCAATTAAATCTCGGACTTGTAGCAAGCTGGCCATCGTATTTTCCTTAGTGGCAACTGTTGTTAGAACAACCTGAACACTGTTGCGCTGTTTTGGATTTAATATTGAACGTCACGCGGCTGCGCATGCGGCGTAGAGCGGTGATGAGGACAATATTAAACAGCAGCACAGCGCCAATTATGACCAAGCTGCTTTGTGGATGTTCGCTAAATGTGGCGGTTTGATAGAACAGCGCTGCGAGGCTATAAGCCACGTTTAATCCCCACAAAATAGAGAATGTCATCCAGCTTTTGTTGGTTTCACGGGCGATTGCTCCCATTACTGACACACAAGGCACATACAGCAGCACAAAGATTAAGTAACTATACGCTGCAATATCGGAACCAAATTTCGCCGCCATGGTACCCATGGAACCTGTTGCCATCTCAGCATCACCCATACTCGCTTCGATTGGGTTAGATAATGCGCTGATGGAAAATGTCTCTTTTAAGCTATCCCATGTATCCGTGACTGCTGCGCCTAACTCATCGAGCAGGTCAAAAGATTCGGCATCGAAAGGTTCGCTGGTGATCGCCTCGGCGGTGTACAGGGTATTTAAGGTTCCAACAACCACTTCTTTAGCCATTGCACCGGTGATCAAACCGACAGTTGCTTGCCAGTTATCATTGTGCACACCAATAGGCTGTAATACTGGAGTGATTACTTTACTGACGGAAGCCAGCGCGGAATCATTGATGTTGTCCACAGGCTTGCCGGATAACGAAAAGCTGTTTAGCGCGCCAATGAAAATGCTCGCCACCACAATGACTTTACCCGCACGGATCACGAAGCCTTTTAAACGCTGCCAAGTTTGGATGAGCAATGTTTTTGCATGAGGTACATGGTAGACCGGCAGTTCCATCACAAACGGGGATGCTTCACCGCGCATCAAGGTATGTTTCAGTAGCAGGCCTGTTAGGATTGCCACGACAATACCGAGAATGTAGAGGGAGAACACGACGCTTGCGCCATTTTTACCAAAGAACGCCGCTGCAAATACTGCGAAAATAGCTAAGCGAGCGCCGCAGGACATAAACGGCGCCATAAGCACAGTGATCAAGCGTTCACGAGGTGCATCTAAGGTGCGTGCACCCATGATGGAAGGCACGTTACAACCGAAGCCAACAATCAAAGGAACAAAGGATTTACCCGGTAAACCAAGAGATTGCATCAGTCTATCCATCACGAAAGCCGCTCGAGCCATATAGCCGGAGTCTTCCAAAATAGATAAAAACAGGTACATCATACCGATTTGTGGTACTAGTGGCAGAACCGTATTGATACCACCGCCAACACCTTGAGCAAGGAAAACGGTCAACCAATCAGGGAAGTTTGCGGTTGCACCAATCCATTGAATGCCATGAATAAAGATAGCCTCAGACGCCCCTTCAAAGAACGGCTGTAAAGCGCCACCGATATTGATCGCAAGGACGAACATCAGGTACATCACGAACAAGAAAATTGGCACGCCAAGCCAGCGGTTCAAGATAAATTTATCCAGCGCTTGAGTGAGTTTATTTGGCTCAGCGGCACTGTTATTAATCGCGGCGTCACAAATTGAGGCAATGGATTGATAGCGAGCATCTGCAATGAGTAACTCAGGTTCTTCTTGCAAGGTCTCTTTGAGTTTAAGGCGAGTTTCAGCAAATACTTGTTCGGAGATATCAGCCCGCTGGCGGCTATAAATATCGCCTTCTAAAATTTGGAGAGCTAACCAACGGCGCTGCTGCTGACTAAATTGCTGAGCAGAAATTTGCTCTGAAAGCATATCCACGGTTTGTAACAGTTGTGGTGGATATTGCACTAAGGCTTGTTGGCTATTTTGAGGATGGCTATCAATCGCTTGTTTGAGCTGTTCAAGCCCTGTTGCACGGGTAGAGACCATTGGAATTACAGGGCAACCTAGCTGCTTTTCGAGCTGTTTTACATCGATATCGATATGTTGGCTTTTGGCTATATCCAACATGTTCAGTGCGACGATGCAGGGAACACCTAGCTCAACAAGTTGTAATGTCAGATATAAATTGCGCTCGAGGTTTGAGGCATCCACCACGTTGATCAACATGTCGGCTTCGCCACTTAAAATAAAGTAGCAGGCGATTTGCTCATCGAGGGAGGTTTGCTCTGAAATAGTCGTAAGGGAATAAGTACCTGGTAAATCAACAAGTTCAATCTTGTGTTCAGGGGTGTGGAAGCGTCCAACTTTACGTTCGACGGTCACTCCTGCCCAGTTACCGACGCGCTGACGTGACCCGGTTAACTGGTTAAACAAGGTTGTTTTACCAGCGTTAGGGTTGCCAATAAGGCCGATAGTTAATGGTTTCATAGTGTGTATGCCAGTCGTGAAAATGAAAATCTTTATTGGAATTAATCCAAAAATAATTAGTTCGCTTGAGCTTCATCTAAGTTGATCAGAGCTAAATCTTTTTTGCGTAATACTAAGCTGACGCGATGAGTTTCAATTTGCACGGGATCACCAAATGGCGCTACGCGCACAACTTTGAACACTGAGCCTGGAAGCAGACCAAGGGAAAGTAATTTTTGGCGATAGGCCGGACTTATCTCTGGTGAAAAGCCAAGTATTTTATAACTGCATTGAGGAAGTATGGACATAGTACCTTCCAATTACGGTTTATTCTGTTGATTTAACATGAAAATTACGATGTTAAATTACAGAGAGTGTTATTAAGAATAATATTGATAATTATTATTATAAAAGTGGTTATCTTTAAAAGAAATAGAGTGGAAGATAAAATTAAATCTAATTAACAATGAGAATCATAATCATCTACCATGGTTATATTTAGCCTCTTTTTCGGACAATATTAAATGATGTGGATCAAAAAGGGATTTAGTTGGTGGAGTTTTTTAAAACCAGAAGGCAGATGTTAGTATTGTTAATTAATATAATTAAATAAGACAAAGTGCAGATAATAAATTGAATTAGTTATTTAATTTATTTTTATAAGAAAAATGGAATATGTTTAAATTAAGTACTGAGAGATGATTAAATGCATTTTAATAAATGCCCTTGCCGATGAAACAGCAAGGGTATCTTGTCTTAGTACTTTTTTACTAAAGGCTTAGCGCTTTTTACCGAAAGCGGCAGCAAGTGCATCGCTCATCGCACTGTTGCTAGACGCCGCAGAGTTAGATGATGAATTTCCTCGCGCATTTCCTCGAGGGGCAGGCGCTTTGCGGGTATTTCTATCTTGTGCTGGCGCCGCACTACGAGGTGCGCTGCTACCTTCACCGGCTTGTTCATCTAAGCGCATAGTGAGCGCGATACGTTTACGAGCAATATCCACATCCAGCACTTTGACTTTCACAATGTCACCCGTTTTGACGACTTTGTGAGGATCTTCAACGTAGCTGTTTGATAAAGATGAAATATGCACCAGACCGTCTTGATGAACACCAATATCCACAAATGCCCCGAAGTTAGTGACGTTAGTTACCGCGCCTTCTAAGATCATTCCCGGAGTTAAGTCATTCATCGTTTCGACACCATCAGCAAAAGTTGCTGTTTTAAACTCAGGACGTGGGTCACGACCCGGTTTTTCCAGCTCTTTAATGATGTCAGTAACGGTAGGAACCCCAAACTGTTCGGTGGTAAATTCACGTGGACTTAAGCCATTTAATACCTGTGAATTGCCCATAATCTCTTTCAGCGGCTGGCGCACAGCTTCAAGAATTTTTTCAACAATTGGGTAGGCTTCTGGGTGAACCGTTGAGGCGTCCAGTGGGTTATCCCCATTGGTGATACGCAAGAATCCAGCACACTGTTCAAAGGCTTTTGGCCCTAAACGAGCAACTTTAAGTAACTGTTTTCTATCATTGAATTGACCGTTAGCATCACGCCAATCGACAACATTTTGCGCGATCATTTTGCTCAAGCCAGCAACGCGGGTGAGGAGTGCCACAGAAGCGGTATTTAAATCTACGCCGACGGAGTTTACGCAGTCTTCAACGACCGCATCTAACTTACGGGCTAGCTGAGTTTGGCTAACATCATGTTGGTACTGGCCGACCCCGATAGATTTCGGGTCGATTTTCACCAGCTCAGCTAGCGGGTCTTGTAAGCGGCGAGCGATAGAAACCGCGCCACGCAAAGAAACGTCTAAATCAGGAAACTCTAATGCTGCCAGTTCAGAAGCAGAATAAACAGAGGCGCCTGCTTCACTGACAATCACTTTTTGTGCCGTGACGTCAGGGAACTGTTTTTGTACTTCAGCAAAGAAGCGCTCTGTTTCTCGTGATGCGGTTCCGTTACCAATCGCGACCAGCTCGACGTGATATTTTTGACATAATGCTGCCACGATAGCAGCCGCTTTGGCAGCTTGGCCAGTGTGCGGGTAAATGGTATCCGTCGCCATTACTTTACCCGTCGCATCAACGACTGCCACTTTTACACCGGTACGTAAACCCGGATCGAGACCCATCGTGGCACGCATACCCGCAGGCGCTGCCATCAATAAGTCACTGAGATTACGGGCGAATACGTTAATTGCTTCTTCTTCCGCTTTCTCACGCAGGGCGCTCATGATTTCAGTTTCTAAGTGCAGCAACACTTTGACCCGCCAAGTCCAGCTGATGACAGCTTTACGCCATTGATCAGCAGGGGCATTGTTTAAGCGCACATCTAAATGGCGCGTAATAATTTCTTCGCAATAGCTCTCTTTTGGCGGCTCTTCAAATTGAGGATCACAGTTGAGGGATAACTGCAAAACACCTTCATTGCGACCACGGAACATGGCCAAAGCGCGGTGTGAAGGAACTTGAGCAACGGGTTCATGGTGATCAAAATAGTCACTAAATTTCACGCCTTCAGTCTGTTTGCCATCAGCAACAACAGAAACAATGTGCGCATTTTTCCAAATATAGTCGCGAACTTTTGCTAATAAGGAAGCATCTTCGGCGAAACGCTCCATTAGAATGTAGCGAGCACCATCTAAAGCGGCTTTGGTATCCGTGATGCCTTTATCTGCGTCAACATAGCTTTGTGCAAGTGTATCCGGTGATTGGCTCGGATCGTTCCACAACGTATCCGCTAAGGGTTCTAAGCCCGCTTCGATAGCAATTTGTCCACGAGTACGGCGCTTTGGTTTGTAAGGAAGGTAAAGGTCTTCGAGTTCGGTTTTATTCAGCGTTGTGTTGATGGCAGAAGCGAGTTCTGGAGTAAGCTTACCTTGTTCATCAATGGATTTTAAAATGGTTTGCTTACGGTCGTTTAACTCTCTCAAATACCCTAAACGGCTCTCTAGCTGGCGTAGCTGAGTGTCATCCAATCCCCCCGTAACCTCTTTACGGTAGCGGGCGATAAATGGGACGGTATTGCCTTCATCCAATAATGTAATGGCTGAAAACACCTGTTTTGGTTGGGCTTGTAGTTCGGCCGCAATAATTTGGCTTAGAGTTTCATTCATGTCGTGTTTAAATACCTACTCAAAGAACAGTGAAAATAGACTGCACAGTTATACTTGCTGGTAGACAGAATTGCCAGACAGAATTTTTGCCTAGTGGTAGGCAAGTCGCAGATTATATTTTATAAAATATTATAATTATCCGATTTATATACCTTTAATGAAATGAATAAGAGCCTTTTAATTACCCGTGAAGGATGGGACGCTTTAGACAAAGAACTTAAATATCTTTGGAAAGAAGAGCGCCCTCGAGTAACACAATCCGTCTCTGAAGCCGCAGCTCAGGGGGACCGTTCCGAAAACGCAGAATATATCTACGGTAAAAAACGGCTGCGGGAAATAGACCGCCGTATTCGTTTTTTATCCAAAAGATTGGATCAGCTTAGAATTGTTGAACCCGATCCTCGACAAGAGGGGCGTGTGTTTTTTGGCGCATGGGTTAAGCTTGAAGATGATAATGAAAATATCAGAATTTTCCGGTTAGTGGGGGCTGATGAATTTGATCCTGCTAAGCAGTGGATTTCTATCGATTCACCAGTCGCTCGCGCATTAATTGGCAAGCAGGTTGATGATGAAGTGGTCGTTACCACGCCGGGCGGAAAAGTCACGTATTTTGTGCTAGAGATTAGCTATAAACCATTAATCAGTTAAAGAGTAAAATGATTCATTAAAGTTAGTGTTAATGGTAAATTAATGGCATGAATATTATTTTTGTTACTTTCATCAGCAGAATAATTCTAAAATTCCACACTTTGGGGGCTATAAATGCAGGAAAGTTATAAAGTTCTCGTCGTCGATGATGATATGCGTTTACGTGCTCTGCTTGAACGTTACCTCACCGAGCAGGGTTTTCAGGTAAGAAGTGCAGCGAATGCTGAACAGATGGACAGGATCCTAACGCGGGAATCTATTCATTTAATCGTATTGGACTTAATGCTTCCTGGGGAAGATGGCTTATCCATTTGCCGTCGTTTACGTAGTCAAAACAACCCAATTCCAATCATTATGGTTACCGCGAAAGGCGAAGAAGTTGACCGTATTGTGGGCTTAGAAATTGGTGCGGATGACTATATCCCTAAACCGTTTAACCCTCGTGAACTGTTAGCGCGTATTCGTGCGGTGCTGCGTCGCCAAGCGAACGAGTTACCGGGTGCGCCATCGCAAGATGATGCCGTCATCACTTTTGGTAAATTCAAACTGAACCTCGGAACCCGTGAAATGTTCCAAGGCGAAGAAAATATGCCATTAACCAGTGGTGAGTTTGCGGTGTTGAAAGTATTAGTTTCTTATCCACGCGAACCATTATCTCGTGACAAACTGATGAGTTTGGCTCGAGGTCGTGAATACAGTGCGATGGAACGTTCTATCGACGTTCAAATTTCACGTTTACGCCGTATGATTGAAGAAGATCCTGCGCACCCACGTTACATTCAAACCGTTTGGGGCTTAGGATACGTATTTGTTCCAGATGGAAGTAAAGCATGAAGCGACTGAGGTTCTCACGACGTAGTACATTTTCTCGCTCGTTATTTTTGTTCGTTGCGCTCCTGTTCGCAAGCCTTGTGACCAGCTACATGGTTGTATTGAATTTTGTTGTGATGCCAAGCTTACAGCAGTTCAATAAAGTGCTTGCTTATGAAGTGCGAACATTAATGACAGAGAAAATGGTTCTACAAGATGGAACCTCAGTGCGAGTTTCACCCGCATTACGTAAAAAAATCTACAATGAGCTCGGGATTACCTTTTACGCCCATTCAGCGGCGATGGAAGAGGGATTAAACTGGGCAAAAGAGTATGATTTTCTAAGTGAAAACATGTCGGAATACTTAGGTGGCAAGGCCAGCGTACATCTGGAACTTGGGCGTGAGTATCCGATATTGTGGTTAACATCCTACCTAGCACCGGATATTTGGGTGCGCGTTCCACTCACCGAAATCGGTCAAAATCAGTTTTCTCAAGTTTTCCGCTATACACTCACGGTCTTCCTCACTATCTTTGCAGGGGTTTGGCTCTATATTCGCTATCAAAATAAGCCATTATTGGAGCTGGAATATCACGCGGGTGAGGTCGGAAAGGGGCATGTTATGCCGCCGATGCAAGAGAAAGGTGCCACTGAGGTGCGTGCGGCTATTCGCTCGTTCAACCATATGGCGGCAGGGATAAAATCCCTCGAAAATGATCGTACAGTATTAATGGCAGGGGTCAGTCATGACCTTAGAACGCCACTAACCCGCATTCGTCTCGCAACGGAAATGATGGGGCCTGAAGATGGTTATCTTGCTGAATCTATCAATAAAGATATTGAAGAGTGTGACGCAATCATCGGTCAATTCATGTCTTACCTGAAAACAGGGCAAGAGATGGATATGGAATTCTGCGATCTTAACGCTATCCTCAATGAGGCTGTTGTTGCTGAAACCAACGTCGTGGGGGAAATTGAAACCAATTTAGTCCCAGGGCCAGTGATGTTTAACGGTAACCATCTTGCTATCAAACGCGCGATTACCAACATGATAGTCAACGCTTATCGCTACGGAAATGGCTGGATCAAAGTCAGCAGTGGTAAAAACGAAGATTATGTTTGGTTCCAAGTTGAAGATGATGGCGCAGGGATCAAAGAAGAAGACATTCAACGACTATTCCAGCCGTTCGTACAGGGTGAAAAAGCCCGCAGTAACAAAGGTACAGGGCTGGGGCTCGCGATAATTCGCAGAATTATAGATGCTCACGAAGGGAATATTGAGATCCATAAAAGTGAGCGCGGCGGGTTTGCGATTCGAGCTTTGCTCCCTCTCAAAGAACGCGAAGACTGATATCTCGTCGTATTTCAGCTTGTAGGGGTGTTGACTACGCTCAGCTACTCAGGTCACATACTTGTGTATGCTCCCAGGGATAACTTCACTTGCCGTATCTCGTCGTATTTCAACTTGTAGGGGTGTTGACTACGCTCAGCTACTCAGGTCACATACTTGTGTATGCTCCCTGAGATATCTTCTCTTGTCGCCTACCTACAAGCTGAAATACTTAGAGATATGTTGTGTAGAAAGATAGAAAGAAATTTTTTCATTTATGACAATATGTCATATTCCAAACGCTAAGCTGTCATATTTACCAATCTTATTTATGTCATTGTAAAATAAGTCAATAATCATTTTTATCCCATTCTGCTACACTTAATCATGTCGATAAAATCCGCAAATGTCATAAAACTGTCATAAAGATGACATATTGCCGTAACTCAATTGTCCTATTTTCCCTACCGTGACATACACCCAATAATTTAATACTTGATTATTTCTTACATCCCCGGAGGGATTATGAAAATGATGCGTACCACACTAGCAAGCGTAATGGCAGCAACCTTATCTCTGACTGCAATGTCTTCTTTTGCTGCTACCAGCCTGACCGGAGCTGGCGCGACATTCCCTGCTCCTGTTTATGCGAAGTGGGCAGATACTTATCAGAAAGAAACAGGTAATAAAATTAACTATCAGGGGATCGGTTCTTCTGGTGGTGTAAAACAAATTAATGCAAAAACAGTTGATTTCGGTGCGTCTGATGCGCCATTGACTGATGAAAAACTCAAAGAAGACGGCTTATTCCAATTCCCAACCGTGATTGGTGGCGTGGTTTTAGCAGTAAACGTTAAAGGCATCCAATCTAATCAGCTGGTTCTTGATGGTAAAACGCTGGGCGACATCTACTTAGGCAAAATTGCTAAATGGAATGACCCAGCCATCGCAAAACTGAATCCAAACGTAAAATTACCTGACCAAAACATCGCAGTGGTTCGCCGCTCTGATGGTTCTGGTACCACATTCGTCTTCACAAGCTACTTAGCAAAAGTTAGCTCAAACTGGAAAGATGAAGTGGGTGCAGGTTCAACAGTTAACTGGCCGAAAAACAGCGTAGGCGGTAAAGGTAACGACGGCGTTGCAGCCTTTGTTCAACGTCTGCCAGGCTCTATCGGTTATGTAGAATATGCTTACGCAAAACAGAATAATCTTGCGTATACTAAGCTGGTTTCTGCAGATGGTCAGCCAGTTTCACCAACAGGTGAAAGCTTCAGCGCAGCAGCGAAAAAAGTGGACTGGTCTAAATCATTTGCACAAGACCTGACTAACCGTGAAGGCGCTAACGCATGGCCAATTACCTCAACCACATTCATCTTAGTTCACAAGCAACAAGCGGATGCTGAGAAAGGTAAAGCGGTTCTTGATTTCTTCAACTGGGCTTACGACAAAGGTGGTAAACAAGCAGAAGCATTAGATTACGCTGTGTTACCTCAAGAAGTTGTGACCGCAGTACGTGCAGCATGGAAAACAGAAGTAAAAGATAGCCAAGGTAAAGCACTGTTCTAAGTGCCCCTCGGGTTGGAAAAGGGTAAGCGGGTGCTGAGGAATAGCTCCCGCTTATTCACCGTAGTAACGTAAGTCCTACTGCAAAGTAGGCATGGAATGAGAACAAAGCGCATGGCCGAAAAAATAACGGCATTCAAAGCCCCTAGTAAATCGGGCGACGTGATTTTTAGTGCATTAGTCAAAATAGCTGCGCTAATCACTCTCCTCATGCTTGGTGGCATTATTATTTCCCTGATTTTCGCATCTTGGCCAAGTATGCAGAAATTCGGGTTTTCGTTTTTGTGGAATAAAGAGTGGGATGCGCCAGCAGAACAGTTTGGTGCATTAGTGCCTATCTACGGCACCATCGTTACATCATTAATCGCTCTGATTATCGCCGTACCAGTGAGTTTTGGTATCGCATTATTCTTAACAGAGCTCGCGCCTAACTGGTTAAAACGCCCATTAGGTATTGCGATTGAGCTTCTCGCTGCAATCCCAAGTATTGTTTATGGTATGTGGGGACTGTTTGTCTTCGCTCCGTTATTTGCAGAATACTTCCAAGAACCCGTTGGTAATGTCATGTCGAGCATTCCAATTGTTGGCGAACTGTTCACCGGCCCTGCGTTTGGTATCGGTATTCTTGCTGCGGGTATTATCCTCGCCATTATGATCATTCCTTACATCGCCTCGGTAATGCGCGATGTATTTGAACAAACTCCTGTGATGATGAAAGAGTCAGCCTATGGAATTGGCTGTACTACATGGGAAGTGATTTGGAACATCGTTCTGCCTTATACCCGTAATGGGGTAATTGGCGGGGTGATGCTGGGGTTAGGTCGTGCTCTGGGAGAAACCATGGCGGTGACATTCGTCATTGGTAACACTTACCAGCTCGATAGCCCTTCACTGTTTATGCCGGGTAACAGTATTACCTCTGCGCTGGCGAACGAATTTGCTGAAGCGGAAAGTGGTTTACATACAGCGGCACTGATGGAACTTGGTTTAATTCTGTTTGTGATTACCTTCATCGTTCTGGCGATTTCCAAGCTGATGGTAATGCGCCTTGCTAAGAATGAGGGACGCTAATATGTCGATTTCTGAACCTGTTGTAGTGAATCAAAAAGAACGTGCACGCCGCCAAGCATGGCGCCGTCAAGTCAACAGAATGGCATTATTAGTCTCCATGCTGACGATGGCATTTGGTCTGTTCTGGTTAGTGTGGATTTTATTCTCCACGGTAACCAAAGGGATTGATGGCATGTCCCTCAATCTGTTTACTGAAATGACACCGCCGCCAAATACAGAAGGCGGTGGTTTGGCGAACGCTATTGTGGGAAGTGGATTGCTAATCTTATGGGCGACCGTTATCGGAACACCATTAGGGATTTTAGCGGGCATCTACTTAGCGGAATATGGTCGCAAGTCGTGGTTAGCTTCGGTGACGCGTTTTATTAACGACATTCTGTTATCTGCGCCTTCAATTGTGGTTGGTCTGTTTGTTTACACCATTGTGGTGGCTCAAATGCAGCATTTCTCGGGTTGGGCAGGGGTGATTGCACTTGCATTACTGCAAATCCCAATTGTTATCCGTACCACTGAGAATATGTTGAAACTTGTGCCAGATAGCCTGCGTGAAGCGGCATATGCATTGGGCACACCAAAATGGAAAATGATTTTATCCATTACATTAAAAGCATCTGTATCTGGGATTATTACCGGTATTTTGCTGGCTATTGCGCGTATTGCGGGGGAAACCGCACCGTTGCTGTTCACGTCACTGTCGAACCAATTCTGGAGTACCGACATGAATGAGCCAATTGCTAACTTACCAGTGACTATCTTCAAATTTGCAATGAGTCCGTTCTCTGAATGGCAGGAATTAGCATGGGCAGGGGTTCTCCTTATCACCCTATGTGTTCTGTTAATTAATATCATTGCCCGTGTTGTGTTTGCACAGAAAAAACACTAATCCCAGACGAATAAAAGAATTGATAGAGAGAAGTAGCCATGATTAATGCAAACGATATTGCAAACAGTAAAATTAAAGTTCGTGACCTTAACTTCTACTATGGAAAGTTTCACGCGCTGAAGAATATCTCTTTAGACATTGAAAAGAACAAAGTGACCGCGTTTATCGGCCCATCAGGTTGTGGTAAATCCACGCTGCTGCGCACCTTCAACAAAATGTACGAACTGTATGGCGAGCAACGTGCTGAAGGCGAAATTTTACTGGATGGTCAAAACATCCTGACTGACAAACAAGACATCGCGTTATTACGTGCGAAAGTCGGTATGGTGTTCCAAAAACCAACGCCATTCCCAATGTCTATCTACGACAATATCGCGTTCGGTGTGCGTCTGTTTGAAAAGCTGTCCCGCGTCGAAATGGACGAGCGTGTGCAGTGGGCACTGACAAAAGCGGCACTGTGGAATGAAACCAAAGACAAACTTCACCAAAGCGGCTACAGCCTCTCTGGTGGTCAGCAACAGCGTCTGTGTATTGCGCGTGGTATCGCTATTCGCCCAGAAGTTCTGTTACTCGATGAGCCATGTTCTGCTCTGGACCCAATCTCAACGGGGCGTATTGAAGAGCTGATCACGGAATTGAAGTCAGAATACACGGTGGTGATAGTGACCCACAACATGCAACAAGCAGCACGCTGTTCGGATTACACGGCATTTATGTACTTGGGTGAGTTAGTGGAATTTAACAACACTGACAAGATGTTCACCACCCCTGAAATGAAACAAACTGAAGATTATATTACTGGCCGCTACGGTTGATATGGAGCCGACGATGGATACGCTGAACCACAACAAACATATATCAGGGCAGTTCAACGCTGAACTGGAACATATCCATACTGAGTTGATGACCATGGGAGGGCTAGTTGAAGAGCAACTCACCAAGGCCATCACTGCGATGCATAATCAGGATGAAGCCCTAGCGCGAGAAGTGATTGCCAATGACCACAAAGTTAACATGATGGAAGTGGCAATCGATGAAGAGTGCGTCAAAATCATCGCCAAGCGCCAGCCAACAGCGAGCGACTTGCGTTTGATTATGGCAATCTCAAAAACCATCGCTGAACTGGAAAGAATCGGTGACGTTGCGGATAAAATCTGCCAAACCGCACTGGAAAAATTCTCTCAACAGCACCAGCCATTATTGGTGAGCTTGGAGTCATTAGGTCGCCATACCGTGCAAATGCTGCATGACGTGCTAGATGCTTTTGCGCGCATGGACTTGGAAGAGGCTATCCGTATTTATCGTGAAGATGAAAAGGTAGACCAAGAGTACGAAGGGATTGTTCGTCAGTTAATGACGTACATGATGGAAGATCCGCGTACCATTCCAAGCGTCTTAACTGCGCTGTTCTGTGCTCGCTCCATTGAGCGTATCGGTGACCGTTGCCAGAACATTTGTGAATTTATTTTCTACTATGTTAAAGGGCAAGACTTCCGCCATGTGGGTGGGGACAGCCTTGAAAAAATGCTGACTAGCTCGAAAGACAGCAACAAAGAGTAACTGTTAAACCACTGGGGTGTCCGCACCTCAGTGTTCATCTTCTTCATTTTCTTCTTGCTCGATAAGAGTCTTAATCTGCAACATTTTAGGGGTCGCTCCGATGGATTTTCGCCCCTTTTTTTATGCCCATTCATATTCCAAATTGATATAAATATATTATTTAATATTATTTCAAGTGCTAAGAAATAGTTGATAGCTTGTGATGGTCAATTTACGCAAATTTACCGTTAGGGGCATTCAATGAAAGCACGTTTTCTTACTTCCGCACTTTTAGTTGCAGGTCTGGCGCTGACAGCGAATGTCGCTAGCGCAGATAAATTAGATGATATTAAACAAGCGGGAGTGATCCGCATTTCTGTTTTTGACAGTAATCCCCCATTCGGATTTATTGATCCTAAAACCAAGAAACTCGCTGGCTATGATATCGATATCGCCCAAGCGATTGCGGATGATCTTGGCGTGAAATTAGAGCTGCGTCCAACCAACCCAGCTAACCGCATTCCGCTGCTAACATCCGGCAAAGTTGACCTGATTGGTGCCAACTTCACAATCACAGACGAACGTGCAAAACAGGTGGATTTCTCCATTCCTGACTTTGCAACAGGGCAAAAATTTATCGCTCGTAAAGGCGTACTGAAAACCCCTGAAGATATCGCCCCACTGCGTATTGGTGCAGATAAAGGCACCGTGCAGGAAGTGACTCTACGTGAACGTTTCCCAAATACCAAAGTGATTTCTTATGATGACACTCCCCAAGCCTTTGCTGCGCTGCGTAATGGCAACGTTCAAGCGATTACCCAAGATGATGCGAAGCTGGTGGGCTTGCTAGGTAATTTGCCAGAAAAAGTGAAAGCAGACTTTGAAATTTCACCGTTTAGCTTAACCAAAGAGTACCAAGCGTTAGGCGCGAGCAAAGGGGAAACGCGTTTAATTGAGAACGTAAACGCCACCTTGCTGAAACTGGAGAAAGAAGGCAAAGCGAACGAGATTTACAACCGTTGGTTTGGTCCAGACACCAAGGCGGCACAACCTCGTGGTGAATTCAAATTTGCCCCATTGAGCGAACAGCCTAAATCTTAAGTTAGTGATGAAGTTTAGTGAGAGTAAACGCCCCTGCCATGTTGCAGGGGTTGTCAGTTATAGCGAGGCGAAATATGTTCGACAAATTTTTCAGCGGTGACTTCTGGTCTGCGCATCTACTAGCACCACAATACCTTGAGTGGTTTGGCTATGGCTTTTTGCTCACAGTCTGGATCTCGGTTTGTACAATCATCGCTGCCACGCTATTAGGTTTTATTGCTGCTTCAGCAAGAGACAGTCAAATTGCACCACTACGCTGGTTTGTGACCGTTTATATTTCGATTTTCCGTAATACGCCACTACTGGTGCAACTGTTTTTCTGGTACTTCGCCTCGGGAGAGATCCTCCCTGAATCAGCGATGGAATGGCTGAATACGCCTCATGAAATTGAATTTTTAGGGATAACATTAAGCTGGCCATCCTTTGAGTTTTTGGCGGGATTTGTTGGTTTGACGCTATATACCGTACCTTTCATTGCGGAAGAAGTGCGCTCAGGTATCCGAGGAGTGCGCCAAGGGCAGAAACAAGCGGCTCTCGCTTTAGGACTGACTTCATGGCAGTCCATGCGTTTAGTGATTTTACCGCAAGCCGTAAAAATCGTGTTACCGCCACTGTTAGGGCAATACATGAACGTCGTCAAAAACTCATCATTAACCATGGCGATCGGGGTAGCGGAGCTCTCTTATGTATCACGCCAAGTGGATAGTCAATCATTACAAACATTTGCTGCATTTGGTTTGGCGACAGTACTGTACATCGCAATCATCGCCGTAATGGAAGGCTGGGGTCAGTGGCGACAACAGCGTCAGTTGGCTCAGGGGGTATAAGATGGATTTTTCAGTCATTACGGATAACTGGCAATATTTGCTATTTGGGGCTTACCCTGATGGACCATTGGAAGGAGCCGCTTTAACACTAATTATGAGCATATTGGCTGGCGCCGCATCTATTGTCCTCGGCACATTGGGCGGTATTGCGCTGGCGATGCTACGTGGTTTCTGGATGAACCTTTTTGCCGCTGTTTTAGGGTTTTTCCGTGCCATTCCCGTCATTATGTTGATTTTTTGGACTTACTTTCTATTGCCGATTGTCTTCGGAACCGAAATTCCAGGAGTTGCGGCGGTAGTATGTGCACTGGCGTTGATCACTTCAGCCTATTTAGCACATGGCGTGAAAGCGGGAATTTTAGCTATCGGCCAAGGGCAATGGAATGCGGGATTATCTTTAGGGTTTAACCGCTGGCAAGTGTTATGGAATGTGGTGTTACCTCAAGCCTTACGCATGATGGTGCCTTCCTTTATTAACCAATGGGTTGCGTTAATTAAAGATACCTCTCTGGCGTATATTGTAGGAGTGGCGGAGCTGTCATTCTTAGCCACACAGGTGAATAACCGTGAAATGATTTATCCGCTGGAAGTGTTCCTGTTTGTGGCATTTATCTACTTTGTGATGTGCCTGTCAGTAGAAATTATTGCCAATCAAGTGGCGAAAAGACTCAGTGATAAAAGTGCAGTGCGCAGCCGTTCAGCAAAACGCGGTTGGCTGTTTTGGCGCCGTCAAAAGCTGATTGCGCTTTCTTAATTGCATAAAGGCGGCGAAATTCCGCAATGGCGGTATGACAACCGCCATGTCTCTCTCGATATTCATTTACAGTATCAGTCAGTTAGGATATGTGACTTATTTAAAATGACGCAATCGTTTTCTTTTGGATCGTTTAGTTGTACCATGAGCCGAAAAAAACTTTTTTTCGTGCCCACCACGCATCTATTGGCAATCTAGGGCATGACATTTCGACAAGGCGCATTTTAATGACTAATCAATCATCTGGCTCTTCGCAATCGCAGGGTCTGTTTCAGCGTGTGTTTAAATTACAAGAACACGGTACCACCGCAAGAACAGAGCTTGTTGCAGGGTTCACCACCTTCCTGACGATGGTATATATCGTTTTCGTTAACCCACAAATTTTGTCCGTCGCTGGCATGGATATCAAAGCGGTATTCGTAACTACCTGTTTAATCGCAGCCATTGGCAGTATTTTAATGGGCTTACTGGCTAACTTACCTATCGCCGTTGCACCTGCGATGGGGCTAAACGCTTTCTTTGCCTTTGTGGTCGTTGGGGCGATGGGTTATTCATGGCAAGTCGCTATGGGGGCGGTATTCTGGGGCGCCGTTGGCTTATTTATTCTGACGTTATTCCGTATTCGTTACTGGATCATCGCCAATATTCCTCTGAGTTTACGTGTGGGGATCACCAGCGGTATCGGTCTGTTTATCGCCATGATGGGACTGAAAAACTCCGGTATTATCGTCGCAAATCCAGATACCTTAGTCTCGATTGGTAACCTAACTCACCATAATGTGTGGTTAGGGGCATTAGGCTTTTTCATTATTGCCATTTTAGCGGCGCGTAATATTCATGCGGCAGTATTGGTGTCTATCGTCGTGACGACGCTGATTGGCTTAGCGCTGGGTGATGTGAAATATACGGGCATTTTCTCAATGCCACCAAGCATTACCAGTGTTGTTGGCCAAGTGGATTTTGCAGGCTCGCTGGATCTGGCACTTTCTGGGGTTATCTTTGCCTTTATGTTGGTAAACTTGTTTGACTCCTCGGGCACCATGATTGGGGTAACCGACAAAGCCGGCATTACCAATGAGCGCGGGACTTTTCCTCGCATGAAACAAGCACTGTATGTGGATAGCTTAAGCTCGGTAGCCGGTTCCGCAATGGGGACTTCGTCCGTAACGGCGTATATCGAAAGTTCTTCAGGGGTATCGGTGGGCGGTCGTACAGGTTTAACCGCGATTGTCGTCGGTGTGTTATTCCTGTTGACGATGTTTATCTCTCCGCTGGCAGGGATGGTTCCCGCTTATGCAACCGCAGGCGCGCTGATTTATGTTGGCGTTCTGATGACTTCAAGCTTAACGCGCGTGAAATGGGATGACTTAACGGAATCCGTTCCCGCGTTTATTACTGCGGTCATGATGCCATTTAGCTTCTCGATTACAGAAGGTATTGCGCTAGGGTTTATTGCGTACTGTGCGATGAAGATTGGTACAGGACGCTGGCGTGACCTGGGTCTGTGTGTGATCCTTGTCGCGGCGATGTTTTTACTCAAAATGGTTCTCGTCGACGCCTAATATTCGTCATACTTCAAGCTGTGGCGTTGTTGTCTTCTCTCGGCTACTCGGGTCACATACTTATGTATGCTCCCCGAGATAACCTCGATTGACGCCTAGCCACAACTTGAATTATTTAGAATATTACTCAGGATATCTTTCTATTTTCTGGTGATATAGCTAGTTAGAGCATTGGAATGCTTAGGCAACTTGAGTTATTTAGAATATTGCTCAAGGTGACTCTCTATTTTTTGCCCCTGGTGATACAGCTATTGAGAGCATTGGAATGCTTAGGCAACTTGAATTATTTAGAATATCGCTCAAAACATAAATCTCTATTCTGAGTGCAAGACCCTTCAACGAGCTTCCCTTTTGTTGCTTGCATGCAACTCAAATTATTTAAGGTATAATCATTAAAGTACTGTTGCGAATGCAAAGTGAGATAAAATTCACCTAAATTGCAAAGTAGTGCTTTCGCTGCTTAAGGGATCCTGCTAGATTCCGCCGCAGAAACTGATTTTATCAAGGTAGCAAACCATGAATTCACCGAAAAAACCGACCGCAAAAACGAAGAAAAAATACCGTAAGACAAAAGAAGAGCTCAACGCAGAAGGCCGTGAGCGTAAACGCGAGAAAAAACATCGCGGGCATAAGTCTGGTAGCCGTAACCAAGACGGTGCTTCGAATGGTCAAAAAAATGGGCAAAATGTTCAGGCTGACCCTCGTATTGGCAGTAAAAAACCAATTCCACTGGTGGTTGAAAGTAACCAACCAGTTGCGCGTCCTGTTGTGAAAGAAAAGCCTGTTGCTAAAGAAAAACTGACACCAGAAAAAGAACTGGAAATGCTGGAAAGCAACGATCGCTTAGATGCGATTCTGGCACGTCTGGAAGATGGCGAAACCATCACTGCGCAAGAGCAACAATATGTTGATACCTGCTTAGATCGCATCGATGAACTGATGAATATCCTCGGTATCGAATATGCGGACGAAGACAGTGATGAAGAGGAAGAAGAGAAATTTGATGACATTATGCGCATCTTAAAAAGTAAATAATTTCCTCTCTATTCGTTCCTCCCGTGCTAAGCGGGAGGAATCTGCTTAATTTCTCGCCTATCTTCCTTTTCTTTGATGTTGCATCAAATCTGTTTTTCCTAACATCGCTATAATCTTTGCGGTATAGACTCTTTACATAAATAGCTAAAAAATAATCTAAAGAGATATAATTAACAGTGATGCTTTCGAGCTTGTGGTCAATTAAGGAATATCAATGTCAGAGCAAAATATCGTTTGGGATCTCTCTCTCATCCAAAAATATAACTATTCAGGTCCACGTTATACCTCTTATCCAACAGCCTTAGAGTTCAATCAAGACTACAACGAACAGGCTTTTATTGAGGCAACCCAACGTTATCCTGACCGTCCTTTGTCTCTGTATGTGCATATCCCGTTTTGCCACAAACTGTGCTATTTCTGCGGCTGTAATAAGCTAGTCACTCGCCAAAAACATAAAGCGGATGAGTATCTACAAGTCATTGAAAAAGAAATTATCCAGCGTGCTGCGTTACTTAAAAATCGCACAGTGACTCAAATGCACTGGGGCGGCGGTACGCCAACGTATTTAGACAAGGCGCAAGTGAGCCATTTAGTTGGCTTGCTGAAAAAACATTTTCATTTTGCGCCGGATGCCGAGATGTCTATCGAAGTGGATCCCCGCGAAATCGAACTCGACATGATTGACCATCTGCGCAGTGAAGGCTTTAACCGTCTAAGCATGGGTGTTCAAGACTTTAATAAAGAAGTGCAAGTTCTGGTTAACCGCGAGCAAGATGAAGAGTTTATTTTTGCGCTGATTAAACGCGCCAAAGAGACAGGCTTCACATCAACCAGTATCGACCTAATTTACGGTTTACCAAAACAAACCCCTGAAAGCTTCGCGTTTACATTGAAAAAAGTGGCGGAGCTAGCTCCCGATCGTTTAAGCGTTTTCAACTATGCGCATTTGCCGAATTTATTTGCGGCGCAGCGTAAAATCAAAGATGAAGACCTGCCAACAGCAGAGCAAAAACTGGATATTCTGCAAGATACTATCGCGACGCTGACTTCCGACGGTTATCAATTTATCGGGATGGATCACTTTGCTCGCCCAGAAGATGAACTGGCGGTCGCACAGCGAGAAGGGATTTTACATCGTAATTTCCAAGGGTATACCACCCAAGGAGATTGCGATTTATTAGGATTAGGGGTATCAGCGATCAGCATGCTAGGTGATAACTACGCCCAAAATCAGAAAGATTTAAAAACTTACTACGCGCAAGTGGAAGAAAAGGGGCATGCCCTATGGCGTGGATTAGTATTAACAGATGACGACTGCCTACGCCGCGATGTCATCAAAACGTTGATCTGCAACTTCCAATTGAGCTTTGCTCAAATTGAAGCGCTCTACCCAATTGACTTCAAAACCTACTTCAAAGAGGACCTAGAACTGCTCAAACCAATGGCAGAAGATGGGCTGGTGGAAGTCAGTGAAACGGGGATTAAAGTCACGCCACGCGGGCGTTTGTTGATTCGTAATGTGTGTATGTGTTTTGATGTTTATCTACGAAGTCAGATGCGTGTTCGCCAATTTTCTCGCGTCATTTAAATGTTCGTCATATTTCGTGCTGTAGCGTTGTTGGCTACGTTCGCTAACCCTAGTCACATACTTGTGTATGCTCCTAGGGATTAGCTTCTCTTGCCGCCTAGCTACAACACGAACTATTTAGAACATTGGATGCTTGGTATATGACTATTTTGAGTATGCAATGTTTGTTAGATAGTTATCTAAAACATTCCAGATTCCACATTCTGCATATTCCACAGGGCTAGTGCTTCACTTTTTCGATCAGTTGGTAAGCGGTGTTGATGCGCTCAGGAATTGGGTACCATTGGTTGGAGAGTAGCACCACGGCGATTTTTTCCTCGGGAATAAAGACCGCGTAGGTGGCGAATCCGCCGGTGGAGCCAGTTTTATTATACAGAGCGCGGGATTCTGGTGGCATTGGTGGCTGAATGGCATCCACTTTTTGCGGTTTCAGTGCCATATCATCACGGTTACCTTGTTGTAACTGGGCGAGTGAAACCGGCCATGGGTAACTTTCCCACATCAAATCTTGCACAAAAGAATCCGTCATATAGACGCCAGTATGTGTATCTTCCACCGCCTCTTGCCACGGTTTCGCTACGTTGGCCACTTGCATATTAATATCTAAAAAGTGGATCAAATCCTTCGCATTAGACTTCAAACCATATGCTTCATTATCTAAAATTTGCGGCGTCACACGCACCGGCTGATGCTGCTTGTTATACCCTTGAGCATAATTTTTTTGCTGATTTTGCGGTACCTGTAAATAAGTATGCTTCATGCCCAAAGCCGGTAACATCATCTTTTCCATCGCATTTGGGAATGACTGATTAAGTTGTTTAGCGGTAACCATGCCTAATAAACCCACACCAAGATTGGAGTAAGAACGGTATTCACCGATAGGTTTTACAGGGGACCACTGCTGATAATAATGGATTAGCTCTGCGCGGTTAGTTACTGCATCCGGTACAAATAGCGATAAGCCCGAAGTGTGAGTCGCCAGATTCATCACAGTCACTTTATCAAATGCACTATTTTTTAATTCAGGCAAATAATGGCTGACGGTTTGTGCAAAATCTAACTTACCTTGCCCTTGAGCATAGGCGGCAAGCGTAGCAGTAAACGTCTTTGATAAAGAACCGATTTCATACAACGTATTGTTGCTCACTGGCACCTGAGTTTGTTTAGACTGCACGCCATAATGATAAATAAAATGTTCACCATCTACTGAAATGGCAACGGACATCCCCGGAATCTGCTGCTGTTTCATCAACGGTTTAATAATGCTGTCCACATCTGATTTCGTTAATGCCGCGCTAGATAGTGAGGTAAATGCCAAACTCAGGGCGACAAGCAGCCGTCCGTGACGAAAAAGATTTTTCATACAGATATCCATTTAAATAAAAGTTTTAGTTATGATGAGTGACAAGCAAGAAGCAGTCACATACCAAAGGAAGAGTGATTCTGGTGTCGGAGTATGCGGCTTTTTTGGCATTAGTTAAAACGATATAAAATTCGATGAGGTAAAAGAAAATCTTATGGCTGAAAATGCTCGCTACCGTTTACCCCTCAATGCACTCAGAGCCTTTGAGGCATCTGCACGCCATTTAAGCTTTACTCGAGCAGGTATGGAGTTAAACGTCACTCAGGCAGCGGTAAGCCAGCAAGTTCGTGCGTTGGAAGAACAATTAGGCTTAGAGCTATTTATTCGTTTGCCAAGAGGACTGGCACTGACCGATGAGGGGCTGGCATTATTGCCTGTCGTTAGCCGATCTTTCGACCAAATCGAATCATTATTGCAGCAATTCGAAGATGGCCATTATCATGAAGTTCTGAATGTTTCTGTGGTGGGTACCTTTGCAGTGGGTTGGTTATTACCGCGTTTATCGCGTTTTTCCGACCTCTATCCTTATATTGATCTGCGTATTATGACCCACAATAACGTGGTGAATTTAGCCGGTGAGGGCGTGGATTTCGCGATTCGGTTTGGGGAAGGGCTTTGGCCGTTAGTGGAAAATACGCCGTTATTTTCTGCACCGCATACGGTGCTTTGTGCTGAAAAGGTCGCGCATAAACTTAAGCATCCTATTGATTTACAAGATTTTCCATTGATGCGCTCTTATCGTAAAGATGAATGGGAAAAATGGTTTTTAGCGGCGAATGTGGAACCGTGGCGCGTGAAAGGGCCTGTTTTTGATTCTTCCCGTTTAATGGTCGAAGCGGCTTTACTGATGGACGGTGTCGCCATCGCACCAAGCTGTATGTTTGAGCGGGAACTCAGAGCTGGGGATTTGGTGCAGCCATTTGATATTTCCGTGACCCTCGGGGGTTATTGGTTGAGTCGATTAAAATCCAAACCGATGACGCCTGCTATGACGATTTTCCAGCAATGGTTACTTGAGGAATCAAAAAACGGGAACCCATTATAGAGCGATAAATCGGTGCTTAAATTTTAAAGCACCGATTGTGAAGTTGGATAAAATATGTGTAATCGGTAATTAGAAAACTACGGATTCGGCGGCATAGTAACGTTTCTTGCCGTCCTGTTTATCATTAGTCTTATTAAACTCAGTAAAAAAATAAATTGGGTCTACTGAGAAAATTAATGAAAATTGGTAAAGTGTATCTACATGTATATTGACTTCACCATTTTCATAGCGTGATAAGTGCTGCTGGCTGATCCCCATCAGCTTACTGAGCTTTTTACCACTCATTCCATGAATATCTCTCAACTCCCTTATTTTTAGACCGACAGATTTTGATATTATTTTTTCCATATCTTTAACTCCTAGATATAGTTATTATGAGAGTTACTTATAGGTTATATTTGGATATATAAAATATATCGAAAGAATTATTTATGATTGATGTCTAATAAGGCTTGAATATCAATATTAAAATAATTCGCATATTGTCCTAATCTATCTAAATTAATTCTATTAATCCCCCTTTCATAGCGTGATTGCTGTTGTTCGCTAATGCCAATAATATTGGC
Organism: Providencia rettgeri; assembly: GCF_013702265.1. Lineage (GTDB taxonomy): Bacteria > Pseudomonadota > Gammaproteobacteria > Enterobacterales > Enterobacteriaceae > Providencia > Providencia zhijiangensis. Next base: position 297,930 of record NZ_CP059348.1, read on the forward strand.
GAGTTCCCTTAATGTGATTCCATTCATTTTTCGATAATAAATGATTTTACTACCTACCATTGTAGATATGGGATAGTTTTTATTCATATTGAGCCTTTTGATGAGTAAATTGGTTAATGAAAATAAATTAATCTTAATTAGATATATTTAAAAATCTAATAAACTCAATATAGTCATCAAATTAGCACTAATCTTTATGTGAAACTAGAGCTTTATAATAATAGATGAAAATTTTTAAGGAGTAATTCCTTAATTCTAAAATATATTGCTTTTATTTATTATCATTATCTGACAGTCTATTAATGTGTTGTCTAATATTTTCAGATTCAAATTCACTAATATTAAAAAAACTAATCAAACTGACATTAAATATTTCAGCATACTGATTAAGGCGATCTAAATTAATACGATTAATTCCGCGCTCATAGCGAGATTGTTGTTGTTCACTGACTTTGATTATTCTGGCTATATCATAGAGTGACATGCCACTCATTTTTCTATAATAGGTAATTTTTCTGCCAATAATTCGAGATACAGTATAATATTTAGGCATTATTAACTCCTTTTTTCATTACCTAATACGAGCCTTGCTTTATGGATATATTAATGTGAACTCTAAATGGCTCTTAAAATTCCCTAATGTAAACATGGGTTGAAGGCTGACTATTCTTGCAGATAACGGAATTTCGGCACTTTTTGTGGCGCTATTGATAACAACATCTATAGTACTGCCATTTTTTAGAGTGGCTTTATTGTTCGTCTGTGCTAAATGAAGCAGGCTACCCGTAGAACTGCCTGTATTCACAAAATAGCTATTATTAGTGTTATCAGGTGTACCACCAACACTGAATTTGGCATTTTTTGTTGAAACAGGGCAATCAACCAATTTGATAGAAAAATCGACCCATGGGCTTTGCGCAGGGTTGCGATAATTCCAACGGTTTATCTTACCTAACTCTACGTTATAACTGGTATTTTCAACTTTGCAGGGCATAACCACGACATTACCATGCACATAGATATTGACGTTTTCTGCCATCACTGGCAGGGCGCACAATCCAAGTAAACTGAATAATATTCTTTTCATAATCAGCCTGTTATAAATAGGTAATGGTGGCGGTAATATTGGTGGATAAAGTGCCAGCGGTACCATTACCGAGGGAAGAGAATGCCCGTGTGCGTAGAGGTATGCTTACTAGTGCTTGCCCATTAGTGGGGACGGTTAGTACTTTGTTATTGCCCAATGGCGTTGTTCCAGCTCCATTCTGCAGCTGGATGGCAATATTGGTAGCGGTGCCGCTATTTTTATATAAGCTCGCGACATCGGCACTATCTGCGCTCCCTGAAAAAGTTAGCTTCACGCTATTAATAAATGAAGAGCAGTTTTTTAATTCGATAGTGAAAGGTTTCCAGCTTGATGCTTTAGTTCCACTATAAAAAGTATCCAAAGGAATTGTAGTGAGATCGACACTCTGATTATTTCCTGCGGATAAACTGCAAGTTGCTGCCTTAATATTACCGGTAAAATTCAATTTAACGGTACTTGTTGAATAAGCAAATAAAGGTATTCCTGTCGCACTTAGGAATAAAAAAAGTAATGTATTTTTTTTCATTTTAAACCTCTATTCATAACGAATATTAACCGTCGCATTGGCATTGGCTGTACCCGGTGTGATTGCTGCTGCAGTTTTAATATAGCGAGCTTTCCAACCGAAAATATAATCTGTTTGGGTTACACCATCTTGCTGAGTAAATTTTTGATTTAATGCAATAGGCGTTCCAGCATTATTTAATAATTGAATTGCAATACCTTTAGCACTATTTGTACCGACTAAACCTAATCGCCCATTTGCGGCATTATCAATTGTATCTGAGGTGACGGTAACTTTAATATTTGTGCCTGTTGCACACGTTAAAGCGATCGGAATATTTACAGGTGTACTAAAAGAACCTATATTAGGAAACTGTGTATCATACCAGTCATTCATATTAATATTGTAAGTTGATTGATTGTTTTTTAACGAGCAACTCACTACGGCAATACGATAATTACTTGCAAAACTCAGTGTTGCACCTAAAAAACGGGTGCTTGTTTTCGTATTATATTGTGTCAAATTTGCAATTTGGCCACTTCTAATAGTACCAGAGCTGGCAATTACTCCTGTTTTTAATATCTCAACCTCCCAACTTTTAGGTCCAGGTATCATCCAAGAGGTTGATGTTGTAATCGAATTCGTGGGAATATAATCAGGCACACTAGTACTATTAAATTTAATTCTAACGCCCACCCCTGGAATATTGGTAGCAACAATTTTACTTGAGTTCGCTGTCCAATTGTTAACATAGTAAAGATCTAAATACCCACCACAATCACGAGCATGTTCTTTTGCAAAATAATAATCACTGGTAAATGCCTCAATATATTGCTTGTCTAATACATAATTATTAGCAAGTGTATTGTCATACTGCACATAAATAGTCTTATCACGTATATTATGATGGGCAGTATAAGTACCTTCAAGGCATTCGGCGTAGGATGTATAAGAATAAAAAAATAGACACCCTAATAATAAAGCTAATTTGTATACTGTTTTATTCATTATGATGTTCCATATTATCTACAAGTTGTTTTAGTTTTATATAAACCCATATAATTCGAAACACCGGCTAGATTATAATCAACCTGGCACTGTTGTTTATCGTTATATTGAATAATAAAATGACCGCTTTCAGCTAAGCCGGATAAATATAATTCGCCATCATTACCGACTAAACCATTTAATTGACCGTTATCTTTAAAGATGGCTTGTGCACCAAATGGAACTGGTTTACCGTCAGCAAAGCTAAGGAAGGTGCGAATAAGTCCGAGATGTGAGATCATCGTATTGTAACCTGAACCCAGAATGAGTAACCGGATGAGCCAGCAACTGACTTTTGCCGATAGTGAGTTTTCCAGTAAACGCCGCCAGACCCGCAAAGAAGTTTTCCTTGGCAGAATGGATGACTTGCTTCCCTGGGACAAATTACTTGGCGTTATCGAGCCTGTGTATCCCAAGGCCGGTAATGGTCGCAGGCCCTATCCGCTGGAAACCATGCTGCGTATTCACTGCATGCAGCAATGGTACAACCTGAGCGATGAGGCCATGGAAGATGCCCTCTATGAAATCGCCTCCATGCGCCAATTTGCTCGCCTGTCACTGGATAAAGCCATTCCAGACCGCACTACCATCATGAATTTCCGGCATTTGCTGGAGCAGCATGAACTGGCCCGCAAAATCTTCAGTACCGTTAATCACTGGCTAGCAGAGTGTGGCGTTCTAATGACCCAGGGCACCTTGGTGGATGCCACCATCATTCAAGCCCCCAGCTCTACCAAAAACAAACACAACAGCCGTGATGAAGACATGCACCAGACCAAGAAAGGTAACCAGTGGTACTTCGGCATGAAAGCGCACATTGGCGTGGACGCCAAAAGTGGCCTGACCCACAGTCTGGTGACCACGGCGGCTAACGAGCACGACCTCAATCAGGTTGGCAAGTTACTGCATGGCGATGAAGAGTTTATCTCAGCCGATGCTGGTTATCAGGGGGCCGAAAAGCGCGATGAGCTCAGCGATGTCAGCGCAGACTGGCTTATCGCCAAGCGTCCCGGCAAAGTGAATGCATTGAAGCAACACCCGCGCAAGAACAAGCTGGCCATCCGTTACGAATACCTGAAAGCGAGTATCCGAGCGAAGGTTGAGCATCCATTTCGGATAGTAAAATGTCAGTTTGGTTTCGTCAAAGCCAGGTACAAGGGGCTGGCTAAAAATGACAGTCAACTGGCGATGTTATTCACCCTGGCGAACCTGGTTCGAGTTGACCAATTGATACGGGCACAGGCGAGATCTACCTGAAATGAGGAAATTGGCCTGAAACAGGGCCAAAATCAGCCACGAAGAGACGATTTTGGGCTGAAAATTGGAAAATTGAGCCACAGGACGTCGATAAAGGACGGTTTGGGGCGTCATATCGGGAGCTGCGGACCACTTAATCGCAGCTTCCCTAATTACCATAATGACACGATACCCCACATTGGCATTGAAGCTGGCTTTTGCAATCGCTCCACGGCTTGGTGCTACATTTTGAGTAGTTAACTCCATCTCGGTATTATCTGGGAGCTTACTGGTATCAATTTGAATTCCGTTACTGCGATAAGCGGTGATATAAGGCACTAAGGCATAGCCTTGACCGTTAGTTTGAATGCCAGTTTGATTCAAAATCGGGACACTGGCTGCATCAGGGATTTCCACCAAGGCAACAGTTTCACCAAGCTGTTGACCAAGCACCACACCACCTGAATGAGCGACTACACTGCCGCTAGCACCATAGTAAAGATTGTAATTATTCGTGCTGTAACCCGTACCGCCTGAAACTTCCCCATACTGCCCACGGTAGCTGGCATTTAAATTACCGGAAGTCCCTGAGTTTCGAGTTGAAAAATTCTGCTGGGCACTCCAATTCAAACGGTTATCCAATTGCGTTGCCGAAATTCCCATACTGCCAGAAGACCCATTGCTACTACTGTTTGTACCGTTGAGGTTGTAATAGAAGGTGCTGTCAAACGCACTGAATGGCACGCTCACGGTAAAGGCAAATTGGTGGTCATTATCTTTATTACGACCATCGTAGCTATTTGGGTTGGTATTCTTGTTATAGCTATAGTTCACCCCGTAGCTAATATCGTTCCAGTTATTGTTATAGCCAATGGTTGTGGATTGAGTTTTACGATCACTATTCCAATAATCTTCGCTTACAAAGCCAACGGATAAGGAGCCCCAGCCTTCGCCTAGACTTTGGCTAAGGGTAATTTCCCCGCGGTTACGGCGGCGCTCATACAGTGCTGTAAAGGTTTCTTTTCTATAACCATCAAAAACTTCCGCTAAGCTATAAAAACCTTTTGTGGAGTAACGATAGCCCGCAAGGGCGATGTTTGTACCAATATCATTCAGGTTTTTGTTATAACGAAAACGGTAGGATTGCCCGCTTTCTTTGTCTCCGTTGCTTAGCGTAGAGCTTGCGTGAGTCACATCAATTGATAGTGCTCCAAAACGCCCTAAATTTTGCCCTGAGCCGATGGAATAAGCCTGATATTTATCACTAACTTGGCTACCACCAAACAGAGTAACTCCCCAAGGAAGCCCGTAAGTTAGTGCCAATTGTGCAAAGGTTTTTTTATCTACATTACTGTCATAGCTACGGTATTGCCCGCCTGTCACGCTATAAGACAGATAGCCTTCACGCTGCAAAACAGGTAAAGAAGCAAAGGGGATAATTTGATACTGTTCACTACCGTTGGCTTCTTTTATCGTAACGTGTAAGTCTCCACTCCCTCCTGTAGGGTAGAGGTCATTAATTTCAAATGGACCTGCTGCTACATCTGTTTGGTAAATGGTGTAACCGTTTTGGCGAATAGTGATCTGTGCATTACTGCGGGCGATACCGCGTACCACGGGGGCATACCCGCGCAAGCTTTCTGGATTCATATCATCATCCGTGGCAAGCTGCACGCCTCGAAATGGCACACTGTCAAAAATATTTGAGGGTGACGTACTATCCCCAAGTATTAACTGGCTTTTTATCGCATTGATATTGCGACTTAAATAGGTATACACCGTATCCCATTTATTACGTTGCCTGTTGTTACTTTGCCACGTGGTGTAGTTACGCAGACGCCATGGCCCGATATTTAAACCCGGGCGCAGGTTGACATAGTTAGAATTGCTGCTGTTTTTATCGTTTTTACGATCGGTATTACGAGAGCCATTGTAACTGTAATTAAGTAACAGGGCATTCACACCATCATCGATCTCTGCTAAATCCACATAACCACGCGGGTTCATATTTAACGCAATTTGCGGAATGCTTAAATAGAGGCGCTGAGAGCCAAATTCAAACTCACTTTTTGCATCAGGAATCGCAGATAAATTAATGCATTGGTTATCTGCGATTTGTAACTCAGGGTATTCTCTAACTTTAACTCCTACGTCTTTGAGATCTGAGAGGGTTAAGCAAGGCTTGAGCTCATTGTTTTGATTGGTAGAAAAATTTATGTGTTTTGAGCCAATCAAGCTCTTATTAATGTAGATATCGACGTAGTATTGCCCTGGTAACTGCTCATTACGTTCAAATTGCTCTAAGTTCACCGATTCTTTATTGGGAAGCTCAAGGAACTCTGGGTCAAAATAGGTTTCTGGCTCAGCTGAGGACGTTGCAATATAGCCTAAGGCAATAAATAGGCTAAGGCATATGTTATTTATTTTCATAGATAAACCTAATTACCATTAAGGCTATATTTTTATTTCTGCTAGATTATTAGCTGAGCCATAATCATTAATCACTTCCCACTTAATAGTACCGTTTAATTCAGGGCTATTAATGGTGAAGGACTTTCTTGAAAATGGCGCGACATATGAAATGTCATCTGCTTTCTTGCCATTAAAACTGATATTCTGAAAATTCATATAATAGGGTGTCGGATTTTCAACGGTGATAGATTTACTATCTTTTGACCATTTTAATTTTTTCTGCTCTTCCAAAAAATCTACTTTGCTTATTGCTTGAGGACGATAAATTAATTTCATCTGCGTTTTAAAAGCAATTTTCAATGAATTTTCAGATTTCTTTTCTGTTGCAGGGATTGTTTTTATATTTAGCCAAAATAAAGACTCTCTATCTTTAGGTAGTGTATTTTGAGTTAAAAAAATACGTAGAGTATTGGTTTTTTCTTGGTTTAAACGAAAAAGTGGTGGCGTAATAGTAAAGTCCGTTTGCTTGCCTTCATTGGCATTTTCAATCCATGACTGAATTAGATAAGGAATATTATCTGGATTTTCTACACTAATGCTCACGTCTTTTTTCCCTTCAGGATAAATTACGCGTGTACCACCAATAATGACGCCAGCATTAGCGGTATTGAAAAGTGTAAAAAGAAAGATAAAAAAAACGGTTATTGATTTCATATAGCCACCACTGAGTTATAACAAAATAAATCATTAAGGCTTATATCCATATAAACCTTCATTTAAAACTAGTTGTAATTAATTGTGAATGTTGCCGTTGAGTTTGCTAAACCAGCACTGACAGCATCAGACATCGCGATATAACGTGCGGTAAAATCTAAATTATTTACAACCGTTTCTTTAAGCGCATATTGGCTAGATGCTGTATATAAAGGAACGGTGAGCCCTTTAGTATCATGAATCTGGATACCAACGCCTTTAGCAATACCTGCTGTACCGGCATTAGTTAATTGCAGAACATTACTGTCACCATCATAAGATACGCCATCAAATTTTACGGTTGCAGTGGTCACTGCAGCCGGGCAGTTTGTTAATTGAATAGAAAATTTGGTTGCAGCGGCTGTGCTACCTGTACTTGGTAATGACGTTTTAGAAACTTTGCCTAAGTTAACTTGAATAGCATCAGAACCTGTTGCTAACTGGCATGCGTTATCTATAATTTCACCGGTGAAATTAATATCGCCATCTTTTGCAAAACTATTGGCAGAAATTAATAAGGTGCTAGTTGCAATTAAAGATGCAATAACCTGTTTTTTCATTTTTACTCTCCGAACCTAAATTCGATATTAGATATTATTGGGGAATTATATTGATTTGTTGTCTTACACAAACCGAGAGTATTTTGTGACTATTTTTATAAATAAACAAGGTGGGTTGAATTTAGCTAAACATAATAAAAATATAAATCTAAAGTAAGTAATTATTAATTTAACTCAGCATGCGTTAGTTTAAAGTTTAAATGCTATGGATTTTTATATTTTTTTGTTTTAGGTAATATGGTTATGAGGTAAAATAACGATATAAAACTAAAAATAATTATTTGATGATTTTAAACTATAAACTATCTCGCATATGGAGATTATTTAAATTTAAAGTTTGAAATAAGGCTGGTTTTTTTTAAAACCATATCCAATGCGTATTATCTAAAAAGGAGTGTAAGTCTAATTATTCTTAAATTAATAGTCTAAATAAGTGTGTGTGCGGTTTTTTTACTCTAAAAAGATAATGATATGAGCTCCATCATTAAACCGGTGTATTTTTTCGTCTTAAGAAAATGTAAACATGTGAATATTAATTGCTGCTATTAAAGAGACTTTAATAGCAGGTTGACTTAAAATCGATCATTCATAGCGAATATTAACGGTAGCAGTCGAGTTCGCAGTACCTGGTGTAACTTTTGCGGCTGTTTTTACGTAGCGGGCTTTCCAGTTGAAAAGATAATCACCGCTAGCGACATTATTTTGTAAGCTATTTTTAGTGTTGAGTCGTATCGGTGAGTTATTTCTATCAAGTAATTGTATGCCAATGCCAGTGGCAGAACCTGTTCCTGATAGTTTAATTTTTCCTGTTGCGGTGTCTACATAGCCTGCGCTGCTCGTAACTGTTGTTTTGATATTTGTACCCGCAGCACAGCTTAGTGTGATAGGGATATTTACACTTGTGCTCACATCCCCAATATTTTTAAATTGGGTATCGTATCGATCGCCAAGGTTAATCGTATAGTTACTAGACTTCGTGGCGCATTTAGCAACATTAATATTAATGGCATTCGCTGGTATATTGAGTGTAGACAAGTTCCAGTTAGCGTGATTCGGATTATTTTGGATTAATCGAGCCACATTACCGGCTTTTAAACTACCAGACTGGGTAACTGCACCTGTTTTTCTGATAATCATTGTCCATTGAGGAGCGACGATTGTCCAAGGCAGACGCCCTTGAACAGGGTAGCGACTGTAGACATTAATGCTGCCTATTGCAGTAGCGATTATTTCGACACTAATACCGGGAACATTGGTTGCCGCAACCTTATTAGCATTAGGGACCCAACCATTAACATAGCTGGCATAAAGGCGAGCTTGCCCACATTGTCCATTTTTCCCGGAATAGGTGTTAATATCACCGTTGGCAAATGTCACAATAAACCGACCAAGTTCTTTAGATGAAGCATCATCATATTGAAGGGTATATGTTCTGGTCGGTACATTAACGGTAATGTTATTCAATCTAGGATTTTGAATACATGCAGCAAAGGAAAACCCAGAATAGATAAAGAGACACATAGTAAAAGAAGCTTTTCTTAAATTAAATTGCATGTTTGCTCCCGATTAAGGTTATGAAGAATAACAAGTAGAAAATGTAGATATTGATATTGGCAGATCATTTTCTACCAATATCTAGCTAGTTATTTATATAAAGAAAAATTCTGCTCTGGTGATAAAAGCAATTCTGCTTTTAATAAATTATCCTTATCTTTTTTATCATTGTTAAATGAAAAATCATGAGGTTCAGAAAAATCACTCATTATTTCCTGAATATCAAGTTCTAATATCTGTGAAATAGAGTAAAGAGTATCAACATGAATTCTCATTTCGCCTAATTCATGGCGAGATTGATGTTGCTGACTAATACCCAACAACTTACTCAGTTGTTGGATACTCATATTGCGATCTTTCCTCAGTGTTCGAATACGGGCACCGACAATTTTAGATGTATTATTTTTCATCATAATGACCAATAGCGATTAAGTAGAAATACTATGCATTTAGCGATCTGCTAAGTTCCTTTTTTATTTTTTCCTTTTCATGCTCATTAAATAAAAAGAATTCATTAATATTAATGTTGAAATAAGTAGCATATTGCTTGAGTCGGTCAATTGATATTCGATTTTTTCCTCTTTCATAGCGCAGCTGTTGCTGCTCACTAATTCCAATCATTTTAGCTACTGAAAGTAGGGATAAACCTTTTTCTTTGCGTAATTTTTTTATTTTATATCCAATAACTGCTGAGACCGGATAGTTATTTTCCATTTTTAACCTCTTTCTACTATTTGTAATTGTTAATTGACTTAACAAAAGACAAATGAATACCATTACCTCAAAGATATATCTATCAGGTATCTATCTTGACATCTTGACTTATATCACCTCAATTAAAGTTATTTATTCTATATGGAGGTTCATAATTAAAATTTCAATTAGTGAACATTATCCTTGTATAATAAACAATTAAATATCTCAATCTGATAATTGAATTAAGAACATTATTAAAAATACTTAATGATAAATAAGTGTAAAATCGAGGTGGCTTTTAAAAGATCCCCCTGTCATTCCTGATCCATATCCTGCCATTCTAGCGGATAAGGGAATTTCAACTGTGCGAGTTTGGGTGTTAACTGATGCGGTAACTTGCTCTCCATTTTTTACTGTTACTTTGTTTGCGCCATAAGCTAAATTTAAAGCTACATTTTTGGCACTGCCATTATTAATAAAGTAATTAGCATTTACTGCATCAGGTGTACCGTTGATTACCATAATTGCTTCTTTGGTATCCACGGGACAATTTTTTAATTTAATCGTGAAATTTACCCAAGGAGATACCTGGGTATCTCGAATATTCCACACATTGACTTTTTTTAAGTCTACGATGTAGTTAGCTTTTTCGAGTTCACAGGGGCGTGCAGTGATGTAACCATGCACATGGATATTGGCGACTTGTGCCAATACAGTGAGAGGGAAAACGAAAAGCAATAATGAGAGTGCAATTTTTTTCATTATTCTCATCCTTATAAATACGTAATGGTGGCCGTAATATTGGCAGACACGGTACCTGCGCTGGCATTACCGATTGCACTATATGCTCGGGTTCTTAAAGGAATGCTGAGACTGTTTTTTCCCGCTAATGGTACCCGTAAAACTTTTTGATTTCCTAGTGGTGTTGCTCCATCACCGCTTTCAAGTTGTACTGCGATATTTTGGGCGGTACCCATGTTTTTATATAAGTTATTTATATTATTGGTATCGGAAGTTCCACTAAATGTGAGGACTATCTGATTCACATAGGAAGAGCAGTTATTCATATCGATATTAAATAGCTTCCAGTCTGATCCGCTTTGAGGTAAATTAAAAAGATCAGCGGGCATGTTTTTTAAATCAATATCAATATTATTACCTCCAGAGATATTACAGGTAGCTGCTTTTATATTTCCTCTAAAATTAAGTGTCACTGTACTTGCAGAAAAAGCATCTAAGCTGATGAATAGGCTATTCGCTAAGAATAAAGGGAGTATTAAATTTTTCATTATTTTTTCCTATTCATACCGAATATTAACAGTGGCTGTTGAGTTCGCACTTCCAGGGGTAATTGTGCTATCTGTTTTTATATAGCGAGCTTTCCAATTAAACATGTAATCCCCTGCGGGAACACTATTTTGTAAACTATTCATGGTATTTAGTTTTATTGGGGCATTATTTTTATCTAATAATTGAATTGCCACACCTGTTGCTTTATCCGCACCAGATAATGCTAATTTTCCTGTATTGATATCGACGTAACCAGCGGAACTGGTTACGTTGGCTTTAATATTAGCCCCTGCCATGCAAGTTAAGGTAATGGGAATATCCACGGAGGTGCTTGTATCCCCAATATTTGCAAATTGTGTGTCATACCAGTCACCTAGCTCAATATTATAAACAGACTGACTATTTTTTAGTGAACAGCTAAGTACGTTAATTCTAACGGTATTTGCAGGCATATTTAATGCAGTTAAATACCAGGTAGAGCTAGGTGTCGTATTCGTTTGTGTTAAACGAGCGATCATTCCTGAACGGATATAGCCTGAAGAAGTAATCTGACCCGTTTTTTTAAAAGTGATATGCCAGGTTGTATCATAAATGATCCAACCTAATAGCCCTGCACCTGGAGGACCAAACCGACGATTAAAATTACCCCCAATTCCACCTGTAGCGACGGTAATACCAACCCCAGGTATATTACTGGGTGCTATATAACTCGCATTTGGGCTCCAGTTATTGACGAAAGTCCCATTTAAATATGAGGCTCCACACTCTCCATTTGAAGCAGAATATGTAGTAGTTGAAGAGGAGGATAAATAAGTAATATTTATAGAGCCTAAATCTCTAACGGAGGTATCATCATATTGGACAGTAAATGTTCTAGCAGGAACAAACGCTTGGATATTATTAAATCCAGGGTTTTGAATACAAGCTGAATAACTATATCCAGAACATGTAATTAATAAACTGAACACTATTTTTTTCATTTTAGCTACCTTTTACTGGCAAGCCGCAGCTGTTTTATATAATCCCAAATAATTGGATACACCTGCCAAGTTATAATTAACCTGACACTGCTGTTTATCGTTATATTGAATAATAAAACTGCCACTTTCGGCTAAACCAGATAAATAAATTTCACCGTCATTACCAACCATGCCATTTAATTGGTTGTTATCTTTAAATATGGCTTGAGCACCGAAGGGTACTGGCTTCCCATCAGCAAATTTCAGTTCCATCATGGCGCGATAACCCACATTAGCAGCAAAACTGGCCTTAACGAGAGCACCGCGGCTTGGAGCGACCGTTTGGCTGGTTAATTCCATTTCGGTATTATCAGGCAATGCAGAAGTATCAATATCAACCACATTTTTACGGTACGCTGTGACATAAGGCACTAAGGCATAACCTTGATTGTTGGTTAAAACCCCCGCTTGGTTAAGAATCGGCACATTTCCCGCTTCTGGAATATCTACGATGGCAGCGGTTTCCCCTAATTGTTGACCAAGGACAACCCCACCTGAATGGGCGACAAAGCTACCATTAGCGCCATAATAAAGGTTGTAATTATCTTTGCTGTAGCTACTTCCCCCAGAAACTTCGCCGTATTGACCTTTGTAGGAAGCGTTCATATTCCCAGATGAACCTTGCCCTTGAGTGGTATATCCTTGTTGAATGCTCCAATTAAGACGATTATCCAATTGACTCGCAGATAGCCCCATGTTTCCAGAATTTGGGCCATTACTGCTGCTATTCGTATTGAGGTTGTAGTAAAAAGTACTGTCAAACAGATTAATAGGAATACTGATGTTGAGTGCCAATTGATGGTCATCTTCATTTTGACCTTGGCTATTTCCATTATAGGCATACGTGTTGGTATCACGGTTATAGGTGTAATTAATTCCATAACTGATGCCTTGCCAGCTGTTGCTGTATCCTAGCGTTGCCGATTGGGTTTTTTTATCACTATTCCAATAGTCTTCATTCACATATCCTATCGATATTGAACCATTATTTTCCCCTAAGTTTTGGCTGAGCGTAATTTCTCCGCGATTACGACGTCGTTCAATTTCTGGGGTATAGTGAGTATCTCGGAAGGTATCAAAAACTTCCGACAAACTATAAAAGCCCTTGGTGGAATAACGATAGCCAGCGAGTGCAATGTTAGTTCCAATATCATTCAAGTTTTTGTTATATCGGAATCGATAAGATTGCCCTTGCTCCTTGGTATCATCGACAAACGTGGAGCTTGCATGAGTCACGTCAACGGATAGCGCACCAAATTGCCCAAGGTTTTGCCCTGCACCTAGAGAATAAGATTGATATTTTTCACTGATCTGGCTTCCCCCATAAGCGGTTATCCCATAAGGAAGACCATAAATTAACGTGAATTGACCAAAGTGAGTTTTATCCACATGGCTATCATAAGAGCGATATTGTCCACCAGTCACACTGTAAGAAAGATAACCCTCACGTTGTAGTACAGGCAGGGAAGCAAATGGCACAATTTGATATTGTTCGCTACCATTCGATTCTTTGATAGTGACGTGAAGATCACCACTGCCACCAGTAGGGTACAGATCACTGATTTCAAAGGGACCAGCAGCCACATCAGTCTGGTAAATGGTATAGCCATTCTGGCGGATCGTAATTTGGGCGTTACTGCGAGCAATGCCTCGAACTACCGGCGCATAACCGCGTAGACTTTCTGGGTACATATCATCATCTGTGGCTAACTGTGCACCTCGAAATGGCACGCTATCAAAAACCATCGATGGTGATACGCTGTCCCCAAGTGTCAGCTGGCTTTTAATGCTATTAATACCGCGGGAAGCATAGGTATATACCGTATCCCATTTATTGGGTTGGCCATCATTACTTGACCAAGTGGTATAGTTCCGTAGGCGCCAAGCCCCTATATTTAAGCCAGGTCTTAAATTCACATAGTTTGAAGTGGTATCGGAGCCACCTTTTTTGCGATCATAATTTTTAGTGCCGCTATAACTGTAATTTAGAATTAGTGCATTAATTCCATTATCAATATTTTCTAAGTTGACATAGCCACGAGGGTTTTTATCTAAAGCGATTTGTGGGATGCTCAAATACAGGCGTTGTGAATCAAATTCAAAATCACTTTTGGAATCCGGTATCGCGGCTAAATTCACACAGCCAGTACCAGTATTTTGTAATTCAGGGTACTCAGCCGTTTTTACGCCGAAATCGGTTAAATCAGCCAGAGATAAACAGGGTATTAATTTGTTATGATTATTTTTATCAAAGTTTAATTTCTTTGCGCCAATTAAGTTAGAATTAACATAAATATCTACATAGTAACTCCCTGCTAATTGTTCATTATTTTCAAATTGAGTTAAATCAACGGCATCTTTATTCGGCAGTTCTAAAAAATCAGGGTCGAAGTATACATTATTATCTGTATTATCTTCCGCATGCAGTGAAACCGTATAGCCTAGATATAAAAATAGGCCAAAGCATATTTTATTAATTTTCATTGGAATGTGACCTACAATTATATTTTTATATTTTTATTTCAGAGGGTTTTTCTGCAGCACCATAGTCATTAATAACTTCCCATTTAACTGTTCCACTAGTTGTCATATCATCAACTTCAAATGTTGTTGTCGTTAGTGGGGCGGCATAGGAAACATCATTAACTTTTTTCCCATTAAAAGTAATGCTTTGAAAATTCATATAATAAGGTGTAGGGTTTTTAACCGAAAGTGTTTTCCCCGATTTTGACCAAGTTAATTTTTTTTGTTCTTCTTCAAAATTAACATTTTTAAAAACTGAAGGGCGATAAATTAGCTTCATCTGGGTTTTAAACGCAATTTGTAATGAGTTTTCTGTACGTTCAGTCGCCGGAATAGTCTTTATATTTAGCCAAAATAAAGACTCTTTATCTTGAGGAAGTTTGTTTTCGGTTAAAAAAATCCGCAGCGCATTGGTCTTTTCTGGATTTAATCTAAATAATGGTGGTGTGATAGTGAAATCAGACTGTTTTTTTTCATCAATACCATCTATCCAAGATTGGATTAAGTAAGGGATTTTATCTGGATTTTCAACAGAAATACTCACATCTTTATTCCCTTCAGGATAAATAACACGAGTTCCACCAATAATAACACCAGCATAAGCGGTATTAATCAGTGTAAATAAAGATATAAGAGAATAAACAATAAATTTCATATTACCACCATTGAATAAATATTAAGGCTTAATTCCGTTTAAACCTTAATAACTAATTAGTTATAATTAATTGTAAATGTTGCGTTTGCGTTTGCTAAACCCACACCAACGTTAGCTGTCTGAGCAATATAACGAGCTCTAAAATCTAAGTTATTTTCAACTCCATCTTTTAAAGGGTAAGCCTTAGATGCAGTAAATAGAGGAATAACTGTGTTCACATCATCAGTGATTTGGATACCAACGCCCGTAGCAACACCGGATTGTCCTGCATCTTTTAATTCAATAACGCTATCATCACCAGGGTAAGAGGTTGCATCAAATTTTACGGATGCTGATGTTACCGTTGTTGGGCAGTTAATTAATTTAATAGTAAATTTTGTAGCAGCAGCAGTACTTCCTGCACTTGGTAATGCTTTTTTAGAAACTTTACCTAAGTTAACTTTTAGTGCATCAGAACCCGAAGCTAATTCACATGCTTGATCAGTGATCTCACCTGTAAAATCAATTGTTCCATCTGCAGCTAATGCACTATTTACAGCAAAAATAGAAGACGCAGCAATTAATGATGCCAGTAAATTCTTTTTCATTTATTTTCTCCGAGAGATATTTTTTTGAAAATTGAGTTTCATTAAAATAATGACTTACTCAATTAACGGATATTTTGACTTTTATTTTAATTTTAAACAAGTTTGTGTATTTTTAGATTTAAAATTCGATTTCATCTTTGTTTTTTTATTTATATTTTAAATTCACTATAGAGGTTGGATTTTTATATAGGTTATCGCGGTAAAATAAAATATTAATAATTTGATTTGTTAATGTTAATTTTAAATAAAAATTTAATATTAATATTTTATTAAAGTAAGATGTTTGTACAGCAGTACACGTTATGGGGCGGGAGTGTGGTTTTTTATAAATTTAGTGATGAATAATTGACGTAATTTAATGCTCTTGCTTGTACTGTTTTAATTCTGCCATCGTAATAATATAGTCGGATATTGTGTTTTTTTATCCTATTCCAATAAGTGGAATAAGATTCATCGTTTTAAGCCTGTCATATAAAGATTACTTTTTATTAAGGTAATGCAAAATAAATTTTTTCTCCGCTTCACTAAAGATAAAAAACTTAATAAACTAATCTCAAAATAATCGGCGTATTGTTTTAGTTTATCGACGGGAATTCGATCTTTTCCTTTTTCATATTTCAATTGTTGAAGTTCGCAAACACCAATTTCATCAGCTAATTCTTTTAATGATAAATGATGATGTTCGCGAATCAGTTTTATTTTATGTCCAATAATTTCGGATATTGTATGATTTTCGCTCATAGGAAACCCTCAATGACAGTATATTGACAGATGATGGTTATCGAGCATCGATATTCAATTAGTGCGGATTTTTGATGATATTTTATTGATAATCAATATTAACCAATGAAAAGTTAACACGTTTTTTCGCGTGTTAACTTAATTAAATCATAGCTGCTAGATGGTAAGCTTTCTAGAAATTAATCTTCGATACCCAGCTCTTTTAATTTTCGCGTTAGGGTATTTCGCCCCCAGCCTAATAAACGAGCTGCCTCTTGTTTATGCCCGTGAGTATGTTTAAGCGCGCAATTGAGCATGGTTTTTTCAAGTAATGGCATGGCATCATTAAATAAGTCTTGCTTGCCTTCGCTTAAGGCGGACTCAGTCCATTTTTCTAATAGATCAAACCAAGTAAGGTTAGGATCTTGAGGGGAGATAGAGGATGACGCGGGATCTTTCGCTGATTTATTGGATTCTTGCTTATTAAACAGATCGCTCGGCAAATCTTGCGGAAGTACCTCTTGGCTAGCTGCCATCACGGTTAACCAGCGGCAGACGTTCTCCAATTGGCGCACATTGCCCGACCAAGAATAGCGTTGAAGAATTTTAATGCTGTCAGGATGCAGAACTTTGCTTTCTACCCCTAACTCCTTGGCGGTATTTTGCAAAAAGTAATGGGCAAGGCGAGGAATATCTTCAACACGCTCGCGTAATGGCGGAAGCTGTACGCGGATAACATTCAATCGATGAAATAAGTCTTCGCGGAATAATCCTTCTTCCACGCGCTTTTCTAAATTCTGATGCGTTGCGGCGATAATCCGCACATCGACCTTAACAGGGGTATAGCCACCAATTCGGTAAAATTGCCCTTCAGCCAGTACTCGCAATAAGCGCGTTTGCACATCCAGCGGCATATCGCCGATTTCATCGAGGAATAGTGAACCTCGATTGGCTTGTTCAAAACGTCCTTGGCGAACTTGGGATGCGCCTGTGAAAGCTCCTTTTTCATGACCAAATAGCTCGGATTCAATTAAATCTTTTGGAATAGCCGCCATATTTAAGGCGATAAAAGGTTCGCTGGCTCGCGGGCTGTGTTGATGCAAAGCGTGGGCAACTAGCTCTTTACCTGTACCTGATTCCCCATTGATAAGCACACTAATCGAGGAGCGGGAAAGACGCCCAATGATCCGATACACCTCCTGCATGGCAGGGGCTTCGCCGATCATCGTTGACGAAATCACCGCGGCTTGCGGTTTATCGCTAGCAGCATTGTTTTGTTCACGGATATAGTTTTGTTCACGGCTGTGGTTTAGTGCGCGTTCCACTAAGGCGACGGTTTCATCAATATCAAAGGGTTTAGGAAGATAGTCAAAAGCGCCAGATTGATAAGCGTTAACGGCGGCATCTAAATCGGAATGCGCGGTCATGATAATAATCGGCAGTAATGGGTGGGACTGTTTTAGCTGGGAGAGTAAAGCAAGTCCGTCCATGCCCGGCATGCGAATATCAGAGAGTAATACGTCAGGGCGGTCATTGTCGAGGGCGGCAAGCACTGCATCGGCGCTGTCAAAACAGGTGCAATTAAGTTCGGCACTGTTGAGCGCGCGCTCCAGTACCCAGCGGATTGAACTGTCGTCATCAACAACCCAGATTTTTCCCTTCTGCATGGCTATCTCCTATTTTTTGATGGGTAGATAAATAGAAAACGCGGTGTGACCCGGCCAACTGGTAAACTCAATTTTCCCCGCATGTTGATCCACTAAGCTGCGTGCAATAGATAAGCCTAAGCCGGTGCCATCAGGGCGACCACTAACCATCGGGTAAAATAGCGTATCTTGGATAGCAAGTGGAATACCGGGGCCGTTATCTTCAATATCAATCCGTGCAGCCAGCCTATAGCGCTCCCCTTGCAGCATCACTTGGAATGCAGTGCGAGTACGTAAAGTGATGGTGCCACCCGTATCGCCAAGAGCTTGCAAAGCGTTACGCGTGATATTGAGCAGCACTTGCTCCACTTGGTCTGGATAGT
Source organism: Providencia rettgeri (assembly GCF_013702265.1). Classification (GTDB taxonomy): domain Bacteria; phylum Pseudomonadota; class Gammaproteobacteria; order Enterobacterales; family Enterobacteriaceae; genus Providencia; species Providencia zhijiangensis. The sequence goes on from NZ_CP059348.1 coordinate 316,603, forward strand.
ATTCCAGATCGGGAAGGCTTGGGTCGTAATCGCGAACCAGCGTGACATTGTCCGGTTTTTCTAACCCGACTAAGCGCATCACATTTTCCACACTATGATGGATACTTTGCTCGGTTTTTGGTCCCGGATATTGAGGACCTAGTAGCCTATCAACCAAGGCGCGTAGGCGGTCGGCTTGCTCAATAATCACTTGGGTATATTCGTTTAGCTGCGGGTCGGGCAGCGCCTTAGACAATAATTGCGCCGCGCCACGTAATCCCCCTAATGGGTTTTTGATTTCATGAGCAAGTCCACGGATCAATTCACGGGCAGCAAGCTGCTGGGCATTTTGCGCTAACTCTTGGCTAAGGCGTCGCTGGCTATCTAATTGGGACAGTTCGACAAGAATAAATTGGTCGGATAGGGGCTGGGCGCTCAAAGACATCATGTGGGAATGGTTATTGAGGACTAGCGTGACTTCATTTTCGGTAAAACTATGGCCTGTTTTGAGGCTGTTGAGCATTTGCTCATCATTTAATGAACAATAGTTGAATAGCAAAGGGAGCGGAGTGCCGTAAAGCTTACGGGGACTTTGTGCCAAAATTTGTAAGGCGGCATGGTTGGCATAATGGATGATTAAATCGTAATCCAGCACTAATACGCTGTTAATTAAGGAATCGAGGAGATGTTCGGGGACAGGTAAATGCTCGGCTTTCATGTAATATTGCTCCTGCACTATTTTGGTGCATTATACGTTATTTACTGATTAACCGATACGTCGAAGCCAATATTTGCAGTTTATCACTCAGTGCAGAGAAAAGGCCCCATCAAAAGATGGGGCAAGTGCTTCACGGCAACAAAGACTATCAGTGGAACGGCGTGTTACGCACTGTAGTACATTTCAAATTCGAGTGGGTGTGGTGCCATACGAACGCGTTGGATATCAGCACGCAGTAATTCGATGTAAGCGTCGATAGCATCGTCAGTAAATACACCACCACGAGTTAAGAACTCACGGTTTTTATCCAGTTCCGCCAGTGCTTCTTCTAAAGAGTTCGCAACTGTTGGGATCTCTTTAGCTTCTTCTGGCGGTAAGTCGTACAGGTTTTTGTCCATTGCATCGCCCGGGTGGATCTTGTTGATGATGCCATCAAGACCTGCCATTAACTGAGCAGCAAACGCTAAGTATGGGTTAGCCGCTGGGTCTGGGAAGCGAACTTCGATACGACGTGCTTTCGTGCTTGCGACCACTGGGATACGGATAGAGGCAGAGCGGTTACGTGCAGAGTAAGCCAGCATTACTGGAGCTTCAAAACCTGGGACTAAACGCTTGTAGGAGTTAGTCGTTGGGTTAGTGAATGCGTTCAGTGCGCGAGCGTGTTTGATGATACCGCCGATGTAGTACAGCGCCATCTCAGATAACCCGCCGTATTTGTCGCCTGCAAACAGGTTCACGCCACCTTTAGATAAAGACATGTGGCAGTGCATACCGGAACCGTTATCACCAACTAATGGTTTTGGCATAAAGGTTGCGGTCTTGCCGTATGCGTGTGCAACGTTATGGACAACGTATTTGTAAATTTGAGTCTCATCCGCTTTTTTGGTCATGGTGTTAAAGCGAGTTGCGATTTCGTTTTGGCCTGCAGTTGCTACTTCATGGTGGTGAGCTTCAACCACTAAGCCCATCTCTTCCATTGTGGTACACATAGCTGAACGTAAATCTTGTGATGAGTCTACTGGTGGTACTGGGAAGTAACCGCCTTTCACAGCTGGACGGTGACCTTTGTTACCGCCTTCGTATTTAGTGCCAGTGTTCCATGCGGCTTCGATATCATCGATGTGATAGTAGCTGCTGTGCATGCTGTTGCCGAAGCGGATGTCATCGAACACGAAAAATTCTGGTTCAGGCCCAAATAACACCATATCCGCAATGCCGCTAGAGCGCAGGAAATCTTCAGCGCGTTTAGAGATAGAGCGAGGGTCGCGATCGTAACCTTGCATAGTGCCCGGTTCTAAAATGTCGCAACGAATGATTAAGGTATTATCGGCGTAGAATGGGTCTAACATTGCGGTAGATGCATCTGGCATCAATACCATGTCAGACTCGTTGATGCCTTTCCAGCCACCGATGGATGAGCCATCAAACATTTGACCTTCTTCAAAGAAGTCTTCGTCAACTTGATGAGCAGGGATAGTGATGTGTTGCTCTTTACCTTTAGTATCAGTAAAACGCAGATCAATAAATCTTACATTGTGCTCTTCGATTAACGATAAAACATGTTTAGCGGACATTCTCGGCTCTCCTGGTCGGGTCTAATCAACTTACGCAGCAATTAAGGTGTGCATGAGTTGGTTTATCTGGCTTCGCAAGATTAATGATTATTTCATTAATCTTATTGCAAGCTCTCTAGGGTTATATAAGCGAAAAGCGTGCCAACTTTTAAAATCATCGTAAATGGGGATGATGACAAGAAGATGGCAATGATTAGGCTAAAAAACAGTCTATCACTGCGCTGTATTGGTGCAAGGAAAAGATTTATTGCACCAATATGGTGCGGGAAATGGAGGGCGGAAACAAAAACGGCGTAGTGCTATTGATTGGCACCACACCGTGAGTATTTTTAGAGATATAAAAAGGTTTATTCGTCATTACTGTCAGTTAATAACGCATTCACCTCTTCAATCTGTTTGACGGCATCATTGATGATCGCCGCAATTTGATGAGTTTGTTCTTCATTTAATTGCTTGAGCACCATTTTATGGCGGAGCAAGGCTTTAAAACGGCTCACTGCCATCTCGATATCTTCCGATAAGTTGCTGCCTTGCTGTAGCTCACGGGCTTTCGCTAATTTACGGCTGATAACGGCTTCAGTTTCTTTATTCTGCTCGAGGTGTTCAGCCCCTTCTGGAGTAATAGAGAAACTTTTGCGGTTACGCTCGACAATGTTCGATTCCAAAAAGCCTTGTTCTTCTAATAGCGTTAAGGTTGGGTAGATGACCCCTGGGCTTGGTACATATAAGCCATTAGATGCTTCTTGGATGTCTTTGATGATTTCATAGCCATAGCTTGGTTTTTTTGCCACTAAAGAGAGCACCATAATGTGCAGATCTCCATGGTCAAATAGGCGACGTAAGCCTTTGCCGCGCCCACGACGGCCTTCGCCGTGACAGCCTTCACCGTGTCCACGACCATGACGGCCTTCGCCGTGACAGCCTTCACCGCGTCCACGACCGTGACGGCCTTCGCCGTGTCCATGACGACCCTCGCCGTGACAACATTCCCCGTGGTCATGACCATGGCGATGTTCTTGGTGCTCGCCATTATGGCAGCAGCCACCGTGTCCTCGTTGATGTTCGTCATGATGTGAGGCATAAACATGACGGCATTGATGTATTCTCATAGGAACCTCTGTTATTATTTCGATATATCTAAATTACGTTATAGGTTCACTTTATTCCGATATATCTAAACTGTCAAATTAGATATATCTAAATAATGAAAAATGCATTGAAATGAGTGATAGACGAAGAAAGTTTATTTTTTATTCTTTTTTTCGGCTGCTAATATTTCCTTTTTAGCGTATTATCCTGCCACTTTGTGATTTCCTAGTGCTGATAATTGCTATTTTTTTGAGCATCTTTGCACGACGACGCAACTGAATGTTTTTTAGCTAAAAACTTTTTTAATAGTGATGGCTTTCACATTTATTCCACTTGTGTGGAAAAACGTGTAAAATAACAGCAAATTAACGTAGAAAGTATGCTTTGGGCATTACAACAACTCATAAAGCATATTCCTTTCCTGTCAATTAAACGGTAAAAATCCTTGTCAATTCAAAACTTAAGAAACATCGCCATCATCGCTCACGTTGACCATGGCAAGACAACACTGGTTGGTAAATTACTGCAACAGTCCGGCACTTTCGGTGAACGTGAAACTGTTGATGAGCGTGTTATGGACTCCAATGACTTGGAGAAAGAGCGTGGTATTACAATCCTTGCTAAAAACACCGCTATCCAATGGAATGGTTATCACATCAATATCGTAGACACCCCGGGCCACGCCGACTTTGGTGGTGAAGTTGAACGTGTTATGTCCATGGTTGACTGCGTTCTGCTGGTTGTTGATGCGATGGATGGCCCAATGCCACAAACTCGCTTCGTAACGCAAAAAGCGTTCGACCACGGTTTACGTCCAATTGTTGTTATCAACAAAGTTGACCGCCCAGGCGCACGTCCTGATTGGGTTGTTGACCAAGTATTCGACTTATTCGTGAACTTAGGTGCGACGGATGAGCAATTAGATTTCCCTATCGTTTATGCATCTGCATTAAACGGTATCGCAGGTCTTGACCATACTGATATGGCTGAAGACATGACTCCACTGTACGAAGCTATCGTGGAACACGTTGAGCCACCAAAAGTTGATCTGGAAGGTCCATTCCAGATGCAAGTTTCTCAGTTAGATTACAACAGCTACTTAGGTGTTATCGGTATCGGCCGCATCAAGCGTGGTACTGTTAAACCTAACCAACAAGTGACTGTTATCGATAGCGAAGGTAAAACTCGCAACGGTAAAATCGGTAAAGTTCTGACTCACTTAGGTTTAGAGCGTATTGATTCACAACAAGCTGAAGCGGGCGACATTGTTGCACTGACTGGTTTAGGTGAACTGAACATTTCTGACACTATTTGCCAAGTGGGTAACGTTGAAGCACTGCCTGCACTGGCGGTTGATGAGCCTACAGTTAGCATGTTCTACTGTGTTAACACCTCGCCATTCTGTGGTAAAGAAGGTAAGTTCGTTACTTCACGTCAAATCCTTGACCGTCTGAATAAAGAACTGGTTCACAACGTTGCACTGCGTGTTGAAGAAACTCAAGATCCAGATGCATTCCGCGTTTCTGGTCGTGGTGAGCTGCACTTATCTGTTCTGATCGAAAACATGCGTCGTGAAGGTTTCGAATTAGCTGTTTCTCGTCCAAAAGTTATCGTTCGTGAAATCGATGGCCGTAAACAAGAGCCATTTGAACAAGTGACTTTGGATGTTGAAGAACAAAACCAAGGTGACGTGATGAAAGCGTTAGGTGAGCGTAAAGGTGACCTGCGTGACATGATGCCAGACGGTAAAGGCCGTGTACGTTTAGACTACATCATTCCTAGCCGTGGTCTGATTGGCTTCCGTACTGAGTTCATGACTATGACTTCAGGTACTGGCTTACTGTACTCTACATTTAGCCATTACGACGATGTTCGCCCAGGCGAAATCGGCGGCCGTCAAAACGGTGTTCTGATCTCTAACGGTCAAGGTAAAGCAGTTGCATACGCACTGTACAGCCTGCAAGATCGCGGTAAGTTATTCTTAGGTCACGGTGCTGAAGTGTATGAAGGCCAAATCATCGGTATTCACTCACGTTCTAACGACCTGACTGTTAACTGCTTAACCGGTAAAAAACTGACTAACATGCGTGCGTCAGGTACTGATGAAGCGACAACTCTGTCACCACCTATCAAAATGACTCTGGAACAAGCTCTTGAGTTTATCGATGATGATGAATTAGTTGAAGTAACTCCGCTGTCAATTCGTCTGCGTAAGCGTCACTTGACAGAGAACGATCGCCGTCGTGCTGGCCGTTCTAAAGAAGATTAATCGTTAGTCTTTGAATTAAAATAGAAGGTGCCAAATATGGCACCTTTTTTTATGCACAAAAATCGAGCGATAGACAAATTTAGTTATATCAGCAGATAAAATTTGTTTACCCAGACACAAACACAGTTCCTCTAGCCAATTTGCTTAATCGATAAATTGAAAAAATAACCTTAATAATCCTCAATTAGGGCTGTTCAGTTGCCTCAATAATGATTAAAGTAAATTTAATGAATAACTAAGAGGACAATTTATGCTGTATATCTTCGATATGGGTAATGTGATTATTGATATCGACTTCAATCGTGTGTTTGATAAGTGGTCTGAACTGAGTGGTACCCCAAGTTCAGAGATCAAAAAGCGATTCACTTTTGGCAATATCTTCCAGCTCCATGAGTGTGGCAAAATTTCAGATATCGAATTTGCTGAGCTGCTCTGTGAAGAGATGGGGATCACCCTAAGCTTTGAAGATTTTGCGGAAGGCTGGCACTCAATTTTCATCTCACTAAGACCAGAAGTCATTGATATTATGGAACGTCTGCGTGAGCAAGGTCATCGTGTTGTCGTGTTATCGAACACCAACCGTCTGCACCTCGATTATTGGCCAGAACACTACCCTGAAATAGCAGCGTCCTCTGACTTCCTGTATCTATCCCAAGATTTAGGAATGCGTAAGCCAGACCCAGAAATTTTCAAATATGTTCTGGAAACTGAAGAATTTGAAGCAGCTGATGCGGTGTTCTTTGATGATGTAGAAGAAAACGTAAAAGCAGCTGAAGCACTTGGTATCAAAGGTGTTCATGTCTTGAATAAAGACACCGTTCCTGAATATTTTCGCACTTACGACTTTAGTGCCGAAGTCGAATAATCCAGTTCTTAATAAGGAGTAACGGTGACGTTACTCCTTTTTTTATCGAGTACCCATGATTGCATTAATCCAAAGAGTCACTCACGCGAGTGTGGTTGTTGATGAAAAAACAGTAGGGCAAATTGGCCCTGGCCTTTTAGTTCTGCTCGGTGTTGAAAAAGACGATGATGAGCAGAAAGCAAAACGCCTTTGTGAGAAAGTCCTTGGCTATCGTATTTTTAGCGACGAACAAGGCAAAATGAACCTTAACGTACAACAAGCTGGCGGAAGCTTGTTAGTGGTTTCGCAGTTTACGTTAGCCGCAGATACCAAGAAAGGGATGCGCCCAAGTTTCTCCGGTGGCGCGGAACCGACGAAAGCGGATCAGCTGTATCAATATTTTGTTGAGCAAAGCCGTGCACAAGGCATTGTGACAGAAACGGGTGAATTTGCGGCAGACATGCAAGTTAGCCTGACCAATGATGGACCCGTCACTTTTTGGCTGCAAGTGTAGAACATCGTTTAAAGGAGGGGGGAGAGATGTACCATCTACGGACACCAAAAGATGAACTTGAATTCGCCGCATACTACCAATTTCGCTGGTCAATGCTGCGAGAACCGTTCAAACAACCCCTTGGCTCTGAAAAAGACGGTTATGATTTAACTGCTCACCACCAAATGGTGGTTGATGAAAAAAATCGTATTTTGGCCATTGGGCGCCTATATATTAATGCCGATAACGAAGGCGCTATTCGCTTTCTCGCCGTTAACCCTGTTATGCAAGGCAAGGGCTTAGGCAAACTGATTATTATGGCGCTTGAAACCATTGCAAGGCGTGAAGGCGTTAAACGCATCGTTTCCAGTGTTCGAGAAGAAGCCGTACCTTTCTTCGCCAAAATGGGCTTTGAACGTCGTGGTGAAGTCACTGGGGAGCTGAAAACCCCTGTTCGGCACTATTTGATGATCAAACCGATTGAAACCCTTGACCAAATTCTTCATCGCCCCGATTGGTGCGGTGAGCTTCAGCAAGCTTGGCACAAGCATATTCCATTGAGCGAAAAGATGGGTGTACGTATCGAACAGTACACTGGAAAGCGCTTTGTGACGACAATGCCAGAAGCTGGCAACCAAAATCCTCATAATACGATTTTCGCTGGAAGCCAGTTTTCTCTCGCCACGTTAACGGGTTGGGGAATGATTTGGTTGCTGCTACAAGAGCATCAATTAGGCGGAGAAATTGTTCTGGTAGATGCTAATATTCGCTATGCAAAACCCGTTAGTGGACGTCCAACCGCAGTGGCCGATCTCTCACATCTTAGTGGGGATTTAGACCGTCTCGCCCGAGGAAGTAAAGCGCGGGTAAAATTGGAAGTGCATGTGAGCAATGCAGAAAACCAAGTGGGTGCGGTATTTAGCGGTGTATATATGGTGCTGCCAGAAACGAAGAAAGTGAAAAGCGAATAATGTCTTTAGGTGACTGACTGTTTTTAGGTTATTCACTGAAAAAGCAGGCAATCCGAAGGGATGAGCCTGCTTTTTATTGCTTATTGACTCACTGCTTTATTGAGTAACCATATCAGGAACATGCCTATCAACAGGGTAGGTATTTTCTGCTGGTACAGTTTGTGATTCTGGCTCGGTTTGAGGTTTTGCTGATGGCTCTACGGTAGCAATGCCAGACGCCACATGACCATCAACTACAGTACGCAGTTGATCGCTTCCTTGAAGTGGCTTAGCGGTTAATTTTCCATTAAGGCTAGATGCCGGAGGCGATGCCAGTAAATTCCCTTGTAATGACGCCTCAAAATCCCCCCACATCTGCGGTGAAAAGCCTGACCAGCCCCACTGGTTTAAATTACCTAAATCAATGTTGGTGCCTGATGCGCGTAATTCAAAAGGTACTTTATTTGGCTCTTGCTGTGCCAGTAAACCGATTTTTGCGATACCACGGTCAACGCTGCCGCTGAGGCTGGCTGCGGTACGCCCATTATTTCCTGCTATTTCTAAAAGAGGACGGCGGATCATCACTTGATTGATGGTACCTGCATCAGCATTGAAGGTAGCTTGTCCCTTCCAAATTCCCCATTGTTTTTGCTTGATGAGGTCAACATAGCGAATGTTGCCGCTTAACGCGGTAAATTCGAAGGGAAACTCAGGTTGAATATTCATCAGCAACGATTGCGTGACGGTGAAATTATCAATGGCAAATGTGGATAACCACGCAGGTGCGGGTTGAGCAAAGAACGACAGCCAATTATCTGGCAAGGTATACAGAACCCCAGCGAGCGTCCCTTCAGTGATAGTCAGTGATTTATCATTACGTTGCCAAATCGCACTCAGGTTAAAAATCCCTTTATTGTAGTAGCCGGAGAGCTTATCAATATTGAGGTTATCACCATCAATGTTCAGCTCACCGATGAGCGTATCAATTTGTTGGTCTTGGATAACCAATTGATCGACATTGAAATTAATATGGCTTTTTGGGCTGCTCCAACTCCCTCTCACCAAGGCAATTTGATCGACTTCGCTACTCAGACCTGACAACGCCCAATCACGTCCTTGAATATCTACATTGGTCAGCTGTAATTGGTTGATTTGCAAAGTTCGGTCACTATTTATCGCATCAAACAGCCCATCAAAGGTTAAGTCATTCTGCCAGCCCACTTTATTCATCGACAGGTTATCAATGATGATAGAGCCGTCAGCAAACCACTTTCCTTTACCCGTGATCGCACCATTATTCAGGTAGCCGCTGATTTGGCTAAAGTCCGTCACTTTCTCTTGTAGTTTTCCCGTGATCGCCACGTTTCTAAACGGTAGAGAATTCAAGGTTAGTTGGCTGGTGGTAAAGCGAAAATCACCGTAACCAAATGGGTTTTCAGTTGTTGGAACCCACGGAGTGATCCCCCCTGTAAACCCGGCGACTTGAACGGTATTTTTGCCTTGAGTTAATTGAATCTGGCTATTCTCAAATTGCAGGACTTTCGCAGAAAGCGGTAGCTGTGATGTGTTATCGGTAAAGTTTGCCGATAAGTCGCCTTGGGTGATGGTTAAGCGTTGAATGGCTTCACCACTGAAAATATGTCGCCAATTGATATTCACCACAATTTGCGGAGCGTCTAATTCTAGCTGCTTGTTGCTTGATTCAATCTTAATGTCTTGGAAAATAAATTTACCCGGCTCTGAGAACTGATGTCCCATAATGCCGACGCTAATATCATAAGGCGTAAATTTACTCAGAAGTTGGCTGGCGTAACCGGCGCCCCATCGGGTTTGCAAGGCAATATAACTGGCAAGAAAGATAATCAAAAGAAGCAGAAAAATATAGCCGAAAAAACTCAGTAACCTTTTCATGTTTGTCTGCTCCCTTATCAATCAGATAAAAATAGAAATTGCCGATATGTTTAATATATCGGCAACTCAAGGATAGCATACAGAAGAACCGCCGGCGTGTTCAACTCTTGCGGCGGTGTAGGGAATTATTTTTCGTGAGGGAAAATCAAGTTCAGCACAATCGCCGTTAAACCACCGGCGGCAATACCGGATGAAAACAGGGTTTTCAGCCAGTCAGGAGCAAATTGCAGGATCAGTGGTTGTTGAGAAACTCCCATTCCTACTGCTAGAGACAATGCAATGATCATAATGGCACGGCGGTTAAGTGGTTCACGAGAAACGATACGCACGCCTGATGCGGCAATTGTGCCGAACATCACAATGGTTGCACCACCTAGCACGGGTTCAGGAATTTGTTGCACAAAGCCCGCCACCGCAGGGAACAGACCCAGTAGCACTAACATCAACGCCACTAAGTAACCCACATAGCGGCTAGCTACACCTGTTAATTGAATGACGCCATTGTTCTGACCAAAACAGGAGTTAGGGAAAGTATTAAACACGGCTGATACCATGGAATTTAGCCCATTTGCTAATACACCACCTTTAATACGTTTCATATACAGAGGGCCGCGCACTGGTTGCTCTGAGACATCCGACGTTGCGGTGATGTCACCAATGGTCTCTAGCGAGGTCACCATAAAAATCAGGATCAATGGAATGAGTAAATTCCAGTCAAAAGAGAGGCCATAATAAAAAGGCTCAGGAACCGTAATCAGAGATTGGTTGGCATCACTGGCTTGCGCGGTTGGCAGCATGTTCATCCACCAAGCTGCAAGGTAGCCTACCGCCATTGCAATCACTAACGATGCGACGCGCAAGTACGGGTTTTTCTGGCGAGTTAACAGGATAATGACGGCTAAAACAATGCCTGCAAGAATGAGATTATCAGGAGAGCCAAATGTGTTATCGGCAAGCGCACTGTAACCCCCACCGATTGAGGTTAAACCGACTTGAATCAGTGATAAACCAATGATCATGACCACTACACCAGAAACCAGCGGCGTGATAACTCGACGAGCTAAATGTAAGAAGCGAGACAGGATAACTTCGGTTAGCGCAGCGACCATTAATGTGCCGAATAGCGCCGCCATCATGGATGGAATATCGGCTCCACCTTGTTTAAGTGCAACGCCGCCCATAATCAGCGGTGCAACAAAGTTGAAACTGGTGCCTTGAATGGAAAGTAATCCGGAACCAACAGGCCCCCATGCACGGATCTGGATCAGGGAAGCAATTCCCGAAGCAAACAATGACATGCTGATAATGCGCTGGGTATCGTGAGCCGGTAGCCCAAGTGCTTGGCAAATAAGCATTGCGGGTGTAATAACCGCGACAAACATTGCCAATAGATGCTGTCCAGCAGCAAACAACGCCTGAGGTAAAGGCGGTCTATCTTCAAGGCGATATATCAGTTCGCTTTGATTTTGTACTGTTTTTTCAACATTTTGTTCTTCAGATGCCGTTGCGTTCATTATTCCTGTTCCACTAGCAAAAAGCGCATTTTAAAGAGAATTATACAAAAAGCAATCGTTTGCGCAAAATAAAAGAAAGTATCAATTAAAATTATGAGTGTCACATTTTTATATGTTTTAACTTGTATTTATCGCGATTTTTTTTTCTAATCCCTGCACCTGCTTTTGGCGTTTTAAGGAAAAAAATAACGTCTAATTAGTTTTAAATAATATTAACAACAGACGAGGTACGTAAATGTATCATCTCGATGTCTACGGCACTCTGGTGGCAGCCACGCTCGTGCTATTACTCGGACGTAAACTGGTAAAGTCAGTTTCATTTCTTGAAAAATACACTATCCCCGAACCCGTTGCGGGGGGATTATTAGTTGCTTTTACCCTGTTAGTGGTTAAGCAAGTATTTGATTGGAGCCTCTCCTTCGACTTATCACTGCAAGAACCGATGATGCTCGCATTCTTTGCGACCATTGGTTTGAATGCTAACTTAGCGAGCTTAAAAGCTGGCGGTAAAGCATTGTTAATCTTCATTTTTGTCGTTGTCGGTTTATTGCTGGTTCAAAATACAGTCGGTATCGCACTTGCGAAATTATTAGGTTTAGACCCTCTGATGGGGCTATTGGCCGGTTCAATCACTTTATCTGGTGGACATGGTACAGGTGCCGCTTGGGGTAAAATCTTTACTGAAGACTATGGCTTCAAGAGTGCAACTGAAGTTGCAATGGCTTGTGCAACCTTTGGTTTAGTACTTGGGGGACTGATTGGTGGCCCTGTTGCACGTTTCTTAATTCGCAATATTCCAACACCTGGTACCGCGGATGAGGACAAAGATGTTCCGACCGCATTTGAGAAGCCACAATCCAATCGCATGATCAACTCGATGGTGTTGATTGAAACTATTGCGTTGATTGCTATCTGTTTGCTAGCAGGAAGCTGGATTGCTGGGCTACTATCAGGCACCGCATTTGCACTGCCTAAGTTTGTTTGCGTATTGTTCGTCGGTGTTATCTTAAGTAACAGCCTATCTTTACTTGGTTTTTACCGAGTATTCGACCGCGCGGTTTCTGTCATGGGTAACGTCAGCCTATCCTTATTCTTAGCCATGGCATTAATGAGCTTAAAACTGTGGGAATTGGCGTCTTTGGCAATCCCAATGTTAGTGATTCTCGGTGTTCAAGCTTGCGTTATGGCGGGGTATGCGATTTTTGTTACCTTCCGTGTGATGGGCAAAAACTATGATGCTGCCATTTTAGCGGCGGGTCACTGTGGTTTCGGTTTAGGGGCAACACCAACCGCTATCGCTAACATGCAAGCGGTAACTGATAAATTTGGTCCATCCCACCTCGCATTCTTAGTCGTGCCAATGGTAGGGGCATTCTTTATCGATATTGTGAATGCGTTAGTGATTAAGTTCTACTTATGGTTGCCGGTTTTCCCAACGATTGGTGGCTAGTGCAAAACAAGTATTGAAGTAAATACAAACATATATAACTAAATGTATAAATAAAGCAGGTATTGCCGTGGACATGGATGTGTTCACGGCAATTTTCATTTTAAGGTAGGAAAAAATTTAAGCGTGGCTATATTGTTCGCGCTCAGGGAGCCAGCGTTCAATAATCTTCTGGGCGTGCTCAGGGTAGTTTTGCTGGATATGGCGTGCTAACCGTTGCACTTCTGGCAACATATATTGATCTCGTAGCAAATCCGCCACTTTAAAATCCGCATTTCCTGTCTGCCTTGTACCTAGCAGCTCTCCGGGGCCTCGAATTTCTAAATCTTTTTGAGCAATGACAAAGCCATCGTTGCTATCTCGTAAAACTTGTAAGCGCTGTTTAGCGGTGTGAGTGAGCGGTGTTTTATAAAGTAGCACACAGTGAGACGCGACAGAGCCACGACCAACTCGCCCTCGTAGTTGGTGTAATTGTGCTAGTCCAAGCCGCTCGGGGTTATCAATTATCATCAGACTTGCGTTCGGAACATCCACCCCCACTTCGATAACGGTGGTAGCAACAAGTAACTGGATCTCGTTATTCTTAAATGCTGCCATGATGCTCTGTTTTTCGGCGGGTTTCATGCGACCGTGTACCAACCCCACTTTGAGTTCAGGTAGTGCCAGCGCCAGCTCTTCGCTGGTAACTTGGGCAGCTTGAGCTTCGAGCACCTCTGAGTCATCAATCAATGTACACACCCAATAAGCTTGTCGTCCTTCCTCTAAACAGGCTTGTCGAACGCGCTCGACAATATCACTACGTCGGGTATCTGGAATCGCTACTGTAGTGACTGGGGTTCTTCCTGGTGGAAGCTCATCAATCACGGAAGTATCGAGATCGGCATAGGCAGTCATCGCCAGCGTGCGTGGGATTGGCGTAGCGGTCATGATTAATTGATGTGGATGAAATCCTTGTTGTTCACCTTTCTCACGCAGAGCGAGCCGCTGGTGAACACCAAAGCGGTGTTGTTCATCAATGATGACTAACCCTAAAGAGTGAAAGCTCACTTGCTCTTGGAAGATTGCATGGGTACCGACGACCATCGAGACTTCACCACTCGCGATGGCATCTTGTTGTTGCTGGCGCGCTTTACCTTTTTGCTTACCCGCTAACCAGCCTACTTTGATACCTAGAGGTTCAAACCACTGGTTAAAGGTGTTCGCGTGCTGTTCTGCAAGAATTTCAGTCGGTGCCATTAAGGCAACTTGTTTACCATTTTCAATGGCGCACAGTGCGGCTAATGCAGCCACAAGAGTTTTACCGGAACCGACATCCCCTTGAATCAAACGCATCATGGGGGCATTTTTTTGTAAATCAGTTTCGATTTCAGCCACGACGCGTTTTTGCGCGTTAGTTGGTGAGAACGGTAAATTTGCAAGTAAAGGCGCTTTAAATTTCCCTGAAGATACCAGTGGCTCGGCATAGAGCCGCTCATTACCCGCCCGAATGGCGAGCATACTTAAATGGTGAGCCAGTAACTCTTCAAGGATCAAACGCTTTTGAGCTGGGTGATGCCCCTTTTCCAACTCATCTAACGAAACATCCGGTGGCGGAGTGTGTAACAGTCGGATGGCATCAGGGAGGCTAATTAGACTACGGCTGAACTCTTCAGGCAGTAATTCTTGAATATTACCACTTTCTAGCATGGCTAGCGCTTGTTCCATCACTTTACGCAATGTGGCTTGGCGGACGCCTTCGGTTGTCGGATAAACTGGCGTTAGGTTCTCTTGAAGGGCGATATTATCTGTTTCTTGAGAGACTTTGTATTCAGGGTGAATGATTTCAGGCCCGGTATTACCACGACGCACTTCCCCGTAGGCAGTCACTTGGCGGCCTTCGGCTAAACTGTTTTTCATCGCGGCAGAGAAATTGAAAAAACGCAGTGTGAGGTTGCCAGTGCCATCACTGATCAGGCAGGTCATCATTCTTTTGCGCCCAAAGACGACTTTAGTTTGTAGAACGTGACCGGTGATAGTGGCTGTTGTGCCGGGCATCAAATCTTTAATCTGATAAAGACGCGTATGATCTTCATAACGCAGTGGAAAATGCAGAAGCAAGTCCTGAACTGTGTTCAACCCGATTTTACTCATTTTTTCTGACTGGCTGGCACCAATGCCATGAAGTGAAGTCAGTGAAATGGTATTAAGCAGACCACGGTTCATGTCGATTCCTTAACTGAGTTGTTTTCTCTTCATTTTTTCAGAAAGCTGCATTTGTGCCCACCAAGCATCATCGGCTTCTATCTGACCTTGCTGATTGATAAATGGGCGAGGAAGCCCTTTGCGTTTAGCCACTTCAGCCAGTACAGGATAGCCACCTTCAAATAGCCATTCTTGTTGTTCTTGCTCAGATAATAGACTATTTTCTCGCTCATACATGCCTGCGAGTTGGCGCTGACGCTGGGCTTCATACAAAATAAGCGCAGAGGCGACAGAGACATTGAGTGACTGTACCATACCAACCATTGGGATGATAATATGTTGATCTGCAAGGGCTAATGCCTTGTCTGATATACCCGTTTTCTCTTGCCCCACCATAATACAGGTTGGGCGGGTATAATCAATTTCTCGAAAATCGACAGCCGTATCTGACAGATTCGTCACTAAAACCTGCATACCTTGGGATTTTATCTGAGTAATGGCACTTTCTGTGGACTGGTGCGAAATGACTTTTACCCAACTATTACTTCCCGCCGCAGAAGAGACAGAGAGTTTAACCTGTTGGTCTGGCCAAATGGCATGAATTTTATGGATCCCAACAGCATCAGCACTGCGCACAATTGCA
This sequence comes from Providencia rettgeri, assembly GCF_013702265.1. Classification (GTDB taxonomy): domain Bacteria; phylum Pseudomonadota; class Gammaproteobacteria; order Enterobacterales; family Enterobacteriaceae; genus Providencia; species Providencia zhijiangensis. The sequence goes on from NZ_CP059348.1 coordinate 332,215, forward strand.
GAAACATTATGAGGCTTATGAATTTCTTCAAGACAGAGTGTTAGGTCGGGCTGCCGCATCGCCATCATTTGGCAAATGCGGCGATAGCGGCGTTCATTCATAGTGAGAGTTCGTGTTTTTAATGGTATCGACTAATTACGGTTACGGCTGACGCGTAGAACGTCTGGCATGATACGAATTTTACGCATCACGTTAGCCAACTGAATACGGTTTTTAATCGACAAGCGAATAAATGCACAGTAAACACGACCATCTTTCTCTTCAGTGTTCATGCTTTGAATACTTGAATTCGCATCATTGATAGCGGCGGTCAAGTTAGCAAGGGCACCTTGATGGTTTATCATATCGACTTTAATTTCAGCGATAAAATCCGTGTCTGTTTCGGTATCCCACTCGACAGCCATAAATTTATCCGGTTCTTTCTGATAACCACGGATATTGCGGCAAGATTCATGGTGAATAACCAATCCTTTACCTGGGCTAATATGCGCAATAATTGGGTCGCCCGGGATAGGTCGGCAGCATTTTGCAAAGGTGATTAAGACACCATCAGCCCCTTTGATGGACAGTTTATTACGGTTTTCCGTAATCACAGGTTCTTCAACGGCACTTGGCTGAGTACTTTGAGGGTTACCTTGCAAGTTGCGAGCCACCACAACACTCATAGCATTACCTAAACCAATTTCGGCAAGTAAATCATCAATCGAGTGGAGCTTCATGCGAGCTAACTCGGCATCGATGCTTTCACGAGGTATATCCGTGATTTTGGTGCCTGCACCTAGCGCATGATTGAGTAGGCGACGCCCTAAATTAACGGAGTCTTCGCGTTTTAAATTCTTCAGTAACTGGCGGATTTTTGCACGCGCTTTTGAGCTAACGACAAAGTTCAACCATGCTGCATTTGGTCGAGCGCCTGGAGCCGTAATAATTTCTACCGTTTGACCGCTAGAAAGTGACTGGGAGAGTGGGTAAGGTTGGCGATCAACTCGCGCACCCACACAGGCATGACCGATGTCAGTATGCACGGCATACGCAAAGTCCACTGGGGTCGCGCCTGTCGGTAATTCGACAATACGACCTTCGGGGGTGAAAACGTAAATTTCATCAGGAAAGAGGTCTGATTTTACGCTTTCAATAAATTCAAATGAGCTTCCCGCACTCTGTTGGAGTTCGAGCAAGCTTTGCATCCAACGCTGGGCTTTCACCTGCGCAGTGGTTCCTAATTCGCCTTGTTCTTTATATGCCCAGTGAGCAGCAACACCCATTTCAGCCATTTGGTCCATATCTTCAGTACGAATTTGTACTTCGACTGGTACCCCATGAGGCCCAATTAATGAGGTGTGGAGAGATTGGTAGCCGTTCGCCTTAGGAATAGCAATATAGTCTTTGATTCGCCCCGGACGAGGTTTATAAAGACTGTGCATTTGCCCTAAAACACGGTAGCAGGTATCAACGTCTTCGACGATGACCCTAAAAGCATAGATATCCATAATGGAATGGAATCGCTGCTCTTTTTGATGCATTTTTCGATAGATAGAATACAGATGTTTTTCGCGACCACTGACTGTACAAGGTACACCCGCTTCCGTTAATCGACCGTCAATTTCAGAAAGGATTTTTTGGATCATCTCTTTACGGTTACCACGAGCGGATTTCACCACTTCTTTGATAACACGATAACGGTTTGGATACAGCGCTTCGAAACCTAACTCTTCGAGTTCGGTTTTAATATGGTGGATACCTAAACGGTGCGCGAGGGGGCTGTAGATTTCCAGTGTTTCACGCGCTATGCGGCGACGCTTATCGGGTCTTAATGACCCAAGCGTGCGCATATTGTGAGTGCGGTCTGCCAGTTTGATCAAAATGACACGGATATCTTTCACCATTGCCATGATCATTTTACGGAAATTTTCTGCTTGAGCTTCTTTCTTGTCGCGGAAATTCAGCTTATCCAGTTTGGAAACCCCTTCGACTAAGCCGGCGACGGTGGTTCCAAACAGTTGCTCTATGTCTTGAAATGTCGCTGGAGTATCTTCAATCACATCATGAAGTAGCGCGGCCATCAGTGTTTCATGATCCAAACGCATTTCAGCCAGAATACAAGCAACAGCAACAGGGTGAGTAATATAAGGCTCACCACTGGAACGGGTCTGCCCTTCATGAGCATCCCGTGCGACAACATAGGCTTTTTTCAGTAATTCAACTTGCTCTTTTGGGAGATATTGTTGAATTATGAGATTTAGGCTTTCAAACAGATACAAGGCAGACCCACCTTAGTAATTAGCGACGACCTTCAGCGATCGCAGAAACTGCCTGCATTTCAGCGGCTTCTTGCTCTTGCTGTTCTTGGCGTTCACGCACATCCAAAATGTGACCGTTAATTAAACCTTCTTCTACTTCACGTAGCGCGATAACCGTGTGCTTATCGTTTTCTTCTGGAACTAAAGGATCTTTACCACCAGTTTGTAACTGACGAGCTCTACGTGCTGCGACCAGTACGAGGTCAAAACGGTTACCAATTTTTTCTACTGCGTCTTGAACAGTTACGCGTGCCATAAGTGTGCTACTCCAAAGAAATAAAAAAATGACCTGATATGATACTGAAACTATTCTCAGTCTGCTAGTAATTTGCTGATTAAAGCATCATGTCGCTGGACTTGGCGACCTAATCTCAAGCGCTCAGCACGCATGATAGATTGTAAATCGCTCAGTGCGGTGTTGAAATCGTCGTTTACAATGACGTAATCGTATTCATTGTAATGCTCAATTTCGCCAACGGCTTGTGACATGCGCTTTTCAATGACTTCATCACTATCTTGACCACGACCACGCAGACGGCGATATAGCTCATCTTTTGATGGTGGTAGGATAAAAATACTACGTGCTTCTGGCATTTTAGCGCGAATTTGCTGAGCACCTTGCCAGTCAATATCAAGAAACACATCCACGCCACTATTTAAGACTTCCTCAATAATGGGTTTTGAGGTGCCATAGTAGTTACCGAAAACACAGGCATGCTCTAAAAAGTCATTGTTCTCAACCATCTGAAGAAATTCAGCTTCAGAAACAAAGAAGTAATGCTCGCCATGAATTTCGCCTGGGCGTGCAGCTCGAGTTGTATGAGAAACAGAAACTTGAGTGTCATACAACGGTTGTGTCTTCAATAATGCTTGGATAAGACTGGACTTACCTGCGCCACTAGGAGCAGAGAGAATATATAACGTGCCTTGTATCATGATGATTTCTTGAATATTTGTGGGTTAGACATAAAAGATAGTGATAAACCCTACATAGTATACACGTACTTAAGGCAACATGCAGCGATATCAATTAACCATGAAATAAGAGTAAAAAAATTTTGGTTATTGGAAAATTGTGAACGCCTTCCAGAAAATAAATTTAACTTAATGAAAATACCATCTGTTTTGCGAAGCGCTATGCAATTAACGGCATTGCTTGCTGTCGCCCTTGATTTATTGACTCAGAATGCAATGCAACACATAGCGGTTCGGAACATGGTATTAAACTTAAATATAATAGGGACATTATGCATTATTTTTCAGTCAGGAAACTCTGGAAATTTGGTTGGTTCTGCCTATTACTTCAATCTGTTATTTCAATAGGCTACGGTGCGGAAATGGTAGATTCTCAAAAAGCATGCCGCTCATTAGACAATGAATTAACAAGAATGGAACAGCGGCGGCTGGGGAAGCAGCTACAAGAGTGGGATAGGCAATATCAAATCGACGGCGTGAGCGGCGTAAGTGATGAAGTTTATGATCAACTTTTGGCGAAGTGGCAGCAGGGACAGCGTTGTCAAAATTTGCCTGACACACTAACACAACCATTACAGCCTAAAACTGAACGATTAACAAAGCATCCCATACCCCATACGGGGTTGAAAAAATTGAAATCAGAAGAAATAGCCGCATGGATAGCGCCTCGTCATGAAGTTTGGTTGCAACCTAAAGTCGATGGTGTTGCGGTGACGCTGCACTATGAAAATGGACGTTTAGTGTCAATGATCAGTCGGGGTAATGGGAGTGAGGGGCTTAATTGGCGAGATAAAGCCGATTTTATTCAAGCTATCCCCAAAACTATTTCAACGAAGCAATCTCTGGTTTTACAGGGGGAACTGTTCTGGAGGCTCAATGAACATGTACAAAATGCGGATGGTGGAAGAAATGCACGGAGTAAAATTGCGGGTTGGTTGATGCGCAAGGATCTACCTACACAGGTCACAGATGATATCAGCATTTTTATTTGGGCATGGCCTGATAACTCTGTTGCTATGAATCGTCAATTGAGTGAATTAAATAGGCTAGGATTTGAGTTGGCACAACGATATAGCCATCCAATCGCAAACTATCAATCAGCAGCCAAGTGGCGTGACTACTATTATTCAGCACCGATGCCATTTGCAACTGACGGTATTGTATTGAAAAGCTTTCCATCGCCACCAGCATCAGCTTGGCAGGCAAACCAAAACAGTTGGAGCGTGGCATGGAAATACCCATTAAAAAGCGTGGTTTCAGAGGTTATGGATTTAACTTTTCGGGTAGGAAAATCCGGGGCTGTAAATGTTATTGCTAACATTGAACCCGTCACGATCGATGATAAAAAGGTGAGTAAAATCCGCATTGGTTCGCTTAATTTCTGGAAGCAAAAAGATGTGCTAGTTGGGGATAAAATCCAGCTAACGTTATCAGGACATGGGACGCCATTTATGGAGCAAGTCATTTGGCGGCGAGAGCCTAGGTTGTATCCGAACACATCCTCTCTCGAAAACTTTCATTCATTGAGCTGTTTAGCGTATACACCGGATTGTGCTCCCCAATTTGTTGCTCGCCTGGCTTGGTTAGGTAAACAATTAAAGATTCGCGGGGTGGGCGAAAAAACATGGAAAATATGGGTAGAGCAATATGGGCTCTCAACGTTACTTGGCTGGCTTTCTCCACAATGGCAAGATTCATTACCTAAGAATAAGAAAACGACAAATGCGCTTAGCCAGCTACAAAATGCATCTATGCAGCCAATAGTAAATTGGTTGAAAGGGCTTGGAATTCCATTAGAAATAGGGCATCTAAACAAGATATCTACAATAGAAAAATTGAATCAACGAGAGAGTGTGGAAGCACTGGGCTTATCTGAAAAACGGAAACAAGTATTAAAGTACTGGTTGGCAGAGCCTGAAATTCAGAAGGCACTAGACACTTTGCAGAAACTAGATATCAGCCATTAGGGGTTAAGCAAATGGCTGATAGGAAAATCAGTTTTGGTTAATCTTGGCTTTCGTAATTAAAGATAGGTAATCCCAAACGGTAGCGGATGGCAAGTAACCTAGCACTTAAACCTGCTACTAACGTGATAATGACCACGATATCTTTCGGAAGCGGTGTATATAGCAAACCGATATATAACCATGCGGCAGCAAAAGAGACGCCAGCGTATACTTCTTTTTGGAAAACCAGAGGGATGGTGTTACACAACATGTCACGAAGGACACCGCCAAATACACCTGTAACCACAGCCGCGATGGCGGCAATGATAGGGCTATAATTCATATCGAGGGCGATTTGAGCACCAAGAATAGAGAAGACGATTAAACCAATCGCATCAAGTATTAAGAAGAGCCGGCGAAGGTGTTTCATCATCGGGGCTATCCAGATGGTGACAATGGCCGCACCTGCCACGGTCATGATGTATTCGGGGTGGGCAACCCAACCTAGAGGATAGTGGCCGAGTAGAATATCACGGACAGAGCCACCGCCGATGGCTGTTGCAGAGGCAATAATGATCACGCCAAAGACATCCATTTTACGGCGTCCAGCAGCTAAAGCGCCTGTCATGGCTTCGGCAGTAATACCAATAATATAGAGAACACTTAATAACATGATGGTTTTATTCAATACTATAGTGATTGTCTAAGGGTAATATTACTTGTGAAACTTCTCGACTGAGATTTTTTATTCTCTTAAATAATTGATTAGTTAAAGTAATCCGATAGCCTGTGTTAAATGATGTCAAAGGATAACAGATTGAACAATAAAATGCCTTATAAAGAAATATGTATTACTGAGGATTCGCGGAGTCATCAGCTTACAAATATTAATGTTTGGACACCAGATAGTCAGTGGTTAGCTTATGATGTTCGACCAAGTGGCAGTTCATTTACCGGGAAAACCATAGAAAAAATTCATGTTACAACCCATCAAAAAGTGGAAATCTATCGAGGATTGCATGGTGCCCATGTTGGCGTAGTCACTGTAAGCGCTGAAAATCCGCCTCGCTATGCTTTTATTCAGGGACCAGAATATCCCGATGAGTCTTGGCAGTATGATTTCCATCATCGCCGGGGTATTTACGTTGATGACAACCAACTTGGTATTGCTCATCCGATTGATGCAATGTGTATTACGCCACCTTATATGGCGGGTGCGCTCAGAGGCGGAACGCATGTTCATGTTTTCAGCCCTGACGGGAAGTGGCTGAGCTTTACCTATAATGACCATGTTTTGCATGAACTCGATATCCAATTAGACCAACGCAATGTGGCTGTTGCCGTACCTGCAGGCGCTGTGACCGTTGAACCTATTGGTCATGAAAGAGAATATAGCGGCAATTTTTTCTGTAGTGTTGTGACGAAGACGACTTTGGCGCCAACTCCGAATAGTGACGAGATAAGCCGAGCTTATGAAGAGGGATGGATTGGTCAACGTGGTTATATGGATCAACAAGGTCAGTGGCAAGCACGTGCATTAGCGTTTATCGGAGATACACATCATCAAAATGGTGACGTGATCCCTGAAGTTTATTTAGTTGATTTACCCGAAGATCCCAATGAATTCAAAATTCAAGGCGATAAACCTCTGCAAGGTACCGAAAAAACTATGCCAGCGCCGCCTAAGAATGTGAAACAAAGGCGCTTAACGTATACGCATCATCGGAAATTTCCAGGGTTAGCGAAACAGCCAAGACACTGGTTGCGTTCTTCTCCAAATGGCGAATCAATTGCTTGTTTGATGCATGATGATCATGGCATTGTGCAACTATGGTTGGTGGCAACGGCAACAGGGACGCTCACCCAAGTGACATTTGGCGAGTCTTCAATTCAGTCTGCATTTAGTTGGAATAAGACCGGTGAGTATCTCTGCTTTGTGTATGACAATAGCGTTGTGCGTTGCCATGTAGCGACCGGAAATTTAGAACGGTTAACCCGGAGAACAGAAATAGCCCCTGTTGCAGATGCCGTTGTCTTTTCTCCAAATGATAAATTTGTAGCATTTATGCGAGATATTGATGGGTTTAGACAGATTTATATTGTCGAAACAGGACTATCTAATTAAATTTTATCTGGAATAACACCTATGAAGAATAAAAAGATGAAAATTCATCTCTTTATTCTTCAGAAAAAGAGAGTTCAGGTCATCATTAAATTAAATGCTCAACATTCAATTAAAGTATATTGACTTGAAATTAATAAGTGTTGGGTTAATAGAATAGATTAAAAAAGATGGAAAGTTGGTCAGTAAGATAAAGGTGTTATTAACCTAAATTAAGTTAATAATATTAATTGTATTTTAAGTATTATATTCCTGATTAGAGCATCAAGAAGCTACTTTAATATAGGGAAATCATTGAGGGTTCTTTGGCTGTTGTTTATCAGATTGCAGCTTATCAGGTGACTGTTTATCAAGTCGCTGTTTATCAAGTTGTTCTAAACGTTTTTTCGGTGAGTTGGCCTCTTGTGAGTCGTTTGAATGCATATAATCCATGGGGATTAATAATGTATCCATAAGTGCAGTAAATGGTAAATCGATAACCAGTAATGGCTTAACTACCCAGCCCGTATCTTCATGTTGCAGCATATCAACACTATTTTTTGTTCCAGGATAATAGCTATCAGTAGGACCAGCATGAGTCATAATACTGGAGCAGCCACTTAATGTAAGAGTCAATAATGTGGAAAATGCGAACGACCTAAAAAAAATCAAGCTTGGCATATATATGTTGACCTGCATTGAAATGGATTTTGTTTAATCAGAGATCATAATAACTAAAAACTAAAAATTCACAATCGAACGACCCTATTATTATTTAAGATACCCTCGGAATAATAGCTCTTTTTTGTATTATTTTATGTCGGTGATGTTAATAATTAGCAATTAAATTGTTTTTAACTAAAGTATAAAATTGCTCAATTGAATTGCTGTGAACTGTGCTCTATCACACAACTTCCTCTGTGTTTATTTGGCACAATCGATTCAGTTGCAAATGTAATAACTCCGTATGTCCCGTATTTTGGTTCATTGTTGTCAAAAGGATAGCGGTCTATGAGTGAATTAGCGCTTACAGTCAGTTTATTAGCATTAGCTGCCGCACTAGGCTTATGGATAGGTAATTGGAAAATCCGCAATGTAGGCTTAGGGATTGGCGGGGTTCTTTTTGGTGGCATTATTGTTGGGCATTTTGCGCGAAGTTATGGCTTGTCTCTCAATAATGACATGCTGCATTTTATTCAAGAATTTGGTTTGATCCTCTTCGTGTATACCATCGGGATACAAGTTGGACCCGGTTTTTTCTCTTCTTTACGCGTTTCTGGTTTAAAACTTAATGGCTTTGCCTTGATGGTGGTTATTTTAGGGGCAGTCGTTACTGCTATTATCTATAAAATCGCAGATATCCCTCTACCGATTATTTTGGGCATTTTCTCGGGCGCAGTCACGAATACTCCATCGTTAGGGGCTGGGCAGCAAATTCTATCTGATTTAGGGTCAGACCCGAGTTTGGTGGGACAAATGGGAATGGGGTATGCGATGGCTTACCCGATGGGAATCTGCGGTATTTTGCTGGTGATGTGGCTAGTTCGTATTATCTTCCGTATCTCAGTAGATAAAGAAGCCGCGGAATTCAATAGTGCGAATGTTCAGCATCGTGACTCACTGCAAACGATGAACATTGCGGTACGCAATACCAATCTTGATGGCTTGATGATGCAAGATATACCCATGCTTGGCAGCGAAGACATTGTTTGCTCGCGGCTAAAACGCGGGGAAATGATGGTGGTACCTCAGCCGACGACAGAAATACATCTTGGGGATTTACTGCATGTTGTTGGGCAAAAAGAGGATTTAAATAAAGTTCGCCTCATTCTTGGTGAAGAGGTTGAAGCATCATTATCAACTTCCAGTTCTGTATTGCATTCTGTTCGAGTGGTCGTGACTAATGACGCTGTATTAAGTAAACGCTTAAAAGAGCTGAATCTCAAGCAGAAATATGATGTGGTGGTAACGCGTTTGAACCGGACAGGGATTGACCTGATGGCAAACAACAATTCCGTGCTGCAATTTGGTGATATTCTCAATATTGTTGGTCGTCCTGAATCAATTGAAGCGGTTACTGCAATACTTGGAAACGCGAAACAGAAATTACAGCAAGTCCAGATGCTGCCGGTATTTATTGGGATAGGTTTGGGAGTTGTTTTAGGCTCGTTACCGATATTTGTACCGGGCTTTCCTGCTGCATTGAAGTTGGGTTTAGCGGGCGGGCCGTTAGTTGTTGCTTTGATCCTTGGACGAATAGGTACCATTGGCCGGCTGTATTGGTTTATGCCACCAAGTGCAAACTTAGCGTTGAGAGAGCTTGGTATTGTGATGTTCTTAGCGGTTGTAGGACTGAATTCGGGAGGGAGTTTTATTGAGACTCTTATTCAAGGGGATGGGCTTACATGGATTGGCTATGGGCTATTAATTACCTTTATTCCTCTGTTTATCACCGGTTTAGTCGCTCGTATTTTCGGCAAAATGAATTATTTAAGCCTATGCGGTGTGTTGGCTGGGTCTATGACAGATCCGCCAGCATTAGCTTTTGCAAATAATATCCATCCAACCAGCGGAGCACCGGCACTTTCTTATGCCACGGTATACCCTTTAGCAATGTTTTTACGCATTATTTCGCCGCAGTTGTTAGCCATCTTATTTTGGGCATTATGATTGTGAGTCATGGAAGGAATAGGGTGTGGAGAAAAAGTATCCGTCTATATAAGGGCGTAATTGGTCTTTGTTCTCGCCATAACTGATATCAAAAAAGTGGTTTAATAACCGCGAATAAGATTTGTCGTGAACAAATATATTCGATTTCAATTATGGAGTTCTCGCTAATTTTGGCCCTTTCCTCAATGGAAAGGGCTTTTTTTAACTCAATTTCTAGATTCAGCGTTCAGATTCTTGATAGGCTTTTTCTAATTCTTGAGCAAGGATTTGAATCCCTTGCTCAATCTTTTCTGGCTCAGGAACATAGTTCATTCGCATACATTCATGGGCATGTTGCCAATCTTCTTCAAGTCCTGGGAAAAAGTAATGTCCAGGAACCATCAATACACCACGTGCTTTTAAGCGGCGATAAAGTTCTAAACAACTAATTGGTAGATCTTTAAACCACAACCACAAGAAAATAGCGCCTTCAGGTTTATGAATTAGGCATTTATCTTCAGGGATATAGCGGCGAATAATCTTAATGACTTCTTCAACGCGCTGTTTATAGAATGGCCCTATAACATTTTGAGATAATTCAAATAAATCGTCACGCTTCAGCATTTCAAGTGCGATACTTGGACCTATACCACCCGGAGCAAGACTAATAATGCCATTCATATTACTGATGGCATCAATTAACTCTTCGCTACCAATAATAATACCGCAGCGAGTTCCCGGTAAGCCGAGTTTTGACAAGCTCATGCAGAGAATGACATTTTCATTCCAAAATGGTGTGGCTTCGCTAAAGATAATGCCGGGGAAGGGAACGCCATACGCATTATCAATCAATAATGGAATATTGTGTTGCTTAGCTAATTGGTCAAGATGCAGAACTTCCTCATCGGTGATCACGTTCCCTGTTGGATTGGTTGGGCGTGACACGCAAATCACACCAATATCTTCAGTGATTTCAAGGGTGTTGAAATCAACATGATATTTAAACTGACCATCAGGTAAAAATTCAATTTGTGGCTTATTTGCCACAAAAAGGTCGTCATCAAGTCCAGAATCCGCATAACCCACATATTCAGGGGCAATTGGGAAAAGCACTTTACGAGAGATACCATCTTCAAAGCGACCAGCAAGTAGGTTAAATAGATAGAAAAACGCACTTTGGCTGCCGTTTGTTAGCGCAATATTTTTCGCGCTGATATCCCAGCCTAGTTTCGCTTTTAGAGTTGCTGCTAGCGCTTTCAACATGGCATCTTTGCCTTGAGGACCATCATAGTTACACAAGGTATCGGTCAATTGCCCATTGGCACACATTTCAGCGAGGAGGTCTTGGAAATATTTATCCATCTCAGGAATATGAGCAGGGTTCCCACCACCGAGCATAATAGCGCCGGGGGTTCTGAGGCCTTCATTCAAGTCTTTCATTAATTCTGAAATGCCTGAATTCTTAGCAAATTTATTACCAAATTTAGAGAAATTCATTGTATTTATTCACATTTGTTTATTAGGTTGTTAATGGAATTTCCAACATACCGCGCTCCTATCTAGAGTTCAATAGCTTAATTGCAGTTCTTTTTCATATAAAATATCAAGTATAGATAACAAATTAGTTTTTTAGATTAACTTATTGACTAAGCTTGGTTTATTTATGTTGTTATATATTCAGTTGCCATCGATAAATTTTGATTTATCGATACTGGCAACAATTTACAAGGTGGTCATTAACCATGCCAGTGGCTTGCATAAAGGCGTAGCAGGTAACCGAACCTACAAATTTAAAGCCATGTTTTTTCAGTGTTTTAGACAACGTCTTAGAAAGCTCTGTTTCTGCAGGAAGTTGTGCGGATTCAGTCCATTGATTGACGATGGGTTGGTGGTTTACAAAGCCCCAAATGAAAGTAGAAAAATCTATTCCTTCGTTTTTCATGGCTAAATAGGCCTTAGCATTAGCAATAATCGCGTTAATTTTTAATCGATTACGAATGATCCTTGAGTCTTGCATAAGCCGCTCTACGTCTTTTTCATCCATCATGGCAATCTTTTCGGGATCAAACTGATGGAACAGCTCTCGATACCCTTGGCGCTTTTTCAAAATGGTGTACCAAGAAAGCCCTGCTTGCTGACCTTCTAGGCAGATCATTTCGAATAATTCTTGATTATCTTTGGTGGGTTTTCCCCATTCATTATCGTGATAGGCAATATATTCGGGATCTTGATTGACCCAATGACAGCGAGTAACTGAAGTTTCCATTTTTCATCCTTTTTCTAATAATGTTCAGCTTGTGGGCAAGAATAGAATCTTTATACTGTATAAAAATACAGTTTTAAAGAGATGAAATTAATTTTTTTTCTTTTTAGAATGGTTACAGGCGTATTCATTGCTGTATATCTGGCGGTCAAAGGGTATACTGGTCACTTTCTTAAATTTCACGTATCGCGTGCGGATCTAACATGCAAAAGTTTGATACCAAAACCTTTCAAGGTCTTATCCTGACATTACAGGATTACTGGGCGCGCCAAGGCTGTACCATTGTTCAACCACTGGACATGGAAGTCGGCGCAGGTACTTCACACCCAATGACGTGTTTGCGCGCTTTAGGTCCAGAACCTATCGCGGCAGCTTATGTTCAGCCATCTCGTCGACCAACTGATGGTCGCTATGGTGAAAACCCGAACCGTCTACAGCACTATTACCAATTTCAGGTGATCATTAAGCCTTCGCCTGACAATATCCAAGAGTTGTACTTAGGTTCATTAAAAGAACTCGGTATTGACCCAACTGTCCATGATATCCGCTTCGTGGAAGATAACTGGGAAAACCCAACACTGGGTGCTTGGGGTCTGGGCTGGGAAGTTTGGTTAAATGGTATGGAAGTGACTCAGTTCACTTACTTCCAGCAAGTGGGTGGTTTGGAGTGTAAGCCTGTTACCGGTGAAATCACTTATGGTCTTGAGCGTCTTGCTATGTATATTCAAGGCGTTGATAGCGTGTACGATCTGGTTTGGTGTGATGGCCCGCTGGGTAAAACCACGTATGGCGATATTTATCACCAAAACGAAGTTGAGCAATCCACGTATAACTTTGAACATGCCAATGTTGAGTTCTTATTCAAATGCTTCGAAGAGTATGAGAAAGAAGCTCAATATCTGCTTGCTTTAGAAACGCCTCTGCCACTTCCGGCTTATGAGCGTATTTTAAAAGCGGCTCATACCTTTAACTTACTGGATGCCCGTAAGGCAATTTCAGTCACAGAACGCCAGCGCTATATTTTACGCATCCGTACCCTGACGAAAGGGGTGGCAGAAGCTTATTATGCTTCTCGTGAAGCGCTGGGTTTCCCTATGTGTCATAAGAACTAAGAGGCTGTCATGACTCAACAGACTTTCCTAGTGGAAATCGGTACAGAAGAGTTACCGCCGAAGGCTCTTCGTTCTCTTGCAGAATCATTCGCAGCTAACTTTACTGCGGAATTAGAGGGTGCAGATATCGCTCATGGTGCAGTGAACTGGTTTGCTGCACCTCGTCGTTTAGCGCTGAAAGTGGAAAACTTATCCGCGGCTCAGCCAGATCGCGAAGTTGAAAAACGTGGCCCTGCAATTTCCCAAGCATTTGATGCTGAAGGTAAACCAACAAAGGCAGCTGAAGGTTGGGCGCGTGGCTGCGGGATCACCGTTGACCAAGCAGAACGCTTAACTACCGATAAAGGCGAATGGTTACTGTATCGCGCACAAATGAAAGGGCAGCCAGTCAGTGAATTATTGATTGATATGGTTAGCCGTTCACTGGCGAAATTACCTATTCCTAAATTAATGCGCTGGGCAGATAAAGAAACTCAGTTTGTACGTCCTGTACATACTGTGACATTACTGCTGGGTAGCGATGTTGTTAAGGGCGAAATTCTTGGTATTAAGAGCGATCGTATTATTCGCGGTCACCGTTTTATGGGTGAAGCTGAATTTACTATTGATAATGCGGAACAATACCCAGAAATTTTACGCACTCGCGGTAAAGTAATCGCAGATTACGCTGAGCGTAAAGCGACAATTATTGCCGATGCAGAAAAAGCTGCTCAGGCGTTGGGCGGTAAAGCAGACCTAACCGACAGCTTAGTTGAAGAAGTGGCTTCTTTGGTTGAATGGCCAGTAGTATTAACAGCAAAATTCGAAGAGAAATTCTTAGAAGTTCCTGCTGAAGCACTGGTATACACCATGAAAGGAGACCAAAAATATTTCCCTGTTTATGATAATGCAGGCAAGTTAATGCCGAACTTTATCTTCGTGGCGAATATTGAATCTTCAGATCCGCAGCAAATTATCTCCGGTAACGAAAAAGTCGTTCGCCCGCGTTTAGCGGATGCGGAATTCTTCTTCAAAACTGACCGTAAACAACGCTTAGAAGATAACTTACCACGTTTAGAAACTGTTCTGTTCCAGCAACAGTTAGGTACTCTGCGTGATAAAACTGATCGTTTAGAAGCATTAGCGGGTTGGATTGCTAGCAAGATTGGTGCGGATGTGAATCATGCAACCCGTGCAGGCTTACTGGCTAAATGTGACTTAATGACCAACATGGTCTTTGAATTCACAGACACTCAAGGTGTCATGGGCATGCACTATGCTCGCCATGACGGTGAGTCAGAAGATGTTGCTCTTGCACTGAAAGAACAATACCAACCGCGTTTTGCGGGAGATGAACTGCCATCTACCGATGTTTCTGCGGCATTAGCATTAGCAGAAAAAATGGATACTCTCGCAGGTATCTTCGGTATCGGTCAGCATCCAAAAGGGGATAAAGACCCATTCGCTCTGCGCCGTGCGGCATTAGGTGTGTTACGTATTATCGTTGAAAAAGGCTATCAGCTTGACCTTGTGGAAATGACCCAAGAGGCTGTGCGTCTGTATGGCGATAAACTAACTAACAAAAATGTCGTGGAAGATGTGGTTGAGTTCATGCTGGGTCGCTTCCGTTCTTGGTACCAAGAGCTAGGCTACAGCATTGACACTATCCAAGCCGTATTAGCACGTCGCCCAACTCAGCCAGCTGACTTCGATGCGCGTGTTAAAGCAGTGACTCACTTCCGTTCTTTAGAAGAAGCACAAGCGCTGGCAGCTGCTAATAAACGTGTTTCTAACATTCTGAGTAAGTCAGAAGAGAAACTCGCTGATAGCGTGTTAGCGTCTGTACTGAAAACGCCAGAAGAAGTGAAGTTAGCGACTCACGTCGTGGTACTGCAAGACAAGCTTGAGCCAATGTTTGCTGAGCGTAACTATCAAGAAGCACTCGTTGAGTTAGCCTCTTTACGTGAAGTGGTTGATGAGTTCTTTGCGAACGTCATGGTGATGGATGAAGATCCTGCTGTGCGGAATAACCGTTTAACACTGTTAAGCCAGCTTCGCGAGCTATTCTTAAAAGTAGCAGATATTTCACTGCTTCAATAGGTTGATTTTTAGTCGGTTATTTTTGATTTAGAAAATAATTGTATAAATATGACCTTCCCAATGATTGGGATAAATAAGCGCTAAAATATTTTTAGCGCTTATTTTTTATCCAAAAATAGACGTAAAAATAAGAAACCATACCATTTTGATGGTTTTATCAGCATACGAACAGTTTTAGCGAAAAATAGGGTTGACGATCCCCATTCTTGGCAGTATTATTCACACCGTTTTCGGCGAGTAGCGCAGCTTGGTAGCGCAACTGGTTTGGGACCAGTGGGTCGGAGGTTCGAATCCTCTCTCGCCGACCAAATTCTAAAACCCACCTCATTGAGGTGGGTTTTTTCGTTTCTATCTCCCTCATTTTTCCAACTCCTTTTCGTGACGACGATTATGCTCATTTAATACATATTACGTATTAATAAGCTTTCCATTGCTTTTAAGCTAAGTTGCTCAGAACAAAACCAGTCTACCGATCAAAACAAGCCTACCTATCAAAGTAAGCCTACCTATCGAAACAAGTCGGCTAATCAAAACCAACCTTCATAATCTGATTGGTATTTTCCCCCGTGATTCCCTGAAAATGGTAAGAGGATATATAAATCCGCCAATAATTCTTTTTAGTATAAAAAACATGCAAAACAATCAGCTAACAAATAGTTTCATGTGAATTCTATTTAGCGTTTTATGTTGCAATTTTTTGTATTGCCCACTATTTCCGCTCAGTAATTCAGCACTTAATCACAAATATACAAATAATTAACGTCCTTATAAAAATCTATCCAGTAATGTTTCTGTGGTTATAATCGCTAGAAAATAAACATTTTCGTAACATATAAGGCTATATTTACACCGAAATTATTCGAAAAATGTTATTTAAGCGAAATTGTTACAGTGAATAATGCTATTGACGAAATGTATTCCAGTTGATTAATTGCACAGTGAATAACAAAAAATACAGATACGGCATCTGTCTTATCCAAGATGGATTTCAGTATTCGATAAAACAACATACACCACAGGAGCATTACCAATGACGCTCTCGATGAAAAAGACAGGTTTATTGGCGGTAGGCTTAACATTAGCTGCTTTAGCGGTATCTGCCTCAGTACAGGCTAAAACACTGGTTTATTGTTCTGAAGGTTCACCTGAAGGGTTTAACCCGCAGCTATTCACCTCTGGAACAACTTATGATGCAAGTTCAATTCCTCTGTATAACCGTTTGGTTGAATTCAAGCTGGGTACAACTGAAATTGAGCCGGGCTTAGCAGAAAGCTGGGAAGTCAGTGACGATGGTAAAGTGTACACATTCCACCTGCGTAAAGGCGTGAAGTGGCACTCCAATAAAGATTTCAAACCAAGCCGCGACTTAAATGCGGATGACGTGATCTACACGTTCATGCGCCAAAAAGATCCAAACCACCCATACCACAAAGTTTCTGGCGGCAGCTATGAATACTTTATGGGAATGGACATGGACAAAATCATCGACAAAGTTGAAAAAGTCGATGACAACACCGTCCGTATCACATTAACACGCCCAGAAGCGCCATTCTTAGCGGATATGGCAATGGACTTCGCATCAATCTTATCAGCGGAATATGCTGATCAAATGATGAAGGCAAAAACCCCAGAGAAAGTTGACCTGAACCCAATCGGAACAGGGCCTTTTGAACTGCAACAGTATCAGAAAGATTCTCGTATTCTGTACAAAGCGAACAAAGATTACTGGGGCACAGTACCGAAGATTGACCGTTTAGTCTTCTCTATCACCCCTGACGCGTCAGTACGTTATGCAAAACTGCAAAAAAATGAGTGCCAAGTGATGCCGTATCCTAACCCGGCAGACTTAGAGCGCATGAAAGCAGATAAAGACATTACCTTGTTGGAGCAGCCTGGTCTGAACGTAGGCTACCTGTCTTACAACGTTGAGAAGAAACCACTGGATAACCAAAAAGTTCGTCAAGCGCTGTCGATGGCAGTGAACAAAGACGCCATTATCCAAGCGGTTTATCAAGGTGCGGGTCAAAAAGCGAAAAACTTAATTCCACCAACTATGTGGGGTTACAACGACGCGATTAAAGATACCGAATATAACCCAGAAAAAGCCAAGAAATTGCTGGCGGAAGCGGGCTTCCCAGAAGGTTTTGAAATTGACCTGTGGGCAATGCCAGTTCAACGTCCATATAACCCGAATGCTCGTCGAATGGCAGAAATGATCCAAGCTGACTGGGCGAAAATCGGCGTTAAATCGAAAGTGGTTAGCTACGAGTGGGGCGAATACCTGAAACGAGCTAAGAGCGGCGAACCTCAAACTGTGATGATGGGTTGGACTGGGGACAATGGTGACCCTGATAACTTCTTCGCGACCTTATTCAGCTGTGCTGCGAAAAAACAGGGTTCTAACTACTCTAAATGGTGTAATCAAAGCTTTGAAGATGTGATCCAGCCTGCGCGTATGACTGCGGATCACAACAAACGTGTCGAACTGTACAAACAAGCTCAAGTGATAATGAACGAACAAGCGCCTGCGCTGATCGTCGCTCACTCCACCGTGTTTGAGCCAGTGCGTAAAGAAGTAAAAGGCTACGTGGTTGATCCGTTAGGTAAACACCACTTCGAAAACGTAGACATTGATAAGTAATTGTTTTTAATCTGTAAATGCCCTTCGTTGCCTCTTTGCAGCGGAGGGCGTTTTCTCCTCTGACGTTCAGAAGATGCAGATAAATTTAGTTATTTGTGAGCAGATGAAAACGTTGTTTTTCTGACCAGCCAAGCGGACTAAGAGCCGTCGACGGCATTATTAAAGAGACTCAGGATATGCTGCAATTTATCCTCCGACGATTCGGGCTCGTGATCCCCACCTTTATCGGTATCACGCTACTTACTTTTGCTTTCGTTCACATGATCCCAGGCGACCCTGTCATGATTATGGCGGGTGAACGCGGATTATCCCCAGAAAGACACGCTTATTTAATGGCTGAATTAGGACTCGACCAGCCACTTTGGAAACAATACCTCCATTATCTGAACGGCATAATGCATGGAGACTTAGGGATCTCCTTAAAAAGCCGAATCGGCGTTTGGGAAGAATTTTTACCTCGCTTTTTAGCCACCGTAGAACTAGCCACTTGCGCCATGATTTTTGCGGTTTCTGTTGGTATCCCTGTGGGGGTTTTAGCGGCAGTTAAACGTGGTTCAATTTTCGATCACACGGCGATCGGTGTTTCATTAACGGGCTACTCTATGCCGATCTTCTGGTGGGGGATCATGTTGATCATGCTGGTCTCTGTTCAGTGGGATCTCACTCCCGTTGCGGGAAGGGTAAGCGACACCGTTTTCCTTGATGACTCGAATCCGCTCACGGGCTTTATGCTGATTGATACCCTAATTTGGGGGGAAGCGGGAGACTTCAAAGATGCAGTGGAGCATTTAATTTTGCCATCCATTGTGCTCGGAACTATTCCACTGGCTGTGATTGTGCGTATGACCCGCTCGGCGATGCTGGAAGTATTAGGGGAAGACTATATTCGTACGGCTAGAGCTAAAGGTGTTAGCCGTGCCCGCGTGATTTTAATTCACGCCCTGCGTAACGCATTACTGCCGGTTGTCACGGTAATTGGTCTGCAGGTCGGTGTGATGCTCGCCGGTGCCATTTTGACGGAAACCATTTTCTCATGGCCGGGGTTAGGTCGTTGGTTAATTGAAGGATTACAACGTCGAGATTATCCAGTGGTTCAAGGTGGCGTCTTACTTGTCGCAACGTTGATTATCTTCGTTAACTTAGTGGTTGATGTGCTGTATGGCATTGTTAACCCACGTATTCGTCATAAGAAATAAGGAGCGCAAAAATGTCTCAAACAACTGAGTCAAAAGCTGTCAGCGCCCCGAAGCCGATGACACCATTACAAGAATTTTGGCATTATTTTAAGCGCAACAAAGGCGCGGTCGTGGGGATGTTCTACATCATTTTGATGGTGTTAATTGCAATCCTTGCGGGGGTATTAGCGCCTCATGCGCCTGATGAGCAATTCCGTCAGGCATTGTTGACTCCTCCAGTTTGGGAAGAGGGCGGATCATGGGAATTTATTCTTGGCACGGATGATGTAGGTCGCGATTTATTATCTCGCCTAATGTACGGAGCAAGGCTCTCGTTATTAGTGGGCTGCCTCGTGGTGGTATTATCCCTGATTATGGGGGTAACGATTGGGGTAATTGCGGGTTATTTTGGCGGCGTAGTGGATGCGATCATTATGCGTTTGGTCGACATTATGTTGGCTCTGCCAAGCTTGCTGTTAGCGTTAGTCTTGGTGGCCATTTTCGGTCCCTCGATTGTCAATGCCTCGATAGCGTTAACTTTTGTGGCATTACCTCACTATATTCGTTTGACGCGAGCCGCGGTGCTGGTGGAAGTGAATCGTGACTATGTGACTGCTTCGAGAGTGGCGGGAGCAGGGGCATTGCGTCAAATGTTCGTTAATATTTTACCTAACTGTCTGGCACCACTGATTGTACAGGCCTCTTTAGGCTTCTCGAATGCCATCTTAGATATGGCTGCACTGGGTTTTCTGGGAATGGGGGCGCAGCCACCAACTCCAGAATGGGGAACTATGTTGTCTGATGTGTTGCAGTTCGCACAAAGCGCATGGTGGGTCGTAACGTTCCCTGGATTAGCAATTTTATTAACGGTATTAGCGTTTAACCTGATGGGTGATGGTTTACGTGACGCCTTTGATCCAAAACTCAAGCAGTGATGAGGTAATCTAATGGCATTGTTAAATGTAGAAGAACTTTCCGTTCACTTTGGTGACGAAGGAACCCCGTTTCGCGCCGTTGACCGCATCAGCTACCAAGTTGAGAAAGGGCAAGTGGTGGGGATCGTCGGCGAATCAGGTTCAGGTAAATCAGTTAGCTCACTGGCGATCATGGGGTTAATTGATTACCCCGGCAAAGTGATGGCGAAATCGTTGCAATTTGATGGACGTGATTTATTGTCCATCCCTGAAAAAGAGCGTCGTCAAATTGTCGGCGCAGATGTTGCCATGATTTTCCAAGACCCGATGACCAGTTTGAACCCGTGCTTTACAGTCGGTTATCAAATTATGGAAGCGTTAAAAGTTCACCAAGGGGGCAATCGAAGCACCCGTAAACAGCGGGCAATTGATCTGCTAAACATGGTGGGAATTCCTGATCCGCAGTCGCGCCTTGACGTATATCCGCATCAGTTATCTGGTGGGATGAGCCAGCGAATTATGATTGCGATGGCGATTGCGTGTCGTCCAAAACTGTTGATTGCCGATGAGCCAACAACCGCGCTCGATGTGACTATTCAGGCGCAAATCATCGAATTATTGCTTGAGTTACAACAACAAGAAAATATGGCGCTAGTACTGATTACCCATGACTTAGCGTTAGTGTCGGAAGCCGCGCACCATATTATCGTGATGTATGCTGGGCAAGTGGTCGAGTCTGCGAAAGCGAAGGATATTTTTAAACATCCAAGACACCCATATACCCAAGCATTGCTGCGCGCACTGCCTGAGTTTGCTAGCAACAAATCGCGTTTAGCTTCTTTGCCGGGTGTTGTACCCGGTAAGTATGACCGCCCTGAAGGGTGCTTGCTCAACCCGCGTTGCCCGTATGCAACGGATCGTTGTCGCCAAGAAGAGCCTGCGTTACAAACCATTGGTGACCGTCAGGTGAAATGTCACATGCCACTGGATGATATGGGGAGACCAACGCTATGAGTGAGCAACAAGCCAAAGGAATGCCGCTCTTAAAAGCGGTGGATTTAAAAAAATATTATTCTGTGAAAGGCGGAGTTTTCTCGAAGGAGAAAACACTCAAAGCGCTTGATGGTGTCTCTTTTGAATTAGAAAAAGGGAAAACACTGGCAGTGGTTGGGGAGTCAGGTTGTGGGAAATCCACACTTGGGCGCCTGTTAACGATGATTGAGCAGCCATCTGCCGGTGAGCTGTATTATCGTGACCAAAACTTGCTAATTGCTGATAAAGCAGCAGAGAAACTTCGTCGTCAAAAAATCCAAATTGTCTTTCAAAATCCGTATGGTTCGTTGAACCCACGTAAAAAAGTCGGGCAAATTTTGGAAGAGCCTTTATTGATTAACACCTCGCTGTCGAAAGAGCAGCGCAAAGAAAAAGTGTTATCAATGATGGCAAAAGTGGGTTTGAAAACCGAGCACTATAGTCGTTATCCACACATGTTTTCCGGTGGGCAACGGCAACGTATCGCTATCGCTCGTGGGTTGATGTTAGACCCTGATGTGGTGGTGGCGGATGAGCCAGTATCGGCGTTGGATGTGTCCGTGCGTGCTCAAGTATTGAACCTGATGATGGATTTACAGCAAGAGTTGGGGCTTTCCTATGTGTTCATTTCCCACGATTTATCGGTAGTAGAGCATATCGCGGATGAAGTGATGGTGATGTATTTGGGGCGTTGTGTGGAAAAGGGGACTAAAGAGCAGATTTTTAACAATCCTCAGCACCCATACACTCAAGCGCTACTTTCTGCGACGCCACGCTTGAACCCTGACCAACGCCGTGAACGCATTAAATTAACGGGAGAATTACCGAGCCCAATGAATCCACCTCCAGGGTGTGCGTTTGCAGCACGTTGTCGACGCGCTTTTGGTCCATGTACGCAATCTCAGCCTGCATTGAAAAACTACCGTGAGCAGTTAGTCGCTTGTTTTGCCGTTGATGAAGACGAAAAGCAGGCAATAGTCGCAAATTAATCACGTTAGACGGCAGAAAAGCAGACTTTCTGCCGTTTCTTCATGCTGTATTTACTCACTTTAGCGGTTAATTTGGAGCTTATCCTAAATTAAGTGATCTTTCTTTTTTAAAGCTGCACCTTTATACGGAAAATCAAGTATACTGTTTGTCCGATTTTTTCTTTAAAAAGCAGCTTGATTAGGAAGGTTGTGGGAAATGAACACTCGTGTCCAACGTTCACTCACGTTTAAGAGCATGGTCGTATTCTTTGTGATTACGTTGCTTTTTCTTGCACTTTTTTTGTCCATTCAATTTACTTACCTCTTAGAACAGCGCAAACAAGATTATTTAAATCAACTGAGCAATGCCGTAGTTCAAGTCCAGAAACCATTGACGGATTCACTACTTAGCTCCGATTTAAACGAAGCCAAAAGGTTACTTGTGAGCCTGAAAACCTCGGGGATTATGGGAAAAGCCATTGTGACGGTGGATAATGCGACGGTAATGAATTTAAGCTTTGCCACGCCGAAACCGATCCCTGAATGGTCTTTACCGCTGATTGGTATTCCGGTGGAGATGACTGTCCCATTGTATGCCTATGGCACGATGGCGCCACAAGCGAAACCTCAAGGTTATTTGACGTTACAAGTGGATTCTAACCGGGTTTATCGTTTTGCACTCAACACATTTGCGTTGTTAACGACAACGTATTTGCTGCTAGCGCTGATTATCTCTATTGCAATGACGTGGTGTGTGAGCCGCATGATTGTACGCCCACTGCGTAAAATGGCGGGGGAGTTGCAAGCAAATCAACACGTCGACCATTTGGAAGTTTCTCAATATCATCAAGATGATGAGATAGGGTTATTGGCGAAAGGTTATAATCGTCAAATAAAACAACAAAATTCAGATTAAGCCATGAACATGTTATAAGGTTTGTGGTCTAATATCATTACACATACCTATCATATTGTTAGCAGCAAGATTCGGGCGACTTACTCACTATCTGTCGTATCCAAAATGCGAAATATCAGCAGATAAATGGTGATGTTTGACATGCATTTTAGTGATCAACTTAGCGACTTAGCGTATTGAGCGCCGCCCAATTATCTCAATAACATGCAACGATGTTTTTTTCGGGTATAGTGATAATCAAATTTTTGATGAAGCCAAACTATATCGCTTAACCGAGTCAATTAGCGTTTTTCGTTAATTTTTCTGTTGCTGTTTACGGTTAAATACAAGGATATAAAGAACATAGGGGTCTACATGCAGGGTTTGAAAGTGCGATATATCATCGGCGTGGTACTTTTATCAGTCACTGGTTTTGCTAGTGCTGAACCTTTACAACCCGATCCAGCATGGCAGCAAGGAAAGCTCGAGAATGGCTTTAATTGGCAGTTATTACAAACACCACAGCGTCCAAATGATCGAATCCAACTTCGGTTAGCCATTAAAACAGGTTCGTTATCTGAAAAAGCCAGTGAAAAAGGGTACAGTTATCTGATCCCTAGAATGGCGCTATTCCATCAATCTGAAGCTTTCCCTGCAGCTACATTACAAAATTTTTGGCGTCAGGCAACCGACCCTGATATGCCGCTACCTCCAGCCGTGGTTTCTTACGACTACACAATTTATAGTTTAAGCCTGCCTAACAACCGCCCTGATTTGGTGAAACAAGCATTAAGTTGGTTGGCAACGTCTGTCGCTGGGGCGCAGTATACTGAGAATTCATTGCAGAGTGGCTTAACAGTTCCTAATATTCCAGTGGCTACCTTGCCTGTAAATGCCAATGACCCTGTTTGGCGTGCCCGTCTCAATGGGTCGGCGATGCTAGGTTATGATCCAGGGCAGAAGCCAAACGGTAAAGTCGATTTAGCCAGTGTGAATTCGTTCTATCAAAAATGGTATACACCCGATGTTATGACGTTATACGTCGCGGGACATGTGGATTCTCGCATGCTATCTGACAGTATCACTCAAGCGTTTTCATCATTAGAAGGCAAGCGCTCTGAGCCTGTTTCGGTTGCCGTTTTATCGTCAGTTAAGCCTCAGGCAATTGATATTCTTCAAGATAAATCAACGCAAGATACGCTTTCTCTAATTTGGGATATCGATTGGTTACCCATTAAGGATTCCAACGTATTGCTGCGTTATTGGGGAAGCGACCTCGCTCGTGAAGCCATTTACCGCTCATTGCAGAAAACCTTTAAACAAAAGTTTGCTGAAGATGGTGTGACCCCAGGCTTAGATTGTCGTGTTCAGTATCAAAAAGCGAGTTGCACATTAGCCATTTCTGCACCACCAGAAAAAATGGCCGCAGTAGCAGATGTGGCGCTGAACGAACTGGCGACAATCAAACAAAATGGTATTGACCCAGAGCTGTTCAACGACATGATGAAAGAGAAGCAAGTTCAATTATCACAACTGTTTGCGGCATATGCACGTACCAGTACCGATGTGTTAATTAGCCAGCGTTTGATTTCACAACAAAATGGTGTTGTGGATATCGCTCCTGAGCAGTATCAATTACTCAGACAAGCGTTCTTAGGGACTCAAAATCTTGAACAAGTGAACATGGAAGCACGTCGTTTACTGTCTCAAGAAGCAGCGATTGTCTTAGCGCAACCGAAAGAAAAACAGACCATGGATGCGGAGCAAATTCGCCAGAAATTCACGCAAGTGTTATGGCCTAAATTACCTGTGGTTGTGGAGCCGGCACCTGAATCTCCAGCAGTCGCAGAGCCTCAAGAGGGCGAGCCTGCACCAGCGTTACCGATTCCAGCACCATTGACTCGTTAGTGGTTAACTGAATAAAAATAGCCCTCAATAATGAGGGCTATTTTTTTGTGTTGATGGCGCTTTATTTAGACGTTAACAATGCTTCAATCGCGTTAATCAGTACGTTCCGTGAATCTCGATTATCCACAAAACCCGCAGCGCTGGTTTGAGTTGCCGGTGAGTAGTACGCAACGGAACCCCAAAAGCCTAAATGGGAATAGAGTGTCATGCCGTTGACCTCGCTGACCATGATCCCTTGCCGATAGCCTTGCGCCCCTTCATGGGAACCTGCACTTAACATAGTGTCTAAAGTTTCCGACTTGGCAAAAATCTTACCGCTAAATAGCGCTTCAAAGAACTGCGCCATTTGTTTCGAGGACATCACTAAGCCACCACCGCCATACACATCCATTGAAGGATCCATGTCGGAGCAATCGAGTTTTCCAAGGTACTGTTTTGCACGAGGTTCCGTTGTGGCAGGGAATTCAAACGTTTCCCAGTAAGCGCTCTGCAAGCCAATTTCATTAAATTTCAAAAGTTCTCGGACAGCTTCTCCCAATGCTTGCCCCGTCATTCGCTCAATAATATTCCCAAGCAGAATATAGCCCGTGTCAGAATAGATAAAAGCTTCAGAAGGACGGAAAAAGGGGTGATCTTGCTGAACATATAGTTCAATTTGCTCTGAACGTGTCCATTGATAATCAGGACGTTTTAAGATGTCTTTGAGGTATTCTTCGTTGGCATGATCCAATAGCCCGCTACTGTGGTTGAGTAGGTGGCGGATGGTAATCGCCTCGGTGTCATATTTTGGTGAGAGTAATTGATTGTATTTTGTTGAAATATAATGAGAAATATCGTCATCCACAAACAGTTTTCCCATTTCAGCCAAGCGTAAAATCGCTGCGGCGGTAAAGGGTTTGGTGTTACTCGCAATGCGCAAAGGCGTATCGACAGTTAATGGTTTCCCCGCAAGATCGCTACCTCGCGCGCAGAATGTTCCAATGCAGTTTTGTGGCTGATTATGGTAATAAACGACGACACCACAAGATAGATTTTCCAATTGAGAGATTAGCATTGTCGGCTTCCTTAGGTGCAGGCTTACTGTATCTTCGGCTGTTTGTCGCTATAACATACACGCTTAAAATGCGTTTAGTTTGCTAATTTTATGGTAGTCATGAGAAGTGCGGTCGATATCACATTCCGAAAAACAGTTAGGTTCATTGGGGAAATATTGGGATAGAATGATAAAGATACATATTATATGCAATTTATTAACATGCCATTCATCTATCGCGTGAGCATAAAAAGGTAAGGAAAGTATGAGCCATTCCAATGTATTACTGCATCGCCTAAACCTACGTTATCCTATTATTCAAGCACCTATGGCGGTGGTTTCAACACCTGCATTGGTAGCCGCTGTTTGTGAGGCGGGTGGATTGGGCTCCTTAGCACTGGGTGCGAGCTCGGTAGATCAAGCAAGGTCAATGATTGCCGCCACTCAAGCACTGACGGACAAGCCGTTTAATGTGAATGTGTTTTGCCATACGACACCACAACGCAATAACCAGAATGAACAGGCTTGGTTGGCACATTTACAGCCTAAATTTCAGCAATTTAACCATCAAGCTCCGGAGCAATTGGATGAAATTTATCTCTCATTTTTAGATAACCCAGCCATGTTGGAGCTTTTCTTAGAAATGAAACCCGCAGTCGTGAGTTTCCACTTCAATGTGCCGTCTCGTGAAGTTATCAATGCCTTGAAAAAAGAAGGTATTTTTACGATGGCGACGGCGACAAACTTACATGAAGCCCAATTAATTGAGCAAGCAGGCATTGATGCAATTGTGGCGCAAGGAATAGAAGCGGGTGGTCACCGTGGCATGTTTGATGTGCAACTAAAAGATGAAGAACTGACGACAAATCAGCTGGTTGCGCTACTTGCTAAACACACCCAATTACCGATTATTGCGACAGGGGGGATCATGGACGGTGCGGATATCAAGCAAGCCCTTGCTCATGGTGCCTCTGCCGCACAATTAGGAACCGCCTTTCTGTTATGCCCAGAATCTGCGGCAAATGAAGGATATCGTCGTAAGCTGAAAAGCCAAACGATGGACAATACTTATTTAACTGCCGCTATCTCAGGGCGGCCTGCTCGAGGTATTTTCAATCAATTTATGCAGGCAGGGCAGGAATATGATGTGAATAAATTGCCAGATTACCCGATTGCTTACGATGTGGGTAAGCAGCTGAATGCCGCGGCTACTCACTCAGGCAGTGATGAATTTGCAGCTCATTGGGCGGGACAAAATGTGGCAAAAGTCCGTGAAATGAGTGCAAAAGATTTGATGGCGACGTTAGTGAAAGAGATGGAATAAGCAAATAAATGGAATAAATGAGATAGGGGAATGATAAATCCGTCATTCCCCTATGATTGAGATTAAGAAGTGAGAACGTCTTGTGCGCCACCTTTCGGCTCATCCGTGGCAATCCACGCGGCGCAAAAGAGTGTGAGTCGGGCAAAGAAATAGAAAAATGCCATTAACCCCAATACTGAACCGAAAGCTGCCCCCGATGGTGAAGAGGCTAAGGTTGGTAAAATCCATGTCATGATAGATTTGATGATTTCAAACCCAATAGCAGCGAGTAAGGTGCCTTTCAGTAGTGAGCGGCGACGGTGCTGCATACGTGGTAAAATCCAGAAAATCCACAAAAATAATAAGAAGTTAGCGGTAATGGAAATCGCTAAACCAATCAATGTCCAAACTGGTCTTAGCCACTCGATGCTGTCTAAGCCAAGTGTACTGACAATGGTCGCTTGCGCAGAGCCTGCTACGGAGGTCAGTGTAATGGTGACAATCAACGCAATTAGTAAGCCAATTAGTGCGAAAAAGTCCCGAATATAGCGGAAAATGATATTTTCTTGCTCCGATTCATTCCGTTCCCAAATGGTACGAGATTGCGCCAAAATCGCTAAGCGCAAGTTATTCACCC
Source organism: Providencia rettgeri (assembly GCF_013702265.1). GTDB lineage: Bacteria > Pseudomonadota > Gammaproteobacteria > Enterobacterales > Enterobacteriaceae > Providencia > Providencia zhijiangensis. The sequence goes on from NZ_CP059348.1 coordinate 360,146, forward strand.
AGTTAACGCCAGAATAGACCGCTAACGCTAAACCCGTTAACCCCACAGTAGTACGTTGGCGGATGGCAGTATCAATGGTCTGTTCAAGGGTATTGGCAAGTGTGGGATCAGTAATGTTGGCAGAAATGCCACGAATGAGCTTTTCAAGTAATTCAGGATTGCTGGCTAACACGAAACCTGCCGCAGCGAAGCTAAACATCAGTACGGGGATTAGAGATAAAAACGAGAAATAGGTAATTGCGGCACCAAACTGGTTACCCATTCTATCGGTAAAACGTTGAGCCGTGCGGATTAAATGCGCAATAAATGGAATTGCACAAACAAAATCAACCACCCTCATTGAGAACGTTAGGGCTTTTTTACTGCCATCTAGGCTTTTGTTTAGAGTGGATTTTAATTTGTTGGTCTCTTTTTGTTGCTCATCTTGCATGCCTGACATGCGTTCCCCTTTTCACTGCTTAATCAAAATATGCTTATAATTCACCATTCTATATTCTTTTATACTATAGCCTAAATTTGTTGATAATTTCACCCTATGCCTTTATTTATCCAAAATTAGGCATAGGGTGAGATAAAGAATAAAAATTAACTATTTGATTAAACTTGAATTTTTATTAAAGGGTGTCTTTGTAGATGTCTGAAAGGTCTTGGGCTTCTTGAAGCTCTGCCTTTGCTTCGGCAACTTTACGCTTATGTTTAGCGATTTTTTCAGGGTCACCTTTTTGAATAGATTCCTGCAATTCAGCTTCGCGCTCAGCAACTTTTTTCTGTTTTTCGGCAATTTTCTCCTGACTATCGCGATACAGCGAATCAGAGGTACAGTAGCGGTTAACGTTCTCGAGTGCGCGCTCTAAGCCATTTACGCGGTAGGTACTACCGTGTGCTTTGGCATATTTGAGCTGAGTTTCAATTTTCTGCTTTTTGATTTCACACCCTTGGGATGAATTACCTGCTGTTGCAGGATTATTCACTAAAAATACAGCCAATATGGAAGATATTATAAATACTCGTTTCATTGGTTTTCCCTATTATGGTTTTTAATTTTGCTTAGGATAACTTTTTGGTAAGGAAAGGTCATGTGCAATTTTGTCATGTTTTGTCACTATGACAATCCCATCAAATTTTAGCTATAATGGCGCGAAAGAAATTATTCGGTCTATTTTTCATTCAACAGACCTTCTGTACAGATTCTATTAACAGCATTCACAAATGTGGCTGCTGAATTCCTCAGGAAATAAACGCGACATGTTAAGTTATCGTCATAGCTTTCACGCAGGCAACCATGCGGATGTTCTCAAACATACGGTGCAAAGTCTGATCATTGAATCTCTTAAAGAAAAAGAGAAACCATTTCTGTATCTGGATACCCATTCTGGCGCGGGTCGTTATCAATTAACCAGCGAACATTCAGAAAAAACAGGGGAGTATCTCGAAGGGATTGCACGAGTTTGGGAGCAACCGGACTTACCTGAGGAACTACTGCCTTATATGCAAGTTGTACGCCGTTTAAATGAAAACGGTCGCTTACGTTATTACCCAGGCTCGCCACTATTAGCGAAACATTTACTTCGTGAGCACGATAAACTGATTTTAACCGAGTTACATCCAAGTGATTATCCATTATTGCGTACTGAGTTTTCTCGCGATGAGCGTGCACAAGTTGCCCGCGAAGATGGTTATCAGCAGTTAAAATCGAAATTACCTCCGCAAAGCCGCCGTGGTTTTATGCTGATGGATCCACCTTATGAGATGAAATCAGACTACGAAGCGGTCGTAAAAGGCGTTGTCGAAGGCTATAAGCGTTTCGCAACAGGCACTTATGCGATTTGGTATCCGGTAGTTCTGCGCCAGCAAATCAAACGCATGGTGAACCAGCTCGAAGCAACGGGTATCCGTAAAATTCTGCAAATTGAATTAGCGGTGCGCCCTGATAGCGACCAACGCGGCATGACTGCATCCGGTATGATTGTCATTAACCCGCCTTGGAAACTTGAGCAGCAGATGAAAAATGTCCTGCCATGGTTACATAAAACACTGGTGCCAGAAGGCACTGGGCATACATTAGTTGAGTGGATTGTACCTGAGTAACAATAGACTCTGGCTATTGCAGTAACAGGCAATAGCTATCTTAAATGTTTATGTTTACATAGCATAATAAGAGAATATTAACGTATTCGTAATTCAACAAATGGGAACAACCAAGTTATGAGCAAACATTACGACTATATTGCAATTGGCGGCGGTAGCGGCGGTATTGCGTCAATGAACCGTGCGGCAATGTACGGACAAAAGTGTGCCCTGATTGAAGCTAAAGAGTTAGGCGGCACTTGTGTTAACGTCGGTTGTGTACCGAAAAAAGTGATGTGGCATGCAGCGCAAATTTCTGAAGCAATTCGTGCTTATGGTCCAGATTATGGTTTCGATACTACTATCAATGATTTCAACTGGAAGAAATTAATTGAGAGCCGTACTGCTTATATCGACCGAATCCACCAATCTTACGATCGCGTACTTGGCAATAATAAAGTCGATGTGATCAAAGGTTTTGCTCGTTTTGTTGATGCACATACTGTTGAAGTGAATGGCGAGATTTACACCGCGGATCATATTCTGATCGCAACGGGTGGTCGTCCGGTGATCCCTGCGATCCCTGGCGCAGAATATGGCATGACCTCTGACGGTTTCTTTGAGCTGGAAGCTCTGCCTAAACGTGTTGCTGTCGTCGGTGCAGGCTATATAGCTGTTGAACTGGCGGGTGTTTTAAATGGTTTAGGTAGCGAAGCGCACCTGTTTGTGCGTAAACATGCTCCACTGCGTGCGTTTGACCCGCTTATCGTTGAAACGTTAGTGGAAGTGATGAACACAGAAGGCCCAACGCTGCACACAGAATCTATTCCGAAAGAAGTGGTTAAAAATGCAGACGGTTCACTGACACTGAAATTAGAAAATGGTCACGAGCAAACTGTCGATGCGCTGATTTGGGCAATCGGTCGTGAGCCAATGACGGATAACCTGAATATTGAAGCGGCAGGCGTTGAGCTAAACGCGAAAGGCTATATTAAAGTCGATAAATATCAGAATACTAATGTTGCTGGCGTGTACGCGGTTGGCGATAACACCGGTGCGGTAGAGTTAACGCCAGTAGCGGTTGCTGCGGGTCGCCGTCTGTCTGAGCGTTTATTTAATAACAAGCCTGACGAGCATTTAGATTACACCAACGTACCAACGGTGGTATTCAGCCATCCACCAATTGGCACAGTAGGTTTAACCGAGCCAGAAGCCATTGAAAAATATGGTGCTGATGCAGTGAAATGCTACAAATCTTCATTTACTGCGATGTATACCGCGGTGACTTCTCATCGCCAACCATGCCGTATGAAGCTGGTGTGTGTGGGTAAAGAAGAGAAAATTGTCGGCATCCACGGTATCGGTTTTGGTATGGATGAAATGCTGCAAGGCTTCGCGGTCGCTCTCAAAATGGGCGCAACTAAGAAAGATTTCGACAACACTGTTGCAATCCACCCGACGGCTGCCGAAGAGTTTGTGACAATGCGTTAAGCATCGTTTAACTCTCTTTAGCGAGATATTAAAAAGGCGCAGGTTAATTCTGCGCCTTTTTGTATTTCACGGTGATGATAGTACGTACTACATCGCTAACAGCGCGGCAATCTCTGGATGTGTTGCTAGGCTATCCATATAGGTTTGCATCGGCGGTGTTGCGGTATACCCGCAATACTTGATTAAAAACATCACAAAGCAGCCGACATAGACATCCACTGCGGTTAATGTTTCACCGCAAATATAGGGCTTGGCACTGGCAAGGCAGACATCTAGTGTTGCTAAAGTGCGTTCAACGCTACCAAAACCTGACGATTTTTGCTGCTCTTCTGTTAATTCCACACCTAAATCAAGGACGGTAAACGCAGATTCAATCGGACCTGCGGTGAATAAAAACCAGCGGTAATAAGCACCACGCTCAGGGCTATTGAGCGCAGGGGCAAAGCCCTTTTCAATAAATTTATCGGCTAAATAAAGACAAATCGCCGCACATTCCGTGACAACCACATCACCATCAACTAAAGCTGGTACTTTTGCCATCGGATTAATGGCAAGGTATTCCTTGGTGTGCATCTCTGCACCATAAGCTAATTCAATGCGCTTATAGGGAACGTCCATCATTTTTAATAGTAAATCAACGGTATTGCCGCGGGACATTGCATTGGTAAATAGAACTAGCTCGCTCATAGTGGTTTTTCCTTAAATGAAGTAGAGCACTGACTATAAGCGAAGGCGGTGTCAGAAATTGTCAGGAGTGACGCACAAGACTTCTTGCTGCCAGCGGGTGAGTAAATAACCTTTCGGGTAGGGAAGCGTGTCGCTTAACACGGTGTAAGATTGCATTCTATCTAAGCGAAAATGGCGATAACTTTGACGCAGCTCGCACCAAGCTGCTAACACTTGGGTGTCTTTCATATAGCCCACTGCAATCGGCCAAATAATCCGTTCACTGGATTGCCCTTTAATATCCACATACGCTATTTTGGCTTTGCGCTCTTCCCGTAAACTCAAGCGCAAATTTTTAGCCACATGCTCGTCAACTTCATTAAGTTGAGTCGTCGGGGCAAATAACGTATTACTGTTTAGGATGATCTGCGCCTCTTTACCCACCACGGCATTGATTTTATTTAGCGTGCGTAGAGCTGAATTTTTGAGTTCTTCATCGGCATTACTTTGTACCCAGCGTAAACCCAATATCAGTGCTTCCAGTTCGTTTTCATCGAACATTAATGGTGGCAATAATAATCCGCTTTTTAACTGATAACCAATGCCCGCTTCCCCGGTAATTTCAGCCCCTTGGTCGCGTAGCGATTCAATATCCCGATAAATGGAACGAACACTCACCTCTAACTGACAGGCGAGGGCGTCAGCGGTGACCGGATAGCGATTCTCTTTCAGGATCTGAATCAGCGTGAGTAAGCGTTGGGTGCGAGTCATTCGGCTCTCAGTTAGGATGTTATGCAAAGAATTGCCATCATACTAAAGAAAGCCATCCTTGAATTCCAATCGTGTTTATCATTCTGAATAAAACCTTCACTTCACCTTCATCTAACTGTCATCTTCCAGCCGTAGCCTGCCATGGCAACTTGAACGCGCGTGCAAAAACGACTCAACCGAAAATTCATACAAAAAACAAGAGACATCCACTAGGAGAAGCAAATGATTAAGCGCACATTATTGGCATCCGCTCTGATAGCCTCAACACTTGGCGCTAGCGCCTCAGAATTAATTATTGCCGGACGAGATAGCAGTTACGGTGATGCGATGCAGTTTGTGGTCGATGAATATAAAAAAAATAATCCCAAGGCAGACATCACCTTAGTTAAGCGTCCGAGTAAAGGGTTGTATGAAAGTGTCGTGCTCTCCATGCGCGAAAAAACCGGTAACTATGATGTGATCTTAATGGATGACACGTGGGCACCTGAATTCCTTGCTAACAAGTGGCTATCCCCACTTCCTGATTCACTCCAAGATAAAGACTTTATTCAGTCCACCGTAGATATCGGCCGTCAAGATGGCAAAGGTGCGAGCTATGCATTGCCAATGGTAGGCAACGTGGCGATGTTTGCGTGGAATAAAGACCTGTTCGACCAGTACAAGCTTCAACAACCGAAAACATGGACGGATGTGTTGAACTCAGCGAAAACCATTAGCCAAGATGGCAAAGCCAATGGCGTGGTGTATCGCGGAGTAAAAGGCAACCCGATCGTGACGGGATTTTTGCCAATTTTGTGGGGATATGGTGGCGATGTTGTCGATAGTAACGGAAAACCAACCTTGAATACCCCACAAGCCAAACAAGCGTTAGAAACCTTCTTAGCCATGAAGCAATATGCACCGAAAGGGGTGGATGTGTTTAACGCGGATGAAGTACGTGATGCATTACAAAAAGGTACCGCAGCGATGGCAATCGAAGTGTGGCCAGCTTGGGTGCCTGATCTTGATAACGCCAAAGTCTCGAATGTGGTCGGCAAAATGGAAATGATGGCGCCACCAGCAGAAACCGGACAGCCAGCACCGATGCTGGGTATTTGGCAGTTGGCGATTCCGGCAGATGCGAAAAACAAAGTGGAAGCGGAACAATTCCTTGCATTTGCGAGCAGCGCCGAAATGCAAAAAGCGTTAGCACTAAACTTCGGTACGCCGCCGACGCGCCATAGCGTCTATGCAGACCCGCAAGTTGTTAGTCAATACCGTTGGTATCCACAACAAGCTGCTGCATTAGAAGCCGGTAAAGCGCGCCCACGCATTCAAAATTGGGCCGAAGTGGAAAGTATTCTTGGGGACTTTTTACAAATGGCAATGATGGGGCAAATGACCGCGGATCAAGCTTTGGAACAAGCGCAAAAACGCATTGAACGTAGTACCAAAAAATAGCACCCAAAAATAGTGATGTTTTCATGGCGCTAGTTTCTAGCGCCTTTATGGAATGCTGAGTATGTTATTTGAAAACCGTAAACAGTTGTTTTGGTTACTCCTCCCAGCGCTGATTATGCTGGGGTTATTGACGCTGTATCCCATCGTATCTGTGCTGTATCACGCATTTGGGCAAGTGGATTATATCGATGACAGCTACCACTTTATTGGCTGGTCGAATTTCTCTGAATTGTTCGATGACTTTTTCTTTTTGGCTGCTATTAAAAATACCTTCGTGTTTACCCTCGTGGCATCCATCGCCCAAGTTCTTTTAGGGCTGTGGCTAGCACTGCTGTTTAACCGTCAATTTGCTGGGCGTAAATTTGCATTGCCCATCATTATCTACCCGATGATGCTTTCCACACTGGTGTGTTCCTCGATTTGGCGCTCTTGGTATAACTACGATTTTGGGTTCTTAAATAGCCTGCTGGTGGCGGTGGGTTTACCCGCCCAAGAGTGGCTATTTAATCCGGATTTAGCCTTATATTCCATCGCGTTAGTGGATACATGGCAATGGACGCCAATGGCATTTCTGATCATCTTGGCGGGCTTGCAGTCCATTCCTAAAGATATTGGCGAAGCGGCCATGGTGGATGGCGCTAAAGGCTGGAAATCCTTTGTCTACATCACGCTTCCGCTGATCAAAAAGCAACTGATGCTGGCGTTTTTATTGCGCTCTATCGACACCTTTAAGTTATTCGACAAAGTGTATGTGATGACGGGGGGCGGCCCCGGAAATTCCACCGAGACATTATCCATGTTTGTCTATAAATACGGTTTCCGCTTCTTCGACTTAGGTATGGCGAGTGCGGCGGCGTTAGTGATGTTGGCGATTTCCTTGCTGATGACATTGATTTATGCCCGCAACGTAATGAAAGGACGCTGATCATGAAAGCCAAAATACATACATTGTTGGTTTGGTTGGCGGTGTTGATCATGACGCTGCCGATTATTTGGATGTTCGGCACGGCGTTTAAATCCCCGTCTGAAATTATGCAATCGGGGGCGCAATTACTGCCAAGCCAATTGAGCTTATCCGCATTTGAAAAGCTATTTGAAGGGGATTTACTGCGCTTAGTCGGCAACACGGTTTTAGTCTCGGTGGGGGCAACCGCGGTTTCGGTGGTGCTAGCGTTCTTTTGTGCTTACGCCTTAGTGCGTTATCGCTTCCCCGCTAAGCTCGATAACGTGTTTTTGCTCGGTGTATTGATTATCAAAATGATGCCGCCGATTGTGATTGCCATCCCGCTCTATTCTTTGATGAACCAAGTCGGGTTACTGAATACGCGCATTGGGCTGATTTTGTCTTATCAGGTGTATACCTTGCCATTTTGTATCTGGATGCTGCTCGGTTTTATTCGCGATATTCCATTAGAAATTGAAGAGGCCGGGGCGATGGATGGGGCGAACTTACTGCGCCGTTTAGCCTATATCGTATTTCCGCTTTGTGCGCCGGGGTTAGTCGCGACGGCGATTTTCTCCATGATCCTCGGCTGGAATGAGTTTTTATTCTCGCTGTTATTTATTCATACACCCGACAAATTCACCATCCCATTATTTATCTCTAATTTTATGACTGAAGACGGTACCGCGTGGGGAGAAATGATGGCGATAGGGATTGTTTCTTCATTGCCGATGCTGGCACTGGCGGGCTATATGCAGCGCTATTTATTACGTGGCTTCTCGATGGGATTGAAATAATAGGCACTTATCATGAAAAAACTAGAACTGATTAATATTGGTAAAAGCTACGCAGGGCATTGCGTGATCCCACAAGTGGATTTAACTATCGACAATGGCGAATTTGTGGTGTTTGTCGGGCCTTCTGGCTGCGGGAAATCCACATTGTTACGCATGATTGCAGGGCTTGAATCCATCACCGACGGGGAGCTGAAACTCAATGGCCAACCTCTAAATGATGTGCATCCCTCACTGCGACAAGTGGCAATGGTATTCCAATCCTACGCCCTGTATCCCCACATGAGCGTGGAAAAAAATATGGGATTTCCGCTGAAGATGGCGGGAATGAGTGCGCGAGAAATTACCCAAAAAGTACGGGAAACCGCAGAGAATCTACAATTAACCCATTTGCTTGACAGACTACCATCGGCGTTATCTGGTGGGCAGCGTCAACGAGTGGCAATTGGACGCGCGATTGTGCGTGACCCAGAGTTATTTCTGTTTGATGAACCACTGTCTAACCTTGATGCCAAGTTGCGTGGTGAAATGCGCATTTACTTGAAGCAACTTCACCAAAACCTGAAAGCCACCATGATTTATGTGACTCACGATCAAGTTGAAGCGATGACCTTGGCTGACCGCATTGTGGTATTAAATCAAGGATGTATTGAGCAAGTTGGCACGCCTGAAACGCTATACCAGAAGCCTGCCAATAAATTTGTGGCATCGTTTATTGGGTCACCGGTGATGAATTTTCTCGCAACGAAAATGTTTGATTCAGTCAATATTCCGCTACCTGCAGAGGCAGAGTGTGTGGGCGTTCGCCCTAATCAAGTGGTGGTGGATAACCAAAACCCAGATGCCTTTATGCCAATCACCGTGGTGGAACCTCTTGGGCATTCTCGGCTTTACTATGGCCTATTACAAGATAAGGGTTCATTACAAGGGCAGCATTTTGTGGTGGAGAGTGACCAGATTTATGGTGTGGGGGACAGGTTGCCCATAAGCTTAGCGCGTTCGACGCTGCATTTTTTTGATGGGCAGGAACAACGGATTGAGATGGCTAACACAAGGACAAACCATGCAGCCTAGCTTTCAAATTACGGTAGTGGGAACGGGGGATGCTTATGATAGTGAGCGCATCAATGCCAGCATTCTTGTGGAAGAATCAGATTATCAATTGCTGGTGGATTGTGGCCCAACGGTACCTCAAGCGCTGTTTGGACAAATGCATGTGGAAGAATTGGATGCAATCTATTTGACCCATACCCATCCGGATCACTGTCTGGGATTAACCTCGTTACTTAACTGGATGGATTCGTACCGACGAAAGCGTCCACTAACTATCATTGCTCAGCGGGAACAATGGACACTATTAGCGCCGCTTCTTGCCTTCGCGCATTGGCCGAAAGCGCAATTAGGTTTCGAAATCATCCGACAAAATAGTGAAGAAATTCAATTTATTGGTGATTGGAAAGTGGCAACGGCGTTAACGCAACATTCGGTCAGTAACCGTAGTTTGCACCTGACGGCGAATTCGGGGCACAGTCTGTTTTATTCAGGGGATGGCGAGATTTCATCTCAAGGGGAACAACTGGCACTGCAAAGTGATTGGGTGTTTTTGGAATGTGAAACCCTCGATATTCATCCGAGTCATGGCTCTTGGGCATCGCTACACCAGCGGCTGCAAAAGTTATCTCCAAAATCGAATAGCCAATGGCGGCTTTATCATATTGAACCGCGTTACCGAGATAGCCTGCGTGAACATATTGACGAATATCCGTTTCTTCAGTTGGCTCAGCAGGGGGAATGTTTATCATGATGCAAAATCGCAAAGTGACGGCATCGGATGTGGCGGAAGTGGCAGGTGTTTCTCGTTCGTCGGTATCCCGGGCATTTACTGAAGGCGCGAGTATCCACCCGAAAAAGCAGCAAAAGATTTTAGATGCGGCGAAGCAACTGGGCTATCAACCTAATTTTTTTGCTCGAACACTGAGTACGCCTAATCAGAAAAAACGTTCAAATATCGTGGCGATTCTTGTCAGTGATTTATCGAACCCGTATGAATCCTATTTGTTTGAAGCCTTATCCAGCGCATTACAAGGACACGGAAAACAGCCGATGCTGTTGAATGTGAAACAGGCGGACGACCTTGATGCGGCGATTTTGCAATTATCGGGGTATCAAATTGATGGGGTGGTCGCTGTGGTGGGGTCACTGCCAGCGGAGCATTTTCATCAATGTTTAAAGCTCTCTTTACCGCTAATTACATTGGGGCGCAGTGATGCAGCGGGATTGATCCCTTCAGTACAAACAGATAACCAATTAGCCGGAGAAATGGCGGCAAAATATCTATTAAGTTTAGGCTTAACACGGTTGGGATTTCTGGCAGGGCGTGGAGATGGGCAAGCCTCAAATGAGCGTTATCAAGGCTTTAAACGCTATTTAATGGCAGCGGGCTGTCCCGAGCCAGTGTGCCTATCCGCGGGGAGTTATCGTTATCAAGCGGGCTTTGAGGCGGCTTTGCAGCATCAGCAGCAACTTCAATCGCTGGATGGCTTATTTTGTGCCGCGGATTCTTTGGCGTTGGGGGTAATGGATTGTTGCCGGCAAGCGCTGAATATTGCGGTTCCTGCGCAACTCAGACTCGTGGGGTGTGATGATATTCCGATGGCGGGGTGGGAAGGGTATCAGCTCACCACATTGGCGCAGCCTGTGAATCGCATTGCCCAGCAAGTGATTACCTTGCTCGAAGGTATTTGGGCGCAGTCAGAGAATCAACCGAATCTTATTAAGCTTGAACCTGAGCTGATTGTGCGCAAAAGCGCATAAAAAATGCCTCGAAGGAGGCATTTAGAGAGGCAATTTACTGGCTTTTTTGCCACCAGGAAACAATATAGTCCGCCACCTGTTCAGGATTATTGATATCCAATTGCGGGACGTCAGTATCGATAATTTCGTCGCTGGCAACCGCCACGACATACTCGTCGATTAAGCCGTTTAGTGGTTTACCTACATCGGATCGAAATAGCGCGATTTTATCGATAGGCTCACTCTTGAATCCTTCCACTACGATCAGATCTAGCGAAGCAGGATCAAAGCGGCTAGCCAGATAGCTCAGATCCATTTCATTGCATTCAGGGGTTTCGGTCATTAATGCCCAGCGCTGATTGCTGGCGACTAACGTTTGGTCTGCACCTGCTTTGCGTAATTCATAACTGTCTTTGCCCGGCGTATCAATTTCCATATCGTGATGCGTGTGCTTGATTAAGCCCACACGAACATGACGCTGTCTCAGTAAAGGGATAACTTTCTTGAGTAAAGTTGTTTTCCCGGTGCCACTGTAGGCGGTGATCCCGAGTAGAGGTAACGTGTTCTGGTTCATGATTTTTTTTGTTGTAACTCCCAGTTACGGCTATCTTCCGGCGTATTTAAGTTAGCAAATGTGCCGGTTTCAGAGGTAAATATGACGCCTTTTGCATCGATCTCACGCATAAATAGCATCAATTTGCGATCTCCTCTTGCGAGGTAATCATCCAACGGTTTCTGCAGAGACCGATGGAGTAGGGTAAATGTCGGGTGTTCTCGTTCGTTATCACAGGCATAGCAGGCAAGGTGCTTGCCTTTTTCGCGAAACATTTTTTCGGCTAAATCAGTTGGGAATTCGGGAACATCACAAGGGACAAATAGCAGCCAATCGGTGGTGACTTGATGAAGTGCAGCTTGCATCCCTGCTAAGGGGCCCGAAAAATCTGCGGTTAAATCCGTGAAAACGGGCAGCTGGCTTTGCGCATATTCTGCGTGGTGGCGATTAGCATTGATCATCAATTGACCGACTTGCGGCTGCAAACGCTCAATAATATAACGGTATAGCGGCTTACCCAATAAAGGAATTAAACCCTTATCTTGCCCTCCCATACGAGTGCCTTTGCCCCCTGCGAGGATCACGCCTGTAATCGACTGACGAAATGACATGTTCAATATCTCTGAAAATCTTAGCGAAAATGTTTTAACGAACTTAAGTAGTTTTTTGAGTATAGTAACAGCTAAAATCTATTCTATTTTCCTATAAAATCAATGAATATTAATACAAGAAACGGTTAAACTTTACTTAGATTGACAACTGTTCCCTTTTTCTCTTGTAGGATTATTGGTAACTTGTATCGAATATTCGTGATAAGGAATAAACATGAAATGCCATCGTTTAAATGAAGTCATCGAACTTCTGCATCCAGTATGGAAGGACAATTCAGATTTAAATTTAGTGCAATTACTGCAAAAACTGGCAGATGAAGCAGGTTTTAAAGGCAGTTTATCTGAACTGACAGACGACGTATTAATTTATCATCTAAAAATGCGTGGCACTGACAGCAATGCGGTGATCCCCGGTATTCAAAAAGATTACGAAGATGATTTTAAAACGGCCATTCTACGTGCTCGTGGCATCATAAAAGATTAAATGAACATGGATTTAACAGAACAATCGAGCTTCCACTTTAGTGGGATCTCCCCTGATTTGATCCTTGATGCGCTGATGGAAGCGGGGATTTACCCAGAATCAGGGCTGACAGAGCTTAACAGCTACGAAAATCGCGTTTTCCAATTTCAGGATGAAAATCGCCAGCGCTATGTGGTGAAATTTTATCGTCCTGAACGCTGGAACCGTTCTCAAATTCAAGAAGAGCACGATTTTACCCTTGAGCTACAAGATGAAGGCTTATCGGTGGCTGCGCCGTTAGAATTTGCCGGGCAAACGGTATTAGAATTTGGCGGGTTTATGTTTGCACTCTTTCCGAGTATCGGAGGGCGCCAATATGAAACGGACAATTTATTCCAGCTTGAGGGTGTCGGCCATTTATTAGGGCGAGTGCATCAAATCGGTAAACAGCGAAACTTTGCATTTCGTCCGACTCTTGGTGTGGAAGAGTATCTCGACCAACCGAGAAATATTATCGCCGCCAGTTCATTAATTACTGAGCGTGATAAAGCACCATTGATAGATTCACTGGATAAGTTGATTGCCCAAGTTAAGGCTCTGTGGCCTGCTCAGCAATCTTTTATTCGCCTACAAGGGGATTGCCATCCCGGCAATATTCTGTGGCGTGATGAAGCGTGGCTGGTGGATTTTGACGATGCACGCAATGGCCCTGCGGTGCAAGATTTATGGATGTTGCTTAATGGTTCGCGCCAAGAGCAAATCATCCAACTGGATACGTTATTAGAAGCGTATAACGAGTTTTGTGATTTTGATGTACGTGAGTTAAAGCTGATTGAACCGCTACGTGCGATGCGAATGGTGCATTATTTAGGATGGATCCTTCGTCGCTGGCAAGATCCCGCTTTCCCGAAAGCATTTTCTTGGATCCAATCTGCTGATTTTTGGCAAAAGCAATCTATCGAGTTTGCACAGCAAACTGAGCGGTTGTTAGATGCTCCTTTGCAATTGAACCCGCAATTTTAATATTTAAGACTGTGTTTTTGGAGAAAGTTTTCTATGAAAAAAATCATGTTGGCTTTGATTGGTATTGCCATGTCTTTTGGTGCTGCTGCAGCAAATTATTCAGAAGGTAAAGAGTACACGGATGTTAAGCCTCCGGTGCAAGACTTACCGCAAGTTTTGGAGTTTTTCTCATTTTACTGCCCACACTGTTATCAGTTTGAAAGCATCTACAAAGTGCCACAAACGGTAGAGAAAAACCTGCCAGAAGGTGTCACTAAAGCGCGTTATCACGTTGATTTCTTAGGCCCTCTAGGCGCTCAAATGACTCAAGCGTGGGCTGTGGCGATGGTGCTGAAAGTTGAAGATAAAGTGACGCCAATTCTGTTTGAAGGAATTCAGAAAACCCAAACTATCAATACCCCTGCGGATATCCGTAATGCGTTTATTAAAGCGGGCGTAACAGGTGAAGAATACGATGCAGCGTTGAATAGCTTTGTCGTGAAATCGTTAGTTGCTAAGCAACAAAATGCTGCACAAGATTTAAAACTGCGTGGCGTGCCAGCGTTATTCGTCGATGGTAAATATCAAATCCGTAATAACGGAATTTCTGTCGATAACGCAGAGGATTATGCTAAAGAATACTCAAAAGTTGTGAACTTCTTAGTCAGTAAAAAATAATCAGTGAAGATAGCGGCAATTTGCCGCTATCTTTTTATTTGCTGATTGTCCGTTATCAATATCCACAATTCGACCATCCCCCCTGATTTGTGATAAATCAAAGCCTCATTAGCTAACTTATTGATTTTATTTTATTGTTTTCTTCTTGCAATTCTCTTACTCATTGAATCCTTTAGATAACTAAATTTTACTCACAAAGTTATCCACAGGAAGTTATCGTGTGAAAAATGGGATAACTCGGCGGGAAATTGAATCTCAAGGTGTATCTGAAGCCACAATGTGGCATCCTATCCCCCATTCATTCCCGATAAAAAAGATGATGACAGATTATGGCTCAGATTGCTGAAAATCCCCTTATTTTGGTAGATGGCTCTTCCTACCTGTACCGTGCTTATCATGCATTCCCTCCATTGACCAACAGCGCTGGTGAACCTACCGGAGCGATGTATGGCGTGTTGAATATGCTGCGTAGCCTAATCATGCAATATACCCCGAGTCATGTGGCGGTTGTCTTTGATGCTAAGGGAAAAACGTTCCGTGATGAACTGTTTGAAAGCTACAAATCCCATCGCCCGCCAATGCCGGACGATCTGCGCGCTCAAATCGCACCGTTGCATGAAATGGTGGAAGCCATGGGGCTGCCGTTGCTAGTGGTACCAGGTGTGGAGGCAGATGACGTCATCGGTACGTTGGCGCGTGAAGCCAGCAGTAAAGGGATGCCGGTGCTGATCAGTACGGGCGATAAAGATATGGCGCAGTTGGTGGAGCCGAATATCACCCTGATCAACACGATGACCAACACCATCTTAGGTCCTGAAGAAGTGGAAGCTAAGTACGGGGTTCCACCAAGCTTAATTATCGACTTTTTAGCCTTAATGGGTGACTCATCCGATAACATTCCGGGTGTGCCGGGTGTCGGTGAAAAAACCGCATTAGCGTTATTGCAAGGTATTGGTAGCTTAGACGACATCTATAAAAATTTAGATGCGATTGCTCCACTCGGTTTCCGTGGCTCTAAGACCCTCGCACCAAAAATGGAAGAGAACCGCGAACTCGCACTGTTATCTTACCAATTAGCGACGATTAAAACGGATGTTGAGCTAGAAAAACCGTGTGAAGAACTCAAAGTGACGGAACTGGATGCGGATAAACTTCATTCGCTGTTTAGCCGTTATGAATTTAAACGCTGGTTGGCCGATGTTGAAAATGGTAGCTGGATGGACGGCAAAGGGGCAAAACCTGCCAAAGCCGCAGAAAGTTACCGTGCACCAGAAAGCCAGCCAGCGGCGAAATCTAAGCCAGCAGTTCCAACGCTGTGTGCTGAAAATTACCAAACCATTCTCGATAAAGAACAGTTAGACAGCTGGGTGAAAAAACTCAGCGAAGCGACGCTGTTTGCCTTTGATACAGAAACCGACAGCCTGGATACCCAAGAAGCTCGCTTAGTCGGGATGTCTTTTGCCATCGAAGCGGGTCATGCTGCGTATTTACCTGTTGGACATGACTATCTTGATGCGCCAGACCAGTTGCCTTTAAAAGACGTTTTGGCAGCCATGAAGCCTATCTTAGAAAATGAGAAAATCGGCAAAATCGGTCAGAACCTAAAATACGATGCGGAAGTGTTATTAAATTACGATATTTCGCTAAAAGGCATCGCGTTCGACACTATGCTGGAATCTTATGTGTTGAACAGTGTGGCTGGCATGGGGCGTCATGATATGGACAGCCTGGCAGATCGCCATCTCAACCATAAGACCGTGAGTTTTGAAGAGATAGCGGGTAAAGGCAAAAAGCAGTTAACCTTTAACCAAATTCCATTGGAACAAGCGGCAAATTATGCGGCGGAAGATGCGGATGTGACATTGCTACTGCATCAAGCGCTGTATCCGCAACTGGAAGCCGAGCCAAAATTAGCTCACGTTTTCCAAAATATCGAAATGCCGTTGGTGCCAGTGTTGGTGCGTATGGAGCGTAAAGGTGTTCTGATTGACGCAGCGGCATTAGGGGCGCAGTCTCAGGTGATCACCGCGCGGTTAGCAGAGCTGGAAAAACAGGCGTTCGAGTTAGCGGGTGAAGAGTTTAACTTAGCATCTCCGAAGCAGTTGCAGACGATTTTATTCGAAAAGCTACAATTGCCAGTTATCAAGAAAACGCCAAGTGGCGCGGCTTCAACCAACGAAGAAGTATTGGAAGAGCTGGCATTAAACCATGCATTACCAAAGTTGCTGTTAGAGCATCGTAGCTTAGCGAAACTAAAATCTACTTATACGGATAAGCTGCCGCTGATGATTAATCCAAAAACTCATCGTGTGCATACCTCTTATCACCAAGCAGTAACTGCGACGGGGCGTTTGTCTTCCCGTGACCCGAACTTGCAAAATATTCCGGTGCGTACCGAAGAAGGTCGCCGTATTCGCCAAGCGTTTGTGGCGCGTGATGGCTACAAAGTGATGGCGGCGGACTATTCGCAAATTGAATTGCGTATTATGGCGCATCTTTCTCAAGATAAAGGCTTATTGACGGCGTTTGCGGAAGGGAAAGATATCCATAGAGCCACCGCAGCCGAAGTGTTTGGGGTTCCATTAGAGGAAGTCACCAGCGACCAACGCCGTAGTGCAAAAGCGATTAACTTCGGTTTGATTTATGGCATGAGTGCATTTGGTTTGGCTCGCCAGTTAGGCATCCCACGTGGAGAAGCGCAGCGTTATATGGATCTCTACTTTGAGCGTTATCCAGGTGTGTTGCGTTATATGGAAAATACCCGCCTGCAAGCGTCTGAACAAGGTTATGTTGAGACATTAGAAGGGCGTAGATTGTATCTTGCCGATATTAAATCTAGCAATGGTATGCGCCGTAAAGCGGCAGAACGCGAAGCGATCAATGCCCCAATGCAAGGCACTGCTGCCGACATCATCAAAAAAGCGATGATAGCGGTAGATAGCTGGCTCGAAACTGAAAAACCAGATGCGGATATGCTGATGCAGGTGCACGATGAACTGGTATTTGAAGTCAAAGAGTCCGAGTTAGAGAAGGTGAAAGCGAAGGTTCAGGCGCTGATGGAGCAGAGTATGGTGCTGGATGTTCCTCTGAAGGTGGAGGTGGGTGTCGGCATTAACTGGGACGAAGCCCATTAATACTCGTCTACTCGTCATATTTCGGGCTGTAGGGGTGTTGGCTGCTCTCAACTACCCTAGTCACATACTTGTGTATGCTCCTAGGGATATCCTCATTTGCCGCCTACCTACAGCCGCGAACTATTTAGAGTATTGGTTGGGTAAGAGATAAAGAGAAAAAACTCTTAGTAAAACCTAAAAGAAAAAGATAAGAGCAAAAGCTAAGTAAAAGATAATGTAAGGCACTCCAGAGATTGGCGACAATGTTTGGGGTGTTTTTTTATGTTTGGAGAATTTTTTATAGTGGTATTTACGCAGCTAATTGGAGGCGTTTTATTCCCTTTAAATTGCACATAATTCATGGGTAAAACACTGAATTTTAAATATATCGTTGGGCTGGATAAGGTTGTTATTATGCGACTTAGATCTCATAAATATGTAGTAAAAATACGTTTTTAACGAATTATTAGGCAATTTAAAGGGCTGAATCGTAGTAAGCTTTGAAAAAAAACTACAAAAAGCCTTTTTTTCGAGCGGAAAATAAAGTACATTATCAGACGTAGGGTACAGAGGTAAGATGTTCTATCTTTCAGACCTTTTACTTCACGTAATCGGATTTAGCTGAATATTAGCTGCTCCAGTCAAGTTTTTGACTGGAGCATTTTTTTTTTGCATAAATTCTGATGCGCTAACGGCATAGACCGTTGTACGCCGTGATTGGCGTACAAGGAATGAAAAGATTATTCTGCGGCGTTACTGTACCAACTGTCGAGTTTGATACGTAATTTATCGATACCCATTTTTTTCAGTGCAGAGAAATATTCCACTTCAATATCGCCTTCCGCTGATAACGGCGCTAATGCTTGGCGAACTTCCATTAACTGTTTCTTTCTTGCGCCTGAAGCGAGCTTATCCGCTTTGGTGAGTAGAACAAGAACAGGAATGCTCATGGCGACTGACCATTCGATCATCTGCATATCGAGGTCTTTTAATGGATGACGGATATCCATCAAAATCACTAACCCTTTGATACATTCTCTTTTCTGTAAATATTCACCGAGAGCTTGCTGCCATTTGCGCTTCATCTCTTCAGGTACTTCGGCATAACCGTAGCCCGGAAGGTCAACTAGGCGAATGCCCTCTTCAACTTCAAATAGGTTGATAAGCTGAGTTCTTCCCGGTGTTTTACTGGTTCGCGCTAAGCTTTTTTGCTGTGTTAATGCATTTAATGCACTGGATTTGCCCGCGTTAGATCGGCCAGCAAACGCCACCTCAATGCCCGTATCTTTTGGTAGATGACGGATATCGGGGGCACTGATGACAAATTTTGTCATGTGGTAGTTGTGGTTTTTAATTGCCATTGGTGGTTCTCCCTGAGTAGCCTCAAAAGGCTGGGGGATTATAACGACTGAATAGCATACAAACAACAAAAGGGGGATATTTGGTGTGATATCTATTTGAGAATGACATTATGCGAAGGCTTTTTCATTAAGTTGCTCTACAATTAATTTAATTCAGCGAAATTTAACTATTTGGCGTAAATATAGGTAAATCTTTAGCAATTACCCCCGCTTCGCTCTAGAATTGGGCATTAATATGTTTTTGGGTATTAACAAAAGGGATCTTGAATGTTGAAACGAATTTTTGTGCCATTATTGGCAATCTGTGCAATGAGCACAACTTCTCTTGCATTAGCCGCGGGTGAAACTTACGTTAAATTAGTCACCTCTGCAGGTAATATTGAATTAGAACTCAATAGTAAAAAAGCCCCTGTTAGTACTGAAAACTTCCTGCAATATGTTAATGAAGGCTATTACAATGGAACAACCTTCCATCGTGTTATTCCTGGATTCATGATCCAAGGCGGCGGCTTTAATAAAGAATTGCAGCAAAAACAAACCCGTGCACCAATCGCTAACGAAGCTGATAATGGTTTACGTAATTTACGTGGCACTATTTCAATGGCTCGTAGCGCAAATAAAGACAGTGCAACCAGCCAATTCTTTATTAATGTTGCTGATAATGCGTTTTTAGATCACGGCCAACGTGATTTCGGCTATGCCGTATTTGGTAAAGTCGTTAAAGGAATGGATGTTGCAGACAAAATTTCTAAAGTGAAAACAGAGAACGTCGGTCCATATCAAAATGTTCCTGTTGAACCTATTACGATTATTTCTGCGGAAGTGATTAAAAAGCCTTAATACTGTTTGCTGTAATATCGTCTAATAGAGAGGGTGATTCTTGTTAATCATCCTCTTATCATAAAGCCTTTCTTTGCATTTTTTCTTAAATTATTTCCATTATAGGTCATCCCAACTCACTTCTATTTCATCATCACTCATGCGTTTGATTGTTTTTTATTAGTATGATTGTTTCTATTTTACTCCATTGTATTTAAAGTATTTATTATCAAATTTTGAATGTTGTTATATTCTTGTGAATATAATTCCATGATTTTTATATGGAAATTTTGTACTGAAAGTGGGTTACTTGACGTAAATAGGCTATTTTCCTGTCTTGGCTGTGCTATGATAGCCGCCCTTTGTGATAATTTATGGTTTTTGGGACGCGTTCTAATTGCTAACCACCACGAATTATGCATAAACAAAAAACTTATAATGATAAAAATCAGTCGGATAGGCTACTATGCTTTTACTTATTGATAATTACGATTCATTTACATACAACTTATACCAATATTTCTGCGAACTAGGGGCGGAAGTGCTGGTGAAACGTAATGACGAAATTACCATTGAAGAAATTGAACAACTGGCTCCAACCCATTTGGTCATTTCACCGGGTCCTTGCACGCCTGATGAGGCGGGAATTTCGTTGGAAGCGATAAAATATTTCGCCGGAAAATTACCTATTTTGGGTATCTGCCTAGGGCATCAAGCTATCGGGCAAGCATTTGGCGCGTCTGTTGTAAAAGCGCGTGAAGTGATGCACGGAAAAACATCATCTATCCATCATAACCATCAAGGGGTATTTAAAGGGCTTAATCGACCTTTAACCGTGACTCGCTATCACTCTTTAGTGATTGCAGCAGAAACGCTACCCGCCTCTTTTGATGTCTCCGCGTGGTCTCTGAATAATGGGGATATCGATGAAATTATGGGGATCCGCCATAAAACCCTGCCCATTGAAGGGGTCCAATTCCACCCTGAAAGTATTCTCAGCGAACAAGGTCATGAGCTGTTGAGTAATTTTCTCAAGTATTAGTGGTTGATTTTCGCGAATAGCAAAATTAATTATGCATATTTTACCCTTCCCTATTGCTCTTTATTGATTTTTTATTCATATTTGATGCTTATATTTTCACTTAAGCATTCGATAAAGAGCAGGTGAGGGGTATGTCAGAACAACACGCAGTCAATCGGCAGACTTTTGATCAGGTCATGTTACCTATTTTTTCGCCAGCTGAATTTATTCCAGTTAAAGGCGAAGGCAGCCGCGTTTGGGATCAGCAAGGTAAAGAATATATTGATTTCGCAGGCGGGATCGCGGTTTTAGCGCTAGGTCATTGCCATCCAAGCCTCGTTGCGGCTGTACGTGAACAAAGCGAAAAACTTTGGCATGTGAGCAATGTTTTTACCAATGAACAGGCGTTAACACTGGCCCAAAAATTAACGAAAGCAACGTTTGCGGATCGTGCATTCTTTGTGAACTCAGGGTCTGAAGCGAATGAAGCCGCATTCAAGCTAGCGCGTCGTTATGCCATCACCAAATATAGCCCGTATAAAACGAAGATCATTGCATTCAAGCAAGCATTCCACGGCAGAACATTATTTACTGTCTCAGTTGGCGGACAAGCGAAATATGCCGATGGATTCGGCCCAAAACCTGCGGATATTATTCATGTGCCTTTTAATGACCTTGATGCCGTTAAAGCCGTGATCGATGAAAATACCTGTGCAGTGGTTTTGGAGCCAGTTCAAGGGGAAGGCGGGGTAACCCCAGCAACATCAGAATTTCTGCAAGGAGTTCGTAAACTTTGCGATGAAAATAATGCATTACTTATTTTTGATGAAGTGCAAAGTGGAATGGGGCGTACGGGGAAATTGTTCTCTTATATGCACTACGATGTCACTCCCGATATTTTAACCACTGCAAAAGCGCTCGGAGGCGGTTTCCCTATCAGTGCGATGATCACAACTGCTGAAATTGCGAAAACAATGGAGGTAGGATCTCACGGAACCACTTACGGGGGCAATCCATTGGCATGTGCGGTAGGCAATGCTGCTTTCGATATTATCAATACCGATGAAGTCCTTGATGGTGTTGCTAAACGTCGTGAGTTATTTGTCTCTCATTTAAACAAGCTTAATGACCAATATGGAATTTTCGCTGAAATTCGCGGAATGGGCTTATTAATCGGTGCAGAGCTGAATGGCAAATTACTGAATCGCTCAAAAGATATTCTACAAGCTTGTGCTGCAGAAGGGCTGATGATGCTTAATGCGGGCACGAATGTATTGCGCTTTACTCCATCGCTGATTATTTCTGAAAATGAAATTAATAGCGGGATGGCGAAATTGGAAACTGCAATTAGCAAACTGCTGGCTTAATTGTCTTTTTATAGTGACAGAGGCAAATTTGCCTCTGTCACTGAACTATTATTCAAGTTGTTACTTGTTATTAAGCTTAGCTAATTTTGTTTTAATCTGCGCAGAATGTACTTCTTCTTTGGATATTTGCTCGCTTAGACTATTTAGACTATGAAGGGTTTCTTGCGTTTTTTTCAACAGCGCATCTAATTTTCTAGTATCGGGTTTTCCTTGATTTGATGCTATTTCTGGTGAGTTTCCATTTAGTGGAAACTGATATTTTTTACTATTATGTTTAGCTCTTAGCATTGATGTTTTAGTTTGGTATATTTCCCCATTAAATTGATATGTTCTCACGGTTGGTTTTACTTTTATATTTCTTCTAGGTAATACTTTATCATTTTTATTATGCGAGGCATGGTTCGAGCTATTATCTTTCAGTTTAGTGGAGTCTGTTTCTATTTTTTTCTGTGCTTTTGTGTTTTCTGATAAATATCCAGAGTCACTAGAATTATTTGAATAATGGCTTGATGAGTTAGAATTTAAGCTTTCATTGCTAGAATATAGCTGATTTTCTATCTTGTTCAGTGAATCCATATTTTCTAAGTGTCGATTTATTGACTTCATGTCAGTCTCATCGACAAGTAATTTATCGAGCTGACGAGTTGATGGAATTGCTAAGCTAACAAGACGGTCGGTGATTCTTTTTTGTAAACTATCTTGAATATGATTGGTATCATCATTCCACTCTAACTCCTCATTGAACTCAAATTCGGTATCACTGCTCTTTGCTTTATTCTCATCTTTTATTTTCGAAATAGAAGCTTTCTGTATCATACTTGATTCAGCTTCTTTTCTTATTCTCTCTTCACCTGCTTTTATTTCATTCTCTTTGTCTGTCTCTATTTTTTTTAGCTGTTCAGCTAATTTAGCTTGTGATGATTTTAGAGTACTAAGGTTGTTCTCAATCTTCTGAGTCGATGCAGTGTTCTGATAAGTAATTACTTCACTTAATCTTGTTTTTTCATGTTTTATTGGGATCTCAATTCCCTTTTTAAAAGTAACACAAAACTTTTCATTCTTATTTTTATTAAATATACTTTTTAAATAACGAATACCTTTTTCATGAGTCGATTTTATTTCTAAAATCAAATTTGAGAATCGGTTTGATGAACGTTTTAAATTAAATTCTTTAAAAACGTTAGTTTCTGTAGCACTTGTTTTATCAATTAGCATTAGTTCAGTATCCTGTTTTTCATTAATAATTGGCTCATTTTTTATTGAGACGGAATGGTTGAAAATACGTGGGGATTTAAGAATTAAAAAATGGCCATTAGCTTCAATAGCCTCATGGTATTTATAGGGAAGTGTTATTTTCTCTACTGGAGGCGAGTATTTAATTAGATTAATTTCTTTTTGTTCACTTGGCTCAAAATGACAAGTCAATACGGCGAAGTGCTTTTTTTGATAATGTAAATTAGATAGGTGATTATTATCGGGTATGCATGAACCAATATTAATGGTTTTTTTTATTTGATTAGATAATGATGAAGTGGTTATGGTTTTATTATCATTGATATTAATGATACTTTCGCTTCTTGGATTGATATTTTTAATCATCGTGTTGTCAACTCTTAATAATGGTTTAGTTACCACTATATTAGTTTGACAATTAACTATAATTATATAAAGAAACGATACTCATCAATGAGAGTATATAGATGAGAGGGGGAAATAAAGGATCCTAAGTAAGAAAAATAGCTTTGTACGTAAAGTATAAAGCTATTTCAATATCGAAGCCTCACCAAGAAGGGTGAGGCTGAAAGGTGAATCAGCGAGTGCCGTAAACAACAATCGTTTTGCCGTGTGCGGAGATTAAGTTTTGATCTTCCAGCATCTTTAAAATACGACCGACAGTTTCGCGAGAACAACCTACGATTTGACCGATTTCCTGACGAGTAATTTTGATTTGCATACCGTCTGGGTGAGTCATTGCATCAGGTTGTTTAGCTAAATTCAATAATGTTTGAGCAATACGACCAGTAACATCTAAGAATGCAAGGTTACCCACTTTTTCGGACGTGGTTTGCAAACGACTTGCCATTTGCGCGGAAAGGCGCATCAGGATATCTGGATTGACTTGAATCAGCTGACGGAATTTTTTGTAAGAAATTTCCGCGACTTCGCAAGCAACTTTCGCGCGAACCCACGCAGTACGTTCTTGCCCTTCTTCAAATAACCCAAGTTCGCCAATGAAATCTCCCTGATTTAAATAAGAGAGAATCATTTCCTTGCCTTCTTCATCTTTGATTAAAACAGCCACTGAGCCTTTAACAATGTAGTAAAGGGTTTCTGCTTTTTCACCCTGATGGATCAGAGTGCTCTTGGATGGATACTTATGAATATGGCAGTGTGACAAAAACCATTCAAGAGTAGGGTCTGTTTGTGGCTTGCCGAGAACCATTAGCGTTATCCTCTGTATGTTATTGCAACCTTTCGAAAAGTAGGGAAAGGCTGACTTTAAAGTGTCAAGCTTAGCATATTAAGTCACATTGATGCCTATTATTAATATCGCCCTAGGCCAATGCAAATTAATATCAATTGTATAATATAATCAATTAAATCGTTGAGTATTGATCTTAATCCTATCAACTAACCATTGTTTGTATCATATCCAATAGCGAAAGTCTCCCCTGTATCGCTTCAGCCTAATAATGCTGATATAACATTGTCTAGATATATGGAACAATGTGGCGATAAATACCACTATTTTTCGAGAGGAATAAAAATGGAAGCACGCGTCAAGTGGGTTGAAGGGCTCTCTTTTTTAGGTGAGTCGGCATCGGGTCATCAAGTTATGATGGATGGCAATGCTGGAGATAAAGCACCGAGTCCGATGGAAATGGTTCTAATGGCTGCAGGCGGATGCAGTGCGATTGATGTGGTTTCTATTCTGCAAAAAGGTCGTCAGGATATTGTTGATTGTGAAGTAAAATTAACTTCGCAGCGTCGTGAAGAAGCTCCGCGCTATTTTACGGACATCAACCTGCACTTTATTGTGACGGGACGTGAATTAACGGACAAAGTGGTGGAGCGTGCGGTTCAACTTTCTGCAGAAAAATATTGTTCCGTTGCTATCATGTTAGAGAAAACGGTTAACGTGACTCATAGCTTCGAAATTAAAACGCTGTAATTGTTTTCTTGCTATTAAGATGCTTATCGATAATTAAGATAAGCATCTTGTTATTTATCTCTTTAATGAGAATCTTAAACTACCCATTTCGCTGTTTCATTAATTTTTCCACTAATGGCATCATAATAAGTTCCATCGCGAGTCCTAATTTCCCACCGGGTACCACAATGGTATTCATCGCTGAAATAAACGAGCCATTTAACATGGATAATAAATAAGGGAAATCGATCTGCTCTAATCCTCTAAAGCGAATAACGATAAAACTTTCGTCCTGTGAAGGTATTGCTTTGGCAGAGAAAGGGTTAGAGGTGTCAACGGTAGGAACTCGTTGGAAGTTAATATGGGTACGAGAAAACTGCGGCGTAATATAGTTAATATAATCCCCCATCGAACGTACAACGGAATCCATCACCGCTTCACGGGAATGTCCTCGCTCGGTGGTATCGCGGATGAGTTTTTGGATCCATTCAAGGTTAACAATTGGCACTACACCCACAAGCAAATCAACATGTTGTGCAACATCGTGCTCTGGGGTAACTACTCCGCCATGTAATCCTTCATAAAACAGCACATCGGTATTGGCTGGTAGCGATTCCCACGGGGTAAACGTGCCAGGTTGCAGGCCATAGGGCACCGCTTCATCGTAAGTATGTAAATATTTTCGAGATTGACCGCTGCCAGTTTTAGCATAGTCAATTAGCGTCTGTTCAAGTAGAGAAAAATCGTTGGCCTCAGGGCCGAAATAGCTGATATGGCGCCCTTGTTCGCGGGCTTTACGAATAGCCATATCCATTTCAGGGCGGGTATAACGATGAAAACTATCCCCCTCAAGGGTGGCTGGGCGGATATTTAATTGATGGAAAATTTTACGAAAAGCTTGGCTCGTTGAGGTTGTTCCTGCGCCACTCGAACCCGTCACTGCAATAATCGGATGCTTCTTCGACATAGTGGACTCCCTGTTTTACGCCATGACCACTATTTTTGAGAAACAGCGCTACGGGCGAAACTGGTTATTAGGCATGAAATTTACCGATTCATGTAACTCAGACCAGACTAGCACAATTTCGCCAGAAACTAACTGCCGTTTCACATCATTCACTTTGTCCTGCAAGCTTTTTTCGTGAACGCCGTAATCGGTTCCTTCGCGTAAAACATAGCTCTCGATAAGGTTTTCGAGCGTTTCAGGAGCGAGGTCTTTCCACGGAATAATCATGATTTTTGCTCATTCAAATACGCTGTTAGCCACAGAGGAATACGAGTTTCTAACCACATTTGTGGCTTTCTAAAACTACCGCCGACAAAGCCGACGTGTCCACCATGTTCCGTCATTTGGTATTCAATATTTTCGGGTAAATGACTTAAATCAGGCACGACTTCGGGCGCCATAAACGGGTCGTCTTTTGCGTGAATAATCAGGGTTGGCTTAGTAATCTGAGATAACTTAGGTAGCGCGCTGCATTTTTGATAATAATCCGCAGCATCATCAAAACCATGAATACGTGCGGTGATCACATCATCAAATTCACGAATGCGTTTTAACTGTTTAAGCTGCAACAAATTAAGAGGAAGTGAACCGGGATAGCGCACCAGTTTGCGGGTAGCGTTACGTTTCAATCCATTTAATAGGTAACGTTGATAGAGCTGAGAAATTCCTTTCTCCATTTTCATGGAGCAGGCTTCGAGCATTAATGGGGCCGAGACAACGACGCCGGCATCTAATTCAGCATTCTCACCGTTTTCAGCTAAATAGCAGGCGAGCATATTACCGCCAAGGGAATAACCTACCGCGGCAGTGGGGGCATCGCCCCATGTCTGTTTTAGCCAATGTAAAAAATAGCGGGCATCACTAGTTTCACCGGAATGGTAAATACGTTTTTGGCGGTTAGGTTCACCGCTGCATCCTCTAAAATGCATGATCACGCCGAGCCACCCTTGCTTTTGGGCGCTTTCTAACATCCCGTGGGCATAGGGGCTTTTAAAATTTCCTTCCAACCCATGAAAAATCACTAAACGAGGCTTTTTGCTCGCTTTTTCTGGGTTTTCACTCCAAGCAAGATCGATAAAATCGCCGTCAGGCAATTCTAATCGCTGCCATGTTGGGATAATTTTCGGGGTACGGCGAAAGATCCTTGGCAATAAGGTTTGGAGATGAGGGTTTTTTGCCCAACTCATAGGGCGGAAATTTTCTGACATGGCCTTATTTTTTATTTAGTGGAACGCTTGTGAGTCACATAACATACTGTTATTTTTCTGTGATGCAAGTAAACAAATCTAGAAACAAATTTAGGTTGAGGAACATAGTATAAATGACTCTGGGGCTAATTTTTTCGCTTTTTACGTTTTTATTCATTGCAGCAGTCACGCCCGGCCCTAACAACATGTTGTTGACCTCTTGTGCCGCTAACTACGGCTTTCGTCGCAGTATCGGATTATTATTAGGAATAATGCTGGGCATGCAGTCAATTTTATATTTGTCTGCGTTCGGTGTTGCCGCGCTATTACTATTATATCCTGCAATTCATATTGTGCTGAAAATCATTGGTAGCGTTTATTTATTATGGCTAGCATGGAAAACCGCTACCGCCAGCTACGAGCCACTCAAAACAGACAGCAAAGCCTCTAAAAGCGTCACTTGGTTTCAAGGCGGATTATTGCAGTTCTTAAATCCGAAAGCATGGATGATGGGGCTTGGCGCGGTAGGGAGTTTTAGTCTTCCAGGCGAGTTATTTACTCAGTCCATCATTGTGATGAGTATCGCTTTTGTGATTGTGAACTTTGTCGCTGGCTTGATTTGGATGGGTTTCGGTTCTTTGATTGGGGTTTGCTTACGTAGTCGTCGTGCATGGTTTATTTTCAACCTAGTGATGGGGATACTGACCGCCGCGTGTGTGCCGCTAATTTGGTTGGAGTAAAGTATCAATAAATTAAGTGGGTAGTGTATGATTTATATTCGAATGAAATTTCAGATGAAGTTTACTGAAAATAAGGAATAGTTAGTTTTTTCAGTAATTACATGAAATTCATAAAGTTGTAAGATCTTACTTATGAGGGAGCTTACAAGGAATTAGGGATGTCTATCTTTACTATCCGCTATCATCTTTATGATGCAAAAAATATTCAAAATGAACGTCTTCTTGGTGTTGAACATATAGAGAATGTTGATGAAATTCTGATCCCTTTAAATGAAAAAAACACGCCTTTTTTTATCACTAAATCTTTTGTAGGTATCGAATCTAAAAGATGGCGAGTAGAGTTTGTGCTTGGTATCCAACCAAATACTTGGGGGATTTGGTTAAGCCCAAAAGATATCTCGGACGATGTTTATCTATCACAATCAATGGTGAAAAGACGAATTAATCATGCAGGGGGGATTGTCAAAAAAGGCACTATTGTAGTTGTAGAGTTTGGTCATATTTACCTAACACTCAATTCACAACAAATCTTGTCCGACAGCTCGTTATATCCTTGTTATACCCAATCGGGTGAAATGCATAAGCGGAGACCTGCAATTGTAGTCAAAGCTGATCGAAAGGGTGTCACAGTTGCCCCAATAACCTCCCAAATGCCTAAAAATTTTCCTCATAACAAAGCAATATTTGAGCTTGATTTGCAGTCTACACAGTTTATCCATGAGCTCAAGAATGGCAAAGCAAGTTATGTTTTATGCGAAATGTTACAAACCGTCTCTGCCACTCGAATTCTTCCGCCCTATGCAAGAGACTTTGCTGGTAAAGAACGAAAATTTCGGCGCAATGAATCTTATCAACGCAGATTAAGTGCTAGCGATATGAAATCTCTTGATGATGGGCTACTTGGTGCCATTGGTGCATCATCTTATCGTATAAAAAATGAGTCCTTGACCGTAGCATTGCAAAAAGAGATCCAGTTATCTCAAGATATTATTGCTCAGATAGAAAAGTTAAGGCATATAATTGAAGTACAAAAGGTGAGTTTAGAAGAACTAACATGTCGTCATAAAATTTTGTCCGAACTCTATTTATTAAACTCGGAACATTTGTCCCTTGATTCTATTTATAGCGAGATATCTGAATATTTGTGACTTGACGGATTTTTAGGGACATGATTCAATGCTTTTGGGTAGGGATACAGAGACGGCGCTCTCCTTATGACGCTGAAAGATGCAAGCCGACGAACACAATATGAAAGTAACAAAAAAGGCACCTTAGGTGCCTTTTTTGCTTTTCAATCCACGTTATTCTCTAGTCTAAATCGACATTTTTACTACCGAACAGATAGGTGAAAATAAACCCGCACAGATAAGAGACTAAGACACCTCCAGCATATACCGCCATTGCAGGAAGTACACCTTGGTCTGACGTCATTAGTGGAATCGCGATTAACCCTGAAGGGCCGAATATAGTATTTAACCCGACAGGTAGACCCATCCACGCGATGGCACCGATAAAGAAACCACCGGCCGCGCCCCCTAAACAGGCAGTCACAAACGGCTTCACTCGTGGTAACGTCACCCCGTAAATTAATGGTTCACCAATACCTAAGAAGCCGGGGAAGAGTGCACCGCCAATTTGACTACGGGTAACAGAGCCTTTCTTCGCCTTCACATACAGTGCCAGTGCCGCACCCACTTGACCCGCACCTGCCATCGCTAAGATTGGGAATAACGAGTTAAACCCTTGCGCTTCAACTAACGCGACATACACTGGAATAAAGCCTTGGTGGACACCGAACATTACCGCAATCAGGAACAGACCCGCTAAGACGGCTGTGCCGATAGGGTTTCCGTTTAAGTGCATGAATAGCCAAGACATTCCTTCGAATAACCAGACGCCAATAGGCATGATGAAGACAAAGGTCGCAGCGCCGACAATTAACAGCGTAATCGTTGAGGTTAAAATAATATCCAAACTGGCCGGAATGATTTTGCGCACTTGTTTTTCAACCCAAGCACCAAAAATACAGGCAATTAGGATCCCGATAATGTTGCCTCTCGGGTCGATATACGAACCAAAGAAGTCTGTCATACCAGAATAGAAGCCTTTAGTGGCCGCCGGGTCGTAACCTAAAATAAACAGCGCAGCGATAATGGCACCGTTAACGCCACTTCCCCCAAACGCTTTTTGGGCGTTATAACCAATCAACAATCCCATAAAGGTGAATAACCCTTTACCGAATACACTCATATACGCAATTAAGCTTTTGAGGTGGGCAAGCTGGGTTGAATCCGCAGGGAATAAGTTTTGGTTCGCTGATAATAATGTGAGTAATGACGCCAAGCCCATTAAGAGACCCGCGCCGATAAAGCCCGGAATTAATGGGGTAAAAATAGTCGCAAATTTAGATAAAAAGCGATGAACGGCGCTGGTTTGTTTTTTCTTCAGCTGCTGTTTATTGGCTGAAGCAATCTCTTTCAGATCTTGGGTCGCGGTAGAGTCATGAGCTTCATCCGCTTCGCCATTTTCTAGCATTTGCTTCATTAAATCCGCGGCGGCTTGGGCTTTTCCAGGGCCCAAAACAATTTGCAGTTGGTCGTCACTTTCTAGTACGCCCAGTACGCCGGGGATTTTTTTGATTTCGATTTTATCGATAAACTGGTCATCATGTAAGGTAAGCCGTAAACGCGTCATGCAGTTACCGCACTGCTTGATATTGCGACCACCACCCACGTGTTGCAGGATCTGCTGTATCATTTCATTTGTTATTTTAGCCATACTGTTTCTCTCATAGAGATCCGCCAATTAGACGGATTTTGCGATGTTGAGGGCAGTGCGAATAAAGCCATGATTTTTAGCGAGTAATTGACGAGCTTCATCCGCATTTAAGCCAGATAAAATCATCAAAATCGCGGTCTTACAGTGTCTATCACATTGTTGTAATGCAGATTCTGCACTTTGGCGGTCGCATTCGGTTGCTTCCATCACAATCTTAGTCTGGCGCTCAATGAGCTTAGCGTTAGTCGCTTCCACATCGACCATTAAATTGCCAAAGACTTTACCGATGCGGATCATCGCCCCAGTGGTGATCATATTTAAAATCAGTTTTTGTGCGGTTCCTGCTTTCATGCGCGAAGAGCCGGTGACAACTTCAGCACCCACAATCGGGGTGATGGCAATGTCAGCGGCTTGAGAGACAGGGCTATCAGGGTTACAGCTAATTGAGGCAACGGTTGCACCTAAGGAGCGTGCATATTTCATGGCACCCAGAACATAAGGCGTGCGGCCACTGGCGGCGATCCCAACTAAAATATCTTTTTGATTAAAATCGATGTTCTTTAAGTCTTGCTCCCCTAACTCGGGTTTATCTTCCGCATTTTCAACCGCACGGAAGATGGCTTGGTGACCACCAGCAATCAGCCCAATAACTTGTTCATGAGGGGTTCCATAGGTAGGTGGGCACTCACTGGCATCGAGGATCCCTAAACGTCCCGAAGTACCCGCACCGGAATAAATCAGACGTCCACCTTGTTGGAAAGCTGCCGCAACTTTATCGACCAATTCTGCAATTTGCGGTAAGGTTTTTTCGACAGCCAAAGGGACTTTTTTATCTTCATTGTTGATTACTTGAAGCATTTCAATGGTAGATAATTGGTCAATGTGGGTACTGGCTTCGTTACGGCTTTCCGTGACCATCTTGCTTAAATCAATCGACATAGTAATAACTCCTTAAACGTATCATGAGGGGTATGCTATGGAATTATTTATTCCTTTGATGTGATAATCATCACGGTACTATCTATTCTCCCTTGTCAATATAAGCGAATAAATTTGGTTATTTATTGCCCTGTAATTTAATAGTAATTTGAATTTAAATAATTAATTACCAAGCATTGAGTTTTTATTAAAGGAATAATTTATTTGTAAATTTATTCTGTCGATGAAGGTTTATCTTCTTGAGGGCTACTATGACGTTACTCGATACCATCACGTACCTATTACCGCGATTAGCGGAAAATCAACGTAAAATTGCACAATTTATCTTAGAAAGTCCGGAAAATGTGCTGAAACTATCATCTTCACAGTTAGCGGAGCAGTTGGGGATCAGCCAATCCGCTATAGTGAAGTTTAGTCAAAAGCTAGGTGTAAAGGGGTACCCCGCGCTGAAATTGGCGTTGAGTGAAATCATTGGTCGCCAACAGCAAGAGTTGGGGGAGCCTCACCGTGCGTTACATAACCGTATTACGCAAACGGATAGCTTGATGGTGGTCGCGCAGAAGCTGGCATTAGAGAAAAATTATTCCATCACAGAAACAACTAAACGCCTTGATTTTAAACAGTTTGAAAAAATTATTGAGCGTATAGACCATGCGCAGCGTGTGCAAATTGTCGGCATTGGCGGTTCAGGACTTACTGCGAAAGATTTAAGCTATAAGCTTCAGAAAATCGGCATTACCACGCTCGTGGAGCCGGATCATCACGTTCAAATTGCTGCCGCTTTAACCTTGACGCCGAAAGATGTGCAAATCGTCATTTCCTTCTCTGGAAAGCGCAAAGATATGCTCACTGCTGCCAATATTGGTCACCAAAATGGTGCTTGTGTTATCGCTATTACGCGCTCGAAAGAGTCTCCACTCGCTCAAATGTCAGACTATATGTTGGAAAGTGTGGCGGAAGAGAACGAATGGCGCAGCTCATCAATTTCTTCAAGAACGGCACAAAATACCCTGACCGATTTACTGTTCATGGCGTTGTTACAAAAACGGGAAGATAAAGCGAAAGCATTGGTGATGAATGCCAAAGTGATGATTAATAAACTTGATGAATAACTATTAATACCCCGATAACTTTGCAAAATAATCTTATCTGCGTTAAGACTAAAGGAGGCATTATTTCGCTTAAAACAATTCATTGAGGGAGAGTCCATGAGGGCATTGATCGTTTATACCGAGCTAACAGATGAAGATTCTGTGATTAGCCATGCGGTTGCACGGCTGGCAAGCGAACTGAATGACGAACACGTCGAAACGGTCATTATCCGTGATTTTGAAGACGGTCTTGCCTATATTCGCTCAAACACCAGCATTGACTGCTTGCTTTACGGACGAGATATGTCCGATAAAGAAGAGCAAGCTCAAGCGCATCGGCTGATCACTCAGCTTCATCGCCGCCAAGAAGATGTACCCGTTTTTCTCTTGAGTGACCGTGAAGAGGCCTTGGTAGCTTTTGATCGGAAAATGATGGAGCAGGTGGATGAATTTGCATGGATTTTAGAGGACTCCGCAGACTTTATTGCCGGACGCGTTCTTGCTGCTATCATCCGTTACCGTGCGCAGTTACTCCCGCCATTAATGAAAAGTTTAATTAAATACAGTGATGTACATGAGCACTCATGGGCGGCGCCGGGGCACCAAGGGGGGGTCGGTTTTACCAAAACGCCAGCTGGGCGTATTTATCACGACTTTTTTGGTGAAAATTTATTCCGTACCGATATCGGCATTGAGCGAGTTGCCGTAGGTTCGTTGCTCGACCACACTGGGGCATTTGGGGAGTGTGAGAAAAATGCTGCACGGATTTTTGGTGCTGACCAATCCTATTCCGTTGTGGTCGGGACTTCGGGTTCGAACCGTACCATTATGCAAGCTTGCATGACGGATGACGACGTGGTGGTTATTGACCGAAATTGCCATAAATCCATCGAACAAGGTTTGATTTTAACGGGAGCAAAACCTGTTTATATGGTCCCAAGTCGTAACCGTTATGGGATTATTGGACCGATTTATCCCACAGAAATGTCCCCTGAAGCCATTCAGAAAAAGATCGCCGACAATCCATTTACTGCCGATAAAATCGGTAAAAAGCCGGCCTATAGCGTGGTCACAAACTGCACTTATGATGGTGTTTGCTACAATGCGCGCAAAGTGCAAAACCTATTGGATAAATCCCTCGATAGAATTCATTTTGATGAGGCATGGTACGGTTACGCGCGATTTAACCCGATTTATCGTGACCATTTTGCGATGCGTGATGAAGAGCGCAAAGAGGATGACCCTACCATTTTTGCCACTCACTCAACCCATAAATTATTGAATGCGCTGTCTCAAGCCTCGTTCATTCATGTTCGAAATGGCCGGAATGCCATTGATTTTAATCGCTTTAATCAAGCCTATCATATGCATGCAACCACCTCGCCGTTGTATGCCATTTGCGCTTCGAACGATATTGCGGCAGATATGATGGATGGAAATAGTGGGCGCTCATTAACGGATGAAGTGATCCGCGAAGCCATCGACTTTCGTCAATCACTTGGTTATCTGTACAAAGAGTTCCAAAATGATGGCGAATGGTTTTTCAAACCGTGGAATCAGGAGACGGTGAAGGATCCTGCAACTGGCGAGCGCTACGATTTTGAGTTTGCCCCTGTTGAATTGCTGATGAAAGAGCAAAGCTGCTGGGTAATGAACCCTGAAGATACCTGGCATGGTTTCAAAAATATTCCCGCAGATTGGGCGATGTTAGATCCTATCAAAGTGAGTATTTTGGCGCCGGGAATGGGGGACGATGGCAAGCTGCTCGATTCCGGAGTTCCTGCGGCGCTCGTGACCGCATGGCTAAATCACTATGGTATTGTGCCGACCCGTACTACCGATTTCCAAATTATGTTCCTGTTTTCTATGGGGATCACCAAAGGGAAATGGGGCACATTAGTCAATGCATTGCTCTCCTTTAAACGCCACTACGATGCCAACACGCAACTGAAAAAAGTGTTACCTGAAGTGGTGGAAGTAGCGCCTGATATTTATGGTGAGATGGGGCTGAGAGACTTGGGGGATAAGATGTTTGCTTACTTGCAGCGCAATAATCCGGGTAGTCAGCTGAATCAAGCCTATTCAGAGTTACCCAATGTCATGATGAGCCCACGTGATGCCTATCAACAGATTGTTGCGAACCGCGTTGAAGCTGTGCCGTTAGATAAGCTGGCTGGGCGTATTGCAGCGAACTCGATTATTCCTTATCCACCGGGGATCCCAATGTTGTTATCCGGCGAAAGCTTTGGTGAAACCAACAGCCCGCATATTGGTTATTTACGCAGTTTACAAGCGTGGGATAGCGAGTTTCCGGGTTTTGAACATGAAACAGAAGGTACGGAAAAAATTGATGGCGAATACCATGTGATGTGTGTGAAATAGTTATGTGCGTGAAATAGTTACGTGCGATATGGGAAATCGGGAAGGTTGTATGTTAGCCGGTAGAAACCGTGTCGGAAGCGCGTATTAAGATTTAGGAAGGGCGACTTAGTGATAAGTTGCCCTATTTTATTGGGCGGTAGCTATACTTCTCCATATTATTTTTAATATTAAATTTGTCATTGGAAATAGAAATAAATATATTCACTGAACAATTAATGCTTTCTAAAATAAAAAACATTTTTTGTTAAATTTAACTGTGATCTATTATTTTCACTCTGATTGAAATTCAAACTTATATCGCAAAAAATGCGTTTTATATTTTTATTCTTGCTATGCATGATGAGTTTAAATAGCATATTTATAAGCCACACATACAAAGCTGCCTACGTTATTTATATAACGTTTGGCATGCTTTTATTTGATAATAAAGTATCATCTGATTAAAAATTAATGAGAGTTTGAAATGAATAACATACTGAAAGCTACTTTGGTTGCAGCGGTATTAAGCTCAGTCGGTTTTGTGAGCACGGCGAGCGCAACAGATAACTCGAAAGAACGACAACAAGCGCGTGATGTACGCCAAGATACCCGTGAAAAAGCACGCGATACTAAGCGTGACTGTATCTCTAATGACAACAAAAGTAACCATGATTGTCGTCAAGATAAACGCCAAACTAAGCAGGATGGTCGCCAGGAAGCTCGTCGAATTAAATACTAGTTTGGTTGCTTAAATAAGTAAAAATTACACAGGCATAATAGATAAATTTATGCCTCTCTGTTTTATATTCTATTAGCGGCGTATTTCTTGAGAAAACTGGTTATCAATAAACTGTATAATAGGAATCTTCTGTTTATTAAAATAATCTTTATCGTCAATAAAGCCTAATTGATGACAATATTGAGAAGCGTAGCCACTGACTAACAGTTTCCAGTTAAATTTAAAGTCAGGATAGGTTTTCTTGGCAATTTTATAAATACTGGTTGTGCAGTTATTCCACATAGAATGATATTTTTCATTGGTCTCTTTGAGCTGATTAAGTTTACTCATATAATTGAGAAACAGTTCGGTAATAAGTGGCTTATCTAAATTTAAGGGATAAATATAGACCTGCTCATTGCGTAAATTAACGCGAGTACCAATTAAATCCTGCTCATCAGCGACTACATAGATAATATCGTAGTTATAGAAAA
Source organism: Providencia rettgeri (assembly GCF_013702265.1). Classification (GTDB taxonomy): domain Bacteria; phylum Pseudomonadota; class Gammaproteobacteria; order Enterobacterales; family Enterobacteriaceae; genus Providencia; species Providencia zhijiangensis. Next base: position 396,564 of record NZ_CP059348.1, read on the forward strand.
AACCCTTCCAAACCGAAAATTGTTGATGTGTTTTTCGCCTTGTCTCGATAGAGAAAGAGACATAGTCCCCATTGGTAAAACCGAAGCTCAGAAAGACATGGGCGATCATTTTACCAGACCAGTGGGATTGAACTAAGTCTACGCTTTGCAAGTTAGACAGGTTGTAATGCTTTGTATCCCAAGTGTATTCATTCTTATCGGCAAACTGAAAAGAGCGAAAATTATGAATGGCGACGTCCGAAGTTTCGTGATTAAAATCCATATGGGATTTATAGCGATATTCGGTTCTCCACTCATTTTGAGGCAATAGATTGCTCATCTGCACGCTACATTTTTAATAAAACAGACATGGCGCGGGAATAATCTAAAACAATGCCCGGTGTCCACGTCATTATGCTTGCATGTTTTCTGAGTTGGGACATGACCCAAAGCTCAGGGCTAAAGAGCAATTTAAGCAGCAGCATGAAGCCGCCTTTTTTCTCAGTAAAATATCCCTCGGTACTTTTTATTAGCGCCAAAGAAACGACGGTTGAACAATTGCGATTCGTTAAATTGTAGGTCGTGTCTTTACTGTATTCTTGCCAGAATGCGTCTAACTTTTCTTTGCTGATCCCTTCAATGGTTAATTTGAAGTTTGATGGCGGCGCAATTTTCATTTCATCAAGATAGCTGATTTGAAAAACGCCCGTGTCATTGTTTTCCTCGGTGGATTTTAATATCTGCAAAAATTGCGCTGTATCGCGATCGATATCTTTCTCTGGGTAGTGGCTGATATAAATTTCATCCAGTTCGAAAGCAACATGCCCTGTACTAATCACGCCCAATGAATTACGGGAAACAATATAACGCTGGATAATTTTAAAAAATAACGGCAGTTGCCCGGTCGTTGTCCATACGTGTAAGGTGCCGCGTTCTCTGTTTGAAGCGTCATCATTGCGTGTAAATACCATCTGGTTAACATTCGAAATTTGGCTGCTCACAACAAAGTAGTAAACAAAGAATGAGTCGAGGGAGAAGATCATAATCAGCGTGCCGACATCCCAATAAACTTGGCGAGAGGAATAGTCAAAAGACCAAGGAATGAAATTCCATAAACCTAATGAAAATTCAATAATGGAGACAGTGAACATCAACTTCCAGCGTTCAAATTTTAAAACCACGCTATTGGACATTTTCCAGATAGCACTGACCATGAGATATAAGCCAGTAATAAACCCAGAGAGAACCGTTTCCCATGCATGTATTTTAGAAAATAAGACAATGTAGACCATTAAAAGTAGCACTAACCCGCGGCTGATCCGCAGCCCTCGGGTGGCACCTTGGCAATACATCGCACAGACAAACGAGCGAATGGCTTCCAATAAAATTGGAATACAGAGGAAAATCATAAACTCATGGGGATCAGCAAAAAAAGGTAATAGAAAAAAGCAGGCACCAATCAGAACACCAAATAGTGTGAGCGCCAGAATAAACCAGAAATATTTCTTCGCTGTGTCTCTGCCATAGAGCATCGTAATGATATAAATCATGCTGCACCAACCATAGAATCTTGATAAGTGCTAATGCCTTATCTTTATAGGTTTTTATTATTAATTTGTAGGATTGGCTTCATTATAATGGGGATATTTAAGCGACAAAATAGATGGCAATTCGTGCGTTTTGTTGTGATTTTAATTCATTGAAGAATAAGTGTTATTTCTAGTGTTACACTTTGATTGTGTGGCTGTAACTGCTTTAGGTTAACGGTATGTTAATATTTAATTCTATTAATGACCCGTCAACTCTTCGGATTATGTTTTAAAGAAACCATAAATAAGATTTTTATGTGTAATTAAATTCTTAAACTTAAAATCTCTAATTATGATTATCTCTTTTGGTCATTTATTGAAATAACCCTTTATTAGTCTGATCTTAATAAAGGGTTATTATTGAAGAACGATTACGAATTAACCCGCTTCAAACTCATTGGTCATGGTTTCTAACTGCTCTTGCAGATCCATCCATTCCATTTCAACGTCTTCAAGGGCTGATTTATGCTCAGTCTGCTTTTTCAAACAGTCAGTCAGCTCCGTTTTTTTATCTTGCTCATAAATAGCGGCATCGGATAATTTCGCCTCTAACTCGGCTAAGGATGCAGAGTGTTTTTCCATTTTCTTTTCCAACTCCGTGATTTTTTTACGGATAGGTTGGGTCAGTTGACGGAACTCGGCTTCGCGGCGTTTTTGGTCTTTTCTATCTTGCGCCGTCACGGTTGACGTGCTGGCTGGCTTTTCTTTATCAAGCAGATCGCGGGCTTGCTGTAGCTCCATTTTGTTCTGCTCAGCTAACCATTGTTGGTAATCTTCGAGGTCACCATCAAATTGCTCCACTTTTCCGCCATGAACCAGATACAGCTCATCCGTGGTGGTGCGCAGTAAGTGTCTATCATGGGAAACCACAACCAATGCGCCTTCGAAAGCCATTAACGCTTCGGTTAGTGCTTGGCGCATATCCAAATCTAAGTGGTTGGTTGGCTCATCGAGTAATAGTAAGTTAGGGCGCTGCCAGACAATCAGAGCTAATACTAAGCGGGCTTTTTCCCCACCAGAGAAACGTCCACTAGGATCCGTCACTTGGTCGCCTTTAAAACCAAAGCCGCCAAGGTAATCACGTAATTGCTGCTCGGTTTGCTCTGGCGCAAGACGAGCAAGATGCTGTAATGGGGATTCATCCGCATGCAAATATTCTAATTGATGCTGGGCGAAGTACCCCAGTTTGATCCCTTTGGCGAGTGAGATTTCACCGTGTAATGGTGGTAAGTCACCTGCTAGCATTTTGATTAGTGTGGATTTACCGGCACCATTTCGTCCCAGTAACCCAATGCGAGAACCCGGAACTAAATTCAATTTGATGGATTCCAGCACCACTTTTTCACCGTAACCTGCACTGACTTTTTCCATCTTTAATAATGGATTCGGCAGGCTTTCAGGTTGACGGAATGAAAAATGGAATGGGTTGTCCACATGCGCAGGGGCGACCATCTCCATGCGTTCGAGCATTTTAATTCGGCTTTGTGCCTGTTTAGCTTTGGTGGCTTGCACTCTAAAGCGGTCAATATAGCTTTGTAAGTGGGCGGCTTTAGCTTGTTGGCTCTCATACAAGGCTTGTTGCTGAGCGAGTTTAGTAGCACGTTGGCGTTCGAATGAGGAGTAGTTGCCCGTGTATTCGAACATGGTTTCTTGTTCGATATGCAGCACTTTGTCGATGATGGGGTCGAGGAAGTCCCTATCATGGGAAATCAAGATTAGGGTGCCAGAATAGCTTTTAAGCCATTTTTCCAACCAAATCACTGCATCTAAATCTAAATGGTTCGTCGGTTCATCGAGAAGTAATAAATCAGAACGGCACAGTAGGGCTTGCGCAAGGTTTAGGCGCATACGCCATCCACCGGAAAATGATTTTACCGGAGACTGTAGCTGTGCTTGGCTAAAGCCAAGACCATGTAGCAAACTCGCTGCACGAGACTGAATTGTCCACGCATCAATGGCATCTAACTGCCCATGAATGACGGCAATAGCGTGACCGTCATTTTTTTCGTTCGCCTGTTGGAGTTTATGTTCTAAGGCGCGAAACTCACGATCGCCATCAATCACATACTCAATACAAGGTACATCAAGGGCTGGAGTTTCTTGGTTCACCCACGCCATAGACCAATTGCTTGGAAAGGTTGCTGATCCTGCTTCCGCTTGCAATTCACCCTTTAACAGTGCCAGCAATGTGGATTTTCCGCAGCCGTTTTTACCCACTAATCCGACTTTTTGCCCCGGATTGATAGTCGCAGTTGCATTGTCCAGCAGAACACGTACACCTCGGCGAATTTGTAATGAAGAGAAAACAATCATAGAAACCGTCTATTGAAAATATGTTAAATTATTGAGTTAGATATATTCGAATAATAAAGTTATTACTGAAATATATTAAGCTTAAAGTACATTTAGCAGGCTGCATGGTAACGGAAAATTATCCGCCTGACACGCCTTTGAGGAGGGAAAGATGTCAAATACGCCAAAAGTGCTCGTGGTCTACGCTCACCCAGACCCCCATGAATCTGTTGCTAATCGTCTGTTGTTAAATGCAGTGCGCGATTTTGACAATGTCACTATCCACGATTTATACGCAACATATCCCGATTATTTTATTGATGTCACTGCTGAACAAAAGCTGCTTTGCCAGCATGATGTCATTGTATTTCAGCACCCGCTGTATACTTATAGTTGCCCCGCGCTATTAAAAGAGTGGTTTGACCAAGTTCTGACTCGCCGATTTGCCACAGACCAAGGATACCAAAAACTGAAAGGCAAATATTGGCGCTCGATTATCACCACGGGGGAGCCAGAAGAAGCTTACCAGTATGGCGGCTATAATCGTTATCCATTATCTGAAATCCTTCGTCCATTTGAGTTGACCTCATTGATGTGTGATATGCACTGGATGGAGCCGAACATTATCTATTCTGCCCGTCGGCAGAGCCCGCAACAGTTACAGCAAATGGTTGAAGAGTATAAGCAATGGATGAGACAACCTCTCAATACGGGAGACATTTCAAATGGATGAATTAAATCTATTTGAATCGGTGATCATATTTTTATGCGCCGGTGTGGTGATGGTGCCGATTGCCCAAAAAATCCGACTGGGTGCGGTATTAGGCTATTTATTGGCGGGGATTGTGATTGGTCCATTTGTATTGGGCTTTATTCGCAATGTGGATGACATTCTGCATTTCTCGGAGCTGGGTGTTGTCTTCTTAATGTTTTTGATTGGGTTGGAACTGAAACCCTCGAAATTGTGGGAGCTGCGCCGATCGATTTTTGGTGTCGGTACCATTCAAGTGGTTGTAACCGCGGCTTTGATGGCTGGGATCTTGATTCTAGCTCAGTTTTCTTGGCAGGCAGCTGTGGTTGGCGGGCTGGGAATGGCGATGTCCTCAACGGCTATGGCGCTGCAATTAATGAATGAAAAAGGGATGTCCAACCAAGAAAGTGGGCAGCTCGGTTTTTCTGTTTTACTGTTCCAAGATATGGCGGTAATCCCGATTATGGCGCTGATCCCGCTGTTGGCAGGGGATACGGGAAGCAGCGATTGGTACAAAATTGGATTGAAAGTGGTGGCGTTTGCGGGGCTATGGATTGTCGGGCGTTATTTATTACGTCCACTCTTTAGGCTCGCAGCGAAATCGGGCGTTCATGAAATTTTTACCGCAGCGGCGTTGTTAGTCGTACTGGGTTCTGCGTTGATTATGGAAAGCCTTGGCTTCTCAATGGCGTTGGGTACGTTTATGGCGGGGGTGATGCTCGCTGAGACGGAATTTCGTCATGAACTTGAGATTAATATTGAACCGTTTAAAGGCTTGCTGCTAGGGCTGTTTTTCATCTCCGTCGGTATGTCATTAAATTTACAAGTATTGTGGGCTTATCTCCCTCAAGTTTTACTGGCAGTTTTGGTGCTGGTCGCCGTGAAAGCGCTTGTCTTATATGTATTGGGATTTGTGGCGCGTTTACGCACCGGTGCTCGAGCGCAATTCTCTGGGGTGCTTAGCCAAGGTGGTGAGTTCGCCTTTGTAATTTATGCCACGGCATTCGGTGCTAGCGTGATTGATGAGCGACAAATGGATTTATTGTTGGTAGTGGTGACGCTATCGATGATGACAACGCCACTTGTGATGCAGTTGATAGATGCGTATCTCAACCGCCGTTATAATCAGCAAGCAACCTCTACCGAAAAACCGTTTGTGGAAGATACCAATCCTCATGTGATTTTAGTGGGATTTGGGCGAATGGGGCAGGTGGTTGGCCGTTTGCTGATGGCGAACAAAGTGAATATTACGGTGCTTGAACAAGATGTTACCGCGATTAGTACCATGCGCCGCTACGGTTACACCGTCTATTATGGGGATGCGCGAGAGCTACAACTTCTGCGCTCAGCGGGAGCGGATAAAGCCAAAGCGATTGTGATCACCAGCAACGTTCCTGAAGAAGTGATGGAAATTGTGCGTATTTGCCAAGAAAACTTCCCGAATTTGCATATTATTGCGCGTGCAAAAGGGCGCTTAGAAGCTCACGAATTACTGCACAGCGGCGTGACGGATTTTAGCCGTGAAACCTTCTCAAGCGCGTTAGAAATGGGAAGCAAAGCACTGATTAGCACCGGAATGCATCCACACAAAGCTTATCGAGCGAAACAGCATTTCCGTCGGCTTGATATGCGTATGCTACGGGATATTATTCCTGAAAATGAGAACAGCGACAGCGGGCAAATTTCACGTATTAAAGAGGCACGGCGTGAACTCAACGAACTTTTCGAAAAAGAGATGCAAAGAGAAAATCGCCAACCGCACAGCTGGAATAACGAACAGTAAGGTAGAAAAATGGCAGCAACACGTAAGCGTTTTATTGCTGGGGCAACCTGTCCTAAATGTAAGTCTCAAGACACCTTAATGATGTGGCGAGAAGATAAAATTGATGTGGTTGAATGTGTGAATTGTGGGGATCAACAACGTCAAGCTGAAGGCGATGCAACTGAGCATGTGAGAAAGCAAGAACAAGTTATTGGAATTTTTACGCCAGAATAAGAGAATTTTGTCAATTCTCAATACAGCACAATTGTTTTCCGGTACAATTGGCAAAAATTTTTCCCTTACGGGTCGTAGGAGATGTCATGAAAGTAGCAAAAGACTTGGTTGTAAGCCTAGCTTACCAAGTAAGAACAGAAGACGGTGTTTTAGTTGATGAGTCCCCGGCAAATGCGCCAATGGACTATCTGCATGGCCGTGGTTCTTTAATTTCTGGTCTGGAAAAAGCATTAGAAGGTCGTGAAGTTGGCGAACATTTCGATGTTGAAGTCGCTTCAGACGATGCATATGGTCAATATGATGACAACTTAGTTCAACGTGTACCGAAAGATGTATTCATGGGCGTTGACGAGCTGGAAGTGGGTATGCGTTTCTTAGCGGACACTGACATGGGCCCAGTTCCAGTTGAAATCACTGGCATCGAAGGCGATGAAGTTATCGTTGACGGTAACCATATGCTAGCAGGTCAAAACCTGAAATTTAATGTTGAAGTCATGGCTATCCGTGAAGCAACTGAAGAAGAAATCGCTCATGGCCACGTCCATGGTGCTGATGGTCACGACCACGACCATGACCACGAAGGTGGTTGCTGTGGCGGTGGCGGTCATAGCCACGGTTCAGAAGGCGGTTGCTGTGGTGGTGGTGAAGGTCAAGGCCACGGTCACAAGCATGGCGGTTGTGGTTGCCACTAATCCCTAGCGCCAATGAGTAAAAAAAAGGAAAGCAGATGCTTTCCTTTTTTCGTTGATAGTTTCAGTAATGTGGCGGTGGAGTCTCTTCTTCTGGACGAGCTAGGTGAGATGATTGCGATGCTTTTAATCTCTCCGCCACAATACGTAAATGTTCCTGCATTTTTGACAGCTGCATTTGTTGTTCTGTAATTACTTGGTTAAGCTGTTCAATGGCCAATTCTTGGAAAGCAACTTTGCTTTCTAAAAGTTCTAAACGCTGTTCAAAATTGTCTGATGAATCCATTTTAGACTCTCCTTATGGGTTCTCATCATGAAAAAACATCATAATAACCGAACATTACAAATCAACAGATAAGTTTTATTTAAAGGTGTAGGCGTTGAAACCTCTTTTTGTTAATGTGGTCTAAGATATTCTTATATTTATTGTGTTAACTGACAGCTTGTTTTTTTAAGGTAAGGAACAGCTATCAATAAAAATGAGCCGTATGGCTCGAATAATAGCTATCGGAGATTAGGATGAAATCACTGTTTAAGGCAAGTCTATTAGCAACAACATTAGCATTCGCTTTTACTGCCCCACAAGTTATGGCGGAAGAAGCAAAAACACAAGCGAGCGCTTTCAAAAATGCAGAAGAGCGTAACGCATACGCATTAGGTGCCTCTTTAGGTCGCTATATGCAGAATTCTTTAGAAGAACAAAAATCGATCGGTATTAATCTGGATAAAGCCCAATTACTGGCTGGTGTTCAAGATGCATTCAACGGCAAAAGCAAAATGACTGATGCACAAGTTGAAGAAACATTACGTCAATTCGAAGGACAAGTGAAAAAAGCAGCTGAAGATAAAATCAAAGCTGAATCAGTAGCTAACGTGAAGAAAGGTGACGAATATCGCGAGAAATTTGCAAAAGAAAAGGGCGTAGTGAAAACTAAGTCTGGCCTACTGTACAAAATTGAAAAAGACGGTACTGGCGCCAAACCTAAAGAAGACGAAACCGTTGTTGTTCACTATAAAGGCTCTTTAGTTGATGGCACTGAATTCGATAGCTCTTATTCTCGTAACGAGCCACTGACTATCCCATTAAACTCAGTGATCAAAGGCTGGACTGAAGGTTTATCTAACCTGAAGAAAGGTGGCAAGATGACATTAGTTATCCCACCAGAATTAGCTTACGGTGAAAACGGCGTTCCAGGTATCCCAGCAAATTCAACGCTGATCTTTGATGTTGAATTATTAGACATCAAACCTGCTGCAAAATAAGATTTCACAGCGTTAAAAACAAAAAAGCTCAGATTCGTTCTGGGCTTTTTTCATTGGGTTACGCAATTCAATGCTAAAAAAGCAGAGTTGTGTCATTCTCGATTAAAAATTTACATTTAAAAATCTTATATTCTTTAAAACTTGTGATAAAACATACTCTCTTGCATTCATTCGCTTGACGGCAACGCCTTGGAGTTTTAACTTCAGTAGATTCGTTTTTATTTTTAATCATCACATCCGTTGACTATGTACGATAAAGTGAAGGCAAATGAGTCGAATAATGAATGCCTCATTGGTTGACGTGATGAATTTTATACACTTTAGAAGGATGCCGTTGAAATGTCTGATGCATTACAATCCCAAGACCTCAGTGATATTAATATTCTTGATAACCAGCCGTTTACTGAGACTGACCACGAAATTTTAAAATCATATGAAGCTGCGGTTGACGGGCTCGCTATGCTAATCGGTGAGCATTGTGAAATTGTTCTTCACTCTTTAGAAGACCTCAAATGTTCAGCAGTGAGAATAGCGAATGGTCAGCATACAGGGCGTAAAATTGGCTCCCCTATCACTGACTTAGCATTAAGAATGCTTCATGACATGGCGGATGCGGAATCCAATGTCTCTAAAGCGTATTTTACGAAAGCGAAAAGTGGCGACTTAATGAAGTCCGTGACGATTGCGATTCGTAACCGTAAGCAACGTGTTATTGGCTTACTGTGTATCAACATGAACTTGGATGTGCCATTTTCTGAAATCATTAAGTCTTTTGTACCGGAAGAAAAACAAGAAGTGACTTCCGATGTGAACTTTGCATCTTCAGTTGATGACTTAGTTGCACAAACATTGGAATACACCATCGAAGAAGTTAGCAATGACCGTAATGTTTCTAACAACGCGAAAAATAAACAAGTGGTTCTGAACCTGTACGAAAAAGGGATCTTTGATATCAAAGATGCTATCAACCAAGTTGCTGACCGCCTGAATATTTCCAAGCACACTGTCTATTTATATATCCGCCAATTTAAGAGTGGTGAATGAGTAAAACAACCCCGCTAACCTATTGTTTGTTAGTGACAGGCCCCGCATACGGCACTTCACAATCAGCAAGTGCCTATCAATTTGCCAAGGCCCTTCTTCAAGAGGGGCATCTATTGAAGACGGTGTTTTTCTATCAAGATGGCGTTCTGAATGGCAATGCTTTAACTTCCCCTGCGAATGATGAATTTGATCTGGTCAAAGCATGGCGCCAGCTGGCACAAGAGTCGGGCTGTGAAATGAATATCTGCGTTGCAGCAGGGTTACGTCGTGGTATTACAGATGAAGAGCAAGCTAACGCGCTATCGCTATCTGCTTATAATTTATCTGAAAGTTTTACCATGAGCGGTTTAGGAAGTCTGGCTGAATCCATGTTAACCACTGACCGCACAATCCAGTTTTAAACCTGAACATCATGAACCACGTCACTCTATAAGATATAAGATAAGGTCTCTTGTGAAGAAAATAGCCTTTGTTTTTACGACTATGCCACATGGTAGTGCCAGTGGGCGTGAAGGACTGGATGCGTTATTAGCGACCTCAGCACTGACTGAGGAAATCAGTGTATTCTTTCTTTCTGATGGCGTATGCCAATTACTCGCTCATCAGCAGCCTAAAGAAATTTTAGCTCGGGACTATATTGCGACGTTCAAGATTTTACCTCTCTATGACATTGAAAACATTTACCTATGTTCAGAGTCATTAAAGGAAAGAGGCCTTAGCCAGCAAAATGAGTGGATTGTGACGCCTGAATTTTTAACACCCCAGCAGATCCAAGAGCAGTTATCTGTCTGTGATGTTGTGCTGAAATTTTGAGCTTGTGTTCAAAATTTGATCTTGTGTTCGGATTTTGATCTATAGTAGGATCCTGCCTATGCTATACACCCTAGCCACTTCTCCATTTAAATGTGATTTTTCCGCGCTATTGCGTTTAATCACCAATGAAGACGCTATATTGCTTTTCCAAGATGGTGTGATTGCCGCTGTTTCACAATCCAAATATCTTGCGGAACTACAAAATAGCGGTGTCCAAATCTATGCCTTGGATGCAGATATTGACGCCCGAGGGCTACAAGATCAGGTAGCAGATGGTGTTTCTATCATCTCATATCAAGGTTTTGTAAAGCTAACTGAAGCTCATAAGCAACATTTTGCCTTATAAAGTCACTAAAAGTTGTATATTTCTTGACACCTGAGCCAGTCGGCAATAAAATTTCGCGTCCTCGTGTATCGTCATGTTGGCGAACGAGGTCAAAATCCGTGTTTACGAAGCAAAAAAACCAGGAGCTTTTTTAATAATGGCAACTATTAATCAGCTGGTACGCAAATCTCGTAGCTCGAAAGTTGTGAAAAGCAACGTTCCAGCACTGGAAGCTTGCCCGCAAAAACGTGGCGTATGTACTCGTGTATATACTACCACTCCTAAAAAACCAAACTCAGCATTACGTAAAGTATGCCGTGTTCGTTTAACTAACGGTTTCGAAGTATCTTCCTACATCGGTGGTGAAGGCCACAACTTGCAGGAACACTCCGTAATCCTGATCCGTGGCGGTCGTGTTAAAGACTTGCCAGGTGTGCGTTATCACACCGTTCGCGGCGCACTGGACTGTTCTGGTGTTAAAGACCGTAAGCAAGCTCGTTCTAAATACGGCGCGAAGAAACCTAAGGCTTAATGGATTTCCGTTAAGTAAGGCCAAACATTTTTAATCTTAATGTCAAAATACTCTCGTAGAGTTTTGGACAAACCTGAATTAACAACGGAGTCATATCCATGCCACGTCGTCGCGTAATTGGTCAACGTAAAATTCTTCCAGATCCTAAGTTCGGATCAGAATTACTGGCCAAATTTGTAAATATCCTGATGGTAGACGGGAAAAAATCTACTGCTGAAGCAATCGTATATAACGCACTTGAGCTCCTTGCTCAGCGTTCTGGTAAAACTGAACTTGACGCATTCGAATTAGCACTTGATAACGTGCGTCCGACTGTGGAAGTTAAATCCCGCCGTGTTGGTGGTTCAACTTACCAAGTTCCAGTTGAAGTTCGCCCGGTTCGTCGTAATGCCCTGGCAATGCGTTGGATCGTTGATGCTGCTCGTAAACGCGGTGATAAATCTATGGCGCTTCGCCTGGCAAACGAATTATCAGACGCTGCTGAGAACAAAGGTTCATCTGTTAAGAAACGTGAAGACGTTCACCGTATGGCAGAAGCTAACAAGGCGTTCGCACACTACCGTTGGTAATCTCTTACCAATCTTAGTGATGTATCTCAGGGTAGCTTTCAGCTGCCCTTTATATGAAGAATTGAACGCCCACGAGAGAGGAAAAAATGGCTCGTCAAACGCCCATAGCACGCTATCGTAACATCGGTATCAGTGCACACATCGACGCCGGTAAAACCACAACTTCTGAACGTATTCTGTTCTATACTGGTGTAAACCATAAGATCGGTGAAACCCACGAAGGTTCTGCAACAATGGACTGGATGGAGCAGGAGCAAGAGCGTGGTATTACTATCACTTCAGCTGCGACTACTGCATTCTGGTCTGGTATGGCTAAGCAGTATGAACCACACCGTATCAACATCATCGACACCCCGGGACACGTTGACTTCACAATCGAAGTAGAACGTTCTATGCGTGTTCTTGATGGCGCGGTAATGGTTTACTGTGCGGTTGGTGGTGTTCAGCCACAGTCTGAAACTGTATGGCGTCAGGCTAACAAATATAAAGTTCCACGTATCGCGTTCGTTAACAAAATGGACCGTATGGGTGCGAACTTCTTACGCGTTGTTGAGCAGTTAAAAACTCGTTTAGCAGCTACTGCAGTTCCACTGCAATTACCAGTTGGCGCAGAAGAGTCGTTCACTGGTGTTGTTGACTTGCTAAAAATGAAAGCAATCAAATGGAACGATGAAGACCAAGGCGTTACCTTCGAATACGAAGATATCCCTGCGGACATGCAAGAGCTGGCTGAAGAGTGGCACAACAACCTGATCGAATCCGCTGCAGAAGCATCAGAAGAACTGATGGAAAAATATCTGGGCGGTGAAGAACTGACTGAAGCAGAAATCAAAGGTGCTTTACGTCAACGTGTTCTTGCTAGCGAAATTATCCTGGTTACCTGTGGTTCTGCATTTAAGAACAAAGGTGTTCAGGCGATGCTGGATGCGGTCGTGGATTACTTACCAGCTCCTACAGATGTACCGGCAATTAACGGTATTCTGGACGATGGTAAAGATACTCCAGCTGAACGTCATGCAAGTGACGAAGAGCCGTTCTCATCTTTAGCATTTAAAATTGCAACTGACCCATTCGTTGGTAACCTGACATTCTTCCGTGTTTACTCCGGTGTTGTTAACTCAGGTGATACCGTTCTGAACGCTGTTAAAGCGAAGAAAGAGCGTTTTGGTCGTATCGTTCAGATGCACGCTAACAAGCGTGAAGAGATTAAAGAAGTTCGCGCTGGTGACATCGCGGCTGCTATCGGTCTGAAAGACGTAACTACAGGTGATACTTTATGTGCAGTTGATGCACCAATCATCCTGGAGCGTATGGAATTCCCAGAGCCAGTAATCTCTGTTGCAATCGAACCAAAAACTAAAGCTGACCAAGAAAAAATGGGTATCGCATTAGGCCGTCTGGCTCAAGAAGACCCATCATTCCGCGTATCAAGTGATGAAGAGACTAATCAGACTATCATCGCTGGTATGGGTGAATTGCACTTGGACGTTCTGGTTGACCGTATGCGTCGTGAATTCAAAGTTGAAGCGAACGTTGGTAAACCACAAGTAGCTTACCGCGAAGCAATCACTGCTAAAGTGACTGACATCGAAGGTAAACACGCGAAACAGTCTGGTGGTCGTGGTCAGTACGGTCATGTCGTTATCGATATGTACCCACTGGACAAGAAAGACAAAGATGGTCTGCCAATGGACTACGAATTTGTCAACGAAATCAAAGGTGGTGTAATCCCTACGGAATACATTCCTGCGGTTGACAAAGGTCTGCAAGAGCAGCTTAAGTCTGGTCCATTAGCTGGTTATCCAGTAGTTAACATGGGTGTTCGTCTGCATTTCGGTTCTTACCATGATGTTGACTCCTCTGAATTGGCGTTTAAATTGGCAGCATCGCTGGCATTTAAAGACGGCTTCAAAAAAGCGAAACCAGTTCTGCTTGAGCCAATCATGAAAGTTGAAGTGGAAACTCCAGAAGACTACATGGGCGATGTAATTGGTGACCTGAACCGTCGTCGTGGTATGATTGAAGGTATGGATGACTTACCTACTGGTAAAGTTGTTCGTGCACAAGTACCATTGTCCGAAATGTTCGGTTATGCTACTGACCTGCGTTCTCAGACACAAGGTCGTGCTTCATACTCTATGGAGTTCCTGAAGTACAATGAAGCGCCAAACAACGTTGCACAAGCTGTAATCGAAGCTCGTAACGCTAGATAATCGATTTTTATCGATTTAACTACTTTAATTTAAGTTCCTTCTTTATCGTGAAGAGGGAACTCCATAAGGAATAGAGTCGTGTCTAAAGAAAAATTTGAACGTTCAAAACCGCACGTTAACGTTGGTACAATCGGCCACGTTGACCATGGTAAAACTACCCTGACAGCAGCAATCACTACTGTTCTGGCTAAAACTTACGGCGGTAACGCTCGTGCATTCGACCAAATCGATAACGCACCAGAAGAAAAAGCGCGTGGTATCACCATTTCTACTTCTCACGTAGAATATGACACCCCAACTCGCCACTACGCACACGTAGACTGCCCAGGACACGCCGACTATGTTAAAAACATGATCACTGGTGCTGCGCAGATGGACGGTGCAATTCTGGTTGTTGCTGCGACTGATGGCCCAATGCCACAAACTCGTGAGCACATCCTGTTAGGTCGCCAAGTAGGTGTTCCTTACATCATCGTTTTCCTGAACAAATGTGACATGGTAGACGACGAAGAACTGTTAGAATTAGTTGAAATGGAAGTTCGTGAACTTCTGTCTCAATACGACTTCCCAGGCGACGACACTCCAGTTGTTCGCGGTTCAGCACTGAAAGCGCTGGAAGGCAACCCAGAGTGGGAAGCGAAAATTGTTGAATTAGCAGGCTACCTGGATTCTTACATCCCAGAACCAGAGCGTGCAATTGACAAGCCATTCCTGCTGCCAATCGAAGACGTATTCTCAATTTCTGGTCGTGGTACAGTAGTAACAGGCCGTGTTGAGCGTGGTATCATCAAAGTTGGTGAAGAAGTTGAAATCGTTGGTATTCAAGCAACGGCTAAGACTACTTGTACTGGCGTTGAAATGTTCCGTAAACTGCTGGACGAAGGTCGTGCGGGTGAGAACGTTGGTGTTCTGCTGCGTGGTACTAAGCGTGAAGAAATTCAACGTGGTCAAGTACTGGCTAAACCAGGTTCAATCAAGCCACACACCCAATTCGAATCAGAAGTTTATATTCTGAGCAAAGATGAAGGTGGTCGTCATACTCCATTCTTCAAAGGCTACCGTCCACAGTTCTACTTCCGTACAACTGACGTAACCGGTACTATCGAACTGCCAGAAGGCGTAGAGATGGTAATGCCAGGCGACAACATCAACATGATCGTGACTCTGATTCACCCAATCGCGATGGATGATGGTTTACGTTTCGCAATCCGTGAAGGTGGTCGTACTGTAGGTGCGGGTGTTGTTGCAAGAATCATTGCATAATACCGCTCTTTCTGAATAAGAAAGAACCACTTTAGTAAAAAGGGCATCGACTGATGCCCTTTTTATACTCAAGTTTTTAAAATGTTAGCGCTTAAACCTAAGAACCTATCTCATCAATCGTTTTCATAATTATTGGTGAGATAGGCTCTGAAACAACGATTGACTGACTGTATTGAGAGCCCGATACAGTTATATGAGATTTATTAAGGTTTTGCTCAGAAGTTATGGTATATTTTACCGCTGCCACGAAAAGAAATTTATTTTCGAAATAGGGTGGTCATTAAATT
This sequence comes from Providencia rettgeri, assembly GCF_013702265.1. Lineage (GTDB taxonomy): Bacteria > Pseudomonadota > Gammaproteobacteria > Enterobacterales > Enterobacteriaceae > Providencia > Providencia zhijiangensis. The sequence goes on from NZ_CP059348.1 coordinate 412,169, forward strand.
TACTGGGTATGCTGGCATATTCTATTGGTGTGCTCTGATTGCCATACTGCATAGGTAAGGCAAGCGAGCTTTATACATACTTCATGGTAACAGGTTGAATTATGAGTGCGAATAGCGAAGCTCAAGGAAGTGGACGCAGTGCAGACATCTTCAAATGGGTAGTTGTCTGTGCCTTATTAATTGTTGCTATCGTGGGCAACTATTACTTCCGTCAATATAATCTCGCACTGCGTGCTTTTGCAGTTGTGGCTGTAGTAGCTATTGCTGGTGCTGTTGCTTTGTGGACCACAAAAGGTAAAGCAACTCTGGCGTTTGCGCGCGAAGCTCGCATCGAGGTGAAGAAAGTCATTTGGCCTACTCGCCAGGAAGCATTACAAACGACTCTGATTGTTGCTGCTGTAACGGCTGTAATGTCACTGATCCTGTGGGGATTAGATGGTATCCTAGTGCGTTTAGTTTCATTTATTACAAGCCTGAGGTTATTCTAAATGTCAGATTTACCTAAAAAACGCTGGTATGTCATTCAGGCATTCTCTGGTTTTGAAGGTCGCGTAGCACAGTCTCTGCGTGAACATATCAAATTACATAATATGGAAGAGTTATTTGGCGATGTTATGGTTCCAACTGAAGAAGTTGTTGAGATCCGTAGCGGCCAGCGCCGTAAGAGCGAGCGTAAATTCTTCCCTGGTTACGTATTAGTTCAAATGGTCATGAATGATGACTCTTGGCACTTAGTACGCAGTGTTCCGCGTGTAATGGGCTTTATCGGTGGGACTTCAGATCGTCCAGCACCAATTAGTGATAAAGAAGTTGATGCGATCATGAATCGCTTACAACAAGTTGGTGATAAGCCACGTCCTAAAACGCTATTTGAACCAGGTGAAATGGTTCGTGTTAGCGAAGGTCCATTCTCTGACTTCAACGGTGTTGTTGAAGAAATCGACTATGAAAAGAGCCGCTTAAAAGTCTCTGTTTCTATTTTTGGTCGTGCAACTCCAGTTGAGTTAGACTTCGGACAGGTAGAAAAAGCCTAACTAATCCGAATAGCAGACTTGCAAAAGGCGCGAAATTTTCATACAATTTCGCGCCTTTTGTTTTTTATGCTTGGCATCATACTGCGCAAACGGTGTGTTGCGGGGCGTTAATGTAACGGGGAGCCTTAATCCATTAAGGCGTTATTACCCAATTTGAGGAAATATTCATGGCTAAGAAAGTACAAGCCTACGTTAAGCTGCAAGTAGCAGCTGGTATGGCAAACCCAAGTCCACCGGTTGGTCCAGCACTGGGTCAGCAAGGTGTGAACATCATGGAATTCTGTAAAGCGTTCAACGCAAAAACAGACAGCCTGGAAAAAGGTTTACCAATTCCTGTTGTTATTACTGTTTATGCAGACCGTTCATTCACTTTCGTAACTAAAACTCCACCGGCAGCAGTTCTGCTGAAAAAAGCGGCTGGCGTTAAGTCTGGTTCTGGTAAGCCGAACAAAGACAAAGTTGGTAAAGTGACTTCTGCACAGGTTCGCGAAATCGCAGAAACTAAAGCTGCGGATATGACTGGTGCTGACGTTGACGCGATGATGCGTTCAATCGCTGGTACTGCTCGTTCCATGGGCCTGGTAGTGGAGGACTAATAGAATGGCTAAACTGACTAAGCGCATGCGCAATATCCGTGAGAAAGTTGATGTAACTAAACAGTATGACATCAATGAAGCCGTTGCTCTGCTGAAAGAATTAGCGACTGCTAAATTCGTTGAAAGCGTTGACGTAGCTATCAATCTTGGTATCGATGCTCGTAAATCTGATCAGAACGTTCGCGGTGCAACTGTACTGCCAAACGGTACTGGCCGTTCAGTTCGCGTTGCTGTGTTCGCACAAGGCGCAAACGCTGAAGCTGCTAAAGCTGCTGGCGCTGAACTGGTTGGTATGGAAGATCTGGCTGATAAAATCAAAGCTGGTGAAATGAACTTTGACGTTGTTATTGCTTCTCCAGATGCAATGCGCGTTGTTGGCCAATTAGGTCAAGTTCTGGGCCCACGTGGTCTGATGCCAAACCCGAAAGTTGGTACTGTAACTCCTAACGTTGCTGAAGCGGTTAATAACGCTAAAGCTGGTCAGGTTCGTTACCGTAACGACAAAAACGGAATCATCCACACCACTATCGGTAAAGCTGATTTCGACGCTGACAAACTGAAAGAAAACTTAGAAGCACTGCTGATCGCGCTGAAAAAAGCAAAACCAGCTTCTGCTAAAGGCGTTTTCATCAAGAAAATCAGCCTGTCCACTACCATGGGCGCAGGTGTTGCTATCGACCAATCTGGTCTGTCAGCAGCAGTTTAATTCCGTTAGCATCTGCTAATTGGCAATTAGGCTTTACCTTTGCGGCAAATTTGTATAAAATTTGACGCCTCGAGTTTGTTGGGTATAGAAATGTGCCCAACAAACCACAAATTTCGGTATGGAGTCTGGCCTTTCCAGACCCCGTCCAAGACCGCAGGTGTAGTTTATTAGTTACTAGTAGCTACTTAATTTACCTGCGTAGACGGTGACAGAGATACCTAGAATTTAATTCTGGATTTCTATTCTGCTCACCGTGTTTTAGCGCTCTTACATAATGTTGTGTTTGAGTGATGTGAGTCCCGGGTTTTCCCGGTTAATCCAGGAGCAAGAAGCTAATGGCACTAAATCTTCAAGACAAACAAGCGATTGTTGCTGAAGTCAGCGAAGTAGCCAAAGGCGCGCTTTCTGCAGTTGTTGCTGATTCACGCGGCGTAACTGTAGCAAAAATGACTGAACTGCGTAAAGCAGGTCGCGAAGCTGGCGTTTATATCCGTGTTGTTCGTAACACGCTGATTCGCCGTGCTGTTGAAGGTACTGCTTATGATGTACTGAAAGACGCGTTTGTTGGTCCAACCTTAATTGCTTTCTCTAACGAACATCCGGGCGCTGGCGCTCGTCTGTTCAAAGAGTTCGCGAAAGCGAATCCAGCATTTGAGATTAAAGCTGCGGCCTTTGAAGGTGAGTTAATCCAAGCGAAAGATATCGATCGTCTGGCAACTCTCCCAACTTACGATGAAGCAATCGCACGCCTGATGGCAACCATGAAAGAAGCCGCTGCCGGCAAATTGGTTCGTACTCTGGCTGCTCTGCGCGATCAGAAAGAAGCTGCATAAGCCCTTTCCTTCGTTGCTTTTTAACGTATAAACTATTTCTGAATTTTAGGAACACTTGTTATGTCTATCACTAAAGACCAAATCCTTGATGCAGTTGCAGAAATGTCTGTAATGGACGTTGTTGAACTGATTACTATGATGGAAGAAAAATTCGGCGTTTCTGCTGCTGCAGCTGTTGCTGTTGCTGCGGGCCCAGCTGAAGCTGCTGAAGAAAAAACTGAATTCGACGTTGTTCTGGCATCTGTTGGTGCGAACAAAGTTGCAGTTATCAAAGCAGTTCGTGGTGCAACCGGTCTTGGCCTGAAAGAAGCTAAAGACATGGTAGAATCAGCTCCAGCAGTTATCAAAGAAGCTGCAAGCAAAGACGAAGCTGAAACTCTGAAAAAATCTCTTGAAGAAGCAGGCGCTTCTGTTGAACTTAAATAAGTTCAATTTCAAGAACGCAGCTTAAGTAATTAGGCTGATGGCTGGTGATTTTTTAATCACCAGCCTTTTTGCGCTGTAAAGCGTGATGGGTGTTAACAGCTTTTCACGCAGTTTTAATGTTAACAAACAACCCTCCAATACTTCTTTCTATTTGACGACTTAATATACTGTGTTCTGCGCTACGACCCGCTCGGGTAGCTCGGTAGCAACTGCAACGCAATGAAATGATTTAAGAGTAATAGAAATGGGTATTCAGGAAAGTATTCATTTTCCATTTCTTCAAAAAACGCGTTCCTGTTCTGCCCTTAATCTAAAGGCGAACGATTTGGGTCACTGATCAACGAGCTGAGGAAACCTATGGTTTACTCCTATACCGAGAAAAAACGTATTCGTAAGGATTTTGGTAAACGTCCACAAGTTTTGGATATACCTTATCTCCTTTCCATCCAACTTGACTCGTTCCAGAAGTTTATCGAGCAAGATCCTGATGGCCAGAATGGTCTGGAAGCTGCTTTCCGTTCCGTATTCCCAATTCAGAGTTACAGCGGTAATGCTGAACTGCAATATGTCAGCTATCGTTTAGGCGAGCCTGTTTTTGACGTTAAAGAATGTCAAATTCGCGGCGTGACCTATTCTGCACCACTGCGTGTAAAACTGCGCCTGATCGTGTATGAGCGAGAAGCTCCAGAAGGCACCGTTAAAGACATCAAAGAACAAGAAGTTTACATGGGTGAAATTCCACTCATGACTGAAAACGGAACTTTTGTTATCAACGGTACTGAGCGTGTTATCGTTTCCCAGTTACACCGTAGTCCTGGTGTATTCTTCGATAGCGATAAAGGTAAAACTCACTCTTCAGGTAAAGTGCTGTATAACGCACGTATTATTCCTTACCGTGGTTCATGGCTTGATTTCGAATTCGATCCGAAAGATAACCTGTTTGTACGTATTGACCGTCGCCGTAAATTACCTGCGACCATTATTCTGCGTGCAATGGATTACAACACCGAAGAAATCTTAAATCTGTTCTTCGACAAAACTGTATTCCAAATCCGCGATAACAAACTGATGATGACGCTGGTTCCTGAGCGTCTGCGTGGCGAAACTGCTTCTTTCGATATCGAAGCAAACGGCAAAGTTTATGTTGAAAAAGGCCGTCGTATCACTGCTCGTCATATTCGTCAGTTAGAAAAAGAAGAAGTTAGCAATATCGAAGTTCCTGTTGAATACATCGCAGGTAAAGTTGTTGCAAGAGATTACATCGATGAGAGCACCGGTGAGCTGATTTGTGCAGCGAACATGGAACTGTCATTAGATATGTTGGCACGTCTGAGCCAGTCTGGTCACAAAACAATCGAAACATTGTTCACCAACGACTTAGACCACGGTGCTTATATCTCTGAAACCGTTCGCGTCGACCCAACTAACGATCGCTTAAGTGCACTGGTAGAAATCTACCGTATGATGCGCCCTGGTGAGCCGCCAACACGCGAAGCTGCAGAAAACCTGTTCGATAACCTGTTCTTCTCTGAAGACCGTTACGACTTGTCTGCTGTAGGTCGTATGAAGTTCAACCGTTCACTGAACCGTGATGAAATCGAAGGTTCTGGTATCCTGAGTGAAGAAGACATCATTGATGTTATGCGTAAACTCATCGATATCCGTAACGGTAAAGGCGAAGTCGATGATATCGACCACTTAGGTAACCGTCGTATTCGTTCCGTTGGCGAAATGGCCGAGAACCAATTCCGTGTAGGTCTGGTTCGTGTTGAGCGTGCAGTGAAAGAGCGTCTTTCTCTGGGCGACCTCGATGCATTAATGCCACAGGATATGATCAACGCTAAGCCAATTTCAGCAGCAGTTAAAGAGTTCTTTGGTTCCAGCCAGCTGTCTCAATTTATGGACCAGAACAACCCACTGTCTGAAATTACGCATAAACGTCGTATCTCTGCATTAGGCCCAGGTGGTCTGACTCGTGAACGTGCAGGCTTCGAAGTACGTGACGTACACCCAACTCACTATGGTCGTGTTTGTCCAATCGAAACCCCTGAAGGTCCGAACATCGGTCTGATCAACTCATTATCTGTTTATGCACAGACCAATGAGTACGGTTTCTTAGAAACTCCATACCGTTTAGTCCGTGATGGCATCGTAACTGATGAAATCCATTACCTGTCTGCAATCGAAGAAGGTAACTTCATCATTGCTCAGGCAAACACCGTATTAAGCGACGATGGCCGTTTCATTGAAGAATTAGTTACTTGCCGTAACAAAGGCGAGTCAAGCTTATTCAGCCGTGAACAAGTTGAATATATGGACGTTTCGACTCAACAGGTTGTTTCTGTTGGTGCGTCACTGATCCCATTCCTTGAACACGATGACGCCAACCGTGCATTGATGGGTGCGAACATGCAACGTCAAGCGGTTCCTACTTTACGTGCTGACAAACCATTAGTTGGTACAGGTATGGAACGTGCAGTAGCGGTTGACTCCGGTGTTACTGCTGTTGCAAGACGTGGTGGTTCAGTTCAATACGTTGATGCTTCTCGTATCGTTATCAAAGTTAACGAAGATGAGATGTATCCGGGCGAAGCTGGAATCGATATCTATAACCTGACTAAATACACTCGTTCTAACCAGAACACCTGTATTAACCAGATGCCTTGCGTATCTTTAGGTGAACCAGTTGAACGTGGTGATGTGTTAGCGGATGGTCCTTCAACAGACCTCGGCGAATTAGCACTAGGTCAAAACATGCGCGTGGCATTCATGCCATGGAATGGTTATAACTTCGAAGACTCCATCTTAGTTTCTGAGCGTGTTGTTCAAGAAGACCGTTTCACAACTATTCACATTCAGGAACTCTCTTGTGTGTCTCGTGACACCAAATTAGGGCCTGAAGAGATCACTGCGGATATTCCAAACGTTGGTGAAGCAGCACTGTCTAAACTTGATGAATCCGGTATCGTTTATATCGGTGCAGAAGTGAAAGGCGGAGACATTCTGGTTGGTAAAGTCACCCCTAAAGGTGAAACCCAATTAACACCAGAAGAAAAACTGCTGCGTGCTATCTTCGGTGAAAAAGCTTCAGACGTTAAAGACTCTTCTTTACGTATTCCTAACGGCGTATCTGGTACGGTTATCGACGTACAAGTATTTACCCGTGATGGCGTAGAGAAAGACAAACGAGCTCTGGAAATCGAAGAAACTCAGTTACGTGATGCGAAGAAAGACTTAACAGAAGAGCTGCGTATTTTTGAATCTGCACTGTTCTCTCGTATCCGTTCTGTACTGATCAGCGGTGGTATTGAAGCTGATAAACTGGACAAACTGCCTCGTGACCGTTGGTTAGAATTAGCATTAGCTGATGAAGAGAAACAGAACCAGTTAGAGCAATTAGCTGAACAGTACGATGAACTGAAATCTGAGTTCGCTAAGAAACTGGAAGCAAAACGTCGCAAGATCACTCAAGGTGATGACCTTGCACCGGGCGTACTGAAAATTGTTAAGGTTTATCTGGCTGTTAAACGTCAGATTCAACCGGGTGATAAAATGGCGGGTCGCCATGGTAACAAAGGTGTTATCTCAAAAATCAACCCAGTTGAAGACATGCCTTACGATGAAAACGGTAACCCAGTTGACATCGTTCTGAACCCACTGGGCGTACCATCACGTATGAACATCGGTCAGATTCTGGAAACTCACTTAGGTATGGCTGCTAAAGGTATTGGTGAAAAAATCAATGCTATGCTTAAACAGCAGCAAGAAGTTGCCAAACTGCGTGAATTCATCCAGAAAGCTTACGATTTAGGTGATGATCCGCGTCAGAAAGTTGACTTAAATACTTTCTCTGATGAAGAAGTTATGCGTTTGGCAGAGAACCTGAGAAAAGGTATGCCAATTGCAACACCAGTGTTTGATGGTGCAAAAGAGAAAGAAATTAAAGAACTGCTGAAACTGGGCGGTCTGCCAACTTCAGGTCAGATTACATTGTTCGACGGTCGTACTGGCGAGAAATTTGAGCGTCAAGTCACCGTAGGTTACATGTACATGCTGAAACTGAACCACTTGGTTGACGATAAGATGCACGCCCGTTCAACTGGTTCTTACAGCTTGGTTACTCAGCAACCGCTGGGTGGTAAAGCGCAGTTCGGTGGTCAGCGTTTCGGGGAGATGGAAGTGTGGGCACTGGAAGCATACGGTGCAGCCTATACCCTTCAAGAAATGCTTACAGTTAAATCGGATGACGTTAACGGCCGTACGAAGATGTATAAAAACATCGTCGATGGCAGCCATCAGATGGAACCTGGTATGCCGGAATCTTTCAACGTATTGCTGAAAGAAATCCGCTCACTGGGTATCAACATCGAGCTGGAAGACGAGTAATTCGTTCTGTGCCGGAAGGTTTGCCTTCCGGCCCATGTAAGCACTGGGATTTGGGGAGAGTCGCTTCGAGCACTCACCTGACAGGTCTAACTCCGACAGGAGCCATTTTGTGAAAGACTTAATTAAGTTTCTGAAAGCGCAAACCAAGACCGAAGAGTTTGATGCGATCAAGATTGCTCTGGCATCACCTGACATGATCCGTTCATGGTCATTTGGTGAAGTTAAAAAGCCAGAAACCATTAACTACCGTACGTTCAAACCTGAGCGTGACGGTCTTTTCTGTGCGCGTATTTTCGGGCCAGTAAAAGACTACGAATGCCTGTGCGGTAAGTACAAGCGTTTAAAACACCGTGGTGTGATTTGTGAGAAGTGTGGCGTTGAAGTTACACAAACTAAAGTGCGTCGTGAGCGTATGGGTCATATTGAACTCGCGTCTCCAACTGCGCATATTTGGTTCTTAAAATCACTGCCATCCCGTATCGGTTTGCTGCTCGATATGCCACTGCGCGACATCGAACGCGTTCTGTATTTTGAATCTTATGTTGTTGTTGAAGGCGGGATGACCAGCCTTGAGCGCGCCCAGATTCTGACAGAAGAGCAATACTTAGATGCGCTAGAAGAGTTCGGTGACGAATTCGACGCGAAAATGGGTGCGGAAGCAATCCAAGGTCTGCTGAAAAACCTCGATCTTGAGAACGAGTGTGAAACGCTGCGTGAAGAGTTAAACGAAACTAACTCAGAAACCAAGCGTAAAAAGTTGACTAAGCGTATCAAACTGTTAGAAGCGTTTATTCAATCTGGTAATAAACCAGAGTGGATGATCCTGAACGTTCTGCCAGTTCTGCCACCTGATCTGCGTCCATTAGTACCACTGGATGGTGGTCGTTTCGCAACGTCGGATCTGAACGATCTGTATCGTCGCGTAATCAACCGTAACAACCGTCTGAAACGTCTTCTAGATCTGGCTGCGCCAGACATCATCGTACGTAACGAAAAACGTATGCTGCAAGAAGCGGTTGACGCACTGTTAGATAACGGTCGTCGTGGTCGCGCAATCACAGGTTCTAACAAACGTCCTCTGAAATCTTTGGCAGATATGATCAAAGGTAAACAAGGTCGTTTCCGTCAGAACTTACTTGGTAAGCGTGTTGACTACTCAGGTCGTTCTGTAATCACCGTAGGTCCATACCTGCGTCTGCATCAGTGCGGTCTGCCTAAGAAAATGGCACTTGAGTTATTCAAACCATTTATCTACGGCAAATTAGAATTACGTGGTCTGGCAACAACCATTAAAGCTGCGAAGAAAATGGTTGAGCGCGAAGAAGCGGTTGTTTGGGATATCTTGGATGAAGTTATCCGCGAACACCCAGTTATGCTGAACCGTGCACCAACACTTCACCGTCTGGGTATCCAAGCTTTCGAACCAATTCTGATCGAAGGTAAAGCTATCCAATTGCACCCACTCGTTTGTGCGGCATATAACGCCGACTTCGATGGTGACCAAATGGCGGTACACGTTCCTCTGACTCTGGAAGCTCAGTTAGAAGCACGTGCGTTGATGATGTCAACCAACAACATCCTGTCTCCGGCAAGTGGTGAGCCAATCATCGTTCCTTCTCAGGACGTTGTATTAGGTATCTACTACATGACGCGCGACTGCGTAAACGCGAAAGGCGAGGGCATGGTTTTAGCCGGTCCTAAAGAAGCTGAGCGTGTTTACCGTTCAGGTCATGCTTCACTGCATGCCCGCGTTAAAGTTCGTATCACTGAAGAAGTGAAAGACAGCGAAGGTAACATTACGATTAACACTGGTTTAGTTGATACCACTGTTGGCCGTGCAATTTTATGGATGATCGTACCGAAAGGTCTGCCTTACTCTCTGGTTAACCAGGCGTTAGGTAAGAAAGCAATCTCCAAAATGCTGAACACCTGTTACCGCGTACTGGGTCTGAAACCAACTGTTATTTTTGCGGACCAAATCATGTATACCGGTTTTGCCTACGCGGCACGTTCTGGTGCATCGGTTGGTATCGACGATATGGTTATTCCAGAGAAAAAAGCTGGGATCATCGCCGAAGCAGAAGCAGAAGTTGCAGAAATTCAGGAACAGTTCCAGTCTGGTCTGGTTACAGCAGGCGAACGTTACAACAAAGTTATCGATATCTGGGCAGCAGCAAACGAACGTGTTGCTAAAGCGATGATGGAAAACTTGTCTACTGAAGCAGTCATTAACCGTGACGGCCAAGAAGAACAACAAGTTTCCTTCAACAGTATCTTTATGATGGCCGACTCCGGTGCTCGTGGTTCTGCAGCGCAGATTCGTCAGCTGGCCGGTATGCGTGGTCTGATGGCTAAGCCAGATGGCTCCATCATCGAAACGCCAATCACGGCGAACTTCCGTGAAGGTCTGAACGTTCTCCAGTACTTTATTTCTACCCACGGTGCTCGTAAAGGTCTTGCGGATACCGCATTGAAAACTGCGAACTCCGGTTATCTGACTCGTCGTTTAGTTGACGTTGCTCAGGACTTGGTTGTCACTGAAGATGACTGTGGTACTCACGAAGGTATCCTGATGACTCCGGTTATCGAGGGTGGCGACGTTAAAGAACCACTGCGTGAACGTGTACTTGGACGTGTAACTGCAGAAGATATCCTGATCCCAGGTACTGCAGATATTCTGGTTCCACGTAATACACTGTTACACGAAAAACTGTGTGACCTGTTAGAAGCTAACTCTGTTGACAGTGTGAAAGTACGTTCCGTAGTAAGTTGTGAAACTGACTTCGGTGTGTGTGCTCACTGTTATGGTCGTGACCTTGCTCGTGGTCATATCATCAACAAAGGTGAAGCTATCGGTGTTATCGCGGCACAATCAATCGGTGAGCCGGGTACACAGCTGACGATGCGTACGTTCCACATCGGTGGTGCGGCATCTCGTGCGGCAGCAGAATCTAGCATCCAAGTTCGTAACACAGGTACGTTGAAATTGTTCAACGCGAAATATGTTACTAACTCAGAAGGCAAGCTGGTAATTACTTCTCGTAATACAGAACTGCGTCTGATTGACGAATTCGGTCGTACTAAAGAGAGCTATAAAGTTCCTTACGGTGCGCACTTGACGAAAGGTGATGGTGCAGCAGTGATCGGCGGTGAAACCGTTGCAAACTGGGATCCACATACCATGCCAGTTGTCAGTGAAGTATCTGGTATCATCAGCTTCTCCGACATGCTTGAAGGTCTGTCAATGACTCGTCAAACTGATGAGTTAACCGGTCTATCTTCAATCGTTGTTATGGATACCGCTGAGCGTACCAGTGCTGGTAAAGACTTACGTCCTGCACTGCGTGTAATCGATGCGAATGGTAAAGATGTTCTGATCCCTAACACGGACATGCCTGCTCAGTATTTCTTACCGGGTAACGCAATTGTTCAGTTAGATGATGGCATCGCTATCAACGTCGGTGATACTTTAGCGCGTATTCCACAAGAATCCGTAGGTACTAAAGATATCACGGGTGGTCTGCCACGCGTTGCTGACCTGTTCGAAGCTCGTCGTCCGAAAGAGCCTGCGATCCTGGCTGAAATCAGCGGTATTATCTCGTTTGGTAAAGAAACCAAAGGGAAACGCCGTCTGGTTATCACTCCATTAGATGGAAGTGAGCCATACGAAGAGATGATCCCTAAATGGCGTCAACTCAACGTATTCGAAGGTGAAATCGTTGAACGCGGTGACGTCGTTTCTGATGGTCCAGAGTCTCCACATGACATCCTGCGTCTGCGTGGTGTTCATGCTGTGACCCGTTACATCACCAACGAAGTTCAGGAAGTTTACCGCTTACAAGGCGTTAAGATTAACGATAAACACATCGAAGTTATCGTTCGTCAGATGCTGCGTAAAGTTACCATCGCGGATGCAGGAAGTTCTGAATTCCTCGAAGGTGAGCAAGTTGAATACTCACGAGTTAAAGTTTCTAACCGTAAACTGGAAACTGAAGGCAAGATTCCAGCTAACTTTGAGCGTGATCTGTTGGGTATTACTAAGGCATCTCTGGCAACAGAATCCTTTATCTCAGCGGCATCGTTCCAAGAAACAACTCGCGTACTGACAGAAGCAGCGGTAGCAGGTAAGCGTGATGAATTACGCGGCCTGAAAGAGAACGTTATTGTTGGACGTCTGATCCCAGCTGGTACTGGTTTCGCGTACCACCAAGATCGTATCCGTCGTCGCCATCTGAGCGAAGCTGTGGAAGCTCCACAAGTTAGCGCAGATGAAGCAACAGCGAACTTAGCTGAACTGTTAAATGCAGGCTTCACCAGCGACAATCAGAACTAATTTCTGATTTGCAAATCGCTTAGTAGAAACCGGTATCGAAAGATACCGGTTTTTTTTGCCTGCCAATTGCCAGCTATTCATTATTAAGGTAACTCAGTGGCACAGGAATGCGACGACTTTCTTGACTCGTCAACCAGTGAGCCGTATCAAATAACCACCACTGTTCAACAATAAGCTCATAAAAACGTGAATAACCATTTTCTTGAAGTTGCTCAAGGGCAATAGAAGGCAACGCATTTTGAGTCTCATCGAAAAGCGAATTTTGATGAAATTCATGATAAGCATCCGCAGACTCATCAACTGATAATTCACGTGCAACCCCCGTAAACTGAGCCCCATCAAAACCAGCCGAACCAAATTCAGGTAAATGATAATTAAACAGTGTTCCGCTCACTTGAGAGTGATAACGAATATTTTGAGAATGTTGGCTTTGATAAGCGGAATACCAAAGAAACCGCACTGGATTGAACAGAATTTTTGGTTCGACAGTGGTTGCCCACGGAACATTTTCAGGACTGAGTGTCGCAAAAGTGACGAAACGGGTGGTGTGCAAGAGAACTAAACTGCGCTGCTTTAAACTCATGGGGTCTCCATTGTATGTATATAAGAAGAAAGCCCGCTATTGGGACTTTCGAGATTGGTCGTCGTGTATTGAATTAGATGGTAATTAAGGTGTGTCTTGGGGAGAGCGATAATTAAAAATAGTAAGGCTTGGTATTATTAATATTTTCATTTCATATAGGGTTATAGTTAGGATTAATAATTCATTTAGGAAATAGTTGAAGCTATTTCTCTATAAGCTTGTGTTTTTAATTGACTATTTTCACGGTGAATAAATTTGGCAATTAAAATTTTGAAGTAATATAGGTGAACAATAACGTGATGAACATTATCTCATTTATTAGGAACTACTAATAATTGAAGGGTAGTGATTGATTCATGAATGTATGCTTTATAATTCAATTAATTAGATTTTGTTTTTCTGAAAATATGATGTCGAGTAAAAATATTTAACTAATTTTATTTGTTAATGAATTGATTTTTAACTGAAGAAATTAATATTTATCAGTGCGTTGATATTAATTGTTATGTCAATGCAAATGCGAATAAATTAATAATACCGCCCTCGATTGAATCAATTAGGGGGTAGTTAAATACGTCATAAAAATATTATCTAAATATATTATTCAAATATTAAAATCCAATAAGTCAAATGCTATGAATTTAACAGGAATATAAATATGGGTAAAAATACAGAAAGTAATGACATTGAAAATAATAATAAAATGACGTCTAGCAGTATGATGCAAAATATGGCTTCGTTTGGAGCGCCAAGTATTATGGTTAATCAAACCTCGCAGCTTGTTACAGGGACGGGGGATATTGCCTTAGATTTGGTCGTGGTGATTGATACTAGCGGCTCCATGTCTGATGAATCTACGGATTTAAGCCAACAAATTGACGCTGCTATTGAAAAAGCGGCAGCAAATTGCCCATCACATTTACGCGCCACATTCTTAGGGATACAAGGTGTTTGGTCTGGTACTAAGTTTGATCAATCAGTGAGTGATTATTTAATCTTAAAAGGGGTTAACGAAAGCAGCCTACAAGCGCGCCCACCTTTTAAAGAGGCTGATGGTATTGACCATGCAGGTAATAAAGAAGATCTTTGTCGTGCCGTTATTGATGTGAGTAAATACTTTGATTGGCGTGATGGCGCTCGTCGAGCCATTTTTGTCTTAGGTGACGAAGGCATGGAGGGAGGAGGTGGCCGACTTACCAGTGCGGCAATAGCCAAAAACAATGAAGCGATTGACGTTGCTCAACATGCTCATGTCAAAGTGTATACCTATCAAGGGACACCGGATGATGCGCCAACCAATCTTGACCGTTTCCCAAGCCTAGCGGATAGAGACAGAGTCACAAAAGAATATGCCCGCCTAGCTGAGCAAACGGGGGGGCGTTCTTATATCTACACCACTGGCATAGCCAACTTCGCTTTAGTCTTGCAAGAAATTCTTTGTGACAGTTTGATCCCTCCGACTATCCCAAATCCAGAGCGTTCAGACTGTGCAAATGTCTGTGACCAACTGCCGACTATCTTAGGAACGGTGAATACGCTAGCTGAAATTATCAATAAGGCGATAGATGCTTGCTGTGGTAACGAAAGCCATCACAGCCACCACTCGCATCATCATTCAGCTTGCCAGTGTCAAAAATAATAACAAAAAGGCCTGCAATTGCAGGCCTAATTAAAGATAACAGTAGATTTAGTAGAAGATGCCGATAATTGCGCAGTGAGCCACAAAGCCCACCATCAACGGTATGGCAGTTCGTTTCACCACATCGAATGGCTGAAGTTTGGCACCACTGGATACGGCGATTATCACCCCCGAAACCGGAGACATACCGCGCCCCATATGAGAAGCCTGCTGCATTGGCAGGATCATCGCAATTGGGTTAACCCCCATGCTGTGTGCAATTTGTGGGATCAATTCCACGAATGCTAAGAATGGTGCGTTACCAGAACCCATAATAATCGCGGCGGCTAAGGTGACTAATGCGAACACAATCGCCATTGCAAACGGTGGTAAACCAACGGATTCAGCGCCAAGGATTAACTGGTCGATGGCACCACTGACTTTGATCCCGTGAGCAAACACGCCCGCAGCGACTAACAGCCCGACTACGTTACTGAACGCATGCCCCATCCCATTCAAAAAGGTTTGAAAGCCATTACACACTTGCTTGAAGTTACGTACTCGGATGGTTTCCAGTACCATACAAATCGCCATAGCAATCAGTACGATGGTCACAACATCGAGATGAATTCCCTCAAAGAACAGGTTGGAAGAGCCGACCGCCATAATTATGGGCAGCATCGGTAAAATGGCATAGTAGCCCGGTACCGATTTGGTTGTTGCTTCTTTATCGTGAGACTGGACTGCTTTACCGATTTCAGGGACGAAACCCTGTTTTCGGTCACAATGACGTTGCCAGAAAATATGGGTAATACCGACCACTAGCACCGTGGCTAATGCCGCAGGCCCTTGGTAGTAAAGGACATATTCAACGACAGACATATCAACGGCTTTCGCACCACGGATAGCATCAATCGCGGTTGGTGTATAAGCAACCCCAAGGGATGTTGCGATAACCCCAGCGGCAGAGGCAGGAGAGAGTCCCAAACCAATCATAATTGGGAACATCGTACCCATTAACAGCACGGCTAAGCCTGTCGCCGATGGAATAGCTAACTGTAAGATACTCGCTAACAAGAATGAGAAAAATAGCAGCACATAAGGCGAACGCATATTTTTCAGAGGCTTAGTTGCAACACGTACCACAGCTTCGTTGGCACCGATATGATCCATATAGTGAGCAAAACCCATTAATGCCATGATCATCAGACCAAGATCAGCAGCACGGCTACTAAATAGGTCGCGCATCACTTCAAACGGATCAAGCCAAGTAATGCCCGTGGTTGCGACGCTTTTCGGTAGGATCGGACCCCAGCCTAAGGCTAGAGTGAAAATCATCAATGCCAAACCCGCAATTAATAACACGGGTTCAGCTTTGTATCCCTTCAAAATAAAGCGAGCAACCAAAACAACGATAATCAGAACCGTTAGAATTGGGATCATGCTTTAGCTCCTGGCTTGAAACGTTCAGCCGTAATTTGTACCACTTGTTTTAAAACATCACTGGCGGCATACAGGGATTTCACTGACAGATATTCATAAATCGAGTGGAAGTTATGAGCACCGGTGAAAATATTCGGGCAAGGAAGTCCATTTTGTGAAAGCGCGGCTCCATCATAGCCTCCACGCATTGGGATCACTTTTGGCGTAATACCACAGGCTTCATAAGCGGCGTGGGCAATATCGATTGGGTAACGGTTTTCACCTTGCAGGCTGTTGAACACGTTTGAGTAACGGTCAGCTAAAGTGCAAGTGACACTTTCTGGTCCCCATAAGTCTTCACAGTGACCCGCTAATTTTTTCAGGAATGCCATACGAGCGCGGTAGCCCTCTTCGGTGAAGTCACGCACATCCATTTTCAGCACTGTGCGAGCGCTGTTACCGGACATCTGCTTAACCCAGTAATAACCTTCACGGTTTTCGGTATATTCAGGTGCTTCGCCGCCTGGCAGCATCGCGATAAATTTCTGTGCCATTAGCAGGGAGTTCACCAGTTTGCCTTTCGCAGACATTGGGTGAGCTGATTTACCTGTAAAGACGATTTCAACATCCCCCGCGTTCCAATTTTCGTACACCAACTCGCCAATACCACAGCAATCTAGGGTGTAAGCAAAATCGGCGCCAAATTCTTTTACATCAAACACTTTCGCACCGCGTAGACCTTGTTCTTCATCCGGAACGAAGCCCACTTTGATGTCCCCGTGTTTGATGTCTGGGTTTTGTTTAAAGTACTGCAACATATCCATTATCGAGGCGATAGCCGCTTTATCATCAGCGCCTAACAGGCTGGTACCGTCGGTGACGATGATGTCATCACCAAGGTAATTTTCTAATTCTGGGAACTCACTTTTACGCAGGTAAATATTGAGTTCTTTGTTCATGCAAATATCTTCGCCGTTGTAAGGCAAAATTTGTGCTTTGGTGTCGTTAGTCTGTTCTGCGCTGGTATCTAAGTGACCGAAAAATGCTACTGTAGGCACTTTATAATCGAGATTAGAAGGCAGTGTAGCGGTCACGATAGCCGTATCACGCAGTTTGATATCCTGTAAGCCTAAGCCTTCTAACTCTTGAACTAACTGTTTGGCAAGAACGCGCTGGCCTTCAGAGGATGGCATGATGCCTGCGGCGCCTTTTTCCCTATTCGTGGTGGTGTTAATTTTTGTATAAGAAATAAAACGGTCAACAATATTCATTATTCTCATTCTCCAGCATCATCGTGATGCATTATTTTTATACTTTCATTATGGCAATGAAGACAAACATCACTTCGTTGCAATATTCTTTTATCATGAATAACGACAAAATAAATATCTGACCAGTTATTTTTTTGACTAAAGACACAGAGTGATTAAAAAAGAGGAATAGAAGTGGCAATATTTAATTATTAAATTAGAATATGCATCACAAAATACTCAACGGAAGATTAATTTATCTAGTTGATATAAATAAAGTATTTTTGGTTGGTTACCGCTGGTTATATTTAATGCTAGATATTCAACTTTCCTAACTTAAATTGTTATTTAACGAAGATAATAAAAATTTAAAATTCAGTTATACTATTATCATAATGTCATCGTAGTTTTAAAAACTATTAAAATATTTTTTAAATATTATTAATATTTTAATTCAGCCTGACTAATGACGTATTCTTTTAGTTTTTGTGATCAGATTAATATTATTATTTAAAAATCAAACGTCATATTCTCCAAGTTCCATTTAATGGGAAATATTCTATTCAATATTTCCCATTGAAAATGGAACCGTTAACGTCCTAAGTAGCCATCCCAATCTTTCCAAACAGGTTGTAGCCCTGCTTGCACTAAGGCGTGGGCGACTTGTGCAGCACTACGATTATCGTGGGGCGAGAACTGCTCTAGCTCGGTTTTCGAATCCGCATAGCCTCCTGGTTGAGTTTTAGAGCCCGCACTGACACTGTTGATAGCCAGCGGTACCACATGATCCCGAAAATAAGGAGATTCTCGGGTGGACAGCGACAATTCCACAGTCGGGGCAAGCAAGCGAAATGCACAGATTAACTGAACCAGCTCCGCATCCCCCATCAGTGAGGCGGGCTCGATTCCCCCTGCACAAGGGCGCAGGCGTGGAAATGAAATGGAATAGCGGCTCTGCCAATAGTATTGCTGCATATACAGCAGATGTTCTGCCACCATATAACAATCCGTTCGCCAGCTACTGGAAAGCCCAATTAATGCTCCCAATCCAATTTTATCAACACCCGCTTGGCCAAGGCGCTCTGGCGTTGCTAATCGCCAATGAAAATCCTGTTTTTTGCCTTTTAAATGATGAAGTTGATAAGTCGGCTCATGGTAGGTTTCTTGGTATACCATCACGCCATCTAATCCCAAGGTTTTTAGCTCGCGATATTCTTCGGTTGATAAGGGTTGAACCTCCATCATGAGCGAACTGAAATAGGAGCGGATCACTGGGATATGGCGGCGAAAATAGTCCATTCCGACTTTGGTTTGATGTTCACCCGTTACCAAGAGCAAACTGTCAAAACCGATTTGGCGGATGGTTTCACATTCACGGACAATTTCGGCGTCATCGAGGGTTTTGCGCTTAATGCGGTTGCTCATCGAAAACCCGCAATAGGTACAGTCATTGGCACATAAATTGGAAAGGTACAGAGGAACATAAAATCCAACAGTATGACCAAAACGTTGACGTGTTAAGCGCTGCGCCTTTTGTGCCATCGGTTCGATGTAATGCCGCCCAGCAGGGGAAAGTAGCGCCATAAAGTCATCGAGAGTCAATGTATCACTCTGCAATGCTTGCTCTACATCCGCGGCGGTTTTGCTATTGATCTGTAATGTGAGATCGTCCCAATCCAGCTGTTCCCAACGCTCCCGAAAGCTTTCAATCATTGCAGCGCCTCCAAAAATTGAGTCAGAGGGCTGGATGCCTCTGCTCGCTGTTTGGGTGCCGCAAGCCCACTTTGACGAGCGAGTTGTGCCGCTTCAACTGCCATTTTAAAGGCTTGTGCCATTAATACGGGCTGTTTAGCGACAGCGATGGCTGTATTGACTAGTACCGCATCAGCCCCCATTTCAATGGCTTCGGCAGCGTGGCTAGGGGCACCAATTCCTGCATCCACCACCACGGGTACATTGGCCTGTTCGATGATAATTTGCAGCATCTCCTTGGTCACTAAGCCTTTATTGGTACCAATTGGCGCGCCGAGAGGCATCACCGCCGCGCAGCCCACTTCTTCCAGTCGCTTACATAACACGGGATCCGCGCTGCAATAAGGCAACACGACAAACCCTTCTTTAACCAGTTGCTCTGCGGCGAGTAACGTTTCAATAGGATCTGGCAATAAGTAACGGACATCGGGATGGATTTCGAGTTTTACCCAATGAGTGCCGAGCGCTTCACGAGCGAGACGTGCGGCAAAAATAGCTTCTTGGGCATTCTTCGCGCCGGACGTGTTGGGAAGTAACTTAACTCCCAACTCTTGAAGTGGCTGCAAAATACCGTCATCTTGCCCGCGTAAATTAACGCGCTTCATCGCCATGGTCACCAGCTGGCTACCCGATGCTTGGATGGCTTGCTGCATTAATGTTGGATTGGCAAACTTGCCTGTTCCAGTAAATAAACGTGACTGAAAAGTGACATCAGCAATTTTTAACATCATTAGCCCCCTGCGATAGCTTGAAACAGCAGAATGTTGTCTTGTTCATTCAAAAAATGGCTCTCCCACTGGCTTTTGGGAATGATTATTTGGTTAATCGCCAGTGCTGAGCCGGATGTACTTTGCCCGAGTTGTGTTAATAGCTGGTGGACGGTTATGGGCGATTCAACCTCCATCGGCTGGTCATTGATTATGATATGCATGTAGCTTCTCGGCAGACGGGACACTGTTTTGATCGAGTTAGTTGCAAGGTATTCCATTGCTGCTGCTTTCCATCAAACAGGCGCAGTTTTCCACTTAACGGAGAGGGTAACCCCACCAGCAATTTGATGGCTTCCAACGCTTGTAACGTGCCAATCACACCTACCACTGGCCCCAATACTCCCGCTGTGCGGCAGTTACGTTGAGGCTCTTCTTGGTCGGGATACAAGCAGGCGTAGCAGCCCGATTGAAAAGGCGGCTCAAGTACCATCAATTGCCCGCCAAAGCCAACGGCACTGCCACTGACGAGCGGGATATTGCTAATGACGCACGCGGCATTGACCGCATGGCGAGTGGCCATGTTGTCACAGCAATCCAGCACTAAATCCACCTGCTCCACTAAGGGAAGTAAACTTTCAGCATCCAGCTTTTGTTGGAAAATGCGCGTCTTGGTATGGGGATTAAGCCGCTTTAAACGCGCTGCGGCCAGCTGAGCTTTCGACTGGTTAATATCCTGTGTGTCATACAGCACTTGGCGCTGCAAGTTAGACACATGCAGGTCATCATGATCCGCTATCCATAGTTCACCGACACCCGCTCCCGCGAGATACAAACTTGCAGGGGAGCCTAGTCCACCTAAACCGACAATCAAAACCTTGCTCTGTTTGAGTTTTTGTTGCCCTTCAGGACTGACATCCTCAAGCAGCAATTGGCGGCTATAACGCATAAATTCGAGATCATTGAGCATGGTCGTTTTCCTTTAAGCGAGAGGTCGATTCAACCAGATCCAGCAATGTTCGCGTTGCACTTTGCCAATCATCGGCTTGGGTGATGGCACTGACAACCGCTACACTGCCAACGCCAGTGGCAAGCACCGCAGGTACGCGATCAATGGAGATCCCACCGATGGCCACGGTCGGATAGTCTGGCGTCTCCTCTACCATCTGCTTTAACGCCTCTAAACCTTGTGGCGAGGAGGGCATCTGCTTGGTCTGGGTTGGGAAGATATGCCCAAGGGCGATATAAGACGGACGCACGGTTTTGGCAATCGCGACTTCATCAGGAGCGTGGGTGGAGATCCCCAACCGTAGCCCAGCTTGGTGAATAGCAACTAGGTCGGTGGTTTCCAGATCTTCTTGCCCTAAGTGTACGCCATAGGCGCCCAGCTCTATGGCTAAACGCCAATAGTCATTAATAAATAATCGGGCGTTATGCTGCTTGCCAAGCGCTATTGCTTGCTGAATTTGATCGCGAACTTGGTGGTCTTGCTTGTCTTTGATGCGCAATTGCAAGGTGGAAACACCTGCATTTAGCAGGCGTTCAATCCATTCAATAGAATCCACAACCGGGTACAGACCGAGGCAATGCTCGGTCGGTGGAAATGGACTTTTTGGGAGATTAAGCGTTTTGTTCATCACTCACGACCTCAGCAATCTCAGCCCCATGATAGAGTTCGCT
Organism: Providencia rettgeri; assembly: GCF_013702265.1. GTDB lineage: Bacteria > Pseudomonadota > Gammaproteobacteria > Enterobacterales > Enterobacteriaceae > Providencia > Providencia zhijiangensis. The sequence continues at coordinate 433,495 of NZ_CP059348.1, forward strand.
ACCGTGAGCGCGGAACGCTTCCGACATCTGCTCCATACCCGCTTCTTTTTGTGCAGCATAGTCACGAACTTCTTGGGAAATTTTCATGGAGCAGAATTTTGGTCCACACATAGAGCAGAAGTGGGCGATTTTCCCTGACGCTTGCGGCAAGGTTTCATCGTGATATTTACGAGCGGTTTCAGGGTCTAGGGCGAGGTTAAACTGGTCTTCCCAACGGAACTCAAAACGCGCTTTGGACATAGCATTATCACGAATCTGCGCCCCTGGATGACCTTTCGCGAGGTCAGCCGCGTGGGCAGCAATTTTATAGGTGATCAGCCCCTGTTTGACGTCTTCTTTATTCGGTAAACCAAGGTGCTCTTTTGGCGTCACGTAGCACAGCATTGCACAACCAAACCAGCCAATCATCGCCGCGCCAATACCGGAAGTGAAGTGGTCATAGCCCGGAGCGATATCGGTGGTTAGGGGGCCTAAGGTATAGAATGGCGCTTCGTGGCAATGCTCTAGCTCTTCGGTCATATTGCGGCGGATCATCTGCATTGGCACATGCCCCGGGCCTTCAATCATTACCTGCACATCGTATTCCCACGCAATTTTGGTTAGCTCACCTAAGGTATGCAGCTCTGAGAATTGCGCTTCATCGTTGGCATCTTGCACAGAACCCGGACGTAACCCATCTCCAAGAGACAGTGATACATCATAAGCGGCGCAAATTTCGCAAATTTCACGGAAATGCTCATACAGGAAGTTCTCTTGGTGGTGGGATAAACACCATTTCGCCATGATCGAGCCGCCTCGGGAGACAATGCCGGTCAGGCGCTTCGCCGTCATTGGCACGTAGCGCAGTAAAACGCCAGCGTGGATAGTGAAGTAATCTACCCCTTGTTCGGCTTGTTCTAGCAGGGTATCGCGGAACATTTCCCAAGTGAGGTTTTCAGCAACGCCGTTCACTTTTTCGAGGGCTTGGTAGATAGGCACGGTACCAATTGGTACTGGGCTATTACGTAAAATCCATTCGCGGGTTTCGTGAATATAGCGGCCAGTGGATAAATCCATCACCGTATCTGCGCCCCAGCGAGTAGACCAAATCAGTTTTTCCACCTCTTCCTCGATGGATGAAGTCACGGAGGAGTTACCGATATTCGCGTTCACTTTCACTAAGAAATTGCGCCCGATAATCATCGGCTCAGATTCTGGATGGTTAATATTCGCAGGGATGATAGCACGACCCGCAGCCACTTCTTGGCGTACAAATTCCGGCGTAATATTTTCTGGCAAAATAGCACCGAAGCTTTGCCCTGGATGTTGTTGCCTTAAAACTTCGCTGCGAATACGTTCACGCCCCATATTTTCACGGATGGCGATAAATTCCATTTCAGGGGTCACAATGCCTTGGCGAGCATAATGCAACTGAGTGACGCATTTGCCTGTTTGCGCTTTCAGTGGTGCAGGGCGATTATTAAAGCGCAGGTGGTCTAAGCCCGCATCCGCTAAGCGCTGCTGGGTAAAGTCGGAACTGAGATTCTCAACAGCAACAGTATCAGAACGTTCACTGATCCACGGCGCACGGATTTTTTTCAATCCTTTGTGAACATTGAGCTCAGAAGCTGGGTCGCCGTAAGGGCCTGAAGTGTCATACACAGGAACGGCTTCGTTATCTTCAAACTTGGGATTATCTTTGTCACCGCCGATAAGTGTCGGGGAGAGCTGGATTTCGCGCATGGGAACTTGGATGTCGTCCCGCGAGCCTTGCAGGTAGATACGTTCAGAGTTTGGGAATGAAACACCGGAGAGGGTATTGATAAAGTCTTCTGCGGCGTCACGTTGCTCTTTTCGAGTGCGTGCTGGCGCAGCTTTAGGGGAAATATCGGTACTCGGTATAACTGAATTATTAGCATTATTGGACATAGCAATTTCCTGACATCGTCACAGGCTATAGGGCGTAAAGCGCTAATAGCGGGTTTATCGAAAGAAAGTTGCTTGTCTGGAGTTCGGAGGAGTAATGGTAAGGCGTTGCGGCTAGTTTTTCGCCAAATAAATGAGCGAAAATTGCGCTGAATGATTACTCTTGTTCCCTTCGCGGGTATTAACCCGATCAGGTTCCGCGGATCCCGAATTAACGGTCTCAGCCTGATGCAAATGCATACTAGGCACTCCGACAAGAGTTAATCAGTATAGAGTTTCCCCGCCATTCTTCAAGCGATAAGTGCGTTGGCTTCTCTCGGCTACCCTAGTCACATACTTATGTATGCTCCTAGGGATATCCTCGCTTGCCGCCTTCTTCTAGCTTGAATAATTTAGGGGAAATCAGTGTATTAGGTAAAAAAACAAAACCTAGAAATTAAAAATTAAAGATTAAAAATGGGGTTTTACAAACTCCACGAATATTGCGGCCAGTGGTTTTCAGTGGCGGCTTGGAGAAGGCGCGGGTCGCCGTTGATGATGAACGTCTCATCGGCGAAATGACACATTGGTAAGTCATTGGCGGAATCGGTGTAGAAATAAATATACGCATCGGTGATGGGCTGGTGGGAAATCCACTGAGTTAAACGCTTCACTTTGCCCTCTTTGAAGGTCGGGATGCCATCGACTTCGGTGGTGTAACAGCCATTTGAACGCTTAATATCAATACCCATCGTGACATCGGCGCCAAGGCGATCCGCTACCTTCTTCACGATAAAGGTAACCGTTGCGGAGATCACAATGATCGGGATCCCTTGCGAACGGTATGAAACGACGGTGCTTAGTGCGTTAGGGTAAATGCGCGGAATGATAATGGTATCCACAAAATCATCCAACCACTCATCGACTTGCTCTGTCTTGATGCCATTAAGGGTCTGCAAACTAAACTTTAAGTAAGTCACCATATCCAAATTGCCCGCGTTGTATTGTGCCATCATCTCTTTATCGGCTTCGACAAAACGCGGGTCGGTAATGATTTTCTTATCCCATAAATATTGCGTCCAAAGTACGCTGCTATCGCCACGGATCAGGGTGTCATCGAGATCAAAAATCGCTAATTTGGTTTGTGTAGATGGGTTTTGCATGGGGTTCCTTTCACTGACTAGCTTATCGTTGACTAGCTTAGAGCTCGAATTTCATTTTTATTAAACATTAACTCAAGGCGTGTGCCTGGCTCAAATAAACGCTCAGATGAGCGGTTGAGCAAGTCCACGGTCATATCCCCCGCAGGCGTGTTCACGCTATAGCGAATGATATTCCCTAAAAGCTGGTGGTCAAGGATCACGGCATCCACAGGCGCCGAAATATGGTTGCCATATTGCCGTCCCACTTCGCGAACATAAATGGATTCAGGGCGAATGGCTAGGGTGCCTTGTAAATTCACGCCCAGCATCCCATTGGCTTTTTCAGCGTCCACCAGATTGTAGTGCCCCATAAATCGAGCCACAAATTCAGTAGCCGGCTGAGTATAGATATTTTCCGCAGTATCGCTTTGGATAATCGAGCCTTTGTTCATTAAGAAGATGCGGTCAGACATAATCATCGCTTCGTCTTGGTCGTGGGTGACGAAAATGGTGGTGAGCTTCAGCTCTCGCTGAATTTCACGAATTTGCTGGCGTAAATGTTTACGAATACGGGCATCAAGGGCGGATAACGGCTCATCGAGGAGTAAAATTTGCGGCTTCATCACCAATGCGCGAGCAAGAGCAACACGCTGGCGTTGACCACCCGAAAGCTGGTGCGGATATTGGTTCTCTTTGCCTTGTAATTCCACCATATCGATGACTTCCGCCACGGCTTTATCTCGCTCAGTGGCGGGCATCTTACGCATTTTCAACCCAAACGCGATGTTTTCAGCCACCGTCATATTTGGGAATAGGGCGTAGCTTTGGAATACCATGCCCACGCCGCGCTGTTGAGCTGGCTGCTGGGTGATATTCTGGCGGTTGATATACAGCTCCCCGCTGTCGGGTTGTTCAAGCCCGGCGATACAACGCAGTAACGTGGATTTTCCGCAGCCACTTGGCCCCAATAGCGTAATAAATTCCCCTTGCTCAATCGTAAACTGGATATCGGAGAATACTTGGTTCTGACCAAAGGATTTTGTTAGGTTTTCAGCAATGACGTAGCTCATCGTTCATCTCCCGTACGATTCAAGCGCGTTGCTAGCCAAGTCAGCAGCAACGTAAATAGGAAGTAAGACATCACTAGCGCAGAGGTAAAGTGTCCACTAGTTTGGCGCATATTAAACAGATAGATCTGCAAGGTTTCGAAGCGGGTTCCCACTAAGATATTGGCGAATACGAATTCTCCCATTAAGAATGAGAAGGAAATCAGTAAAGAAACCAATAACCCTTTACGGATATTTGGCAGCACTATCATTAAAAAGGCTTTAAAGGTGCTGGCGCCGAGTAGGTGTGCGGCATCCATTAAGTCATGCAAGTTGATCCCTTGAAAGCTATTCGCCAGCGCGCGGTACATAAATGGCAACGTAATGGTGAAGTAGGTGCCAATTAAGATCCACGGGGTACCGACCAACATAAATGGCTCATCAGCAAAGATTTGCAGTAAACCGACTGAAGAAACCACGGGTGGGATCGCAAAGGGGAGAATAATCAGTAAATCCATCAACCCTTTGAGTTTTGGAAAGCGATAAAAAACGGCAAAAGTCATTGGCAAAATGACCAGTACGCTGATCAGCAATGTGCCAAAGCAGATCAGTAGCGATCGCCCAAATGCCATTAAAAAGCGCGGATCTTGCCACAGTTGTAGATACCACTTGATGGATAGGGCATCAGGCATAATCGTCGCACCCCATGAGCTCGAAATGGAGTAAATAAAAGTGGCGATAATTGGCAGCGCAAGAATGGCGGCAACGGTGCCGAGAACCATTTTATGAAACAGTAAGCTCGGTGCTTTTGGGCTACGAATATTAGGATTTAGCATGGTAGCTCCGCTTTAATAGCCAGTGGTGGATGGCGGTGATAAACCCGAGGATCGCAATCAGCACCACGGACAGCGCGGCTGCCATATTTGGCTCTAAAAACAGGTCGCCAGAGACAAGGCTAGCGATGCGGATAGTGACTAAATTGTAGTTTCCACTGGTGAGTGCGTAAGTACTGGCATAAGCGCCAACAGCATTGGCAACTAAGATAATAAATGTGCCTAACAGTGCAGGGGAAATGACCGGAATACCCACTTTCAGCCAGTAGGTTAACTTGCTGGCGCCCATGGTTTTTGCCGCATCTTCCCATTCAGGTTTGAGTGCATCGAATGCAGGATAAAGCAGTAAAATACCAAGCGGGATTTGGAAGTAGATATACAGCAGCATCAAGCCACTGGCGCTGTAAATATTAAAATCATCAATCCATCCCCAGGCTTTAAGTTGCAGGGTAATCGCCCCGTTAAAACCTAAGATAATAATAAATGCGAAAGCTAATGGGACGCCGCTGAAGTTGCTTGCCATGGTGGTAAACGAAATCATGAAATTGCGCACTTTGCCTTGCATTTTGTAGATAGAAAATGCCGTTACGCAGGCGATCAGCAAACCAACAACGCTACAAATTAGCGATAGCCATAGGGTGTTTTGAAACGCTTGTAGGTAGAAATCATTGGAGAAAATTTCAACGTAATTTTCAAAAGACCACGCTTCTTCGTAGACAAAACTGTTGAAGAGTACCCAAATCATCGGGGCGATTTGAAACAGGCAAAACAGCACAATAAACGGCACGATTAACAGTGCGGCACGCCAGTGAAAATGTACATTGGGCTTGTTAAACATCGTTAAGCCTCTCTCTTGCTGGCGGGGCTGGTCGTTGGCTGGGATATCCGCCATTAGCGACCTCCTGCTAATAAATCATGGCATACAGTTTTGTCTGTGAATGGCGCACCCAGTAGCTGGCAAACGGTGCCACAAATCGCCGTTTGTTCCATCGGAACGTCGGGGCGATGAGAGAATGCGCTACCAATAGTCAACAGCGGAACTGTACACTCTTCCGGCAAAATACCACCGTGGCTACGGTCGTTATTCATCCCGTGGTCGCTGGTGATGATGATTTGGTAGCCCTGCTCTATCCACATCGGTAAGTAATGGGATAAATAAATGTCTGCTTTGCGAGCTGCATTGCGATACTGGGACGAGTCAAATCCAAACTTATGCCCTGCATCATCGATATTCATGGGGTGGATCAGCAAAAAATCGGGGTCGTGCTGGGTGCGTAGATATTCTGCATCCATAAACAGGTGATCATCAGGGTAGTGGTCTGCTTGGTAGAAGCAACCATGCTGAATCGGTAGCTGTTTATCATGGGTAAATCGGTCTCGGTTCGCCTCAAATGGCGCGTGGTTATACAGCTCACTGACCCAATAGTAAGCTGCCGCTGCGGTGGTTTTTCCGGCTTGGTGAGCCAGTGAAAAGATGTTCTCGAAGTGAGAAAGTCGCACCACATCGTTGTTGACGATGCCACTTTGAACCGGAGGAATACCCGTCAAAATGCATTCGTACAGCGGGCGAGACATGGATGGGAGCTCACACTCCATTTTATAAAGTGTTGCTCTATCGGCTTTGATAAGACCATTGAGATAGCCCATACATTGATGGGCTACTGAATAACTTAAACCGTCGAGAACAACAAGTATGACTTTTTCAGACATCAGACTGTTGATTCCTAATTGCGATTATTGCTGGTGAATTAATACTTGCTGCTGCCACATTTTCGGTAAGTTGCGTGATGACTTTTCCCAGCCTTCAGCATCTTTAATCGGGTGAACATTTTTGTATTGCTCATCTGGCAGTAATTTGGCTTGGATATCCGCAGGCAGTGTCAGGTATTGAGCACGAATTGGGCGCGCATAACCTTCTGCAAGGTTGATTTGTCCTTTATCACTGAAGATAAACTCGCGGGCTAATTTCGCGGCATTTGGGTTTTTAGCAAATTTATTGATGATGGTGGTGTAGCCGGAGATAACGCTGCCATCGGATGGGATCACCACAATAAAGCGGTCGCGGTTGATTTGGTCACGGTAGTTCAGTGCGTTGAAGTCCCATAAAATTCCCACTTCCACTTCGCCTTTTTCGATGTTGGCAACCGTTGGGTCATTGACGGATAAACGCTTCTGTTTTGCTAATTCGCCAAAGAATTCAATGGCAGGCTTCAGGTTATTTTCATCACCACCACGAGCAAAAGCGGCAGCCAATACGGCGTTGTTGGCTTGTGCAGCAATGCCTACATCCCCAACGGTGACTTTGTATTTTCCTTTAAGTAAATCATCCCAGCTTTTTGGTGCGTCTTTGACTAAGTCTTTATTGATCATAAACGCGATAGTACCAGTGTAAGCCAACGCCCAGTGACCGTCTTTATCTTTTGCCCAATCAGGTACTTGTGACCAAGTGGTCGGTTTGTACGGCTGAGTCACGCCTTTTTGCACAGCAACAGGGCCAAATGACGCGCCGACATCACCGATATCTGCGGTGGCGTTATTTTTTTCAGCGGCAAACTTTGCAATTTCCTGCGCAGAGCTCATGTCTGTATCTTGATGCTTTAAACCGTATTCTGTCGATAAATCCTGCCATGTGCCTTTCCAGTTCGCCCATGTATCAGGCATCCCGACGCTATAAACTTGGCCTTCTTTCTTTGCAGCTTCGATAAGTTGGGTTAAATCGCTGTCAGCCGCAAATGCCATTTGAGACGCACTGAGTGACAGTAAAATTGCAGGTACGATAGCTTTCATCTTGTTTCTCTCTGTAAGAGTCGCCGTATTGGTTAGTTGGCATGCTAATTATTCGAGATGACAATGAATTGACAGTTGTGTGACACTTTTTAGATGCTGTGACTTTTAAATGTCTAAAAAGTGTCAAAATCGTGAAAGGGTAGTGACGAATCAAACGGTTGTATGACAATCTATAAAACAAGCGTATCTTTAACCGCAACTCAGCGTGCTGAAATAGAGAAACAGAATGAATAAACACACATTAGCAGGAACCGAAAGCGGCTGGTGGTTTGTCTGCTTTGCGGGTCGGTTGTGGTTGCCCCAAGGTGATGTACCTAGAGGTGCTGCACAGCAGTTTGGATTAACGGGAAAACTCGCGACTCCGATCGGTGAGTGGCAAGGGGAAATTGTCTGGCTGATTGCTGAAAAAATGTCATCGGATATGGCTTCGCCTCGCGTGGTCGCTTCCCAAGATGAAGGGCTATTTCGCCTCGCAGGGCGTGGTGTACAGCTCGCGGAATTTTATCGCTCTCATCGTTACTGTGGATATTGCGGAACGGCGATGCGCCACAGTTCAACGGAATGGGCGTGCCTGTGCGACCACTGCCATGAACGTTATTATCCACAAATTGCCCCATGTATTATCGTTGGTATACGCCGCGATGATCATATTTTGCTGGCACAACACCGTCGCCATTCACAAAATCCGCTGTTCACAGTGCTGGCAGGGTTTGTGGAAGTGGGGGAAACCTTAGAAGAGGCGGTGGCTCGCGAAGTGATGGAAGAGAGCCATATAAAAGTACGCAATATTCGTTATGTCTCTTCCCAGCCTTGGCCATTCCCACACTCGCTGATGATGGGCTTTTTAGCGGATTATGATAGTGGGGACATTCAAGTGGATCCTAAAGAGTTAGTGAGCGCTAACTGGTATCACTATAACTCACTGCCGCTGATCCCGCCGGGAGATACAATAGCTCGGCGATTAATTGAAGATAGTGTGGTGCTATGTCGTCAATTTGATGAAGATAACCACTAATTGCGCTGGCGCTGATATTGTTTCCCTTTGCTGGTATAATATGGCGCCTTAGCCATTTGCGGCGGCCACAATAATAATGGAGTAAATAATGACTGAGTTGAAAAATGACCGCTATCTACGTGCGTTGCTACGCCAGCCTGTAGATGTGACCCCAGTATGGATGATGCGTCAAGCAGGGCGTTACCTACCAGAATATAAAGCAACTCGTGCAGAAGCTGGTGATTTTATTGCTTTGTGTAAAAATACGGAGTTAGCGTGTGAAGTCACATTACAGCCACTTCGTCGTTTTCCATTAGACGCCGCAATTTTATTCTCTGATATTCTAACCATTCCTGATGCGATGGGGCTGGGGCTCTATTTCGAAGCTGGTGAAGGCCCTCGTTTTGAAAGACCAGTAGCCAGTGCTGCCGATGTTAATAATATTCCAATCCCTGATCCTGAACAGGAACTGGGTTATGTGATGGACGCAGTTCGTGCCATTCGCAGAGCCTTAAATGGTGATGTGCCACTGATTGGTTTCTCGGGTAGCCCGTGGACATTAGCGACCTATATGGTTGAAGGTGGCAGTAGCAAAGCGTTCACTAAAATCAAAAAAATGATGTATGAAGATCCAAAAACGCTGCATTTGCTGCTGGATAAGCTGGCAGATAGCGTGATTTTGTATCTGAATGCTCAAGTGCGTGCTGGCGCGCAATCCCTGATGATTTTCGATACGTGGGGCGGCGTGTTAACTAAGCGTGATTATCTGGAATTCTCCCTGCACTACATGCACAAAATTGTCGATGGTTTAATCCGTGAAAATGACGGCCGTCGAGTGCCTGTGACCCTATTTACCAAAGGTGGCGGTCAGTGGTTAGAAGAGATGGCGGCAACAGGCTGTGATGCGCTAGGTTTGGATTGGACGACCGAAATTGCAGATGCTCGTCGCCGTGTTGGTGACAAAGTGGCGCTGCAAGGCAATATGGACCCTTCAATGTTATATGCGCCACCTGCGCGTATTGAGCAAGAAGTACAGCATATTTTAGCGGGCTTTGGTCAAGGTGAAGGGCATGTCTTCAATTTAGGTCATGGTATTCATCAAGATGTAGCGCCTGAACATGCGGGTGCGTTTGTGGACGCGGTTCACCGTTTCTCTCGTCAATATCACCAATAGCCTTTCATTCCCAATAGCGGCGTCACTTTGCAGTGATTTGCCGCTATTTGTATCTCTGATTTAAGCGATGTATTTACAGGATCTTGTAAGTGCATCATTATCATCTATGATTAATCCTTATTAATAATGGTTCCATGATGGCAATTGATACTCAGCAGTTGCGACAACAGCAGGTAGAGCTAGCTCAACAAGTCATTTTGCACGACGAGTTTCTCCCGCCGCGTTTTATTGGTGGTGCGGATGTCGGTTTTGAGCAAGACGGCACTGTGACTCGCGCAGTGATTGTGGTGCTTTCATGGCCTGAGCTGCAATTGGTGGAGTATCAAATAGCACGGATCCCAACTCAATTACCCTATATACCCGGGTTGCTCTCGTTTCGTGAAGTCCCAGGATTAATGGCTGCGTGGGAAAAAATCCAACACAAGCCCGACTTAGTGCTGGTGGATGGTCAAGGTATTGCTCATCCGCGGCGTTTTGGGGTGGCTTGTCATTTTGGATTATTGGCCGATGTAGCGACGATAGGGGTAGCAAAAAGCCGTTTATGTGGTGATGTTGTCGAACTCAATGCTGAACCTGAAAGTGTCGAAATGTTGAAAGCGGCTCAAGAGCAATTAGGGTGGGTTTATCGCAGTAAGAAACGCTGTAATCCTTTATATCTTTCTCCGGGTCACAAAGTCAGTTTTATTTCCTCGCTAGAGTGGGTAAAACGGTGTATTCAGGGGTATAGATTGCCAGAACCGACCCGTTTTGCTGATGGAATCGCTTCGAATCGCACATTTTTTAAGCGAATGAATGAGAAAATTGGCTAATTATCAGCAAAATATGTGGCATTGGCAGATTTTCAGGTAAACTGCGAAGTATTGAGATTGATGAGTCAGAAATTATGTTAAGAAATCCTATTCATTTGAGGTTAGAGAAACTAGAAAGCTGGCAGCATATGACCTTCATGGCATCCCTGTGCGAGAGAATGTATCCTAATTATCAAATGTTTTGCCAGCAAACTGAATTTGCTGATGCGAAGGTTTATCGTGCCATCCTTGATTTAGTTTGGGAAACCTTGGTTATCAAAGATAGCAAAGTCAATTTCGACAATCAGTTAGAGAAGTTAGAAGAAATTATTCCAGTCGCCGATGACTTCGATATGTACGGTGTTTATCCCGCTATCGACGCTTGTATTGCTTTAGGTGAACTCATTCATGCAAAACTGAGTGGTGAAACCCTTGAGCACGCAATCTTAGTCAGTGAAGCATCGATTCGTACTGTTGCTATGCTTGAAATGACTCAAGCAGGGCGTGAAATGACCGATGAAGAGCTAAAAGTGGTGCCTGCTGTGGAAGAAGAGTGGGACATTCAATGGGACATTTTCCGCTTATTAGCCGCTTGCGAAGAACGAGACTTAGAGTTAATTAAAGGATTAAAATCTGACCTCCGCGAAGCGGGTGTCAGCAATATCGGCATTACTGTCGCGTAAATTTTGCACTTTTAAGTGCGAAAACGTGACTTAAAGCAGTAATGCTGTGTACTAAGACTTCACATTTACCCCTACTCTGTTCTACATTTAGGGGCGAGAAGAAGTGGCTATCGGGGGCGTGTATCAGGGGCTGTCTATCTGGCATATCCGACGCACTCGATGCTTTGCAAACGATAAACACACTGTGTAAGGATAATTTATGAACAAGACTGAATTAGTTGATGCTATCGCAGAATCAGCAGATCTGACTAAAACTCAAGCTAAAGCAGCTTTAGAAGCAACTCTGAGCGCAATTTCAGATTCTCTGAAAAGCGGCGAAGCAGTACAACTGGTCGGTTTCGGTACTTTTAAAGTTAGCCACCGTGCAGCTCGTACCGGTCGTAACCCACAAACTAAAGCAGAAATCCAAATTCCTGCAACAACTGTACCAGCATTCTCTGCCGGTAAAGCACTGAAAGACGCTGTAAAATAAGTACATTGTCTACGAGAATTATCAGAGGGGGTATGAAGTTACCCCTTTTGTTTATTCGCCAAAGGTTGCTGGTGTTGGGAGCAGTCTCAATACTAAGCGCCTGTTCTTCTAATTCGCCTCGACTCCCTGAGTTTAGTGCCAGCGGATTTATTGCCGATGAAGGCGTAATTCGAATGTGGAGACTGAATGATGCGAAGAGTCAGCCGTTGGTCTTAATGGTGGTGTATAGCCCCTATAAACGAACCGACACCTCCGTCAATTTCTTCGAATATCGTGATGGCAAATTGTGGCAAATCCGCAGCCAAGTCCTCAATCAAGGGGATAACAACATCACGGAACAACTGCGCTTTAGTAAAGATAATGAAATTGTGTTTATGCAGCGCGCGCAAAATAATATCAAAACCCCGCTTTCCTCTGATGAAATTAGCCGTTGGCGCTTTGAAGCTGACCGTATCTTGAATATTAATACCGCACTGATTGTGGGTGGCGTAGAGCTACATCAAGGGTATTGGAAGCAAGGTAAAATCACCACTTGTGATGGTGAAAAGCGCGATGTTACTTTCGAACCGTATGCACAGAAATGGCTTGATGATAGAGCCAAAGTCTGGACGAAAGAGCTGAATTTGGCGTGGCTGGAGTCACCAGAGGGAAGTCAGCTTTTGATGGTGGCGGATACTAATTTTTGCAGCTGGCAACCTTCTAAAGATAGTTTATAGATAACCGCTCGTCGTCTTTCAAATCCTAGCGTTGTTGGCTTCGGTGACTTAACCCAGTCACATAGTTATCTATGCTCCTGGGCATAAGTAACCTCGCCGCCTAGCTATGCTTCGAAATACTTAGAGCCATTGGCTGGGTGAAGGTCAAAGGTAAAAACAAGAAACAGAAAAGCAAAAAGCTGATAAAAGTTTCCTCTTATCAGCTTGTGGGTTATTTGTTTCTATTATTTGTTCTATTACTTGATGCGGGCGATGGCACGGTAGCCGATATCGTTGCGATAGAAGCTGCCAGACCAATTGATAGTCTTGGCAACTTCGTACGCTTTAGCTTGGGCTTTTGCGATGTCATTACCTAACGCAGTGACACACAGAACGCGTCCGCCGGCAGTGACGACTTCGCCTGCTTGGTTTAGCTTGGTACCTGCGTGGAACACTTTGCTATCAGCTGCTTCTGACGTTGGTAGACCCGAAATCACATCACCATTGCGATAATCACCTGGATATCCACCTGCCGCAATCACGATACCTAGCGCTGGACGTTCATCCCACAGGGAATCTTTACCTGCGAGTTCGCCTTTAGCACCCGCTAAACACAGAGCGACTAAATCAGATTGTAAGCGCATCATAATTGGCTGAGTTTCTGGGTCGCCAAAACGGCAGTTAAACTCGATAACTTTCGGATTGCCCGCTTTATCAATCATCAAACCTGCATATAAGAAACCTTGATAACGGTTCCCTTCCTGATCCATTCCTTTAACGGTTGGATAAATGACTTGCTCCATAACACGTTGATGAACCGTATCTGTCACCACTGGCGCTGGGGAATATGCACCCATACCGCCAGTGTTTAAGCCAGTATCGCCATCGCCAACACGTTTATGGTCTTGGCTGGTTGCCATCGGAATGACATTTTCACCATCTACCATGACGATGAAACTCGCTTCTTCGCCATCAAGGAACTCTTCGATAACGATACGATGACCCGCATCACCGAATGCATTGCCAGCTAGCATATCATGGACGGCATCTTTAGCTTCTTGCAGCGTCATCGCCACAATCACGCCTTTACCCGCAGCCAAACCATCAGCCTTGATAACGATAGGTGCGCCAACTTTATCTAAATAAGCCAAAGCAGGCTCAATTTCCGTAAAGTTTTCATAAGCTGCGGTCGGAATGCTGTGACGCGCTAAGAAATCTTTGGTGAACGCTTTAGAACCTTCTAACTGCGCAGCACCTTGAGTTGGCCCAAAAATGGTTAAGCCAGCTTGCTTGAATGCATCAACAACACCGATAACCAATGGTGCTTCAGGGCCTACGATGGTTAAACCGATTTGCTTGTCTTTGGCAAATTGGAGTAAGCCATCAATGTCAGTTGCTGAGATATCGACATTTTCCAGAGCAGGTTCCAGTGCAGTACCCGCGTTACCCGGCGCAACATACACTTTATCTGCTAATGGAGATTGTGCGGCTTTCCATGCTAAAGCGTGCTCGCGGCCGCCACCACCAATAATCAGTATATTCATAGAAACCCCTAGCAATTAGTGACGGAAGTGACGCATGTTAGTGAAGATCATTGCGATGCCATGTTCATTGGCAGCGGCAATCACTTCATCATCACGAATAGATCCACCTGGTTGAATAACGCAAGTCACGCCTACAGAGGCAGCGGCATCGATGCCATCGCGGAATGGGAAGAATGCATCGGATGCCATTGCACAGCCTGCGACTTCTAAACCTTCATCAGCAGCTTTGATCCCTGCAATCTTAGCAGAGTACACACGGCTCATTTGGCCTGCACCAATACCGATAGTCATGTCATTCTTAGAATAAACAATCGCATTTGATTTCACGAATTTAGCCACTTTCCAGCAGAACAGTGCGTCTTTCAATTCACGCTCAGTTGGCTGGCGTGTGGTCACGACGCGTAAATCTTCCGCTTCGACCATACCTAAGTCACGATCTTGAACCAGTAAACCGCCATTCACACGTTTGAAATCTAAACCAGCAACAGGCTTGCTCCACTCACCACACACTAGAACGCGTACGTTTTGCTTGGTAGATAAAGAAGGTAATGCATCTTCAGCAATTGAAGGGGCAATGATCACTTCAACAAATTGGCGTTCAATAATGGCTTCTGCGGTAGCTTTATCTAATTGACGGTTAAACGCAATGATGCCACCGAATGCTGAGGTTGGGTCAGTCTTGAATGCTTTATCATAAGCGGCATGGATATTGTCACCAATGGCAACACCACAAGGGTTAGCATGCTTAACAATAACGCAGGCAGGCTCATCGAAAGATTTAACACACTCAAGAGCGGCATCGGTGTCTGCGATATTATTATAAGAAAGTGCTTTACCTTGAATTTGGTTCGCAGTGGCAATCGACGCTTCTTTTGGATTTTCTTCTATATAGAAAGCCGCGTCTTGATGGCTGTTTTCGCCATAGCGCATATCTTGCTTCTTAATGAAGTTTAAATTCAGGGTACGAGGGAAACGACCTGATGGCTGAGTAGTATCACCGTGATATGGCGCGACCAGCTCACCAAAGTAGTTAGCAATCATGCTGTCATAAGCGGCAGTGTGCTCGAATGCTTTAATAGCTAAGTCAAAGCGTGTTGACCAGTTCAGGGAATTTTCGTGGTTATCCATCTCTTCGATGATTTTGTCATAGTCATTACTGTTAACCACGATAGCCACGTCTTTATGGTTCTTCGCTGCGGAGCGAACCATAGTTGGGCCACCAATATCGATATTCTCAACGGCATCTTCTAATGTGCAGTTTGGTTTTGCGACGGTTTGAGCAAATGGATAAAGGTTCACAACCACCATATCAATAGGTGCGATGTTATGCTGCTGCATGATGGCATCATCTTTACCGCGACGACCTAAGATCCCACCGTGAACTTTCGGGTGCAGAGTCTTAACGCGACCATCCATCATTTCAGGAAAACCGGTGTAATCTGAAACTTCAGTGACCTTAAGGCCTTGCTCTGCTAATAATTTAGCGGTTCCACCGGTAGAAAGCAGTTCAACACCACGGTGAGAAAGCGCCTTAGCGAATTCAACAACCCCTGTTTTATCAGACACACTAAGCAGGGCACGGCGAATAGGACGAAGCTGTTGCATGAGAGAGATCCCTTGGATTTGGATAAAGAAGCAATATCTATATATAAGTCACTAACAATTTCAGAGCATCAAAATAAAATCAATGCCGAATTTTCGCGCTAATTGTAGCGCAAACGTTTGCGTAATGCGCGAACTATTTTCACTATTTTTTCAGTCTGTGGATAAATCTGTGTGTAAGTGGGTATAAATAGGGGTTTTGCTGTGGAATGCAGCAGTTGAACTAAAAACCGTAAAAAATCTTAAAAAAAGGGTTGCAGGATTTCTGCGACTCCCTATAATGCGCATCCACTGACCGGGAACAAGCCAACGCAAAGCGCGATGGACACTGAACCGGCAGCGAGAGAATCTGAAAAGATTAAGCAAAAAAAAATGCTTGACTCTCACTGAGGAAAGCGTAATATACGCCACCTCGCGGCAACGACCTAAGTTGATAAAAACTGAGTCGAATTTCTCAAGAAATGTCGCACCGCTCTTTAACAATTTATCAGACAATCTGTGTGGGCACTCACAGGACACTATCAAAAAAATATTTGATTTTAAGTCTTGAAGAGTGACTAACACGTTAATTCATATATATGAACTAATAGGTAATTTGGTTTCTTCGGAAATCAAACGACAGTAAACATTCTTTGAGCATCAAGCTTTTTAATTGAAGAGTTTGATCATGGCTCAGATTGAACGCTGGCGGCAGGCCTAACACATGCAAGTCGAGCGGTAACAGGGGAAGCTTGCTTCTCGCTGACGAGCGGCGGACGGGTGAGTAATGTATGGGGATCTGCCCGATAGAGGGGGATAACTACTGGAAACGGTAGCTAATACCGCATAATCTCTAAGGAGCAAAGCAGGGGAACTTCGGTCCTTGCGCTATCGGATGAACCCATATGGGATTAGCTAGTTGGTGAGGTAATGGCTCACCAAGGCGACGATCCCTAGCTGGTCTGAGAGGATGATCAGCCACACTGGGACTGAGACACGGCCCAGACTCCTACGGGAGGCAGCAGTGGGGAATATTGCACAATGGGCGCAAGCCTGATGCAGCCATGCCGCGTGTATGAAGAAGGCCTTAGGGTTGTAAAGTACTTTCAGTTGGGAGGAAGGCGTTGATGCTAATATCATCAACGATTGACGTTACCAACAGAAGAAGCACCGGCTAACTCCGTGCCAGCAGCCGCGGTAATACGGAGGGTGCAAGCGTTAATCGGAATTACTGGGCGTAAAGCGCACGCAGGCGGTTGATTAAGTTAGATGTGAAATCCCCGGGCTTAACCTGGGAATGGCATCTAAGACTGGTCAGCTAGAGTCTTGTAGAGGGGGGTAGAATTCCATGTGTAGCGGTGAAATGCGTAGAGATGTGGAGGAATACCGGTGGCGAAGGCGGCCCCCTGGACAAAGACTGACGCTCAGGTGCGAAAGCGTGGGGAGCAAACAGGATTAGATACCCTGGTAGTCCACGCTGTAAACGATGTCGATTTGGAGGTTGTTCCCTTGAGGAGTGGCTTCCGGAGCTAACGCGTTAAATCGACCGCCTGGGGAGTACGGCCGCAAGGTTAAAACTCAAATGAATTGACGGGGGCCCGCACAAGCGGTGGAGCATGTGGTTTAATTCGATGCAACGCGAAGAACCTTACCTACTCTTGACATCCAGAGAATTTAGCAGAGATGCTTTAGTGCCTTCGGGAACTCTGAGACAGGTGCTGCATGGCTGTCGTCAGCTCGTGTTGTGAAATGTTGGGTTAAGTCCCGCAACGAGCGCAACCCTTATCCTTTGTTGCCAGCACGTGATGGTGGGAACTCAAAGGAGACTGCCGGTGATAAACCGGAGGAAGGTGGGGATGACGTCAAGTCATCATGGCCCTTACGAGTAGGGCTACACACGTGCTACAATGGCGTATACAAAGAGAAGCGACCTCGCGAGAGCAAGCGGAACTCATAAAGTACGTCGTAGTCCGGATTGGAGTCTGCAACTCGACTCCATGAAGTCGGAATCGCTAGTAATCGTAGATCAGAATGCTACGGTGAATACGTTCCCGGGCCTTGTACACACCGCCCGTCACACCATGGGAGTGGGTTGCAAAAGAAGTAGGTAGCTTAACCTTCGGGAGGGCGCTTACCACTTTGTGATTCATGACTGGGGTGAAGTCGTAACAAGGTAACCGTAGGGGAACCTGCGGTTGGATCACCTCCTTACCATTGAAGTGTACTTGTGAAGTGCTCACACAGATTGTCTGATAGAAAGTAGAGCAAAAAGCGCGTCTGCGAAGCTGACTGTAGTGTCCCCTTCGTCTAGAGGCCTAGGACACCGCCCTTTCACGGCGGTAACAGGGGTTCGAATCCCCTAGGGGACGCCAATTGCGCGGAGAATGAGTGAAAGACGTTCCCCACAAATAATGATTAAGCCAATTACGTTGTAGTTGGTTTAACAATTATGCTCTTTAACAATCTGGAACAAGCTGAAAATTGAAAACAACGCACATTGTTTATCGCTTAAACAATGTGAGAGTCTCTCAAAAATCTCAACTTGAATGTGTTCAATTGGCCGTCGGGTCAGTTGATAAAAGACACCTTCGGGTTGTGAGGTTAAGCGACTAAGCGTACACGGTGGATGCCTAGGCAATCAGAGGCGATGAAGGACGTGCTAATCTGCGATAAGCGTCGGTAAGGTGATATGAACCGTTATAACCGACGATTTCCGAATGGGGAAACCCAGTGCAATTCGTTGCACTATCGTTTGATGAATACATAGTCAAACGAGGCGAACCGAGGGAACTGAAACATCTCAGTACCTCGAGGAAAAGAAATCAACCGAGATTCCCCTAGTAGCGGCGAGCGAACGGGGAGCAGCCCAGAGTCTTAATCAGCATTAGCATCAGGAGAAC
The DNA here is from genome assembly GCF_013702265.1 of Providencia rettgeri. Classification (GTDB taxonomy): domain Bacteria; phylum Pseudomonadota; class Gammaproteobacteria; order Enterobacterales; family Enterobacteriaceae; genus Providencia; species Providencia zhijiangensis. The sequence goes on from NZ_CP059348.1 coordinate 452,018, forward strand.
GGTCTGGAAAGGCCGGCAGTAAAGGGTGATAGCCCCGTATCCGAAGGTGTTAGTGTTGTGAACTCGACGAGTAGGGCGGGACACGTGTTATCCTGTCTGAATATGGGGGGACCATCCTCCAAGGCTAAATACTCCTGATTGACCGATAGTGAACCAGTACCGTGAGGGAAAGGCGAAAAGAACCCCGGCGAGGGGAGTGAAATAGAACCTGAAACCGTGTACGTACAAGCAGTGGGAGCACCCTTGTGGTGTGACTGCGTACCTTTTGTATAATGGGTCAGCGACTTATATTCTGTAGCAAGGTTAACCGTATAGGGGAGCCGTAGGGAAACCGAGTCTTAACTGGGCGAATGAGTTGCAGGGTATAGACCCGAAACCCGGTGATCTAGCCATGGGCAGGTTGAAGGTTGGGTAACACTAACTGGAGGACCGAACCGACTAATGTTGAAAAATTAGCGGATGACTTGTGGCTGGGGGTGAAAGGCCAATCAAACCGGGAGATAGCTGGTTCTCCCCGAAAGCTATTTAGGTAGCGCCTCGTGAACTCATCTTCGGGGGTAGAGCACTGTTTCGACTAGGGGGTCATCCCGACTTACCAACTCGATGCAAACTACGAATACCGAAGAATGTTATCACGGGAGACACACGGCGGGTGCTAACGTTCGTCGTGAAGAGGGAAACAACCCAGACCGCCAGCTAAGGTCCCAAAGTCATAGTTAAGTGGGAAACGAAGTGGGAAGGCTCAGACAGCCAGGATGTTGGCTTAGAAGCAGCCATCATTTAAAGAAAGCGTAATAGCTCACTGGTCGAGTCGGCCTGCGCGGAAGATGTAACGGGGCTAAACTATGCACCGAAGCTGCGGCAGCGATATGTAAATATTGTTGGGTAGGGGAGCGTTCTGTAAGCCTGTGAAGGTGTGCTGTGAGGCATGCTAGAGGTATCAGAAGTGCGAATGCTGACATAAGTAACGATAATGCGGGTGAAAAACCCGCACGCCGGAAGACCAAGGGTTCCTGTCCAACGTTAATCGGGGCAGGGTGAGTCGACCCCTAAGGCGAGGCAGAAATGCGTAGTCGATGGGAAACGGGTTAATATTCCCGTACTGGTGATAATTGCGATGGGGGGACGGAGAAGGTTAGGCTGGCCGGGCGACGGTTGTCCCGGTTTAAGGATGTAGGCAGGTGAATTAGGCAAATCCGGTTCACTATATGCTGAGGTCTGATGACGAGTCACTACGGTGGCGAAGTAGCTCATACCCCGCTTCCAGGAAAAGCCTCTAAGCTCTAGATTATCATTAATCGTACCCCAAACCGACACAGGTGGTCAGGTAGAGAATACTCAGGCGCTTGAGAGAACTCGGGTGAAGGAACTAGGCAAAATGGTGCCGTAACTTCGGGAGAAGGCACGCTGGCATTAGGTGAAGTGGTTTACCCATGGAGCTGAAGCCAGTCGCAGATACCAGCTGGCTGCAACTGTTTATTAAAAACACAGCACTGTGCAAACACGAAAGTGGACGTATACGGTGTGACGCCTGCCCGGTGCTGGAAGGTTAATTGATGGGGTTATCCGTAAGGAGAAGCTCTTGATCGAAGCCCCAGTAAACGGCGGCCGTAACTATAACGGTCCTAAGGTAGCGAAATTCCTTGTCGGGTAAGTTCCGACCTGCACGAATGGCGTAATGATGGCCAGGCTGTCTCCACCCGAGACTCAGTGAAATTGAACTCGCTGTGAAGATGCAGTGTACCCGCGGCAAGACGGAAAGACCCCGTGAACCTTTACTATAGCTTGACACTGAACATTGAGCCTTGATGTGTAGGATAGGTGGGAGGCTTTGAAGCGTGGACGCCAGTCTGCGTGGAGCCAACCTTGAAATACCACCCTTTAATGTTTGATGTTCTAACGTAGCCCCATTATCTGGGGTGCGGACAGTGTCTGGTGGGTAGTTTGACTGGGGCGGTCTCCTCCCAAAGAGTAACGGAGGAGCACGAAGGTTGGCTAAGCATGGTCGGACATCATGCGGTTAGTGCAAAGGCATAAGCCAGCTTGACTGCGAGAGTGACGGCTCGAGCAGGTACGAAAGTAGGTCTTAGTGATCCGGTGGTTCTGTATGGAAGGGCCATCGCTCAACGGATAAAAGGTACTCCGGGGATAACAGGCTGATACCGCCCAAGAGTTCATATCGACGGCGGTGTTTGGCACCTCGATGTCGGCTCATCACATCCTGGGGCTGAAGTAGGTCCCAAGGGTACGGCTGTTCGCCGTTTAAAGTGGTACGCGAGCTGGGTTTAGAACGTCGTGAGACAGTTCGGTCCCTATCTGCCGTGGGCGTTGGAAGATTGAAAGGGGCTGCTCCTAGTACGAGAGGACCGGAGTGGACGCACCACTGGTGTTCGGGTTGTCATGCCAATGGCATTGCCCGGTAGCTAAGTGCGGAAGAGATAACCGCTGAAAGCATCTAAGCGGGAAACTTGCCTTGAGATGAGTCTTCCCTGACTCTTTAAGGGTCCTAAAGGAACGTTTAAGACTAAGACGTTGATAGGTTGGGTGTGTAAGCGTAGCGATACGTTGAGCTAACCAATACTAATGAACCGTGAGGCTTAACCTGACAACACCGAAGGTGTTTTCGAGATTGAGAGATGAAGTTGATTCAATGAAGTGGGACGCCGAGAGGTGGACACGACAGCTTGTTCAGGATTGATATTCTGGTTTAGTGGATTAAAGGCTAAACGGGAATAAACAGAATTTGTCTGGCGGCAATAGCGCGGTGGTCCCACCTGACCCCATGCCGAACTCAGTAGTGAAACGCCGTAGCGCCGATGGTAGTGTGGGGTCTCCCCATGTGAGAGTAGGGAACTGCCAGACATTAAATTAGCCGAGAAGCCACCCATTGGGTGGCTTTTTTGCGTTTGGGGCATGAAAAATAGGCGATAAAAGGCCAGATTGTCATCCTCTGAGGCACTATTATCGAAACAGACACCTTCAGATCTTACAAATTCCGTTATTCTTACTCTCTGACTACCTGCATTTAAAGGCGACTATGCAAAACCTACCACCCGAAAATCATTATTCAAGAAACAATAAGTCTTAAAATCCACTCTATTTCAGATCAAAAAAGTCTAAGCCATTTTAGCTATTAAGCTGTAATAAAAAGTCTGGATATCATTGAGTTATCAGTTTGCTAGACTCTCAATATTCCTATAACACTGACCATCGCTTGAAATTATTTCAACTTGCTTTGAAACGCTCGACAAGTAGAGTTACATTGGTTAGATTGTTTAGCATTCTAGAAGTCTAAACGTATAAAGTATATTTAAGGGGATGAACCATGCCAATTCGCCTGCCTGATGAGCTACCAGCAGTTAATTTCTTGCGTGAAGAAAATGTTTTTGTCATGACCACGACGAGAGCAAGCCTTCAGGAGATCCGTCCCTTGAAAGTACTGATACTGAACTTAATGCCTAAAAAAATTGAGACTGAAAACCAATTTTTACGGTTGCTATCAAACACGCCATTGCAAGTCGACATCCAGCTTCTACGCATTGATCAGCGAGAATCTAAGAATACACCAACGGAACATTTGAACAATTTTTACTGTGACTTTGAAGATATTAAACACCAAAATTTTGATGGATTAATTGTCACAGGTGCTCCGCTCGGCTTAGTTGAATTTGCTGACGTGTGTTATTGGGAACAAATAGAGCGCGTGATTGCATGGGCAAAAGAGCATGTAACTTCAACATTGTTTGTTTGCTGGGCTGTTCAAGCTGCGCTTAACGTATTGTATGATTTACCTAAATTAACCCGTAAAGAGAAACTTTCTGGGGTATATTCACACGAAACATTAGAGCCTTACGCGTTATTAACTCGAGGATTTGATGCTTCTTTTTATGCGCCGCACTCCCGTTATGCCGATTTCCCTGAAGACTATATTCGTCAGAACACAGACCTTGATATTTTAGCCAGTTCACCGGAAGCAGGAGCGTACTTATTTGCATCAAAAGATAAGCGTTTGGCATTTGTCACGGGACATCCTGAGTACGATGCAGAGACATTATCCCAAGAATATTGGCGTGATGTGGATGCGGGGATTACACCTGAACTGCCGTGTAATTATTTCAAAAATGATGATCCGAATAATTCATCGGAAGTTCGTTGGCGTAGTCATGGCCACTTGTTATTCTCCAATTGGCTCAATTATTATGTGTATCAGATCACACCATTTGATCTTACTCACATGGAACCGACTTTAGATTAAAAAACTCACTTAATGCCAGTTAACTGGTCATATCTCAGAATATAAGGCTGAATAATCAAAATTATTTGGCCTTTAAATCAAGATTTCCTTCTTTATTTAGATGAATAAATAACCATTTTTTGCCTATTTGTTCATTTTTTATTTTTAACAAAAAAAATCTCACCAATACACAACCCTATGATTTAACTAATATTTAACACTTTGTTTTTTGTAATAGAAATTAAAAGCAAAATAAAAATAGTAAATATCTCTTTTTAGATCAAATAGATAAAATTAATTTAAATTAAAATGGAAACCGTTTTTGATTTATTTGTTTTTTGAGTTTACTCTTAATTCATAGCCAGCCATGAGTGAGGAAAAAACAATGGATCAGCAGTTATCTATTTCAGATTTAACCTTCAAGAAAGCATTTTCTCAGCAAGCAAAACAGATATTAAATGCTGATTCTATTGGTTTTATCTCTTATCTCGTTGAAGGTTTCTTGCCAAGAAGAGAGCAGCTACTCAAAGATAGAGTACATCGCCAAAAAGGGATTGATGCAGGAAGTTTACCTGATTTTATTATGGAATCTAATTCCATTAAAAATGCAGATTGGAAGATTCAAAATATTCCTGACGATTTACAAGATCGTCGTATAGAAATTACTGGGCCAGTTGATCGGAAAATGGTGATCAACGCATTGAATGCTAACGTAAAAGTATTTATGGCTGATTTTGAGGACTCTTTATCGCCATCATGGGAAAGGTTGATTGATGGGCAAATCAACTTACGCGATGCGATCACCGGCGAAATATCTTACACCAATGAAAATGGCAAAGTTTATCAGCTGAAATCTAATCCCGCTGTGTTGATCGCCCGAGTACGTGGACTGCATTTAGATGAAAAACATGTGCTTGTTGATAACCAACCGATACCCGGTGGGCTGTTTGATTTCGCACTCTACTTTTTCAATAACTTTCAGGCATTACTGGCGAAGGGAAGTGGCCCTTATTTCTATATTCCGAAGCTGGAATCTTGGCAGGAGGCTCAATGGTGGAGCGATGTGTTTAGCGCCGCAGAAGATTATGTAGGCTTACCACGCGGGACTATCAAAGCCACAGTGTTAATTGAAACACTCCCTGCGGTTTTCCAGATGGATGAAATTTTGTACCACATGCGCCACCACATTGTTGGGCTTAACTGTGGGCGTTGGGACTACATTTTCAGCTACATCAAAACATTGAAAGAGCATGCGGACCGCGTTTTACCGGATAGACAATCGGTCACTATGACACAGGAATTTTTAAGCGCCTATTCACGTCTGCTGATCAAAACCTGTCATCGTCGCGGAGCATTCGCGATGGGGGGAATGTCCGCCTTTATTCCAAGTAAAGATGCACAGGAAAACCAAGCGATTCTTGCCAAAGTTAAAGCGGATAAAGAACTGGAAGCGCGTAATGGTCATGATGGTTCATGGATTGCACACCCAGGTTTGGCTGATACCGTCATGGCGGTTTTCAACGAAGCATTAGGCGAGCGAAAAAACCAGCTGAATATCCGACGTGAAAATGATGCTGAAATCACCGCGCAACAGTTACTAAAACCTTGTGAGGGCGAAAGAACCGAAGCGGGTATGCGCGCCAATATTCGCGTGGCGGTGCAATACATTGAAGCATGGATTTCAGGAAATGGCTGCGTGCCTATCTACGGTTTGATGGAGGATGCGGCGACCGCTGAAATTTCGCGGACATCAATTTGGCAGTGGATCCGTCATGGCAAATCACTATCGAACGGCATGAAAGTCACGAAAGCGTTATTTGAAGAGATGCTGGATGAAGAGTTGCAAGTCATCCAAAAAGAGCTTGGTGATCATCGTTTTCAAAGTGGGCGATTCAAAGAAGCGAGTGAGCTGATGCGCCGAATCACAACCCAAGATGAATTGATCGAGTTCTTAACGATACCGGGCTACCAATTACTTGATTAGCCAAGTTAACGAATGCAGATAGCACCCAATTACCCTACAAAGACAGATAACAAGAAAGGACGTAAATCATGACAACATCGCGCTTAGAACAGATTGCTCAATTGGAAAATGAGTGGAAAAAATCACGCTGGAAAGGCATTACTCGCCCTTATGCAGCCGAAGAAGTGATCAAATTACGTGGCTCGGTCAATCCTGAGCATACATTAGCTCGTAAAGGAGCTGAACGCTTTTGGGCACAGCTAAATGGCGGCGCGAAGAAAGGCTATGTAAATGCATTAGGTGCATTAACGGGCGGGCAAGCATTGCAACAAGCAAAAGCGGGAATTGAAGCTGTTTATCTCTCTGGTTGGCAGGTAGCGGCAGATGCGAACTCAGCATCCAGCATGTATCCAGACCAATCACTCTACCCTGTGGACTCAGTGCCGAACGTGGTTCAGCGGATCAACAATACATTCCGTCGCGCGGATCAAATTCAGTGGGCGAATGGCATTGGTCCCGATAATAAAGAATACATCGATTTCTTTTTACCTATCGTTGCGGATGCGGAAGCTGGCTTTGGTGGGGTACTGAATGCGTTTGAACTGATGAAGCATATGATTGAAGCGGGCGCAGCGGCGGTACACTTTGAGGATCAATTGGCGGCAGTGAAAAAATGTGGCCATATGGGCGGGAAAGTCTTAGTACCAACCCAAGAAGCTATCCAAAAATTAGTTGCAGCACGCTTAGCGGCGGATGTTTCCGGTGTTCCTACTATCTTAGTTGCTAGAACGGATGCGGACGCTGCTGATTTATTAACATCAGATTGCGACCCTTATGATGAGCCATTTATCACGGGTGAGCGTACGGCCGAAGGTTTCTTCCGTACCACGGCAGGGATAGAGCAAGCGATTAGCCGAGGCTTAGCCTATGCCCCTTATGCTGATTTAGTCTGGTGTGAAACTTCCAAGCCAGATCTGGAAGCTGCGCGTCAATTTGCTGAGGCAATTCACGCTAAATTCCCAGGTAAATTATTAGCTTATAACTGTTCACCTTCATTTAACTGGAAGAAAAATTTGGACGACAGCACCATTGCTCGTTTCCAACAAGAGTTGTCAGACATGGGCTATCGCTTCCAGTTTATTACCTTGGCAGGAATTCACAGCATGTGGTTCAACATGTTCGACCTTGCTCACGCTTACGCACAAGGCGAAGGAATGAAACACTATGTTGATAAAGTTCAGGAATGTGAATTTGCCGCTATCAATAAAGGCTATACCTTCTCTTCTCATCAGCAAGAAGTGGGAACTGGCTATTTTGATAAGGTGACGACGGTGATTCAAGGGGGGAGTTCTTCAGTTACGGCATTAACGGGTTCGACCGAAGAAGAGCAATTCTAATCGGGGAGAAATTTACGGTTCCTATTGTTCGGTGTATGTGTGTTGACATAAGTGTATCTTTTGACTTTTCAGGCACGTAAGTGCCTGTTTTTTATTGGGAGAGTGAAGATGACCCTCGAAACTGAACAGATCATCGCTCAAACCATTTTGCAGGGCTTTGATGCGCAATATGGGCGATTTCTTGAAATCACCTCGGGCGCTCAAGAACGCTTTGAACGCGGGGATTGGCATGCGGTTCAACACGCGATGAAGCAAAGGATCAAACTGTATGATCACCACGTGGGGCTTGTCGTTGCTCAGCTGCAGTGTATGGGGCTAGTGCAATCGCTCAGTCCTTATAATTTGGCAAGGATCAAACAGGTCTATGCGACATTGCTACCGGATTACCCGCGTTTTGAAATTGCTGAAAGTTTTTTTAATTCAGTATATTGCCGGCTGTTTCAACATCGAGAGCTGACCCAAGAAAATCTGTTTATCTTTACTTCACAACCTGCACGGCGCTTTTGCACCTTACCAAGACCATTAGCTCGCGAATATAAGCTCAATGGGAACATGGAAATGGTATTTAATGGGATCTTAAGCGGGTTGCCCATTCGCTTAACGTGGCGAAATTTAGCCTTTGATATTGATTGCATTGTAGAAACGCTAAGGCAGCGCTTCCCAGAGATTGTTGAACAGGGTGCTCAATTGCATGTGGCGAATGAGCTGTTTTATCGGAATAAAGCCGCATGGTTAGTTGGGAAGCTATATATCAATCACCAAGTTTACCCATTCCTATTGCCTATTCACCATGATGAAGACGGTAAAATGTATGTAGACGCGTGTTTAACTGGGTTTGATGACGCGAGTATAGTGTTTGGCTTCGCTCGTTCCTATTTTATGGTGTATGCACCGTTTCCGGCTGGGCTAGTTTTCTGGTTACGTGAAATTTTACCCAGTAAATCAATCGCTGAGTTGTATATGGCGATTGGTTGCCAAAAGCACGGTAAAACAGAGTATTACCGAGAATATTTGGCGTATTTAAATTTTTCACGAGAACAATTTACCCTCGCCCCCGGCGTGAAAGGGATGGTGATGTTGGTGTTTACGGCACCATCATTTGATCGGGTATTTAAGATTATTAAAGATAAATTTGCGCCACAAAAAGAAGTGACTAAAGCTCGAGTGCTTGAGTGCTATCAAATGGTCAAAGAGCACGACCGAGTGGGACGCATGGCAGATACTCAAGAGTTTGAAAACTTTATTATTGAAAAGCGTTTTGTCAGTGATGGGCTAATGAGCGAGTTACTAACGGAGGCGCCGTCTCAGGTTGAAGATTTGGGGGATAAAATATTAATTCGTCATCTCTATATGGAACGTAAGATGATCCCGCTGAATATTTTTATGGATGAAGCATCGGATGAGCAGCTTTATCACGCGATAGAAGAATATGGTTGCGCCATCAAGCAGCTGGCTGCCGCTAATATTTTCCCGGGGGATATGTTATTTAAAAACTTTGGGGTAACGCGCCATGGTCGGGTGGTATTTTATGATTATGATGAAATTTGCTATATGACCGAGGTGAATTTCCGTCATATTCCTGAGCCACTTTACCCTGAGCAAGAGCTCTCTGGTGAACCTTGGTACAGCGTACGGGAGCAAGATGTTTTCCCCGAAGAATTTGCGCAATTCTTATGCCAAGATCCGAAAGTTAGAGATTATTTACAGCTGCATCATCAAGATTTATTTAACGCAGATTATTGGCAAAAACTGCAAAAACATATTTTGGATGGGTATGTAGAAGATGTGTTTGCTTACTCGGAAGATCTGCGCTTTTGCCGTCGATTTCTTCACGCTATCTCTGCGGCTTAGTTGATTGAAAGTGGGTCAATGACCCACTTTATAACTCAACCACTCACATCATAACTTAGCAATTACAGCGCGCCTTGCACCGCTTGCTGTGCTAATTCGGTGATTTTATCGTAGTTGCCATTTTCCAGAGCATCTTCTGGTACTAACCATGAGCCACCAATACACAGCACGCTGTCTAGAGCGAGATAATCACGGTAATTTGCGAGGGAGATCCCGCCTGTTGGGCAGAAGCGAACTTGGGAGAAAGGCCCTGCAATCGCTTTGAGCGCTTTCACGCCACCATTGGCTTCGGCTGGGAAGAATTTGAATTCTTTAAGTCCGTAGTTCATGCCCGCCATTAATTCAGATACGGTGGAAATTCCGGGAATTAATGGAATGCTGCCTTGATTTGCCGCCGCTAATAATTCGTCCGTTAAACCTGGGCTGATAGCAAATTGCGCACCCGCTTGGGTCACTTCAGCCAGCTGTTTTGCATTGATAACGGTACCGGCACCTACAATCGCTTCAGGGACTTCTTCAGCAATAAGTCGGATGGCTTCGATGGCGCATTCCGTTCTTAACGTGACTTCCAATACTTTGATACCGCCTTTGAGTAAGGCTTTTGCTAAAGGAACGGCTTGCTCGAGTTTTTTGATCACAATGACAGGAACAACAGGACCTTGTTTTAGAACATCTTCAGCAGTCATTTTCCAATTATTCATAATAAATCCTATTAAGCGGCATAAACTAAAAATTAATACAGTCAGTCATTAATACTACAAGCACCTTCTTCGGCGCCGGATAAATGTTGTCTTAATGCACCAAACAGCTCTCGACCACAACCCACTCGTTCTGCACTCAGGTCGGCTTGATAAGGTTGACGAGCGGATAAAATGTGTTCGTCGACGAGAAGCTCAATTTCTCCCGTTAATGCATTAACGCGAATTAAATCACCGTCTTGGACTTTGGCGAGTAAGCCGCCATTGTAAGCTTCTGGGGTGACATGAATAGCAGAAGGTACTTTGCCCGATGCTCCCGACAATCGCCCGTCAGTGACTAATGCCACTTTATAGCCTTTGTCCAATAATACTCCGAGTGGCGGCATTAATTTATGTAATTCAGGCATGCCATTCGCAGATGGTCCTTGGAAACGAACCACAATGACGCAGTCTCTGTCTAATTCGCCTGCTTCAAAACGCGGTGCAATATCATTTTGATTATTGAACACGATGGCTGGGGCTTCAATCACTTGGTTTTCAACGGGAACGGCTGACGTTTTCATCACAGCGCGACCAAGGTTCCCAGACAGTAGTTTAGTCCCACCGTGATGGGAGAAAGGATGATCAATATCAGCAATCACTTCAAGATCATAAGAATTTTTTGCCCCTTCGCGCCAAGATAACTGACCGTTGTCCAACCAAGGTTCGAGGGTATAACGTGATAACCCAAACCCGGCGACGGTGTGAACGTCATCATGGAGTAAACCTTTAGCAAGGAGCTGGCGGATCAACAACTGAACGCCACCGGCCGCTTGGAATTGGTTAATATCAGCTTGGCCATTTGGATAAATTCGGCAAATCAGAGGAACGACAGCAGAAAGATCAGAGAAATCATCCCAATTGATAATAATGCCGGCGGCGCGTGCAATCGCCACCAGATGCATGGTGAGATTGGTGGATCCCCCTGTTGCCAGAAGCGCCACAATACCATTTACAATCACTTTTTCATCAACCAGTTTACCAATCGGTAAATAATTTCCTGATTGCTCAGTAAGGCGTGTAATTTGGCGAGCCGCAGCACGAGTGAGTTCATCACGTAATGGGGAATCTGGTGGAACAAAGGAAGAGCCAGGTAAGTGTAACCCCATCACTTCCATCACCATTTGGTTAGAGTTTGCGGTACCGTAAAATGTGCAGGTACCAATGCTGTGATAGGACGCGGCTTCAGCATCAAGTAATGCATTGCGGTCAACTTTCCCTTCAACGTATAGCTGACGAATTCTCACTTTTTCTTTGTTGGGTAAGCCAGTGCTCATGGGGCCTGCAGGGACAAAAACTGCGGGTAGGTGCCCAAAAGAGAGCGCGCCCATCATCAGCCCCGGAACAATTTTATCGCAGATCCCTAAATAGAGCGCGCCATCGAACATATTGTGGGAAAGTCCGATGGCAGTGGACATCGCGATAACATCGCGGCTCAGTAATGAGAGCTCCATACCATCTTGCCCTTGGGTAACACCATCGCACATGGCAGGAACACCCGCAGCTACTTGTCCAATCGCACCATTTTCCAGTAGCGCTTGTTTCAATTGGTCAGGGTAGCGGTCATAGGGGCGATGAGCGGAAAGCATGTCGTTATAGGAGTTAATGATAGCGATATCGGAACGAGTCATGCTTTTGAGAATACTTTTTTCTTCACTTTGGCAGGCAGCAAAACCATGAGCCAGATTCCCACACGCTAATTCAGCGCGATGTACAGTACTGCTACGAGCCTGTTCAATTTTTTCGAGATACGCTTTTCGACTCTCTTTCGAGCGCGCGATGATACGTTGGGTGATCTGTAAAATATGGTCATTGACCTTCGTTGAAGGTGTGACGTCAGAAATATTTTTGCTCATGATAATGGCTCCATTATACAAACAGTACTCTTTATGTTACCGGTAACATTGTTCAATGAAAAAACAATTGTTGCAATGATCAAAATGAAGATTTCGACATATCTGTGATCTGAATCAAGAAGAGGATCGGGGAGTAATTTGGGAGTAATCGTGACCATTTCAGCCTAACAGAATGATAAATAATAACTATAATGAGTTGGTCAATGGCATTGAGATAAAAATCAAGTAGGGAAATATGGCTGGGTTGAAAAAACGGAATTCGCTTGGGTGGCTGTTAGGTGTTTTTTGGTTGTGCTCAAGCAGCGTTCAAGCGACAGAAGTGCCTGAAGTGGTTTTAACCACAGGATCTTACGGCGTATTAGAGAAGGCGATTTCAGCTAGTCAAGGTAGTTATGCTGAGCAAAAAATGGCGAATGCAACCGCCACTTTGTTGGGTACTCCCTACAATAATCGCACTTTAAATATGGATGCATTCTCAACGGAACGGTTAATCATTGACTTAAAAGCCGTTGATTGCATGACATTCATTGAGTATAGCGAAGCCTTTAAATATGCGGATGATGCTGAACAATTTGCCTCATATTTAGAGAAAGTACGCTATGTTGATGCAAAAGTCGCATTTAATCAACGTCGTCATTTCTTTTCGGATTGGGCAGAAGGGGATCATAAAGTGGTCTCTGATATAACAGCTCAATTGAGCCCCCACACTATTTTTGTTAATAAACAACTTAATAAAAAAAGTAACGGTGATCCTATTATTGCCACGATTAAAATAACACCAAGAGTGATTGGTTATATCCCAACTCGATTTATTGATAGAAAATTACTGAAGCAGTTAAAAACAGGGGATTACATTGGTATTTATTCCCCTGCATCAGGATTGGATGTCACCCATGTGGGTGTTGTTATTAGAGATGGCGAAAAAGTGATATTTCGCCATGCTTCTTCGCAACGAAAAAATTTACGGGTAATGGATGTCGAACTATTTTCTTATCTTCAAGGAAAAAGTGGAATTATGGTATTTAGATAAAGCTGGCTTGAAAGTTAAGCCCGCTAATTACTTATTTTTTAATGCTGATTACGTATGACATTATTTTAAATAAATTTCAAATCTTAAAATAAAATTAAAACGTAAGTACAAGTGATTTTTAGTTACCAATTATTTCCATAACTATTTAAATTGTAAAACATTATTAAATTAGAGATGTTTTAATAATAGTTTCACAAGGTTAAAACAACGAGTGACATTAAAAAATATTTTTATAAAGCAATGGATTACAACTAAGAATAGTAAAGGTTAAAAATTAAAATCATAATGGCACCTTAAATTCCTATCAATAATAGTTAATTCGATTGTTTTTATCTATTTTAAAAAAAACAGATTGTTTTTATAATGCCCGTTAATGTTTGATTGAGTTCTTTATATTGAGGTGAGCATGTACATGTCAGAAAAACAAAATATTTATGCTTTGCTTGGCAATCATCTTCGTAAAGCTAGAGTACGTAAAGGGTTATCAGGTCAGGAGTTAGCGGCTATTATTCAACTTAGTCAGCAGCAGGTATCTCGATATGAACTGGGTGTGAATAAGCTGAGTTTAGATAAATTAATCGAGATTGCTATTTTACTTGAAATTGATATTCATGAAATTACAACTATGATTGCACGTCAATTTGAGAAAGAGAAAGATAATTCTAGTGAGGTGGCTCTAGCGAGTTTTTAATTTATTTTCACTTTCCTTAAATTTTAATAGGTTAAAAAAATTATAATGATTAAATGATTTTAATTATTAATGCTATCTTCAATGTAATAATTAAATGTCATAAATCTGATGATTCTGCTTTTAAATGATAAAAGCAGATAACGATTAAATTCGATTAGCTTTTTTTATAAAATTATTCATATTCTGCTTTTTTTGATTCATTTAATTTACTCTTTTTTTATATTTGCTCATATTTAAGACGATTCTTTACGAAAAGTTCTCATGGTTTTATCGAGGGCGGTGTGCTTAAATGTGCGACAATTCAACATGGAAAAAGGGCAGTTTTAAATGGCTAGGGCAATATGGATATTTGTCATATTCCTACTTGTCGGTTGTTCAACGACACCTTCAAAAACGGGTTACTATCTCGATCAGAGTTACCCGTCACAGAATACCAGTGAGCGTATTCAATTTATTGTTCTGCATTACACTGTTTCTGATGATGCCCACTCAATTAAAATATTAACGAAAGGAAAGGTGAGTTCCCACTACCTCATTCCTAGTCAACCTGCACAAAAAAATGGTCAGCCTGTTATTTTACAACTCGTTCCTGAGCGTTTGAAAGCGTGGCACGCAGGGGATAGCCGCTGGCAATATCATCATGGACTTAATGATAGCTCGATTGGTATTGAAATCGTTAATGAAGGTTTGGTGAGAAAAAATGGTCAAGATATCTGGCCGCCTTTTAATGACTCACAGATAGATGCGTTGATCCCGCTATTGAAAGACATCATGCAACGTTATGACATTCCGCCTGAAAATGTCATTGGTCATAGTGATATCGCACCACTGCGTAAGCAAGATCCGGGACGTGCATTTCCGTGGCAATCATTAGCGCTGCACGGGATTGGTGCTTGGCCTGACCCTCAAACCGTCAATAAGTATTTAGCTGGGCGACAAATTAATGCACCTGTCAGTGTATTAAATCTACAAAAAGCATTGAAGTTTTATGGCTATGCGGGGATCCCACTGACAGGAAAATTAGATAAAGAAACGAAGCAGACGTTGCGTGCATTCCAAATGCATTATCGTCCACGGGATATTGATGGGCGGGCAGATGCGGAAACGGAAGCTATCGCTTTAGCTTTGATTGAAAAATATCGCAATATGCCGAAATTCAAACAATCTTTGAAATCGAATAAATCGGAAAGCGTATCCGGTCAACAGGGTGATTAACCCGTCAGTAACATGATTAATTGAAGAAGTGCGGGGAGATCCCGCACTTTTACTTGCTAGCGATTAGCGCCATATTCATGGCTGATTTCTTTAGCGGCTTTGATCACCATCGCTCCCAACTCAGTTACCCGATCATCGGTGATCCGTGAAAGTGGCCCAGAAATTGAGATCGCAGCAAATGCCTCTTTATGCTCATCATAAATACAGGCGCCAATACATCTTAACCCCAGCGCATGTTCTTCATCATCATAAGAAAACCCTTGTTTTTTAGCTTGTTGCAGATTTTCTTTCAATGCGGATGGGTTAGTTAATGTATGCGGTGTATAGGCATGTAAGCCTTTTTTGCCAAGTAATGGAATTAGCTGTTCTTCAGGCAAATTGGCAATAAACGCCTTTCCTGCACCCGATGCATGTAATGGCAGTTTCCCGCCAATCGGAGCAGACATGCGCATTAGTGCATTACATTGTACTTGGTCAACAATCACAGCGTCATATTCCGTGTGATCTAAAATCGCTAAATTAACGGTTTCGCCAGATTCTTCCATCAAACGGCGTAATATCGGATGGACAAGGGCTAATAAATTACGACTTTCAAGGAAGCTACTGCCGATGATAAAGGCATGAGAAGCGATGACCCACAGCCCAAGATCCCCTGTCTGGCGCACAAAACCGTGCTGCTCTAGGGTCATTAATAAGCGGTGAGTTGTGGAATTAGGTAAACCAGCTTGAAGGGCTAAATCGGTGAGGGCGATCCCCCCGGTTGATTCAGAAATGTATTCCAAAAGCGTCAGTCCACGGCTTAAGGATTGAACTTGTCCGGCAGCCGTAGCGCCACTCGCAGGTCCTTTTGCCTTCTTTATTTTTTTAGTAATAGGTGTAGCCGCCATCAAGTGTCTCCTGACAGGAATGAATATTCGTTTCTATTATGAATGATTTCATTCAAAAATACTCATCGGATCAGCAAAAAGTCGATCTTTGGCAACCTGAAAAACTCTCATCATAACGACGAATTTTCTCTTCTGAAGTTATGGTAGGATGTGATTCATACAAATTTAGTTTAGTTTCAATTCATTGACGTTTTAGCTGTGTGAAGTCACAGCATGGGGCCGATTAAGCCGAGGGATTATCATTTTCAGGAGGACAGTGCAGTGTCCAGCAAGAAAAACCAATTAGAACAACAATTAAAAAATAGAATTCTCGTCCTAGATGGTGCGATGGGAACGATGATCCAACGCCATAAACTCTCTGAAGAGCAGTTTCGCGGCGCGCGTTTTGCAGATTGGCCAAGTGATTTGAAAGGCAATAATGACTTACTTGTGCTTACCCAGCCCGAGATTATTCGCGATATCCATAGCCAATATTTTGCGGCAGGGGCGGATATTGTTGAAACCAATACATTTAACTCCACCACCATTGCGATGGCGGATTATAAAATGGAAGCCCTTTCTGCACAAATCAATGAAACCGCAGCTCGCCTTGCTCGTGAATGTGCCGATGAGTGGACACGTAAAACCCCAGAAAAACCGCGTTATGTGGCTGGGGTCTTGGGACCAACAAACCGTACGGCATCGATCTCCCCTGATGTGAATGATCCGGCCTATCGCAACGTCACGTTTGATCTGCTGGTGGACGCGTATCGCGAATCCACACGATCGCTGATTAAAGGTGGTGTCGATCTGATCATGATCGAAACTATCTTTGACACATTAAATGCAAAAGCGGCGATTTTTGCCGTAGAAACTGAATTTGAAGCCCTTGGGATCCATTTACCAGTGATGATCTCAGGGACTATCACTGATGCCTCGGGACGCACCTTATCGGGGCAAACCACGGAAGCATTTTATAACTCATTGCGTCACTCTCAGCCGCTATCATTCGGGCTTAACTGCGCACTGGGGCCTGACGAACTTCGTCAATATATCGCTGAATTATCTCGTATTTCAGAGTGCTATGTTAGCGCCCACCCCAATGCAGGATTACCGAATGCATTCGGTGAATACGATCTTGATGCCCAAAATATGGCGCAGCAGATCCGCGAATGGGCGGAAGCTGGCTTTTTAAATATCGTCGGTGGATGCTGTGGTACCACGCCACTTCATATCCAAAAAATGGCGCAAGCCGTTGAGGGGCTTAAACCTCGCCAGTTGCCAAAATTGCCAGTGGAATGTCGTTTATCCGGTTTAGAGCCGCTGAATATTGGTGCGCAGTCTCTGTTTGTGAACGTGGGAGAGCGTACTAATGTCACAGGCTCAGCAAAATTCAAGCGTTTAATTAAAGAAGAAAATTACCAAGAAGCCCTTGATATCGCTCGCCAACAAGTGGAAAACGGCGCGCAGATCATCGACATCAATATGGATGAGGGAATGCTAGATTCTCACGCGGCGATGGTGCGCTTTCTGAATTTGATCGCGGGGGAGCCGGATATTGCACGGGTACCTATTATGATCGATTCCTCAAAATGGGATGTGATCGAAAAAGGCCTGAAATGCATCCAAGGCAAAGGGATCGTGAACTCCATCTCAATGAAAGAGGGAGTTGATGCCTTTATTGAACACGCCAAATTAGTCCGTAAATATGGTGCGGCAATGGTGGTCATGGCGTTCGATGAAGTGGGGCAAGCAGATACCCGCGAGCGTAAAATCGAAATTTGCCGCCGTGCATACCAAATATTGACGGAAACGGTCGGTTTCCCGCCTGAAGATATTATTTTTGACCCGAACATTTTTGCGGTTGCTACGGGGATTGAAGAACACAATAACTATGCTGTTGATTTTATTGAAGTCTGTAAGGATATTAAAGATCAACTGCCCCATGCATTGATCTCCGGCGGGGTATCAAACGTCTCTTTCTCATTCCGAGGCAATGATCCGGTACGTGAAGCCATTCACGCGGTTTTCCTGTACCACGCGATCCGCAATGGCATGGATATGGGGATCGTCAATGCGGGACAATTGGCCATTTATGACGATCTTCCTGCTGAACTCAAAAACGCGGTAGAAGATGTGATCCTCAATCGCCGAGAAGATGGTACTGAAAAGCTACTGGAACTGGCTGAAAAATACCGTGGAACAGGGGGACAAGAGCAGCAAGTTCAACAAGCGGAATGGCGCAGTTGGGAAGTGGAAAAACGGCTGGAATACTCGCTAGTAAAAGGGATCACGGAATTTATTATCCAAGATACGGAAGAGACCCGCCAACGCGCATCAAGCCCTATCGAAGTGATCGAAGGCCCGTTAATGAACGGCATGAATGTGGTGGGCGACCTATTTGGTGAAGGAAAAATGTTCCTGCCCCAAGTGGTGAAATCCGCTCGCGTGATGAAGCAAGCCGTGGCGTACTTGGAGCCGTACATTCAAGAACTCAAACAATCAGGAAGCAGCGCAGGTAAAGTATTATTAGCGACGGTGAAAGGGGATGTGCACGACATTGGCAAAAATATCGTGGGCGTCGTTTTGCAGTGTAATAACTATGAAATCATTGATTTAGGCGTCATGGTGCCATGTGAAACGATCCTGAAAACCGCTCGTGAACAAAACGTAGATATCATCGGTTTATCGGGGCTGATTACACCGTCATTGGATGAGATGGTGCATGTGGCAAAAGAGATGGAGCGACAAGGGTTTGCCTTACCGCTATTGATTGGTGGCGCAACCACTTCGAAAGCTCATACAGCCGTAAAAATCGAGCAAAACTATTCAGGGCCCACGGTCTATGTGCAGAATGCATCCCGTACGGTGGGTGTCGTCGCCGCATTACTTTCAGCAACTCAAAAAGCCGAGTTTGTAGCCCGAACGCGTCGTGAATATGACACGGTTCGCTTGCAACATGGGCGCAAAAAGCCAAGAACCCCACCCGTCACATTAGAAGCCGCTCGCGCTAATGGGGTGAATATTGATTGGCAACAGTACCAGCCGCCAGTTCCTAAATTCCTAGGCGTTCAAGAAGTGACGGCATCGATTAAAACATTGCGTGACTATATCGACTGGACGCCATTCTTTATGACATGGTCATTGGCAGGCAAATATCCGCGAATTCTGGAAGATGAAGTCGTCGGGGAAGAGGCGCGTAAATTGTTGGCGGATGCCAATGCGATGCTCGATACGCTGGATAGCCAAAAATTACTGACGCCAAAAGGGATTTTTGGCATTTTCCCTGCAAACAGCGTAGTGGATGATGTGGAAATCTATCGCTCCTCTGCTCGGGATGAAGTCCAAGCGGTTGCTCTGAATTTACGCCAGCAAACGTTGAAAACCGATTTTCCTAACTACTGTTTATCCGATTTTGTGGCGCCGAAAGAGAGTGGTAAAGCAGACTATATCGGTGCATTTGCGGTTACTGGCGGGTTAGAAGAGGATGATTTGGCTGAGCAGTATGAAAATGTCCACGATGATTATAATAAAATCATGGTGAAAGCCTTGGCTGATCGCTTAGCAGAAGCCTTTGCAGAATATTTGCATCAACAAGTCAGAACCCAGTATTGGGGCTACGCACAGGATGAAGCGCTGAGCAACGAAGAGTTGATCCGCGAAAATTATCAAGGCATTCGCCCTGCGCCGGGTTATGCCGCTTGTCCTGAACACACAGAAAAGGAAAAAATCTGGCAACTCCTGAATGTGGAAGACAAAATTGGTATGAAACTGACCAGTTCTTACGCTATGTGGCCGGGAGCCTCGGTGTCGGGTTGGTACTTTAGTCACCCTGATAGTAAATATTTTGCGGTGGCGCAGGTGCAAAAAGATCAAATTGAAGATTATGCTAAACGCAAAGGAATGACTGTCGCAGAATTAGAACGCTGGTTAGCACCGAACCTCGGCTATGATCCAGAAGATTGATTTGATCCAGAAGATTGATTTTTCAGTTATTCGCCTCCATCTTATAGGTAGGAAATCTATTGGGAGCAAATGATGAGCTATGAATTTATAATTGAAGGAAAACTGCCGTCCTCGGTAGTTTATCCTTATCAGATCCAAAATAGCGCTGCACCAGACACGTTTATGATGAGCGAAGATGCGGTGAGTGCCATGATGAGTATTTTGCAAATCATGGACAAATTGGATACTGAAGATTCATTGACGGAACATTGCTTTAACCAAATTTGGTTAAGAAGCGAGTTAACGCCAGCAAGAGCAGAAGAAATTTATCTGTTCTTGGAAAACCAAGAGCGGGTTGAGCCGATCCCTTCACAAGAAGAAATCGACGCGTTTTATCAAGCCCAACAAGCGGAAGATAAGTTACTCTCTAAAGAAAGTACCAAAGAAGGTATGGTTCCGGTTCATAAATTTGCGACCAATGATGGCTGGTTAATTACAGCGAAAGAGAGTGAATTAATTGCTGAGGTATTTTCAGAAGAATTAGTGGGTGAAAACCATTTTGTGGTTTCCCAAATATCGACGCTATGCAAAATTAGTCATCAAAAATTGGAATTGATTTTAATTGAGTGGGGTAAGTTTAATTTATTTGCTAGTAAGCATGGTGGATATCGCGTTAATTAATTTTCCGCATTAAGGCAATTTAATTATTAATTAGAGGGTGATTAGCTCGTTTTATAACCAATTACGATAATCACCCAAATTATTTTCTTAAAAATTCACTTCATTTGGTTATTTTCTGCTTATAGTCCTTATGATTTTTGTATGGGAATGATATCTTATATAGCAGTGGTCAATGCCAAGCTGTGAGTAAATGTCATGAAATTACCCTCTCTCTTATTTAGTTTCTGCATTATCTGTGCCCCTTATGTGCAAGCAGAGCCAATAGAGTCGGGTTCGTTTCATAACCAGCCAGCCAAAGCGGCTGCTAATCAATCTTCTACCCCAAATATCACCCCTGTAGTTTTAACGCCTCAGGCGGATTCTGCTTTAGTTGAACCTTTACCTAAAGCCCTTGAAGTGACTGAGCCAAGCAACCTTCCAACCGATTTCCAAAGTAGCATTAAAGAGGCTAATGCGGGCAAAGTTGATGCCATGATTGATGTGGGTGTTGCGTATTTGGATGGCACAGATTTTCTCGATGCTGATGAAAATAAAGCCTATTACTGGTTTAAGAAAGCTTCTGATTTAAATAGTAATGATGGTGATTACTACATCGGTATGCTGGCGCAGCGCAAAAAGGATTATGAGCAAGCGGGTAACTGGTATCGTAAATGCGCCGAAAAAGGCGATGCATATTGCCAATATGCGATGGGCTATTTATTTGAGCGCGGTTTAGGTGTCGAAAAAGACTATAAACAAGCACGCGCTTGGTATTATGAAGCCGCAGAGCAAGAGCAGGAATATGCACAGTTTGCCATTGGGCTGTTTTACCATGATGGGCTTGGTGGTGATATTGACTACAATAAAGCTTTTACATGGTATGAGCGCAGTGCACGTAATGGCGTAGCCTCTGCCGTGAACAACTTAGCCGTGATGTATGAAAATGGCGAAGGCATGGAAAAAGATGAGGACACGGCGATTTACCTGTATCGCCAAGCTGCGAATATGGGCTCCCCAGTTGCACAAAAAAACATGGGGGACTTTTACAGTAAAGGTCATCCGCTCGTTGAGCAAAATAACTACCAAGCCGTTTACTGGTATAAACGCGCGGCAAACCAAGGTGAATTTTCAGCTCAATATGCATTAGCGCAAGCGTATGAGACAGGCGATGGCGTTGGGCAAGACCTGAGCGAAGCCTTCAAGTGGTACCAAATGGCTGCGGATAATGAATCTGCTGAAGCCGCCATGAAAGTGGCTGAGTATTATGAAAAAGGTCTTGGCGGTGTTAAGCCTGATATGGCCAAAGCGACCCAGTGGTATATCGAATTAGCCGATTCAGATATTGTTGATGCACAATTAAAGTTAGCGAATTTATACCTGGCGGGTCAGTTGAAGGATGTTGAGATCCAGCAGATTGTGAAGTGGCTGGAAGTCACGAAAGAAGACAATATGGACGCAAAAAACCAGTTAGCAATTTTCTACCTGACTGGAACTGGAGTTCAACAAGATAGCCAAAAAGCACGAGAGCTTTTGGAGTCTGCGGCATTCAAAGAAAACAGTGATGCGCAAAATAACCTCGGCGTGATGTATGCTCGAGGAGAAGGCGGTAGTAAAAATATTTTCCGCGCTATTATGTGGTTTGAGCGTGCAGATAAATTGGGTAATGTGACCGCAAAAAATAACTTAGCATTATTGCAAAAAGACCATAATGCAAAAGCGAATATGCTGCAATATACAGAAAGTGTAAAAGATTCATTACCTTCTAGAAAATGAGTTAATAAAAAGATCCATTCCATTTTATTTGAAAGCCAATAACCTTATTAATATTATTGGCTTTTAATCATCAATGTCTATTTCGATTTTTATCATATTTACAAATATCATTTTGATATTCTTAGGAATTACTTTAATTGTACTTTTTCTTATCTACTTTTGAATAGAAACTACGTATATCTACACCATAAAATTTATCAATCTTTGTGAATTAGGAAGCTATTTTTATTTAGCTAAATAATGAAGTATAGTTTTATTAACTGGTTCTTTGTTGAGTCTTTGTTGTAAATCTCTCCATTAGATTAGAACGAGTTTAGTTGTTTTTTGAGTATGAAAAAATGAGGTGTCAAATGAGCACTTATTGTTTTTTTATTAAATCCGACGAAGTTGTTGCGTTAGAGATGAAGGAAACCCAAAAAGCGTCAGAGTTGCTGAGTGCGGGTTATCAGAAGCAGTTTGAAGAGATAGAGGCGAATAGCAAAGATTTAGCGTTAGCGCGCTTTGCGGATATTCGCGGAGAAGAGCTAAAAAGCACCTATGCTTTTGCGGGTGAGTCGACGTTTAGTGGGCTGATTACTTCTTTCCTAAGTCGTTAAATTTATATTTATTAGCAAGTCAAACGGGCAATCAAAAGATTGCCCGTTATCGTTTCTGGCTCGCTATCATATTATGAATAGCTATTCGCTATCACTCAAAAAGATTATTGTGCAGCGTGCGAATAATCTCTTCCGCGTCGTTACCCGGCACAAGCAGACAAATATTATGGCTGCTAGCACCGTAACTGATCATGCGAATATTAAAGGATTCCAGTGCGCCGAAAATCTGTTTTCCGAGCCCGTTCACTTGTGATAGTTGGTTGCCAATAATCGCCACTAGAGCAAGGTTTTCTTCCACTTCTACGCGGCACAGCGCGGATAATTCGGTCATTAAGGCATTAGTTAGTAAGCTACCATTAGTGCCTGTTGAGCCCGTTGTATCTAATGTCAGTGCGACACTCACTTCCGATGTGGTGATCAAATCCACGGAAATATTATGGCGCAGCAAGATAGTAAAAATCTCTGCTAGGAAACCACGCGCATGCAGCATTTTCAAACTGTGCAGCGTCAGTAACGTTTGTTTGCGGCGTAGTGCGAGCGCTCTAAATTGCGGTGGGTTTTCCGTTTGGTCACTGACAATTGTTCCGCCTGCTTCTGGCGCTTTACTAGAACCGACGAATACTGGGATCCCCGCACGCACTGCGGGTAATAACGTGGCTGGATGCAGAATTTTGGCGCCGAACGTCGCCATTTCAGCCGCTTCATCAAAGGCGATTTCATCGATTTTTTGGGCATTCGGCACCACGCGAGGGTCGGTAGTGTAAATACCAGGTACATCCGTCCAAATATCCACGCGGGATAGGTTCAATACTTCAGCCAGTAAGGCCGCGGTATAGTCACTTCCTCCGCGTCCTAGTGTGGTGGTGCGCCCTTTGGCATCACGACCAATAAACCCTTGAGTGATAACAATTGACTCGGCTAAGCGTGGAAGTAACTGCTGCTGTGCGAGCACTTGTAGCTGTTCAAGATCCGGCTCAGCGCGCCCAAAGCTTTCATTGGTTCTCATCACTTTACGGACATCAAACCACTGTGAGGATGCTCCACGTTGACGCAACACTTCCACAAACAGTAATGTGGACATAATCTCGCCGTGACTGACCATTTCGTCCGTTAAGGCATCGGAAGTGGCCAGAGAGGCTGAATCGGCTAAATGGGCAATATTCTCAAGTAGACGGTCGATTTCTTCGCGGATCACGTTCGCAGTTTGCAGGTGTTCGATAATGTCATATTGAGTTTGTTTGACTCTTTGCAGTAGCTCGTTGCGTTTATCAGTGTCACAGCCTTCAGCGAGTTCAATGAGTAAGTTGGTGATCCCCGCACTTGCGGAAAGCACAACCACACGAACTTGATCATTTGCCAGTACGATGTCTGCACTTTTATTCATGGCGTCGAAGTTAGCGACGCTTGTGCCACCGAATTTTGCGATAACAAACTGATTACTGCCAGCTACTGTATTCATTTTCCAATCCCTTTAATTAAACCGCCTATCTTTAAATAATGCATTAACCCAAAATAATTCCTGCGGCGCTGGCCGAATGAGGCACTACATCAACAGCTTGAAATACGTTGGAGTAATAGATTTATCGACTTTGGCACGTATCGTCAATAATGAATCGAGGTAAATCAGTAATTCTAATGATGGGCAAATGATTATCGGTTTTCCCAATACCTTTTCTTTTTTAATCCTTTTGGGGATGAGATGACAGTTGGCGTTAGGTTTGGGAGAATAGACCTAACAACAGCAGATTATGAGAACGCAGAAAACCGATAAGCTTCGTGTCCTCGGCGAGTTACAATCTATTATTATTTGAAATTGTTTTGGAGGTGTTATCCATGAAAAGTATCAATCCAAGCCAGACGGCGGCATGGCGAGCGCTAGAGCAGCATTTTGCAGACATGAAAAATGTGCATATGCGTGACTTATTTGCACAAGATGAACAGCGCTTTACGAAGTTTTCAGCCACTTTTGATGACCAAATCTTAGTGGATTTCTCCAAAAACCGTATTACACAAGAGACATTGGACAAACTTTTGGCATTAGCCAAAGAAACGCAACTGGAAGATGCAATCAAAAGTCTGTTCAGTGGTGAGAAAATCAACCGCACTGAAGACCGTGCTGTGCTGCATACCGCATTACGTAACCGCGACAATACCCCAGTGCTGGTGGATGGCAAAGATGTGATGCCAGAAGTGAACGCAGTGCTGGAAAAAATGCAGCAGTTCAGCGCGCGTATTATTAGTGGCGAGTGGAAAGGGTACACAGGTAAAGCCATTACGGATGTGGTGAACATTGGGATTGGTGGCTCAGATCTGGGACCATTTATGGTGACTGAGGCGTTACGTCCTTATAAAAACCATTTAAATATGCACTTTGTTTCCAACGTTGATGGCACTCAAATTGCAGAAACATTGAAGGATCTCAATCCTGAAACTACGTTATTCCTGATAGCTTCGAAAACCTTCACAACGCAAGAAACCATGACTAATGCGCATTCAGCGCGTGAGTGGTTATTGACGTTTGCCAAAGATGAAAAACATATCGCGAAGCATTTTGTAGCGCTCTCAACGAACAGCGAGCAAGTCGCAAAATTTGGTATTGATACCAATAACATGTTCGAATTCTGGGATTGGGTTGGCGGTCGTTACTCTCTGTGGTCAGCGATTGGTTTGTCTATCATTTTATCCATCGGTTATGAGAATTTCGTTCAATTACTGAGCGGTGCTCATGCAATGGATAAGCACTTCACGCAAACGCATCTAGAAAGCAATATCCCCGTTTTATTAGCGCTGATCGGCATCTGGTACAACAACTTTTTTGGCTCAGAAACTGAAGCGATTCTTCCATACGACCAATACATGCATCGCTTTGCTGCCTATTTCCAACAAGGCAATATGGAATCAAACGGAAAATATATCGACCGTAATGGCAATGCAGTCACTTACCAAACAGGTCCAATTATTTGGGGTGAACCGGGAACTAACGGGCAACATGCGTTTTACCAGTTGATTCACCAAGGGACAAAAATGATCCCATGTGATTTTATTGCGCCGGCAGTGACACACAACCCGCTGGGGGATCACCACGCTAAATTGCTGTCTAACTTCTTCGCACAGACTGAAGCGCTAGCCTTCGGTAAAACCCGCGAAGTGGTGGATGCAGAATTTGCCGCGCAAGGTAAAACCGTTGAAGAGATGGAATATGTAGCACCTTACAAAGTGTTTGAAGGTAACCGCCCAACTAACTCTATTCTGCTTAAAGAGATCACGCCGTATTCATTAGGGGCGCTGATCGCTATGTATGAGCATAAAATCTTCACCCAAGGTGCAATTTTGAATATTTTCACCTTTGACCAATGGGGGGTAGAGTTAGGTAAGCAACTAGCGAGCCGTATTCTGCCTGAATTGGAAAATAGCCAAGCGGTGGCGAGCCATGATAGTTCCACCAACGGGCTGATTAATTGCTATAAAAACTGGCGTTAATGGCGTTTTTTTAAGCGACTAATAGCCTGTGATTGGCAGGCTATTAGTATCCTAATAAAATACGATTTTTAAGCTAACTCATTATAAATCAAATATTTTTCACAAAATTTTTACAATTTGTGTTGAATTAGCGACTTTTTATATAAATTGTTATCTATCTTTAACCTTGCACAACAACAACGTGCTATTCTATCGCCCAATAATTTAGATGAACGATGCTGGTTGTGGCTTTAACGCGCTAGACGTTAACACGCTGGAGTAGCAATCAGGGGATAACCATAATTACTATGGTGGAATTTGATTGAATGCCTGAAACGATTTTTACCTCTCACCCGATAAACTGGTTAGAAGAGGGCGACGAGAGTGTTCCTGAAAGTGTATTGGATTGGTTGCAAGAGCAGGGGTCGATGACCAAGCGGTTTGAGCAGCATAGTCAGAAAGTGACAGTAATACCTTATTTAGAACGCTATATCTCACTGGATATGCTCACCGCCGACGAACAAAAATGCTTACCAATTAGTGAGCGTTATTGGCTACGGGAAGTGATTATGTATGGGGATAATATCCCTTGGTTGATTGGCAGAACGCTGATCCCAGAAGAGACGCTCACCGATAATGACAAACAATTAGTGGATATTGGGCGAGTCCCATTAGGGCGCTACCTCTTTAGTCATGAAAACCTAACCCGAGATTATATTGAAATGGGATCCAGCGCTGACCGCTGGGTACGCCGCTCCTTACTAAGATTGTCCGAAAAACCATTATTATTAACCGAAATATTTTTACCTGAATCACCTGCATATAGATAACTATCTAACATAATTCAAATAACGTTTATGGGTAAAATAGAAGCATAAAGGAGCACGACAACGTGGAGGGAAGTATGGCGCTAAGTAAATGGCATGCATACAGCCGTTTAATGCGTATTGATAGACCTATTGGCTCACTGTTATTACTGTGGCCAACCTATTGGGCGCTGTGGATTGCCGCCCAAGGCACGCCAAGTTTGCATATTCTGATTGTCTTTACGGCAGGTGTATTTTTAATGCGTGCCGCAGGCTGTGTTATCAATGATTTTGCTGATCGTAATTTCGATGGGCACGTAGAAAGAACCAAACATCGACCACTGCCTAGCGGTGATGTCACGGAAAAAGAAGCAAAAATCCTATTTGCTGCGCTAGTGGGGCTCT
Source organism: Providencia rettgeri (assembly GCF_013702265.1). Taxonomy (GTDB): domain Bacteria; phylum Pseudomonadota; class Gammaproteobacteria; order Enterobacterales; family Enterobacteriaceae; genus Providencia; species Providencia zhijiangensis. The sequence continues at coordinate 479,502 of NZ_CP059348.1, forward strand.
CTTTCTTATTGGTATTGAGTTTGAATACCATGACTATTTGGTTATCGGTCGCAGGCTTAGCGCTAGCGTGGATCTACCCGTTTGTAAAACGCGTGAGCCATTTACCTCAAGTCGTATTGGGGGCTGCATTTGGCTGGTCAATCCCGATGGGATTCTCAGCCGTTAGTGAGTCCTTACCATTAGTTTGTTGGTTACTGTTTTTAGTGAATATCATCTGGTCAGTGATTTATGACACCCAGTATGCGATGGTTGACCGCAACGATGATTTAAAAATTGGCGTGAAATCGACGGCGATTTTGTTCGGTCAATATGACAAGCTGATTATTGGTTTGCTACAAATTGTCATGGTTGGCTTGCTGGTGGTGATTGGCTCATTAGCTAACTTAGGCATGGTTTATTATGGTTCGTTAGTGCTAGCCGCTGCGCTGTTTGTTTATCAGCAGCAATTGATGGTGAACCGGGAACGAGCGCCGTGCTTTAAAGCGTTTATGAATAATAACTATGTCGGTTTTATTCTGTTTATCGGTATGGTGATTAGCTATTTTTAACCATTAAAACGGGATAAGAAAAAGGGTAATGCATCTGCATTACCCTTTTTTATTGGTGCGTATCATTGACTTGCGAGATTACTCTTGCGGAGCTTCTGAGTCTGCATCAGCACTTTCCGGCGTATTTTTCGGTGCCGGTTTTGGTGCAGAAAGTTCTTCAGTTTGGCTAACGCTCTCAATGGTCAGACGGATTTCCGGTGACATCAAGCGTGCAAGCACAGCGTACAAGTTCTTCGCATTCGTCGAGAAAATATCGTTCTCGTTATTATCGATGTAGCCTTCTTCTTTGAGTGTGTCGACCAGTGTTGAGAACACGGCTTTATCAAAGAATTCAGGGGCGTTAATACCGTGAAGAACGGACAGACGCTGTGCGAGCATGCGGCTCTCTTTTTCCAACGTATTGCGGCTGACTTCTGGGCTTGCATTGAGTAATGACAGCGTGATGGCGTAGCGTTGCAGTGTCTCACGAACACCTGCGGCCAGTAGCTGCAAAGGACGGATACGGCGAGGATTTAACACCACCATATTCTCATCTTTCACACAGATCAGTTGTTGGCTGTTCAGCTCATTAATCAATGTATCCACCGTTTCCGTGAGCGCGTTTGCGTCATAGCGCATAAATAGCTCAGCTTTCAGGAATGGATAAATCAGCGCAACTTGCTGGTGGATTGCGTCACGGCTAATTCGCTCATGGTGCAGCACAATGCTGGCGATAAGCGAAGGCAGAACCAGTAAGTGATGAATATTGTTACGGTAATAGGTCATTAAGACGGCATTTTCGCGTGGCAGAATAATAATATCCCCCATGCTGTCTTTTTCGACTTCAAACTTATTCATCTGCAAAGCGTGTTCAAGCAGCTCTTCAGCCGTTTTGTTCGGCGTGGTTGCATCGGCAGTGTAAGGCACATTGCGCAGTAGCTGCAGATAGCACTCGATTTGCTCAAGCAGCTGTTCACGGGTGAGTGAGCGCTGGCGTGAAGCCAACAATGCCGTTGAACATAAGTTAATCGCGTTGGCAGCTGCTGCATTATTGATATTCACCATAATGTTATCGGCTAAGCTGCTGACGGTTGGGTTCAACCAGCTTGGTCGTTGTGGCTCAATCGGGTCGATAGATTCACGCCAATTTGGTACGCGGTTATTTAAGTATTGGGTCAGTGAAATTGGTTGCCCAAAGTTCACATAGCCTTGGCCTAAATTACGCAGTTTGCGCAGACCACGCACCATGGAGAAGAAGCCTTCTTTCTCTTTCTCAGCACCACGCAGCTCTTTTGCGTAAGTTCCCACTTCCATCACATGCTCGTAACCAATATAGATAGGGACGATGGTGATAGGGCGGGAGTCTCCGCGTAGCATCGCTTGTAAGGTCATCGACAAGGTACCGGTTTTCGGTTCCAGTAAGCGACCTGTACGCGAACGACCGCCTTCCACAAAGTATTCAATGGAATAGCCGCGAGCAAATAGCTCACTGAGGTATTCGCGGAATACAGTGGAATAGAGCTTATTACCTTTGAACGTACGGCGAATAAAGAATGCGCCCAAACGGCGGAAAATCGGACCGGCTGGCCAAAAGTTCAGGTTAATACCCGCTGCAATGTGTGGTGGCACCAGACCTTGGTGATAAAGCACATAAGAAAGCAGCAGGTAGTCCATATGGCTACGGTGAGAGGGCACATACACAATTTCGTGGCCATCTTGCGCCAGCTGGCGAACGCGCTCAGCATGTTGAACGTTGATCCCTTGGTATAAGCGGTTCCATGTCCAGCCTAGTACGCGGTCAGTCAGTCGCACTGCTTCATAAGAGAAGTTGGCGGCAATCTCTTCCATCATCGCCACGGCATTTTGTTGGGCTTTTTGTAATGGAATTTTTTTACTGCGAGCTTCGTCTTCAACGGCTTTTTCAATGGCTTTAGAGGACAGCAGCTTATTAAACAGCTCATAGCGTGCTGGTAATCTAGGCCCTACAGCCGCCAAACGCTGACGAGAGTAATGAATTCGTGCTACGCGAGCGAGTTTATTGGCAATGATGGTATCAGTGCCATGCTCTTGTGCCATCTGGCCAAGAGAAATGCTCGGAGAAAAACGCACAAAGCTATCGCGCCCTAACCACAGGACTGCAAAGAATTTTTGCACACCGTTTAAGAGTTTCAGCGGGGCAGGCTTATGCCCTTCGCGACCCGGCGCACGTCCAAACATGACGGATGCAGGTAGCATTTGAATATCAAGATTTGGGTTGTTTTTATGCAAATCCAGATACGCATGGAATATTTTTACTGACTCTTTACGTGGATCTGGGGAGTAGTAACGGAACACACGCGGGCCATCATCAATAAACACATAGGCTGGGAGCTTGGTGCCATTGATGTCGTTATCCATGAGTGGATCAGGTAAACCAATCGCTAAGCATTGTTGGCGAAGCGTGAGCAGGTCGGACTTTGAGTGATATGGCAAGACATACAGCGTTGGCTTGTTTGGGTCAAGCTGCAACTCTGTTATCGGGTCCGTTGGGATTAGTTTACTTTTTACCAATAATTTCAGTGGTAAATTCAACGTGTTGTAATATATTTTACGCCATAGTGACATAAATGATTATAGCCTCTTGTTAGTAATGCTGCGCAATCATATCAGAAAGCAATGTTTAGATCTGTTATCGATAATTCACTTTGACTGCAAAAGTTGATTATTGTTTAGAAATTAAGGAAAAAATATGGCAAGTCAAACTAAGGGACTCACTCGGGTCATCAAAGCGGCTGGATACTCCCTTAAAGGTTTAAAAGCAGCATGGGTAAATGAAGCTGCATTTCGTCAAGAAGCGGTTGCTGCTATCATTGCGATAATTATAGCTTTTTACTTGGATATTAGCCAAATTGACAGAATTTTGTTGATTGGATCAGTGGTTTTAGTCGCTATTGTTGAGTTAATTAACAGTGCGATTGAGGCGGTTGTTGACCGTATTGGTAGTGAATACCATGAATTATCTGGACGAGCGAAAGATATCGGCTCCGCAGCCGTGTTCGTCACGATAGGATTGGCTCTGTTTATCTGGGGAACCGTTTTATGGGCGCGTTATTTTGCGGTTTAGTTGGCTAAAAACAGTAAAAGCGATAAAAAGCCAGAAATTCATCAACAAATGCAGATTTTGGCTAATTTAACAGTTCCCAATACCCATTTACCTGTATATACTCACAGTCTGACTGTATAAACAAACAGGGGAACGGGATGAAAGCACTGACAGCTCGACAACAGCAAGTTTACGATCTGGTGCGTGACCACATTTCGCAAACGGGCATGCCACCAACACGCGCTGAGATAGCAGCAAGTTTGGGTTTTCGTTCGCCTAATGCGGCAGAAGAACATTTAAAAGCCTTAGCTCGTAAAGGGGTAATTGAAATTGTTTCTGGAGCTTCCAGAGGCATTCGTCTGTTGTTAGAAGAAGAATCCGAAGATTTAGGGCTTCCTCTGATTGGACGTGTTGCTGCCGGCGAACCATTGCTTGCACAAGAGCATATTGAAAGCCATTATCAAGTCGACCCAGAGTTATTTAAACCACACGCGGACTTTTTATTACGCGTAAATGGTATGTCGATGAAAGATATCGGTATTATGGATGGTGATCTACTTGCGGTACATAAAACGCAGAATGTCCATAATGGGCAAATTGTTGTGGCGCGTATCGAAGATGAAGTCACGGTTAAACGCTTTAAGCAACAAGGTAATCGCGTTGAACTTATTGCTGAAAACGCTGATTTTGCACCAATCGTGGTTGATTTGCGCGAACAGAATTTTACCATTGAAGGTCTGGCTGTTGGGGTTATCCGTAACAGTGATTGGCATTGATGATGAGTGATTGAGTCTGGCAGCAGACTCAATATCTCTTTTCCGAATAGTCTTTCTTTATATAGTTATTTTCACTTTTTACTTCTTTATATAGACCTTCTTTATATAGCCATTTTTCATGTTGCTATATAGATCCCTTTCTTTTACTTCCTGTATATCTCTTCTTCTATATCACTTCTTTTTTGAACTGACTGTATTGTGATGGTCATGTTCACAGTGTTCGTGATCTTGGCAATTGGAAACCTCAAAACATTTTTGGCATAAACCATGGTTTTCTACCACTGTATGCCTGAGATGAAAATGATTTTCTTCGGCTAGTGTACTAATCGCTTTTTCGATGGTTGTGCAGTCACTTTCAGTCACATTGCCACAATTATCACAAATTAACATCACTGAAATATGGCTTGGATTATCGACATGGTGACAAACCACATAGCTGTTTGTGGATTCAATTTTATGAATAAACCCTTGTTCCATGAGGAACTCTAAACCACGATAAACGGTAGGAGGTTTAGCCTGAGGCTCTATTTCACGCAGTAAATCTAGCAAATCATAAGCACTGATCGCACCGTGTTGTTGCGCAATTAACCGCAGAACAGTCTCTCTTTGTGGGGTCAAACGCACGCCTCGAGACTGACAAATACGTTCGGCCGTCGTAAGCAGCATGTCTTCACTGATTGTTTTCATCTTGTTTGGCCCCACCTGGATAGCTTCAAGTTTTTATTACTGTTTAGTTTACCATAACTTCCATTTCTGTTGTGTTTGAAATGATGGTGATGAAATAAACAGTTTTTTACTAAATTGAATACGCAATTTTAACTTTAATAAAGTCAACGTTAATAAAGAATGAATATCTTATTTAAAATGTGGCTTTTTTTATTTTAAATAAATCATTAATTGCTGCATTTTAGTTAATCATTGAGTGTTAATTTTAACCAAATAAAAACAATTATTGAAATTCATTGTTACTATTTGACGTTGATTTTAATTAAGACTTATCTTACACCTTGTTTTTTATGTAGCGATTACTGGTAGGAAAAAGACACTCAATAGATGTTAAATCTAATAAATTTGCATCTTTACGGTTTATTAAGTTGTATATAAATATAAATATAGGTTTTTATATTTATAGGTTTTTTGCAATATTTAGACATTTTTATAAATGCAAAATGAAGCCTTCATATAAATCTTTCTAAGTAATTCATCATTTCTTCAGGTTTAAGTACTCATTCAGTGAATAAAACTTGTTTATCTGCATTTTGTCGATATAAAAAACCAAGTCAACGCTTTATTTGGGTGGTTTTTGACAACATATGTCACATATGTAGAATTGACATCAGAAAATATCACAAGGTAGTTATCAGGATTCATTTAGTGTTCTATATCAATTTTAATTAATTAATGAATGACTCAATAATTAATTTAGAAGTGAGAATGTTGGCTTAATGAGTTCTGTTTTTTAAATCACATAAATGAGATGGATCTCGTTTATATAAAAAAATCTCTAACCTGAATGAAATTCATCAAGTAGGAAAGCTAGAGGAATTTTCAAGGATGCACTGCTTAAGTAAATAGACTTGATTTTGCATCAGTGAAAACAGGAAAGAGAAAAAGAGAAATAGCAGTTCCTACTCATTTAAAGGAAAACTTTTATGAAACTGAATAAATTAGCATTAACTCTAGCTTTAGGTTTAGGTGTTGGCGTTTCTGGTGCTGCTTTAGCTGCTGATCCAGTAGAAAGCTCACAAGGTGAAATCCGTTTTACTGGTTTCATTAACGACGTTCCATGTTCAATCGATGCTGACAACCTGAAGCAACTAGTTGAATTCGGCGAAATCGCATTACACGAACTGACTTCTAACCAATTCCGTTCAGACAGCAAAACGTTCGATATCGTTCTGAAAAACTGCTCTACTGAAACTTACAAAAACGCAAAAATCACATTTACTGGTTCTACAGTAAATGGTTTCCAAGGCTTCACTGGTGACTTACTGGGCTTAGGCGGTAAAGTTAAAAACGCTGGTATCGTAATCACTAACGGCGCTGACAAAATCGTTGAATTTGGTAAAGCATTCCCAGGTACTGGTGACGGCTACGCGTTAAATAATGGTGACGGTTCACAAACTACTCTGCACTTCGCAGCGTACGTTAAAGGTAACGAAGACCCAACTCAAAAAGCTACTACAGGTCGTTTTGACACTGTAGCTAACTTCAAAATTGTTTACCAATAATAGTCAGTTTCTATAGAGAATAATATGGCGTAGTCATACGCCATATTTCTTATATCGTCTTCACTGTATTTGTTTGTATAGGCGCATAGTTAATGAAAAGCATGAAGCTAAATCTAATTACAAAATTAATGCTTTTAATGTTAACGCCAATGGTTGCATTCTCTGAAGAGGCCGTTGATTTTAACACCGACTTCATTGATTCTGAAGGTAAAGAAAACGTCGACTTCAGTAAGTTCTCTCACGCCAATTATGTCCCTCCTGGGGATTACTCTTTAGCGATTGAAGTTAACCGCGCTAAAGTTTCTATGGAACAACCTATCACCTTTTTTAATCCTAATTACGACGACAAAGTTTCGTTGGCATGTATCACGCCTGAAATTTATGCATTATTGGGATTAAAAAAGGAGTGGAATAGCCAAGTCAAATGGCTAGATGATGGAAAATGTTTGGATATTCGCTCAGTTCCGGATATGACCATTCAAGGAGATTTGGCAAAGAACGTTGTGCAGTTCAATATTCCTCAGGCCTACATGGAGTACTCAGACCCTGATTGGGACCCACCATCTCGTTGGGATGACGGGATCATGGGTGCATTTATTGACTATAACGCGACAGGACGCGTTGTTAATAAACAAACCGGCGATAAAGGAACGAAATCAGGTCTGACGGCCACAGGGACAATGGGGGCAAACTTCGGTGCATGGCGTTTGCGTGCCGATTGGCAAACTCAAAACGGTGAGCTGAATAAAGGCAGTAAATCATGGTCTTGGAACCAATTATACGCCTATAGAGCCATTCGTTCACTGAGTGCGCGTTTGACGATCGGGGAGCAATATTTAGCGTCAAACCTGTTTGACAGTATTCGTTATCTTGGTGCGAGTTTAGAAACTAACGAATCCATGTTGCCACCTCGCTTACAAGGCTATGCGCCTGAAATTGCGGGTGTTGCAAAAACGAATGCGACAGTCATGGTAAAACAAGATGGCCGTATTATTTATCAAACAGAAGTTAGCCCTGGTCCATTCCGTATTCAGGATGTGAACTCATTCGGTGGTGGTACGCTGGATGTGGTGATCCAGGAACAGGATGGCACAACAAGTAGCTATCGAGTGGAAACCTCTCGATTGGGTACGTTGACACGCCCTGGTCAGCTGATTTATCAATTTGTGATGGGTAAACCGAGTAAAGATGACCATGATACTCAAGGCCCTGCATTTAGCATGGGATCGCTCTCTTGGGGGGCAACAAACAATATCACGGTTTATGGTGGTTTACAGGCATCATCTGAATATCAAAACGTTGCATTTGGTTTAGGTCGTGACTTTGCACCATTTGGTGTGTTATCAGGAAACATCAACATTTCTCGCGCGCAAATGGGGCGACTGGATGACAATGAAACGTTAACCGGTAACTCTTATAACCTAACGTATTCTAAGCAGTTTGATGAAATTAACAGTCAGATTACGTTTGCGGGTTATCGATTCTCCGAACGAAATTATATGTCAATGAGCCAGTTTATTGACCGTCGCTATAAAGGCGATAAGGTCGATAGTGGTAAAGAACTTTATACCATTATCTTTGGTACGGCGTTCCCGGATTATAACGCCAATATGTATTTGAACTATTCGCACCAAACCTATTGGAATAGAGCATCAACCAACCAGTATAACTTTACGCTTTCAAACTACTTTGATATTGGCAAAGTAAAAAATATCAGCCTGAGTTTAACTGCGTATAAAACGAAATCACGTGACCGTGATGATGATGGCGTTTATTTAAACCTCATGATCCCATTAAATAAAAATGAGTCGAGCATAAGTTATTCCAGTTCCTTTTCTGGGGGGAATAACTCCAATAACGTTAACTATTATAGCCGAATTGATAATCGCTCTTCTTACTCTGTGTCTGCAGGTAACTGGGATAAAGATAAAGTCACGACCGCGGGTACATATAGTTACGATGGCGATAGAAGCCAGCTGAATTTGAGTGGTACCTATATTCAGGATAACCAAACCGCCGTTTCTATGCAGTTAAAAGGCGGTATGACGATGACACCTGAAGGTGGCGCGATACACCGTAATAACTCAGTTCGTGGCGGATCCAGAATATTAGTCGATACTAATGGTGTCGCAGATGTACCCATCTTAAATGGAGTAACACCAATAAAAACTAACCGTTACGGTAAAGCGGTGGTCACCAGTGTGATGGACTACAACCGTAACAACTTAAATATTGATCTGAAAAATGTGCCGGATAATGCAGAAGCGCTGCAATCCACACAGTATGCAACCCTGACAGAAGGTGCCATTGGTTACCGTAAATTCAATGTCATCACGGGTGAAAAATTAATGGGAATTATCAGCTTGGCTGATGGAAGCTATCCACCATTTGGGGCTTCAGTGAAAAATGCGAAGAAAGTAGAAGTTGGAATTATTTCAGATAAAGGTTTTGTTTACTTAGCGGGTGTTAACCCATCAGAGTCGCTGGATGTGGTGTGGGGTGATGATACGTCATGTCATATTCAACTGCCTGAAAAATTAGATAGCAACATGGAGCATGATGTTTTATTGCCATGTAAATAATTAAAAAAAAATTTTAACGTCAACGGTGAAAATATGAATTTATTAACTAAACGCAATGCGGTCGCTATTTTAAGCGCCTCATTACTGGCTCAATCAGCTTATGCAGCCATTGCTATTGATAGAACTCGTGTGATTTACAACGAGGGCGATAAATCAGTGAGCGTAGGTTTAAGTAATGAACACAAAACCAGCCCTTATTTGGCGCAAGCATGGATAGAAAACGATAAAGATGAAAAAGTAAATTCTCCCTTTATTGTGACGCCACCAGTCCACCGACTTGAAGCGGATTCAAAAAGCCAAATTAAAATTCAGTCTGTGCCTGCTATCGCTAAATTACCGAAAGATCAGGAAAGCGTTTATTACCTAAACGTGCGAGAAATACCACCACGCAGTGAGAAAGCCAACGTATTACAAATTGCGTTACAAACAAAAATTAAATTGTTCTATCGTCCAGCTGCGATTGCGACGAAAGAAAGAATGGAAACTATTCCTCAAGAAAACGATATAAAACTGGTAAAACAGGGTGGTGGATATGTCGTTAAAAACCCAACCCCTTACTTCTTATCAGTCACTAAATTCAGCAAAGGTAAGACAGAAGTTGCCGATTTTGAACCTATTATGGTTCCACCACGTGGTGAAACTAGCTTAGGAAAAAATACAGGGGATATCGGGACATCACCAACCTTAGTATATCTCAACGATTTTGGCGGTACGATTGACTTGAAATTTAACTGCAGCGCGGTTGAGTGTTCTGTCGTACCTAGAAAATAAGGTCTACCGCTATGATGTCTATTAAAAATTTAGCCAAGGTATTATTGATATCATCGACTCTTTTTACGTCAGGTGCCTTTGGATTTTCAGGCTACCTGTATGTAGAAATTAAAGGTGTCGTCTTATCCAAGCCCTGCCAGATTAATAATGGACAAGCCATAGAAGTTGATTTTGGCAATGTCATGACCACGCGTATTGAAGGTGAAGTGTATAAACAGCCAATGGACTACACCATTACCTGTAAAGACGGCGTTCAACCAAAATTGAATATGTATATTGACGGCACACCCGCTGTGTTTGACCAGCGGGTGCTTAGAACGAGTGTCGATAATCTCGGTGTCCTTTTTAAGGCGGATACCAATGATTTTCCATTAAAAAGTAGACGTACCTTTAACTTTGCATCACCGACTAAATTATTTGCGGTGTTGGTGAAGAAAAGTGGTGCTGATTTACCAGCGAAAGCCTTTACGGCTAATGCGACACTCAAAGTCGAGTATCAATAAAGGTGATAAACATGCGGAACATTTATAAGCTTATTGGGGTGTTTTTACTGTTTATCTTATTCCCTTTCTCTGCAACGGCGAGAGATAACGAAACAGACATTCTGATTAAAGGTAATTTAATCACACCGCCGCCGTGTCATATTGATAATGGTAAAGATATTGAAGTGGAGTTTGGTAACGTTCCCATTAAATCCATTCAAGGTAATGCCCAGAAGAGACAAGTGAATTACCAAATCCAGTGTGAAGAAAACAAGAACAACTGGGCCATGTATTTAACGTTAAATGGCGCAAAAAGCACGTTTGATACCAACGGATTGAATACTGGTATTACTAACCTAGCGGTTAAATTTCAACTAGGCGATCAAACTTTAGATTTAGGTAAAAAATATTTAATTAACCCAAGTAACCCTGGGGTGCTTTGGGCTGTATTGGTTCGTGATGGTAATAAAGAGCTGAAAACGGGCGACTTTCTTGCGAACGGAACCATGCTTGTGGAGTACCAATAATGAATAAGAAAATACGTTTTGGAATTTTATTTGCATTACTGGGAAACCTCGCTGCGGTAGCAACAATGCCTGCGCAAGCCGCGCAGAATAATATGAAAATCAAAGGGACGTTGGTGAACGCACCTTGTGTGGTGTTACCAGAAAACTCAAAGGTTGAAGTTGATTTTGGTGATATTCGATTGTTGGATATCTATGAACCGGGATTTCAATTTCCTAATGAACCCTTCACGTTAGTGTTATCAGATTGCGATTTGACTATTGCACAAAAGTTGAAAGTAAAATTCTCAGGAACTGAAAACTTACTGCTGCCAGGTTCCCTTGCGTTGACGGGCAGTGATTTAAACCCTGGATTAGGTATTTTTATTGAGTTAACCGATGGAACCCCGATGAAAATTAACCAATTTTCATCGCTAATGCCAATCAGTAAAGCGGGTAAGAATGAATTACAGTTTAATTCATTTATCAAAGCGACATCGGATGTTGTGAATAATAAACAAGTGAAAGTCGGTAAAATATCAGCCACTGCAACATTTATATTTGAGTACGAGTAATTTTATTATCAAAGTGTATTGCTTTGATTTAACTAAGCTTTATTAAGTAAATAAAGAGAACTGAAATGGGAAAACGAATTCAAAGGTTATTTTTAATACCGTTGCTTTTTATAAGCTCTCTTGGTTATGGGTCGACATATTTCTCGTATGTTGAAGATATTGTTTCTTCAGGTAGTAGCCATACCTATTATTACCAATTTGATTATTGGAGAGCTAGCTCTTCTACGGAACCAAACCCATGTGTTTCTGTTTTAGGCTCTGGAGGTGCTAGGAACTGTTATTTTACGATTAACCATTTACATACAGCGCCAAATATTGGGGGCGCAGGGTCTCGTAAAGACTGGGAGTGTTCCATAAATTTCGCGACTTATCCGACGATGCAATCAATTATTGATGCAGCGCAAAACCAATGTGGTTTGAGTTTTCCTAAAAGAGGGGATAGTCGTCACTCCGGAGCTATTACAGCAGATGAGTGTGTCGGTATCTTTTTAGACACAAACCGCACTAGTAGTTCCGCAAAAATGTTACCTGGTGGAATCTGTGGTATTGCGCCACCACCTGCCGGTAAGTGCTATTTCAATTATGTTCCAAATAACCGAATGGAATTAGATCACGGTACATTGAACACTGGGGATCTGAATGGAAATATGCAGCGTGGATTCTTCTCGATTGTTTGTAACCAAAACATGCGAGTAAAAGTTTCTTCAAACATGGTGCAAGAGTATGTGAATTTACGTCCGAATGGTGAATTGATGTCACGAGTGACATTGAACGGCCAACCTGCTTGGTATGGTACGATTATTAATGCAAGAGCAAATACGAATGAGCTTGTGACAGTAGAATCTGTATTGAAAACGAATGGTACGGTTGCGCCGGGTAACTTTAGTGGTGTGATTACACTGGTAATGACCATTCCATGATGTAAAGCGTTAAAAATTTTGTATTCGTCATTTTCCCATGTTGACGGTTTTGCCTACTTAAACGTAAATGTTGGTAGGCTTTTTTTTAATCTTTTTTATTTATTCTAAAGTGCGCATTTTTAATATAGAAATTATTAAGCTTTATACTTATTCAACATAGCAAGTGAAGGCAGAATAGGCCTCATCCTTCAAAATATAAACATTATCTTCCATTCTAGTAACATTCACATAATATTTTATTTTGTCTTTTTCCAATTGAATGAAATTGGAGAATACTTCATTAGGAGTGCTATCAGAGTTTGTGACTGATGAAGAATTCATCACGATTGAATAATTACCCTTTTTATCTACTGGTGTATAGGAAAAATAAATAGCACGATCTAATCGATAAATGGTTTCTTGGTTTTTTATATAACCATAAAAATTCATTCTTCCATTATGATTGTCTGAAACCTGTAATGACATCTTAGATTTAAGAATAATACCATCCGGTGTACCATTTTCTTTTATCCAAACAATTTCAGAATGACAAAGTTTTATATCATCTTTACCTTTTGCAAAGGTAACATAAGTAATGGGGATAATAACCGCAGCTAGAGTTGCAGTAATAAGATACTTTTTCATTTAAATTCTCTGATCGTTAATAGAAACACAGTCAAACTTATTATTTTTTTCTTTACAAACGCTAATTGCAGCATTTTTATCAAATGAGTAAGAGGCATTGACATCAGAAAGAACAATAATTCGTTTTGGCTCTTCGCAGGAAATATTATATTTATTTAACTTTTTATTAATAAAATCGAGATTGGTTTTTTTTGCCTGTTCATTCATTTTGATGGGTGATTGAAATACGCAATTATCTCGGTTTCCAAACGTTGTATAGCTATTCCGCTCATCATCATTTTGTTTTAATGTGTTGATAAATAAGTAAAATGAGCCTATCAAGATGAATGAAATGATAGAAAATAAAAGCATTCTACCTTTTAGATTACTATTTTTAGTGGCAATAATTTCTGAAGTTGAAATGGTTTTTTTTGTTGAATCATCGGTACTATTACTTATTGAAGCATTAAATTCTACAATTTCATTTTCACCCCCTGAAATAGAGACTTTTGTAAGTTCAGTATTTTGGGGTATTAGCAAACTCTTAGATGGGGTGACAAGTGTTTCTGTTATCCCATAATTATCTGAGGTGATAATTTCACTAGATACAGTTTTTTTGTTGTCATTATCCATTGCAATACTGGATAGATGACTATCAATTCTAAATCCTTTTTTAGGAACCGTAACAATTGTTTTTGGATCAATACCAACCAGCTCAAGTTTTTTCCTTATTTCGCTGATATAGGTGTTTAAATTATTATTTGAGCCAACCAGACCATATTCTTCCCAAACATTTGTAAGAAGTTCATCTCGGGTAGCAATGCCTTTCTTTAAATTCAATAAAAGGATTTCACCAAATAATCGAGCCGCAGGTTTAGATAATTCAATATGTTGATCTGGATCATCTTTTAGAAAAATACGACTTGTCCTGTGCTCAAAAATAAACTTGTTATCGATTGTATAATCATGTTTTTCAATCATAGTTATCGTCTGCTCTCTGAAATTCAAATAATTCAATAGCTAAGCCACCATTAATTAGTGGCTTAATGTAATTTAAGTTAAATTTATTCTGGGGATTTATATATTTTTATTAATTTAATTATGAGTATAGTCTAAATAGGGATTGGAATAACTTCAAGTATTCGGGGATGAGCTTTTTTGCTATAAATTAGCAAAAATATTGATTTGAATATCATATCGGAGCAATAAACTAAATAAAATATTATTGATAGTTTATTATTATAAATATATTCGTTTTTGTTGTTATATCGGTAGATAAAACTAAATTTTGAGGACTCTAAGTAGAGTTATTTATAAGAATTATCCTAAGGGATTTCGCTTAATTCTATTTATAGGTCAAATTAACTGATAAGACAATTTATTTCTCAATTTATAAGGCAAGAAAGTAATATCTTGCCTTATATAATTACGTATTAGTATTTATATTCAATTCCTAGCCAATAGTTGCGACCTTCTTCTATATAGCCATCGGTATATTCATAGGACTTGTCGAACAAGTTGTTGACTGAGCTGTTCACGGATAGCCCATGCCCTAAGTCATAATCCACGCGGAGATCGGTTTTGGCGAAGCCGCGTACCTTATCTTCACTGTCCACATAGTTAAATGCCCAGCTTCTGGCTTCTTCTGTAATCGTAATGCTCATTGGCTCATATGGCGTGAATTTCACCCAAGCAAACGCTTTGTGGGTTGGCAGCTCTGAAACATGGCGTACGCTATAATGTTTCGGATCAGCGTGAATATAGCTGTAGTTCACACCCGCTTCCATCCAATCGGTGATCTGCCCTGTGGTGCCTAGATCCGCGCCGATATAATCCACTTTGCCGCTATTACGGTTTTGCAGTAATGCGCCACCTTTTTTATTTTCGCCTACATGGTGCGCCATGATGGCATCAGAAACGTGGTTATAGTAAGTGCTTGCTGTGTAGCTCCACACAGGGGTGAAATGCCCTTTGTAAGTTAAATCAAAGGTCAGTGCGCGCTCAGCATCTAAATGTGGGTTAATGAGAAATGAATCATCATTCTTCATTTTGTTCTCGGTGTAGCGCTCTTTCTGTGTTGGGAAACGTGTTCTTTCGGATACAGAGAATTGAACGGTATCTTCATTTTCTAAATGGTAACGCGCCATCATTTCCCAGTTAAAGGCATGTTGGTTGTTATTGTCATAATGTTGAACGCCTTCCATTGCACCGGTTTTTTTATTGTATATATAGCGTTTTCCATCATCACTATCACGCCAGTCATAGCCAATTCCGCCGATGATATCGAGCTTATCTGTCGCGACCCATTGGTATTCGGTGGAGACAGACCAGGTTTGATCTTTATAACGGTCAAATGGATTGGTTTTATTACTGCGGGAGCGGTGAACGTCTTCTTTCCAATGTGCGGCAAATGACAGCATATCTAATTCGCGTACCGTAAAGTCTGCGCGTAGGTCTGCACCGTTACTGTAGTCATCATAGCGGCTGTAGTTATAGTTGCCTTTTTGATAATCCTTGACGGATTTGTACTGGTGCAGCGTGTTTTTAAATGAATCGTGATAAACGCGGCTTTGCAGGGCAATACCGTCAGTGACTTGGGTTGTACCATTAAAGTAGATGCTCTCTTTATCATAAGCTGGCCACTGCCAGATCTGCTGCTTATCAGAGTTGGCATTCGGTGCACTGTTTTTATCACCATCTTGCTTAATATAAGTCACCACATACTCATCGGCTTCTCGTGGCGTCCAGCCCATTTTCAACATCAAACGCTTATCATCGGTGGCGGAGTTAGTACGGCGCCCGTGAGTCCCTGCATAAGGGTTATTATCGTCAGAGCTAGGTAGGCCCATAAAGCGCTGTTTATATTGGCTACCACTGACTTGAATAAAACCTAAATCATTGCGACCACCAAGGCGGGCGCTAACGTTATGGGCATTATCTGCACCACGTGCAAAGCCTTGGTTCAGGCTGATATTCGCTTCAAATGGTTTTTTCGGGGTGGCGGTGGTTAAGTTGATGGCACCGCCCATTAAGTTTGGGCCTTGTAACAGGGAAGTATACCCAGTCGAAAGCTCGACACTCGCCAGTTCGCTGGTCATAAAGCGCCCAAGATCAAGGGTACCGTCATAAGGAACATAAGTCGGGATACCGTCGAAGAAAACGGGGACTTGGCGGCTGTCAAAGCCACGCACGTTCACTTGAGTTTCGTTACGGTTACCGGATTTTTGAATCGCCACGCCGGGTAGGGTGCTTAGGGCTTGAGCCACGTTGGTTTTATTGAGTTGCTTCATTTGCGACTCAGTGATCACGTTAGCATCAGCGGCGAGTGGGGTGCTCCAGACGGACATCACATCGCGGCTAGCATCAGCTTGTGCCTGATTATTCTCTGGAGAGGTAGTTGCTGCTTGCCCCTGTGCTGCGAATAACGCCATTCCTATCAAATAGGTAATTTGTTTTATTTTCATTATTAATAATTTCCAGTTAGTTTTTCCTGCGATTTATATCGATATATTTATTTTTATATAACGATAGGCGTCGCTTTTGCCATAAAACACCATCCCGCGGTTAGCCGCAGGATAAGGTTTTAAATCTATGTATTTGGGTCGTTAAGATTTAAATATCTGTACTTTGATGTCTCTCGGGTTTGCGTAATAGGGCGCTGAAGTCACCAACAGAGGAATCCCTGTTTGCGCAAAGCTTTCGATGGTTTGCAGGTTAACGCCACCGGCAATGGATAATCGGCAGCGAGATTTTTTATCATTCACCAAGCGTTGTAATTGCTGAATCTGCTCTACGGGAAGTTTATCCAGCTGAACAATATCGGCGTTAGCAGCAATGGCAAGCAGGGCTTGCTGATAGTCATCGGCTTCAACAATGATCTGCTTCTCTGGGGCGGCCGCTCGTAACGTATCGACATGTAGTTGCCAATCATCGGGGTTGGCGAGGCAGTTGCGATGGTTAGTGAATAGCAAGATAGTTTCTGCGCTACCCGTTCGATGGATAATGCCGCCACCGGCGAGGATCGCGGTTAACGCAAGAGGCTTGGTTGCGGGAATGGTTTTTCGCGTGCAAGCGAGCTGCCCATTAGGGTGATATTTTTTTAATATCATGACCATTTGATGGGTGTAGTGACTGACACCACCGCACCATTCCAAGACATTCTGGACTGCCTTCCATCCTTGATGCAGTGCTTCAACCGAGCCAGACGCGCTAATCAAGCGGCTTTGTGGCTCCACAATATCTCCGTCACGAAATAGGCATTCGCTGCGTATGCCCAGCTTTGTGAGCATACGTTGGGCGATATCCAACCCGCTGACACAGCCGCCAAGCTTAGAGGTAAAGGTCATAGTGCCTTGCTGGGTATGCAAGCCAAGAGCGCGGCTGGTGAGATCCCCATACTGGATATCGTCGAGCAGCAACTGGTCAATCAAGGCGTCAGGCACGTAGATCATAATGTCAGTTCCGCTTCATCCACCACATCCCATGAGACCATCGCCCAATCGCGGGATGGGAACGGTAGGGTTTTGCCATCTGCGGTTTGTTTTTGGTAGTAAGCACGCAGTTTTTCAATTTCTTCTTCGGTGAGATCTTTGAGAGACCAATTTACGCTATCGATAAACGCATCCACGTTATCGAATCCACCTCGGTTTGGACTTTTAATAAAGTCGACACGGGCGTGGATCCCCATTTGATGCAGGACATTCACGGCATAGATATAGGTTGGCAAGCTAACCACTTCACGCCCAATTTCGCGGATAATTCTTTCATCAATAAATGTCGGGTTAACGGTGTGGGTGGTATATACGCGCAGGTTAGTTTGGCGGTTTAGCTTTAACATTGCGGCTTTTAAGTCATCCACGAGAGTAGAGCGAGAGGCCACCGAAATATCGGCTTTTGGTAAATCATCCCAGCTATCTTCCCACGCAAGGGTTTTAAATTGCGCATTGGTGACATTCATTTCTTTGGCACGAATATTGGCCATTTCGAGCATACCTGCGCTGTAGTCAATGCCGGTGACAGATTGAAATTGGTTAGCGAGATAAAGGCTAATAGAGCCGGGCCCACATCCTACATCCAGCAAAGTTTTTGCACCCGTAAAATCCATTAATTGGCGAAAGCGAATTAAGTATGGATCGTTCGGATTGGCACAGTTTTGCGCCATTTGGTGGGCTTTTTTATCCCAATGCTCTGGCTCTTTGCGTGTGCGTTGGGCTTGTTGCATATGCTGCTGATACATTGCGGCAAAATCGAGTTGGTGAATAAGCATGATCCCTGACCTTAACAAGTAAAATTGAGTGGAAGCTGAAAATGCGCCGTAATACTCGGTGCATCGATATTATAGAGTTCTGCCAAGTTAGTGAGCGTTAACATACTTTGAGTCGAGCCTTGCCGTGCCTGCTGTTGTTTGTTGAGTAAAATGACATGGTCGGCAATGGCGGCGGCATGTTGGGGATGATGGGTGGACATCAACACCGTGATCCCATGCTGCTTCAGCGTTTCGATATGCTGTAACAGCCGAATTTGATTCCCAAAATCGAGGCTGGCTGCGGGTTCATCCATAATCAATAACTTGGGTTTTTGGACTAAGGCTCTGGCAATTAAAACCAGCTGCTTTTCTCCTCCGCTGAGGGTGCTATACAAGCGCTCTGCAAGGTGTTCAATGCCAAATTGGGCCAATTGCTCCATGGCACTGGCTTTTTCTTTTTCCCCCGGTACGCTGAACGCAGAGAGATAAGGGGTCAGTCCCATCATCACCATATCGACCACCGAAAACGTAAAGGGCGTATCGTGAGCTTGAGGTACGTAAGCAATCACTTTCGCGATATCTCGCTGTTTCAGTCGGTTGATGGATTGCCCTTGCAAGCATATATCCCCATCAATGGCAGGAAGTAACCCTAATAAGGTTTTCATTAAGGTGGTTTTTCCGCACCCATTCGCACCCAGCAAGCAGGTCATCTCACCTTCAGGTAAATGCAGGTTAATGCCTTCAATAATGGCTTGGCGGTGGTAGCCGATCGCCACATTTTCTAGGGTTAAAATACTCATTTAACCCGCCTTGTTTGTAGCAAAATGGCTAAGAAAAAGGGCGCGCCCACGGCGGAGGTTAAGATCCCGAGCGGTAACTCAATGGCAGCAATGGTGCGAGCTAGCGTATCGGTGATTAGCAGTAAAATAGCGCCGATAGCCATTGCCGCAGGAAGTTGATAGCGGAAGTTAGCACCCACTATCATTCGCGTAATATGGGGAACAATTAGCCCTACCCAGCCAATAATGCCGGCTATCGACACAGTGCTGGCGGTGATCAGTGTTGCGCTAACAATCAAAATGGTGCGATTGAGCGTGACATTCACCCCTAAACTTTTGGCTTCTTCATCGGATAAACTCAGTAAATTCATGCGCCAACGCAACATCAATAAGGGGATAAAACCCACTATCATGATGGGCAGGACTGACCATAAATCTTGCTGAGTAATGGAAGACAGACCACCCAGTAGCCAGAACGTGATAGAAGGAAGCTGCGTGTAAGGGTCGGCTAAAATTTTCATTAATGAGATGGCGGAGCCGCAAATCGCACTGACGGCAACCCCAACCAGCACAAGGGATAGAATAGGATCGTGCTGGCGGGCTAGACGAGCAATCAAATACACCACCGCCACCGTGATAAGCCCACCCACAAAGGCAAACAGCTGGATAGAAACCAGAGACTGCCCGAGAAATATCCCTAAAACAGCCCCGACGCCCGCCCCTGCGGAAACCCCTAAAATATCGGGGGATACTAGCGGGTTACGGAACATGCCTTGGTAAGCCGCGCCGGCAATCGCCAGCCCGCCACCGATTAAAATGGCGGCTAAGACGCGCGGAAAGCGAATTTGCCAAAATACCGTGTTGCTGCGAGGGTCGTCCACAGGCGCTTGGATAAACAAGCGATAGAGCTCTTCCAAGGTTAGTGAGTATTTACCACTGATTAATGCCATCAGAAAACAGAGTAGTAAAATAGCCATCAATAATAATGGCTTAGTTTTGGTGTTGAGCCAGCTCGCCGTCATGACCTTTCCATTAGCAAGTCGATCTGCTCTTGAGTGAGCGACGAGTGATAGAATAGCTCAAAAAATTGTCTGAGATCGTGCGTGATAGTCTCTTCAACCGCTTTATCAAAGTGGCTTTGTAGGCGGCGCATGCCCAGTAAACGGTTGATCCCCGGTGGGCCATCTAACCAACCAAATGGCATACCACTGAAGATGAAAAGATTATTCGATGAGACAGCTTTGAGTCCTGCCCATAATGGCGAGCGAGTGATTAATTCAACTGATTCATCATATTGGGTGATGATAATGTCGGGTTCCCACTGGTACAGCTGCTCCATAGAAACATCGGTCAAACCGTGGAAGTCATCGATGTCCACCACATTGCGAAAACCGAGCATTTCGATAGCTTCAGTATGAATAGAGCCTTTTGTACCGGTTTGTAGTCCTTTTGCACCTCTGGCGAGGTAAAAACTGAGGGGGTTTTGTTGTTGAGTCAGTGCAAATTGTTGAGCATTGCTAAGATAGCGTTCTGCGATCATACTCAGTTTTTCAGCTTGCTGATTAACATTCAATAGACGACCAAGTTGACGCAGCTGTTGCGGAGCATCAATCAGCTTGCCGTCCATCAGCAAATACGGGATACCGGTTTGTTTAGCAACTTTTTCCGCTTGGGAACGGTAGGTTTCATCGATATTGCCAGTATCGAGGATCAAATCAGGATGGTAAGCCAATAATTGTTCAAGGGATAACGTGCTACCTCGTCCCGCAAGACGACCATAAACAGGCAAATTCATCCATTGTGGCGCAAACAGTTCACTATTTCCTTTTTTCAAGTTAATCGAGGCAAAACCCACCATTTTTTCTGGGGCGAGAGCAAGCATCAGCAAGTCTGCGGGCGGGCCAGCCGTGATCACTTTTTGAATGTTACCGTTTGCAGGTAAAGTACCGAATAATGCCTCTGCGACAGGGCTGCGACTAAATGCAGGTAAACTGTAGAATGCCGCAAGGACAGCGCAGGATTGGATAAAATGTCTTCTGTTCATTGCCATAATTAATATCGTTATACTTATATTTATATAGCGCGAAAATTAGCGAAGTCAGGCAATAGAGTCAACAGTAAAAACGAGATAGCACTGAAAAGTCGATGTTTCTGTGATTTAAAGCAATATCAAGGATTGATATCCACTGGCAGATCGCAGAACATAGCGAAATATAACGGCGTATTATAGATAATCTGGGATATATGAAGAATAAAAGACCTTCTTTGCAAGATGTAGCCGACCGAGTCGGTATCACAAAAATGACGGTGAGCCGTTTTCTGCGTAATCCTGAGCAAGTTTCAGAATCCTTGCGCGGGAAGATTGCCAGTGCAGTGGAGGAATTAGGTTATATCCCAAATAAAGCACCTGATATTTTGTCGAATGCCACAAGCCACGCCATCGGCGTTCTATTGCCATCATTAACCAACCAAGTTTTTGCGGAAGTGATCCGCGGTATTGAAGCCGTGACCGACAAACATGGTTATCAAACCATGTTGGCGCACTATGGTTATCGTGCAGAAAAGGAAGAAGAGCGCCTAACTTCGCTGCTTTCTTACAATATCGACGGCGTGATTTTAGCGGAACGTACCCATACCGAGCGCACATTACGCATGCTCAAAACCGCAGGTATTCCCGTGGTTGAAATCATGGATAGTATCACTCCCTGTTTTGACTCCGCAGTCGGCATTGATAACTTTGAAGCATCTCGCCAAATGACGCAGGCGATGATCGACCGTGGCTGCCAGAAAGTCGTCTATTTAGGGGCGAGGCAGGATGAGCGGACAATCATCCGCTTGGAAGGTTATGAAAAAGCCATGCTCGATGCCAAACTGACTCCACGTAATTTAATGACTCAAGAGAGCTCCTCTTATTCTCTTGGTGCACAATTACTTCAAGAATGTCGCGTAAAATACCCCGATACCGACGGGCTATTTTGTACCAACGATGACTTAGCCATCGGTGCTATTTTTGAATGCCAGCGTTTAGGGATTAATGTCCCCAACGATTTGGCTATTTCGGGCTTCCACGGCCATGATGTGGGGCAGGTGATGACGCCAAAACTCGCCAGTATCTTAACCCCCCGTGACCTTATGGGGCGCAAGGCGGCAGAAGTGCTGCTGGCAAGGATGCGCGGGGAGAAATTATCGCAGAAAAAATTCGATGTTGGTTTTAAGTTACTAACTGGTGAAAGTATCTAGTAAGGTTGCATCGAGTCAGCAAAAGATTATTGCGATTACCATCACAATTCCGCTGTTTTCTTCACCTATCTAATTGCTAAATAAATATCCACTAGCAATAATGTTACCCGTAACCTGTTACCGGTAACATCCCGCCAGGGTACCGGAATAACAACCTAAATTAAATTTCAAATCTAGAATTAAATAACCTCTTTTCAACACCCGAGGAGTTTCCTATGAGTGATACCCAAAATCAAAACTACACATTTGTCTTAATGGGGGTATCGGGTAGCGGCAAATCCGCAGTGGCGAGTGGCGTTGCTCAGCAGTTACAAGCTGCCTTTTTAGACGGGGACTTTTTGCACCCGAAATCCAATATTATGAAAATGGCATCCGGACATGCACTGAATGATGACGACCGTCGTCCGTGGTTAGAAGCGCTGAATGGTGCCATTTTTGCAATGCAAAGAACCAATCAAGTTTCTCTGGTTGTGTGCTCTGCATTGAAAAAGAGTTATCGCGATATTCTTCGTGAAGATAATAAAAATCTCTATTTTATCTATCTGAAAGGCGATGCAGCAGTCATTGAAGAGCGCTTAAGAGCGCGTCGTGGTCATTTCTTTAAACCAGAAATGTTGAAATCACAGTTCGATACACTGCAAGAACCAGATACCCAAGAAGCTGACGCTTATGCGGTTGATATCCGTCCTGCGCTCAATGAGGTTATCGACAATACCTGTGCAACCATTCGTCAAATCATGACGGGAGATAAAGCATGAACGCACCAGTAGAAACACTAAGTACCTTAACATTGGTACTGACCGCCGTTGGCTCGGTGGTGTTATTGCTATTTTTAGTGATGTACGCGCGTTTACACGCTTTTGTGGCGTTAATGATTGTATCGATTGGTGCGGGTCTATTTTCCGGTATGCCAATCCAAGATATCACTGCAACCATGCAAAAAGGGATGGCGGGAACCCTTGGGTTCCTTGCTATCGTCGTCGCCTTAGGTGCGATGTTCGGTAAAATCCTGCATGAAACAGGTGCATTGGATCAGGTCGCTCATAAGTTATTAGACCTTTTTGGTGAAAAACGCGCGCACTATGCGGTGGGGATCGCCGGTTTAATCTGCGCACTGCCATTGTTCTTTGACGTGGCTATCGTGCTATTAATCGGCGTGGTATTTGCCGTCGCTAACCGTACAGGCCACAATGTGGTTCGCTTAGCTATCCCTCTGTTTGCGGGTGTGGCAGCAGCGGCAGCCTTCCTGTTACCGGGGCCAACACCCATGCTGGTGGCGTCACAAATGGGTGCAGATTATGGCTGGATGATTTTAATTGGTCTGTGTGCGGCTATCCCTAGCATGATTTTAGCGGGCCCACTGTTTGGTAGCTTTATCAGCAAGTTTGTTAGCATTGAAATTCCTGCCGACTACCAAGCACCACAAACATCAAATGGCAAAATGCCAAGCTTTGGTTTCAGTTTAAGCCTTGTGTTGTTCCCACTATTACTGGTCGGTTTAAAAACCATCGGAACTCACTTTGTGGAAAAAGGCTCAAATTTAGAAAATTGGTTAGAATTTATTGGCCATCCATTTACTGCATTATTACTGGCATGTTTGCTGGCAATCTACGGCTTAGGCTTCCGTTACGGTATGGACAAAGAGCGCGTGATGGCGGTCTGTTCTGCAGCAATTCAACCTGCGGGTATCATCCTATTAGTGACCGGTGCGGGTGGCGTGTTCAAACAAGTGCTGGTGGATTCTGGTGTGGGTCCTGCATTAGGTGACTCACTGATTGGTGCAGGTTTACCGATTGCTGTTGCGTGTTTCGTTTTAGCGGGTGCGGTACGTGTTATCCAAGGCTCTGCAACTGTTGCTTGTTTAACGACTGTTGGTTTAGTCCTGCCTGTTATCGGTGAGCTAGGTTACTCTGGTGCTCAACTGGCGGCATTAGCGATTTGTATCTCTGGTGGTTCATTAATTCTGAGCCATGTGAATGACTCTGGTTTCTGGTTATTCGGTAAATTTACTGGCGCAACTGAAGCTCAAACCTTAAAAACGTGGACTATCATGGAAACGATTTTAGGCACCACGGGTGCGATTGTTGGGATGATTTTCTTTACTTTCCTGTAAAACTGATTTCTCTCTATCTCTTCTGTAAAAACAAAAGTCAGCTTACTTCGGTAAGCTGACTTTTTTGTATGTGAAGATAACGAAATAGGTTTATTTCAACATCTGATTAAACTGGCTATATAGAGCCTGTGCACTTTTCTTATAACCATCCGCAGAGAAATGCACATTATCAGGACGGGCTAAACCTTGTGATGCCCATGCGCGGATAGAACAAGGCCCGCCCATGTTAGCTTGCCAATCCCAAAACAGCGTATGTTCCTGAGCAGCAATGTTTTTCTGAATGCGGATCACATCCATCAAATTCACCGGCATCTGTGCGCTACAACCCGCAGCATTACTGAATTTAATTGAGTCGCTCGGGCCCACTAGCATAATCACCGCATTAGGCGACTGCTGGCGGATCTGGCGAATTTTATCCCGTAGGTTTTGCTCGTAAGCCGCCAAATTCAGGGTGTCATTAAACGCTTCGTTGGTACCGAAGGCTAAAATCACCATATCTGGCGACATTTGTGCCAGCGTGGCGCTCCACTGCGGTTGCCACTTATCCAGCATGTTGATGGTCGCTCCGTTCAAACCGATGGCAGACAACATCACGCCGGGTTTATTCGAACGGACTAACCATCCACCCATTTTGAGGTTACTTGCCGCACCAACTGACACGGTTGATGGCAATTGAGTACTCACTGGTGCAGAAAATTGCCAGCTATTTCCTGTGGCAGGTAAGGCAACCGTCGAAGACGAGGATGGCGAAACCTGCATCTGGGCACCATTTGAGCTTTGGTACAGTGCTTGTAAGCGATAACTATTTTGAACAGGCTGCAATGGCTTTAATAAAACATTGCTCTTGCTACCTTGTGGCTCAGCTATCAATCCACCTAACGGGTAGTCAAAACGCTCGTCTTTACGGCTACTGGAAAGTGACCAATCCGACTTATCACTGACGCGATTAATGGTGGCGGTGCGTTGACCCGGTACCGAAATTGGCGGTACAAAACCAGGGCCTGCATCTCCATAGCGTTGTTGGAACAATGCTCTTAATTCACCCGTGAAAAAATCGGCAGCCGTGTGTGAATCCCCTATCTGGACGATATGGACTTGTTGGCCACCTTGGCGCAGCTTAGATGCCAATTGGCTTAAATTGGGTTCACCGTTATTGACTAACTGCCCTTGCTCTGTAGGCGCTTGCCACTGAGTTTGCGACGTTTTGCCGCGTTTAGTATCAGGGGTTTGACAAGAGACTAAGCCTAATGACAGCAGGGTAATAACACTAGCTGTGAGTAGCTTGCTCTTGACCTGATTCTGGTTGTTCAGTTTCATGAGGTTCCTTGTTTTCCTCTTCGAAATGGATCAGTGAAAATACGCTTTCGGCAATCATTTGCTGCCCTTTACCACTGAAATGGATCCCATCACCACTGCGCAATTTTATAGCATTGCTACCATCCCCAATATAGTCGGAATAGTCGTCATTTTTATATTTAAAGACGTCATTGGCAGAAATGTACATTTCGCCATATTTCGCAACTTCGGTTTGGTAGAGACCGCGTAGGAACTTCATTCCATCGGAAAGGGTGTTTTTACGCATATTCGGTGGACCCACCCAAATCACATCGACATGATGTTGGCGTGCGGTGGAGAGAATTTCACTGATACGCGAGCGATAGGTTTGTTCCCACTCTTCACTCTTGAATTTCACATACTTATAGCCCGATTGTGGTGGCATATCCCACGGGTCATTAGGCCCTAAAAATACCACTAAGACTTTAATGTTCGGGTTATCGTTTAATGCTTTGGCAATGGTATCTGGCCAGTTAAAGAATTTAGGGTACGCAAGACCCGTACTCTGCTTACTTAAGTTAATACTCTCAATATTATACTTTTTCAACAGCATGTTTTTAACATGGGGAGCGACACCCTGCATCATGGAGTCCCCAGCAAACAATACCTGATCCCCCGCAGCAATATTTGCTATCTGTTTTTGAACGACAGGCCCTTCAGGTTGCGCAATAGTCACGCCAGCAAAAGTTCGTCCCGGAATTTTAGCGTGAGCTTGAGGGCGTTTTAATAACTCAGGGAACGTGACCGATAAGCTCTCTGCGGGATGAATATAACCATTAACAAAGTGTAGCCCGACACGGAAATCTTGCGGGAAAACTAACGTTTTGTGGTTAGCGGCCATTTGGGCGGCAAGTTTATCTTCGGCAGCCTTTTGCCCAGACGCGTGATAGGCAAAAGTTGCCCCCGCTTCTTGGACACCATCATGTAACGCGCTCCCGTAATCCCAGACAGGGTTTCCGCTGATTTTCGCCCATGGGGTATCTTGGTGATACTTTTGCTGCCAGAACCGCTCTAAGGAGCTTTGGTTTAACCAAATCAGTAGCAAGCCCGTGATGATGACAATCAGCACCACTTGTCCGGTTTTTTTCAGGTTATTTTTAAACTCAGAAGTTAGCATAGATAAATCCTGGCATTCCCGAAGGTGAAAGCATAAACATAATCGTCAATACGATGGCTAATGGGATTGGGTAATAGTACCAAGCGATATCTTGATATTTCTTGGCTACATACTGATAGCCTTGAACAAAATAAGGGTAGGCGAGGAACAGTAACCAGAATGCAATCAGCAATCCGAGGTTCGCGCTAATTGAGGCGATAAATCCAGGTTCAACAAATTGATTGAGCATCACCAGCGCATCATCAAACGATGGGCTACGGAAGAAAATCCATGCAAAGCAGACAAAATGGAAAGTCAGAATTCGTGCAAGTAATTTTGAAACGTGGGCATTGGGAATTAAGTGGGTTCTCCCCAGTTTTTTCATTAGCTCAGTTTTAATATTAAAAATTACCGTTCCTAAGCCATGGATCGCGCCCCAAATAACAAACGTCATTGCTGCGCCATGCCACAGACCTGAAATTAACATTGCGGTTAATACGTTGATATTTTTGCGCACAAATCCTTTGCGACTGCCGCCCAATGGAATATAGATATAGTCCATGATGAAGGTCGATAAACTGATATGCCAACGTTTCCAGAAATCTTGCAAGTTGGTGGCTAAGTATGGGGCATTAAAGTTAAGTGGCACTCTAAAACCTAATAGCAATGCAATCCCCGTGACTAAGTTGGTATAACCGGAGAAGTTAAAATAGATATTCCACGCGTAAGCGTAGGTGGCAATTAATATTTCCCCTGCACTAAAGCCTGCGGGAGCATCAAATACCGAATTAACGTAGTTTTCAGCAAGGTAAGAGCTGAATAGAAACAGTTTTACCAGTGCTAAGCTAATTAACAAAATGGCGCGGCGAGAGTCGAGAATAACGCGGCTTTCAGCTTGGATTTGCGGTAAAAAGTTTTTCGCACGGTTAATTGGACCCGCCACGATACTTGGGAAAAAAGCCAAATATAATACAACGTCAAAAAAGTCGGCTTTTTCAATTTCTTTGCGGCACACCGAAACGGTATAACTAACGGAATGGAAGGCGTAGAAAGAGAGCCCCAATGGTGCCAGCAGCTCCAGCACAGGCAGTCCAACGCTAAATCCAAACTTATCGAGGGTTTGCTGAATAGTTTCTTGGAAGAAAGAATAATATTTAAATGCGGTAAAGCAGCCAATAATCCCGACAGCTAATAACGAATATACCCATCGGTTAGATAACCAAACCGTTGCCCAGTTGGTGAGCAAATAGATAAATAACGTGTAGCCAAACAGAATATAGGCAAAGTCAGGGCTAAATGAGTAGACAAAGAAATAACTTGCTGTGATGAGCAACCCATTCTGCAATTTAGAGCTGGGTTGGCAGCCCCAATAAATAAGAAAAAAAACTAAAAAAGAGCCAAGAAACTCAAATGAGAAGAAATTCATATTAGACTCAGGGTGTTATTTGTTATGGGTGACCATGATATTTATTCTTTTTCCCGATGCAATCAGAATTTCGTCATATTTCGCGCCGTCGCGGTGTTGTCATTGTATCGCCATCCTAGTCACATACTTATGTTTACTCGTCATACTTCAAATTTTAGGGGTGTTGGCTGCGCTCAGCTACCCTAGTCACATACTTATGTATGCTCCTAGGGATATCTTCTCTTGCCGCCTACCTAAAACCCGAATTATTTAGAGTAAATCGGGGATAGGGAAAATAAGTTATACAAGATTCAAGATTCAAGATTCAAAGTCTAAGAAGTATAGCTGGGGCGGGGTGGGTTGTCATATTTCGAGTGGATGGGAAAAAATGCAAAAAAAATCCACTTTCGAAAAAGTGGATTTTTATACTGTGTACCTGGTGTGTAGATACTAAAATTAGCTGCGAGTCGCTGCTCTTTTTTGAGCTTGTGTAATCAATTCTTCGTTGCTCGCGTACATCTCTTTCAAATAGCGGTTATATGATGAACCTAACTCTGAGTACCCTTTCATATCGTTAATCAGCTTGACGGAGTCTAACTCATCTTGTGATTGACGCTGTTTAGCACGCGAGTGACGTAAAGACTCATA
Organism: Providencia rettgeri; assembly: GCF_013702265.1. Classification (GTDB taxonomy): domain Bacteria; phylum Pseudomonadota; class Gammaproteobacteria; order Enterobacterales; family Enterobacteriaceae; genus Providencia; species Providencia zhijiangensis. Next base: position 508,415 of record NZ_CP059348.1, read on the forward strand.
CGCGTTATGGGTATTCATGTTCTTCATATAGGCAGTCACTGTTGCTTCAACAGAAGCATAAGCTGAGTAGCCTTTGATCTTTCCTTTGCTAACTTGGCAACCGCTACCACAGCGCATACCAAATAAATTTCCGTTTTGTAGAGCAAGCTGAGAAGTACCCCAACCAGACTCTGTAGCCGCTTGTGTCGCAACTAAATGTGTTGGCATGATGTCTACACGACTTAACAGCTTATCCCAATTAATACGTTTTGGGTTGCTGCAACTGATGCCATAACTATCGCAGATCTGGGTTAGGCGACGTAGCTCTTGGGCGCTCCATTTGGTGTTTGTGCGCACGGAAAGCAGCCAGTTACGCTCTTCCATAATCTGTTGATTGACTTTTTCAATCACCGGGACAATCGTTTTCAAAAACGCTTTCTTACGTGGAGTACCAGACGGATATTTACGCATATCAGGCAGTGGTGTTTCTGCTTGATTTGAGTTTTGTGCCGACTTCAGTGTGAAGTCTTTTTTAAGCATCGTACTGGTACTGGTGGAGCCAAAACTGAGGCCCGAAAACAAAAGTAAAAATAAGAAAGCGAAGACGGCGTTTGTCCTCATCGTTCGAGAGGGCATTTGCTTCTCCTATGTTTCTCTGAACAAAAATCGAGCGAATGGTAGCAGAATAATTTTTCACGAGCTACCTTTATCCGACTCACATTAACTAAATTTCTGTATTAGTATGTCATTAAGTGTTGATTTATTTTAACTTAATGATTTTAGATTATATATAATTGCATTATTTATATTTTCAATGCTGTATTTATCAATTTTTGTTTTTGATTTCATTATGTAATCATCTGATTTAAGCTAAATTTGATTGGTTTTCAAACAATTAACAGGTGTATTGTAGGGGTGTTATGTTTAAAAAATAACCAATCAGCAGTCTAAATTTTAAACAAAATGGGGTGTTTCGCATTTTATGAGTGGTATTGGTTGTTAAAAATACAGAATCTAAATCGACTTTCAATGCGTGAAAAGGTCAAAAAAAAGACCGTTTTTTGACCTTTTGTTTCAGCTAAATATTACTATTGATCGACGACCTTTTTAGTCGTTGAATGGCACAGTTTGCTGTTTCTGATCTTCAATTTTTGCATTCTCAGCGAGCCGTTTGAAATCATCAACTGTCCAATATGTTTCTGGAATAGGAAGTTGTGCCATATGATCGGTGGGGACTAAGCGAAACTGTGCGAGAGAGGATAACGTAAATCCTGCATATTCCGACGGCAAACTGAGTTTTAGCCCTAAAGTTGCTACAGCCTGAGTAGGTAAAAATGGATAGCGGTTATCGGTGGTGTCATAATCGCGCGTGAGCACTAAAAATTTATCTGGAACACGCTTCGAACTATTCCACCAAAGCCCATCAATTTTGTTAAATGCATGGCGAGTTAAGGGTTTTTCTTGAGCCCCAAGTTGATGTAATGCAATAGGAAGCAGTGCTTCGAGCGATTGCGAGAATATCGCAAGTGACTCAGCACGACCTTGTAAAATCAGCGAACTCGCCAGTCTTGCACCCACTAAGTTGGAATATAAGTCTTCGGGAGAGAAGGCGGATATCCCCTCAGAAAAACCGGGAACCGATTGATAACCATACCATTGTGCAATTTCATGCCAAGCGGCTAACTGAAACGCGAGCTTGGCCGCTAGATAGGTACTTAACGTGTAGCGCTCTGCGGGGGAGGCTGGTGGTGTAAAGGCGGAAAAATGGATTTGTCTGCTCGCGAGTTCATCGCTGAGAGTTAATGTCCACTCTTCACCTAGCTTTGGGTAAATCTGGCTAAAGAGATATAACGTATAGTCGGCGGTATCTCGAACATGGGCAATATCAATAAACCCACCATCTATGGTATAGATAAGCCCCACTTTTTCGTTACTGATCCCCATTAGACCTGCGGTGGCGCCCAAGTAACTATCATTATAATGGTGCTCACCGAGATTATCGGCTTCCACAATGTTGTCGATGGTATAAAAAGGAACGGGGATACCTGCCACTTCGGCTTGCAGGTCATAGCCAAAAGCGCAGCAGGCTCGAAGTCCTTGAGGGGCTTTGAGATCTTGTAGAATAGGCCACGCTTGGGATGCTTCCTCGTTAGAAGTCGTATCTAGATTAAGATTCGCTGCAGGTAGGTTCAGTTCTTCGCGAGTTTGGCAGGCGACGAGCATAAATAAAAAACATGAAGTTATTGGCAGCTTAAACATTAGAAAGACTCACCAACTTGGAAATAGACCCCCGTACTGTTGCGACCAACACCAAAATCCAGTCTCACATTCATCCGAGGCTTAAATTCAAAACGATAACCCACTCCGGCACTTGGTAGCCAGTGTCCAGCACCTAACTCTGAGGGAGAGTCGCTCATGGTTCCTGTGCCTAACCAGCCAACAACCCCGTGCCGCCAGTCTAATTTATGGCGCAACTCGATTTGACTCGTAAAAATATTGTTGTCCCGATAGCGCCCTTCATAGTAACCCCGCATGCGGTTACTGTTACCTAATAAAGAAAGCTGGTTCCATGGCACATCTCCCGTGGTAAAACGGGCATAGTTATCAACGGCTACGACAGTTTTTTCTGTGAGCTCATGGTAATAGGCATATTGCAACTGGGTCGCTTGAAAACGGGTATCACTACCGAAGTTTGGTGAAAAATAAGTATAGATGACCTCGAGTGTTTGCCCATGGTGTGCGTTGGGTAAAAAGTCTCGGGTGTTATAGCTATAATAGGCGCTGATGCCTGAGCTAATAACCGAACGACCGCCAACTGACTGCGAGAAGTAAGCTTTTGCGCCTTCATCGGGGTCGCTGGCATTGATCGACGAAAAATTCCATCCCAGTCCCACATAGGTGGCATCGGTTAGCTTGTATAAAGCCCTTGGGGTGATTTTGAACTCTTGAGAATGATATTTTTCTTTATTACTCTCTTTTTTTCCTGCTGCGTATCCTTTGCCCCAATAATACGTCGGAACATTATTAATGGTACCGGAGACAAACAGTCGCCATTGGTCACTATCTACAAAGTTGTAGTTAGTGAAGTTGAGTCCAAAAGCCCCTGTGGATGATGCAAAACCACTTAACCCAATCGAAGAGGGCTGAGTTTTAGTGTCTTGTTTGTCGAGACGATACAAGCCCACTAAAGCGGTTCCGACACCTAATCCCATTTCAGGGGTATAAAAAGGCCCCGGTAAAACGCCCCAGTCGATAGTTTTGGATTCATCAAAGCTGTTTTCGCCCCCAAGTTCGCTGAGCCAACCATCAATTTTTTCCCGTTCAGGAAGGATTTGTGCTTGCGAGGAGAAGGCAAAGATAAGGCTGAGGAGTGTCAGCCTACGCAGGTATTTCTGTTGTAACATTAAAAACGGAACTCGCCTGAAATAAAGAAGCTGTTACGGTTATTAAAACCAATTTCGGTAAGGACGTTAAAGTTACGAGTTAACTCAACGCGAGCACCGACGGTATTGTTCCATTTATGGGCAAGGTGTTGTTCAACATCGAACTTAGTATCAGCGGGTGCTAAAGCCATCCATTTATTTAATTCGGGTGGTAAATCTAAATTACTAAGGAAGGTGCGAACAAGTCCCATGTGTGGTCTGCGTCGGCTTACTGGCTTGGATGCAAGGCGTGGTTCGCAGCAAATGGCCCTAGGGAAGGTGCGAATAAGTCCGAGATGTGAGATCATCGTATTGTAACCTGAACCCAGAATGAGTAACCGGATGAGCCAGCAACTGACTTTTGCCGATAGTGAGTTTTCCAGTAAACGCCGCCAGACCCGCAAAGAAGTTTTGCTTGGCAGAATGGATGACTTGCTTCCCTGGGACAAATTACTTGGCGTTATCGAGCCTGTGTATCCCAAGGCCGGTAATGGTCGCAGGCCCTATCCGCTGGAAACCATGCTGCGTATTCACTGCATGCAGCAATGGTACAACCTGAGCGATGAGGCCATGGAAGATGCCCTCTATGAAATCGCCTCCATGCGCCAATTTGCTCGCCTGTCACTGGATAAAGCCATTCCAGACCGCACTACCATCATGAATTTCCGGCATTTGCTGGAGCAGCATGAACTGGCCCGCAAAATCTTCAGTACCGTTAATCACTGGCTAGCAGAGTGTGGCGTTCTAATGACCCAGGGCACCTTGGTGGATGCCACCATCATTCAAGCCCCCAGCTCTACCAAAAACAAACACAACAGCCGTGATGAAGACATGCACCAGACCAAGAAAGGTAACCAGTGGTACTTCGGCATGAAAGCGCACATTGGCGTGGACGCCAAAAGTGGCCTGACCCACAGTCTGGTGACCACGGCGGCTAACGAGCACGACCTCAATCAGGTTGGCAAGTTACTGCATGGCGATGAAGAGTTTATCTCAGCCGATGCTGGTTATCAGGGGGCCGAAAAGCGCGATGAGCTCAGCGATGTCAGCGCAGACTGGCTTATCGCCAAGCGTCCCGGCAAAGTGAATGCATTGAAGCAACACCCGCGCAAGAACAAGCTGGCCATCCGTTACGAATACCTGAAAGCGAGTATCCGAGCGAAGGTTGAGCATCCATTTCGGATAGTAAAATGTCAGTTTGGTTTCGTCAAAGCCAGGTACAAGGGGCTGGCTAAAAATGACAGTCAACTGGCGATGTTATTCACCCTGGCGAACCTGGTTCGAGTTGACCAATTGATACGGGCACAGGCGAGATCTACCTGAAATGAGGAAATTGGCCTGAAACAGGGCCAAAATCAGCCACGAAGAGACGATTTTGGGCTGAAAATTGGAAAATTGAGCCACAGGACGTCGATAAAGGACGGTTTGGGGCGTCATATCGGGAGCTGCGGACCACTTAATCGCAGCTTCCCTAATATTACCTTTAAAACGCTGGGTAATATCTTGGTACATAGCACCGGTCCAGACTTGGACTTTAGTATTACCTTGACCAGAAATGAGTGGCTCAAAGACAAACTCATAACCAATGCGAGGGGTGATGACTAAGGCTTTAATATCCCCATCAATAATATCTAAATTGGTTTTGGTGTAGTTGATATCTAAAGTGGAGAAAAATTGGTTATAACCTCCAGCGAAGGTCACTCCACCCCCATAGGATTTACCATCATAATCTAATTCAAATGGGAGATTCTTACCGATAGGGATTGGAACATTTTGGCCAAATATTTTAACATTAGCTTCAACGTTCGTTAGGTTAGTTGTTGATGTTCCTTTGGTTTTTCCATAAACACCATAGACATTCATAAATGGGAATATCCAAGTATCCAGTTTTAACATTTGAGATTGGTTTTTGCTGCGGGTATGCCCTGTCTCTATTTTTAAATCTTTATTCATGTCGAATTTAACAAATGGCATTCCAGGAACTTTGATCTCTGAATTTGTATGAAAGCCAATTTTATCCACTACAACATCCTGACGCAGATTCATATAGCCATAACTGACCCCAAAAGGTTCCGGTAAGTCATAGCCTCGAGCGCGAGCTTCATCTCCCCAAAAAGGTAAAATACGGGATTCAGTCGTCGATGAACGAGTCACTCCGCCTTCGTTATTCGCTTTAGGAACGCCAGATTCGCTCATGCTTAATGAAAATAGTGGTGTATCACTATCGGCAAAGCTGGCGGGGGCAACCAGACAAGAGGAAAGTAGCAGCGCTGCGCTGTATTGAATGCGTGTCATAATGAACTCAATGATTAGTAGAATAGAATGAAGGAAATAATAAATTATCTTAATTTAATTGGCTTACAATTATCGATGAAAGCTTAGCATACATTATAATTGATAATATGGCCCATGGTGCTATTTTAATGATATTTTGCTACTGATAAATGCGTATTATTATCAATATGATGGATATGACTAAAATATAGGAAGGATATTATTGAGGCGTTAAAGAGGGTGCTGAAACTCTGGGTATTTCAGCACACATTAGAATAAGAACAGTATTATTTGCTGTTTTTCTGATGAAACTGAACACGCTCATGGAAGTAGTCTTTTAAATGTGCTTCCATATTGTGGATTTTTTGTTCCAGCGCATTAATTAAGACATCATCATTATTCATATCAAAAACGCGCTTCATTGCGAGGTCATCAATATATTCTTTTTGTTTCTCAGATAAATCAGCCATGTTGTAAAGCCTCTATTTTCAAAACCTATATAAGAAAGGATTATTTCACCAACCAAAAGCCTTGGTGATGCTGGTTCTCATTGTGCCCTAGTGAATACGGGATGAAAAGTGGAATTACGTTGCATCAAATAATGATGATTAGTGCTCCTAGTTTAAATATGAGAGATTAAACGCCTATCTGATTGGGTTAAGAATTATCACAATATTCTTACCGAATATAAGCTGATATCCTCCGGTAAGATAATAAATAACAGGGCAAAATAGTGAACAATAAACAACAATACCTTGATATTGCTGCTGGAAACGGGGAAAAAGAAGCCTCGATGATGGTGGCAATCCCTGCGTCAGAGCTGACCTCCCTACAACTTGAACAGCGTCTGGAAGAGCAAACCTATTTTACTGAAGGGGAAATCGATTACCTGCCAGATGAAGAAGGCGGCGGTTTCTTCTTTACCTGCAAACGTGGCGAAGAAGAGTTACGTTTTTACGTTTCGCTTGTGGAAAGCGACCCGGAATACACCATCAACCCGTATTTCGCGACAGATCCTATTAGCCAAGAGCTGTATGCCGAAGCGAGCAATGCGCCTCAAGCGGTGGTGGTTGAATGCCTATTCCAAGAAAAGCCTTTGGTGAGCTACTTACAGCAGCTTAAAATTATCCAAATTTTAGTGCCTGATTTATTATTGGGCTTGGATATTTCTGCCGCAGGTAAAGTCTTTACCCGTGAATGGCTTAACTTCCAGTTAATCGACGATTTAATGCCAAGCATTGATTCTCTGTATGTGGTACATGCCATTTACGATCACGATGAAAACTCAGAAGATTCCGCGCCAACCAAATATTGGTTCCATACTCATGGTTTAGCACGTTGCGGTTTATCGGAAGCGGAAATTATTATTCCACACCCGATTGCGTCTTATTATGGGATCCCTGAGTTGTTCTGGAGCTTTGTGAACAACAGCATTACTAACGGAAAAATCGACTTCAATGAACCGATTTTCATTGGGCAAACACAAACCGGCTATGAGTATTTAGTGGCGGTGCCTTTTGAAGAAGGTCTCCTTCATGTAGGAACCTCTACACCGATTGATAATTTAAAACCACTGGAAGAGATGAACTTCGAGTTTGGTGATATGAGCTCTGAGCGCTTTATGGGGGATTGGCACGATCGTGACGAATCTCACCAGCATCCGTCCGTAATGTTATTCCGTGTTACTCAAGAAAACCCAACATTGGAAAGTTTCTTCGAAGGGTTTGAAGACCAAAATGCGATGATGTTTATGCGTACCGATGAAGAAACGGCGGATATGTCCAGCAAAGCCAGACTGCGTTGGGAATATTTCACCCATATGTTAGATAACTATGGTCCAAAACCGGTCGCACCGAAAAAAGGGTTATTTGCGAAGCTACTCGGAAAATCGGAAGAAGAGGAAGAATCAGAGTGGCGCTTCCTAGTCAAATGCGGCATTAGTTATCAAGATGAAGATGGCGACGAGGGACACGAACATATGTGGTTTGAGCCGTTGACATGGAACGGTGACCAATTTGAAGGCCGCTTGATTAACCACCCATTTTACGTAGAAACCATGGAAGAGGGCGGCGTTTATCCGCTAACGCGTGACCATATCACGGATTGGACTATTTATTATCAGGACGGTAGCTATACTCCTGATACAATCTATAAACTTCTTAGTGGTGCTCAAGTGCATTAATCTATCTTGATTGACTAATGCGAATAGGGCACTGAATTCAGTGCCCTTTTTAATGAGTTAAATGCGACAATGACCCAACCTGAACTGTACCAATACGCCCTATTTTTACTTTCCAGACGCGATTATGGCAAAGCGGAGTTATTTGCCCGTATGAAGCGCCGTATGTATGAGAAAAATGAAGGCATTATCGATGAGCAGTTGATTGAAGGGGTGTTAGACAAACTGAGTGAGCAGCATTTTCTGGATGATGACCGCGTGGTGTCGCTGTTATTGCAGGGGTATGCGCGTAAAGGTTATGGACCTTTGCGGATCAAACAAGAAATGCGCCAAAAAGGATTTGCTGAGACATTAGTCGAACACCATTTTGCCGAGCTTGATGTTGACTGGTTTGAAAAAGCAGCTGAAGTGCGTAGTAAAAAATTTGGTGATGAAATCCCAACTGACTTTAAAGAGAAGGGTAAACAAATTCGTTATCTGCAATACCGAGGTTTTTTTGGTGACATGATATTTGAGTTATTCTCGCGCTAATTTTTGCAGTTAATCCTACATTATTTATGATTGTCATTATGTGAATAATCACGCCATTTAATATCGTTCAAATGACTATTATTTGACTTTAGTTTAAATGATTAACGCCCCTGAGTTTCATTTCTTTTGCTTAGTCAAAAAATAATATTTTTTTGACTTGTGTTTTTATCTATTTCTAGATTAAAAATATTGTCCACTATGATCATTATCAGTGTATTTCGCTTTTTTTTTAGGCAGAGTACCTCCAATAATTACAAAATGAGACGGGCAGGAGAAACACATGATTGAGCTCTTAATAGGCGTATTGGTCGCCGTTGGAGTTGGGCGCTATATAATAAAGGGTTACTCTGCAACAGGGGTATTAATGACGGGGGGTATTTTACTCCTGATTATTACCGCGTTAATGGGTAAAAGCATTTTACCAGAATCAGTGAAAGCAACGGGATGGCGCGTTACTGATATTCTGGAATACATCAAGTTCTTATTAATGAGCCGAGGTGGTGACCTCGGTATGATGATCATGGTGCTGTGTGGGTTTGCGTCTTATATGACTCACATTGGTGCGAATGACGTGGTGGTTAAAATTGCCTCCAAGCCATTGAAAATGATCAACTCCCCATACTTATTGATGGTTGCGGCGTATATTGTTGCTTGCTTGATGTCACTGGCAGTTTCATCGGCAACAGGTTTAGGGGTGTTATTGATGGCAACCCTGTTCCCTGTGATGGTTAACGTCGGGATCAGCCGTGGCGCAGCAGCGGCTATCTGTGCGTCACCCGCCGCTATCATTTTGGCACCAACGTCTGGAGACGTTATCTTAGCGGCGAAAGCAGCGGAAATGCCTCTGATTGATTTCGCATTCAAAACCACACTGCCTATCTCCATCGCTGCAATTGTTGCGATGTCAGTGGCTCACTTCTTCTGGCAGCGTTTTCTGGATAGAAAAGAGCACGTTAAAACCGAAATGCTGGATGTGAATGAAATCAAAACCCACGCACCGGGTTTCTACGCGATTTTACCGTTTACCCCAATCATCGGTGTATTAGTGTTTGATGGTAAATGGGCACCTGAACTGCATATCGTCACTATTATTGTTGGCTGTATTATCATGGCTGCAATCATTGAATTTATTCGTAGCTTCAGTGCAAAACATGTCTATGGCGGATTAGAAGTTTGCTATAGAGGCATGGCGGATGCGTTTGCAACCGTCGTGATGCTGTTAGTGGCAGCCGGCGTCTTCGCGCAGGGTCTAAGCACTATCGGCTTTATTAAAGGTTTGATCGACTTAGCACAATCCTTTGGTTCAGGCGCGATTGTGATGATGATTGCGCTGGTGGTGATCACCATGTTAGCGGCGATGACGACAGGTTCTGGTAACGCACCATTCTACGCATTCGTTGAATTGATCCCTCACTTAGCGAAGCAAATGGGCGTCAACCCAGCTTACCTTGTCATCCCAATGTTACAGGCATCTAACTTAGGTCGTACATTATCACCGGTTTCTGGGGTGGTGGTTGCGGTATCGGGGATGGCGAAGATTTCACCGTTTGAAGTGGTGAAAAGAACCTCGGTTCCTGTATTAGTTGGGCTTATCGTTGTTGTGATTGCTACCGAGATTTTAGTGCCTGTTTATTTGTAACAAAATAGGTATTTCTCCATCTAAAATGGCTAGAAATTATTCTAGCCATTTTTTTATCGATATTTATTTCGGTTAATACTTAGGTTTAAAAGAAAAAAACTCTACGCTTTTTTGATGTGGTGTTTGGGTATTTTCAATCAAATGATAAAAATTTATTTGCGATTATTAACAAATTGTCATTTTTTTAGATTCAGATATGAGATCTACACCAAAAAGCCAGAAAGATTAATCAAAATAAGCTAGTTGCTCTAACGCATTTAATGCAAAATTCGCGCATCTTTTTTTATCCATTTTAAAACGATGAAGTGACGGTATGAGCACAATAAAAACCGCAGTAAACACGACAGACAAACCTGCTAGTAAGTGGACGTATAAAGACTTCACTTGGGTATTATCTCTTTTTGGTACCGCCGTTGGTGCGGGGGTTCTTTTTCTGCCAATTAAAGCTGGCGCGGGTGGTTTCTGGCCATTAGTTGTATTAGCTTTAATTGCAACACCAATGATTTGGTTAGCTCATAAAGGGTTAGCGCGTTTTGTTTTATCGGCTAAGAAACACGATGCTGATATCACCGATACTGTGGAAGAACATTTCGGTAAAACAGGCGCGAATATCATCACTTTTGCTTATTTCTTTGCGATTTACCCAATCGTATTAATTTACGGCGTGGGTATCACTAACACAGTAGACTCATTCTTAGTGAACCAAATTGGTATGGACCCACTGCCACGTTGGTTGCTGTCTGGAGTGTTAATTGCAGCAATGACCGCAGGTGTGGTATTCGGTCGTGATTTAATGCTGAAACTCACTTCTATGATGGTTTATCCATTAGTCTTCATCTTATTAGCATTGTCTCTGTACCTGATCCCTGAGTGGAATACGTCGATGTTAGAAGTCGCACCAGATTGGAGCGCAATGCCGATTGTTGTCTGGATGGCAATTCCTATCATCGTATTCTCTTTTAACCACAGCCCAATCATCAGCCAATTTGCAAAAGACCAACGTCAGCAATTTGGTGACCAAGCCGTGATTAAAACTGACATGATCACTGGCGGTGCAGCATTTATGCTAACTGGCTTCGTGATGTTCTTCGTATTCTCTGTAGTACTGTCACTGAGCCCAGCTGAGTTAGAAATCGCGAAGAAAGAAAACATCAGCGTGTTATCCCATATTGCGAACATTAACCCATCACCAATCCTGTCTTACTTAGGGCCTATCGTGGCATTCGCCGCTATCGTTTCTAGTTACTTTGGTCACTTCTTAGGTGCGCACGAAGGTCTGGTTGGTTTAGTGAAATCACGCTCTTCAGTTTCTGTGAAGAAAATTGAATTAATCTCTTTACTGTTCATCGTGATCACCACGTGGATCGTCGCGATTATCAACCCAAGTATCTTAGGTATGATTGAAACCATGGGTGCTCCAATGATTGCGGCAATCCTGTTCATCCTACCAGTTGTTGCGATGCGTATTGTTCCTGCAATGAAGCCGTTCAGTACCTCTAAGCCAGCGCAAATCTTTACGCTGCTATGCGGTTTAGCATCAATTACCTCTGTGATTTATGGCGCGTTCGCGTAATTAAATTCAGTTGTACCGAGACCCATATTGCTTCGGCAATATGGGTTTTTTTGTTTCTAAAGTGGGCTTATTTATTTTGTGAATAACTATAGATGAAATTATTTCAAGTCTAGATGGTTGTGTGAGGGATCTACTTGGGGGATATTGGAAAGGACTGCCGTGAAATAATAAGTACCGTGAAATAAAAACAAGAACCCATTCAATTGGCAGTGCGGGTATAACAAGGATAACGCAATGAAATTAGAAACATTATCAATCCACGCAGGCTATTCTCCAGACCCTACAACCAAGTCTGTCGCGGTGCCTATTTATCAAACCACCTCTTATGCATTTGACGATACACAACACGGCGCGGATCTGTTCGACTTAAAAGTTGCAGGTAATATCTATACCCGCATTATGAACCCGACCAATGATGTGCTCGAAAAGCGTGTTGCTGCTCTTGAAGGGGGGATTGCCGGACTGGCGGTGGCGTCTGGAATGGCGGCTATCACCTATGCAATTCAAACTATTGCCCAAGTCGGCGATAACATTGTTTCTGTGGCAAAACTGTATGGCGGTACGTATAACTTGCTGGCGCATACTCTGCCGCGCCTTGGTATCGAAACCCGTTTTGCTGAACACGATGATTTAACTGCACTAGAAGCCCTGATTGATGAGAAAACAAAAGCCGTTTTCTGTGAATCTATCTCTAACCCTGCGGGCTTTATTGTTGACCTTGCGGCGCTGGCAGAGGTTGCGCATCGCCATGGCGTACCTCTGATTGTCGACAATACCGTAGCGACCCCGTATTTATGCCGCCCATTTGAACACGGTGCGGACATCGTGGTGCACTCGTTAACTAAATATATTGGTGGTCACGGCACCTCAATCGGCGGAATGGTGATTGATTCAGGTAAATTCCCGTGGGCGGAGCACGCAGAGCGTTTTTCTCTGCTAGTTGAGCCTGATATCGCCTATCACGGCGTCAGTTATACTGAGCACTTCGGTGCGGCGGCTTTTATTGCCCGTTGCCGCGTAGCACCGCTGCGTGGGACGGGAGCGGCATTATCGCCATTTAACGCCTTCTTGATCTTACAAGGTCTGGAAACACTCGCATTAAGAATGGAACGCCATACTGAAAACGCATTGAAAGTGGCTCAATTCCTCGAAAATCATCCTCAAGTGGCATGGGTAAAATATGCGGGTCTACCAAGCAACCCTGAGCACGCACTTGCGCAAAAATATATGCAAGGTAAACCTGCCAGTATCATGTCTTTTGGGATCAAAGGCGGGCAGGAAGCCGGTGCGCGTTTTATTGATGCACTGAACCTGATTGTTCGTTTGGTCAATATTGGAGATGCAAAATCATTAGCGTGCCATCCAGCATCTACCACCCATCGTCAATTAAATGATGCGGAGCTAGCACGTGCAGGGGTATCGCGCGATATGATCCGTTTATCCATTGGTATTGAACATATCGATGACATTCTTGCTGACTTAATTCAAGCCTTGGATGCAGCTAAGTAAATCTTGTTAAGCAGCTACCGATAAATAAAGGTGGTTATTGTGAAGAATATATTGCAATAACTGCCTTTATTGTTTCCTACGTGATTAACTATTGAGGTTTATTCTTCTTTCTAGGATTAATAACTATTCGCAATCAGCACTGTTTTTTAATTTATTTTTCATTCTGTTAAAAATAAATGGAAATTGCTGAACTATTGTTTTTTAATCGAGTCTTAACAAGCAGCTCATCCTGTTATCTTAATGTTGAAATAAAATATTCATTTATTGATTGTTTATCTCATATGGGCGTATGAAATACGAAAATGTTTATTGGTTTATACTGGGTTTAGTCGAACTAACGATAATAGAACCCTGATTTGATTAATCAAAAGCGCCTGAAGCTTCGGCGAAAATAATAATTATTAAATATTTATGACAATAATGGTTGAGATTAAATGATGATGGCAAATAATAAAGTTGCCTACTTTAAGTGGTGCCTATTATTCGGTTTTGTACTCATAACCTATTTTCTTCCTCTCAATGGACGAATGCTATGGCAACCCGATGAGCTACGCTATGCAGAAATCAGCCGTGAGCTGATATTAAGTAGCCATTGGAGCGTACCTGAGCTGCTTGGTATCCGCTATTTTGAAAAACCGATTTTTGGTTATTGGGTCGGTTCTTTCTTCCAAATGCTATTTGGTGAAAACAATGTCTCGGTTCGATTAGGCGTGGTGTTTAGCACCCTGATCAGCGGGTTATTTGTTTATCTCAGCGCAAAGATGGCATGGAAAAATAAAGACCTCGCGTTTAATGCGGTGCTTATTTATCTTTCCATGTTTATGATTTTGACCATTGGGACATACAATATCCTTGACCCAATTGTGACCGCCTTTATTACGATGATTATCTTCTTTTTCCAATGGGGGATAACCACGACACAACGCACTCATAAATTGTATGCCTATATTCTGATTGGCGTGGCATGCGGCTTAGGGGTCATGACAAAAGGCTTTTTAGTCTTAGTGCTTCCCGTTTTAGTGTGTTCCGTTAGCGCAATTTACTTCAGAAAGCTCAAAGACGTCTGCCTGTACGCATTAATTTCGATTCTTGTCGCCGTGTTAGTTTGCTTACCGTGGGCGCTCACGATTGCCAGCCTAGAGCCAGATTTCTGGAGCTACTTTTTCTGGGTTGAGCATATTCAGCGTTTTATGGCGGATAACGCACAAAACAAATCTCCGTTCTGGTTCTATATGCCGATTTTATTGGCGGCAGTGCTTCCGTGGTTAGGTTACCTCTTCTCATCCCTTGCACATGCAGTTCGCGCGAGAGGCATGAACCTTTATTTCTTATTGTGGGCGGCGCTACCTTTCCTATTTTTTAGTGTCACTAAAGGGAAGCTACTCACCTATATTCTGCCGTGCATCGCACCTATCGCGATTTTGATGGCATCCTATTTGCAGCAGATTTTAACCCAGAATAAAGTGGCTACCATTCGTCTGAATGCGCTGATAAACATTACGCTGGGTATCGCGGCGGCAGGGGCATTTATTGCCTCCCCTTACTTCCCTAAAATGAATTTATATCAAGGGGATGAAAGCTACAAAATGTGGATTGCCGCAGGAGCATTTCTATTTTGGGCTGTGATGGGTGTGGTGTCATTTAACCGTAAATTCTGGTCATTGGCCGCTGCCTGTACGTTAGTGCTCAGCCTCAGTATTGGGCATGTGATCCCTAAATACATTGAGAGCAATAACACCCCGCAAGGCGTGCTAACTAAATACCAAGATCAGCTACAAAACCGCGCGATACTCTTAACCAATAATGTGGGATTAGGCACTGCGTTGGCTTGGGTACTCAAACGCGATGACATTACCATGCTGTATCAAACAGGTGAGCTAGGTTACGGGTTGAATTACCCTGATGCAGAAAATCGTTTTTACCGTTTAGAGCAGCTACCAAGCTTGCTGGCGAGCAAAAATAATCGCAACGTTGCGGTGGTGGTTGATGCTTCACAAAATGAAGTTATTGATGCTCTACCGGGTACTCCAATCATTATTAAAGAAGGTAAGTTAGTGATGGCTTTCTATGAAGGCCAGTAAATTAATAGCCTGATAATAGATTGACGAAGAGCCGCACTACGAAAGTATGCGGCTCTTTTTTCTATTGATTAAAACATTAAGTAAAACATAGCCGAGAACACTATTTACGCCATCGGTTCGTGACGTCGGAGTGCGTGTTCCTTGATGGATAAGGATGATAAATCATCATCATTGCCACACTGTTGCTCATAGGATGAGTCGAAAAATCCGTTGACTTGCTGTCATGAACTGTTCGCTTTTCCTTGCGAGTGGGAACAAGTGAAAGATGGTTTAACGATGATAAATTCATGGTGCCGTCTCCTCAGAGTGTTTAATTAAACGGTTAGCTTCAGCCAGCTCATAACGTCTTGGGGTTAACGCTGTCGCACTGTGATTACGTGCCAGAACGGAATAGATAGTTGGCAACACAAACAGGGTAAATAGCGTCCCCACCAGCATGCCAGTGACAATCACCAGACCTAGCCCAAAGCGGCTATTTGCTCCGGCGCCAGTCGCGAACAGAAGAGGAACTAAACCGATAACCATTGCCGCCGTTGTCATCAAAATCGGGCGTAAACGGATTTGTGCTGCTTTTAAAATGGCGTGGCGTTTATCTAACCCTTCGTTAGCTTGCAGCTCATTGGCAAACTCCACCATTAAGATCCCGTGTTTACTGATAAGCCCTATCAAGGTAACTAAGCCAATTTGGGTATAAATATTGAGGGTGGCATAACCCAGCGCCAGCGGGATCAGCGCGCCACAGATAGACAGCGGAACGGTAATTAAGATAATCAACGGATCCACTAAACTTTCATACTGCGCCGCGAGCACCAGATAGATAATGATCAGCGCCGCCATAAACGCGAAGGCGAGGGTGTTTCCTTCTTGTTTATATTGGCGCGAATCGGATTGCCAATCATGGCTAAAACCGGCGGGTAGTTCGCTGGCTACCTCATCGAGATACGCCACCGCTTGCCCTAAGGTGACGCCCGGAGCAGGGATCGCTTGGAAAATGGCCGCATTTTGCTGATTAAACTGAGACAGTTTATTCGGCTCTACTTGCGTGGAAATATCCACCACCGTCGACAGCGGGATCATGCTGCCATCTTCGGACTTAACATAATGGCGGGATAACGCTTCAGGCGTCAGTCGCTGGCTGCGTAGGCTTTGGGGGATCACATCATAAGAGCGTCCATCCATGCCAAAGCGGTTGATATAATTCTCACCCACTAGCAACGTTAAGGACTCACCAATATCCTGCATACGAATGCCTAAACTGTTAGCTTTCGAACGATTAATGCGAACTTCAACCACAGGGTTGTTATAGTCGAGGTCGCTATCTACCACCATAAACAGGCCGCTTTCACGCGCTTGCTGTTTGATCTCTTCCATGGTGCGATACAGTACCGGATAATCTTGCGGGCTTTTTAGCACCATCTGAATCGGCAAACCGCCGGTCGAACCCGGTAATGCTGGCAACTGGAACACAAAGATACTGTTACCTTCCACATCCCCAACGCGATTTTGTAAATCCGATTGGATCGCCGACGCAGGGCGCTCTCGTTGCTCCCAAGAGGTTAAGTTTGTCCCCCCGAAGCTGGCGGAAGGGCCATCGGTGCCGTTAATAATCCACGTACTTTCGGTTTCGGGTAGCTCCATAAACACATCGTGTAATTTGCGGGAGAAACGCTCCACATACTCAAGGTTGGCATGTTGCGGAGACTTAATCGCCGTTAAGACGCTCGATTGGTCTTCAACTGGTGCCAGTTCTCGCGGCGCCGCTTGATACAACATCGGCAGGCTGATCACGACGCCGACAGCCAAAATTCCGGTGATCCAGCGATTCTTCAATGAGAAATTCAGTACCGCTGTATAGTAATGGGCAAGGGTCTCGAAGAAGGTTTCTGCCATTCGCGCCATGCGCCCTTCATTCTGCTTTGAGTTCAACATAAACGAACTCATCACCGGAGAAAGGGTTAGCGCCACTATTCCTGATACAATCACCGCGCCCGCCAGCGTGAGCGCAAACTCTTTAAACAGTGCTCCCGTCAACCCAGACATCAAGCCAATCGGCGCATACACTGCGGCGAGGGTAATCGTCATTGCAAGGACGGGGCCAGCCACCTCACGGGCACCAATCAACGCCGCCAGAACAGGGGATTTTCCTTCCTCAATATGGCGATGCACGTTTTCCACCACTACGATGGCATCATCCACCACTAACCCAATCGCCAGCACCATCGCCAGTAAGGTTAGCAAGTTAATACTAAAGCCGAACGCCATCATCAATGCCGCCGCACCTAGCATGGATAGTGGAATGGCAAGAATGGGAATAATCACGCTGCGAATCGAACCTAGGCACAGATAAATTACCGCGATAACAATCAGCAAGGCTTCCACGAGTGTGTGGATCACTTGGTCGATGGAGGCCTTAATAAACCGTGAAGTTTCAAAGGCCATTTCCACTTTTACCCCCGGCGGCAGGGTTTTGATGATATCTGGCATTAACTTATTCATGCCATCTACAATCACTAGCGGGTTACCCGTTGGGGTGGCAAATAAACCTAAGTAAATGGCAGGTTCCCCGTTCATTAAGCCACTGGTTTCTGTAGATGCCGCCCCCAGCTCAATGGTGCCCACATCCTTTAAGCGCACCAATCCGTTACCATCATTGCGGATCACCAAATCACGAAATTCATCCACATTGGTTAAATCGGTATTCACATATACGTTGGAAATGACAAACTCTCCCTTCACTTTACCGGGAGCCGCTTGATAGTTATTTTGGCGTACCGCTTGGGCGACTTCAGCCGCCGAAATACCGCGACCAGCGAGTTTATCCGCATCCAACCATAAACGCATCGCCAGCTGCTGCCCGCCAAATACTTGCACTTTCGCCACTCCATCAATAGCGGAATACATCGGTTCCACTACGCGGGAAAGATAATCGGTTAGCGCAGGAATCGAAAGTTCGGTACTGGAAAAACCAATATAAGCGACGGCGGTAGACTCCCCAGAAGAGAGCTCAATCACAGGGTCATACGCCTCTTTTGGCAGCTTATAACGCACTTGGTTGACTTTTGCCATCACTTGGGTGAGGGCTTGAGTGGAATCGCGGTTTAGCTCCATGCGCACGGTCACAAGGCTGCTGCCTTGAACGGAGGATGATGATAAGTAATCGACCCCTTCAACGGAAGAGACCGCTTGGGCAATCGGCTGAGTCACAAACCCCTGCATTAATTTTGCCGAGGCGCCCGGATATTGGGTGGTAATAGTAATTGTCGAGCTTTCTAACTGAGGGTATTGGCGAATGGGTAATTTGCTTAGCGCAAACAGCCCCATCAACACAATTAAGGCACTGACCACTAACGCTAATACCGGTCGGCGCACAAACAAGTCCGTAAATTTCATCGTTCGTCCTTATGAGCCTTGCGGGGTTTCAGATAATGTATTTTGAGCAACAGGGGTAATGGCAGAGCCATTATTCAGACGTAGCTGCCCAGAACTGACCACTTGGTCGCCTTCCGCAAGTCCGTGCTCAATTTCAATATTGCCATCAAAACGCTGCCCCGTTTTCACGGAAACGCGCTTGACCGTCATGGCATCACCGGTACCTTCGGCGATAAACACGGTATCCCCGTAAGCGGTGTAAGTGACTGCGGTTTCAGGAACGGTCAGTACCGTATTGTTGGCTTGTCGCACTACCGTGACATTGGCGTACATCCCCGCTTTTAACTTCCCATTGCTGTTATCCAGAGTGGCTTGCAACGCAATCGTTCGGGACTTACCAATCAATGGATCAATCGCCGTCACTTTGGCAGGAAATGGTGTTTCGGGGTAAGCATCGACAGTGATGTCCACCACTTGCCCTTGGTGCAATTCGGGAGAGGCTTGCTCGTCTAAGGAGAAATTCAGCTTCAGCGTTTGGGTATCCACAAGGCTGGCTATCGCTTCGCCGGGGCTAAGATATTGCCCTTCATGGACTTGGCGAATACCAATGGTGCCATCGAATGGGGCATGAATGGCTTTTTGCGCAATCAATGCTTGGGTTTGCTGAATCAGCCCCTGTGCCATATCGCGTTCGGCACGGGTGCTATCCACCTGCGCTTCCGCCACTAAATGTTGCGCAGACAGAGAACGGGTTCTGTCATATAGACGGGCGGCATTGCGGTATTGTGCTTGATAGCGGGCTAAATCTGCACGTTCCACCGCATCATTGAGCTGCACCAGTAATTGCCCTTTTTTGACCTGTTGACCGGATTCAAACCCAATTTTGGTGATACGCCCACTGGTTTCTGCGGCCACAAACACCTGACTACCTGCTTCTAATTCCCCCACACCGTAAAAAGTGCGTGGAGCATTAGCCAAGGTGACGGGAGCAAGAGCCACTTTCACTGGAGGATATTGATAAGCCGCTTGCGGCTTATCGTCTGAGCTGGCGTAAGTCGAGTAAATGGCGGCTCCCCCACCTACGGAGAGAAGCCCTGCACATAGCAACGTTAGCGTTTTTTTATTCATTATGATTGGCATCTTAAATTGACAATTAAAGAGGCTGGCACTATAAAACCTTAAGTTAAGTTGAGGTCAATAGGAGGTGAGCAAAAATGGTGGGCAAAACCATGAATACGATAAAAAAGCGGGAAATTGCCGCTGAAAAGGTAGATTTTTCACGGGCTCTGACGGTAGGGGAAGTGGCGAAACGTGCAGGCGTTCCGGTCTCTACGGTGCATTTTTATGAAGCGAAAGGGCTGATTCAAAGTACCCGAACACAAGGAAATCAGCGGCGTTTTCCACCGGTGGTTTTACGCTACATTGCCATTATCAAAGTGGCACAAAGTACCGGTATTCCCCTCAAAGAGATCCAAGATGCATTGGGTCAGTTTCCGGCAAACAGCAAATTGACGGCGGAAGAATGGAAAGGGATGTCAACGGAATGGAAAAGCTCATTAGATAGACGAATCAAACAGTTAACTCGATTGCGCAATGAATTGGATCACTGTATTGGTTGTGGTTGTTTGTCTCTCAAAGATTGCCCTTTGCGCAACCCTGAAGATATCTTAGGCAACCAAGGTTCCGGCGCCCAAATCCTCGAACGTCCTTAAATCACACTTTTCACTATCTGGATAGCCACTGCAAAATGTGGCTATTTATCCATTATTATCATCATGTTATTAATCAAATAGCCGCGCTGTGTGGATAATCTTTGCGCATATGGGCTACCGATTTTTGCCTTTTTTGCGTAATGATTCGTCATGTTAATTTTTTGTGAACGAATGAGAGCAAAGAGGGCACAGTGATGAAAGGTCTGAATAACAAAATTGCCATCGTGACGGGTGGTGCAACCAAAATAGGCGCAACCGTAGCAAAAATCTTATGTTCCTATGGGGTCAAAGTCACTATTTTCGATATCGACAAAACCAACGGGGAAAGTGTGGCGCAATCGGAGCCCAATATTGACTTTCTGCCCGTGGATATCACCGATGACCAACAATTAAAGCAAGGCATTGATCGCGTTGCGCAAAAATATGGGCAACTCGATTTTTTGGTTAATCTGGCCGCCACCTATCTGGATGATGGCCAAGCCTCTTCACGTCAAGACTGGCTAACGGCATTAAATATCAACGTGGTGAGCGCCGTGATGGCTGCGCAATTTGCCAAACCGCATTTAGCCAAAGCAGGTAAAGGGGCGATTGTTAACTTCACCAGTATCTCTTCCTCGGTGGCGCAAACAGGTCGCTGGCTTTATCCCGCATCGAAAGCCGCCATGCTAGAAGTAACGCGTAGCCAAGCGATGGATTATGCCCCCGACGGCATTCGCGTCAATTCCGTTTCCCCTGGTTGGACATGGTCTCGGGTGATGGACGAACTGACTGGCGGCGACCGCCAAAAAACCGACCGCGTCGCGGCGGATTATCACCTTTTACAACGTGTTGGAGACCCTGAAGAGGTGGCTCAAGTTGTGGCATTCCTATTGTCTGAGCTGGCGAGTTTTGTCACTGGCGCAGATTACGCGGTCGATGGTGGATACTCCGCCATGGGGCCTGAACAGGCGAAACCCGCCATTCCCCGTCTTGCAGAATAAGACACCCTGATTTTAATTTTATCGAGGAATTCACTATGCGTCGTATTGCAATCGTAGGTGGTGGTCAGGCGGGTATGCCATTGGCATTAGGGCTGCTGGACAAAGGTTATGACGTGACGGTTGCCACCAACCGTACCCCAGATGATGTGAAAAATGGCCGTGTAATGTCTAGCCAATGTATGTTCGATATTTCACTGCAATTTGAGCGTGACTTAGGGATCAACTTCTGGGAAGACAAATGCCCACCCGTTGAAGGCATTGGCTTTACCGTCCCGCATCCTGAAAAAGCGGGTGAAAAAGCCATTAGCTGGCGCTCACGTATTGATAACTATGCCCAAGCCGTTGATCAGCGCATCAAAATGCCTTACTGGCTAGAGTTATTCGCAGCGCGTGGCGGCAACTTGATGATTGAAGATGTGGGCGTCGCAGAGTTAGAGAAACTTGCCGAAACCCACGATTTAGTGATCTTAGCGGGGGGGAAAGGGGAAATCGTTAAGCTGCTAGAACGTGACCCGACTCGCTCACCGTACGATAAACCTCAGCGTGCGCTAGCGCTTACTTATGTTCACGGCATGCTGCCAACCCCTGAATTTTCACAAGTTTCATTCAACCTGATACCGGGTGTGGGGGAGTATTTTGTGTTCCCATCCCTCACCAATAGTGGCGACTGCCACATCATGGTTTTTGAAGGTGTGCCAGGTGGGCCGATGGATCAATGGGGAGAAGCGCGTACGCCACAAGAGCATTTGGCCTACAGCAAAAAAATCATCGATACCTATTTACCTTGGGAAGCAGAGCGCTGCCGCCATGTGGAACTAACGGATGAAAACGGTATTCTGGCAGGGCGCTTTGCGCCAACAGTTCGTAAGCCAGTTCTCACGCTGCCATCAGGGAAAATTATCTTCGGTTTAGGGGATGCATTAGTCACCAACGATCCACTCACTGGACAAGGATCGAATAACGCCACGAAAGCCAGCAAAGTCTATTACGACGCGATTTTAGCCCGTGGTGACAAGCCGTATACCGCGGAATGGATGAATGAGACGTTTGAACAATTCTGGAAATACGGTCGCCATGTTGTTGAGTGGACGAACGCTCTATTAGCGCCGCCACAGCCACACATTCTTAATGCATTAGGCGCAGCGCAACAGCTGCCAACCTTAGCGCACACCATCGCGAATGCCTTTAACTATCCACCGGTTCTTGCACCATGGTGGCACGATGCCCATGCCTGCGATGCGTATATTCAATCGCTGATGCAAGAAGAAGTTCGCGCTTCGTAGGAGAAATCAGTATGTCGATGATTGCAGAGGACACGCTTATGTGCGAAAGCGAATGGGGTCATACCGAGTTTGAATCAAAAACCTTACGCAATTTACTAGGCTGCTACCCCACTGGGGTAGCCGTTGTGACCACCCGCACCCCTGATGGACGTGACGTTGGGTTGACCATCAATTCATTCGCATCACTGTCGTTAGATCCGCCTTTAGTGTTGTGGAGCTTAGTGAATCATTCACCCAACCTTGCGGTATTTCGTGATTGCCAACATTTCACGATCAATATCTTAGGTAAAGATCACCAAGAGTTGGCGATGCGTTTTGCTAATCCTCGAGTCGAAAATAAATTCGAAGATGTCGCCGTGCACATCACGCCAGAAGGGATCCCCGCCTTACACGGCGCGATCGTGACGTTAGTGTGTGAAAACCACAAGCAGGATCATATTGGCGATCACTTATTGATGGTGGGGCATGTGCGCCGTATTGGTAGTGAAACGGGCAAGCCTTTAGTTTTCCACGGCGGCACATTTACCGCCTTACATGAAGCGCAATAGGCGCAGGAGATAGTATGGAACAGCAAACTTTGATGTCATTCGCCAGCGAGTTACAAAAAGGCAATATTCAGATTATCGACCTGACACAAACTTTATCGCCTTCATTTCCAGCATTGCAACTGCCAGCTGAGTTTGGGCAAGTGTGGTCATTCAAAATGGAGCAAATCTCCCGTTATGATGAAAACGGCCCCGCTTGGTATTGGAATAATTTTAGCTGCGGCGAACACACGGGTACCCACTTTGACGCTCCCGTTCACTGGATCAGCGGTAAAGATCAGCCAAAAAACACCGTTGATACTATCCCGCTCCACCACTTTATTGCCCCAGCGGTAGTGGTTGATGCAAGTAAAGAAGTCGCGCAAAACCCCGATTGGGTCTTAACTGTGGACTTCCTGCAAAAATGGGAAGAGAAACACGGCAAAATTCCAAAAGCGGCATGGGTTTTACTGCGTACGGATTGGTCGAAAAAATCCGATAACCCAGAAGCGTACGTGAATATGCGCGAAGATGGCGCTCATACGCCGGGGCCTTCTCAAGAAGCGGTTGAATGGCTTATCCACCAACGTGACGTTAAAGGCTTTGGGGTTGAAACCATCAATACCGATGCAGGGCAATCTTACAGCTGGCCTGTGCCATACCCGTGCCACACGCTAATGCACGGCAACAATAAATACGGCCTGCAATGCTTGAAAAACCTCGACCAACTACCGGCTACTGGAGTGGTGATCGTCGCAGCGCCCCTAAAAATTGAAGGCGGCTCGGGCAGCCCATTACGCGTGCTTGCGCTGGTGGGGTGAGGTATGGCGACCTTATCCAACCCCCAAGTGATCGTGGTCGGCAGCGGGATGAACTCGCTGATGTGCGCCGCCTTATTGGCGGTGCGTGGGAAATCGGTCTTGGTTCTAGAACGTAACGATCGCCTTGGCGGTTGTATTCGTACCGAAGCGTTATTTGAAGGCTACACTCACGACCTACTTTCTTGCTGGTATTCACTGTTCGTTGGTAGCCCTGGCTACCAAGAGTTAGCGCCATTGCTTCAAAAACAGGGTTTGGAATTCGCGCAATGCGACTATTCCACTGGATTGGTGCAGCCAAATGGAAAATCAGTGGCATTAAAGCGAGATATTGCTGAGGCCGCCAAACAGCTGGATGCTCTCGCCCCCGGTGACGGTTTAGCGTTTCGTCAAATGGCCGAAAAACTGTTTAGCGAAGATGCCGCACTGACATTTGGTCTATTAGGACAAAATCCTTACAGTGGTGGCATGTTCAAATTACTGTTTTCCGAGTGGCGCAAACGCGGGGTTGATGGTTTGCTGGATTTCGCTAAATCCGGCGTGGAAAGTTTTCGTCGCTGGTCTGAGCGGGAATTACAGCATGATTTCAGCCGTGCGTTGATGGCACCGTGGGTGCTGCATACAGGGTTAGGGCCTGATGAAGCCAGCTCGGCGCTGATTGGCAAACTGACGTTTGCCGCAGTTGTGGCGGGTGGCATGCCCGTTGTTAAAGGCGGCAGCTACCGAATTGTTGACGCGTTCGCCAAAGTGATTGAGCAACATGGTGGCGAGTTACGTACCAGCGCTCATGTGGAGAAGATCATCACACAAGGCAGCGGTAAAAATAGCCGTGCCACAGGGGTTCGTGTGAATGGGCAGTTTATCCCTGCGAGCGAAAGTGTGGTGTGTAACGTGACGCCAACTCAGCTATATGGCGGCTTGCTTGATGAGGTTTCGCCACAAGTGAAGCAGCGGGCGAAAGGCTATCGTTATGGTCGCGGTGGGATGCAAATCCACTTTGCGCTAAGTGCGCCACCGCCTTGGTGCAACCCTGAACTACTCAATGTGCCATTGGTTCATTTCACGGAGAGTATGGAACAAGTGTGCATGTCGGTTACGCAAGCCAATAATGGCTATCTGCCGGATCGCCCGACGTTTGGGATCGGTCAACCCACCACATTAGACCCAAGCCGTGCTCCTGAAGGCGGGTGGATCTTGTGGATCCAAATGCAAGAATTACCTCGCCATCTTAAAGGGGATGCGGCGGGAGAAATTGCGATCCCTAAAGATGGACGCTGGAATGATGAGGTGCGTGAAGCAGTCGCTGATCGCATTCAACAGCGTTTGGAAATAGTGATGCCCGGTGTGTCTGATTTGATCGTTGGCCGCAAGGCGATTTCCCCCGCCGATCTCGAACGTTATAACTGCAATCTGGTGGGTGGGGATCCGTATTCAGGAACCTGTTCGCCAGATCAATTCTTTTGGTTGCGACCGTTTGCCGCTTCAGGGCAGACCAAAGCGCATCAAACGGCAGTCAAAAATCTGTTCCATATTGGGGCATCAACTCATCCGGGTCCCGGTCTTGGCGGGGGCTCTGGGTATTTAGTCGCTGAGAAATTAGCAGCGAAGAAAAAGCGGTAATAGAGAATAGGCTTTAGTCGATTCAAGGCAAGACAAACACAGCAAACATAAAAGTAAACATATAAAAAATATCATAAAACCACTACAGCGGCAGGTAAATGATGAATAAAGAAATGGTGAATAAGCTGCTCGTCGGCTCGTGCTTGGGTGCACTGTCATTTGGTGCTGTGGCAACAGAAGGGGGCGGTCTTGGGATCTACCCTGATGGGCTAGAAAACTTTATGTCTGGCGCATTGCCACCGCAAGGTGTTCATGTGCTGGTCTATGGTGGAAATGCCCACTATGACAGTGTTCGTGACAACAAAGGCGATAAAATTCCAATCCCCGGTTTTAGTGTGAATGTGAACGTACTCGCACCACGCTTTATCTGGGTGACTGACCAAAAAGTGTTTGGTGGCGATTTAGCGTTTCACACCATTCTTCCTTTGTTGGATGTGACGGCAAAGGCAGCAGGGAATAAAGAAACCAGTCGTGGACTTGGGGATATTACTTTCGGCCCCGCACTCGGTTTCCATCCTTCCGCTGATTTGCATTATGTCTTAGGGCTGGATGCTTACGCACCAACCGGAAAATACAGTAAAACTGACCCATCAAGTTTAGGGAAAAATTACTGGGTATTACAGCCAGTGTGGGCAATCAGCTACATTCCACCTGTCGGGGTGAACGCGGATTTAAAAATGATGTATGACTTTAATTTCCGTAACAATGATACGGACACGCGTTCAGGGCAAGCATTCCACGCCGATTATGCATTAGGCTGGGGCTTTGGTAATGGCTGGGTCGCGGGTATTGGGGGCTATGGATTTATGCAAACCACCAATGACAGCGGTCCAAACTCAGCACAAGGTAAGGCTCAAGCCTTCGCTGTGGGTCCTTCAATCCGTTATGCAAACCCACAAGGTTGGCTATTTACGGCAAAGTGGGAGAAGGATTTTTCTGTGAAAAATCGCCCAGAAGGTTCACAAATTTACCTCAAAGCATCTATTCCGTTTTAATTCCTTCCTCTTCAATATTGGCAGCCGAAAGGCTGCTGATATTGAAGTACATAATTCCTATTACCTATTTTCATTTTCAGGTGGTAGTCGAGTCTTCCATATATGAAAAAATGACCGTACAGCTCGCTAATCAGCCATACGGTCATTTTAATCTAGACTGGTTTTACTACATGAATTTACGCTTTTTTCATACTTTGGCTTGGACTCTCTCCATAGCGTTGCTTATATTCTGCGCTAAACCGTCCCATATGGGCGAATCCCCAACGCAATGCTACGCCAGTCACGCTGGTGGCTTCCCCTGACATCAATTCGGCTCTAACTCGCTCCATACGCAAATCACGTAAATATTGCATTGGGCTAATATCTAAAAACTCTTTAAAACCAGCATATAAGCTGCGCAAACTGACGCCAGCAATATGGGCGAGTTGTTCAACGGTAATTGGCTCGTGGGCGTGTGCTTCGAGATACTCTTGAACGCGGCGCACATGACGCGGGCGAATGGTGGCACGGCGCATACCGGAATCTTCTAAATAATTATGTTGGTGGGTGGAAAGTAGAGTGACAGAAACCAATTGTTCTACTTGGGTGGTTATCAGCTTATGTTGCAGTAAATCAGGCGTGCGCGTAGCGCATTCAACCAAATAATTCATCAACGTACGCCATGCAATACAAGACTGCCAAGCAAACCCTAATTCAAAAACTAACGGTTTCTCTAAGGTATGCCCAAGTTGCCCAACCAACGTACGCTCTAATAAAGAACGAGAAATTCTCAGCATAAATTGGTCATTATCACTGTTCCAACGCATCACCGTAGACTCTTCTGGGCTAAGTAAAGAAGCCATCTGCGGTGTGGATTCTAAGGTTTTCCCGCCGCTTTCGATCATTGCACTACCTGACAATGGCATTTGCACCAGAAAAAAATCTTCCAGTTGCCCGGGAGTGATAGCCACATCAGCCCCATAGCGTAGGCGGCTGAGGGAAATATCCCCCATTGGAATGTAATGCATTCGAGCATCAAGACGTTGATGCGGGTTAAGTAACTGAAATTGATGGGGCTTCATCACGCGACCCACCATGGATTTGATCTCTTCAGGATCAGCTGAACTGAATAATAATCGCTCAGAAGAACAGAGTTGGTTCTCTATCTGAGGTGCAGGTGCGTAAGGCCATGAATTGCTCAACATAAGGAGGTGCCTCCAAAGTAAACACTGTGCCCTTGATAGGTTGCCTAGCGAGTGTCGCGATAAGCTAGAATCCTCGAGGGGCACTATGGGATATTTCGATATCTCATTGTTATTTTTTTATTATCTTCGACTTATCACGCAGGTCGATTTTGTTAACATTTCATTAAACAATTTTTAACCAATTGTGCTTCCGAACATAGCATAAAGGAATTTGCTTACCTAGCCATATTTGTGCAAAAACTATCCGAATACTGCAAAAAAATAGAGAGAATTCACTGATTGTGATTTCTATAACAAACTAAAAAATAAAGTTATTTTTATTAAATGTTAGTTTTAAATATATGATTATTCATATTGTTTTATATATTTCTCTACCTATTAGTTAAGCAAAAAGTTATCTATGGTGGAATTTCATTTTTTATTAGAGGAATACTCTAATACCCTTATATTTGTAAGGGATAATTAGGATTATTAGTTGATTAATTAGGGAAATTAGCCATGGCTTTCTTTGGTGGTGATTCTTATCAGTCGTCCCTTTCCCTGACATTTTTTCATTATTTTACAATGATTTTGTCCGCTCTATGCACCCCTTATCCACTCTCTGCAAAAATCTAATATACATGATTAATCATGGATTGACCGTTTATTAACAAATGAGATACAAGAAAGAAACACAAAAAAGATAACAACGTGCTGACGTTGACTGGTGAGGTTAAAATGGCTGAGCGCTCGTTTGTTCAAGAAGTTCAAAAATTACGGCAGGGTGAAGGTGAAGTCTTCAGCGGTGAAGGGATCCTTGCCGTTACGAAAGCATTACTCGAATCAGGGGTTTCCTATGTGGCAGGCTATCAGGGAGCACCCATTTCCCACTTGATGGATGTGCTGGCAGATGCGCAGGATATCCTATCGGACTATGGTATTCGTTTCGAAAATAGCGCCAGTGAAGCCACTGCCGCCGCGACTTTAGCCGCATCGGTTAATTACCCTTTACGTGGTGCAGTGACATTCAAAGCAACAGTTGGTACTAACGTGGCTTCTGATGCATTAGCAAACTTAGCCTCTGGCGGAGTACTGGGTGGTGCGTTGATCATCGTCGGCGAAGATTACGGCGAAGGTTCCTCCATCATGCAGGAACGTAGCCACGCATTTGCTATGAAATCCCAAATGTGGCTACTCGACCCTCGGCCTAATTTACCTTGTATTGTTCAAGCAGTTAAAGATGGTTTTGATCTTTCCGAAGCCAGTAATACCCCAGTTATGCTGCAAATGCGCATTCGCTCTTGCCATGTTCATGGACAGTTCACATGCTCTGATAACCAACACCCTAAATTTACGGTCAAAGATGCGTTAGAAAACCCAACTCGTGACGTGAGCCGCATCGTGTTACCGCCAGCCAGTTTTTTACATGAAAAAGAGAAAATTGAGGCTCGCTGGCCTGCTGCCATCAAATTTATTCAGCAACGTGAACTCAACGAATTTTTTGCGGAAGATGCCGAAGATGTGGGGATCGCCTTACAAGGTGGCAACTACAACACGCTGATCCGCGCATTAAACCAGATTGGTCTCGCCGACGTTTTTGGTAATAGCAAAATCCCGTTGTATGTCATGAATGTAGCGTACCCGCTGATTGATTATGAATTTGAACGCTTTTGCCGCAATAAAAAAGCCATTTTGGTTTTAGAGGAAGGGCAACCCAACTTTGTTGAGCAAAACGTGGCGAATATTTTACGTCAACGCAATATTGATGTGGCGCTGCATGGCAAGGATATGCTGCCAATGGCGGGAGAATATAACACCGCGACGGTATTGGCGGGGCTGCGTTCATTTTTCGAACGCTATGGCAAAATTGAGCCACAAGTGAAAGCGGCTGCAAATCAGATTCGTATTCCAACCATTAATGTCGCGGCCGTGAAAGCCGACGATGACCTGCCTGAATATGTGAACGCTGCGGAACCTACTCTGAATGAAACGGTACATGCGCGCCCACCAGGGTTCTGTACTGGCTGCCCTGAACGACCCATTTTTACTGCAATGAAGCTAATTGAGCGTGAATTAGGCGAACACCATGTGAGTGCGGATATTGGCTGCCATTTATTCTCGATTCTGCCGCCATTTAACCTCGGTAACACCACAATGGGTTACGGGCTGGGTGGCGCGGGTGCTGCTGCACTCAACGCGAAGGCGGGTAAACGGGCGATTTCTGTGATGGGAGATGGCGGTTTTTGGCATAACGGGTTAACCAGCGGTATTGCTAACAGCGTATTTAACCGTAGCGATAACTTAACCATTGTTGTTGATAACAGTTATACCTCAGCAACGGGTGGACAAGATATTTTGTCGTCAACGGCGCTAAATCCGACTCGCAGTACTGGTCATGAGATTGAAAAAGCCGTTAAAGGTGTTGGGGTGAACTGGGTGAAAACCATCACCCGTACCTACGATTTAAAAGCCATGACGAACACCTTGCGTGAGGCGCTGACGACGACAGAAAGCGGTCCTAAAGTGTTAATTGCGCAAAGCGAATGTATGTTGAACAAGCAGCGTCGCGAAAAGAAAAAAGTCCGTGAAGATGTTTCAGCAGGCAAGCGAGTTGTCCGTGAACGTTTTGGTGTTGATTCAGATACTTGCACGGGAGACCACTCCTGTATTCGTTTATCGGGTTGTCCATCTTTATCAATCAAACCTAACCCAGATCCTTTACGGACAGATCCAGTCGCGACAGTGATGGATAGTTGCGTAGGCTGTGGGCTGTGCGGTGAAGTCTCCCATGCAGCAGTGCTGTGTCCTTCATTCTTTAAAGCTCAGATTATTACCAATCCAAATGGTTGGGACAAACTGCGCCACCGTGTTCGCGGCTGGTTTATTGGCTTCTTGCAGCGTCGTGATGCACGCCGCCGTGAACAACTGAGTTTTTAGGGGGGCACATGACTCAATCTTTAATGACTTCTAAACCGTTAATGACTTCTCAACCGCTAATGGCTTTGCAGCCGATCAAAATCGCCATCCTCGCGATGGGCGGTGAAGGTGGTGGCGTTCTCGCCGATTGGATTGTCAATCTTGGCGAAGATAACGGTTATTTTGCGCAAACCACTTCTGTTCCAGGCGTGGCACAGCGTACTGGGGCAACAATTTATTATGTTGAATTATTCCCTGGTGCTGATAACCCGCAAACTCCTTCACCTGTTTTAGCGTTAATGCCAATGCCCGGTGATGTGGATGTGGTGTTGGCTTCAGAGCTGATGGAGGCTGGGCGCGCTGTACAACGTGGCTTTGTGACTGCGGAGCGTACCACGCTGATTAGTTCGACCCATCGGGTTTATTCCATCGCAGAAAAATCGGCTATGGGGGATGGGCGAGTGGATAGCCAAGCGTTGATCCGCCATGCGGGGCAAGCCGCCCGTCAGTTTGTGCATTTTGATATGGCGCAAGCGGCGCAAGAGAGTGGCAGCGTGATCAGTGCTGTACTGTTTGGAGCGCTGTTTGGCTCGGGGGTTCTGCCCTTTAGCCGTGAACAATTTGAAGAAACCATCGTTCGTGGTGGCGTTGGTGTGAAACCGAGCTTGCGGGCATTTGCATTGGGTGCTGAAAAAGCGGCTCAGCCTGAAGAAGCTTATCAAGCAGAATCTGCAAAAACGGTAGAAAAAACGCCAAAAAACAAGCATGTAGCTGCTCTCCTTTCTCGGATTGAAAGTCAGTTTCCTGACCATGTTCACTACCTTGCGACCGAAGGTGTTCGTCGGCTGGTTGATTATCAAGACCCTGCGTATGCCGAAACGTATCTCAACCGATTACAAGGGCTGTTTGCGCAAAAAGGCGGTGATGACCCGCGTTTACAACGTGCGCTAGTGCGCCACTTAGCGCTGTGGATGTCTTATGAAGACACCATTCGCGTTGCGGACTTAAAAATTCGCGATAGCCGCTTTGCCCGAGTACGCAGTGAAGTCCAAGCGAAAGATAACCAATTGCTCGACATCAATGAATTTATGCATCCAAGAATCGAAGAGATTTGCGAAACGCTTCCCAAAAGTTTAGGCAACTGGTTGATGAAACCACATTGGGTACACAAAGCCGTTCGCAAATTGACGCAAAGGGGACGAACAATCACTACCAGTTCCTTGTGGGGATTCTTACAGTTGTACGTGCTAGCCGCATGGCGCAGAGGGCGTCGCTCAACGCTGCGTTATCAGCTTGAAAATAATCGCATTGAAAAATGGCTAGCCACCGTCGTGCAAGCCGCAAAAAGTAACCCTGCTTTGGCAACCGAAATTGCGCAATGTCAGAGAGTGGTGAAGGGGTATAGCGACACTCATGCTCGTGGATTGCGCAATTTCCAAGTTTTGATGGAGATTGTTGAACGTCATGGTAGCCAGCTAGCACCGATTAATTTACGTGAATTACGTGAAGCGGCGCTGGCGGATGAACATGGTAATGAGTTGAAAAAATGCCGTCAGCGTTTGGCGATGGAATAAGGATAGCATCATGAGTTTACTGACATTTTCTCAAAACCATCGGATCAATTTTTCAGAGTGTGATCCCGCAGGGATCGTGTTTTACCCGCAATACTTCGTGATGTTTAACAACCTCATTGAGCGTTGGTTTGATGAACTACTCCCTGAAGGATTTGCGGGGTACATCCTCGATCAGCGCTTTGGTTTGCCCACGGTGCATTTAGAGGCGGATTTTAAAGCGATTAGCCGTATGGGGGATGATGTTCAGCTTGAGCTGCATGTCGAACGCATAGGCGGTAAATCACTGACTTTACGTCAACGCTGTATCAGCCTTGATGGCGAGTTGCGCATGGAAGTGACGCAAACTTATGTCACTACATCACTGATTACGCATCAGGCTATTCCAATTCCTGAAGCACTGTATAGCGCCTTAACCCAGCAGCAACCGGTGTAATGGCACAACGTAATAAAGGAGAAACTCCATGAATATCGTTTGTATCGGCGGCGGTCCCGCAGGGCTTTATTTCGGGTTGCTGATGAAACTACAAAACCCAAGTAACCGTGTGGTGGTGGTTGAACGTAACCGCCCTTATGACACCTTTGGTTGGGGCGTAGTATTTTCTGATGCCACATTAAGTAATTTGCGCAAAGCAGATCCAGTCTCAGCAGAAACGATCAGTGCTGAATTTAGCCATTGGGATGATATCGACATTCACTTTAAAGGCAGCTGTAATCGCAGCGGTGGGCATGGGTTTATCGGTATTGGGCGTAAAAAGCTTCTCAATATCTTGCAAGATCGCTGCCTTGAAGTGGGTGTGGAGTTGGTATTTGAAACCCAAGTGGCGGATGACCAAGAAATTGCACGTCAATATGATGCGGATCTGGTGATTGCATCTGACGGGATCAACAGCGCAGTCCGTACTCGCTATGAAAATATCTTCAAACCCGATATTGATCAACGCCGTTGCCGTTTTGTTTGGCTAGGAACGAAAAAGATTTTCGACGCATTTACCTTCTTGTTCGCGGAAAATGAACACGGTTGGTTCCAAGTTCACGCTTATCAATTCCAAGAAGGCTTATCCACATTTATCGTAGAAACCACCGAAGAAACTTGGTTGAAAGCGGGTATTGACCAAATGTCCCAAGAAGATGGAATTGCCTACTGTGAGAAGCTGTTCGCCCCGTGGCTGGATGGTGAAAAACTGATTGCCAATGCAGCGCACTTACGTGGTGCCGCGATTTGGATCCGCTTCCCTCGCGTGATCTGTGATAACTGGGTGCACTGGACTCAGCCAACAAGCAGCAAGGAAGTTCCTGTAGTGCTGATGGGGGATGCCGCTCATACCGCTCACTTCTCTATTGGTTCAGGCACAAAACTGGCTCTGGAAGATGCGATTGAGCTGTGCGAAAGCTTGAAAGCGACTCAAGGAGATTTGCACAAAGGACTTGAGCACTACCAAAAAGTTCGTAGTGTCGAAGTGCTGAAAATCCAGAATGCGGCGCGTAACTCAACCGAGTGGTTTGAAAACGTGCAGCGGTATGAAAACCTCGATCCTGAGCAGTTTGCTTACTCTTTATTAACCCGTTCTCAGCGCATTTCTCATGAAAATTTACGTGTGCGTGATAGTAACTGGTTAACCCATTATGAAAACTGGTTTGCCGAAAAATCGGGTTTACCAACGCAGGTAGCTAGTCAAAAAGTCGCTCCAATGTTGACGCCATTTCGCTTGCGTAATGTGGAACTGAAAAACCGTGTGATAGCGTCTCCAACTTTGCTGTATTGCGCAACGGATGGGCTAGTCAGTGATTTCCATCTGGTACATATCGGTAGTCGCGCATTAGGTGGGGCTAGCCTGATTATGACGGAAATGACGGCGATTTCTCCTGAAGCACGAGTCACGACAGGCTGCCCAGGAATTTGGAATGATGCGCAAGTGGCGGCATGGAAAAATGTAACGCAATTTGTACACCAAAAAACGGATGCGAAAATTGGGATCCAACTAGGACATGCTGGGCGTCGTGGTTCAACACAGCGCGGCTGGGAGCAAGAAAGCCACCCAATGAAACAAGGTAATTGGCCATTAGTTTCCGCATCACCATTACCTTATTTACCTTCAATTTCACAGACACCCACTGAGCTAACCGAAGCCCAAATGGTGACGATTATCGATCAGTTTGTGGCGGCCGCAAAACGTGCGGATCAAGCTGGTTTTGATTGGTTAGAGTTGCAAGCTGGGCATGGTTATCTGCTATCAAGCTTTATTTCTCCGTTAACTAACCAGCGTACCGATGGGTTTGGTGGGTCGTTAGAAAATCGTCTGCGTTTCCCGCTAGCGGTAGTGAGCGCGGTCAGAAAAGTATGGTCTGACGATAAGCCACTGTCTGTGCGTATCTCTGCGACAGATTGGGTTGAAGGCGGCACAACAGTCGATGAGGCTGTACTGATTGGGCAAGCTCTCCATCAAGCTGGCGCGGATATTATCGACTGCTCATCGGGTGAAGTTTCTCCTCTTCAGCAGCCAGTTTATGGGCGTATGTATCAAACCCCAATGGCGGATCGTATTCGCAACGAAGGATCGGTGCCGGTAATTGCCGTCGGAGCGATCACTGATGCGGATCAAGTGAATAGCATTATCGCGTCAGGGCGAGCAGATCTTTGTGCGCTTTCTCGACCACTCCTTGCCGACCCTGCTTGGTTACTCCATGAGTGTGCTCGCTTTGGGTGGAATTCAGTCACGTGGCCAGCGCCTTATGAGTATGGTCGCCAACAATTAATCCAACAATCGAAAAGCCGTTAATGGCGCAAATGCGAGAGGAGGAAACACCATGACAGCCCACTCCCATGAAATTCAGTCCCATGACCAATACAGAGAAAATGTCGCAGGACGCGCAGATGTGGAAGATACACCAGAGTTGTTGGCGTATTACAAGCAGTTAGATGAACTCAAAACAGGTGCATTGTGGACGGTTGCCAACAAAATTGAGCCGTGGCAGCCAAAATCTCAATCTGTGCCTGTGTTATGGCGCTACCAAGATTTACGTGAGCATGTTTTGCGTTCGGTGGATTTGGTGACCCCGGAAAAAGCGGGGCGCCGTGTGATCTACTTAAACAACCCTGGTCGTCAAGATGTGGCAGCTGCGGTGGGTTGGTTGTATTCCGGTTTACAGGTGATGCATCCGGGGGAAGCGGCTTCTGCTCATGCTCATTCATCATCAGCATTGCGTTTCATTATGGAAGGGCGTGGCGCCTACACCATTGTGGAAGGGCAAAAAATGATTCTAGAAGCCAATGATTTTGTACTAACGCCTAACGGTACTTGGCATGAACATGGGGTGGAAGAAGGCGGACTACCGTGTATTTGGCAGGATGGTCTCGATATTCCATTAGTCAATGCGATGGAAGCGGGTTTCTACAAGGTTCACCCTGATTTACATCAAGCGCAAACTCGCCCAATTGATTATCCCGTTGGTATGTGGGGAGCGACAGCATTGCGCCCACACCATGTGGGATGGGATAAGCCGTATTCGCCATTATTCAAATATCAGTGGGGGCCAACTTATGAAGCATTGCAACGCGCTGCAAAAGTGACGGATGGCTCGGTGTTTGATGATGTTTTAATGAACTACACCAATCCATTAACGGGCGGGCCTGTGATGCCAACGATTGGGGCTAGTATGCAGTTATTACGCCCTGGGTTTGTCGGTAAAGCTCATCGTCATACGGGCAGTTTTATTTACCAAGTGGCGAAAGGAAAAGGGTATTCGATTATTAATGGGCAGCGCTTTGACTGGCAAGAGCGAGATATTTTCTGTGTGCCATCATGGATGTTCCACGAACATGTGAATACATCCCAGAGCGAAGATGCGTGCCTGTTCTGTTTTAACGACTTGCCAGTGATGCACTCCCTTGGTCTCTATTATGAAGAGGCGCTTGTGGACAATGACGGGCACCAAAAAGTGATTAGCTAAGTTTTTGTTCTAACTATTTATTTTTTTAGCTATTTATTCCGATTATTGATTTTAATTATTTACGTGAAGATTTCAGTTAGGTCTTAAGACCTGACTCAAGGAGAAAAATTATGCGTCTTATTACTTACCGTTCAGATGTTACCGCAGCAGCACGTTTAGGGGCGATTGTTAACGAGCAAGTCGTGGATTTAGCGAGATTAGCGGAAGAGAACGGTCAATATCTCCCTGATAATATGCTGGATTTTATTGATTTAGGCCCTCAAGGGATCCGTGCAGGTACTGAATTATTAAACGCACATAAAGGCCAATTTCCTGCGGGAACGGCATGGCCAGTACAGAACGTAAAAATTCTAGCGCCAATTCCACGTCCAAGAAAAAACATTTTTGGGATCGGTTTGAACTATGTTGAACACGTTGCGGAATCAAGCCGTACGCTGGACACTTCTAAAGAGCTACCAAAAGAGCCAGTTATCTTTTCTAAACCGCCAACAACGGTGATTGGCCCAGGTGATGCGATTGAGCACAACAGTAAAATCACTCAGCAGCTGGATTGGGAAGTGGAATTGGCGGTGATTATGGGGACGCGTGCTAAAGGGGTCTCTGAAGTAGACGCACTGAATTATGTGTTCGGTTATAGCTTAATGATTGATATGAGTGCGCGTGATTGCCGTCGTGCGGGTCAATGGATCTACTCAAAAGGTCAGGATACTTACGCACCATTTGGCCCGTGCATCGTAACGGCTGATGAAATTCCTGATCCTCACTCACTGAATCTGAGTTTGAAAGTTAACGGTGTAACCAAGCAAGACTCCAATACTCGCCACATGCTGTTTAACGTGAATGCGTTAATTGCTGATATCAGCAAAGGCATTACCTTAGAGCCGGGGGATATTATCGCAACGGGTACTCCTGAAGGGGTTGGTGCGGGTCGTTCTCCACAAGAGTGGGTATGGCCGGGTGATGTGATTGAAGCGTATGTCGAAAAAATCGGTGAATTACGCCATCCAGTGGTTGCGGTATAACCCAAGGGAGATAGCAACATGTTGAATCTACCTCAATTTAAGGCGGCGGCAGTACAGGCCGCCCCTGTATTCCTCGATACTGATGCGACAGTTGATAAAGTGTGTCGGTTGATTGAAGAAGCGGCTGATAATGGTGCCAAATTAGTGGCATTTCCTGAAGTGTTTGTCTCAGGCTACCCGTATTGGAGCTGGGTGATGAACCCAATTGATGGCAGCCCTTGGTTTGAGAAACTGTGCAAATCTGCCATTGAAGTTCCGGGGCCTGAAATTAAACGAATCGCCCAAGCCGCTGCTCGTCACCATATCAACGTGGTGGTGGGTGTGAATGAGCGTAATCCGAACGGGATTGCCACGCTATACAACACTTTAGTAACGATTTCTGATGAAGGTAAAATTTTAGGGCGTCACCGTAAATTAGTCCCAACGTGGGCGGAAAAATTGACGTGGGCAAATGGGGATGCCTCCTCGCTGAAAGTTCACCAAACCAGTATTGGGCCTTTAGGGGCGCTGGCATGTGGCGAAAATACCAATACGTTGGCGCGCTTCTCGTTATTGGCTCAAGGCGAATTGGTTCATATTGCCAGTTATATTGCATTGCCAGTGGCACCAAAAGATTATGACATGGCGGATGCGATTCGTTTACGTGCTTCAGCTCACTGCTTTGAAGGTAAAGTGTTTACCATCATTTCGTGTTCAACAGTTTCTGAAGAGATAGTTGAAGCTATGGCTGCGTCGCATCCTGAATCCCGTGAGTTGCTCGCGCGTCAAAATAGCGCGTTTTCCGGCATTATCGGCCCCGATGGTCGAGTGATCGGGGAACCATTGATTGATAAAGAAGGCATTGTATACGCTGAAATTGATTTGAATCGCTGTATTCAACCTCGCCAAATGCATGATATTACAGGACACTATAATCGCTTTGATATCTTTGACTTACAGGTCAATAGACGCCCATTAACGGCAGCTCGTTTCCATCATAGTGGACAAGATGTTGATGAACTTAATCAGTTTGCTGAATCGGATGACTCTTCAGTGGAGAAAGGACTATGAGCTTAGCACGTACATTTCGTATTGGTCAGATTGTGCCTTCATCAAATACCACGATGGAAACTGAAATTCCGGCCATATTGCGCGCCCGTGAAGCGATGTTTGCCGAGCGTTTTACGTTCCACTCTAGCCGTATGCGTATGCAGAAAGTCACCAAAGATGAATTAGCAAAGATGGATTCAGACAGTGACCGTTGTGCCATTGAGCTTTCAGATGCCGATGTTGATGTATTAGGGTATGCCTGCTTGGTTGCTATTATGAGCATGGGGAAGGGCTACCATCGTGTTTCGCAAAAACGCCTTCATCAGTGCACTATCGATAACGGGCATCCAGCACCAGTAGTCACCAGTGCAGGCGCATTAGTCGAAGGGTTACATGCCATTGGCGCAAAAAAAGTGTCGATTTTGACGCCGTACATGAAGCCATTAACGCAAATGGTCATCGACTATATTGAACATGAAGGTATTGAAGTGGTGGATAGCATTTCGTTGGAGATCCCTGACAACCTCGAAGTGGGCAGACAAAACCCATTAGCGCCAGTGGAAATCACCAAAAAGCTGAACACCAATGTGGATGCGATTGTGGCATCGGCTTGTGTGCAAATGCCATCATTACCATCGATTCAACTGATTGAAAATAGGGTGGGTTTACCAGTGTTGTCATCGTCTGTGGCAACAACCTACATGATGCTAAAAAAATTGGGGCTAGATACGCGAGTGGATGGTTTTGGCTCGCTACTTAGCGGAAGATTTTAGTTAAATTATGTTAAGAGTTCGGTTTCCTTCTGCTACTCTGCTAGCTTCTAATGTCATAAAACCAGAAGCGAGAAAAGAGGAATTGATGCCTGAATCGAAAGTCTTCGTTGATAATTACCTGCCTGCTCTTTTGGGGCAGGCATGGATGCTAGTTTCATCTGAATTTCATGCAGTTGTGGAAGCTAATGGGCTATCGGTTTTGGAGTGGAGAGTGCTTTCCACATTAGCGAATAATGGTTCGATGGGGATCACCGAGCTGTCGCAAAAAACTGTCAGTAAGCAACCAACAATCACGCGGGTATTACAACGATTAGAGCAGCAAGGGCATGTGATCCGCCACAATAACCATACGGGAAGTGACCGCCGTGTGACTCTCGTGAGTGTGACGTCGAGTGGTGTCGAGCTAGTCGAAGGGTTATTGATTGCTGCGGAAGAACACGAAAGGCAGGTTTTGGCTCCTCTTGGTGTTCGTAAAAGCAAAATGCTCAAGCAAGTTTTACAAGAATTGATTGATAGACATAGCCCAGAAATCAAATAGATAAGTTACATTGAAATACTCGGAATTATCCGTTTTTGATGAGTGATAAGGATTTATAACAGAAGAACAGATTAAATCCTTATAAAACACTAGTGTATTGAATAGAAATGTAATGTATTGGAAATTAAGTAATATCCTGTAACACAATGATTGCTATCGTAGTTTTTGATTTGTTTTATTTTTTTATTCGGTAATAAATTGATGCTTTACATTGATTTGATTTATCTATTTACTGCAAGGCAGATAACTAAGATAAACCATTATGGAGCACTCAATGTCAGTAGTGACACTTGTACTCGTTTTTTTACTTGCAGTCATCGTGAGCGTATTTGTTTCTCGATTACTTAAAGACATCATTCCATTACCCATTATCCAGATAGCGCTAGGGGCTGCCTTGTCGTTATATGGATTTACAGTGGAATTCGAACCGCATCTTTTTCTATTTTTATTTATTCCTCCATTGCTATTTCTTGATGGATGGCGAATTCCAAAAGAAGCCTTATTCCAAGAAATTAAGCCAATTATGTCATTGGCGATTGGCTTGGTGGTCGTCACCGTTATTGGGATGGGGTTCTTTATCCATTGGCTGATCCCAACGATTTCACTGGCGGTTGCCTTTGCACTGGCGGCTATCCTTTCCCCAACTGACCCAGTGTCGGTATCTGCAATGACAGTGAATTCGCCACTGCCATCGCGTATGGCGCACATTCTTGAAGGGGAATCTCTACTCAATGATGCGACGGGCTTAGTGTGCTTTAGCTTTGCGGTTGTGGCTGCGCTGACGGGGGAGTTCTCTCTGGCATCTGCTGCGGGCCAATTTGTGCTGGTGGCATTTGGTGGGATAGCGATTGGTTTATTAGTCGCATGGGCAATCGGCTGGTTAAACCAATTCTTGGTCAAGCGTACGGGTGAAGAGCCGGCTATCCAAATTATGATTAGCCTATTGATGCCATTTACAGCGTATCTGCTGGCTGAGCATCTGCATGTTTCTGGGATCCTTGCCGCCGTTGTTGCGGGTATTGCGATGCACTACGAAAAAATCGCAGGGCGTATGCAAGCAGCGACTCGTATGCAAAGTAAGGCCGTTTGGGACACGGTACAGACAGGCTTAAACGGCATGATCTTTATTCTGCTGGGTGAGCAGCTACCGGGTATGTGGACGAACCTACCGCAGGTAGCCGAAGCCGCAGGTGCTAGCCATCCTTGGATGTTGTTTGTGTATGTTGCGGTTATCACCCTTGCATTAGGTGCGCTGCGTTTTGCTTGGGTATGGATATCAATGACCTTGACCGTTTTCCACAATCGTCGTCGTGGAAAGCAGGCAGATGAAGTGCGTATCCGTATGATGGCAGTGATGGCAAC
The DNA here is from genome assembly GCF_013702265.1 of Providencia rettgeri. GTDB lineage: Bacteria > Pseudomonadota > Gammaproteobacteria > Enterobacterales > Enterobacteriaceae > Providencia > Providencia zhijiangensis. The sequence goes on from NZ_CP059348.1 coordinate 549,228, forward strand.
AGCTGGGGTTCGCGGGGCAATTACCTTAGCAGGTATTTTAACATTGCCATTCTTAATGCCAGATGGGTCATTATTCCCTAACCGTGATGTGGCTATCTTCCTTTCGATGGGCGTGATCCTGTGTTCGTTGTTAATTGCTAGTATCGCATTGCCGATTTTAACCAAAGGTTTGGTGCAAGATTTACCTTACGATAACGATGAAATTCGTGCACGTTTGGCATTAAATGAAGCCGCAATGGCGCATATTCGCGAATTAATGAATCACCCTTCTGACGATATGGATGAAATTGCGATGCGTACCGAAGTGGGTGCTCAACTGTTAGAAATCTATGGTCGCCGTTTGGATAATACGGATGAAACGGAATCGGATGTGTTTGATTTACATAGAATGATCGAAATGGAACGTTCGATGTCAGATTCGGCTCTGAAAGCGAAGCGTGAAGCGCTATACCAAATGCGTAAAGGGAAAAACATCAATGAGCGTGTGTATCATCGCTTACGTGATGAGCTTGATTTAAAAGAAGAAACATTAAATCACCATAAGAGTTCAAAACACTAGTTTTTGTGATTTTTGTATATCAAATCATGCTCTGGTATTTTTCGAGTGCTTTGACTGTCATCGGCAATCCTTGGCGTAACAAGGCGGCAAAGTACTCGTTAATATTTATTTCTGGCTTTGTTAAGCTGAGTCGTTGTCGGCGCACAGCGGATAAAGCCAGAGCATGGTTTAAATCAAATAAGTCTGAAATAAACTCATCTGGATGCAAGGCTTCTATTTCTAATTGATCCATAGATTCTTTTGGAAAATCTTTTAGATTGAGCGTCACAATGATTTTTGCATGGCATTTTATGGCTGCAGCAACAACATGCCGGTCATTAAGGTCGGGCAATTCAATACCTTCAATTAATGGTTCATATTGACTGACTCTAGCGTCTGGTAGCGCATTATTCATTAGTGAGGCGGTTCTGATTAACTGTTTTTGGGCTAAATCAGGACGGTTACTGAGTAGATTCCGTTGCCATTCGTCTTGAATAGTATCGGTCCATTTTGCTTGATACAGGCCTGTAATGGCTAGATGCATGAGTAAATCCCGTAAAAGGGATGGATATAAAACACATGCATCTAGTACAACAGGAAAAGGGGAATGGATCATCAGTAAAGACCAAGCTCCTGACTTTGGTCTACCAGCGCTTGCATTGCCTGTAAGCTCTCTTTCTCTCGTTGAGCTTTGAATTGCATTAAATCTGCAAAAAGAATACGGCGATGACGACCTGTTTTATGAAAAGGAAGTCTACCTTCTTCTAGCAGTTTCACCATATGTGGGCGAGAAACATTAAGAATATTAGCCGCTTCCTGCGTTGTTAGCTCTGCATGTACGGGAACAACTTGTACTGCATTACCTGCTGCTAGCTCACCCAAAATAGCCATTAACAATGTGAGTGCTGATGTTGGTAACTCAATTTGATGAATATTGTCATCAGCATCTTTAATGGATATTTGCTGGGTTTCTAACTTAGTGGAGAGATAAGTTGCAAGCTCTCTTTGTCCGCGTACTGCCGCCTCAATCTCCTTTGGAGCCGGGAGGCTCATACTATTAAGAATTGAGTGTGTCATTGCTATTCCTACTTATAAGGTTAATTGCTATCAATTGCTTAGAAAAAATGTTTAAAAACCGATCAGAGAATAATCGAAATAAACGAAAATCGCAATAAACGAAATGATGCTGGAGGTGAATAAATTATGAGCATCCTGACTTGACTGTAGATAGATAGCTGATAATGTAATCTCTAATTATATTCAGGAAAAAATTATGTCACAGCATGTAGCTCACCTCATTATTATGATGACCATCACTTAACTGGTGGGAGTTTGCTGCATCCTCAACCCGCCAGATAAGGCGGGTTTTTTGTCCTTGTCTGGTTAGCATTCAACAAGGAGCCCTCTATGAATCTTTTCGAAAATACTCAAAAACATACGCAAGAACTTGAAGCCCTAATTGCTAACGCGGATCGAGCTATCACAGAAGAAAATTTCAGCTATTTAATGAATTTTTATTCTGAGAATGGCTCATTAGTGGTGAAAGACGGTTTACATGTCCATGGAAAAGAGAGCCTAAAAAAAGCGTTTTCAGCCATCGCTGAATTTTTTAATCACAGCCTGCAAGTGTCTCAAGGTGCGGTGAAAGTTATTTTTGGTGAAGATTGTGCCTTAGTCTTGGCTGAAACCATTTTGAGTGCGCAAATGCAAGACGGTACGTCATTTAACACGGTGCGAGATGCCACCTACGTTTTTAAACTGATCGACGGTAGGTGGCTATGTGTGATTGATAATTCCTATGGAACTTCATTGCTGAAATCCTAAGAAAAGCTTTTGCTCTTCACCATTTGTGTCATGAAAAAACAGCGAGATTCAGTTTACGTAATAAATGGTTTTTTATTGTAATTATTAAGCTTTACTGTTGTCTTTGGAGTTAAGTCTAAGGTTTATACTCGAGACAAGAATAACGGTGGAGGATATTTATTATGTCAATTTTCAGCTGGTTATTTAATCTCGGTAGAAATCGCTATGACTCGAAACGCGATAGTCAATATCGAGGTCATTCAGGACATGGCAGTAGTTCTAAGCATGGTTCTAGAAGTCAACATGACTCTCGAGGTAAACACGGCGGGGGTTATCAATACAATGATGGTCGAAGCGAAGATAATTATTTTTCACAGGGGCAAAATCTTCAAAAGATAAGATGCCGACAATGCCAAAGAGCCGTAGACCCAAATGCCAATTTTTGCGGTGAATGTGGAGCATCAACTTAAGGAAATAGAAAAGGTACTTCTGATTCAGGAGGAAGCATGGCGGAATCATTTTTTTCTCATAAAAATCATTACCAGCTCTATGTTAAGAATTTCATTGCATCACCAGCTTCGATGGGAACGGTATTCCCATCATCTCGTTGGTTATGCAATACCATGGTCGATAATATCGATTGGGCGCAGTGCAACCAGATAGCGGAAATTGGCGCGGGTAATGGCGTGATGACTCGCTATATTGTGAATAAAATTACGGCGCAAACACGTTTAGATCTCTATGAAATTAATCGTGATTTTCTTGATATTTTAAATCAGATTGATGACCCGAGAGTGGCGGTTAATCCCTGCTCTGCAGAATATTTATTGGGTGATTATGATTTGATTATTTCAGGAATTCCTTTTCTTTCCCTGAATAAAAAAACCAGTATGCGGATATTAAAACAGGTGCGTCAGAGCCTGATAAAGCATCAGGGTAAATTGGTGTTATTTCAGTATACTCAAGGCTGTGAGGCGTTATTTTCGCGTTATTTTTCATTTACAAAGGAACGCGTATATCGCAACTTTCCACCTGCTTGGGTGTATACCTGTGTCCCCAAATAACGCATCTTAGGCCAGCGTGATAGAAACTGGCCTAAGGCTTTTTACGTTATTTAGGGCGATACATTTCGAGTTTTTGTTGCTCTTCAATCCAGTAATAATCCGCAGGTCCCCCCGCCCGCATCAGAGGTTTTTGGCGGGCACTGTTATATAAGCCTTGCTCTAAGGTGGCTTCATCGATATGCACCATCACCACTTCCCCCATGACCATCCACGTATCCAGTAGGCTGCCGTCTGCACGCTTTAATTGTTGATATTCAGTGACCACACACTCCATGGAAACAGGCGTTTGGGCGATGCGTGGAGGAGTAATTAATGTAGACGGTAAGGTGGAAAGCCCAGTTAGGTCAAACTCACTTTCTCCGTGAGGTAACATCGCACTGCTTGAATTGACCTGCTGCCCAAGTTCAAGAGTCGCAAGGTTATAAACGAACTCACCTGTTTCGATAGCATTGGTGACGGAATCTTTTTTTCCAACACTTGAAAAGACCAAAATAGGGGGGGAGTAGTTAAAAATATTGAAGAAGCTATAAGGCGCAAGGTTGGTGTTGCCTCGCTTATCACATGTGGAGATCCAACCAATAGGGCGCGGACCAATTAATGAGGGAATAGGATCATGGGGAAGCCCATGACCTTGTTGAGGTTGGTAGCTGTAAAACTGAGTTTTCATTATTGGCTCCTTTTTTCGTTATCCTAACGGATTAATTTATTCTAGTTAATATTAGAAAATGAAAAGTGCACGATATGCATAGTTTAAGCATGATATGGATAATGGAAAAATTGTCATGATGAACATGGCTGAGATTAATGAATTTAAATTATATTTAAACTTTTATTAATTGAATTTATAAAACACAAAAAATGAGTTATTTAAGTTTATTTTCATATTTTATGAAAACATTAAGGTTTTATGTTTGATATTGTTTTTTTTAATCTAGAGTAGATTTTATTAAGTTATTATTTTCAGTGTTTATAATTGGATTGCCTTCTCTTTTTTTAATTTTAAATAATATTATTTTTAATAATTTATAATGATGAAAGAAAGCAGATTTTTAAATTATTAGCTAATTATATTATATGAATTTGGTTGTTTAATTCATTGATAATTAATGTTATATAAATTTAATTATGATATTCAAACGATCAATAAAGTTAATTTGATAGGTATTAACTATTGAATGATATAATTTCGATCGATATAAACGTATTTACAGATTTATTTACTGTATCTATATTTTAATAAATTAAATTTCCTGCACTTTGGATATATCCATTTTTTATTGCGCTATTTGCTCAATGAATTGGCTAACTTTGAGTAAATAAAATTAAAGCTATTTAAATTGGTTTTAATATTATGAAAAACAAATATCGATTACGTGAAGAAGTTGGTTCATTTATCAGAGAAGCACGGCTTAATTGTTCATTAACTGGTGAGGAATTAGGGCGTATGCTTCATATTAGTCAGCAACAAATATCTCGCTATGAACGTGGAATTACAAGCATAAACATAGAGACGCTTGATGCTATATTAAAGGAACTAGGCAAGGATTGGTCTGAATTCTTTTTCAAGGTTATTGCTAACTATTCAGATGAAATAGCAGAGATAAAACTACAAGATAATTTTTTATTTCAAGATAAAAAATCAAAATATTCCTATTACGATAAATTAAAGTTCAAAGCCTTACATGATCTTTAATAACGAATAATCAAATTCAAACATTCTTCATTAAGTATGTAATTAATTGTTATTTAATGTTTTTTTGTTCCATTAATTATTTAATGGTGTATTGCGTTTCTTTAATTTTTAAACGAAAGGAAAGTCATTATATGAAACTTAATCAGTTAGCAATCATTACACTGCTGGCAACATCAGCGACTTCTTTTAGTGTTATGGCGGAGAACACAGGTACAGTGAATTTTATCGGTACAGTGGTGACTTCACCCTGCAATATTGCTCAACCATCATTAAAACAAACTATTGATTTTGGTCAGCTTTCTCGCAGAGGTTTAGAGAATGGCCGAACGGCTGAAGTGGATTTTAATATTGAATTAACAGGGTGTGATTTTTCAGATTACACCAAAGATGGTACAGGGGCGGCAGCGGCAGTGAAAAACATGGAGCTGGTCTTTACGGGGCAAAACTACGCTGATGCGGGTAATACTTTGCTTTCAACTTCTCCGGGCAATGCAAACAACGTGGGTATTGGTATTGATGGTTTTGAATTTGGTAAAGCCAAAGATATTTTATCGCGGATTATCAATAAGAAAGGGGATAACACCTTAACCTTCAAAGCATTAGCGAAAGCTGTTGATACCACAAAAGATGTCGCTGAAGGTAAATTCAGCGCAGTGACTAACTTCCGAATTACCTATCAGTAAGCATATGAGTCTACCGCCAGTGAATACTGGCGGTATCAGGACTGGATTGAAGGAGAACGTTGAGGGAGACAATTGTGATTGTTTATCAATGGGTAACTCGCCAATTAGCTCAACTGATGACGATGACCATTCTGGTATGCCCGATAACTTCAGGGGCTGCAGTGAATAAAAAAATAGAGCTTAATGGCAGCGCAACGCTGAAAGGTATTGTCATCGCGACACCGTGTTCGGTTGTCATGGAAAATAGATTTCAAACGATTGATTTTTCACCTTTGGCAATCCCTCTGCTGGGTACGAAGTTGCAGCGTGAGCAGCATAACCAACCTTTTATTATTGAGTTACGAGACTGTGGAAGCCTTTATTCTTCACTCGACAGTAAAACATGGTTTATTCGATTTGCAGGGGAAACAGCGGAACACATTGATACATTTGTACTACGAGGCGCATCACAAGGTCTCGGGGTTTCTGTCCTTGATAGCCGTTTGAACACATTGATTCCAGGGCAATATTACCCTTTAGCAAATAATGTATTACGGCAAGACAAATCAGGAAAAGCGCTCTATCTACAGTACTTTTTACGTCTAGAGCTAACTGGGCAACCTATTCAAGCGGGTAACTATCAAGGGTTAATCCGTTTTTTTATAGATTATCAATAACATAGATTATCAATAACGTCGATTATCAATAACTTGTAGATAAACATGATCTCGAAATCATTTTCGAGAGGGGCACACTCGTCGCATTTGGGATGGTATAGAGCATGATGTTCAAACATAGCAAACTAAGACAGACGATTTTATTGGCGCTAAGTATGGGGATTGGCAATAGCTACGCTGCTGAATTTAATACCGATGTGTTAGATGCCGAAGATATGAATAACATTGATATGAGCCAATTCTCTGTTGCGGGATATGTTCCACCTGGAGACTATATTTTGACGGTTTTTGTCAATGGTCTGCGTTTAGGTGAGCCACGAGATATCGCTGTTTTTGATAATAAAAGTGCAAAAAGTGTAGGTTCTCAGCAAGTGTGTCGGTAATCCCCCCTAAAAATAATCGAGTTCATAAGTAGAATTTTCTCTTACAATAAACTCAGGAGAAAATGATGAAAAAAACAACCTTTACTGATGCTCAAATTATTTCTATTTTAAAACAAGCGGAGCAAGGGGTTCCCGTTGCCCAACTTTGTCGAGACCACGGCATGGGTAACTCCACTTTTTATAAATGGCGTGCCAAATACGGCGGCATGGACTCCTCTTTAATGGCAAAAATGAAAGCCTTGGAAGAGGAAAATCGACGACTCAAAAAAATGTATGCCGAAGAACGACTTAAAGCCGAGGTGATCCAAGAGGCGATGGCAAAAAAGTGGTAAAGGCTTCTGAGCGTCGATGTTTAGCCCAAGAAGTCGTTAAGCAAAATCGGATGAGCATTGCTTTTGCTTGCCGTACCTTTTGTGTGAGTGAAACCTGCTACCGATATCATGCCATTTTATCCGATGAAAATACAGTTATTGCAGAGCAACTCATTGAACTCACACAGAAACAACGAAATTGGGGCTTTGGCTTATGTTTTTTGTATTTTCGCAATGTTAAAGGTTATAAATGGAACCACAAGCGCGTTTATCGTATCTATTGTGAGTTATCCCTTAACTTACGCATCAAGCCACATAAGCGACTTAAACGCGAAAAACCAGATGCATTAAGTGTACCTAAAACTATTAATGAATGTTGGTCAATGGACTTTATGCATGACCAACTCTCAGATGGGCGGAGCTGCCGCCTTTTGAATGTGATAGATGATTTTAATCGTGAAGGGCTGACGATTGATGTGGATTTTTCATTGCCAGCAGAACGCGTGATACGCTCTTTAAATCAAATTATTGAATGGCGGGGAAAGCCGCAATGCATTCGTTGTGACAACGGGCCCGAATATATCAGCCGTAAACTCGCTAATTGGGCAACCAAAAATAAGATCACATTATGCTTTATTCAGCCCGGAAATCCGCAGCAGAATGCGTATATCGAACGTTTCAATCGAACAGTGAGGTATGATTGGTTAAGCCATTATCTTTATGGTGATATTCAGGAATTACAAGATAAAGCAACACAGTGGTTATGGACTTATAACCATGAGAGACCTAACATGGGGCTCGGTGGTATAACACCGATACAAAAGTTAAGCCAACAACGAAGAAAAAATTCTACAGTTAACCTCCATTAAAAATGGGAGGATTACCTGTCTGGCACCTCACTTGCTGGATTTTATGGGGCTAAAAAAATCTGCAGAGGAAAAAGTCACATTATTTCATGACGAAAAATGTTTGAATTTTTCAGCTCTGGCTGGGGTGCAAACCAAAGTGGATTTGCCTTCAATGTCCCTAAAAATGACCATTCCCCAAATGTGGATGGAATATCGGGATCCTTATTGGGTTCCCCCAAAATTATGGGAAGAGGGGATCAATGGTCTATTTGTGGACTACAGCGCGAATATTTCTGCTACAAAAGAAACCGATGGTGATAAGCGTGTTTACTTATCCGGTAATGGTACATCGGGCATTAACATTGGGGCTTGGCGGTTGCGCGGCGATTTCAATGGAACTTATCAAAAGCAGCATGGTGGCAGTTATTCGCAAGAAAAACATAACTTTGATTTCAGTCGGTTATATGCGTTTCGCTCATTGAAAGAAGTAGCTGCACTACTTACGTTCGGGGAAAGTAACTTTTATTCTGACGTGTTTGATTCTTGGCAATATACAGGGATTTCCGTTGAAAGTGATGATCGTATGCTACCGCCAAAATTGGTGGGATATGCCCCTGAAATTATTGGGGTAGCAAAAACCAACGCCATTGTGATCGTCCGTAGTCAGGATCGGATCATTTCAGAAACCTCTGTTCCACCAGGGCCTTTTCGTATTCAAACACTGGATAGCGGGATCCGCGGTGTGCTGGATGTGACGGTGCGCGAAGAAAATGGGGAAGAGAATAAATTTAGCCTCAGTACCGCATCGCTACCCTACTTAACCCGTCCCGGCCGGATAAACTATAAAGCGGCAGTGGGGAAAACACGTTATGACAATCGACATTTAACGGGGGAACCCGTCATTAGTGGTGAATTGTCATACGGTGTATCAAATGCTTGGTCGCTGTATGGAGGAACTCAGCTTAATGCCTATTACCAAAGTGCGGCTTTAGGGATTGGGCGTGACTTGTTCTCTTTCGGGGCGGTCGCGGTGGATATTACCCAATCTTTTGCTGATTATTCAGATGACGATAAAGGACACTTGCAAGGGCGCTCTTACCGTTTTAATTATGCGAAGTCATTCGAGGATCTCCGTACCGATATTACCTTTGCGGGCTACCGTTTCGCTGATAAAGAGTATCGAACGCTGATGCAATATATGGATGAAGACAGAACTGGGCACTCACCGCGAGCCACCAAGGAAAACTACCAAGTCTACTTAAATAAATATTTTGATGATTTTAACCTCTCGTTAAATTACCAGTACAGCACCTATTGGCAGGATGACCCGCAAACCCAGTACGGTTTATACGCCAATACGAGCCTGAATTTTCCTTCTCTTTCCCAATATAGTGGCAATATTGCACTCTCTGCGACACGAACGGAGCGGAGTAATGGTTATGAAGATGATGCCATTAACCTCTACTTGACGATCCCGCTGTACAGCGGGCATAGCCTAACATTTTCTGAGCTGTACTCTCGTTCCAATAAAAAGAATCAATATAACCATAATGTGGGATATAGCGGTTATGGGGATAGGGATAATTACAGCCTAACGATGGGGTATAACCACGGACAAGATGTGGATAGCCAAACGAGCTTGAGCGGCTTTTATTCCCGTGATCTCTCGGATGCCAACGTGTCCGTCAATGGCAGCTATATCCCTCATCAATACCGCAGTATCGGGGCATCGATTAATAGCGGGATCACGATAACGACCAAGGGAGCCGCGCTGCATCGCTCAGCCCACGGTGATACTCGCTTAATGGTGGAAACCTCAGATATTGGCGGAGTTCCGCTGAATAATGGCATCACAAAAACTAACCGCTTTGGTTTGGCGGTGATCCCTAATGTGAATAGTTACCGTAAATCCTCGGCTTCCATTAATACCAGTAAATTACCGGACAACATTGAAGCACTCAGTGCCACCAGCGATATCACGCTCACAAAAGGCGCTATTGGCTATCGAAGCTTCCCCGTGATGAAAGGGGAAAAACTCTTCTCGGTGATTACCTTACAAAATGGCAAAAAACCACCGTTTGGCGCCAGTGTACGTAATGAAGCGAATCAAGAGCTAGGGATAGTTGGAGAAGACGGGGTGACTTGGTTGGTGGGTATCGAGAAAAATGCGGCGTTATGGGTCTATTGGCGCAACCAAAAACAGTGCCAGTTAACTTTGCCTGACTCATTAAGTAGCCCTTCTTCAATGCTGTTACTGCCATGTCAGAAATAATCGGCATGCCAAAAATAACGAAATTTTTATTATCTTTAATCTATGAGGTTGATTATGCTGAATTTTAAACTTATTTCCGCAGCATTGATAAGTCTGTTTATTGGGATACCACAATTTTCCTATAGCGCGGTGACTCTGGATAGAACGCGAATTGTTTTTCCGGGCAATGAAAACTCTATTAATGTGCGCATCGCGAATGATAATCCTGAAGAAGCCTATTTAGCACAAAGTTGGATTGAAGATCTTCAAGGTAAAAAACTGACTCAAGGCGCAATCCTTGCCACACCACCATTACAGCGGGTAGAAGCCAATAGTCACAGTTTAGTGCGTTTGAGCAAAACACCGTTATTAAGTCAATTACCTGATGATAGAGAGTCCGTTTTCTATTTCAATTTGCGTGAAGTTCCGCCGAAATCCACGGAAGAAAATACACTGCAAATCGCCCTGCAATCCCGCGTCAAACTGTTTTATCGCCCTGAAAAAATCCTCGAAGCTTCCCAAACTAAATGGGCGCACAACATTACGTTGCAAAAAACGGCCAAAGGCTACCGTTTGAATAACACCACGCCGTTTAATTTAACGGTGATTGGGGTGGGCAATAGCAAAAAACAGTCGGAAGAGAGCACTTTCGAAGTCGTGATGGTCGCCCCAAAATCCACATTCGATATTAACAGCCACACACTGACAACGCCGTATTTAACCTACATCAATGACTATGGTGGCAAGCCAACACTGGTATTTCGTTGCCAAGGAGACACCTGCACGGTCTCCGGGGAACAGTAATGAAACCAAGGCATAAAAAGGGAGAATGTGGATGAATATTATCCGGTTAGCCATCGGGATTATCACAATGACCGTAAGTGCTTGGGGGCAAGGCGAGGAATTTTTAGGCAGCGTGCCACCTACTGAATCCCATTATGAATCTTCCCATGCGGGGTGGTTTTTGGTGAATGCCATGTTATTCAATGCACCATGCAGTTTAGAGGTAGGGAAAACGCTGAAATTGACCCATTGCGGTGCTGGGGTTGTATTTAGTGAAAATAAGAATGGAGCAAAAACTCCCGCACTTTTGCGGGTGGTGGATGCCTTAACGGGGGAAGAAACGGTGCGTTACCCCGTGGTACTTATTGATGGAAATAACCCCGTTCAGCTCCCTTCTGTGATTGATAAAGCACACCCACTGCGACTGGAGGTGAGTTATGAGTAAGCTAACCCTGTTTTGGTGGCTGATGGCGCCCCTTTTTTGGAGCTTTTCGACTCAAGGTAATGCGCAATTTCTGGATGTGGAGTTTAGCGGGGAGTTAGTGCATTTATCCTGCAAAGTGAGTGCCGGTTCTGTCAAAAAAGAGATCCAATTAGACGAGTTACGCATGGAGTCTCTTAATCTGGGGGAGATCAGCCCTATCACGCCATTTTCTATTGAGATCGACCATTGCCAGCGTGCAGAGCTGGGGAAACTTATCAAGATGACGTGGCATGGGACGCAGTTAGTGAATATTGATGGGGACAGCTACCTTATCACTCAAGGCGACAGCGGCGTGGTACTGGGGATTATGGACCGTGAAGATAAACCTATTGCTTGGGATGAGCCGATTGATGTAGGCAGCGTTGCCGTGGTGAACGATGAACAGTCTTTATCTTTTGGGGTGGTAGCGCGCAAACCGCCTTATGGCTACGTCAGCACAGGGCAGTTCTCCGGTTGGGCTACGTTTTCCGTGGAGTATAAATAGTGAAGCAAATCAATAAAATCAGAAAGTATTTGTGGGGTTTACTGTTATTTATCTCACCGGTGGTTTATGGGGATGTGTTTGTGGATGTCGCGGCAACAATGGTCGACCCTGCTTGCCACGTACGCAGTGAAAATAATGATTTACCACTGCAAATTAATTTTGGGGTGGTCGAAATTAATGGTGCGCCAGGGGTTTCGTTAACCAAAGATTTTCCGGTGTATATCAGTGGGTGCTCAGGAAGAAAAACGTTATCGGTTCTACTCAACCCAAAAGGCTATGGAACAGAGGAGTACCAAGGTCGGCAAGTTTTATCCACTAGTGCAAAAGGGTTGGGAATCGATTTTTCTGATATCACTGATGGGTTAATCTTTCCTTTAGAACTCAATCAATTACAAACTATCACGCCACAGCCTATCAGTGCGACGGAGCACCGTATTAATCTTCAAGCAAAGTTGGTGAATACACGGCCACTCAGCCAATTACCCGCAGGAAGATTCACGTCGGCAATGATGATCTCAGTCACTTATCATTAATGGAAATACTAATATGTTGAAAATAAAATCCATCGTGCGAGCAGGTTGTTTGGTGGGCGGAATGCTATCGGCAGCGATGGCTCATGCGGATTATGCGGCGCAAATTATCGATCCTAATACGGGTTACACCATACGCGTGAATAACAGCAGTACGCTGGCGGATCATCCTGATAGGGGGTCTGACGGTCAAAATTACTATCAAGTTGGGGAGCCTTTTGTGGTGGATAGTAACCTTGCGGAACCGATTGGTATGGTGAAGTGTGTCGGGCGCCGCTGGGGAAGTACAAGTACGCAAATTTTGCCAGCAAATGCGTTTCATCGATTATTTATGTATGTGCCTGAAACGGGGTTTTCGATTGCAGGACTCAAAGCGTATCGATTGAACGCCAACCTTGTGATGACGGTGCAATCCGACATGATGGAATGGACGAACCGCAGCTCCGGTGTGTGCTCAATGTCTTATGCGGATACAAAATTTGAGGTTCCTCGATTTAATAACCATTTTCCTATCACCATGACGTTTTATATCAAAGAGCAAATTATCGATGGGCAGTTGATTATTAGTGAAATGCCATTAGCGGGTTACGTGCGTGCATTTACCAATCCCAGCGTGGCACCCCCTTATGATAGCTGGCCACTTCACGAATCTTCTGTGCCATTACGCTTGGCGGCTTCGCAAATTAATATCGGTGCAAAATGCACATCCAGTACCAGTAGCGGGGAGCAAGGGATATTAAATCTACGCCATGGGCAGTTAAACAGCTTGTATTATGACAACCGTGCTAGCGGCCAAGTTACTTACAGTTGCCTCTTCCAATCAGCGACCAAAGTGCGGTTACGATTGGACTACACGCCGGATGATGACCCTCAAAAGCGCTTACCGATGAAAAATGAAGCGAACGATACGATTTACAGCGATTTGGTGATCACCGATCTTGAAACGGGGCAATCTGGCAAAGAGATCAACGCGGAAATTCACAGCCTGAAAGAGTTCGAAATCAGTAGCCACCTACAAGGGGAAAATGCCCAAGCGGGTGACTATCGCGGTTCTGCATGGCTGATTGCCACATTGGATTAAGGCTAGGATTCAATACGTTGAATAAAGCTCGATGGGGTTTGTCCAAGCCATTTTTTAAACATGGTTGAGAACGAACCCACATTGCTGTAACCAAGATCAAACGCCACTTCCGTGATCGACTTGCCTGCTGAAATCTGGCTAATGGCACTTAGTAAGCAGGCTTGTTGTCGCCAATCTGAAAATGACAAACCTGTTTGCGCCCCAAAAAAGCGGCTAAATGACCGGTCGCTTTTATGCAATTTTGCGGCCCACTCTTGGGGATGCGAGGTAATTTGCGGTGATTTTAAAAATTCACGGCACAGAGCCGCGAGGCTTTCATCCCGAGGGATCGGCGCAAAAAACGGCAGCGGCTCGGCTCGCGCCACTTCATAGAGGATCAACTGCATCAATGATCCATCGCGTCCGTTAGGATCATATTCCAGCGGCACATCAACCGCTTCTAATAACAATTGGCGAAGTAAAGGCGTGACGCGCAAAACTTCGCATCGATTGCCTTGGCGGGGCGCTGCCGCAGGTTCGATATATAAACTGCGGGTGCTGACATTCAGCATCCGTGTTTCATGAGCCGTATTCTCCGGGATCCACACGCCACTGTCAGGGGGAATAACCCACTCACCATCTTCAGTACTCACCTCAATTAGCCCCGTTGCACCATATAAGAATTGAGCGCGGCGGTGCTTATGCGAATCCAACAGTACGTTGGGTAAGTAATCCGTCGCAAGTGCGATAACATCCCGGGCGACACTATCAATGGTACTTAGTGGAATATTTCTCATCGTAATTTTGGTTACCGTCGTTCATTGGCTGAAATTCAAACATAACGAATTATTTTCTGAATATAGGCAAAATTTATTGATATAACCACATGTTTCACGCGGTTGGCTGAAATTCCAATGCCTTTGGCGGTTTTTCAAAAGTTGGCTCAGTGGGAAATGTTTACGCTATCGCGGCAACCTAATGTACGCCAGAGGTAGAGTTATCATGAAAAATTATAATGATCAGAGTGAACATCTGATTGAATCATTAACCCGTCGTCGGTTTATTCAAGGCAGCTCTGCACTCATGGCTGTCCCATTTATTGCCACGAACACGGCCGCTTCAACACCAGAAAATCCCAATATTATTCCGACGACCACCTTGCCAAATGACGGTGAGCGAGTGGTTTCCACATGCAGCAGTTTTGACTGCGGCGGAAAATGTGATATTCGCGCCCACGTTAAACAGGGCGTTGTTACGCGCATCAGCACACGTCCCGATGGCGATCTTGATGAAGAGATGCCGATTATGCGTGCCTGTGTGCGTGGGCGCAGCTATCGCAAATTTGTCTACCATCCGAACCGCTTAAAATACCCAATGAAGCGCGTGGGCAAACGTGGTGAAGGGCATTTCGAGCGAATTAGCTGGGAAGAAGCCACCACGCTTATCGCTGAAAATATGCAGCGAATTAACCAGCAATATGGCCCTGCATCACGCTTTGTGAGCTTAAGTACTGGGGTGACGGGCGGCATTTTTTCAGGGGCGAATATGCTACGCCGCCTGTTTAATTTGACGGGGGGATTTCTGGAAAATTACCACTCCGTCAGTAACGGTAACACTATGGCAGTGACGCCCTACACTTATGGCACCTCGGCGAGCGGCAGTACATTAGATACATTGGAAGAGACCCCATTGGTGATTTTATGGGGGCATAACCCGAATGAGACTATTTTCGGGCACACCAACCATTACTTCCAAAAAATGAAGAGAAATGGCACTAAGTTTATTGTGGTGGATCCGCGCTATTCCGATACTGCCTCTTCGCTGGCGGATCAGTGGATCCCGATTTTACCGACCACCGATAACGCGATGATGGATGCCATGATGTACGTGATCATCAGCGAAGGTCTGCATGATCAGGCATTTATCGATACCTACACCGTTGGCTTTGATGAGCACCAAATGCCTGATGGAGTACCGGAGCATGAATCCTTAGTCTCCTACTTGATGGGGAAAAAAGATGGCGTGGTGAAAACCCCTGAATGGGCGGCGCCGATAACCAAAGTGCCTGCACAAACCATTCGCCAGCTTGCCCGTGAATATGCCACAACCAAACCCGCCGCTTTGATGCAAGGGTGGGGACCGCAGCGTCATATTTGTGGGGAGCGCTCTGCGCGTGGTGCGACATTGCTGGCAACCATTACGGGAAACGTCGGTGTGAAAGGGGGTTGGGCTGCTGGTTATGGCATGGCCGTGACGCCAGATCTTCGTAAAACACTGGCGGGTCCCAGCCTGTTTGAAAACCCAGTTAATGCGAAAATTAATATCACCAACTGGGTACAAGCCTGTGAAGATGCCAGCCTAGTTACACCGGATAACGGCTTAAAAAATGCGGAAAAACTGGATACCGAAATCAAAATGATTTTTTCCCTTGCGGGAAATTACATGACGAACCAGAACCCTGATATTCGCCATGCCGCCAAAGTGCTGGAGGATGAAAACAAGGTTGAGTTTATCGTCTACAGCGACCTGTATATGACCCCAAGCGCCAAATATGCCGACATTTTACTGCCTGAAACCAGCTTTTTAGAACGTTGGAATGTTGGCGGGACGTGGGGCACAGGGAATTACATTATTCTGTCTGAAAAGGTCGCGGAGCCTGAATTTGAACGTCGCAGTGATTATGAGTGGCTCTGGGATGTGGCAAACAAATTGGGTGTGGGTGAAAAATTCAGTGAAGGGCGCACGGAAAAGC
This sequence comes from Providencia rettgeri, assembly GCF_013702265.1. Lineage (GTDB taxonomy): Bacteria > Pseudomonadota > Gammaproteobacteria > Enterobacterales > Enterobacteriaceae > Providencia > Providencia zhijiangensis. The sequence goes on from NZ_CP059348.1 coordinate 565,551, forward strand.
AGTGGATTGAACATCTGGTCAATGATGCTCATGAAAAACGTCCTGAAGATGGAATTCCCACTTTTGATGAATTGTTGGTTAAACGCCGCCATCTTTTGAAACATAAACCCCATACGGGGCATGTAGCATTTGAGAGAAATATTAAAGACTTAGCCAATAACCCGTTTGAAACCCCATCGGGCAAAATCGAGATTTTCTCGAAACGTCTGTATGACCGTAATGACCGCGATATTCCGGCGCTCTCCCATTATGTGCCTGCGATTGAAGGCCCTGAAGATGCTCTAACACAGCAATATCCGCTGCAATTGATTACGTGGAAAGGGCGCAACCGCGCGAACTCCACCCAGTTTGCGAACCCATGGTTGCAAGAAGTGCAGCGCCAAGAGTTGTGGATCAACCCGATCGACGCGAAACGCCGCCAAATTACAGAGGACGATCGCGTGAAGGTGCATAACGATCGAGGTATCACGATGGTACCTGTCAAAATCACGTCGCGGATTATGCCGGGAGTAGTGGCATTGCAAGCGGGAGCATGGTGGCAGCCAGATGAAAATGGTGTCGATCAAGGGGGATGTGCCAACGTTTTAACATCTGCACGCAGTACTGCAATGGCGCACGGTAATGCCCATCAAACCTTATTGGTGGAGGTAGCAAAAGCATGAGTAAATTCCACGTTTATCCCGCAGTGAGTGACAAACAACTCGGGTTTTATATTGATTCGGCGCGCTGCTCAGGATGCAAAGCGTGTCAGGTTTCCTGCAAAGATAAAAATAATCTCGAAGTTGGACGTAAATTTCGTCGGGTTTATGAGATCACGGGCGGAGAATTTATCGAAAATGGCTGCGGCAGTTGGGAGAACAACGTGTTCGCCTACACCCTGTCTATCTCGTGTAACCACTGCGCCGACCCAATGTGCGTAAAAAATTGCCCAACTACTGCCATGCACAAGCGTGAAGGGGATGGCATCGTGATGGTCAATACGGATAAATGTGTGGGTTGCGGAACTTGTGCGTGGTCGTGCCCCTATGGTGCGCCGCAGATGAATCCCGAAACCAAGCAAATGTCCAAGTGCGATTTCTGTATTGATTTACAACTGCAAGGGCAAACTCCCGTATGTGTGGCGACGTGCCCACTCGGTGCAATTCAGTTTGGCCCTATTGATGAGCTGCGCGAGCGCTTTGGCTCGCAAGCGGATGTGAAAGGGCTGCCAGACTCATCCATTACTCACCCCAATTTAGTGATCCACCCGCACCAAGGGGCGGGGCGTCATACCGCGATCCAAGGAGCGAAAAAATGAATGAATGGCCACTATTAATATTTACCTTGCTGATGCAAGCCTCTATCGGGTTAAGTGTGATGCTGGGGATTTGTGCAAAAAGATTGGCGACGACTCTTGGTGGAAATATTCCTTCGAGCTTTCTGTTGCGCTATTTGTTTATCGCTTGTGTGCTGGCGGGTATGGGTTTGCTCTCCTCCATTACACACTTGGGGGTGCCGCTCAATGCACCCAATTCGTTATTAAACATTTTCTCCTCTTGGCTCAGTCGTGAAGTGGTTTTTACGGCGACTTACTTTACGTTCTTGGGCCTCACTTTTTTGTGGATGTGGTTTAAAAAACGACTGTCTTACGGGTTATTGGGGTTGGCGATTATCGCGGGACTGTGTGATGTGTATGCGATGGGGTCGATTTACCGTTATACCTCCATGTTAGTGTGGATGAATGACAATACCTACCTGATGTTTTATGGGGCGATGTTGACCCTAGGGGCGGCAGGCTACTATTTACTGGTTAGCCTTCTACTGAAAGATCGAGGTCAAAATAGGGCGCTTGCATTATTGATGGTGGTGGGCGTGAGCTTAGTGGTTCGTTTGATTTATCAACCATTCTACGAAAACTATTTGCTGGAAACCGCTTACACCAATGAATCCGTCACTTTTCCCATTGATTCAATTAATGCTTATCAACAGATTTGGTCACTGCGTTTAGCCAGTTGGGGGGTTGGGTTTATTGCCATTGTGGCTATTGGTATGGGGGCATTTTATCGCATTAAAGGCGAAGCACAGGGCGTTCTGGTTGGGCGTAGCCACTATGTTCTTGTGGTGGGCTGTGTTTGTGCGCTGATTGCGGAGTGTATGCTGCGTTACTGTTTTTATACGATCCATATTTAAAAATGAATAACCGAGCCAGATAGGTTCGGTTATCTAATTTACGCTTAAAGCATGGGTGACTAAGCTACCTTGATCATTGATATACACCGCAATAAGTTTACCATTTTGCCGATGACTCCCTTCTAGCTTTTCGGTTGAATACGGTGGGATCATAACGCTCTTCGCGATGGGGGTATTTTGGCTATTTTCATAATAGAGCTGTGAAATATTCAAAAAATAAGGGGTAGGGTTTTTAATCGAAAGCTGATTCTCTGAATGAAAAGCACTCACGTTATTGATAAATGATTCTACGCCACTGGCAAGCGCTGCGGGTCGATAAAAAACTTTGATACGAATTTGTAGCGCTAACTGAATAATATTCATCCCTTCTTTATTTTGAGGTTTTGGCGAGATATCAAGTACATTCAGGTAAAAAACAGATTCTCTATCTTGCGGTAAATCCCCTCCAATAAATCGAATCCGTAATTGCGCGCCATCATGAGCGGCGATTTTGGTCACAGGCGGCGTCACAATAAACGGCGCCTCTGTTGTTTCAGGGGTGGAATGGACATTGCCCTCATCAACCCAACTCTGGACTAAGCTTGCTTGTTCACTGTCATTAATGGTTTGAATATTGGCAGATTTTTGGTCGCTTAAGTAAATCAGACGCGTTTTTTTGAGTATTAAGCTCGCGTGCGTCTGTGAGCTGAGAAGGAGCAACATAAAACTGTAAATAATCCCTTGAATATACCGCATTTTTTCATCCTTCTAATTATAAGACATGACAACAGTTGCGGTGCTGGATACAGGGCCTTGCGTCACGATGGCAGGGGTATAAGGGTAATAGTAAGCCCCCATATTGAGGGTAAATGATGGGGATATTGGGCTCCCTTTTGTTACCGTGAAAATAGAGGTTGCGGTATTTTGTGCAGCCACGCTATCGGAGAGGGTAATTGGGCTGGTGGGGTTACTTGCAGTGACCAAGCGAAAACCTACACCTGCGGCGCCTTGGCTGGCAGTATTATTCATGGTGGTTTTATCTGTCGCGAGTAAGCTGCTGCTGGATAAAAAGATATTGATATCTCTTGATGCGTTGCCTCCTGCAAGAAAATCACTGCAAGTGAAGTTGAGATTAAAGGGAGTATAGCCTGCACGTGTTGCTGATTTGACGGTACTGATGCTGACGGGGGGCAGGGTCACTACTAAACCTTGGTTTGCAAAGTTACAGGTGGTGGTAATAGGGCTATAAGTCACTTGAACGGGTTGTAAATAGATATCATCGGGCTGAGTTGTCCATACAAATCCCAGTAAAAATGCTAAGAGTCTAGCCACCACATCAATAAGCCATTGTACAAGACCTAAAGTGGATGCATCCGAAGCAAAAACAACGGGGTTAATCGTTGCTGTGCTTCCTGCAATTTCAATATAGTTCGAGCTCGGTTTGACGGTCACCAGTGTAAATTGCATGGTGAAATTTACATTGAGTTCATTGGCGTTATGGGAACCAGGGGACAAGTTTGACACATTGTTTTTTTCTAATTGGGTGACGGTGACTTCTACTAATTGCTTACCTCCATTGAATCCCACGGTCGCTTTTCGACCTTGAAATGGTGAGGCAATACCTACGACATTAGGGAGTAATCCATTATTGGTACAAGTAAATGTACCGGAAAATATGGTTCGAGAGTCTTTGGTTACGACAGTCGATGAGCTGGTTAAATCGTTTGATAAATCAAAAGTAATAGGGGATGCCGTGACGGTTGACGCTTGTCGACAGTTAGCAGAGGCATACTGGCTGACGGCAAGTAAACTTGAAAATAATAGTGCCAATGTGGTTTTTTTCATTGGATTTTCCTTTATTGACAGCGGTTTTTACCTTTATCCATCGTGTTAACTGGTTGATGGATCACGCACTCTTTTTCCCCTTTCAGCTTGATATGTAAGGCTGAAGGTAGCTGTTCACTCTTAAGGTACAGCACGCCAGATTGCCCTACATAGCCAATATTTTGCTGCTGTGGATCGACGACTTCAGTACCGAATGGCAGGCTGTGGCCATTGGCTAACTCACCGCGTAAAATAAAGGTTTGTCGAGTGTCAGTTTCTAACTTGATGTAGTTAACTGCGCCTTGGTACGGGCTGATGTTTGCCATATTTCCGAGCACTTCAGCGCCTGCCGTATTTTCGGTATCAGAAAGGGTATATGAATTAGCGCGATAAGGGGTGCTGTTGGTCACTAGCACCACACCGCGCTGATTGGTTAGCGTGGTTTTATCGTCATTGACCATCATATTATTGGCCATTGGGGCATCAATGATGGTGTAAGTATCTCCGGTATCATCTGATAAGGCGATATGGTTAGGAATAGCGACCAAGGTACCTCGAGCGCCTAATCCGGCCTGACGATAATCATTCGCTTCGGTATATGAACCGGATAATGTGGTGTAAGGGTGCTTATAGGTAATATTTCCACCGAGGACATTGTTACCCCCAGACTGATTCGTGCCTGTCACGGTGTAATTAACTTGGTTATCTTTCCCCGCGATACCACTGACACTCAAGGCCGTTTGTTCATAGTGAGAGTCAGTAAAATAGCTGCCTAAGCTCACGTTAGCGCGTTTTTCGAATAGGCTAATAGGAACGCTAACATTCATATAAACGCGGGTTTCTTCTTTGTTATCGTAATTACGCATCCGTGATACGGACACGCTGTAGGAAATGTCGTTATAGTTGTTGGCATAACCAACTTGATATTCTCGGCTACTGCCGTGAGTATTCCAGTAATCACGATGGGTTCCAGAAACAAAAACAGAGCCATAATTGTCGCCAAGTTGCTGATTCAAGTTAACGGTGAAGGTATTTTTCGCCCGTGAGCCTCGTAAGGCATCGAAATTACTTAGCGAGAGATCGGAATTGTTATTATTATTGCCAATTTGGTTGGCATTTTCGTCTTGATATCGCTGCCAGGCTTTATAGTTATCATGAGAATAAATTGAATCGACAAAGCTATAGTAGCCGCTAGTGGAATAGCGGTATGTGGCGAGAGTTAAACTGGTCGAGGTGGCGTCAATAAATTTACTGTAGGTTAAACGATAGCTTTGGCCACTCTTATCTCCGCTATCTAATTTAGTTTTGGCATGAGTGATGTCTGCGGAGATAGCACCAAAGCGAAAGTTCCAACCACTCCCAATAACGGCGGAGTAATATTTCTCACTGAGCAGAGCGCCGGAATAGAGCGTCACTAAGTTATTCAAGCCGTAATGATATTCGCCCTGAATAAATTTAGGTTGGTATGAGGTATTGTCGATTTTGGCTTGCCCAGCAAGAACGTTATAGTTGGAAACACCCTCTTTAAGCATATCGGGTACGGCGGAGTAGGGAACAGAGAATGATTCTTTTCGGCCATCCGCTTCTTGTATTACCACCAATAAATCACCGCTTCCCGCGCTAGGCTGAATATCGTTAAATGCGAATTCACCTGGCGGCACGTTTTCTTGATAGACCAAGTACCCATTTTGATAAACGGTGACTAAGGCGTTGGTTTGTGCGACGCCTCGAATAATCGGCACAAAGTTTTGGCTTGAGTTCGGCAACATCCCCACTTCCGTTGCGAGCATTATTCCTCGCATACGGATGCTATTAAATAGCGCCGTTGGTGTATAAAAATCGCCAGCCTTCAGCCCTGAATTAATCTGGCTGATTGGGCGGTATACATAGCGGGTGTTATTGCGCCATTTTTGCGAGCCATGGGATGAATAGCGATAGCTTGATTCATCACGAAATTGCCATGCACCTAAATTGACACCCGAGTTGAGGGTAGCATAGAAATTCTCATTATTTCTCTTCTCGTGTTTCTTCTCTTTATAACTGTAATAGTTTGTATTATAAGCAAAAATAATGGCTGGCACGCCATGTTGCCACAAGCTGGGATCGACATAACCAGATTCAGATTGTTTAATCGACACTTGTGGAACAGTAATGTTTAGTCGCAAATCACTGATTTTAAATTGGTAATGTAGGTTGGGTGCCAGTGAGCTGAGTTGAACATATGCGTTATCTTCAGTCTGATCTGTTTGGTTAGGTGTGGTTTTTAAGCCGAGCTTAGGGACATCACTTTGCGCAATGCTGATTTGCTTACCATTATCTTCAACATTGATGTCAAACTGTCCTTTCCAAACCTGATTAACATAGATGTCCGCAAGCTGTTTGCCAGCTGGAATTTGTCCATCAGAATAGAAACGAGAAATATCTCCTTTTGCAGATTCACCCACCAAAAGGGAGGTATCAAATTCATCTGCAAATGCATTTTTTAGATAAGTCTGTAGCCCTATTAAAATAAGGATGTAGAGATAATTTTCTTTTTTCATGATGGTTTCTTCTGTTAAAGCTGAAGGTTTTTAGATTTGAAAACACCATAATCATCAACATAAGTCAGAATAAGATTGCTACCTTTTAACTGCTTTTTTAACGGCAGCGTTTTGGATGTGTGTGGTGGAACCATCTCGGAATCAACAAGCGCTGTTTTTTTATCTTCAGGCGTTGTAATAGCAGCGATTGTAAAGTGGTATTGGGAGTTATTATTCACGACAATACCGTTATTATTTAGCTGGTAACTAATATTGTCCGTGATATTTTCAGGTGATTCAGTTAATCCCGTAGGTCGATAAAATAATTTTATTCTTGAACGTGCCGCTAATTGAATTCCATTTTTACCTTTCATTGAATCAGGTGCTTTAGGAATATCTAGGACATTTAAATAAAAAACACTTTCAACATTATCTGGAAGTTTTTTATCTGTTTTTTTGATTTTTAATTGTTGCCCTTGTAAACCCTCTATTTTGATAATGGGAGGATAAAGATAAAAAGGTGCGTCTGAATTTTCAGGCGTTGAGTTTATATTGCCATCATCAATCCAAGATTGAACTAATGATGGTGTTTTACTGTTATTAGTTAATTGAATGGACATGCTTTGTGCAGCTTCTGGATATATAATCCTTGTTCCTGTAATAATAACGTTTGAAAATGTTTCTTTAGAAAATAATAAAAGAAGTAAGAATAATAATTTTATTTTCATAATAAATTCTCACTAAAAGCTAGGCTCAGAGGAACCTAGCTTGAGTTTATTGTTATAGATATGAAACGGTATAAATAACGTTTGATTGCAGCGCACCGACAGATGCGGCAGTCGCATTTGTTTTGTAGTAACTCGCAATTAAGTTCAATGTTGCACCCGCAGCTGAAGTGGTATTGGCTGCAGTTAGCTGAGTATCAAAGGTCGTATTTAATGGAATAGCAACAGTTGGTGATCCAGTTTGTGATAAGCTGAAACCTACGTTGCGAGCAACGGTCGGGTCATTTTCGTTCACTGTTGTATTCATTAAATACAGGCCTGAAGGCGAAATATTACTTGAAGAGAAGTGAAGTTTTAATGTTCCTGCTGGTGTACCTCCACCAACAATTGCACAGTTTGAAAAGGTAAGCCCAAAGGCTTTTTGGTTTTTTGTAATAACTGTACTTGCCGTTGTTCCTGCATCAGAAGATATAATCGGATCTAAAGCAATCGACATATCAGCGCTGTTATTACCATTAATCGTACAGGTAGTATCACTAATTGCACCGGAGAAAGAAATAATACCTCCAGGGCTATTTGTGGCAGCAATTACTGAGCCAGATAACACGGATAAGGACAGTATTGATAGAGAAAGTATATGTCTAGGCATAATTAACCCCATCGAGGTTCTCGATTAATTAAAATAAGTGATTTTTTTCGCTAACCAGAATTGACTAGCTTTTTAAGCTTAGACAAGGTTTAAAGATCTTCAAGATATGTAAAGTGGAATTCTCAGGTTTATAAAACCAATGATTTTAAATTTTCAGATTAAAAATCTGCATTTTTTATTTTTAATTATCTTATGTACTATTTTTTTGCTTGTAATGAGTGATGTTACTTAGTTAAGTATAGATAATATAAGAAAGATTTTATTTCTTGGTTTTTTCCTATTTTATTTTTATTCTGGCATTTTTTGTTTTTATTTATCTTCAGTATTTAAACAAGTAAAAAGAGTATTTTGCTTTTCTTATATTTTTGTTTAATTAATTAAAAATTTATTGAGTGATTAGTCTTGTTAATTATGTAGTCAATTTTTGATGGGGTACTTTTCAATTTAACTGCACATTGAGTTGTGGGGTTCAAAAAATTAGTTCAAAAAAAGAGAGCATAAACGCTATTTTTGAATAAGAAATAGTGCATTAAAAATAACTAAAATTACCTTGATATAGATGAATAAAATGAAAATTAAAACAATTCTCATTTCTGATTTTTGAACCATAATGATAAGTAACATAACGTAGAGAGATGGGGTGCAAAATGGTCGGACTTTTCAATCGTTGTTTGTCACATGAAGACGCAGGAAAACTTCTGTTGCGCTTAGCGGTGGGTGGATTAATGCTATTTCATGGAATGAGCAAGTTGCTAACAGGTGCGAGTGGCATCAAAGGGTTGTTAGCCTCTTATGGTTTACCTGAATTTATTGCTTACGGCACAATTTTGGGTGAAGTGGTTGCCCCTATTTTCATTGTGTTGGGTATTTTAACCCGACCATCCGCGTTGTTAGTGGCGTTCACGATGGTTGTTGCATGGTTAATGGTGGGATTAGATAAAACGTTTTTACTGGATAAAACAGGGGCATGGGCGATTGAGAGTATCGTTTATTTCTTTGTGAGCGCGCTGGCGATTGCTTTGTTGGGTGCCGGGAAATATTCCGTGGTGAAAAGTGAAAATTGGCGATAAATAGTGTGGAATAGTGAAAAGGGCATCGAAATCGATGCCCTTTGTTTGATAACGAAAACTGCTATTTAGCACTAAATTCTAAGATGGTTTTCTGTAAGAACGTATCTAACAGGCGACTATCTCTACAAGACGGCTCTGGAAATTGATAGCGTTCCATGTTGTCTATCGTTTCCTGGATTAATGCATCAATAGCGGGTCTGCGCGTACCATAAAGGCTTTCTTTGCCTCGACTTTTTATCTCTAGCAGCGTATTAATTTCTGCTAATACATCCTTTTGGCTAACACATGCCGCGACTAAATCACTAAAAGCCATCGGTGGCATATTTTTATGGTTCTCTATCCATCGCAAGGCTAATACGGATCGTAAGATATAAAAGTATTTTTTTAATCTCACTTCTTCGACCTTAAAATCAGTGTGTAAGTTTCTTTTACTGATAGAAAGGTAGTGATAACGCGCTTTTAACGGCGAGTAAAATTGTTCAGCCAGTGATTCTAACTGAGCAAAGAAGCCCTCATCTTTATGGTAAACAATCGGTGATTGTAACCATTCAATTAATGCGGGGTTGGAATTACGCATCAGTTTTAAGGCTTTTGATAATTCCCAACCCGACACATCCAGTTCATCGTCAATCGGCTTTTCTATCACATCACGCTTTCTATCTAGTGTGAGATACCAATCGAGGGAATGCACATAGATAAAGCGCACATCATAATCGCTGTCTTGCGAGGCAAATCCCCAACCACGACTACCGGATTCACAGGCAAATAATATTTTGACTTGATGAGTGCGTTCTATCTCGCTTAATGTTTTACGTATCCTTTCTTGCATAAGCATGGATACGCCATCACTTATTTTTTCCATGCTGCTATTTTCCATTTGAACTCCTAATTGGGGAAAATTACCCCTTCACACATACCACTTGGCGTAGCGTATGCACAATTTCTACTAGCGACGATTGGGCTGCCATAACTGCATCAATGTCTTTATAAGCCATTGGAATTTCATCAATCACATCGCTATCTTTTCGACATTCAACATGCGCCGTCGCTATCTTTTGGTCGCTCACTGAAAAACGTTTTTTAGCCTCTGTTCGGCTCATTACACGTCCTGCGCCGTGGCTACATGAACAAAAACTCTCTTCGTTTCCTAGACCGCGAACAATAAAGCTTTTGGCTCCCATTGAACCTGGAATAATCCCCATTTGCCCTTTTTGGGCAGATACCGCCCCTTTTCGGGTTACTAGGATCTCTTCACCAAAATGTTGCTCTTTCTGCACATAGTTATGGTGGCAGTTTACGGCTTCTTGCTGGGTCATAAACGGTTTGGTGATTTCTTTCGATAGCGCTTCCAGTACGCGGTGCATCATCACTTCACGGTTATGGCGAGCAAAATCCTGCGCCCAACCTACGGCTTCCATATAGTCGTTAAAATATTGGCTTCCTTCTTGGAAGTACGCCAAATCACGGTCTGGTAAGTTGGCGATATGCTGCTGCATATCTTTTTGCGCTAAGGTAATAAACAAGTTACCAATCGCATTTCCCACACCGCGAGACCCGCTATGTAGCATCACCCAAACGCGGTCTTGCTCATCCAAACACAGCTCAATAAAGTGGTTTCCCGTTCCCAACGTTCCTAAGTGATTGTAATGGTTAGTTCCACGCAGTTTTGGGTATTTATCGCAGATGCGTTTGAACTCTTCATCCAGTTGCGCCCAGTGGGTATCCACAATATCAGGGGCGCGATGCCAAGCGCCTTTATCTCGACCATGTCGATGGGTGGTTCGTCCGTGAGGTACCGCCGCTTCAATGGCAAAACGGATATTTTGCAGGCTATCTGGCAAATCCGATGCAGTTAATGATGTACGCACCGCAATCATCCCACACCCGATATCCACACCAACCGCCGCAGGGATAATCGCTCCTTTAGTTGGGATCACGCTCCCAATGGTGGAGCCTTTACCGACATGCACATCTGGCATCACTGCTAGGTGTTTAAAGATAAACGGCATTTTTGCCGTGTTTTGCAACTGGGTCACTGCCGCAGGATCAACTGGAACTCCGTGAGTCCACATTTTTACTGGCGCACTATTGGGTTGCATGATTTGGTTAAAGTTATTGTTATTCATTGTTATTCCTTAATTTTTACCAATCCGTTTAATACTTGATCCAATCCACCGTAAACGGAAATTTGGTCGATTCGATGTGCAATACTTTCTAAGGTTTCGAGCTCTTTTAAACGCAAGGCAACGGGATTGTTTTCCATCACTTTGGCAGTATTTAACAGTGAGCGCGTGGCAGCGGTTTCTTCGCGGCGACGGATCACGTTGGCTTGCGCCGATTTTTCGGCTTCTACAACCTGAGACAAGATGGTGCGCATGTCTCCTGGTAAAATAATGTCTTTCACGCCAATGCTATCGATTTCTAAACCGAAGGTGAGGGCGGTTTGTACCACATGCTCCATCATCAGCTGGTCGATTAACTGCTTGTTTTCCAACAGTTCATCTAAGGTACGTGTGCCGATAATTTCACGTAGGGCAAATTGCAGCTCGCGATATAAATAATCCACTGGTTGGCTCAATTTGGATAACGCCAACAAAATGTCGGCATAGCGCCAGTTTGCCGATAAGTTAACACGCAGAGTGACTTTATCTTTGGTCAAAATCTCCTGACCGCTGACTTCCAATGCTTGTAATCGCGTATCAATCACGTCCACTTCAGGTTTACGACAAATTTTCCAGTAACCGTAAGTGCCAGGTTGTAAAATCGATTGGATCTCGCCATCCAACTTAAAGATACCGACATGCCATGCAGGAACTTGGCTGATTAACGCCAGATCAGTGCCTTTGATGCGTTTTTTACCCGCCAAACGCGCCAGCAATGTTGGGTTGATAACGACATCGTCAGTTAATTGGGTTTCGATGCGTAACGTATTGCCAGTTTTCCAGTACAGGCGGCGCGTTGCGGGCGCTAAAATTTCCGTCAGGCTGTTATGCCAATAAACAAAGCCCATTTCATCATCTGCGAGAGTGATGTTCACGCAGTATTCTTCAACCCAATCAGGATGAAACTGGCGTAAATGCTCAGCAAGTTTCTCTTCAATTGGGTCATTATTCAGTTCAAACAGTGAAACGGTCAGTTTATTAAACCAATCATTAAGGCGATATTCGCCAGCGGTGAACAGTTGCTTGAAGTCGCCTTTATTTGAAGTCAGTGCAATGTATCCCTGTGCCACGTTAATTTTTGTCATTGTTATTTTCCTTTTTATTTATTGAGGTGTTATCGAAATCATTGACGAAGCGAGGAGGGAAACAATCGAGCGCCATACGGCTGTCTACTGTTTTGCTCAATGCCCGGTGCGATGACTCGGATAACACTGTGTGGCGAAACGGCAACCACGTTTTATTCATTTGGTTTTGAATGTCGGGACTCGAACCCGATAGCGCATGCTATTACCAGATAGGTCTTACCAACGGCGGAATACAGACCATGAAGTGGGGCTAGCCACCATGTCTGCACCGGTAGAACTGAAGTTCTGACAAATTCCGGTAGTGGACGATTAGACTATTGCCAGATGCGTGCCAACTTTTGAAAGATAATTAAAAATATTTATAATTACTTGATATTAAAAAGATAATTATTTTTATGGTTTTTCTGATGCCATTTTGTGGCTTAATGATTTATTCTTTTTTATATATTTTCATATCGCCTTTTATAAATATTTATAAATATGAATCAAAAAAGAAAAGTGGTTATTGGCGTATTGGGTACTGTGCTTGATAGACGCGGTAAAAAAGCCAATCGCTGGAAAAAATGGCGCCCTACTGTGGGACTGTGCCAGCAAGCAGATCTAGATATTCACCGTTTTGAGCTAATTCATCAGGTGAACGACTACTCGCTCGCGTGCCGGGTGAAAGAAGATATTGAGCAGGTATCGCCGAAAACGGAGGTGGTGCTGCGTGAAGTGGATATTGCGGATCCATGGGATTTTGAAGAGGTCTACACTTCACTGCTGGATTTTTCTGCGGACTACCCTTTCGATACAGAAAACGAAGAGTATTTGGTGCATATCACCACGGGCACCCACGTGGTACAAATCTGTTGGTTCTTGCTGACGGAAGCCCACTATTTGCCCGCAAAACTGATCCAAACTTCACCAACTCGCGGGGAACGGGAAACCGATCCGGTGGGTATGTATGCGGAAATTGACCTCGATTTAAGCCGTTATGCGCAGATCACCAGCCGCTTTGAAAGCCAGCAACAGACTCAGTTGGCGTTCTTAAAGGCGGGTATCGCCACCCGTAATCGGGCGTTTAATACCATGATTGAGCAGATTGAGCGCGTGGCACTGCGTTCTAAAGCACCGATTTTGCTCAATGGCCCTACGGGTGCAGGGAAATCTTTTCTCGCTCGGCGAATTTATCAATTGCGCCAAGGACGCCACCAAGTTAAAGGGCGTTTTGTGGAGATCAACTGCGCCACTTTGCGTGGTGATAATGCAATGTCTACGTTATTTGGGCATGTGAAGGGTGCATTTACGGGAGCGCTTAATCCGCGCCAAGGGCTACTAAAAGAGGCCGACGGCGGCATTTTATTTTTGGATGAAATTGCCGAATTGGGTCTTGATGAGCAAGCAATGCTATTGAAAGCCATTGAAGAAAAAAGCTTTTTTCCGTTCGGGTCAGACAGTGAAATTCAAAGCGATTTCCAGTTGATTGCAGGAACCCATCGCAACCTTGCCGAGTGGGTGGAAGAGGGGAAATTCCGCGAAGATTTATTCGCCCGTATTAATATGTGGACATTTGCGTTGCCGGGGCTGGCGGATCGCCGTGAAGATATTGAGCCGAATATCGATTATGAATTGGCAAAATTCTGCCAAGCGGAGCAGAGCCAAATCCGCTTTGATAGAGAAGCTCGTCAACACTATGTTCAGTTTGCTTGCTCCCCTCAAGCCGCATGGCGTGGTAATTTCCGTGAATTAGGTGCTTCAATTTCCCGTATGGCAACCTTCGCGGAACATGGGCGTATCACCCAGTCAGTGGTAGAGGAAGAAATTCAGCGCTTAAGCCAGCAGTGGCAGCCAAAATCTAAGCTACAACTTCCTGAACAAGTGGGGGAAATCGACCTATTTGAGCAGCAGCAGTTGGCCACAGTACTGGATGTGTGCAGGAAATCTTCTTCCTTGTCTGAAGCGGGACGCACACTATTTGCGGTTTCTCGCCAACAGAAAAAGCAACCGAATGATGCAGATAGGCTGCGAAAGTATTTAGCCAAATTTGGGTTGGATTGGGATGGGGTGAAGGAGTGATGAAATAAAAACCCCACGCTAAAGCGTGGGGTTATCAATGGTGAAAATAAACGCTTTAAAGAAACTTTCCTTGCTTAGTTAAGGTCTTCAACACAGACGGCATTAAGTATTTGATTTTTAATCTCTACATCAACAATGAGTCCACCGAATGGGTTGTAGATGCTATTGTGCGTAGAGGTTTGATTATCAGCCAACCAGAGGAATTCCCCAAAGCCAAATTTACCAGAAATATATTGGCTTCCCCATTCATGGATAAGGGCTTCTCCAACTAGGCGTTGGTGCATACCAACAGTTTGGAGATCCTTATATTTAATTAATCGACTTGGAGCTTGGCAAATCGATTTTGAACCGTATGCACTGATTTTACCCTGAAGGGAATACCACTTTTTCAGTGTAAAACGGTAATCAACAGTACGTTTATATCCTGTATGAGCTTTAGGAGCGCCTTTAAATATTGGGATCATTGCATTACCTTGTGCGATTGCTGTTGGTTGGCGGTGCATAGTGACAACACCTTTTTCATCAATAGATAGCCAATCAATGTCCACACTCCAGTCGTAATCCTCCTGCTGGCCAATAGGCACGGTGATTTGGAATCTAGCGCCTTCAAATCCAGTATTAGGGAATCCTTCATTAATAGGGAATTTCTTAGGATTATCAATGGTTTTTACTTCAATTTGACCATAGGTAATCACAGTGATAGGTGGTACTGATCCTGCATAATCAATGGACTGGCTATCAAGGGTAATGGTTGATTTGCCCACCTGTGGATTATTAAAGTTACTGACATACACACCATCATGGGTTTCATTCATGGCAGCTGTAACCGTTCCCGCACTCGCAGAAACCTGCGGTTTTTTCCCTTTAATTGGGTTTCCATTAGCATCTTTTAAGACTAATTTAACAACAACGTTGGCATTACTGCCTTCATCGATTTGATCAGAGTTAACCGAGAATTCACTCTTTCCTGTGGCAAAAACAGGGATACCGCTTTGTACAGAGATGCTAATTGGTGAGCTGGTTTTTGTGCCGACTTTTGCTGTAATGACATAATTACCGCTAGCAGATAAGGTGAGCGCTCCTTTGTGTTGCGCACCTTGTAATTGCCATGTCGGTTGACTCAAAGCACCATTAGCATTCTGCATAGAGATATCCGCCGAGTTTATGATGACGTTGTTTCCATAAATATCTTTAGCCGCCAATGTAAAATTCACTTGTTCATCCATCGAGATATCATTGTTATCAACAGATAACTCAACGCTATTAATGTGCTGTATCTCTGTGAAGGGTTGAACGGTAACTTTTATAGCGTTATCAATGCTATTCACGTTTGCTGTTAGTGTATGCTCGGCAACTTTTTTCAAGTTAACCAACGCGGTATATACACCCGTTTGGCTACCGTCTTCAGCCCAATTTGGAGAGACAAAGTTTTCAGGTGAATGGCTATCAGACAATGAAATATCGGTATTGCGAATGTCTTTCACGGCGTTCCCATAGGTGTCTTTCAGTATTAGTGTCAGTGTGGTTGATTCATTAGGTAAGAATTGGTTTGCACTGGCTGAAAGTTGAATGGATGCGACGTTATCTTTACCACTTGGTGAATTCACACGAAGGCTTTTCGTTCCAATAATGGTATTCACGTTGACAGTCATGGTGTAGTCCCCAACCTGGTTTAATGTGAGGTTGGTTTGATATGTTCCATCTTGGTTCTCAATCCAAGTGACAGTTTGACGTGTTGAACCTAGCATTAACTCAATATGTTGATTTTCAACTGCCATGACGTTATTCCCAAATTGATCCACGAGAGCTAGAACTAATTTGGTTTGTTCTGCCACTTCAGATGTTGCTGGAGCTTGCAGTGTAACGGAGGCCACATGGAAATACCCTTTCAGCGGGGTTACGTTAATTTGTGCCGTTTGAGTTTGTCCATTGACCTTGGCGACTAAGGTGTGTGGTTTCACATTATTGAGCTGTATATCCGTGACGTAGGTACCTAATGTTGTTGGTACTTTTACCCATGTTGCTTGGGTTGGGATTTGTGTATCAGTATTCGTTAGTTCAATATCTGAGACGGATATATTATCGACTTCGTTACCAAAGCGATCTTGCACTTTTAAGGTCAGTGCAGTTGTTTCTCCAGCAGAAACTATATTTTTTGACGACGTTAGGATGATTTGGCTGACATTAGCCGCACCTTTGAGGGCATTGACAGTCATTTCAGGTGCTTGGGCCTGCTGCTGGTTCACCACGGCTCTTAATGTATGTTTTCCTATGCGTAACAACGGCAGGGACGCTTTATAAATACCGACAGTATCCATGCGCCAAGCTATCCTGCGGTTATCAATGGTTTCAGCGGTATGGCTATCATTCAATGAAATGTTGGCGCCATTGACACCTGTAACGAGGTTACCGTATTGGTCTTTGAGTTCTAAGGTTAGTTCAATGCTCTCACCAGCTTCTAACGCGGTGGTATTCGTGGTTAATTGGGCGTGAGCGACCTTAGTGTGACCCATGGGTGCGGTGACCTCAATGGTTTCAATGCGGCTATTTTGCTGGTTGACGGTTGCGCGTAGCGGGTAAACACCAACCTGATTAATTTGCAATTGCGTGGTATAGAGGCCATCGATGGCTGATGACCAGGCTTTATCAAGTTTGGCATTTTGCTGTGCTAAGTGAATATCGTTATCTTGAATATTGATGACGCCATTATCGACCAAGTCTTTTAGCGATAATGTTAACTCGGTGGTATCTCCAGCTTCGATGACGGCATCTTTGATCGTCAGTGCGGCGGTATTGACGCTGCTAGCTCCACTCAAAGCTGAAATATCAAGATCCACGTCATTACTCAGTACATTTTTCACAATCGCTTGCGCGGCTTGTGAACCTAACCGGTTCATCAGTAATTCAATGGAATAGCTTCCATCACGGTTATCCAGCCAGTTAGAAAGCTCTTTTAAGTCCGTTAATAAGCTTAAATGGGAGCCAGCCCCTGTGAGTGGGTTGTCAAATTTATCCATTAAATTCAGTGTTAAGGTCACACTATCTCCTGATCTCACTGATTTTTTACTGCTGTGTAGCGTCATTTTTTCTAATGCGCCTCGTTGCCCCGTTCTATCAAAGGAACTCAGCGAAATTGCTATCGGATTATTAATAGTCCAATTTGAGGTTTCAACTTGGCCATTTACGGTGATTTTAACCGTATGCAGACCTTTTGACTGGGCAGGAAGTTGCCCTGCATATTGGCCAGTATCACCGAGTTCAGTTAATTGAATCGGGTGAGCCACACCATCAATTTCAATGGCAATATCGCGATTAAGCACATTATTCACGACATTTCCGTACCGATCTTTCATGGCAACGATAAGAGACGAGGCCTGCCCCGCTTCGACAGTCGTTATTGGGGAGATCTCCAATTGCGTCACCGAGGATGCTCCATGAGGCGGTGTGACGTGAAAATCAATATGGCGAGAAATAGAATTGACCGCCATGGTGAGTGCGTGATCCCCGACGGTATTTAATTGAACTTGTGCGGTATAAACACCCAAGTTACTCATTTCAACCCAAGTGGCTGGAATGGATGCGCCGGAATTATCAGTTAAGGCAATATCGGCGTTATCGACTTGAGAGACAGGATTACCATGCTGGTCTTTCAGCTCTAAGGTCAGTGTGGCAGATGAACCTGCAGTAAGACTTGCGGTGTTGGTGGTGAGCTGCGCATCACTCACTTGGTTATGGCCAACAGAGGTAATGGCATGAACCAGCACACTATGTTGTTTATGGTTAACGGTGGCTTTTAATGAGTGAACACCCCCTTTAGTGATGATGGTATCGGCGATGTAAACACCATTTTGTTGATGGTGCCATTGCAAGCCATTCAGTGAGTTTCGTGTATTATCATCATTGATATTGATGTCGCTGGCTAATACGTCTAACACCCCATTATCAAATTGGTCGAGCAAGGTGAGGGTTAATTGGATTTGTTCACCCACAACAAATTGTTTAGGGGTAGCATTGAGGCGGACTTGATGAACACGAATCGCCCCTTTTAATGCTGTGACATCAACATCAACGGTAGGGCTATCAATAAAATTAACCGTGCTAATGAGCTTATGGCGACCTAATTGATTGAATGGAAGCTCTGTGGTGTAAACGCCATTGCCTTGCTCTTGCCATTGAATATTCGACAGCGCCAATTTGTTATTTTCTAGCTTGATATCGTTTGAAGAGAGTTGCACGACGCCATTATTGTACTTATCACGTAAAATCAGTGTGAGCGTTGTGCTTTGCCCCGCAGATACTTGAGGATGCTGAGTTTGCAACTCAACGATGGTGATTGATGCTCTGTTCTGCTGTGGTGCTACTGTGATTGAAATAGCTTGGCTAGTGATAGTGTTGACGGCGGCATTCAGGGTATCACTGCCTAATTTGGTTAGCGGAAGCGACGCCGAATAAGTCCCGTCTTGGTTATCAGTCCAGGCTACAGCGCCCGCTTGGTTATGGCTCAATGTGACCGCCGAAGCCAGACCGGTTAATGGGTTTTTAAAGGTATCTTTTGCGGTGACGGTTAATGCCAGTGTGTCACCGGATTTGAGGTCGGCCAGCGAGCCCGTTGTCAGTTCGACCGTTGCCAGCACCCCTTGCTCACCCACATTGCCATGGATTTTCGTTGGCATCGGCGTTGGTGCTTGGACGGTTAAGGTCGCTTGGTTGGAATCTTTACCGTTGACGGTGACCTGAATATTTTTGCTGCCGCTATGCTGCGCGGGAAGTTCGACTGTGTAGCTGCCATTCGGATTTTGTGTCACTGGCAGGGTATGCGTTTGATTATCGATAGTAATATCAAGTTGTTGAACGCCAGTGATGGTATTGCCGTTGCCATCGGTCAGTTCCACTTTTAGTGTTGGCTTATCGCCGGCATTCGGGGTTGTATTGATTGGGGTGATCACCACGTTTTGCACGCCCGAGTGACCCGTTAGGTTCGCGACGTTAACGGAGATCGCCTTGCTGCTCACGGTATTGACGGAGGCTGTCAGGGTATCAATACCCAGTTTCGAGAACGCTAATGTTCCAGAATATGTGCCGTCTTGGTTATCGACCCATGTCACTGTGCCCGTTTGAGCGTGGGTGAGTGCGATCGCCGACACCAGACCAGTTAATGGGTTTTTAAAGGTATCTTGTGCAGTGACGGTTAATGCCAGTGTGTCACCGGATTTAAGGTCGGCCTGCGAGCTCGTTGTCAGTTCGACCGTTGCCAGCACCCCTTGCTCACCCGCATTGCCATGGATATTCGTTGGCATCGGCGTTGGTGCTTGGACGGTTAAGGTCGCTTGGTTGGAGTCTTTACCGTTGGCAGTCACCTGAATATTTTTGCTGCCGCTATGCTGCGCGGGAAGTTCGACCGTGTAGCTGCCATCCAGATTTTGTGTCACTGGCAGGGTATGCGTTTGATTATCGATAGTAATATCAAGTTGTTGAACGCCAGTGACGGTATTACCGTTTCCGTCGGCCAGTTCCACTTTTAGTGTTGGCTTATCGCCGGCATTTAATGTCGGATTGATGGCGCTTAACGCCACGTGGTCAATTTTTGAAATACCGCTATTGTGAGAGACAGTCAAAACGGTTTTAGGGCTATATATACCGTTAATATTTGCGGTGATATCAAGATCGCCAATGGTGGTTAAGGGGAGGTTGACCACATAGTCACTGTGCCCTTCATCGCGCCAAGCCAGATCTTTTCCTTTCATATTGCCAAGATGAAGATGGTTGAAATCCACATTCTCAATTGCGTTACCAAAGCTATCTTTTAACGTGACGATAATGAGTGGATTGTCGCCAGATTTAAAGTTCGTACGGTTAGGATTGATGTCTATGTCAATGCTGGCAATAACACCTAAAGCACCATCAGGACCGCTGCCATCTGTCGAACTTGATTGTATGGTACCCGCTTCGCGTGTCGTGAAGTTTCGTTCAAGGGAGACGATATTGTCCATCGCGACTTGGATAGTGTGCTCGCCGGATTGCAGTCCATAAACTTTCGCAGCATAGGTACCGTTATCGACATCAATGCCCCAAATTGGTGTTGAACTCACCTTTTGATCGATGGTGATGGTTGCGTCATTATTGGCATCAATAATCGGATTGCCTTGATTATCACGTATCTGGAAGACCACTTGGCTTTCTCTGCCTGCGTACACTTCAGGTATTTCTAGAATGGCGATTTGATGCGCTTTGCCACTTATAAATTCAACAACTTTTGTTTCACTGTGACCGTTGATAGAGAGAGTCACTTCACTGGCTCCCGCTTTTACGCTGGTTAATGTGACTTCCACAAGGCCGTTTTCGTTTGTTGTGGCTTTATCGACGATTTTTGCATTTGTGGCAGAAAAATTGACTTCGTGGTTGGGGATAGGATTTTTATTCTTATCTGTAATCAGCGCTTTTACTGAATGGGCCGAGATACCATCTGCAATTACCGCGGGACGGGAGACGGTAAAATTATGGACATAGGCCTCCGCTACATCTGGTATGAAAGTGACTTGGGTTTTCACTGGCGGATGATTGCCTGTGTAGACAGTGATTTCATAGGCGCCTGCAATTTGTGAGGTAAATTGCACCTGCGCTTCGCCTTTCGCATTGGTTGTTGTGGTGTATTCTACTGGTTTAGCCACTTTCATCGCCTGCATTTTTTTACGCAGGTCGCGTTGGATGTCTGGATGGGCTGCTGTATTGGCTTTTTGAGCAATTAGCGCGAGTGTGTTGGGTAAGACAAAGACGACTTTTGCGTTGGGTGCGGTATTACCGTGGGGATCTCTGACAATGGCGGTGAGACCGTTGATGTCATTACCATTGGCTAACCCTTTTCCATAAAATGTGATATCGCGAGGGTTAATGCTGAGGACGCCAGAATCGGTCACTTCAACCAATGTTTCAGCCACTGGAGAGGCATTTCCGTTTACGTCATAGGCTATTGCACGCAAGCGATAGCGGTTTGCTTTTTGGGCATCTTGTGTGGTTTTGGCGGTCTTATAGGACGGTAAGATCAGAACTGCAGTGTGATCGGTTGAGCTAATTGAACCTCCCGAAGCCAGAAGTTCAGGGGCGTTCCATTCAATATGTTTGAGTGGATATTGGCTGGTGAAGGATTTGACCAATGGGATAGATTGCCCGGTTTCACCTTGAATTTTGGTTGGTAATGACAGGCTCAGCAGCGTTTTCTTTTGGTAATCAAGAATAATGCTGTTATTACGCTCCACAAAGTCATAACGATTCCCCGAGAGGCGACGCGCTTCTGCTACTTTGGTTGGATCTACATGATGGGCTAGGCTCTTACCAAAAATCCACGTAAATTGAAGTTTGGCTTGAGTTTCGGATCGGTTTTTACTGCCAAATTTATGATTAGCATTCAATGTGAATAATGGGAATGGTGTCCAGTGAGCGCCGATAGTCGCAGCGCTCGGGTTTTTCTGGCGTTGATTTTTTCCAAATAAAGCAACACTATCACCATAATATTGTTCATATTTTAGGTTTCCGCCCAGTTGTGGATAAGCAGGAAGCCAGCTTTCGATTTGGACATCCCAGCCATGAGCGGGTTTCGCGTTATAATCATGGTTGAGTTCTGGAGCGCTTTTCCACGAGGTTAAGCCCAAATAGCCATTGGCATTAAATTTTAGGTAGTCTTGCCAGTATTCCACGCCTAATCCCGCGCGAGTGTGTGCGTGTGAGATGTCGTGGTCGATAAAAGCGTTAATTCCAATGGTATTTTTTTCATCGAAGTGGCGTAGACCGATCCCATTGTTTGTATGCAATCGCTCATCACTACGGTGAATACTGTGCTGGGTAAATAGCAGGGCTTTGGGATGGTCATACCAAGGGATCAGCCAGTCTAGCTGTGAATTCTTAATGGAGAAATTTTTATCTATATTAATATTGAGCCTGGCATTACCCGCTTTGGATAACCAATTTTCAATTTCTTTAGTAGCTTCACTCGCCACTTTATTGCGAACATAGTTTTGCGCTTTATCCGACAAGTTTTGCTCGTTTTTGTTTTGGGATAGGAATGAACCAAGTGTCTTACTGTATTCGGCGACCAAACGTTCAGTATTATCTTCTGTGACGTTATTTTCACTGGCCAATGATGGTAGGTCGTTGTTATCCAACATTTTTGCATAACTTGGGATAACAGGCATAATGGCTGATGACCAGATAGCCGTGAAGATAACAAAACCGTTAGCTAGCTTTTTTTTAACCGTTAAAGACGCGGAGCTCATTCAATCTATTCCTAATAGTAAAAATTAACGCGGCTATTCTGAATACTTGAAAGAGTAAGAGCTTGTGAATTAGTTTGACTTAAAATGAAGTCGGATTTGCCTGTTGGAAAAGCTGAGAATTCCATTAATAGAACGGAAATTTCAGCGACGAAAATTACAAGATAAAAATCGTGACGTAAAAATGAAGGTTAGCGATTTTGGAAAAGTTTGGAATTTCGGTTTAATCAATTAAAAACAAAAAGATAGGAATAAATGGGATGGAACTGACTTTTCTCGGAACTAGCGCAGGTGTGCCAACAAAAGAGCGCAATGTCACCAGCATGATATTAAATTTAGTCGGTATCCGTAAAAGCTACTGGCTCTTTGACTGTGGCGAAGGAACTCAGCACCGAATCTTAAACAGTCCCGTTAAAACACCCAAAATCGAGAAGATTTTTATTACCCATTTACACGGTGACCATATTTTTGGGTTACCGGGATTGCTCTGTAGCCGCTCTATGGGAGGAACGACGGATCCCTTGACGTTATATGGGCCAAAGGGGCTGAAGCAGTATGTGGAAACTGTTTTATCAGTGAGCGACTCCTACATGACTTATCCTCTTGAAATTGTAGAAATTGAAGCGGGTAAGTTATTTGATGATGGGGAGCTAATTGTCACTGCGTATCGGTTGGATCACCGCGTAGAATGTTATGGCTATCGTATTGAAGAACATCCAAAACCGGGGGCGCTAAATGTGCAAAAACTGGAGCAAGATAGGATCCCTCGTGGGCCTTGGATGCAGGCACTGAAGAAGGGCGAAGTTATTGAGTTAGAAGATGGTCGCACCGTGAATGGAGCCGACTACCTTGGTGAGCTAGTTACAGGTAAAGTGGTCGCGATTTTTGGGGATACTATCCCAACACCAGAAGCGTTGTTGTTGGCTAAAAATGCCGATGTCATGGTGCACGAAACTACGTTAGAAGTGGCGCTAGAAGCGAAAGCTAATGAGCACGGGCACTCTTCAACTCGCCAAGCGGCGCAGCTTGCCAAGCAAGCGGGGGTAAAACGATTTATCGCAACGCATCTCAGCGGGCGCTATGGCGCAGAGGATATTCCTCGTTTATTGGCGGAGTGCCAAGCCGAATTTCTTGAAACGCAGATAGCGGAAGATTATTTGACGGTTAAAATTTAGTGAGAAAACAAATCGACACGATTTCAAACGTGTCGATTTTGTTCGAATGAATAGTATCAGGTTAGTAAATCACTTTCACAAACCCATTGCGGCAGTAAGCTTCGTATTCATCACTTAGCTGTCGGTTTGTCACAATCACATCAAACTGAGACAATTCGCCCATATTGGCGGTCGCCACTTCATCAAACAGGTTATAAGGCGCTAATAAAATCTTGCGAATCGATTTTTCCATGCCTTTCTTTTTCATCGGTAAATCATCGAGATTATAGCAAGTCACCCCATAGGCGCTGTGAACCCCAGTGGCAGACATAAAGGCTTTTTTGGGATTGATGGAATCGAGTAAAGAGGGCAGCGTAGGGCTGTAAAACGAATCACTTTTGGGGCGATATTCCCCACCACACAGTAGCGCTGTGGCATTTTTTTTCTGGCTCAAGGCGAGAAAAACGTTATGGGAATAACAAATGCCAGTAAAGCTGATTTCTTCAGGGATCAATGCTATCAAGGTGGCCATTTCGATGCCATTGTCGAAAAAGATTACATCATCTTCACTGACCATACTGGCGGCTAAATTAGGGATATACAGCTCTTCAGTTTGATCGGGTGTGAAAACATCGGCATGGGGTTCGTGCGGAGCTAAAGCAGTAGGTTGAGTGACAGAAACAATATAGCCACCAAGCAGTGACATGGGGATAGGGCCTTCGGTGTCCGCATTGAGATCTCGGCGAATGGTCATTTCAGAGACTTCAAGTATTCTCGCGGCTTCTTTAAGATGAATGCGTCCTGAACGTTTAATACATTCACTTAATCGGCGAAGGCGTTCTTTTTGTTTAGTTTCTATCACCCTGCAATCCTTTTTATAATGGCGCGGACGAACCGCGCCCCGTTGTTTAGTAGTCACTTGGAGTGGTATTTTCTCCAGTCACAATAGCGACACTCGCGCTTGCACCAACGCGGTTAGCACCCGCTTCAATCATCTTAATTGCGGTTTCACGCGTACGTACGCCACCGGATGCTTTGACGCCAATTTCATTACCAACCACTTTACGCATTAATGCCACATGATGCTCAGTGGCACCCATTGTACTGAATCCTGTTGAAGTTTTCACAAATCCAACGTTAATTGTGCGGCAAATTTCACAAACCTGTGTAATTTCTTCATCAGTTAACAGGCAAGTTTCGAGGATCACCTTCAGTGTTGCTTTACCACAGGCCGCAAAAACGGCTTCGATATCTTGACGAACGAAGTCTAAATCACCGCTTTTCAGCATACCTACGTTGATGACCATATCCACTTCATCGGCACCACGGCGAACAGCTTCAGCGGCTTCAAACGCTTTAGCCTCTGTTAAACATGCGCCTAATGGGAAACCAACAACACAGCACACCATCACATCGCTATCTTTTAAACATTCGCTTGCCAATGGGACATAACCAGTGTTAACACACACTGAAGCAAAGTGATGTTGAGCCGCTTCTGCACATAACGTTTTGATATCGTTAACTGTTGCGTTGGCAGCCAATAAAGTGTGATCAATATATTTCGCTAAATCTTGCATTTAAACCTTCCTATATGAAGTTTTTCAGAATAGATGTGGAATAGGTAACAAAGAATGAGGAAATGTGGCAGATATAACACTTGATCATTCGTTATTCGAGATCCTAATCACAAATGATATTTTTGCAACATGATAATGTTAGGATTATATCATTATGTGATTTATTTAACACGAGGGACATTATGGATATAGCAGTTATCGGTTCAAACATGGTCGATTTGATCACCTACATTGATCAAATGCCTAAAGAAGGGGAAACCCTCGAAGCCCCAGCCTTCAAAATCGGTTGTGGCGGTAAAGGGGCAAACCAAGCTGTTGCCGCAGCAAAATTAAACTCCAAAGTCATTATGCTCACTAAAGTAGGCGACGATATTTTCGCGGATAACACCATTCGTAATCTTGAGTCTTATGGCATCAATACTCGCTATGTGGAAAAGGTACCGTGTACCTCCAGTGGTGTTGCGCCGATTTTTGTGAATCAAAACTCATCGAACAGCATTTTGATTGTCAAAGGGGCGAATAAGTTTTTATCCCCTGAAGATATCGACCGCGCCGCGGAAGATCTGAAAAAGTGCAAATTGATCGTATTGCAGCTGGAAGTGCAGCTGGAAACGGTTTACCACGCGATTGCCTTTGGTAATAAGCACAACATTCCTGTGTTACTTAATCCAGCGCCAGCACAACGCGCACTGGATTTAGATTACGCATGCCGCTGTGATTTCTTTGTACCGAATGAAACTGAGTTAGAAATTCTGACCAATATGCCAGTAGATACCATGGATAACGTGCGTCGTGCTGCACAATCCCTGTTAGACAAAGGCCTGAAAAACCTGATTGTGACTTTAGGTGATAAAGGTGCGTTATGGATGACTCGTGAAAGCGAACTGTTCATTCCTGCTATCAAAGTGAACGCGATTGATACCAGCGGGGCTGGCGATGCGTTTATTGGTTGCTTCTCTCATTACTATGTTCACACCGGCAATATTGAAGAGGCGATGAAAAAAGCCGTTCTATTTTCAGCCTTTAGCGTTACCGGAAAAGGCACACAATCTTCTTACCCAAGTATCGAGCAGTTCAGTGAGTTTGTGCAGTTGAATAATTAGTATTAACCATCTTTCAAGCGCCAGAAGCATTACCTGTACCCACAATATTTGCTCTGAATTTGAACGATGTTGAGCATGACCGGTTGAAATGAAGGTTGCCATTAGAGCAAAAAAGCCCGTTTAACCGGTTAAAAATATTATAAAAACTATTAAGGGTTAATATGAACATCAAAAATATAACTCAGTTACCTGATGGGTACCTGAATAAGACACCTATATTCCAATTTATCCTACTTTCCTGCTTATTCCCGCTTTGGGGATGCGCAGCAGCATTGAACGATATTTTAATCACACAGTTTAAAAGCGTTTTTGAACTCAGTAACTTTGCTTCTGCATTAGTGCAAAGTGCGTTCTACGGTGGTTACTTCTTGATTGCCATTCCTGCTTCTTTGGTTATCAAAAAAACCAGTTATAAATACGCGATTATGATCGGGCTTATTTTGTATATCGCGGGTTGTTCTATGTTCTTCCCTGCGTCTCATATGGCGACTTACACCATGTTCTTGGCGGCGATTTTTGCTATCGCGATTGGTTTAAGCTTCCTTGAAACCGCAGCCAATACCTACAGTTCGATGATTGGTCCAAAACAGTACGCGACTCTGCGCCTAAACATCAGCCAAACCTTCTACCCAATCGGTGCCGCTGGCGGGATCTTATTAGGTAAATATTTGGTCTTCTCCGAAGGGGAAAGCCTGCAAAACCAAATGGCGACTATGGATGCGACTCAAATCCATGAATTCCGTTTAGCGATGCTGGAAAACACTCTTGAACCCTACCGTTATATGATCATGGTATTGGTTGTTGTGATGATCCTGTTTTTACTGACTAAATTCCCGAAATGTAAAGTGGCAGAAACGGTGGATCATAAACGTCCTTCTGCACTGGATACCTTAAAATACTTAGCTAAAAACAGCCGCTTTAGAAAAGGGATCATCGCTCAGTTCCTCTATGTGGGAATGCAGGTTGCCGTTTGGTCGTTCACCATCCGTTTAGCACTGGAAATGGGGGATATCAACGAGCGTGATGCCTCTAACTTCATGGTGTACAGCTTTGCTTGTTTCTTTATCGGTAAATTTATTGCCAACATCTTAATGACCCGTTTTAACGCCGATAAAGTCCTGATTATCTATTCCATTATCGGTGTGCTGTTCTTAGTGTATGTGGCTTTTATGCCAAGCTTCACCGCAGTGTATGCGGCAGTATTAGTCAGTATTCTGTTTGGACCATGCTGGGCAACTATCTATGCGGGCACTTTGGAAACCGTCGACAACGAGCATACTGAAATGGCGGGTGCGGTGATTGTCATGGCGATTGTTGGTGCGGCTGTTGTACCTGCAATCCAAGGCTATGTCGCGGATATCACTCACTCCCTGCAACTCTCTTTCTTAGTTTCCATGCTGTGCTTTGTGTACGTAGGCATTTACTTCGTTGGCGAACGTCGCTTTAAAGCGAAACAAGAAGCCAAATAATAGACTGCAATTCAGGGTAGGCGCTACGCCTACCCCTCTTTACCTCAAACCGTGAGTATGACAATGAACACAATTATCCCGTTACATAAACGCTTATTTACGGAAAAACCGACCTTAGTTTTGAAAAATAGCCAGTTTTCCGTTTCCGCATTTGTCTATCAATCAGGCGTGCAAGGGCTGCGTGTTGAAAACTCGCAGGGGCACTTAACCATTTTGCCATTTTTGGGGCAGATGATTTGGGATGCTGAGTTTTGCGGGCAAAATCTGAAAATGGAAAATATGTTTTCAGAACCTAAGCCTGTTCCAACCGTGATTGAAACCTATGGTTGCTTCGCCTTCCATTCTGGAATAATCAGTAATGGTTGCCCATCGCCAGAAGATAATCACCCATTACACGGGGAAATGCCCTGTGCACCAATGGATAGCGCATGGCTTGAATTGACGGAAAACAGCCTTAAAGTGTGTGGCGAATATGAGTATGTGATGGGCTTTGGCCACCATTATCGTGCCGCGCCATCCGTACAATTAAATGCGGATAGTGCACTGTTTGATATCCATATGTCCGTCACTAACTTGGCATCCGTACCAATGCCGCTTCAATATATGTGCCACATGAACTACGCCTATGTGGACGACGCCACGTTAACGCAGAATATCCCAGAGCAGGCGATTAAGCTGCGTGAATCCATTCCTGGGCATGTGCATCCAACCCAAAAATGGCTCGATTTTAATCAAGCGCTCAAGTCAGGCGAGGTGACGCTGAATCAGCTAAATCAACCGCAAATGTGTGACCCTGAAATTGTCTTCTTTATGGACAATCTGAGCCAATATACTGCAAATCCTGAATTTAAGATGACTTCACCAGCAGGTAATACCTTTGTGACTCGTTTTAAAGCCAATGAGCTGAATTATGCGACTCGCTGGATTTTATATAATGGCGATCAAAAAGTGGGGGCATTTGTGTTACCAGCAACCTGCCGCCCAGAAGGGTTTATTGCTGCTAAAAATAACCAAACACTGATTTGGTTGGCGGCGGGAGAAAATCGCCAATTTACCGTGACGACAGGCGTCGAACAGTAAATTTTGTTTTTGAGTTTTTATGAGGCTGCCAATGTGCAGCCTTTTATTCATATTGCTGGCACTCTTCTTGTAGGTCATCGAGCACGCTCTGAGCATCAAATATTGGGGTACCCTTGCCATTGGGTAGCATCATAATGGCCGTTTTAATATTGGCGCTCGCCATGTCAGGTAATATTTCCGTCATTAAATGTTCCAATGTCATAGGAAGAGGGGAACATCCGGCCCATTCATCGGTTAAGCATAATTCGGCATACTCTTTTGCGACCCATAACGGTAAAAACAAACATGGGCTATCATCTTGAGCCGTGACTAAACCCTCATGATTACCCAATGTCCATACTTGCTCCCAATCCGCAACCTTGCCGATAAAATAGTCATATCGTTGATGAGGATTCAGTAGTAGAACATTTTGGATTTCTTGTTTTTTAGGTGAGAAATAGACACTGTTCATTATTAGACTACCTGAAAAGTAATTGATAATTATTGAGAAAATTAAATGAATAATTGATATCTTAGCAGTTATTCACTCACTATTTAGAGTGTTATATTTTACACAGCAAATTAGTTTTCAATGTCAGTTTAGGGCAATAGACATGATAGAAGCATTACTTGAAAAATATGCCATTGGCATGACCATCATTGCCGTCTGTTTAGCGTTGTATTTGCTTTTTGAAGTTTTACACAAGCGGCATAAACATAAGCGAAAAAGCATTTTGGTGCATGTGATCCAAACCATGGTGCTGTGCGTGATGGTGTTAGTGGCGGCTCAATCGGTGGATATGGCAGCCAGTGACTTTGATTTAACCTTTATTTCAACACCACTGATTAATTTAGTCGCCATATCGGTGATCGCATTGATCATCACGCGAAAATTCTTCCAATTGGTTAACCGCCTAGAGAAGAAACAGATTAAAAAAGGCAGCGATCCAACTTCTGCGAGGATTATTGCGCGCGTATTTAAGACTGCGGTCATCGTCATTATTATGCTGTTATTTGGCGAACATTTTGGCATGAGTTTGTCAGGATTAATGGCCTTTGGCGGCATTGGCGGTATCGCCATCGGTATGGCGGGTAAAGATATTCTGAGTAACTTTTTCTCAGGGATCATGCTCTATTTCGACCGCCCGTTTAATATTGGAGATTGGGTCAGTTCGCCAGATAGAAATATTGAAGGGACAGTCGTCGAGATTGGCTGGCGGATCACCAAGATTGTCACGTTTGACCATCGCCCGCTCTATATTCCTAACTCACTGTTTTCTTCCATTAGCGTTGAAAATCCAGGGCGCATGACCAACCGACGAATTAAAACGGAAATCGGTTTACGCTATGAAGATTCCGACAAAGTTAGCGCGATTGTGGAAGATATTCGCACCATGCTGAAGCAAGATGAAAATATCGATACAGGGCAAACCTTGCTGGTCTATTTCGATGCGTTTGCGGATTCCTCCCTGAATATTATGGTGTACTGCTTTACGAAAACCACCGTATGGGCTGAATGGCTGGATGCACAGCAAGCGGTCTATTTGAAAATTATTGAGATAGTTAAGCGTCACAATGCGGACTTTGCATATCCATCTCAAACCCTGTATGTGGAAAGAAACAAGTAACCTCGTCGTCCTCGAAAATTAACCGACTGATCCACTGTCATTATTGTCTGTTTCGGTCGGTTAATCTGCAAATAATCTATTTTTTATGGTTTATGACTAAAAAGCCGGTGAGGTTATCCGGAAATTTTTATACTATTAACCAGTGAGTTATAAAAAATATTCACCCTAGGCAAAACTGAATAATTTTGCATTAATTCTGACTATTTCAATCTCAGTATCTATCAAGTATATTGAGCCCCTCTTTACCTCAGCTAACCAAGAGCCAGACTGCTATGAAGAAAATCAATGTGGCATGTAGCCAGGGGGTCGCTATCTATTTTACGGGTCAATTCCAGTGGGTAGATATTCGCGATGCACAGTTAAATAATATCGCTGCGGTTGTGCTCTCAGAACAAGATGCCAACCAAGGGCTGTGGAAGAGAGTTGCAGACAGTAAACTCAGTATTCCGCTGTTTGTCATTAGTGACAAGCAGCTACCAGACAATGCACCAACGCCTGACTATTTGACCGCATTATTACCGCCAGCGCCTGCTGCGCGTGAAGAGAATAGCTGCCAATTACGGGATGCTGCAAACCAATACCTTGAACAGTTATTACCGCCATTCTTTGCGCGAATGATGGATTATGCTGCGGGTCATAATGTGACGTTTGCCTGCCCCGGGCACCAAGGCGGACAATTTTTCCGTCGTCATCCAACGGGCGAACAGTTCTACCAATTCTACGGTGAAAACCTCTTTCGCACCGATTTGTGTAACGCCGATGTGGCGATGGGGGATTTGCTGATCCACGAAGGGGCAGCCAAAGAAGCGCAAAAATTTGCGGCGAAAGTGTTCAATGCAGATAAAACCTACTTTGTGCTTAATGGTACGTCGTCATCCAATAAAGTGGTGCTGAATGCCTTATTAACACCCGGTGATTTAGTGTTGTTTGACCGCAATAACCATAAATCTAACCATCATGGAGCCCTGATCCAAGCGGGGGCAACACCCGTTTATCTAGAAACGGCACGTAACCCATTTGGTTTTATTGGCGGGATTGATGCCCACTGTTTTACTGAAGAATACTTAAGAAACGCGGTGAGCGAAGTGATGCCTGAAAAAGCACAGGCAGAAAAACCGTTCCGCCTTGCTGTGATCCAGCTCGGGACATATGACGGCACGGTCTACAACGCGAGACAAGTGGTGGATAAGATAGGGCATCTTTGCGAATACATTCTGTTTG
The DNA here is from genome assembly GCF_013702265.1 of Providencia rettgeri. GTDB lineage: Bacteria > Pseudomonadota > Gammaproteobacteria > Enterobacterales > Enterobacteriaceae > Providencia > Providencia zhijiangensis. The sequence goes on from NZ_CP059348.1 coordinate 597,266, forward strand.
ATTCCGCGTGGGTGGGTTACGAACAGTTTATTCCGATGATGCGCCAATGCTCGCCGTTACTGCTGGAACTGAACGAGAATGACCCCGGTATTATGGTGACTCAATCGGTTCACAAACAGTTAGCGGGCTTTTCCCAAGCGTCACAGATCCATAAAAAAGATAATCATATCAAAGGCCAAGAGCGCTTTGTTTCCCATAAGAAACTGAATAACGCGTTTATGATGCACGCCTCTACCAGCCCGTTTTACCCGCTGTTTGCTTCATTGGATGTGAATGCGCGTATGCACCAAGGGGAAGCGGGGGAAATGATGTGGATGGAGTGTGTGAGGCAAGGGATTGAAGTTAGAAAATCCATTATTAAACACTGCCGTCACTTTAGACCGTTTGTGCCAGAGTTAGTGGATGGCAAGCCGTGGCATGAATACCCAACCGAGCAAATTGCGTCGGAACAGCGTTTCTTTAATTTTATTCCGAAAGAGCGTTGGCATGCGTTTGATGGCTACGCGCAGGATCAATATTTCGTTGACCCTTGCAAGCTGATGCTGACGACGCCGGGGATTGATGTTGAAAGCGGGGAGTATGAGTCTTTCGGGGTTCCTGCCACGATTTTGGCGCATTTTCTGCGTGAGCACGGCGTGATCCCAGAAAAATGTGATTTGAACTCCATCTTGTTCTTGTTAACCCCAGCGGAATCACGTGAAAAGCTCGAACTGCTGGTTTCTCATTTAGTGCGTTTCGAGCAGCTTCTGGATGAAGATGCGTTATTTGAAGACGTATTGCCGTCAGTGTATCAGCGTTATCAGGAACAGTATCAAGGGTATACTCTGCGTCGATTATGCCAAGAAATGCATCAATTAAGCGTGGATTTTAATATTAAACAGCTGCAAAAAGAGATGTTCCGAAAGGCACATTTCCCTGTGGTGAAAATGAATCCACAACAGGCACACCTAGAGTTTATTCGTGGCAATGTGGAGTTACTGCCGCTGGATGAACTAGAAGGGCGTATTGCCGCAGAAGGGGCGTTGCCTTATCCGCCGGGCGTGCTGTGTGTGGTGCCGGGTGAAGTGTGGTCAGGGCCTGTTCTTCAGTATTTTAAAGCGCTGGAAGCGGGAATTAATGCCTTGCCGGGTTTTGCACCTGAGCTACAAGGGGTCTATATTTCGAAAAATGAAAATGGGCCAAAACGCGTGTATGCGCATGTTTTGAAATAAATTTCCCCGTATTCAGACATCAAGCATAGATTTTGCCGCATGAGATAGCTAAATTGGGATCCGCGAAATGTGGATCCCGATTGACGATAAGGCAACCCTATGACGAAAAAGATTATTTTAGACTGTGACCCAGGGCATGACGATGCCATCGCTATGCTACTGGCTTACGGTAATCCAAACATCGATTTACTCGCCGTCACCACGGTTGCAGGCAACCAAACTCTCGAAAAAGTCACCCGTAATGCCCGTGCCATTGCTGAAATGGCGAATATTCGCGGTATTCCTTTTGCAGCAGGCTCTGCGCGCCCATTAGTGCGTGAAGTGGAAGTGGCACCCGATATCCATGGAGATTCTGGGTTGGATGGCCCTGAGCTTCCAACACCAACGTTAGCGTTGGATGAACGCCATGGGGTGAATTTGATCATCGATACGATCATGTCCCACCCACCAAAAACCGTTACCTTAGTGCCTACGGGGGCGCTGACCAATATCGCATTAGCCGCAAGGTTAGAACCTCGGATTGTGGAGCGCGTGAAGGAAGTGGTGTTGATGGGCGGTGGCTACCATGTGGGAAATTGGAGCCCAGTCGCGGAATTTAATATCAAGATTGACCCAGAAGCGGCGCATATCGTTTTTAATGAAAAGTGGCCGTTAACCATGGTCGGTTTGGATCTCACTCACCAAGCACTGGCAACGCCAGATGTGGTGGCGAAAATTGCTGAAATAGACACGAAATGCTCAAAATTTGTCGTCGAATTGCTGGATTTCTTCGGGAAAATGTATAAACAGGCTCAGGGTTTTGATGCGCCTCCGGTGCATGATCCTTGTGCCGTTGCCTACGTGATTGACCCGTCAGTGATGACTACCCAGAAAGTCCCTGTGGACATCGAATTAACGGGAACGTTGACTCTCGGTATGACGGTGGCCGATTTTCGCCATCCAGCCCCAGCGGATTGCCATACGCAGGTTGCCGTGAAATTAGACTGCGATAAGTTTTGGCAGATGGTCATCGACGCACTGAAGAATATTGGTTAATGGAATCGTATTTAACATGAATAGTGAATTAGAACAGATGCCTTACGAGGCATTAATTGAACGCAGCATGAATTCCCTGCAATTGAAAAACCAGTTCCATTGCGATAATTGGAAACTGGATGAAGCCAGTTGGTCAGTGGATCAAGATGAAGGCACCATTATTTTCCATGCACCGGACAATATAATGGTGACGGCACCCGTGCAAATCGTTGGGACTTATGACCAAAATGTCGGGAGCTGGATGTGGGGCTGGGCGAATAGCTCTATTGACCCATCATTAATGCAGGATGCGATTGCGGTTAAAGCCTACGGCGAGCGCCAAGATAATAGCTTGCTAACTTCCCGAGTGAGTGATATCGAAGAGTATGATGCATGGCAGTTGTCGGCATTGGCTTGTGAGTTAAATGAGCAACAAGGTGTTTATCGCGGCGTTGCAGGTAGTACACTGATTTTTATGACATTCGGCCAAATTTCCCTTCAAAAAATCTAAGCCATAAACGCCTTTTTTATTGTTGATAAAAAGGGCGTCACTAACTCCTCAAAAACGACTTGCACAGTTTATTATGGCAATAGTTTATTATGACAAAAGAAAGCCAGCTGTTAAAATGCGGCTTTCTTTTGCTATTTCACAACAGCATAAGCCTTAAATTCGATATCAACGCCAAAAGACCAACATGCAACAAAATCAAACGATAGAACAAAATACACCATCAACAACAGATGGTTACAAAAATCTTAACCGCTTCTCGGTTGCGCCTATGCTCGATTGGACCGACCGTCATTGCCGTTATTTCCATCGCTTATTAACGAAAAATACGTTGCTGTACACCGAAATGGTGACAACTGGTGCGATCATTTATGGCAAAGGCGACTACCTTGCTTATAGCGAAGAAGAGCATCCAGTTTCCTTGCAATTGGGCGGCAGTGACCCTGCGGCTCTAGCGCAATGTGCAAAATTAGCGCAAGAGCGAGGTTACGATGAAATCAACCTGAACGTCGGTTGCCCATCAGACCGCGTACAGAACGGACGCTTTGGTGCGTGTTTAATGGCAGATGCTCAACTGGTCGCAGATTGTGTCAAAGCGATGCGTGACGTGGTATCTATCCCTGTGACGGTGAAAACGCGTATTGGGATTGATGAGCAAGATAGCTACGAATTTTTATGCGAATTCATTGATACCGTCTCCACAAAAGGGAACTGTGACATGTTTATTATCCATGCTCGCAAAGCGTGGTTATCCGGATTAAGCCCAAAAGAAAACCGTGAAATTCCCCCTCTGGATTACCCTCGTGTATACCAATTAAAACGTGACTTTCCGCATCTCACCATGGCAATTAATGGGGGGATTAAAACCCTCGAAGAAGCCAAAGAGCATTTAAAATATTTAGATGGCGTGATGGTGGGTCGTGAAGCGTATCAAAACCCGTCAATTTTAACCGCGGTAGATAATCAATTGTTTGATGAAACAATGCCAATCGTTGATAGCGTTGCCGCTGTTCGTAGTATGTATCCATATATCGAAAAAGAGCTGTCTAACGGGGCTTATTTAGGGCACATGACTCGTCATATGTTAGGGATTTTTCAAGGAATTCCGGGGGCTCGTCAATGGCGTCGTCACTTAAGCGAAAATGCCCATAAACAAGGTGCTGACTTATCTGTGGTCGAACAAGCGCTCGCGTTTGTAACTCGCGGTGAGTAAATATTACTTAAATGAAACTGCAATTTTGGTTGATGCGGGCTGAATAGGATTATCTGCATGCTATGATAAAACTCATGAATGAATGGGGAAAAAGCAGATGAAAATATTAATCGCAACCTCTTTGCTGCTGTTAGTTGCTGGATGTTCGGGGTCAGGTGGGCAGATGCGAGAACCACCAAAGCAAGATCCCTATGAAGGAACGGTGTTAAACACCATTAAAGAGAACCAGCAGATCTACAAAGAGCAGCAAGCACGCAAAGGGCATTATTAATTAGTGCAACTGAAGTCATTAATCAGTGCAACTGAAGTGAGTAAAATTGCCGTTGTTAGAATTTTAAAAGCGCCAGTTATTGTTAGCTGGCGCTTTTTTATGAATTAAGGAATGAGCAAGCTTGAGCCTTGGGTTTTACGTTGTTCCAGTGTTTGATGGGCTTTTTGGGCATCTTTCAGCGCAAAAATTTGAGATGCCGGCACATCCACATTCACTTTGCCACTTAAAATCATGTCAAACAGGGCTTTGCTGGCTTGGTCTAACTCTTGTCTGTTAGTGACATAGCCACCTAATGATGGGCGGGTCACGTACAGGGAGCCTTTTTGATTTAAGATCCCTAAGTTAACCCCAGTTACGGCGCCAGACGCGTTACCAAAGCTCACCATTAAACCGCGACGTTTCAGTGAATCTAAAGAAGCCAGCCAAGTCGCTTGACCTACAGAGTCATACACCACATTCACTTTTTCGCCATGAGTGATTTCTTTTACGCGTTCAGCGATGTTTTCGGTTTGGTAATTGATAACTTCCCATGCGCCTGCTGCTTTCGCACGCTGCGCTTTCTCTTCAGAGCCAACGGTACCAATCATTTTCGCGCCTAACGCTTTTGCCCATTGGCAAGTAATTAGACCAACACCACCTGCTGCAGCGTGGAATAAGAAAACTTCATCTTTTTGAACTTGGTAGGTTTGATTGAGCAGGTAGTAAACCGTCATACCCTTAAGCGAACAGGCTGCCGCTTGTTCGAAGGTGATGCCGTCGGGTAAGTGTGCCACGGCATTGACGGGCACATTATGAACTTCACTGTATGCGCCTAGCGGACCTTGTGCGTAAACGACGCGATCACCCGGTTTGAAACCGGTGACTTGGGAGCCAGTTTTAACCACTACACCGGCCGCTTCTGTGCCAAGCCCACATGGCAAACTTGCAACTGGATACAATCCACTACGTACATAGGTATCAATAAAGTTAATACCAATTGCACGGTTTTCGATTTGGATTTCATTTTCAGCCGGCGCATTCGGGGAATAGTCGACAAAATTGAGAACTTCAGGACCACCATGTTGCGAAAATTCAATACGTTTTGCCATGATCATCTCCAATGAGTGAGTTTGTTTTTATTAACAGTATCAATTGCTCCATCATAACGCGATGCTTTAATGAGAAGAATTATCGGTTTGTGCGCTGCGTTAAGATTGTGCCTGCAATAATATCTTGTGCAGATAACAATAAAGACGCCACATGACACCTAAGATTGGCGTATACTAACTGTTGGTTAATTATAGACGTGGATATTTCAAGTATGGCTAAAAAACCCTCCTCAGATTACAAGACAAACCCACCGCGCGATCAGCAAATGGAAGGCTTAAAACTTCCACCGCACTCTATCGAAGCGGAACAGTCTGTATTGGGGGGGCTGATGTTAGACAACGAACGTTGGGATACGGTTTCCGAGCGTGTTACATCAGCCGATTTTTTTAGTCGTCCTCACCGCACTATCTTTGCACAAATGCAAATCCTGCTTGAGCAGGGCAAGCCCATTGACTTGATCACTCTGTCAGAATCCCTTGAACAGCAAGGTGAATTGGACAGTGTTGGGGGCTTTGCTTACTTAGCTGAATTATCGAAAAATACCCCAAGTGCGGCGAACATCAATGCTTATGCGGATATCGTCCGTGAACGTGCTATCGTGCGAGATATGATTTCCGTCGCCAATGATATTGCTGATGCTGGGTATGACCCACAAGGCCGCAGCAGTGAAGATCTCCTCGATTTCGCGGAAACCAAAGTTTTCCAAATTGCAGAATCGCGCGCAAATAAAGATGAAGGTCCGAAAGGGATCGAAGCGATTTTGTCGGAAACCGTTGAAAAAATTGAACAGCTTTATCAGCAGCCTCATGATGGTGTCACCGGGGTTTCCACGGGCTATCAAGATTTAGATAAGAAAACCGCAGGGTTACAAGGCTCAGATTTAATTATTGTTGCCGCGCGTCCATCCATGGGTAAAACCACCTTTGCGATGAACTTGTGTGAAAATGCGGCAATGACCGAAGAAAAACCAGTCCTTATCTTCAGTTTGGAGATGCCCGGCAACCAGATCATGATGCGTATGCTTGCATCACTGTCTCGCGTTGACCAAACCCGTATCCGTACGGGGCAGCTTGATGATGAGGATTGGGCACGAATTTCGAGCACCATGGGCATATTGATGGAAAAACGCAATATGTACATCGATGACTCATCGGGGTTAACGCCAACAGAAGTCCGTTCTCGTGCTCGCCGAATTTATCGCGAACACGGCGGGTTAAGCCTGATTATGATCGACTACCTTCAGTTAATGCGCGTGCCTGCGTTGTCCGATAACCGTACATTGGAAATCGCCGAAATTTCTCGTTCTCTCAAGGCGTTAGCGAAAGAATTAAACGTGCCAGTGGTGGCACTCTCCCAGTTAAACCGTAGCTTGGAGCAACGTGCAGACAAACGTCCAGTCAACTCCGACTTACGTGAATCAGGCTCCATCGAGCAAGACGCCGACTTAATTATGTTTATCTATCGTGACGAGGTTTATCACGATAACAGCGACCTCAAAGGGGTCGCAGAAATTATTTTAGGTAAACAGCGTAATGGTCCGATAGGGACGGTGAGATTGACGTTTAATGGGCAGTGGTCGAGGTTTGATAATTATGCGGGGCCAGCTTACGACGACGAATAATCTCGTCATACTTCACACTGTGGCGTTGTTGGCTGCGTTCGCTAACCTGAGTCACATACTTATGTATGCTCCCCAGGCTTAGCTTCTCTTGCCGCCTAGCCACAGTGCGAATTATTTAGAGATTGGTAAGCTCGTCATATTTTGAGCTTATAGAAGACTGAAGACTAAATAAGTTAAATTTTAAAATGAATAATTAAGAGGAAGAAATGAAAGCGGCAACCGCATTAATAAACCGCCGCGCTCTGCGACACAACCTGCAACGCGTGAGAGAATTGGCGCCAAATAGCCGTCTGATTGCAGTTGTTAAAGCAAACGCTTATGGTCATGGATTAATTGGAGTTGGCACCGAAATTCAAGGAATTGTCGACGGTTTTGGGGTGGCGCGTTTAAATGAAGCCCTGCTGCTTCGACATCAAGGCGTGACAAAACCCATTGTTCTATTAGAGGGCTTCTTCGAAAAATCCGATTTGCAGTTGATGGTGGAATACAACATCGATACGGTGATCCACTGTATTGAACAACTGGAAATGCTGGAAAATGTCCAACTCGCCAAAAAAATCAAAGTCTGGATGAAACTCGATACTGGCATGCATCGCCTTGGCGTACTTCCTCAGCATGCGGAAAGTTTTTACCAACGCCTTAAAAGCTGTAGCAACGTTGATTTACCTATCAATATTGTTAGCCACTTCTGTCAGGCCGATGCGCCTGAACTCCCAACCACCAAAAAACAAATCGAATGTTTCCAACAGTTTGTGTCTGACAAACCAGGTGAAAAATCCATCGCAGCATCCGCGGGGATCCTCTTATGGCCAGAAGCTCATTATGACTGGGTTCGCCCCGGTATTATGATGTATGGCGCTTCACCACAAGAAGGCAAAAGCGCTGCAAGCTTCGGGTTATTACCTGTTATGACCTTAAAATCCAGCCTGATTGCGGTGAGAGAACATTCAGCAGGGCAGTGTGTTGGCTACGGTGAAACATGGTGCAGTGAACGTAATACCCGCCTTGGGGTGGTAGCGATTGGTTATGGCGATGGTTATCCGCGTAACGTGCCATCAGGAACGCCAGTTCTAGTAAATGGACGAAAAGTGCCGATTATTGGACGAATTTCCATGGATATGACCGTCGTGGATTTAGGGCCAGATGCCACCGATAAAGTGGGGGATGACGTCATTCTATGGGGAAATGCTCTGCCAGTGGAAGAAATTGCCACACAAACAGGCATCATTAACTATGAGCTTTTGACGAAATTGACCTCACGAGTCTCAATGGAATATGTAGACGAATAGGTTTTAAAGGGTTATTTTCACAAGACAAAAGTAATAAAGAAAACCTACAAGTAGGAGATATCCTGTGTACCAACATGTTGATGCTTATCCGGGCGACCCAATTTTATCGCTGATGGATGAATTTAATAAAGATACTCGTGAAGGCAAAATTAACCTGAGTATTGGTCTTTATTATGATGCAGAGGGGAAAACCCCTGAGCTGGAAACCGTCGGCACAGCGAAAGCTGCACTGAGAAAACTTCCGGCAAGTGCATCGCTTTATCTGCCAATGGAAGGTTTGAAAGATTACCGTACTGAATTACAAAAATTGGTGTTTGGTGAAGATTGCCCGCTAATTGCTCAAGAGCGCATTGCTACCGTACAAACCATCGGTGGTTCTGGCGCACTGAAAATTGGGGCTGATTTTTTACACCACTATTTCCCGAATTCAGAAGTCTGGTGCAGTAACCCAACATGGGAAAACCACGCTTCTATTTTCTCTGGCGCTGGCACAAAAGTGCATTATTACCCTTATTTTGATGAAAAAACCAAAGGGGTTAAATTTGATGAAATGCTAGAAACTTTCAAGAAGTTACCAGAAAATAGCATCATCTTAATGCACCCATGCTGCCATAATCCAACAGGCTCCGATTTAACGCCAGCTCAGTGGGATGAAGTGACGAAAGTGGCACTTGAACACAAATTGATCCCATTCTTAGATATCGCATATCAAGGTTTTGCGGAAGGTATCGATGAAGATGCTTATGCAATTCGCACGATGGTAAAAGCGGGTCTGCCAGTATTCGTCAGCAATTCATTCTCGAAAATCTTTGGTATCTACGGTGAACGCGCAGGGGGTTTATCTGTTATCTGTAAAGATAAAGATGAGCGCGATCGCGTGCTGGGGCAATTGAAAGCGGGCGTTCGCCGTCTGTATTCAAGCCCACCGTCTAACGGCGCAAAAATTGTTGCGGCAGTACTGACTGATAGCCAACAAAAAGCCAAATGGCTAGACGAAGTGGAAGAGATGCGTCTGCGTATTTTAGATATGCGTACTGTTTTGGTGGATGAGCTGAAAAAAGCGCTGCCAAACAAAAACTTCGACCACCTGTTAAAACAGCGCGGTATGTTCAGCTACACCGGATTTTCTCAACAACAAGTTGACCGTCTGAAAGATGAGTTTGCGGTTTATTTAGTTGGAACTGGTCGTGTGTGTATGGCAGGGGTGAACCGCCATAATGTGAAGCGCATTGTGGAAGCATTTGCAGCAGTTAGCCAATAACAAATTGTTATTCAAGCATAAAAAAGGGAAGCTGAGCTTCCCTTTTTTCTTTAACGTCATTTAGTATCCACGCGCTAAGATAGGCTTCAAGAAACGTGCAGTATGGGATTTTTTACATTCAGCCACTTGTTCTGGGGTGCCTGAAATTAAAATTTCACCGCCACCGCTACCGCCTTCAGGGCCTAAGTCGACAATCCAGTCTGCCGTTTTGATAACATCCAAGTTATGCTCGATGACGACGATGGTATTGCCTTGGTCACGTAGCTGATGCAAGACCACAAGCAGTTGTTGGATATCGGCAAAATGCAATCCGGTGGTTGGTTCATCTAAGATATAGATGGTTTGTCCGGTGCCGCGTTTAGACAACTCGCGAGCTAATTTTACGCGCTGGGCTTCACCGCCTGACAAGGTTGTCGCAGATTGACCTAAGCGAATATAAGACAGACCTACATCCATCAGCGTTTGCAGCTTACGCGCTAGCGCAGGCACGGCATCAAAGAATTCACGGGATTCTTCGATGGTCATATCCAACACTTCATGGATGCTTTTGCCTTTGTATTTGATCTCTAAGGTTTCGCGGTTATAGCGCTTGCCTTTACATTGGTCACACGGCACATAGACATCGGGTAGGAAGTGCATTTCGACTTTAATCACCCCATCCCCTTGGCAGGCTTCACAACGACCGCCTTTCACGTTAAAACTGAAACGCCCTGGGTTATAGCCACGAGTCCGTGACTCGGGTACACCTGCGAACAGCTCACGAATTGGTGTAAAGATACCCGTGTAAGTGGCTGGGTTCGAACGTGGAGTACGTCCAATAGGGCTTTGGTCGATATCGATCACTTTATCGAAATGCTCTAAACCTTCGACATTGGTATATGGCGCAGGGTTAATCACTGTAGCGCCATTTAATTGACGCTGAGCGATTGGGAATAACGTATCGTTGATAAGCGTCGATTTACCGGAACCAGAAACCCCGGTAATACACGTAAATAAACCAACCGGAATATTCAGGGTAACATTCTTCAGGTTGTTGCCTGTTGCGCCAGAGACAGTCAGTACTTTGTCTTTATTAAACGGAACACGAGTTTGTGGAATATCAATCTTGCGCTCGCCACTTAAGAACTTACCGGTTAACGATTCAGGGTTAGCAACAATATCTTCCAATGTGCCTTGCGCTACAATTTGCCCACCGTGAACACCGGCTCCTGGGCCAATATCAATCACATGGTCGGCTGCGCGGATCGCATCTTCATCATGCTCAACTACAATGACGGTGTTCCCCAAATTACGTAAGTGAATCAAGGTTTCCAGTAATCGGTCATTATCGCGCTGATGGAGCCCTATAGACGGTTCATCCAACACATACATTACCCCAACCAGACCCGCTCCAATTTGGCTTGCTAGGCGGATACGCTGCGCCTCACCACCGGATAAGGTTTCTGCGGAGCGTGAAAGGCTTAGGTAATTCAGCCCCACATTCACTAAAAATTTCAGGCGGTCGCTGATCTCTTTCAGGATTTTTTCGGCAATCTTGGCGCGTTGTCCGCTGAGTTTTAAGTTTTGGAAAAACTCCATCGCATGACCGATGCTGTAATCTGCAATTTCAGGCAGCGTGGTATTTTCCACAAATACAAAACGGGCTTCTTTACGCAGACGAGTTCCTGCGCAAGTCACGCAAGGGCGGTTGCTAATGTATTTTGCTAACTCTTCGCGCACCGCGGTGGATTCCGTTTCTTTATAACGGCGTTCCATATTGTTAAGCACACCTTCGAACGGATGGTGGCGTACGGTAATATCTCCGCGATCATTACGGTATTTGAATTCAATAGTTTCTTTGCCAGAACCATACAAAATGACTTTTTGAATGGCAGGGCTGAGTGAGTCATAAGGGGCTTCAACATCAAACTTATAGTGTTCGCCCAATGACATTAACATCTGAAAATAATAGAAATTACGACGATCCCAGCCGCGGATAGCTCCGCCTGCAAGGGAAATTTCGGGATTTTGAATCACGCGTTCAGGGTCAAAAAACTGCTGAACCCCTAAACCGTCGCAGCTTGGGCAAGCCCCTGCTGGGTTGTTGAATGAGAATAGGCGCGGTTCTAACTCCATCATGCTATAGCCACAAACGGGGCACGCAAAGTTAGCGGAGAACACTAATTCTTCAGCTTTTGGATCATCCATATCTGCGACAACAGCGGTGCCGCCAGACAGTTCCAGTGCAGTTTCAAAGGATTCCGCAAGACGCTGGGCGATATCGTCGCGTACTTTGAAGCGGTCAACCACCACTTCAATGGTATGTTTTTTCTGTAATTCGAGTTTTGGTGGATCGGATAAATCACAAACTTCACCATCAATACGGGCGCGAATATACCCTTGGCTCGCTAAGTTATCGAGTAACTTAACGTGCTCACCTTTACGCTCTTTCACGACCGGAGCCAGCAGCATCATACGGCGATCGGTCGGCTGTGCGAGGACGTTATCCACCATCTGGCTAACGGTTTGTGCTGCAAGCGGAATATCATGATCAGGGCAGCGAGGCTCACCCACACGGGCAAACAATAGGCGCAGGTAATCATGGATTTCGGTAATGGTCCCGACCGTTGAACGCGGGTTATGGGAAGTGGATTTCTGTTCAATGGAAATAGCAGGCGACAGCCCTTCGATATGGTCAACATCCGGTTTTTCCATTAAAGACAGGAATTGACGAGCATACGCGGATAGTGATTCAACATAACGGCGCTGACCTTCAGCATAGAGGGTATCAAAGGCGAGGGAGGATTTCCCTGAACCAGATAGCCCTGTAATAACTATCAGCTTGTCTCGGGGGATGATGAGATTGATATTTTTTAGGTTATGCGTGCGTGCGCCGCGGACTTCGATATTCTCCATTTACCACTTCCCGAATGAATTGATAGTGAACAAAAATGAACTTGGTCGTCTTAATGAATGAGCCAGTACTAATAAACGATTTAGTATTGCACAAAATTTGCTGAATGGATATACAGTATATGTGCTCTTTCTATATCATTTCATAGGGGGCTGATGGCAACTTATCTGTGACGCCAATAATTAGCGTCTATACTAAAAATCAGTAATGCAGATTTCACTTAAATTTGGAAAGCGCTTCGCAACTTCTCATCAGCAATCTCAATTTATGGTGCAATACAGATAGGTCGTGGTAAACTTCACGGTCAGTCCAGAGATTAAAAATTCAATGCATCAGGAGTAATAAATGGCCACCAGAGGCGTAAATAAAGTAATTCTTATCGGTAACTTAGGACAAGATCCAGAAATCCGTTATATGCCTAACGGCGGAGCTGTCGCTAACCTGACTCTGGCAACTTCTGAAAGTTGGCGTGACAAGCAAACCGGTGAAATGCGTGAAAAAACCGAATGGCACCGTGTTGTGATTTTCGGCAAATTAGCCGAAGTTGCTGGTGAATATCTGAAAAAAGGTTCACAAGTTTATATCGAAGGTTCACTGCAAACCCGTAAATGGCAAGACCAAAGCGGTCAAGATCGCTACACCACCGAAGTTGTGGTAAATATCGGCGGTTCAATGCAGATGCTTGGTGGTCGCGGCGGTGATGCACCATCACAAGGTCAAAGCGGTGGGCAAGGCGGTTGGGGTCAACCACAACAGCCACAAGCAGCACAACAATTCAGTGGTGGCGGCGCAGCGCCAGCGCGTTCACCAGCTCCACAAACTAATGAACCACCAATGGATTTTGATGACGATATCCCATTCTAGCCCTGATAAATATTAATTTGTAATCTTTTAGGTTTGGTTTGTTTTAAAAAAGACATATAAATTAATAGCTTAAGTTAATAAATAGCCCTCTTTTGTCTGTAAAGATACTAGAGGGCTTTTTATTGCCTAAAAAATGTGTGATTATTAGAATTCGTATATTATTATTTTTGTAAACCTGTAGGTTTTTAAGTTTTGTAATTGTAAAGATGTGGCTTGAATGAGAATCGTAACTGTAAGTCATAGATCAGGTGATTTATTGCCAATACTTTTGGATGGTGATGGTTTGCCGATTCCCTCTCCAAATGAATTTCTGTTGAGTCGAAGAAACTTAAGTACAAACACGCTAATCAGGAATCTTCGAGAGTTGTCTGTTTTGTATCGATGGCTGGAGGACAGACAAATCGATCTGAGAGCAAGGCTGAAAATTGGCACACTATTCACAGAGGCTGAATTCAGTGGTGGTCTGATAGAGTTCCTAAGAAAAGATATGGAATCTGAAGATAAGGTTGTCTCGCCTCATACATTCAATAATCGATTAGCAACGATCCGACAGTACTTCGTATGGGAGCTCGATGTTTATATTTCATCTTTACCACTAAGTGATTCCCAATATGAGGTTCTTCAGGCTGCAAGGAAGCGCCTAATGGGATGGATTGATCGAGCCTTTATAAATACTCCAAGGGCTGGAAGTATTTCGAGGAAGTCTCTAACCAATGACGAAGCCGAGTTCTTACTCCAGTGTCTGAATCCTGAAAGTCCAGATTCGTTTGCGCATTTCGAGCCTGTTAAATTTAGAAACTTCGCGGCGGTGTCTCTGATGCTTAATTGCGGACTTCGCCCTGGGGAATTGCTTAGTTTGCGTGTAGAGGATATTCAGATTGGCTCGATCTCGTCGGTGACTGTTAAAAGAAGGTCCCCGGACCCGCTCGACAAGAGAAAACCAAGACCCAGTGTCAAGCGCAATGGCAGGGTATTGCCTTTAGAAGGACATCACTTTGTGCGAATGCTGGATCGCTACATAGTTGAGTGGAGGGAGATTTTGGAGCAGAAATCGAGCAGTGAAACCGACTATTTGATCTTAAGTGATGAAGGCGACCCTCTGTCTCATTCGTCTCTTACGCAACTTTTTTCTCGTCTACGGAGTGAATATTCTGGTTTGCTTCCGGAGATTCTTACACCTAAATCTCTGAGGCATACCTTTTCTAGCCGTATGGAACAGGTACTTAGGGCGGCAGGCATGGAAGAGGATAGAAGGAAGCAAGCCTTGGCTATGTTGCGAGGAGACTCAAGTTTGGAGTCCCAATCTGTGTATATCGCTCAAGAGGTTGAAGAGCAGGCTCGTCGGGCACTTTCTGACTATCAAAAGAAATTGATTACAGGGTTCAATAAATGAATTTGCTCTTGCATAAAGCGCCCCAGATTTCTGACTCTGCGCTAGAGTTACCCTCTCAATTTTTTACTCGAGAGGGTGTAAAAGTTGAGATTACTGGTGATAGATGGACATTTCCTCTTCTGTATCGGCATAGCAGGCTTGATTTTTCTCGAGTTGAAAACGACACGCTTAAAACTTCGATTAAGCGCTGTATTATTGATCAGGCATCAAGGGTGTCAACTCATGCAGGGTGCCAGTACTGGAGTGATATATCCGCTGCAATAGTCTCTCGCCAAAAAAAGCACTCCTTGTTGCCCGACATTTCCGCTGATGAATTTCAAGAACGTCTGATTGCTGTAATGGAAGAGGCAATCAGTCAGGCGCGAAATAAGCACAGGCTGTGGGCGTTGTACCGGCCAATTCAGTGGTACATCTGGTGCTCTGAAAACTATTCGGAGCTCGGGTTCTCGATAGCCTATGCACAAGAGCTCGATTCTCTAGAAATTCCAGGCAACCCTAAGGGTGAGGCGGTTCGTCAGGAAGATCCAGAATGTGGGCCGTTGCATAGGACGCTGGAGCTTCAGCCTATAATCAATGCGCTTAAGCAGGATCAAAGTAAAGTCTACGAGCATTTGCAGCAAAAAACAGCTGTGGCTCTATCTATAGCTTTTGGCCGAAACCCCGCGAATTTAACATTTTTAAAAGAAACTGATTTAGTTGACCTGACACCGGGTTCATCGCCACCGTGTTATGTCTTGAAAATGCCAAGAATAAAGAAAAGGCAGTTGGCTCCAAGGGATGACATGATCGATGAGTATTTAGAGCCTGAGATCGCAAAGCACGTTTTGGAGCTTATAGATGCGTCCAGGCATAGGAAGCTTCTAATTGAGGTAGATGGAAAGGCAGTAGAAGTCACCAGACCTCTATTTATAAACCCCAGAAAAAATGCTTATGCGATTGATTCAAAGCGTTGGGATGAGGCTTATAACATGCTGTCCACTGGGATAGCGAACCTTGTGAAAGCTTTTATAAAACGTCACAACATTATCTCGCCGCTTACTGGCGAATTATTGCATGTCACGCCAAGGCGGCTGCGATATACCTTGGCAACTGGGCTGGCTGCTGAGGGAATCAGTAAGCGTGAGCTGGCCAGAATACTGGACCATACAGATACCCAGCACGTGAATGTCTATTTTGAGATGGCTGGAAAAATAGTTGAACACCTAGACAAAGCAACCGCGAAAGGTTTCTCGAAGTACCTCAATTTTTTCAAAGGCAGGCTAATCGATAGTGATGAAGATGCTGTCAATGGTGAGCGAGATGACAAGCATCTAACGTTTGTAGATGATCAGAATCCTGCTGATCAAGCTGATATTGGCGTGTGTGGTGAATCTAGCGTCTGCCACCTTAATCCCCCCTACTCATGTTATTTGTGCCCCAAGTTTCAGCCATATCGTCATGCTGATCATGAGCATGTCTTGGAGTGCCTGCTGGCCGGTCGCGAAGAGCGTTTGAAGAAGTACGAGAATGCGCGATTGGGCATGCAGCTCGATGAGGTAATCGCAGCGGTCGCACAAGTAGCCAAACTCTGTGAGGAAGGGGGGCATCATGTCTGATGGTCGCTCTAATCGCAAGGCCAAGGTCGTCCCTTTCGTTGATCGTCTTGAGCGTGACAGGAATGAAAATCTCAACTCTTTAGTCAGCAAAGCAAAGCTAATGAAGCTGGAAGGGTTTGAGTCGGTTGTTTGGGAGGACCCCGAGTGGCAAGTCGATGCAGGTCGCCTAGTCAAGTTAACTGGTAAAAATACGAAATCAGCCTCTTTTGGTTTTTTGCTATCTCCGAAGCTGGGTTCAGCGCCACTAGACGGTTGCTGGGAGCTGGTTGCCAAAGCATTGTTTGTTCTCAGGTTCCACAGAAAATATCAATCAGCACCGAATCAGCGCAGTTTCATTACCGCTATTGGATATGTCTCATTTGCAGCTAAACAGTTAGGGCAGGAATTAGTTGGGCTTACGCCAGAGGCTCTGGATAATGCGTCTGGTTTAATTTCAAAACACTACAGTGAAACCACTGCCTATAACCTTCACAAGCATGTTGCAGAGTTCGCAGCGCATTGTGATTCGAATGGTCTATGTCGGGTTTTATTTCAGTACAAATACGCCAAAATGAAGCGTCCCGCGAGCACGGGAGGGATAAATCACAAAAGGTTGGATGATCCAGAGGCTCTGGATACGAAGTCGGACAAACTTGTCGATCCCGCTGTGTTTCGAGTCATTGGCGAACTCTACTTAAACGTTCCCAAAGAGCATAAGTATCGCTTCTATATTCTGATGTTGACGCTACTTGCTTGCACAGGAAGGCGATTCAGTGAGATTTCACTATTACCAAATCAGCAATTGTCTTCTGATGAAGAGGGGATTGCCTATATCGAATACTTTCCGCGGAAGGCAAGTCGTGGTGACGTTTTCACACCTAAGCGTAGACTTTACTTGCCGTCAGAAGTGACCCCCATCGTTGGTGATGTGCTCGTTGAGTTAGCGGAAATTACATTTGAAGCGCGTTTAACAGCGGAAGAAATTCACAAAGTTGGTGAGCCTGATCTAAGGTTTCTGGATGGCATACCTGAAGATAAAAAGCTCTACGCGGCTGATTTAACTGAATTGGGGATCAGTCATACTGTTTTGGGCACAACTGGCTGGCTCAGGAAGCAAAACCTCGCGTGGCCAGATCATAGCGCATTAACCAAGCAGGGAATTAAGCCTGCAAATCCCATTTTTTACACTTACAAAAGTGGATTGGTTGAATACTGTTTCCGTGATTTCTCGGGAGCATATTTATCGGCTCTTCATACGGACCAATTTGGTAAAGAATACTACCTAAAAGATCTTTTATTCATTCGTTCTCTTGGACTTTCCAGCGGAAGCTACGCTCATTGGCTGGCCACAAGTTGTAGCCAGTCCATGTTTACTACATTTCTCCGCTATTTCCCTGCGCTCGCCGCCGAATACGCCTCCAGCAGTATCGAGGTGGACTTCACCAGTCATCACTTCCGCCATACGCTCAATACTCTGCTTGATGAGGGCGGGTTAAGTGACCTGCTGCAAACTGAATGGTTTGGTCGAACGAACCCAAGAGACACCAAAGCCTATCAGCATACATCCCGTGAAAAACGAGCACTGATGCTCCGTGAAGACATCAAAAAAGGTTTGGTTGGAGGTCAGTTAGCTGAGCAAATCAAAGTGGTTCCGGTAGAAGTACAGGATGCCATTCTGAAAGCACGAATTCAGGCCGTACATGATGTCGGTACAGGTATCTGCATCCACAATTTCTCTCAAACCCCCTGCGAGCGCCATTTGCAGTGTTCGGCGGACTGTAAAGACTACGTGTGGGCTAAGGATGATAAGGGGCGTCTGGACGAGCAAAAACGCCAATATGCGCTTACTGCTCTAGCCCGAAAAAAAGCTGAACAGCAGTTGGATAGCACTAAGCCAAAAAAGAGTGCTGACTGGCTGGCACACAACGATAAAAAACTGAAAACACTGGCTGCCCAACTGGCCGACAACGGGGTGGAGCACTTTGATCCCGAACAATATTTACACGAGGTAGAGCATGGTTAAGCGCTTCAGACGCATGTCCGACAGTGACATCAATACAATCGTTGCCGATTTGGATCGCTGGGCGTTGGGTGAGCTTGGATCAAAACTCACCTGGGCTGTGCTAGAAGAGCGCTTTGGCTTTAGTCGCCAGTCGCTCCAAGCTAAATCTGAGATCAAGGCCGCCTATGACAACGCCAAGCGAGCATTGTCGGGCGGATTGGTGAAAACCAAAGAGCAGGCCACTAAAGAGGCCGAAGAGCTTCAGGTAGAGGTAGATCGCCTCAAAGCGGAGCTAGATGCCTACAAGCGAAAAGAAGAGCAATGGCTGCGCCGCTGGCAGCAAATCGCCTTTCATGTGCGGCAGAAAGGGATACAGATGGCTAGCGTTGATAAGGCCCCACCAGAAGGGGCTGAGCTGCCCTCAAACACTGAAACCGCGCAGATACTCCGGCCGTTTGATAAGGAAGTTCCACCTTCAGGGAGGGTTTAGTAGGCACTAGTCTGGAGATTTTAAACTTGACAAAACTTGACTGCGGCATATACTTCGCGCATGCAAAAAAGACTAAATACAGATAAAGCACAGCAGGCGATCGATAAGGCAGGGTTAACCCAAACTGCCGTCGCGGATGCTCTAGGCGTAACCAAAGAAGCCGTTTCCCAGTGGCTTTTGCACAAGTCTTTTCCCCGACCTAACAAGCTACTTCAGTTAGGCAAGTTGTTAAATCTCTCTTTTGATGATTTGGTCATCAAGGAAGATCCGCACGCCCCGAAAGTGGCATTCCGCAAAATGCGCGGTACCAAAACCAAGGATTACCATATCGAAAAAGCGCAAGAGATTGGTCGCTTTTTGCGTCACCTCGTGCCCTATTTGCCGTTTGACACCTTTGAAATGCCGCCGGTACTCAAGTCGCCGAGCTGTGATTATGACTATCTTCGAACGGTAACAGCGAAAGTCAGAGAAGATATTAATCTTGGCCCGGTGGAGTGTGTGGATTTCACGCATTTGATTCGCCGCTTCAGCGAACTACAGGCCGTTGTGGTCCCAGTTATGTGGGGAGCAAAGCAGCGTCATGAAAATGCAGTACACATACACCTTCCTGACTCGGGCAGCACATGGGTATACCTGAATCTGGATACCAATACCCATGACTTCAAGTTCTGGATGGCACATGAGTTGGGGCACTGTCTTTCGCCAAGCCTTGAGGGTGATGACGCGGAAGACTTCGCCGATGCTTTTGCCGCGAGCTTGCTTTACCCTCATGAATTAGCGGAGCAGGCCTACGAAGTGTTGGTTAAAAAGCCGTCGACTGCTGCAAAGATCAATACGTTAAAGCAGATGGCAGAGCTGCAGGTAATTTCCCCAAATACTATCCTTCAGCAAGTTAACAAGTACGCAAAGCGGCTTGATAGAGCTGAAATTATAATGGGTAATTCCTTCTTTGGTGCGGTAACCAAATTTAACCAGCAATTCCTAAATATCAGCGAAGCCCTGTTCGGTGATAATGAGCTGGACGAATACGGCAAGCCAAGCGCGCGCGACTACATCGAAAAAGTAGAAGGCGCTTTCGAAACTCCTTTCTTCGATATGCTTCGACAATATCTGAAAGAGCACGATAAAGGGCCGGGTTATGTTCAAACTGTGCTGGATATGCCACTCCTCGATGCACAGAGTATCCACGCAGAGTTGACCTGATGCCGCAATCGAAAATCCTCGTTGATACCAACGCCTACCTAAGGTTGGCCAAAACCGTACGCCCCTTACTGTTTGTGCCCTTTGGTGACAACGAGTATTGCCTGTACATTCTGCCTGAACTCAATGAAGAGCTGGCGGGTAGGAAGCTGCAAAGTAAGTTCCCTTGGGTAGATGACGAGGAATTCGCCGAGAATCGCAAACACTTCCCCCAAATCGGCAAAAAACAAAAGAAGTCCATTCAGCAAACCTTCGAATACGTGTGGGATCATGTGCAAACCGAGTTGCCGGGTCCGTCCAAGGTGGATACTTGGTATGTCGCCTATGCATTGGAGTTGGGTGTACAGGTGGTGACGGACGATCAGGATATGACTGATTTGGCCAAAGCCTTCGATGCGCAGGTCATGCCAACCTTAGAGCTGCTCAAAATCATGCTGGACTGTGGCCATACAGACATGAAGACCATCAATGGCCTGGTTGAGTACTGGAAGTACTTTGCAGACATGCCTGCCAACTTCAAGCCCGACTACCAGCGCCTGTTTGGTGATCAATAAGCCTGAAAGCTTTTCTTACTTGATCTCCCTCCCAGATCCTATATATTGACAGTCTTGTACTTTTTCGACACCTCCGACATAGCTGAGATACCTCGTCATGAGTGACCCCATATTGACCATCAAAGACGTGGCCGATTACCTCAAGGTGAATGAACGGACCATATACCGGTTGGCTGCAAGCAGCGAATTACCGGGCTTTAAAGTGGGTAACTCCTGGCGATTCAAACAGAGCGAGCTGGAGCAATACATCGCCGCCCAGCACAACCGCGCCGGTGTCAGCGAAGCAATGAAATCACCAAACAGTAAATCAGAAGATAACTAGGAATCCGGCCCCATGGCACAACTGGAAAACATCGAAGCAATTGAAAAACGCCTGTGGAAATCGGCTGATACCCTACGCGCCAACTCCGAGCTGGCCAGTAACGAATACTTTTTGCCGGTGATGGGGCTGATCTTCCTGCGACATGCTTACAGCCGCTACTTATCGCTAAAAGACGAGATAATCGCAAACCTGCCCAGCCGTGGCGGTAAAACCCGCGAGCTTACAAAAGAAGATTTCTCTAAAAAGAGCGCCATCTATCTCAAGCCAGAAGCACAGTTCGACTACCTCATTGCTCTGACGGATGCTGATAATCGCGCCGAAGCCATTATTCATGCCATGGACTCCATCGAGACCGATTACACCAACCTCCGTAACCAGCTGCCGAAGCAGGAATACAACAACATTCCCAATGATGTATTAGGTATGTTGCTGCGTACGCTCAACCCAGAAGAGCTTAAAAAAGCCACGGGTGATATCTTTGGCCGTATCTATGAATACTTCCTCACCCAGTTTGCCGATCAGGGTGCGCACGATGGTGGTGAATTTTTCACGCCGGTATCGTTAGTGCAGTTGATTGTGAATGTGTTGGAGCCAGATCACGGCAAAATTTTTGACCCGGCTTGCGGTTCCGGGGGCATGTTCGTACAAAGTGCCCACTTTATGGAGCGGCACGCGCAAGACCCGCATGAACTCACCTTTTACGGCCACGAAAAAAATCGCGTGACCACACGCCTGGCCAAAATGAACCTGGCGGTACACGGCCTTGAAGGCAACGTGGAAGGTGGTGAAGCCGCCATTACCTACTACAACGATCCCCACGAAGGCCTGTTCGGCACTGTCGACTATGTGATGGCCAACCCGCCCTTTAACGTGGATGAAGTCGACGCCGATAAAATCAAAGGCGATAAGCGCCGCTTGCCGTTTGGCTTGCCGGGCGTAAATAAAAACAAAAAAGTCAGTAACGCCAACTACCTGTGGATTCAGTACTTTTATAGCTATCTCAACGATTCGGGCCGAGCAGGTTTTGTCATGTCATCCCAGGCTTCCAGTGCTGGGCGGGACGAAGCTAAGGTGCGCGAGCAGTTGGTCAAAACCGGTCATGTGGACATCATGGTCGATATTCGCGGTAACTTTTTCTATACCCGCACCGTGCCCTGCCAGTTGTGGTTTCTGAATAAAAACAAGCCCGCGCACCTGAAAGACAAGGTGTTAATGCTGGATGCACGCAACGTCTACCGCAAAGTTACCCGCAAGATTTACGACTTCAGCCCCGAGCAGCAACAGAACCTGACTGCCGTGGTCTGGCTATACCGTGGCGAAGGAGAGCGTTTTGTTGAGCTGGTGCAGCAGTATATCGACAAGTCAATTTTCGAAGCTCGCTCCTGTGAACAATCTGAAGCGCTAGCCTGCGAGCCAATACCAGACTTTATCACTCAGTTGGGAAAATTCGGCCAAGCCTTTCAACCCTTTATGGACAAACTGGAGCAGGGCGGCGTGAGTGTTGAGCCTTATGTCGATTTTCTGAATGCCAAAGGCTCGGTCGAAGGCGGTTGGTCCGCGTTTCAAATCCTGACCAACGACCTGCAGAAATGGTGGAACGAATACGACTATAACGATGCTGCCAGCCTGCTGGACTTCATCGATAAAGATACCTGCCTAAAAGACCTGGCCGAACAAAGCCGCAACCTGATTAAAGAAATCGACCTGGCTTATAAGCTGGCAACCCGCGTGATTGAACTGGCCGAAGCCAATGATGCAAAAGACAGCGAACTCTGGGATAACACGCTGTTAAATGGCCGCAGTCGCAGCAACTTAAAGAAAACCGCCGATGACGCCCGCAAGCTGGCCGTAGAGCAACTCAAGCAGGTACGCTACTTCTACAAGCAAGCCCACTGGCTGTTAAGTCGCTTCCCGGAAGGCAAGCTCTGTGATGTGGAAGGCCTGGTCAAACTGGTAGATATCAAAGCGATCGAAGCCGCTGACTGGAGCCTGACGCCGGGCCGCTATGTGGGTGTGGTGCCGGAAGAGGTGGATGAAGACTTCGATTTTGAAGAAACCCTGCATGATATTCATATTGAACTGCAAGGTTTGAATTCTGAGGCCATAGAGCTAGCCGAAAAAATTGCCCGTAACTTTGAGGAGTTGGGGGTATGAGCTGGCAAAGCGAACCTCTGTCAGCGTTAACCCTCAAAATTGGTAGCGGCTCAACTCCAAGAGGTGGTGATTCTGTCTATATATCTGAAGGTACAACGTTAATCCGTAGCCAAAATGTATATAACAATGAATTTTCAACGGATGGCTTAGTTTATATCGATGAAAAAACAGCAGAAAAAATGAAAGGCGTTAGTGTTGAGAAGGAGGATGTTCTTGTCAACATTACCGGCGATTCTGTTGCACGATGCTGTTTGGTCCATGATGCAGTACTCCCAGCAAGGGTAAATCAGCACGTTGCGATTTTAAGAACAAATCCAAAGAAGCTTCTGCCACATTTTCTTGCTTTCTACATGGTATCACCCTTCATGCAGGCCAAGATGCTTTCTTGGGCTGGTACTGGTGGAACCAGAAAAGCACTGACAAAAGGCATGCTAGAGGGATTTGAAATACCACTCCCCCCTGTTGATGTTCAAGATAAAATCGTCCAAAAGATTAGGACTTATAACGACCTCATCGAAAACAACCGCCGCCGTATTCAGTTGCTGGAAGAATCCGCTCGCCTGCTGTATCAGGAATGGTTTGTTCACTTGCGCTTCCCCGGACATAAGCAAGTTAAGATTACTGATGGTGTGCCGGAAGGGTGGTCAAAGGAACCTTTAGAGAACTTACTGGTTCTTCAGCGTGGGTTCGACTTGCCTGTTTCCAAACGTATAGAAGGAAGCGTTCCCATCTATGCATCCACAGGTATTAATGGATTCCATAATGTGGCGAAGGTAAAAGGCCCTGGTGTCGTCACGGGAAGATCTGGTTCACTGGGAACGGTAATGTATGTTGCTAAAGACTATTGGCCACTCAATACGACATTGTGGGTGAAGGAATTCAAAAAAGCGTCACCCATATTCGCAACATATTTGCTAAGAGCAATGAAGCTTGAAGGCTATAACGGCGGTGCGGCTGTTCCCACATTAAATCGAAATGACGTTCATAAGGTCGATGTTCTGTGCCCTGAATCGAAATTAATGAATGAATTCGAAGTTCAGGTAGAAAACATTTTCAAACAGATAGACAAACTAAAAGAATATAACGAGAAGCTAGCCCAAGCACGTGACCTGCTACTACCCAAACTTATGAGCGGCGAGCTAACCGTGTAAATCAAGGAGTGATCATGAACCGTGCCCAAGCCCAACAATTATTACAAACCGCTCTAGCTAATCCCGCCGCCGAATTCCGTGATGGACAGTGGGAGGCCATTGATGCACTGGTGAATCATCGGCAGAAACTGTTGGTGGTACAGCGCACCGGTTGGGGTAAAAGCTCGGTTTACTTTATCAGTACCAAAATTTTCCGCGATCGTGGTATGGGGCCAACCATTATCGTATCGCCTTTGCTGGCCTTGATGCGTAACCAAATTGAATCTGCTGCTCGACTTGGCATAGTCGCCGAGACGATGAATTCAACCAATACTGATGATTGGCGTTCGGTAACTCAGCGGATTCTGAATAATCAAATCGACTGCTTGTTGATTTCCCCTGAGCGCTTGGCTAATGACAGCTTTATTGAAACTGTGTTGCAGCCCATTGCCGACCGCATAGCCCTGATGGTGATTGATGAAGCGCACTGTATTTCCGATTGGGGTCATGACTTCCGCCCCGACTACCGTCGTATTGTGAATATTCTTCGCCAGTTGCCTGCCAATACGCCGGTGCTGGGCACTACAGCCACGGCGAATAACCGCGTGGTTGCGGATATTCAAACTCAGCTTGGAAATATTCAAATTCACCGTGGTCCGTTGATTCGGGAAAGTCTCTCCTTGCAGACCATGGTGTTACCGGATCAGGCATCTCGTTTGGCTTGGTTGGCGCAGGTGATACCCACGTTGCCGGGTACAGGTATTGTCTACGTACTGACTCAGCGTGATGCCGATTTGGTTGCAAAATGGTTGAATCAGCAGGGGATATCTGCACTGGCATATTACAGTGGCGTAACGCATCCTAATTTTGTTAATTATGCAGGGAAAGAAGATACAGATCTCTACCGCCAATTTCTGGAAACTCAGTTACTAGAAAACAAAATCAAAGTTCTTGTTGCAACTACTGCATTAGGGATGGGGTATGACAAACCTGACCTAGGCTTTGTGCTTCATTACCAAGCCCCAAGTTCGATAGTTGCTTACTATCAACAAGTAGGTCGCGCCGGTCGTGGAATCGAAAATGCGATTGGCGTACTAATGTCAGGTACTGAGGATAACGACATTCATGCTTTCTTTCGCCGAACAGCCTTTCCAAGTCAAGATGATGTTCAGCGTCTACTTGCAGCATTAGAAGATGCAGACGGATTGTCACTTGAGAAGTTAGAGAAAGAAGCAAACCTGCCGCAAAAGCGTATAGAGCATGTTTTGAAATATTTGCGTACTGAGAGTCCATCGCCTGTCATTGCGATTGGAAAGACTTGGTTTAGAGCTCCTGTTCGCTACCAAATGGATCTAGAGCATATTCGTAAAATTACAGAGATTCGTGAGCGCGAGTGGAGCGAGATTAATGATTATCTCAATACTTCAGGTTGTTTAATGTTGGCTTTACGTAATGCGCTTGATGACCCTTCACAGGAAACTTGTGGCAAATGTGAGAACTGTATTGCGGAGCCAGTGCTTACCAAAGTTTTCGATCAAGAAATTGGAATAAGAGCAACTCAGTTTTTAAGACACTCAGAAGAAATTATTAAGCCCCGTAAGCAAATAGCAGCTTCGAATGATGAGGCAGCGAGAACATTTGTTGAATATGAATTTCCGCGTAATCTCGGTGACTTAGTCGCTCAAGAGGGCCGTGTTTTATCCCGCTGGGGCGATGCCGGTTGGGGGCGGACGGTTGCCGACAACAAACATGCCGGGCGTTTCAGTGATGAGTTGGTTGAAGCCATGGCAGAAATGATTCAGCAGCGTTGGCAGCCTAACCCCGCACCTCAATGGGTATGTTGCGTGCCGTCGCGTAATCATCCTGAACTGGTACCGGATTTTGCTCGCCGGCTGGCTGCACGCTTGGGGCTGCCGTTTGTGAATGCAGTTAGCAAAGTCAAAGACAATCAGCCGCAAAAAGGCCAGCAGAATCGCTTCCACCAATGTCGCAATCTGGATGGTGCATTTGCTGTGACTCAGCTTTATCAGGGGCAACCGGTTTTGTTAGTGGATGACATAGTGGACTCCGGCTGGACGCTAACGGTCGTCGCGGCACTCCTCCAGCAAGCAGGCAGCGGCGTGGTTTACCCCATCGCGCTGGCTTCATCTTCGGTGAAAGACTCATGAATGTATCCCGCTTTTCATCAGCTGATGGCTCTTTACCAGCTAACGGCTCTTTGTCACCCACGGCGCAAGCGACCTTGCTGTTGACCAGCTATTTCTCAAAAGCCAGTAGCGAAAGCGCAAAGCCGCTGACCAATGCCGAATGGGGTCGCTTTGCCTTGTGGTTAAAAGAAAAGTCCACCACACCAGCTGATCTGTTGGTTTCCGACCCGAAAGCTTTGCTGCAAGGCTGGCACGATGCGCGTATCAGTGCGGAGCGCATCATTGAATTGCTGAGCCGTGGTCATAGCCTCGCACTGGCCATGGAAAAATGGCAACGGGCAGGCCTGTGGGTGGTCACCCGTTCCGACCCGGAATATCCAAGGCGTTTAAAGCAGCAGCTAAAAACAGATTCCCCGCCAGTGCTGTTTGGTTGTGGTAACAAAGCCTTGTTGAGTGCCGGTGGCTTGGCGGTTATTGGCTCGCGCAATGCCAGTGAGTCTGATTTGGCTTTTACCGACCAAGTGGGGGCTAAAGCAGCGGCAGAGGGTATTGCCATTGTCTCTGGTGGTGCTCGGGGTGTCGATGAAACGGCAATGCTGGGGGCTATGAAACAAGGCGGTGTGGTGATCGGCGTGATGGCCGATAGCCTGCTAAAAGCAGCGACCAGCAGTAAGTGGCGTAAAGGTCTGATGAATGGCCATGCAGTGCTGGTATCGCCTTTCTACCCCGAGGCGGGGTTTAGTGCGGGTAATGCCATGGCTCGTAATAAATATATCTACTGTCTGGCAGACAGCTCTCTGGTGATTCACTCCGGTAAAAAAGGTGGCACGCTCAACGGAGCAGAAGAAAATCTGAAAAAGGGATGGGTGCCGCTGTGGGTTAAACACACGACGGACAAGGATGCCGCCAATGCCGATTTGGTCACCAAAGGTGGCCGTTGGCTGGAGGCTGATAATACTCAAGCCTTCAAGATTGCGGAATTAATGTGCAATGAAGGTGGGCGTGTGAATCAGGTGAAGGAACAAATGGGCGATCTCTTTTCCATGCCTGCACAGCCCGAATTGTTTTTTGAGCCTGAATCTAATCCTGAGCCAGATTCTGGGCCTGAAGAAGTTATAGAGTCAGAGCGCGAGATAGTCGTTAGCGAAAGCCAGACAAAGATTCAGGCTATTCCAGAGCAGACTGCCGAAAGCGAAGCTGCCCCATCAGGCCCTGTCGATTTCTATCAGATGTTTATCTCCGAACTTCAACACTTGGCTGAAAAGCCAGTAACCGTTGATGCGCTGATTGAAAGCACACAGCTTCATAAGTCTCAGTTAACTGAGTGGCTGAAACGTGCTGTTGATGACGGGGTGGTGAAAAAGCTCAATCGCCCTGCACGTTTTCAAGTCAAGAACAAGAAATAGAAGGATTTGCTCATGGCCATGACAGAAGAAACCCTGGTTCAGGAAGTCACTGCAGACTACTTGCTGAATCAGTTGCAGTGGGATGAATCTGTCCTGGGTATGTATGAAAAGCTGGGCAAGGAGGGTGATTTAGGTCGGCTTTCAGAGCAAGAGGTGGTGTTAACCCGCTATTTGGGCGAGAAACTGATAGAGCTCAACCCTGGCTTGCCGGATGTCGCCTACCAAGAGGCGCTGCGCGTGGTTTGTGAGATGCCAGCATCCACCAATATTGTTGCTGTAAATAAGGAGAAATACTCCCTTCATAAGAATGGCGTAGAGGTGAGCTTCCATAACGAAAAAGGTGAACGGGTAAAGAAACGGCTTCGCCTGTTTGATTTTGACAACTACGAAAACAATCACTTCTTGCTGGTCAGAGAGTTTTGGATCAAAGGCGATATTTATCGTCGCAGAGCAGACCTTGTGGGCTTTGTGAATGGTATTCCGCTGCTGTTTATGGAGGTGAAAAACGTTCACAAGGATATCCGTGCTGCCTATGAGCAAAATCTTGCGGACTACAAAGACACCGTCCCGCACCTGTTTTATCACAACGCCTTTATTATCTTGGGCAATGGTATTGACGCCAAGATTGGCTCCGTTTCCAGTAAATTTGAGCATTTCAATGACTGGAAGCGTTTGAATGAAAGTGAGCCTGGTGTGGTGGATATGGAAACCTTGTTGAAAGGTACCTGCTCCAAAGCCAATCTCATGAACATTTTTGAGAACTTCACTCTGTTTGACCAGAGCTCGGGCCGCCTGGTAAAGATTATTGCCCGCAATCACCAATATCTTGGTGTCAGCCGTGCCATTGATGCCGTGATTAATCGTGGCGAGCGGATGGGTAAGTTGGGAGTTTTCTGGCATACCCAGGGCTCTGGAAAGTCCTATTCGATTGTCTTTTTCGCTCAGATGGTGCATCGAAAACTGGGTGGGAACTATACCTTTGTGGTGCTGACTGACCGAGAAGATCTCGATACACAGATTTATAAAACCTTTGCAGGCTGTGGCTTGGTCGACAACGATAAAGACCCGTGCCGCGCCGATAGTGGTAAAGACCTGAAAGAGCTGATCGGCCAGCAAAAGGCGTTTGTATTTACCTTGATTCAAAAATTTAACGAAAAAGTCGACCCTAAAAAGCCTTATTCCGAGCGCGACGACATTATCGTCATCACCGACGAAGCTCACCGCACGCAATATGGCACGTTGTCGTTAAACATGCGCAACGCCTTGCCCAATGCCAGTTTTATCGGCTTCACCGGAACTCCATTATTTAAAGATGATGAGATAACCAAGAAGGTTTTTGGTGATTACATCTCTACCTATGACTTTCAGCGGGCTGTCGAGGATAAAGCGACAGTGCCCTTGTACTACGATGCCCGTGGTGAAGAATTGGTATTTACCGATGAAGATGGCAACGAGCATACGGTTGCGGACCCCAAAGGCATCAATGAGCGCATAGCGGAAAAGCTGGATGAGTTGGAAATTGAGGATGTAGACGTTCAGCAAAGGTTGGAGCGAGAGCTGAAGCGTGATTATCACATTATCACTGCAACCAGCCGACTGGATCAGATAGCACGTGACTTTGTGGCTCATTATGCCAACGCTTGGGAAACCGGCAAGGCGATGTTTGTGTGCCTCGACAAGATCACTTGTGTACGGATGCACAAATTGATCGATTTTTACTGGCAACAGGAAATTAAAACCAAAGAAAAAGCACTTTTGTCGGCTACGGATGAGCAGGATCTAGCTTGGCGAGAGCGGCAATTGGCGTGGATGAAAGAAACGCTGATGGCGGTTGTGGTCAGTGAAGAGCAAGGTGAAGTCGCCAAGTTTGAAAAATGGGGGCTGGATATCAAGCCTCACCGCCAGTTGCTTAAAGCAGGATTTGAACTGGCTGATGGCTCTCGACTGGACATGGAAGAAGCCTTTAAATCCAGCGAACACCCTTTTAGAGTCGCCGTTGTCTGTGCCATGTGGCTGACCGGATTTGATGTGCCCACACTTTCTACCCTCTATTTGGACAAGCCTTTGAAGGCGCATACCTTGATGCAAGCTATCGCCAGGGCTAACCGAGTAGCGGAAGGCAAGAATAACGGTTTGATCGTGGATTACTGCGGGATACTGAAAAACCTGCGTAAAGCATTGGCAACCTTCGCCGGTGCTGGTGACGAGGGTCATGGCGGAGGTGAGGGCGAAAATGAACCCGCCAAGCCCAATGAAGAGTTGTTAGAAAGTCTGAACGAGTCGATCAGTTTTGTTGCTGAGTTTTTACGAAAGCATGATTTTGAACTAAGCCGGATTATTACAGAAACAGGTTTTGCTAAAAATGCAGCGATTGCTCAAGCCAAGGAAATCATCAATCAAAATGACGAAACACGAAAACGTTTCGAGGTAATGGCCAGAGAGGTGTTCAACAAGTTTAAAGCCTGCATTAACGTGCCGGGCGTTAATGGCTATCGTGATATGCGCGATGCCATCAACGTACTCTATAAGAGTTTGCAGGCAGATAAAGAGAAAGCCGACATCTCCGATATTATGAAGGATCTGTACGAGATTGTTGACGGTAGCATCGATACCACCCATAAAGTCAAAGAACCGAAACCGGATGGTGATCGAATTTACGATATCAGCAAGATCGATTTTGAACGGCTCCGCCAGGAGTTTTCTAGATCAGAGCGAAAGAATACTACAGTGCAATCGCTCAAGCATGCGGTTGAGAAGAAGCTAGCCAGGCTCATGATGCAGAACCCGTTACGTACCGATTATCAAGAGCACTACGAAAAATTGGTTAAGGAATATAACCAAGAAAAGGATCGCGTTGTTATTGAAAAAACCTTTGAGGCACTGTTAAAACTGAATGAAGAGCTTTCTCATGAAGAGAAGCGCGCAATCAGGGAATGCTTGGACGAGGAGTCTTTGGTATTGTTTGATCTCCTTAGTAAGCCGAATTTGCAGCCAAAAGAGATTGCCAAGATCAAACAAGTCGCCACTACGTTGTTGGCAACGCTAAAGGCAGAGCGGCTGAAAGTTGCAAACTGGCAGCAGAAAGAATCGACGCGCGACGCGGTTAAGCAGCAGATATTTGATTTTCTTTATGATGAAAGAACAGGGTTACCCGTTGAGCAATATGAAGAAAATGAGATTTCAGATATCACTGAAAGGGTGTTTCTTCACATATATCGGGCGTACCCCGAACTGCCATCGCCCATTTATGGGTGAAGAATTACGCGGAGTTACGCATGGTTTGCGTAATTACGCATATGATGCATAATTGTGCGTAATTTGAGGCAACTCTATCCCAAACCTCAAATAGGCCGGTTACCTGCCGGATGGTGCCTTGGTCTAATGAGCTCTTAGCCGGTGACGGCTTGAAAGCGGGTGTAAATACCAAGGTTTGACATAGAGTTGATGGCAAGAGCGGGAAATGGATTTTATTTCGCCGAGATCTTGCTAAAATGCGATTCAATGTTCGGTAGAAACAACCAGCCTTCCAATACCCGCCTTTTTGATTTTGGGTGTTGGAGCCGCCTGAGTTGATCAGGTGCTGTCGCTGAAAGTGTCAAGATTCTATCTTTACGCTTGGCGGCTAATACTTCCACAGTACCTGCCCAGGAAGTTGATAATATTGGGCTTAACTTAACAGCTTTGGCTTTCTTTATGATAAAAGCCAATATTTTCAATGGGTTGAATGGTTTGTTTGCTGCTTTATGTGAACTACCATTTTAATTTCTACATTAGAAAATCAAAATCATCGATTAAAGCCCTTAGTATTAAGGGCTTTAATTTTTTATAAGCAATTTCAATTCAAATTATCACAACTCAACAACATTCTGTGATATGCCTCTCATTTGAAATCCACAACCAAGAAAAACGAAAAAAAGGGTTGTGAAGGTTAGGATTTTATGGTTTCTTAAATGCAGCAAACACAAAAATGAAAAATCAGACAGACTTTAGCTAAACAAGAAATTCATTAAACATGGATTTTGGCTAAATCAGACAGAATTAAATTACAGGAAACTCCCGTGAAAATGACTGCTAACCGTTCAAACCTACTACTTACCGCGCCACTAGCCGCGGTAGTCGTGCGTGTGGTGGTGGTCGTGGGCTTAGCGCCGTAACGGGAACAAATCACGCGATTTAGAAACCCCGCCGGCGCAAACCGAGCGGGGTTTTTTTATGACCTAAAACTCGGATCCGCAGGCTAGTGAAGGAATAAAAAATTATGAGCGAGTCGGGCACAACATCACCACAAAAAACCTGTTTTACAGGCGCAGAATTGATCGTCCATTTATTGGAAAAACATGGTATTACCATCGTTTCTGGTATCCCGGGCGGGGCTGCATTGCCATTCTACGATGCGCTGGGGCAGAGCAAAAAAATTCGCCACATACTGGCGCGTCACGAGCAAGGTGCGGGTTTTATTGCACAGGGAATTGCGCGTAGCACAGGCAAAGCGGCGGTATGTATTTCCTCGAGCGGTCCCGGTGCCACTAATTTAGTGACTGCCATTGCGGATGCGAAACTGGATTCAATTCCACTGGTATGTATTACTGCGCAGGTGCCATCTTCGATGATTGGTACCGATGCGTTTCAGGAAGTGGATACTTACGGTATTTCAATTCCAATTACGAAACACAACTATTTGGTACGCAGCATTGAAGACCTGCCTCGCGTTATCTGCGAAGCATTCCGTATCGCTGAATCTGGACGTCCGGGGCCTGTTTGGATTGATATTCCAAAAGATGTTCAGACTGCAACCATTGAATTAGATGCGCTGCCAGAGGTTTTACCGAAAGATAAAGCCCCAAGTTTCGATATGGAAAAAGTGATCCAAGCGGCGGAAATGATCAACCGCGCGAAGCGTCCAGTACTTTATTTCGGGGGCGGGGTGATTAGCTCAGATTCAACCGCGACGGCTATCGCTTTTGCCGAAAAAGCCTCTTTACCAACGACAATGACCTTGATGGCATTGGGTACCATTCCGATGCGTCATCCGCTGTATTTGGGCATGTTGGGTATGCATGCGGCACGTAGCACGAATATGATCATGGAAGAGTCTGATTTGCTGATTGTTATTGGTGCTCGCTTTGATGACCGCGCCATTGGTAAAGCGGAAAAATTCTGCCCGAATGCCAAAATCATTCACGTTGATATTGATAAAGCAGAAATCAGTAAAATCAAACGTCCAGACATTGCTATCCATGCGGATGCAGGGCAAATCTTAGAATTACTGTTACCGTTAGTTGAGCGCAATGATCGTCAAGAGTGGGTTCAGCAAGTTAATGATCTGAAAAATAATTACCCGCTGAACTTAGCGAATGCGGATGATCCATTAGATCACTACGGTTTGGTATTAGCCACCGCACGTGCTGCAGGGGAAGAGGCGATTGTTACAACGGACGTTGGACAACATCAAATGTGGGCGGCGCAAGCTTATCCATTGTCACGTCCTCGCCAGTGGTTAACATCCGGTGGTTTGGGCACCATGGGCTTTGGTTTACCGGCAGCGATTGGCGCTGCATTGGCTCACCCCGATAAAACCATCGTTTGTTTTTCAGGTGATGGCAGCTTAATGATGAATATTCAGGAACTGGCAACAGCGGCGGAGCATCAATTAAACATTAAAATCATTTTAATGAACAACCAAGCGCTTGGCATGGTGCATCAGCAGCAAGATTTATTTTTTGAGAATCGTATCTTTGCTGCGGCTTATCCTTATCAGACCGACTTTATTAAAATTGCCTCTGGGTTTGGTTTCCAAACGTGTGATTTAAATAATGAAGCTGACCCTGAAATGGCGCTGGAAGCGATTATGAACACTAAAGGACCTTGCTTAATTCATGCCTTGATTGATGTAAATCAGAAGGTATATCCAATGGTTCCTCCTGGTGCCGCTAATATTGATATGATCGGAGCGTAATTATGGTATTTGAACATCACCCAATCGCCTTAGAATTAATTGTTCGCAACCATCCGGGCGTCATGTCACATATTTGCGGGCTGTTTGCGCGTCGAGCATTTAACGTGGACGGCATCCTATGTATGCCAATTAAAGATAGGGACGAAAGCCGCATTTGGTTATTAGTTCAGAAAGATGAGCGTTTATCGCAGATGGTTAACCAAGTTGAAAAACTAGAAGACGTCCGTGAAGTTCGCTTTAGCGATGACCTGCGCGTGTTTGAAACCATGCAGGATTATTTGCAGTAATTCTGAATAAATAAGGTCGGCTTACAAGGAGCGTAGGCTGACGAATTACACGCCATCACTTAAGTGTGAATAGGTCATCACGACGGTGGCGTGCACATCCCCCTCAATGCATAAGTAAGCATGAGGAAAGTCTCCGCTGAACGCGTAAAAATCCCCAGCCTCAAGAACGACATTTTGTTCATTTTCTAAGCGCAGCATTAGGGAGCCTGCGTGCACCAAAATGTGTTCATGGGTACCGACCATATGCGCGGGGCTATTAATAATGGCGCCTCTTTTCATACTAAGTTGCCAAATTTCAGAGACGTTACCCATACTGATGCGGAATTTAAATTGCTCTAAATAATCGCCTTCGAGTGGCGTGGCCTTCACCAAATAGGGATAAGATTCATTTTGACGTGTAAATAAATCGCTGAGCGGAAAACGCAGAGCTGCCGCAATGGACTCCAAAGTATCGATGCGTGGATTTGAATCCCCTGATTCCAACTTAGAGAGGGCGGCTTTAGAGATCCCTGATAAATGAGAAAGCTCACTCAGAGAAAGGTTTCTCGCCTGACGTAGCAGACGCACTTTCTGGCCAATTTTTATATTTATTTTATTTTCCACGACACTGTCTTCCACAATATTATTTTTATAAATTCTCATTTCTGCTGCCAATTCTAACATCTTAAATATGAAATGTCAGAAACCCGATATTATGAAAATAATATTTTGCCGAATGAGAATAAATGGAAAAATAATCTAAAAAATTACTTTTTAAATACACAGTTATAAAAATAAGATTTATTGTTCTTTCAGTGTGTTATTTTGTTGAATAAATTCATGATATAATTTAATTTGTATTATTCTAATGACTGAATATGTTACAGCGTTTTATTTCAAATAAATAATATCTTTTCGGAGTTTATATCTGACAATTAATCCTAATTGAGCAGATTAATACAAAAATGAGCCCTGCTAATTCGAGTTTTCAACATTTTCGACGTTCTGCTTCTTTTGCTATTTTTACGATTACAACCAGCATTGCCGTTATCGGCATTGTGATTGGTCTCAGCATCCCTATGGTGGCGCTGCGACTGAATAATTTTGGTGTGGGTGAGCTGTACATTGGCATTATCTCTGCGGCTCCAGCCTTGGGGATGTTTTTGATTGCCCCAGTGGTACAGCGCATTGTGAAGTGGTGTGGAAAGCGCAAAGCGATGTTAATCGCGACGGTGATCTCCGCTATTAGCTTACTGCCACTATTGAGTTCCCTACCTTTATGGCTGCTTTTTCCTTTACGGTTGATTACGGGACTTGCGAGCGGGGTGATGATTTGTTTGGGGGAAACATGGATCAACGAATTATCCCCTGAAAACAAGCGAGGGCGTATATTGGCGATTTACACGACGGTATTTACCGTTAGCCAATTATTAGGTCCGTCATTTATTGCCTATTATGGTGTGGAAGATAAATCGCCGCTGTTTATTTGTACCTTGATTCACTTAATTTCTGTGGCTTTATTCCTACTTATGGATCAAAAAGTGGGAGATAGGCTCGCAGAAACGGCGTCAGAATCTAACTTTTCAATTGTGCAGTTCGTGAAAGTTGCTCCTGGAATTTGTGCCGGAATTCTATTTTTTGCTTTTTTCGATGGCACTATCTTGTCAATGTTCCCAATTTACGGGATGGGCATGGGGCATACCGAGGCGGTTGCGGCGATGATGATCAGCGCAATTTTGGCGGGAGATGCGATTATGCAAATGCCATTTGGTTGGTTAGCTGACCATATGAATCGCGAAAAACTGTACCGAATTTGCGGCGTGGTGACGTTAGGGGCAAGTATGTTGCTACCGTTCTTAATTACGCACACTTACTTTATTTGGGTTTTACTGTTTGTGTTGGGGGCGACGGCCGGGGCCATTTACACTATTGCTTTAGTACAGATTGGCCAATACTTCAGAGGGAATGAGCTGATTATAGCCAACGCCGCAGCGGCAATGTTATGGGGAATTGGTAACCTTTCTGGACCATTGTTGGCTGGCGCTGCAACGGCGATTTCGCCATCAGGTCTGCCGATATTATTGATTGGAATAGCGGGACTATTTTTATGGTTTACCCGTGAAAAATATGGCGCTCAAGCCATTGAGCAACAAGCTCAGTAACATTTTTTATCCTCAATATATAAAAAAATCCCCGAGTTCAGTTCTGGCTCGGGGATTTTTATTCGCTATCAACTATTCTGTCACTCGATAAACCACTAAATTCTCGCGGAATTCATCAGGACGATGATTTGACCAAAACAATTTCATGCCTTCAGGCGCAGGTTGAATTTCTTTGGATAACACAATCAGCCAGCGGCACTGTTGCGGCTTCTCAAATTCCAGCTGCCTTTGATGCAAAATACCCGTGTAGTAGTAGAGCATCGGCGCTTCGGATTCCCCAAGGTTTTCGGAAGCCATACAGTCATTCTGGGTAAATTGCCCTTCTAAATGATGACGAAGGTCTACAAAAACGCCTTCGTAGCCTTTTGAATAATCAATCCAACCAACAAACAATGTGAGAATAATGCTCCACACGCTCACCATCCCCAGAGACCAGTTTCTTATCGCTTGGAAAGCGCTGTCTGAAGAGGAAATAAGACGATTGCGGAAGAACCAAAAACAGGTAATAAAAATGCCCGCTATCAACGCAAACACAGAAAAATGCATTTGGTAATCAAGCGGTAACCAACGACCAAAAACAGGTAACCATTGGGCGTGATGACCCGTTAATACGATAACGTAGCAAGCCCACAGAAAGAGAATTAACCCAGACCAGAAAAAAGCAGCGAAGCGTGCAAATGCGTTCAAGATTTTCTCTGAAAACCAGCCAAGAGCCT
Source organism: Providencia rettgeri (assembly GCF_013702265.1). Lineage (GTDB taxonomy): Bacteria > Pseudomonadota > Gammaproteobacteria > Enterobacterales > Enterobacteriaceae > Providencia > Providencia zhijiangensis. The sequence goes on from NZ_CP059348.1 coordinate 633,972, forward strand.
GCACGCCGAGGATCGCCATCGGAGCAATAAAGGGCAGCAAATAGAGCGCTCGCCCACTGGCAGACATTTGCAAGAATGCGACGCCAAGGACAGGAAATATGGCAATCAAATATTCATTATGATCGCGCAGGCGTTTGAGTGGATGACGTAAAAAATAGGCTGTCGCTAGTAGCCCTGCAGGAAGGGCAAAGAATGCAATAGCGGAAGGAATTCGCGTGAAATTGGCTTTAGCTCCTAACTTTTCAACGGAAAATCCAAGGAAACGGCCAATATTATTTTCCCAAAACCAAGTCACGAACAGCTCGGGATGCTGCACATACAGCATAATTGGCCAAGGCAGGATAGCGATGAGAGAGACTAAGCCTGCGAATAGCGCGGGTAGCCAAAACTGTTTAGAGCGGCATTGAACAAGAAATACAGGCGCCAAAAATAGGCTGATCCACAGAACGCCAGGAATAAATACGCCTTTAGATAAGGTGGTGATAATGGTTCCAAGGCAGAGCCAGAAGGCGGACGTAGCAATTTTCTGTTGCTGAATTAACCCTAATAAGCCATATAAGCCGATGGTAGCCCCTGTAATTAACGAAACATCCGTGAACATTTCATGGGTGTGTCGCAATATTCCCGGCGCACAAACGTACAGTGCAAAGGCTGTCCAAATACGGGCATCAGAAAAACTGTCAGATTTAAAAAAGCGGCGAGCTAATAAAACAAAAAAATAAAAATTAATAATAGAGAAAAATAAACTGGCGCTGCGTGCGGCATCGTATAGCGGCATCACTCCCGATAATAAATGAGAGAAAATCGTCGCCGTCCAATAATAGAATGGCGGTTTTTCCATAAAAGGCTCGCCCGCATTGGTCGGTACCAGCCAATTTCCAGTTTCATACATGGTTTGAATAATACCGAAACTGTAGTTTTCATCTTGCTTCCATGGGCTATGCCCATAAATCCCGGGAAGGAGATAAATCAGTAAAAATACAGCAAAAAGTATTAAGGCACTTTTTGGCATTGTTTTAATTGAGGCTGTAATGGTTGACATAATATTTATAGCGAGTGTTAAGTATTATTAAAAAATATATTTATAAAAATAATCACCAGAGAAATGAGTTATTTAATTAGTATTAGAGAATAAATACTTTCATAAACAGATTATTTATTAAAAACTCAATATTAGTGGGGATTTTAGCAACACTCTTCCGCATGTATTTAAACAAAGGGTATATAGAACGAAATATGACTGACTTTTATGGAGGATTGTAAAAATACGGCGTAGTTTTTATGGTTTTTTGGCTAAAAAACCGCCAATCATAAAACACTTGATCAATTCCCCCCTTTCGAACGATAATTACGCTCTTCACAATTCGCCTCACTTTGTTCTGAAAGCCAAACGTTTGCGCACTGTCCCTAGAGAGTCATTCTGTTTACCAGTTATCTCGGTTCAGTAAACATTTTTTCAAAAAGGTAATCGTTTACGTGAGTTTCAGTTTGAGGCGATATTCGCTAAGTCACCAAGCAAAAAATGAATAAATGCTTATGAAAAGCTTAGCAAAAATAGTGACATAGAATTTTCTAAAATTAATAGCAGAGGTATACCATGGCAGGCCAACAGGCTTCATCCAATTGCAAATTGGATTCATATTTTAAGATCACAGCGCGTGGCTCATCAGTGCGTCGCGAAATCATTGCGGGATTAACGACATTCTTAGCGATGGTTTATTCTGTCATCGTCGTGCCGGGTATGTTAGGACAAGCAGGCTTCCCCCCTACTGCAGTATTTATCGCAACCTGTTTAGTCGCGGGTTTCGGTTCTTTATTAATGGGGTTATGGGCGAATCTGCCAATGGCAATTGGCTGTGCAATCTCATTAACGGCGTTTACCGCCTTTAGCTTGGTGTTAGGGCAACACATTAGTATTCCAGTTGCGCTGGGTGCCGTGTTCTTAATGGGGTGTTTATTCACCATTATTTCTGTGACAGGTATTCGTAGTTGGATTTTACGTAACATGCCAATGGGCGTGGCTCACGGTACGGGTATTGGTATCGGCCTGTTTTTACTCTTGATTGCAGCAACGGGCGTTGGCTTAGTGGTTAAAAATCCAAATGCAGGCTTACCCGTTGCGCTGGGTGAATTTACTTCATTCCCTGTTTTAATGTCTCTGATTGGTTTAGCTGTAATTTTCGGTTTAGAAAAACGCCGTGTACCGGGCGGAGTGTTATTAGTCATTATCGCGATTTCGATTATTGGTTTGATTTTCGACCCTGCCGTTAAATACCAAGGTTTCTTTAAACTGCCTTCATTCGGTGAAGATGGTTTAGCGCTGATGTTCAGCATGGATATCATGGGCGCCCTTCAAGCAGCGGTTCTGCCAAGTGTTCTGGCATTAGTGATGACGGCAGTTTTTGATGCAACGGGGACTATCCGCGCTGTTGCGGGTCAAGCGAACTTGCTGGATAAAGACAGTCAGATTATCGATGGTGGAAAAGCGTTAACCGCTGATTCTGTCAGCAGCATTTTTGCTGGGGCGATCGGCGCATCACCAGCCGCGGTATATATCGAATCTGCAGCAGGAACCGCAGCAGGCGGTCGTACAGGTTTAACCGCTGTAGTTGTTGGTGTTTTATTCTTATTTATCTTGTTCTTATCGCCATTGTCTTATCTGGTACCTGCCTATGCAACGGCGCCAGCACTGATGTATGTGGGTCTGTTGATGTTGAGCAATGTCTCGAAATTAGATTTCGATGATTTTGTGGATTCGATGTCAGGTTTACTGTGCGCGGTATTCATCGTATTAACCTGTAATATCGTCACCGGTATCATGCTAGGTTTCGCTTCACTGGTTATCGGGCGTATCTGTGCGGGTGAATGGCGTAAACTGAATATTGGTAGCGTGGTTATCGCGGTTCTATTGGTAGCGTTTTATGCTGCCGACCTCGCTATATAAAGGTAATTCTAATGATAGGGCGGCACCTGTTGTCGCCCTTTAACGGATTGTTGCGATTCGTTCTAAACTCCAAATTATTTTCCCGTCAGATAGCCTGTTAAGGATAGAATAGTGCTAAGGCGGTAAATGAAGTGAAAATGCCTATTTTCAACCACTGGCTGCCTTGACTGAAAATCTCATGGTCTGGACGGTGCTATCTCTTACTATGCGGCGGCAGGCAAATTTTGGGTTCTCCCGTTATACTTTAAGCTGCGATATTTAGGGTATGCATTAGTTAATAAGTAAGGGCAACATGGAAATTTTCTTTACTATTCTGATTTTGATCTTGGCTGTCTCTGTTTCTGGTGTGGTGACGAAAGTCATTCCCATCCGTATTCCCCTTCCTCTTATTCAAATTGCTATCGGTGCATTATTAGCGTGGCCTCAATTTGGGTTGCATGTCTCCTTTGACCCCGAACTCTTTATGGTTCTTTTGATTCCACCGCTGTTATTCGTCGATGGTTGGAAAACCCCTACCCGTGAATTTTTCCAGAATGGACGAGAAATTTTCATTCTGGTATTAGTGCTAGTGTTAGTAACCGTTATCGGGATTGGTTATCTGATTTACTGGTTGATGCCTGGTATTCCACTTATTGCCGCCTTTGCGCTGGCTGCGGTACTTTCCCCAACAGATGCGGTGGCATTGTCCTCTATCGTCGGGAAAGGGCGAATTCCCAAGCGCATGATGAGCGTACTCGAAGGGGAAGCGTTGATGAACGATGCTTCCGGTCTGGTGGCGTTGAAGTTCGCCGTGGCGATTGCCATGGGAACGATGGTCTTCAGCGTATCGGGCGTTACAATCGAATTCTTTAAAGTCGCAGTCGGTGGCCTGTTGGCAGGTGTTGCTGTGACGTGGTTATACAGTAAGTCTCTGCGCTTAATGAGCCGCTGGAGTGGGGATGATCCCGCAACACAAATCGTCTTCATGCTGTTGTTACCATTCGCTTCCTACATGATTGCGGAACATATCGGTTTCTCAGGGATTCTGGCGGCGGTTGCTGCGGGTATGACTATCACCAAATCCGGTGTTATCCGTAATGCGCCTTTGGCGATGCGTTTACGTGCTGATAGCGTCTGGTCGATGTTAGAGTTTGTCTTTAACGGCTTAGTGTTCATTATGCTCGGTTTGCAATTACCGGGGATTTGGGAAACGTCAGTTATTCAAGCAGAACTCGACCCAAGCGTTGAAACTTGGATGCTGTTTACTGCCGTTGTTATTATCTATTTTGCCTTACTGATTTTGCGTTTCTGCTGGCTATGGTTGATGAAGAGATTCAGCCGCCTGTTCCTGAAAAAACGCCCATTACAGTTCGCGAGCTATACCGTCCGTGAATTGTGGTTAGCGTCGTTTGCCGGGGTTCGTGGGGCAATTACCTTAGCCGGTGTGCTCTCGGTGCCATTGTTTCTCACCGATGGTTCTCCGTTCCCTGCAAGGTACCAGCTAGTGTTTATCGCCGCAGGGGTCATTTTATTCTCCATTTTTGCGGGCGTTGTGGCGTTACCGCTTCTGCTGCGCAATTTTAAAGTGGGGGATAAAGAGGCGGATATCAACGAGATCCGTATGGCGAAAGCCGCAATGGCCGAAGTGGCGATTGTCAGCTTGAACAAGATGCAAGAGCGTTTATCGGCGGATGTGGAAGAGCAATTAGACTCGGAAGACATCAACGAAGTCGCGACAAGGGTGATTGGTCATTTACGTCGTCGAACTGCCGACCAAGACGAGATGGAACACAACTTGCAGATTGAAGACCTTGAACGGCGTTTTCGCTTAACGGCGCTACGTGCAGAACGCGGTGAGCTCTATCACTTACGCGCAACACGAAAAATTAGCAATGAAACCTTGCAAAGTTTGCTGGTGGACCTGGATTTATTAGAAGCCGTACTGATCGAAAAAGAGCATTAAAACGAAAAAACGAGTATTCTACGGGCATCTTGTTTGTTAAATCATTGTGCTTGAGAGTGAACAACAATGTGGTTACTCGTTTTCACGACGCTGCTCTGGGCAGCGTCTTTTAGTTTAATGGGGGAATACCTCGCAGGGCAGGTAGATAGCTGGCTATCTGTGCTTATCCGCGTGAGTTTAGCCTCTTTGGTATTCCTACCTTTCCTGCGTTGGCGCAACTTCAGTGCCAAAGTGATCTCACTGTATATGCTAGTGGGCGCTTGCCAGCTGGGGATCATGTATTACTTTGTTTTCCAAGCCTATAAATACCTGAGCGTGGCAGAATTTTTGCTATTTACGGTATTAACTCCGCTATATGTCACGTTGATTTACGATCTTTTAGAGCGCCAGCGACTACGTAAAGGCTACCTGTTTAGCTCGATATTAGCCGTGATTGGTGCTGCCATTATTCGTTATGATCACCTTAGCGAATCATTCTGGATTGGATTGATGTTTGTGCAGCTTGCCAACATCTTCTTTGCACTTGGACAAGTGGGCTATAAGCGCTTAATGGAAGTGCATCCGATCCCCCAGCATCAAGCCTTTTCATGGTTCTACCTCGGTGCGACGTTGATTGCCTTGGTGGGATGGCTACTGTTTGGAAATAAGGCGATGGTGCCGACAAGCCAAGCTCAATGGATAGTTTTACTCTGGTTGGGCGTGGTTGCGTCGGGGATTGGTTATTTTCTGTGGAATTATGGCGCCACAAAAGTGGATGCCGGAACCCTCGCGATAATGAATAACATGATGGTTCCAGCAGGTTTATTAGTGAATTTTGCCATTTGGCAGCAACATCCTAATTGGCTCAGTTTTACCATTGGGTCGAGCCTGATAATTGCGTCTCTGTGGGTGCATAAGCGCTGGATCCTCGCACCGGCTTCACGTAAGACAAATTCTCCACCGCGTGATCAGTAGCGGTATTGGTAAATGTTTCAATGGCTGGCTGGCGCTGTTCCCCTTCACGACATGCAGCGTACAGTCGGCTCCATAACCCACTTCCTAAAGTTTTCGTTGTAATCAAACCTTGCTTTTCAAAGGAATCCACCGCCCAGTGTGGCAGTGCCGCAATCCCCATTTTAGCCGCCACCATCTGAATTAAAATCAGCGTATTGTCGACGGTTTTGATATTGGGTGAAATACCGGCTGGCTGTAAAAAATGACGCCAGATATCAAAACGTTGACGCTGAACTGGATAAATCAGCAATGTCTCTTTGGCAAGATCATGAGGCTCAATTAACGGTTTTTTAGCTAAAGGGTGGTCATTCGCTACCACCAGTTTCACTTCATAATCAAACATCGGCGTGTAGTGCAAATCTTGATCCGCCAGAATATCAGAGGTCATCACGATATCTAATTCCCGCGAAAGTAATTCAGGCTGCGGGTCAAAGGTCACGCCAGATTTAAAATCAACGGTCACTTGTGGCCATGCTTGCCTAAACTGTTGCAATGCAGGGGTTAGCCACTGAATACAGCTGTGGCATTCAATCGCGATACGTAGAGTACTGACCGTCGGTTCATTGCAGACACGAATGGCATCTTTCACCATTGGCAAAATACGTTGCGCTAGTTGCAGCAGAACTTCCCCTTGCGGCGTGAAATGGACGGGCTGAGTTTTACGAACAAACAGTTTGTAGCCTAAGCGATGCTCTAAATCACTAAATTGGTGAGATAGCGCAGACTGAGTCTGGTGCAGGTGCGTCGCAGTGGCAGCTAATGATCCGTATTGGCTGAGCGCCTGCAACGTTTTTAAATGTTTTAATTCGATCATGAGAAACCTTCAAGTAGACGATGAATAATTTGCGCTTGTGCTTTATACAGTACCTGTTGATTATAGATGTGTAAACATCTAGACGGCTAAATATTTTAAGGGGTCAATATGTCTGTTATAAATCATACACTTGGTTTTCCACGTGTCGGTCTGAAAAGAGAACTCAAACGTGCACAAGAAGATTATTGGGCAGGCAAAATTGACCAATCTGCACTTCTTGAAACAGGTTACCAATTACGTGTTCGTCACTGGGAACAACAAAAAAATGCAGGTGTAGACCTGCTACCCGTCGGTGACTTTGCGTGGTATGACCAAGTATTAACCACTAGTTTATTACTAGGAAACGTTCCGCCGCGTCATCAAAATGAAGATGGCTCTGTTGATTTAGATACCTTATTCCGTGTAGCTCGGGGTCGTGCGCCAACAGGCAAGCCAGCGGCAGCGGGAGAAATGACGAAATGGTTTAATACTAACTATCACTATATCGTGCCGGAATTTCAGCAAGGACAACAATTTAAACTGTCGTGGAATCAACTGTTTGACGAAGTCGACGAAGCGTTAAAACTCGGTCATCACGTTAAGCCTGTCGTCATTGGCCCGATTACCTATTTGTGGTTAGGAAAAGTGAAGGGACCTGCCTTCGATCGCCTATCGTTACTGAAAGATTTACTGCCTGTTTACCAAGAAATTCTAACTAGACTGGCTGAAAAAGGCGTGGAGTGGGTGCAAATTGACGAGCCCGCATTGGTACTCGATTTACCTCTCGAATGGCAGAACGCGTATCAACAAGCGTATCAATCCTTAGCAGGTAAAACTAACTTATTGTTAACCACCTATTTTGACGGTATTAGCCATCACTTGGATGTGATTAAACAACTGCCCGTGCAAGGACTGCATGTGGATGTGGTTGCGGGCAAGGATGATATTGCGGCACTACATCAAGCGCTTCCTAAGGACTGGGTGCTTTCGCTAGGGTTAATTAACGGCCGCAACGTATGGAAAGGGGATTTAGGCGAGAAATTCCAACGGGTGAAACCGCTGCTAGGGGAGCGTACTCTGTGGGTCGGTTCATCTTGCTCGTTACTGCATAGCCCAATTGATTTAAATGATGAAACGCGTCTGGATGCCGAAGTGAAAAGCTGGTTTGCATTTGCGCTGCAAAAATGTGAAGAACTGGCGCTATTGACGAAAACACTCAATCAACCAACGGCAGAAAATATCGCAGCGCTAGAAACCTATAGTGCGCCAATTCGTGCTCGCCGCACCTCTTCTCGAGTCAATAATGCGCAGGTCGCTCAGCGCTTAGCCGCAATTAACTCGAAAGATACCGAGCGTACTCGCCCTTATGTAGAGCGTGCTGAACTTCAGCGCCAACGTTTTAATCTGCCATTGTGGCCAACCACGACGATTGGCTCTTTCCCGCAAACCAGTGAAATTCGTTCTTTGCGTCTTGATTTCAAAAAAGGCAATGTGGATCAACTGAATTACCGTACCAGTATCAGTGAGCACATCAAACAAGCTATCAAGGAGCAGGAGCTACTGGATATTGACGTCCTCGTTCATGGTGAAGCTGAGCGAAATGACATGGTGGAATATTTCGGTGAACACTTTGATGGCTATGTCTTTACGCAAAATGGTTGGGTACAGAGTTACGGTTCTCGCTGCGTGAAGCCACCTGTGATCATTGGTGATATTAGCCGTCCAGAAGCCATTACCGTGGAGTGGGCCAAGTATGCGCAGTCGTTGACGGATAAACCGGTGAAAGGAATGCTGACAGGCCCGGTAACAATCCTGTGCTGGTCATTCCCTCGGGAAGATGTCAGTCGTGAAACAATAGCCAAGCAAATTGCGCTGGCATTGCGTGACGAAGTGGATGATTTACAAAAAGCGGGTATTGGCATCATTCAGATTGATGAGCCTGCATTACGTGAAGGGCTGCCGCTGCGTCGCGATGAATGGAATGACTATCTGACTTGGGCGGTAGATGCCTTTAAATTAAGTGCCGCTATCGCCGATGATGAGACACAGATTCACACCCATATGTGTTATTGCGAGTTCAATGACATCATGGATTCGATTGCTGCGCTGGATGCCGATGTGATCACCATTGAAACGTCGCGCTCGGATATGGATCTATTAGACGCATTCGAAGATTTTGATTATCCAAATGAAATTGGTCCGGGGGTTTATGATATTCACTCGCCTAACGTCCCAAATGTAGAGTGGATTGTGGCGCTATTACGTAAGGCTGCACAGCGAGTTCCCGTGGAGCGTTTATGGGTGAACCCAGACTGCGGTTTAAAAACTCGGGGATGGACAGAGACTCGCCAAGCACTGGCTAACATGGTGGAAGCGGCGAAAAAACTGCGAAATGAGTATCAAAGCTAGTAACAAGTTAGTTTAGTAAAAAGCCCACTTTAAAGTGGGCTTTTATTTGTGCCAAAGATCGGGCTTAACCGAACAGTTTTTGTTTCAGTAAGTTCATGCCAATTGACGCTAAATCGATATTTTCTGGCAGCACACCATTCGGGCTCGCGCTATCCACGATAGTCGGTAAATATTTCGCGACCATATCTGTTGCTTGTTGTGGATCTAAACCAACGCGTTGAGCGAGCTCTTGGATCCCTGAATCACCGAAAACTTGCATTAGCTGGCTAGCATTAACTGGCAAATTTTCACCTTCAGCAATCCATGATGAAACGATCCCGCCTAAGCCTTCAGTGTTAAATTTATCGACGACACCGGAGAGCCCGCCTTGCTTTTCAACCCAATCAATAACAGATTGAAACTGTTGCATTTTATCACCTGCAACCATGCTTAACACTTGATCAAACAGACCCATTTTGACTCCTCGATAACGTAATTGATGCGTTCAATACCAAGTATGGAACATTTTACAAAAAATAATAGGCGGCTATTTTGGGGAATTTACTCAACAGGTCAATGAAAATCAGAGACAAAGAGGGAATTTAATCGGTATAAAAACCAATGGATTAAAAAACAACCAAATTACTCACAGTTTTTATCACACTTTCTTGTGAAGGGTAGCATCAGATTGCCAAATATAAAAACACTTGAATATCAATAAGATAATAAACAATTGTTTAAAATTTATATTATCTTTAGTGTGATGATAGTCATGTGTTTGTGAATTTGGTTATGTGAAAATTCACAACATTCACCAGAATTCACAGTATTTACCAAAACTAACCGTATTAACCAGAATTTATCATTTGTTGGAACTGACAACATCAGGGGGCTAGATGAAAAATACCGTTAACCATGTTGGCGTTATTGGTCTGGGTTCGATGGGGATGGGGATCGCGCAATCACTAATAAGAAATAAGATCCCAACCTATGGGTTTGATTTAAATCCACAAGCGTGTGAGACGCTACTCGAATATGGGGCACAAGCCACAGGGCAAGATGCCGCGCAGTATGCGCAACAGCTAGATGCGCTACTTATGGTCGTCGTCAATGGCCAGCAGGTTGAGGCGATTTTGTTTGGTGGTGAGAAACCACTGGTAGAGCAGCTTCGTCCAAATACGATTATTGTATTGCACAGCACACTGGCGGCGGAGCAGACAAAACAGATAGCTCAGCGCCTTGCCGAATACCAGCTTCTATTAGTCGATGCGCCGATATCTGGCGGCGCGATTAAAGCGGCAGAAGGCAAACTGACCGTCATGGCATCGGGTTCCCCCGAGCTATTCACTCAGCTTGCGACGGTATTTGAGGCAATTTCAGAGCGCCTTTATCGTGTGGGGGATGAAATCGGCCTTGGCTCAACCGTGAAAACTATCCACCAGCTATTGGCGGGGGTGCATATTGCGGTTGCTGCGGAAAGTATGGCGCTGGCGGCAAAAGCGGGCATCGATTTAGATGTGATGTATGACATCGTCACCCATGCGGCTGGTAACTCATGGATGTTTGAGAATCGCATGCAGCATGTACTTGACGGAGACTATACCCCTAAATCGTCAGTCGATATTTTTGTGAAAGATCTCGGTTTGGTGATACAAACCGGAAAAGCGCTGAATTTCCCGCTACCTCTGGCGGCAACAGCGCATCAAATGTTTATCTCAGCCAGTAATGAAGGTTTTGGCTTACAGGATGATAGTGCCGTTATCAAAACCTTTAAGGGAATTACTTTACCGGAGAAAAAGGCATGACAGTGAAATTAGGCGTGATTGCTGATGATTTTACCGGCGCGACAGATATTGCAGGCTTTATGGTACAAAACGGCTGGAAAGTGGTGCAGCTACTGAATGAGCCGAATGAAAATACTCCAATCCCTCAAGATGTGGATGCCATTGTGGTGAGCTTGAAAAGTCGTTCTTGCCCTGTGGATGAAGCCATTAGTGCCTCGGTGAATGCCTGCCGCTGGCTGAAGGAATCGGCGCAGTGCCAGCAAATTTTCTTTAAATATTGCTCCACATTTGATTCAACCGAGAAAGGCAACATTGGCCCAGTGACTGATGCACTGATGAAGCAACTGGGTACGTCATTATCATTAGTGTGCCCTGCATTGCCTGTTAACGGTCGAACCGTGGTACATGGGCACCTGTTTGTTAACGGCCAATTGCTCAATGAAAGTGGAATGCAGCACCACCCAGTCACCCCAATGACCGATGCCAACCTGATGCGCGTCATGGAAAAACAGTCGGCAGGTAAAGCGGGGCTGATTAATCTGGCGACAGTGCAAAAGGGCAGCGCCGCTATCACTGAACAGTTAGAACAGCTGCGCCAGCAAGGTATCAGCTATGCGGTTGTGGATAGCTTCACGATGGATGATTTACTGCCTATTGCTCAGGCTTCGCAATCACTGCCTTTATTAACGGGCGGGTCAGGATTAGGGGCTGCCCTTGCGAATATTGATAGCCAAGTGGCTTGGGGGCAAGGGGAAAGCCGCGGCACTAAGCCGACGGGGAAAGAGAGAAAAACGGTCATTTTATCGGGAAGCTGCTCGCTAATGACCAACAAGCAAGTACAAAGCTATCAACAAGTTGCGCCTAGCAAAGCGCTAGATGTGGGTGAATGCATCAATAATCCAGACTATGCAACGGTATTAGCACAATGGGTTAAAGATCAGAAAATCACAGGGTTAGCGCCTCTGTTATATGCCACCCAACCGCCAGAGTTATTGAAGCAAACGCAGGAAAAATACGGCGCTGCGTTATCGAGTACCGCGGTAGAAAATGTGTTTGGGCAGGTAGTGACGTTACTTCAGCAGCAAGGTTATAACACTTTTATTATCGCGGGCGGTGAAACCTCTGGAAAAGTGGTGCAAAGCCTTGGAACTGAACAATTAAGTATTGGCTCACCTATCGCGCCGGGTGTGCCTTGGGTACAAGACTTAGCAAGCGGTAACTGGTTAGCACTGAAATCAGGCAATTTTGGTCAAGAGAATTTCTTCCAGTTAGCACAGGAGATGGTTAATGAGTAATGAAAAGGCGCTACGCCAAGAGTTAGTGGATTGGGCGAAGTCAATGTTTAATCGCGGCTACAGCAGCGGTGGTGCAGGCAATATCAGCGCCCGCCTGCCGGATGGCTGCATTATTGTCACCCCGACTAACTCAAGCTTTGGCGATTTAGATCCTGAGCGCCTGAGCAAACTAGACGCGCAAGGTAACTGGATTGATGGTGACAAGCCAACAAAAGAAGTTTCCATGCATATGGCAATGTATTTGCAGCGCCCAGATTGCCAAGCGGTGGTTCATCTACATTCACCTTGGCTAACGGCACTGTCCTGTTTACCGAATTTAGATACCGCAAACTGCTTACCGCCGATCACGCCTTATTACGTGATGCGTGTGGGCAAATTACCGTTGATTGAATATTTACCACCGGGTGATGACCGTATTGGTGAAGAAATCGCAAAATTAGCGCCAAATCATAATGCGATTTTACTCTCTAACCACGGCCCCGTTGTTGGCGGAAAAACGTTAAGACAGGCGTTTTTCAATGCGGAAGAATTAGAAGATACCGCACGTCTATACATTACATTGCGCCCACACGGCTTCACCACGTTAACGCAAGAGCAGGTTCATGAGCTCGAAAGCCGTTATCCACAGAAATGAGGCGATAGACATGGCAAAATTTGCAGCAAATCTCAGTATGATGTTTAACGAAGTTCCGTTTATTCAACGCTTTGAACGTGCCGCTCAGGCTGGCTTTAAGGGCGTTGAGTATCTTTTCCCTTATGAAGAAGATGCGGATGTTATTGCGGGTGAATTGAAAAAACATCAACTTACTCAAGCTCTATTCAATATGCCTGCGGGAAATTGGGGCGCTGGCGAGCGTGGAATGGCGTCTATTCCCGGTCGTGAAGCAGAATTCGCTCAAGGGGTACAAACCGCCCTGAAGTACGCTTTAGCATTAGGCTGCAAGCAAGTGCATGCTATGGCAGGAAAAGTGGATGATAAATTCACGCCTGAAGAGCAAAAAACGTGTTTTATTAAGAATATACAGCATGCTGCGGATGTGATGGCTGGGCACGGCATTCGTGTGCTTATCGAGCCGATTAATACCCGCGATATGCCGGGGTATTTCTTAACGACCCAAAAGCAGGCTGAAGCGCTGTTACCTGAAATCAATCGCGAAAACGTGTTTATTCAATTGGATTTATATCACTGCCAGATTATGGAAGGTGACTTATTGAAAACAATTGAGCGTCTTTGGGGTAAATTTAGTCATATTCAGATAGCATCAGTACCTTTTCGCCATGAACCTGATAGCGGTGAAGTCAATTACCCATGGATTTTTAATCAACTCGATGAAATGGGATATGAAGGCTGGCTGGGATGTGAATACCACCCAGCAGGACGCACCGAAGACGGTTTAGGCTGGCTAAAGCAAGCTAATTCCTAGGAGAACCGAATGATCCCTTCCGAACGTCGTGATTTTATTTATCGCTATGTCTATGAGCACCAAACTGTGTCTATCAATGACTTAGTGGGTTTAATGAATGTCTCTCATATGACGGTTCGACGTGATATTCGCATGTTGGAAGAGGAAGGGAAGGTTGTCGGAATTAGCGGTGGAGTTCGGTTAAATGATGCGTTACGCCAAGAGCTTCCGTGGAGTGAAAAGGCAAGACTTCATCATCAAACGAAACGCGAAATCGGTCAATTTGCCAGCTCACTGGTTGAAGATGGTCAGGTGGTTTACCTCGATGCAGGCACCACCACCTTTGAAATTGCCCGTGTATTGGGTGAGCGTTTTAATCTCACTATCGTGACCAATGATTTTTCCATCATGCAGTACTTGATGAATAAATCACAACTGAACTTGTATCACACAGGCGGGCAGGTTGATAAACGCAATCACTCCTGTGTTGGCAATACGGCGGCCGCTATGTTGCAGACACTGAATGTAGACATCGCGTTTATTAGTACCAGCTCATGGGATCTGCAACATGGGGTTTCCACTCCTCATGAGGAAAAAGTCCAAATAAAACAAACTTTATTGGATGTTGCTCGTCGGTGTGTACTGGTTTCAGACAGCAGTAAATTCGGTAAATACGGTATGTTCCGTGTCTGCCCATTAGATCAATTGCACGACATCATTTGTGACCAACATTTACCGTCTGATGTGGTGCAACGGATACTCGAAAAAAACATAAAACTTCATTTAATAAATACATAAAAAAACATCTTACCTACTGATGCATAGCCCGACAGGGTTATAGCAAGGAGAATGACAATGAAAGTTATTATTACTGGTGGCGCAGGCTTTCTGGGCCAGCAGCTAGCCGCTGCTTTGCTTAAAAACAACCAAGGATTAAAATTTAACCAGCTCGTTTTAGCGGATATTCAATGCCCTACATCGCCTATTGAAGACTCTCGTGTGAGTTGCGTTGCATTAGATTTAACCCAGCCAGAAGCCGCAGATAAGCTGATTGACGCGCAAACTGACGTGGTATTCCACCTTGCGGCGATCGTCAGTAGCCATGCTGAAAGTGACTTTAACTTAGGCATGAAAGTGAACTTCGATGCGACTCGCCAATTGCTTGAAGTCGCTCGCGCTAAAAACCCTGCCATCAAGTTTTTATTCACCAGCTCCCTTGCGGTTTTTGGCGGTGAATTACCGGATGTGATCACCGACCTGTGTGTTGTGAACCCTCAGTCTTCTTATGGCGCTCAAAAAGCCATGTGTGAATTGATGGTGAACGACTATTCCCGTAAAGGCTATGTGGATGGACGCGTGATGCGCTTACCTACCATTAGTATTCGCCCGGGAGTCCCGAATAAAGCGGCATCTTCTTTTGCTAGCGGTATTATCCGCGAGCCACTAAATGGGATTGAGAGTGTTTGCCCAGTGTCTCCAGAGTTGGCGCTATGGTTATCTAGCCCAGAAACGGTAATCAACAACTTCATCCATGCGGTTTCGATTCCTGCAGAGAAATTTGGTCTTTCACGCACAGTGAACCTGCCAGGGATCACCGTGACAGTACAAGAGATGATTGATGCCCTGCGTGATGTCGCTGGTCAACAAGCAGTTGATTTAATTCGCTTTGAACCGGATGAATCCATCAACCGCATTGTGGCAAGCTGGCCGGGTAAATTCGATATTCGCCGTGCACTGGATTTAGGCTTTAAAGCTGATGGGTCATTTAGCGATGCGATCCGTTCCTTCATTAAGCACCATGGCTGTGCGAAATAGGAGATTAAATAATGTCCTATATTCCTATTATTGGCCTCGCGGTGGCCATATTTGTCCTTATCTTTTTAGTATTGCGAACGCGGGTTCACGCCTTGTTAGCGATGTTGATTGCGGCTGCAATCGCAGGGTTATCAGGGGGATTAACTGCGGCGGAAACCGTCACCGTTATTACAAAGGGCTTTGGTTCGACCCTCGGTAGCATTGGTATTGTTATCGGTCTCGGGGTAATGATGGGAAGGGTGCTGGAAGTGTCCGGTGCTGCTGAACAGATAGCTTATAGTTTTATCAAATGGTTAGGTAAAAAACGCGAAGAGTGGGCGCTGGCAATTACCGGTTATATTGTCAGTATTCCTATCTTTGTAGACTCTGCATTCGTTATTTTGTATCCGCTGGCAAAAGCGTTAGCGAAGAATGGGAAGCGCAGTATTTTAACCCTTGGTGTCGCATTGGCGGGTGGTCTGGTTGTTACCCACCATACTGTGCCACCAACTCCGGGCCCTCTCGGTGTTGCTGGGATCTTCGGGGTTGATGTTGGTGCCATGATTTTAGCGGGAATGACACTGGCAGTGCCGTGTGTCATCGGAATTGTGTTCTACGCTAAATGGCTGGGAACTAAATACCCAGAATTCATGCCAGATGAAACGGGCAGCGAAGATTTAAAAGAAGTGCACGCGCGTTACATGGAAGAAAAAGCCAACAAACCATTACCGAGCTTATTCTTATCATTGTTACCAATTATCACGCCAATTCTGTTGATCTTCATTAATGCTATCAACGGATTATTACTGAAAACAGCCGCATTCCAAGGTATGGATGATAATTGGTACTTCCAATCATTCCAATTCTTGGGAGCACCGATTATCGCCTTATCTATTAGTGTCCTGATTTCGGTCTATACGTTAATGCCAAAAGCATCGAAAGAAGAAGTTATCGACCGTATGGAAGAAGGTTTACAAGCGGCGGGTATCATCCTGCTTGTGACAGGTGCTGGTGGAGCATTAGGTGCAGTATTGCGTGACAGCGGGACGGGAACCATTCTTGCGGAGCATGTCGCGAATTTACCGATTACGCCCGTATTAATCCCGTTTATTATCGCGACATTAGTGCGTTTAATTCAGGGGTCTGGAACGGTAGCAATGATTACCGCAGCATCGATTTCTGCGCCAATCATTAGCCAAATTCCTGATATCAACTTATTGGTTGCAGCTCAGGCAGCAACAATGGGGTCTCTGTTCTTCGGTTATTTTAACGACAGCCTTTACTGGGTGGTGAACAGAATGATGGGGATCAAAGACGTTAAACAACAAATGATTGTTTGGTCTATTCCAACAACAATAGCTTGGGCTATCGGGTTGGTGGGGGTCTTGATCCTTGATGTCGTGCTATAAATCTAGCATGTTGATATTGTAGTATTTTCTATATTCTGCCTATCTAAAGCGCCCATTCGGGCGCTTTCTTTCGATAATCACAAACATTCATCTATACTGGGTGTATCTCATTATTCACATTCATCTTAAGATAACTTATTTGTGATCATGATCTCGTTTTAATGAAATTCAAGTGTATCTGTTTCTATTAAAGTAGATATTGGTCACTAAATTAATCAAAGCTAAGCGCTATATTGACAATAACGTACTAATTCAATGATGCCATTGTGTAAAGGAGTTTGATATGTCTGACGTTTTCCACTTAGGTTTAAAAAAGAGTGACTTACAGGGTGCAACTGTTGCTATTGTTCCTGGGGATCCTAACCGTGTTGAAAAAATTGCACGTCTGATGGACAACCCTGTACATTTGGCTTCATTACGCGAATTCACTTCATGGCGTGGCGAGCTCGATGGCAAAGCCGTGATTGTCTGCTCAACGGGTATTGGTGGTCCATCAACTTCTATCGCAGTTGAAGAGCTGGCTCAGTTAGGTATCCGTACTTTCTTACGTATTGGTACAACAGGCGCA
Source organism: Providencia rettgeri (assembly GCF_013702265.1). Taxonomy (GTDB): domain Bacteria; phylum Pseudomonadota; class Gammaproteobacteria; order Enterobacterales; family Enterobacteriaceae; genus Providencia; species Providencia zhijiangensis. Next base: position 651,285 of record NZ_CP059348.1, read on the forward strand.
ATCCAAGAAAACATCAATGTGGGTGATGTACTTGTCACCACAGGTGCGGTTCGTTTAGATGGCGCAAGCCAGCACTTTGCACCACTGGAATTCCCTGCAGTTGCTGACTTCACGTGTACTAATGCGCTGTATGCTGCGGCGACAGAAGCGGGTGCAACTGTACACGTCGGTATTACCGCATCTTCCGATACTTTCTACCCAGGTCAAGAACGTTACGACACCTATACAGGCCGCGTAATGCGTCACTTCAGAGGTTCAATGAAAGAGTGGCAAGACATGGGCGTGATGAACTATGAAATGGAATCTGCAACGCTGTTAACCATGTGTGCAAGCCAAGGCCTGCGTGCAGGTATGGTCGCTGGGGTTATCGTAAACCGTACTCAGCAAGAAATTCCAAATGAAGCGCTTCTGAAAAAAACAGAAGGCAATGTTCTGAGCATCGTTGTCGAAGCTGCTCGTCGCCTGCTGTAATCCTAATTAGCTGACCCGTTTACTGACTTCACTCGGTTGTGGATTTGCGGTAAACGGGTTCAGTTATCATCGTGCTACCCATGCATCTTAAATATTCTTGTATCTCTAATTGATCAGCGCAAAATTTATTTTCTCGCGTTTTTCTTATTCCCTTCATCGATGAATCTGTTATTGTCATTTAAAACAATTAATAGAAGCCTCTTAAGTTACTCAAATTACAAGTAATTGATGATTTCGTTTATTTTTAGTTTGAGCAATGACAGAGCTAAAAAGGGAAAACGTATGTCAACCAAACCTTACCTTCACCCCTCTGTACTGCCTTTAACAGGTGGAATTAACTTTCGTGATTTAGGGGGAAAAAAGCTTTCCAATGGCGGAAAAATAAAGCCCGGTGTTTTATTTCGTTCTGGGGCGCTCGACCGATTAACCCAAGATGATGAAAAAGTCTTACAGTCACAAAACCTTTTCCAAATCATCGATTATCGCGATGAAGCTGAAATTTTGGATAAACCAGATGTGGTGTGGCGTGGCGCTCATTATGTACATGCCCCTGCGAACCCGCTGGCAAAAGAAGTGAGTGCGAATCTTGATAAACTCACCCCAGAAGTACTAGAACAGTTTGATCCTCAAGCTTTTATGTTCCGCCTCTATGAGTTGCTTCCGTTGAATAATGCCGCTTATCACCAATTAGTGAACATGTTGAAGCAGCCAGAAAAAGGTGGGCTTGTGCAACACTGTGCTGTGGGTAAAGACCGCACAGGAGTTGGCTCGGCTCTCGTGCTGTTTGCGCTGGGCGCAGATGTGAATACAGTAATGGATGATTACCTTTTAACGAACGAGACGTTAGCGCCATTTCGTAATCATTTACTCGAAGAGTTCTCCAAGACCATGAGTGAAAACGTGGTGAAAAAATTCGAATATGTATTTTCTGTTCGTGAAGAATTTTTACAAACTGCATTGAAAAGTATAGAAAATAATTATGGCGGTGTGGATAGCTGGCTAGAAAAAGACTTTGGATTAGATAACGCTCAGCGCAGCGTATTACAAAGTTACTTCCTCGAATAAACCTCTGCGGAATTGAAGTTGCAATGCGCCAGTTTTGTTGCAACTTTATTTACTTCCAAGAACTATAATATATTCACTTAGCGGCGTAATAATTGCTTATCTTAATAACAGTTAATTAGCTGAATAATAGTTACTTAGTCTACTCATAGTTAACATACTAATCTCAAACCGTAGGAATTCGCCCTTGAGCATTAATGAAATTGTCACGGTCATTACAGAATTCACTCGCGCTCACGAAGTGTGGGCTATCCCTATTGTGTTCATTCTTGCGTTTGGCGAGTCCCTAGCTTTCTTATCGTTATTGCTCCCTGCGACCGTTATCTTGCTTGGGCTAGGGGCATTAATTGGTGAAAGTGAGATTGCCTTTTTCCCGATTTGGTTAGCCGCTGCATTGGGCGCATTTTTCGGGGATTGGGTCTCTTATTGGTTTGGTTTTCACTATAAAGATAAAGTTCGTGAAATGTGGCCGATTTCCCGCAACCCTGAAATGGTAGATAAAGGGCATCGCTTCTTTGAGAAGTGGGGTGTTTGGGGTATTTTCTTTGGTCGGTTTTTCGGGCCACTGAGGGCGGTAGTGCCGCTTGTTGCGGGGATCTGTGAAATGAAGCAGCGACATTTCCAAGTCGCTAACCTAGCCTCAGCGATGATTTGGGCGTTTGGTATTTTAGCCCCTGGCGCGCTTGGTTTACGTTGGTTTGCGAGTTGGATGGGATAAGCTGCGAAGCCGCTCGCAAAAAGTAGCCGTTGGGAGATTTACCTCTGGACACTTATACAGTATCCCATTACCTTACTCTAGATTTTAAAAAGTAAGGATTGAGTCGTGGATACCTCTCTTTTATATGCAATTATTGGCGCCTTGAGCGGCATTTTGGTCGGCGGTTTAGCGGTCTGGTTTTCTATTGTCCAAAAAATAGCGGGAAAAGAGCGAGAGCTACAAGAGGTATACCGCCAATTGGCGGCGTGCGATGAAAAAAATGTGCATTTAGCGCAGTGGAAAGAGGAATGTGACAGGCTCGATCAGGAGCTACGTACACAGCGGGATATTAACCGCGAACAGGAAGCAGAGCTGCGGGAAGTGATGACCCGCTTTGAGCAGACTCAACTCGCCAATGAAGAAAAACAACGGATTTTACAAAACAGCGAGCAGCGCCTTACCGCTCAGTTCGAAAATTTAGCCAATCGTATTTTTGAGCAGAACGAACGTCGAGCATCCGAACAACATCAGAAAAATTTAATGGCGATGCTGTCACCGTTTCGTGAGCAACTTGAAGGGTTTCGCCAGCAAGTACAGCAAAGTTATGGTGAAGAAGCCAAAGAGCGCCATACACTCACTTATGAAATTCGCCAATTACAGCAGTTAAATAGCCAAATGACCAAAGAAGCGGTCAATTTAACCCGAGCCCTAAAAGGAGATAATAAAATCCAAGGGAACTGGGGGGAAACGATTTTAACGCGGATTTTAGAAGTTTCAGGGCTGCGAAAAGGCAGTGAATTTGAAACTCAGGTAAGCATCAATACGGGGTTTAATAGCCGCTATCAACCCGATGTGATTATCCATCTTCCTGAAGGCAAAGATGTGGTGGTCGATGCGAAAATGTCGCTGGTGGCTTATGAACACTATTTTAATAGCGATGATCCAGAACAGCAGCAGCAAGGCATCAAGGAGCATGTGGCGTCCATTCGTAACCATATGAAAATGCTCAGTCGCAAAGACTACCATCAGTTACCGGGAGTTCGCTCTTTAGATTATGTGCTCATGTTTATTCCGATTGAGCCTGCGTATTTATTAGCATTAAAGGAAGCGCCTGAACTACTTGATGAAGGATTAAAACTGAATATTATGTTGGTTTGTCCATCCACCTTACTGGTGGCCGTGCGTACCATTAATAATTTGTGGCGCTATGAACGGCAAGAGCAAAATGCTCAAGAAATCGCAGATAGAGCCGCTAAAATGTACGATAAGCTGCGTTTATTTATTGATGATATGCAGGTATTGGGCTCGAGTTTAGAGAAAGCAAATCATACTTATTCTTCAGCAATGAAGCGCCTTGCTGAAGGCCGAGGTAATTTGCTTGCTCAAGCGGAAAGTTTTAAAGAGTTAGGTGTGGAAGTTAAGCAATCTATAGACCCTCAGCTAGCTGAGCGGGCTGACAAGTCTAATTGTGCGGAATCTTAGAGTTATAATAGGGTTTTCACTCAAAGGCTGGTACACTTCACAAAAAAGTTTGAACGATTAACAGGCATAATAGAAATGACCGAACCAACAAAAGAAACCATCGATTTTGGTTTCCGTACTGTAGAGAAAGAAGAAAAAGCTGGCCTAGTCGCAAATGTTTTTCACTCTGTAGCCTCTAAATATGACCTGATGAATGACTTAATGTCTTTTGGTATTCATCGTATCTGGAAACGTTTCACAATCGAAGCGAGTGGTGTGCGTCGTAATCAACGCGTACTTGACCTTGCTGGTGGAACTGGTGACCTCACTGCAAAATTTTCTCGCCTTGTGGGTGAAAAAGGTGAAGTGGTTCTCGCAGATATTAACGATTCAATGTTAAAAATGGGACGCGAGAAACTGCGCGATTTAGGCATTGTTGGTAATGTTAATTACGTTCAAGCGAACGCAGAAGAGTTGCCATTCCCTGATAACTATTTTGACTGTATTACTATCTCTTTTGGTTTACGCAACGTCACCGATAAAGATAAAGCATTACGCTCCATGTTCCGCGTATTGAAGCCGGGTGGACGCCTATTAGTGCTTGAGTTCTCTAAACCAATTCTTGAACCACTGAACAAAGCTTACGATGCATACTCATTCCATATTTTACCGCGTATTGGTCAAGTGATTGTGAATGATCCTGAAAGCTATCGTTACCTGGCTGAATCTATCCGTATGCACCCAAATCAAGAAACCTTGAAAGGGATGATGGAAAACGCAGGTTTTGAGCAAGTCTCTTATGACAATATGACCGGTGGTATTGTTGCATTACATAAAGGGTTTAAATTCTAAGATGGAAGCACCATCAGCGCATATTGAAAATCCTAATACTGTTTTGTATTCCTTGATGACGGCATTAATGGAAACTTCCTTGAACCACATGTTGTTCAAGGAAAAAGTCCTGCAACCTGCAAGAATGCGTTTAGCGGGTAAAGTGATGGGGATTGAGCTTAAAGAGCTGAATAAAACCCTGACTCTTATTTTTGCTGAAAATCATGTTGATGTATTAAGTGAATGGCAAGAACCTGCAGATTGCACTATCAAAACGTCACTGTTTACATTGATTAAGTTGAAAGATAAGCAGCAGCTTTCACAACTCATCAATAATGGTGACATTGTGATTGAAGGCGATATGCAAATTGTTCAACACTGGTCTTCATTACTGGATTTAGCTATCTGGAACCCAGCTCATTATTTATCCCCTTATATTGGTGATGTTGCGGCAGAAGGCATCAGTAAAGTGTTAGGTAAAGGGGCTTGCCTCGCGTCTCGTTTAGTCAGTCGCCAAAAAACATACGTTAAAGACATTATTCTGGAAGAGTGGAAAATGGCGCCAAGCCAGCTGGAATTAGTGCATTTTAGCGATGAAGTTGAGCAGGTTTCAAATTCAATGAGTCAGTTAGAACAACGACTCAATCAGTTGGAGGAGAAGAATGACTCCCGGTGAAATAAAACGTCTTTACTTCATTATTCGGGTATTTCTCTCTTATGGACTAGATGAGCTGATCCCTAAAATTAAGCTGACATTGCCTTTAAGAATTGGGCGGTTAGGTTTTTTTTGGATCAAAAACAGACACAAAGATAAAGATCTTGGTGAACGACTGCGCCTAGCATTGCAAGAATTAGGGCCGGTTTGGATCAAATTTGGTCAAATGCTTTCGACTCGCCGAGATTTATTCCCTCCCGCAATTGCCGACCAGCTGTCATTATTACAAGACAAAGTGGCGAGTTTCGATGGTAAATTAGCCCGTCGTTATATTGAAGAGTCACTCGGTGGTCCATTAGAACAATGGTTTGATAACTTTGATGAGCAAGCTCTTGCCTCTGCGTCGATTGCCCAAGTTCATACTGCAACATTAAAAGAAAATGGCAGAGATGTTGTTTTAAAAGTGATTCGCCCAGATATTTTACCTGTCATCAAAGCGGATATTAAGCTGATGTACCGTATCGCCAATTGGGTTCCTCTTCTTCCTGATGGACGACGTTTACGCCCTAAAGAAGTCGTGCGTGAGTACGAAAAAACCTTAATTGATGAGCTAAATCTTCTTCGCGAATCTGCTAACGCTATCCAGTTACGACGCAACTTTGAAAACAGTTCTATGCTGTATATCCCTGAAGTTTATCCTGATTATTGCCGTGAAAACGTGATGGTCATGGAGCGTATCTACGGTATTCCTGTTTCAGACATTGCGGCACTAGAAGCGCAAGGCACGAACATGAAGTTGCTGGCAGAGCGGGGCGTCAAAGTCTTCTTTACCCAGGTATTTCGTGACAGTTTCTTCCACGCAGATATGCACCCGGGCAACATTTTTGTTAGCTACGACCACCCAGAAGATCCTCTCTATATTGGTATCGACTGTGGGATCGTGGGTTCACTTAACAAAGAAGATAAGCGCTATTTAGCTGAAAACTTTATTGCTTTCTTTAATCGAGATTACCGTAAAGTTGCTGAGTTGCATGTGGATTCTGGCTGGGTTCCGCCAGATACCAATGTTGAAGATTTTGAGTTTGCTATTCGCACCGTTTGTGAGCCTATCTTTGAAAAGCCATTAGCTGAGATTTCATTTGGGCATGTGTTATTGAATCTGTTCAATACCGCCCGTCGCTTTAATATGGAAGTTCAGCCGCAATTGGTGTTATTGCAGAAAACCTTATTGTACGTTGAAGGTTTGGGTCGTCAGTTATACCCGCAGTTGGATTTATGGAAAACAGCAAAACCATTCTTAGAGGATTGGATCCATAGCCAAGTGGGTATTCCGGCTATCACCAAAGCGTTAAAAGAAAAAGCGCCATATTGGGCGGAGAAAATGCCAGAAATCCCCGATTTGATTTATGGGGCATTAAAGCAGCACCGTTTCTTGCAGTCTAATATTGAACAGCTTACACAAGAGTTAAAGCACCAACGCACTAAACAACGTAAATCACAGTACCTATTAGGAATTGGGGCAACCTTTATTCTTTGTGGTAGCTTATTCTTTATTTCCGACTTAACCCGAATTGCAGCAGCATTTATGGCTGTAGGTGCATTGTCGTGGCTTGTAGGTTGGTGTAAAGGAGAGGATAATTAAGTAGACTTTGTTTTGCGACAAGTTTATAAGGCTGTGATCATTTCCGTATTTAGCGTTGGTTGTATATAATAGAATTAGTTACAATTGATCCCAAAACTATAGAGGTATTAACAATGGAATCAACTTTTGCAATGGCTGCTTTCGGTAGTCCTTGGCAATTAATTATCATTGCTTTGCTTATCATTTTAATTTTCGGCACCAAGAAATTACGTTCTTTAGGTTCTGATTTGGGCGAATCACTTAAAGGCTTCAAAAAAGCAATGAGTGATGATGAAGCTGCAAAAGCGAAAGCAGAGCAAGAGAAGCAAGACGCTGATTTTGCACCAAAAAATATCACTGAACAACAGGCTCCTGAAAAAAAAGACAGCCCAGTTGAGAGCAAAAATAAAGAGCAGGGATAAACCGTGTTTGACATAGGTTTTAGTGAACTACTGCTAGTTGCGATCATCGGTCTTGTGGTATTAGGCCCACAACGTCTACCAGTGGCAGTGAGAACTGTTGCTGGTTGGATTCGTGCTATGCGCTCTATGGCTGCTAATGTCCAGAATGAGCTATCACAAGAACTGAAATTGCAAGAACTGCAAGAGACTCTTAAAAAAGTTGAAGAGAAAGCGGGTTTGGAAACGCTTTCTCCAGAACTTAAAAAGTCGATGGATGACCTGCGTCATGCTGCTTTGTCTTTACAAAGTGGTTATCAGGCAACAACCAATGATGTCCAATCTGAGTTGAACAAAGCAAAAGAGATCACAGAAAACTACGATGCTGCGGTAAAGGAATCCCATGCTAGTTCTTCGCAAACTCAAGAGTCAGACCCTGATCCTGAGTATGCTGCTAAGATGGCTGCAGTTGTTGAAGAAAAACCTGCTTCAGCAACACCAACAGACTCTAAGCCACTCGATGCTAAAGTAACAAACTCCAATCAAACAGAAAGTGAAAAATAACACATGGCTGTCAATGATGCTCAACCACTTATTAGCCACCTGATTGAACTAAGAAAGCGGCTACTAAACTGTTTGATTACGGTATTAATCGTCTTTGCGGCGCTCGCTTATTTTTCAAATGATATTTATCGCCTTGTTGCTGCGCCTTTGATTGATAAGCTGCCTGTTGGCTCTCAAATGAGTGCGACAGACGTAGCATCGACGTTTTTTACCCCGATTAAACTGACCATGATGGTATCTGTATTTGTTTCGATACCGGTCATTTTGTACCAGGTCTGGGCATTTATCGCGCCTGCGCTGTATAAGCATGAACGTCGATTAATGCTGCCGTTACTGGTATCAAGTAGCTTCCTATTCTATCTAGGAATGGCATTTGCTTACTTTGTGGTATTCCCGTTAGCTTTTGGCTTCTTTGTAAAAACAACGCCAGAAAGCGTTAACTTTATACCGGATATCAGCAAATACCTCAGTTTTGTCATGACATTGTTTATGGCATTCGGAGCTGCGTTTGAAGTGCCAATCGCGATTATTTTACTGTGCTGGACTGGCGTAACGACTCCAGAATCACTCAGACGTAAGCGCCCATACATCTTAGTAGGTGCGTTTATCGTCGGGATGTTCCTGACTCCGCCAGATGTTTTATCGCAAACTCTACTCGCAGTACCGATGTACTTGCTGTTTGAGCTTGGGGTATTACTGTCGAATTTCTATGTTGGCAAAGGTCGACGTAGAGGCGATGACGAAGAAGAAGAGCCAGAAGAATAGTCACGGTGACAACGTTATTGTGAAATAAAAAGCCCATTCAATGGGCTTTTTTTATGCCGGTTTGAAACAAATATATCGCGAAAAACTTATTCGGACTCTTTTCTAAATTGCGTATTATCAATGACTTTTGCGACAGTGGTATTTAAGATGTTAAGCAAAAGAATAGAACGCGACTCACCATTTGGTTCATTGAAGATGGCCTTAACACCGGCAAAAATGCCTTCAGTAATAACAACACTGTCTCCCTGAGAAGGGAGATCCGGAGATTGAGTATGGCTGATAGGCGTCTGCTGTATGAGCTCAATTATCTCTTCAGGAACTTCAGCCGGTAATGCGCCAAAGCGAATAAAGTGGCTGACACCGCGTGTAGATTGGATAGTGGTTGTATGAATTTGCTCATGATCGAATTTTACAAACAGGTAATTGGGAAATAGCGCTTCAGTGATAACTGTGCGTTTGCCTCGAACGACTTTTTCCATTTCAGTCATTGGAGTCATGCAAGTCACATCTTGTCGAGTTAAGTGCTCAACCGCTCTATCCAGTTGCCCTCGTTTGCAATACAGCAAATACCATTTTTCCATTTTTTGATCCCATCCAACAAATTTATGCTCATGATAACAAATTAAGGCATAAGAATGTGACTAATGATGAGTAGCACAATATTATTCATCTACACAAGTATCGATTAATTCGATAGTTACGAAATTAGATACACAATAAACACAGCAGTTAATACACTTTTTGTAGGAGACACCATGGATATCTTTTTACTGAGTAATGGCAAACTTTCCGGCAACCCTGTATGGCTAAGTTACGCATTACCAAGAATTAGCGAAATGATTGAACGTAAACAGATTAAGTCTGCAGTATTAGTGCCTTATGCTGTTTTACGAGGTTCTCACGATGAGCGTGCGGAGCAGTTAAGCGATGCTTTAGGTATTAAAGTGACTTCGATTGAACATTTTGAGAGCCCAGTAGAAGCCATCGAACAAGCAGAATGTATTCTTGTGAGTGGCGGTAATACATGGTGGTTAAATAAATGCTTGCATGAGAATGGCTTAATTGTTGCTATCCAACGTGCAGTACGTGAACGCGGTGTACCTTACATTGGTTGGAGCGCAGGTTGCAACGTGGCGACTCCAAGCATTCGTACAACGAATGATATGCCTGTGAGTAATGCAGTTATCATGCCGTCCTTGGGTCTGTTCCCAATGCAAATCAACCCACACTATATTGATGCGCATATTTCTGGGCATATGGGTGAAACACGCGATGAGCGCCTACAAGAATTCTGTGTTATTAACCCTCATGAAGTGGTTGTTGCGTTACGTGAAGGTAGCGGATTACAGATCAAAGGTAATGAGTTAAGTTACTTCAGTGGCAAAAATGAAGGCTTCAAGTTGTTTCAGCACAACAAAACATTCCCTGAGCAATTTGATACCGTATCATTAAAGGATCATGTTCCGTTTGATTGCAAGTAAAGTGATATACTTAATCTGAAGATATTGATTATTAAGTATGTTTAACAGCAACTTGTAACCTTGGCTGGGAACCTTATAATGAGGTTCCTCCTGTAATAGTAAAAGAAGATAATGAAATACCGTGACCTTAGAGATTTCATCGCGCAGCTTGAAAAGCAAGGCGAACTAAAACGCATTACGATGGAAGTCGATCCTTACTTGGAAATGACTGAAATCGCAGATCGTACACTAAGAGCAGGGGGGCCAGCCTTACTATTCGAAAATCCTAAAGGCTATAACATGCCCGTTCTGTGTAACTTGTTTGGTACAACCAAGCGCGTTGCTATGGGAATGGGGCAAGAAGATATTAAAGCCTTACATGATGTGGGTAAGTTACTCGCCTTCTTGAAAGAACCAGATCCTCCGAAGGGTTTTCGTGACTTAATGGACAAATTGCCGAAATTCAAGCAAGTGCTGAACATGCCAGCTAAACGCTTGAGCTCAGCGCCTTGTCAGGAAGAGATTTGGGCAGGTGATGATGTTGACCTGACTAAGATCCCTGTAATGCATTGCTGGCCGGAAGATGCTGCGCCGCTGATTACTTGGGGTTTAACGGTCACGAAAGGTCCTCATAAAGAACGCCAAAATTTAGGTATCTATCGCCAGCAAGTCCTTGGTAAAAATAAAATTATTATGCGTTGGTTATCTCATCGCGGTGGTGCGCTGGATTTCCAAGAGTGGTGTCAGGCTCATCCAGGTGAACGATTCCCAGTCGCTGTGGCGCTAGGTGCTGATCCCGCAACGATTTTAGGCGCAGTGACGCCGGTTCCCGATACGCTATCTGAATATGCTTTTGCTGGGTTACTCCGGGGCAATAAAACGGAAGTTGTAAAGTGTATTTCTAATGACTTAGAAGTTCCCGCTGGGGCTGAAATTATCCTTGAAGGGTATATTGAACCTGGCGAAATGGCACCAGAAGGTCCTTATGGCGACCACACGGGTTATTATAATGAGATTGATGATTTCCCGGTATTTACTGTGACTCATGTGACTCAACGTCGCGATGCGATTTATCACTCTACTTATACAGGTCGTCCACCGGATGAACCCGCAGTATTAGGGGAAGCCCTGAACGAAGTTTTAGTACCTATTTTACAAAAGCAGTTCCCTGAAATTGTGGATTTCTATTTGCCACCAGAAGGTTGTTCCTACCGTCTGGCGGTTGTTACCATGAAAAAACAGTATGCAGGACACGCAAAAAGAGTAATGATGGGCGTCTGGTCTTACCTGCGCCAGTTCATGTACACTAAGTTCGTGATTGTTTGTGATGATGATATCAATGCTCGTGATTGGAAAGATGTTATTTGGGCCATCACAACACGTATGGATCCAGCTCGCGATACTGTCATGATGGAAAACACACCGATTGATTATCTCGATTTTGCATCACCGATTTCTGGACTTGGTTCCAAAATGGGAATGGATGCGACCAATAAATGGCCGGGAGAAACCAACCGTGAGTGGGGACGCCCAATTGTCATGACGCAGAGTGTCAAATCCCGCGTAGATGATATCTGGGAACAGTTAAATATTATTGAAAAGTAAGAGGAAAATCATGGCAACTTTGAGCTGTAAAGTCATATCTGTTGAATCTATCACGGATACAGTTTATCGGGTTATTTTGTTGCCAGACGGACCTTTTCATTTTAAAGCGGGTCAATATCTTATGGTCGTTATGGATGAAAGAGACAAACGACCATTCTCTATGGCTTCTACACCTGAAAATAATCAATCTATCGAACTGCATATTGGCGCATCAGAATTTAATTTGTACGCGATGGCGGTGATGGATCGTATTTTAGAACAGCAACGTATTGATATTGATATTCCTCACGGCAAAGCGTGGTTCCGCGAAAATAGCCAAAACCCGATGATCTTGATCGCAGGCGGTACTGGCTTCTCTTATACCCATTCTATTTTATTGGCTGCACTGGCTGAAAATCCTCAACGAGATATTACTTTCTATTGGGGTGGTCGCCAGTTGGAGCATTTGTATGATCTCGGTGAATTACAAGCTATTAGTGAGCGTTATCCTAACCTGAAAGTTGTCCCTGTTGTTGAGCAACCGGATGAAAATTGGCGTGGAAGAACGGGAACTGTTTTGAGTACCGTGCTAGAAGATTTCGGTGATTTGTCTGGGCATGATATTTATATTGCAGGGCGTTTTGAGATGGCGAAGATTGCGCGGGATAGGTTTTGTAATGAGAGGGGGGCAAGGTCCACCCAGTTGTTTGGCGATGCTTTCGACTTTTTGTAATTTGAGTATCCCCGTTATATTTCAAGCCACAGGGGTGTTGGCTTCATAAAGCTACCCTATCACATACTCCAGTATGCTCAAGGGATAGCTTTACTTGCCGCCTACCTGTGACCTGAACTATTTAGGGGATGGACTGAGTTGTATTCAATATTCTGGTTGATTGAGTTTCACAGCTGTTTTGTGGATAAAAAAATCCCGCCCCTGACTAGGCGGGAACATTGCAAGATACGACAATGTAACGGCAAAATGAATTAGACTCTTTCGATAATTGTGGCGATGCCTTGCCCAAATCCAATACACATTGTAGCTAAACCAAACTGCTTATCATGTTGCTCTAACTGATTAAGTAACGCGGTTGTGATCCTTGCGCCAGAGCAACCGAGAGGGTGCCCTAAAGCGATTGCTCCACCACTTAAATTCACTTTCTGATCCACTTGGCTTTCTGAAATTTGCAGACCTTTTAGGCAAGCAATAGACTGAGCCGCGAAAGCCTCATTAAGTTCAATAATATCAATATCATTCAACGTCATCCCCGCACGCTTTAACGCTAACTCAGTTGCAGGAACCGGTCCAAATCCCATGATGGATGGATCACAACCAACCACGGCCATGGCTCGAACTTTTGCACGAGGTTTTAATCCATGCTGTTTGGCATAAGATCCACTGGCAAGTAGCATGGCTGAAGCACCATCAGACAGTGCTGACGAATTGCCTGCGGTCACAGTACCACTGACAGGGTCGAAAGCGGGTCTTAGTGCAGCGAGTCCTTCCAAAGTGGCATCAAAACGGATGACTTCGTCATAGTTGATTGAAATCAGATTGCCATCGGCATCATGCCCTGCAATCGGAACGATTTCACGGCTAAATTTACCATTCTTGGTTGCCGCAGCCGCGCGTTGGTGAGATCTCAATGCAAAAGCATCTTGCTCTTCTCGGCTGATTTTATACATTTTAGCAAGCATCTCAGCAGTTAAACCCATTGCTCCAGAGGCTTTTGCTACGCGTAATGTGAGCTTTGGATTGAAATCAATACCGTGAGTCATTGGAACATGCCCCATATGCTCAACACCGCCAATCAAAACGGAGTGTGCATCGCCCGTCATAATGAAACGGCTTGCATCATGAATGGCTTGCATCGAAGAGCCACAAAGGCGATTGACTGTAACCGCTGGCACGGTGTGCGGGATATCAGTTAGCAATGCCGCATTTTTGGCGATATTAAAACCTTGCTCTAAGGTTTGCTGAACACATCCCCAAATAATGTCATCCAACTCTTTCTTTTTCGCATTGGGATTGCGTTCAAAAATTGCATTCATCAGGTGTGCAGAGAGGTCTTCTGCTCTTACATGACGAAATACACCGCCTTTGGAACGGCCCATTGGTGTGCGTATACCATCAATAATGAAGACATTTTCCATAGGATTAACCTCTCGCAACTTTTTTAACATCAATAGCCACAACTGGTGGCTGCGGATAGTATCTGGCGTTAGTGGCCGCTTTTTCTTTTAATCCATTTGGAACCTGATAAAGCGGGCTTAAATGGGAGTAGGACTCCGCAGTTTTGACGTAAGACTGGCTACCGAGTGTGTCAAGATAGCAGAAAACACCCCCACGGAATGGTGGAAAGCCAAGGCCATAAACTAGCGCAATATCGGCATCTGAAGGGCTTTGAATAATACCTTCTTCAAGGCAGCGAACCACTTCGTTCACCATTGGTGTCATCATTCGAGCAATAATTTCATCTTTAGTAAATGAACGCTTACTTTGGCGAATCGAATTTAATAGTTCATCGGTTTTTGGGTCATCAATTTTCTTTGGCTTTCCTTTTTTATCTTTTTCATATTGATAAAAGCCTTTGCCATTTTTCTGACCAAAACGTTGTTGTTCAAACATAATATCGATGGCGTTTTTACCTACTTTTTGCATTCTTTGCGGGAAGCCTTGAGCCATGACTTGCTCTGCATGAAACGCGGTATCAATTCCAACAACATCCAGTAGATAAGCTGGGCCCATTGGCCAACCAAACTCTTTTTCCATGACTTTGTCGATTTCTCTAAAATCGGCGCCATCTTGAAGCAGCAAGTTAAAACCAGCGAAGTAAGGGAAAAGAACACGGTTAACGAAGAATCCGGGGCAATCATTCACAACGATTGGGGTTTTCCCCATTTTATTCGCATAGGCAACGACTTTAGCGATAGTGTCATCGCTGGTTTTTTCACCTCGAATGATTTCCACTAAAGGCATGCGGTGAACTGGGTTGAAAAAATGCATACCACAGAAATTTTCTGGGCGTTTAAGGGAATTTGCTAACTCGGTAATTGGGATGGTTGAAGTATTAGAAGCCAGTATAGTCTCTGATGTGATGAGTGATTCTACTTCAGACAGTACGGCAGCTTTAATTTTAGGATTTTCAACGACAGCTTCAACGATCACCTGAGAATTTTCAATACCAGCATAGGACAACGAAGGGTGAATAGCTGCTAGTGTTGTCGCCATCTTATCTGCGGTTATTCTTCCTCTTTCAAACTGACCATTGAGCAGTTTTCTTGCTTCATCAATACCTAAATCTAATGATTTTTCATTGATATCTTTCATTAAAACAGGAACGCCTTTGCTCGCAGATTGATAAGCAATGCCGCCACCCATAATACCCGCACCCAAAACAGCCGCATGGGTCGGAGCACCTGCGGAGCCTGCAATTTTTTTACTGGTAGACTTAACCTGTTGATCATTTAGGAAAACACTCACTAATGCGCGAGCAACATCACTGTGAGCTAACGGGACAAACGCGGCAGTTTCATGTTTCAGCGCTTCATCGCGGGTGCAGTTAGCTGCTTTTTCGATGGTATTGACGGCGCTCATTGGTGCAGGGTAGTGTTTCCCTGCAACTTGATAAACCATGCCTTTGGCAACATTAAAGCTCATTGCCTGCTCAAGTGCGCTAAGTTTTAACGGCTCAAGTTTTGGCTGTCGTGCTTGACGCCAATTTAGTGCACCAGAGATAGCTTGCTCGATGATTTGTAAGGCCGCTTGTGGTAATTTTTCAGTTTCGACAATCGCATCCACTAAACCGAGTTTAAGTGCTTGAGGCCCACTAACATCTTTACCTGTAGTGATAATTTCCAGAGCGCTATCAAGACCAATAAGCCGAGGTAAACGTACTGACCCGCCAAAGCCAGGCATAATCCCTAACTTAGTCTCAGGTAGGCCAATTCTGACATCCGGTGACGCAATTCTAAAATCAGTAGCGAGTACACACTCACAGCCACCACCCAGCGCATAACCATTAATGGCACTAATCGTTGGGACGGGAAGATCTTCAAGGCGATTAAATATACTATTTGCGTAACCAAGCCAATCACTGAGGGTTTCTTTAGATGCTTCGAATAGGGATAAAAATTCTTTGATGTCTGCGCCAACAATAAAAGCGGGTTTATCTGAGCGCAAAATAACGCCTTGTAAATCGCTTTGTTGTTCGAGTACTGCAACGGCTTCATCAAGTGAAGCGACGGTATGTGTATCCAATTTATTGATTGGTCCTGATGAGTTAAACACCAGTTCTGCAATACCTTTTTTCAACCATTGAATAGAGATTGTCTCACTTTGATAAAGCATGCTGTTCTCCTTTATGTGGCGGTCTTATCTGGTATGACCAGATGAAAATCAGTGTGACGATAATGTTAATTAAATGCAAATGGTTAATAACAAAACTGGAAGGCGGCTCACAGGAATTAAGGTAAATAACACAAGGTGAAAATGATATTTTCATTAATAATCAATGTATTAATCTTATCTTGTCATTGAGTGCATACACGTTATTAGCAGAACGTGATAAGCTTGATTTTTCTAACTAATACTGAAAGGTTGAACGAAATGGAAAAACTGGCTGGACTCTACGCAGAACATATTAAAACGTTACAAGAAACGACTCAGCAAGTTTTACAACGCAGTAAATTAGATGCCATCTTGATTCATTCGGGAGAGCCAATTCGCATTTTCCTCGATGATAGTGACTACCCATTTAAAGTAAATCCGCATTTCAAAGCTTGGGTTCCTGTAACGGATGTCCCTCATTCCTGGTTATTAGTCGACGGTGTGAATAAGCCGAAGTTATGGTTTTACTCACCCGTTGATTATTGGCATAGCGTTGAACCTTTACCAACTAGCTTCTGGACGAAAGAAGTTGAACTTATTCATCTAAAAAATGCGGATGAAATTAAAGGCTTTTTAGCTAATTTACCGAAAGAGCATCTAGCTTATATTGGCTCCTCTGCAAACAAAGCTGAATCTCTAGGTATTTCGACACACAATATCAATCCAAAACCTGTACTCGATTATTATCATTATCACCGTTCATATAAGACAGACTATGAGCTGTACTGCATGCGCGAAGCTCAAAAAATGGCGGTGAATGGTCACTTATCAGCTTTTGAAGCTTTCCAAGCCGGAGCAAGTGAATTTGATATTAATATTAGCTATTTAGAAGCGACAGGGCATCGTGATACGAATGTACCTTACGGTAACATTGTGGCTTTAAATGAAAATGCAGCCGTGCTTCACTACACTAAATTACAGCAAACAGTTCCGAGTGAATTACGTAGTTTCTTGATTGATGCCGGTGCTGAGTACAATGGTTATGCCGCTGATATTACTCGTACTTATGCCGCTAAGAAC
Organism: Providencia rettgeri; assembly: GCF_013702265.1. Taxonomy (GTDB): domain Bacteria; phylum Pseudomonadota; class Gammaproteobacteria; order Enterobacterales; family Enterobacteriaceae; genus Providencia; species Providencia zhijiangensis. Next base: position 668,261 of record NZ_CP059348.1, read on the forward strand.
AAAAGCGAATTTGCAGAATTAGTTGCGGATTTGAATACAGAACAACTCGCGCTGATCGCGTCTATTAAAGCTGGCGTACGTTATACCGATTATCATGTCGATATGCATCACCGTATTGCGAAATTACTCGTTAAACATGGAATCGTGAAAGGAATTAGCGAAGATGCGATGGTTGAAAATGGTTTAACAACACCATTTTTACCACACGGGTTAGGCCACCCATTAGGTCTGCAAGTGCATGATGTAGCAGGCTTTATGCAGGATGAGGATGGTACTCATTTAGCTGCACCTAAAATGTATCCATTCTTACGCTGTACTCGTATTTTGGAACCAAGAATGGTGTTAACTATCGAGCCGGGCCTTTACTTTATTGAGTCCCTGCTTTCTGCGTGGCGTACAGGGGAGTTCAGTCAGCACTTTAATTGGGATAAAATCGAGCACTTCAAACCTTATGGTGGTATTCGAATTGAAGATAATATCGTCATCCATCATAACCATATTGAAAATATGACTCGAGATTTGCATTTACCGTAATGAAAGCGTACTCAATTCCGGCAGAAACGATCTCTTTTTCGGAAGAGATCAAAAAAAGCCGTTTTATTACTTATATCGCTCATACCGAGGGTATTGAAGCTGCGAAAGATTATATTCAATCGATTAAAGCGCAATACCCCGATGCCCGGCATCATTGCTGGGCATTTGTAGCGGGGCGACCTGATGATTCTCAACAGTTAGGTTTTTCTGATGATGGAGAGCCTACGGGAACAGCAGGTAAACCCATTATGGCGCAGCTATTAGGTAGCAACTTAGGTGAGATCACTTGCGTTGTTGTGCGTTATTTTGGTGGAATAAAGTTAGGTACGGGTGGGCTAGTCCGTGCTTATGGCAGTGGGGTTCAGCAGGCACTGAAGTTGCTCTCAACAAAAACGAAAGTCCCTCAAAAAATCTTCAATGTGGTATGTGATTACTCACTTATCAATGGAGTTGAGCAATTATTAGCTCAGGTAAATGGTACTATATTGCTCAGTGATTATAATGAGTCTGTATCTTTGCAAATTTCTATTCCTGCTACTTGTGAGCAGGAGGTTAATGATAAATTACGTGATATTAGTCGTGGGGAAGTTACTCTCTTAGAACCGTCACAAGAGCAAACAGCATAGCAAGGAACCGGCCGAATGCATTTTCGCGCAATAACTCGTATTGTCGGGTTACTCGTCATTATCTTCTCTTTTACTATGGTCATACCTGGTATTGTCGCACTGATATATCGCGATGGTGCGGGACGAGCATTTAGTCAAACTTTTATAACGGCATTGCTGATTGGGCTTTTTTTATGGTTACCTACGCGAAATAGCCGACATGAATTAAAAGCAAAAGAAGGTTTTTTGATTGTTGTTCTGTTCTGGACGGTGCTAGGAAGTGTCGGGGCGCTGCCATTTATCTTCTCTGAAAAACCCAATTTATCTGTTACAGATGCCTTCTTTGAATCCTTTTCTGGGCTAACAACTACCGGTGCAACAACTCTGACGGGATTAGACTCTCTTCCGAAAGCGATTTTATTCTATCGGCAGATGTTGCAATGGCTTGGAGGGATGGGGATTATTGTACTCGCTGTCGCGATTTTGCCTCTCTTAGGTGTCGGGGGGATGCAGCTCTATCGGGCTGAGATGCCGGGGCCATTAAAAGATAACAAAATGCGTCCGCGAATTGCGGAAACGGCAAAAACCCTTTGGCTTATTTATGTATTGCTAACTATTGCGTGTGCGATTGCATTATGGATCGCCGGTATGGATGTGTTCGATGCGATATCACACAGTTTTTCAACCATCGCGATCGGTGGGTTTTCTACCCATGATGCCAGTATCGGCTACTTTAATAGTCCTGCCATTAATACCATTATTGGCGTCTTTCTAATTATCTCGGGTTGTAACTTTGGTTTGCACTTTGCGGTTCTAACGGGAAGAAGCCTTGGGATTTATTGGCGCGACCCTGAATTTAGAATGTTCATCAGTTTCCAGTTTGTTCTAGTCGTGATCTGTACCGCGGTGCTGATGTATCACTCCGTATATGCTGGCTTTGGACAAACGCTGGATCAAGCCTTTTTCCAAGTGGTCTCGATGGCGACCACCGCGGGCTTCACCACCGACAGTTTTTCTGGCTGGCCGCTGTTCTTACCAATGCTTCTATTATGTGCGGCGTTTGTCGGTGGATGCGCAGGGTCAACGGGAGGGGGATTAAAAGTTATTCGTATCCTTTTACTGTTCCTGCAAGGCTCACGAGAATTAAAGCGATTAGTACATCCTAATGCGGTCTATACCATTAAATTAGGGCAGCGGGCGCTGCCTGAAAGGATCATTGAAGCTGTCTGGGGATTCTTCTCTGCTTATGCTTTAGTTTTCGTGGTTAGCTTGTTGCTTTTAATCGCCACCGGGGTGGATGAGTTTTCTGCATTCTCAGCGATTGCAACAACGTTGAATAACTTAGGTCCTGGCTTAGGTACTGTTGCTGATAACTTCACGACAATGAATCCTGCAGGTAAATGGATTTTAGTTGTCACGATGCTGTTTGGTCGTTTGGAAGTGTTTACTTTATTAGTGTTACTGACCCCAACTTTCTGGCGTGAGTAATATAGCTGCGTCGCTAACGTATATAGATAGTAACGATTAGGAAGAAAAATGAGTTATCTACTTTTGCACTCAAGCACAGATGGGCAAACCAAAAAAATCATACTTAAAATGGCAGAACAATTACGTCGCGCTGGGCGTGAGTGTGATATTCGTGATTTGAATTCAGATAAAAGCTTTAACTTATCTGCTTACGAAAAGGTGCTAGTGGGAGCTTCTATTCGTTATGGACATTTCAATAAGCAGTTAGTGCGTTTTGCCACAACCCATCAAACTCAACTTAATTCGATGAAGACGGGATTCTTTGCCGTTAACCTTACAGCAAGAAAAGAAGGTAAGAATACTGTTGAGACGAATGCCTATACTCGTAAGTTCTTAGAGAAGTGTCCATGGCAACCGACTGTGAAGTCTGTTTTTGCAGGTGCGCTGTTTTACCCCCGCTATAAATGGTTTGATAGAGTGATGATCAGACTGATTATGAAAATGACAGACGGGCCAACCGACCCAAATACAGAAATTGAATACACTAATTGGGATGATGTTGCTGAGTTCGCAACGAGATTTGATAATATCTAGGCTTATTTTTAAACAAATCGTGGTTGATTTATACGATTTGTTTAAAAAGAAAACGGTCGAATAAAAATATTCAAAAAACACTTGCAGGATTTCTGCGACTCCCTATAATGCGCATCCACTGACCGGGAACAAGCCAACGCAAAGCGCGATGGACACTGAACCGGCAGCGAGAGAATCTGAAAAGATTAAGCAAAAAAAATGCTTGACTCTCACTGAGGAAAGCGTAATATATGCCACCTCGCGACAACGACCTAAGTTGATAAAAACTGAGTCGAATTTCTCAAGAAATGTCGCACCGCTCTTTAACAATTTATCAGACAATCTGTGTGGGCACTCACAGGACACTATCAAAAAAATATTTGATTTTAAGTCTTGAAGAGTGACTAACACGTTAATTCATATATATGAACTAATAGGTAATTTGGTTTCTTCGGAAATCAAACGACAGTAAACATTCTTTGAGCATCAAGCTTTTTAATTGAAGAGTTTGATCATGGCTCAGATTGAACGCTGGCGGCAGGCCTAACACATGCAAGTCGAGCGGTAACAGGGGAAGCTTGCTTCTCGCTGACGAGCGGCGGACGGGTGAGTAATGTATGGGGATCTGCCCGATAGAGGGGGATAACTACTGGAAACGGTAGCTAATACCGCATAATCTCTAAGGAGCAAAGCAGGGGAACTTCGGTCCTTGCGCTATCGGATGAACCCATATGGGATTAGCTAGTTGGTGAGGTAATGGCTCACCAAGGCGACGATCCCTAGCTGGTCTGAGAGGATGATCAGCCACACTGGGACTGAGACACGGCCCAGACTCCTACGGGAGGCAGCAGTGGGGAATATTGCACAATGGGCGCAAGCCTGATGCAGCCATGCCGCGTGTATGAAGAAGGCCTTAGGGTTGTAAAGTACTTTCAGTTGGGAGGAAGGCGTTGATGCTAATATCATCAACGATTGACGTTACCAACAGAAGAAGCACCGGCTAACTCCGTGCCAGCAGCCGCGGTAATACGGAGGGTGCAAGCGTTAATCGGAATTACTGGGCGTAAAGCGCACGCAGGCGGTTGATTAAGTTAGATGTGAAATCCCCGGGCTTAACCTGGGAATGGCATCTAAGACTGGTCAGCTAGAGTCTTGTAGAGGGGGGTAGAATTCCATGTGTAGCGGTGAAATGCGTAGAGATGTGGAGGAATACCGGTGGCGAAGGCGGCCCCCTGGACAAAGACTGACGCTCAGGTGCGAAAGCGTGGGGAGCAAACAGGATTAGATACCCTGGTAGTCCACGCTGTAAACGATGTCGATTTGGAGGTTGTTCCCTTGAGGAGTGGCTTCCGGAGCTAACGCGTTAAATCGACCGCCTGGGGAGTACGGCCGCAAGGTTAAAACTCAAATGAATTGACGGGGGCCCGCACAAGCGGTGGAGCATGTGGTTTAATTCGATGCAACGCGAAGAACCTTACCTACTCTTGACATCCAGAGAATTTAGCAGAGATGCTTTAGTGCCTTCGGGAACTCTGAGACAGGTGCTGCATGGCTGTCGTCAGCTCGTGTTGTGAAATGTTGGGTTAAGTCCCGCAACGAGCGCAACCCTTATCCTTTGTTGCCAGCACGTGATGGTGGGAACTCAAAGGAGACTGCCGGTGATAAACCGGAGGAAGGTGGGGATGACGTCAAGTCATCATGGCCCTTACGAGTAGGGCTACACACGTGCTACAATGGCGTATACAAAGAGAAGCGACCTCGCGAGAGCAAGCGGAACTCATAAAGTACGTCGTAGTCCGGATTGGAGTCTGCAACTCGACTCCATGAAGTCGGAATCGCTAGTAATCGTAGATCAGAATGCTACGGTGAATACGTTCCCGGGCCTTGTACACACCGCCCGTCACACCATGGGAGTGGGTTGCAAAAGAAGTAGGTAGCTTAACCTTCGGGAGGGCGCTTACCACTTTGTGATTCATGACTGGGGTGAAGTCGTAACAAGGTAACCGTAGGGGAACCTGCGGTTGGATCACCTCCTTACCATTGAAGTGTACTTGTGAAGTGCTCACACAGATTGTCTGATAGAAAGTAGAGCAAAAAGCGCGTCTGCGAAGCTGACTGTAGTGTCCCCTTCGTCTAGAGGCCTAGGACACCGCCCTTTCACGGCGGTAACAGGGGTTCGAATCCCCTAGGGGACGCCAATTGCGCGGAGAATGAGTGAAAGACGTTCCCCACAAATAATGATTAAGCCAATTACGTTGTAGTTGGTTTAACAATTATGCTCTTTAACAATCTGGAACAAGCTGAAAATTGAAAACAACGCACATTGTTTATCGCTTAAACAATGTGAGAGTCTCTCAAAAATCTCAACTTGAATGTGTTCAATTGGCCGTCGGGTCAGTTGATAAAGACACCTTCGGGTTGTGAGGTTAAGCGACTAAGCGTACACGGTGGATGCCTAGGCAATCAGAGGCGATGAAGGACGTGCTAATCTGCGATAAGCGTCGGTAAGGTGATATGAACCGTTATAACCGACGATTTCCGAATGGGGAAACCCAGTGCAATTCGTTGCACTATCGTTTGATGAATACATAGTCAAACGAGGCGAACCGAGGGAACTGAAACATCTCAGTACCTCGAGGAAAAGAAATCAACCGAGATTCCCCTAGTAGCGGCGAGCGAACGGGGAGCAGCCCAGAGTCTTAATCAGCATTAGCATCAGGAGAACGGTCTGGAAAGGCCGGCAGTAAAGGGTGATAGCCCCGTATCCGAAGGTGTTAGTGTTGTGAACTCGACGAGTAGGGCGGGACACGTGTTATCCTGTCTGAATATGGGGGGACCATCCTCCAAGGCTAAATACTCCTGATTGACCGATAGTGAACCAGTACCGTGAGGGAAAGGCGAAAAGAACCCCGGCGAGGGGAGTGAAATAGAACCTGAAACCGTGTACGTACAAGCAGTGGGAGCACCCTTGTGGTGTGACTGCGTACCTTTTGTATAATGGGTCAGCGACTTATATTCTGTAGCAAGGTTAACCGTATAGGGGAGCCGTAGGGAAACCGAGTCTTAACTGGGCGAATGAGTTGCAGGGTATAGACCCGAAACCCGGTGATCTAGCCATGGGCAGGTTGAAGGTTGGGTAACACTAACTGGAGGACCGAACCGACTAATGTTGAAAAATTAGCGGATGACTTGTGGCTGGGGGTGAAAGGCCAATCAAACCGGGAGATAGCTGGTTCTCCCCGAAAGCTATTTAGGTAGCGCCTCGTGAACTCATCTTCGGGGGTAGAGCACTGTTTCGACTAGGGGGTCATCCCGACTTACCAACTCGATGCAAACTACGAATACCGAAGAATGTTATCACGGGAGACACACGGCGGGTGCTAACGTTCGTCGTGAAGAGGGAAACAACCCAGACCGCCAGCTAAGGTCCCAAAGTCATAGTTAAGTGGGAAACGAAGTGGGAAGGCTCAGACAGCCAGGATGTTGGCTTAGAAGCAGCCATCATTTAAAGAAAGCGTAATAGCTCACTGGTCGAGTCGGCCTGCGCGGAAGATGTAACGGGGCTAAACTATGCACCGAAGCTGCGGCAGCGATATGTAAATATTGTTGGGTAGGGGAGCGTTCTGTAAGCCTGTGAAGGTGTGCTGTGAGGCATGCTGGAGGTATCAGAAGTGCGAATGCTGACATAAGTAACGATAATGCGGGTGAAAAACCCGCACGCCGGAAGACCAAGGGTTCCTGTCCAACGTTAATCGGGGCAGGGTGAGTCGACCCCTAAGGCGAGGCAGAAATGCGTAGTCGATGGGAAACGGGTTAATATTCCCGTACTGGTGATAATTGCGATGGGGGGACGGAGAAGGTTAGGCTGGCCGGGCGACGGTTGTCCCGGTTTAAGGATGTAGGCAGGTGAATTAGGCAAATCCGGTTCACTATATGCTGAGGTCTGATGACGAGTCACTACGGTGGCGAAGTAGCTCATACCCCGCTTCCAGGAAAAGCCTCTAAGCTCTAGATTATCATTAATCGTACCCCAAACCGACACAGGTGGTCAGGTAGAGAATACTCAGGCGCTTGAGAGAACTCGGGTGAAGGAACTAGGCAAAATGGTGCCGTAACTTCGGGAGAAGGCACGCTGGCATTAGGTGAAGTGATTTACTCATGGAGCTGAAGCCAGTCGCAGATACCAGCTGGCTGCAACTGTTTATTAAAAACACAGCACTGTGCAAACACGAAAGTGGACGTATACGGTGTGACGCCTGCCCGGTGCTGGAAGGTTAATTGATGGGGTTATCCGTAAGGAGAAGCTCTTGATCGAAGCCCCAGTAAACGGCGGCCGTAACTATAACGGTCCTAAGGTAGCGAAATTCCTTGTCGGGTAAGTTCCGACCTGCACGAATGGCGTAATGATGGCCAGGCTGTCTCCACCCGAGACTCAGTGAAATTGAACTCGCTGTGAAGATGCAGTGTACCCGCGGCAAGACGGAAAGACCCCGTGAACCTTTACTATAGCTTGACACTGAACATTGAGCCTTGATGTGTAGGATAGGTGGGAGGCTTTGAAGCGTGGACGCCAGTCTGCGTGGAGCCAACCTTGAAATACCACCCTTTAATGTTTGATGTTCTAACGTAGCCCCATTATCTGGGGTGCGGACAGTGTCTGGTGGGTAGTTTGACTGGGGCGGTCTCCTCCCAAAGAGTAACGGAGGAGCACGAAGGTTGGCTAAGCATGGTCGGACATCATGCGGTTAGTGCAAAGGCATAAGCCAGCTTGACTGCGAGAGTGACGGCTCGAGCAGGTACGAAAGTAGGTCTTAGTGATCCGGTGGTTCTGTATGGAAGGGCCATCGCTCAACGGATAAAAGGTACTCCGGGGATAACAGGCTGATACCGCCCAAGAGTTCATATCGACGGCGGTGTTTGGCACCTCGATGTCGGCTCATCACATCCTGGGGCTGAAGTAGGTCCCAAGGGTACGGCTGTTCGCCGTTTAAAGTGGTACGCGAGCTGGGTTTAGAACGTCGTGAGACAGTTCGGTCCCTATCTGCCGTGGGCGTTGGAAGATTGAAAGGGGCTGCTCCTAGTACGAGAGGACCGGAGTGGACGCACCACTGGTGTTCGGGTTGTCATGCCAATGGCATTGCCCGGTAGCTAAGTGCGGAAGAGATAACCGCTGAAAGCATCTAAGCGGGAAACTTGCCTTGAGATGAGTCTTCCCTGACTCTTTAAGGGTCCTAAAGGAACGTTTAAGACTAAGACGTTGATAGGTTGGGTGTGTAAGCGTAGCGATACGTTGAGCTAACCAATACTAATGAACCGTGAGGCTTAACCTGACAACACCGAAGGTGTTTTCGAGATGAGAGATTAAAGTTGATTCAATGAAGTGGGACGCCGAGAGGTGGACACGACAGCTTGTTCAGGATTGATATTCTGGTTTAGTGATTAAAGGCTAAACGGGAATAAACAGAATTTGTCTGGCGGCAATAGCGCGGTGGTCCCACCTGACCCCATGCCGAACTCAGTAGTGAAACGCCGTAGCGCCGATGGTAGTGTGGGGTCTCCCCATGTGAGAGTAGGGAACTGCCAGACATTAAATTAGCTGAGAAGCCACCCATTGGGTGGCTTTTTTGCGTTTGGGGCATGAAAAATAGGCGATAAAAGGCCAGATTGTCACCCTCTGAGGCGTGATGATCGAGAAAGTTATCGCCGAATCTCGAAAGCTCCCTAAACTCTACGTTTCTTGCTTTTGGAGTATCACCATCTGTGGGGCATCACTGTAGTTATCCAACAAAAAAAGCAATACCATCATCTCAAGGTTAATAACCAAGTCTCGCTAATAGCAGATTATTTCGACAGAAAAATTTCTCGTGTGATGTGGTCACTTAACGTCAGAATCAGATCTCAAACAGGCATTAAGATCCTTCCATTGATCTAATTAAGACTAAAGACTATCGATTACAGTCTCTAATGCTTATTAAAAGACTCTCTGTGGCAGATATAAAATGAATGTATGCAGTTGACGCAATATAGACGAAGGATTAGGAAGAAAAATGCAGTAACGGGTATTTTTCCCAGATTTTTTTGAACCATGGAGTGAATTTTTCAGGATGAGCACTGATTTCTTGGGCTAAGGTTTCAAGGCTAACCCAGCGGGTAGCTCCGACTTCTTCAGGATTAGGAATGACTTGATTATCATAGTACCCCACAAATAGGTGGTCATACTCATGCTCAATTAGCCCACCATTAACATCCGCTTTATAAATAAACTCACCAACATGAGTTAATGAAGTTGAAAAACCGAGTTCTTCCGCTAAGCGACGTAAAGCTGCATCATGGGTATCTTCTTGTGGCCTTGGATGGCTACAGCAGGAATTGGCCCACTGTCCAGCAGAATGATATTTATGAAAGGCGCGTTGTTGAATGAGCAATTCATTCTTACGATTAAAAATGAAGATAGAAAATGCACGATGCAGGCAGCCTTGCTGATGAGCAAGTAATTTTGGCATGCTACCAATCGGCGTGTCTTGTTCATTAACTAAAATAAGCTGTTCTTCTATCATAGTGGTCATCTGTATCAGTAAGAGTCAAAAACAAGCTTATTATAACTGGAAAAAAATGACTTGTAGATTAGAGCTATTAATAGCCTTTGCTAATTTGCAATGGGAGATTGATAAAGTGCATTCATAGCTAGATGAATCGATCATTTAGCTATGAATGAAGACGGTATGATAAAAAAATATTATTTTTGTTGGAGTACCCAGACAGCGGCTTCGACTCTAGATTTTAGATTTAGTTTTTTAAGTAAATGTTTTACATGTACTTTTACGGTGCTCTCTGCGATGTCTAAATTTCTCGCGATCATTTTATTTGATAATCCTTGAGCTATAAGCTCTAAAATGTCAGATTCTCTTGGCGTTAGTGCGGCAGCATCGCTTTCATTTTGTGATTGATTTTCTCTTAATGATTCCGCAAGAACAGAAGTTAATGTTGGGCTAACCACCATTTTTCCACTTGCAGCTTCTTTGAGTGCGATAATGAGTTCTTCAGGTTCCATATCTTTTAGTAAATAACCATCCGCACCTCGCTTAAGCGCACTGATCAAATCGTCACTATAATTCGATACGGTAAAGAGAATAATTCTACCTGACAGTTCGCGTTTTCTGAGCTCATCTAGGGTTTCAAAACCATTCATTCCGGGCATATTGAGATCTAAAAGGATCAGGTCAGGATCTTGTTCTTCTGCTATCTGAATACCCGTTTTGCCATCACCAGCTTCACCAATAACTTGAAGTGAAGGCTCTAAGCTAATCAGCTGTTTTACACCATTTCGGAGCATTGGGTGATCATCAATAAGTAGGATCGTTGATTTTTCGGTCATTATATTTTTAGTCTCCATGAATGATTTGATCCGGTGTTTTAAATATCAAATGTTCTAAATGTCAGATGTTTTAAATATCAGATAAAGGGAATGTAACTTTCACTTCGGTTCCCCCTTCTGTACGTTGAGTAATGTAACACTCGCCATTCAGGCTAAGTGCTCTTTCTCTCATAATTATGAGGCCATAATGATTAAGTTTATTTGGATTGTCATCGATACCATTGCCATTATCATCAATTGTAATGATGACGGTGCCTCTATGTTGGCTTAATGAAACTTTAGCCCAAGTTGCATTGGCATGCTTCAGAATATTACTTAGTGCTTCGCGAATAATTTGTATTATGTGGATAGATTGGTGTGGCGAGATACTTTTCGCTGGAATTTCATAATTAAGTTGAATATTAAAGCCAATACGCCCACTAAATTCACCTAAAGTGCTTTTGAGTGAAGGTAATAATCCTGATTCTGTGAGTTTCAAGCGGAAAGTCGTCAATAATTCCCGTAACTGACTGTATGCAGTATTAATTTCTGTACGCATCTCATTGAGCAAATGTAGAGTTGTTTCTGGTAATGGTTCTGGTTGCATTTGCAGATAGCTAATTTGCATTTTTAAACATGAGAGTGATTGCGCGATAGAATCATGAAGTTCTCTGGCAATCGCGGCACGTTCATCCATAATCAGCAGCTGTTGTTGTTGCTCTATCTGTTGCTCCATGGTGAGCATACCTGAAATTTGCTTCGCGAGCATAAGAACCAATCTGTTTTTTTCATCAGAAAATGGTTGTTTTTGCTCAATTTCACCGATAATTACACCATATCGGTGCATGTTATCAGAGAGATCCCACTGTAACGTTTGATATTCTTTTGCTGGAGCATTGTTTAATTGATCATAGTTTAATGGATGCTGATTAGTAGAAGGTAGCTTTGCTTTATCTATTTCGAGATTGGTTGTGGCATAAGAGATTTCATGGAAATATTGTTCATTGCTATCTTCATATAATTTGAGTCGCAAGTTTTCTAACTGTGTAATGTTTTTCAGCTCCGCGAGAACTTTTTGTAATCTTGAATAAAGCGTTTCCGATGAGTGTAATATTTGATTTGATTGATAAAGATATGACAAAACACGGTTTTTAGCGAGTAAGTCTGCGGTCTTTTCTGCTACACGTTCTTCGAGTTGGTGATAACTTTGCGCCAGCTCATCAGACATATGATTAAGGGTTTCACCTAGGGCATTGAGTTCATCTTGCTTATTATTTTTCATGGGATAGCGCTGAGTAAAATCTTTACGCCCAATGGCATTAACCATAGAAAGTAGCTTCATCCATGGGTAATAAATTTTTCGTCTCAAATGCCAGATTGTCCCCATCAATAGCAAAAAGACTAAGCTAATAAAAATCAACTGAGTCATCGCAACGTAAGCGATTTTTTTCTCAGTTTTATCATCAATGTTATGAACTAACTCATTGAGCATATTAACAAAAGTAATAACTTCATAGCGGGCATCATCAGGCGAAGATGCCTTAGTGAGTGCGGGTCTTAAAGTGTTCAGCCAAAATTCATGTATTTTATTAAATTCAGGTGTGAGATTTTCAATTTTAACCACTTGGGTGAGCTCGGGGCTGAGTAAGTCTTTCTCTAACTCATCAAGGTAATTTTGGTTATGTTGGTTTATGGGCGTTAAAGAAAGTAGGCGGTAACTTTGCATGCGCAAGGAACCTGATGTGTTAATGGCATGCGCGTTGCCTTGTACACTGATGATCATGCGGTTGGAAATCGTCATACCGATAATGCCCAAAACAGCAATAAGCAGCATTAACCCAATAACCTGGTTGATGATCGAAAATCGTCGGTAAAGTGTTGGCATTCTTCCTTTATCCTGATACAAAATAAACTGACTATTACCATAATGTATCTAAGGATATTAGTCAGTTTTTAGCTTTATTTTGTTTTTTTTAATTGAGCAAAAAAGTTAATAATGAAAACAATAAGTAAACCGATAGCTAGGCCAAAAATTAAATTAAGAATGGAAGGAGTTAAAAATTGTAGTGTATTACCAATAACACCGATATTACCTGTCTTTTCTGCTATTTTTTCGATCCATAAGTGTAGATAGGTAATTCCGTGAGTGAGTATCCCACCTCCGACCATAAACATGGCAGCCGTCCCTACAACAGATAATGTTTTCATTAAATAAGGGGTTACATAAATTAACCCATTACCGCATTTACGCAGCAAAGTAGATGCTTTTTTCTGTAGATAGAAGCCTAAGTCATCTAGCTTGACTATACCAGCCACTAACCCATACACCCCGACAGTCATGACAATGGCAATAATTGATAAAACTGCAAATTGGTTCAGGAGAGTTGTTGAAGAAACGATACCTAAGGTAATAGCGATAATTTCCGCAGATAAAACAAAATCAGTACGGATTGCACCTTTAATTTTTTGTTTTTCAAATGCCGCTATTTCTTGTTCTGAGGGCTGCGCCTCTCGTGCAGCTTCTGACGGTGAAGTCTCATGTTTATGTAGATATTTATGGGCAAGTTTTTCAGCGCCTTCAAAGCAGAGATATGCGCCTCCAATCATTAATAATGGTGTGACTGCCCACGGAATGAAAGCGCTAATCAATAATGCGAGTGGGACTAAAATGAGTTTGTTGGTGAAGGAGCCCTTTGCGACAGCCCAGACGACAGGGATCTCTCTTTCGGCACGAACGCCAGTGACTTGTTGAGCATTTAAAGCGAGGTCATCCCCCAGAACACCGGACGTTTTTTTTGCTGCCATTTTTGTCATCACTGACACATCATCTAGAACTGCTGCGATATCATCTAATAAGGCAAGTAAGCTACTTCCAGCCACAGGAGGATCCTTTTGTTAAGGTGAGGTATAATTGACATCTCTTAGGTAAGAGAAGCCAAAATTAGTTCACAGCGATTTGATAATTTGAGTAATAATAGAATTAGGTAAAGTTGCCGTTATCATAACAGTTTTGATTGAATTATGAATTTTTCATAAAAACTAGAATATATTTTGTCATTATCATTCATTTTTAATGAGCGTAAGGTTAAACATGTCCCTTCAGCCTGTATTGAGTATCGTTGTTGCGGTTTATAACGGCGAAAAGTTTTTACCCCATTTTTTTGACAGCTTAATTGCCCAAAAACTCGAAAACTGGGAACTGATCGTTGTGAACGATGGTTCAAAAGATGATAGCGAATCCGTGATCCTTCAATACGAAGATAAGTTTGAGAATTTCAAAGTACTCACTCAGGAAAATGGTGGTGTTTCCGTTGCGCGTAATACTGGAATGGCTGTCGCAACAGGGAAATACATCACTTTCCCTGATATTGATGATGAAATTGATGCCAGAATGTATGGCCGCTTATTAGAGATTGCCTTAGCGGGTGATCTGGACGTAGCTACGTGTAATGGTACTTATGTTTATACTAATGGAGATGCTCCGAAGGCTATTTTCCCGCCGAATAAAGTGCCTTCTACTGGCGTGATTACGGGTCCTCAATGGCTACAAATTGGCTTGAGCTCCCGTAAATTTCTCCATGTAACATGGTTGAATCTGTATCGTTTGTCATTAATTCGAGAACACAATTTTACCTTTGAACCTAGATTGCACCATCAAGATATTCCTTGGACTACCGAAATGCTGCTGGTTGCCAAACGCGTGCAGTTTATCAATGAACAATATTATGAATATCTGATCCATAACCAATCTGTTTCTCACTCTTTAACCGGAGATGAGCGCTCAGTACGTAAGATCAATACCTACCTGAAGATCTTGGATATGTTGATGGATATCTATAAACGTCATCCTGAGGAAGTGAAACAAGCACCGGCCTGCTTATGGCAAGTGGGGAAAGAAGGTTTAGGTGTTGTTTTAGCGCTATTAGCCATCAAATCACCGGAAACGCAAAAGCAGATGGTCCAGCTGTTTTTTGATAAAGGTTACTGGGATATTGTTTGGAAGCATGCCACAACGCTGAAATTAAAATGGCGTTTGATCCGTCGTTACAGCAAATTGAAAGCCATTATCAATAAATAGTTTTCTAGCAGCCTTCGGGGCTGCTCTATTTTACCCTTCCTGTACTCCCTTAGAACTCGCCTTCAACTTATTAAATAATTGATAAAATATTATTAATGTTTATGGCATATAATGTGAGTTAATTAACATATTAATAACAAAAAAATTGAGCTTCCTCTCAGAATATGGTCTTTATAGGGCTATAGTTCGCCTGAATATACACGGTGATAAATTATTAATAAGTTAATGAGCGAGGGCTGAATGGATCATTATCTGCATAAATTACCTGACCTTATTGACTCCGTGGCAACCAACCAGTTTTACCCTAATTTGTTGTCATGGCTGTCCTCTTTTGTGGCTTTTGATAACGCCATTATCTATGCCTTCGAAAAAGAAGGCGCACCGCGCTTTCTGTCAAAAGTTGAAAAGCGTAATAGCGACAGTATCAATCGTATTTATCAGCGTGGCGCCTATTTGATGGATCCTTTCTATCAAGAGCTACAAAAGGGTGGCAGCTCTAAGGTGCTAACATTGAAAGACGTGGCACCGAAAGGATTTTATCATACTGATTATTATCTTAATTTTTATCGTAAGACGGGGTGGTGTGATGAGGCGGGTTTATTGCTGGAGCTATCAGCCGATAAGCAATTAGGTATTTTCTTCGGTAATGAAGATCAACCTTTTCTTTCAGACGAAAATAAACAAGCCTCATTAAAAGATGCTTTTGATATTATTCGAAGTATTGCTCGATTACATAAGGAAGTAGTCCCTAATTCAGTTTCTAGCCATTACCGCAATACTGACTTACAGACTTGCTTTGGTTTGACGCCAAGAGAGTGTGAGGTTGTTGAATTAATTTTGGAAGGTAAAGGTTCCCCGCAAATTGCCGAAGCGCTGTTTATTAGCTTGGGTACTGTCAAAAATCACCGTAAGAATATCTATCAAAAATTAGAGATCAACTCTCAAGTTGAATTGTTTAATTTGTTAATGACTCCAATAAAACAGTAATTGAGTGGGGTTAGTTTATTTCTGGTATATATCAGATGGTTAAACTAAGGCGTTAAAATAAGTTTTATTTTTCAATCAATTACAATTTACTTTCAGTAGTAAAACACTCCTTGTCTTCTCTCTTTATCAGAATATGTAATATTTTCTATTAATATAATAATAAATATTTATCTTTTTGAATTTAAACATAAAAGATTTAAATTGATTTAATTTTGTTTATAAGTAAATATTGTATCCACGTCACAAATGTTAACTTTATGTTTCGAATGTCCCTAAAGGGCTATGTAACTGTTAATGATTGGTTAAGATAATCAAGGTTATTGCAAGATACTAGATAGGGTATCCATTATGAATAACCAAGTAGAATCATTAACTTATTACTCAGCAACTAAAAAATATGACCTGCGATTCTCAACCTTGAAAGAAGACATTGATGTAGATGTCGTGATCATCGGGGGGGGATTCTCAGGAATTAATACAGCATTGGAATTGTGTGAAAAGGGCATTACCAACATTGCTATCTTGGAAGGTCGTCATCTTGGTTATGGCGGCACAGGGCGCAATGGTGGGCAAGTGATGGCCGGTATTGGTCATGACCTAGACGCGATTAAAAAGCATGTTGGTTCTGAAGGTTTAGAAACGATTTTTAAACTGAGTAACATGGGCGCGGGGATCATGCGTGACCGTATCGCCAAATACAATATTGATGCGGATTTTTGCCATGGTTACGCCTATTTAGGTAGCAATAAGCGCCAAGAGAAAACCCTGCGCAGTTGGTTGGCGGATTTTAAGGCTGTCGCGCCAGATGAAGAAATTGAATTTTATGCAGGTTCAGATTTAAAGCAGATCATCGGATCTGACGCTTATACATGTGGGATCAAACACATGGGCGGCGGGCATGTTCACTCACTTAACCTGTTACTGGGGGAAGCGAAAGCAGTGAGTGAATATGGCGCAAAAATTTTTGAAAACAGCCAAGTATTAAATGTTGAGTATGGCGATACGGTAACGGTTCGTACCGCGATGGGCTCCGTAAAAGCGAAAAAAATGTTGTGGGCGTGTGATGGTTTCTTGAATGGTCTTGAGCCAACGTTATACCCAAAAACAATTAACACCTATGCCTATCAGTTAATGACAGAAGAGCTTTCTGATGAACTGATTGAACGTATTAGCCCAATTCGTGGGGCATACAGCGATATTCGCCCAGTCATCGATTACTACCGTGTGACCAATGAAAATCGCCTTCTATTTGGTAGCTCGACGTACTTTTTAGAATACATTCCATCTGACTTGAAAGAGTGGAACCGTAAATTGATGCTGAATGTTTTCCCATACCTGAAAGACGTCAAAATCGAGCTGGCATGGGGTGGCCCAATGGCGTGCAGTGCCAACCTGTTCCCGCAAATTGGCACGATCCCAGGTCATAAAAACGTGTTCTACGTGCAAGGCTACTCGGGCTTTGGTGTTACGCCGAGCCAGATAGTGTGCAAGGTGCTTGCTGAGGGGATGGTTGAAGGCTCCAGCCGTTATGATCTGATGAGCTCGATTCCTCATGCTGACATTATGGGGAAAGACAGCATGCGCAATGCCATTGTGTCACTTGCCAAGTGTTGGCATCAGTTATCAGGATATTGGCAAGGTCGCCGCTAAGTTTTCCTAAATTTAATGTCCATTTTTGATTTTATTACATAAGAGAAGGTAAGAAAGATGATCAGCCCATTACTGTTAAACAAAGCACTTCCTGAATTACTGAACATTGGTAGCGTGAGCAATTTAGGTTCTGTGGTTGTTGAAGGCGACCCACAAGCAAGCGTGGCGATGATCCACGGCGAGCCAACAGATAATCTGACTTGCGGTATTTTTGCGTGTACAACAGGTAAATTTAAGATGGTTTACCCATTTGATGAAATGGCAACTGTCCATGAAGGCTCGGTGAAATTAACCGACGTGAAAACAGGTGTTACCGTGGAATACCACAAAGGCGACACTTGGTTTGCAGCCAAAGGCACTGAAGTACTTTGGGAAATCAGCACACCACGTTTTGTAAAACACTATTTAGCCTGCGTGAATGCGTAATTCGATAAATTAACGAGGTGGAGATAACGATGAGTGAGTTAACCCTGTTACCAGAAGTGAGAGAATTCTTGAACCGTCAACACGGTCATTTTATTAATGGATTGCCTGTTTCTGGCAAGGGAGATGCTTATTTTGAAGTCGTGGATCCAGCCACCGAGCAAGTGATTGCGAAAGTGAAAGAAGGGACTCGCGAAGAAGTTGATACAGCGATGAATGCGGCATATGCCGCATTTAAAGGCTCATGGGCAAATACCACACCGATGGAACGAGGCAACTGTTTGAATCGTTTAGCGGATTTGCTCGAAAAACACTTAGAAGAATTGGCGCAATTAGAAACCTTAAGTTCTGGGAAAACCATTCAGTTATCACGTTTTCTGGAAGTAGGATCAGCGGCGCAGTTTTTACGTTATTTTGCGGGCTGGGCAACCAAAATTAGCGGTGAAACCCTGAATGTTTCTTTGCCATCATTTAATGGCGAAAAATACTCGGCATTCACCCAGCGTGAGCCCGTCGGGGTGGTTGCGGGGATTATTCCATGGAACTTCTCCATTATGATTTCCATTTGGAAATTAGCAGCCGCATTGACATGTGGCTGCACGATTGTACTGAAGCCAAGTGAGTTTACTCCTCTGACCATGTTACGCGTGGCTGAACTCGCTAAAGAAGCGGGTATTCCCGATGGCGTGATTAACATCGTTAATGGTGGCGGTCGCGAAGTGGGGACTGCTTTAATCAGCCATGAACTTTGTTCGAAAGTGACCTTTACAGGCTCTGTTCCGACTGGATTGGCGGTAGGGCGCTCAGCGATGGAAGGCAAACTGACTCGCGTCACATTAGAATTGGGCGGTAAAAACGGTGCAGCATTCTTAGCGGATTTATCCGTGGATAAGATTGTGAGCGGCATCATTGAAGCGGGTTATTTAAACCAAGGGCAAATTTGTGCAGCCGCGGAGCGTTTCTATATTCCATCTAAATTGATGGATGCGGTTCTGGACGAACTAAAAGCGCGTTTATCGGCAATAAAGATTGGTTCTCCATTAGATGAAACCACAGAAATGGGGCCATTAGCCAATAAAGCCCATTACGATAAGATCTTAAGCCTATTTGAAAAAGCACGCCAAGATGGTAGCGAAATTGTCTATGGCGGGCAGCCAATTGCTGGAGCGGGTTACTTTGTACCGCCTACGATTATTCGCGCAAATGGCCCAGATGATGTGTTAATGAAAGAAGAGACATTTGGTCCTATCGGTACGTTCTTAGCTTATGATGATGAAAAAGAGCTGGTTACGATGATGAATAGCACGCCATTTGGTTTAGCGGCGAGCGTGTGGACGAATGATCTTAGTAAAGCAATGCGCATGGTTTCACAAATTGAAGCAGGAACCGTTTGGGTGAATATGCACACTTTCCTCGACCCAGCAGTGCCTTTCGGTGGCATTAAGTCGTCTGGAATTGGTCGTGAATTTGGTAGTGCATTTATCGAACACTACACTGAATTAAAGTCCGTCATGGTGCGTTATTAGAGCGTTAGTGGTTTTGTTTTTTCTGTAAAGCAACAGTTTTCCCGGCCAATGTGCCGGGATTTTTTATAGAATTTTATCTTGGCGGATAATAAATCCAGATGAAACTAATTCAGTCCGGTTGCTTACATTGGCTTTGGTAAAAATATTACGAAGGTGGGTTTTCACGGTGGAAAGCGAAACGCCCAATAGCAACGCAATACGTTTATTACTGGCGCCTTCTCGCACTAAGTGAATAATTTCCTGCTCTTTCGGGGTATAGGAAACCAGAGAATCAGGTCGCACATCAAATGTCATAAGCTCCGCAATCGGTAAGATTGCATTGAGCCTAATCACCTCTTCTGGCGTAAATGGTGTATCGCGTAGCACGGAAATTCCCGCCACAATCTTATTTTTACGGCGAATAAAAATCTCTGCCATATCCGCGATATGGTTCGGTTGCATAAAATCATGGAAGAAGGTTTGATCGTGCTGACGCATTTCCATCGGCATCTTCACTAAACGGAGATCCTCACCGCGAAAATGGTCGGGATGTAAGGGATCGTGCTGGGAAAAGGCCGAGAGATACTCTTCATGCATACGTGCGGAAATCCCATACAGTACATGGTTTTCTGGCTGCCAGTGTTCATTCACCAGATAATAAACCGCCGCAGAAATTGGAATGATATGGGCAATTGTATTTAGGCAGCAGTCGATTAAGCCCTGTTGACTCTCACTAAATAGCGGTTGAACCATCATCATACCCCATCAAAATATACAGTTTACTATCATGCAATTTAATTCAATTAACATAAAGTAAACATGTTAATAACGTGAGCTTGATTACACTATTCAAAACTTGTTTTTTATCGCTTAGCGGGAGTTTGCTGCCTTTGGGTATCTTTCGTAGTGCATTTGTTAATATATTAATGAGGCAATTTTCAACTAACCATTGATATTTCAATGATTATTATATTATTTGAGTTTTAAAAGGGTACTTTTCGTCTTGGACTCTGCGCGCGCCCCTCTCTATGGGTATCGTTCTAAAGGACGATGGCGACATGTTTGTGCTTATTTCTATAGTGAGAATACAGTCACTTCGTTTTTACAAAAAATTCACAATTCGGGCTGTGAGCAGAGAGAGGGAAGCAAAATGAATTTATCCTCAAAATTAACATCACATATTGAAAAAGGTAAGGTCGGCTTTCCAACAACGCTCGCCAGTTCGGTTGGCGTGATTATGGCAAGCCCTGTGATCCTCACTGTAACCAGTGGTTTTGGGATCGGCGGTGATACTTTTGCCTTAGCTGTTTTACTGAGCTTTATCATGATGCAGGCTCAATTAACCACATTTTCTGAAGCGGCGGCAATTTTACCAACCTCCGGTTCTGTTTACGACTATATCTCCTGCGGTATGGGCCGTTTTTGGGCGATTACAGGGGCGCTGTCTGCCTATCTGATTGTTCACGTTTTTGCTGGCACCGCAGAGACCATTCTGTCCGGTATTATGGCATTAGTGAACTTTGAAAGCCTGAATACAGTGCTGGAAACCAACAACTCCTCTTGGATGGTGGGTGTTGGTTTAGTCGTGGCATTCGGCTTACTGAATGCATTTGGTATCGAAGCTTTTGGTAAAGTGGAAGTTGTGCTGACATTTGCTATGTGGAGCACGCTAGTGATTTTCAGTATTTGCGGTTTGCTGATGCCATTTCACGTTTCCGCAGAAGGCTGGTTTGGTCAAGGGCTGAATATTTCTGACCCGACCATTGTTCTTAGCTTTGTGGGAATGGCGATGTTTATGTTTGTCGGCTGTGAGTTAGTGACACCGATGGCGCCTGAAATTAAAAACTCAGCCAAAGTGATCCCGCGTGCGATGGCGATTGGTTTATGTGGCGTAGCATTCTGTATGTTCTTGTTTGGTGCAGCACTGACTAACCAAGTCGAAAACGTGATTGTCGATCCGCAAAATGGTGTGAGTCTATTAGAAACGCCAATGGCTATTCCTGCGTTTGCTGGACAAATTATGGGTGACTTCGGTAAATACTGGATTGGGATTGCATTGTTGCTGGCGGGTGGGGCGACCATCAACACCTTAATGGCAGCGGTTCCGCGTATTCTTTACGGTATGGCGTTAGATGGTGCATTACCAAAGGTATTCGCTTATTTACACCCTCGTTTTAAAACGCCAGTGTTCGGTATTTTAGTGGCGGTGATGATCCCATGTTTACACGCATTTGCTATCCAAGGGGATTTAGACAGAATTATCCCGTTGGTGCTGGCGGCTGTGTGTTCGTGGGGAACGGCGTACTTATTGGTGACGATTTCTGTGGTGCTATTGCGTATTCGTCGACCTGATTTACATCGTGCTTATCGCTCACCATTCTTCCCTATCCCACAAATTATTTCGAGTGTGGGGATCATCCTTGCGATTGTTTACATCACGCCGCCAGGCATGAATAAAGCGGATGTGTATATCCCATTTGCCATTATGTTGGGATTAACCGCGAGTTATGCATTAGGTTGGACCGTGTTAGTGCAGAAAGTGAATCCATTTAAACCTGTTCCGGTTGAACAAGTATTATCCAACTCATTTGAAGATGACAATGCAGAGGAGGTGGAACTTGAGCCTTTACGTAACCTTGCCTAAGTCACCATGGTGGAAAAAGTTAACCCAAAAGCGCCTCCCGACAGGGTATCAAGCGGGGTTAACGCTAAATCGGATAGAGAAAGATATCGCCCCTTATGTTTGTGAATGGGGGGCACCTGGAATGCTCCTCATCCAATTGCCTCAAGGCATTAAAGTGGAAGTGACTGAGCGTGTAAAAACCTTGTTTATGGCGTTTATTGTGCATAGCCGTTTTGCAGTTTCAGGTAAATGTGATAGTGCGCTGGTGGCACAGATTGATGTGAAAACCGCAGGATCTGCGCGGAAAAAACACGTTCAGTTCACGACACAACAAACGGATGGGAAACGTTTGGTCGAAAGTTTGGAGCAGTACCCTGTGATCCGCCAAACTTTCGAAGAGCTAGACTTCACTCATTGTCATATTGCTGTCAAAAATGGGGTTTGGCGGTGTGACATTGAGCCTTATACCGCATCGGAAATGGTTAGTCGGATCCCAGCTGCTCGGCGTTATTTACGTTTGACTGAGCAGCAGCGTCACCGTTTATTGAGTGCACTGCAGCTGATTTCACAGCTCATGAGCCAACCTATTTCTCATCCATAACGCCCAAATCGGGCGTTTCGCATTTATGACAATCATCTTTATATCGACATAAAACCGTCATTCAACTGTCATCTAGCTGCTCTAGCATGCTGGTCAACTATTCGAAGCATACTTATTTACTCTTCTTATTGATTGGCAAGGATAAAATTTATGACAGGTCATTTTATGAAATCTATGTTAGCCGTCGCCGTAAGTACGTTAATTCTAGGAACTGCAATCCCAACTTATGCCGCGGATAAAAATGATGCAGTTTCAGAAAGTCGCGCTGCAAAAGGGGATATCACTAAATTTGGTGGTGCTCGCCGTTTATCGACTGAACAGACGGATATCATGAAAGCAGCACTGCATAATGGTCAAGCAAAGAACGTCATTTTATTTATCGGCGATGGTATGGGTGATTCTGAAATTACCGTCGCACGTAACTATGCAGAAGGCGCTGGCGGTTTCTTTAAAGGAATCGATGCACTGCCAATCACTGGGCAATACACCCATTACGCATTAGACAAGAAAACACAAAAACCAGACTATGTAACTGATTCTGCGGCATCTGCAACTGCATGGTCTTCCGGTGTGAAAACCTATAACGGCGCTTTAGGGATTGATGTGTTTGGTAACGACCATGACACATTGATTGAAATTGCAAAACGTAATGGCAAAGCAACGGGCAACGTGACGACATCGGAAATCCAAGATGCAACGCCAGCGGCTCAATTTGCTCACGTGACGGGGCGTAAATGTTACGGTCCAGAAGAAACCAGTGAAAAATGTGCAACTAATGCATTAGAAAATGGCGGTCGTGGTTCTATCTCTGAACAGTTAATGATCACCCGCGCCGATGTCACATTAGGTGGTGGTGCAAAAAGCTTTAAGCAGGAAGCTAAAGCGGGTGATTACAAAGGGAAAACCTTGGAAAAACAAGCGGAAGAGCGTGGATTCACTATCGTTCGTGATGCTAAGTCACTCGATGCAATCAAAGAAGCTAACCAAGATAAGCCAGTGTTAGGCCTGTTCCATGATGGCAATATGACCGTGGCGTGGGAAGGTCCAAAAGCCACTTATCACGGCAACTTAAATAATGCAGCTTTAGAGTGTAAACCGAATTCTAAGTTAGACCCGAATGCACCGACATTAGCGCAAATGACGGAAAAAGCGATTGATTTACTGAAAGTAAATCCGAATGGCTTCTTCTTACAGGTTGAAAGCGCATCTATCGATAAACAGGATCATAAAGCGAACCCATGTGGCCAAATCGGCGAGACTGTCTCGCTGGATCAAGCAGTGCAAGTGGGCTTAGATTTCGCTAAGAAGCACGGTGATACGCTGGTTATCGTGACGGCTGACCACTCGCATTCTAGTCAAATTATTCCAGACGGAACTAAGTCATCAGGCTTAACTCAAGCGCTGATTACTAAAGATGGTACCGTGATGACCGTGAACTACGGTAACTCCGAAGAAGAAGATTCACAGGAGCATACAGGTGCTCAGCTACGTGTTGCAGCTTATGGTCCACATGCCGCGAACGTGATGGGTCTGACCGACCAAACCGATTTGTTCTTTACCATGCGCGATGCGATGGGATTGAAGCAATAAACCAACCCCTGTAGTTAAAAGTTCTCTGTGGCAGGATGCTGCAGAGAACTTTTTTGTTTATAAAGTCCAATAAATCCTCATTAAGTTTCCTTATTCATGCCCTGATTTCTTTTTTATTGTGTAGTCTGTATGCTCTCTATGTATCCGATTTATATAATATTTATATCCGAACAAAGAGAACAATAATAATGAGAGAAGTACGTGAACTCACGCGGGATGAAATCCCAAATGTGTGGTCGATTGATAGAACTGAATTGATTGAACACCTTTATCTTCACCAACAAGGAAAATTAGTTCTTTCCGCTCAGCGTTTTGATATGAAAGGTTGGCCGGAAGGTGAAACCGATGCATACACCCCACATTTACTGAAAAGTTATGATAATGGTGCCGTTTTCTTTGGTATTTTTGATGACGAAAAACTGATTGCGGCGGCGAGTTTAGATAACGTATGGCGAGGAGAAAATCAGGATCTGTTACAACTTTCTTTCCTTCATGTTAGTCACCAATATCGTGGTGAAGGGCTGGGTAGCCAGCTTTTCAAATTTTGTCAGCAGAGGGCGTTGGAGAAAGGCGCTGGTGGGTTGTATATTTCTGCAACCCCTTCCGAAAACACGGTACATTTTTATCAATATATGGGCTGTGAACTGCTCGAAAAGCCAGATCCTGAACTGTTTGCGCTAGAGCCTGAGGATATTCACTTTGTTTGTATTTTTGAGTGATGTTTTCACAGTGGGGAGATATTTTTCCCCACAAAAATTTGATTGATTTTTATAGAAACGCAGATATTATTGATAATCATTATTATCTTTAGCAAAATTATAGGCTAATTAAGAGTTAGCTAAAAACTCGTTAGCTATAAATGGGAGGCGTTATGGGAACTAGCGTATCAAAAGCAACAGGGTTGCGGCGTATTGGTGCTGGTTTGTGGGGCGTCTTCGCGGTGGTGTTACTGAGTATTATGTATTTGCTAAGCAATATGGGGTTTGATCCACTGAAAGTGGCGATGATCACCTTGATGATTACGACGGCAGGCATGCTGTTTAATCGAGGTTCTCGCCGCTTATTAATTATTCCAGCAGTGATGTCTTTAGGCTGTTTTTTGCTGATTTTTATTATGCGAAGCTAAGATTATCTAAGCGATATCTCGGTTAGGAATATTGCGTGAATGGCTATTGAGAATTGAATATCTGAAGATTGAATTTTTCAAGATTAAGGCTACGAATCATTAACAGTGGTGCGAAAGGGGGGACTTGAACCCCCACGTCCATAGGACACTAACACCTGAAGCTAGCGCGTCTACCAATTCCGCCACCCTCGCAAATACTGTCAAAATTCTTTCTATTGATACTTGTCTATATCATGCTCAACGCATAGATAATTGAAATTATGATATGAGCTTTCTTACTCAAAAGAATTTCAATTAGATAAAGGCGACAAACGCCGCTATTCCGTTGAGCATAGATAACTATGTGATACGGATAGCGAAGAGCAGTCAACGCATAGATAATTGAAATTATGAAGAGTAAGTGGTGCGAAAGGGGGGACTTGAACCCCCACGTCCAAAGGACACTAACACCTGAAGCTAGCGCGTCTACCAATTCCGCCACCCTCGCAATACTAACTCTTTTGCATAATTGCTCATGCATCAATAGTACGGTGCGGATTTTAGGCTAATTTGCGCAGACGTCAATAAATTTTTATCAACGCTATCTTGTTTGATGAAAAAACGGCCAACTTATAAAGTTGACCGTTAGAAACAAAATCGACAATGGGATAATTCCGTCGTTTTAGCGCTTAATGGCTTCGTAAACTTTGAATTTACCTGTCTTAGCCAGAACCACATGACCGCCAAACGCTTTATCCAGTAAGTCAGGATAAGGTAAAAATGCGTTCGCCACGATCCGTAAGCGTCCGCCTTTTTTCAGGTGCTTAGGTGCTTGGAAAATCAGTGTTTCTACCGCGTTATAACTGGTGTTGATCCCATCATGGAACGGTGGATTTGAAATGATCCAATCAAATTTATCATCAACATCGGAATAGACGTCGCTTGGGATCACTTTTCCGGTAAGGTTGTTGGCTGCTAATGTTGCTGTAGCGGAATCAATCGCGGATGCGCTGACATCACTCAGAGTTAAGGTGACATCCGGATTTTGTGAGCCGATAACCGCAGCGAGTACGCCGTTACCACAAGCCAGATCAAGCACATTACCACTCATTGGCTCAGTTAATGTGGATAGCAGTAAATCACTGCCGATATCTAACTCGTTATGGCTGAATACACCTGGAAGCGCATGAATTTTCACGCTATCAACCTGATAGTTACGCCACCAGCGTTTAATATCAAATTCGGTTGGTTGCTCGAGTTCACCATAATAGAGCCCACAACGGCGTGCCGAGTCAATTTTTTGCAGTGTTGCAATCCCATCCATAATCGCTTCGGCACTTTTTACGCCACTGCGATTTTCGCCGACGATAAAAATTTGGCTGCCAGCAGCAAGATGGGTACATAAGTCATCAAGTTGGAACGCGGCTTCTTGTTTGTTCTTAGACCAAAAGTAAATTAAGGTGTCGCAAGGTTTAACGAATTCCGCGGTTGCTGTTGAAGCAAACAGAACATTTTCACCCAATGCCGGCTGTAAGTTTTTCCAGCGATGGTACTGGTTAGTGAGCACGCGCACGCTGGCGGCTTCTAAAATTGCGCCCAGTTCATCCTGAATATCGCCTGCCAAAAGAACATGACGATCGGTAAAGTGCTCTAAATGGCGTTGAATAACTTCGCTGGCGGGTGTCAGTAATGACATATTCTGTCTATCTCCTAAAATGAATATAACCACGCGGACTACCTTACCAGAAAAAAGATAAATAGCATTGCTCTGTTGGCGCTATTAATCCCCTTTGATAAGATGTGGTTGTTAACTAACGACTGGGTAAAGCAATGACACGACGTGACAGACTTTTAGAACAAATGGGGATCACTCAATGGATGGTGAGAAATCCGACTGTGTTACGTGGTGAACGTGGTGTACGCATTCCTGAGTCGACTAAGCTTATTATTATCACTGATGAGAACCTTGATTTAAACAGCCAGCTGCTAAAAGATATTTTTCTCACAATGAAGATCGATGAGATTGACGTTGTATGCATTAATTCTGAGCAGCTCAAACTCATTCCAACACCAATAACAATACCTTGTTGGGTGATAGGGGATGGCATTCATCCCGAGGGTTCAAAAGTCACATTTATTTCTCCTGTTTTGTCTGAACTGATAGCAAGCAGCAATGCTAAACAGGCACTATGGAAACAAATTTATCAATATGATGAAAATTTCAACACTCAAGCAATCTGATCTCGCCACAGCCTTCTTAATTGAAAAGTTAAGCCATGATTTTCCGTGGACTGAGCGAGTTTTTTATGGAAACCAAGGTGAAAAGTACCATAATCTAAAAATATCAGTTAATAATCAAATTGTTGGGTATGCAATAACTCAGTATGTATTAGATGAAGCTACGCTGTTTAACATTGCCATTCATCCTGATTTTCAAGGGCGTGGTTATGGGCGTATGTTATTAGAAAGATTAATTAACGACCTTGTTAATCGAGGTATTTCAACGCTATGGCTGGAAGTGCGAGAATCGAACACCTCAGCCATTCATCTGTATGACAAACTCGGTTTTCAACAGGCTACTGTGCGTAAAGATTATTATCCAACGAAAACAGGCCGAGAAGATGCGTTAGTACTGGCATTAACCTTGTTCAGTGAAGATATGTTTAGTCAAAAAGCGTAATCCATTTTTCTAAAGAAAAACCACGGTAGCCCAGCAGCCACCGTGGTTTTTTATAACCTTCACGAGCCTATCATTTACGATTTTTCTGTTTCCGTGAAGATAGGTTTTCTCAAGCGCCCAACTTTTTCTTTCAGGCTCCTTTTGACTTTGGTCGTCGCTTTGACTTCTTCATTCAGACCTTTATAGGTTGAGTAGCACATAATCAACATTAACACCGAAAGTGGGATTGCGGTGGCGACAAGTGCGGACTGTAAACCAGTGAGTCCTCCCGTCATGATAAGCACGATAGCAATCGCCGCAATGACCACTCCCCAGATAGTTTTGGTCACATGGCTTGGATTTGGATTACCATTCTCACTGACCATACCTAAGACGAATACCGCTGAGTTTGCTGACGTAATAAAGAACACCATCACCAAGACCATGGCTAAGATACTGATTAACGTTGGTGCTGGGAAATAATCTAAGAATTTAAACAGTGCAGACGTGACATCGGTTTTGACTGCATCCGCTAAGGCCACTTCACCGAGATTTTGGATGATATGGATGGCTGAGCCGCCCATCACCGCAAACCAAGCAAATGAACCTAACACCGGAATAAATACGGCACCAATCATAAACTCTTTGATTGTACGACCTTTGGAAATACGCGCGACGAAGCTACCCACTAATGGTGCCCATGCAATCCACCAGCCGAAATAAAACAGTGTCCAGTTAGCAATCCACGAACCATCATTATAAGGCTCAGTACGGAATGACATGCTGACGAAATTTTGCATGTAATCCCCGATACCTTGGAACAGTACTTTCAAGATAGTTTGTGTTGGACCAGCAAACAGAATAAACCCCATTAATGCGAAGGCAAGCAACATGTTGAGGTTCGAAAGGTGCTTAATGGCGCCCTGTAATCCTGAAATGGTCGAGGCGATATAAATAACAGTCACAACGGCAATAATCGTGATTTGAATATAAATACTAACAGGCAAATCCCACAGATAATGCATTCCGCTGTTGACTTGTAACGTACCAAACCCGAGGGATGTAGCGATACCAATCACTATGGATAACACGACTAGTACATCCACCCATTTTCCAATTGACCCTTTGATACGATCGCCAATTAATGGATAAAACACGGAACTTAATGAAGAGGGCAATTTTTTTCTGAACTGGAAAAAGGCTAAAGAAACTCCGACTAAGGCATAGCAAGCCCAAGCCGAAACGCCCCAATGCAGATAGACATATTGCATCGCTGTTTTTGCGGATTGCTCCGTCATTCCTGGTCCCATTGGCGGGCTAATATAGTAAGAAACGGGTTCGGCTACGCCCCAAAATACCAAACTGATCCCAATCGATGCGCTAAACAGCATACCGACCCAAGTGGCCGTGTTGTATTCCGGTTTGTCATTATCATCGCCTAAGCGAATATGACCAAACTTCGAAAATCCCAGGTACATACAGAAGCTAAAAAAAATGAAAACGGCGCCGAGAATAAACCAACCTAAGTTGTTATAGATAAAGCTCAGGGCCGAGTGTGAAAATGTTTCCAGTTTGTCGGGAATAAAAGCCCCTAAGCCTATAAGGATAAGGCTAAAGGCGAGGGATACGTAAAATACAGACCTTTTATGATTCATCATACCTCTTCTCCAGTTGCTCACTTCTTTATTATCGCTTTTGTTGAGTCGTTATTTTGCAGGTGATGCTTACTTTGGGTTTACAAAGGATAGCCATTCAAAGATTGCCCAGTCAACAACTAATTAACTAAACATTAACATTGTAATTATTAAATTATGATGCAATGCATTGAATTAAATCATAAATAATTTTATTTATAAAACCTACCGAGATTTTGTTTGATCATTATTGCGATCTTCGTTAACATTCGCCTAAAAGATGTTAACTATAAGTTTACAAAAAGAGAGGGCAATTATGAGCAATGCAGCTAAAGTCATTTCGATTAATGATCACCTTGATATAGATAATGCATGGACTATCCCTGCACGTTATTACACATCCGAAGACATTTTTGATTTTGAAAAAGAAAAAATCTTTGCTAACTCATGGGTTTGTGTTGGTCATGTGAGTGAAGTAAAAGAAAAAAATGCCTATATTACTCGCCAATTAATTGGTGAAAGCCTTGTGATTGTTCGTGGTCGTGATGATGTTTTGCGCGGCTTTTATAACGTTTGCCCTCATCGTGGTCATCAGTTGATCAGCGGTGATGGCGGGAAAATGAAAAACGTGATTACCTGCCCTTATCATGCTTGGGCATTCAAGTTGGATGGGCAGTTGGCACATGCAACTAACTGTGAAAACGTGAATAACTTTGAAGCGGATGCGATGTCATTAAGTTCTTTCCATGTGACTGAGCACGCAGGCTTTATCTATGTAAACTTGACGGACGGTGTGCCTCAACCAATTGAAGAGCAGTTACCCGGTTTAGCCGAAAAAATGGAAGAAGCGTGCGCGGTTATCAATGACCTGAAATTAGCAGCGCGTTTTGTTAGCCATACTCCGGCTAACTGGAAAACCATCGTTGATAACTACATTGAATGCTATCACTGCCCGACTAACCACGTTAGCTTTGCCAGCTCTGTGGATGTGAATGTGTATGAGCACCTGCTTAAAGATAATTGGACGGTACAAATCGGTAAAGCCAAGCCCTCTGAATCCTCTTATCAGTTCGATGAGTCAGTATTAGACCCGCGTTTCTTTGGTTTTTGGATTTGGCCAAGCACCATGTTCAATATGCCTCCTGGCGGCGATTTTATGACCGTGATTTATGAATTCCCGGTGAATGCGGGCGAGACATTGCAGCATTACGATATCTATTTCTTGAATGAAGAACTGACGGAATATCAGAAAAATTTAGTGGAATGGTACCGCACGGTATTCCGTCCTGAAGATTTACGTTTGGTGGAAAGTGTACAAAAAGGCCTGCGTTCCCGTGGATATCGTGGTCAAGGACGCATTATGGCCGATAGACAACGTAGTGGGATCAGCGAGCACGGTGTTGCCCACTTCCACAAAATTGTAGCTGGCGCTCACTCAGAATAATCGCAAGGGATGGGAGACGTGACGATGAACAGGTTAAAACATGCCGCACTATTTCGCCAAGCCTGCTATATCAATGGTCGCTGGGTAGAAACGGAGAACAAAATTCCCGTGACCAATCCGGCGTCTCAAACAGTGCTGGGGACCATCCCCAGCCTAACAGCGACACAGGTTGATGAAGCCATTGAGCAAGCCCATACCGCGATGGCAGGATGGAGCCAATTAACGGCAAAAGCGCGCTCAATTATTTTGCGCCGTTGGTTTGAGTTAATTGAGGAAAACATTGATGATCTTGGGTTGCTGATGACCCTTGAGCAAGGTAAGCCGCTGCATGAAGCAAAAGGCGAAATTCGTTATGCAGCCTCTTTTATTGAGTGGTTTGCAGAGGAAGGTAAGCGTGTTTATGGGGAAACGATTCCACAAACCGTTGGAACAAATCGCCTTTCTACGATCAAGCAACCCATTGGCGTGTGCAGCGCGATTACGCCTTGGAATTTCCCTGCGGCGATGATCACGCGTAAAGCGGCGCCGGCACTTGCAGCAGGGTGCAGTATCATCATCAAGCCGGCCACCGAAACGCCATTTACCGCATTAGCATTGGCTCAACTTGCTGATGAAGCGGGGATCCCTGCGGGTATTTTTAATGTGGTCACTGGGGAATCTCGTATTCTGGGGGAAAGACTGACCAAACATGCGCTGATCAGTAAGTTTTCTTTTACAGGGTCAACACAAGTGGGGCGTGTATTAGCGGAGCAGTGCGCATCGACTATCAAGAAAACGTCGCTTGAATTAGGTGGAAACGCACCATTTATTGTTTTCGACGATGCGGATATCGATAAAGCGGTCACTAGCGCTATCCAAGCCAAATTCCGCAATGGTGGGCAAACCTGTGTCTGTGTTAACCGTTTTTATCTTCATGATGCCATTTTTGATGAATTCGAACGCAAGTTTGTGGCGCAAGTTGCCAAGTTAAAAGTCGGCAATGGTGTGGATGCCGGGGTCGATATTGGGCCGATGATCACCACGAAAGCGATTGATGGAATGAATCAACTTCTTGAGGATGCTCTTGCTAAAGGCGCGCGCCGAGTGACATTAGGTTCTGAAATTGAGGAGCACGGTCACTTTATCAACCCGAAAGTGCTGGTGGATGTTGATGATTCAATGGATATCGTCCATGAAGAGATTTTTGGCCCGATTGCCACATTGATTCGATTTAGTGATGAAGATGAAGTGCTTCGCCGTGCCAATAACACCATATATGGTTTAGCCGCTTATTTCTTTTCTCGGGATGTAAACCGTATTTACCGAGTGGCTGAAAAGCTGCAAAGCGGCATGGTTGGGATCAATACCGGTTTGATTTCTAACGAAGTAGCTCCGTTTGGTGGGGTTAAACAGTCGGGGTTAGGTAAAGAAGGCTCCCATTATGGTATCGATGATTATTTAAGTATCAAATATCTGTGTCTTGATATCGCGTAACGGAAAAAGGAACTGTGATGAGCCAACAAAAAATAGCGGTGAATGTTAGCCGAATTGAACAGGTCAGCCCAACCATTAAAATGTTCGAATTCGTGGCGCAAGAAGGACAACTTAGCCCGTTTAGCGCGGGGAGCCATGTCACGGTTCACATGGATGAACAAGCTGGACTACAACGTGCTTATTCATTAATAAGCGACCCTAAGCAGTGCGATCGTTACTGTATCTCTGTTTTGCGTGACCAGAACTCGAAAGGGGGTTCTGTTTTCATGCACGATAACATTGCGCAGGGGGATGCACTCTATTTATCCCCTGCGCAAAATTTTTTCGCATTAGCGCAAGAGCAGGACAGCAAACATATTTTGATCGCAGGAGGGATTGGGATCACACCATTTTTATCCTACTTGTATGAGCTTGAGCACTCAGGAATGAATTTTGAGCTTCATTACGGGTTCAGTGATAAAGCGACGGCGGCGTTTGTTGATGAATTGCAGGCGCGTATTGGTGCTCGTTTATTCACCTATGATAAATCCCAAGGCCAACGGATGTCCGTTACCACATTAATTCAATCCCAACCTAAAAATAGCCATGTGTATGTCTGTGGGCCTGAAAGACTGATTAATGAAGTCATTGAACGCGGCAATCAACACCTTGGCAGCGCACAAGTGCATTTTGAAAATTTTGGCGAAGTAGCGAGTGAGGGAGACTCTTTTGAAGTGCATTTTCAGCGTTCAGGATTCAGTTTACAGGTTGCGGAAGACCAATCTATTTTGCAGGTTATCGAAGCGGATAAGCGCATAAAGGTGGAATGTATGTGCCGTAATGGCGTTTGTGGAACCTGTGAAACGGCAATTTTGGAAGGGGAGGCCGACCATCGTGATTTGTATCTTGATGACGATGAAAAAGCTGAGCAAAAAACCATGATGCTGTGTGTGTCTCGGGCGAAAGGAAAACGGCTGGTGTTAGATTTATAATCACGATTTCTTAGGTTTATCGCCGCGAAACCCCAGCTTAATCACTGGGGTTTTTACTGTTATTTATGATGGTTTTAATTCAAACATTAAGAAGGATTGATGCTCATCATTAAGATGATGATAGGCGGTGATCTGTTTGTCTTGAAACACAATTTGCCCACGGCCTGTTTGGATAACATCGTCGAGCCACGTTTTATGATTAATGGCTAATTGATACAGAAGGCGCTGTAAGGCTAAATAATCAATATCTGTTGATTGGCTTTTAAGATTACTGGCAAGGATTTCTCCGGCTGTATCGGTAAAGGCAACCAAATGTTGGAAGTGAGTCAGTAACACATCAAAGTAGCATTTGATTTTTCGTAGACGTAATTCATTGTTTTTACGCTCAGTATTATCCAAGCTGATCCCAACTAATTTTGTGACTTTGCCGTTAGGGCCTTTGACGCCAGCAGCTCTGGATGTGATCCAGCGGTAGTCACCTTCCCAGTTGATTTTAAAATCCATTTCATGGGCGCCGCCTTCTTTAATAATTTTGGAGTAACCATTGACCAGCTTATCTTTGGATGCCGGATCCATTAACGCCCAGAAATCTTCGTTGGTGGTAATTTTTATGCCATACACCGCTTCAACGTTATCGGAATAATTCAGCTCACCAGTCAATAAATCCCATTCCCAAGTAACGATCTCCGCCGATTCTTGTAAATGCACTTCATTGATATTGCGCGTGCCGCCTACTCCAGATAGCGAATGTTGGGATTGCGTGTATTCGCCATACTTGAGCCAAATCTTATCGACATCGAGTAAATCAGCCAGCTTATTGAGATTATCTTCGTCAATCATGCCGCCTTTTGTCCACTTATTGACAGCAGTACGGGAAACGCCAAGTTGTTCCCCAACTTTTAACTGGCTCATTTTTTTCTGTTTCAATAGCTTGAGTAAGCGCTCTTTAAAAGTCTCTGGTTCGGTCATTAATGGGCATCCAATTGGTTATATTCATCCCCAAAGATGGGTGGTAAATGGGTGGCGAGATACTTTTCAAGATTTTCAATGAAAACTCTAAGACTAGCACTATTACGTAAACTACGTGAATAAACAGCAAAAACGTCAGCACCTTGATGCCATTGCGGTAGAACGCGCACTAGTTTTCCTGACTGAAGTTCAGGGAGTACACTCCAAAGTGAACGTAATAAAATCCCTTCACCGCTGAGGCACCATTGTTTGGCGACTTCGCCGTTATTGACCATTAATTTACTGTTCGGCGTGATGGTCATGCTTTCTTGTTGGTGCTCTAATTTCCAGATTGCGGGAGCTTGATTGCGTTCTTTGATGGCAATACACAAATGTTTCTGTTCGAGCTCTTGGGGTAAAGAAGGCTGCCCATATTTTTGAATATACGCGGGAGAGGCGCAAAGCACTCGGTTATTGCGGGCTAACCGACGTGCAATAAATTGATCCGAAATAGTGCCGCCAATGCAGATATCAAGATCGATATTCTCACTGATGATATCGACTGATCGATCTGTTAATGTCAGATCAATACCTAAAAGCGGGTAATCGGCACGTAATGCCAGTATAAAGGGATTCAGGTAGGTGCTACCAAAGCCTGTACTGCAACTGATGCGCAGTTCTCCTCGGATCTCTTCGCGACAAGCTTGTAATTCTCCCTGCATGCGCTCCAATTCTTCCAGTAACAACTCACTGCTACGCAGAACAATTCTCCCTTCTGGCGTCAATTGAATAGCGCGAGCACTACGGAAAAACAGCGTTTGCCCTAAGTTTTCTTCTAGTAATTTAATGCGTTTCGATATATAGGCTGGAGATACCAATAGTTGTTCAGCCGCTTGGGAGAAGCTCATCAATCGGGCGACCGTGACAAATACACGGATATCTTCAAGCAAAGGTAGCTTGTTCATAGTTTGTAAACCTAGGGATTACAGTTCATGCCTATACTTTATCACAGCAAGCCATAAACTGGAGAACATGCATAGATAATAATAAGGGCGTTGAAAATGGCACAATTCAATATAGCAGTCATTCCGGGTGATGGAATCGGAACGGAAGTGATCCCTGAAGGATTACGTGTTTTAGAGGCAGCAGCACAAAAGCACGGTGTAAAGCTTAACTTTACACACTTTGACTGGTCGTGTGAAACCTATCACCGTACAGGGCGCATGATGCCGGAAGATGGTTTAGAACAACTGAAAAAATTTGATGCTATTTTCTTAGGTGCAGTTGGGTTTCCTGGAGTTCCCGACCATATTTCCTTATGGGGTTTGTTACTACCAATTCGCCGTGCATTTAATCAATATGTGAATCTGCGCCCGGTTCGTTTATTTGAAGGGATTAAATGCCCGCTGGCGGATAAAAAACCGGGTGATATTGATTTTTATGTAGTGCGTGAAAACGTAGAGGGCGAATATTCTGCAATTGGCGGAATTCAGTATGAAGGGACGGAAGACGAAATGGTGTCCCAGCAAAGTATTTTTACCCGTAAAGGAACTGACCGAATTTTAAAATATGCTTTCGAACTTGCCCATTCTCGCGATAAAAAACATTTAAGTTCAGCCACGAAATCCAATGGATTATTTCACTCAATGCCGTATTGGGATAGCCGTGTGGCTGAAATGGCAAAACAGTATCCAGATGTGAAAGTTGACCAATTCCACATTGATATTTTTGCGGCTAACTTAGTGAGAATGCCGGAATTTTATGATGTGATTGTGGGATCAAACTTATTTGGGGATATTTTGTCAGATCTTGGGCCCGCATGTACGGGGACGATTGCAATTGCACCGTCCGCGAATATCAACCCTGAAAAACAGTTCCCATCGATGTTTGAACCTGTGCATGGTTCCGCACCAGATATTGCTGGGAAAAATATTGCCAACCCAATTGGGACTATCTGGGCGGCAGCGATGATGATGCAGCATCTCGGTTGCCAAGAAATGCACGATACGATTATGTCAGCGGTTGAAACGGCGATTCGAGAACGTCGTCACTTGACTCGCGATATGGGCGGAAACGCCAGCACACAAGAATTGGGGCTGGAAATTGCTCAGTTAGTGGCTGCGTCGGTGTAAGTTTATTGGGCTCCATCCTGTGGGTGGAGCGCCTAACATTTCAGGCTCTGATTGTTTATAACCCCAAGATCTGCGAAAATAACCGCCAATTACGATTAACAATACGGATTTGCTGCGCTTAGAGCCACCTCGAGCCTCTTCCTGATGCCCATACAAATCTGGATATAGACGAAAAGAACGGTTAAATGACAGATCAGAATTTTCTCCATGAAGTTAGCACCCGTAGAACGTTTGCTATCATTTCGCACCCTGATGCCGCCCAGCCTTTCAACGCTTAAAACCACCTTTCATTGCACACCACAATCACATCTCTACGTACTGAATTTAAAGGCTTTTTGTCTTTTTCTCGTTTCTTTGCTTTTCAATGATGTTCAAGCGTAACCTCGGAAAATGTGTACAAACTTGAGTACAAATCGCCATATTTACCGTTTTTAGCCAAATTCCATGACACAAACCTAGCTGTAGGCCTTGTTCCTACTGGGTTTTAGCCAAAACTTGCCTATATTTTTTATGCCAAAAATCGAGAAATGATGGTAAGACGTTCGCGATTATCTCTAATTGTTTGCCGGTTGAGTTGGTTACCGGTTGCTTTCTTGCTGTCCTAAAAGTTCATTTGTATGGGCCTGATCTTCTGAACAAATCATGCATCTTTCTGACCATCAACAAGTGATGAATCAGGCGATGATAGCTTTACATTGATTTTCAGGAGAATGCAGATGACAGCAGTAGCGCACCAAGTAACCCCTTTTCTAACGTCTTACGAAGTTATGGCTCGTTACCACATTAGCTATACGACGCTCTGGCGAAGAATAAAAGATGGCAGCTTGCCGCAACCTCGTATCAACCGAAATACACGAAACAAGCTGTGGCACATTGAAGACTTGGAGGAGTATGAGAAGAATTAGGAATAGATAGCGTAGCTTAGTTTTTCTGTTGGAGCTTGGACTAACGCTTTGAAACGCCGGCTTGTGCCAACAATATAGTTAATATGTACACCAACTTAGGCTAAGATAGCAGCATGGATTTTTTATTGATTGGATGGATAGGTAAGTGACGACTCCTCAAGAACGGACAACAGGTATTACAAATGCGTCGATAAAAAAACGTTTCGGCTCAATTCCCGCTTGGAAGATGTTGAGTGAATATATCTGGAACGGTTTGGATGCTGGTGCATCAGATATTGATGTCATTATTAACACCTGTGATCTCGGCGGGGTGGAGTCAATAGAGATCCATGATAATGGTGAAGGAATTGACTTTCATAACCTAGACCGAAATTTTGATAATTGGGATGACTCATCCAAAAAACAGGTTACCCAAAAAGGCAGTCAAGGCAGAGGGCGGTATTCATTTCATAAATATGCTGCAACAGCAACCTGGCTTACGAGAAGACAATCTGAGAATGCACGTATTACCATAGACTCGTCTCGTATTAAAACGTACAAAGTTGAGTTGATCGACGATAAAGAACAGCATAGTAGTATTCTTTCAAATGGAAGTGGGACATCAGTATTTCTTACGGGCATTACGAGTGAAAAATCTCAAAAAATCCCTAATATTGAAAATATCATGGAGGAGCTTTCAAATGAATTTGGTTGGAAGCTAATAGTTTTTTCTAACCTTAAAATATCAGTTAATAGAGTCCGAGTGACGCCTCCCCAACATAGGTTGTTTCAAGAGCTTATAGATGTTGATGGAAATATATTTAGTTCAAGTATCATTCAGTGGATAAAAAAACCATCTGGTGAAAAGTCATACAATTATTTTAGAGATTCAAAAGAACATCAGAAGTATAGAAATCTGACTGGTTTTAACTACAAAAACAATTTTTTCATAAGTGGATATATACAATCTGAGTGGTTCGATAATTTTCAAGATACCTCATCTCCAAATGCTGATCTCTTCATTAGTGAAAAGAGTGATGGGAATAAAGTTTTAGCTATGCTGCTAAAAGAACTGCGCAACAAAACAGCCGAGATTTATCAGGGGTTCCTTAGAGAAAGAGCTGTTCAGCTTGTCGATTCTTTCGAAGAAAAAGGATATTTTCCTGTTTACAATTGGGAGTCTGACGAAGATCGTTCCTTTAGAATTGCACATACGAAGAAATTAGTAACTAGTATCTGCGTTGCTGATCCAGCAGCTTTTAATGGGCTAAAGGCTAAGCAAACAAAAATTATAATCGGTTTGCTTGATAGGCTATCTACATCAAGTGAAAATGATAGTTTGATAGATATATTGGAAGGCGTTTTAGACTTAAATAAGGAGCAAATGGATGAATTTGCATCTCAAATAAGTAAATCTAAACTTGATTATATAATTAGCACGATTGGACACATTCATAAGCGAGATCTAGTCGTACAGAAAATGAAGTACCTTTTTAAAGAGCACGCTAAAGAAGTTCTAGAAACACCAGACTTACAAGGTATTATTGAGGCTAATACATGGTTGTTTGGCCCTCAGTACACAACTATAGGTGCCGAAGAGGATGACTTTTCTAATACAGCTAGAAATCTTCGGAATTCAGATATTGAAATATTGGATGGGGACGATATCAGTACCAGTGATCTTATTGAAGGCGCTACCATAGAGGGGGCAAAAGGCCAAGTAGATTTGTTTCTTGCACGCAAAATGGTCACAATTGATCATTCTACACAAGAAGAATTTATTAAATGTACGATCATTGAAATAAAAAGACCAAGTGTAGCATTGAATAAGAAACATTTAGCTCAAGCTGAACGTTATGCTGAGGTACTTGATAAGCATCCTGCCTTTAATGATGAGAGAATGAGATTTGATGTTGTTCTTGTTGGAACTAAAATCTCCCAGAATGATACTCAAATTACAAGGCGGTTGAAAGACCTTGCTGGTAAGGGCGGCGCGGGCCTTGTTTCCGGGGCGGATGAAAGAATTCGAGTATACGTTAAAAGTTGGTCTACAATTTTTAATGATTTCGAGGTGACTCATAGTGCTTTATTACAAAAGCTAAAAATAAAGAGAAGCGAGCTAGAGTATAAATCTAAGCAAACCCTTGTGGATGAATTGCAAATACCTCTCTCTGAGGCGTCGTGAGACTTATAATAATTATTCGATAAGTTGTTTTTTTGTAACTGGAAAAACAACTAATCTAAACCGAGCCAAATGCACTACTTGACTCGGTCATTTGTACTAGCTCAGTCTCTTCCTTAATTCAGCTACCCCTTATTGTCCGAAACGCCAGTTGAATGGAAAGCCTGTCGGCTCGATGATGGTTTCTAGTTGTTGATACCAAACGTCGTAAGCATGACGCATTTCGTCCAGGTACTGATATTGGTTGTAGATAGCATCCAGCCCTTTTTTGCTGTGGCCAATCATCAACTCGGCAACTTCTTGCGTCGTGATGGCAGACATTCGCGTTCGCATCGTTCTGCGAAGATCATGCATAGACCAGTGTTCCATCTCAATACCAAGCGATCTGCGAGCCCAGATTTTCACATTGTTAGGAATAGTGGTATCAAAGCCATTTGTGGCAAGCTCTTCTTGTCCGTTCGCGGGAAACAAGTAAGTTGATTTGCTCATCTGCATCGCCAGTTCAATCAGCTCAATAGCTGGCTTAATCAATGGCCGCATGATCGGCGCTCCAATTTTCTCACCTTGTTTGCGGATCTCTATGGGCACTGTCCACATTGCAGATTGCAAGTCAAAGTGATGCTTTTCAGCTTGAATGAGTTCGCCCTTGCGCCCTCCCAATAAGAGAAGCAGTTTTATGTAGATGCGATTCTTCTCAGTGATTTTTGACTCATGCAAATAGCGCCAAAGTATCCTGATCTCGTTGTCATTTAGCACCCGAGTTCGTTTTCCTTTTTTACCGCCAACCTTTTTTGCTGTGATCCCAGCGGCAGCGTTAATTTCCAAAATTTGTTCATCAATCAGCCAGTCATAGAACTTATGCAGTACAGACACTAGGCGCTCTGTGTTTGACGGAGACGATTCCGAAACCTCACGAAGACAGTTTCGCAAGGACAATTCAGTGATGTCAGTTAATGGATACTTGCCAAGTCGGGGCAGCAAATATATTTCACTGCTGCGTTTTTGGTAGTGCCACGTTTTCTCCTTTAGCCCTTGCTTACCGGCAGAGTCTATCCAGTCTCGAAAAATCGATTCGAAGCTTTGATTAGCAGAATACTTAGCCCGTTCCTGCTGTAGGTAAAGCTTGGGGTTTCGGCCTTGATCAAGTACTGCCCTTAACCTATCCAGCTCATTCCTGGCTTCAGCCAGCTTCATAAGGGGGTAAGTACCTATGTCTACCCGCTGTTGCTTGCCATCGAACCGATAACGAAACTGAAAAACAATTTTGCCCTTGGGCGATACCCGAGCACTTAGCCCATCTCGGTCGGCTTTTACTACGGTTTCTTTTGCTTCTTTATTTAACCTGGCATCGAGCCAGCTAACTGATAACGCCATGTTATAAGCCCAGCCCTAGTTTTGATTTTAATGATTGTTTACGTGTTTCTGCTTTGGGTTCTGGCGCTGTACTCATAGAAGTAACTTCACCATCTGGTGCAAGGCCATCCACCGGTACAGATGTCGTGGATAGATTGGGTTGGCTCATTTGAATTAACCCAAAGGTTGCCAGCATCCGCAGACGCTCAGCGCGTTCCCGTGGTGGCGTCTTTTCCAATTCTTTGAGTAGTTCTGGGTGGCTCCCTGGGGGAATGTTGACGACAACTCTCATGATCATGCCCCATAAAACCAGAAGCCTCGGACGTTCGCCAAAACAGACTGCTCAGGCACGATGATCTTGCTTCGTGAAAAAATCTCCTTGGCCGCTTCCTTATAAGCCAAGGCTCCACCTCCGGCGATCAATACCAAGTCCGCATTAATGCTTTCGTCACGCATGGATTGACGCATGGCTGTAAGAGCAACAGGCGCTACCTTTTTCATGGCAGCATTCAGATAAGGTGAAATATCGACTTTTTCTCCAAATAGCAGGACCTGTAAGTCGCCGGTTCTCATGGCTTTTTCAAGTCGATCCATTCCGACTTTGGCACCATGATCTTCCGAAATCAGCTTATCGATGGTTTCCAGTAGCACGGACATTGCCTGAAGACTGGTTCCTGATGAGCTGTAGCGAATTTCTCCGGCCTCAAGGGCAACCCAATCAACAGAAAAGAAGCCGGGATCAATGACGACGACACGACCTTCTTCAATCAAGCCCAGATCACCACCCGTTTGAACCAGATCCATATAGGCACCGGCAGGCTGTGGTAGTACTTTGACGTCATGAACGGTGATGCTGCGCTTAGGCGTCACTTGATGGACACCTTTTAAACGCTGCACAAGGTCAGACTTACGTTGTGGTTCATGAAACTGGGAAACCGGTAATCCAGTGACAACCAAATCGATGGATTCTGTTTCAGCCATTAACAAGGCGGCATGAAAAAGTGCCTTATAGGTTTTTGTGGTGGGATATTCCGGGTGAAGCTCTCGTTCCCAGCCTTGAAGGCGTCCAGCAGGAACACCAGCGGCCCAGCGCTCATTATCGACAGAGACATACAAACAAGTTTCATCATCGCCTCCACCGATACGCTCCGGCATACGATCCGCTGGACCGGCACCCGCAGGTAGAATAATGGTTTTCGGTTCACTACCTGATTGGCCAATTGCCAGCTTCAGGTTTGAGTAACCGATATCTACGCCTAGTACAAACATACTTATCTCCTGTGCACTCAAAGTGCTCTAACGGTTTTCAATCAACCGCGCTGTTCACGCTTGGGCATTTCCAAGTGCTCTGGCGGTTTACTCAAATGTCATTATCAGGATTCGGTGCACTGGCGGTGGGCAGAAAGGTGACAAATCCTTTCATCTATCTGCCTATTGCATTTTTGCAAAAGTATGAGAATAGGCTCTGTTTGGCGGCTGGTGACCTAGCCAAAAAAATTGAGACGCCAAACGTCGTTTGCATTCTGGCCTGAACTTGCCAAACGGTTTGTATCTTCATGGCGATACGTCTTTTTAGGTGTTTTTAAGTGAAATCAGCCTGTATCCCTTGTCGGGTATGGGATTGAGCGAGTCGATTTATATCGAGACGCCAAACAGTGATTGTGACGGCAGTTTTACGTTTGGCGTTTCGATCCAAAAGCCAAACGGATAGTGGTTTTGGCTTTAGGGGTTAATTGGATGGGGAAATTGGTTTGGTAGAAATCGTCAATGAACAATGGAAAGCAGATGTATCAGATTTACTTCAGCAAGAAACGGACAGGCTAAAAGCGCTGGCACGAGCTGAAGTTGATGACTTTTGGGTTACCCATTACAAGGTTCGAGAGAATGAGCCCTTTAAAGACTGGGGTCTGCTTGGTGTCCGTATCAGAGACTTTAAGTATGGCTTTGGCATAGAGTGGTATATCAACAGTTTTCACGGTCAACGAGGCAAACGCGTGGTCTTTAGCAAGGGGCTGCGTATCTCAAAGACGAAGCTGAGATACGCATTTTTAGACTGCCAAGGTTTGGCCAAAGAATGGGAGCTAGCGCTGGCCATGGAGAAAGAGGAATTCTTCAGTGATATTCGACGCCAGGTTGATAAGCTCAACATGCTGCGTCGCAGAGTGAATGCGTATTGAGTCAACTGCGCTACTTCACTCGCGGTAACTGGTCCCAGCGTGTTGTATAAGCGGGAGACAAATGCTCTCGCTTCATCGACCAATCTTTCTTGAGTCCTTGTCCAGCAAAGAAAACCTTTCCGGCACCGCTTTGGTTAATGGTGTCCAATACAGACATTAGCTGCTGGCTATTAGAGCGGGTCGATACGTCATCGAATAGTCCTGGTTGAAACATGCCAGGATCGTAAAAGTCAGACAGCATGACGCCCGCTTTGGCATAACGAAAACCATCCTTCCATATCCGCTTGAGTAAGTGATTGGCCAGCTCGATAAAATCCCGCGTGTCGCAACTGGGGATTAGCAATTCACCCGATGCAGAGTTGCTGTACTGCGGCTCGTTGTCCTTAAAGGGGCTGGTACGTATGAACACGGTCAGCACTTTGGCTTGCTGCTGTTCTTTGCGAAGTTTCTCAGTGGCGCGGGTTGCGTATTCGCATACGGCTTCACTTAAAAATTCAAAGTGCGTCACTTTTACGCCAAATGAACGGCTACAGACGATTTGCTTCTTAGTTGGCGGGATCTCTTCAAGTTCAATGCACGACTCACCATTGAGCTCTCTGACGGTTCTTTCTAAAACCTCTGAAAACTGGTCTCTGATGGCTCTAGGAGAGGCATTGGCGAGATCTAAGGCTGTGGTGATACCCAACGCATTTAAACGCTTAGAAAGCCGTCTACCAACGCCCCAAACATCATCAACCGGGACTAATGCGAGCAATCGACGTTGCCGATCTGGATTGGTCAGGTCTACAACCCCCTGAGTAGCTGGATATTTTTTGGCGGCATGGTTAGCCAGTTTGGCGAGTGTTTTAGTCGGTGCAATGCCTACACAGACGGTGATCCCAATCCAGTGGCCTATGCGCTCTCGCACTTGTTGTCCGAACTCGACAAGAGATATGGCAGACTCAATACCGGTTAAATCCAAAAACGCTTCGTCAATAGAGTAAACCTCTACTCGTGGTGCCATCTCCTCCAAAGTGCGCATCACTCGACTGCTTAAATCTGCATACAGCGCGTACAGTTGGCTAAGAATTCCCGCTAAAAATAGACGAGTAAGTGAGCAACCATTCTGCCGCATGGGTTGCTGGCGTCTAACACCAGAAAAATCACCCAGCCCAACCCGCTGTCTATTTTTTAAGGTGGGCATTCATCTACATGTCTAATTTTTTACCAATTTGATCGCTAAGATGTACTAATTTGATTACCGAGGGAGACTGACGGACTAATTACTTAGGGGCTTAATCGTACAATCTCCACTCGACACCACACAACTCACTTCTGGACATTTCTGAGTTGCATTTTAGCTAATTTAGAAAAACATGAATTAGATAAAGTATGGAAATTTCAAATCAATATGAGGCGGACATGAAGAAATTGAAAAAAGTAGCTTAACTGGGTTGGTCAATTTTGGTTGACCACGTCATGTTCCGGTGAGTACGCAAGTCATTGGCGCTAA
This sequence comes from Providencia rettgeri, assembly GCF_013702265.1. Classification (GTDB taxonomy): domain Bacteria; phylum Pseudomonadota; class Gammaproteobacteria; order Enterobacterales; family Enterobacteriaceae; genus Providencia; species Providencia zhijiangensis. Next base: position 712,705 of record NZ_CP059348.1, read on the forward strand.
CGAATATGAAGGTCACTTTGCTTTTGACTTACTCTATAACAACTCTTCAGATATACAGCCTAATACCTTATCGACCGATACGCATGGTACCAATAATGTTAACTTCGCTATATTAGATTTCTTTGGTTACACATTCGCCCCTCGATACGCGAAAATGAAAAAGGTGTTTTTTGAGCTATTTGAAGTGACTGAAGAGAACGGAGGCCGTATTCAATTAAAGAAAGATATTAATCATAAGCTAATTGCTGAAGAATGGGACAATATTCAGCATATTGTTTGTTCATTGAGTCGTAAAACCACCACTCAAAGCACAATCATTAGAAAGTTGAGTAACGGCAAGAGCCGAAGATTGTCAGCATTGCATGAGTACGACCGTTTAATTAAATCTATTTATGTTTTGGAGTATGTTGATAATTCAACGTTGCGTCATTACGTCCAGCAAGCCTTGAACAGAGGTGAAGCATACCATCAGTTAAAACGTGCTATTACTTCAGTTAATGGCAATAAATTTCGTGGGGGGAATGATTACCAAGTATCACAATGGGGTTCTAGGGATTTTCCCCTCTAAAAAGACTTAATCCTCTGTAGACCACACCAATAAATGGCTGCGGAGGTGGGTTACTACTTATAAGTGTGGCAAATTAGGTAAATATCGTACATTTAATACGGAACAGCCCTGATATGGCCATCAAAAACGAAATTACTATTCTCACGAGAGCAGAACAGGCAGATCTTTATTCCCCACCCATTTTTTCAATCGAAGAACAACGTCTGTACTTTTCTCTGAACGATGCGGAATTGGCAGTTTTTCGGTCAATTCGTCTCAGAGCTCATAGATGTTACTTTGTCGCGATTTTGGGATACTTCAAATCAAAGCCCGTCATCCTAGATATCGCTTACTCGCAGGTTTCTAAGGATTTAATGTTCATCAGTAAAGAGCTGCTTGGCGGCAAGGGGCTCAGACCATTCACTCCCTCACAAAAACAAAAAGATCGACTCTACGCAAAAGTATTAGACCTTGCTGGTTATCACAAATGGGACGAAAGTCAGCACTTCAATTCTCTTTTCGACCACCTTGTTCAGGTGGCAATGCCTGGCTGGAGCCGCGTTACCTCTTTGATACTGCTATTGAATTCCTAACCAGTCACAGCATTGCTATCCCTAGGTACACCGTACTCCAGAGACTGATAAGCAGAGCGATGCAGCAGGTCAGAAAAGACCTGGCGCACCAACTTAATCAACTCACCAGTCCTGAACTTCACGTCTTTCTGGACAGCATAACAGCCATTGATGACGGACTAAGCCTGAACCAGCTCAGAGGCGGTGCAAAAAGTCTGACCGTACCTGAACTTAAAAAAGAGCTTGCCCTTTATCATCAGTTAGCGCCATGGCGCACGCAAATCAATGGCGTTATCGATGGGCTTAATCTGTCTCTTAAAAATCGACAACACTTCGGTGAGCTCATCAACTATTACGGTAGTAAACTCAAACGATTCAAACGCGCACAGCAGCATCTATGGTTGCTATGTCACCTGACAGAGCGGATACAACTGGCACTGGAACGGTTAACTGATGGGTTCATTTACCATATCCGCAAGCAACAAGAAGCTGCCAACACCTTTGCACAACAAGCAGTGTTCCTGTCCTGGCAGTCAGCCGCGGACAATGTCACGAAAGCGGCAGAGTTACTGCATCTGTTTGTGGATGAGAACATTGATGATAATCAACCCTTCTCAGTAGTCAGACAACAGGCATTGAAGGTCATGAATGACAGGGATATCCAGACCCTCTGCCTTTACCTGAAAAAACAGAAACGGACCGTGGAAGAGTACCAGTGGCAACATTACGATGAACAATGCAATCTCCTGGAGCAACTGTTAAGGCAGGTGTTCTTGTGCCTTGAATGTGAGGCCGGTAAAGGCTCAGAAGCCGTCGTCGCCCAACTTCAACAGATGCAGACGGAAATCGCATTCGGTGGACCACTGAAGACGATGGATACGTCGCTCATCCCGAAAAAGCACCTCCCATGGTTGGTTAAACAGGATAACGTTAACCCGCAACGTTACGAATGGCTGCTCTACCGGCAGTTAACCTCACGACTGAATGGACGCATTTATTTGCCAAATGTTACCAAATACCGCGCACTGGAAGACGACCTGATCCCCCAGACATCGCAGGATACCTTGCTGGCCTCATCAACACTGGACAGACTAAAACAGCCCGCAGAGTTATTGTTACAGGAGAAACAACACCGGCTGGAAAGTGCACTCAAAGACGTTGCTCTCCATATTGATGAGGGAGACAATCGAAATGTGATCATGAAAAATCGTACCGGTACCCGCTGGCGTCTGCCGACCAAAAGCGCTACATCTCTGGTCAACAATCCCTTTTTTAAGCGAATGCAACCGGTCGGTATCGCGGATGTACTGCGGTATGTAGAGCGCGAAACCGGGTTCATGAAATGTCTGACTCATGTACTTCCGATACAAAAACAAGGGTTCACTCATCAGGATGATTTACTGGCCATTCTGATTGCCAACGCCACTCACCGTGGTGTGTATGGCATGGCGCAGATCTCCGATCGAAGCTATGAACACCTGAGTACGGTGCAGGCCAACTATATCCGGCCTGAAACGCTGCATGACGCCAGCGACGTGATCAATAATGCGGTTGCAGCGCTACCCATCTTCCGCCACTACCATATTCAGGAGGACCAGCTGCATGCCAGTGCGGATGGTCAGAAATTCGAAACCCATCTGGAAACCTTTAAAACCCGGTACTCCTCTAAGTATTTCGGCACCAACAAAGGGATCACGGCCATGACACTGGTGGCCAACCACAGCGCCCTCAATGCTCGGATCATCGGTTCCAACGAGCACGAATCACACTATATTTATGACCTGTTACAATCCAACAGCAGTGAAATCAAACCTGACGTACTCTCGACAGATACACACGGTGTCAATCATGTTAACTTCGCCTTACTGGATCTATGCGGTTACAGTTTTGCACCGCGATACGCGCAGTTCAGTAGTGTCATCAATGATCTGTTTGATGTGACTGAAAGTGAACAAGGCAGCACCATACTGGCGCTAAAGAAGCCTATCAGAACGAATGTTATTACAACGGGATGGCAAGATATCAGGCGTATTGTTCTGTCACTTCAGACAAAGCGGACGACACAAGCAATGCTGGTAAGAAAGTTGTCTGGTTACCCTTCTGGACACCCAATATTACAGGCTCTGACGGAGTATAATCGACTGGTTAAAGCGCAATATTTACTTGACTACATCGACGATGCCAGTTTGCGGCAGTATGTGCAACGTGCCCTGAACCGGGGAGAAGCATGGCACTTCCTTAGACGAGCCATTGCGTCGGTGAATGGTGATCAGTTCCGTGGCAAAAACGAGTCTGAAATCGCTATCTGGAATGAATGCGCAAGATTGCTTGCCAACGCGATCATCTACTTCAACTCCGCGATACTGAGTCATCTTCTGGGACACTTTGAAGCGAGAGGAGATGAAGAGAAAGCGGGTATCACTCGTGCTGTTTCGCCCGTTGCGTGGCAAAATATCAACTTAAGCGGAACGTATAACTTCACTAATACTGGGAAATTGCCCAATATTGGCGAAATAACAAGGCCGATAGTGGATGATTAGGCTCCAAGCTGAAAGTAAACCACCTCCGCAGCCATTTATTGGTGTGGTCTACAGAGGATTATGTCTTTTTAGAGGGGAAAATCCCTAGAACCCCACCTTGAGACAGAACGCGCCTTGGTCAGAATCCCAGTCGCTGGGCGGGTTTGCGCCTACGCTCTTGACCCCCACGAGGTCTGGAAAGGGTACGACAACGCCAAAGAATACGCGGCCTTCGTGACCAAGACGCTGGTCAACAAGGACGGCGATATTAAGCGCCGGATCATGTCGATGTTTAGCCCAGAGGAACGCCCAGACGACAGGGAGTGACGGGCACTGGCTGGCAATGTCTAGCAACGGCAGGCATTTCGGCTGAGGGTAAAAGAACTTTCCGCTAAGCGATAGACTGTATGTAAACACAGTATTGCAAGGACGCGGAACATGCCTCATGTGGCGGCCAGGACGGCCAGCCGGGATCGGGATACTGGTCGTTACCAGAGCCACCGACCCGAGCAAACCCTTCTCTATCAGATCGTTGACGAGTATTACCCGGCATTCGCTGCGCTTATGGCAGAGCAGGGAAAGGAATTGCCGGGCTATGTGCAACGGGAATTTGAAGAATTTCTCCAATGCGGGCGGCTGGAGCATGGCTTTCTACGGGTTCGCTGCGAGTCTTGCCACGCCGAGCACCTGGTCGCTTTCAGCTGTAAGCGTCGCGGTTTCTGCCCGAGCTGTGGGGCGCGGCGGATGGCCGAAAGTGCCGCCTTGCTGGTTGATGAAGTACTGCCTGAACAACCCATGCGTCAGTGGGTGTTGAGCTTCCCGTTTCAGCTGCGTTTCCTGTTTGCCAGCCGGCCCGAGATCATGGGGTGGGTGCTGGGCATCGTTTACCGCGTCATTGCCACGCACCTGGTCAAGAAAGCGGGCCATACCCACCAAGTGGCCAAGACGGGCGCGGTCACCCTGATCCAGCGTTTTGGATCGGCGCTCAATCTGAATGTTCACTTCCACATGCTGTTTCTCGACGGTGTGTATGTCGAGCAATCCCACGGCTCAGCGCGTTTCCGCTGGGTCAAGGCGCCGACCAGCCCAGAGCTCACCCAGCTGACGCACACCATCGCCCACCGGGTGGGTCGCTATCTGGAACGGCAAGGCCTGCTGGAACGGGATGTCGAAAACAGCTATCTGGCCTCGGATGCGGTGGATGACGACCCGATGACACCCCTGCTGGGGCACTCGATCACTTACCGTATCGCTGTCGGTTCACAGGCGGGGCGAAAGGTGTTCACTTTGCAAACTCTGCCGACCAGTGGTGATCCGTTCGGTGACGGGATTGGCAAGGTAGCCGGGTCCAGCCTGCACGCCGGCGTGGCGGCCAGGGCCGATGAACGCAAGAAGCTCGAACGGCTGTGCCGGTACATCAGCCGCCCGGCGGTATCCGAGAAGCGGCTGTCGTTAACACGAGGCGGCAACGTGCGCTACCAGCTCAAGACGCCGTACCGGGACGGCACCACGCACGTCATTTTCGAACCATTGGATTTCATTGCAAGGCTGGCCGCCCTGGTACCGAAGCCCAGAGTCAACCTAACCCGCTTCCACGGGGTGTTCGCACCCAACAGTCGGCACCGGGCGTTGGTCACGCCGGCAAAACGGGGCAGGGGCAACAAGGTCAGGGTGGCTGATGAACCGGCAACACCAGCACAACGGCGAGCGTCGATGACATGGGCGCAACGGCTCAAGCGTGTTTTCAATATCGACATCGAGACCTGCAGCGGCTGCGGCGGCGCCATGAAAGTCATCGCCTGCATTGAAGACCCTATAGTGATCAAGCAGATCCTTGATCACCTGAAGCACAAAGCCGAAACCAGCGGGACCAGGGCGTTACCCGAAAGCCGGGCGCCACCGGCTGAGCTGCTCCTGGGTCTGTTTGACTGACGAGCCTGAAGGCCAACGATACCAATCAAAATGCTGCGTTCACAGCGCCGCGGCAGGGATCCGCCGTGCTGGTTGTCGGAAAAGGAGCCGCTAGTGGGAAAGAGGAGGGTAAATTTTCAGCGTTGCTGGCTCCCCGTCAGCCGGATTGGGTTGCATCGCAGGGGTGTCGAAAGAGTCAACTGCGGTCCAAAGCTGTTGGACTTGGGTGAAAAGGGCGTTTATTCTTCCTATACGTGCCGCGTTCCAGGCGGCGACTATGAGGGCTATGTCGATGCCCATGTGCGCCGGCTGGAGGCGCTACGCCGGGCCGGTATCGTCGAGCGGATCGACGCCGACCAATGGCGCATCCCCGATGATCTGGTCAGCCGTGCCGCCGCCCATGACGCCGGCCGAGACAGTCAGGCCAGCGTTCGCGTCCTTTCCCCGGTCGATCTGAACAAACAGATCGGATCGGACGGCGCGACCTGGCTGGACCGGCGGCTGATCCACGGCGAGACGGCCGACCTTGCGCCAACCGGCTTCGGGCAACAAGTCCGCGAAGCCATGGACCAGCGCCGCGAGCACCATATCGAACAGGGCGACGCCACCCGCAGCCGGGACAGCCGCGTCTTCTACCGGCGCAACCTTCTCGCCATCCTGCGGGAGCGCGAGGTAGCCGGCGTCGGATCGGATATGGCTTTGAGTAAGGGCCTGCCGTTCCGCGCCGCCACGGACGGCGAGAGCGTCAGCGGCAAGTTTACCGGAACCGTGCATCTATCGAGCGGCAAGTTCGCCGTGGTCGAGAAATCCCATGAGTTCACCCTTGTCCCGTGGCGGCCGATCATCGACCGCCAACTCGGCCGCGAGGTTATGGGCATCGTGCAGGGCGGGTCGGTGTCGTGGCAGTTAGGGCGGCAGAGGGGGCTGGAACGCTGAGTGCGCCCATGCCGCATTGCGGGGTTTTGCGCCCATTTCCCCCAAATGTCCCACCAATCATAATTATTCAATTGATTTTAAAGAAAAACCTATTCCTTTTTTTCACCCATTTTGATTTTTCTTTTTAGCCTAAAATAGGTTGCCCGTGAGATACCTGTCTTTGCTGTCACTATACTCATCGTTTCACCTTGCAAAATAAGCTCCTGAGCAGCTGGCGTTCGAGGATGATGTTTTCGTCCAAATTTTACCCCTGCCGCATAGGCTGCAATCCGACCTTCATTTGTTCTTTCTAATATACGTTCACGTTCGGCTTCAGCGACTGCTGCTAGTATCTGAATAACCATTTTCCCCATCGTTCCTTCAGTGCTGAGACCATTTTCAAGAAAGCGAATAGCGGTTCCCTTTTTATAACAGGTATCAACGATACGGATCATGTCAGCAGTATTACGACCGAGGCGATCCATTTTAGTACAAATTATAACGTCATCTTTCTCTGCTCGAGCGAGTAAACGTTGTAATCCTTCACGTTCATCTGTAGCTCCTGTCATCAAATCCGTAAAAATTCGGTCTTCACGTACACCGGCATTTTTCAGTTCCTTAATTTGATGGTTTAGTTTTTGATGACTAGTTGATACTCGAGCATACCCTAATAAAGCCATTTTAGTCTCACTTATCGTTTTTGATACTCTGTAGTATCATAATATATAAAATACGACTTTTGAAACTGACTTTAGGCTAGTTTATGGAGGTATCAAATATCTTAATATTTGATACCTATGTATTTAACAAATATCCAACATTTAGGTAAATTAAGACGGATGTATAAAAATCGAATTAGTATTTTGACAAAAAGTGAAGTCAATGAGCTATATCAGATCCCTTCATTTAATTCTATTGAGAGGTCTGAGTATTTTTCATTAGATGTTAGTCTCAAAAAAGAAATCAATAAAATAGTTAATATAGAAAGTAGAGTTTATCTAATATTGATTATTGGCTATTTCAGGTATAAACCCGTACTTCCTGAATTAACCTCAAAAAACGCAAAGAAAGATATAAAATATATAATCCAAACTTATTATAAAAATGAAAGTACTGTGTTAAATATTGATATCCCCAAAAGCACAAAGTCTCGTCTAGTTAAACAGATGCTTACGATGCTGGGATTTGAACAACTGACGCCAATAATGAAAATTGAATTAGCTGCACGCCTGAATGATGTGGCCACAATTAGTATGGAGCCCAAATATATTTTTGATGAGTTCCTCGCTTTCTTGGGGCAAAAACGCATTGCGCTCCCAGCGTATAGTACTATTCAGAAACTAGTATCTAATGCATTAAATGTTGAAAGAAAAAGAATACTTAATTTGCTTTCAAAAACAATGAGTAATACGACTGCACAGCAAATAACTGCTATTTTACATGATGATGGTAGCTTAAATGACATCAGAGGATACCATCGCAGTGCGAGAGATTTTTCAGCATCAGAAATAGAAAATGAATTGATATCTCATAATCTAATTCAGAGAATTTATCATGAAATAAAAGACTCCATCAATGTATTAGGTATATCACCTAGAAATATGGAGTACTACGCCACTATAGTTAAACACAGTTCAACTTTTAAACTTAAACGTCACCCTAAATGGTTGGGGATCCTTTATTTATGCTGTTATTTGTATTTCAGATATAGAGAAATAAATGACAAGATAATCACCGCCTTTCGATATTTGGTTAAAAAACACAAAAATGCGGCAGCTGCCTGCGCTAAAATTCGAGCTGCTGAGGAAGTTGAACTGATCAATAAAAAACTTAAATACGCCAGTGAAATTTTTAAAGTATTTATTGACAGTAGCATTGATGACAATACATCTTTTGGTGAAATACGCCAAAAAGTTTTTTCTCTTATATCGAGCAATGACATGCATCTTGTTAGTCAATTCTTTAATAACAACAAAATCGATGTTATTGAATACCAATGGCAATATATTGGGCACTGTTGCAAATAGAGATTTGAGTCGATGATGTTCCCTTTAAAAAGTACTTAGAGACCGAAAACCCTGTTGATTAGACACACTTCACCCTGAGGCTGACCATAATAAAATGACGATGCTTGTCCTTTACGTAGTGCACGCATGACTTCAATACCTTTAATTGTGGCATAAGCCGTCTTCATAGATTTGAATCCTAATGTGGCCCTGATGATCCGCTTTAGCTTGCCATGATCACATTCAATCACGTTATTTTTATACTTAATCTGCCTGTGCTCAAGGTCTGGTGGACATTTACCTTCCCGTTTTAACCGTGATAAAGCACGTCCATATGTGGGTGCTTTATCCGTGTTGATCACTTGTGGAATTTGCCACTTCTTCACATTATTTAAAATTTTTCCAAGAAAACAATATGCTGATTTGGTATTACGTCTAGAAGAAAGATAAAAATCAATGGTATCGCCACGTTGATCGACTGCACGATACAGATAAGACCATCGTCCATTCACTTTTACATAGGTTTCATCAATATGCCACGAGCTCAGATCTGTAGGATTACGCCAATACCAGCGTAAACGTTTTTCTATTTCAGGAGCATAACGTTGAACCCAACGGTAAATAGTCGTGTGATCAACATTCACACCCCGTTCGGCCAGCATTTCCTGCAGTTCACGATAGCTAATGCCATATTTACAATACCAGCGCACAGCCCAAAGAATGATTTCGCCCTGAAAATGCCGACCATGGAAAGGATTCATATGCTGCACCTTTAGCTAAAACAGTCTTCAGCTTACCATTCGTGGTTATTTGCAACAGTGCCGCTGACGCACACCATCGCCCACCGGGTGGGTCGCTATCTGGAACGGCAAGGCCTGCTGGAACGGGATGTCGAAAACAGCTATCTGGCCTCGGATGCGGTGGATGACGACCCGATGACACCCCTGCTGGGGCACTCGATCACTTACCGTATCGCTGTCGGTTCACAGGCGGGGCGAAAGGTGTTCACTTTGCAAACTCTGCCGACCAGTGGTGATCCGTTCGGTGACGGGATTGGCAAGGTAGCCGGGTCCAGCCTGCACGCCGGCGTGGCGGCCAGGGCCGATGAACGCAAGAAGCTCGAACGGCTGTGCCGGTACATCAGCCGCCCGGCGGTATCCGAGAAGCGGCTGTCGTTAACACGAGGCGGCAACGTGCGCTACCAGCTCAAGACGCCGTACCGGGACGGCACCACGCACGTCATTTTCGAACCATTGGATTTCATTGCAAGGCTGGCCGCCCTGGTACCGAAGCCCAGAGTCAACCTAACCCGCTTCCACGGGGTGTTCGCACCCAACAGTCGGCACCGGGCGTTGGTCACGCCGGCAAAACGGGGCAGGGGCAACAAGGTCAGGGTGGCTGATGAACCGGCAACACCAGCACAACGGCGAGCGTCGATGACATGGGCGCAACGGCTCAAGCGTGTTTTCAATATCGACATCGAGACCTGCAGCGGCTGCGGCGGCGCCATGAAAGTCATCGCCTGCATTGAAGACCCTATAGTGATCAAGCAGATCCTGGGGTCGTTTGCGGGAGGGGGCGGAATCCTACGCTAAGGCTTTGGCCAGCGATATTCTCCGGTGAGATTGATGTGTTCCCATCCGAGCGGCGAAACATGGGCCAAGAGATCGGGCGATAGCAGCTTTCCATCGCGTTTCTGGTTTGCAACGACCTCGCCGAGCTTCATGGTGTTCCAGAAGATGATGATGGCGGCGAGCAGATTCATGCCGGCGATGCGGTAATGCTGGCCTTCGGCGGAACGGTCGCGGATTTCACCGCGGCGGTGGAAGCTGATTGCCCGCTTCAGCGCATGATGAGCTTCGCCTTTGTTGAGCCCGATCTGGGCACGCCGTTGGAGTTCGGCATCCAGAATCCAGTCGATCATGAACAGGGTGCGCTCGACGCGACCGACTTCCCGCAGGGCTGTCGCGAGCTCGTTCTGCCGCGGATAGGAGGCGAGTTTCCGCAGAATCTGGCTTGGCGCGACGGTCCCGGCAGCAATGGTGGCGGCGATGCGCAGGATGTCGGGCCAATTGCGCTCGATCATGGCTTGGTTGACCTTTCCGCCGATCAACGCTCGCAGGTGCGCCGGGGCGGCCGACGGATTGAACGCGTAGAGCCGTTTGGATGGCAGGTCGCGGATGCGCGGAGCGAACCGGTAGCCGAGAATGGCACATGCGGCAAAGACGTGATCGGTGAAGCCGCCCGTGTCGGTGAACTGCTCGCGGATATGGCGTCCAGCATCGTTCATCAGCAGGCCATCGAGGATGTAAGGCGCTTCGCTTGCCGTTGCAGGAATCACCTGGGTTGCGAACGGCGCATATTGGTCGGAGACGTGGCTATAGGCTTTCAGGCCCGGGGTATTGCCATATTTCGCGTTGACCAGGTTCATGGCCTCACCTTGCTCTGTAGCGACGAAGAACTGTCCGTCGCTCGAAGCCGACGTGCCCATGCCCCAGAACCGGGCCATGGGTAACGCTGCCTGTGCCTCGACCACCATGGCCAGCGCCCGGTCATAGGCTTCGCCCTCGACATGCCACCGTCCAATGCGGATCAATTCCCAGAAGGTGTGGGTGTTTGTCGCATCCGCCATTTTGCGCAAGCCGAGGTTGATCCCTTCCGCCAAGATAACGTTCATTAGCCCGATCCGGTCAGCGCAGGGTGCTCCTGTGCGCAGATGGGTGAACGCTTCGGTGAAGCCGGTCGCCGCATCCACCTCCAGCAGGAGATCGGTGATGCGCGTGGGCGGGATCTGCTTGTAGAGATCGAGCACCAGATCTTCGGCGCCTGTCGGCGCGGCGGCTTCGAGTTTCTCGATATGCAGAACGCCGTTTTCAATCGACCCGCCCGGGATCGTGCCTGCGCGAGCGGCACGGCCAAGCTCGCGCAACCGCATGTCGAGGCGAGCTTGCCGGTCTGCCAGCCATTCCTCCGGCCGCAATGGCACAGCGAGACGACCGCCTTCCGCGATGGATTGTGCCGGAACGAGTGCGTGTTTCAGATCGCCATAGCGCCGGGACCTAGTAAGCCAGACATCTCCGGAGCGGAACGCATGGCCTTGTCGCAAATTCTTCAGGTTAACTCGATGTTGACCATGGGGAGAGAAGTTGCCGCTCCTGATATTGCGGAGCGAGCCGATGATTTTGAATACCATTGCCGAAAAGCTGAAGCGCCAGTCGAAGGATGATTTCAAGGGCAGGCATTTCGAGGCCTGGCTGATTGTACAGGCGGTTGCCTGGTACTTGCGCTACCCGCTCAGCTATCGTGACTTGGAAGAGATGTTTCGCGAGCGGGGCTTCGAGGTCGATCATAGCACGATCAACCGCTGGGTATTGGCTTATGCACCTGTCATCGAGAAACGGCTGCGGCAGTTTCGTCGACCCCATTGCGGCTCGGTCCGGATTGATGAGACCTATGTCAAGATCCGCGGCAAATGGCGCTATCTGTACCGAGCCATCGATAAGCATGGCAATCCGGTGGATTTCCTGCTGACCGCTAAGCGCGATCTCGACGCTGCCAAGCGGTTCTTCCGAAAGATGCTTAAAGATGAACCCTTGTTGTCGCCGAACAGGATTGGGACGGACGGGGCCAACACCTTCCCGTCAACGATCAAAACGTCGGTTGATGATGGGCTTCTCCATCCCGATCCCGTGCATTATGTGACCAAACATCTCCAGCAGGGGATTGAGAGCGACCATTTCCGGGTGAAGAAGAACATGCCGAAGATCGGCGGTTTCCAATCCTTTAACACGGCGCGGCGAACCATCGCGGGTTTCGAGGCGATGCTGTGGCTGCGGAAGGGCTTTGGCTTTTCAGGCGGCTGGACCGTCAATGACCAGAATGATTTGCTTGCGCGCCTCTTCGGACTGCAAAAGGTTAACAAAGCATGAAAATACCGGCCTTGGCTGGGTGATAGCTGCCTCCAAAAGTGTTTGCGACACGCCCGGAACAATTCAGCCACTGCACCCATGTTCCGAGTTGGTGTGGTTTGCGGATCGTATGCCGGCATCTCGTTGCGCAAGATCTGCACCCAATCGGCAGGCACGGGCGGCGATCTCCAATCTGCGGGATCAGTCAGATCACCCGAGTGCGTGGGCATGACAATCGTGCCCTGGGGACCAACACAATCCAGAAGGGCCTGAATCACTGCGACCGGCCCTCCCGCGACCCAGCCGAGCGAGCTTAGCGAACTGTGGACGAGAACTGTGCCACCAAGCGTAAGGCCGTTCTCTCGCATTTGCCTTGCTAGGCTCGCGCGAGTTGCTGGCTGAGGCGTTCTCGAAATCAGCTCTTGTTCGGTCGGCATCTACTCTATTCCTTTGCCCTCGGACGAGTGCTGGGGCGTCGGTTTCCACTATCGGCGAGTACTTCTACACAGCCATCGGTCCAGACGGCCGCGCTTCTGCGGGCGATTTGTGTACGCCCGACAGTCCCGGCTCCGGATCGGACGATTGCGTCGCATCGACCCTGCGCCCAAGCTGCATCATCGAAATTGCCGTCAACCAAGCTCTGATAGAGTTGGTCAAGACCAATGCGGAGCATATACGCCCGGAGCCGCGGCGATCCTGCAAGCTCCGGATGCCTCCGCTCGAAGTAGCGCGTCTGCTGCTCCATACAAGCCAACCACGGCCTCCAGAAGAAGATGTTGGCGACCTCGTATTGGGAATCCCCGAACATCGCCTCGCTCCAGTCAATGACCGCTGTTATGCGGCCATTGTCCGTCAGGACATTGTTGGAGCCGAAATCCGCGTGCACGAGGTGCCGGACTTCGGGGCAGTCCTCGGCCCAAAGCATCAGCTCATCGAGAGCCTGCGCGACGGACGCACTGACGGTGTCGTCCATCACAGTTTGCCAGTGATACACATGGGGATCAGCAATCGCGCATATGAAATCACGCCATGTAGTGTATTGACCGATTCCTTGCGGTCCGAATGGGCCGAACCCGCTCGTCTGGCTAAGATCGGCCGCAGCGATCGCATCCATGGCCTCCGCGACCGGCTGCAGAACAGCGGGCAGTTCGGTTTCAGGCAGGTCTTGCAACGTGACACCCTGTGCACGGCGGGAGATGCAATAGGTCAGGCTCTCGCTGAATTCCCCAATGTCAAGCACTTCCGGAATCGGGAGCGCGGCCGATGCAAAGTGCCGATAAACATAACGATCTTTGTAGAAACCATCGGCGCAGCTATTTACCCGCAGGACATATCCACGCCCTCCTACATCGAAGCTGAAAGCACGAGATTCTTCGCCCTCCGAGAGCTGCATCAGGTCGGAGACGCTGTCGAACTTTTCGATCAGAAACTTCTCGACAGACGTCGCGGTGAGTTCAGGCTTTTTCATATCTCATTGCCCCCGGACGAGCGTCTGCTCCGCCATTCGCCGTCCGCCGTGCCAATCGGATCAGCCGTCCAAATGCGGGATTTTCGTTAGTCGGAGGCCAAACGGCATTGAGCGTCAGCATATCATCAGCGAGCTGAAGAAAGACAATCCCCGATCCGCTCCACGTGTTGCCCCAGCAATCAGCGCGACCTTGCCCCTCCAACGTCATCTCGTTCTCCGCTCATGAGCTCAGCCAATCGACTGGCGAGCGGCATCGCATTCTTCGCATCCCGCCTCTGGCGGATGCAGGAAGATCAACGGATCTCGGCCCAGTTGACCCAGGGCTGTCGCCACAATGTCGCGGGAGCGGATCAACCGAGCAAAGGCATGACCGACTGGACCTTCCTTCTGAAGGCTCTTCTCCTTGAGCCACCTGTCCGCCAAGGCAAAGCGCTCACAGCAGTGGTCATTCTCGAGATAATCGACGCGTACCAACTTGCCATCCTGAAGAATGGTGCAGTGTCTCGGCACCCCATAGGGAACCTTTGCCATCAACTCGGCAAGATGCAGCGTCGTGTTGGCATCGTGTCCCACGCCGAGGAGAAGTACCTGCCCATCGAGTTCATGGACACGGGCGACCGGGCTTGCAGGCGAGTGAGGTGGCAGGGGCAATGGATCAGAGATGATCTGCTCTGCCTGTGGCCCCGCTGCCGCAAAGGCAAATGGATGGGCGCTGCGCTTTACATTTGGCAGGCGCCAGAATGTGTCAGAGACAACTCCAAGGTCCGGTGTAACGGGCGACGTGGCAGGATCGAACGGCTCGTCGTCCAGACCTGACCACGAGGGCATGACGAGCGTCCCTCCCGGACCCAGCGCAGCACGCAGGGCCTCGATCAGTCCAAGTGGCCCATCTTCGAGGGGCCGGACGCTACGGAAGGAGCTGTGGACCAGCAGCACACCGCCGGGGGTAACCCCAAGGTTGAGAAGCTGACCGATGAGCTCGGCTTTTCGCCATTCGTATTGCACGACATTGCACTCCACCGCTGATGACATCAGTCGATCATAGCACGATCAACGGCACTGTTGCAAATAGTCGGTGGTGATAAACTTATCATCCCCTTTTGCTGATGGAGCTGCACATGAACCCATTCAAAGGCCGGCATTTTCAGCGTGACATCATTCTGTGGGCCGTACGCTGGTACTGCAAATACGGCATCAGTTACCGTGAGCTGCAGGAGATGCTGGCTGAACGCGGAGTGAATGTCGATCACTCCACGATTTACCGCTGGGTTCAGCGTTATGCGCCTGAAATGGAAAAACGGCTGCGCTGGTACTGGCGTAACCCTTCCGATCTTTGCCCGTGGCACATGGATGAAACCTACGTGAAGGTCAATGGCCGCTGGGCGTATCTGTACCGGGCCGTCGACAGCCGGGGCCGCACTGTCGATTTTTATCTCTCCTCCCGTCGTAACAGCAAAGCTGCATACCGGTTTCTGGGTAAAATCCTCAACAACGTGAAGAAGTGGCAGATCCCGCGATTCATCAACACGGATAAAGCGCCCGCCTATGGTCGCGCGCTTGCTCTGCTCAAACGCGAAGGCCGGTGCCCGTCTGACGTTGAACACCGACAGATTAAGTACCGGAACAACGTGATTGAATGCGATCATGGCAAACTGAAACGGATAATCGGCGCCACGCTGGGATTTAAATCCATGAAGACGGCTTACGCCACCATCAAAGGTATTGAGGTGATGCGTGCACTACGCAAAGGCCAGGCCTCAGCATTTTATTATGGTGATCCCCTGGGCGAAATGCGCCTGGTAAGCAGAGTTTTTGAAATGTAAGGCCTTTGAATAAGACAAAAGGCTGCCTCATCGCTAACTTTGCAACAGTGCCATTTTAAGCGTTATGCTAAGCCCAGGAAGCCGCAGGATCTTTTGAACCACAACTGCATTAACGTCCGCTATTCTGATACGAGTGGATTGTACGCCTGGGAATTCGAGAAAGATGCTCAGAAATTCAGTCTGAAAGTCAAAGGGCAATATATTGCGAACAGCACGATTCATCAGCTCGATGCAGCATTAGACGGGCTGGGGATTGCCTATATTCCCGAGTATGTTGCAGATGGATATATCAAAAGCGGCAAGCTGATTGCTGTTCTGACCGAGTGGTGTCCATATTTTGACGGCTACCATATTTATTATCCTCACCGCCGACAGGATTCTCCTGCGTTTATGGCTTTTCTGCAAGTTTTGCGTGACAGGTACAATAATGGAATAAGATAAATTTATGAGTAAAGGATTATGTCCACGATAAGCACCTGGGTCGATTCCTGGGAGGCGGCCATGAGGGTAGGGAAGCGCCGTCCCGTCAAGTCAGCGTAATGCTCTGCCAGTGTTACAACCAATTAACCAATTCTGATTAGAAAAACTCATCGAGCATCAAATGAAACTGCAATTTATTCATATCAGGATTATCAATACCATATTTTTGAAAAAGCCGTTTCTGTAATGAAGGAGAAAACTCACCGAGGCAGTTCCATAGGATGGCAAGATCCTGGTATCGGTCTGCGATTCCGACTCGTCCAACATCAATACAACCTATTAATTTCCCCTCGTCAAAAATAAGGTTATCAAGTGAGAAATCACCATGAGTGACGACTGAATCCGGTGAGAATGGCAAAAGCTTATGCATTTCTTTCCAGACTTGTTCAACAGGCCAGCCATTACGCTCGTCATCAAAATCACTCGCATCAACCAAACCGTTATTCATTCGTGATTGCGCCTGAGCGAGACGAAATGCGCGATCGCTGTTAAAAGGACAATTACAAACAGGAATCGAATGCAACCGGCGCAGGAACGCTGCCAGCGCATCAACAATATTTTCACCTGAATCAGGATATTCTTCTAATACCTGGAATGCTGTTTTCCCGGGGATCGCAGTGGTGAGTAACCATGCATCATCAGGAGTACGGATAAAATGCTTGATGGTCGGAAGAGGCATAAATGCCGTCAGCCAGTTTAGTCTGACCATCTCATCTGTAACATCATTGGCAACGCTACCTTTGCCATGTTTCAGAAACAACTCTGGCGCATCGGGCTTCCCATACAATCGATAGATTGTCGCACCTGATTGCCCGACATTATCGCGAGCCCATCTATACCCATATAAATCAGCATCCAGGTTGGAATTTAATCGCGGCCTCGAGCAAGACGTTTCCCGTTGAATATGGCTCATAACACCCCTTGTATTACTGTTTATGTAAGCAGACAGTTTTATTGTTCATGATGATATATTTTTATCGGCACTGTTGCAAATAGTCGGTGGTGATAAACTTATCATCCCCTTTTGCTGATGGAGCTGCACATGAACCCATTCAAAGGCCGGCATTTTCAGCGTGACATCATTCTGTGGGCCGTACGCTGGTACTGCAAATACGGCATCAGTTACCGTGAGCTGCAGGAGATGCTGGCTGAACGCGGAGTGAATGTCGATCACTCCACGATTTACCGCTGGGTTCAGCGTTATGCGCCTGAAATGGAAAAACGGCTGCGCTGGTACTGGCGTAACCCTTCCGATCTTTGCCCGTGGCACATGGATGAAACCTACGTGAAGGTCAATGGCCGCTGGGCGTATCTGTACCGGGCCGTCGACAGCCGGGGCCGCACTGTCGATTTTTATCTCTCCTCCCGTCGTAACAGCAAAGCTGCATACCGGTTTCTGGGTAAAATCCTCAACAACGTGAAGAAGTGGCAGATCCCGCGATTCATCAACACGGATAAAGCGCCCGCCTATGGTCGCGCGCTTGCTCTGCTCAAACGCGAAGGCCGGTGCCCGTCTGACGTTGAACACCGACAGATTAAGTACCGGAACAACGTGATTGAATGCGATCATGGCAAACTGAAACGGATAATCGGCGCCACGCTGGGATTTAAATCCATGAAGACGGCTTACGCCACCATCAAAGGTATTGAGGTGATGCGTGCACTACGCAAAGGCCAGGCCTCAGCATTTTATTATGGTGATCCCCTGGGCGAAATGCGCCTGGTAAGCAGAGTTTTTGAAATGTAAGGCCTTTGAATAAGACAAAAGGCTGCCTCATCGCTAACTTTGCAACAGTGCCGAAAATCTCATATGATCAGAATTACAATCCTGTTGAAAAAGAAGTTACACCTTTTGAAAACTTCAAAAAAGTTCTAGGACGATCAGAAAAGAAAGAATTTTCTACAGACTTCACTTTAGTAGACAAGCAAGAAAAATTGATCAAAGCATATCTGCAAGATCACCGCCACCATATTGAAGATAAGCGGGAGATATACGGAATTAACTCGAAGATACATGCTTTAACTTCAGAGAATCGTACATTCACGAAGGAAGAAATTGTTACCGAGGTTCGTGCGAATCTTAAATCTAAATCTATTTTAGGTGATGAGATCGGTAGCATTAGAGGTATGAAAATTGCAAAAGGTGAGCTTCTCAAACTTGAGGAAGGGTTACAGATCAAGACTGGATTCTTTAAGAAAGAAACCTTTGAGAAGGGAACAGAATTAAAGGTTCTTGATGCCTACAAGATGAAAGATAAACCAATGATTAAAGCTCGAATCAATGATATGGAATATGAGATTCCATTTGAAAAACTTTCTGTTAAGTATTCAGATCGGTACTTCACAGAGTTTAAAGATCAGAGCGCACACCGTTTTACTGCCCGCAATAAAACTGAAGTTTATAGCGAGTACCGTGAGCAGTTATTGAAGCAAAAGATTACTGCACCGGAAGAAAATTTGAATGCTCCTAATCACAAGATGAAGCTGCAAAGCAATCTTAATACTACCCCTAGAAATACACCTAGAATCTAACTTCACCTGGCATAAGCAAGTGAAAATAACAAACCATAAAAGACTTTTTAATGAGTAAAGATGATCATGATAAATTTGTATTATTCCTGATAGTTGTAGGCTTTATCGTGTTAGTTGTTTGCGGTCTTGCGTGGCAGGGAGCAGGCATCTTTAACTTGCCTTTCACAGTGATGCTATGGACTATCATTAGATTAATTATCGTGGTATCGCTTGTATTTATTACTGGAAAATTCGGTCTATCAAGAGAGTTTACTTTCCCCGCAGCAGCAGTAGGTTTAGCTTTTAGTTTATTCCCTGTCCTTGATCATATTGCGTTAGGTTATTCTGCTAAAAATTTCTATGAAACCACTAATTTTATGGGGCAAACGGTTCGGGAATTTGGTGCCAGTAAAATTACGGTCTGGTGGGGTTCGATTTATGCCAAAATAGCCTATGCTAGCCTTGCAGGTTTAATTGGATATGGTGTTAAGGTCGCCACTGATGATTAAAAAAGAAAAACCAACTTGAAGTTGGTTTTTTTGGCACTGTTGCAAATAGAGATTTGAGTCGATGATGTTCCCTTTAAAAAGTACTTAGAGACCGAAAACCCTGTTGATTAGACACACTTCACCCTGAGGCTGACCATAATAAAATGACGATGCTTGTCCTTTACGTAGTGCACGCATGACTTCAATACCTTTAATTGTGGCATAAGCCGTCTTCATAGATTTGAATCCTAATGTGGCCCTGATGATCCGCTTTAGCTTGCCATGATCACATTCAATCACGTTATTTTTATACTTAATCTGCCTGTGCTCAAGGTCTGGTGGACATTTACCTTCCCGTTTTAACCGTGATAAAGCACGTCCATATGTGGGTGCTTTATCCGTGTTGATCACTTGTGGAATTTGCCACTTCTTCACATTATTTAAAATTTTTCCAAGAAAACAATATGCTGATTTGGTATTACGTCTAGAAGAAAGATAAAAATCAATGGTATCGCCACGTTGATCGACTGCACGATACAGATAAGACCATCGTCCATTCACTTTTACATAGGTTTCATCAATATGCCACGAGCTCAGATCTGTAGGATTACGCCAATACCAGCGTAAACGTTTTTCTATTTCAGGAGCATAACGTTGAACCCAACGGTAAATAGTCGTGTGATCAACATTCACACCCCGTTCGGCCAGCATTTCCTGCAGTTCACGATAGCTAATGCCATATTTACAATACCAGCGCACAGCCCAAAGAATGATTTCGCCCTGAAAATGCCGACCATGGAAAGGATTCATATGCTGCACCTTTAGCTAAAACAGTCTTCAGCTTACCATTCGTGGTTATTTGCAACAGTGCCATATATTGATAGTCATCACCTTAAGGTCGCAAATTCAATCAGAAAGCTTTTTATGGCTATTGATATTGTCTATGACAAAGAAACGTCGGTTATTGGACAGCAGATGACTACAAGTAGGAATGATCTTAAGGGTAAGGGTAAGCTCGATACTAAAGATCTAAGAGTAATATACCCATCTGAGAAAAACTACATTGTGAAGGAAGGCATTGTTAATTCGCAACGCTTCGAGTTCCATATGTACAATCGGGTATCCAATAATCTAGAAAATGGCCTTTTTTACTCGTCAGAAAGTGAGCAAAATAAACGACTAGAAGATGATTTAATAGAGCTTAGGGAATGGAATGAGAATAAATCAAGTTTGATAGAAAAAACAGGGCTTGAACGACTGATTAGCCCAATAGAGCAGACTTTAGCTAATTTAGATATAGATTTTAATACAAAGCTGAGTCATGTTAGCCTCAACATAAATTCAGATGCGAATGACTTTGTCAAAAAGCAGCCACAGTCAAATCGGTTACAATGGAGTTTAGCCAGTAAAAAGTGGAAGACCAGCATTGATAATCCGATTTACCGGCAAATAAAAAACACTGGAATAATTGATATCATGAAGTTTGTGAACAATGAAACGGGTTTTTTGTCTGTTTTTAATGCTGTCTCATCCAGAAAAAACACTCTAGAAGCCGATAATAATGATCTTCTTGCTTGTATCTTTGGTAACGGTGCAAACTATGGAGTTCACCGAATAGCGTCTGCGTCAGACCGAAGTATTGGCATACTACGTGACGTCAATGATATGTTTATTCGACCAGATACGACTGAAAAAGCCAATACAGTCATCTCGGATGCTATTGCTGACCTTTCTATTTTTAACTATTGGACGATAAACGAAAAATCACCATTTGGAAGTGTAGATGGGCAAAAGCATACTTGCCGAATCAATACATTCAAAGCACGTTTTTCAGCTAAATACTTTAGAAAGGGAAAAGGGGTTTCCGCAATGACTCTTGTATCTAATCATGTTCCATTAGCAACGACGATCATTTCACCTAACGAGTATGAAGGTCATTTTGCATTTGACCTGTTGTACAATAATGCCAGTGAAATACAACCAAAATCACTCGCAACAGATAATCATGGTATCAATAACGTCAATTTTGCAATATTGGATATATTTGGGTATCAATTTTCCCCACGTTATGCAAAATTCAAAAAAATATTTGATGGTTTGTTTGAAGTGGAACTGGAAGATGAGCAATTAATGATTAGGCTTAAAAAACAGTTTAACTTTAATCTCATTATGCAAGAATGGGAATGCATACAGCACATTATTTGTTCTTTAAGTCGAAAAACAACAGTGCAAAGTACAGTAATAAAAAAATTATCTAATTCAAAACGTAATAATAAGACATTAGCTGCACTTAGAGAATATGATCGAATCATCAAATGCATTTACATTCTCGATTATGTTGATAATAAAACGCTAAGACAATTTGTTCAGCAGGCCCTGAACAGAGGGGAAGCTTATCATCAGTTGAGAAGAGCCATTGCATCTGTTAATGGAAATCAATTCCGAGGTGGGGATGATTATCAAATAGATCAATGGAATGACTGTGCAAGATTAATAGCAAATTGCGTTATTTACTATAATTCAGCACTATTATCAGGCTTAGTTGATAAATTCGAAAAAGAAAATAATCAAAAAGCCATTGATATTCTGACTAATCTGTCACCAGTAGCATGGGGGCACATCCTGCTAGGCGGTAATTATTCGTTTGAAGATAAGGCAGCTATCACAAATTTAAATAACCTTTTAGACGATGTCGACTTACTAAGTGATGATGACGAGATTTGATACTAAAACGTTATCAATCGCGTAAGTGAAGATAAAAAAAAGTATTCGTTTTATTCTGTCTAAATGAATGCTTTTTTATTTTAAATTCAATTAGATAATTATGATTGGTGGGAAGTTTGGGTGAAATGGGCGCAAAACCCCATTGCGAAGCAAAAGATAATCGGATAAAATGTAGCAATTCATATTCGTAAGCGTGGAGTAATCAGATGGGAAATTCCAAGTCAGCAGACAAGTAAGCCGCAACAACCAGTATTGTTGTTGCGGCGCTCTGTAAGGCTAGTCTCATCTGATTGCTGACGAGCAGACGTCGCCCGGTATTCCTTAATCGAGGGTTGATTCGTCATGACCACCACACGCCCCGCGTGGGCCTATACGCTGCCGGCAGCACTGCTGCTGATGGCTCCTTTCGACATCCTCGCTTCACTGGCGATGGATATTTATCTCCCTGTCGTTCCAGCGATGCCCGGCATCCTGAACACGACGCCCGCTATGATCCAACTCACGTTGAGCCTCTATATGGTGATGCTCGGCGTGGGCCAGGTGATTTTTGGTCCGCTCTCAGACAGAATCGGGCGACGGCCAATTCTACTTGCGGGCGCAACGGCTTTCGTCATTGCGTCTCTGGGAGCAGCTTGGTCTTCAACTGCACCGGCCTTTGTCGCTTTCCGTCTACTTCAAGCAGTGGGCGCGTCGGCCATGCTGGTGGCGACGTTCGCGACGGTTCGCGACGTTTATGCCAACCGTCCTGAGGGTGTCGTCATCTACGGCCTTTTCAGTTCGATGCTGGCGTTCGTGCCTGCGCTCGGCCCTATCGCCGGAGTATTGATCGGCGAGTTCTTGGGATGGCAGGCGATATTCATTACTTTGGCTATACTGGCGATGCTCGCACTCCTAAATGCGGGTTTCAGGTGGCACGAAACCCGCCCTCTGGATCAAGTCAAGACGCGCCGATCTGTCTTGCCGATCTTCGCGAGTCCGGCTTTTTGGGTTTACACTGTCGGCTTTAGCGCCGGTATGGGCACCTACTTCGTCTTCTTCTCGACGGCTCCCCGTGTGCTCATAGGCCAAGCGGAATATTCCGAGATCGGATTCAGCTTTGCCTTCGCCACTGTCGCGCTTGTAATGATCGTGACAACCCGTTTCGCGAAGTCCTTTGTCGCCAGATGGGGCATCGCAGGATGCGTGGCGCGTGGGATGGCGTTGCTTGTTTGCGGAGCGGTCCTGTTGGGGATCGGCGAACTTTACGGCTCGCCGTCATTCCTCACCTTCATCCTACCGATGTGGGTTGTCGCGGTCGGTATTGTCTTCACGGTGTCCGTTACCGCGAACGGCGCTTTGGCAGAGTTCGACGACATCGCGGGATCAGCGGTCGCGTTCTACTTCTGCGTTCAAAGCCTGATAGTCAGCATTGTCGGGACATTGGCGGTGGCACTTTTAAACGGTGACACAGCGTGGCCCGTGATCTGTTACGCCACGGCGATGGCGGTACTGGTTTCGTTGGGGCTGGTGCTCCTTCGGCTCCGTGGGGCTGCCACCGAGAAGTCGCCAGTCGTCTAACCGACGACTGGTAGCAGGCCCGCTCCGATGCGGCGCACTAACCATCGAAACCTCGTGAATGTCGGTATCCTGTCTGGCAGGATACCGCTCATTTCCCTTGTTCAGTTCATCGCCGTCGCCGAGCATCTGAATTTTCGGCATGCGGCCAAGGCACTTGGTATCAGCCAGTCGAGCGTCAGCGCGCGTGTGAAAGCGCTGGAGGATAACCTTGGTGTCCTGCTATTTGAGCGCCATGCGCGGGGCGTTCGGCTAACAGACGCAGGCAGGCACTTCATGGAGCGTGTCACGGCGGGTGTCGATCAACTCGATCACGCAGTGAAGACCGCGGAGTGACGGGCACTGGCTGGCAATGTCTAGCAACGGCAGGCATTTCGGCTGAGGGTAAAAGAACTTTCCGCTAAGCGATAGACTGTATGTAAACACAGTATTGCAAGGACGCGGAACATGCCTCATGTGGCGGCCAGGACGGCCAGCCGGGATCGGGATACTGGTCGTTACCAGAGCCACCGACCCGAGCAAACCCTTCTCTATCAGATCGTTGACGAGTATTACCCGGCATTCGCTGCGCTTATGGCAGAGCAGGGAAAGGAATTGCCGGGCTATGTGCAACGGGAATTTGAAGAATTTCTCCAATGCGGGCGGCTGGAGCATGGCTTTCTACGGGTTCGCTGCGAGTCTTGCCACGCCGAGCACCTGGTCGCTTTCAGCTGTAAGCGTCGCGGTTTCTGCCCGAGCTGTGGGGCGCGGCGGATGGCCGAAAGTGCCGCCTTGCTGGTTGATGAAGTACTGCCTGAACAACCCATGCGTCAGTGGGTGTTGAGCTTCCCGTTTCAGCTGCGTTTCCTGTTTGGGGTCGTTTGCGGGAAGGGGCGGAATCCTACGCTAAGGCTTTGGCCAGCGATATTCTCCGGTGAGATTGATGTGTTCCCAGGGGATAGGAGAAGTCGCTTGATATCTAGTATGACGTCTGTCGCACCTGCTTGATCGCGGCCGCGATAGCTAGATCGCGTTGCTCCTCTTCTCCATCCGCGTTCCAAGCTGCGGAAAGGCACCCATAAGCGTACGCCTGGTCGAGCAGGCGACGCGGATCGACGTCCAGCGCACGAGAGAATGCGTCCGCCATCTGTGCAATGCGTCTAGGATCGAGACAAAGGTCGTCTCTGTCAGCCGGATCGTAGAACATATTGGCGGCGCCAAAGCCCACTTCACCGACCAGACCGACGGGATCTATCACCAGCCAGCCGCGACTGGAGAACATGATGTTTTCATGATGCAGATCGCCATGTAGCCCACGCAGTTCCGAGGCATTGCTCATCATTTGATCGGCTATAATCGCCGCGTGGACGTAGTCAGTTTGACAACCTGCGTTTTGATCATCGCGCGCCCGCTGAAACAAAGCTGCAAAGCGATCCCGGATCGGGAGAAGGGCAGAAGGCAGGGGTTCCTCAGATGCGGCATACAGCTTCGCCATTAGTTCCGCTGCAATTTCGGTCGCCTGGTAGTCGCCGTGCTCGGCAACGATGTGAGAGAGCATTCGCTCCCCGGCATATTCGAGCAACATCAGATTGTTCTCACGACCGAGCAACCGGACTGCTCCCCTCCCATTGCGCCATACCAGATAGTCGGCCCCGCGCAGTTCATCAGCAATGTCTTCTATAGGTTTCAATCCCTTGACGATTGCAGGAGTCCCGTCTGGCAATGAAACTTTCCAAACGAGGCTGGAAAAGGTGTCCGCAATGAGAACAGGTTGCGAAACGTGCCAATGAGCAGGAAAAACAGGCGGCATGAACATCAACCCCAAGTCAGAGGGTCCAATCGCAGATAGAAGGCAAGGCGTTCGCGGTCGGGGGCTTCGATCCCCAATACATTGAATAGGACAGCGAAGGCGCGCTCTGCTTCATCTGGCGCTGCCCAGTTCTCTTCGGCGTTAGCAATCATGAGTGCCAAATCGGCATAGCGATCTGCTGTTCCGAGCCGCCCAAGGTCGATCAGACCCGTGCATTGAAGAGTTTTAGGGTCCACCATGAAGTTCGGCATGCAGGGATCACCATGGCAAACAACCATATCGGTGCGCTCTTGGTCGAGCCGCACCGGTAGCTCTCGTTCGACACGAGCCAAAAGATCGAGCTGCGGCGTACTCTTGTCCTCGTCCGGTAAGAAGTCGGGATTGACGGCATTGCGGGACACCACATCAACGGCGCGTCCGAACATTCGCGACAGCCTGCGCTCAAACGGACATTGATCAACCGATAGGCTGTGAACAGCGCCAAGTTGCTGCCCCATTGACGGCCACGCTTTGAGCAAATCCGCTCCAGACAGATCAGCCGCCGGTACTCCCGGAATTGCCGTTATCACCAAGCATGCACCCTCCTGTTCCTCCTGCCAGTTGATGACCTCGGGGCAAGCCACACCTCGACCTTTGAGCCAAATGAGGCGGTCACGCTCTCCAGCGAGCTCACCGCGGCGGGAAGCAGGTGCGATTTTCGCGAAGGCATGCCCGTCACCACGTCGAAAAACAAAATCACCAGATTCTCCGCCTCTGACAGGCAACCAGTCAGAATGCGATTCACCAAAAAAAATATTAGTTCGATTCAATGGAGGTTCCTTCAGTTTTCTGATGAAGCGCGAATATAGAGAAATATCCCGAATGTGCAGTTAACGAATTCTTGCGGTTTCTTTCAGCGCCGCCAATACCGCCAGCCCGTCGCGCAAGGGGCGCGGCTCGTGTGTGCGGATGAAGTCAGCTCCACCTGCGGCGGCGGCAAGCTCTGCAGCGAGTGTCGCGGCCCCGACATCCCCCGGACCACGGCCTGTGAGCGCGCGCAGAAAGGATTTGCGCGAAACAGACAGAAGCACCGGCAAATCGAAGCGCAGCCGCAATTCATCGAACCGCGCCAGCACCGAGAGCGAGGTTTCGGGAGCAGCCCCCAGAAAAAACCCCATGCCGGGATCAAGGACAAGGCGGTTGCGTTTGATACCGGCACCCGTCAGCGCCGCGATGCGCGCGTCAAAGAACGCCGCAATGTGATCCATGATGTCGCCAGCGGGTGCCTCGCGCCGATCTGCCTGCCCGTCTTGCACCGAATGCATAACGACGAGTTTGGCAGATGATTTCGCCAATTGCGGATAGAACGCAGCGTCTGGAAAACCGCGAATATCATTGAGATAGGCCACACCACGCGACAAGGCATAGGCTTGCGTCGCGGGTTGATAACTGTCGAGCGAGACGGGAATGCCATCTGCCTTGAGCGCGTCCAGCACCGGCGCGATACGCGCGATTTCTGTGTCGGACGAAACAGGCGCGGCGTCGGGATTGCTGGATGCCGGACCGAGGTCGATCACATCTGCCCCCTCGGCCATCAGCTTACGCGCCTGCGCAATGGCTGCGTCTGGCGCCAGATACCGGCCTCCATCGGAGAAACTGTCCGAGGTTATGTTGACGATGCCGAAAATGATGAGCGATTTATTCATGGGGGCTTCTATAATAATAATAATCGAGCATGAGTCTCATACGGATGCTCGGGTCGAAAGGGAATCCCCAGGCGAGTAACCTGTTTGCGGTGATCCATTAGCTGCAGGAGCAGAATAGCATACATCTGGAAGCAAAGCCAGGAAAGCGGCCTATGGAGCTGTGCGGCAGCGCTCAGTAGGCAATTTTTCAAAATATTGTTAAGCCTTTTCTGAGCATGGTATTTTTCATGGTATTACCAATTAGCAGGAAAATAAGCCATTGAATATAAAAGATAAAAATGTCTTGTTTACAATAGAGTGGGATACAGACACGCTTGATATGTTTGGAGATGGGGTTCTAGGGATTTTCCCCTCTAAAAAGACTTAATCCTCTGTAGACCACACCAATAAATGGCTGCGGAGGTGGGTTACTACTTATAAGTGTGGCAAATTAGGTAAATATCGTACATTTAATACGGAACAGCCCTGATATGGCCATCAAAAACGAAATTACTATTCTCACGAGAGCAGAACAGGCAGATCTTTATTCCCCACCCATTTTTTCAATCGAAGAACAACGTCTGTACTTTTCTCTGAACGATGCGGAATTGGCAGTTTTTCGGTCAATTCGTCTCAGAGCTCATAGATGTTACTTTGTCGCGATTTTGGGATACTTCAAATCAAAGCCCGTCATCCTAGATATCGCTTACTCGCAGGTTTCTAAGGATTTAATGTTCATCAGTAAAGAGCTGCTTGGCGGCAAGGGGCTCAGACCATTCACTCCCTCACAAAAACAAAAAGATCGACTCTACGCAAAAGTATTAGACCTTGCTGGTTATCACAAATGGGACGAAAGTCAGCACTTCAATTCTCTTTTCGACCACCTTGTTCAGGTGTGCAATGCCTGGCTGGAGCCGCGTTACCTCTTTGATACTGCTATTGAATTCCTAACCAGTCACAGCATTGCTATCCCTAGGTACACCGTACTCCAGAGACTGATAAGCAGAGCGATGCAGCAGGTCAGAAAAGACCTGGCGCACCAACTTAATCAACTCACCAGTCCTGAACTTCACGTCTTTCTGGACAGCATAACAGCCATTGATGACGGACTAAGCCTGAACCAGCTCAGAGGCGGTGCAAAAAGTCTGACCGTACCTGAACTTAAAAAAGAGCTTGCCCTTTATCATCAGTTAGCGCCATGGCGCACGCAAATCAATGGCGTTATCGATGGGCTTAATCTGTCTCTTAAAAATCGACAACACTTCGGTGAGCTCATCAACTATTACGGTAGTAAACTCAAACGATTCAAACGCGCACAGCAGCATCTATGGTTGCTATGTCACCTGACAGAGCGGATACAACTGGCACTGGAACGGTTAACTGATGGGTTCATTTACCATATCCGCAAGCAACAAGAAGCTGCCAACACCTTTGCACAACAAGCAGTGTTCCTGTCCTGGCAGTCAGCCGCGGACAATGTCACGAAAGCGGCAGAGTTACTGCATCTGTTTGTGGATGAGAACATTGATGATAATCAACCCTTCTCAGTAGTCAGACAACAGGCATTGAAGGTCATGAATGACAGGGATATCCAGACCCTCTGCCTTTACCTGAAAAAACAGAAACGGACCGTGGAAGAGTACCAGTGGCAACATTACGATGAACAATGCAATCTCCTGGAGCAACTGTTAAGGCAGGTGTTCTTGTGCCTTGAATGTGAGGCCGGTAAAGGCTCAGAAGCCGTCGTCGCCCAACTTCAACAGATGCAGACGGAAATCGCATTCGGTGGACCACTGAAGAGGCTGTACTTGGAGAACCACCGACTTTTCCAGTTTCATCCTTGGTATAAAGGTTTTCCAATAAATAGTCTCGATATCTCACGATTGGACTTTCCTCTACCTTCTCGGTGCAGTCATATATTGTTAACGGAGGTTTTTCATCAACCAGAAGGCCAGTCCTTGGGTGTGTATGTTCGGGGATTTCCGTGCTCAACCACCGATAGAAGCTCAATAACGCAACTGCATGGGATTGAATCGTCTTATCGGAGGATATATCTGGATCTGCCAACAAAGAGTGAAGATATAGATTCACTGGCACCACATTGATACCATCGGGGTCTATTAAAATTGGAAGTTTATGAGCAAATGGTTTTGAGTTGTCCCTAACGTCATGGATGATCTCGCCACTGTCAGGGTGTGGCCTACTTATAAATGAGGGATATTTCTCCGTACTAATCCACATAAGACAATAGTCAAAGCCGAAGTCATCTGGAAACGACCTATTTTGTTCAATCACATTAACACCTAAATCATCCGTTATTCACACTGCTAAGCCTTCCCCCAGGGGGTTACGCGTTCATACATCTACTTTTTCAAGATATTTCTTAACCAATAGTAAAAATTGTAACCACCCCTCATCTCGACGTCTAATTTATACAACCTGAAACATTACAACATGTGATGTCTAAAGTATTTCCCAACTGTAAGCGCATAGTTAGAGGAGAATGCCAAAATGCCATGGCGCTGCATTTCGGCTTTGATCTGAAAGACGGGTACGCCCATTTTAATACCGAGTAACTTAGCTTCACGCGAGCGTGCAACCACGCAGCCGTCATTGTTGGACAGCACCACAACCGGCGTATCTTTTAAATCAGGACGAAACAGCTTCTCACAACTGGCGTAAAAGTTGTTGCAGTCCACCAAGGCAAATACAGGCATGGGACAGTCACGACTTACGGCGCATGTTTCGCACCACATTGGTGACCACACCAAATATCTCTAACTCTGCCCCTTCAGGAATATGAATGGGCTCATACGCCTGGTTTCTTGGGATCAGCTTGACGCACGGCCTTAGTTGAAGCTCCTTTACCGTGAGTTCTCCATGGATGCCAGCGATGACAATGTCACCGTGTTCTGCTTGAACAGAACGATCAACCACCAAAATATCATCTGGGTGAATCCCAGCATCAATCATTGAATCACCTTCAACACGCACAAAGAACGTTGCAGCCGGTCGCTTGATGCACAGCTCGTTGAGGTCGAGCGTTTGCTCAACATAATCCTGCGCTGGTGAGGGAAAACCAGCAGAAACACGTTCCATGAACAATGGAATACGAAGGCGCTTGGCTTTGATGAAGGCAAGTGCGCCGCTACGGCCTATCAGCGAGACACTCATGACGAACCTCGAAAAAATAGAATTAATACTGTTTGTTTATACAGTATCTGATGCTATGCTGATTTCTACAAGTAAAATTGTAGGTAAAACTGTAGTTGTTCGAGTAAGACGTTGTGTCGTGGGTGATTTCTTTTTTGTGTTGAAAAGCTTGATGTGGGGATTGCTCGCCCTCGTCAAAGCCTGCAAGGCTTGGACAATACTGCTTCTGCCTACTGCTCTTGTTTCTGTTACTGATCCTGTTACTGCTACTGGTTAACGCATGGGTCAAGTAACCGTCAAACAAGGCTTGTTGAACCCTTTGCAAAGGGTTTAAAAACAGTTAGTAAAATTCTGCTTCGTATTGAATTTACTGGCTTAAAGCGAAGTCAGGAGCATCATTAAAATGCTCAGTCGAACTCAGTTCAAGCCTTTTTCAACCGTTTGAAAAGGGGTTGGCTAAGCCATACCTAAAGGGTATCGGTAAGGGTTACCTAAAGGGTTTAGCTAAGGCTTTCTGAAAGGCTTAGCCAAAGCCTTCATACATGGGTCACCCAGTAGAAAGATCAAAAAAACGCTGAGGTATCCAAGGTGCATTTAGAGAAACCTGTGGCACAGTGAAATAACCCAAAGCGAACAATAGAATTGAAGAGGAACCATCAATGACAAGAGCCCCTGCGCCATTTCCGCTAGAGCGCCTCGCGGATATTCCAGAAAGACCAGAAGATTTTAGATTGCTGGAGCGTATTCCATTAACGCGTGAGCCGCAGTCCTGGCCACTTGAACTTTCTCCTATGGTTGGTGATGAACAGCCAATGGTGCTGCTCGATACAGAGACAACCGGACTGTCTGCCGAGGACGAGTCCATTATTGAGCTTGGTATGGTTAAGGTGCTTTACAGCCCCTCTGCTCAGCGGATTGTGTCGATTGTTGATGTGATCAGCTTGTATGAAGATCCCGGTAAGCCTATCCCCGAGCTGATTACCGAGTTAACCGGTATCACCGATGATATGGTGCAAGGCCAGCACATTGATGATTCACTGGTAGCGAGTTGGTTATCCGATGATCCGCTGGTGGTTGCACACAATGCGCAGTTTGATCGTCCTTTCTTTGAAAAGCGGTTTGCTGCATTAGGCCATCTATCTTGGGCCTGTTCAGCCAGTGGCATAGATTGGAAGGCACTGGGTTTTGAAAGTCGAAAGCTTGAGTACCTGCTGCTTCGCTTAGGTTGGTTTTATGAAGGACACCGAGCTGCAACCGATTGTTTGGCGATGGCCTGGTTGTTCCATTTGTTGCCCGAGTCCGTTGCAAACTTGTTGTCTGAAGCGGACAGGCGAACTGTGTTAGTTCGTGCGTTTGGTGCGCCGTTTGACGTAAAGGACTATTTAAAAGAGCGTGGTTACCGCTGGCATGACGGTGTTAAAGGTGCCAACAAGCATTGGTGGCGCGAAATCAGCGAAGACGAGTTACCGCAGGAACAAACTTACCTGGATGATTTGTACCATCGTGGCTCAGAACATGCCCACTATGACTACAAAGATGCTCGCAATCGATTTAAAGCTTTGTAGCTCTCTATAAGTTAAGCCTTGCATATTTGAGAATCTCTGGAAAATGGAAAGTGAACTCATGGTTTAACCAACAAGAGGAATCTTTCCATGTACCAAGACACCTACATTGAATACTGGGGCGAAATCTTCGTCTCTGCCCGCATCATTGAATTTGGCATCACGTTCGAGCGCTTTCTTAAAGATCCATGGAAGCACTTGATGTCCTGTGGCCAAGAGTCTGCACCGGACGCGATTGCTGAAGGGATGCTGCCATTGCTACCAGCCCAGGCAGAAGTCGCCAGGCGCATTCGGGAGAGTGAGCAACGAGCCCTGATGTCTACAGAGTCGGACAAAGGGGTATCTCATTGCAGTTACATCGTGGTGCCACTGGTTCGGGTAGCGCATTGATTGATAGCAACTATCATCGATGGCACCAAACAAGGTCTTCACGCCCATACCTGAGCGGCAATTGCAATCCAGATCAAAAAGTTGCCGCTTAGTCTTCCCTACAAAATAATTTGTGATAGGATGATACCTAATAAAATTAATTAGGTTGAAGCCTATTCAGTGTTTTATGGCCATCTGTCCAGCTTCAACCGGTAGAGATTGATTAGTCATTGCGGATGAAGAGCAGCATTGAGTGACACTATTCAATGTGATTACGCGATGTCTGACCGTACTTTATAAACAGAGTTTTAAGAATCTGGTTGAATTGGATAAACAAGACGCATGACAAATGATGGTCTGAAACAAACGGTAGTGGTGAAGCCAGATAGGCTTTCGCAGATAGCGCAGTTGCCACAAGCAACCAGGGATCGCATTGCCCACATCGATTTCACCTTATTGTTTAAGGGAGAAGCGGTACGGGCAGACTTAGTAGATCGGTTCAGCATAGCTGCTGCACAAGCAACGAAAGACTTCACCATGTACCGAGAGCTTGCGCCAGGCAACATTGAGTATGACCAAAAGCTCAAATTGCATAAGCGCGGTGAAGCTTTTGAACCCTTGTTCGACTACGACGTTGTCAGAACACTGGCAACCATTAGCCAAGGCTACGGAGATGGCTTTACTGGAAAGGTAAAACCACCATTGGCTTGTGAAGCGCCTTATCACCTTAACAAGCCGAGTTTGTCGATAGTGGCGAAGGTCACCGAAGCCATCCACAAAGGCAAAGCCTTGAGCATTACCTATGTGTCGTTATCGAGTGGTGAAACTACGCGTGAAATAGTGCCGCATACGCTGGTGGACAATGGCCTGCGTTGGCACGTTCGTGGTTTTGACCGCAAGCATGGCCAAAGCGGAGCGCCAAATGGGTTCCGTGACTTTGTGCTTACCCGAATTAAAGCAGCGGTCGTGCTTGAGGATTCCATTCTGTCAGAGGCTGAACTTGAAACCCAAGACCGGCAATGGAATCGCTTTGTAGAGCTTGAGTTAGTACCGCACCCACGCATAGAGCACAGCGAAGCGATTGAGCTTGACTATGGCATGAAAGGTGGTGTTTTAAAGATTGAGATTAGAGCGGCAACGGCAGGTTATTTACTCAGACAATGGAATGTCGATTGCTCCAAAGCAGCTCAGCTAAAAACACCCGAATTTCATTTATGGTTAAAAAATTATCAAACTTTATACGGTGTCGGTAACCTTGCGATTGCGCCTGGTTTCGATATGGTCACAGAATAGGAAATAACATGAACAAGCAACAATTAGCCGCAAAAATCTGGGAATCAGCAAACCAGATGCGCTCAAAAATCGAAGCTAACGAATACAAAGACTACATCTTAGGTTTCATTTTTTACAAGTACCTGAGCGACCAATTAGTTCAGTTTGTCACCAAAGAGGGCATGACACCTGAAGACATTAAAGCCCTAAACGAAGAAGACGCGGACACGGTCAAGTACATTCAAGACAATCTAGGCTATTTCATCGCTTATGATAACTTATTTTCAACATGGATTGCTCCAGAGTCCGACTTTGACGAGTCTAACGTGCGCGATGCGCTATCCGCCTTTAGCCGTTTGATTTCTCCTACCTACAAAAAATTGTTTGAAGGTATTTTCACCACACTCGAAACGGGTCTTAGCAAACTGGGTGAAAGCGCGGGTAAACGTACTAAAGCCATTAGTGACCTACTGCATTTAATCAAAAGTATCCCAATGAACGGTAAGCAAGGCTATGACGTACTGGGTTACATCTATGAATACCTGATTGAGAAATTTGCCGCCAATGCCGGTAAAAAAGCCGGTGAGTTCTACACGCCGCATGAAGTCTCGGTACTGATGTCGCACATCATCGCCCACGAATTAAAACACAAAGACACCATCGAGATTTACGACCCAACGTCGGGCTCAGGTTCGTTACTGATTAATATTGGTGAAGCGGTCGAAAAATACGCCAAAAGCAAAGACAGCATTACCTATTATGCCCAAGAACTGAAAGCAAATACCTATAACTTGACCCGTATGAACCTGATCATGCGCGGGATTAAAGCCAGCAATATCAAAACCCGTAACGGTGACACCTTAGAAGACGATTGGCCATACTTTGATGAAAACGATCCGCAAGGTACTTATCATGCCCTATATGTGGATGCGGTTGTCTCTAACCCGCCTTACTCACAAGCCTGGGACCCAAGTTTTAAAGACAGCGATCCACGTTATTCGCGTTTTGGTCTTGCGCCCAAAACCAAAGCAGACTTTGCCTTTTTGCTGCATGATCTTTATCATCTAAAACCCGATGGCATTATGACCATTGTCTTGCCCCATGGCGTGTTGTTCCGTGGCGGTGAAGAAGGCGAAATTCGCAAGCAATTAATTGAGCAAAACCACATTGATGCCATTATCGGCTTACCTTCTAATATCTTTTTTGGTACTGGTATTCCTACCGTTATTTTGGTGCTTAAGCAGAAGCGTGAAAACAATGACGTATTGATTGTGGATGCCTCCAAGCACTATGTTAAAGAAGGCAAAAATAACAAACTGCAAGCCAGTGACATCAAGCGCATTGTTGATTCCGTCATCAATCGCGAAAGCATCGAAAAATTTTCGCAAGTAGTCAGCAAACAAACCCTGCGCGACAACGGCTACAACTTAAACATACCGCGTTATGTAGACTCGTCACCAGCGGCTGAAAGCTGGGATTTACACGCCACTATGCTAGGCGGCATCCCAAATAGCGAAATTGCGCAGTTACACCAATATTGGCAATCATTCCCGCAATTGCATGATGCGCTGTTTGTGGCCAAGTCTGCCGCCTACAGTGAATTAGCCATTGCCAAACGAGACGTTAATGCAACCATTACCCAGCATCCACAAGTCATCGAATTTATCAGCACTTATAACCAAGCTTTCGCCGGTTTTGATGACTATTTAAACACTACACTTATTCAAGGCTGGCAAGCCGTTAACCGTAACCAGCAAGAGCCTGAATTAAGCACCGAACTTTTCACACGCTTAGCGCCCATTGCACTCATAGACAAATACCAGGCCTATCAATATTTGAACAACCAATGGCAATTGATTAGTGCTGATTTAGAAATGATGCAAACTGAAGGATTCGTCGCCACGAAACAAGTTGACCCCAATATTGTGGTTAAAAAAGTTAAGGGCAAAGATACCGAAGTGCAAGACGGCTGGAAAGGCCACATCATGTCCTTTGATTTAGTACAACAAACATACCTGAGCGATGACCTAGCGGCTCTGGCAAAACAAGAAAACCGCCTTGTCGAAATCGCCAGCGCGCTTGAGGAAATACTCGAATCTCTAAGCGAAGAAGACAAAGAGCAAGACACGGTAAAAGAAAGCAAAGACGGCTTTGCCAATGCCGAAGTCGCCAAGGCGGCGAAAGCTTTCCTAAAAGAGCAAAAAGACAGCAAAGTTAAATTTGCAGCCGAAAGCTACGAAGCCAAGATAATGGCGGCGAGTAAACTCATCGACGAAGAGAAAAAGCTGAAAAAAGCAGTCAAAGAAGCTCAATTCGCCCTGCACTTAAAAACGAAAACCACCATCGAAGGTTTAAGCGACCAGCAAGTCAATGAATTGCTGCACCTAAAATGGATCGCGCCATTAAGCCAAGAGCTTGCTGCTATGCCAAGCGCCGTGATTACTCAGCTCACCAGCCAAGTACAAGCCCTTGCCGATAAATACTCGGTGACCTATTCGCAAGTCGCGAATGAGATTAAAACCACCGAACAAGAACTGGCAGACATGACGGGTGAACTCACTGGTAATGAATTTGATCTGCAAGGCTTAGCTGAGCTTACTAGCTTATTAAAGGGCGCTTAAGATGACCATTCAGACGAAGGCACCAGACATTCGCTTCGAGAACTTTAGTGGTGATTGGCAAGATAAAGAAATTGGAAGTATTTTAGCTGAGACAAGACGCCCAGTTGAGCTGCTCGATAACGAATTATATCAATTGGTGACCGTGAAGCGTCGCAACGAAGGTGTTGTGGCTAGAGCTTCACTAAAAGGAAAAGATATATTAGTAAAAAACTATTTTGGGATTAAATCTGGTGATTACTTAATTTCAAAGCGGCAGGTTGTTCATGGTGCCAATGGGATTGTACCAGAGAGTTTAGACAATGCTGTTGTATCTAATGAGTATCTTGTCGTAACAGATAGTGATGAAATAACTGCCAAATTTTGGACTGTGATTTCAAAGCGCCATCAGATGCATAAGCTTTTTTTTATTAGCTCCTATGGCGTCGATATTGAAAAGTTAGTATTCGATGTTACGGACTGGAAAAGTAGAGTCATTACAATCCCAGATATAACCGAACAAAGCGCTATAACTGATTATTTCCGGCAGCTAGATGGTCTAATCAACCAACACCAACAAAAGCATGACAAGCTTAGCAACATCAAAAATGCCATGCTGGAAAAAATGTTTCCTAAGCAAGGCAAAACGATCCCTGAAATCCGCTTTAAAGGATTTAGTGGGGAGTGGATGGAAGTTCAATTTAAGAGCATTGCTGGAGTAAGGAGAGGACTTACTTACAAGCCAGATGATATCGCTGAAAATGGAATTATTGTTTTGCGTTCATCAAATATTAATGTTGATAGATTCGAATTAAGAAAAGATGACGTCCAAGTCAATAAAAATGCAGTGAATATTAACCGTGTTAAAAATGGCGACATACTAATAACATCAGCAAATGGCTCAAGCAATTTAGTTGGAAAACATGTTGTAGTGTGCGGCTTAACTGTAGATGCAGTGCATGGAGGCTTTATGTTGCTAGCCGAAACAGATGTACCTCATTTCTTAAATGCTTCAATGAATACATATTGGTACGATCGATTTCGTTCTATGAATGTATCCGGTGGAAACGGAGCTATTGGAAACATTAAAGGAAGTGCTTTAGAGGAAGAATATCTTTATATCCCTAAGAAGGAAGAGCAGATCGCCATCGGCAACTACTTCCAAAAACTTGATGCGTTGATCAACCAACACCAACAACAGATCATCAAACTTAATAACATCAAGCAAGCCTGCTTGAGCAAAATGTTTGTTTAGCAGGGAGCACAACCATGACGACGTTTAAAACCGAAGCACAATTTGAGCAGGCCTTTATCGAGGTGCTTACCCATAAAGGCTGGGAAAGCGAGATACTTAAAAACAAAACCGAAGCGGATTTACTGCAAAACTGGGCGAACATTTTATTTGAAAATAATCGCCAGCAAGACCGCTTAAACGATGTGCCCCTGACGGCAACGGAAATGCAGCAGATTATTGAGCAGATCAAAGAACTGAAAACCCCGCTCAAGCTTAATGGTTTAATCAACGGTAAAACCGTGGCTATTAAGCGCGATAACCCCGCCGATGCCTTGCATCTTGGCAAAGAAGTCAGCCTTAAAATCTATGACCGCCAAGAAATTGCGGCAGGCCAAAGCCGTTACCAAATCGTCCAGCAGCCGAAATTTGAACGCGGTAGCCCACTGCGTAATGACAGACGTGGTGATGTGCTGTTACTGATTAACGGTATGCCGGTTATTCATGTGGAGCTTAAACGTAGTGGCGTGCCGGTAAGCCAAGCGGTTAACCAAATTGAGAAGTATTCTAAAGAAGGTATTTTTAGTGGCTTATTTTCACTCATTCAAGTGTTTGTCGCTATGGAGCCTAATGAGGCCAAATACTTTGCCAATCCTGGGCTAGATGGCAAATTTAATCCAGACTACCAATTCAATTGGGCCGATTTTAACAACGAGCCCATGAACCATTGGAAAGACATTGCCTCGACGTTGTTATCCATCCCCATGGCGCACCAGTTAATTGGCTTTTACACCGTTGCCGATGATACCGATGGTGTGCTTAAAGTGATGCGCAGTTATCAGTATTACGCCGCCAATGCGATATCGGATAAGGTAGCCAAAACCAACTGGCAACAATTGGGTAGCGCTGCTAATAACCCAGACCGCTTGGGCGGCTATGTGTGGCATACCACGGGTTCCGGCAAAACCATGACCAGCTTTAAATCAGCACAGCTGATTGCCCAATCAAAAGATGCCGATAAAGTCATTTTTTTGATGGACAGAATCGAACTTGGCACCCAGTCGCTGGCGGAATATCGTAATTTTGCGGGCGATGGTGAAGATGTCCAAGCGACCGAAAATACTCATGTGTTGGTAACCAAGCTAAAAAGCACGTCCCCAGCCGATACCCTCATTGTTAGCTCTATTCAAAAAATGAGTAATATTTTTGAAGAAGTGGATGATGAGGGCACTGCAACAAACTCGGCAGATATTGAAAAAATCCGCGCTAAACGCTTGGTATTTATTATTGATGAGGCGCACCGTTCAACGTTTGGCGACATGCTGATCATTATTAAACGCACCTTTCCCCGCGCCTTGTTTTTTGGTTTTACTGGCACTCCGATCCAAGAAGAAAATGAAAAAAACGGCAATACTACCAGTACCGTATTTGGCAATGAGTTGCACCGCTACAGCATAGCTGATGGTATTCGAGATGGTAACGTACTCGGCTTTGATCCCTATAAAGTGCCTACTTTTAGGGACGGTGACTTAAGGCAGGCTGTCGCCCTAGAGCAAGCTAAGGCGGAATCGGTAGCGGAAGCCATGGATAATCCCGCCAAAAAGAAAAAATTTAATTATTTTATGAATGAAGTGCCTATGGCTGGCTACAAAGACGCCACAGGTAAATACCACAGAGGTATTGAAGATTATGTACCTAAAAGTCAATACCTAAGCGAGACTCACCAAGCCAAAGTGGTAGAAGATATTTTACACAAATGGGATGTGCTAAGCCAAGGCTATAAGTTTCATGCGATTTTGGCTACTAACAGTATTGCTGAAGCCATTGATTATTACCGTCTGTTAAAGGCTGCTAAGCCTGATTTAAAAGTATCAGCACTGTTTGATCCCAACATTGATAATGACGGCAGTGGTGACCGTGGGCCAACGTTTAAAGGTGATGGCCTGGATGAGATTATGCGTGACTATAATGCGCGTTATGGCCACGATTTTGATTTTGCCCGTCATGCAGCATTTAAGAAAGATCTAGCCGCACGCCTTGCTCACAAAAAACCTTATGAGCGTATTCATACCGATCCTACAAAACAGTTGGATTTATTGATTGTTGTAGACCAAATGCTCACCGGTTTTGACTCCAAGTGGCTGAATGTCTTGTATTTAGATAAGGTAATTAAATACCAAAACATCATCCAAGCCTTCTCTCGTACCAATCGATTGTTTGGCCCCGATAAGCCTCATGGTGTTATCCGTTACTATCGTTATCCGCATACGATGGAGCAACATATTAACGATGCGGTAAAACTATACTCTGGCGACAGACCCATAGGGTTATTTGTTGATAGGCTAGAAAGTAACTTAGAAGCAATGAATGAACTATTCGGTGATATTACCGAGTTGTTCATTAGTGCCGGTGTGGCGAATTTTGAAAAGCTGCCAGAAGATGTTGAGGCGTGCGCAAAGTTTGCTGAACTATTTAAAGTATTTAACCAGCATCTAGAAGCCGCGAAGGTACAAGGTTTACATTGGGAGCAGTCGGTTTATACATTCACGACGGACGCTTCAACAGGCGAAAATGGCACTGAACATGAGGTTACTCTCGCCATTAATGAACAAACCTACCTGAGCCTTGCGCTGCGTTATAAAGAGCTCGTATCAAAAGGTGATGGTGGTGGTGCGGGTGGCGGAGATGTGCCTTTTGATATTAGTGGCTATTTGACGGAAATCGACACAGGAAAGATTGATGCCGACTATATGAATAGTCGCTTCGATAAATATTTAAAAGAGCTAAATCAGCATAATGATCAAGCCAGCATTGAACTTACGCTTAACGAACTGCACAAGTCATTTTCTTCACTGACGCAAGCTGAACAAAAATACGCCAAGCTTTTCTTACATGATTTACAGCGTGGCGATGCAAAGTTAATAGAAGGCCATACTTTCAGAGATTACATCAACACCTACAAAGACAATGCTGAAAACGCCCAGATTAATGCCATTGTTAATGCGTTAGGTTTAGATAAAAGCCAGCTTATTAGCTTATTAAACGATAGTGTCAATGAGAAAAACCTTAATAATTTCGGTCGCTTTGACGCGCTTAAAGACACTGTTGATAAGGCAAAAGCCAAAGTTTATTTTGAAAAATTAGATGGCCTAAGCATTCCGCCCTTTAAGCTCAATATTCGCATCGATCAGTTTTTAAAGCAGTTTATTTTTGCTCAGGCTGATGATCTCTTGAATGATGTAGTAGATATGCTTGATGGAGTAATGGAAGAGTCATGAGTAGCCAATCTCATTCTCTTTGCACTGTTAACTTGGTTAATTCAGCTATCTCAGTGAGAGAGTGGTCGCTGTTTTTACGAAAAAGTATCCAGGAGGAAAATAATGGTCACATTTGATCAGCTTATGCTCCCGCTAATAAAGGCATTAGTTAACCTTGGGGGCTCAGGCAGCATCGACGAGATTTACGAAGAAGTTGTCGAGCTTGAGAAGTTTGATGAGGGTACTTTGGCTGTTCTGCACAACCCCGAAAAAAGTAGCCAAACAGAGGTTGGATATCGATTAGCTTGGGCTAGAACCTATCTGAAGAAAGCTGGATACCTTGAAAACTCATCTCGTGGCGTATGGGCACTTACAGATAAAGCTAGACAGGAACCGGAAATTGATAGCAGAGAAATTGTCAACTTTGTTAGAGCTCTGGACCGCAAGCCTGAACAGGCTAATGCTACGACATCTACTCCAGAACTGTCGTCAGATGACTCCCCAGAAGAGGCTATGCTTTGGCGTGAAAAACTGCATCATGTGCTAATTGAAGAAATGAGCCCGGATGCGTTTGAGCGACTAACACAGAGATTATTGAGA
This sequence comes from Providencia rettgeri, assembly GCF_013702265.1. Taxonomy (GTDB): domain Bacteria; phylum Pseudomonadota; class Gammaproteobacteria; order Enterobacterales; family Enterobacteriaceae; genus Providencia; species Providencia zhijiangensis. The sequence continues at coordinate 753,625 of NZ_CP059348.1, forward strand.
GAATCAGGTTTTATCCATGTTGAAGTGACTGGCCGCACGGGTGATGGTGGTATCGATGGCAAAGGAATTGCCCGAATCAACGGTTTGATGAGCTTTCATATCGCTTTTCAGTGTAAAAAGTACAAAGGTTCCGTTGGGGCTCCCGAGATCCGTGATTTTAGGGGCGCAACCGTTGGTAGAGCTGATCGTGGGATGTTTATCACTACAGGTAGCTTTACAAAAGCTGCCATTGAAGAAGCCAACCGTGATGGCGTTGCTCCGATTGACTTGGTCGATGGTGATCAGTTAGCCGATAAACTTAAGGAACTTAGTTTAGGCGTTAAAACAGAGTTGGTTGAAAAAGTAACAGTTGATCCTAGCTGGTTTTTAGGCCTTTAACTGTTAATAAGCACCAAGAGAACTCCAAAATGCATTTTCAAGTTCTTGAATATATGCGATTAAATACGGCCACTAACATAACGGGAAGTTAGAATGAATCCTGAAAAATACAATAGAAGTATAAGCTTGCTTTGCCCGACTTGTGGCTGTTCAGACTTTTCATACGAAGACGGTTGCGATGAAACAATACAAGTAATGACTTGTGCATCTTGTGACCGAGAGTTCAATAAAGATGAGCTTATTCAAGAGAATAGCGAAAATATTGATGAGCACCTTTCTGAAATCAAGGAAGAAGTTTTAAAAGACGTTCAAGACGAACTACGTAAATCTTTGAAAAAGGCTTTTTCTGGTAGCAAGAATATAAGGATTAGGTAATGCCGGTAACTATTGATGTAGGTGATGTGATAGCTGGATTAGCTTTCCTTTTATCTAGCTACGCAACATGGCAAACGGTCAGCTTTAATAAGAGGCAGAAGTCACTTGTCGAAAGCCAGGAAAAGCTAAACACCATTCTCTTGGAAAAAGAAAATGAAGATGCTCTGAAAGGAAAGCAAGCTGACCTTGGTGCATCAATTATAAAACTTGGCAGCAGTAAGTATCGGCTTAAGGTTTGGAATAAAGGTTCTGCTACTGCAAGAAACGTCAGAATTGAGTTCCCCGAAGGTAACGATTTAGTTATTGAATCAGAAGTGACTGACAAATTTCCAATGGAAAGCCTCGAAAAGTATCAAGCCGTTGAGCTAATAGCCGCTGTTCATATGCAAACGAAACGAAAGCATGTTGTTCGGCTAGTTTGGGAGGATGATGCCCAGTCTTACAATGAAAAGCTGTCTTACCCCACACTGTAATGTAACTGTCGGTTTTCTCACTAGAACGAAAACAACTACAGATAAATGCATATTTCTTTCGGCTATCTAACATCTTCAGTTGCTAAAGAACCTTCACACTATCGTGTCGGAGGTTCACTATGTTCAAAAACCTATTTTTTCAAACCAAAGCACTACCAGAGCTGTCATCGCAACTGGATACAGAAATTCCGCGCTATCCGCCATTTCTGAAGGGGTTGCCAGCAGCGTCACCCGAGGATTTGCAGTCCACACAAGACGAGCTAATAGCCAAACTGCGTCAGGTACTTGGCTTCAACCAGCGTGATTTTCAAAGGCTAATTCAACCCTGCATTGATCATCTGGCGTCCTATGTTCACTTGTTGCCAGCTTCTGAGCATCATCATCACAGTGGTGCGGGTGGTTTATTACGTCATTCGTTGGAAGTTGCTTTCTGGGCGGCACAAGCAGCTGAAGGGATCATCTTTGTTGCCAGTGGCACACCGGTTGAGAAAAAAGAGCTAGAGCCAAGGTGGCGTGTTGCAGCAGCTCTTGGCGGTTTGTTCCATGATATTGGTAAACCTGTTTCAGACTTGTCCATCACAGACGAAGATGGACGCTATCAGTGGAACCCTTTTTTAGAAACCTTATCCCAGTGGACGACAAATAATAGCATTGAACGCTATTTTATTCGCTGGCGCGACGGACGATGCAAGCGGCACGAGCAATTTTCAATTCTGGTGTTAAACCGGGTGATGACACCTGAGTTGCTCGCCTGGTTAACCCAGCCGGGCCCTGAAATTTTGCAAGCCATGCTAGAGGCAATTGGCAATACCGATCCCGAGCATGTCCTGTCTAAATTGGTTATTGAAGCTGACCAAACCAGTGTCCAGCGAGACCTGAAAGCTCAACGAATTTCCGTTGACGACAATGCCCTTGGTGTCCCAGTCGAACGCTATCTACTTGATGCCATGAGGCGATTGCTTGCCAGTTCCCAGTGGCTGGTCAATCAGCGAGACGCCAGAGTCTGGATACGAAAATCGAATCAATCAACCAATCTTTACCTGGTCTGGAAAAGCGCGGCTAAGGACATCATTGAGCTGTTGGCCAAAGACAAGATACCTGGCATCCCAAGAGATCCCGATACCCTTGCGGACATCCTCATTGAGCGAGGATTGGCCACCAAATCCGCCTCAAATGAGCGATATGAAAGCCTTGCCCCTGAAGTGCTGATCAAAGACGGCAAGCCAATCTGGCTACCCATGCTGCATATATCTGAGGCCGATTTATTGTTCAGCTCGAATGTACCAAGTTGTGTGACACTGTTTAACAAATCTGAGTGGGAAGCAACACAGCAAACACAAGCAGAGCCACAGAGTCGCTCCAGTGAGCATTCAGACTTGCCTGAAGCGTCATTATCAATCGAACTCAGTAATTCGGCTGAGTCACCATCGACAAACTCGTCCGAACAAGATGATGAACTTTGTCATGCCTGTGATGTTAATCACCTTCAGGCAACTGAAAATGCTCCAGGTGATGAATGCGAAAAGCCTAACAATTCATATGATGGCGCTATCTCAAATAACGTAAGCCAGCAAAACGAAGCAGCATTGACCCCCCCTGAATCTTTGGCGTGGCTCCCAGAGGCCAGCAGTGCGTTGGTTATAGTTGGTGAACAGATACTGATCCGCTATCCCGATGCCGTAAGACCTTGGTGTGCCCCCCGAAAACTGCTTGCTGAACTCAGCCGATTAGATTGGCTGGAATTAGATCCGGCAAACCCGACACGTAAGGCCAGAACTGTGACAACGAAAGATGGCGTTCAGGAGCAAGGGTTACTGCTTAAGGTATCGATTTCTAAAGGGCTTACTTCACTGATTGACCTTCCCAAACAAGACGCAGAATCAGCGGCAGCAATTCAGAACGAAGAGGCTTCACCGCGACCGAGTCGAACTGAGACAACCAATGCCCAAGCAAAAGAGCCCGCCAAAAGAGCGGAGCGTAAGCAAAAGCCGATTGCGCCCAATGCGAACTCAATTACAGACCCCAAACACGAACAGCGGCAAAAGATGGTTAATTTTGTGAAAGATTTGCCCATCTTACTGACCGATGGCGATTACCCAGACGTGGATCATAGTGCCGATGGTATTCGCGTCACGATTCAAACTTTACGCCAAGTCGCCAATGAGCATGGTATTCCAGCCGGGCAATTGCTTCGGGGGATCTCGGCCAGTGACCAATGCCAGTTTGATGAGGGGGAAACGGTTCTGTTTACCGCCCACGCTAAACGTTAATCCATTTGAAATTAATCGGATTGCAAACGGTTATTTTGCGGAGCATGAATGAAAGAAAACGCATACGAGATGCCTTGGCGCACGAACTATGAAGCCATGGCAGCAGCAGGCTGGCTGGTTGGGGCTACTGGGGCGATTGCGGCAGAAATGCTGACTGAGCTACCACCTGAGCCATTTTGGTGGATGACAGGGATTTCCTCGGGCATGGCGTTGTATCGCCTGCCTGAGGCTTACCGTCTTCATAAGTTACAGAAGGGATTAAAAGGCAAACCTTTGGCTTTTATGGCGCTGTCGCATTTGCAAAAAGTGATGGCAAAACATCCTGATGAATTGTGGTTAGGATATGGCTTTGAGTGGGATCAACGTCATGCTCAACGCGCTTATGAAATATTAAAGCGGGATAAGCAAACCTTGCTTAACCAAGGTCACGGCAAACAAATGGGTTCGACCTGGATCCATGGTGTTGAGCCCAAAGAAGAAGATGTGTACCAGCCAGTTGGTCACACCGAGGGGCATACCTTAATCGTCGGAACGACCGGTGCCGGAAAAACCCGATGCTTTGATGCGATGATCACTCAGGCCATTTTGCGTAATGAAGCCGTGATTATTATTGACCCTAAGGGAGACAAGGAACTTAAGGATAATGCACAGCGAGCTTGTATTGCCGCCGGTAGTCCTGAGCGATTTGTGTATTTTCATCCGGGTTTTCCAGAGCATTCAGTACGTCTTAATCCCCTGAGAAACTTTAATAGGGGCACTGAAATTGCCAGTCGTATTGCGGCATTAATCCCATCTGAAACCGGTGCTGATCCATTTAAAGCCTTTGGCCAAATGGCACTGAATAACATAGTGCAAGGTTTGTTGCTTACGTCACAACGCCCTGATCTGAAAACACTGAGACGATTCTTAGAAGGTGGCCCAGAAGGCTTGGTAGTAAAAGCCGTCACGGCTTGGGGTGAGCAGGTATATCCGAACTTTAGTGTGGAGATTAAGCGCTTTACCGAAAAGGCCAATACCTTGGCTAAACAAGCTATGGCGATGCTGCTTTTCTACTACGAACGCATTCAGCCCGTTGCCGCCAATACTGATTTAGAGGGGCTATTGAGTATGTTTGAGCATGACAGAACCCACTATTCAAAGATGGTGGCCTCATTGATGCCGGTACTCAATATGCTCACATCAAGTGAACTAGGTCCATTGCTATCACCGATTGCAAACGATGTGGATGACAGCCGGTTAATTACGGATTCTGGCCGTATTATCAACAATGCCCAAGTGGCCTATATCGGGTTGGATTCATTGACCGACGCCATGGTTGGCAGCGCCATTGGTTCGTTGCTTTTATCCGATCTCACCGCCGTGGCCGGTGACCGCTATAACTATGGTGTTGAAAATCGTCCCGTAAATATCTTCATCGATGAGGCGGCTGAAGTCGTCAACGATCCCTTCATTCAACTGCTCAACAAAGGCCGTGGCGCAAAAATGCGTTGTGTGATTGCTACTCAGACCTTTGCTGACTTTGCAGCTCGTACAGGCAGTGAAGCTAAGGCTCGCCAGGTGTTAGGTAACATCAACAACCTGATAGCTCTTCGGGTGATGGATGCCGAAACTCAGCAGTACATTACTGACAATCTGCCTAAGACTCGGTTGCAGTACATCATGCAAACTCAAGGTATGTCGTCCAACTCGGACAGCCCCGCGTTATTTACCGGCAATCATGGCGAACGCTTGATGGAGGAAGAAGGCGATATGTTTCCACCGCAGTTATTAGGCCAGCTTCCCAACCTGGAGTACATCGCCAAGCTTTCAGGTGGCCGCGTGATCAAAGGCCGCATTCCTATTTTAACCAGCTCTACACAGGCAGCATAAGGAGTCTGTATGCATCATTCTGTCTGTCTGAAAATGACAACACTTACCAGTAAAGAAATGCTCGCTCAGTGGCAGCAACATAACCCCCAGTTCAAGGAAACCTTAAGACTGCTTGAAACCGACTGGCCTCATGCTTTGGCCTCGGTGTATTGCTTGGCGGACTACTTAACGGATGCGTTCACGTTAGATGGCCATTCCATCTTTGATTTGTGTCTGTGTAATGGCTTGGGCAGTTATGAAGAAGTCAGTTGTGATGATGACAGTGTACGCCTGTGGCATTTCATTGAGGCACTGACCTGGACTGCCGCCAGTGCTTTAACGGGGATTCGCCTGCGTGATCCTGACCATTTCGAGTGGGCCGCCGTAGATGGTGTGTATTTCTACTCCTGGATTCGTAATCGTCCAAATCGAATGGGGTATCTGGCTGAAGGACGCATCGATGTGCGTTATGTCAGTGGTCATACGACGACAAAGCGGCTTCAACAAGTGATTAAAGCCCGGATTATGACGCCAACCGTTGCAGCCATGCTGGCGCGAGTAGAAGAGGATGTTTGGCATGAGCAAGCATAAGTCGGTTTGGCTGCTGTGTCTGGCACTGATGCTGGAGATTATTGCCATTGGCGTGTTAGTGCCCGGTGATTGGACTGGCCGGGTTATTAATAAAGAGAAGCAGATGATTCAAAACCAATTGGGCGCACAAACAAGCTATTGGATTGGTCAAACTAGCCATGGCTGGTATCAGTCATGGATTGTGGATACACAGATGGAGCAATCTGTGCGTGATTTTCTAATCCCCACTGAAGAGCAACGACTGCGCTCTAAAGGGATGGAGAACATGGGAGGCTTTTGGTTTGTGTGGGTAGAAGACCGTATTCAGGCATTTTTTGATGTGTTGTACCAAGTGTTCACTCGATTTGCTTTGCTGATGGTCTGGTTGCCCTTTGCGCTTATTCTCATGTTACCGGCGCTGTGGGATGGCTTAATGACCTGGAAGATTAAGAAGACAACCTTTGATTTTTCGAGCCCTATCATTCACCGCTACAGCATGATTATCCTGGGCTCAGGTGTCATTTTGCTGTTTATGGGATTGTTCGCCCCGCTGGCCATTCCACCGGTGGTGTTACCGTCGCTGATCATCGGTTTGGCATTGATGGCGGGGGTGGCGTTAAGCCACTTGCAGAAGAAGATATGAGGCCTGTCAGGCCTCATCTTGTAGAGCTAAAACCTTACGCCTACGGTATTGCCGTTCTCGTCTTCAGCAGGCAAATGGTAAGTATCAATAAGGTGACCTTGAAGCCAAATATATTGCGGCATCCAAAACGAGTACTGTCGTATAAGAGACAATACTTCTTTTAACGGTTTGTTTGCATGAGGCTCGGCAAGACGGAAGTAAATGAATGAGCAATAATCTCGAAAATACTCATGAAGCTCTGAATCCGATAGCGTTTCTTTTAGCGGCCTGTTTTGTTCGTCGTCCTCATCAGGAGAATTGGCATAAATTTCAAATAGCTGCTTTTCAGTGAGCATCTCCAAGAAGTGGTCTTCAATTAAGATCCCATCACTGGTATCGACATCCATACCATCTTTGACATCAAAAGCCATGACACATCCTGAAGATAATGCCACTTCTGATGGTTTCAGTACGTCATTAGCTTGTACAACCTGATGCCAATGATTAAAACCAGCAGATACTGCAATTTCATCGAGTGCTTGAGTGTGTGGAATAGATTTTTCACGTTTAAGCTTTCGTGCTTTTTGCTTTAAACGTTCAACCGTGGCAGAGGAAATGATTTTAGTAATTTGCATTGAGTTTCTCCTATTAGCGAATACGGTGCCCACTGCCGAGGTCGCAGAAAAAACCTAAGCAAAAAATAAATTTGATATGCATGTCGTCCCGTCCGGGTTTGCTAAAGTGGGCAGCTGGTCTCGACACGACCAATATCCCCATCATATCAACCGCATCAAAAAGATCAATTGTTAGTATTGTCTGAGTAGAACCCTCAAAACCTTCAAGAATTCGGCATCTAGCTGACCACTGAAGCTGCCAATCCCGAGGCATTCTTCACTTCTCAATTCAAACAACGAGGAGTGACTATGGAACCTGTGAGTATTCCGTCCTATATCGATGACCCGCCGCACTTCCTGCTTTGGAGTGCCGACGAGATGGCTCCCATTCTGTTGGGGCTAGTGATCGGCATTTTTACCGGTAATGCCTTGGTTTTATGCCTGTTGGGGTTGGTGACAACCAAGCTCTATCGGCGTTTTCGTGATGGTCGCCCGGATGGTTTTATTCTTCACGCCATCTACTGGGCCGGAATGTTGCCAACCAAAGCCAAGACGATCCCTAACCCATTTATCAGGAGCTATCTGCCGTGAAGTTCGACGTGTTTTTAAAATCATGGCAAGGCACGCAATTAGAGAACCGATGGCAACGGTTCCTGATTGCGGTGCTGGTGCTATCTAACTTGCTGCTTGCGGTAGCGGCATTTTCTCGCAATACCGTGGTAGCCATTCAACCACCAACTTTGTCTGAACCGGCTGAAGTGTCACGAAACCAGGCCACTCAGCCTTACTTGGAATCCTGGGGACTCTACCTGGCTGAGCTTATGGGTAACGTGACGCCAGGTAATGTGTCTTTCATCCGGGTTGCCATTGAGCCGCTACTTTCTCCAGCGGTGTACCAGCAAGTGGTCGATGCACTGGAGATTCAGGCAAGACAAATCCGCGAAGACCGGGTCACGCTCAAATTCCAACCCAGACAAGTGGAATATGAGTATGAAACCGGCCATGTCTTTGTGACCGGTTATTCCTTGGTTTCTGGGCCATCTGGAGATGAGCAGCGCCAAACTCGCACCTATGAGTTTGACATCGATATTGAGCAATACCGTCCAAAACTTAGCTGGATGGATACGTATGAGGGGCAAGCTAGAACGAAGCGCGTTCGTGAAAAGTTGACCCATGAGCAAAACCGGAGGGTGAATGATGCGAACCAAAATTAGTCGATGGATGACACCAAGCTTAATCGCAATGAGCTTGAGTGGCGTCCTGTTATCTCAAGCGTCGTATGCAGACGTGGAATTGCCGATTGTGCCAGCCAGTGTGATGAAGCAGTCTGCTACTGCAAATCCACCGGTTCAAACCAATACGGTTTCAACGGATGTGCCAACAACGCTACTGATGACACCGGGGATTAATGAACTGATCCCTGTAGCACTTGGCCATCTGAACCGGATTGTGACGCCGTTTGAATCGCCTCAGGTGAGAACAACCAGTGATGCTCAGACGCAAATCAAGGGGAATGTTGTATATGTAGCCACGGACAAAGAATCACCGGTTTCACTTTACATCACTCCGCCTGGTCAGGAAGCGCCCGCGTTATCTGTCACCTTAGTACCTCGTCGTATTCCACCGCGTGAAATCACCTTAGCTATTGATGGTCAGCAGTGGCCTATTAAGGGCGTCGTGAACCGAAAAGCCGCCACTTGGGAAACGGCTCAGCCATACGTCGATAGCTTACGTGATTTACTCAGACGCCTTGCACTAAATGAGTTACCACAAGGCTATGACATCCGTTTAGCTGGCCAAACTGACACAAGCCCGAAATGTTTTCAGCCTGGCTTAAAGTTTGGTTTTAAGCAGGGGCAAATTGTGACGGGACATTACTTCACCGTCTATGTAGGACTGGTTGAAAGCTTTGCCGATGAGCCGATAGAAGCCAGTGAAATAGCCTGTAATGCACCAGATATAGTGGCAAGCGCCTACTGGCCTCGCAATATCTTGTTGCCGGGTGAAAAGACAGAGTTGTATGTGGTTGTTCGCAATCATCGTGAAGAAGCGGTGGAAAGTCAGCGACCTTCGCTTCTTGTGGGAGGTGAATAACGATGAAAGCACAATGGGAACAAATGAGCCCGAACATGAAGCGGGGCCTATCGGTTGCAGGTATTGCTGGTGGTCTCATCCTTATGGTGATGGTGTTTTCACCTAATCCTGACGATGGCTCAAGTAGTCGGAACCGGAAGGAAACGATCAGGCACATTCTTACGGATACCAATACTCGTGATGTTGGGGTCGATAGTTTGGCTGCAAACGTAAAACTACTCAGTGAGCGCAATGAACAGTTACGTCGTGAAGTTGAGCGCTTGCGTCGTGACGTCGATTCAGGACGGCTAAGCCCAGGTTCGCCTTCTATACCAAGCGAGGTCAATGCGGAGTTGGCTCGCCTTCGAGCGGAACTTGATGATGTTCGCGCTGGAGGTGATGCAGCAGTTGAAGGCACAAATAGCCGTTTCGAAGTGCCTTTATCTGCCATGGAATTACCCAAAGACGAAAAGCCACTGCCGTCTAACCCAGACGACTATTTTGCCAATGCGCCGCTGCCTGATCCGCTCTATCAGCAGCCAGCCAATGGCCAAGGTACACGAGCTCGGGATGTTCCATTGCCGCCAATCACGATTCGTATGATTGAGCCTGAAGTGGTTGCTGAACCAGAGGTTGTTGTGCAAGAAGCGCCGCCTTTGTATCTACCGGCGGGCAGCATCATCTCAGGTACTTTGATCACAGGTTTGGATGCTCCTACTCACGAGTCCGCAAGACGCGAGCCTTTTCCTGCATTGCTGAGGATTCAAAAGGAAGCCATTTTACCCAACCGATTTAGAGCGGATATCAAAGAGTGTTTCTTGATCGCCGCAGGTTACGGTGATTTGAGCTCTGAGCGTGCTTATTTGCGAGGCGAGACCATTTCATGTGTGAGAGAAGATGGTGGCGTCATTGAAACACGACTGGATTCTTATGCCGTGGGTGAAGACGGCAAAGCCGGTATTCGTGGCCGATTAGTGTCGAAACAAGGCCAGCTGGTGGCCAAATCAATGATGGCCGGATTCCTTCAGGGCTTGGCAGGCGCATTTGATGTGAATCCTGTACCAACGATTCAGACGGGTAATGCCGGTGATACTCAGTTGTACCAGCAAGTCATGAGCCAAGAAGCATTACAAGGTGCTGCGATTAAAGGCACCGGTAAAGCATTGGATCGAGTGGCCAAGTTCTATTTGGACATGGCTGAAAATATGTTCCCAGTCATAGAGGTAGACGCTGCAAGGAAAATTGAAGTCATAGTCACTCGTGGTGCCTCGTTGTCGTTGGCTACTTCGCAAGGCGGAGGTGCAAGAAGATGAAAAAATCCTGCATGTTGCTAACCGATCGAAGTCCGTTTCAGACAATAAGATGTGTATCCAGAGGAGAGTTAACCATGACGACATCAATGCAGAACAACCCAAAGCACCAGTCAAAACAGTGGTCTAAAGCTGGATTACTTTTATTGGCAGTCGGCTCAACCTTATTGTCTGGCTGTAGTTCATTGGGTCTTGGGAGTAGTGAATATGGATGCCCAGGTATGCCTGACGGTGTGCGCTGTTTATCCGCTCGTGAAGTCTATGAGCTTACCAGCAATGGGGCTGCACCCAAGACGATTGATGCTGTGGCGACTCGAATTGGTTCTCCCTCTGGGTATTCACAATCTGATTTAGAGACAGGACTGCTGAGCCATCCGGCATTACCCGAGACGCAGCAATCTGCACCTATTCGCATTCCTTCAAGGGTAATGCGGATTTGGATTGCGCCTTGGGAGGATGACCGTGGGGATCTGAATTTATCCAGCTACGTGTTTACCGAAATTGAACCGCGCCGGTGGGATATTGGGGTGTCAGCACCTCGAACGGTTTCGCCAGTGCTACGTCCACTTCAGACTCAAAGCGATTCAGCCTCAGCGGGAGCTGATGGTAAGCGCGATAACTTGAGTATCTACGGAGAAACTAACGAATGACAAATGCAGTTCGCACCATTCAAACTCAGCGCCTAATGACCATTGGTGCGCTTGGTTTAATGGCGTTAATGATTTCGGAGCCCTCATTTGCGGGCACCGGTGGTGATGCTTTCACCGATGTGTGGGATACCCTAAAAGATTGGACCCAAGGTACTTTGGGACGGATCGTAGCGGGAGCCATGGTACTGGTGGGTATTGTGGGCGGTATCGCTCGCCAAAGCTTGATGGCTTTTGCCTTGGGCATTGGTGGCGGTATGGGTCTCTACAATACGCCAACAGTCGTTGAAAGTGTTATGTCTGCAACTTTACCTGTCGTTGCCAGCACTCAAGAAGTCATTGGCACAACAGTTCCAGCAATCAGCGCCGTCTTACTGGGCACCTGATAACAATAAAAAACGCCCAAGCGGCCAGATATCTGACGGCTTGGGCGTCATCCCACCCCGTACCCGTTTATCATGACAGCGTTTCAGTTAATAGGTTTCCCATTCACTTAGCTTGATTTCAAGCCGCGGCCATGAATACCGAAAAGAATGCTAGCGCCGCCTCTGCAAAAGGCAGTTAGCGGGGCTTTCCTTGAGGGAGCACATTCAAACAGGCTACTAGCCTGATATTTTGAGCTTTAGGCGCTCGTTCCTTTTGGGTTGGATTTACACACTACCAAACGGCAGGATATTCAACAATACCCGACACTGGGAATCCATGGTTTAAAAGAGATTGTCTGATTAAGAACGGCAACGTATTAGCATCACTTGGGTATCTGCTTAACTTTTCATTGGAATAGTGATCAATGAAATCGATTAGCTGCGTCGTAGTTAAAGGTTCGAGCACATGCGAATTCCAAACAGCATCCTCTACGCTATGATCAAGTTCTTCATTCGTATGCCTGAAAGTCAATCGACTTTGACTGACGACGCGAAACTGATCGGCCCCTTGATGGTGTACCACGAGTTTTAGCTCTGGAACTTTTTTGACCAGTTTGCCTCGTTGGTCTCTTCGCGGATCATAAAATGCTTGGCTAAGAATTACCTTCCCTTCAACACGGTAAAAGGTTTTCTCCATAGTTTCAGTGTTTAATGACCAATAAACTTTAAAACTGTTTCGACGAATTTTGTTGCCATAGATATTGAGCAAAGGCAGCAGTTGTTGTTCCGTGCCTTGTTTCGAACCTTTGTTCCAAGCACTTACGATGGATTGCTGTGTTCTGCATTTTTCGGCAATCTCTTGTTGCGTCCACCCGTCGTTCAGTGCAAGCCGAATAAGTTCTCTTGTCCATTTGAACGGTTTTTTCTTACTGTTTTTGCTCTTGTCCATGTAGTCCCTTAAAGGAAAGGGAGCATTAAGCCCCCTTCACAACTTATTTTTTCTTACCGCCATTCTGCGGATTTTGAGGGTTCATCTGCCACCCTCGATTTCCTTGGTTTTGTGAGTAAGTCTTGTTAGTACCAGACGTACCCTTATTGGCGTTTGTCATATCTGAGTTGTGATTGTTTTGCTTAGACATTTTTGTCTCCTTGTTTATGTAAAAGTACAAGGCACATGCTATCAAGGGCAAAAAATCACGCGACTGATGATTTTATGATAATTGGTGATATTCACTGATATTTTCTGATTTTTCAATTTTTCTAGGTCAACGGGAGAATAGGATGCCTAGCAAGGCACCCAATTCTTCAATCTATCTAACCGAGTCCACATAGGACAACTACATAGACTGGAGCCTCGATTTACATTAACGAGGACTCCTCATGCGAAAACTATCTCCAATTATTCTGGCGCTTGCGCTGTCTCCATTGGTTCAAGCTGAACCTGTGTCTGAAGTGTCGCCCGTTGGCAAAATTGACGGCATGGTTTCTTTGCCGGTCACGGGTATGAAAGCGGTCGAAAGCAATGGCCGTATTGTTTTCATGTCAGACAGTGGCCGGTTCGTCATTGATGGCACGCTCTATGATGCCTGGTCGAAAAAGCCGCTTACCAGCCTTGAAGAAATTCGTGAAGCGGGTAACACGCTGGACTTAAGTCGTCTTGGCTTAAAAATGGATGATTTGAATCCACTGACGCTGGGTGAAGGCAAAAAGAAAGTGGTGGTCTTTGTTGATCCCAGGTGTCCGCATTGCCATGAGCTTTTGAAACAAGCCCTACCGCTAACCAAGGAATACACCTTCCAAATTCTCCCTGTGCCAGTGCTTGGTCCTGATTCAGAGCGTCAGGTTCGCCAGCTTGGCTGTGCGCGTGACAAGAAAGCGGCCGCCGATGCATTGCTCAATGGCCGGATTGGTAACCTAGAGCAGGATGATGCCTGCAACTTAGAGCCAATGCAGCGTACCTTGGTGACCGCTCAAATTCTGGGAATTCAAGGTGTGCCTTTCATCGTCGCCAATGATGGTCGCATCAGCCGAGGCCGTCCTTATGATCTTTCTGCTTGGTTGGAGGGGCGTTAATGAAAGCCTCTCTGTATTCAGGGCAACGCGCTTCTGAGCTATTGCCAGTATTGGCCTATTCAGACGATGAGCAACTGTTTTTCATGGAAGACCAGAGTGCTGGCTTTGGTTTTCTATGTGACCCATTGCCGGGTGGTGATGAGTCTGTTGCAGACAGGGTTAATGTTCTTCTCAACAACGACTGGCCAAAAGACACTTTGCTGCAATTTGGCCTGTACGCCTCGCCTGATATTCAAACCGACCTTCAGCGCATGATGGGCTTACGGCATCGACAATCCGATCCATTACTCAGGGCGTCGATACGCAAACGTGCGGATTTTCTCGATGGGGGCACGGTTCAACCGATAGAAGAATCGACCCAGACTCAGGTTCGCAACTTTCAACTGATCGTCACCTGCAAATTGCCTTTGGAAAGTCCTATTCCGACGGAGCGTGAGTTGAGTCGAGCATCCGCGCTTCGGGCTTCTTTCTCGCAAGCGCTGGCAACGGTTGGTTTTCGCGTCACGGAGATGACTGACCGAAATTGGCTCGCAGCATTAAGTGCGCAGCTTAACTGGGGAAAAGATGCTTCCTGGCGCAATCCATCACCAATCCGCAGTGAGGCTGATAAACCACTTCGAGAGCAAGTGTTGGATTATGACCGAGCTATCAAGGTGGATAGCCAAGGTCTGATGTTGGGTGATTACCGAGTTAAAACCCTATCGTTTAAGCGCCTGCCTGAGCGGATCTGGTTTGGCCATGCCGCAAGTTTTGCGGGCGATATGATGACGGGCAGTCGCGGTTTACGCGGGAGCTTTTTGCTGAATGTCACCATTCATTTTCCCTCAGCCGAGGCGATGCGATCTCGTTTAGAGACGAAGCGTCAATGGGCGGTCAATCAGGCCTATGGCCCGATGCTCAAGTTTGTGCCGGTGCTTGCAGCCAAGAAAAAGGGGTTTGATGTTCTTTTTGAAGCCTTGCAAGAAGGTGATCGTCCTATTCGGGCAAATATGACTTTGACGCTGTTTTCACCAACGGAAGAAGCGTCCATCAGCTCTGTTTCAAATGCTCGAACCTATTTCAAAGAGCTCGGATTTGAGCTGATGGAAGACAAGTACTTCTGTTTGCCCATTTTCCTGAATGCCTTGCCATTTGGTGCTGACCGCCAGGCGATGAACGACTTGTTTCGATTCAAGACCATGGCGACACGGCATGTGATCCCACTGTTGCCTTTGTTTGCGGATTGGAAAGGCACTGGCACGCCAGTGATTAACTTTGTTTCCCGTAATGGTCAGATCATGAGTGTGTCCCTTTATGACTCGGGCAGTAATTACAACTGTTGCATCGCGGCGCAATCGGGGTCGGGCAAGTCTTTCCTGGTGAACGAAATCATCTCCTCCTACCTATCAGAAGGAGGCCAATGCTGGGTAATTGATGTTGGCCGGTCTTATGAAAAGCTGTGTGAAGTCTATGACGGTGATTTCTTACAGTTCGGGCGGGACAGTGGCATTTGCTTGAATCCGTTTGAAATCGTTGAGGACTATGACGAAGAAGCGGATGTACTGGTTGGGCTATTGGCCGCAATGGCCGCACCAACGCAGTCATTAACCGATTTTCAGATGGCCAACCTAAAGCGTCAGACCCGTGAACTGTGGGAGAAAAAAGGTCGTGCCATGTTGGTTGATGATGTGGCTGCGGCTTTAAAAAATCATGAAGACCGACGTGTGCAGGACGTGGGTGAGCAGCTCTATCCGTTTACGACACAGGGCGAATATGGCCGCTTCTTTAATGGCCACAACAATATTCGCTTCAAAAACCGTTTCACCGTTCTGGAGTTAGAAGAGCTTAAGGGGCGTAAGCATCTACAACAAGTAGTGTTGCTTCAGCTTATCTACCAAATCCAACAAGAGATGTACTTAGGTGAGCGGGATCGTCGCAAGATTGTGTTCATTGACGAAGCCTGGGATCTGTTGACTCAAGGTGATGTCGGTAAGTTTATCGAAACCGGTTATCGTCGATTTCGAAAATATGGCGGCAGTGCTGTAACGGTAACGCAGTCGGTCAACGATTTGTATGACAGCCCTACAGGTAAAGCCATCGCTGAAAACTCGGCCAATATGTACCTGCTTGGCCAAAAAGCTGAAACCATCAACGCACTCAAAAAAGAAGGCCGCTTGCCACTAGGTGAAGGCGGTTATGAATACCTGAAAACGGTTCATACCGTCACGGGTGTCTATTCCGAAATTTTCTTTATTACCGAAATGGGCACAGGGATTGGCCGCCTCATTGTCGATCCGTTTCACAAGCTGTTGTACTCGTCCCGTGCAGAAGATGTAAACGCGATTAAACAGTTAACGCGCAAAGGCCTTTCTGTTGCTGATGCCATCTCTCAGTTGTTGAAGGAGCGAGGCTATGAATAAGTCCACGCTTTGGCCATTTATGGCCTCTATTACTTTGTCTATTGCTGGTAGCGGGTTAATGACCAGCTGGCTCTTAATGAAAACACTCGAACCCATCCACAACCAGTTGGCGTTAAGTACGCCCATTGCAGTCGTGGATTTTGGGGAGGCGGTGTTGTCACTGGGCCCCAATGCCAGCGAACAAGACATCGAATCTAGGTTGCTTCAGACCAATCAGCAAATTGAAAAGTTAAAAACGGCCGGTTTTATCGTGCTGGATGCCCAAGCGGTGGTGGGTGCTGATGATTCCGTATTTGTGCCAGTAGGCTCTAAGGAGGTGTCTCATGCAGATACTCCGTAAAAGAATGCCTTGGCGGCCTTACCTCATCCGGCTGGCCATTCTTGCGTTAATCATGGCCATGGTAGGCACCTACACCATGATGCGCTACCGAATAGGTATTGATACCCAGCAAGAGCGCTGCCTGCCTGATACCACGGTGTATCTGATTGACCTATGGAATAAAGAGCCCGTTAAGGATGGTTTGTATGCCTTCCACTCAAAAGGACTCGCTCCGTTATATAACGACGGTACTCGTATGCTGAAACGCCTAACAGGGATGCCTGGGGATGAAGTCAATGTGACGTCTGAGCATGTTCTGGTGAATGGTACTGAAGTCTCAATCGGCATGGCATTAGCCCAGCGTCTTGGTGTAGCTGAAGCAGAATTTAGCCGCTCATTGACGCTGCAAGAGAACGAATATTGGTTTTCCGGTGAGGCTGCAACGAGTTTCGACTCCCGCTATTGGAATGCCGTTAAGCGCGAGCAGATTGTCGGTCGCGCTTGGCCGCTTTGGTAGGAGGTAGATGATGCAAAGACTATGTCTCTTATTTTTGTTGGTTGCTCCATTGTCTTGGGTTCAAGTGTCCTGGGCACAAGAGCCTTTTCTGTTGTCTGACGAAGACAAAAAGATCGTCGAAATGAGCCGCAGCATTTTACAAAGTGCTGTGGATGGTTCATCTGAATTTATAGAGCCTTTTGCACCGGTTGAACAACCTGCGTCGCTCAAACACAGCGATGAATGGTTGATATTTGCGTCGTCTTCACTGGGGGATTCCTCACTGAAGCAGCTTTTCAAAGAGGCCAGTGCTACCGGCGCTATTGTGTTGTTTCGGGGAATTCCTGAAGGAAAGACCTTGGGGGCGGCTATCCGTGATTGGCATATCCTGATGGCGGGACTTGATCCTGTTCCTCAGGTTCGAATCGATCCGAAAGCCTTTGTGCACTGGCGGGTGACTAGCGTGCCTGCCATTTTTCGCATAGACGATGACAAGGTGACTGCAAGTGCACTAGGGGTTTACAGCAAGGACTGGTTGCAACGCCAAATTGAAACCGGCAATACCGGTTCATTGGGTCAACGCGGTCCGATTCATTCGATTTTAGAACCGGACTTGATGCAAGTGGCGATGCAGCGATTACAGTCGATTGACCTGGGCGCATTAAAGAAAAAAGCCATTGAGCGTTTCTGGTCTCGCCAAACATTTACTGATTTACCCAAAGCCACGCAGTATCGGATAAGAACGGTTGATCCAACCATCGTCATGCAGCGGCCACTATTGGATGCCAATGGTCGAACATTGATCCCAGCAGGAACGCGTATTAACCCGCTAAAAGCCTTGCCATTTACTCAGCAGCTTGTGGTGTTTAATGCTTCGAACGCTGAAGAAGTGGACGCAGTTGCGCATTGGCTTGAGACGCAAGATAGGACACTGCGCCGCATTACGCTTATCACCACGCAGCTCGACCGTACTCAAGGTTGGAATAGCCTCAATGCGCTCGAAAAGACATTGGACAGTCCGGTTTACCTTCTCAATGCCTCGCTAGCGCAGCGCTTTGATCTGCAAGTCACCCCATCGTTTGTGCAAGCAAAGGGGCTCGCGTTTGAAATAGAAGAAATTCCAGCAAAGGAGCTTGTTCATGAAAAAGCTCAATAATACGTATCGTCTGTTGCGGACTCTCGTTGTCATGTTTGTCCTTGGCGCATCTATTCCTGCAAAAGCAGAACTGACCTGCCCAGACGCGGGTTTATTGTCGGGTAAGTTGCTGACGGATGTTTGCTGGTCATGCATTTTTCCTATCCGAGTTGCGGGTCTTCCTCTTGGCTCTGGCAGTGTCCCAAGCGGCGCATCAAACAAGTCATTTTGCTTATGTGAAGACAACTTAGGTGTGCCAAGGCCAGGTATTGTTACCAGCATGTGGGAGCCAGCGCGTCTGATTGAACTGGTCAGAACGCCTGGTTGTTCGCCTTCCCTGGGAGGGATTCGTTTACCGTTAGGTGATAGACGACTGCAAGGTGGTCATGGCGAGGGTGAATACGACACCGGTGATCTCGCTTTCTACCATTACCATTATTACGCCTTTCCGCTTTTGGTCATGCTCGATTTGTTCATGGATGGCAATTGCAATGCCGATGGTTACATGGACTTTGACTTGATGTATTTGTCCGAATTGGACCCAACATGGCTGAACGATGAACTGGCCTTTTTTACTCAGCCTGAAGCGGCTGCCGTTGCCAATCCATTGGCTATTTCGGCTTGTACCGCTGACGCTGCCTCATCGACGCTTGGTAAACCCATCGACCAGTTGTTTTGGTGTGCTGGCAGTTGGGGCCATCTCTATCCCTTATCTGGCCACACCTTAGCCTTTGGCTCATTAGCAGAAAACACCAGCCATTTAGCGGCGCGAGCAATCGCGGCTCAACATAGGCGTGGTCTTGCAAGGCGAACAATGGGGAACAGTGCGCTATGCCGACCTGTTATCGAACCCATGCTGCCGAAATCCCAATACAAGATGAGTATGTTCTTCCCTGTACCAGAAACTGAAAGTGCGCATGTCATCGGTGAAAGCACCATGAAATGGGGAGAGTGGCGAACGATCCCCGGTGCCGGTGAAGATGCGCTCTACATTTTGTGGCGCTGGCAAGACTGCTGTAACTCGGGAGGTTAAATATGAAACCAACACTTTTTACCCGAGTGTTAGCGGGTGTTTTATCAATCACTATGGCGTGCTTGCCCTTACATGGTGTGGCCGCTGATGCGCAGCGCCAATTCGGCCTAAGCGGACAACAAGATGGTAAGCAATTGCTGCAAAGCTGGACGATGCCCGCACTCAATGGCAATACATTGTCGGTGCCGAATGGCAGTGGTAATGAGTCCATTAACTTGCAAGAGCTTTTCCCTGGTATGGATCAGGGTTCATTGGATGTCTTAACGGGCGTTTATGGTTCTGATGCCAGCATGAATCAATTGGGGACGCAGCGCCAAGAGAGCATGGCATCCGAAAGTGGCGCTACGGGTGAAGCATTTCGCTCGCTACAGCAAATCAAAGACAGGTCTCGGCCAGATATGGTCAATGATCCGCTTTGGGCATTAACTGACGCGGTTCAAACTGACCCCAATCTATTAACTCAAAGCTTCCCCGGCTGTGAGTCTCAAGGTGAAGGCAGCCCAAATTACCAGCAATGTGACAGGCTCAATACAGCGGTTAACAGCTGCACTATTACTCACGATTACACGGCAGGCATTATTGAGCATGTTTCAGGGCCGATGAACCTTCGCTCTTGTGGTGAGGGGTGTCTTGAAGTTTGGATAGGACGTATTGGCGACAACTACTGGAGTGGTAGTTGTAAAGTGTTCGAACAGGCCATCACACTCAAAGTCGTGAACCCCGATGCGATTACCTCAGCTGTTCTTGAGTACGCAAAATGGGATGACTACATGCAAGTGTGGCTTGGCGATCAGAAAGTCTGGTCTGGGCCGAACAATAACTTTCCACCAGAAACGGCAGGTCGCTGCGAGCTCAGTACCAGTTGGGAGCGCAATCCAAATACTGACTTAACCGCTAAGCTCAAAGCGGTAGAGCCCGGTTTAGAAGTGCCAGTAAAAATTCGCGTATCGGTTACGGGTAGTGGTGAGGGGTATGCACGCATCAAGGTACGCTTTGATCCAACCAAGGTGGTGATGAATGATAGTTGGTCGCCACAATCCTGTATTGAACAAGCAGCGGATATCCCGGCTAAGTTTTCTGACTACAGCATTCAATGCACGGATCAGCCTTCTTCAACAAACGGATGTACGGTGGTCAACGGTGTTTCAGTCTGTGAATCCTATTTTGCCCCAAGCCCAGTGGCTGGCATATCGCCTTTGTGTCGGCGTGTACAAGTTAGTGTGGATGATGAAAGCTATAAGGGGATTGAAAATCAGGCCTGCCAAGTGCTTGAAGCGAATCCTTCCTGTGGATTCATGTCGTCAGAATGTGCCGAGACCAATGATAAAGGTGAATGCATTCGTTTTACCGATACCTATGACTGTGGATTGCAAACCAGCGATCCAAAGTGTGTGGTATCCAATCTTATGCCGAGTAGTTTTGAGGCCTGTGAGCCTACTCAGACGATCACGCCATTTACTGAAACCAAGCATGTACCCGATTACCAGGTGTGCGAGAAGATCAGCACGCTTACTCAGTGTCAGTTAGAGCGACGTGTATCCGCTGAAAATCATCAACAAAGCTGGTCCATTGAGCGCGGTTGCTTTAGCTCTGAAACGCTCAGCTTTGTTCCACAGCACAGCAGCACTATGCAAACTGGAAACGCGACGCTGAGGATTTTTGATAATCAAAATACTGAGATAAAAATCACCGAGTCGCCATCCAAGGCAAATGGTTGGAAAACGACACTCTCACTGACGGGCAATAAGGAAACGGTGACTGAGACGAAACCGTCCTTTAAATACCCTGAAATGACGTGTCCAAAAGGAACCTTGGTTGGTTCATTGTGTAAAGTCGTCAATGGGTCGATTATTTCTTGGCATGAACCCCAAGAGGTCACTCGTTCCAGATGTGAGTCCGGCTGGAACAAAGTCAATTTTGATACCTGTAGCCGAGAAGTTCAGAAGTGTTTGGCTCCTGCGAAACTGAGCGCTTCATTGACCTTCTCTGGCAAGTACTTAGAGCAAGACATTGTTCATCAATCAACTGATCCCGGTATAGACCAATGCTTGATGCAAACGGATCAGTTCACTGCGGTGCAGTGGCAGTGTTTGGATACGGGCACAAAACGAATTGAAGGGTTAACGGTTGGTAGTGGCGAGTTGGCCAATCTTGGAAGCCTTTATCCGGCGGTTGTTTCGTCTCCTGCTCATTTAACCAGTCGCGGCAGCTCTGATGGACTGGGACTCTCATGCTGGAGGGCAAGAGCAACCTACAATGCTTCGACTGCTCATCCAGAGTTCAACATGGGCAGCTCAGATAGCTGGGTAGATGCCAATGGTAATACGCAAACTATCGTCAATAACGGACAAAACACGACCACCAATACGTGTGCCGCGCTAGAGCAAAACCCAGCCTGCCAGTACGTCAGAACCGAATGCACTGAAGGCGGGGCTGGTCATGAAGGCTTCTGCTATATCCAAAGTTTGGTGTATGACTGTGGACAAAGCGTTGAAGTGCAAAATGCACGAATGGAAACTCAATTCAACTGTGAGGGCCCAGTTCGCTGTATGGGCACAGATTGTTTAGAGCCAGAGTCAATCAAGCAGGCTAACTTTGCAGAGGCCGCTGCGATGCTTAATGCGGCGCAGTTTATGACCAATGATATGTCATGCACGGGGGCTGATGGCCAAGATAACGTCGAGTGTACGGTTTTTAAAGGTAATGCAGGCCAGTGCAAAAAAGCCGTTGGCGGTATAGTGGATTGCTGTGAAAAGCCAAGTGGCGTGTCGTTATCGGACTACATCACGATGATAGTGGCGGTTAACAAGCTTGATACGGCAGTCATGGCCATGAATCCGTCTTCGGCAATCTATGGTTCGTGGAATACGCTTAGGGAACCGATCACGAGTACCTGGAGTGCAGTTAAAGAGCCTTTTGTGTCTGCATGGGACTCTCTCATGGGGGCTGGGCCATCAACGGCTGCTGGCGCGGGAGCGGAGCAAGCTGCGACTGGCTTTATGCAGGTGTTGACCAACAAAACGGCTGAGTGGGTAGGCACGACCTTTGGTTCGGGGGCGCAATCGGCACTGTTTAGTAACGTTGGTGGTGCGGTTGGAGCCGATGGTGTTGTATCGGGTGGTAACTTTGCGCTGGGTGGCGCTGCGGGCGCGGTTCTGAGTACGGTTATGACGGCCTACATGATTTATTCAGTCACCATGATCCTCATTCAGCTTATCTGGAAATGTGAGCAGAGCGAGTTTGAAATGAACGCCAAGCGGGTATTGAAGAGTTGCCACTACGTAGGCTCTTACTGCAAGTCTAAGTTCTTAGGTGCCTGTGTTGAGAAACGGCAATCATATTGCTGCTTTACTTCGCCGCTTTCACGGATCATTCAAGAACAAGTACGTCCTCAATTGGGCCTTGGTTGGGGCAGTGCCAAGTCACCAAACTGCGAAGGTTTGACCGCGAGTCAGTTAAACCAGGTGGATTGGAGCCGAGTCAATCTGGATGAATGGATAGGTATCTTATCGATCACGGGCAACCTACCCGAAGTACCGTCACTGGATCTGGAAAGACTCACAGGCTCAGGAAGTACGCTAAACGTGGATGGAAATCGTCAGAGTGCCGCAGAAAGAGCTATTGAAAGGCTAAACGGAATGGATGCCCAGAAATTACGCCAAGAGGCGACGGAAGAAATTTCGGGGAATAACTAGAAGAAAAAATCTTTGTCAGCTCCAGTATATTTTGGAGCTGACATCGCGCTAGATGTTGCATTATATGTAGTAAAGGGAACGTTTTTGAGGACGATTTATGGCTTTGCAAGTTTAATGACTTTTTAAATGTGCGTTAAATCGGTAATAAACTGTGCTGCATATTGAAGGTATTCCTGTTGTGGAGTTCGAATTACATCCCATCTTTTTGCATAGTTAAGAGGCCTGTCGCGTTGTTTTGCGTATGTAAGAACAAGCCGACGTTTGGCACGGGATACACCAACAAAGAAAGCACACCGATTAGCATCTTGATCCCCAAAGAATATTTCGTTCTCAACGGCCATAATTATCGTTGAGTCGAACTCCAATCCTTTGCTCTTATGGATAGTCAGAATACGCACAGCCTGATCATCAGAGAAACGAGTCAAGGCTTGAGGCAAATCGGGGGTAAGTTCAAGCAATTCTTCAATGCGTGCTTTGGTATCTCCCACAACTTCACCTAATCTGGCATGTGACTCATAGTCAGGCGAGAGAGCAACAAGAGTCTCCATTCCTATTTCCTTCAAAAATCCACACACAGAATCCCACCATCCTGAAAACGGTTCATCCAACAACTCGGCCATGGCTATGATTTTTCGCTGTTCCTTGAAGAAGCTTTGGAAATTTTGCCTGACGCTAGACTGCACCTCATCATCGGCAAAGGGAATCAATTGATTCATCAGCCGAATCCAGGCTTTGGGCTCTCGCTGGCCATAGAGACAGGACAAATAGTCAACAACGAGCCTTGCGGCAGGTTCGACAGTAATATCCTGCATCTCCTGCTCATTCCGGTACGGTATTCCCCTAACTTCTAATGCCACCATCAGGTGATTGGCGTAAAGATCTAGTTGTTTGGACACTAATACGGCGATTTCGGATAACGGAACCTGTTCATTTCTTATCCACCCGGCAATCAAATCGGCCAAGTACTCAGCTTCACTCTGGGCATTCTCGAATTGCCACGCGAAGACCTCTCCCTCTTCACCAGCAAGTTGGTGATCAGGCATGACGGAAGCCGGATCGAGCACGCGAATTATCTCGTTCTGCATCCGAAGCAGGCGTGGTTTTGAACGAAAGTTTCGGTACATGTTCAATGGGACCGCTGAAAAATCCCTAGCGAACGTTTGGAAAATTCCGTCCAATGCACCTGCCCATCCCATGATTTTCTGCTTGGTATCACCGACAGCAGTGAGACGAATGCTCGTACCTTGGAAGGCTACCTTCACGAGTTCATACTGCTGATCCGTGCAGTCCTGGAATTCATCCAAGAAAACATCGCTGTAAGTTTGGCGTATGGCATTTCTTGCGACAGTGGAGGCCTTAAGAATTTGAATTGCTAGCGGTACAAGATCATGAAATGTAATTTGCCTTTTTGTGACTTTTCTTTCGCCAATCGAATAATCCAGATCAAGAGCATCATTACCAGTAAGCACTACTCGGAAACGATCAATAATACGCTTTGCAAACGCATGAAATGTGTAGCTATCAAAACGGGAAGCCAATTCTTGTCCACAGCGTCGCTGGATTCGCTCCTTCAAGTTTTTGCTGGCGTCAACTTTGAAAGAGATAGCGAGTATTCTCTTCGGATAACGGCAGGTTCCGGTTCGTAGGAGGAAGTCAGCTCTTTGTGCAAGCATTTCCGTCTTGCCCGCGCCCGGCCCCGCCGTCAGTGCAAGACAGCGCGCTTGTTCCTTCGCAGCCCGCAGTGCATTGGGTTCAAGCGTTAGCCCATCCGAAGGCAGCCATGCATCTACAGCAATCACTCGGGCAGTTCCGCAAGCTTGGCGATCACGGCATCAGTGAGTCGTCCAAATGATTCAGGCATGTTCGCCAGCAAATCCGCGTTGCTTAGTTGAGCGAGAGCATCGATATGAGCAGCGGGCTTGCTGCCCAGTTTAAAAAGCTTGTGATACGTAGAGAAAAGATTTAACTCGTCATAGCTATATTGGGATGGGTCATGATGGCTCTTGCCCAACACGGCTTTAATCGTTGAGTCATCCGGAACTTCCTGTTGAACACCGTAAGCATCTGGGAAAGCAAGGAGCATTGAAAAATCCAAATCCATTGGAAATGAGAAAAACACACCACGCATTTCCAGCTCTGCAAATACACTCTTAGTACCGTTTTCAAAGAAATGGTGGGTACGAACAGGTACTTTGTCATCATTCCAATCTGATAAAGAAAAAGTATTTGGCAGAACTTTTTCAGGTTGATATAAGCCAAGTTGGTTATTTACATACTTTATTCTTCCCCAGCCCGCTTGATATCTGCCCACATCTAAATCGAGAAGGGTCAAAAATGGGATTTGCAGTGCTGATAACAGGCGCCAAAAATGGTTGACATGCCTACCTCCAAGCGGAGCAATCGTAACCGCTGACTCATCAACTGGCGCACCCTTCGCTTGGAAAAGGCGCGGTAGTACAATTTCTTCGCTATCCCCTTCACCCAACACAACCAAACGTGAGAAGTAGATCTCAGGGAATGCCTGGACAGCCTCGCGTACAAACTTGTGCGCTTCATCGGTTTTAGCGGGTAATTGGATTTTCGTAATTCTTGATTGCCGGGTTTCGGTAAGTCGAAGATATCGAATATGTTCCGGATCGACACGTCGTAACATTGACGGAGCATGCGTAGCGATTAGGGCCTGAGCATCCTCGTTGCTCGTCATGGAGTTCAGAGCGCTGACAATCCGCCCCAGATAGTGAGGCGAGAGGCTGTTCTCTGGTTCCTCAAGGGCAATCAAAGTAAAGACTGGCGGACGCAATTTTTCTGGGTCAAAAGAGCCGTCCTCACCGGCAAGGACAGCACGCCCAATTGCTTGAGATGAAAGAACCAATGACAGATAGAGCATCGACTTCTGGCCGTCACTGAGTCTGGAAAAATCGACAAGATGTTCATCATGTCCAGGCGAGAATGATACGGACAAATGACGAAGCAACGCCTCGATCTCAGATGCCACAAAAGTAATCTTGGGATCTGTAAAGTAGCTGCCTTTATGAAGGGTGCCCCATGTTTTCTTCAGGTGGGCACTAAAAGCATTGACCGATGGATTAGCAGCCAAACTCTCACTAATCTGGTCGGTGAACCCTTTGACTTCCTCCCGTTCATTTTCCCAGTTCACTGCCCGTAGCAAGCGGCCAAGCAGCGCGTTCGTTCCATATGCTATGTGGTCAGTCGGATCTCTTCTTGCGGGCAGATAGTGGACTTGTATGTGATTTCGTTCAGACCTTGGAACCGTTTGAGGATTTAGAGGCGAACCATCCGGGCCAGCTTCAAGCACATACACAAAAGTCTCATCAATATCCCCATCCAGGCCCATAGTGGCACTTAGGCGATATCGTACCCTAGGAATTCCGTCAGGGGCATCAAGGCGCATGTGACTGAAATGGGGAGCAACGGTCGAGTTATCTTCTTCATCCTCCAACTCGGGGAACACGAAGTCCGCCTCAATCCATAACTGCCTTTCTTCGGGCGCTTCTTGTTCATCGTGCGGGACATGGAAGTCTGAGCGCTGAATACGGCGTAATGATGGATCAAATGCAAACAGTCGGCACAAAGCCTGGAGTGCAGCAGTCTTGCCTGACCCGTTGGGGCCAATCAGATAGGTAATATTTTCCAGTGTCAGTTCTGTTGGTTCAGCACCAAAACTCTGAAAATTTGAAACCCGAATACTGTGCAGTTTCATTCTTTTATCCTAATACATATGGCCCGAAAAATTAAATCTTCCCGTTCCATGGGTGATTTATACAGAACAAGAATTCCCTACACTCGAGCCCGTGCACGTTCTCTCGCCTTAAGCTCTATGCGTTGTGATATTTGGCTATATAGCTGGGCTTCCTCATTCTCTCGATCAGTGACAGTCACAACCAAGGCATAGTCTTCTTGTTCGAAACTCAACGCCTCACCCCAATCTCTATCTTGTCGAGTAATTACAACAAACCACTTTTCAGAAGGCTTCGGCTGTTTAATCCGCCAAGTTGAAGATTGAACTGTACCTTTACCTCTTAATTCAGCACTTATGTCCCTATTACTTGTAGCATCATCATTTCTGGTTTTAGTTTCATCCTGAGTACTGTGATTGAAATGCCTTTGAACAGACTCAAGCGACTGATCTTTGACTAACCTAAAAGACATTTTAGTGGCCACATAGTCTATCCTAGTTGTCCTGACCGCTGGACAATAAGACAGAGTAACTCTAATTTCTCTGGAAGCACGCTGAGACCTTAAAAAATCATCGGGAAGCGGCAGTTCGAAAAAGTGATGCGAGTTGTTTTCAATTTTCTCTTCAGCCATTAAGACAACGGCATTTTGTGAAGATCTAAAAAGCTCCCCCTCATCAACAGCACCATAACCAGCTATATCTCTAAACGCATCTCGTCCATTTGCGCTCCTATAAGATTTCTTCATATCTTCAGGAAAGCTGCTTTCAATCTCCGACAGCATATTCGCATGATTAACCAGTAGTGCTCTGAGCAAATTAGCAGAAGCCTTCGGGTAGTTATTCAATAAACGACCTGCAAGATGGGTAATGTAAGGTGCCGCAAAACTTGTTCCGCTAATTTCGCTAAACAATGTGTTCCCAACGAATCGACTATTACAGGTCAGTACCCCCATGCCTCGCATAACTGCATTGAGTTCGTTGCCTGTTCTTATTGGAGAAGCCAAGTTTCCACCCATAGCTACCAGCTCGGGTTTAATTGCACCTTTAATAGTGGGACCGTGACGTGTAAATGGGGATGGTTGATTTTCTGTGGCTGGAGCCAATTGCCCAATTTCAGGATACCGTTGAGCATCGAAAGTCGCATTATGTCGAGCCAAGCTTCCCACCGTTAGAACGTTTAGTGCCGGAGCTGGATCTATGATAATACTTTCGTCAGCTAGAAGGTATTCTGGATACTCGTCTCTCCAGCTATGTCTTGGCACATCTGGATCGATAGAGCCTGAGAAGTTCCCAGCAGAAACGACAAATAAGATATTGAAGTCCCTAGCCAATTTATCCAAGACATACGCAATTCCTCGAATATGACGATTATCGTAAGGTGCATTGGAATTCCCTAACGACAAATTGAAAATCCGACATTGGTGTTCTTCGACAAAATAGGTTACAGCTTCAATGAGAGTTTTTTCGATAGAACTGGAGTCAAACTCCGCATTCTCATCAAGAATTCTACCATTGAAAATCCAAAGTTCAGGGTGCCAATAATTAGTTGAGTTACACGCTTCCAAGTCACCATACAGAGCTACACCAGCGACAGCAGTGCCATGACCATTCAAATCCATGCCACCTGTATCACCAATAAAGTCTTCACTTTCCGCAATTGCGGGTGCCAACAGGGGATGGTTAGTATTTACTCCGCTATCAAGAACACAAACCCTGGCAGCTTGATGAGTAGGGGATAGTATTCCTTCAGGAATTCTATCGATGTCACAATTCAATTGGCTATAGTGAATACCGCTCTTGGGTGGGAGATCAACCAGCCTAACATCGCTGTGATTCAGCAGTACATTCGCCTGACTAGAGTTAACCTCCAGACGGTACATTATTAAGCTATCAAGGTTAACTTTATCTGTTCGCCGTATTCCGTTATGAACTAACCAACGCTCAAATGCATCACAAGTGCTTAACCTCTCAGGATGATAAGCAACAGCCACAGGCCAAAGTTCCACATCTAAGAGAAATTTTTCTGACCTTGGTAAGCCATTTCTTCTGAGAGCCCAACTCTTCCGATCCTCACTTGTCCAGTTATCGATTCCCTCTATGGCTTCGAGAATCTGTTTGTACGTCAACTCCGCATCGTCTAAACCTAAACGTTGCAAGTGATCTGCAAACACAGCCATTCCGGTTTCATCAACAAAAACAACACACAGATGATTGTCTTCTTGGCTTACAAACTCGATACCATGTTTGTTTAGATGGGTAATATCGAGAAGTCCTGTATAACGAATTTTCAGTACAAAATTACCAGGGCGTGACGTTTGTTGACTTTGTGCGAATTTGAATGATTCAGTTAAGTCTCTGGATAATTTTTGACCATGCCCACGAAGATCACCTCGTGGATGTCTTGGAATATTGATTTTTCTTGTTCTACGTTCATTTTCAAGCAGTTCTCTTTCAATCTTAAGATGTTCATAATTAGCCATTCCTAGTCCCTTTTTTTAACTTTCTCGAGAAGCTGCTTGCTTCAAGTCCTTAACGGTCAAAAATTCCTGACTACGTAGGATCATCCTTTTTACTGCTCTACGAACAATACGTTCAATATCAGCGCCACTCTTTGTAGAAAATATCCCGAGGATAGATTTATCATCTAACTCAAATTGGCGACGTACACCACGCAATTTGAGTGAAAGAATTTGTTGTATTTGCAGCTCATCAGGTAATGGGAAGTCAATTTTTTCATCGAAGCGTCGCCAGATAGCACTGTCTAAAATGTGCTCATGGTTTGTAGCTGCTAAAATTAGACTCTTCCCTTGATAAGCGTCCATCATCTGAAGCACTGCGTTAACGACGCGGCGTAACTCGCCATGTTCGCCTGAGTCAGAACGTTCTTTGCCTATGGCGTCAAATTCATCAAATAAAACCACCATAGAATGTTCAGCAACAAAATCAAAAACTTTGCGAAGATTCGCGGCTGTTTCACCCAAAAAAGATGATACCAACGCATCGAGACGAACAATTGCAAGAGGTAAATCAAGCTCAAAAGCAATTACCTCAGCTGCTAAGGTTTTCCCGCAACCCGGAGGACCATGAAAAATAATTTTTCCAGACGGCTTCATTCCAAAACTTCTCAGCACATCGACACGGCGGTGTTCCTCAAGAAGTTCCTCGATGGGTGCGATACTAGATTCAGGTAAAACCATTTCTTCTATTGGTCGCTGAGCTTGTCGAACATCTAATAGTGGTAGTCCTCGCTCTTTATCTACAGGAGGAGTAGGCAAAGTGTTACGTCCATTTTGTTTAAGCGGTCTTAAATGCTCACCATACAATATCTGCTCAAGATCATTTGCAAGAAGGTGATGTTGCTTTTGACGCTCATCTTGAATAACAGCTTCTGAAGCAAGCCGAAAGGCCTCGGAATCACCAATGGTTCCAGCCCTAATCAACTGTCTCAGTATTTTACCGTTAGCCACTATTATTCCCCTTTGCACTGTTCATTTATAATCGAATTACTCAGTCTTTTGTCGTATTAAATACTAATTATTTCATCATATTAATAACGATTTAAAATAATCAGACGTAACTACTTAGTATTATCTGAGGCTATGATGGGGCTTAGCCCATTCGATTTTGCATAATCCAAAATTAGTATTTCTATCATAGATGCTTGAGAGCGATGTTCTTTTTCCGCTGCTGCTTTTAGCAACAGCTTGATTTCTTTAGATGTTCGTATTGACAAAGTCTCTTCTTTTGAACGCGACACTATGCTTCTCCATGATAAATAAGCAATACAATGTACTGCATTATGCGTACATTGTATACTGTTTATTGAACTCATTACGGATAGCATGGATAGCGATATAGAGCCCCTTCGAGAGGGGCTGGTTGATGGGAGCCTAGTTGGCTAGTTGGCGGGGGTATCTGTTTCCTCTTCAGTGATATCGTCATCGGTTGACGGCACCGCTTGCTCAACTTCTGCTTCTTTACCCTTAGCTTGGGCTGATTTTCGTGCTCGAATTTCGATATCAATAATGCGTCGAGCCAGTCTGATGATGCGCTGTTGCCATGCGTAGTTGCCATCAACACGTTGCTTGTTGCTAAGCACGCTAGATAACCAGAGTGTGTCCATTGAGATCATCAACGCATCGAGTTTGCGAACTAAGCCGACAAACTGGCCAACCTGAGGCGAGCTGATTTTGGCGTTGAAGGTAATCGGGTCGGTGTAGTCAGGTACTTCATCGATACCGTTGGACTCCATCAGTTTGTCCAATCGAGCTTGTTCGTTGTCTACTGCCTTAGCGCAATCCTCGATCAACTGGCTAATGATCTGTTCCACTTCATCAATTTCGTTCTCATCGCCAATGATGCGCAGGATGACATCGATTCCGTAAAGCGCACTGACCGTCCGTCTAAAAACACGGTCAACGACACGTTGCGCCTGTAAGCTATTAATTGTGAATGATTGTTCAAAGATGGGTTTTGAGTAATTGGGTTTTGCTTGGGCCATAAGATTTTGCTCCTGATATGACAATAATCAGTCCCTAGCCTAATCCTCTGTGAGGTAATGGCCTTTCAGCTAGGTGGAAGAATTGAGCATCTTTCTGACTATCCTGTCTGGATAAGACGGTTACACTGACTATCAAATATTGCTGATCTGTTTCAGTGATATCTGCGCCTGAGAGCATGAGCTCAAAGGAAGCCCGCCGCTGAGTTTTCTCAGTGGCACTAAGAGGTAGCTAGCCTCCTTAAACAAATAGCCAGCATGTTTTTACATGCTCAACCATGCGTTCGTTACGGTTCGCCTTTTCACCACCCAACTGGGGGAGTTTTCCCCAGTTGGGGGGGACTCCTTCAAAACCAACATAAGGAGTCACCAATGGAATATATCTTCGGATTTATTATCCAAATCGCAGGCATTATGTTGCTTGCAATACTGAGCTGGTCGCTTTTGCGATTGCTTGCTCGTCAATGCGTGCGCCCGTTTCGATTTGTACTTACTAAAATCAAGCGATTGCTCACACCAACACCAAAACGTCGTCCAATGGCAGTGCCTAAAGCTCCTGGTATGCCCCGTTTGACATCTGCGTTTTACAAAGAGCCACATAAGTACGACATGGCTTTACTCGAAATACCAACTTATCTGCGTCGTCAGTCTTCTTTGCCCAGCCGGGTAGAAGCGACTGTGTGCACAGAGTTCAACTAAGACGAGGAGAACATCATGAAAAACCAAGTAACACTCATAGGCTACGTTGGCTCTGAGCCAGAGACACGAGCCTATCCATCAGGTGATTTAGTGACCAGTATTTCACTGGCCACTTCTGAGAAATGGCGCGACCGTCAATCCAATGAGCTCAAAGAGCATACGGAATGGCATCGGGTCGTTTTTCGAGATCGTGGTGGATTTAAGTTAGGGCTAAGAGCAAAAGATTTGATCCAAAAAGGAGCGAAGCTTTTTGTTCAAGGGCCTCAGCGCACGCGCTCATGGGAGAAAGATGGCATTAAGCATCGATTGACCGAAGTGGACGCGGACGAGTTTCTGCTTCTTGATAGTGTGAACAAAGCATCTGAGCCATCAGCGGCGGATGATGCAGGCTCCCAAACTAATTGGGCACAAACTTATCCTGAACCAGATTTTTAACCGAGCAAAAACGCTTTAACCCAGCCGGGAGTACTTTCCCGTCAGGGGCAGACTCCCACTTTGATTGTCGGAGTCCACAATGGAAAAACCAAAGCTAATCCAACGCTTTGCTGAGCGCTTTAGTGTCGATCCAAACAAGTTGTTCGATACCCTAAAAGCAACAGCATTCAAGCAACGTGACGGTAGTGCACCGACCAATGAGCAGATGATGGCGCTCTTGGTGGTTGCAGATCAGTACGGCTTGAACCCTTTCACCAAAGAGATTTTTGCGTTCCCTGATAAACAAGCTGGAATTATTCCAGTGGTAGGTGTCGATGGATGGTCTCGCATCATCAATCAACACGACCAGTTTGATGGCATGGAGTTTAAGACTTCAGAAAACAAAGTCTCCCTGGATGGTGCGAAAGAATGCCCGGAATGGATGGAATGCATCATCTACCGGCGCGACCGTTCGCACCCAGTCAAAATCACTGAGTACCTGGATGAAGTCTATCGACCGCCTTTTGAAGGTAACGGCAAAAATGGCCCTTACCGTGTAGATGGTCCATGGCAGACGCACACTAAGCGAATGCTAAGGCATAAATCCATGATCCAGTGTTCCCGCATTGCGTTTGGCTTTGTGGGAATTTTCGATCAAGACGAAGCGGAGCGAATTATCGAAGGCCAAGCAACACACGTTGTTGAGCCATCGGTGATTCCACCCGAGCAAGTTGATGATCGTACCCGAGGGCTTGTTTACAAGCTTATCGAGCGGGCGGAAGCTTCAAACGCTTGGAATAGTGCATTGGAATACGCCAATGAACATTTTCAGGGTGTTGAACTGACGTTTGCGAAACAAGAAATATTTAATGCACAGCAACAAGCAGCCAAAGCGCTCACACAGCCTTTAGCTTCTTAGCGCCACGCATTCATTTTACTAACCCTGGCGGGATTATTCTCCCGTCAGGGGGAAGGTCTCGTCTTTTTTTTGGAGATCTTCCATGACTAAATCAGCCTCACTTTTTCGCTTGGTATTGGTTGTTGCCCTTGTCGTAGGTTCGATTCAAGCCGGTATAGCGGCAATGGATTCGGTTCAAGCAAGTGTTGTTCAGCACCAAACAGCGTTAGCACAAGCTGCAAAGTAACCACTTAACCCTGAAGGGGAGTTCTCTCCTTCGGGGGAGTCTCCCCCTCAAAGGAGACAATATGAAGGTTATCGACCTATCACAACGTACTCCTGCATGGCACCAGTGGCGCATTGCAGGGATTACGGCATCTGAAGCCCCAATTATTATGGGGCGTTCACCCTACAAAACACCTTGGCGATTATGGGCAGAAAAAACCGGATTCGTATTACCGGAAGACCTGTCGAATAATCCTAATGTACTTCGCGGTATACGGTTGGAGCCTCAAGCAAGGCGAGCATTTGAGAATGCGCATAATGACTTTCTTCTGCCGTTATGTGCAGAAGCCGATCATAACGCAATCTTTCGAGCCAGCTTTGATGGCATCAACGATGCGGGCGAACCCGTTGAACTGAAATGTCCTTGCCAGTCAGTTTTTGAGGATGTGCAAGCTCACCGAGAACAAAGCGAGGCGTACCAGTTGTATTGGGTACAAGTACAGCATCAAATACTGGTCGCCAATAGCACGCGTGGTTGGTTGGTTTTCTATTTTGAGGATCAACTGATTGAGTTTGAAATACAACGAGACGCGGCGTTCTTAACTGAGTTGCAAGAAACAGCGCTTCAGTTTTGGGAGTTAGTACAGACCAAAAAAGAACCGTCAAAATGCCCAGAGCAAGATTGTTTTGTTCCCAAGGGTGAAGCTCAATACCGCTGGACATCGTTGTCTCGCCAGTATTGCTCAGCACATGCCGAAGTGGTCCGACTGGAAAATCACATCAAATCTTTGAAAGAAGAAATGCGAGACGCTCAGTCGAAATTGGTCGCTATGATGGGTAACTACGCTCATGCCGATTATGCTGGGGTCAAACTCAGCCGCTACATGATGGCGGGTACGGTGGACTATAAGCAATTGGCCACCGATAAATTAGGCGAGCTGGACGATCAGGTTTTAGCTGCTTACCGAAAAGCGCCACAAGAGCGGTTGCGTATCAGCACCAATAAGCCAGAGCAGCCCGTTGAAACACCAATCAAAATCAGCCTTGAGCAAGAGAACTTGGTTCTGCCAGGTGACTCGCCGAGCTCATTTTATTTTTAACGTTCACTTGGAGCCGATTTCGGCTCCTTTCTAATGCGCTTATACCAAGTGCATCAGAAAGCAGTTTCACTCGTAGCCAATGCTGGGTACGAATGATAGAGCGAGCTGAACTCTTACATACACAGCCATACCACAATCAACACACCACCCGACGGGGACTTCATTCCCTGTTGGGGCATGGGGCCTCGTCAAAACTGATGAGGTTTACCATGACTGAACAATCCCCATTTTTGGTTCAAGTGAATCAAGCGTTTAATGTCCCGGCTCCTGATGCTTTCGTTCTGGAAGGATTTAGTGCCGACACTACCCATCCAAACATTCCCGTTCGCAAGGACGAGTATGTTTTTAGAAAAGAAGACTTACGTGACGTATTGGCGTTTTTGTCTAACCCAGACGGTGACGGTTTGTATATTACAGGCCCCACTGGATGCGGTAAGACCTCGCTAATTTGCCAAGTTGCTTCTCGATTGAATTGGCCTGTTCAGCAAATTACTGCGCACGGTCGATTGGAGTTGTCCGATCTTATCGGTCACCACACGCTGGTTAATGGCAACATGACCTTTGTGTATGGACCGCTGGCAATGGCTGTCAAGCATGGCCATTTGCTGATCATTAATGAAATGGATCTTGCTGAGCCTGCTGAACTGGCTGGGCTCAATGACATTTTGGAAGGTGCCCCGTTGGTCATCGCACAAAATGGCGGTGAGATCATCATGCCACATAACAAGTTTCGTTTTATCGCAACCGGCAACAGTGCGGGCAGCGGTGATCAAACGGGCTTGTATCAAGGTGTGCTTCAACAGAATTTGGCTTTTCTTGATCGCTTTAGAATCATCGAAGCGACCTATGCAGAGCCTTCTGTAGAGGAAGCCATTCTGGAGAACGTTGCGCCGGGCTTGCCAGAAGTCTTTCGCCAAAAAATGGTGAAGGTGGCTGGTGACATTCGTCGTCTTTTTATTGGGGGCGCGGATGGCGGTGCTGAGCTTAGTATCACCATGTCCACTCGGACCTTGGTGCGCTGGGCAAAGTTAACACTTGCTTTTAAAGGTGCTCCTAACGCAGTGGAGTATGCACTGGTTCGGTCTTTGACGGCTCGTGCTGAGTTGGAGCAACGTGAAGCCATTCACCGTATTGCCGCTGATGTCTTCGGTGATCACTGGGAGGATTGATGATGGAAAAGTGCTTTGCTCTTTACCGTTACAGTCATTCTGATGGGACAGCCAAAGAATGGGCCATTTATGTTGGATCAGATAACCAGGAGATTGAAGTTCGGTTTGGAAAAGCCGGTCAATTGTCGCAGCAGCGATTGATTGATTCGACTGATCCTAACGCAGAAGTAGACCGACGAATCAATGAGAAAATCAACAAGGGTTATCGATTTGTTGGACAAGTCGGCATTGATCATCAAGGGCGGCCATTTGAACTCTCAAATGCGCTTGATAGCGTCGCGTGCGCCAATAACGTCAGTTGGGAGTTTCGTACTCGCAAGGACGTCAATGGCCAAATTTCGTTGGCGCAAAAAGCGTTGTTCGATATGGCAAAGCTGCTTGAAGCCTATGGCTTGGCTGTTATTGATGATAACCAGGTCAGGATTGGAGAATGGTCATTAGGGTTTTGCAAAAGCGGATTACCTAGTACCAATCAAATCAGCATGGTGTCAGGTGAAGGCGCTGGCATTGTTAACACGGATGATGGCCCGTGGCCATTGTTGCTGTTACTGGCCTTTAAGCGTCAATTACCACCTCTGTGTTCGCTCACAGTAGCGAGTCCTGAAGGGATAGAAGTATCCGACCAACTGAAGTTGGAAAAAGATGTATTGCGGTTGCTAGGCAGTGATTTAGAGCGGGTTCGCCCGATTGCTGAAGCACTGGACTTAATGCCTGCGAAAATCGATCTCAACCAATCGTCGCCTGATTCGCAAAATTACTATTTCTGATAGTGATGTTGCCATTAGCGCGTCAACGACTACCACCCAAACGGGGGCCATTGCTCCTGTTGGGAGTGGTGCGTCCCCATCTTACATGAGGATGCACTATGAGTATTCAAACCCTCGACAAACTCTTGATTTGTCACATCGACTGTTCCATCTGGAGCGGTAGAAAAAAACTAAGGCCTGAAGATTTCAGATTAGCCAATGGCAGCCAACTTCCACCGAAGGATGTTGCCAGCTTAGGGAGTAAAAAAATTTGCGACCCAGAGGCATTGGCGAACTTTGAAAGGCTTAAGAAAGAAGCGCAGCGCTTGTGTGAGCAAGTCGGTGTGCGGTTTTTAGGTGGCTATGCCGTCCCTGAAGACCGAATTAATCAGATTGTTCCAGAGCTTGACCGGATCGGTCAGGAGTTTGCGCAGTGCAAGCAGTTGTTCTTGGACAACTATGATCAGGTGACGTTTGACTGGGTTGCAAAACACCCGGAATTTGCAGATGCAATCCGGCGTGCGCTGTCACCCATCGAAGACGTGGATCAACGGCTTCAGTTCGATTATGCCATTTATCGAATGCAACCAGCTGAACAAGCTGGTGGCTTAGATGACAAGGTCAATGGTATGGGACACACCCTCTTTAGGGAGGTGGCTCGTGATGCCAATGAACTGTTTGAGCGTTCCGTTGCAGGTAAGAATCAAATCAGTCAGCGAGCCCTTAATCCTCTCAAGCGATTAAGAGACAAGTTGGATGGTTTGTCATTCCTGGATCACCGAGTTCAGCCAATGGTTGAAGCGATGGACAATTTATTTGTTCGTCTGCCGAAGACCGGCCCTGTGACAGACAATCTCTATCACGAACTGATGGCGACCATTTTAATTTTGTCTGATCCAGACAAGATGAGAATGCACGGTGAAGGTCAATTGGATATCAGACAACTGATGCCCAAACCTGAACCTAAACCCGCACAGCCAGTATCTGCTCAGGCAGATAACTTACGTGCAATACCACAACCAACCGTCAGACCAAACCTTGGTTCGACTGTACCAAACTCATTTTATTTCTAACGTCCTTGAGGGCATGTTGCCCTGAAGGGCGAATGTCCTCTGAACTATGTAAGAGGAAATTATGCAATCAACCATCCATAACCCCAGCCAACTGAACCAGTTTGAACCACATTTTCGTGGTGTGACTGATGCTGTTGAAAGCGAATCGATACCAGAAGTGGCGTGTTGTCGAGCGTTAGTACAACGGTCGTACTCAACACATAGTGTTTTGATCCCCAAGAACCCTGTGCTGATCGCAGATGCGGACGGGCAAGGTGTTTGGGTAACGGCCATGGTATTTGTTCCAAACTTGGCATTGCAGCAAACCGCTTTTGAGCGGGCCTGGCTGCAATATCAACACGAGGTGTCTACTCAGTTACAAGACCAGTACGGTCTGACATTGGATGACATCCTGAGTTTAGACCAGCTTAAAACGTCATTTGAACAGCACGAGAGTCCAGCTCAATTGGTGGCTTGGTTAGGTCAAAAATACGACCTGGATAAGCTAAAAGCACAGGTTTAAACATCCACATTCCCAGCGGGGAAACGCTCCCGCTGAGGGAGTATTCCCCCTAATGATTAGGAGACTCCCATGAATCATCCATTAAAAAACGCCCTGCCAATCGTTGCCGCCGCTTATGGCGAAAAGTTTGGTGTGAAGGTGCTTATTCAAGGACAAGATGCGTTTACCGATGGTGAGCGGATTGTGATCCCAACAGCAAACCCAGACGACCCACACTATCAACAGATAGCTTGGGGTTATCTGGCTCATGAAGCGGCGCATATTCGGCATACTAATTTTGAAATGGTGCAGAAGGCGTCGTCCAAACCGATCCGTAAGGCACTTCTCAATATCATTGAGGACGTTCGCATTGAAAACGAATTGGCAAAGGATTATCCCGGAACCCGGCGCAGTATTTCGCAAGTGATTGAGTACATGGTGGACACACAGCAAATGTGTGTACCTGAACAGCTTGAGCCTGCATCTAACTTGCAAGCCTGGTTGTTGTTCCGCTTGAGATGCCATTTTCTGGGCCAGAAAGCGCTTACGCCTTTGTATCAAGCAGTCGATGAAAGAGTGAGACAACTCTTTCCTGCCGCAGCGATGAGCCGGTTAAGCGCCATGCTGACAGTAGTGCCTAGCCTAGCGTCTACAGGTGAAGTGCTAAAACTTGTCGATGCCATCGTTGCCATGTTGGAAGAAGAATCTCGTCCACCACAGGATGAGTCGGATGCTGATAACGGTAATGACATGGGACAAGATGCGAGTAATGACAGCAATAACAGTAGTGACAGTCAAACCCCGGAAACTCGTTCGTCTGCAATGGGGGATGCTGCTGAAACGGGGGATTCAGATAACTCTGATCAAGCTGACAATTTGCGAGAAGCCTTAGAGGCCAGTGCCGCTCAGTTTGAACCCGATACCTTTGCACAAGTGGCAGAAGTGTTGTCGGAACAAGCTGAAGGACATCAGGGCGTCACTCCACTCAGTTTGCCCCAAGCAGAGCAAGCTATGTTGGGTGACGAGGCCATCTTGACCTTGTCAGCGTCTGAGTCCGCTCAAATTCGAGCCCGACTTAGGGGCATGGTTCAGTCCAGTCAGGACAATCGGAATCATGCCAAAAGGCACGGTCTTCGAGTTGCAACCCATCGTCTTGCCGCTTCACAAGCAGGTGAGTCGAGATTGTTTATTCAAAGGCAACCTCGCATTGCGCCTAATGCTGCTGTGCACTTGCTGGTCGATATATCGGGTTCAATGGGTAAACCCATTGGCGAAGGTAATCGAAAGTACTTTCATGTTGCCAATGAAGCTGCTTTGGCTTTGACCATGGCACTGGAAGGCATACCGGGTGTTGTACCTGCGGTCAGTTATTTTCCTGGTATTCATCAGGAAGTTTCTATCGCGTTATTGCCCAAGCAATCGGTTCGACATCGGGCCGCCTGTTTTGACCAAAAACCACGAGGTTGTACGCCTATGGCACAAGCGATGTGGTTTGCGGCAAACAGTTTGTTAGCGCAAAAACAGAAGCGAAAGCTAATGATAGTGCTAACGGATGGTGACCCAGATGATTGGGCTGCCACGCATGACATTGTTGACCGGTGCAGACGAAGTGGCTTTGAGCTTCTGGGAATAGGGATTCAAACACGCAGTGTTGAGAAATTCTTTCCTCAAAGCATTGTGATTAACGATGTCAAAGATCTGAAGCGTGAGTTATTCGAAGTAACACAACAACTGTTAATTCAGTAACCACATCAACTTTACCACCCTGCGGGGACGATTCCGTCCCCGTCAGGGCATGGGTTCGTCTCCGCTTTTTTTGGAGACTCCTATGAAAAACAAAAAGTTCTTAGCTGGCGAAGAAACCGGTACTTATATCGTTCCTGAGCAAGTGACTGAAGCGGATATCTTAGATATGGCGCTCAAGCTTGCCCGTGGTCGATTAAGTAAAGGTCGAAAAATTGAACAGCCATCGTCGGCGTTCTCATACCTGCAAACACTGATGCACGAGTATGAGCACGAGGTTTTTGGTGTGCTGTTTCTTGATACAAAGCATCGCGTCATTCGATTTGAAGAGCTGTTCAAAGGCACTTTAGATGCGGCGAGCGTGTATCCAAGGGAAGTAACAAAACGAGCGCTAGAACTTAATGCGGCAGCAGTGATACTGGTTCATAACCATCCATCGGGTGATCCTGAACCCAGTGAAGCTGATAAACGCATTACTCATCGACTTCGTGACGCCTTGTCACTTGTTGATATTCGAACGCTTGACCATGTTGTGGTCGCATCCGAGGGCTGTGTTTCGCTTGCCGAACGCGGTTATCTTTGATGAATGGGCGCATTGCCCATTCTCCTCCATCACAAAAGCAGTCCCATCAACACACATCATCACAGCTCGAATTTCTATTTGAGTTTGATGATGCCCCAGTCACTTGGTCTGACACGGAAATCTGGCAGTTACGCGAAGGCATTCTATTGGATGCGATCCGTGTATTGCTGGACGGTCGTGTCAGTACTCGATTGCGAAAGGATGTGTTGTCGTGGATTCAAAATGACGAATTAACGCCATTTTGCTTTCGTGTTTGCGCAATGGCTGCGGTTGTCGATCCTGATGTGCTTCGTGACTCCATCATGTGGCTATTAAGACGACATGGTATCCAGCTTGACTAACGTTCCTGCATTAACCAAACGGCTCAATGCAGGCCCAGAGCTGACTTTTATCACTTGTGGTAGGAGTCGGCTTTTTACTTAAGGAGGTTATATGGCGTTACCTTTACAAATTGAAACAGTAAGGCCATATCTTAATGGCCAATGGCTTCAAATACTGGCGGCGTTGGTGCCAGAACTTGATGCCGCTATTGCTCGAAAAGGCCGTCATGTGGCTTGTCCTGTTCATGGCGGTCGTGATGGCTTTAGGCTGTTCAAAGATGCTGAATATACCGGAGGTGGCGTTTGTAACACCTGCGGTATCTTTCATGATGGTTTTGAACTGTTGTCTTGGATTAATGGATGGAACTTTGCTCAGTCTATTGAAGCAATCGGCCAGGTTCTTGGTATTCAACCCGGACAAATACAAGCGCCTATTCGGCCAATACCGAGTAACGCAGTTGATTGGAAGGCTAGAAAGCAGGACGAGGACAAAGCGATTATCCATCGCTTGAATCAAACCTGGGGAGAAACGTTTTCTCTTGCAGATACTCGTGCGCAACCAGTTTGGAACTACATGCATCGTCGTGGCATTGTTACCCGGCTTCGTCCTGAATGGGATTCGGTGCTGAGGTATCATCCAAACTTGCCTTACCATGATGAAGATGGCTTGTTTATCGATAGCTACCCAGCGCTGCTAGGTAAAATCGTTACTCAGCAAGGGCGTTCGGCCACGTTTCATCGGATCTACCTAAGTGAAGATGGATTCAAAGCGCCGGTTGAAAAGCCTAAAAAGATGATGCCGATACCAAGTGACAGAACAATCACTGGTGGTGCCATTCCGATAGGTGAGCCTGGTGAGGTATTAGGTGTTTCTGAAGGCATCGAAACAGCTTTAGCGGTTACCAGAGCTACGGGACAGACATGTTGGTCGGTTGTGAATGCAACGCTACTGGCTAGGTTTGAACCACCAAGTAATGTGAAAATGCTGTACATCTGGGCAGATCACGATCTCTCTGAGACCGGCCTGAATGCAGCGAATGAACTCAAGAAAAAAGCCTGGCAAAAAGGCATTCTGACACAAGTTCTGATCCCTCCGATACCAACGTCACTTGGCGTGAAAAGTTGGGATTGGAATGATGTGCTGAATGTTTACGGAGCCATGGGCTTTCCGAAAGTTCATATCTGATCTAAGGGGCTTCGGCCCCTTTTTTTGCGCCTTGCATATTTGAAAAATCATGGAGAATGAAAAATAGATAACCAATAGGAGAAACAAACATGATGGTATTAACCCTGTTAACAAAGCAGATTGATGGTGAGTTTACGGTTTACTGGAAGACCGGCCTTCGAAGAGGTGGTGAACTAAAGGTCGATTTAGGTGAGCAATACGACAAGCTAACTGAGCAGCAAAAGCCAATTGCAGCTGAGCTCTATGCGATTCATCACCTACTGTCAGTGAAAGAGGTGATGGGGAGTAACCGAAGCGGTAATGGGCTTCAAATCCGGGTCAGTAAAGGAGCTATCAAAAAGTTACAGAAACAACGCTCAACTCAGCATTCACTTTACAGCCTGACTAGGTTTTTGCTCACTCGATACCAGGAAGCACAGATATCGGTAGAGAAACGGGAAGATTGGCTCTCATATTCCTTCGAAGAATACAGCGTCGATAATGCTACCGTGAGAGAAATCGATGAGGTCATCAACGTTCCGAACATTGGACCTGTCGTGGTGACTCGTCATGCACTGGAACGGTTTGTGGAACGGCTTTCAGACGGTGCTCCTAAGCATCCTTGGAAGGCTTTGTGCACAAAGCTGCTATGCTCTGGGCTAACTAAAGCCCAGTTACCAGAAAGCGTCGCTATCCAAAAAACAAAAAAATATGCACAAGAGGCCGAGTTCTGGCAGCATGTTGGTAGCAAAATGAACTTTGTTATGGTTCCGGGTGACTCAATTAAAACGTTGGTTACGGTTTTTGCAGTAAATTGAGTTAATGTAGTATTCAAAATTTCTGAATATTACTTACGTGCCGATAGCAGAACTTCAGTAACTAATCATACTAACTAGTTGAATCTAAATTGCTTGACGTTATTACTTAGAAAGGCTCTTCTTCTTCAAGAGCATATGTTCCTTCTGCTTATCGGGCATAAAGAGTACACGATTGTCCTTTAATGACTCGGGATACTTGTTTAAACCTGTCGAAATGATAACTTGAAAGTCAGCTCCATAATTTTTCAATTCTTCCAACTGACGAATACAGTTAATCAGATACTCTAATTCGATTCCGGCAGTTTCAGGTGTGTCAATAAGTAAAAAGCGCGGGAATGTCACTGATTCATCAGACAAAGCTAAATGCATGAGAGTGATAAAGTACATCATTCGAATTGAAACAAGTGAACTTGTTTCTCGATAGAGACCATCATTAATTGAAGGCAAATAGTTATCAAGCGCAATCTTTGCCGATCTGCAATCAGGCAAAGTATTTTTCATCAGCTCATCATACTTTTTACTAAACGCATTTACCTTCGAAGTTACATCCTGTTGAGCTTTAATCTCAAGCCCTTTCCTCTTTAACTCAGCGTCTTTTGCTTTAGAGCTAACCAGATCAAAATCTTTTTGGATACGTTCCAGCTTTGATTCAATCTCCAACAATCGATTCAAATTCGCAACATCTTCTCTAAGCTGCAATATTTTATCGTCAATATCATTTAGGCTTTCAATGTCAACAATTTCATCGACCCGCCCAAGCATTTCTTGTAGCTTTTCACGGAAAGTCACCGACTTTTTCTCTATCAACTCA
Source organism: Providencia rettgeri (assembly GCF_013702265.1). GTDB lineage: Bacteria > Pseudomonadota > Gammaproteobacteria > Enterobacterales > Enterobacteriaceae > Providencia > Providencia zhijiangensis. The sequence goes on from NZ_CP059348.1 coordinate 796,760, forward strand.
ATTTCTTTTTTAATCTCTTGAACTTCAGAGTCACAATCATCATATGCGGTTTTAATTGTTGACAGTGCCTTAAGTTTCGTTTTCAGAATATCTTTATACTCTTTTGATGTGTAGAAAAACCTCTCATATTGTTCTTCTTCTATCGAAGCGCCACAAACACAATGCCCTTCCACACGATCCACGTGACTTAAGCAGTATGGACAAGTATCAGATGTAAAAAGGTTTAGATGATCGTGTGAAAAAATAACTTTTTCAATGCGTCTAATTTCTGAAGCAGATTCATTTCTAACTACGTTTAATTTGTACCGTTCATCAAGAGCTGAAACCAGATTTTCTTTTAATCGGCTTAATCTAAGTTCACAATCAATTAATTCTGATTTGCACGACTCAATATCTTGATTAATTGTATTTGATCCAGTTCGATTTCGCTTGAATGCCTGTCTGGCATCATGCAACTTGTCAATTTGCTGCTCTTTATCAGAGATTTCTTTCTGTAAAAAACTGACATTTTTAGCCCCGCCATTTTTTCGCATTTTGTCGGCTAAAAGCGTGTACTCATTCACAACCGCTTTAGCCAAGCTTTTCTCTCTCGACAGCTTCTTTTCCTCGACAATAGAGTCGTAGTAATCAGAATAGGCTTTACCAACTAAGAGTTCAAAAATAGCTTTTCGAACCAACTCAGAATCAGAAACATACGTTGAATTAGTATCTGGCTTTTTATAAATACCCTCTGGGTTCGGCTGTTGATCGTGATAAATCAGCCGCATCAAGTCTGATATATTAATTTTAAATGTATTATATCCATGAAAAAGCTCGACCACAGATATTTCCAATTTCTCGAGAATCCAGTCAGAAAAAACGTATGAATCTTTGCTTCTGTTTACGGGATATATTTCAGTCTTATCTTCCGAAAGAGAAAATCTTACCTTCTCTTTAATTAAAGTATTTTTATCTTCTGAATATATCTTCTCAACCACCCGCTCATAGGGGATTACTGTTACTTCATTATCTCCAAAGTAGCGCCTTAGTAAATAACTGCCATCATTGATTGAGATATAAAGATCAACATAGTTATCACTATCAGAAGTTATTTCATCGTGGCGCTTATCATTATTTCTTCGAAATATTGGAACCTCTCCACCCAATGCAAAATAAATCAAATTACAGAAGGTGCTTTTCCCTGTTCCATTATCGCCCTCAATTAGGATGATATTTTCGTCGAACTCTTTAGACTCGAAAAAATACTTGCTTCCTTCATAAATAAGCTTATTAACTCGCATCAGACCCATGTTCGAACTCCATTTTCAACATAAATTTTACCTAACATGGTATCCAGAGTTAGCGATGCCAACCGTCCCACTTTCTTTGATATATTTATTATATTCTTAGATTCCGACTCGAAAACATTGCTGTTCAAAAAGTCATTGGGAAGGTTATCCTTAGTCAAAGTAACATCAATTTCTTGTGCTTTACCTCGATTCAAAGTCACATAGCCTCTCTTCTCAAGAACAAACAACAACTTAAGAATTTCACTTCTTCTAGTTAATCCATTCGAATAGCTGTCAAGTAAACACTCATAATCTTTCGGGTTCAGTTTTTCTCCTGAAGAATGAGAAACCACATAGACTGTTTTATCATTACTGATAATGTCAGTTAAAAAAGCCAACTTCCTGTAGTCTCTAAAAAATTTCCCATCACGACAACCTAAAGAATCCAAAATAACAAGAACGGAATAGCAATAAAGATAGAAATCTTCACCGCTTAAGTACATTAGCCTTTTCTTTGTACTTACATCACTCATCACTACACTCATCAAAAGCTAAAAAACACCCATCAAATAAATTCCAAATAATTCCTTCTATTGTTTTATCATTAGAAATCGTATATTTGTAATCGGTCTTTAACTTAGAAATATCTTCTACTGCTTTTGATAAGAGCGTTTGAAGAACAGCATCCAAGTCGTTGCCGCTTTCAGGGGCTACATATCCATCATCTGAAAAATATTCTTCACAAGCTTCAAAAACACGATACTTCAAAGACAAAAAAGACTTGTCTGCTTCACGCTCTTCATACTTAGAGCCACTTGCTTTTCTAGCTAACAGTCTAATTCGACGATCTGAAATATCCTCAATTACTGAAAGTACTTTTTCCTTCAGATTTCGCTTGTCGGTCACATCCTTTTCAAGCTCGGCGATATAGCGCCAAGTAGGGTCTATACTCTCGTCTGGAATTTGAGACTCTGCTTCTTTAAAAATCAGTTTTACATCTGAACTATGAACCAACTTATCGACTAAGTTTTTACTATTTTGCTTTTCACTCAGCTTATCCATTAACAAACAAAATATTATTTTTTCTTTGCCTATATGCGCATTGTTGTGAAGTGGTGAATTTTCAATATCCGTTAAAACTGTCTGCTTGAGTGCATCCTCATCTTCCTGACCGAAATGCCATAAAATTTTCCTCAAAAACTCTTTAAACATATCAGCATTTAGACCCCGAAGCGTTTCTAAGTTTCCTGACTTAGGCTTTTCTTTATATTGGGAAGCGTACTCTTCAACAAGAATTTCTTTTACTAAATTAATTGTATCGTCTGAAACATCATCAAACGATTGAAGAATTTCTAAAATTGGTTTTTCTGGTAGAGCTATTTCTTTACCGCTATTGAGCTTGGATTTTCTTTCCTTACCGACATCCCTCGTCGTGTAAAAGCCCAAATATACGCTGTTGCTGGTGCGAAATTGATCTACATAGATGTCATAAAAACTGACCAACGTATTTATAACCGGAGGACTAAAAATTGTGAAATTGCCATTCAAGTCATAATTCTTGTCTTCTTCGAAGTAATTACTGACTTCTCCATCTACAATAGTCTGATGGGAAACATCTTCGAGATTTTCCACCGCAGTAAAAAATACAGTACTTCTATCCTGCTGAATCGTTTGCAGCATGAGCTTAATCGCCCTTATGAGCTGTAATCTAAAGCCTTTGCCAGAGTCTCCAGCTTCCCTATTGATAGTCTCTACTGCCATAAAAAAGTGTCATCTTGATTTAATCTGGCCAATGTACACGATCACTCTTTAAAAGTTAACCCACAGCTATATTTCCTCTGCAAAGTTTGATAGTTCGATGTCCGCTCCTAGCTCAAAACGGAAAACCATATTTTTGGCTCATTAAAGTTAGCTGTTACTGGTCAAGACAGCTAGTCAGAAACACACACGATTCATTCATCTATCTGGCTAATCGCCCTGACGGGGATCTTTAGCATGTTAGCTCTATGAAATTTTCTGGAGCTGACAATGAGAACCCCCTTGTTCCCTTGGTTCATCCTATGGGTGACCATCCCAATCATTATTTTCTTGCTATTCATCTTGCCCGCCCATGCCAGTGATGGACCATTCTATCAGCGTGGTCAGGAAGGCTGGTTTTGGTATCAGGTTATTCCTGAACCTGAGCAGCCTGATGAGCTGATAGAGCCGGAAACTGGTGTCGTGGAGTCCAGTCAGAGCGAACTAAAGCCCTTCAGTGCCGCATGGTTCCGAGAGCATATGCAATCGTTCATGGACAAGGCAATTGATGAGCCGACGAATGAGAACGTCAGAGCCTATCTGTATCTCCAGCGAGTCATGATGGATAAGGGCTCACAGTTTGCTGATGTTAGTCAGCAGGTGGTCATGGGCGATCCTGTTTTGGATGAAATCAGTCGCAGACCCTTGGCGACCTACGCTGCTAATCGGATGGACCGAGAAGCTGGCGCTCAACGGGATGTTGCTTTAGGTGAAGTAGCAAAGCGAGCAGGCTTGTTCTTTTTCTATCGTTCAGATTGCCCTTACTGCCATGCTCAAGCGCCTATCATCGAATCCATGGCTTTGAACTACGGTTTCGAGGTATTTGCTATTGCTGTCGATGGCTTGCCTTTACCGGGTGGAGAGTTTCCCAATTTCAAAGTCGATTCAGGACAAGCTCAATCGTTGTCCGTTACGACTGTCCCTGCCGTGTTCTTAGTTGATCCACCTAATGTCATCACTCCCATTGGCCAAGGTGCAATGAGCCTTGATGAGCTCAATAATCGAATTATTCTCGCAGCCCATCAAGCCGGTTGGATTGACGATCAAACTTACTATGCCACCCGACCTGTTCAACCCGGCGTGTCACTCGCGATGTCAGCCCAAGAGCTTAACGAAAAGATATTACAGGACCCTGAGTTCCTTGTTCGCTATCTGCGTGCACAAGGAGGGTTATAACGATGAAAAAAGTATTCCGAGTATCGCTAATCGCCTGTGCGATTGGTTTTTCATCTATGAGCCAAGCAAGCTTGCAACAGGAGATGAACCAGTTGTTTGGTTCAATGACCAACACCACTGCGCCTGGTGTATTCGAGAGTCAACGTCGTGGTGTGATATCTGGCGGAAGCGTTGTTGTTCGTAACAGGATCATGAACGAAAACCTCGTCTCTATGGTGCCTCCGTCATTCCAAGCTGGTTGTGGCGGGATTGATATGTTCGCTGGAAGTTTGTCATTTGTTAATGCGGATCAGTTTGTTCAATTACTTCGCTCTGTTGCTGCAAACGCCAAGGGGTACGCATTCCAATTGGCGCTCAGTGCTATGTGTGAGAAATGCTCCCAGCACATGGAGACACTGCAAAAGAAAATCCAGCAGTTGAACGAGTATTTTGGCAATTCCTGTCAAATGGCTCAGGGAGTCGTGAACGATACCCTGGCTGCTTTTGGTAAAAAGGGGCAAACAGAAGCCAGCATGTTGAGCTCACTTAAAGGGGCTGGAGACATTTTTACCAGTTGGAGTGAGTCCAACGGTAAGAACCCTTATGAGAATGCTTCAAGTGTCGCAGCATCGGATGTGAACAAAACGATTAAAGGTAACTTGGTCTGGCGAGCACTGAAACGTCACTCGGCATCAAGCTGGTTTGCATCGGGGGATGACCGTTTTCTTGAAGCGGTTATGTCGGTGACTGGTTCGATCATCGTTGGTGATTTAGCGAATGCCGCTGATGGCCAAGGTAAAGCCCCGAAACTGACCAGACTGAATGGCAATAAAGTGACTATTGAGCATCTAATTCACGGCGGTAACGTCGCTATGTACCGATGTGACACAGTGACACAAGACGGCTGTCTGAATCCGACAATCACTAACGTGACCCTGACGGGGTTATCAACCCAAGTAGAAAATTTACTTCTTGGTACAGGTTCCAGTAACGGCATTATTTTTAAGTTTGCTCGAAATACAGGAGCTGCTAGCACCACCGAAAAGGCTTTTATGACCTCGGCTCCTGCCAGCATTGGGGGCATGATTCGAACTCTTTCTGCATTAAATGAAGGGGCCGCTAGGTCGTTTGCTTCACGAGCGGCACCATTTATTGCTGTTGAGATGGCCCGAGCATTAGTTGAAGACATGCTCAATGCAGCTAGAAGTACCTCCGGTGTGGAAGATCATGCCTATGCGAAGTTATTAACGGAAGACCTTGAACGTGCACGTCGCCAAATCAATGAGGAGTACGCCGCGTTGCAGCGAAGATACGGCTCAGAGCAAGAGTTGCTGGCACATTTTAACCAGGTGATACAGACCATTCGCAAACAGCGTTATTACACCGTTAAATCTACGGCGCTGGGGGAATAGGTCATGTGGGAAATCTATTCCATCGGGGATTCGGCTTTTTTAGAGCAGGTCCTGAACGCTGTCGCGATGATCACTGGTACAGGCGATTTTACTTCAATGGTTCGCATTGGCTTGCTCATTGGGGTATTGATGGTCTCTGTCCAGGCCTTAATGCAAGGCGGTCGTGGGATTAACTTTCAACACGTTTTAGTCTCATGGCTAGTCTTTGCAACCATGTTTGGACCCAGTACCCGAGTGAGCATTGAGGATGCGTACACCGGACAAGTTCGAGTGGTTGATAATGTGCCCATCGGTGTTGCTGCCGCAGGTAGTACGATTTCGACTGTTGGCTTTCAAATCACGCGATTGTTTGAAACCGCCTTCTCAACTCCCGCGATGACGGAATACGGCTTTGCATCCAGTTTACAGTCACTGATTAAAGTGAGAAAACAGGTGATGGATCGCTCTGGGTTGGGTGATGCAAATCGTGTCGGCGGCTCGGACATCGAGCAATCGTGGTTTAACTACATCAAAGAGTGCACCTTGATTGGTATCGACATCGGCCAAAAGAACCTCGATCAGGTGCTGAGTGATCCTAACCCGATGACAGCGATTAGGTTTGATTCGCGCATTTATGGCACTCGAATCATGCTCAGTGGTAGCAGTAGCGATCTGGACTGCACCGATGCCTATAGCCAACTGAAACTCATGACAGAATCAACCTTCATTCCAAGGCTTAAACAGGTTCTGTCAGCCTCATTGGGGACTTCGTCAGCAACGGACACTGATGACGTGATCCGAAATGCACTGAATAACCTTGGTTTGGCTTCGGTTAACACCCAAGAGTATATGACCGCGTCAGTGCTTTTGCCTATTTATGAGCAAAGCGTGACGGGCAAGTATATGGATGATCAAGCTTTCACCGCAGCCGTTATGGTTAACCAAGCGATTGAGCAGCGTAATACGCAATGGGCGGCGGAGCAGACCCTGTTCCAGAGTATCGTTCGTCCGATGATGACGTTTTTTGAGGGGTTCATTTACGCCATCACCCCATTGATGGCCTTTGTGATAGCCCTTGGCCAAATCGGGATGCGAATGGCTGGGAAGTACTTGTTAATCCTGCTTTGGATTCAACTTTGGATGCCTGTCATGGCCATCATTAACCTGTATATTCATTTAACCGTTGCAGGGAAAATGTCTGCTCTTGATGCCTTTGCAGGTACAGAAGTGCCATCTTTTGCTGGGATGATGCAGATGGATTCAGTGCTGCAAACCTGGATAGCTACTGGCGGCATGTTGGCGTCGAGTGTTCCGGCGATTTCGCTCATGCTCGTTTATGGCTCAGCAATAACCGCTACCCACTTGGCTGGGCGTCTACAAAACGGTGATGCCATTGATGAAAAGCTGGCAAGTCCAGATGTCGCGAAAAATGCCCCGGTAATGCAATCACAGTCAATGTTCCAAAATTCAGCCCTCACTGGTTCTGCTATGACCGGCGCGTCAAACCTACTAAGCAGTTTCTCTGTCGGAAACGCAGTGGGTTCAATGGTCGGCTCTGCAAAAGAATCCATGACTCAGGCAACTCAAGCCTTTAGCCGTCAGGTTGGCAATACCATGAGTCGAACCTTTGGTGAAAAGCTAAGTTACGACAACCTTTCTTCGGTTGGACGTCAGATTGGTTCTTCTAACTCCGCATCTAGCGCCGTTGTTAATCAGGTTACTGATGACCTGCAAACTCGGTATGGTTTTGGAGACGATAAAAAAGATGCTGTACGTGGCTTGGTATCGGGCGTGCTATCGGGAGGCCTAAGGGTCGGTGGCGATGGAACCATTACTAATCCCGGTGAGAAAGAAGTTGCTGATAAGGGCTTTCTTGGAAGGCTTCTTGGTACTGGCGGCAATGATTCTCCACAGGGCAACTTGCCAGGAGTCGATAAGCCAGACTCATCTCGTGTACCAAAACTATCAAGGGTACGAGCAGGGCTGGATTTAGGTGGTAACTTTAGTGGCCAAGTTGAGTCGTCAGAAGGCAGTTCTCGATCTACGACCGCAAATACGCTCACTGGGGAGATGCAAAGCTTGGCATTAAGTGATTCACGACGTGCTGAGTATCGCGATGCGATGGTTAAGGACCTTTCAGATTCAAGACGTTCTGGCGTTGAAATGTCGTTGTCTAACCAAGACTATCAGTCACTTCAGAGTTCAGCACAAGACGTTGTCACGGCATCAAATCGCTTTAGTGAGCTTGATCAGGCCAGCTACAGTCTATCAGGACAAAGAAATACTGATGGTGCGACGTTAACCCGATTAGCGGCGGACAATCCTGAAGTCATGGATTATTTAGGTCGCTATATGAACCAGCATGTTGAAGCAGGTAACCGTTTACGTGAAAACCTTCCAATGTATCAGCGCTTGCTACCTGATGATAATCAGGCGTATGTAGCGGCAGCTATGGAGTCTTTAACCTATAGCAACTCTTCAACGCCCGCTGAACGCGACAATGATTATCAAGCTGCAATGACGGTTATGGCCATGGCTACCGGAGCCGATTTACGATCAATTCAGCCGCGCTCAAATGAAGGCTTGTCATCAACTGCACCTACTTTTGGTGGTACTCAAAGCCAAGTTGAATCGGGTGTATTGGGCGGCTACGAGGATGCAGCAACAGTTCAAACTCAGTTCAACGCAGCTCAATCGGCTTACCAAACCAATCTGTCTGGTATAGATGGACAGTTGAATGCGCATCAGCAGCAAGCTCAGCAGGCCGTAGCTACTGACACAAGTACCTATCAATCTGGACTAAACAGTGAAGCTGGATCTCAGTGGCGATCACGCATTATGGCTGATGATAGCGGAGTTTCTGGTGCTGAAATGTTCTTCAACAGCGCCAGTGCTATTGGTGATTTCAGTGGCAAGCATACTGATGCAGCTCTGCATACCTTGAATCACTTTGGCGAAGACTATGAGAGTTACAAAGAACAAGCGCTTGAAGATCCTGGCTCACGAGGTTTCTTGCACAACGCAACGGTGGCCAGCAAATCAACCTGGGATGGGTTAAAAGCCGCCGTTGATGCCGGAACCTCTTTGGAAAATCCATTGACGGCGTTTAATGATGCATACAGTGGATCGAGTTCGCAGTATGCCTCCGAAGTAAACTGGGGCACTAAGTCTGAAGCCATGTTGGCGGGGGCATTTGGTGCGGCAGTTAACAATCGATATGGTGAGTTCTTAGAACAGTATGCCGATGATTTCAAACAGGAAGCATACAGCGAAGGGCAGAGAATGGGATTGACCCCGATTCAAAGTCAAGTGTTCGCTCAAGCTTTCAATGAAGGTTTGGCGGGACGCGTATTCAACTCTGAAGACTCATCGAGTTGGTCGCCTGAAATGCTAGGTCTAAGGGAGCAAATGCTAAATGAGTATCGTCAAAAGGATGAGAGTGGCGCTTACATCCCTGACAGTGTGTCTGAAGAAGATAAAGCATTTGTGGATAAGCAGATAGCGGTGATCTCAAATGCATCGCTTGCGGGAGATTATGCTCAGAACAACTTGATCGATATTAGGGCTTATAACCAGGCATCAGGAAGGAACTGAAAATAGAAGGTAGCCAGCTTGTGGTTGGCTGGCTATTTTTTTGGCTTTTTGGGATACCTTGGATAAAAGCCATCAAAAAACGAATGGAGCTTATACCAATACCATTTTTCTTCAATGCTCAAAGTTCTACCCGAATCTTTAACTTGGCTACTCAAGAATCTAATTCCAGTACAAATAGCTAAGAAAGAGAGTCCCAAACCAACAATTGTCCAACTCGCTTGCCAATATGCGATTGCTACAAGCATAGTGATTATGGCTATAAGTCCGATGGGATTACAGGTCGCTTTGAAACCCAAGTAGCTGAAAAAAACGACGGTGCAGAACAGAAATGGCAAAGCCGCTAACTTGGCAGATGCCGTTAATATTTCTGAAGGAAAGAAATGAGCCGCAGCCAAAGTCGCCAGAAAAAGCCCCAGTGATATAAACCAGCAGCGTGCTGGTAAAGATTTAAGTAAGTTTGTCATCTTCTTAGTACTCTCAAAGTGCACGGGAGGTGCACAATCAAATCATGCATCTGCATGTTAGTTCTCAAAAAGTGCTCTAGTGGTTTGCTCGGCCATAATCTCACACACAGGACATTTAAGCTGAATGCGCTGTTGTGATACCGTCAAATACAGACTGCCGCATCGACACCGGTGTAAGGATGCAAGCTGTGATCTTAAATCACGAGCTAGAACCCAACCTTCATTGATGGTCAGTTTTTTCCAGGGGATCTCAGCTGGAAGATCTGCTTCTTTTCTTGCAACCAAATACGCATCGTAAGCCTTCATCAAAGCATCGATATTTAATTGCTTGTAGACATTATCACCACCAATATTGACATAAAGCGCCATAAGCAGGGAGCCTTCAACTAATGCTCTTCTGCTTTTGACGATGGCATCAGATTCTGGCAATTGACCAGGACAAGGTGACTTGCCAGTCACTTCTTTGTGGAGCCTTCTGATAATGTGGATTGGCAAACCTGTATCGAGCGCGATAATGGTTGTTCGAAATCCGTATTTAATAAGCAGCGAGGCTCGGGTAAATAGCTCACTTTTGGACAGGTTATCAATCATGCATCCCCCTTGTTGTTTAGGGTTGATAATAAATAAGCGATTCTTGGGATACCTGTGCCTTTGCTCTTCACCATCTCAATCAGTTGGCTTTGGTTACCCCTTGGTTGAAACAGCATGAATGATGAGGTCGCCACTCGTTGCAGGTCGTCAACACCAGCATTAATCAGAGCATCAACCACGTCGCGTGTAAGTCCAAAGCGCAAGACGGCCTCTTGCGGATCAATTCGCGCCAATTCTCGTGCTGCGTGTAGGTACGCCAAATTTAATTGATAGAAGTCTTGTTGATTGGTTGTCATTGACGGACCTCCAGTTCATGTAAAATATTGCGATAGATAGAAAGCACTCTTTGCCCATACCAGCGTGCACGCTCTTCGTTCCAACTGTGATAGCGGCCTATGCCAAGCTCTAAATCATTTGGTGAAGACTTGATTGCTTCGGCCAAAATACTTGAGCCGACCGTAAGGTTGGTGATGGGGTCTAGCAGTTCCGCTGCTGAGCTCACCCGATGCCCATGCCAATGCAAATTGATTTGCATAAGGCCAATATCGAGCTGATATTTTTCAGTCTCTTGCAGTGCCTGGTTTAACAGTTGCTCTGCTTCTGTCTTAGATTTGGCGTAGGTTGCGTTTGAACCATTGCGAATTGCGTATGGCCATGGACTGGTCATGTTGAGACCACGATGTGAGGCCGACTCAGCCAAGGCAACGGCGTAGAGCATGACTGGATCAATACCAACGCTATGTGCTGCTTTTTCCCACTGATAGCCCGGAAACGCATAGACTGAAGTGCTTGCGGACATGGCTATCACTAGGGCAATGGTTTTTGCTTTAATCGTTTTCATTTTTGTCCTCTAATTGATTTCCGAGAAGCGCCTGAATGGCTTTCGGGCTTATTCTTTTTAATGGCACTGCGCTAAAGTCGGCGATGCCTCTCGTATAAACTTGTGCCGCTTTTGACCAGTCGCCTACGGCAACCGGCGCTTGCATATCAAATCCTTTTTGCTGGTTCTGATGGTCTGCAATACCCTGTAATAGCCTTGGGTATTCACCCACTTCGTCCCGCAGCAAGTAAGCCTGGTAGCGTGTTAAAAACTCTTTTTGCTTAAAGGGGTATTCCCTGTCATCAACCTTGCAGAGTTCAACCCATCCACCCATGTCTGAAATCACGCGGTGGATAAGCGCATCGTCAAACATCACGGATGTCCAAGCGCCAACCTGACGAACAGCCTTGTCAACTTTGTTCCAAGCAACCATGGCTCTTGAACCTGAGTTGCCGTCGATATGCTTGATGACGTCAGCGGGCTTTGGAAAAAATTGCCCAGTATCCGGTGATTGAATATGCCGAGTCAGACCGATTCGCACTTCTTCAATGCTATAAGCACGAAGGGCTTCAAATGCGATGGATAGCAATTGCGGTGATACGCTTTTGCCATACATGGCCCAAGCTGCTCCCCAAATTTCAGCAAACTCGCGTTTATCAACCTCCTGCACTTGAACGAACCTCCCGAATACCTGGTCCGGCCCAGCTTTCAGCAATGCGGCGATTGCTTTCTTCAATATTCAATTGGTGATTGCTGCCCTTTAGGCTCGTCGATGATTGCTGTACTTCATCAATGCGAACGTACTCGTCTTCCCATTGCCGGTTTAAAAGCCAGTTATGTGGCATAGGGGTCTTAGTCCGATCTTGATACTGCAATCGGTTGTCTCGTTGCTCTTTCCAGCGTGTTAGCACTTCCAAGGCGAGTTCATGGTCTTCATTGAGGCCCATGCGTAGCCATTCTTCTTTGGCTTTCGCTTTTTTTTCTTTGCGTATTTGTACATCCCAGAAGTCTTCAAACTGTATCTGGTCAACAGTTTTAACTGTTGGTTTATTGCTTCTCTCAGAGTCATCCGACCGTTGAGAGTCCCTTACCGGGTTGCCATCAGGCATAAACAATGATGAAAATTCTTCTGGAAGCCGAGCTTGAAAAGCGGCAAGAGATTTCAAAAGCGATGCCATACCAACGAAGTCGGCAGGTACATCTTTAAGCAACCGAAAGGCTGCCTTACCTTGGTTTGGGTTTTCGATTGGGTTGTGCTTCAGAAAGCTTCGAATCAAAGTCCAACCAGATCCCTCGCAACGAATCAGGAACTGATCTTGTTCTAACTCACTTAACGCCTTGGCAACCTGTTGCTCATCCCAGTTCAAGTCAGAAGCAACGTAACCAATCGGCAGTCGAAAGCAGCCAAGCAAATTACAATGTGGGCATGTAAGCAAATACAGTCCTAGCAACTTCGCAGAGTCACTCCAGGACAAAACGTTTTGCTTTAGCCAAAAGCGGGTATAGACCTTGCCATAATCACGCATGGAGGTACTCGCTTCTGTGTTTACGTAAAATGCTGACCATTACTTGCCCTTAATCCTACTGGTTACTGGCTTTCAGCTCGCTTGGGCATTCGGGATAGATGTCCGGTCTTAACTGAGATCGGGTTACCTGTCCTTGCGTAGCTTGTTCGATGGGTAAAACGAATTCAGCGGGAACACGCCCTGATTTATTCAACCAAAACCAGACGTTTTGCTGTTTTGAGTTGATGGCTCTTGCTAATGCTGATTGCCCGCCGACCAAGTCAATGGCACGGCGGAGATGTTTTTGTGTCGTTTTGAACACTTCCATACCGTCTCCTATTACAATAATAACTGTTACAAGATTGAATGTTACAGTTTAAACTGTAGATAAGTCAACAGTTAAAATTGTTGAAAGACTACAGTTTTATTTGTAGAATGCGGGCTTATGAAAACTTTATCCGAACGACTAAACCATGCCTTGCAGCTTACTGGGGTAACTCAGTCTGAGTTGGCTCGTCGCATTGGTATCAAACAGCAGTCGATCAGCCAGATTTGCTCTGGTAAATCGGCTAGGTCTCGTTACACCATGCAGATCGCGGAGGCGCTTCGCGTGAATGCTCATTGGCTCGCCACAGGTGATGGCGAGATTGGCTTGGGGGTCGGTAATGTAGAAGTCGGGCCTGATATTAAGGGAAGAATTCCTCTCATTAACTGGGTTCAGGCCGGTGATTGGACTGAAATAGCGGAGGGATTTGCCCATGAAGATGCTGAGGAGTGGCGTGAAGTCACTGGGAAAGCACATGAGGGTTGTTTCGCACTTCGCGTAAAAGGCGACAGTATGGAAAATCCAAGCGGAAAAAAATCCATACCTGAGGGGGCAGTGATCGTTGTTGATCCTGAGTTACCTTACTCTTCAGGTTCATTGGTTGTTGCGCGTTTGGATGATTCGAAAGAAGCAACCTTTAAGCAGTTGGTTATTGATGGTGAACAGAAGTATCTAAAACCTTTGAACCCGCAATACCCTGCAATACCGATCAACGGCAACTGCACCATCATCGGTGTAGTACGACAAGCTATCATCGATTTCTGGTAGCGAAGGAATTTGTGGTTTAGCCACAGTTGTTCATGAGCTGAAGAAGCAACGATTGCAAACAGCTACAACTGAGCATTGGCGCGCGCTGAGAATAAATGGTAACCGATTAGATAACCATTGATTGTTTATAAAGTCAAGATCAGCGAAAATAGCGGCCAATTACGATTAACACGACGGATTTGACAAGCGAAGAACTGAAAAGAGAGTACTTCCAAAAGTGTGTACAAATCCGTGTACAAACTAAAAGAATTTATACATGGCAAACCAAGATTTTCTCAATGAAATCAATAAGCGAAGGACCTTTGCTATCATCTCTCACCCCGATGCCGGTAAAACCACGATCACTGAAAAAGTATTACTTTTCGGACACGCAATTCAACGTGCGGGAACGGTAAAAGGTCGCGGTTCTAACCAGCATGCCAAATCAGACTGGATGGAAATGGAAAAGCAGCGTGGTATCTCAATCACCACCTCTGTGATGCAATTTCCCTATAATGATTGCTTAGTGAACCTGTTAGATACCCCAGGGCACGAAGACTTCTCGGAAGATACTTATCGTACATTAACCGCCGTTGACTGCTGCTTAATGGTTATCGACTCCGGTAAAGGGGTTGAGGATCGTACCCGTAAGCTGATGGAAGTTACTCGCCTACGCGATACGCCAATTCTGACCTTTATGAACAAATTGGACCGTGATATTCGCGACCCAATGGAGCTGTTAGATGAAGTGGAAAATGAGCTGAAAATTGCTTGTTGCCCAATCACATGGCCAATTGGCTGCGGTAAGTTATTCAAAGGTGTTTACCACTTACTGCGTGACGAAACCATTTTGTATCAAACAGGTCAAGGTCATACAATTCAAGAAGTTCGCATCGTTAAAGGGTTAAATAACCCTGAATTAGACGCGGCCGTTGGTGATGAATTAGCTTCTCAGCTTCGCGAAGAACTGGAGTTAGTTCAAGGGGCTTCCCATGAATTTGACCACGATGCATTCTTAGCGGGTGAACTGACCCCTGTATTCTTCGGTACTGCATTGGGTAACTTCGGTGTGGATCATATGCTTGATGGTCTCGTTGAGTGGGCGCCTGCACCGCAAGCACGTAAAACAGATGTGCGTGAAGTGGAAGCGACTGAAGAGAAATTTACAGGCTTTGTGTTCAAAATTCAGGCGAACATGGATCCAAAACACCGTGACCGTGTTGCCTTTATGCGTATCGTCTCGGGTACCTATGAAAAAGGGATGAAACTGCGCCAAGTTCGCATTAAGAAAGACGTGGTGATTTCTGATGCACTGACCTTTATGGCGGGTGACCGTTCTCAAGTTGAGAATGCCTATGCAGGGGATATCATCGGTCTGCATAACCACGGAACTATCCAGATTGGGGATACTTTTACCCAAGGTGAAGAGCTGAAATTTACAGGGATCCCGAACTTTGCGCCTGAATTATTCCGTCGTATTCGTCTGCGTGATCCGCTGAAGCAGAAGCAGCTACTGAAAGGCTTGGTGCAGTTATCCGAAGAAGGGGCTGTGCAGGTTTTCCGTCCATTAATCAATAATGACTTGATTGTGGGCGCAGTAGGGGTGCTTCAGTTCGATGTGGTCGTTTCTCGCTTGAAGAGTGAATATAACGTTGAAGCAATTTATGAAGCGGTTAACGTTTCTACCGCTCGCTGGGTTGAATGCGATGATGTGAAGAAATTCGAAGAATTTAAGCGCAAAAATGAGCAGAACTTAGCTTTAGATGGCGGTGACAATTTATCTTACATTGCGCCGACAATGGTTAATTTGAACTTAACCAGCGAACGTTATCCTGAAGTGAGATTCCGCAAAACGCGCGAACACTAATTATTATTTTTAATTAAAGTGTTTATATTGAAATGGTCAACTTTGTTGGCCATTTTTGTTATTTATTCGATTAATTATCAATTTATTCAGGATGATAGATACTGGAATCGATATTTTTTATCGGAGAGCATGCTGCTATGATGGCGGTGGGTGCTTGGATCATTTTGGTTCAAGCAAGTTATTGATTCAAGTAAATATTTTCTTCAAGTAAACAATAAGTTGTGAGACCAAAAAGACGAAAGCCCCGAGTTCCATTAATAGTAACTCGAGGCAGTCTCCAACCCAACAATTGGATTCTGTCTCCTTTTTATACAGGAGTCAAGAGGAATGACCAAGTTTGCTCTTATCGGGCTAATGACCGTGTGCGCCACGGTGTTGTGTCTTTCACTGTTGCTGCGAGACCGACTTTGTTCGGTTAACGTGGTGAGTGGAAACACAATGGTTCAAGCTACTCTGTTATGCGGTGAGTAGTCTGGTGGGGGAGCAATCCCCCACATTTCTCTCTGATTGCGGGTTCGGTGGTACAGGCACCCTTTTTCTGTTTTTTTCATTGAGAGATATTAGACAGTTATTTCTTAATTTCTTATTTAAATCATCCAATTAAGAGTATTTATCTCAAAAGTGAAAATTACCTTGAGTCATACTCTTGAAGATGAGTTATTTGACTTTATTTTTATCTACTTTTTACTTAGGCTATGACATTGTTAGTTTATTAATCATACCAAGAGGAAGGTTCCAATGAAAAAGATCGCCGTTTTACGTTCTTTAGGTGTCATTGGGTTGAGCTGGGCACTTTTTGCTTGTAGTTCATCATCTGATAGCGCCTTGAAAAAACAAGCTTCAGAAACTTGGGACAGCGCAGCTAAAACTGTTGAAATGGCAGGCAAAGATACAGGTAATGCCATCTCAAGTGGTGTGAAAAGTACCGATACCTATATCGATGATTCTTCCATTACTGCGGATATTAAAAGCAAACTCTTAGGTACCAGTGGGCTCCCAAGTAATAGCGTGTCAGTAAAAACCGTTCAAGGTGTGGTTTACCTCTCTGGTTTTCTCAAATCTAGCGAGCAGATAAATCAAGTTGTGCAGATTGCATCGACCGCGAAAGGGGTAAAATCAGTACAGAATGGTTTAGTTCTGACGAACAAATAATTTCTTTTAAATGAGCTTTCAGCCGAAAGCTCATTTTGCTATTTGCTCTTCCTGAGAAAAACAGTTTAATGAGAATCATTTGTTTTAATCTGATTTATTGTGAGATTGTTTAGAAACACGTCAATATAGAGAAAGGGTTACTATGGGAAAGCATGTTCCAGTCACTTTAGGCACGATTGAGCCACTCGCGTTTTCTGATGAAATTAACGGAAGAAAAACTGCCCTTATCTGCGAAGGTGGCGGTCAGCGTGGTATTTTTACGGCCGGTGTATTGGATGAATTTCTGATAGAAAACTTTAACCCTTTTGATTTGATGATAGGGACGTCTGCGGGCGCCCAAAATTTATCCGCTTATGTTTGTGGTCAAGCCGGATATGCCCGCCGAGTGATTACTCGCTATACCACGAATCTTAATTTCTTTAACCCACTGCGATTTATTCGTGGCGGGAACTTAATTGACCTTGATTGGTTGATTGAAACGACGGCGAAAGAGTTTCCACTTAATATGGATGCAGGGCTTGAATTGTTAGATTCTGGCCGTGAATTCTATATGGGAGCCAGTCGTAGCGATGATTTTTCCGCTGCATTTTTGCAGCCAGATGCGGATTCTTGGTTGGATATCATTCGTGCTTCCAGCGCCATTCCAGGATTCTATCGAACTGGTGTAGAATATAGCGGCGTGCGATACCACGATGGAGGGATAAGCGCCGCGATTCCTGTTGAGGAAGCTTATCGGCGCGGAGCGGATACAATTGTTGTGATCCGCACTGTACCTTCTCAAATGTACTTTACGCCTGAATGGGTAAAACGCATGACCCGCTGGCTTGAAGGTGATAATTCGGCGCTGCAACGCATGGCAGCCATGCTAAAAGTTCACTTGAAGAGTTATCGAAAAACGCAGGAATTCATCGAAAATCCACCCGATGGCGTGCAGATTTTTGAAATATACCCACCGACACCACTGAAAAGCAGTGCTTTAGGCAGTAAAATTAGTGCCTTAAATCAAGATTACCATGTCGGACGACGCTGTGGGCGTTACTTTATTGCGGCATTAGCTCAACAGTTTGCGAGTAATGATGCTGATTTCAGTCGATTTTCTAAGAACACCAATTCATTAGAATTGATGCATAGGGAAGATTTGCGAGAGTCTTTATTAGCAGGAAAGACGGCCGAGGCAGCAAGTGCTAGCGCCCTGCAAGGCAATCCTGCTCATGAGTGATAATATTCAATTTATCGATACTCACTGTCATTTTGATTTTCCCCCGTTCAGTGAGGCACTTACAGAAAGCCTAGAAACCGCGAAGCAAGGTGGAATTACGGATATTATTATTCCTGCGGTGAGTCAGGATAACTTTCAGCGCATCTGGAATTTAGCCCATGAGTATTCTCAACTCCACGCAGCAATGGGATTTCACCCTCTATATTTAAGCCAGTTTCAAGAATCACATTTTGAAAAATTGACGGGTTTTCTGATGCGAAAAAGCCAGAAATGCGTGGCGGTAGGGGAGATTGGGCTTGATCTCTATATGGAAGATCCTCAATTTGAAAGGCAGCAAATATTGCTTCAGCGCCAGTTGAAGTTAGCTAAGCAGTTTGACTTACCCGTTATTTTGCATTCACGAAAAACTCATGACCAATTGGTTGCGATGTTACGTCGCTACGAAGTCCCTGCACGTGGTGTAGTGCATGGTTTTGCTGGCAGCCTTTCTCAAGCCGAAAGTTTTGTGAAACTGGGGTATTACATTGGCGTCGGAGGGACAATTACTTATGAGCGCGCGAATAAAACTCGCCAAGTGATGGCTCAACTCCCGCTAAGTTGTCTTGTGTTTGAAACAGATGCACCGGATATGCCTGTATCCGGTTTTCAAGGTGAACCTAATCGACCAGAGCGTATTCAGTGGGTATTTCAGTCTTTGTGTGAGCTGCGCCACGAATCTCCGGATGAAATAGCACAACAACTTTACAACAATAGCCGGACGTTATTTAATCTAATTTAGATTATAATTAGCCGATTAATAATTATTTCTTAAGTATTTTATGTATTTATCCGAGTAAATCCATTCAGCTTTTTATCTCTTCGACTATCGTATTAGTGCCTTTCCAGACGAAACCGATCCTCTATTGTGATTTTCGTCACAATATTTGAATTTATGTTACTTATTGCACTTTGGATTTGTGATGAATGTTGGGGGTTATTAATGATGACTGGTTATAATCATCGAACTAAGATTCGTGGAATCTTGCGAGTTTCTTTATACATTAACCTAGAATTAAGTGAACAGGGATACTTCCATGCAACTCATTTTGAGTATTGTTGGGATGGCGGTGCTTATTGCGATAGCCGTTCTCTTCTCCAGCAATCGTCGCGCAATTAGACTTCGTACAGTCGGCGGTGCTTTTTTAATCCAAGTCGCTATCGGCGCATTCGTTCTTTACTCCCCAGCGGGACGTAGCGTTTTACAAGGCATGTCTGACGGCGTTTCTAAAGTTATCGGTTACGGTCAAGACGGGATGAGCTTCATCTTCGGTGGTCTAGTTTCCGATAAAATGTTTGAATTATTTGGCGGCGGCGGTTTTATCTTTGCTTTCCGTGTATTACCTATCATCGTCTTCTTCTCATCTCTGATTGCCGTCCTGTATTACCTCGGCATCATGCAACTGGTCATCAAAATTCTAGGTGGTGGTCTGCAAAAAGTACTGGGAACTTCAAGAACCGAATCACTGTCTGCAACCGCGAACATTTTCGTTGGTCAAACGGAAGCGCCTCTGGTTGTTCGTCCTTATATTTCTACCATGACTAACTCTGAACTGTTTGCCATCATGTGTGGTGGTTTAGCGTCTGTAGCGGGTTCAGTATTAGCGGGTTATGCGCAAATGGGTGTTCCAATGGAATATCTGATTGCGGCATCCTTCATGGCGGCGCCGGGTGGATTACTATTTGCTAAGCTAATGGTTCCTGAAACTGAAGTTGCTAAAGATAATGTTGATGCTAAAGATTTAGTGGCAGAAGAAGATCGCCCAGCTAACATTATCGATGCAGCCGCATCTGGTGCAGCATCCGGTATGCAACTGGCTCTGAACGTAGGTGCAATGTTACTGGCATTCATCGCATTAATTGCGTTAATTAACGGTATTTTAAGTGGTGTGGGTGGCTGGTTTGACTATCCGCAATTATCCCTTGAATTACTACTAGGTTGGGTATTTGCCCCAATCGCATACCTGATCGGTGTGCCGTGGAGCGAAGCAACAATTGCTGGCTCTTTCATCGGTCAAAAAGTGGTTGTGAACGAATTCGTTGCTTTCATGAACTTCGGTGAATATATGAAAGCAGATGCGGATGTGATTGCGGCGGGCAAACAAGTTCTGTCTGATCATACTAAAGCAATTATTTCCTTCGCACTGTGTGGTTTCGCGAACTTATCTTCTGTGGCAATTTTGCTGGGCGGCTTAGGTGGAATGGCACCAAATCGCCGTAGTGATGTCGCTCGTTTAGGTATGAAAGCCGTTATGGCAGGTACACTCTCTAACTTAATGAGTGCAACGATTGCTGGCTTCTTCTTAACATTAGCCGCAATGACCGCAATGTAATCCCCCTGTTTGCAGCGGAAAGGCGATTTGTCTTTCCGCTGTCATTTTCTTCTGCGATATTCTTTTTCTGGTTTTTATCGTAACTCTTACTTTTTCAACTATTCTTAACGTAATCAATTTAAGACGAGAAGGTTGCAGCCTGTATAATGGCTGATAAAGAGTGAGCAATTGCTTGTGAAATTGTGATATCTTTCACGAATATATATTTAATAATGTAACGTTCAGTCGATAAATGTGATTTGTAGCGCATAAAATACCCCAGTTACGTGGTCAAATAGGTAACAGTAAGTTGCCACGGAACTGATAGTTCATAGAGTCAACTGGCTCTAGGGCATCGTGCGGTGAGATGGATCTCAGCTGCTGAGTTTGGAAAACCTAACTAGCATCTTTATGGAACAAGCCCGCTCGCCAACAAAGAACGTATCGTTCTGAAAGAATTAACATCGTTGGAGAGTTATATGACTGATTTAAAAGCAGCAGCGCAACGCGCACTGACCCTGATGGATTTAACCACGTTAAATGACGACGACACTGACGCAAAAGTGATCGCCTTATGTCATCAGGCAAAAAGCCCAGCAGGTCATACCGCTGCTATCTGTATTTATCCTCGTTTTATTCCTATTGCACGTAAAACCTTACGTGACCAAGGAACACCAGATATCCGCATTGCGACCGTCACCAACTTCCCACATGGTAATGATGATATTGAGATTGCTTTAGCTGAAACTAAAGCTGCCATTGCTTATGGTGCGGATGAAGTTGACGTTGTATTCCCATACCGTGCACTGATGGCTGGTAATGAAAAAATCGGTTTCGATTTAGTGAAAGCGTGCAAAGACGCTTGCGCAGCCGCAAATGTATTACTGAAAGTGATCATTGAAACTGGCGAACTAAAAGATGCCGCATTAATTCGTAAAGCGTCTGAAATCTCAATCAATGCAGGTGCTGATTTTATTAAGACATCCACCGGTAAAGTGCCTGTGAATGCCACTTTAGAAAGCGCAGAGATCATGATGCAAGTCATCCATGATATGGGCGTTGCGAAAAGTGTTGGTTTCAAACCTGCTGGCGGCGTTCGTACCGCTGAAGAAGCAGCACAATATTTAGCCTTAGCAAGCAAAATCTTAGGCGATAACTGGGCTGATGCTCGCCATTTCCGTTTTGGTGCATCTAGCTTATTAGCGAATTTATTAAATACACTGGGATTTGACGTTAAAAAATCCTCCAGCAGCTATTAATAATCGCAATTATTAGTGACATCAGACTGTTGCCCTACCTGACTTGGGCAACAGCCGTGACTATTTAGCCGAAGAATTCGATGTGAATTAAGGAGCCTATTGTGTTTCTCGCTCAAGAAATTATTCGTAAAAAACGTGACGGTAAACAATTAAGCGAAGAAGAGATCCGCTTCTTCATCAATGGTGTGCGTGATAACACGGTTTCTGAAGGTCAGATTGCAGCCCTAGCAATGACCATCTATTTCAATGATATGACAACCCCAGAGCGTGTCGCGCTAACGCTAGCGATGCGTGATTCAGGTACCGTATTAAATTGGAAATCACTGAATCTTAATGGTCCACTCGTGGATAAACACTCCACAGGCGGTGTGGGGGATGTGACTTCACTCATGTTAGGGCCTATGGTTGCCGCATGTGGTGGTTATGTTCCGATGATTTCCGGTCGCGGCTTAGGTCACACCGGTGGAACCCTTGATAAGCTCGAAGCTATCCCTGGGTTTGATATTTTCCCTGATGATGAACGTTTCCGCGACATTATCAAAAATGTCGGCGTGGCGATTATTGGTCAAACCAACTCACTAGCGCCGGCTGACAAGCGTTTCTATGCGACTCGTGATATCACGGCAACCGTGGATTCTATTCCGCTTATCACCGCTTCTATCTTAGGTAAAAAATTAGCCGAAGGGTTAGATGCGTTAGTGATGGACGTTAAAGTGGGTTCAGGCGCATTTATGCCAACCTACGAAAAATCAGAGCAACTGGCTGAGTCCATCGTGCAAGTTGCCAATGGTGCAGGCTGCAATACTACCGCGCTGTTAACTGATATGAACGAAGTACTGGCATCCAGTGCAGGTAATGCTGTTGAAGTTCGTGAAGCTGTACAGTTCCTGACGGGCGAATACCGTAACCCACGTTTGTTCGAAGTCACCATGGCGCTGTGTGTGGAAATGCTTGTTTCAGGTAAATTGGCTTCGGATCGTGACGATGCGCGTCAGAAATTACAAGCGGTGCTGGATAACGGTAAAGCGGCTGAAGTGTTTGGTCGTATGGTCGCTGCACAAAAAGGGCCGAAAGATTTTGTTGAAAATTACAACAAATATCTGCCAACTGCCGTTCTTAGCAAAGCCGTTTACGCACCTCAAGCGGGCATTATCACACAAATGGACACACGAGCACTGGGTATGTCTGTGGTAACGTTAGGGGGTGGTCGTCGTAAAGCTACTGATCCTATCGATTACAGTGTTGGTTTAAGTGATATCGCAGCATTAGGTAGCAAAGTTGATACCCAAACTCCACTTGCGATCATTCATGCCAATAGCGAAAAATCATGGGAAGAGGCGGCGAAAGAAGTTCGCGCTGCTATGATTATTGGGGATAAAGCCCCAGAAGCGACACCAATGGTCTATCGTCAAATTAGTGAATAAACCGATATCCGCATTTTTCACAGAAGGGTGCGGGTTAGATGACGCGATGAACAGATAAGCTGTATCGCAGGAGAATAAATATGAAACGCACATTTATCATGGTACTGGATTCCTTCGGGATCGGCGCTGCAGGTGATGCCCACAAATTCGGCGACGAAGGTTCGAACACTCTGGGTCATATCGCAGACGCTTGTGCTCGCGGGGAAGCAGACAAAGGCCGTAAAGGTCCATTACACCTGCCTAACTTAACAAAATTAGGTTTAGGAAAAGCAGGGGAAGAATCAAGCGGAAAATTCCCTGCGGGTCTGGATCCAAATGCAGAAATTATCGGTGCATATGGTTATGCGAGCGAGTTATCTTCAGGTAAAGACACGCCGTCTGGTCACTGGGAAATTGCGGGCGTTCCTGTTCTATTCGATTGGGGCTATTTCGAAAAACACGAAAACAGTTTCCCACAAGAATTGCTGGATACACTGGTAGAAAAAGCCAACTTACCGGGTTACTTAGGTAACTGCCATTCATCGGGTACGGTCATTCTGGACCAACTGGGTGAAGAGCACATGAAAACGGGCAAACCAATTTTCTACACCTCTGCGGACTCTGTATTCCAAATCGCGTGCCATGAAGAGACTTACGGCTTAGACAAATTGTATGAGCTGTGTGAAATTGCCCGTGAAGAGTTAACCAAAGGCGGTTACAACATCGGCCGTGTGATTGCGCGTCCATTTGTTGGCGACAAAGCGGGTAACTTTGAGCGTACGGGTAACCGCCATGACTTAGCCGTTGAGCCACCGGCGCCAACCGTACTGCAAAAATTAGTGGAAGAAAAACAAGGTGAAGTGGTGTCTATCGGTAAGATTGCCGATATCTACGCTCACGTTGGTATTACCAAAAAAATCAAAGCAACGGGCATCAACGCGCTGTTTGACGCAACCTTAGAAGAGATGAAAATTGCGGGTGACGACACTATCGTTTTCACTAACTTTGTCGATTTTGACTCAGCATACGGTCACCGTCGTGATGTTGCCGGTTATGCCGCTGCATTAGAGTTATTCGATAGCCGCTTACCTGAAATGCTGAAACTGGTTAAAGAAGATGACATTCTGATCTTAACCGCTGACCACGGTTGCGACCCAACTTGGCCGGGTACAGACCACACTCGTGAGCATATCCCAGTGCTGGTGTACGGACCAAAAGTTAAACCAGGTTCTTTAGGTCACCGTGAAACGTTCGCGGATATTGGCCAGACAGTCGCGAACTATTTTGATTTATCACCAATGGAATACGGTAAGCCGATGTTTTAAGCTTGCGACAAGGTGATTTGAAAATAAGGCAGGAAACTGCCTTATTTATTGTGCACAATTTTAATGATTAAAAGGGAATACGAATGGCTACTCCACATATTAATGCAGAAATGGGTGATTTCGCAGACGTCGTACTGATGCCGGGTGATCCACTGCGCGCGAAGTACATTGCAGAAACTTTCCTTCAAGATGTTCGCCAAGTGAATAATGTACGCGGTATGTTAGGTTTCACAGGAACTTATAAAGGTCGTAAAATTTCCGTTATGGGTCATGGAATGGGTATTCCTTCATGCTCCATCTATGCAAAAGAGCTGATCACTGATTTTGGCGTTAAAACGCTGATCCGTGTTGGTTCATGTGGTGCAGTAATGGATGACGTGAAACTGCGTGACGTGGTTATCGGTATGGGCGCATGTACTGACTCTAAAGTGAACCGCCAGCGCTTCAAAGACCATGATTTTGCGGCAATTGCAGATTATGACTTAGTACATAACGCGGTTGAAGCGGCAAAAGCACGTAACGTAAACGTGCGTGTTGGTAACCTGTTCTCTGCGGATCTGTTCTATTCTCCAGATCCAGACATGTTTAAAGTGATGGAAAAATACGGTATCCTCGGTGTGGAAATGGAAGCTGCTGGTATCTACGGTGTTGCTGCTGAGTTCGGTGCCCGCGCACTGACTATCTGTACTGTTTCTGATCATATCAAAACTGGTGAACAAACAACTTCAGAAGAGCGTCAAACCACGTTCAATGAAATGATTGAAATCGCACTGGATTCAGTTCTGTTAGGCGATAAATAATCGTTGATTAGAACTCTAGTCTGAATATAAAAATGCCACTTTCGAGTGGCATTTTTTTTTGGGGAATGAGATGGTGATTTATTGTTAGTCCCAAAATAGGACATTGATTTGACATTATCCCAATATGGGACTATAAATGCAGGTATGAAAATCATATCCATTAAAACTCTGAAAGATTTTGGGTTAAATACCCTGAAACGGAGCAGCCACTGAAAGCTTGGGTTGATGAAGCGGTAAAAGCTGCATGGAAAACACCTGCTGATATAAAAGGAATGTACCGAAACGCCAGTATTTTAAAAAATAAGCGTGTGGTTTTTAATATAAAAGGAAACTGTTACCGATTGATCGTAGCGATTGCATATCAGCGTGGATGGATATTTGTGAAGTTCATAGGAACTCATGAACAATATGATGAAATTGACGCAGAAACGGTGGAGTTACTGTCATGATTATGCAAATTAAACCCATCAGAACGGAACAAGACTATGAGGCGGCATTAAAAGCGGTCTCTCCAATGTTTGATAACGAACCTGAGCTAAATACTCCTGAAGGGGACTATTTTGAAGTGATGTGCCTCTTGATTGAAGAGTATGAAAAGAGACACTATCCCATTGAAGCGCCTGATCCTATTGAAGCGATTAAATTCCGAATGGAGCAGCAAGGCTTAACCGTTAAAGATTTAGAAGCTGCGATTGGAAAGTCTAATCGAGTTTACGAGATTTTAAATAGAAAGCGAAAGTTAACTCTACCAATGATCCGGCGATTACATTGCCAATTTGGGATCCCATTACGCAGCTTAGTCGGTGTTTAATGGACTTAAAAATGCCACTTTCGAGTGGCATTTTTGATTTATAAATCTGCTTAAATTTTCGATTTAATTCTGCTCATCACGATCGCATCCACATACTCACCATCACGAAAAGCATAATCGCGCAAAATCCCCTCTTGCTTGAAACCAAATTTTTCATACAGACCTAAGCCGCTACCATTAGAGGCAAAGACTTCTAATTCAATGCGGTGAACATTTAGCCAATTGTCACAGTAATCCACCATAACTTGCATTAATTCCGAACCAATTCCTTTGCCTTGATAAGCCTGACTAACTGTAATGCCGAAACTCGCCACATGTCGGCGGCGTATTTGAGCTGGTTGATGTACGACAAGTAGCCCGACCACGGCATCATCAAGTGTGGCGACAAATTGAGTCACCAGCGGATCATTGGCCCCCAGTCTGGCTTCCCACGTTTTCTCTGTGGGATAGGGCAGCTGCAAAGTGTTGGCATAAGCGGAGTAATCAGCGTGCATTTGTGTGATAGCGTGGACATCGTCCAAGGTGGCTCTACGTATTATTACGTTGTTCACAAAATTTTCCTTTTATTATCGTTTTTTAGAAGAATATTAATCACATTAAAAGCAATGTATGTCAACGAAGTAAATAGCTTATCTCCATAGATTAATATGGAAAATATCAAATTTTATATTGGAAATATATAAGTGGCGATATTTGATATCGTAGATAAATTGAAGGATATATTATTATTTTCATTTCATTTAAATTAAGGAAGCGAGTATGTCTATTATTAAAATGGGTTCAGTTGAAAAGAACAATAATATGTTCATAAATAATGATGCTCAGAAAAAATCTGGATTCAAGAATACATTGAATTTAACGATTGGATGCTTTATTTCATCTGTTCAAAATAAGCTTGATTCAATCAATGAAATGGTATGCCGAAAAAAAATCATTAGAAGCTGCCATTCAGTTGTTGAAGCCATTGATCTTAAATCAGCGAATAATGATATTTCAAAGAAATCACTAAGAAAAATCGAACGTAAAATTATAGAGATTAATAAGAATAATTCTTTCTTAGATGATATGGATATTAAAGAAGCAATTAAATCTAAAACGAAAAGTGCTAATGAACCCGTACGTGAGAAAATTAGTGCGATGCTTGATAGTAAATTTGGGATTGATATTTATCATAGTAAAGAAAAAACATCATCTATGGTAAAACCCGAAAATGATTTTATTGATTCACAAGTTTCAAATAGAACTGTAAGTTCAGATGTGAACGATGCTGTATTTTTAAATTTAGTAAAAAACCACCAAATGATATTGATGGAAAAAAAAGAGAATCGAATTAATAAAGATAGCTACATTCTTCCAAAGATAGAGGAAGTTGATATGGAAGAAGATAATGAAAATAGCTTTTTAAGTTTAAAAAAGGATACAGAGGAAATAACTGAAGCACTTTCTAAGTTAAAAATGGAATTTAAAAATAGAGAAAATGAATTGAGTTTACGCGATGCTTATAAAGTTAATAAACATTCATTTAAATAAAACAATTTAACTATTTCCAATAGGGCTTATTTCTTAATTAATATCAAGAATAAGCTCTTTTTTTAAATCTAAACTAATTTATACAAAAAGGAATGTAGATGAAACTTTTTCAAAATCAATCTCAAGCTGCTACGTTAATGGACTCTTCATTGAATGGTATGGTCATGGCAATAACCAAAAATCCCAAGGTTTTTGAAGGTAAAAGCGATATTATCATCGATAAGATTAAAGCAGCCAAAAACAATGGCAAGGATGGCTGGGAAGAAATAACTAAAGCATGGGGGATTGTTGCAAACGGAGAAGCGAAAAGAAAAATTGATAAGTATTTTAAAGAAGCCTTGAAGGTTGTGAATGGCACGGAAAATGAATATTTAAAAGTGGGTGTAAAATCAGAACCGAAAAGCGAAATTTTATCAAATAAACTTGCCGAAGCCCCTTCTTCAGACGAAAAAAAAACAAAGCCACATCGTATGATGGAAAAAATTGAGAGCAAACTTACTCAGTTTAAATCAGATGTAAAATCAGAAATAAAAAGTAAATTGGACTTAATTAAGATAAAAGAAATACATAAAAGTGAGGCTAGTTTAGAGGTAAAAAAAAACTGTTACGGTAGTTTTGATGAATTAATAGATAACTTGAAAAGTGGAGCGAGCTTATCCGAACAAGATTTGAGTTATATAAAGGTTTTAATGAGCTATATTAGAACGAAAAAATCCATTGATGGGAAGGATCAGGTAAGAACAGAAATGGAAAATTTTTTCATGGGTATTATTGGCGCATTACACCATGATTTTGATAAAAAAACGGTTCTTAACCTTTTTCAAGAGCAGCGATTTTTATCAATATATAAATCCTATTATCGGACAATGTCTTACTCTATCTTATCTCTGCTTGAGAAGCATCATTTCCCTAAGGAAATTACAGCGGAAATCAAAAAACATATTATGACCTATTCAAATGAAAACTTAGATAAGCTTCAATCTGATAAGGTCAATTACATGGCTTCTATAAGAAATATCAAAGAGATAAAAAGTACTTCTGGATTTGATGCTTTTAACTCGATTGATAGTGTGAAAAAAACTACGCTGATTAAAAAAATTCTTTCTGATAATGAATTTACAGGTGAAAAAGGCGCGCGTTTAACCACATTGAGTCATGATGTAAAAGATGGGCGCATTATTGAATTTATCAAAGAGGAAATGAATTCAGACATTGAATCATTACAATCTGAATGTGATGCTAAACACGCTGAAGAAAAAATCGTATATGATAAGTATATTAAAGAAAAAAATGAGGTTATAGATACTGGGATTAATAGAATTAAATCAATGCTAGTAATGAAATCAATACGTAAAAGCATTGTAGACTCAGTGATTAACATCATTCAGAAAAAAAGAAGTAGCACTAAGATAGACATTTTCTCCTCTAAAATTGATTTAGTTATCAACATGCTTCAGTGTAAGAGAATCAAGATTAATCAAATCGCTAACGATATTGAATACTATCTGAATATTTCAACGGATAAATTACTATCAGAGATTGAAATAGCGAAATCTAAAAAACCATCATTTAAAGAGCGCGTATTTTCATTATTTAATGACTTAAATAATCGAGTGTTAAATTTTTTCTATAACGTAAAGCAATCCTTTAAATAAGGGCGTAGTTAATGTTGCTACGGAAACCAACAGCTTGATAAATAAAGCTGTTGGTTTCTTCTATGTCATGCTACGGCAGTTATGGCGTCATCATAAATACTTTTTGATTTTGCCCTAAGTATTTACCAGCTAACTGATTTATCTGTGGGAGTGTTAAGGACTCAATCACTGCTCGTTCTTGCATGAGACGCTGATATTGCCCATCATCCGCCGCAACTTGCGCGAGGGCTTCAGTCCAATAGCTTGAGCTATCCGTGACTTGCGCATTTTCAGTGAGCCAAATATTTTTGGCTTCCGTTAACTCTTTTTCCGTCACACCCGTTTGGCGCAGCTGTGCAACAGTATTGTGCGCTAAAGTTACCATTTCTGAAGCACGTTCTGGCGCGGTGGTGAAATTTAAGCGTCCGGTGTAATACGGCTGTGGTTTTTTCGCTAACATTTGCGAGAAGCTTAGGGCATAGATGCCGCTGGCTTTTTCACGCAATTCACTACGCAGACGTTGGCTAACAATGGTATCAATCAGTTGCAGAGCCAGCTGATCTTGCTGAGACCACTGTGCGGGCGCGGCAAATTGAATGCTGATCATGCTTTTATCGCTGCTACTGATCGGATATTGCTGATTAAAGCTTGCCATCTTCGGCATGATCCCTTGGTTGCGCCATGCCAGTTTGCCATCATGGGCAGGCAACGTCGCAACCCACTGCTCCAGTAGTGGTTTTAGCTCGCGGGCATTCATCGCGCCAGTGATCACCAATGTCATATCTGATGTGGAGGTGAGTAATTGACGGTTGGCTTGTTGAAGCTGCTGAGCGGTAAAGGTTTTCCAAGCTCCTTCAGGGGAGATCACTAACAGCTCGCCATGTTGGTAACTTTGCTGATTAATATGGTCGAGGAATGTACGCTCTACGGGCATTTTCGATAAGTTCAGTGCGAAAGCCTGCTTCTGCTGCTCAAGTTTCTCTCCACTAAATTGCGGTGCGGTCAGTTTTAAATTCAGTAACTGCAACGCGGTTTCGAGATTATCAACGGGAGTTTTACCTCGATAAGCGTGGTTGAGCAGCTCGCTATAAGGGCGAACGCTAACCTGATTTTGTTTGGCTAATAACGCCAAATCACGGGCGCTGTAATTGCCATAACCGCTACTTTCTGGCAGCTTCATTGCCCAGTCGGTTAAGCCTGCAGTTTGCAGGGTTTCAAGGGAACGACCACCCGGCAGCTGTAAGTTAAACTGAATATCATCTTTGAGATTTTTATCCGTTTTAACAATCACTTTGATGCCATTACTGAGTGTCCACTGCTCTGTTTTTTCGATAGGAAGTGACGTTTGTTCGGTAATTGTGCCTTTTGCTACAACGGGTAATTTCAGGCTAATGGCTTGAGAACGCAGCGTGAACGGACCCGGTTGTGTTTGGCGAATTCGTTGCCACTGTTCATTGAAGGTTTGTTTGTTGACGGCCTTTTCATCGGTATCAGGGCCAATCAGCGCTAAGCGTGGGGATGCGACCTGTAAAAGGCTAGCCACATGACGCTGTAAATCTTGAGGCTGGATATTTTGGGTTAATTGGTAGCTATTATCCAACTGCTGGCGTTTGTTCCACATCGGCATCTCATATTCGAGTGCGGTGGTCAGTTGTCCTGCTAAGTATTCATTACTGTAACGTTGCTCGGAACCCGCTTGTTGACTGAGTTTCTTCAGCATGCCTTGTTTAGCGCTATCCAGCTCTTGTTGCGTTACAGGCTCGGTCGCTAAGCGTTGTAGCTCAGTAAACAGAATTTCGGTCGCGCCCGCATAATCATTACCTTTTGGATGGATAATCATTAGCTGCTGAAGGCGTTGGTTATCTAGCATTGCCCCTTGTTCATTAATACTAATGGACGGCAAAATACCATTATCCACCATCACAGAAAAACGTTGATTCAAGATGGTTAACCATAAATTATCCATCAGATCGTCGGTTTGACCTTGGCGAGTATTCAGCGGTGCGGAGACATTTTTTTGCAGTGAAAACTGCACGTAGCGTGCACCTTGTTCTTTATCAAATACCCCTTGAACAAGCATATTGTTGGAATCGGCAAAGCGCTTCCATTCTGGAGAATCTTGGGAAATTTTTTCCGGCTTCGGTAACGCAAATAACGTTTTTACTTCATCACGTACGGTTGATGCGCTGAAGTCCCCAATAATCAATAAGCTCATACGCTGAGGCTGATACCACGTTTTGTAGTAGGCCTTGGCTTGTTCAATAGGAGCTTGGCGAACCACATCAAGGGAGCCAATAGGGTTACGCTCTGCGTAGCGGCTACCGTGGTAACGCAATTTTTCGAGGCTGTCATTGATGCGATAGCCCATGCCCTGACGCAAGCGCCACTCTTCAATAATGACGGGGCGCTCTTTTTCAAATGCCTCGGTATCGAAGGTCATATTTGCCGCCCAATCCGCCATTACTTGTAATCCTGTGCTGATTTGCGCTGGCGTGGCATTTGGCAATGATAATTTATATAGAGTGCTGTTGATGCTGGTGATCGCATTAACGTGGCTACCGAGTTTCAGTCCTTGCTGTTCTAACTGTTTAAAGCCGGTGGTACCCGGAAAATGTTGGGTGCCCTTAAAAGCCATATGCTCAGTAAAGTGAGCTAAACCGAGCTGTTGCTCAGTCTCTTGCAATGAACCCGCATTGACCAATAAGCGCAACTCAACGCCTGGTTGGTTGCGCTGAAGCAAGTATACTTGCAGCCCATTATCGAGTTGATAATGTTGCAGATCTTGGCGTACTGGCAGCAGTGTTTGCTCGCCAGATTGTCGAGGCGTGCTGTTAACACAGCCTCCTAAAAGGGCTGCAACGACGGCGGCCAATGTAATTTTACGAAGCATATTCTGGGGCTCCTGTCATAAATGGCGTATTTTGCGTTGTTTCAGATAAACGCAGATGCTTGTCAGCTAATTGGTCAATAAAGCCTTGGTGGCTAACCAAAATGATGCTACTGGCGGGAAGCTGAGCTTTCAGCATGTTCAGTAAAGCGAGTGCACTCGGCTCATCAAGAGCGGAGGTCATTTCATCCAGTAGCATTAACTTCGGTCGATTCAGAAGCAGTCGCGCAAACATAATGCGTTGCTGTTCACCACCCGAAAGTCGGTTGTTCCAATCGGTTTCCAGAGAGAGTTGTGAATGAAGTTTTTCCAAACCAACAAGGGTTAGCGCATATTTCAGATCCGAAGCCGCAAATTGGCTGGCATCTTGTGGGTAAGCCAATAAGTTATCTAAACGGCTTATCGGTAAATAAAGACGCTGCGGGATCCACATGACGTTATCTGTGCGTGTAATTTTGCCGTCAAAGAATGGCCAATGACCGCTTAATGTGCGCAGTAACGTGGATTTACCAATACCAGAACGACCGGAGATCAACATCAGCTCACCGCTATTGATGCTAAGATCAACGGTGCTCAGTAGTGGGCGATGATCTGCCGTAAACAGGCTTACATTTGCTGTTAACGGTAGGCTATCTTCGTTGATAGTGGCTTCTGGGGTTTTATCGTTTTCCAATAACACCACAAAGTTATACAGACGCGCGACAGTGGCTTGCCATGCCGCAATCTCTTTATAGGCAAAAATAAACCAGCCCAATGAAGTCGCTACGCTGGTGAACGCTTGGCGTAGCTGCATTAATCCACCCAGCATAATCTCACCCGCTAAAAACTTAGGTAATGCCAGCAACACAGGGGCAAGGGCGGTCACTTGCTGATAGCCGACGGTATAAAACGATAAATTACGTTCACAGCGGATCAACTGGTTCCAGTTACGGATAATTTCGCTAAAGCGGGTCATCAGCTCTTTACGGTCTTGTGGTTCACCCCGTTGCCCTGCGATGGCATCCCCGTGTTGGCGGCAATTGATTAACGAACTACGGTAATCCGCTTCACGGCGCTGTTTATCCATATGCAGGCGGCGCAGAGGGAAACCAATCAGTTGGGTTAGCGCGATCCCGATGATAGTGTAAATAATACAGGCCCAGAACATATAGCCCGGAATGGTCCAATCGCTGTCGGCGAAATTAAATGAAAGGCTTCCTGAAAGCGTCCACAAAATCGCGGCAAATGAAATCAATGTCAGCATTGAATGCAGGAAAGTCACTAACAGATTCAGCGTTGATTCAATCAGTAAGCGAATATCTTCCGCAATACGTTGGTCGGGGTTATCGGGCTCTTGGGATGCGAGCCTCAGCATATAGTGTTTGCTGTTGCCGGAAAGCCAGCGACCAAGTACTTGCTCAGTCATGCCTTTGCGCCAACGGATAATCAGCATTTGCTTGAGGTAGGTCCCCATCACCACCACAAAAATCAGCCCACTGACTAAAATCACAAAATATTGCAGCAGACCATACAGTGCTTGTCCGTCTAGCTTTTGCAGGGCGTTATAGAAATCCCCGTTCCACATGTTCATTTTGACATTGAACCAGACGGAAGAAAGGGTAAGCCCTAATGAGGCAAACAGCAGCACCCAGCACAAAAGGGCAGCACGCTGCCCCCAAAAAGGTTTAACTAAATAGAGAAATTGTTTAATGGTCTTCATGACTCGATTTCTTAGGTTATGTGTTTGACATTGCTCACGGCTATCACTTAGAGATCGTAATTCACTTGCAGCCAGAACTGACGACCCGGATCGTAAGATTTGATAGTGCGGTCATTGAACATAAAGCGGTCTGCAATATTTTTGTTATTCAGTACGTTATTCACTTCAACCGAGAATCCAAAGCCATAAGCAAAGTCAGGTTTCCAGCCTAGGCGGGTATCCCATGTGTATTTGCTCGCAAAGTTTTGTTTGGTGTATTTGCGTAACTGACCATATTCAGGATCGGTGTAGTAAGCGTTGTCATAACGAACCGCTTGGTCACGAGAACCCCACCATTGCAGGCGGTTGTACCATGTGACATCATACTCATCCCAAACACTGGTCATCTCTAGGTTAAGCTTAATCGGCGAGTTAAAGCTGGTGGATGGCAGTTTTGATGAATCAATCACTTTGCCGTCGTACCACACTTTGTTGAGGTTAACTTTGTTACCCGGATCGAATGAGTTATAGCCAGAGTCTTTTGGTGTATTACTTTCGCTTTGCTGCCATGTGAACGAGGCGGTCATAACATGAGATGCCTCTGCCCATTCCCACGGTTGGCTATTGTTAACGGATAATGTCACGGTATCGTGAGAACTGCGCCCACCGTTGTCGTACATACGGATGCTACGTTTATCTTCATCGCGGCTGTCGTATTTGGTGCGGGTACGAACTTCGTCATAACCTTCACGGTGAACATACTGTAAGCGCCAAGTGGTCGATAAGATTTCTTGTTGCAGCGCGAGGGTTAACTCATCGTTATAAGGGGTTTTAAGAGAATCGATCCCTTCGTAGTCTTTTTTGTTGTCCCACTTATTATTTTCAGGGATAAGTGAACATGGGTCGAAATATCCTGCACAGGTTTGCATGCCACCATTTTGTGCTCCATACAGAGCATAAGTGAGCATTGAACGGCCGTAATAGCGGTTTGCACCGGCAATCAACAGTGTTTTCTTATCACCAAATAAGTCGTAGGTACCTGAAATTCGAGGGGCAACGTTGGTGCGATTAACAAAGTCATCGCGATCAAGACGAACGCCGGGACGTAAGGTTAATTTTCCGTATTGAATATTGTCATCAAGGAAGATGGCGTAATTGGTGTAGTCCGCGGAGTAGCTGCCTTTTTTGAAGCGGCTGATATTCGTTAGGGTCCCAGAGTAGTCATCCCCCATAAGATTTCCAGAGTAGGTATATTGGAAATAATCATGGTCACGGACATAAGTCCCTTTGGTGTAATTGACTTCAGCCCCTGCGGTTGGTTGGTGAGTTAACCCTAAGCTATCTTCTTGCGGATTAAAACGCATGACCGTTTTCAGGCTATGGGTATTTTGTTTCGACTCTAAATCCCCTAGTCCTCCACTATTACGTTCCGTGGTGCCAAGGTAGTTGTAGTCATCATCGAATTCGATTGCTCGAACCATTAACGAATATTTTTGATCGTTTTTACGATCATCTTTCAAGCTTTGAGTATTGGCGGTCGCTTCAAATTGACCTAAATCGAATTGATGTTTGAAGACAGCGGTCAAGCCTAACCCATCATGGGTTGAGTCATAGCCAGAATTACTGATTGATGAAGAAAATAAGCGACTATCATAAGAGGCGTAATTGGCTGATAAATCTAATGAGCTCTTCTCTGATAAATTCATCGAATACTTCAAGAAGTAGTTATCGGAGGTACGCCGCTGATTTTTTTTACCCGAGTCTGAGTAGATAGGCTCAATTGTATTATTCTCTAAAACAAAGGCTTCGCCACCCGTCACTGTCATCGGAATGGTCGAACTGCGGCGAGATGCGGAGAACACCACACCTGAATTTTCGGTCACACCCAATTCAAACCAGCCACCGAAATCATTTTTATCGTAGCGATTTTGGAAACGAGCTGGATTGGCGGTATCGTTTTTGGTGGTATCGATAGATTGAGTCGAATCGTGGAACAGATTATTCCAGCCAGAACGGGTTAAACGGTAGTAAGCGTGGGCACTATTTTCCCCTTGCCAACGACGGCTGTTGACCTCAACGGTTCCTCCCGTAAATCCACCAAACTCCACTGGGATGTTGTTATCATAAACGGCCATGCTATCAATCAAGCGGCTGTCGATGTAAATCCCTTGGTCGCTGCTGCTCAGTCGCGTGGCGGTTTCACCTAAGCCACTGTCGGCAGGGTCAAAGTCATTGTTGAAGCTCACGCCATCAAGGCGATAGGCGTTCTGGTAGCTACTGGAACCATGAATAGAAATACGAGAAGGCTTAATTTCCCCTTGATTCATGGAGTTGCTATCGTTATTCGCAAACTGCACGGCAGGGTTAGTTTTCATTAAATCGGTAATATTGCCGTCACCGGTATTTTTTTGGCTGATCTCTTCTGAGGTGACGTATTGCGGCGCAGACATGACATCCATGGCAGGGTGATTTTGTACCACTCCCGACACTTGAGTTTCCGGTAAAACTAGCGTGCCTTGGTTTAAGTTTTGAGGACGAATAACCAGCATGCCGTTTTCGTTGACTAGCTCTAACCCGCTACCAATAAGAATTTTTTGTAATGCGGTTTGTGGGGTATAGCGGCCAGAAAGGGCAGGTGCGCGTAGCCCGTTGAGTTGGCTTTTATCATACAGCAGTGAAACCTGACCTTGGCGACTGATTTGATCAATAGCGCTCGCAAGACCTTGTTCGGGTAACGAGAAAGTGATTTCTTGGGCGATAGCAGATTGGCTGACTAACGCACTGGTGACCGCCAGTGACAGCGCAATCGGCTTGAATCGACCGAGTGTAAATTGAATTGCCATGGATATCCCTTATTCTTAAGCTGCACGAAAAATGTGCTAAAAAGTATTCAATAAAAATGAAGCTACTTAAGAAGAGGGTGAAATGAGAATTATCCTCACCTGCAAATGAAAATATTTTTTATTTATTTTTTTTGTTTTGGATAATCAAAAGGTTATTTTTATCCTGATACACGACTTGCACAGGAAGGAGCGAGGGAAGTGCCTGAAAAAAGGCATCTGGCTGTTGAAGGTTAATGCGTCCGGATATTTTCCGGTTGGCTAAATTGCTCGGAGAGAGTTCAACCTGAAAGTCGGAATAGGTTTTTAATTCAGACAGAACTTCGCCAAGGGGCTTATCCACAAAGCTGAGCTCACCAAAACGCCATCTTGCCACCTCTTGCGGGGTGACTGAATTGAGTGCGATTTTACCATTAATACTCGGGCTCAGCGCCCCTTGTCCAGCAAGCAGTAATACGGGTTTTGGGCTGTTGACGCTTTGAAAGCTCACAATGCCTTGGCTAACATTGACCGCGACTTGCTCGCCTTTTTTATTCACTTCAAATTCCGTTCCCACCACTTGAATACGTCGCTGATCCACGTTGATCACAAACGGGCGATACGGGTTGGATTTCACTTTAAAGTAAGCGGAACCTTGGTCTAAATAGAGCTGGCGGATTGGTGTTTCATAAGCGACTCGAATACGGGTATCGCGATTGAGAAACAGCTGAGAGCCATCTGACAGCGTCACCTCTTTGGTGGAGTCAGTGGAAACTAGCGTCATGTTATTGAGCAACATGGAGGGAAGCTGACTGTATGGCAAAAACAAAACGGCAGCGATAAAACAGGCGGCAACCAGATGACCGAGAGGCTTCCAAAACGATGAAAAACAGAATTTTGAAGCTGTTTGTTTGATAGGTGCTGGGCGCGGAACTTTTTCAATATCTTGCCAAATTCCGGCCATCGCTTCATAGGCATCTGCATGGGCTTTGGATGCACGTAACCAGATTTTAAACTCTTGAGATTGCTGGTCACTGAGCTGCTGGCTATGCACGCGGGTAAACCACAGCGCCGCGTCTTCGTCGATGCGTTGTTGCTCGACTGACGAGGTATTTTCTGGCTGCTGGGTTTGGTTATTTTCCATTACGGATGATTGCTCTGATCGTCTAAATATTTTTTACAATGCACTAATGCCGCTGCAATATGTTTTTCCACCATACTGATCGAAATTTCCATACGCTCTGCAATTTCACTTTGCGATAAGCCATCAAAGCGATACAGCAAAAAAGCTTCTCTGCGCCGAGGAGGCAAAAGGTCAATCGCCTCGCCAAGTCGCGCAATTCGCTGTTGGTGCTCTAAAATTTCGCTAGGATCGGCGGTAGTTTGCTCAAAACTTTGCTCATGCACCACGTCATCAATCGAGGTATGGGACTGGCTCTGTTGATGATTCCGTCGCCAATGGTCAATTAACACATTGCTAGCGATTTTAAACAGATAAGCACGGTTCTCCTTCACAGGATCCTGCGCTTTACGGTTTAGCCATAGTGTAAACACATCCTGTGATAAATCATCCGCATCGTTACTATTACCTAGTCGACTGCGGAAAAATCGCACAAGCTGACCATAGGTTGATTGATATGCGCCGCTGATTTTGCGGGCAAGGGATTTATCGATAGTCATTTTCTGGTGTCAAAAGTGAAAATAGTTTAATAATTAGCTCAAATTGACTTTATAAATTAAATCAATACCTTGTAGTTACTATTGTTATTTTATTAATAATAATGAATATCATTTTGATTTGTATTATGCCTATAATCAGCGAAAAATAAAGATGTGAGGCAAAATATGAACAGCAGTGTGGGGCAGCTGGGAAGCCCAATTTTTCGTCCTCTGGGCGGTTTATGTGGAAGTCTTGTTTTCCATGGAATACTGGCAATGCTTTTTATTGGGTGGTTTACAGCAAACCTACCCAAAACTGGGGTTTTACCACCCGCAATCTCTTTACAATTAGGGCTTTATCAACTGGAGCAGCAGCAGGAGCCAGAGGTTAATAATGCGCCTAAACAGCAGATGGCAACACGAGAAGAAATTGAGCCTGAAGTTGTTGAAAAAGCAGAAAAATTACCCCAAACACCACTGGTTGATAATGGAACATTGACGCGCGTCACCGAGAAAAAACGCCCGCCAAAGAAAAAGCCAGTTCAAGAGAAAAAAGTGGTGGAAGAAGCTCCCGTTTCAACCCAAGAATCGGAAGTGACGTCGGTTCCAACCTCTGGCAGCGAGTCGAATAGCAGTGCGAATTTTGCGAGCAGTGCTGCTGCCCCCGTCAGTGGTCATCATGGGTGGGAAAGTGACATTCATCAACGATTAGCGAAAGCAAAGCGATACCCACGCGCCGCATTGCGTTTTCGTTCAACGGGCGTTTCTCAAGTTAAAATTATTGTGGATAACCAAGGCAAGGTAGTGAGTGCCAGCTTGATTAACTCGTCAGGCACCAAGATCCTCGATAAAGAAGCGCTAGCCACTATTGAACGCGCTGCACCGTTCCCAATGCCACCTGAGTCTTTGTTAACTAACGGAAAAGTGGAGGTAATTGCGCCGATCTCGTTTGATACGACGTCAATTTAGTCGTAATTAACGGTTACTGCTTTTCTGTATATTTACGCGCTACCCGTCTTGGTCGATGTGGACTCGGATCTTTACGGCGTTTGGCGCGTGGTGATTTTAAGGGGCCATGCATATGTGCCCCTTTTGACCCATTGCTCTGTACTTTGAGCTTATCTTCACTCTCTTCTGTGTTTTCGTCAGGTTCGACGATCAATTGCTGCTGACCTTTCTTTTTCTTCAGGCGCATTAAGGTATTCGCCAAAATAAAGCCAATACATAAAGATAATAAAATAAATACGCGCATGATATTTGCTGTGTTGTCGGCTTGCTGAAGATCGGTGGTCAGTGATTCCGTATCGATGGTTAGGCGTAAATACCCTTTGGGTTCTTGTGCGCCCTGCACAGGTATCACTAATTGATAATGAAAATTTTGTAGCTCTGATTTTCCATCAAGAGAAAGTCGCTCTTTAACGCTGGCAGGTTCACCAATTTGGGTGACTAATGCGCCCGCCGCCGTATATAAGCTGGCATCCAAAATATAGTGATCTTTCGCTAGATGATTTAAATTGGCATTAATTCGTTCTAAATTAAAATCTTTGCTGCCGGGAACCATATAATCGGATAAGCTAAATGCCACTTGCTCAGCTAATACTTGAGTTAGTTGCTTAAATTGTTCCAGCCGGCTTTGACTTTGGCTATATCCCAAGTATGAAACCCCGTGCATTAAGAAGGTTATCAGCGCAACGCAAACAATGATAATAACGGTTTTGTGCAGCCTAAATGGGAGTTTCATAGGAATAATCGTGCTCTTTGTCTGTTTTATCGCAATTAGCAAAGTCATGAAGCGTTAACTTGCTGGAAAATTTAAGTATAGTAATTTTATGCAGGGTATACATTATAAAAAAGTTGTATCCACAACAGGAGCTAATTTTCATGCCAACGAGTTTGACCTACTGTTATCTGCCTGATGAAATTCAAAAATGGCCGGGTTTACCCTTATCGCTAAGTGGTGAAGAAGTGATGCCATTGGATTATCGTGCAGGGGACACTGGGTGGTTGTTATATGGTCGCGGTTTAGATAAAGCGCGAATCAGTGATTTCCAGCAGCGTTTAGGGATAGCGATTGTGATTGTCTCCTCTTGGCGCATTGATGATTACCAAGTTGTCCGCATCGCGGGCAGCATTACCCCCCGCATCAAAAAACTGGCGGATGAAAGCCAATTGGATGTGGTGCCACTCGGAAAAATTCCACGCTTACGTTCCCCAGGGATCTTACTCATGGACATGGATTCTACCGCGATCCAAATCGAGTGCATCGATGAAATTGCCCGTCTAGCTGGGGTCGGTGATCAAGTTTCTGAAGTGACTGAACGCGCCATGCAAGGTGAGCTCGATTTCACGGAAAGTCTACGTGCTCGTGTGGCACTACTCGAAGGTGCTGATGCGGCTATTCTTGACCAAGTTCTTGAAACCTTGCCGTTAATGCCGGGGTTAACCAGCTTAGTTCGTAAACTACAAGCGATGGATTGGCATATTGCTATTGCTTCCGGCGGGTTCACGTTCTTTGCCGATAACCTACGCCAGCGATTAAAACTGGTCGCGGCTGTTGCCAACCACCTCGAAGTCAAAAATGGCAAACTGACAGGTAAAGTCAAAGGGGCGA
Source organism: Providencia rettgeri (assembly GCF_013702265.1). Classification (GTDB taxonomy): domain Bacteria; phylum Pseudomonadota; class Gammaproteobacteria; order Enterobacterales; family Enterobacteriaceae; genus Providencia; species Providencia zhijiangensis. The sequence continues at coordinate 837,419 of NZ_CP059348.1, forward strand.
TTGTCGATGCAAAATACAAAGCACAAACCCTCGTTAAATTGGCGGAAAAACTGAATATCCCAATGGAGCAAACCGTCGCCATCGGTGACGGAGCAAACGACCTGAAAATGCTCAGAAAGGCAGGGCTGGGAATAGCGTATCACGCGAAACCCAAAGTGTTTGCCAGGGCGAAAGTGGGGATTAAGCATGCGGATCTGATGGGAGTGTTATGTGTCCTTAGCGGGGGGCTCAAGCACGAAGAACGCTAAAATCTTCTTCATTCTTAGCGTGACAACGTTGTTGGCTGCTCTTAGCCACCCTAGTCACATACTTGTGTATGCTCCTAGGGCTGTCTGCGTTTGCCGCCTAGTTGTCACGCGAATAATTTTGAAGATTAGAACTTGTGTTAGTTAAAGAGTTAAAGAGTTAAAGAGTTAAAGAGTTAAAGAGTTAAAGATTTAAAGATTTAAAGATTTAAAGATTTAAAGATTTAAAGATAAAGCGTTAAACATTTTTTTGGTGATTAAGGAGTGGCTGTGGCGAAAGGTGCGAAAAGGGCATTTGTGTGTAATGAGTGTGGGGCGGATTATCCGCGCTGGCAGGGGCAGTGTAGTGCCTGTAATGCATGGAATACCATTACGGAAGTGCGTTTGGCATCGACGGCAGTGGCGCGTACGGATAGGCTGACGGGCTATGCGGGTAATGCGGCGGGCGTCAGTAAAGTCCAAAAACTCTCTGAAATTAGCCTCGAAGAACTGCCGCGCTTTACCACTGGATTCAAAGAATTTGACCGCGTGCTGGGTGGTGGGGTTGTGCCGGGTAGTGCCATCCTGATCGGGGGGAATCCCGGAGCGGGGAAAAGTACCTTGCTGTTACAAACCATGTGCTTACTCTCGCGGGAGATGAAAACCCTGTATGTCACAGGGGAAGAATCCTTACAGCAAGTCGCCATGCGCGCTCATCGCCTAGGGCTACCGACTGACTCACTCAATATGCTGTCGGAAACCAGTATTGAACAAATTTGCCTGACCGCAGAGCAAGAGCAGCCTAAGCTGATGGTTATCGACTCCATCCAAGTGATGCACATGGCGGATATTCAATCCTCGCCGGGCAGTGTGGCACAAGTGCGTGAAACCGCGGCATATCTGACTCGATTCGCGAAAACGCGCGGCGTGGCGATTATTATGGTGGGTCACGTCACTAAAGATGGCTCGCTGGCGGGGCCAAAAGTGCTTGAGCACTGTATTGACTGCTCCATTATGCTCGATGGGGACGCCGACAACCGTTTTCGTACCTTACGTAGCCACAAAAACCGCTTTGGTGCCGTCAACGAGCTGGGCGTATTTGCTATGACGGAGCAAGGCTTGAAAGAGGTCAGTAACCCGTCCGCCATCTTCTTAAGTCGTGGAGATGAAATTACCTCGGGCAGTTCTGTCATGGTGGTATGGGAGGGTACGCGGCCATTGCTGGTGGAGATCCAAGCCCTTGTCGACCACTCAATGATGTCCAACCCGCGTCGTGTAGCGGTTGGGCTGGAACAAAACCGTTTAGCGATTTTGCTGGCGGTACTGCATCGCCATGGCGGATTACAAATGTCTGACCAAGACGTATTCGTGAACGTAGTCGGTGGGGTAAAAGTGACGGAAACCAGTGCCGACCTCGCGCTGCTATTATCGTTAGTTTCAAGTTTTCGTGATCGCCCATTACCTCGTGACCTTGTGGTATTCGGCGAAGTGGGGCTGGCAGGGGAAATTCGACCAGTCCCAAGCGGACAAGAGCGTATTTCCGAAGCCGCAAAGCATGGGTTTAAACGCGCTATCGTCCCTCATGCTAATATGCCGAAGAAATTACCGGCTGATATGAAGGTGTATGGGGTGAAGAAGTTGGCGGATGCACTCAGTATTCTCGATGAGTTCTAAATTATCGTCATGCTCCGCGCTGTCGCGTTGTTGCTTGCGTTTGCTAACCCTAGTCACATACTTTGTGTATGCTCCTAGGGATTAGCGCCACTTAGCGTCTAGCGACAACACGGATCATTTAGATAATTATGGGATACAGAAGGTTCATGCTCCGCGCTGTCGCGTTGTTGCTTGCGTTTGCTAACCCTAGTCACATACTTTGTGTATGCTCCTAGGGATTAGCGCCACTTAGCGCCTAGCGACAGTACGGATCATTTAGATAATGATGAGATAGTGAGAGAAAAGATTCTCTGTTAAAAAGGGAATAAAAGCGAAAGGACAAATAATATGGCTGAATTTGACTATCTAAAGAGTGCCATCAAAGGTGCAGGTTACACCTTGCAGCAAGTGGCTGATGCGACAGAGATGACCAAAGGCTATCTCAGCCAGTTAATTAACGACAAAATTAAAAGCCCCAGCGCGCACAAAATCGCGGCGCTTCATCGTTTTTTAGGATTGGAGTACCCGCTTCAACAGAAAACTATCGGCGTCGTTTTTGGGAAATTTTATCCACTCCATACGGGGCATATCTATTTGATTCAACGGGCTTGTAGCCAAGTGGATGAACTGCATGTGATCCTCTGCCACGACGAGCCTCGTGATAAAGAGCTGTTTGTGAACAGCTCCATGTCACAACAGCCAACCGTCAGTGACCGCCTGCGCTGGTTATTACAAACCTTTAAGTATCAGAAAAATATCCATATTCACTCCTTTGATGAGCAAGGGATAGAGCCATACCCTCACGGTTGGGAAGTGTGGAGCGATGGGATGAAAGGCTTTATGAAAAAGCATAATATCAACCCTAGCTTTATCTATTCCGGCGAGCCTCACGATGTGCATCGCTATAAAAAATACCTTGGGATCGAAACCATTCTTATCGATCCTGAACGCACATTTATGAATATTAGCGGCAACCAAATTCGCCAAGCGCCATTCCGCTATTGGGAATATATTCCAACTGAAGTGAAACCATTCTTTGTGCGTAAAGTGGCGGTGTTAGGCGGCGAATCAAGCGGTAAATCCACCCTCGTCAATAAGTTGGCCAATATCTTCAATACCACCAGTGCGTGGGAATATGGGCGCGATTATGTGTTTAGCCACCTTGGCGGTGATGAGATGGCGCTGCAATATTCTGACTACGATAAGATCGCGTTAGGGCATGCTCAATATATTGATTTTGCGATTAAATATGCGAATAAAGTGGCATTTATTGATACGGATTTTGTTACCACGCAAGCATTCTGTTTGCGTTATGAAGGGCGAGAACACCCGTTTGTTCAGGCGCTGATTGATGAGTACCGTTTTGATCTCGTTATCTTGTTAGAAAATAATACTCCATGGGTAGCGGATGGTCTGCGCAGCTTAGGCAGTGATAAAGACAGAATGGAGTTTCAAACATTACTGATTGAAATGCTGAAGAAAAATAATATTGAATTTGTGCATGTGGAGTCGTCGGACTACGATTCGCGTTTCTTAGAGTGCGTTTCTTTGGTTCAGCAATTATTGATGCTGGATGACTCACTTTCTGCATAAAAAAACGGCCCCTAAGTGGGCCGTTTTCGATCGTAATAAACGAATTATTTGGTCATCTTTTTGTACTTAATGCGGTGCGGTTGCAGAGCATCTGCACCTAAAGTACGTTTCTTGTAATCTTCGTACTCAGAGAAGTTACCTTCGAAGAAGGTGATATTGCCTTCATCTTGGTAGTCGATGATGTGGGTTGCGATACGGTCAAGGAACCAACGGTCATGGGAAATAACCATTGCACAGCCCGGGAATTCTAACAGGGCGTTTTCCAGTGCGCGTAAAGTTTCAACGTCGAGGTCGTTGGTTGGTTCATCGAGCAGCAATACGTTGCCGCCAACTTGCAGCAGTTTTGCCAGATGTAGACGACCACGCTCACCACCAGACAGCTCGCCAACGCGTTTACCTTGGTCAACGCCTTTAAAGTTAAAGCGCCCGACGTAAGCACGGCTTGGGATTTCAAAGTTACCGATACGCATGATGTCTTGACCGTTGGAAATCTCTTCCCACACTGTTTTGCTATCATCCATTGCATCACGGAACTGATCCACAGAGGCAATTTTCACGGTATCACCCAAGGTGATTGAACCAGAATCTGGCTGCTCTTGACCGGAAATCATACGGAACAGGGTAGATTTACCCGCACCGTTTGGACCGATGATCCCGACAATCGCCCCTTTCGGGATCGAGAAATTCAGGTTGTCGATCAGAACGCGATCACCATAAGACTTGCTCAGGTTTTCTACTTCGATAACTTTGTCACCTAAACGCGGTCCAGGTGGGATAAACAATTCGCTGGTTTCGTTACGTTTTTGATATTCCACGCTGTTAAGCTCTTCAAAGCGAGCCAGACGCGCTTTACCTTTGGATTGGCGACCTTTTGGATTTTGACGGATCCACTCCAATTCTTTCTCGATGGATTTACGACGAGCCGCTTCTGTTGACGCTTCTTGCGCCAGACGCTCATCTTTTTGTTCCAACCAAGAAGAGTAGTTACCCTCCCATGGAATACCTTCACCACGGTCAAGTTCAAGGATCCAGCCAGCGACGTTATCGAGGAAGTAACGGTCATGGGTGATCGCCACAACGGTGCCTTCGTAGTCGTGCAGGAAGCGCTCTAACCAAGCAACGGATTCAGCATCCAAGTGGTTGGTTGGTTCGTCGAGCAGCAGCATGTCTGGTTTTTCCAGCAGCAGGCGGCAGATAGCCACACGGCGGCGTTCACCTCCAGAGAGGTTTCCGATAATCGCATCCCAAGCTGGCAGGCGCAGTGCATCTGCAGCACGTTCCAGTTGGTTGTCTAAATTATGACCGTCTTGTGCGGCAATAATCGCTTCTAGCTCGCCTTGGATTTTCGCCAGCTTGTCAAAGTCAGCGTCAGGATCGGCATATTGCGCATACACTTCGTCTAAGCGAGTTAAGGCGTTCTTAACTTCGCTAACCGCTTCTTCAACGGCTTCACGAACGGTATGTTCCAAATTCAGTTTTGGTTCTTGTGGCAGATAACCGATTTTAATACCCGGTTGAGGGCGTGCTTCCCCTTCAATCTCAGTATCAATGCCAGCCATGATGCGCAGTAATGTTGATTTACCTGCACCGTTGAGACCTAAAACACCAATTTTCGCCCCAGGGAAGAAGCTCAGAGAGATGTTCTTTAAAATATGACGTTTCGGGGGAACTACTTTTCCCACTCGATACATACTGTAAACGTATTGAGCCAATTTATTTTACCTTTTGTTTTGTAAAGGGAATTTTAAGTTTTCTCTGTTTTTTATCCTTATCAATTAGTGTGACCCATTAACAAGGAAAAACAGCCATAAACGGTTTGTCATGAACTATACCCGATCGCCCCTAGGCTGGTCTAGGTTATCCGTGTTGTCAGGGTTAACGAATCGAATAAGTAAAAGATTGTAAACCCAACCATTTCAAGAAATCTCCTCTGTCGCTGGCTGAAAACTTTAGGTAGCATTAACATTATTGATGTAACTAATGAATGCTTTGAGTATGTTTGAGCGCAATCTCTAACAAGATTTAAGCGATGGAGCGAATAAATATGAAAGGTTGGTTAGCGGCAGTTCCGGTCACTATGCTGTTGGTATCCACAACAGTTTGGGCGGATTCTTTACAGGCACAACGTGAACGTTATCAAGCAATTAAGCTTGCTTGGGATGCCAATAAGATGGATGAAGTCGAGCGTTTATTGCCAACCTTACGTGATTATCCGCTGTATCCATATTTAGAATACCGCGAGCTATCACAAGATTTAGATATTATCTCGCCAAGACAAGCGCAAGAGTTTATCGATGCATACCCAACGTTGCCTGTGGCGAAAACTCTCAAAAGCCGGTTTGTGAATGAGCTGGCGCGTCGCCAAGAGTGGACATCGTTATTGGCATTTAGCCCTGAGCCGCCACAACCTGCGGAAGCACAATGTAATTTCTATTTTGCGAATTGGGCAACGGGAAATAAACAGGTCGCGTGGCAAGGCGCTGAAAAAATGTGGCTCAATGGTAATTCCATGCCAGCAGCATGCGACAAATTGTTTACTGAATGGGAAAAAGCCGGATATCTTTCAACGGATATGATTTTGGCGCGTATTCACCTAGCTATCAAAGACGGTAATACGTCAACGGCAACTTACCTCGCGAAACGCTTACCAAGCAGCTACAAAACTATTTCTGATGCGTTGGTTAAACTACAAAATGACCCCGCTTCGGTTGTCTCGTTTGCGAAAACATTGACGCCGACGGATTTTACGCGTCAAGCCACATTAGCTGGGTTTAGCCGCTATGCGCGTCAATCCCCTGATGCCGCTCGCACGGCGTTAGCGGGGATCAGCTCTGCCCAGAAAATGAATATGGCAGAAAACCAGCAAATGAAAGATAGCATTGCGTGGCAATATATGGGGGTTGATGTCACTCCTGAGCAGGCAATGTGGCGTGATGAAGTGATCCGTGAAACTAACTCTGCCGCTTTAAAAGAGCGCCGCGTACGTTTAGCGCTGGGGGAAGGGGATAAAACGGGATTAGCCTCATGGTTGCGACAACTGCCAAACGACGTAAAAAATAAGGAAGAGTGGCAATATTGGCAAGCTATCACCTTGATTGACCAAGGTAAAAGCGCTGAAGGTGAAAGCATACTGCGAGCGTTAACGTCGAAGCGTGGATTCTACCCGATGGTAGCCGCACAGCAGCTAAAAATGGATTACCCAGTCATGGTGAATAAAGCCGTGAAACCTGACTCCAGTATTCACAGCATGCCGCAAATTCAGCGCATTCGTGAGCTAATGTATTGGGAGATGGACAATCTAGCACGCTCAGAGTGGATCAATTTGGTCTCTTCTATGTCCCCTAATCAACAAGAGCAACTCGCCCGTTATGCCTTCGATAATAAGTGGGCAGATTTGAGCGTTCAAGCGACGATCACGGCAAAGTTGTGGGATCATCTGGAAGAGCGTTTCCCGCTGGCGTGGGAAAAACAGTTTGATAATTACACTCGCAGTAAAATGATCCAAAAAAGCTATGCGATGGCCATTGCTCGCCAAGAAAGCGCATGGAACCCGCAAGCACAATCACCAGTTGGTGCGACAGGCTTAATGCAGTTAATGCCAGCGACAGCAAAACATACCGCACAAAAACAAGGTATCACTGGTTATGTGAATGCAGGGCAACTGACTAACCCTGTGATGAACATTGAGTTAGGTACCGCGTATCTTGACGATGTTTATCAGCAATTTGGCAATAACCGTATTTTAGCCAGTGCGGCGTATAATGCCGGTCCATCGCGAGTGACTCGCTGGTTAGGTAACAGTGCAGGGCGTATCGATGCGGTGGCTTTTGTGGAAAGTATTCCGTTTGCAGAAACCCGTGGTTATGTGAAGAATGTTCTCTCTTATGATTTGTTTTATAAACATTTCTTAGGTGAAAAAGGCAATGTGTTATCCGCGAACGAATGGAATATGAAGTATTAATTTGTATGGAATTTCATCTTGTTGGTCGGTTTGGTTTACCTTCAACAAGATGAGTTCTGTATTTTTAACTATACGAGATAGTGTTCTGTGCTATTATTTGTACTAGTTTAATAGTATGGAAGGGTAGATGATGACTGTAGAATATAAACCAGACCCGGCGTTAACCGCCGATGAAAATGCGGATTGGCAACGCTTTGTGGAACTACTGCAAATGGCCTTTGAGCAAAATATACAGGATTCGATTCTTCAGCTATTACTCACACCGGATGAACGGACGGCTTTAGGAACTCGCGTTAGGATTGTTCAAGAATTAATGCGCGGTGAAATGAGCCAGCGTGAATTAAAAAATGAGCTCGGCGTAGGTATTGCCACTATTACTCGCGGCTCAAACAGTTTGAAGTCAGCCCCTATTCCGGTAAAAGAGTGGCTAGAATCTAAGCTACTGTAATTTTTGATTGTCTTTTAATGCAGCCAATGATTATTCTCGAAAAATAAATGTGGGGCTCTTATTGCTAAGAGCCCCACATGCATTTTAAATCGTTTTGAGTATAATTAGTCTTCTATGTGATTTAGCTCTTTATAAATTTCGTGTTTAATAGGAACTAAAGCCAGTATTAGCGCTTGCTGATAAACGCTGGTGCGCGTCAACACGCCGTTGGTGAAAAAGCCAATCGCGCCGCCTTGTTGTTTGATATTATCAATACCAGTAAGGTCAGCCATTTCATCACCCAGCTCACGGCCTTCACGGATCCCCGCAAGTACTTTTTCTGGGATCATAATACTGGCAGAGCGTGATTCTCCACGGATTTGATGGTGCTCAATCACAATCCATGCAAATGTCATGTCATCTTCAACACCCGCCTCAATACCTACCCAAAAGTCAGCTTCTGGGCGTACTTGGCGTGATGCCATCACACGTTGTCTTGCTCCTGTACGGGTTTCATTATTACCGATAGGTTGCTGTGGAACGCTGCTATCGACATTAATATCTTCAATTTGATAACTGCCTGGCCCAAAAACGGCATCGAAGGCAAGTTGAATCGCTTTAATTTTGGCGGGATTCGTCGTTGCAGCTATAACTTGGTACATTAATTATTTTCCTTTGAACACATACTTTGTACAGTAATAACGGAACACATCTATGTTACAGGTTTATCTTGTTCGCCATGGCGAAACTGAATGGAACGTTGCTCGTCGCATACAGGGACAATCTGATAGCCCTTTGACTGCTTTAGGTCGTCAACAGGCAATGCAGGTCGCTCAACGGGTTAAATCCGAAGGTATTACCCATATTATCACTAGTGATATGGGACGCACACTTGAAACTGCACAAATTATTGCACAAGTGTGCGGGTGTGAAATTATCACAGAACCGCGTCTGCGTGAATTAAATATGGGTGTCTTGGAGCAACGAGAAATTGGCTCACTGTCTGAACAGGAAGAACAGTGGCGCCAAAGCCTGATAAATGGCGCTGAAGGCGGCCGAATTCCTGAAGGGGAATCGATGGACGAACTGTTCACGCGCATGTTTGCGGCGTTAAATCATTGCCTTGAACTACCAGAAGGAAGCCGTCCTTTATTGGTCAGCCATGGCTTGGCGCTCAGCACATTACTCAGTCGTATCTTAGGCGTACCAGCAAACTCACCACGTCGTTTACGCCTGCGTAACTGTTCGCTATCTCGTGTTGATTATCAAAATAGCCCATGGTTAGCCAATGGTTGGATTGTAGAAACGGCGGGGGAAGTCACTCACCTTTCTCAGCCTGCCCTTGATGAACAGCAAGGTTAAGAAGTAAAGCAGCGAAAAAGAAAAAGGCGTTTCAGTGTATGAAGCGCCTTTGTTTTGGGTATTGGTTATGATTGTTTAGTTAGCTTCAGGCTTTTTGATTGGAACATAATAGCTGAATGCTTCAATATGAGTTCTTGGATCTGTATCCGTTATCTCATTGTGCGTCACATTCTTGATTTTGTAGTGTTCTACATCATAGCCTGGACGGCGAGTGAGATTTAGTTTTGGCAAGTAGACCCCATAAACATGGTAAAGGAACTCTTGCATTCTTTCTCTCGTCGTTTCGCCACGATAATTAAATTTCACATATTCGCCTGCGGGGATCGTAACATGGCTATATTCGGTGTTACTAAAGCTCGCATCTTCCGGTTTCACCGCGGTGGTGTAAAACACCGTTTGCTCATCATCTTTCTCGGCACTATGAATCGCATGATGTAAGCCAAAGACTTCAGAGGCCACTTTGGTGGTGTGCTCTAAATAATAGCGCCAGAAAGATTGACGCATTTGAGAACAAGCGGTTGACCACTCTTCAAGCACATAGGAACAACTTTGCTCCAAACCGACTAACGGCTGCTCGACCATCGTGACAAATTCATAATCTAATGGAGAATGTTCATCTAATACAATCGGCGGGCAGATACCGGTCGCGCACCACTCTTCCGTACGGCGATAAAACGCCGGCGTCAGATTGAACTGTTTTTTAAAAGCGCGAGTGAAAGTTTGTTGTGAATCAAATCGATACTGTAATGCAATATCAAGAATGGGACGGCTCGTTAAGCGCAGTGCAACCGCGGCACGAGATAGGCGTCTAGCGCGAATATAAGCACCAATTGCTTGGTCGGTCACATCCTTGAACATTCTCTGTAAATGCCACTTTGAATAACCCGCTCTTGCGGCAACATTATCTAATGATAATGGTTTATCAAGGTTATCATCTATCCAACGAAGAAGGTCGCGAATAATATTTGTTTGATCCATGGATATCCCCAGGCAATACGACTCATAGAACCGATATGAGTAATCAATGAGTGGCTATTCTATAACAAGTTACCTTTTTCGTTTATAGTAAATGAGTTGTATTTAAGAATTAGTTAATAAACAGAATTATTGCCGTTTAGGTTATTTAAAATTCAGATGTTAAGCTGAAAAGGGAATACTGTATGCGTTCTTCCAAATTTAAAAAAGGCATTGCGAAAGGTAATACACTGAAAAACCTCATTTTGGGAACAATGTTGTCTGCACTATCTTTTATGGCAGCCGCAGAAGAAATCGGCTCAGTTGATACTGTATTCAAGGTGCTGGGCCCTGACCATAAAATAGTCGTTGAAGCCTTTGATGACCCAGATGTGGACAATGTGACTTGCTACCTAAGCCGTTCAAAAACGGGCGGTATTAAAGGCGGGCTTGGATTAGCGGAAGATACTTCGGATGCTGCCATTTCCTGCCAACAAGTGGGTCCTATTGAGCTAAATGACCGAGTGAAACGTAATCCGAAAAAAGGGCAGGTAGTTTTCCAAAAGAGAACGTCACTGGTGTTTAAAAAGCTCCAAGTGGTTCGTTTTTACGACCCTAAACGTAACGCACTTGTCTATTTGACCTATTCCGATAAGATGATCGACGGCTCGCCTAAAAATGCGCTAAGCGCCGTGCCGATTATGCCGTGGTGAGTGTGTTTTGATATAAAAATCGCCACTGATTATATTTAATATGAGTGGCGATTTTTGAAGGTATTTAAAGAAAATAGCCTGCTAAATTTGTATATCAGCAGTTTCAAAGATATTTAAGCACCAACTTTTACAAATGGAGTACCATAGCTTCTATCTCTATCTATTCGCTTGCCAACATAAAGTTTACGGATGTCATCGCTCGCTTTTCTACCAATAAATTCCCAACGCCCACTTCCTTTATTGATATTTCGAGTAAAATATTGCTGAGTGCCAGCTTCTACCCAAGAATGAATTTCATAGACTTCTTTGACGATATCGTTGTAAATAGCATATGCATATTTTAGCGATTGATCTTTACGAGGCGGATTATGCCATACACCACGAGTCGCTTCGAATAGCTCAAGTTCGCTCATATTGAATCGATATAATTTATTTAAGATAAAAGCTAAGCCAGCATGTTCAGTTGAAACTTCAGTATCTTGTTGAGAATAAATTGAAGCGGCTTCTTCAATAGTCAGGCGCCCCAATTTTAAAACCTCTTCATCTTTACTCGTTGTTTTACCTTTGATTTTATTAGTTAAGCCTTCTAACCCTTTTAAATCTATACAGGTTGTTTCTACCATAAAAGCAGTTTCTGAATCTAAACCGTGACAGAGAATATCAATACCAAGTAGGTTTTCTTTACTTAATTCACGAATTAATTCAAATTTTTTATTGTCGTTTTCTTCTAAGCCATCAAGATCAGCGAATGCATCGGTAATATGTTTTAAGCAACGAGAACCAGTGCCTTTCCCGATATAAAAGGGAATTCGGGTATTACCTCTAACTTCACATAGGGCATACACATAGAATTTTAGTTTACTTAGTGTGTTTTTATATTGGCTAAAATCGTTCATTGAATTCTACCTATTAATCATTTAGTTATAGATAGATATATATCGGCTAGTAATTCTAATTTTTTAACGCTGAAATGATGTCTTTGATATTTTATATCTAAATAAAAAAACCGGCTTGCGCCGGTTTTTCATTAATCAGATTAATCAGATTAATCAGAACAAAATCACTCGTCTAAATCACCGCAGAAACGGTAGCCTTCACCGTGGATGGTAGCAATGATTTCTGGGGTATCTGGTGTCGACTCGAAGTGTTTACGAATGCGACGGATAGTCACATCGACTGTTCTGTCATGAGGTTTTAACTCACGGCCAGTCATTTTCTTCAGTAAGTCTGCACGAGTTTGGATTTTGCCTGGGTTTTCACAGAAGTGAAGCATTGCACGGAATTCACTACGTGGTAATTTGTAGTGCTCACCAGCAGGGCTCACTAATGAACGGCTATTAATGTCTAATTCCCAGCCATTGAACTTATAGCTCTCAACCAGACGGCGTTCTTCTGTACCACCCGCTAAATTCATAGTACGGGACAGTAAGTTTCGTGCACGGATAGTCAATTCGCGTGGGTTGAATGGTTTGGTGATATAGTCATCAGCACCGATTTCAAGACCAAGAATCTTATCAACTTCGTTATCACGACCAGTTAAGAACATTAATGCGATACTTTCTTGCTCACGTAGTTCACGAGCCAGCAGTAAGCCGTTTTTGCCTGGTAAGTTAATATCCATGATCACTAAGTTGATGTCATGTTCCGAAAGAACATTGTTCATCTCTTCACCATCGGTGGCTTCGTGAACAACATAACCTTCCGCTTCAAAGATACTTTTCAGCGTATTACGTGTGACAATCTCGTCTTCAACGATCAAAATGTGTGGGGTCTGCATATTTGCTACCTAAAGTATTAAAATAAAAATACTGAACCCATAGGCCGTTTCCAGTTAGGTGGTTGTTGGTATGGTTATCTGGAAAAACACGTCTATGAGTATAAATTTGTCTTTACATTTTTCAGTGACTTAACGTTGCCTATCCATTAGGCTGAAGGTCATAAAACTCACCAAAACTTAAGCACTTTCCCAATATTGGGCTGTTAACAGCAATATAACAGCTAATACTGCATTTACCACCTAAAAAACTAACTTTTGTTGATACATATCAAAATCAATTGTAGCACGTTAACAATGATTGTTAGGTAGATAATTATACCAAAATTATTTGTTATAGAGATATCGAATAGACGATAAAAATAAGAGAAAAAAGGAGAGATAATGCACGTTTTTCATCGTGATACCGTAAAGAAAGGTAGATGTGAATAGGGATGAAGATATTTGGATTTAACTTAAGCTAAGTCACGTAAGTGGTTTTTGCGTCTCCAGAACACCTTAAAATTGTCAGAGAGTAAAATTTCGTTTAGCACATCAAAATCGCGTAAAAAAAGTATTTTTGGTTTTTTATAAGAAAAACTAGGTGATTACACTTACTCGCTTTGCGTGAATCTATTTTGTTTTACAAAAAAATAACAAGACTCCTCAGAAATATCTGAATTAATATTTGCATGCTTATAATTAACGAGATGGCTATTCAGTTTCTTATGTGCAATTTTGATCTGAAACTAAGTAGGATTTTTTAAGGTTGGCGCGAATATTGATCAAGATTAATGAAAGAGAGATAGATAGGACATCAATGGCAATTTATTTCAAATTTACAGCTGAAAAATACGGTTAAAATATCACCATCAAATTTGAGATTTGATTGTTTTTTATGCAGATGGTGTAGTTGTTTTTTAAATAAAATTAAAATCTATTAATTTTAGAATGAATGAATTTTACAACTAGAATTTCAAGGCTGGCTCTCTTTTTATGAAGATATTTTTGACGAATGTAGTGGATCTCTGAGCTGAATTGCCGCTCATTTGGGGGGCGTAAATGCAAATAAATTTGACATTATTGTGTGATTACTTTAACCGTATAGGGAGAAACCTAAATGTTCCCTACGAGATAAACAAATTTTATGCGTAACATCAGCCTGACTACGATTATTACCACCACCACCGTGACCACAGGAAACGGGGCGGGCTGACGCATCCAAAAAATAAAAATGAAAAAGCCCGCATCCTAAAAAGATGTGGGCTTTTTTTTGGCGCTAATTCAGGAGAGAAATACCATGCGTGTGCTTAAATTTGGCGGTACTTCAGTCGCAAATGACGAACGGGTACTTAATGTTGCTGATATCGCAGAAAGCAAGTTGGCAGATGGACAAGTTGCGTTGGTGCTATCTGCACCGGCGAAAATCACTAACCATTTGGTGGCGATGATTGAAAAAACGGCAGCAGGTCAGGATGTCATCACGCATGTGAGTGATGCAGAAATGATTTTTGCTAATCTCTTAAAGGGTTTAAAAGAAAAGCAGCCCGGCTTTGAATATGACAAACTGAAAAAGCTGACTGAACACGAATTCGCGCAAATCAAACAAGTACTGCATGGTATTACTCTTCTAGGACAATGTCCTGATAGCATCAACGCCTCTATTATCTGCCGTGGTGAGAAGCTCTCTATCGCCATCATGGAATCTGTATTAAAAGCTCGCGGTCATAAAGTCACGGTGATTGATCCGGTGAAAAGCTTGCTGGCCAAAGGTCACTATCTTGAATCCACCGTCGATATCAATGAGTCTACTAAACGCATTGCGGAGCTGAACATTCCTAAAGACCATTTCGTATTGATGGCGGGCTTTACAGCTGGAAATGAGAAGGGTGAGCTGGTGGTGCTAGGCCGTAATGGTTCCGACTACTCGGCTGCGGTATTAGCGGCATGTTTACGTGCAGATTGTTGTGAAATTTGGACAGATGTTGATGGGGTTTATACTTGTGACCCGCGTTTAGTGCCTGATGCCCGTTTACTCAAAGGGATGTCATACCAAGAAGCGATGGAGCTTTCCTATTTTGGGGCGAAAGTTCTACACCCTCGAACTATCGCCCCAATTGCACAGTTCCAAATTCCTTGCCTGATCAAAAACACCACTAACCCAAGTGCGCCGGGTACGCTGATTGGTGATGGTCAAACGGATGCTAGCACGCCAGTGAAAGGGATCACTAACCTGAATAATATGGCGATGATCAACGTCTCAGGTCCGGGTATGAAAGGCATGGTTGGTATGGCCGCGCGTATTTTCTCGGTCATGTCCCGTAAAGGGATCTCTGTGGTGCTGATCACGCAATCATCGTCGGAGTACAGTATCAGCTTCTGTGTGCCGCAAAATGAGCTACAGCGTGCTCGCGGGGCATTAGAAGAAGAGTTTTATTTAGAGCTTAAAGATGGGGTATTAGACCCGTTAGATGTGATGGAGCAACTGGCTATCATCTCCGTTGTTGGGGATGGTATGCGTACATTAAAAGGCATCTCCGCACGTTTCTTCTCAGCATTAACTCGCGGCAATATCAACATCGTTGCTATCGCACAGGGCTCGTCTGAGCGTTCAATTTCTGCGGTGATCGCCAATGAGTCAGCCACTTCAGCGGTGCGTTTATGTCACCAAATGCTGTTTAATGCAGAGCAAGTGATTGAAGCCTTTATAGTCGGTGTAGGCGGCGTAGGTAATGCGTTGATCGAACAGATCCATCGCCAACAGCAATGGCTGAAACAAAAACATATTGATCTACGAGTCTGTGGGATCGCTAACTCAAGAGCGATGCTGATCAATATGCAAGGCATTGATTTAGATAATTGGAAAGCAGAATTAGCCGACGCCAAAGAAGCGTTTAGCCTCAGTCGCCTGATCCGTTTAGAGCGTGAATATCACTTTTTAAACCCAGTGATCATCGACTGTACGTCTAACCAAGAGATTGCTGAGCAATATGCTAGCTTCTTAAAAGACGGTTTTAACGTTGTTACGCCGAACAAAAAAGCCAACACATTGTCGATGGATTATTATCATCAACTTCGTGCCGCGGCTGAAAGTTCGAAACGTAAATTCCTTTATGATACCAACGTAGGGGCGGGTTTACCGGTTATCGAAAACCTACAAAACTTACTGAACGCTGGGGACGAATTAGTTCATTTCAGTGGAATTTTGTCAGGCTCCTTGTCATTTATTTTCGGTAAATTGGATGAAGGGATGTCCTTATCAGAAGCGACAACGTTAGCGAAGGAAAAAGGCTTCACAGAGCCAGACCCACGCGACGACTTATCCGGTATGGATGTGGCGCGTAAGTTACTGATTTTAGCTCGTGAGGCGGGTTATGAATTAGAACTTAGCGACATCAATATTGAATCTGTACTTCCTGCTGATTTCGACAGTTCAGGCAGTGTTGCCGAGTTTATGGCGCGTTTACCACAACTTGATGCCCAGTTTGCTGCGCGGATAAAAGCGGCAGAAGCAGAAGAAAAAGTGTTACGCTATGTGGGTCTTATTGAAGAAGGTCGCTGTCAGGTGAAAATGGTTGCTGTTGACGGAAATGACCCACTGTTTAAAGTAAAAAATGGCGAAAACGCACTGGCATTCTACACGCGCTACTATCAACCAATTCCTTTAGTTCTCAGAGGTTACGGTGCTGGTAATGATGTAACTGCGGCGGGTGTATTTGCGGATATGCTGCGTACCCTATCATGGAAATTGGGAGTTTAAGAAGTGATCAAAGTTTATGCACCCGCTTCAATTGGTAATGTGAGCGTTGGATTTGATGTGCTAGGCGCAGCAGTCTCTCCGGTTGATGGTTCACTGCTTGGTGACTGTGTCAGTATTGAAGCGGCAGAGACATTTTCATTAGAAAACCAAGGTCGATTTGTTTCTAAGCTACCGAAAAAAATGGAACACAACATTGTTTACCAATGCTGGGAACTGTTTTGCGAGCGTCTGGGTAAAAAACTGAACGTGGCGATGACCCTTGAAAAGAATATGCCAATTGGTTCGGGTTTAGGTTCAAGTGCTTGCTCCGTTGTCGCTGCGCTGATGGCGCTGAATGAGTTTGCGGATAAGCCATTTGACCAAACCGCACTGCTTGGCATGATGGGCGAGCTGGAAGGACGTATTTCAGGCAGCATTCACTATGATAACGTCGCGCCTTGCTATTTGGGTGGTTTACAGTTGATCATCGAGCAAAATGGCATTATTTCTCAACCTGTGCCAGCTTTTGAAAACTGGTATTGGGTGATGGCTTATCCGGGGATTAAAGTTTCCACTGCGGAAGCGCGAGCCATTTTACCTGATAGCTATTCTCGTCATGACATTGTGAATCACGGACGCTATTTATCGGGCTTTATCCATGCATGCCATACTAACCAGCCAGAGCTAGCGGTCACGATGATCAAAGATGTCGTGGCAGAGCCATACCGTACTCAGTTGCTGCCAGGTTTTGCGAAGGCGCGTGAACATGCGAAGCAAATTGGTGCTCTGGCATGTGGCATTTCGGGGTCAGGGCCAACAATTTTTACCATTTGCGATGATAAAAGAATTGCAGAAGAGATGGTGCAGTACCTACAACAACATTACATTCAAAATGATGAAGGCTTTGTGCATATCTGTCGTTTAGATATGGCGGGTGCAAGGACAATAGGGTAAACGATGAAACTGTATAATTTAAAAGATAACAACGAACAAGTCAGCTTCGCGCAAGCCGTGAAACAAGGGTTAGGTAAGCAACAAGGGTTATTTTTCCCTCAAGACTTACCTGAGTTTAGCGTCAGTGAAATTGATGAATTACTGAAGTTGGATTTTGTCACTCGTAGCAGCCGTATTTTAAGCGCGTTTATTGGAGATGAAATCCCTGCTGAGCAGCTAGCTGAACGTGTTAAAACCGCTTTTGCATTCCCAGCACCTATTTCCAAAGTTGAAGATGATGTGGCTACGTTAGAGCTATATCACGGCCCAACACTGGCATTTAAAGACTTTGGCGGCCGTTTTATGGCACAAGCGCTAGGTCAAGTGGCAGGCGGCGCGCCAGTCACTATCTTAACCGCAACGTCTGGTGATACCGGTGCAGCCGTAGCCCATGCATTCTATGGTTTGGATAATGTTCAAGTCGTTATCTTATACCCAGAAGGCAAAATCAGCCCACTGCAAGAAAAGCTATTCTGTACGCTGGGTAAAAATATCCATACTGTGGCTATCAAAGATGATTTCGATGCATGTCAGGCGATGGTTAAACACGCTTTTGATGATGAAGAACTGAAAAAAGCCCTGTATTTGAACTCTGCGAACTCCATCAATATTAGCCGTCTGTTAGCGCAGATTTGCTATTATTTTGAAGCGGTTGCTCAGATCCCAGCAGAAAAACGCGATCAACTGGTGATCTCTGTGCCAAGTGGTAACTTTGGGGATTTAACAGCGGGCTTACTGGCGAAATCTATGGGGTTACCAGTGAAACGCTTTATCGCTGCCACTAACGTTAATGACACTGTTCCGCGTTATTTAGTCGATGGAAAATGGGCGCCGCATCAAACCGTTGCGACGCTATCTAACGCAATGGATGTCAGCCAGCCAAATAACTGGCCGCGTATTGAAGAATTATTCCGCCGTAAAGGTTGGTCATTAAAAGAGCTGGGTTACGGTGCAGTGAGTGATGAAGTGACTCAAGAGACTGTACGTGAATTGGATAAAAAAGGTTATTTATCCGAGCCTCATGCGGCGGTTGCTTATCGTGTCCTGCGTGACCAACTGCAAGATGGCGAATATGGCCTGTTCTTAGGAACGGCTCATCCAGCGAAATTTAAAGAGAGCGTGGAAGCTATCTTAAATAAACAAATTTCACTGCCAAAAGAGCTGGCAGAACGTGCTGATTTACCACTGCTTTCTCACTTCTTACCATCTGATTTCGTTCAATTACGCGAATTTTTAATGAAGTTAGCACCGAAGCAGTAATTGAAGTTCACTGTTGAAGGAAATGTTAACAACGGAAGCTGAATTGGCTTCCGTTTTTTGATGAGGGAATTAATAACTAACACCATCCGCGCCATCTTGTCCGCCATCGGGTCCACCTTTGCCACCTTTACCTGCTTGTCCCCCAATACCTGCATTCCCACCATTTCCACCATTTCCACTACCGTCACCATCTCCTCCATTACCACCGTGGCCACCATGACTTCCTCCGTGTCCGCCATTGCCACCACTACCATTGACGGATCCATTTCCGCCGTTGCCCCCGTTACCTAGGCCATCTCCGTTGCCTCCGTGTCCACCGTCACCACCATGTACACCACCATTTCCGCCATTTCCTCCATTTCCATTACTGCCGGGAGTTGCGTGACCTCCGTGGTTGCCATGACCATGACTGCCGCCGTTGCCGCCGTTGCCGCCGTTGCCGCCATTTCCACCATGTTGACCATTACCTCCTCTGCCGCCATTGCCTCCAACTCCGCCATTACCACCGTTTCCGCCACTACCATGTTGTCCATGGGTGCCATTAACGCCATTCTCGGAATGATGAAAATAATAATTTCGGCAATAAAAAGGAATACAAAAAGATGACTGTGAAATATTATCGATAATAATGGATTTATTTAAATTGAATGAATGAGGTTTATTAATATGAAGATTATTGGAGTGACTTAATATTGGTGTTGTTGTGAAAATTAAAATAGAGAAAAATTGAAATAGAGATTGATTAACCATTGTTTCCTCCATCCCCCTTCATGAATGAAGGGGGGAAATAATTAAATAATCGGGTTTATTTAATTTCCATTACCGCCGTTTCCACCATTGCCTCCATGCCCGCCGCTACCACCACTTCCCCCGTTACCACCATTGCCGCCATGTCCACCATTACCCCCATTACCGCCGTTACTCCATAGATATTCGGTGGCGGTTTGCTGAGAGTCGGTCGGTATAGTCATAGAAAGAGCGGATAAAGGGAATAATAAGGTGATTAAGAGAGTAGAGATTTTACGCATATAAATTCCTCGTTATAAAGTGAATTAATTAAACTGCAAATAAAGCTTAAATGACTCACTTAAATAATTAAAGAATGTTATCGGGTAATTAATAGATCAAATTTGGTTTGAATAAATATAAAATAATAAGCTGTAATTTTATTCGTTCGTTTGTATTTAAATTAAAGGTAATAAATAGAAAGCTATCCCTTAAATATATTTTAAGAGATAGCGATAGGGGAAGGGCTTAGATTGCGTCTTCGAGGATCAGCTCAATGGCTTTTAACTCATCTTGGCTAAAATCACGATTTTCCATCATGCCAAGTGCATCATCGATTTGGCTGATACGGCTTGCGCCAATAAGCACGGAAGTAATACGGTCATGGCGTAGCAACCAAGCTAATGACATTTGGCTCAATTTTTGCCCACGATTTAAGGCTAATTCATTGAGTTTTTTTACTTTTGCTAAAATAGCAGATGTGAGCCTTTCTGGCGGTAATGATGGATTACCTGCTGCACGAGAATCAGCGGGAATACCATTGAGATAGCGATCCGTTAAAATCCCTCCGGCCAGTGGGGAGTAGGCAATCGAACCGACACCTTCTTCTTCGAGCAAATCGAGGAGACCTTCCTCAGGGGTACGTTCTAGCATGGAATATTTAGGTTGGTGAATAAGGCAAGGGGTGCCCAGTTGATCAAGTATACGGATAGCTTCTTGCGCTGTTTCTGCGGGATAGTTCGAAATTCCCACATAAAGCGCTTTACCTTGTCGAACGATCAAATCAAGAGCTGCCATGGTCTCTTCTAACGGAGTTTGAGGATCGGGTCTGTGGTGATAGAAAATATCCACATAATCGACGCCGATTCTTTTTAAACTTTGATTGAGGCTGGCAACTAAATATTTTTTACTGCCCCAATCACCATAAGGTCCTTCCCACATGGTGTAACCTGCTTTGGAGGAGATCACCATTTCGTCGCGATAAGGACGAAAATCTTGTTGTAGGATGCGACCAAATTGCTGTTCAGCAGAGCCTGGAGGAGGTCCGTAATTATTGGCGAGATCAAAATGGGTGATCCCATGATCAAACGCATGCCTTAACATGGCTCGGCAGTTATCAATTGGCTTGTTGTCACCAAAATTATGCCAGAGTCCTAAAGAGACAAGAGGGAGTTTTAATCCACTCCGACCGCACTGACGATATTCCATATCTGTGTAATGATGTGACGCAGCAGAATATGGCATGGCTCACCTCCAAAATAAATGGCAAAGATTTACTCGAATTTTGGCATAACTCTGTCGAGCTCACTGGTGAAAGAATGCTATACAGCTTAAGAAATGATTATTTTATCGCCAGATTGTGACGGGGATTTGAAATAAGATATCGCATGTTGAGTATGAGGCTTATAGGGTGTGATGCATTCCCCATAAGCCAACAAAGTGAGTCTATGATTAGGCTTGTTCAGGGCGAGTAAAGACTAATTCATTACCTTTCGACTGCGCTTGATCAAATTGGTAGCCTTCTAAATTAAAGTCAGATAGCTGTTCGGATTTAGTCAGTTTATTTTGAATAATAAAACGGCTCATTAATCCACGAGCTTTTTTTGCATAAAAACTGATGACTTTATATTTACCATTTTTCTCATCTAAGAAAACGGGTTTGATAATTTCAGCGTCCAATTTTTTGGTATTCACAGACTTAAAATATTCATCAGACGCTAAATTAACGAGGATATTATCCCCTTGCGCCGCCAGTGCTTTATTTAAATGCTGAGTGATGATATCTCCCCAGAATTCATATAAGTCTTTACCACGGCTGTTTTTAAGGCGAATTCCCATTTCCAAGCGATAAGGCTGCATTAAGTCTAATGGACGCAGCACACCATACAGGCCGGACAACATACGTAAATGTTGCTGAGCAAATTCAAAATCAGCGGGCGAAAACGTTTCGGCTTGCATGCCGGTATAGACGTCCCCTTTGAAGGCGAGGATGGCTTGGCGTGCATTTTCTGGGGTAAAGTTTGGCTGCCATTCACCAAAGCGTGCTGCATTCAGCCCTGCAAGTTTATCGCTAATTTTCATTAAGCTTGCGATATCTGCTGGCGTGAGTTTTCGGCATGTTTTAATCAGTTTTTCAGACTCAGCGAGGAGCTCGGGTTGAGTAAACGTGTCGATGGCGAGCGGGCTTTCGTAGTCTAATGTTTTGGCAGGTGAAATAGTAATCAGCATAACTTAACCCTTGTGATAGTAAATTTACCCACTACTTTAACAAAAAATCAGATGAAATGGCGAATCGCTGTAATAAGTCGCGATTATGATGGTTATCTGGTTTACTGATGAGATTATTCAACCTAGCTAAATGCATTCAGTTCCTAGTGATACCGCGAAAACGATTGCTGATCAAATAGTTGCTTTCAAGGATATTTCCTCGCTTGCAGCAACGTAGATGCGTGATATTATCATGGGACGGTGCGGCGCTAGCCTCAATTCCTTAATAATACACAAAGTAGTTTAAGTTGCAGGTAGATGGCAAGGGTGAGTGAATGTAGCCAACACCCCTACAACTTGAAGTATGACGGGTATAACAACGAGATTAAAGAAATGACCGACAAACTAACCTCCTTACGTAGTCTGACAACTGTTGTTGCCGACACTGGCGACATCGAAGCGATGAAGCTGTACAAACCACAAGATGCGACGACTAACCCATCGCTGATTTTAAATGCTGCACAAATTCCTGAGTACCGTAAATTAATTGATGAAGCGGTAGAGTGGGCGCGTAAGCAAAGCAATAACCGTGAACAACAAGTTGTTGACGCATGTGACAAACTGGCTGTTAATATCGGTTTAGAAATTCTGAAATTAGTCCCAGGTCGTATTTCAACAGAAGTTGATGCGCGTCTTTCTTATGATGAAGAAGCGTGTATTACTAAAGCTCGCCGTCTGATGAAAATGTACAACGAAGCGGGTATCAGCAACGATCGTATTTTGATCAAATTAGCCTCTACTTGGCAGGGTATCCGCGCGGCGGAAAAACTGGAAAAAGAAGGCATCAACTGTAACTTAACTTTATTATTCTCTTTTGCTCAAGCACGTGCTTGTGCGGAAGCGGGTGTTTACCTGATCTCTCCATTCGTAGGTCGTATCCTTGACTGGTACAAAGCAAACACAGATAAAAAAGAGTTTGCTGCACATGAAGATCCAGGCGTGGTTTCTGTAACTGAAATCTACAACTTCTATAAAGCACATGGTTATAAAACCGTCGTGATGGGCGCAAGCTTCCGTAACGTAGGTGAAATCATTGAGCTGGCAGGTTGTGACCGTTTGACTATCTCTCCAGCGCTGCTGAAAGAGCTGTCTGAATCACAAGGTGAATTGGTTTGTAAACTGAAAGATGAAGGTAAAACTCAAGAGCCAGGCGCTAAACTGACTGAAGCTGAGTTCTACTGGCAGCATAACCAAGATCCAATGGCAGTTGATAAACTGTCTGACGGTATCCGTAAGTTTGCTGTAGACCAAGAAAAACTGGAAAAAATGATCGCAGCTCTGCTGTAATTTCCTTTTTCTTAGAAAACCCAGTCAATTGGCTGGGTTTTTTTATGCTGTTTTTTCATTGATTAAACTCTCAATTCCACATTTCGACACAAACACGACGCTGTCAGGCATTCGACCTCATGGTATGATGCACCATGTTTATCATTATTGGCTTGGTATTAATTAAGTTAGTATTTTCTTGCCAAATGAACGAATTTAAATGATTAATTTTTGAGGTTTTTATGAATGAGTTGCGCATAGGTCTGGTGTCGGTTTCTGATCGTGCTTCAGGCGGTATCTACGAAGATAAAGGGATCCCAGCACTGGAGGAGTGGCTAACGAAAACCATTACCACCCCTTTTCGTTTAGAAACTCGTTTGATCCCTGATGAGCAAGTCATGATAGAGCAAACGTTGTGTGAGCTGGTGGATGAATTTTCATGTCATTTAGTCCTGACCACTGGTGGTACGGGGCCTGCTCGCCGCGATGTCACTCCGGATGCAACGCTTGCGGTTGCCGATCGCGAAATGCCTGGCTTTGGTGAGCAGATGCGCCAAATTAGTCTAAAGTTCGTGCCAACGGCGATTTTATCTCGCCAAGTTGGCGTGATCCGCAATCAGTCACTGATTTTAAACTTACCAGGGCAACCAAAAGCGATCGCGGAAACCTTAGAAGGGCTGAAAGATAAAGAGGGAAATGTATTGGTGTCAGGTATTTTTGCGAGTGTGCCATACTGCATTCAATTACTTGATGGCCCTTATATTGAAACAGACGAAAGCATCGTTAAAGCTTTCCGTCCAAAATCTGCGATTCGTACTGCCGAGTAATCCCTTCTAAAATATCAGGCAGAGCATGATGTCTGCCTGATAATTCTTGTTACAGTTTTCTTTCTGCCTATTTAGCTTAACAGTCTATCAACTTAGCCGTATATAAATTTAGCTGCGTTGACCAATTGGCAGGATCGTTCTGCCATATTGCTCATTTAAGATCTCAGCGACAGCCAGATAGAACGCGCTCGCTCCGCAGATAATTCCTTCATAGCCCGCATATTGAAGTAGCGTGGCATCGTTGGTCAAATTACCCACCGCTAACATTGCAAACAGTACGGTTAAGCTGCCGAAAATAAATTGCAGCACGAAATTTGCTTTGAAGGTGCCTAAGAACATAAAGAAAGTAAAGATCCCCCATAAAAGCAGGAACATCCCTAAAAACGCAGGGTCAGTTGCTTCGGCTAATCCCATGGTCGGTAAAAACAGCAGACCGACTAACGCAAGCCAAAAGAAGCCGTAAGAGGTAAATGCAGTCGCGCCGAATGTATTGCCTTTCTTATATTCAATAAGCCCAGCAATCACTTGCGCGATACCACCATAGAAAATTCCCATACTTAAAATCACAGATGAGAGAGGGAAAAAGCCTGCATTGTGAATATTCAGCAGGATTGTTGTCATACCAAAGCCCAATAAACCGAGTGGGCCTGGATTGGCAAGCGAACTAGATTGCATATAACCTCTGGTAAAGTATTTAAAAATCAAATAGATACAATGAATATTTGTAGCCCCATAGGACGGGGAGGCGCATAATACGCAGTTTTAATTGTCGAAACAATGATCAAGAGACGGGTTTTTTTGCATTAAATGTAAAACTTTTTTAGTTTTCCCCCTTGATGAATGAATTTGTGACCCCATCTTTAAGACATCAACAGTTATCAATCTAAATTATTGCGAATTGCAAAAGATGTAAGGTTGCAAAAAAAATCAAGGTTGAAGTAAAAACTCCCTTGAAAATGAAATATTGAGCCTTATATAGATTGATATCGAAATTAAATGAAAAGAATTCCTTTGGAGGCGTTTTAAATGGGTAAAATTATTGGTATCGATTTAGGTACAACTAACTCATGCGTTGCAATTATGGATGGCACTACTGCGCGTGTTCTTGAGAACAGCGAGGGTGATAGAACTACTCCTTCCATCATTGCGTATACACAAGATGGTGAAATTTTAGTTGGTCAGCCAGCAAAACGTCAGGCTGTTACTAACCCAGAAAATACATTATTTGCGATCAAACGTTTGATCGGTCGTCGTTTCCAAGACGAAGAAGTTCAGCGCGACGTATCTATCATGCCATACAAAATTGTAGCGGCTGATAACGGTGATGCGTGGTTAGATGTGAAAGGCCAAAAAATGGCACCGCCACAAGTTTCTGCTGAAGTGCTGAAAAAAATGAAAAAAACTGCGGAAGACTATCTGGGTGAGCCAGTGACTGAAGCGGTTATCACTGTTCCAGCTTACTTTAACGATGCTCAGCGTCAAGCAACCAAAGATGCGGGTCGTATCGCTGGTTTAGAAGTAAAACGTATCATCAACGAACCAACAGCAGCAGCGCTGGCTTACGGTTTAGATAGAGAAGTTGGCAACCGTACTATCGCGGTTTACGACTTAGGTGGTGGTACATTCGACTTATCAATCATCGAAATCGATGAAGTTGATGGCGAAAAAACTTATGAAGTTCTGGCAACCAACGGTGACACTCACTTAGGTGGTGAAGACTTCGATACTCGTTTAATCAACTACTTAGTTGATGAGTTTAAGAAAGAACAAGGTGTTGATCTGCGTAACGATCCACTGGCAATGCAACGTCTGAAAGAGTCTGCTGAAAAAGCAAAAATTGAGCTGTCTTCTGCTCAACAAACTGACGTTAACCTGCCATACATCACTGCAGATGCGACAGGTCCAAAACACATGAACATCAAAGTGACTCGTGCAAAACTGGAGTCACTGGTAGAAGATTTAGTTAAACGTTCTATGGAGCCAGTTAAAGTTGCTCTGCAAGACGCTGGTTTAAGCGTAGGTGACATCAACGACGTTATCTTAGTTGGTGGTCAGACTCGTATGCCAATGGTTCAGAAAGTTGTTGCTGATTTCTTTGGTAAAGAGCCACGTAAAGACGTTAACCCAGACGAAGCCGTTGCAATGGGTGCAGCAGTACAAGGTGGTGTATTAGCGGGTGATGTTAAAGACGTTCTGTTACTTGACGTAACTCCACTGTCTTTAGGTATCGAAACCATGGGTGGCGTGATGACTTCGTTAATCTCGAAGAACACCACAATCCCAACTAAACACAGCCAAGTGTTCTCTACTGCAGAAGATAACCAAGCAGCCGTGACCATTCACGTACTGCAAGGTGAGCGTAAACGTGCGAGTGATAACAAATCACTGGGTCAGTTTAACTTAGATGGTATTCAAGCAGCGCCACGCGGTATGCCGCAAATCGAAGTGACTTTTGACATCGATGCGGATGGTATCCTGCATGTTTCTGCGAAAGACAAAAACAGCGGTCGCGAGCAAAACATCACCATTAAGGCATCTTCTGGTCTGAATGACGAGGAAATCGAAAAAATGGTACGCGATGCAGAAGCTAACGCTGAAGCAGACCGTAAATTTGAAGAGTTAGTACAGGTTCGCAACCAAGCAGACCAGCTGATTCACGGTACTCGTAAACAAATCGAAGAAGCAGGCGACAAATTACCAGCTGAAGATAAAGCGAACATCGAAAAAGCAACTTCAGAATTAGAAGTCGCTTCTAAAGGTGAAGATAAATCTGAAATCGAAGCGAAAATCCAAGCGCTGGTAACGGCATCTGCGAAACTTCTGGAAATTGCACAGCAACAAGCTCAAGCGGGCGCTGCGGGTGCAGGTGCAGAAGCGAAGAAAGATGACGATGTTGTTGACGCTGAATTCGAAGAAGTTAACGACAAAGACAAAAAATAAGGCCCTTAGCGGGCGCAGTGACTATCGCAATAATGTTAAATAGTGACTGATACCGGACACGGGCGTTGAGGGAACTCTGCGCCCGTGTCTGCATGTTAAGGGAAAAATAAATGGCGAAAAGAGATTTTTATGAGGTTTTAGGCCTCGAAAAAAATGCTTCAGAGAAAGATATCAAGCGAGCGTACAAGCGCTTAGCAATGAAATACCATCCTGACCGTAATCAGGAAAACAAAGATGAATCTGAAGAGAAATTTAAAGAGATAAAAGAAGCTTACGAAGTCCTGTCCGATGAGCAAAAACGTGCCGCTTACGACCAATATGGTCATGCTGCGTTTGAGCAAGGCGGTATGGGTGGCGGCGGTGGATTCGGCGGCTTTGGTGGCGGCGATTTCAACAGTGATATTTTTGGTGACATCTTCGGTGACATTTTTGGTGGCGGTCGTCGTCAACAGCGCCCAAGCCGTGGTTCTGATCTGCAATACAACATGGAACTGACTCTTGAAGAAGCAGTCCGTGGAGTGACCAAAGAGATCCGTATTCCAACGCTTGAAAGCTGCGACGTGTGCCACGGTAGCGGTGCAAAACCAGGTACTAGTGCAGATACGTGCCAAACCTGTCACGGTATGGGCCAAGTACACATGCGCCAAGGTTTCTTCTCGGTACAACAACCTTGCCCAACCTGTCACGGTCGCGGAAAAGTCATCAAAGACCCATGCAACAAATGTCATGGTCAAGGTCGCGTTGAGAAATACAAAACCTTATCCGTTAAGATCCCTGCAGGGGTTGATACAGGTGACCGCGTTCGTTTATCCGGTGAAGGTGAAGCCGGTGCGAATGGTGCACCAGCAGGGGATTTATTCGTTCAAATGCATGTTTTACCTCACGATATTTTTGAGCGTGATGGTAATAACTTACATTGCGAAGTGCCAATCAACTTCGCAGCAGCAGCGCTGGGCGGCGAAATTGAAGTCCCAACCCTGGATGGTCGCGTTAAACTGAAAATTCCTGCGGAAACCCAAACGGGCAAAACATTCCGTATGAAAGGTAAGGGCGTGAAATCAGTACGTGGTGGTATGCAAGGTGACTTAATGTGTCACATTGTTGTCGAAACCCCAGTCAAACTGAATGAGAAACAAAAAGAGTTACTCAGAGAGTTTGGTGAGTCGTTAGGCGGTACGGGTGGCGAGAAAAATAGCCCACGTTCAAAACGCTTCTTAGATGGCGTGAAAAAATTCTTTGATGATTTAACCAATAAATAATGGTTGATCGCTAAGTTAAGAATCATGGCTGATCCAGTGAAATACTGAATCAGCCATTTTTTTATTTCACTGTTTCACCGCTAGCAACCACGGTTTTACGAACTTGATCAGCAAATTGCAGGGCTTCTTTCACAATCGCATTCTCATCAACGGTGAGCACTTTGCGGTCTTCCATTAATAGATTTCCGTCCACAATGGTATGGCGTACATTGGAAGCATTCGCCCCATAAACCAGTGCGGCATAAGGGCTATACATCGGTACCATATTTGGTGATTTTGTATCGACAACGATGATATCCGCCAATTTCCCCGCCTCTAAAGAGCCTAACTTATCTTCCATGTGAATGGCTTTCGCGGAGCCTTTGGTCGCTAATTCAACCACGGTAATGGGTGGCATTGCAGCTCTATCTTTATTTTCGAGCTTATGAATTTTACCCACCAAATTTAGTTCGTTCATGGTCGTTAAGGTATTGCTGGACATCGGGCCATCGGTTCCTAAGCCTACACGAACCCCTTTCGCTAACATCGCAGTCACTGGAGCAACACCTTTAGCTGATTTGGTATTCGCACTGACATTATGAGCCACACCGACATCATACTGTTTGAGCAGGTCGATATCGGTTTCATCAACCATAATGGCATGAGCGGCAATCACTTTATTATTCAGGGCGCCGATATCTGCCATATATTGAACCGGGCTTTTGCCGCCAGTACGTTTGGAAATTTCTTCTTGTTCTCTGTCGGTTTCTGCTAAGTGGATCATCACTGGAACATTAAGTTCTTGAGATAGCTTAGCGATTTTTTGTAGATGCTCAGTGGTGTTGGTATAAGGTGCGTGAGGAGCAAAAGCTGGCGTAATGCGAGGGTGGTCTTTGTATTGGTTGATAAAATTCACGGCATAAGCGATACCTTCATCTGCATTTTTAGCATCAGCAACAGGGAATTTGATCACAGATTCCCCAAGGATCGCACGCATACCAATTTTATCGACGGTTTTTGCCACCTCATCTTCGAAATAGTACATATCCACGTAAGTCGTGACACCACCTTTGACCATCTCGACATTGGCTAAGTTAGCGCCTACTCGCACCATCTCACGGGAAACCATCTTGCTCTCTAATGGGAAAATATAACGGTGTAAACGGTCGGGGACATCGTCAGCAAGGGAACGAAAAACGGTCATTGATGCGTGAGTATGGGTGTTGATTAACCCGGGCATGACAATATCGCCATCAACATTTAGCTGTTTTTTTGCGGTATATTGCGTGGCAAGCTCAGGGCCACCGACTGCGATAATTTTATTTTTATCAATAACAACGGTTCCATTCTCAATAACTTGATTATTGGCATCCATCGTCAAAACGGTACCATCAACAATCATTAAATCCGCTGGAGTGGTGGCAAGTGCCGCGATAGGTGCTGCCATCATAGATATAGCAACGAGAGATCGGAGTAATGTCATTCTTACCTCATGACTCAATGAAAAATAGGGCTAAAAGTTATTGGCATCAAATATTATGGATATCAAATATAGGATGTAAAACTCATATTCTAAGCACCACTATCTTAACTGGATAGTTTCGCCAGTAACACCCCAAGTAAGATGACAATACAGGCGAGGACTCGCATTCCATTAAATTTCTCTTTAAGAAATACAATGGAAAGAAACATAGCGAAAAGGACGCTAGTTTCGCGAATAGCAGCAACGAGTACGATTGGCGCTTGGCTCATTGCCCAGATTGCAATGCCGTAACTGATTAGCTGCATTAACCCACCAAGCAAACCTGAGCGCCAATATTGTCCAAATCCGTGCAGTAGCGAACGTTTGTATTTCATCACACCGGGAATGGCGAGTACTGCGCCATTTAATAAAAACAGCCATAGAGTATAAACAACAGGATCTTGGCTGGCTCTCGCGCCATATCCATCCGAGAGGGTATAACAGGCGGTAAAGAAGGCGGTACACAGTGCAAAGATAAGGGCTTTACCTTTGATGTCCAAAGAGAATTTTCGACCTGCAAACGCGATGGCTACCACCCCTGAAATAATAAAAACAATCCCTACAAAACTCATAAATGGTAAGGATTCATTAAATAAAACAATACTTAATAACGCAGTGATTAAAGGGGCTGAGCCGCGAGAAATAGGGTAAATCTGGCTGAGATCACCATGGTTGTATGCTTGGCTGAGAAAATAGATATAACCGATGTGAAATAGTACTGACAAAGCTAACCATGGGACAGCATCAGGAGACGGTAGCCCAAACCAAAAGAGGGCTGGAATAGTTAAAACCCCAGAAAAAACGGCAATCATCACCAAACCAAAGAAGCGGTCACTACCAAATTTCACCAGAGCATTCCAACTGGCATGGCAAAACGCGGCAAATAGCACAGAAAGCAGAACGTATAGGGACATAATATAGAGATAGTGATTGCCTAAGGGTGGCTCGAGTATCACATAAAGCGTCTTTTTTATGAAGCGGCACGACAGAAAGAGAGGGAGAGGGCTTTTATTTTTGCGAAGGGCTTCGAAAATAAAAAATTAAATGATTTTTTGAACTTTTCATAAAAATAATTTTTCATTAGTCTCTAAAAAAGTTGAATTTTTAAAGCGCTTTACCGAGTAAATTTATTGTTGGTTTTTAGAATAGTTGCCTATAGTTAAATTAACGATTTATTATCATTCGTCGTGATCTCGATTGCTAAATGTTCGGAAATTACGATCATTAATGGATAAATAAACGATTTTTTACGAATTAATGATTATCATAATATTAACATTCAAAAATATTTTTTGAGGTTATTCATATGACAGCAATTATTCGTAAATTTTTAAAGTTAGAAGCAGCAGGAGGGCTACTCCTAATTATTGCTGCCATTGTCGCTTTAATAATGGCTAATACGCCATTACAGGGAGCTTATCAGCAATTTTTAGATATTCCGGTAGCTATTAAAATCTCAACATTTGAATTAGATAAACCTCTGATTCTATGGATTAATGATTTCTTAATGGCCGTGTTTTTCCTGGTTGTTGGTTTAGAGGTAAAGCGCGAGTTATTGGAAGGATCCCTGGCAGGACGTGATAAAGCGATATTTCCGGCAATTGCAGCTGTGGGTGGAATGATTGCACCGGCGTTAGTTTACTTAGCGTTTAATGGTGCTGATGATATTACTCGTCAAGGGTGGGCTATCCCTGCAGCAACAGATATTGCGTTCGCGTTGGGTGTGATGGCGTTATTAGGTAAGCGTGTTCCTACGGAGCTCAAAGTATTTTTATTGGCATTAGCTATCATTGATGACCTTGGTGTCATTGTGATTATTGCCTTTTTCTATACCAGCTCAGTTTCTGTCGTTGCATTGAGTTTAGCGGCACTGTGTGTGGCAATACTGTGTCTAATGAACTGGCGACGAGTTGAAAACACCGCAGCTTACTTAGTGATTGGCTTAATCTTGTGGGTCTGTATTCTGAAATCAGGTGTTCATGCCACTCTGGCTGGAGTGATTGTTGGTTTCTTAATTCCATTAAGAGGGACTAATAATACTAAACCGTCGGAAGAATTAGAGCATGTGTTGCACCCTTGGGTTGTTTATCTCATATTGCCTATCTTTGCATTTGCAAATTCAGGCGTACAGCTCAATGGCGTCACCTTTGATGGTTTAATGAGCCCATTACCACTTGGCGTTGCAGCGGGTTTGATACTGGGCAAACCAGTCGGTATTTTCTTATTTAGTTGGATTTCGGTAAAAGTAGGGTTGGCTAAATTGCCAGCATCGATTAACTTGAAGCAAGTGTTTGCTGTTTCTGTGCTTTGTGGGATCGGTTTTACTATGTCTATTTTTATCACCGGCCTCGCTTTTGAAGGGCTTGATGAAGTGTATAGTACCTACTCGAGACTGGGTATTTTAATCGGTTCAACAACAGCAGCATTGTTAGGGTACTTTATGTTAAGGGTAGTGTTACCGAAACCAAAAGTTTCGCACAGCGATGCAAAATAAACATAATAGACGTAATTATTAGTAAGAATTTTCGAGTTAATCTTCTATGATATGCCCGCGGTATGAGTTGCATACTGCGGGTATTTTAACTTATAACTCCCGATTACGGGGTACGGGTAAAGCGTATGGTCAGTATGTACTGTGGTCATTAAGTACTGCGGTCATTATTGGCGATACAAAAGGAATCGATATGCGGGTTTCACATCTTAATTTTAACCACCTTTACTATTTCTGGCATGTTTGCAAAGAAGGCTCTGTTGTCGGTGCCGCTGAGGCTCTTTACCTGACTCCACAGACAATTACTGGGCAAATTAAAGCACTCGAAGAGCGGTTAGGTGGAAAATTATTTAAACGCCAAGGTCGAGGGCTAGTGCCTTCTGAACTGGGACAACTGATTTTTCGTTATGCTGACAAAATGTTTATGCTCAGCCAAGAAATGCTGGATATCGTCAACTACAGCCGAGAATCTAACCTGCTGTTTGATGTAGGCGTGGCTGATGCATTATCGAAACGTTTAGTCAGTCGTGTGCTAGAAACGGCAGTTGTCGAACATGAGCAGATTCATTTACGTTGCTTTGAATCGACTCATGAGCTGTTACTGGAGCAATTAAGCCAGCACAAGCTGGATATGATTTTATCGGATTGCCCTGTGGACTCTTCACAGCAAGAGGGCCTGTTCTCCGTTAAATTAGGCGAATGCAGCGTCAGTTTTTTCTGCCGTCAGCCAGTACCGAAGAAACCATTTCCTGAATGTCTAGAAGAGCGCAGGTTATTAATTCCGGGGCGTCGTTCGATGCTTGGCCGCCATTTATTAACGTGGATCCGCAATAAAAACCTGCAAGTTGAAGTACTTGGTGAATTTGATGATGCAGCATTAATGAAAGCATTTGGGATGTATCACAATGCAATTTTTGTGGCGCCATCTTTATATGCAAAAGACATTTTTGCTGATAATGAAGTGCAAGAAATTGGCCGCTTAGATAGCGTTAAAGAAGAGTATTACGTGATTTTTGCGGAAAGAATGATCCAGCACCCAGCAGTACAACGTGTCTGCAACAAGGATTTTTCTGAGTTATTTTCAGCGCCGTTCGATAATTTAGAACAGAAAGTTTAGAGCACGAAAGTGCAAGGCAAGAAATTAGCAGACAAAAAAACCGGCCTAAGCCGGTTTTTTATAATCAAGAAGCGAAATTACATTGCTTTGATTTGAGCAACTAAGTTAGCTTTATGACGTGCTGCTTTGTTTTTGTGGATCAGGCCTTTGCTAGCGTGGCGATCAACAAGAGGTTGCATGTCATTGAATGCTTTCTGAGCTGCTTCTTTATCGCCTGCAGCGATAGCAAGGTAAACTTTCTTAATAAAAGTACGTACCATAGAGCGACGGCTAGCGTTGTGCTGGCGACGTTTCTCTGATTGAACGGCACGTTTCTTAGCTGATTTGATATTAGCCAAGGTCCAACTCCCAAATGTATTCTATTGAGGACAATTTAAAGGTCAAGGAATATGCCCTTTCGCCCTTCATTTGTCAATGGATTTGTGCAAATAAACATCGTGTACTTCGATGTCAATGCGTTGTGAATGGTGCAAGATTCTATCAGCAAATATCAGAAGAATACAGATCTGCGCGTGAAAAAAAGCATAATTGATAGAAGATATTTTAAATCATTTTTCAGAAAAAATTTTTTTAGTGATATCAAACGTGCATCAAGATGAAATTGAATTATAAATAGAGTGTTTTTTATACACTTGGGTTTGTTATACAAAATGGATGATAAGAAAACTATAAAAATTAAATATTTTTAGAGATCTCCGCGTCAATTTGTTGTATTGATAATCTATTGGTTATCCAAACTTTTTTGATTTACCTATCGACAATGATCAGATTCAGCAGCGCAGTGTCGTGCAGAAAGATGCTTAGCAGTGTAAAATCATCTGATTAAATAGTGTAGTGATCAAAAAAATAGGGTTTAATGAAAGCTTTTACGAACTTAGGTTAACCTTATGCGTCGTACAAGGTATAATCCTGCAATTTCCTCGGTATTGAGCCAGTTATGGAGCTAATTCGCGGTATACAAAATATCCGGTCGTACCATCATGGTTGCGTACTGACTATTGGTAATTTTGATGGTGTTCATCGTGGGCACCAAGTATTACTTCAAAATTTGAAGCTCAAGGGTAAACAGTTAGGTTTACCAACTGTTGTGATGATCTTTGAACCACAACCCCTTGAATTTTTTACGGGTGATAAGGCTCCTGCGCGTTTGACACGCCTAAGAGATAAAGTGAAGTACCTTGCTGATAGCGGGGTCGATTATCTGTTATGTGTGGAATTTAACCAGCATTTTGCCTCATTAACACCCGATGCTTTTGTGTCTGACTTGTTAGTTGACAAACTCGGTGTGAAATATCTTGCCATCGGTGATGATTTCCGGTTCGGAAAAAATCGGATGGGTGATTTTTCTTTTTTACAGCAAGCCGGTCAAAAGTTTGGTTTTGAAGTCGCAGACACCGAAAGCTTTTGTGATTCAGGTGTGCGCGTCAGCAGCACTGCAATCCGTAAAGCGATACAAAACAATGATCTGACATTAGCTGAAAATTTATTAGGTCACACATACCGCATTAGTGGGCGTGTGGTTCACGGTAATCAGCTAGGTCGTACGATAGGTTTTCCGACAGCAAACCTACCGTTAAAACGTTTAGTCACACCGGTGACTGGCGTGTATGCTGTAGAAGTTCATGGTCTGGGCGATAAGCCTGTACCGGGCGTGGCAAACATTGGCACACGTCCAACGGTATCTGGAAAAGGTACCCAGTTAGAAGTCCATCTGATTGATGCACATATGGATTTATATGGGCGTCATATTGATGTTGTGTTACGTAAAAAATTACGTGACGAACAGCGGTTTGCTTCGTTGGACGCGCTGAAGGAGCAAATTGCTAATGATGTAGTTGCAGCCAGAGAATATCTCGCAGCAATTGGAATCAGATAATTTAGCGGAAAATTGGAACTGAGAATCGATGAGTGACTATAAAAATACCCTGAATCTACCAGAAACAGGGTTCCCAATGCGTGGCGATCTCGCTAAACGCGAACCACAGATGTTAGAGCGCTGGTACAAAGAAGGTTTGTATCAGGCAATCCGTAAAGCAAAATCGGGCAAGAAAACCTTTATTCTGCACGATGGTCCTCCGTATGCTAACGGCAGTATTCATATTGGTCACTCAGTAAACAAAATTCTCAAAGATATTATTATTAAATCCAAAGGGCTGGCGGGCTTTGATTCCCCATACATCCCTGGTTGGGATTGCCATGGCTTACCTATTGAACATAAAGTTGAACAAATCGTAGGTAAACCTGGGGAAAAAGTTTCCGCCGCTGAATTTCGTGCAAAATGCCGTGAATATGCTAAAGAGCAAATTGAAGGGCAAAAAGCTGATTTTATCCGCTTAGGTGTGTTGGGTGAGTGGGACAAACCTTACCTGACCATGGATTTTAAAACCGAAGCGAACATCATCCGTGCGTTGGCGAAAACCGTTGCAAATGGCCACTTAGTGAAAGGGGCAAAACCCGTTCACTGGTGTACCGCATGTGGTTCTTCATTGGCTGAAGCGGAAGTCGAATATTACGACAAAACATCTCCATCTATCTACGTTCGCTTTCCTGCGGTAGATAGCAAAGCCGTTTGCGAAAAATTTGGTGTTTCTAGCGATAAAACGCCATCTTTAGTGATCTGGACGACAACGCCTTGGACGTTACCAGCTAACCGTGCAATCTCTCTAAACCCAGAGTTCAAATACTCTCTGGTGGATGCGAATGGCGATTTAGTCATTCTGGCAACTGACTTAGTTGAAGAAGTCATGAAGACTGTCGGTGTTGAGTCATGGACAGTATTAGGCGAGTGTGAAGGTAGCGCATTAGAGTTACTGCGTTTCGCTCATCCATTTATGGGCTTTGATGTTCCTGCAATTTTAGGCGACCACGTCACGCTAGATGCGGGTACAGGTGCGGTACATACAGCCCCAGGCCATGGTCCTGAAGACTACGTTGTTGGACAAAAATATGGTTTAGAAACGGCGAACCCAGTAGGGCCAGATGGCTGCTTTTTACCAAATACCTACCCAACATTAGACGGTTTATTTATTTTCAAAGCTAACGATGTGGTGCTGGAAATCCTGAATGAGAAAGGCTTACTGATGTATAAAAAAGCTATCTCTCACAGCTACCCATGCTGCTGGCGCCATAAAACCCCAGTTATTTTCCGTGCGACGCCACAATGGTTTATCGGCATGGATAAAAACGGTCTGCGTGAACAATCTCTGAAAGAGATCGATATTGTTCAGTGGATCCCAGGTTGGGGTCGTGCACGTATCGAGTCAATGGTAGAAAACCGTCCTGACTGGTGTATTTCACGTCAACGTACTTGGGGTACCCCAATGTCGTTATTCGTGCACAAAGAGACTGAAGAACTGCATCCGCGTACTTTAGAGCTGATGGAAGAAGTCGCTAAGCGTGTTGAAGTTGATGGTATCCAAGCATGGTGGGATTTAGACCCTGCTGAATTGCTCGGCGCTGATGCTGAAACTTATCGTAAAGTGCCAGACACATTAGACGTTTGGTTCGATTCAGGATCCACCCACTTTGCAGTGGTTGACGCGCGTCCTGAATTCCATGGCAACTCTGCGGATATGTATCTGGAAGGTTCTGACCAACACCGTGGTTGGTTCATGTCTTCTCTGATGCTGTCTACTGCGATGAAAGGCAAAGCCCCTTACCGTCAAGTTCTGACCCACGGTTTTACCGTTGATGGTCAAGGCCGTAAGATGTCTAAATCTTTAGGTAATACGGTTAGTCCGCAAGATGTGATGAACAAACTGGGTGCAGATATCCTGCGTCTGTGGGTGGCATCAACCGACTATACAGGCGAAATCGCGGTATCTGATGAAATTTTAAAACGTGCTGCAGACTCTTATCGCCGTATCCGTAATACCGCGCGTTTCTTACTGGCAAACTTAAATGGTTTCAATCCAGAAACCGATATGGTGAAACCAGAAGATATGGTGGTGTTAGATCGCTGGGCGGTTGGTCGTGCATTAGAAGCACAGAAAGAGATTACGAAAGCGTACGATGAGTATGATTTCTTAGGTGTTATCCAACGCTTAATGCATTTCTGCTCTATCGAGATGGGCTCGTTCTATCTGGATATTATCAAAGACCGTCAATACACCGCGAAAAGTGATAGCGTTGCTCGCCGTAGCTGCCAAACTGCACTGTTCCATATTGTGGAAGCATTGGTTCGTTGGATTGCACCGGTTCTGTCCTTCACCTCCGATGAAATCTGGAACGAATTACCGGGCAAACGCGCTCAGTTCGTTCTCACTGAAGAGTGGTATAACGGTTTATTTGGTTTAGACGAATCTGAAGCGATGAATGATGGTTTCTGGTCTGAACTGTTAGCCGTACGTGGTGAAGTGAACAAAGTTCTGGAACAAGCGCGTACAGACAAGCACATTGGTGGTTCGTTAGAAGCCTCGGTAACGTTATATGCAGATAGCACATTAGCCGCTAAGTTAAATAGCTTAGGTGATGAACTGCGTTTTGCGCTGTTAACATCTCAAGCGAATGTGGCTGATATTGCAACGGCGCCTGCGGATGCACAAGACAGTGAACTGAAAGGCCTGAAAATTGCCTTCAGTAAAGCGGCTGGGGAAAAATGTCCTCGTTGCTGGCATTATGCAAGTGATATTGGTGCAGCGGCAGAACAACCTGAAATCTGTGGTCGCTGTGTGACTAACGTAGCCGGAAACGGTGAATTACGTAAGTTTGCTTAATGAAGACACCTATTTGTTCTACTGGTTTGCGTTGGCTGTGGCTGACGGTTGTGATTATCGTTGCAGATTTAGCAATTAAGCAATTGGTCTTAAAAGAGCTAACTCTGTACGACCCACACCCTTTAATTCCGTACTTTAACCTTATGTACGCTCAAAACTTTGGTGCGGCATTCAGTTTTCTGGCGGATAAAGGCGGCTGGCAGCGCTGGTTCTTTGCCGGAATAGCTATTGCCATCTCCATTACGTTAATGGTGATGATGTATCGTCAAAGCGTGAAAAAACGCCTGAGCAATATTGCTTATGCGTTAATAATTGGTGGTGCGATCGGTAATTTATTTGACCGTTTAGTGCATGGCTTTGTGGTTGACTACATTGATTTTTATGTTGGCAACTGGCACTGGCCGACCTTCAATTTGGCGGATATGGCCATTTGTATCGGTGCGGCGTTGGTGATTTTTGAAGGCTTTTTGCCGGATAAACCCAAACAGCAAGATGCTAAATAGAACAGATAGCGCGATAGGTTGATAAAACCCAATATTGCATATTAATCATCTCAGCCCGACGATAGTCGGGCTGAACTTTATGATAAAAAACAGGTTTAGATTATGTCTACTCAAATACAGGCGCAGAGTTCTGTTTTACTGCATTTCACTCTGAAATTAGAGGATGGCTCCACGGCGGATTCTTCTCACGCACAAGGAAAGCCTGCGTTGTTTGCTCTTGGAAATGATTCACTGTCGCCAGAATTAGAAGCGCAACTGATTGGGCTATCTGAAGGTGAAAAGAAAACATTTTCCTTAGCAGGGGATACGGTATTCGGGAAACATAATCCAGACTTAGTGCAATACTTTTCATTGCGTGATTTTATGGAAACAGGGATCCCTGAAATTGGTACCATCATGCTGTTTACGGGCATGAATGGGAGCGAAATGCCGGGCGTCGTGAAAGCTATTGAAGGGGAATCAATTACTGTTGATTTTAACCATCCTCTTGCTGAGCAGCAAATCACCTTTGAAATTGAAGTCCTAGAAATAGACCCACAATTGGAGAGTCACCATGCAAATATTAATGGCTAATCCTCGTGGATTTTGTGCGGGTGTTGACCGTGCAATCAGTATTGTTGAACGTGCCTTAGAAATTTATGGTGCACCGATTTATGTTCGCCATGAAGTGGTGCATAACCGCTATGTGGTTGATGATTTACGTCAGCGTGGCGCTATCTTCATTGAAGAAATCTCTGAAGTTCCCGATGGCTCTATTCTGATTTTCTCAGCGCATGGCGTTTCACAAGCCATTCGTCAAGAAGCCCGTTCCCGCGATTTAACCATGTTATTTGATGCGACCTGCCCATTAGTGACTAAAGTGCATATGGAAGTGGCTCGTGCAAGCCGTAAGGGCAAAGAGGCGATTTTAATCGGTCACGCAGGACATCCTGAAGTGGAAGGGACAATGGGGCAATACAATAACCCTGAAGGGGGAATGTATCTTGTTGAAAGCCCAGAAGATGTTTGGAAGCTACAGGTAAAAGATGAAAACAACCTGAGTTTTATGACGCAAACGACGCTTTCGGTGGATGATACCTCTGATGTGATTGATGCGCTCACCCGTCGATTCCCAAATATTGTGGGGCCTCGTAAAGACGATATTTGCTATGCAACCACGAATCGCCAAGAAGCCGCGCGTGAGTTAGCAGAGAAAGCCGATATTGTGTTAGTCGTCGGTTCGAAAAACTCGTCCAACTCAAACCGTTTAGCTGAATTAGCGTCTCGAATGGGGAAAGCGGCATTTCTGATTGATGGTGCAGAAGATATTCAAACCGAGTGGTTAAAAGATAAGAAAATTATCGGATTGACAGCGGGGGCATCCGCGCCGGATATTTTAGTCCGCCAAGTGATTGATAGACTTAAAGAGCTGGGTGCAGACTCCGTGGTGGAGCTACAAGGACGAGAAGAGAATATCGTTTTTGAAGTGCCAAAAGAGTTGCGTGTGGACGTTAAAGAGATTAACTAATACATTGATTTTATTATTATAGTAGCGGCTGATGTAGCCGCTGCTTTTTTCTGTTTTTCAGCATTCTATTCCATCCCAATACAATTTTTTCTGATAATCATCCCCCTCTCTACGGTTTTATTAATATCTCCAGATTAGTGCTGGCGTCCCGATTCAAGTTTCTTTAAGGTATAACCAAGATTTTATTTTGGTTTTCGCCTCAAAAATTTACGAAAGGATCAAAAATGGCAGATTCAACTGTACGCGTTGCGATTGTCGGTGCGGGTGGGCGCATGGGACGCCAATTAATTCAAGCAGCACAAGAACAAAACGGAATTCAACTTGGCGCAGCCATTGAGCGTGAAGGCTCTTCACTTATTGGCACAGATGCGGGTGAACTGGCGGGAATTGGACTAATTGGTGTGAAAGTCGTTAGCGATCTAAATTCCGTGGTTAATGATTTTGATGTACTGATTGATTTCACTCGCCCTGAAGGCACCTTACAGTATTTAGCATTCTGTCAATCTCACCAAAAAGGCATGGTCATCGGAACTACAGGGTTTGATGAAGAAGGAAAATTGGCGATTGCGGAAGCTGCAAAATCTATCCCAATTGTCTTCGCTGCCAATTTTAGCGTTGGTGTAAATTTGGTGCTGAAATTACTGGAAAAAGCGGCGAAAGTGATGGGAGATTACACCGATATTGAAATTATCGAAGCGCATCATCGCCATAAAGTCGATGCCCCTTCTGGCACTGCACTGGCGATGGGGGAATCTATCGCGGATGCATTAGGAAAAGATCTGAAAGAGTGTGCGGTTTACGCACGTGAAGGCTATACCGGAGAGCGTGAACCGGGCACGATTGGTTTTGCTACGGTACGTGCTGGCGATATTGTTGGTGAGCACACTGCGATGTTTGCTGATATTGGCGAACGTGTAGAAATAAGCCACAAGGCTTCCAGTCGTATGACCTTTGCTAAAGGTGCGGTAAGAGCATCATCTTGGGTTAATGCTAAGAAATATGGTCTATACAATATGAAGGATGTCCTTAATCTTGATGATTTGTAGTTTTTTATAAAATAATTTATTGTTTAAAATCAGATGGTTTTATTTGAAACCTCTGATTTATTGTTGTTTGTTTATTTAATATGATTATTGCTCTTGTTTTTCATTATCTTTGTGTTTTTTTATCTCTTTTTTACTCAAAAATTGCACTTTAGATCCTCCCTTGTCTGCGCTATTATCCATTTTGCACTTTTCTTCGCTATTAACCGTTTGCTTTTTTACCCATGAATAGTTATTTCATTAGCCTTCTATAGAAAAAATAGGTAAGAATGCAAAAAAGTAAGCTAAAAGTGAAAAAAATGCATTTTTTTCTAGACAAGACTCTATCCCATCATTAGAATGCGCGCAATTTGCCAAAAATTTGCTTAAAAACTCATTTTGGCATTGATTTAGATCGCAAAATCTGAATTAATATGCAAAAAATATGATTGATTATTCTCCGGAGGATGTTTTGATAAAGTCAGCTATATTGGTTCTGGAAGACGGAACCCAATTCCACGGGCGTGCCATTGGTGCTGAAGGGGCCGCTATTGGAGAAGTCGTTTTCAATACTTCAATGACCGGATATCAAGAAATAATTACTGACCCTTCCTATTCCCGCCAAATTGTTACTCTCACTTATCCCCATATTGGTAATGTCGGCACTAATGCTGATGACGAAGAATCTCCTAACGTACACGCTCAAGGCCTTATCATTCGCGACTTACCATTAATCTACAGTAACTTTCGTGGTCAGGAAGGCTTGTCTGAACATCTGAAACGCCACAATGTGGTGGCTATCGCCGATATCGACACGCGCAAATTAACCCGCCTGTTAAGAGAAAAAGGCGCGCAAAACGGTTGTATCATCGCAGGGGATAACCCAGATGCGGCGCTGGCTTTAGAAAAAGCACGCAGCTTCTCAGGTTTAAATGGTTTAGATTTAGCAAAAGAAGTTTGCACCAAAGAGATTTATAGCTGGACTCAACGCTCTTGGAACTTAGAAGAAGGGCAACCTGCTGCAAGTAAAGAAGATGAGCTGCCATTACACGTCGTTGCTTACGATTTTGGTGCAAAGCGCAATATTCTGCGTATGTTAGTTGACCGTGGATGCCGCTTAACCGTAGTTCCAGCAACAACGCCAGCAGAAACGGTGTTAGCGATGAACCCAGATGGGATTTTCTTATCAAACGGCCCTGGCGACCCAGCCCCTTGTGACTACGCTATCAACGCTATCCA
This sequence comes from Providencia rettgeri, assembly GCF_013702265.1. Classification (GTDB taxonomy): domain Bacteria; phylum Pseudomonadota; class Gammaproteobacteria; order Enterobacterales; family Enterobacteriaceae; genus Providencia; species Providencia zhijiangensis. The sequence continues at coordinate 879,711 of NZ_CP059348.1, forward strand.
AGAATTCTTAAAAACTGAAATCCCAGTATTTGGCATCTGCTTAGGTCACCAATTGCTAGCATTAGCAAGCGGCGCGAATACCGTGAAGATGAAGTTTGGTCACCACGGTGCTAACCACCCAGTTAAAGATTTAGACAAAGACGTGGTGATGATCACGGCTCAAAACCACGGTTTTGCGGTTGATGAATCCACACTACCCGACACATTGCGTGTGACACACAAATCGCTGTTTGATGGCACCTTACAAGGCATCCATCGCACAGATAAACCGGCATTCAGTTTCCAAGGTCACCCAGAAGCCAGTTCTGGTCCTCATGATGCCGCAGGTCTTTTTGACCACTTCATTGATTTAATCAACGAATACCGTCAAAACACACCACGTTCAAACGCAAAATAATCGGGAGCAAGAAAATGGCAAAACGTACAGATATTAAAAGCATTCTGATCCTCGGTGCGGGCCCGATTGTTATCGGCCAAGCGTGTGAGTTTGACTATTCAGGTGCGCAAGCGTGTAAAGCGCTGAGAGAAGAAGGCTACCGCGTTATTCTGGTGAACTCGAACCCAGCGACTATCATGACTGACCCAGAAATGGCGGATGCAACTTACATCGAGCCAATTCACTGGGAAGTGGTACGTAAAATTATTGAAAAAGAGCGCCCAGATGCAGTATTACCAACCATGGGTGGACAAACTGCGCTGAACTGTGCTCTTGAGCTTGAACGCCAAGGTGTACTGGCTGAATTTGGTGTGACCATGATTGGTGCGACTGCGGACGCGATTGATAAAGCAGAAGACCGCCAGCGCTTTGATAAAGCGATGAAAAAAATCGGTTTAGGCACAGCGCGTTCAGGTATTGCACACACAATGGAAGAAGCTAACGCCGTCGCTGATGATGTTGGTTTCCCGTGTATCATTCGTCCATCTTTCACCATGGGTGGTTCCGGTGGTGGTATCGCGTATAACCGTGAAGAATTTGAAGAAATCTGTACTCGCGGTTTAGATTTATCCCCAACTAACGAACTGTTAATCGATGAGTCGTTAATTGGTTGGAAAGAGTACGAAATGGAAGTGGTACGCGATAAGAAAGATAACTGCATCATCGTCTGCTCCATTGAAAACTTCGACGCAATGGGCATTCACACTGGTGACTCCATCACCGTCGCGCCTGCGCAAACACTGACAGATAAAGAATACCAAATCTTGCGCGATGCCTCGATGGCAGTACTGCGTGAAATCGGTGTTGAAACTGGTGGTTCTAACGTTCAGTTCGCCGTTAACCCGAAAGATGGTCGCTTAATTGTTATCGAGATGAACCCGCGTGTTTCTCGTTCATCCGCACTCGCGTCAAAAGCAACAGGCTTCCCAATTGCTAAAATCGCTGCAAAATTAGCGGTCGGTTACACTCTCGATGAGCTGATGAATGACATCACAGGCGGTCGTACTCCTGCGTCATTTGAACCGTCTATCGACTACGTTGTAACCAAAATTCCTCGCTTTAACTTCGAAAAATTCGCAGGCAGCAATGACCGTCTGACCACCCAAATGAAATCCGTGGGTGAAGTGATGGCTATCGGTCGCACATTCCAAGAATCTATGCAAAAAGCGCTGCGTGGACTGGAAGTGGGCGCAACTGGCTTCGACCCGAAAGTGAGCCAGGACGACCCAGAATCGTTAACTCGCATTCGCCGTGAGCTGAAAGATGCTGGCTCTGACCGTATTTGGTACATCGCTGATGCATTCCGCGCAGGCCTATCTATCGATGGTATCTTCAACCTGACCAATATCGACCGCTGGTTCTTAGTGCAAATTGAAGAGCTGGTGCGCTTAGAAAACGAAGTGGCAGAGTTAGGTATCAACGGTCTGACTAAAGATTTCTTACGCCAACTGAAGCGCAAAGGTTTTGCGGATGCACGTCTGGCAAGTTTAGTGGGTGTGTCTGAAGCTGAATTACGTAAGTTACGTCAAGGCTATGATTTACATCCAGTTTATAAGCGTGTAGATACCTGTGCGGCAGAGTTTGCAACCGACACCGCATATATGTACTCCACTTATGAAGACGAATGCGAATCCAATCCGAACAACGACAAGCCAAAAATCATGGTATTAGGTGGCGGTCCAAACCGTATCGGACAAGGTATCGAATTCGACTACTGCTGCGTACACGCTTCATTAGCACTGCGTGAAGATGGTTATGAAACCATCATGGTCAACTGTAACCCAGAAACGGTTTCAACAGACTACGACACGTCTGACCGCCTCTATTTCGAACCAGTGACACTGGAGGATGTGTTAGAAATCGTCCGCATCGAACAGCCGAAAGGGGTGATTGTTCAGTACGGTGGTCAAACACCACTGAAATTAGCGCGTGCATTAGAAGCTGCGGGTGTGCCGGTTATTGGTACTAGCCCAGATGCGATTGACCGTGCAGAAGACCGTGAGCGTTTCCAACAAGCGGTTAACCGCTTAAACCTGAAACAGCCACAAAACGCCACTGTTGCAACTATCGAACAAGCCGTTGAAAAAGCAGCAGGTATCGGTTATCCGCTGGTGGTTCGTCCATCTTATGTTCTGGGTGGCCGTGCGATGGAAATCGTGTATGATGAAATCGACCTGCGTCGCTATTTCCAAACTGCGGTAAGTGTCTCTAACGATGCGCCAGTGCTGTTAGACCGCTTCCTTGATGATGCGATTGAAGTGGACGTGGATGCTATCTGCGACGGCGAAATGGTGCTGATTGGCGGAATTATGGAGCACATCGAACAAGCGGGTGTTCACTCCGGTGACTCAGCATGTTCACTGCCAGCTTATACATTAAGCCAAGAAATTCAGGATGTGATGCGTGAACAAGTGCGTAGCCTCGCATTCGAATTGCGTGTTCGCGGTCTGATGAACGTCCAGTTTGCGGTGAAGAACAACGAAGTTTACCTGATTGAAGTAAACCCGCGTGCAGCACGAACTGTCCCATTCGTTTCTAAAGCAACGGGTGTGCCTTTAGCGAAAGTGGCCGCGCGCGTTATGGCGGGTCAAACACTGACTCAGCAAGGCGTGACTGAAGAAGTCATTCCTCCTTACTACTCAGTCAAAGAAGTGGTTCTGCCATTCAACAAGTTCCAAGGTGTTGACCCAATCCTCGGGCCAGAAATGCGCTCAACGGGTGAAGTGATGGGTGTTGGCCGCACATTTGCTGAAGCGTTTGCTAAAGCGATGTTAGGCAGCAACTCAACCATGAAGAAATCCGGTCGTGCACTGCTGTCTGTTCGTGAAGGGGATAAAACCAAAGTTGTTGATTTAGCGGCGAAACTGCTGAAACACGGTTTTGAGTTAGACGCGACTCATGGAACGGCGATTGTACTGGGTGAAGCGGGCATCAACCCTCGCTTAGTTAACAAAGTGCATGAAGGTCGTCCACACATTCAAGACCGTATTAAGAATGGTGAGTATAACTACATCGTGAATACCACGGCCGGTCGCCAAGCGATTGAAGATTCAAAACTCATTCGCGGCAGCGCACTGCGTTACAAAGTTCACTATGATACAACCCTCAACGGTGGCTTTGCGACGGCGTTATCTCTGAGTGCAGACCCAACGGATAAAGTGATTTCTGTACAAGAGATGCACGCATTAATTAAATAATCATTGATTCGATGATTATTAACCCCAGTGGTGTTATCGCCTCTGGGGTTTTTTTATGGTTAGCGAAAAATGGAATAAATTAAAATAAATGAAAAATAGTGCACAATAGTGATTGACCCTCACGTAACGTGAGGCACTAACCTGCATTTCAGGACAGGAGGCGCAGATGCTATTTCAAGTGGGTGAGATCGCAGAGAAAACAGGATTAACCATTCGTACCCTTCACCATTATGAAGAGATTGGTTTATTACTGCCGACTGCCAGAACCGATGCAGGTTATCGACTCTATAATATGCAATGTATTGAACGTTTGACGCAAATTCAGATGCTGCGTCAGGTGGGAGTCAAACTGAAAGACATCGGTGAGTTACTTAATGGTCACAGTGGCGATATCTCTCTTTTGCTGCAAGAGCGTATTAGTCTGTTAACCGAGCAGATGAAGCAGATTGAAAAACTGCGTTCACGTCTCGAGCGGTTACAGCAGCAAATGCAACAGGGAGATAACCCCACTCAGGCTGATTGGTTTTCCTTATTGGAGATGATGTCGATGTTTGATAAATATTTTACCCCTCAAGAGCTTGAGCAATTGCCGTTATACACGGCGAATACATTGAAAAATCAAGAGTGGCAGCAGCGGGTCGCCACAGTAAAATCGTTAATGGAAAAAGGTAAATCACCGAAATCGGCCACAGTACAAGCTGTCGCTGTTGAGTGGATGACGGCCTTGGAAAGAGATACGGGCGGAAACCCTGATTTCTTTGCACGTTTAAATCAAATTCACTTAACCGACAATGAGCTAATGTTCTCGACGGGGATCACTGAAGCGATGATTGACTTTGTAGCTCGGGGCTTTAGTGAGTATCAATTATCGCGTTTTAAACCCCATTTAACCGCAGAGCAATTTACTTTTGTTAGCCAACATTATTTTGAATCTGGCAAAGTGTGGCCTGAATTTATTTCAGGAATTTATAATGCATTGAAAGCGGGAGATACTCCAGATTCGCCGAATGTGCAGAAGTTGGCGGGGATGTGGTTAACCATGTTTAACCAGTTTACTGGGGGCGACCTCGTATTACAGGAAAAAATTCGCACGATTTATCGCGAAGATCCTGTGATTTCCCAAGGAACATGGATGACGCCAGAAATTGGGCAGTATCTATTTTCTGCCATTAGTTACTTATTGGCTAAGCATTCCTGATATCAAAGTCGCGACAGAATATGCCGCGACTTTTTTGTTTTAGCCGCTAGTAGGCTAAAAATGGACGTTTTGGATACCCATTGTTGCGGCTTGTCCACCCACACAAACTCGGCTGATAGCCTGATCTTGATGAGAGATTTCCACTTGAATTTGCGAGGAGCACCCCATTGCTCGCCCTTGTTCTAACAGAAAATGGGTTTCTGTGGGGAAGACATGTTTCACCAGATAACAGCCAAGTGCACCACTGGCGCTACCGGTTGCAGACTCTTCTGTAATCCCGTAGAGCGGAGCAAAATTTCGGCAATGAGCAGTAAAGTAAGGTGACTGGCTTAACTCAAACACATGAAAACCAATCGAGTCAAATTCACGGCTCAGCTGTGCGATAGCATCATAATTAGGTTTTAAATTATCTAATTGATTGGATTGCACGGGGACTAAAATATCAGGTAATCCAGTGGAGATAATTTCAATGGGTAAGCCTGTTTCCGTGATTGTCTCAGTTGGGATACCTAATGCTGCGGCGACGACATTTACATCAGGCCCTTGGCGGCTAACGGGAAGAGTTTGTTGCATAATGACCCCATCAGCACTGACCGTAACATTTAAAATACCTGCTTTGGTTTTTTGGGAGTAGGTACCAGCGCTCAACTGGTTCAGTGAAAATAGGGTAAAAAAGACAGCCAATGTCGCGTGCCCACAAAAGTCGACTTCACTTTCAGGGGTGAAAAAATCCACTTTAAAATCTGTTTCTTCACCCGCACTTTCTCCGGTATAGACAAATGCCGTTTCGGAAAATCCCACTTGGCGAGCAATCGCAATTTTTTGTGCATCACTGAGTTTCGGGGGATTGAGTACGACTCCTGCAGGATTTCCGCCTGTGTTATTTCGAGTAAATGAGTTTACAAGATGAACATTGAGCGTACGCTCATCTATAGGCATAGCTGTGTTATGCATGGTGACTCCAAGGTAATTAAGCGCTTTTTTTATTATTTATGGGGATGAAATGGGCGCATATTGAGAGGTTAGATGTCGATTTTGCCGCAGCGACCAAGCACGTAAATGTGTATTGGTCGCGTTAGCTTTGAGAGAAAATTAGCTTTCTTTACTGCCTTTTAAGGCTTTACGGTGTTTCCAGTAAACAATAATGGAACCAATCAAACCACTGACCAACAGTACAACAGGGATGATCATCAGTGCGGTGATCACGACTTGTTCATGCTCTTTAACGAAAGGAATTTGGTTAACGGCATAGCCCAAAGTCACAATAATACCGACCCACAATAACCCGCTAAGCCAGTTGAATAACTGGAAACGGCGATGGCTTAAATCGGATAATCCCGCTAACAATGGCAGTAGTGTTCTTACGATTGCCAGAAAGCGTCCGATTAATAATGCATATAAACCTTGGCGGTTAAACATATCATTGGCTTTTTTATGATATTCCTCAGGGAGTTGAGAAAGCCAGCGTTTAACTATCTTCGTTTCGCTTAACCAACGCCCTTGAACAAATCCAAGCCAGCAGCCTAAACTCGCAGCCGTCGCCAGCAGCAAGATTGTGGGGACAAAGTGCAAAACACCCTTGGCAATCAGTGCGCCAGAAAGTAGTAAAAGGGTATCACCGGGTAAAAATGCGGCAGGGAGCACGCCATTTTCTAATACAATCACCACAAAGAGTACGGTGTAAATGACCCAGAGAACTTCTGGGTTGGCGAGCTTCATAAAATCGTGGTGCCAAAGTGCCAGTACGATTTCGCGTATGACTTCCATAATCGTTCCTGTATCTGCATAAAGCGAATTATTGGGCTCTATATTACAGGAAAAATTTCAGCCTAGTTTGATTTGTTTGGGTAATTATCTAAAAGGCAGTGATTAACTGCCTAATAGTAAGGAAGAAATGTTGGTGCTTAAATACGAGTGAAGGCGCGTTGTAAATCATCAATGAGATCTTGCGGATGCTCTAAACCGACATGTAGACGGAAAAATGACCCATTATCAGGTTGATAATCGTATTGGCGCATACTGAGTAAATCTTCGGTTTGATAACCAAGAATCAGCGATTCAAACCCGCCCCATGAATACCCCATTTTAAAATGGCTAAAGTGGTCAAGAAAATCACTGAACTGTTTAGGGGATAACCGCGAATTTAATTGAAATGAAAACAAACCGTTGCAGCCACTAAAGTCGCGTTTAAAAAATTCATGCCCAGGGTGGCTTGGAAGTGCAGGGTGAAAAACACGTGCCACTGCGGGGTGCTCCGCTAACCAGTTTGCGACGGTTAAACTGTTTGCTTCATGCTGTTTGAGGCGGGTTGGTAGGGTGTGAAGTCCTCTACCTGCCATGTAAACGGTATCAGGATCGGCGGTTTGCCCCAATAAATAGGAGTTTTCTCGCAGGGTTTCGATGCAGCGTTGGTTGGCAACAGCGACCCCTAACATGCCATCCGAATGGCCATTAATGTATTTTGTCGCGGATTGAATAGAGACATCCACATCAAATAAAAGAGGTTTAAGTAAGACTCCCGCAGCCCATGTATTATCGATCATGATAATGATTTCTGGGGATTTTTGGCGAATGGCTCTTACGATAGCGGGCAGGTCGTGCACTTCCATGGTGATAGAACCTGGTGATTCCAAAAAGACAATTTTCGTATTTGGACGAATTAAATCGGCAATTTTGGCACCAATCAATGGGTCGAAATAATTCGTTTCAACATTCAAATTAGTGAGGATTTTGTCGCAGAAGTTTTGTGTCGGATCATAGGCAGACCCTGTGACCAGAATATGATCCCCCGCGCTAATAAACGACATAATGGCATTAGTGATTGCAGCGGCACCTGAAGGATAAAGAACACAACCAGCCCCACACTCCAATTCGGTCATCGCTTCTTGGAAAGCAAAATGGGTCTGTGTACCTCGGCGACCATACATTAATACGCCATTCGCACGATTGCGTACCGCGTGCTTTTTATCTTCTACCGAATCAAAAATCACGGAAGAGGTGCGCTGAATGACAGGGTTTACCCCTTTTTGAGTGAATTTAGGGTTTCTACCAAGATGCACGAGCTGGGTTTCTGGTTTTATGTTTGCCATTGAGCTATCCCTTATTTACCGATAGAAAATCAAATGATTGGCTAAGTTATCACCTGACGTTAAATGATTTTGGTCTACCAGAGCAAGAACAAAAGTGGTTAGCTGAATTTTCTTCATTATCAAGTCGTAAATCGTGTTGTCTTGCAATCACATTATGAGGGTAATATTGATGAGCGACAAAAAATTGCGAATACTAATGATAATTACTATCAATTCGTGGTGTGTTTGATATTATCTGACATCTTGACGAAAAGAGATGAATGCGTGAATCAAATTTCGCTTTTAATGGTTAGTCGATGAATGGCACAATCATCGATATAAATTTTTTTATACAACACAAAATAAGAGAGTAAAGGCCAACTGATGCGTAAATTAACAGCTTCTATTCTATTGGCGATCGGCTTAATGGGCACGGCATCCGCAGAAACAACACCCGCTGTCACACCTACTACACCAGTAGCTAACCAAGGTTCAACAGCCGCTCCTGCAAATACACTTTCTACAACGGAAGTGACTGCGACTCCTGCAACGACAACTCCAGCAACAACACCGGAATCTGTCGTGACAAATACGGTAGTGACTGAAAATGTTGAGATTGCGACTGAAGCTCACGGTGGCGGTTTTGATCAGGATTTATCGGTTTGGGGTATGTACCAAAACGCAGATGTTGTTGTAAAAACGGTGATGATTGGTCTGTTACTCGCATCCGTGATTACATGGGCGCTATTCTTATCCAAAGGAAGTGAGATTTTAATTGCACGTCGTCGTTTAAAAGATGAAGCAAAAGCAATTGCAGAAGTAAAATCTCTTGATGAAGCGGTATCTATCGCGGAAGGGTTTAAAGCGGGTAGTATTACGCGCATGTTATTAGCTGAAGCGACAACAGAAAGAGCGCTTTCGGTAAACAGCCAAGACCTTGCGGGTATTAAAGACCGTACAGGTTTCCGCTTAGAAAGAGCGGTTGCAGCAATCAGCCGTTATATGGGACGTGGAAATGGTTATTTAGCAACAATTGGTGCGATTTCTCCATTTGTCGGTCTATTCGGTACCGTGTGGGGGATCATGAACAGCTTCATTGGTATTGCTCACTCACAAACCACAAACTTAGCGGTTGTTGCTCCTGGGATCGCCGAAGCGTTGCTGGCAACAGCAATCGGTCTTATCGCCGCGATTCCTGCGGTGGTTATCTATAATATTTTTGCTCGTATGATCAACAACTATCGTGGTCAAGTGGGTGATGTTGCTGCACAAGCAGCGTTGTTACTGGGGCGTGACCTCGATCTGGCAAACAGCAAAGCAAGGTAATTATTATGGCAATGCGTTTAGGTGACGAACAAGACGATAGCGGTGAAATGCATGAGATCAACGTAACACCGTTTATCGATGTTATGTTGGTTCTGCTGATTATCTTTATGGTTGCAGCGCCATTGGCTACTGTTGATATTAAAGTCGACTTACCTGCTTCCACTGCGAAGCCTCAGCCTCGACCAGAAAAGCCAGTATTCTTAACTGTGAAATCAGATAGTCAGCTATTCATCGGCGAGCAAGCGGTCAGTAAAGAACAATTAGGTTCAACTCTTGATCAAGCGACAAACACCAATAAAGAAACCACAATTTTCTTCCAAGCGGATAAAAGTGTGGATTATGAAACGATGATGGATGTAATGAATGCATTGCGTCAATCGGGGTATCTTAAGATTGGCTTAGTCGGAATGGAAGCAACAGCAGCTAACGCTAAATAGCTAAGTTGTTTCACGTAATAATGCGTTTTATCTCTGTATCTCGGGTGATATTTTCACGTTGATGCTTTGAGATAAAACGCATTTTTTTATGCATATCAATTTTTATACACCCTATCTTTTGCATATTCTTGCAACATTTTTGCTAAAAAAATGCTCTCTCTTTATAGTTTCACAAACAAAAGGTTTAATTTTATTCGGAATTTCTTCTGATTTTATTTAAGTTAGAGTAATTTTAAATTCTGCTCACATAAAATCACTTTTAAAAAAGGCTTGATAAGGTTAATTGAAAATAAACCATCCATATTGTACGGGATTATTCACATACAGAGTAATTTCATTGAATACTCCAATTGAGAGTATCATTTTTGGAGTATTTGGTGTGGGTTACTATGGAACTTGCTGATTATTAGAATAATCATGAATAAAGGTGATATCATCGTTCAAAATAACAGCAGAGTTAAGCTGTTAGATGAAGTTCAGACAAAAAGAGAGAATAATAAAAATTATTAATACATTTAACTCTAATTGAAATGATAAAAAAAGCGAGTAAATAAGCTAGGTAATTTTATTAATATAAGTGTTATTAATAAAATTATTTTAAATGTACTTGAATAATGAAATATAAATATGTAATTACTGTTATAAATACCAAACTGATGCTTTCATTGGTAATCTTAAGTCTAATTTATTGTTATTTAATGTATTTTTTACCATTCATCAATAATCCTTAAATAAAATAAAAAAACACTTGCGCAACATTTCATGAGCGCTATAATGCAGCCAATAACATTTAGAAATACTTTTAAATAACTTTTCATCTCGAGTTTTTTATTTTTCAATTTACTAATGCTAGGGAATAAATAAAGTACTAGTTGATATTTGATTAGGCTTTATATTAAAAATAAATATAATCAATCATACTCGAGTGTACGATGTTTAGTTGTTAGATGTAAGTTCGGATGTTATTACTGAAGTCAAATGGGCTGACTTTAGACGACACACAGCAAAATGATGTAATAAAAATATTTCATATTATACTCCTCTATAAATAAGATAAGACTATACTTCCATGCGCCATCATTACGATGGCGTTTTTTTTGTATGTTTATTTATCTTTTAATCATCAACTGTACTATCAGAATTTATGTAAAGAATAGGCCACATGCTGTGTGATGAAGCCTGTGGTTAAATCAATCTTTCTGAGAATATTCATAATTTATCATTTAATGATAAAAAGTATCAGAGTATGATGTGCACCTCTTCGCTGTGGGGCATTTAGCTATATATCATGTAGCAATACATCATGTAGCAACACATCATACAACAGCGAAATTCTTTGCCAGGTGCTGGCTTGAATCATTCTGGAAGTAAAAATGACTTGGTCTGAGTTTAAATCTCACTATCTCATCGGTTTTTGGAAACCGTTACCTGCGGTGATTGCGGCAGGTATCTTATCGACTTATTATTTTGGTTTAACGGGCACTTTTTGGGCTGTAACTGGTGAGTTTACCCGCTGGGGTGGGCATATTATGCAGCTATTTGGTGCGCATCCAGAAGAGTGGGGCTATTTCAAAGTTATTGGTTTTCAAGGATCACCATTAGATAGAATTGATGGTGTGATGATTATCGGTATGTTTGCTGGCTGTTTTGCCGCAGCACTTTGGGCAAATAATGTGAAAATTCGTATGCCGCAGCATCGGGTTCGAATTTTTCAAGCCATCCTCGGCGGGATTATAGCTGGATTTGGCGCTCGTCTCGCCATGGGATGTAACTTAGCCGCATTCTTTACGGGTATCCCTCAATTCTCGTTACACGCTTGGTTCTTTGCTGTAGCGACTGCCGTCGGCTCCTACTTTGGTGCCAAATTCACCCTGCTGCCGATGTTCCGTATCGCGGTAAAATTGAAAAAAGTCTCAACAGCATCGCCATTAACTCAAAATCCGAATACAGCTAAAAAACGCTTTAAGTTAGGCATGGCTATCTTTGCTGTCGCGCTTGCGTGGGGCTTTTATACATTACTGGATGCACCAGTCATGGGCTTTGCTATCTTATGTGGGATTGGTTTTGGTTTACTGATTGAACGCGCCCAAATTTGTTTTACTTCAGCGTTTCGTGATTTATGGATCACGGGTCGTACTCATATGGCGAAAGCGATTATCATTGGTATGGCGGTCAGTGCTATTGGTATTTTCAGTTATGTGCAATTGGGCGCGACACCTAAGATTATGTGGGCAGGCCCAAATGCTGTGATTGGTGGGTTACTGTTCGGATTTGGTATTGTCTTAGCTGGTGGCTGTGAAACTGGCTGGATGTACCGTGCCGTTGAAGGTCAAGTTCATTACTGGTGGGTTGGTTTCGGTAATATTATCGGTGCGACTATCCTTGCGTATTACTGGGATGATTTAGGCCCATGGTTAGCTACAGACTTTGACAAAGTGAACTTGCTCGAGACATTTGGTCCGCAAGGTGGCTTGCTCGTCACATATGTTTTATTAGCTATTGTATTTATTTTGATGCTGGTATGGGAAAAATATTTCTTCCGTAAACGTGCCCAAAAACTGGCGAATACATCCATGGAGGCCGCATGAGCCATAAAGAAATAGTACCAGATTATCGATTAGATATGGTGGGCGAACCTTGCCCATATCCTGCGGTTGCGACGTTAGAAGCGATGCCATCGTTAAAACCTGGAGAGATATTAGAAGTGGTGAGTGATTGCCCACAATCTATCAATAATATCCCTTTAGATGCAAAAAATTATGGTTATAAAGTGTTGGATATTCAGCAGGATGGGCCGACTATTCGTTATTTAATTCAGAAATAACAAATACGCGTCATATTTTGCACTGTCGCGGTGTTGGCTTCATGCGTTTAGCCCTAGTCACATACTTGTGTATGCTCCTAGGGTCTAACGCATTTGCCGCCTTGCGACAGCACAAACTATTTAGCGTATTAAAGCTACCAATCAGTCGTGAAATTACAACTGATTGTTATAGGTGATAGTTCGGTTACTCATCCTGCCAGTTAGCAAGATCTAGCACTAATTCACACTCGTCATCGATATAACCGCCAGTCGGAATAAAGCCGAGTTTTTGGTAAAACTCAAATGGGCTCTCTTCCCCTTCACCACAACTATTATACAGCCGTGGGTAACCTTTCTTTTTCAAGTAACGGATCACTTGAATTAAGGCTTCACGCCCAAATCCTAATTTTTGGTAGGGCTCGGCTATCATAAATCGCCATAGCATAATGCCATCGTATTCAAGCTCATCATCATCTAGCCCGGAATGCAGCATAATGAATCCTACAGGGATATCATCCGCATAAATGCCTCGGTACCAAGCACAGTCAGAGAATTGTGCCTCAACCATGGAATAGGCATTATCTGCCACCATGCTACGTTGTGCTTCACTGAGTGTATGGCTCAGCAAACAGATTTCCGAAAAGTTTTCAGCTGTTACCTTCTGCAAGGAGACAACGGAATTTTCATCCACTTCTGGCTCGATGAACTCTATCATAACCATTCCTTCGCTCGAATATTGACCAAAGCTTCATGAAGAAGCTGCTTGAGTTGTTATTATTGAATAATCAAAATTGCTACTGATTTGTTACATGGATGTAATTTAATCAACCAGAGATCGGGAAGGCAGTCAATGACTTAATTGTGGCTATGCAAGCGGGGTCTAAAAAGAAAATGGCAACTTGCGTAAATGCCCGTTGCCATCGTGAAGTCAGAGTAAAAAGCTAAATAATATTAATGTTCGGCTTCACCGCCCAGAACATCAATTAGGCGAGCGATTAAGGCGCTGAGTTCGCCTGTCATCAGAATATAATCAGCATCAAATTTCTGAGCGAAATCTTCTTTAGGGATATCGTCATTTTGCTCTTTTAGTTTTTCACTGAATTTTAGTTTCTTCAGGGAGCCGTCATCTGACAGCATAAACTGAACGCGCTCTTCCCAATCTAACGATAATTTCGTCACTAATTTTCCAGCTTCAATATGGGTGGCAATTTCATCAGAAATTAAGTCTTGTTTCTTACAACGAATGATCCCGCCTTCTTCTAAAATCGCTTTTAGCTCAGCTTCATCCATAGCGGCAAAACCTTGAGGTAATGCGCCAGAACGTACCCATTCAGTCAGCGTTAATTCAATCGGGTCTTTAAAGGTCAAGGGAACAACAGGAAGCGAGCCTAAGCTTTTGCGTAATAACGCTAAATTATCTTCAGCGCGTTTAGCACTAGCAGCATCGACTATAATCAGTTGATTAACGGTATCAATCCAAATGTAGGTTTTACTGAATTTACTGAATGCGCGCGGAAGTAAGTCATGAACCACTTCATCTTTTAGCGAAGCTTTTTCCGTTTTTTTCAGTTGGCGACCTTGGTCTGCTTCTAATTTTTCAATTTTCTCTTGTAATGCTTGCTTGATCACGGGGGATGGCAGCATCTTATCTTCTTTCTTGGCACAAATAAGAATTTGATTATTTGCAGCATGGGTAAGTGCATCTGCCCCACGCATTGGCGGAACCCAGCCAGTTTTCATCATGTCTTGGCTTCCACAAGGGGTATAAGCTAGCGGCGCAAGTTGTCTTTCCAGATCATCCGCGGAGAGTGCCAAATCCCGATTCAGGCGATAGACCAATATATTCTTGAACCACATGAAAAACCTACCTTTGTCATTAAAAACATGTTTAGCAAGGCGGATATGATAGCGAATTGTCCGTTATTAAGCGAAAAAAAATGCCCGCCATTTTGCGGGTTTTACTTTCTATAAAGGTCGTCTAATAATGTAAGCAGGCAATTAAATGAAAAATCGATAATAAGCGAGTGCCATTATGAGAATAGGGATTGATTTAGGCGGTACAAAAATTGAAGTGGTCGCGCTGGATGATGGCGGCAATATTCTATTTCGTCAGCGTATGCCAACGCCGAGAGGCGATTATCAAGGCACTCTTGATGCAATTAAGCATTTAGTTGATGAGGCAGAAACCGCAACAGGGCAAGTCGGGAGTGTGGGGTTAGGGATACCCGGAACACTTTCTCCAGTGACGGGAAAAGTGAAAAATGCCAATTCCACATGGTTAAACGGACAACCATTCGATAAAGATCTCGCTGAATGTTTAGGTCGCCCTATCAAAATGGCGAATGATGCCAATTGCCTTGCCGTTTCAGAAGCCGTCGATGGCGCAGGGGCAGGCGCCAAAGTGGTGTTTGCCGTGATCATCGGAACGGGTTGCGGTGCGGGAATAGCCATCAATGGGCAAGTTCATTCTGGTGGAAATGGCGTAGCAGGTGAGTGGGGACATAACCCTTTACCATGGCAAGATGACCAAGACCGGCTATTTCTGGCAGACGAAAAGTGTTATTGCGGACTGACTGGCTGTACTGAGCAATTTGTTTCCGGTACCGGTTTTATGGCGGATTATAAAAAACTGGCCGGAGAATCTAAAACAGGCACCGAAATTATTCAATTAGCAAAAAATGGCAATAAACACGCGATAAAAGCCTTTGAACATTACCAAAATCGCCTAGCAAAAGCATTAGCACAAGCCGTCAACATGCTAGACCCAGACGTCATAGTGTTAGGGGGTGGAATGAGCAATGTCGATGAACTCTATGAAAATCTGCCAGAAAAGATTCGCCAATGGGTGTTTGGTAGAGAGTTTGATACGCCAATTCGGAAGGCGGAGCATGGGGATTCGAGTGGGGTGCGGGGGGCCGCCTGGCTCTGCTCTGAGGGTTAATGCTCGTCATACTTCACGCTGTAGCTGCGTTGGCTACGTTCGCTAACCCTCGTCACATACTCGTGTATGCTCCTAGGGATTAGCCTCCCTTACCGCCTTGCTACAACGCGAATTATTTAGAGCAATGGGTGAGGGGAAGGGTGAAAAAGATAAAAGAATAAAAGGCAAAAGAAAGGTAAAAGTAAAAGAAGGGCAAAAGAGGAAAGTGAGCTGGTGGAGTTGTCTACTTATAAAGTGAGTGTTGGTGGGTTATATGGGGAATAGCGGGTTTTATCGATAACTCAAATAATAGCGGTGATTTTTATCGGATAAATCTATTTTTGTGAGCTATATAAAAGTCGGGATTCATAAATGGACTAAAACCGTGATTTAGTCACAAAAAATGGTTACTGTTTGCAGGCATTATCATTAAAACTTGATATCCAACACACAGTGACAGACTCAATTTCGGGTATGGTTGGGTTTTTGACCAATAACCATGAAATGAATCTGGACTTTATGAGAGGCATTCTCTCAAAAGGCAACAAAGGGGATTTAACGTGAAAAAGGCTCTAAAACTTTCATCTTTGGCACTGCTGGTGGCATTTAATGCCAACGCTGCCACAGTTGACTTGCGTGTTATGGAAACATCCGATGTACACAGCAACCTCATTGACTTCGACTACTACAAAGACAAATCTACCGAACAATTTGGACTGGTACGTACTGCGACATTAATCAAAGCTGCGAAAAATGAAGCCACCAACGCTATCCTAGTGGATAACGGTGACTTAATCCAAGGTAGTCCACTGGCTGACTATATGGCCAACAAAGGCTTGAAAGAAGGGGAATCTCACCCTGCTCACAGCTTAATGAACACCATGGGCTACACCGTCGGTAACTTTGGTAACCACGAGTTCAACTTTGGTTTAGATTACCTGAAACAAGCCATTGCAGGCGCGAAATTCCCTTACGTCAACGCCAATATCGTTGATGCTAAAACGGGTGAAAACTATTTCAAACCGTACATCATCGTTGATACTCCGGTAAAAGACCGTGATGGCAAAACGCACACCATTAAAGTCGGTTATATCGGCTTTGTTCCGCCACAAATCATGATTTGGGATAAACCAAACTTAGAAGGCAAAGTGAAGGTGAATGACATCACTGAAACTGCTAAAAAGTTTGTGCCACAAATGAAAAAAGAGGGCGCTGACCTGATTGTGGCAATTCCTCACTCAGGATTCTCACAAGAGCCATACAAAGCGATGGCAGAAAACTCGGTTTACTATCTCAGCGAAGTGCCGGGCATCAACGCCATTATGTTTGGTCACTCACACGGTGTGTTCCCAAGCAAAGAATTTGCCGATATTAAAGGCGTCGATGTGGCAAAAGGTACCGTCAACGGTATTCCAGCAGTTATGCCTGGGCAATGGGGCGACCATTTAGGCGTGGTTGATTTGGTGGTTAACAATGACAGCGGCGATTGGAAAGTGGTTGAAGCTCAAGCCCATGCCCGCCCTGTTTATGATAAAGCCAACAAGAAAGCACTGGTTGAGCGCGATGAATCGCTTGTGAAAATCATCCAAGAGCAGCATCAAGGTACCCGTGATTTCGTGGGTAAACTGATTGGTAAAGCTTCTGAAAACATGTACAGCTACTTGGCATTAGTTCAAAGTGATCCAACGGTTCAGATTGTGAATGATGCTCAGATGGATTACACCCGTAACTTTATCCAAGGTGACCCAGACTTAGCTGACCTACCAGTATTAGCGGCAGCGGCACCATTCAAAGCCGGTGGACGTAAAAATGCGCCTTCTGAGTTTGTTGAAGTGGAAAAAGGGGATTTAACTTTCCGTAATGCGGCTGACTTATATCTCTATCCAAATACGTTAGTGGTTGTGAAAGCAACAGGTGCGGATGTGGTTGAATGGTTAGAGTGCTCTGCGGGCATGTTCAACCAGATCGATGCACAATCAACTAAACCACAAAGCCTGATTAACTGGGATGGTTTCAGAACCTATAACTTTGACACCATTAGCGGTGTCAATTACCAGATTGACCTGACTCAGCCAGCTAAATATGACACCGATTGCCAAGTGGTCAATAAAGATGCTAATCGTATCAAAAATGTGACTTACCAAGGCAAACCAATCGATCCTAAAGCGGCATTCTTAATCGCGACTAATAACTATCGTGGTTACGGCGGTAAATTTGCAGGTACTGGTGATGCGCATATTGCGTTTGCTTCGCCAGATGAAAACCGTGCAATTTTAGCGGCGTATATCGCTAAAGTGTCTAAAGAAAAAGGCGAAGTGGTTTCGAAGGCTGATAATAACTGGTCCTTCACGCCAATTAAAACCGATAAAAAACTTGATGTACGCTTTGAAACTTCACCAAGTGAAAAAGCCGCCGAGTTTATTCAGCAACATGCTCAATATCCAATGAAAAAAGTGGGTACTGACGATATCGGTTTTGCTATTTACCAAGTTGATTTAACCGCTAAGTAATAGCAGTCATAAAATATTGATAACCGAAAGCCTGCCACTTGTGTCAGGCTTTTTTTTCATAGAAAGAAATGTATGTGTGATGACATTTATGTGAAAAAAATAATTAGGGAGAGTGTCATAAAGGAACGAGGTACCGAGGTATCGAAAATAGCTGATTGGCAATGTGCCAGCAAAAGCGGATTAATACAGAAATAAAATTCGGGGAGTTTAAACTTAAGAGTAAATGGCAGCTCCCCGAAATATTATGCTTATTACATCTTCAATTAACTTATTCATAAGTCACGTTTAACATAGGTAATTTACTGTATTTGTCATATTCAACTTTGACATACTCGGATTCCACTTTTTTACCATTTTGCAATGAACCTGAAGCGGTGACTGTTTTACCATTGCGATAACAATCAATATTTACGTGAGTTTTTTGTGAAATATCCACTTCACACTGAGGCTCATAGATATAACCACCAAATGAAACTGTACCTCCTGAAGATGGGTTGATATTACTTGCAAAAGAACAACTCGAAATGAAGATTGCCACTACAGTAGTTAATAAAGATAAACGTTTCATAGTCCACCCCCTTAATAACACTGACCACCATCCAATACTGCTTCTGTGCTCTTATTTTTAGTGTAGTTCAAATACCGATAATGCAAAAATAAAAGTTTAGTCTATAAGTAAATACTATTACCCTGAGGATATAACATATTGATGTCAATCAAATTAAGGTTATTTTTCAGTTTTATATAAGTGATTAAAAAAAGCTGTTTTTTATAAAATTGCGACCAATATATAAAAATGAAATATTATTTTTGAATAAGTGGTCGGCGATTTTGAATGATAATTAAGAGACTGTTTTATGCTGGGATAATTTGTGATAGGAGAGATTTTTGTATTGTTAAGAATTTAATGAAATTCAGATTTGTTATATATTTAAATATATAATGATTTGAGTGAATAAATAAAATAAAGCCCCTGCAAACATTTGCAGAGGCTATAAAGATAATAACGTTCAGTGATGAATTATTTAAATACTTTGAAACGAACGTCGTCGTCCATAAAGTCTTTATCACCAGCAGGTTGCTCAATTGAACCAAATACCATTTGAGCGCGTAAAATCCAATTTGCTGGGATATCCCACTCTTGTTGAACTTGATTATCAATTAATGGGTTGTAGTGCTGTAATGATGCACCTACATTTTCCTGAGATAATGTTGTCCATACTGCCAGCTGCGCCATACCGCTCGCTTGTTCTGACCAGATAGGGAAGTTATCCGCATAGAGTGGGAATTGTTCTTGTAAACCAGTGACGACATTTTTATCTTCAAAGAAAAGAACGGTACCAGCACCTGCTGCAAAGCTATTAATTTTTTGTTCTGTTCCAGCAAAAGCAGCTTCAGGAACGATAGCACGTAACGCTTCTTTGGTGATATTCCACAGTTTTTTATGTTCTGCACCAAATAACACCACAATACGTGAAGTTTGTGAGTTAAATGCTGATGGGGAGTGCTTAACCGCTTCTTTGATAAGCCCAGCCACTTTCTCTTCCGAGATTGGTAATGAATCGCCTAAGTTATAAATAGTGCGACGATTTTTAATCATTTCGATAAATGCGTTAGACATGTTTGTCCCCTTGCTTTTGTTTAGAGCACGGCAATTTATTGAACAACCTCAGAAGCCGTAACTTGTTTCGAAGTAAATTGTTTCGATGTGAATAACTATAAAGGTATCCCAACCAAATCATAGAAAAAAAATTTAACCTTAATGTTCAAATTTTTGCATGTTGTTATAAAAGTATAATAAATTCATTGTGTTATTTTAATTTTTAACCCTATTCAGTTAACTAACACGATAGTGACTTGGAAGTTCACTAAAGCCGAGTCCGTTAGTTTTTTTCACCGCAATTTGTACAGGAATTCGTTCTTTCATCGCTTCCACATGGCTAATCACACCAATGGTTTTTCCTGATGCATTTAGGCTTTCTAATGCATCTAGGGCGATGTCTAAAGTTTCAGCGTCTAGCGTACCAAAACCTTCATCTAAAAAGAGTGATTCCAATTGCGTGCGATGGCTCACCATGTCAGAGAGTGCAAGGGCTAGCGCGAGACTGACTAAGAAACTTTCCCCTCCTGAAAGGGTTTTCGTATCGCGAATGCTATCCCCTTGCCAGCCATCAATAACTTGTAATTCGAGGTTGGCTAAATGACTGCGTTGCAGTAAGTAGCGACCATGCAATTTATCGAGTTGTTGGTTCGCGAGCGAGACTAAACAGTCTAGGGTTAGCCCTTGAGCATAGCGACGGAATTTATCCCCTTCAGCGGATCCAATTAAGGTATTGAGATAGCTCCAATCATCGTAGCTTAATTGGCTCTGTTCAATTTTATTCAATAACTCGCGCTGTTGGTGACGCTGTTGCTGATCTCGCTCAAGCTGGTTAATGATTTGACCTTGTTGCTGGTTCAATATCTTGATTTGGCTCTCTAATTGTTCGAGGGTTTGCTGAATTTGTTCCACTGAAAACTCAGCAAACTCCACTAAACGCTGTTGCTCATGATTTGCCATTGCTGACAGGCTTTCTTGGTAGCGAGTTTCCGCTTCCAGCCGCTGTTGAGTTACTCGCTGTTTAAGCTGCTCCAGCTCAATTTTCTCTTCGGTAGGTAGTAAGGCATTAAGGAATTGCTCTTGAGTCGAGAAAGGGCTGCGACTGAGTGCAGCAACAAACTGAGCGTGAGCGGCTAACTGTCGTTGGCTTAGTTGCTTCAATTGGTGATCAAGTTCTTGAGCACTCCCATTGAGTGCGGCAATATTTTTATCTATTGCGCTAATTTGCTCTGAAAGCGTATCAACTTGATGTGTGTATTGAGCTTGTTTTTCTTGCATTTTTTGAACATAAATAGCAACAGTTTGGCCTTCTAACAGATTCTGGCGTTGCGTATTTTTTTGTTCAATTTGCTGATTTAATTGCTCTAATTGCTGATGCTGAGCAGAAAGTTGCTGAGCTAATTGCTGAGCATTCGCTGTTTCAGCTGCAAGCGTTGCCGTATCAACTTCAATATTTTTGGTGATTTGCAGGAAGGTTGCTTTTTTCGCTTCATAATATTGCCCGCGTTGCTCAATCTCTTGTAGCCAAGTGGTAAATTGCGCTTGGCTTGGCAGGGTGAGATTAAATGGAGCCAGCGAGTCTGTAAGCTGCTGTGCTTGTTGCTCAAAGCGTTGCTGCAAAGATTGCTGTTCAGCTTGGTTTTCTTCTAATTGTTGGGAGTGATGCTTTAGTTTCTCATCAAGGAGAGATAACTCAGAAAACAGCTGTTTGGCTTGAGTTTGCTGTTCATAATATTGGTTTTTAGCCTCTTGGTACTGACGCTCTAACTGTGCAAATTCGTTGATGATGGCTTGCTGAGCGGTAAGCTCTTCTTGTAATTCAACGAGGGATTGCTCTACCGCTGACGCGGTTTTGGCTAGTTCAGGGATATGTGCTTGCTCACATGCCTTTAGCCATTGATTGTTCAGGTTATTGAACTGCTCTTGTAGTTGCTTTTGAGCCAATTCGTTATCTTGCTGGCGGCGTTTGTCTGCTTGCAATAAGGCTTGCTGCTCAGTGAGCTTTTGTTTTTCGGTCTCCATTTGAGTCATCAGCGTAGCCAGTTGTTGCTGAGTCTCATTGGGCATAACGACTTGATATGATGCTAAAGCAGGGTGCTCCAACGAGCCACAAAGCGGGCATGGATCTCCTTCAATGAGCAGTTGGCGCTCATGTTCTAAGCTGACAATTTTTTGTTCTAGCTGAAGTTTTTGCTCTAAAATTTGTCGTTGAGGCAGGAGCTGAGTCACTCTATCTTGCGTAATGGCAACCTGTTGCTCTAATCGGTTGATAGATTCGCCGAGTTGGTTTTGTAACTGTGTTTGTGACTGTAATTGCAGCTGTTTTTCTTCATATTGAGTCAGTAAAACAGGTAATATTTTCACATGCTGCAAATGCTCTTGTCGCTGTGAAATCGCAGCCTTAATTTCTTCTATATTGTACTTTTGTTTATATTCCTGAAACTGCTTTTCGAGCAGATTAAAGCGAGAATGCTGCTCTTCTAAATGGCTTTGAGCCTGTTGAGATTCTTTGGATTTTTGCTGCTGAACCTGTTGTAGGGTTTTCCATTCAAGGTTGATAACTTGCTGTTTTTTCTGGCTTTGGTTTAGGCGTTCTGTAAGTTCATAAATAAATTTCCCTTGCTGTTGCCAGCTTCCGAGCTGCGCGACAATCTGAGCATCATTTTGATGTTTTTGTAGAAATAACTGGGTTGTATTCAACTCATTATTGGCATGAAGAATTTTCTGCTGGGTACTTTCTACACTGGATTTTTTCTGCAAATATTCGCCATTTAGCTGATTTATTTGCTCGGCTAATTGATTTTTTTGCTGGTTAAGTTGTGCGAGTAAATTGTCGAGTGGTCGCACTTCGTTATCGATCATTGCCGTGGTTTTTTGTACCCACTCTTTATATTGATTTTGTTCCGACTGAGCTTGAGTGTATTGGGCGACCAATGGCAAGCGCTGCTTTTGAGCGTCTTCTAAAAGTAATGTGGTGCGCTGCTGCTTTTGGGTCTGTTCATCGAGTTGAGTTTGCAGGCTTTGCACGGCCAGCCAATCAGGACGTAGCGCTTCTGCTGGGGCGCTTTGTTCCAGCTTATGTAAGCTGGCTTCTGAGGCTTGATATTGCTGTAAAGCTTGCTGCTGTGCAATCTGTAATCGCTGGGTATTTTGCACTAATTGTTGATGTTGCTGGTGCCATGTTAGCGCTTGTTGATGGCGGTTTTTATTCTGGCTCAGTTGCTGTTCTTGCGCTAAATATTGTTGCTGTTTTTCAACGAGTTCTTGATGCTCTGATTCAGTAAGTAAGTTAATGCTGCCCGCTTGCGCTCGAAGAATATCGAGATCGGTTTTAGCTTGTTTATGTTGGTTAAAAATATACACCGAAATCTGGCTGTAAATTTCGGTGCCAGTGATTTCTTCTAGTAAATCGGCACGCTCTTTTTCGGTGGCATTTAAAAAGGCTGCAAAATCCCCTTGAGAGAGCAAAATGGATTTTGTGAAACGCCCAAAATCTAGCCCGGTGATTTGCACAATTTTTTCACGCACTTCACTGATTTTTTCTGCAATAATCTGCCCATCAGCGACGGTTGCCAGCTCTGCTTTTGCATCTTGCAGGTTACCATCGGGTTTATTGTTTGCCCGGCGTTGACTCCAAAATGCGCGATAAGCGATGCCTTTAACTTCAAACTCCACTTCAGCTAAACATTCGCCAGTATGGCGGGTCATCAACTCATTTTTGCTTTTTGATATTGCCCCTAACCGTGGAGTCTGGTGGTAAAGCGCAAGGCAGATAGCATCCAATAAGGTGGTTTTCCCCGCGCCAGTTGCGCCTGTGATAGCAAATAATCCATTACTGGCAAAAGGCTCTTCTGTGAAATCAATCTTCCATTCACCTTTTAGGGAGTTAATGTTTTTCAGGCGTAAGCTTAAGATTTTCAAAGTTATTCTCCCTGCTCATTGCGCAAGTTGGCGTAGGATTGCTTGAACAGCTGCAATAAACGCTGCTCTAACGCTTTGTCTTCCAGTGACTCTTCGGTAAGTCGTCGGGTAAAAACTTCTTCGGCAGTCAGTTCACTTAATGTTTCATTCTGCGGAGTGAGGTTTTGACCTGTTTGTGCCCGTCGAGCTCGGCGTAGGCGAACAACTTCGACAGGGAGTTCTTGGGTGAGAGCCTCAATACGTTGCTGGATATCACCAAGGTAGTCTTGGGTGGCGACTTCAATATCTAACCAAATAGGGCGCTCATTTTCTTGGACAGGTAAGTCCATTAATTGTTTTTGCAGTTCTTTCAACGAGCCTTTTAAACTCAATAGCGGCTGGAAAACGGGAATTGGCAGCAGAGTGACATTGGTAAATTGGTGCTGATTAAACTCCACTAAGCAGACACTTTTTTGTTGTTGTGATTCGTCAAAACTGAGTGCAATCGGAGAGCCGCTGTAGCGAATATGTGCTTGTCCACCAATCAGTTGAGGCCGATGGATATGTCCGAGCGCAATATAATCAGCAGGTGGGAACGCACCAGAAGGAAAGGCATCCAATGTGCCGATATAAATTTCACGCACGGAATCTGTCAGTTCTGCACCGACGACGGTCAAATGCCCCGTGGCAATAATCGGGATATCTAAGCCCTGCTCAGTACGTTGCTCAACGGCTTTTTGGTAACAGCTTTGGTAGTGTTCACGAATGGCATTTTGTAATGAAAGTTGTTTTTCTTCACTGCTTTGCCCCGCAATACTGACTTGGATATCTCGTGGCCGTAAAAAGGGGATTGCGCACACTAACCCATTTGGGTTCCCTTGCTTATCTTTCAATGTGATGACAGGGGATTCGCTGTTTGATGTGATGACGTGAGTATTTAAATAACGTAATAACGCGCTGGATTCATTCAAAACAGAGACAGAATCATGGTTTCCACTCAAGATAACTAATTGGCAGCCTGTTTTTTGCAAATCAACAATAAACTGGTTGTAGAGTTCGCGCGCATAACTTGGCGGTGCGCCAGTATCAAAAACATCGCCAGCCACAATCAGGGCATCCACTTGGTACTGATTGACTTGCTCTATTAACCAACGCAAAAAGTGTTGGTGTTCAGCAGATCGGTTTTTAGTGAAAAAATACTGACCTAAATGCCAGTCTGAAGTGTGGATGATGCGCATGAGCTAGCGGTTCCTGTGATTATGACGCTTTTACTATATTAATATTCTGATGCTTTATACTCATATTCAAACCATTTGGTTTGCTGTGTCACAGTATACTGTATATCGGTTCAGTGAAAGCAAAGGCATGGCAAATTAAATAGTAAAAATAAGAGAGTTGCGAAGCGCTTCGCAATGATGGCCAGATGTGGTGTTAATATTTCACTTACATGACATTAAGCTGTTAATCTAATGATAGATCTTGAATGCGCGTTAAGATATTCATAATTCTGTCACAAAACTGACGCATAATGCGGTCACATTAAAAATCTCTTCTTATTTACAGGAACAATCATGGCAAGACGCATTCTAGTCGTTGAAGATGAAGCGCCCATCCGAGAAATGGTTTGTTTTGTATTGGAACAGAATGGTTTTCAGCCGACAGAGGCTGATGATTATGATTCTGCGATAGCGCAATTGGTTGATCCCCTTCCTGATTTAGTATTATTGGATTGGATGATACCCGGAGGTTCCGGTATCCAAGTCATTAAACATATGAAGCGTGATAGTGCTACGCGCGATGTCCCCGTCATGATGCTAACGGCAAGGGGCGAAGAAGAAGATCGCGTGAAAGGATTAGAAGTGGGAGCGGATGACTATCTCATCAAACCGTTTTCACCAAAAGAATTGATAGCTCGTGTTAAAGCTATTTTACGACGTATTTCTCCAATGGCGACAGAAGATATTATCGAGATGAACGGGTTAGTGCTTGACCCTACTTCTCATCGCGTTACCAGCAAGGAAATTCCCATTGATATGGGGCCTACCGAATATAAATTACTCCACTTCTTTATGACCCATCCAGAGCGAGTTTATAGCCGTGAGCAGTTACTCAACTATGTTTGGGGTGCCAACGTGTATGTGGAAGACAGAACGGTGGATGTCCATATTCGTCGTTTAAGAAAAGCGTTAGAGTTAGATGGACATGATAAGATGGTGCAAACGGTTCGTGGTACTGGCTACCGCTTCTCTGTTCGCTATTGAGAAACCATTAGGGAGAAACATGGGTGCTTGAACGCTTATCCTTAAAACAGCTGATTTGGGGGCTGTTTTTATTTATTTTACCCGCATTGATACTGTCTGTTTTTATTGGACATCTTCCGTGGCTGCTAGTGATCTCGCTACTCGCAGCACTCATTTGGCACGGATATAACCTGTTAAAACTCTCTGACTGGCTCTGGTTGGATAGAAGTATGCTACCGCCGGATGGCAAAGGGGGATGGGAGCCAATATTTTATGGTATCTATCAGATGCAGCAGCGTAACCGTAAGCGTCGCCGTGAGCTCGGGCAGCTGATTAAGCGTTTTCGCAGCGGGGCTGAATCCTTGCCTGATGCCGTAGTAATCATGACCACCGAAGGCAATATTTTCTGGTGTAACCGCCATGCTCAACAGCTTCTTGGTTTTCGCTGGCCTGAGGATAACGGACAGCATATTTTTAATTTATTACGTTATCCTGATTTTAGCCGCTATTTCACCGTGAAAAACTATGACCAAGCGCTGACGATTGAGCTTAACAGTGGCGAAATTGTTGAGTTTCGTATCTTGCCATATGCGAGTGATCAACTCTTGATGGTGGCTAGAGATGTGACTGAAAAACGCCGTCTAGAAAAAGCGCGTAGAGACTTTTTTGCTAACGTTAGCCATGAGTTACGAACGCCATTAACCGTTATACAAGGTTATCTTGAAGTCATGGATGATCAAGAGGGCACTTCACCGATGAATAAAAAAGCGTTATCGGTGATGCAAGAGCAAACTCATCGAATGGATAACCTGGTGAAGCAATTACTGCAATTATCCCGTATTGAGGTTGCCCCTCAAATTAATCTTGATGAACAGATTAATATGCCGGTCATTCTTAAGATGATTGAACAAGAAGCGATTAGCTTAAGCCAAGGGCGGCACGAGTTTGAATTCAGTATTGATGAAAAACTTCGAGTTCATGGTAATGAAGAGCAGCTACGAAGTGCGGTTGCTAACTTAGTGTATAACGCCATAAACCACACGCCAGACGGCACGAAAATTAAGGTGAAATGGCAGCGAACCAGTAATGGCGCGCAGTTTAGTGTGAGTGACAATGGTCCTGGAATTCCAGCCGAGCACCTTCCTCGCTTAACAGAGCGTTTTTATCGTGTGGATAAAGCGCGTTCAAGGCAAGGTGGTGGGGGAACAGGGTTGGGCTTAGCGATTGTTAAGCATGCTGTTCAACACCATAGTAGCCAGCTCTCAGTAACCAGTCAGGTTGGCAAGGGCAGTGAGTTTTCATTCACATTACCACCAGTGTTTATTGTGTCAGACAAGAAAGTGAATACATTAAGCGCAAAATAACCTAAAAAACGAAACCTTGCTAATGAAATCATCATATTAGCAAGGTTTTTTGTTTTGTGCTTTACCCTATATTGGTACTATTTCTAACGACTACGCTATATTTTCAATTTTATCCTGCAATTTTCTTCATCTTATTCTGTGAATATTTCTTCGGTATGGTTAAAAAATGTTTTATTGATGATTTTTTAGCCTGAATATATACGGGATATTGCAATTTTACTGACAGTAATCACTGGTTCTTAAATTTAGTTTGGTGCATTGTTCTTGTTTTCGGGTTTGCTCTTGCCTTTTTTCCCTATAAAAGTTTTACTTGTCGCCAGTTATTGGCGATTTTTACTGTTTTTTGATGTTTAGTATTGCAAAGCTAACCAAGACATGCATTTTGTATTGTTAATGTAATGTTAATCAGAACTCTATTTCGTCATATATGTTCCAATAGGTTACCGATGAAGTGACCTGTTTTTATTTCATAATTTACTAAAAATTAACATAATATGGCTCATCGTTTATCATCCAGAGATATCCTCGCCTTAGGTTTTATGACCTTTGCGCTGTTTGTTGGGGCTGGAAATATCATTTTCCCGCCAATGGTCGGTTTACAAGCCGGTGAACAAGTTTGGACTGCGGCACTTGGCTTCTTAGTCACCGGTGTCGGCCTTCCTGTTCTTACCGTCGTTGCATTGGCGAAAGTAGGGGGCGGTATTGAAGCGCTCAGCACGCCAATTGGTAAAACTGCTGGTCTGTTACTCGCTATCGTTGCGTATTTATCGGTGGGGCCTCTTTTTGCAACCCCAAGAACGGCAACCGTTTCTTATAAAGTGGGTATCGCACCACTACTGGGCGGCGAATCTGAAATCTCGCTGCTGGTTTATAGCGCCATTTATTTTGTACTGGTGATCGGTATTTCGTTATACCCAGGTAAATTGCTAGATAGCGTTGGGCACATTTTGGCGCCAGTCAAAATGTTGGCACTGGCAATTTTAGGTGTTGCTGCGGTTATGTGGCCTGCTGGACAACCGATTCTGGCAACCCCTGAATATCAAGATATGGCATTTTCCAATGGTTTTATTAATGGCTATTTAACGATGGACACATTAGGTGCCATGGTTTTTGGTATTGTCATTGTGAATGCGGCGCGTTCCCGCGGTATTGAAAACTCATCATTATTAACTCGCTATACCATGTGGGCAGGATTAATTGCTGGGGTGTTATTAACTCTGGTCTATTTATCGCTGTTTAAACTGGGCGAAAATAGTGGATCATTGATTCCAAATCCAGCTGATGGCGCTGATATTCTTCACGAATATGTTCAATACACGTTCGGTAACTACGGTAGCTTCTTCTTAGCGGTGTTGATTTTTGTTGCCTGTATGGTGACTGCTGTAGGGCTAACCTGCGCATGTGCTGAGTTCTTCAGTCGCTATGTACCAATCTCTTACCGTAAATTGGTATTGATTTTAGGCTTGTTCTCTATGGTGATTTCAAACCTCGGACTGAGTAAGCTGATTGCGTTCTCATTACCAGTATTGGTTTCGATTTATCCACCTTGTATCGTTTTGATTTTGATGAGCTTTACGTTGAAGTGGTGGCGTAACCCAACCATCGTGATTGCTCCGACGATGTTAACAAGCTTTGTGGTCGGTTTGATTGGTGCCGTGAAAGCCTCTGATAACTTGAAGACTTATATCCCTGACTGGATGACGTCTATTCCGCTGTATCAGCAAGATTTAGCGTGGTTATTACCATCGCTGGTTGTGTTAGTAGTTGCTGCGCTGTGTGACAGATTGATCACACCATCAAGTGAGCATCATAAGCACGCATAATATATTGTAATTACCTAAAAAAATGCCAGTAGATGATAAATCTGCTGGCATTTTTCGTTTTAGTTATCGATTAATTAATTCACACCCACTGCACTGCCTGCAGGGCGGCGAACATCGTTGGAGCCGTAAATAAAGCCTTCACGGACTTTGCCAGAAACAGCAGAGTCGTTGCCGGAAGATTTCGCGCTCACACCCGCACCGTTAGGAATACCGATCATAATTAGCTCAGCAGCGCCCCATGGGGTCTGCTCCACCATCTTATAACCCATCTTATCGAGTAGCGCTAAACTGTCTTTAGAGACACCGCGTTGCTCATAATAAACCTCGTCTGGCAGCCATTGATGGTGAATGCGAGGGGCATTCACCGCTTCTTGTGGCGGCATGCCATGGTCAATAATGTTTAATGCGGTTTGCAAGGTAATCGAAATGATCCTTGAGCCTCCCGGTGAGCCGAGTACTAAGAAGACTTTACCGTCTTTAGTGACAATTGTCGGGCTCATTGATGATAGTGGGCGCTTACCGGGGGCGATAGAGTTTCTTTCCCCTTGCACTAGCCCATACAGATTTTTCTCGCCAACTTTGGTGGTGAAATCATCCATTTCATCATTCAGGAAGAAACCTGTACCCGGCGGGATCACCACTGAACCAAATCGACCATTAATTGTATAAGTGGTTGAAACAGCATTACCTTTGTCATCCACAACAGAATAATGGGTGGTTTCCGGTTTTTCGTGAGGCCCTATTCCTGGTTGGACTTCAGTGGATGGTGTCGCTTTATTTGGCACAATCTCTTTGCGCAGATCAGCGGCGTACTGTTTGCTGAGCAGTTTACCAGTCGGATTATCCACAAATGCAGGGTCGCCTAAGAATGTATTGCGATCCATATAAGCGTGGCGCATCGCCTCTGTTAGCGTATGAATGTATTCAGCGGAGTTGAAGCCCATCTCTTTGAGATCATAACCTTCTAAAATATTGAGGGTTTCGCAGATAGTTACGCCACCCGAACTTGGTGGTGGCGCAGAGATAAATTTGTAACCACGGTAGG
The DNA here is from genome assembly GCF_013702265.1 of Providencia rettgeri. GTDB lineage: Bacteria > Pseudomonadota > Gammaproteobacteria > Enterobacterales > Enterobacteriaceae > Providencia > Providencia zhijiangensis. The sequence continues at coordinate 909,578 of NZ_CP059348.1, forward strand.
TACAGCTAACAGGAGTGGTATCTGAAATGGAGTAATCAGCAAAGTCTTGAGCTGTTAGGATCCCGCCATTTTTCTTCGATGCGGCTTCTACGATTTTAGGGATATCTCCTTCATAGAATGCAACAGGGCCTTTATTGGCGATTTTTTCCAGTGTGTTTGCCAAATCGGTTTGTACCAGTAAGTCTCCCGGTTGGTAAGCACTTCCATCCGGTTTTAAGAAAATCCGAGCAACTTCGGGGTCTTGTTTGAAGCGTTCAGTCGTGGTGTCAAGCACGTCAGTATCGCCACGGGTTAGGACAAAGCCTTCTCGAGCGAGTTTAATGGCGGGTGCCATGACTTGCTGGCGGCTCATGGTGCCGTATTTTTCAAGGGCATAATCTAAGCCTTTCACTGTACCCGGCACACCTGATGCGAGGTAGCCATATAAGCTGGCATCTTTGATAAGTTTGCCATCTTTATCTAAATACATATCGGCGCTGGCAGCTTTCGGCGCTGTTTCTCGGAAGTTAATAAAGATATCTTTGCCATCCGCGAGGTGCAGCGTCATAAAACCACCGCCACCAATATTGCCACAGCAAGGGTTAACAACGGCTTGGGCATAACCGACTGCTACCGCTGCATCCACCGCATTTCCTCCGGCTTTTAAAATGTCAGCACCAATTTGTGACGCGAGGTGTTGAGAGGAGACAACCATGCCTTTTGTTGCTTCAACGGCAGGTTCGGAAGCGGCATAAAGTTGACTTGAAGTTAGCAACGAAATCAGTAGTAAAGAGGGGCGCCATGCATTTTTTATCATTGGTATCTCCCGATTTAGTGAAGGAAGTAACGCGTAGATGTAATACAAATAAATAATTTGTTAAATATTTGTATCACCAAGATATAGCATGAATGATTTGAAGGGCTGAATAACAAAAGTGAAAAAGTGTTAACGCGGTAGGAAAAATTTTAGATAGGCATAGATATAGAAATGCCGGCATTAAGCCGGCACTTGGAAACTTAACAGGTCAAATTACAGACCAGTTGCGTTCTTAGTCAGGTAAGCAGCAACGCCTTTTGGAGATGCGTTCATGCCTTCTTTGCCTTTTTCCCACTGAGCTGGGCAAACATCACCGTGCTCTTCGTGGAATTGCAGCGCGTCAACCATACGCAGCATTTCGTCGATGTTACGGCCTAATGGCAGGTCGTTAACCACTTGGTGACGAACAACACCGTTTTTGTCAACTAAGAAAGAACCACGCAGAGCAACGCCCGCTTCTGGGTGCTCGATGCCGTAAGCTTTCATGATGTCGCGTTTGATATCAGCAACCATCGGGTATTTAACTTCACCGATACCGCCGTTATCAACAGGAGTTTTACGCCATGCGTTATGAACGAATTCTGAGTCGAAAGAAACACCAACAATTTCTACGCCGCGTTTTTTGAACTCTTCATAGCGGTGGTCGAATGCAATCAGTTCTGAAGGACATACAAAAGTGAAGTCCATTGGCCAGAAGAAGATCACAGCTGGGCGACCGTTCAGGTGTTTTTTCAGGTTGAAGTTTTCAACGATTTCACCATTACCAAGAACAGCTGCAGCAGTAAAGTCAGGGGCTTGACGTGTAACCAGAACCATAATGTACTCCTATGAGTTTTAAGGGTTTCTATCTCCGCAATCGAAATGGGGCATGCGGATAAATATAACCTAAGGATAAGGTTTTATCCTTGGAGAATAAAGACATTAAAACCAATCAATATGATAGCTTTTACCTATCAATGGTATCAATTTGGCAGATTAATATCAATAAGATAGTTTTATTCCATTAAAGTGCAAGTTTTAATTTATTCGGATGCACGTAATGTGAACTCTTGGGCAAAAAGTTGCTGTTTTGCCGTCTCAATCATTTGAGGATAAAACTGAAAGAAAATATGTTCAAGTTCTAGATAATTAAGCAAAAAATCATCAAATGAGCCACTAAGGGCCGCGAGTTTTGGACGGCGCCTTGCCATGCCATTAAGTGACTTACCTATGTACGCTTTTTCTGCGTATCGCGTCAGCCATTGCTGAGGCCAGAGATACTCATTTAACTCTTGAAATTTTTCAGGGGTATGACACAAATCCGGTTCAATGGTTTGCCTGGAAAAAAACACAAAATCAGAGAGTGAATGTGAGGGAACGAGACGTTCCCAATGCAGAGAAAGAAAATGATCCCAGACTAAATCTAAGGTGATAGGCGCGACTCGGCGGTATTCTTCGCGAAATAGCTGGCGCGCTTGCTTCACGAGCGGATGGGTATCTGTAATTCTATCTACGGCTCTGTGCATACGGATCCCTGCAACCACATCTGGTGAGTAATCTCCCGCAGGGTTACCGCGTACGTAGTCCGCCATCATGTTTCCCAATAGGGAGCTTTTGGCAAGATAGGCTAGGTGAAGATGAGCAAGATAGTTCATGGCGGTACTATAAACGAAAAATATCAGAAACGAAAAAATGAAAGAAAAAAGAGTGCAGACACATTCCGTGCTGTTTCAGAAAATATTTGCATAATATTGGTTCTTTTTTATACAAAATGGCGCTTATTTCTTGCGCCAAAGGCAGTGCAGCACTAGACTAGTCGCCTTATTTTTTTAGATTGATGTCAATACAATGCGTGTATCCGATTTTACTTTTGAATTACCAGAAGAACTTATTGCCCACTATCCTCAGGCTGAGCGTAGTTCATGTCGCTTACTTGGTCTTGATGGTGCCACGGGACAGCTCACGCATGGTGTGTTTACCGATATTCTTGAAAAATTGGAGCCGGGGGATTTGCTAGTGTTCAACAACACTCGCGTGATCCCTGCTAGATTGTTCGGTCGTAAAGCGAGCGGCGGTAAAATTGAGGTTTTGATTGAGCGTATGCTCGATGAACATCGTGTTTTGGCTCATGTTAGAGCCTCTAAAGCACCAAAAGAGGGTGCTGCGCTGCTACTGGGTGAAGATGAAAGTGTGAATGCGACGATGGTCGCTCGTCACGGTGCACTGTTTGAGCTGCGCTTTGATGATGCGCGCGATGTGTTAAGCATTCTGAACCAAATTGGGCACATGCCATTACCACCTTATATCGACCGTCCAGATGAAGAGTCTGATAAAGAGCTATATCAAACCGTGTATAGCCAGCGTCCGGGCGCGGTTGCTGCACCAACAGCAGGTTTGCACTTTGATGAGCCTTTATTAGAAGCATTACGCCAAAAAGGCGTTGAGATGGCATTCGTGACATTGCATGTCGGGGCGGGAACGTTCCAACCGGTGCGTGTTGATTCCATCGAAGACCATATTATGCACTCTGAATATGCAGAGGTTCCGCAAGAGGTGGTCGATGCAGTGTTAGCGTGTAAAGCGCGTGGAAATCGTGTGATTGCCGTGGGAACAACGTCTGTTCGTTCACTGGAAAGTGCCGCGAAAGCCAGCCAAGATGCTTTAATTGCTCCATTCTTTGACGATACCCAGATATTTATTTATCCGGGTTATGAATATCAAGTGATTGATGCCCTGATCACTAACTTCCACTTACCAGAATCCACATTAATTATGTTGGTCTCTGCGTTTGCGGGATATCAAAACACCATGCAAGCCTATAAAGAAGCCGTTGAGCAAAAATACCGTTTCTTTAGTTATGGTGATGCCATGTTTATTACGCCAAATGCTAATGCTCGTTTTGAGCAAGTCGGCTCGGCAGAACAAGAATAAGTGGCGGCGTAGCTGCTCGCTTAGATTCAGTAACCAATAGCACCAGACTGTTTTTCTGATGCTAGGAGATAAAACGTGAAATATGAATTACAGACAACCGACGGTAATGCGCGTCGTGGTCGCCTGATTTTTGAACGCGGTGTGGTAGAAACTCCGGCGTTCATGCCAGTAGGAACTTACGGCACGGTTAAGGGAATGACTCCTGAAGAAGTGAAAGAAACCGGTGCTCAAATTTTATTGGGTAACACTTTCCACTTATGGCTACGTCCGGGTCAAGAAATCATGAAATTACATGGTGACCTGCACGACTTTATGCAATGGCAAGGCCCGATCTTAACGGATTCAGGTGGCTTCCAAGTCTTTAGTCTTGGTGCAATGCGTAAAATTAAAGAAGAAGGTGTTCATTTCCGTAATCCAATTAATGGTGAAAAAGTCTTCTTAAGCCCCGAAAAATCGATGGAAATTCAGTACGACCTCGGTTCTGATATCGTGATGATTTTCGACGAATGTACGCCGTATCCAGCTGATTGGGATTACGCAAAAACATCAATGGAAATGTCATTACGTTGGGCAGCACGTAGCCGTCAGCGCTTTGATGAATTGAACAATAAAAATGCGCTGTTCGGGATTATCCAAGGCAGTGTTTACGAAGATTTACGCGATATCTCCGTGAAAGGGCTGGTGGAAATTGGCTTTGATGGGTACGCTGTAGGCGGTTTAGCAGTCGGCGAACCAAAAGAAGATATGCACCGTATTTTAGAGCACGTATGTCCGCAAATTCCGGCAGAAAAACCACGTTACTTAATGGGCGTTGGTAAGCCGGAAGATTTAGTGGAAGGCGTACGTCGTGGTATCGATATGTTTGACTGTGTGATGCCGACACGAAATGCGCGTAACGGACATTTATTTGTTACTAACGGCGTGGTAAAAATCCGTAATGCGAAGTATAAGTCAGACACATCACCTCTTGATGCAGAGTGTGACTGCTATACTTGTCGTCATTACAGCCGTGCGTATTTGCATCATCTTGACCGTTGTAATGAAATTTTGGGTGCGCGACTCAATACCATCCATAATTTACGTTACTATCAACGCTTAATGGCGGGTATTCGCCAAGCAATTGAAGCGGGTAATTTTGAGCAGTTTGCTGCGGATTTCTATCAGAAGATTGGCAAAGCCCAGCCTTCATTAAATAGAGAGTGAATTTAAAGTGCGAAGTTAGCCCGAACTGTGTAGCATATCGGGCTGTACCCTTCGTTCTTGCAGCTGATTGTGGTTATTGGCATCAGCCAAAAGAATTATTTAGTGCAAATTATGGTTTTTAGTTCTAGTTATATGAAGGTTTGATGTATTTTATGTAACTTGAACTAGTTAAAGTGTAAGTTTGAAATTGCTTTCAATAACAATGAGGAAAGTTGAATGAGTTTTTTTATTTCTGAAGCAGCGGCATCAGCAGGCGCACCCGCTCAAGGTAGCCCGTACTCTCTGATTATTATGCTGGTTGTTTTCGCGCTGATTTTCTATTTCATGATCCTACGTCCACAGCAAAAACGTGCTAAAGATCACCGTAAACTGATGGAATCAATCGCTAAAGGTGATGAAGTTTTAACCACTGGTGGTTTGATCGGTCGTGTGACTAAAGTGTCTGAAACAGGTTATGTTGTTCTTGAGCTGAGTGAGAACACTGAAGTAACTATCAAACGTGATTTCGTTGCTGCTGTTCTACCTAAAGGCACAATGAAAGCAATCTAATTCTGAATTTTCCCGAAGGGAACTGCCGTGCTAAACCGTTATCCTTTATGGAAGTATCTGATGTTGATCACTGCGATCCTCATCGGTTTGCTGTATGCACTTCCAAACCTATATGGTGAGGATCCGGCTGTTCAGATCACTGGCGTGCGGGGAACCGCCGCCAATGAACAAACGCTGATCCAAGTCCAAAAAGCTTTAGAAACAGACAAAATTCAGAGCAAATCTGTTGCTCTCGAAAATGGGGCAATTTTAGCCCGTTTCAACAACTCTGACGTTCAGTTACGTGCTCGTGAAGTCATCATGAATGCACTGGGTGACCAGTATGTTGTTGCATTAAACCTTGCACCTGCTACACCAAAATGGCTTGAAGCTCTCGGTGGTGAACCGATGAAGCTGGGTCTGGACTTACGTGGTGGGGTTCACTTCCTGATGGAAGTAGATATGGACACTGCATTAGGTAAATTGCAGGAACAAAACATGGATGGTTTGCGTAATGACTTGCGCCAAGCAGGTATTGCGTACTCTTCTATTCGTAAAGGCAGTGATTACAGCGTCGAAGTTCGCTTCCGTAACGCTGATGATCGCAGTCTTGCTGAGAAAACACTGGCGCGTAAATACCCAGACTTAGTGTTTTCTGACGGCAGCGATAACACCATGATTGCTGTTATGACAGATGAGCGCTTACGTGAAGCGCGTAACTATGCTGTCTCTCAAAACATCACGATCATTCGTAACCGTGTTAACCAATTAGGTGTTGCTGAACCACTGGTTCAACGCCAAGGTGCGGATCGCATTGTTGTTGAATTACCGGGTATCCAAGATACTGCGCGTGCAAAAGAAATCTTAGGTGCAACTGCAACCTTAGAATTCCGCTTAGTGAATACTGGCGTAGATAGCGCAGCGGCAGAAAGTGGACGAATTCCGGGTGACTCAGAGCTTAAATCTGATCGTAATGGCGTGCCTTATGTTCTGTATAAGCGTGTTGTCTTAACGGGTGACCATATCACCGATTCTACATCTGAAACCGATGAAAATGGTTATCCGCAAGTGAGTATTAGCCTTGATAGTGCCGGTGGCTCAATCATGTCTGACTTTACTCGTGACAACCAAGACAAGCTGATGGCAACCCTGTTTGTTGAATACAAAGACAGTGGTAAAAAAGATGCTGCAGGTCGAGCGATTTTAGTTAAAGATGAAAAAGTGATTAACGCCGCGCGTATCCAAGCTCGTTTCGGTAGCAAATTCCGTATTACGGGAATTGATAACGCGAACGAAGCGCGTCAATTATCTTTACTGCTGCGTGCGGGTGCATTGATTGCGCCAATCCAAATTGTTGAAGAGCGTACTATCGGTCCAACATTGGGTATGCAAAACATCGAGCAAGGTCTGAAAGCGTGTATCGCGGGTCTGTTAGCCTCTATCCTGTTTATGATTATTTACTATCGTAAATTTGGTCTGATTGCGAGTAGTGCTCTGATGGCTAACCTGGTCTTAATCGTGGGTGTGATGTCTCTGTTACCAGGGGCGACGCTAACCATGCCAGGTATTGCCGGTATCGTCCTAACCCTTGCGGTTGCCGTCGATGCCAACGTTCTAATAAACGAACGTATCAAAGAAGAACTTCGCAATGGACGCTCAGTGCAACAAGCGATCCACGAAGGGTATAAAGGCGCCTTCTCAAGTATTACCGACGCAAACTTAACGACCTTAATCACCGCAATTATTCTGTATGCAGTGGGTACTGGTTCGATTAAAGGCTTTGCGATCACGACAGCGATTGGTGTCGCAACCTCTATGTTTACAGCTATTGTTGGTACACGTGCAATCGTGAACCTGCTATACGGCGGTAAACGTATTAACAAGCTGTCAATTTAAGGAGCACGTTGTGGCACAGGATTATACTGTTGAACAATTGAACTATGGCCGTAAAGTCTATGACTTCATGCGCTGGGACAACGTTGCCTTTAGCATTTCTATCGTTTTACTGATCGCTTCTTGCGTGATTATCGGTGTGAAAGGCTTTAACTGGGGACTTGATTTTACGGGCGGTACCGTCATTGAAATCAACCTGAGTCAGCCTGCTGATTTGGATAAAATTCGTGATAGCCTGTCTAACTCGAATCATAAAGATCCATTAATCCAAAACTTTGGTAGCAGCCGAGACATCATGATCCGTTTACCGCCAGTTGAAGGCGTAGCGGGTCAAGAAGTCGGTAAAGAGATCATTACTATCATCAATAAAAACGTTGATGAGCAAGCGACGGTTAAGCGTATTGAATTCGTAGGACCAAGCGTAGGTGCTGAGTTAGCACAAACAGGGGCATTAGCGTTATTAACAGCGCTTATCTGTATCCTGATCTACGTTGGTTTCCGTTTCGAATGGCGTTTAGCGGCGGGTGCCGTACTGTCACTGGCTCACGACGTGGTGATCACCTTAGGTATTCTGTCTCTATTCCACATTGAGATTGATATGACCATCGTGGCGTCATTGATGTCAGTTATCGGTTACTCCCTTAACGATAGTATCGTGGTATCTGACCGTATCCGTGAAAACTTCCGTAAGATCCGTCGCGGTACACCGTACGAAATCATGAACGTCTCTTTGACCCAAACATTGAGCCGTACCATCATGACATCAGCAACGACATTATTAGTGGTTCTGATGCTGTACCTGTTTGGTGGCGCGATGTTAGAAGGCTTCTCACTGGTTATGTTAATCGGTGTGACAATTGGTACGATTTCATCTATCTACGTGGCTTCTGCATTAGCACTGAAGATGGGTATGAAGCGTGAGCACTTAATTCAGGCGAAAGTCGAGAAAGAAGGCGCAGACCAAGAGTCTTTATTACCATAACGAATACAGGCATTCGTGTCTCATAAACACCCTGAGGATAAATAATCCTCAGGGTGTTTTTCATTTCAGGTCTGAGTTACACTATCTACCCTATAAAATAGAATCAGGAATTCCTATGCATTGCCCATTTTGCTCAGCTGTAGATACGAAAGTGATTGACTCGCGTCTGGTTGGTGAAGGCTCACAAGTGCGCAGGCGCCGCCAGTGTTTGGTTTGCCATGAACGCTTCACCACATTTGAAGTGGCGGAACTTGTTATGCCTCGGGTAATTAAAAGTGACGACATTCGCGAACCTTTCGATGAAGAAAAGCTCAACCGAGGCATGTTGAAAGCCTTAGAAAAACGTCCTGTCAGTTCCGATGCTATCGATCAAGCCATAATTTCTATTAAATCCCACCTACGAGCGACTGGCGAGCGTGAAGTTCCCTCTAAGTTGATTGGTAATTTGGTGATGGATGAACTCAAAAAACTCGATAAAGTGGCTTATATTCGCTTTGCCTCTGTCTATCGTAGTTTTGAAGATGTACGTGAATTTGGCGAAGAAATTGCCAAGTTACAGGACTAATACCGATGCTTGAACAAGACCATATCTACATGGCCCGAGCCTTTGAGTTGGCAAAAAAAGGACGTTTTACGACATCACCGAACCCAAATGTGGGTTGCGTGATTGTGCGCGACGGTGAAATTGTCGGCGAGGGCTACCATCAAAAAGCGGGAGAGCCGCACGCGGAAGTCCATGCACTTCGAATGGCGGGTGATAAAGCGAAAGGCGCCACAGCTTATGTGACCCTTGAGCCTTGTAGCCATCACGGCCGTACCCCACCTTGTGCAGAAGCGTTAATTAATGCGGGGATCACCCGCGTTGTCGCGGCAATGCAAGACCCTAACCCTCAAGTGGCTGGCCGCGGTTTATTTATGTTATCTCAAGCGGGAATAGAAACTGCCAGCAATATTCTGTTGGAAGAAGCCGAGGCACTAAACCGTGGCTTTTTAAAACGCATGCGTACCGCATTTCCTTACATTCAATTAAAACTCGCCGCATCATTAGATGGCAAGACCGCATTAGCGAATGGGGAAAGTAAGTGGATCACGAGCCCAGCGGCGCGTAAAGATGTTCAAGTGCTGCGCGCTCAAGCTAGTGCTATTTTGAGTACCAGTAATACGGTGCTTGCTGATGATCCTGCTTTGACGGTGCGTTGGAACGAATTACCTGCGGATGTTCAAGCACAATACCCAGAAGAAAAGCTGCGCCAACCTATTCGTATTGTGTTAGATAGACACAATCGCGTGAAGCCCGAACATAAAGTGACACAGTTAGAAGGTGAATGCTGGCTAATCCGCCCAACGCCGGATACCACAGAAACATGGCAGGGCAATGTCGAACAACTTGCTATCCCTGCAGATGATAATGGCATCGATTTAGTGATTTTGATGATGCAATTAGCGAAACGTAATGTGAATAGTATTTGGGTAGAGGCGGGCGCTAAGCTTGCAGGCTCGTTATTAAAACTCGGTTTAGTCGACGAACTGATCGTCTATATCGCACCTAAATTACTTGGGGATACTGCACGTGGGTTAGTGAGTCTCCCTGAATTAAGCGCATTATCAGATGCGCCTCAATTTGAATTTACTGATGTTGAAAAAGTCGGAAATGACCTTCGCGTCAGGTTACGCCCTGTATGGTAAATGTGTTTTTTTAGCGGTTTGCTGAAATTCACTCGTACGGTTACCTAAAGAATGTGATAAAATCCGCGCCCCGCGGGTTGTAATTAATATTTGAGGAAGATTATGAACGTAATCAAAGGTGTTGTTGCTGCGCCAAAAGCGCGTGTTGCTATCGCTATCGCTCGTTTTAACAACTTTATTAATGATAGCCTGCTGGACGGTGCTGTTGACGCGTTAGAGCGTATTGGCCAAGTTGCTCAAGATAACATCACCGTTGTTTGGGTACCAGGTGCTTATGAATTACCACTGACAGTGAAAGCACTGGTTGAAACCAAAAAATATGATGCAGTTATCGCATTAGGTACTGTTATTCGTGGCGGTACTGCCCACTTTGAATTTGTTGCAGGTGAGTGCAGCTCAGGTCTGTCTCATGTTGCATTAAATAGCGAAGTTCCTGTGACTTTCGGTGTATTAACCACTGAAAATATCGAGCAAGCCATTGAGCGTGCTGGTACTAAAGCAGGTAACAAAGGTGCAGAAGCTGCACTGACCGCTCTCGAAATGATTAATGTGATTAAAGCTGTAAAAGGCAAATAATGCGCGTCATATCTCGGTTCTATGAGTTCGAGATATGCTGTGTAGTTTTTTTTATTTAAGGGGAATCTTGTGAAACCTGCTGCTCGTCGTCGCGCTCGTGAGTGTGCTGTACAGGCCATTTATTCATGGCAATTATCCGGTAATCCTATTGCCGACGTAGAATATGAGTTTATTGCTGAACAGGACATGTCTGACGTTGACGTAACCTATTTCCGTGAGCTGATTTCTGGTATTGCAAACAATGCTACGAAGCTGGATCAATTAATGTCACCTTACTTATCTCGTCAGTTAGAAGAGTTAGGTCAAGTTGAGAAAGCGATTTTACGTGTAGCAATGTATGAACTAAGCTATAGAGAAGATGTACCTTTCAAAGTTGCTATCAATGAAGGTATTGAATTAGCGAAAGTTTTTGGTGCTGAAGATAGCCATAAGTTTGTCAACGGTGTGTTAGATAAAGCAGCACCTGCGGTACGTCGTAAGAAATAAACATAATCAGGTTCCCTCCTGTAATACGTAAGTCATAATGGGTAGGCTGGGTTCCAGTCTACTCTAGTACTTATGTCTGGCTTTTCAGTTTATGACAAGTGAGACATAGCGAAAATGGAAAATCTACCATGTCATATGGCGAATTTGACCTCATCGCACGTTTTTTTAATCGCCAAGCTGTAAACCGACGTGATGTTAATATCGGTATTGGCGATGATTGTGCGCTAATGACTATCCCTGAAAAACAGCAACTTGCTGTGAGTACCGACACCCTAGTTTCCGGTATTCATTTTCTACCCGATATCTCTCCCGCTGACCTTGCCTATAAATCCCTAGCTTCAAATTTAAGTGATCTTGCTGCGATGGGAGCTGATCCCGCTTGGGTTTCTCTCGCCATTACTTTGCCAAGTGTAAATAGTGAATGGCTACAATCTTTTAGCGATATGTTGTTTGATCAATTGAATTACTATGGAATGCAGCTGATTGGGGGAGACACGACTCGTGGGCCAATGAGTTTAACTTATACCGTTCATGGTCTTGTACCGGCTGGCAAAGCGTTATCTCGCTCTGGTGCACGTAATGGTGATTGGATTTATGTAACGGGCACGTTGGGAGATAGCGCGGCAGGGCTTGCGATACTGCAAGACAGATTACATGCTGAAAACCTTGAGCATAAACAGTGGCTGATTGAGCGCCATTTACGCCCACAACCACGCATTTTACAGGGGCAGGCTTTACGCAATTTAGCTTCATCTGCGATTGATATCTCAGATGGGTTAGTTTCCGATCTCAACCATATATTAAAAGCGAGTGGTTGCGGAGCGCGGATCAATCTCGATGCCTTACCGCAGTCTGATGCGTTGAAGCAGAATTGTTCTATTGAGCAAGCAAGGATTTGGTCACTAAGTGGTGGGGAAGACTATGAGTTATGCTTTACGGTACCTGAAATGAATCGGGGAGCCTTAGAAGTTGCGCTTGCTCATACGGGTTCAGGTTTTACCTGTATTGGTCAAATTAAGCCCCAATCCGAAGGGATCCGTTATTTTTGTGATAACCAAGCTGTTGAGGTTGACCTCAAGGGCTTCGATCATTTTGTTTAGGAAGATGTCCATGGTGACCGCTCAAGAAAAAGCAGCAGCAAAGAAACGATTAAATATGCGTAATCCGTGGCACCTTCTAGCGACGGGGTTCGGAAGTGGTTTATCGCCAATTGTTCCCGGCACAATGGGCTCATTAGCCGCCATTCCATTTTGGTTGCTAATGGACAAACTCCCTGTTTGGAGCCTATGGGTTATTATCGTCGTTGGATTCTGGTTTGGATGTTGGATCTGCCAACGCACTTCCGATGATATGAGGATCCATGACCATGGCAGTATTGTTTGGGATGAGTTTATTGGCATGTGGATTACACTAATGGCCATCCCTGTGGTGAGTATCCAGTGGGTTCTCACTGGCTTTTTAATTTTCCGTGTTTACGACATGTGGAAACCTTGGCCAATCCGTATTTTTGATCGCCGAGTCAGTGGCGGGTTTGGCATTATGATTGATGACATTATTGCTGCCATATTTGCCTATGTGACGATTTGGCTATTAGTGCACTATCAGGTGATGCCTTTTGATTTGAGTTAACTCCCTCCTTTAAAGATAAAAATATCTTTTTTCAACAAATAAAGTCCTAGTTAAATACTAGGTCTTTATTCTTATCCTAAACTATTTTTTATTTTTACTTTTATTTTTTATGATTAAAGTTAAATTTATTTTCATTTTGAAAAATAAAAATTTCCTTATTTGTAAAAATTAATTTCACTGTAATTATCCTTTCATCACTATTTCTTATTTATTAAAAATTGTAAAAAATAAAGAATTAATATTAACTCGAAATTTGGGTGGTTATTTTATTTTTTGTTTTTCTGTTCTAAGAAAAAATGATTTAGTCAAATTCACGTATGCGTGATGTTTGGTATATTTCTCTGATTATTTAAATGGGAATGGTTTTCATTTATTTAAATGTGAAATTTGTAGATATGATTTATTTGGGGTGTTTTTGTTAAATAAATGCAACAAAAAATAGAGTAAAGTTAAAGTTCCCAATTAAATTTACTAATCATAGGTGTATTTTTAGGGTCTTATTATGAAATGGCAATTTACAGATTGTTACTGATATGACTCTTGAGGTGCGTATACCGAGTAAGAATATTCAAGTAGTATGCTTAGAAAATAACAAGCAAGAATTAATTTTTATAAAACACGCCTTAATTTATTTTTTAGAAAAATTAAATTTTTCTATTTGGCTTGTTATTTTTTAATAAAGTCATCTCGGTTTTGTTTTGATAAAAATATATTTATCTCAATTTTATATTGTCTATTAATAAGGGTTTACTATGTTAATTAATAAAAAAAATCTGATCGTATTATCTATCGCTGCTGGCTTAGGTTTTTCAGGTGCAGCAATGTCTGCAACGAACGCACAAGTAACAGTAACTGGGAATATTGCTGCTGCAACATGTGATTTAAGTGTCACAAATACCAATATCGATTTAGGAACATTTATCTCTTCAGATATTCAAACGGTTGGAACTGTAGCGGGTAGTACTCATAATTTTGATATGAGCTTATCTAACTGTAGTAAAGATTTTGATGCAGAAGGCGGTACTAAATTCGTTCAAATGTATGCGAAAGGTACTGCTTTAGCAGCAAACACGTCGTTATTCAACAATATCGAGAAAGGTACTGTGGGCGTGGAAGTTAAAGCGGATGAGCAACCTGTTAAGCCAAATTCAACCATTAAGTTAAGCAGCATTGATTCACTGACCAAAGAAGGCTCTGCAGTGATCCCTATGAGTGTTGCGTTGAACTCAACAGTGGCAACTCCAAATTCACAGCGTATCGAAGCGCCGATTACTTTCTCTGTAAGCTACGAGTAAGTTTGTCGTGAAATGGCAGGTTTCTGCCATTTCACTTTTTAACTCATCACGAGAAGATAAAAAATGAAATTATTAACTTTACTCCGTACGCTTCCTGTTTTTGCAACTCTGTTTTTTATTCAAATAGGAATGACGTCTGCGGCTGGAGTCGGTATCAATACCACTCGGGTTATTTTCAACCAAGGAAATCAGTCAGTCCCTGTCACTCTGCGCAATAGTACAGAGAAGGAAGAATATTTGGTTCAGGTTTATCTGACAAAAACCGCCAAAGGTACGGCGCAAGACCAAACTTTAGATGTGCTTCCTCCTATGTTCTATCTCGCATCAAGCCAGCAGCGCGATGTTCGCTTAGTGGAAGGTGCCGGATCATCCGCATTACCGAAAGATAGAGAATCTGTTTTTTATTTTCATGCTAGAGCCATTGCAGCAAGTGAAAAGAATGCTGGGCAGCAGAATGCAGCGATGAAAGGTGAAGTGAAAATTGCATTAGAGAGTGTGATTAAAGTTTTTTATCGCCCTAAAAACCTGACGTTAACGGCAGAGCAAGCTCAAGGTAGCCTGACATTTGAAGAGACAGCGAACGGAATCAAAGTGATTAATCCATCGCCATATTACATCACATTGTCATCATTGAGTGTGGGGGGGAAAGCGGTGACGTTAAACCCTGAAATGAACAACACTATGATAGCGCCTTTTGCCAGCATGGATTATCCAACCCCGGTGAAAAAAGGCAAAAAAGTATGGGCTGCCATCAATGATCTTGGGGGACGAAGTGAGTATTCACAACCTTAAACTGGGACAGTATCGATGGGCGCTTTTTGCTGGGATATTTTCCATTGTGGCGATACCCGAAGTGAATGCAGCAAATACCTTAGAGTTGACAGCAGAAATCGACAATGCAGGAGAGTGCGATATTGCGGTTAGCCCTTCATTGATTGAATTCAAACGACGTCCTTCCGTCGGTGAGTTTGTGGCGAATGATGCGGTAGATATCCAACTATTAAGTTTGTCGTATAAATGTACGGGTTATGAAACCAATGCTCGCCCTGAAATAAAAGTAACAGGGAATACAGCTACCGATACCAATTTGTTTTTAACAGCAGATCCAAAAGGCGCCAAAGGCGTTGGTTTTATGCTGAAAGATGGCGCGGTGAAGGATCTTTCTGGTTATTACAATGCAGGTAAAACAGTGGTCAATGGTGATTCGGTACTTCTATCCGCAGGCGCTACTGATGGCGAAAAGCCTTTTACGGTAGGTTTTATTCGCCAAGTCGGTAATAACACCGTCACCGCAGGTGCAGTGAAAGCCGCAATCTTATTCACTGTTGTGATGCCATAAATGGAGGCGATATGAACAAATATTCATATTTTCTCATGGCTTCATTGTTCGTTTTTACAGGGGAACTGTTTGCTGCTTCAAACACGGTGAGTATTAACTTTGATGCGCATTTATATCGTAGAACGTGCGATGTAAACCTCTCCGAAAGTGTGGTGGCTTATGGAAAAGTGAAGCCCCAAACCATTGTTGATAATGACTCTGGTGTTAGTACCGCTCTAAATCGCAATGTGATTTTAACCTTAGCCAACTGCTCCGGTCTGGGCACATTAAGTGGTAGCAAAGTCATTGTGACCGGCCCTAGCCAAGTCATGAATAAAGAAACCTTGTTTAAGGAAAGTGGTTCTTCAGGCGGTGTGGGTATTCGATTAAAAGCCGATGGGAAAAATAAGGTTAGCGGGGATTCGGTTTGGGATTTATCTGCGACCAGCAATCAAGGAAGCCAAATTACAGTGGTCACGGCGCTTTCATGTGGAAATTGCCAAAACGTTCAGAAAATTCAATTAGGCACATTTAAAGCCACCATGATGTTTACCGTTTTAGCTTATTGAGCCGTTTATTGAGTGATGAATCTATTAATAATAAAAATAACGGAATACTTTCAACTATGTTTAAGAAAACAGGTACATTACTTTTTATCTCTCATTTATTTGTGTTGTTAATTAGCATTAACGTTAATTCAGCACAAGCGGGATTGCTTCTAGAAAAAAGTCGTATTATTTGGAGCGATACCGACACTCAGCAATCAGTGACATTAACCAATGACAGTGATGACATTTATTTAATTCAATCCGGTGTATTTAATACACCAACGGGCACCCAAGAATCGCCACTGTTTTCTGTTATTCCACCTTTATATCGTTTAGATGCGAATAAACAGCAAACTATGAAAGTCTTATTACAAAGCTCTCCAGAATCATTGCCTCAAGATAGAGAATCAATTTTCTATTTTAGCGCGATTGCTATTCCAGGTGTTTCTCCTGAATTATCGGAAAATTCAGCGGCGCAATTATCAATCGGCACTCGCTTAGTCATTAAGCTATTTTATCGTCCCGTAAAATTTGCACAGTCGCCAGATGCTGCCGTGGCTAACCTGCAATTCCACACATTGCCGAAAGGTTTATGTGTTGCGAATCACTCCCCTTATTTTATTACGCTCAGCGAAGTCAAAGTGGGTAATCAAGTGTTTGTTGAGTTAGCTGGCACGATGGTGGCGCCGTTTAGCCATCAGACATTGGCGATTTCAGATTCCATTTCTGTACAAACGCCGATGCGTTGGCAGGCCATCAATGATTACGGTGGTGATACTGCACCTTACTCGGGTTCGGTGAAGGAGAATAAGGGGTCGTTATGTCAGTAATGAAATCGCTGTGTGGATGGGTTTTGATGATGACGCTAAGCCATGCGTTTGCTTCAGAGATAAATGAAGGTTTTCATTTTTCACCTGAACGTTTGGTCTATTTGGAAAGTAATACCAAAGGGATCTCTGCGGGTCTACAAAATGGCACCTCAAAAGCGGCATTGATTCAAGCACAAATTGTACCGACGGATCTTCAAACGGGTTTACCTTTGACGGAACATCAAGGGGAAAGCCATGAGGCTTTTTTGATTACGCCACCATTACATAAATTAAATATCAATGAACGTTTTAACTGGCGTATTCAGCGTGTTAATGATGGAAAACTCGCTACCGATAGAGAAACCGTTTTCTACGTTGCGCTGAAAGTGATCCCTGCATCTGATGCTAATGATAAAGCCGCATCACAATTTATTTTGGCGCCAACTATCTATTTAAAAATGCTGTATCGCCCTAAACAAATTGAAGAATTACGTTTAGACGCACAAACCGCAAAATTAGATATCACAGCACAAGGCAGCAAAATCACGATTAACAATCCAACGCCACTCTCTATGACATTAGCTAGCTTATCTGTGGGGGATTATGACGTGCCAGTAGAGAAATTCACCCATGGAATTGCGCCTTTTGGGCAACAGGTCATTTCTCTTGAAAAAAACGTATCAGGCACGATTACGTGGCGTGTATTGAATGAATACAGCATACCGACAAAGGTGGAAGTGAGGGGCGAGCATGAAAGCTAAAATGCGTGATGGCGTTTTTGCCATTTCCCCGATTGCTTTGGCTCTGGCGTGCTGTTTATCCATGGGGAATGCGGTGGCAGAACCTTATTTTGATCCAACACTATTAAATCTACCTGAAGGAACTAGCATAGATAGCATTGATTTATCCGCATTTACGCGTTCTGAATCGGTAACGGCGGGGCGTTATATGGTTACGCTGAGGATCAATAAAGAAGACCAAGGGCAAAAAGAGATCTATTTTTCTGCAGATGCGGCGGGGAATATCGTGCCGGAAATTACCCCTGCGTTATTGGATGAATATGGGGTAAATGTTGAGGGTATTCCAACATTAAGATCCTTACCAAAAGATGAACCGATCACGTCTTTAGAGGCTGCTCTGCCAGACTCTCAAGTGCAGTTTGATGTATCCAAGTTGGATTTAAACATCAATATTCCTCAAGTCGCTATGCGTCAAAAATCCCGTGGTGCGATAGATCCGAGTTTATTGGATCAAGGGATCACTGCGTTTTTGTTTAACTATCAAGTTAATGGTAGTAAACAAAAGCACAGTGGCTCTAGTGCAAGTGGCAAAAATACCAATGATTCGCTGTATGCCAATATTAGCGGTGGTTTTAATTTGGCAGCGTGGCGCTTGCGTTCAAACTTTCTGTATATGGAAAACAAATCCAAGAGCAATGGCTACAGTACCAGCCATCGGGAAAGTGAATTTTCACGCACAACGGTTTCACGGGACATTCAACGCTTAGATTCCGAGTTAGTGATTGGTGAAACCAGCACACTCAGTGATGTCTTTGATAGCGTTCCATTTAAAGGGATCCGTTTGTTATCAAATGAACAAATGTTATCCAAAGGAGATCGCGGATTTGCGCCAGAAATTCGTGGTGTTGCAATGTCTAACTCGCGGATCATCATCAGACAAAATGGCAACATTATTTATCAAACCTATGTGGCACCAGGGCCTTTTGTCATCAATGATATTTATCCAACGGGAACGGCAGGGGACTTAGAAGTTTCTGTACAAGAGGAAGATGGTACCACCCGAGTATTCACTCAAGCATTCTCTTCATTGCCTGTCATGCAACGTGCTGGCGGTGTTAAATATGAAGTTGCTGCCGGTAAATATGATGGTGGGATCACAGATGGCTCCAAAGAGCAGCAGTTTATTATGGGAACGTTGATCTATGGTTTACCGAAGGCAATCACTCTGTATACAGGGTTGCTTGGGGCAAATCATTATTGGAGCGGCATGGTTGGAACAGGGATTTCACTCGGTAGCTTTGGGGCGCTTTCCATGGATGTTACGCATGCACAAGCCTCGATTAATCATGAAAGCAAACAAGGGCAATCTTTTCGTATTCGCTATTCCAAAAACTTATCGGAAAGTGGCACATCCGTTGACTTAACCGCACTGCGCTACTCAACGAAAGAATATTACAGTTTTGCAGATTTCAACCAAGCGGGTTACCAGTTAAAAGAGAACGTCGCACCGTGGCTTAATGGTCGCCAGCGTAGCAGTTTCCAAACCTACATTAACCAATCTTTGGGCAAATGGGGCTCTATCTATTTACGCGGAATGCGCAGTGATTATTGGGGTAAGTCTGACACTGTGACGACGTTGGGTATTGGCTATAACGGCTTTTATCGTGGTATCAACTATGGCATCGATTACAGCATTAGTCGTACCGAAGGTAATGGAAATTGGCCTGAAAATAAGCAAGTTAGCCTCAATATGAGCATTCCGTTCAGCATTTTCAGTGACCACAAGAATATTGAGAGTATTAATAGTACGTTCCAAGTAAGCCATGATAATTCTGGGCGCACTTACCAGCAGGTTGGTATTAATGGTCAGTTATTAGATAACAAACTGAGTTATCAGCTGACTGAAAGTGGCGATAATCGCGACCAAAAAATGACAAGCTCAGTGAATGTGGGCTATCAAGGCAGTAAAGGGTATTACGGTGGTGGATATAGTTATGGCCGTGATAGCCAAATGATGTATGTCAATGCCTCCGGTGGAATGGTTGTCCATTCAGGCGGTGTTTCTCTAAGCCAATATTTAGGCAATTCGGCAGCTATCGTTTATGCACCGGATGCAGCGGGAACTAAGGTGAATAATGGCTCAACGGTTATCGATGCCAATGGCTACGGTATTATTCCGCATTTATCAGACTATACGCAAAATATCGCCAACTTGGATGTGAATACATTACCTGAAAACGTCGAAAGCAAAGAGAATTCGTTGAATCTCTACCCAACCAAAGGGGCTATTGTGAGAGCGAACTTTAAAACCTTAAAAGGGTATCAAGCGATGGTCACCTTGCAGCAGCCAAATCAGGTTCCAATGGGCGCCATTGCGTCATTGCATCAAGATGATAGCGCAGAAGAAGACGTTATTTCGGGCATTGTGAGTGATAACGGACGCGTTTATTTAAGTGGGTTGCCGGAGTCAGGGCAGATAGTCATCAAGTGGGGAAAAAGTGGTTCCGAGCGCTGTGAAGCGCCTTTCAATATGGATAAATCCACAGAAAACGCCTATTCGTCATTACGCAATTTAACTCTGTCATGCCGTTAAGTGGTCTGGATATTTTATGAAAATGAATACAATAAATAAGATGACATTATCAAGTTTAAAAAATCTAGTAATGAGCACATTACTGATGCTAATTAGCATTGCTCAGAGTTTTGCAGGTAATGTTACGGTGCTTAATGGCAGGGGCTTGATTGGGGTTTACGGTGAATACAGTACGACAGTGTCTTCATATACAGACGCCCCTTCATGGGGCGATACAGAAAAATTTTATTATGTTCAGCTCTATAATAACTTTAATGGATATATCAACTATTGTGTCGATGCGGCTGGCATCGTGAGTGCAATTGATGGGGTAAAAGGCATGCCCATCGCAAACGGTGCAATGATACTAGTACCGGAATTTGTGTTTACGGATAGACGAGACCAAGGTGCTAATAATAGTTATATCGACACGATTACTGGGCACTTTAATGGGTGGGGCTCAGGAACCAATGAGCAATTAGGAACTGGAGATTGTCTTTGGGCTCCAAATCAAAGCACACCCACACCGGTAATGCGGCATAACGTCACTGCAACAGGTCGTATGTTAATCTATGGAACGGGTAATCAACGAAGTGGAACTTACCGATTAGCAGATGATATTGGAATAGTGATTCAAAACCCTCGAAATGGAACAAGAACCAGCCGATTAGTGTCGAAAGCGGAGAATATTGTCGTTACGGTGTCAGGATTAACTTGTACTCTCAACACGCCATCTTATGTGAATTTTGGTTCCCATAGTGCGAGTAGCAAAAGTAATGAGTTGCTTTCTACCATGCGAAACAACATGTCAGTACAGTGCGATCAAATTGCGAATAAGATCGCAGCGACGATTTCGTTATCAGGCAATGTGAAGCCGCAATATTACGCAGGTAATAATCTGGAAGTGAACTTATTAAATGCCCAGCAGAAGGCAGGCGCGTATGTCAAAATGTACGTCATGGTCAACGGTAATAAAACACCAATTACTTTAGATCAGAACCCAATTGATTTAGCTAAAATCACCGCTCAGCAAACCAATGTCAGTTTTAATAATGAACTCGTGTATGAGCTTTATTCTCGTGGTAATAATGTGGCGGGTAAGGTGAGTGGCAGTGCGGAATTGTCGATAATTATGCGCTAAGAGTGAGGCTAATCAGTTAGTGAATTAGGGCGTTACTTTTGTGGTAACGCCCTAATTTTTATAAGTTACTTATTCTGGTAAGTATTGATGGCGCTCACGATCCCTGTCGCGTCTAAACCCAGATCCGCTAATAACTCATCTTGGGTGCCTTGAGGAATAAAGAAATCCGGTAGACCCAGGTTCAGAACAGGGAGAATTTTCTTCTCGCTCATCAGGAATTCATTCACACCGCTGCCTGCGCCGCCCATAATCGCATTTTCTTCCAACGTCACGATCAGGTCATGGGTATTGGCCATTTCTAAGATCAGCGCTTCATCTAATGGTTTCACAAAACGCATATCGACGACGGTAGCATTGATTTGTTCTGCGGCTTCTAAAGCGTTGCTCAGTAATGTACCGAAACTGAGGATCGCCACTTTTTCGCCTTGGCGACGAACAATTCCTTTACCAATTTCAAGCGGTGCTAATGGCATTAATTCCGCCCCTGTACCTGCGCCACGAGGATAGCGAACCGCGGTAGGGCCTTCTTGATAGTGGTAGCCAGTGTGCAGCATTTGACGGCATTCATTTTCATCACTTGGCGTCATGATCACCATCGTTGGGATGCAACGTAAGAATGAAATATCGAATGATCCTTGGTGAGTTTGGCCATCAGCACCGACGATACCCGCACGGTCAATAGCAAACATCACAGGGAGTTTTTGGATAGCGACATCGTGGATCACTTGGTCGTAACCACGTTGTAAGAAAGTCGAGTAAATTGCCACGATTGGGTTATAGCCACCAATGGCAAGTCCTGCTGCGAAGGTGACCGCGTGTTGCTCGGCAATCGCGACATCAAAGTATTGGTCTGGGTACTCTTTCGAGAAACGAACCATACCAGAGCCTTCACGCATCGCCGGGGTAACGGCCATCAGTTTATCGTCACCTTTAGCCTCTTCACACAGCCAATCCCCAAAAATTTTGGAGAATGTCGGTCTGGTGTCTTTGCTTTTTGGTAATGTAAAAGTAGCAGGGTCAAACTTAGGTACGGCGTGCCAGCTAATTGGGTCTTTCTCTGCCGGCTCATAGCCACGACCTTTTTTGGTCATAATGTGCAGGAATTGAGGGCCTTTTAACTCGCGCATATTTTTTAACGTTTGGATCAGCGCAATCACATCGTGCCCGTCAACAGGGCCTATGTAGTTAAAGCCTAGCTCTTCAAACATTGTGCCAGGAACAACCATGCCTTTGATATGTTCTTCCGTTTTCTTGAGTAACTCTTTGATTGGCGGGATATTCGAGAAAACTTTCTTTCCACCTTCACGCAGTGTGGTATACAGCTTGCCGGAAAGTAAATGGGCTAAATGGTTATTCAGCGCGCCAACGTTTTCTGAAATCGACATTTCATTGTCGTTGAGGATAACCAGCATATCGGGGGCAGCATCCCCAGCATGGTTCATGGCTTCAAAAGCCATACCCGCCGTAATGGCACCATCACCGATGACACAAACTGTTTTACGGTTTTTATCTTCTTTTTCTGCGGCGATAGCCATACCTAAACCGGCACTAATGGAGGTTGAGGAATGACCAACACTAAGAATGTCGTACTCGCTTTCGGCACGCCATGGGAATGGATGTAACCCATTTTTTTGACGTATGGTGTCGATTCTGTCGCGGCGCCCAGTCAAAATTTTGTGCGGATACGCTTGGTGACCGACATCCCAGACAAGATTATCAAATGGAGTTTTATAGACGTAATGCAGAGCAACCGTTAATTCAATGGCGCCCAATCCTGATGCAAAGTGACCGCTCGAGCGACTGACGCTATTTAGTAGAAATTGTCTCAGTTCATCACAAAGCTTTGGCAAGCTTTCTTTTGGCAGAAGGCGCAGTTCATCAGGCGTCTCTGCCAGTGCCAGCGTTGGATATTTCGCGGTATCTATACTCATTAGGTGCTCACTACTTAAATTAATTAGGGCGATGCCTGTTAACGTCGAGCGGTTGCTGACCGTGATTTTTTTGCGTTGATCGTATTTTATAAGTCGTCACAACGGCTCTAAGTTACTCAGGTAATCAATGTTATAATTATCGGTCTTATCTATACCAAAAGGCAAAGCATATTGTCAGCTTTTGCGCTCAATAACAAAATTGGCTAAAGCTCTCAACAGCTCCGTATTGTAACCTTGGGATTGCAAAGATTCTAAAGCCGTGATCGCATCTTGATAGAGCTCTTTGGCTTTTTGTTGGGCAGCGTCAAGACCTAACAGTGATGGATAAGTGCTTTTTTCATGTTGTTCATCAGCACCTTGGCGTTTGCCTGTCACTGTGCTGTCTCCGATGACGTCTAGAATATCGTCTTGAACTTGAAAGGCAAGCCCAATAGATTCAGCGTATTTATCTAAACTTACTAATGCTTGGTGACCTTTATTACCTGCTGCATAGGCGCCGAGGCGAATAGCGGCTCGAATTAACGCGCCAGTTTTATGCTGGTGGATACGCTCGAGTGAAATCAGGTCAACCCGTTTGCCTTCAGCATCAAGATCTAACGCTTGCCCACCACACATACCCGCTAAACCGCTGGCATAAGCCAATTCAGCAATCATCGCAATGCGGTCTTTGTCGGAAACATTAGGCATGAACGCACTGGAAAGTAATTGGAAAGCGAATGTTTGTAAGGCATCGCCGGCGAGTACGGCATTACCTTCACCAAACTTAATGTGGCAAGTTGGTTGCCCGCGGCGCAGGTCGTCGTCATCCATAGCAGGTAAATCATCATGGATCAGCGAATAAGCATGAATGCATTCTACAGCGGCAGCTGGCGCATCTAAGTTATCCAGGCTAACTCCCAGCATTTCACCGACGGCATAGGTTAAGAAAGGGCGTAAGCGCTTACCACCGAGTAAAGTGCCGTATTTCATGGCTTGCGCTAAAGGCAAATCAGCAAAAGGGAGCGCGTCTAATGAGGTCAATAGGTATTGGTTAACTCTATCGTGGGCTTGGCGTTGCTGGCGCACAAAGGCGTCTGGGTGTTGTTCGGACATAATTTATTCTGTATCAGGTGAGAAATCGTCGAGGGCTTTATTTTCGTCATCGCTCAGCAAAATTTGGACACGTTGTTCTGCTTGCTGGAGGACTTTTTGACCTTGTTTAGCAATTTGGACACCTCGTTCAAATTCGTTTAAAGCATCTTCCAAAGGTAGCTCTCCGGATTCTAAGCGAGCGACAATTTGCTCCAGCTCTTGAAGGGAGTTTTCAAAACTAACGGTAGGAACTTGCTGAGATTTTTCTTTAGCCATAATCGTTAATCACTAATGTTAAATCACTTAAAAGTGGGGGAACTTTAATTATTGTGCAGACTAACTTAGTCTCGCAATGGTTACAATTTATTATTGGTGTTTTTAGATTCAGTACGCAAGATAGTGCTATAATACGCCTCTTTATTGACAACTGGTAAAGTGCACAAAAGTCACTTTTTCGCAACGTCCGTTTGCCCCACTAACCAAGAACATGCCACGACTATGAAGTTTATTATTAAGTTATTCCCAGAAATCACTATCAAAAGCCAAACAGTTAGACTCCGTTTTATTAAAATTCTAACCAGTAATATCCGCAATGTATTGAAGAGTCTTGGCGAAGAGATCTCGGTTGTCCGTAATTGGGATAACATTGAAGTGCGTGTTAAAGGGGAATCAAAGCACGACGAAATTTGTGACATGCTGAGCCGTATTCCCGGCATCCACCACATCTTAGAAGTGGAAGAGAAGCCTTTCACCAGTTTACACCATATTTTTGAAATGACACTGGAAGCCTACGGGTCATCTGTGGAGAACAAAACGTTCTGTGTGCGTGTGAAGCGTCGTGGTAAACACGAGTTTTCATCCATTGATGCAGAGCGTTATATCGGCGGCGGCTTGAACCAGCATATCGCCTCCGCGAAAGTGAAACTGAAAGACCCTGATACCACCGTACATCTGGAAATTGAAGATGACAATTTGATCCTTGTGAAAGCGCGCATCGAAGGGATCGGCGGTTTCCCAATTGGTACTCAAGAAGATGTACTGTCACTGATTTCGGGTGGTTTTGACTCTGGGGTTTCCAGCTATATGTTAATGCGCCGTGGTTGCCGAGTGCATTACTGCTTCTTTAACCTTGGCGGTGCTGCCCATGAAATTGGTGTGAAGCAAATTGCTCACTATTTATGGAACCGTTTTGGCAGCTCCCATAAAGTGCGTTTTATTGCGGTTAACTTTGAACCTGTTGTGGCTGAGATTCTAGAGAAAGTCGATGACGGTCAAATGGGCGTCGTATTAAAACGTATGATGGTCCGTGCGGCTTCTAAAGTGGCAGAGCGTTACGGTGTTCAAGCTATCGTCACCGGTGAAGCACTTGGACAGGTTTCTAGCCAAACATTGACGAACTTGCGTTTGATCGATAATGCTTCCGACACATTAGTTTTACGTCCGCTGATCTCTCATGATAAAGAGCACATTATCAAGTTAGCTCGTCAAATTGGTACGGAAGATTTCGCGAAAACCATGCCGGAATATTGCGGTGTGATCTCGAAAAGCCCAACGGTGAAAGCGGTGAAAGCGCGTATTGAAGCGGAAGAAGAGAATTTCGATTTTGGTATCTTAGAGTCTGTCGTTGAGCAGGCGCAAAACATTGATATTCGTCAGATTGCACAAGAAAGTCTTGAGAAAGTACCTGAAGTTGAGATGGTTAGCCAACTTTCGGCAGATAATGAAGTTATCTTAGATATTCGCTCAATTGATGAGTTTGAAGATAAGCCATTGAAGGTTGAAGGAATTGAAATTAAACATATTCCATTCTACAAACTGGGCACACAATTTGGTGATTTACCAAAAGAGAAAACGTACCTGTTGTATTGCGACCGTGGCGTAATGAGCCGTCTGCAAGCGTTGTACTTGAAAGAGCAAGGCTTTGAGAATATTAAGGTTTACCGCCCGTAAGTTGTCAGGCGATGTTGAATGAAAAAGCGAGCTGATTAGCTCGCTTTTTTGTTTCTAGTCTTCCAGATAATCATTAATACCGGGTGGTAAAACGAGTTGTGAGGCGACATTGGCTGCGGTTTTTCGTCCTTGCAATAATTCAATCAATTTCAGTGCAAAGTCAAAGGCTGTCGCAGGGCCTTGGCTAGTCAGTAAATTTACTCGCTCATCAAAATAGACGCGCTTATCGACCCATTTATGAGCTGGAATTTTATCTCGCATGCTTGGAAAAGCAGTCATATTCCCAAGAGGGAATAGTTGGTGGTGCTCCAAAACAAGAGCTGGAGCGGCACAAATGGCTGCCACAATTTTTCCATCTAAATGCATGCGCCTGATTTTCTCAACCACCAGTGGGCTATCACGGAAAGCTTCTGCTCCTGCCAGACCGCCGGGTAACACGATGGCGTCAAAAGGTTCGTCTGCAACGCGGATGATGGGAAGGTCGGCAACGAGTTTAATACCTCTAGATGCGGTTATCTCTAACGTTCCGTCTTCCGTCACACTGGCTAATGTCACCTGTATTCCGGCACGAACCAGTAAATCAGCGGTCGTGACGGTTTCAATTTCTTCACTACCATTGGCGATGCATATCAGCACGGAGGTTGTCATAACTTTGTTCTCTATTTTTAATTAAGTGATACAAACGGTCATTCTCAGGGGTGGCTAAGCCATGAGCTCGAGCTTTTTTGATTAAGAAGCCCGTGATGTAATCAATTTCAGTTCTGCGATGATGGCGAACATCTTGCCGCATGGATGAATAGTTTTCCGATGTTTGATGAATAATGTCATAGACGCGTTCGGTCATCTCTTCTTTATCAGTATGCAACCCCTCGGCAACCATCACTTGGCAGCATTCATCTATGACCCGTGAAATTTGTTCAGGATAGTGAATGATTTGCCCATTGGTACAATTGTGTTCTGTGGAAAGTGGGTTTATCACGCAATTAACGACCAGTTTTCGCCAAATGGTATTGAGGATCTGATTATGCCATGCCACATCCGGTAGAGCTTCATGCAGGATATTGGCGATAGGGTAATAAGCTTCTGCTTGAGAGTTGACGGCACCTATATGAGTGATACCGCTGGCAGTATGAAAAACTTGGTTGTTATCTTGCCACGCCGCATGAGTTGTAACTCCGCTCAAAAATGGATGGCGCAATGTGCCTAACTCTTCCAAGGTGCCTAATCCGTTATGCAGTAGGAGAATAGGGCTAGTTTCAGGAATGATGGGCAGCAGGGGCAATAAAGCATCAGAAACTTGCCATGCTTTCAAACAGACAATCACTAATTCGCTTGTGTGTAGATGCTGATGGTTATTGCAAGGAATTAATTCGCGGAAAATTTTATCGTCAGGTCCATTAACATCAACAAATAAGTCGGATTGAGCAACTCGTAGCCATCCTTGAACATTGTGTCCTTGTGAGGAGAGGGCGGCTAGCCAAAGTTTACCAATAGCACCACAGCCAATCAGGGTTATTTTCATCGATTTTCCCTACTATCTGAGAGCGGTTGATTTGGATTAATAAGCGCCATCATAGCGATTTTAATATGATATCCAAATAATTAGTTGCGTTATACAAGTGAGCCAATCTGACAACATGGAGTGTCATGGGCAAATAAGCTATTATAAGCCGATTGATTATAGGAGAGCGTTAAAATGCCATCATTTGATATTGTATCTGAAGTTGAAATGAGTGAAGTCCGCAATGCGGTAGAAAATGCTCAGCGCGAACTGACTAGCCGCTGGGATTTTAAAAATATCACGGCAAGCTTTGAACTGAATGATAAGAATGAGTCTATCAAAGTGACTAGTGAATCCGATTTCCAAGTTTTACAACTGCTTGATATCTTAAGAGAGAAAATGGCAAAACGGGGAATTGATGGCGCAGTGCTGAATGTCCCTGAAGATATTGTACATAGCGGCAAAACTTACAGCGTGGAAGTGACTTTAAAACAAGGCATTGAAGCGAGTATGGCGAAGAAAGTTGTTAAGCTGATTAAAGACAGCAAGTTGAAAGTGCAGGCGCAAATTCAAGGCGAACAAGTGCGTGTAACAGGTAAGGCACGAGATGATTTACAAGCTGTTATGGCGTTAGTCCGTGGCGGTAACTTAGGTCAACCATTCCAGTTTAATAACTTCCGCGACTAATTGATAAGCGTGTTTTAGTTATTGAAAATAGCCCGCAATATTGCGGGCTATTTGTTAATTATAAGATTACATATGATTAAGCGTGAATAATGGCTTCAAGCTCTGCTTGGTTAACCATTTTCTTATCAATCTTGATATAAATACTCATCTCTTCAGCAATCACAACCACATCAAGCACACCGTTCATGGCTTTTAATTGTTCCTGAAGTTTGTTGATATTTTTAAAACGATGTGGAAGCACCATGCGAATACTGCTGACGTAAGGCGGTTGTTTCATGGTTAAGCTGATAGCAAACCAGATAACACAAAGCAGTAGTCCGCCGATAAATACGGTACTGGCTCCTTCAAATTTATACAACCAGCCTCCCAGAATTCCGCCTAAGGCTACCCCTAGAAATTGGCTGGTGGAGTAGACACCCATGGCCGTTCCTTTGTATCCGGCTGGAGCTTCTTTACTGATCAGGGACGGTAAAATGGCTTCCATCACGTTAAATGCAATAAAGAACAGTTGGATCCCTAAGAAGATAATCCAAAGCTGGTGACCTGATTGCCATAAAACAATTTCCGCAGCCGCTAAGAGCAAAATGCAGAACAGGAAAACTTGCTTCATTTTGCGCTGTTTTTCCGCGTAAATAATAAAAGGAAGTACGCAAACAAAGGCGACTAACATGGTGACTAAATACGCTTTCCAGTGATCTTGTGCCAAGTAACCGGCATCGGTCATGATCAAGGGTAGGGCGACAAAGCTGGACATTAGCAGAGTATGCAGACTTAAAATTCCGACATTCAGTTTGAGAAGTTGGGGATTAAGTAAAACCGCTTTTAAATTGCTTTTAACAAAAGCAGATTCACGGTTTACAACATGGTGAGTGTTATTGGGTACCACAAAGAGAGTAACGAAAATAGCACCAACGGCTAATAAGGTGATCCCCCAAAATAAGCCGCTTAGGCCAACAGCATGGGTCACAATAGGCCCTAAAACTAAGGCGATAGCAAACGTTACACCAAAGCTAATACCTAAAAATGCCATTGCTTTTGTACGATTTTGTTCGCGGGTCAAATCCGATAACAAAGCCATAACGGCAGCAGAGATAGCACCAGCGCCCTGTAAAGCTCGACCAATAATAATGCCCCAAATAGAATCGCTTAGCGCGGCAATAACACTACCTGCAATAAAAATAAGTAGGCCAAAAACAATGAGAGGTTTACGACCAATACGGTCAGACATCAAACCAAAAGGAATTTGAAAAACAGCTTGGCTAAGCCCATAAATACCAATCGCCAACCCAATCAAAAACTCGTTAGCGCCCTGTAAGTGCATCCCATAACTGGTGAGGATCGGGAGCACCATAAACATGCCGAGCATGCGAAGGGAGAATACGGATCCTAGTCCCCAAGTGGCACGGAGTTCTAGGTGGGTCATTTTATTATCATTCATAAAAATACTCGTTATATTTTGAGCTGTAGCGGTGTTGGCTACGCTCACTAACTCAGGTCACATACTTATGTATGTTCCTAGGGATTAGTTTCTTGCCGCCAATACTCTTCATATTTCGAGCTGTAGCAGTGTTGGCTACGCTCACTAACCCTAGTCACATACTAATGTATGCTCCTAGGGATTAGTTTCACTTGCCGCCTTGCTACAACACGAACTATTTTGAGTATTAAATTCTCTATATTTAAAGATAAATTAGTGAGTTATGTTTTTTATATAAAAGCATTGGTTTATTGATAGCAGGCGGCTATTTAACCATAAAAATCATCACAAAAATATTCGCAGACAAAGAAAAACGGCGGGAAGTTTGCACTCCCCGCCGTTTGAACGCATTTATTGTCAATGATGCAATAAATTATCGGACTAACGCTATAACAGTATCGCTTGTAACGGTTGGGTCAACTGACATCATCACACTTAGCGAGGTAATCGCTACGATAGAGAAGATGAACAGCTTACGCGCCCAAACTCGGTCGTCATTTTCGGTTTTGAAACCAGAAATTGCCATACCAAGCCACCATAAGCTAACCGCAGCGCCGACAACCAGATATTTATAGCCTGCGTATCCGCTAATCGCTAACATTAATGTTGCGACCATAAACGCAAGGATATACAAGAAGATATGAGTCTTAGCGACAGATATACCCTTGATCACCGGTAACACGGGAATGTTTGCGGCTTTGTAATCCTTAAAGCGGAAAATTGCGATGGCATATGAGTGCGGCATCTGCCACAAGCTGAAGATTAACAGCAGGATTAAGGCTCCAGCGTCAAATTCATTTGTGACAGCGCAGTAGCCGATAACCGGTGGTGCTGCGCCAGATAGGCTGCCAATCAACGTGCCATAAACAGACTTACGCTTCATGTACAGGCTATACACGCCCACGTACACAATGAAACCAATGAGTGCAAGGAGCATTGCCAGAGCATTGGCTGCTACGAGTAGCAGCACCATGCCAGCAATACCTAATGCAGCAGCGTAAATCAGGCTAGCTTTCGGGTCAATCAGCCCTTTAACTAAAGGGCGATTCTTAGTTCTTTCCATGATACGGTCAATATCACGGTCGATGTAGTTGTTAAATACACAACCAGAAGCCACGACCAATGATACACCCAGCAAAGTCGCAATAAACAGCGGGTAGTCAATTGACCCTTTAGAGGCCAGCAGAAAACCACCGATCACAGAAATCAGATTTCCGAATATAATTCCTGGTTTGGTCACTTGCAGGTATTGCTTAAACATATCGGCAACTCTTTAGTCGAGCATCATATTGATGTTCAGGTTGTACATAATCCACAGAGAGCCAATAACAACGATACCGATGATTAGCATAGTGAACAGGAATGCAATCAGGTTCCAGCGCTCATCTGATGATGTATTCATGTGTAAGAAACAAACAAGGTGTACAAGGATTTGCACAACAGCCATTCCAACAACAGTTGCTAGAATAACGCCTTGTGAAGCTGTTCCATTCATCACCATCCAGAAAGGAATTACAGTCAGAATAACTGACAGAATAAAGCCAATCAGGTATGTCTTAACGCTACCGTGGCTTGCTCCAGTATGAGCATCTTTTGCATGACTCATTTAAATAGCCCCCAGAAGATAAACAACGGTAAATACACAGATCCAAACAACATCTAAGAAGTGCCAGAACAGGCTCAGGCAGTTCAGACGGGTTTTGTTAACCGCAGTCAGACCACGACGACAGTTTTGGATAATCATCAGAATGATCCAAACCAGACCACAAGTTACGTGGATACCGTGAGTCGCAACTAATGCGAAGAAAGCAGATAAGAAACCACTGCGATCTGGGCCGTAGCCTTCAGCGATCAGTTCGTGGAACTCATAAACTTCCATAACAACGAAGCCAAGACCAAATAAGAAAGTAATGAACAGCCATAAGTTAACGGCAGCGACTTTCTCTTTGTGCATTGCAATCATTGCAAAACCGTAGGTGATACTACTGAATAACAGTAAGAATGTTTCACCTAATACGAACTGCAAACTAAAGATGTCTTTACCAGCAGGACCGCCAGCAGTGCCATCAGATAAAACCACGTAAGTTGCAAACAAGCTAGCAAACAGGATCAGGTCACTCATTAAGTAGATCCAGAATCCGAATACTTTGGTTGCACCCGCATCGTGGTGCCCATGCTCTGCATGGGCTACATTATGATTAGTCATTGTATTAGTTGACATCGTTCACACCTGCCTTACGTAATTCTTCAAAGTGCTTATTCTCGATTTGTTCGATTTCAGCCACAGGTACGTAGTAATCAACATCTTCGTCGAAGCTTTTTGCAATCCAAGTAACAATCATGCCACCGAAACCAACGATTGCCAGCCACCAGATGTGCCAGATCATTGCGAAACCAAAAATCAAGCTAAATGCAGCGATGATTACGCCAGCGCCTGTATTTTTCGGCATATGAATTTCTTCATATGAAGTAGGTTTCTTATGAGCGATACCTTTCTCTTTCATATCCCACCAAGCATCGCGAGTTTGAATCTGTGGTTCAACAGCGAAGTTGTAGAATGGTGCCGGAGAAGAAGTTGCCCACTCCAGAGTACGTCCACCCCATGGGTCACCGGTTAAATCACGGTTTTCATGGCGGTCACGGATACTCACGATAATTTGGATAACTTGGCAAGCAATACCCAGAGCAATCAGACCAGCACCACACGCAGCTGCAACCAGCATACCGTGATAGGTTGGGTCAATATTTTGGCTCAGACGACGGGTCATACCCATAAAGCCAAGAATATATAACGGCATGAATGCTAAGAAGAAACCAGTGATCCAGAACCAGAAGGCACGAACACCCCATTTCTCATTCAGCGTGAAACCGTAAGCTTTCGGGAACCAGTAAGTCATACCAGCGAAGCATCCGAATACCACACCACCGATAATAACGTTATGGAAGTGAGCAATCAGGAACAGGCTGTTGTGCAGAACGAAGTTCGCACCTGGAACCGCTAACAGAACACCAGTCATACCACCCACAGAGAAGGTGATGATAAAACCGATAGTCCATAACATTGGTGATTTGAACTCGATACGACCTTGGTACATGGTGAACAGCCAGTTGAAAATCTTAACCCCTGTAGGGATTGCGATAATCATCGTAGCGATACCAAAGAAGGCGTTAACGTTCGCACCTGAACCCATCGTAAAGAAGTGGTGTAACCAAACGATGAAGGACATAACGGTGATAACGATGGTTGCCCACACTAGTGAGGTATAACCAAACAGACGCTTTTTCGAGAAGGTTGCTGCAATTTCTGAGAACACACCGAACACTGGTAGAACAAGGATATACACCTCAGGGTGACCCCATGCCCAAATCAGGTTGATGTACATCATCATGTTGCCGCCCATATCGTTAGTGAAGAAATGGGTGCCCAGATAACGGTCTAATGTCAGTAACGTGATGGTCACTGTCAGAATTGGGAATGCTGCAATAATCAGGATGTTGGTACAGAATGCTGCCCAGCTAAATACTGGCATTTTCATCATCGACATACCCGGTGCACGCATACGGATAATGGTCGCGAAGAAGTTAACACCTGTTAATAGCGTACCGATACCGGATATCTGGAGACTCCATATCCAATAATCGACCCCGACCCCCGGGTTGTACTCCAAGCCGGACAGAGGAGGGTATGCTAACCAACCAGTTTGTGCGAATTCACCTACCCCTAATGAGATGTTGATTAACACAACACCCACTACGAAGAACCAGAAGCTCAGGGAGTTAAGGAATGGGAATGCAACGTCACGGGCACCAATTTGCAGAGGAACAACTAAGTTCATCAAACCAACAACAAATGGAGTTGCCATGAAGAAAATCATGATAACGCCGTGCGCTGTAAAGATTTGATCATAGTGGTGAGGGTTTAAGAAACCTTCTTGACCCGCTGAAGCCAGCACTTGCTGACCACGCATCATGATAGCATCCGCGAATCCACGGAATAACATCACCATCGCAACGATGATGTACATAATACCAATTTTTTTGTGGTCAACAGAGGTTAACCACTCTTTCCACAGCCATTTCCACTTTCCGAAATAGGTGATTGCACCGACTAAGCCAAGTCCACCGAGGACAATGGCAATCAGCGTAATAACGATAATCGGTTCATGAAGTGGAACTGCGTCCAGTGTTAATTTTCCAAACATGCCCTTATTCCTCAGCGCCTGCATGAGCATTATGGCTCATATGCATTGAATGACCTGTAGATTCTTGCGCTTGAGCAGTGTTGCCCATGTGCATAGAATGATTTGCTTCATTATTAGCATCTACAGGAGCGTGACCTTTATGGTGCTCATGACCAAACTTCATAATGATGTCTTCATAAAGTTTAGGTTTCACGCTAGAGAAGTAGGTAACAGGAACGTTCATGCTAGGTTTAGCAACTTCGTCGAATGCCTGCATCGTATCCATAGTTTTTGGTGATGCTTTTACTTTCTGTACCCACTCATCGAAGCCTTGGCGATCTGCTGTTGCAATAGCATTGAACTTCATATCTGAGAATCCGTGACCGCTATAGCTTGCTGAGAAGCCTTTATAGGTGCCTGGTTCGTTAGCGATTAAGTGAAGTTTTGTCTGCATACCCGCCATCGCGTAGATCTGTCCACCTAAAGATGGGATGAAGAATGAGTTCATCACAGAATCAGACGTGATTTTGAAGTTTACAGGAACACCAGTAGGGAATGCGATTTCATTGACTGTAGCAATGCCTTGATCTGGATAGATAAAAATCCATTTCCAGTCAGCTGAAATAACTTGAATGGTGACAGGTTCCTGATCACTAACTAATGGCTGATACGGGTCCAGCTCATGAGTCGTTTTCCAAGTGATAGCACCCAGAATAATGATAATAATGATAGGAACTGTCCAGCAGACTAACTCAATTTTGTTAGAGTGAGCCCAGTTAGGACGGTAGGTAGCTGACTTATTGGACTCACGATATTTTACAGCGAAGATAATCGCCATGAAAATAACAGGAATCACAACAAGGAGCATCAAACCAATTGCAATAAGAATCAGTTCTTTTTGTTTTACGCCAACGGCGCCTTTCGGATCCATCAACACCATATCACAACCGCCTAATAATAAGGCTGCTGCAACAAGTGAGATTGCTCCAATGCTTTTTTTGTAGTTCATAAGTCTCATCCACGACCCCAAATGACAAGAATCTAATTGTCGTTTCATCAGTGCGGGCATTTTACGGTAAGGTTGTGCGAGTGTAAATGATTGTAAGGTAAAGAAACGGAAATGTTAGCTCTTTATGTTAATATGATCACATGTAAAGCTTTTGCTTCTAAAAAGTTAAAATTGCTGCTAATTATAGGTATGTTTTGATAAAACAGTATGAATACTAAATTATCTTGGTAATTTTTCAAAGAAAAATATATACAAAATTGACAAAAAAATGTGGAAACTGCTTGGATTGTTAAGAATTTGAGTAGGGGAAATTACTGATTATATTGCCGATAAAGTTAAATTGGCTACTTTACCGGCAAAATAATAAAGAAAAATTGTTACATTTTTGAAACTAAAGGAAATGTGTTAAAAAAATAAACAATATTTCCTTAGTCACTAGAAGTTATACTTTAATGTATAAATGATTGCATCTTGGTAGAAATCATCACCTAACTTATTGTCAGCATAACGATATTGAACACCCGCAGCTAAATTTGGCGTGGCGTTCCACCAGAAAGCTAATGCGCCATTCACGCCATCACGCCCACCGTTACCATAACGCTCATGACGTGCAAATTCCATTTCATGCCAGTTAGTGATCATGAAATCTTCTTGGAACATTTTGAAGTTATAACCAGCAACCCAACCAACTACATAGCCGTTATTACCAGAATAATAGGTTTGGTCAACATAGTGTAAAGCCACGAAAGGCTTGAACCACAGATCGCCAATCGAGGTGTTATAACCAATACCATACAGTGTGTTGACTTCGTGGAAGTTGCCACCGTGTTTGTCACCCGGTAAAGACCAAGTGCCATAAACGTGGCCGTATAAGTTGAATCCAGTATCTGCGATATAGACTCGAGCTGTTGTTTTCAGTGTATAACGCTGGTTTTTGCCCGGATCTTCATGCTGTTTATTAAATGGGTTTTCAACATCAAAGAAACCATATAATTCACCCCAATTGAAATTAGCGCCACCTTCTAACTCGAAGTAAGCGAAATCTTCCTTATGGGTTGTATTTTTAGATTTATTTTCTGTATGACGGGACCAGTCGAGATAGTTCACGTTGATATCTGCGAAACCATTCTGATACCCAAGAAAATTTTCAGCATTCGCGGTTCCTGTCAATGATGCTAGAGCAGCAGCACAGAGTAGTGTTTTTTTCATAAGACATTATTTTCGTTTATGTATTAATAAAAATTAGTTGTTACGCAAATTTTTAGCTTGTCAACTAACCATCCTCAAACATGTGAGATATTAAGCTTTCAATTTGTAATTAAAAAATCCATTTCAGAGAATGGGTGATCAAAATCACGTTTTTATCAATCTTTAAGCGATATTTGCTAGAGAGATCTAATTTGATAAAAAAGGAGAGATTCCCCAAATTAATTAGTTTAACTTGGGGAGGTTGTGAATTTGATAGAATGGAAATCAACCTGAAGTATCAGATGGGCTTATGTTTTATGGCTTTGCGGACAGCGAGGAAGTCGAGGGTTCCACCAACAATAAGGCTGATAGCGCCAATGGCTATGCCTATGTTAAATATGAGATTCTGATAAGTCGGGAGCGCTAACCACAGGGATATATGGGAAGTAAACAAGTAAACTTTCACCCCTGCAAATGATGTGATTAGTAAACTAATTAACCAAACTGCCAGGATAGATGCTGCTGCCATTAGCGCATAAACCGCGATTTTATATTCTCGAGAGAAAAACTCTCTGCGTTGAAACTCTCCCGTATCTTGGGTGTATAACAACGAAGTTCGGCAAGCGAGTAACAATAAAACCCCCGGTACTGCAACACCAATGGAAATTAAGTAGAACATTGGCCAGCCATAGGTACTGACAAAAATACTTGCGACGGGACCGATATAGACACGGCCTACAGCGGATAATGCTGAAAGCAAGGCAAATTGGGTGGCCGATAAAGACTTATTACATAAGGTCATTAACAAGGCGACAAATGCCGCAGTTCCCATTCCTGAAAAGATATTTTCGAGGAATATAATGGATCCCATGCTGATAATATTTGGCGGTGTTACTGCAAGGAACCAGTAGCCAATATTCGAACCACCTTGGAGAACACCGAAGACGAATAATGCTTTAAATAGGCTCATATTTTTCATCAGATACCCCCCAAATAGGGCTCCGATGATTGTCGCCGCCATACCAACGGTTTTATTTACTGTACCCACCTCGCTTAAACTAAAGCCAAGAGCATTGAGTAAAAAGTTAGTATTTAGCGCCATAACGAAAGCATCTCCCATCTTATAAAAGATGAGAAGCAACAAAATCAGCCATGCGTTATTTCGGCTAAAAAACTCGGCAAGCGGTTCATAAATAGCATCTTTTAACGAAGTTGGTGGGGCGGTATTTTCTTGAGGCTCTTTCGCGAAAAGTGTTGCGAATATCCCTATAAACATCAGAGCAGCCATGACTAAGTAAAGCTGTTGCCACGTTAAGAATTTATCAGCAAGCCAAAGAGCTAATCCCCCAGAAACCAGCATACTGATGCGATAGCCCATGACAGATGTTGCTGCACCAATACCTCGCTCTTCTGCGCTTAATAAATCTGTTTTATAGGCATCAAAGACAATATCTTGGGATGCGGAACAGAAGGCTACAGTGACTGCTAGCGCAGCTAACCACCAAAGATGTTCCGACGGGTTCATAAAACTCATGCCTGCAATGCTAATAACAAGCAAAATTTGTGTTGTTAACAACCATCCTCTGCGACGCCCTAAAAATGGAGGCGTATAGCGATCCATCATGGGGGACCATAAAAATTTTAAAACGTAGGCCTGACCGACGAGAGAAAAGAAACCGATGGTTTTAATGTCAATTTTTTCAACGGTTAACCAAGCTTGTAATGTTCCAGCGGTTAATGCCAAGGGCAACCCTGAGACGAATCCCAGTAAAATTAAGGTAACATTATTGGGCAGTGTAAATCTGGGCAGTGTAAAACGTGGCATTATTCCCTCATCGCCTGATGCTGGTGTATTACGTTGCGCGAAGAATGGCGCAGTAGAAAGATAAAACAACCCAAGCTATTAGTATTAAAGAAATAACTTGGGTTCGTAGGAGAAAGCAGACTGCTTTTGGCTAATCTCTGATGAACCAGAATGATATTAGTATGAAATCATTCTTGATACGCGATTAATATCGTGAATTTTGTCTGATAAAATCGGCCAGTTCTTGGTCTTTCGCCATATCTGAAATTAAATCACTTAAAGCAAGGTTAATCGCCGCAGCAATTTTCTCATTAGTTGCGCCTAATGCTCCTTGGGTATTGTAATTACGGCTATAAGTCCGGCTTTTGGTTGAACCATTTGGCGCGGTAGCATTAACGACAACGCTGGAATTAACCGTAATATTATGACGTAAACTTCCTTCGCTCACTTGCGTGTTCAATTTGTTTAATTGAACCACTAAGTTGATATTGGCGGGAGAAGTCACCATGAAACCACGAGCGGCCATCTGCTTTTCTACCGCTTCTTGCATTAGGTAACGCGGATCGCGAGAGGGATTAAGTACCTCTAAAGTGCCATTTCGATTAATTTCAGCCAATGAGCGATTTGTACGGTTATCAACGCTACTCACGCTAATTGAAGTCGCATTGAGTGTCGGGTTCTTGGCTGGTAATGCAATCTTAGGTTCGAGGGACAGCGTATTAGACGGTGCAGTACAGCCCGCTAATAGAAATAACGCAAAAAGTGGAAAACACAGTTTTCTTAACATAATTCTTCCCAGTTCATCTTTCCTAATTGAAAATGTTCCGTTATGGTTCGGGGTGCAACAACTCACACTATTAGACAACAGTTTGAGAAAAAATTCGCATAAATGTGCAGTTGATGAACATTTTGTATTCCCAGACCATAGTTTCAATAATGTAGATGCTATTATCCGCTATTTCTATAATAAGAAGATAGTTGCCAGCAGCGTGATTGGGTGATTTTTTTTCAAATGCGCCGCCGCATTTTTTAATTAATTTAGGAGTCTCTATGGAGGCCAATATGCCACAAACTATGCAGTCTCGCGTGAGTGAAAAGCTACAGTCTGCATTTGAACCTGAACATATGGAGGTGATTAATGAAAGTCATCAACATAATGTGTTACCTGGTTCAGAGAGCCATTTCAAAGTGGTTTTAGTCAGTGATAAATTTGAAAACAAACGTATGATTGGTCGTCACCGTGAAATTTATGCTATTTTGACTGACGAGCTTGCAGGTGGGATCCATGCTTTAGCTTTACACACTTATACTCCGAAAGAGTGGGATGAATTAGCGAGTACAGCGCTAAAATCGCCTGCTTGTCGTGGTGTTGGTGGTGTGAATCGCTAATCAAATGTCTTGATGACACATGAATATCAATAGTGTGTTTATCGAGTTGCTGTAAGTGAGCGTTTTTTCCTCAATTTGAGAGAGAAAAATGAATTTTTAGTCAGAAAAGTCACAAATAAAGAGGAATGATCGCTTCTTTTATCGGCTTTTCTCGACTCAGGGCGCATGCATCGGTATAATGCTGCGTCTAATTTTCAGTAAGGTTTCGGGACGCTTCTGATATCAGGGATGACCGTTATGAAAGTAACGCCCCCGGTTCTGGAAGGGAGATTGCCATTATGATTTAATGGCATAACTCTGGAGTAGACCGATCACTAAGATTTATTTTGAGGTAAGAAGATGCAAGTTTCTGTTGAAACGACTCAAGGCCTTGGGCGTCGTGTAACAATCACCGTTCCTGCCACTGATATTGAAAAAGCGCTGAATAGCGAGCTGGTTAACGTTGCTAAGAAAGTCCGTGTTGATGGCTTCCGTAAAGGGAAAGTACCAATGCATATCGTTAAACAACGTTACGGTGCGTCTGTAATGCAAGACGTTCTGGGCGATGTTATGCAACGTAACTTTATCAATGCAATCATTGAACAAAAAATCAACCCAGCTGGCGCGCCAAGCTACAAGCCAGAAATGTTCGAAGACGGTAAAGACTTCGTTTACGCGGTTGAGTTCGAAGTGTACCCAGAAATCGAATTAAAAGGTTTTGAAACTATCGAAGTTGAAAAACCAGCAGTAACCGTGAAAGACGAAGACCTCAACGACATGCTGGAAACTCTGCGCAAGCAACAAGCACAGTGGAAAGAAGTTGAAGATGCAGCGGCTGCTGATTCACGTATCACTATTAACTTCACAGGTTCTATCGACGGTGAAGAATTCGAAGGTGGTAAAGCTGAAGACTTCGCACTGGTTATGGGCGAAGGTCGTATGATCCCAGGCTTCGAAGAAGGCGTTGTTGGTCATAAAGCGGGTGAAGAATTCGATATCGAAGTTAACTTCCCAGAAGATTACCATGCAGAAAACCTGAAAGGTAAAGCGGCTAAGTTTGCTATCGTTCTGAAGAAAGTTGAACAACGTGAACTGCCAGAATTTACTGAAGAATTCGTTAAGCGTTTCGGTATCGCTGACGGTTCAGTAGACGGTCTGCGTGCAGAAGTTCGTAAAAACATGGAACGTGAGCTGAAAAATGCAGTTCGTAACCGTGTTAAAGCGCAAGTTCTGGACGGTCTGGTTAACGCTAACGAAATCGAAGTCCCAGCAGCAGTTGTTGATGGTGAAATCGATGTTCTGCGTCGTCAAGCTGCGCAGCGTTTTGGTGGCAACGAAAAACAAGCGATGGAATTACCACGTGAACTGTTCGAAGAA
Organism: Providencia rettgeri; assembly: GCF_013702265.1. Taxonomy (GTDB): domain Bacteria; phylum Pseudomonadota; class Gammaproteobacteria; order Enterobacterales; family Enterobacteriaceae; genus Providencia; species Providencia zhijiangensis. The sequence goes on from NZ_CP059348.1 coordinate 950,234, forward strand.
CAAGCTAAACGTCGCGTAATTGTTGGTCTGCTGTTAGGCGAAGTTATCCGTACTAACGAGCTGAAAGCTGACGAAGATCGCGTTAAAGCGCTGATCGAAGACATGGCTTCTGCTTACGAAGATCCATCAGAAGTTATCGAATACTACAGCAAAAATGAAGAGCTGATGAACAGTGTTCGTAACTTAGCATTAGAAGAGCAAGCTGTAGAAACTATTCTGGCAGCGGCGAAAGTAACTGAAAAAGAAACTAATTTCACTGAGCTGATGAACCAAGTTCAAGCTGGTTAATTTTTCTTTTTAGCAGTACAAAGCAAAACCCGTGGTGTTTCACTGCGGGTTTTTTGTCAATTAGCGTCGTAATATTTAGACTTTGTGCAAATCATCTTGAAAATTACATTTAAACCCTAATTATAATAAGAGTCATCAAGATATCGTTCGCTAGATGATGTTGGGATTTTTGTGTGGAACACATTTTTCGACAGTATAAAACCGTGTAACTAGATAGACTTGTGTTAAACTCTTTAACAGAGCGTCTTGCCTACCGCAGTGTTTTCAACTGTATTCTGGCTTAATTCTTTAGCGACTTTTTAACCAATATTTTAAAAAGTGACTAAAATAATGAAGTAAGCGAAGAGCATAAGCAGGCAGACACAACTAACTTCGAAAGAGTGTTTTTTAGAAATATTGTTTTTTAGAAATATTGTTTGTAGCACGATCCCTGCCCAAAATGGCGGACAGACAGCAAATTAGGCGCAAGCACCAGAAAGTTTTTAATAGGAGATTTCGATGTCACATTTTGGCGGTCAGGAGCAGTTAGCATCCCAAATGGCACTTGTGCCAATGGTTATCGAGCAAACCTCTCGAGGTGAGCGCTCATATGATATTTATTCGCGTCTCTTAAAAGAACGTATTATCTTCCTAACCGGTCAGGTTGAAGATCATATGGCGAACTTAATTGTCGCTCAAATGCTATTTCTTGAAGCAGAAAACCCAGAAAAAGATATTCAACTTTATATCAACTCACCAGGCGGTGTGATCACTGCTGGGATGTCAATCTACGACACCATGCAGTTTATCAAACCTGATGTGAGTACTATCTGTATGGGACAAGCGTGCTCAATGGGTGCGTTTTTATTAACCGCAGGTACAAAAGGTAAACGTTTCTGCTTACCAAACTCTCGCGTCATGATCCACCAACCATTAGGTGGCTATCAAGGACAAGCGACAGACATTGAAATTCACGCTCAAGAAATCTTGAAAGTGAAATCGCGTATGAATGAATTGATGGCCCAACATACTGGGAAATCCATCGAAGAAATTAGTCGCGACACAGAGCGTGACCGTTTCTTATCAGCAAATGAAGCTAAAGAATATGGTCTGGTTGATCATATTTATACCAGCCGTTAATTTGCGAATATTTTGATATAATTAATTTATATCTTAAAGGTTTTGAAAATTTCTTGCCTTGTTTTACTGCGTAAGCCTGATAAAACAAGGCATTATAAATATAAGTGAGGTCTACTGATGACAGATAAACGCAAAGAGGGGGCAGGTAAATTGCTGTACTGTTCTTTCTGCGGAAAAAGTCAGCATGAAGTGCGTAAGCTGATTGCCGGTCCGTCAGTCTATATTTGTGATGAATGCGTGGATTTATGCCTCGACATCATCCGTGAAGAGATCAAAGAACTGGCTCCGCATCGCGAGCGTAGTGAATTGCCAACTCCCCACGAAATCAGACAACATCTTGACGACTACGTTATTGGTCAAGAAAAAGCGAAAAAAGTGTTAGCGGTTGCTGTTTATAACCACTACAAACGTCTACGTAATGGCGATAAAACCAGCGATGGTGTTGAATTAGGTAAAAGTAACATTCTGCTCATTGGCCCGACGGGTAGTGGTAAAACGTTACTAGCAGAAACGTTAGCTCGCTATTTAGATGTGCCATTCACTATGGCGGATGCGACCACATTAACTGAAGCGGGTTACGTGGGTGAAGACGTTGAAAATATCATCCAGAAACTGCTACAAAAATGCGATTATGATGTTGAGAAAGCTCAGCGCGGTATCGTCTATATCGATGAAATTGATAAAATTTCTCGTAAATCCGATAACCCATCCATCACGCGTGACGTATCAGGTGAAGGGGTGCAGCAAGCATTACTGAAACTGATTGAAGGCACCGTAGCTGCGGTTCCGCCACAAGGTGGTCGTAAGCATCCACAGCAAGAGTTTTTACAGGTTGATACCTCGAAAATTCTGTTTATCTGTGGTGGTGCATTTGCAGGGTTGGATAAAGTTATTGGCCAGCGTCTGAATACACGTTCAGGTATTGGTTTTGCGGCGCAAGTGAAAGGCGAATCTGAGAAGGCAACGGAAGGTGAATTACTCACTCAAGCGGAGCCTGAAGATCTCATCAAATTTGGCTTGATCCCAGAGTTTATCGGTCGTCTACCTGTGGTTGCCACATTGACTGAACTGAGTGAAGAAGCACTGATTCAAATCTTAAAAGAGCCGAAAAACGCATTGACTAAACAGTATCAAGCTCTGTTTAACCTTGAAGGCACTGAATTAGAGTTTCGTGAAGAAGCATTAACGGCGATAGCGAAAAAAGCGATGGCGCGTAAAACCGGTGCTCGTGGCTTACGTTCGATCGTCGAAGCTGCTCTACTTAATACCATGTACGATCTACCTTCAATGAGTGATGTTGAAAAAGTGGTTGTAGATGAAAATGTGATTAATGAACAGTCAGAACCGCTGTTAATCTACAGCAAACCAGATGCTCAAGCCTCTGGCGATAATTAATTTCTTGTCTGTGTTCAATAAGTAATCAAATAAAATGAGGGGTAACCCTCATTTTGTTTTTTATGCTTAACTAACCATTGAATGCTAAAATCTTGTCCCCATATAGTTTATATTCTTAGTTGTGGTTTCCTTATTTTGAAAGAACGCTGTTTATATTGCAGTGTTTTACAAGAATTTTTTCTGTTATAAGCAGAAACCCTTAACTGGCGTGTGCTAAACGAAGAGAGAGCTTTATGAATCCAGAGCGTTCCGAACGCATTGAAATACCAGTATTGCCTCTGCGTGATGTAGTGGTGTACCCACATATGGTGATCCCACTGTTTGTTGGACGTGAAAAATCCATTCACAGTCTGGAAGCAGCAATGGATCATGATAAGCAAGTGATGCTGGTTGCGCAAAAAGAAGCCTCAACCGATGAACCTGGGGTGAATGATCTATTTACTGTTGGGACAATTGCGTCTGTGATTCAGATGCTGAAACTACCTGATGGTACCGTTAAAGTGTTAGTTGAAGGACTACGTCGTGCTCGTATTACTAGCCTGACTGATAACGGCGAGTATTTCTTAGCACAAGCTGAATACCTAGCGAATGATGGTGCGAAAGCGGCTATCTACGATGACGCATCAAAAGCACCTAGCACTGCGGAATTGGTTGATGAAAAAGAGCAAGAAGTTTTATATCGCACTATCGTCAGCCAGTTCGAAAGCTACATCAAACTGAACAAAAAAATTCCACCTGAAGTTCTGACTTCACTGCATGCGATTGAGCAAGACCAGCTAGATAAACTGGCTGATACGATTGCTTCACATATGCCGTTAAAGCTGGCAGACAAACAGCGCGTTTTAGAAATGGCAAACATTGCTGAGCGTGTTGAGTTCCTGATGGCAATGATGGAATCAGAAACTGAGTTACTGCAAGTTGAAAAACGCATTCGTAACCGCGTGAAAAAACAGATGGAAAAAAGCCAGCGCGAGTACTATTTGAATGAGCAAATGAAAGCGATTCAAAAAGAACTTGGCGAAATGGATGATGCTCCAGATGAAAACGAATCGCTGAAACGTAAAATCGAAGAAGCGAAAATGCCAAAAGAGGCACAAGAAAAAGCCGAAGCTGAATTGCAGAAGCTGAAAATGATGTCTCCAATGTCAGCTGAAGCGACTGTGGTTCGTAGCTACATTGACTGGATGGTTCAGGTTCCGTGGCATAAGCGCAGCAAAGTCAAAAAAGATTTAGTGAAAGCGCAAGAAGTGCTCGACACAGACCACTATGGCTTAGAGCGCGTTAAAGATCGTATCCTTGAATACCTCGCGGTTCAAAGCCGTGTTAGTAAAATCAAAGGGCCAATCTTATGCTTAGTCGGGCCTCCAGGGGTTGGTAAAACGTCTCTGGGACAATCTATCGCGAAAGCGACAGGGCGTGAATATACCCGTATGGCTCTGGGTGGGGTTCGTGACGAAGCAGAAATCCGTGGTCACCGCCGCACTTATATTGGTTCAATGCCGGGTAAACTTATCCAGAAAATGGCGAAAGTTGGGGTTAAAAACCCACTATTTTTACTGGATGAAATCGACAAAATGTCTTCAGACATGCGTGGGGATCCTGCATCAGCACTGTTAGAAGTGTTAGATCCAGAGCAAAACGTTGCATTCAACGACCATTATCTGGAAGTTGATTATGACCTGTCTGACGTGATGTTCGTGGCGACATCGAACTCGATGAATATCCCTGCACCATTATTAGACCGTATGGAAGTGATCCGTCTGTCTGGTTATACCGAAGACGAAAAACTGAATATTGCTAAGAGACATTTACTATCTAAGCAAATCGAGCGTAATGCCTTGAAAAAAGGTGAATTATCTATCGATGATGGCGCAATTATGAGCATCATTCGTTACTACACTCGTGAAGCTGGTGTGCGTGGATTAGAACGTGAAATTTCTAAACTGTGCCGTAAAGCAGTGAAAGCGCTGCTGATGGATAAAAAACTGAAGCATATTGAGATCACTGCGGATAATCTGAAAGATTACTTAGGTGTTCGTCGCTTTGACTACGGTCATGCTGATACCGAAAACCGTGTAGGGCAAGTGACTGGCTTAGCATGGACAGAAGTGGGCGGTGATCTACTGACCATCGAAACTGCCTGTGTACCGGGTAAAGGTAAATTAACTTACACTGGTTCTCTGGGTGAAGTGATGCAAGAGTCAATCCAAACTGCACTGACAGTGGTACGCGCTCGTGCAGAAAAACTGGGTATCAATGGTGACTTCTATGAAAAACGTGATATTCACGTTCACGTACCAGAAGGGGCAACACCGAAAGATGGTCCAAGTGCGGGTATCGCAATGTCAACGGCACTGGTTTCTTGCTTAACAGGTAACCCTGTAAAAGCGGATGTGGCGATGACCGGTGAAATTACGTTACGCGGGTTAGTATTACCAATTGGCGGGTTGAAAGAAAAGTTACTGGCAGCTCATCGTGGTGGTATTAAAACAGTTCTTATCCCTGATGATAACAAACGTGATTTAGAAGAAATCCCTCAGAATGTGATTGCTGATTTGCAAATCCATCCTGTTAAGACAATTGAAGAAGTCCTCTCATTAGCATTAGTCAATCCTCCTTTTGGGGCTGAAGTGGTCCAAAAGAAAGCTAAAAGAGTGAGCTGAATCAAGAAGTTTGTATAAAATTAAGGCTGACAGCTAATTTAGGGCTTGTCAGTCTTTTTTTTCGTCGCTACTTTAGCGAAGATTCTGATAATGGTTAGCGTGCTATCTGTTTTCTTGCCATTAATATTCAGGATTGATATAACGGCTGCATCATTAATTAACTATACTTAGTAATGTTAACTATACTGTAGTTGGTTAATTAACCGATAAAGTCAAAACTAATATGGGGATGATAATAGTGAATAAGTCTCAACTGATTGAAAAAATCGCTGCAGAAGCGAATATTTCTAAAGCCGCAGCAGGTCGCGTAGTCGACGCTTTCGTTGCTTCTGTAACGAAATCTCTGAGCAAAGGTGATGATGTTACTTTAGTTGGTTTTGGTACTTTTAATGTACGTCAACGCGCAGCACGTACAGGTCGTAACCCGCAGACAGGTAAAGAAATTAAAATCGCTGCGGCAAAAGTTCCTGCATTCCGTGCAGGCAAAGGTCTTAAAGACGCTGTTAACGGTTAATTGAGTTTAGTTTCGTCTTTCACGCATTTTTGCGAAAACTCAAACTGACGTAATGTCTTTAATCAGCTAATATATAAGCGCGCCATGGAAATGGTGCGCTTTTTTTTCTATCTGAGTTAAAATTAGCGTAATATTAAGAAATTCAACAAAGCAAAGCGGAGTTAAGCCTTTTTATGATGGAAGATCTACGCACGAAGGCGAACAGTCCTTTTATTAAAGTGTTGTTAGCTATTATTATCTTGTCATTCGTGCTGACAGGTGTTGCTGGCTATGTGATTGGTGGCTCAAGTAATAATGCTGCTGAAGTCAATGGACAGCCAATAAGCAAGGAACAATTACAGCAAGCTTTCCAGCAAGAGCGCCAGTCATTACAAGAATACTTAGGAGATAAATTCTCTGAAGTTGCAAGTAATGACAACTACATGAAAGAGCTGCGTACCCAAGCTTTGAATAACTTAATCAATAATCAATTGATTAACCAATACGCTAATGAATTACAACTCTCTGCTAGCGACCAACAAATTGAGCAAGCTATTTTTGCTATGCAAGTTTTCCAAACGAACGGGAATTTTGATAGTGAGAAATACCGCGAAATTTTAAAACGTTACAATATTAATGCAGATGATTTTGCGGCACAAATTCGCCAAGATTTAGTTCGCGCACAATTAGGTAAATCGTTCACCGGAACAGAATTTGCTCTGCCTTCAGAAGTAAAAGCGTATGCAGAATTGTTTATGCAAGAGCGTGAAGTTCGTACAGCAAGCTTGTCGTTAGCTGCGCTAGAAGCTAAACAAACTGTTTCTGAAGATGAATTAAAAGCATATTACGCGGCAAATCAAAACAGTTTCATTTCTCCTGAACAAGTTCAAGTAAGCTATGTAGAAATGGATGCGGCATCTATGCCAAAAGCATCTGTGACGGCTGAAGAAGTGAAAGCTTACTATGATGAAAATCTGAAGAATTTCACTAAAGCGGAACAAAAGCTATATAGCATGATTCAAGTCGCATCAGAAAAAGATGCGCAAGCTTTACAAGCCGAGCTGAAAGGCGGTGCTGATTTCGCAACGTTAGCTACCGAAAAATCCACAGATAAATTCAGTGCAGGTAACAAAGGTGTGATTGGCTGGATGGAAGCAACATCGACACCAAGCGAAATCATCAGTGCGAATTTAACCGAGAAAGGTCAAGTTTCTGCACCGATAAAAGTCCAAGATAATTATGTCTTATTCCGTTTGGATGATGTTAAGCCAGAAGCGATTAAGCCTTTTGATGACGTTAAATCAAGTATTGAAACTAGCTTAGTCCAAGATAAAAGCGTCAAACAATTTTACGATTTACAACAGAAAGTGAGTGAAGCTGCGACTAATGACAATGAATCATTAGCATCAGTTGAAAGCATTTCTGGCTTGAAAGTGGCGACTACTGGCTGGTTTGATCGTCAAAACCCACCGGCACAACTGAATTTCCCGAAAGTCATTAATGAAGTTTTCAGCGACCGTTTAGTCGATAAAAAAGGCACAACAGGTATCAACTCTGACGTGATCAACGTTGAAGGGGACCGTGCGTTTGTCCTGCGTGTGACTGACTATAAAGCGGAATCAACAGAGCCATTCGAAACAGTGAAAGCGGATATCGAAGCATTAGTTAAGCGTCAGAAAGCATCTGCTCAATTAAAAGCGAATGGTGAGAAATTACTGGCAGAGTTACAAGCGGGTAAAGGTGATGAAGCATTGAAAGCTGCAGACACCCAATTTGGCGCTGTTCAAACAGTTTCATTCCTTGCACCTGCAACGGATGTGACTGACGTTGCGATGAAAATGACACCGCCAACTGACGGTAAGCCAACTTATGCAATCGCTTATGATCAAAAAGATAATCTGCTAATTGTTCAATTAGATAAAGTGACTTTAGGTCAGCCAACCGCTGATGAACTGAGCCAGTTATCGAACGAATATCGTGGCGCAATGAGTTCAGCGGTGAATGAAGCCTTGATGCTGAATTTACGCGCGAATGCAAAAATTGAAGTGCAAAGCTTAGAATAAGTTATTTGCATGGAATAATTGCGAAGCGCTTCGCAACTAAAATTGTAATCTCTGTAATAGAAGGCCACCCATTGGGTGGCCTTTCGCATTGTATAAACCGAAGAAAAGTTTTTGGAAAAGTTCTCTGGCATTGTGATGTCTCAACACACATAGGAGAACAATGATGAAATGGAATAAAAGCATTAAACAAGGATTAGGGACAGTGTTAATGGTGGCAATGTTATGCCCTTTATCTGTATTTGCAGCAATCAAGAAAGCAGAAACTGAAAAACCGGTAGCAGCGATAGTACAGCCTCAAAATAGTGATGAAGTAAAAAACGTGGCGAGTTTAGTATCCCCAGACCAAGTGAACATTAATCAAGCCACTGCAGAAGAATTAGCGAGGAAACTCAATGGAATTGGTAAGCAGAAAGCTCAGGCTATAGTGGAATACCGAGAAAAATACGGCGCTTTTAATACGGTTGAAAATATCCTTGAAGTGCAGGGAATTGGACCTGCATTTTTAGAGAAAAATCGTAATAAACTTGTTCTATAAGCAAAATAGCCCACTTTCAACGTGGGCTATTTTTTAGGAAATAGAAAGTCGTGTTATGAGATTAAAAATAAATTATGGGTAATCTTTATACTATTAAATTTAATTTAAAGCGCGAATATGAGAGCTAAGTCTGATTAGTGATATTTTTTCAGCAGCCCTTTCAAATATTTGTTACTTTTATGTTATCAAATAATTCAACTGGTCGGAGTAGTTATGGCAATACACATAAAAGTGCTCGGTTATCACATTGATGTCTTTCAGCATGTCAATAATGCTCGGTACTTAGAGTTCTATGAAGCGGATAGATGGGATTGGATGGGCAAAGCTAATCTTATTGAATGGGCTATCCAGCATAGAATAGTTATGGCGGCCGTGAATATTAATGTTAACTATTTCCAAGCCGTTGGGTTGGGCGATGAGCTAACCGTCATTTCACGAATGGATAAAATCGGAGTGAAGAGTGCTGTTTGTTACCAACAAATTATTCGCCATCGTAATGGGGTTGATGAAGTGGTATCCGATGCGTACGTCACGTTTGTCTTCATTGATGGTAAAGTTAATAAAGCCATGGTGATCGAGGATGAACTCCGAGAAAAAATTGAGTCACTGAAAAATAAAACAGATGCTTTTATCGAAGTATAGGCAAATTAGCAGTATAGCCAACCAGGAAACACGAACCATGGTTGGCCTTTAGAATTACTTCGTTGCGTTGAGTTGCTTGAGTAATGAATCCATAACGGCTTGTTTATTATTAAGATAATAATTCAAGCCTTTGCTGCGTAAATGGCAGGCTGCACATTCGGAACAGCCATCACCAGGAATACCATTGTAGCAAGTGAGAGTTTGAGTGCGGATAGTCTCCAGATGACCATAATAGTCAGCAAGAGCCCAAGTTTGCGCTTTGTCTAACCACATAAGTGGTGTTTCGAAACGAATGTCTTTTGCTAGGCCTAGACTAACGGCATGATTGAGCGCTTTGACAAACTCGTCACGGCAGTCGGGATAACCTGAAAAGTCAGTTTCACAGACACCAGTGATCACTGCTTCCGCTTTAACCTGGTAGGCATAGATAGCGGCGAGTGTTAGGAATAGAATGTTACGTCCGGGTACAAATGTGCTTGGTAACCCGCTGGCTTCACTCTCTTCATAGTCAGGAACCGGAATATTATCACGGGTTAAGCTACTAACCGCTAGCTCATTAAGCAGAGTGACATCGAGAACTTTATGCGCTTTTGCGCCTAATTGTAGGCTGAGCTTTTGTGCAATATCGATTTCTAAGCGGTGGCGTTGACCATAATCAAAGGTGACACAATGAACCTCATCATAATATTTGAGTGCTTGAATTAGGCAGGTTGTTGAGTCTTGCCCTCCGCTGAAGACAACAACAGCACGTTTCATGAGTCTCTCCTAAGATTAAATAATGAGGATATTAATTTAGCCCTATGTTAACGAGCCAAGAGGAGAATGAACAGTCTGTTTTTGTACCATCAACCTCTAACTTAAGCAATTTATGCTATGTTTCGGTTATTTATGCAAAGTTATTCTACAATACTAGCAATTCGTAACAGCTTTATTATTTAATCATGATAAAATTTTGCTGATAATAAGATTCGCTCAGGGGCTAAACATGCTGGATAAAATAGATAAAAAACTACTTTGCTTATTACAAAATGACAGCAGCCTATCATTAAACTCATTAGCCGAAGCCGTCAACTTAACCTCGACACCGTGCTGGAAGCGACTTAAGCGGTTAGAAGACGAAGGATATATTCGAGGACGTGTCACGCTATTAGACGGTGAAAAGCTGGGGTTGGGGCTGACGGTGATTGTCATGATTAAAACCCAACAACATAATAGCGAATGGTATGCGCAATTTGTTTCATTTGTAGAAAAATTACCAGAAGTTTTAGTGTTTTATCGCATGGCCGGTGAGTATGACTATCTGATGCAAGTCGAAGTTCATGATATGAAATCCTATGATCTATTTTATAAGAAACTGGTCAATGGCGTTCATGGATTAATTGATGTAACTTCCAGTTTTGCAATGGAAAAAATAAAATACACAACCGTGTTGCCAATCCCTGACTAATCAGCAAGTCACACATTAGCGGAAGAGCACAAAGTCCCTAATAATAAAGCAAGCAGTCACTAACATCATTCAAGGCAGTAATACGTGCGATTATTTTCACAATTACGTTGGTATTTTATAAGCGAATGGCGTCGCTATGTTGGCGCGATTTGTTTTCTTGTGGTCATTGCTATTCTACAAATGATCCCACCGCGCTTTGTTGGTGTGATAGTGGATGGTATTAGCAAAGGGTCGATGACGAATCAACAGCTTTTGACATACGTATTATCCATGCTCGGAATTGCTTTAACCGTTTATGGGTTGCGTTACGTTTGGCGTTTATGGCTATTTGGCGCTTCCTACAAATTGGCTGTCCGATTAAGACAGCAAATTTATCAGCAGCTTAGCTTACAAAATCAGCCATTTTATTTGAAATATCGCACGGGAGATCTTATCGCGCGTACCACGAATGATGTAGATCGCGTGGTATTTGCTGCAGGTGAAGGCGTTTTAACTCTCGTTGACTCCTTGGTGATGGGATGTGCGGTCCTTATCATGATGAGCATAGAAATAAGTTGGCAGCTCACACTCCTTGCATTGATTCCGATGCCCATTATGGCGCTGGTCATTAAGCGTTATGGGGACCAGCTTCATCACCGTTTTAAACATGCACAAGGTGCTTTTTCATCGTTAAATAACCATGCACAAGAGAGCTTAACCAGTATCCGAATGATCAAAGCATTCGGTCTTGAAAACCATCAATCCAATCAATTTGAGCAAGTTGCCACTGAAGCTGGGCGAAGAAATATGCATGTTGCGAAGATTGATGCTCGTTTCGACCCAACCATTTTTATGGCGATTGGAATGGCAAACTTATTAGCCATCGCGGGTGGAAGCTGGATGGTGTTGAATGACACATTAACCCTCGGTGATCTTACCAGCTTTGTGATGTATTTAGGGCTGATGATCTGGCCGATGCTTGCTCTTGCATGGATGTTTAACATTGTTGAACGAGGAAGTGCAGCGTATAGCCGGATTTTAAGCTTATTAGACGAGCCATTAGTGATTAAAGATGGTAGTCAAAGCTTGCTTGCAGAAAAAGGCGAGTTAAACGTCAATATCAGAACATTTTCGTATCCTGAAACCCAGCGCCATGCTTTGCATGATATCCAGTTCAACGTAAAACCAGGGGGATTCCTTGGATTATGTGGGCCAACGGGGTCGGGAAAATCGACATTACTTACTGTATTACAACGTCATTTTGATGTGAATGACGGTGAGATTATTTATCAGAATAAATTACTGACAGATATTCGGCTCGATGAGTGGCGGGCAAGGTTATCAATAGTGAATCAATCTCCATTCCTATTTTCTGATTCGGTCGCAAACAACATCGCTCTTGGGCAGCCTAATGCAACAATGGAGCAAATAGAAGAAGCGGCTCGAGTGGCTTGTGTGCATGAAGATATTTTACGTCTACCAGAAGGGTATCAAACCCAGGTGGGAGAGCGTGGCGTTATGCTTTCAGGGGGGCAAAAACAGCGGATTTCCATAGCCCGTGCAATTTTACAAAATGCAGAAATTCTTATTTTAGATGATGCGCTATCTGCGGTTGACGGGCAGACAGAGCACACCATTTTGCAGAATTTGAGTCGTTGGAGGCAGGGGAGAACGTTGATCATTAGCGCACATCGACTATCGGCTTTGGTGGATGCTGATAATATTCTTGTACTATGCCATGGTGGCATAGTTGCCAAAGGTACTCATAAAGTACTTTCCCAGCAATCTGGTTGGTACAGCGATATGTATCATTATCAGCAAATCGAAGCTGCTTTGGACGGTGATCTATGAGCCAGAGAAAGCCGCTTTGGCCAGCATTAAAACGCTTATTATCTTACGGTAAACCTTACCGCGGTACCATGGGGGTAGCGATTGCCATGCTATGGTTGGCTGCTGCCGCAGAAGTTAGTGGGCCCTTACTGATTAGCTACTTTATTGACAATATGGTGGCGAAAAAACAGATCATTATGCCGCTAACGCTGTATATGGTGATTGGATTTATTGCGTTGCAAATCATTGCTGCACTTCTTCATTACCATCAAAAAATTCTGTTTAATCAAGCTTCAGTTGGCGTGGTGCAAAATCTACGGACCGATGTGATGAATGCGGCTCTGCGCCAGCCATTAAGTGCTTTTGATAAGCAACCCGTGGGGCAGATTATTTCTCGTGTCACCAACGATACTGAGGTGATCAAAGATCTGTTTGTTATGGTTGTACCAACGATCTTTCGCAGTTTGGCATTAATTTGTGCCATGCTAGTCGCCATGTTTTCTTTAGAGTGGCGAATGGCATCCATTGCGGTACTCATTTTCCCAGCGGTTCTGGTTGTAATGTTGGTTTATCAGCGACTTAGTACGCCAATTGTGCGCCGTGTTAGGGCATACCTTGCAGATATTAATAATGGTTTCAATGAAGTCATTAATGGTATGACGGTTATCCAGCAATTTTTACAGCAAGCCAGATTTGGCAAAAAAATGCTGGAAGCAAGTGAAGATCACTATCATTCCCGAATGAAAGCATTGAAATTAGATGGACTATTACTCAGACCACTGCTGAGTTTGTTCTCTGCCTGTGTGCTATGTGGGCTATTGTTACTATTTGGATTTGACGGTACTAGCACTGTGGGTGTCGGGGTTTTGTATGTTTTCATTAATTATTTAGGTCGTTTAAACGAACCATTAATTGAGCTGACATCTCAGCAATCCATGTTGCAACAAGCGGTTGTATCCGGTGAACGTGTTTTTGAATTGATGGATAGCCCACAGCAAGGTTATGGCGAAAATATTGCGCCATTACAGGGCGGGGCAATTGAGATAAAACACCTCTCTTTTGCTTATCGGGATGATAAAAAAGTCCTTGATGATATTAATTTATCCGTCCCAGAACACCATTTTGTGGCACTCGTTGGGCACACGGGAAGTGGAAAAAGTACCATTGCAAACTTAATCATGGGGTATTACCCATGGCAGGAAGGGGAGATTTTACTGGATGGACGAGATTTAAATTCACTTTCCCATCAAGTATTACGAAATGGTATTGCTATGGTGCAGCAGGACCCAGTAGTACTCGCGGCTTCATTTTTTGATAACGTGGCTCTAGGGCGCGATGTTTCCCAAGAAAAAGTGTGGGAAGTCCTTGAAACTGTACAATTAGCTCAGCATGTCCGTGAATTGCCTGATGGATTAGATTCGTTGTTAGGTGAGCAAGGAAACACTTTATCCGTTGGGCAACGACAGTTATTAGCGATGGCACGAGTACTCGTCGTAACACCGAAAATTCTGATATTGGATGAAGCGACCGCGAATATAGACTCTGGTACTGAGCAGGCAATTCAAAAGGCGTTACGTGTTATTCGTCGAAACACTACGCTGGTGGTGATAGCTCATCGCTTATCGACGATTGTGGATGCTGACCAAGTTGTTGTTCTTCATCGAGGAATGATCGTTGAGCAAGGAAATCATGCTGAGCTTCTCCTGCAGGAAGGCCGCTATTACCAAATGTATCAATTACAACAAGTGGGCGAGTCGCTGAACTCTCGTGATGAAGCGGCTGCGGAAGCATTATTAGTTTAGTTAGTACTCACTGACTGGTTTGTATGGAATTGATAAGGTTACCAAATAAGAAAAGCCTCACAATTAGGAGTTCCTATCTAGTTGAGGCTTTTCTTGTTTTAAAGTAAGTAATGACTTACTTTTTTCGGGCTGATATAAATCGGGAAATTATCGAGGTTTTCTCTTACGAATGACCCCTTCTTGTACCGTAGTTGCCACTAAATCCCCTTGTTGATTATAAATTTGCCCTTTAACAAAGCCACGCCCACCAGAAGCAGAAGGGCTCTCAATAGCATACAGTAACCATTCATCAATACGATAAGGGCGATGGAACCACATTGAGTGGTCAATCGTAGCCACTTGTAAATCGCGTTCCATAAAGCCGCGGCCATGAGGCTGTAATGCAGCGGGAAGGAAATTGTAATCCGATGCGTAGCCTAGCAAGTAGTCATGTAACTCTGGTGTATTGGGAAGCTCTCCTTTCGCTTTAAACCAAATATAGCGAAATGGTTCTTGAGGTGCGCTATCAAACGGGCTATAGAATTGAATCGGGCGAAACTCGAAAGGATTAGGGCGCAGTGCATATTTTTTGACAGCATCGGGAAGCTGGTCTGCGAAGCGTTGAATGATTTCATCCTGTGAAATCAATTGCTCTGGCGCGGGGACATCGGGCATTAAATTTTGATGGTTAAACCCGTATTCTTGTTCTTGAAATGAGGCGGTCATAAAGAAGATCGGTTTACCATTTTGAATGGCGCTAATACGACGTGTACTAAAGCTGCCACCATCACGCAAAATTTCTACATCGTAAACAATCGGTTTTTGGCTGTCTCCTGGGCGCAGAAAATAGCTATGAAATGAGGTTATGATGCGACCTTCGGGTGTGGTTTGTTTCGCTGCATACATGGCTTGTCCAACAACTTGTCCACCAAAAACTTGCGGCAAACCAAGATCTTCACTTTGCCCCCGAAAAATACCTTCTTCAATTTTTTCGAGTTTAATTAGGCTAATTAAGTTTTGTAATTCTGTGCTCATAGTTACCTTGAAGATGGTTAAAAAATATCAGATGCAGCTATTTTCCCATTAATCTACAGAAATAGGTAGGCAGTTTGTGTACGGATTAATTGACAATCGTTTTTGGTTACAATTTGAAATATAATTTCATTATTTAATTTGTATTAGATATAATTTTCTAAGTTTAGATAAACTCTAATATATCAAGAATAATCATATTGAAATGTCTAGTTAAATCAAAATATTACAGGTAATTATAATGACATTCTATCGCTACGTGATTAGTTCGTTGATACTTATTTTCTTAGTAGGTTGCGAAGGGAACAACGCCAATCCCCCTGAAAAAAGGGTGAAAGGGAAAAGTAATCGCGAAAATCAGCAGGTAGACATTGGTACGATCAGCGGAAATATCCTTATTGCTAAAAATAAAGGATTATCTGAAAACGTGGATATTACGGTTACCATGGTAGATAACTCATTTGTTGAGTTACCAGCGCTGATATTATCTCAAAAGCACTATACTAACTTGAACAATCAAGTGACGCTTCCGTATCAGCTGACATACCACAAAAATGAAATAAGAAACCAAGCTAAAATCACGGTTAGTGCGACGTTACACGTTGATGGAAAATTAGTCTATATTACAGAATCGTCGACCGAAGTGATCAACAATGGCATGGTTGAAAATATTGATTTACTACTGGTTCCTGCTAACTAGTGGTTGCTTCTTATTAGTAAGTATTAATTCCTGCCAATATTTATTGTTCATACCAAACTGTATTAAATAGCCATTCAGATTTTTGTGTAATAAAACAGCACTTGACCGCCACTTTCTTGCTATTTAACTATCTATCAAGCATAATGCCCGTGCTTTGAAAGAAGCAATCAATGGGGGCTCTGTTGGTTCTCCCGCAACGCTAACTTGTTAACTAGGTCAGGTCCGGAAGGAAGCAGCCATAGCAGGGGTCGTGTGTGCCGGGATGTCGCTGGCAGGGCTCCCACCCAATATTAAATCCTCTCTTCATATTCTCGTTTTCATCAATCACATTTTCAGTAACAACAGCTATTGTCTTTTGGCTATGCTTTCTTGTTATTATCACGCTTGGTTTAATATATTTTAATAATAAGAAATTGATTACTATTCTTAATTGATATTTACAATGGTTAAATTGATATCGAAATAGCTATTATCGCATGAAATGTTAAATTAATTGGGATTAGGGAAAGGCAAAAATAAAAGGATATAAAGAGGCTGTCAGTATTCGGTGAATACTAACTAAGATAAATAAGGAATTTTCATTGAGCCGATAAAGTATTACCGGCTATAACCATTCACTATCTATGCGCGTAAATAAGTATTTATCTAACAAACTTCCAAACAGATGCTGGGATTTTATCGTAAAGTTTATTCATGGTGAGTTCGGCAAGACGATGATCTGCTGCAGAGTAAAATAACTCTAATTCATCATCAGATAACTCATACTTATTTTTCTCAATGACGCGCTCAAGTGTTTCAATAGTGGTGCATTTTCTTAAACGCATCAGATAATCGGATTTGGTCATAACGCCCTTTCTTTATGTGTCGATAACCTAAAATATACTATGGGATAGTGAAATTAAAGGTAAATGGTGATTCTATGTCTTACTTGTCAGGCATTTTAGATCATCATCGAGCACGGCGACAAGATTTTGATTCATACTTTCCCAGTCAATGATTTCGCTGAAAGTAATTACTGGGCTGCCAAATAAATTATATGTCTCGTCAAGATACTCTTCAACAAGAGAAATAACGAGATTTTCTTTTGGATACTTGATTTTGAATCGCCAGACAAAAGCTGCAATATGCTCAACGAGCTCATTGAGACTGATGCTTTGTGGCGAACTAAGATCATTTACCCAATGGGTGTTTGTTTTTTGTAAACTTGATATTGCGTCTCTATTCAAACTGTTACACAGATATTTTAATTCGGCTATATCATGTTTCTTGGGTGAGTATTCATCCATAATCACCTCCATGGGCGAATCTGACTTTTACTTTGCGTATTTTTGTATCAAAAATAATGTCATATCAACTAAATATAAGCATCTGTTTTCAATATAAGCAAACATAGTTAGTATATTGATAAATATAAGATTATCACTAATTGAGAGAGTTTTTAGATTGTCACTAATATAAAAGTAATATTCAAATATAAACTGATTGCTCAGATTGCTTTCGCCACATCAATAATAATAGCACTTTTATTTCATAAGTCACCACCCAATAATGACTTTTTTATGGAGGGAGCCGTAAGAGGACTAGGAAAAATCGGGCTAATTATTTTTCTATCACACTCTAATGAAGAATGTAAATGATATTGTGCGGTTTAGACAATTAAGTGTATTTAGACGATATGTTACAACTAAAATTGTGATCGAGATTGATATCGAGATTAAACCTAATTAAATAGTTTATTTCTAATCATTGAAATTTATTTAATATAAAATCCCCTAAGGTTTAACCTTTATGGGGATTTTTGAAATATTTAATTTAAAGATATAAATTCAATGTAACACCTGGCTTTAAATCTGCCATTTTAACACCTGAGTTCCAATTCATCAGGTCGTTAAGTTTAATTCCATGACGTTTAGCAATGCTGTAATAAGTATCGCCTTTTCTGACTTTGTAGGTTCCACCTTTACGGTTATTGCTGGTCGGTGTCGTACCTGAAATTTTTAATGTTTGTCCTGGAACGATGTTAGCTTTAGCTGTTTTTAACCCATTTAACTGTTGGATGTTCTTTGCAGTTGTATTGAATTTCTTAGCAATACTTGCGATAGATTCGCCTTTGCGAACTTTATAACTAAAGGTTTTAGCTTGCTTTGAGCTCGCTTTTGCTGTCTGGATGTTACTGGCTGCGGCTTGCGCATAACGATTTTGTGCTACCGCGTTGCGAATATCATTTAATACGTCTTGATCCGTCAGTGAAACTTTTAGCTGCTCAGCTTTTGCGGTTGGCAACATAATATAATGCGGGCCATTTGGTGACGTAACGCCTCGGGTATAACCCGAATTATAGGTTTTAATGGATTCTTCCGTTAAACCTGTTAATTCAGCAGCTTGAGTCAATGTGATTTGTTGTCCCACATCAACTTGCGTTAACCCTCTATTCTTATTGCTTTTTGGTAATCTGACTTGATAGCGTTCTGGTTGTCTTAGCACTTGGCTAAGCGCAAGGATCTTCGGAACATATTGTTTGGTTTCTTTAGGTAATTGAAGAGACCAAAAATCTGTTGGTAAGCCAGCAGCTTCATTCTTTTTAATCGCGTTTTGTACGCAACCTTCACCGCAGTTATAAGCAGCAAGTGTGAGCTCCCAATCGTGACCAAACATAATGTTCAGATTTTCAAGGAGATCTAACGCTGCTTTTGTGGATGTCACAACATCGCGTCGCTCATCAACCCACTGCGTCTGTTTTAACCCATATGAACGTGCCGTGATGGGAACGATTTGCCAAAGACCCGCCGCTTGTGCAGGGGAAGTGGCTTTAGGGTTATATGAACTTTCAATGACAGGAATTAAGGCTAATTCCATTGGTAAGTTGCGATCATTGATTTCATCTACAATTAAGTACATGTAAGGCTCTGCTCTTACTGCCACATCATAGATAAAACTTTGTTTATTGGAGTAACTATTGGCCATTTCCCGAATTGTTGCGTTTTCGGGGATATCCATCTTCAGTTCACCACTAATATAACCCCAAAGGTCATGATCGACTTTGGAAACCTGTCTACTTGCTGCTTGGTTATGGGATGCAACAGTGTCAATTGAGTGGTTGGCTGAAGATTTTGGTTGCTTAACGGTGACTTTGGAAGTGCCTTGACAGCCCGCAAGCAAAACAATGGCGATGAGGGTCGCGATTATCTTCATTAGCTCTGTTTTTCTTTGTTTTTAATGTTTAAAAGTTGACCAGATAATACTGGCTTTAGCTGTTATTGACAATAATTATACATCAATATTCATCTTTTAATTGGCGTAATAATGTAAAAACTGCTCGTAATGATGGATTTGTCATATTAATGTTCAGTTTTTGTTGCAATTCAGGGTTTTCGCACTGTAAAAAAATGTTGATATTTTTCTCAGTTTTCAATGTGCTAGGTACTGTTGCTTGCTGATTATTGCGCAAAGTTCTTACTTTTTCGGAATAATTCGTAATTGTCTCATTTTCAGGCCAAATATGATGAGCGAATTGTAAATTAGACTGCGTATATTCATGCGCACAGCAGATGAGAGTATCATCAGGAAGTGCTGCAATTTTTTGAATCGATTGATACATTTGAGCGGGAGTACCCTCAAAGATCCGCCCACAACCGGCTGAAAATAATGTATCGCCACAAAATAGGTAAGGAGCTTGGTAAAAACCAATATGTCCAAGCGTGTGACCTGGGAGACCGATGACTTGAAAATTGAAGTCACCAATGGTGACGGAATCTCCATCGCACACCAACTCTGTAGCCCCTTTAACTAAGGTTTCTTGGGGGCCAAATACAGGGATTTTTGGATATTGGGCAATAATTTCTTTCACACCCTGTGTATGGTCGTTATGATGATGGGTGAGTAAAATTGCAACAGGGGTCAATTGGTTAGCCGTTAATATTGAGAGAACCGGCTCTGACTCAGCAGGGTCAACGATGATACACTGCTGGTTGTTTGCTAGTAGCCAAATGTAATTATCATTTAACGCTGGTACTCGAATTAACTCCATAATCAACCTCGATCCGATTTTTAAGGGGAATGTTATGAAACCTGCGCGTATTGAAGAAAAGATTCAAATGCCCGCCAGTTGGTCTGATATTCCTTTTGGTGAACACTATCGCCAAGCCTTGGAAGCCCAGTTAGCGCCTTGGTGGCAAAAAATGTTTGGTTTTCACCTGCTTAAATTAGGTCATTTGAGTACAGAAATCCACACTAAAGAGTGCATGATCCCTCATCAATTCACGCTAGGTGAAGATCCTCACGTATTTGATGTCGCAGCAAATCCCGAAGCTCTGCCTTTTGCGGATAAGACTATTGATGCCTGTTTAATGCCCCATTTACTTGCCTATAGTCATGATCCGCATTGGATCTTGCGGGAAGTTGATCGGGTATTGATCGATGATGGTTGGCTGATTTTATCGGGGTTTAACCCATTTAGCCTAGCAGGAATGGCTAAATTAGTGCCTATTTTGCGTAAGCAGCAGCCTTACTGTAGCCGTTTTTTCCCTTCTCTCCGGGTATTTGATTGGCTAGGGTTGCTCAATTATGAGGTGCTATATCACCGAAACTGCCAAGTGCTTCCTTGGGTTTCATCGGAAAAACGGGTCAATAAACGTTGTGGTGGAATTGGCGTGATCAGCGTGATTGTTGCAAGAAAACGGACATATCCATTAACGCCAACGCCCTTGAAATTTAAGCAGCCTAAGGTGAAAATTTCAACAGCGTTGGGTGCAACGAAAGAAATCAGTAAATCGAAGCAACTTCGTTAAGTCTGAACCTGACTATTCTTGATTAGGCTGGTAGCCTGTATCTTCTTTTGTTGGCGCATTGGCCGCGGCGCGAGCTAATTCATCACACTTTTCATTCTCCGCATGCCCCGCATGACCTTTTACCCAGCGCCAATCGATAGTATGGCGCGTAATTGCTTGGTCGAGACGCTTCCAAAGATCCACATTGACCACTGGCGATTTATCCGCTTTTTTCCATTGGCGACGCTTCCAGTTATGGATCCATTGAGTGATCCCTTGACGTACATATTGGCTATCGGTGGTCAGGATAATATCGCAAGGTCGGGTAAGTGACTCTAAAGCAACGATTGCCGCGAGTAATTCCATGCGATTATTGGTGGTGAGGAAAAAACCATCACTGAGTGTTTTCTCATGTTGCTGATAACGAAGTACGATACCGTATCCGCCGGGTCCTGGGTTACCTAAACAAGACCCATCAGTGAAAATTTCTACCTGCTTTGTCATTTCTGTTACACTCTTCCTTATTCATCAACTTCTAGTTTGACACAAAAAAACATTATGAGCACGGCGATAACCCGACAAATTGTCCTCGATACTGAAACCACAGGTATGAACAAGCTTGGTGTTCATTATGAAGGGCACAATATCATTGAAATTGGTGCTGTAGAGGTGATTAATCGCCGCTTAACAGGACGCAATTTCCATGTGTACATCAAACCAGACCGTCTCGTTGACCCAGAAGCTTTTGAAGTCCACGGAATCAGTGATGAATTTTTGCAAGACAAACCGGTATTTGCCGATATAGCCGATGAATTTATCGAATTTATTCGCGGTGCAGAACTCGTCATTCACAATGCGCCCTTCGATATCGGTTTTATGGACTACGAGTTTCGTAAGCTCAACAGAGGCATTCCTCCAACCTCCGAATTCTGCACCATTACCGATAGCTTAGTATTAGCTCGCAAGATTTTCCCCGGTAAACGTAATAACTTAGACGCCTTATGTGATAGATATCTTATCGATAACTCCAAGCGAACATTGCACGGCGCTTTACTCGATGCTGAGATCCTCTCTGACGTCTACTTAGCGATGACAGGGGGGCAGACCTCTCTTGCATTTTCAATGGAGTCTGAATCCAGCAATACAGAGCAAGCCAATGAAATTCAACGTATTGAGCGTCCAGTCAGTGGATTAAAAATTATTTATGCTTCTGATGAAGAAATTGCAGAGCATGAAGCCCGCTTAGATATCGTGGATAAAAAAGGGGGAAAACCCTGTTTATGGCGGCAAACTGAGCAAGATGACGAAACTCTTCATTAAGGTCGACAGTTTTGTGATCTGATAAGGCTAAAAACTGCTCAACCGTACGATTTTTCAAGAAAAAGAGTTGACTGTCATATCAAGTATTCGTAATATGCTTGGCGTTCCCAGTAGGGAACTTCGGAGCGGTAGTTCAGTTGGTTAGAATACCTGCCTGTCACGCAGGGGGTCGCGGGTTCGAGTCCCGTCCGTTCCGCCATATTGCAACGCCATGCTATTGATTAGCATGGCGTTTTTGTTTTTGAGGTTATTATGGTATGCCATCCAGTATGCCATTTTATTTTGGTTCTCCTTCAATTGCATTAGTGAGTATTGGACGCAATACAGGTATATAGTGAACTCTAATTAAGATGGACAATAATGAAGGTGAGGTTACCCACCTTCAATTATTATTTTATCATGAGAGCTAATTCTTAGTCATGCACTCAAATATCCCCAATGTGTTTATATTCGTGGTACTAACCCATCCGAGTTTAGCTGATTCAGGTAAATCATCAAAAAGTGTTATGGCATGGTAGAGTTGTACCCATTGTTCATCAGCTGTTCGTTTAGCGACCCAGAATTGTTCTTTTCCTGATGTGGGCTGATAGTTGATAGACTTGGAAGCCCTATCGGGTTGATCATAAATCTGAAGCGTATTGGCAGCAGATGAGTTGAGTTGGACACAATCTCGATAAGTTGGTTTAGTTTGTTTGCCGAAATAAATCCCCAATGTGACGATTGCGATAATTCCCACAAAAGGAAGGCTGTTTAATGTGCGATTTTTCATTGAAAGATAACCTCCACATGGTCAATGTGTTTTCCTTGACTGTAAGCATCCAGCCACACTTTTTTGTTAATACGGGATAAGCGGTAATAGATATCGAGAGGGCCGTCTTCACAATCGCCAGTCGAGGTACTAAATAGTTGGTTGGTTTGACTATCAATCACTTCGGCAATTACGAAGGCACATTTAGCGCCCAGATTCACTGTGCTCGTGACGACATAACGTCCCTCGAGGTAATCGTCAACACGACAATCTTTATCGGCAATCGCTTGGTTATTACACATTGGTGTAAAACCACTTTTATCGATGGCGGTATCAAATACATTCGTGTTAAAGGCGCTCGCGGTAAAATTGAGGCAAAACACCATGAAAATGAAGATGTATTTAGTCATGACTTATCCTCATTGTTGAACCGTCTTTCTGATGGTTGTTTTTCTGATAGGTGAGTCGACCTAATGTGATTGCAATAGCCAGTTCGATAAAAAATAGCAGGAATAATCCGAACATATTTAATCGGTTAGGCAATAGAACGTTAAGGAGTACCAGTAGCGCTAAGATAACAAGGGAAATGATTGTTGACAGGGTTATCCTGAGTTTCCGAGAACGCGTTGCTGTGTATTGTTGTAGGAAGCCATGCCCCCAATACCCCACATAACCTGCGATGGTACCCGCTAGAATCACCATGATATTGAGATTGATTTGGTTGCCAATGCCTATCGCTAAGACATTCATAATGACAAGGTATAGCGCTAAGAATGTCATTAAACGGAAAATAGGATGCGGGTATTGAAATGGATGGGATACATTTTTAACGGTATGGATATAGACAATAACGCCAGCGCTCAGTCCGATAAGGCAGGCGAAAAGGAGGAAAATAAAAAAGTATTCATAAAGTATAAAAATTAAAGCATGGTCAAAAACCATAAAAGGAATAATCCCGATGAGCAATAAGTAGATAACACATAAAGAGGCGATGAAAGCGAAGACGAATGCCAAAATTTTTCGCGTTAGCATTAAACGGAAAGGGATACCCTTAAACCCATAAATGACCCACAACAATATTTGAGAAATCAAGAGTGGAGCTAACATCGCGATAAGGTAATACAGTAGATACATTAAGGGCTTACCAATAAATAAGTCGACCTTATAGTGATTGGCGATGATGGCTGTAAAACCGAATACTAGCACTAGGCTAATGATGAAAAAAATTCGTTCAACACCTAAACGAATATGATTAATTGAATTCATTTGAACCTCTTTTTATTACAATTATTCTGTGGGAAAATTTAACCGCGGTTATTTTTTTGTTTAATCAATAAAATAGCCAACATCAAAAATGCATGTTGGCTAGGTAAGTTGAGGGTAATCTTTAAGGCTGAATGCCAGAGATTAGAATCGGTAAGTCAAACCAAGCATGATGTCATTGGCCTTCACTTTGATTTTTGAGGTGTTTTCCCCATCGCCTACCGCTGTCGTGATGTCGGCTTTTCCAGCATCTAAATAGCGATAACTTAGACCCATATCCCAATCGTCATTGATGGCATAGTTCACCCCCGCACCGACACTCCAGGCAAAGTTATTGGCGGTATGCGTATGAGTATCATGCAGAGAGAGTCCTGGAGTATAAGCATCAGCGCGGGTGGTTTTAAAATCTATGGCCGCATAGCCTAGCCCGACAGAGATATACGGCGTGAAATTTGAGCTATTTTTAATGTCGTAGTATCCATTGACCATTAACGTATTGAGTTTGATTTGGTTTTTAATATCACGAGTTTGATGTACGTCATTACGCACACGGTCGCGGATGTTGTAGGTTGAATTCGCTTTATCACGCGCCATAAATTCCAATTCAGCTCGAACAGGGATATCAAACTGACTGGAAAAGTCGTAACCCAACGCAAGTCCACCACCAAATACCCCCGTACGATGGCTATCTCCATTTTTTGTACCATTATCACCGGCATCAGCATAGCCGCTGTAGACAAATTGCTGGTCGGACATTTGCACAATGGATGCGCCCATTTTACCCGTGATATAAAGCCCCGTTTTACTGTCATCCGTGTTAGCGAATGCTGGTAATGAAATGCACCCCATTAGGGCGGGAACAATAAACGCTTTTTTCATGATTGATTTCCTTTTAATCAATATCACATTAAGTATGGTTGAATCGCGTTATATCAGTGGAAGGCATGAAAGATTTGACTCAATCACCTTAATATCACTGACATAAAGATAATTTAGCGTGAGATAGTTTAACTTAATCGATCTGTTTTACCTATCAATAATTGAAATACGATCGGCGATATCGATCATGTCTATCAATAAACGGTTATCGATCGGCGTAATCGATCAACTGTTGTTTCGGTGCTTAAATAAGAAAAAGAGTTGATGAGAAAGTGAGTCAAAATGGAAGGGAATAAAATGATGTTTAAAGAATGCTCTCCTTTCTTGAATAGGTTGGTATGCTCGATATTATCAAGTACCAAAATACGGGATAAGTCTTTATGTTAGCGCTAACGCTTTATAAGCAACGCCGTTTACTCATGTTATAGATATGAAAACCGAACTCCGTTAAGACCCAATGGTTTGATGTATGCCAGTGGATTAAGCCTTTTTTCTCCAGCGAGTTGAGTGTCCTTTTGTTGCAGAGTGAGCCATAATTGAGTTTCACATTACTCAAGGTTTTTAGTTGCCGTTCTGATAATTTCATCGCGTTCACCGTAAGATCCAATTATTTAACGTATACTGTGGCTATAGTTGTTCGCGTCCAGCAAAATGAGCATGCATTTGTTCTGTCAGTACCCACAACGCTTTATTAAGCTTAATATCCCCATCAATTCCATTCACTGAACGCGTGCGAGCGCGTTTACCTTTGGCATTCCTGCCTGATAATCCTCCCTTGATTAAATTTTCCTGTAATCGTTGGTACACTGTCCAAAGATCGTCTTTCTTATCCTCAAAACGGCGAGGTTGTAAGACTTGAGCTTCAGTTATTGGTTGATGTTCCTCACCAAAGCGATAGGTTAAAGCCGCATGCGCCAAGGCATGTTGTGCTGGTGGCGGTAATAGTAAGGACTGCATTTGCTCACGTTTTTCAGCGATAGCATCAAACGTATCTAACACTTCGTAAGCCCCTTCAATCACTTTATCGACGACATTACCTTTATGGGGAACTCTGACCTCCCCAAAGGTATCGCCACAAACCAGCCCATTTTGACAAACATAGCGAAAAAAGCCCGGTAACATTTGATAACTACTGGAGCCATCATGGCTATTAAGTAAGATGATTTCAGGCACTTGGCTACCCGTAATTTGGTCATGACGTCGGAGCCGTAACATATGCTTAGTATGATCACGACGGCTGTCATCTCGCACACGAGTTTGGCATGCAAAGAATGGATAAAAGCCTTCTTTTTGCAGGCTATCCAATAAGGTAATCGTAGGAATATAAGTATACTTTTCGCTACGAGATTCATGCTTTTCTTCAGAGAACACACTGGGTACTGTGCGAAATAACTCTTCGAGAGTTAACGGGCGGTCACGGCGAATGCTATTCGCCGCACCAAAGCGAGAAGCTAAACGAGACATAGGGGGCCTCCTCAGTGATAACACTGATAAATTAAAATAAGATAAAGGAAATAAGTGAGGTGATAAGCTGGTGGACGCTGTATTAAAGCGTTATCAATAACTTAGTCAATTAGGTGAAAGATTTGTGCTTGCTCGGGATGTTGCATCGCATAGTCACGAAGTTGGTAAAAATACTCTACCAGCACAGAACTCTCGGTTTTAAACGACCAGATGCTATACACCATTAGACAGACTGCGATACCGGCTGCTTCAGGGCTTAACTCAGCCTCGTTACCATTATGCGGGTTAAACATTTGCAGGGAGGTTTCGAGCATATCAGGCCAGATAAATGCGCCGCCATTAGACAGCATACTGAACTCCCAGAAAGCACCTTGATAGACCTCACACATCTTATCCATCATGTTAAAGATATCGCCTTCAATACGTTGCCAGTCTGGCACAGTACCAAAGTAAAAACGCCAGAAGGTACTACGACCACGGGAATTGACGAGGTTGGTTTTGATAACAGTTGATTCTTGCTCTTGTAAAGTAAACATAATAGAACTCCAATTCAGTCGATATTGATAGACAGTAATAAACAAAAAAGCCCTACACCTTGCGGTGCAGAGCTTTCTAGAAATGATAGGTATATTGAGTATCATTTTTAGTGACTCATTCTGATGATTGATTCACTAAAATAATATAGATATAAAAATAAATGTAAGTTAATTAATGGGTTAGTCTGATGATGCTTTTATAATGAATCAGATAATACGAAGGCGTAAATAAGGACTTGGTTAATCGATTAGATGGAAAATGGCGGAACGTTCTGGGTGTTGCGCCGCATAATCACGCAATTGATAAAAGCGATCGATGAGGATGTCACTTTCCGTTTGAAATGACCATAAACTGTACATCATCAAACACACAGCAATCCCTGCCGCTTCACAGCTAACGTTCGCCTCATTGCCGTTATGAGGATTGAATAGCGTCAGTGTCTCTTGAGGTAAATCGGGATAAATAAAGGCGCCACCATTGGATAAGGTACAATATTCCCAATACCCGCCGTGGTAGTCCTCACAAAACTGTCCCATAGTGGTAAAGATGACCACTTCAAAAGTGCTCCAGCCTTTCACACTCCCGAAGTGGTTGAGCCAAAAATCCAGGCGTTGTTCATTGGGGACGAGTGTCATTGCAATAGCGGATTCAGTTGTATTATTCATCAGTTGATACTCCAAGAAAAAGAAATAAAAAAGCGTCAATCCCGTTAAGGACTGGCGCTTGATGTCATCAATGTTGTATTAATGTAAGAAGCTAAAAGAATATGCTCCACAGGGATTTAGCAACGGATACGATGCTATTTTTGACTGTATTCATCGTTCCTTTTATTAATGCAGGCAGGGGAAGGATATCTATCAGAGTATTGACGATATCACTGACACATTGCCCAAAATCGTTACGTGCGGTGTTCTCCACCGATTGCGTCCGGTAAGCGCTGCTCAGTTGCCTAGCTACTCCGCTACTGGCTTGCGCCGGTAACGCCTGTATGAGTTGCTCTGCTAATTCAGTGAGTTGATAGTTTTCGACCGCAGAAACTGTTATCACAGGATGATGTGGCTTAAAGGCGGTTATGACGGCTTGTTGCTTTAATTTTAAGTTATAGGTCTGCTCTGAGGATGGTTGATGCTTGTATTCATCCCACTGGCGACAAGGCTCTATTTTATCGGCTTGGTTCAAGACAAATAGAAATTGATTAGGTTGGTAACCGCATTTCTGCGTGAGAAAGCGATAGCACTGTTCATCAGAAGACCATGCTCGGTCATCGGCCTTGAGTACCCAAATGATTAAATCGAATTCTGGTAATAAGTTGCGATAGAGCTGGTGGTACTCTTTATCCCGCTCAAGGCTTTCCCCCACGCCGGGTAAATCTACAAAAGTGAGAGTATGGTTGTTCATCGTCATGCTGAAGCGTTGGGCTTGGCGTGTGCAGCCTGAAACATCACTCACAGGCGATAAGGGCGATTGGAATAATGCGTTGATAAGACTGGATTTTCCCGTTCCCGTTTTACCCATCAAACCGATGATGGGAGAGTAGTTGATGAGCTGACTGAGTTGGTTGAAAAAAGAGGTTTGGAATGAAGTCGGTAGAGTCGATAGGAGGGTTTTAAAGTGAGCGTTCTGATGCATATTATACCTTGAAATAAAAGAAAATGATAGTTATTCAAGGAGATAATATATATCTGAGATTTTTTGTAATACTGAGTTGCCCTTATTAAATATATCATGAGTCGCTTACACTAGATTATCTATATGTTCTTTCTATCAGGGGTCTCTTTAGCTACCTAATTCTTTATCAAATGGAATAATCAATACTCCTGCTTGCTCAATGAAGATAGTCAGCGATTGGGGGTTATACGCTTTACTAAGGTTACTCAACAGATTGAATATATGACTAAATTGTGGGGGTGACTTGAATATAGTAAATAAGATTGATGATGAATAAATTTTTTCATTGATGCTTGTGAAATAAAAATTGGTAACCTGCTACAGCTGCTACAGCTGCTACAGCTGCTACATGTAGCAGCTGTAGCATATACTTAGAGCCTACCGTCCAGCTGTTTACATGCAAGCAAACCGTTTTGCCAAAAGCGTTCAAAGACACCGGTATCACGCCATTCAAGGAAGCGACGATGTGTAGAACTCGAAGAACATATCCCGTGGCATTCAGGGCGTTCCACTGGTAGCCAGTTCTGAGTACAAAGAATATGGCATTCATGGCAGTTCGGTTATCAACTCGTTTACGGTGAGTGCCGAGCGGATGATTAGTTTTGTGCTCAGGAATAAGCAGTGCTATTTTTTCAGAGTTCATCGCTGATCCGTAATCTGCTACCTGTCATATTTTCACCTTCAGAAATTGCTCGTTACGACATTCTGACAATCCCTTCTGTGGTAGGTTTTTAGTCTTCCTTACAAAATAATTTATGATAGGATAATGCTTAATAAAATTAATTAGGTTGGAGCCTATTCCGTGTTTTATATCCATCAGTCCAGCTTCAACCCGTAGAGATGATTGAGTCATTGTGGATGAATAACTGCGTTGAGCGGATCAGTTTAATGTGATGATGCGATGCCAGTCATGACTTGATAAACTGAGTATTAAGCCATTGGTTGAATGGGATAAACAAGACGCATGATAAATGATGGTCTGAAACAAACCAGAGGTTCTGGTATTGTTGGGAGTACTAACTTATTGAACAAACTCATTTAATCGATCCTTATTCACTCAAATATAACTCCGCCATTCCATCTAAACGGCTTTTCACTTCTTTCCAATTCGGCATAACACTGGTTAGCAAACGCCAGAAACGCTCGCTGTGGTTGTGCTCGGCAATATGGCATAGCTCATGCAAAATTACGTAGTCGATACACTCTTTGGGTGCTTTGACCAAATGTGGATTCAGCATGAGATTACCCTTCGTTGAGCAGCTTCCCCATTGTTTGGTCATCGGCAGAACCCGAAAACTCGGAATTCCTTTCACCCAAGTGGTTTGTGGCAACAATGCGGCTAAGCGTTCGTGGAAAATATGCTCGGCACGCACGCTATACCAGCCTGAAACCAAAGCTTTGATCAGAGCTTGCTTATCTTCGTTAAAGCGGTTTAGCGTCACTAGCAGTTTGCCTCGTTCCATTTTGACGTTAGAAATAGCATCTCGGTCTTCAACCACTTTGAGAACGTAACGTCTACCAAGGTAGAACTGCATTTCACCGCTGACGTATTCTTTGGCCTGCACATATTGCAAGTGACCACGAAACTCCTTCAAAGCAGCATAAATCCATTTCGCTCGCTTCATGACAGCGTCATGGATATCACTACGTTCGGCATCATCAGGAGCATTCACCACAACTTCGCAATTAGGATGTACCTTTATCGCTATCTTGCGCTTCTTACCTTCTGGATGAGGCTTACGCACCACTTCATAAGTCACAGCTTCATCACCATAGATGAAGCTGTACTCTTCTAGCTTGCCTTCTTTAGAACTTACCGATGTCATTAATGATGACCTGCCACGCCTAAGCGAGTGATTTGAATGATATCGGCAAGAATAAGCTTGGCAGCATCTAAACCTAGCCCAGCGTCACGAACTAACAGCGGCAGTAGTTTTAGCCTGATTTGGTTTTCAATTTCAGACGGATTAATTGAGAATTCCGCTACCGCTGATTTGACACACTCATCAATATTAACGGCGTAGTCGAAGCATTCCTGTTCTGATAACGGATTGATTGGAAGGTGTTTTAGAAACAAACCATAATAAGCCTGAACATTGCGTTTAATCTTGGGATCAAGCTCGGCGAAACGGTCAGTTGGGATACCTTCAACTTTGCGCTCTTTCACTTGCTCTTCAAAATCAGCAAATAGCAGATATTGTTTTACAGGTGCATCAAACATTTCTTTGGCTTGTTCAATTGCCTTTTTCAGCAGATCAGAGAAATACTCTTGTGCGTAAGGGTCATCTGCTAAATCTTGCTCAATCATTTTGGTTACACGACCAGTGATAACATCTTTTTTGTTGCGGGCCTCGTCGTCACTCATCTCTTCAGGTTTGGCGGCTTTACCCATATTACCGACCAGATAAGCACCGTCTGGCTCTTTGATTTCAACGCCACCAATATGTTTATCTAGCAGCGCCCGAATCTCTTCGGCATACTGATCGTAATCTACGGTTTCTTCAGCATCTTCACGTACTTGCTTACGCAGTTCAGACATCGATTTTAGCGTCTTTTTATACAAATCACGCTTATCGTCGAAGCTCTTATCATCAAAATAGGTTGCTGATTGGAGAGCCACTTTTAAACAGTTTGCGAACAGCGTCAGTGCTGAATAGAAATCTTCGCGTTTTTTCAGATTGGTATCGGTCAGTTGACCATCAATGGTTTCAATCTTAGGTGTTAGAGCTTGGCGTAGCGCCTGACCATCTTGCTTGTTTTTCACATCAGCAAAAATAGCCCATAGGTCGTTATACAAACTCGGCAGCTTTTTATATTCGGTATCCATACGGCTATATAAGCCTTTGAGATCCTCAATGTCGAATCCACCTTGAGTGCGCTCAGCCAGTTCTTGGTAATCAGCAATAGTGGAATCTAGCTCTTTTAGTATGCCGCGATAATCGATCAGATAACCGAATTGTTTTTTCTGGTGCAGACGGTTTACGCGAGCAATCGCTTGAATGAGGTTATGCTGCTTCAGTGGTTTATCGATATAAAGTACGGTGTTTTTGGGTTCGTCAAAACCCGTCAGCAGTTTATCCACCACAATCATAATGTCGGGGCCATCATCACGACCAAAGGCTTCGATGATCTGTTTGGTGTAGGCTTTTTCGTCCATGCTACCAACGTTCTCTTTCCACCAATTCTGTACCAAGTCTTTGCTTTCGCCATCAACAGTATCGTGGCCTTCACGGGTATCAGGTGGCGACATCGCTACCACCGAGGTGACTTTACCAATCTTATCCAATAGTTTTTTGTATTGAATGGCTGATGCTTTTGAGTCACATGCCAGTTGGCCTTTTAAGCCTTGGCTTTTGAAGTTTTGGAAATGGTCGGAAATGTCATAAGCGATTAACTCCAAACGTCCTTCGGTTTGGTAGATCTGGCCTTTCTGGGAGAATTTTTTCTTCAGGTCGGTGCGCTGTTTTTCCGATAGCTTATCCGTTGCACGGTCAAACCAGGCATCAATCGCACGGTCATTGGTACTGAGTTCAGGAATACGCTCTTCATATAACAATGGCGTGACAGTTTTGTCTTCCACCGCTTGCTGCATAGTGTAGGAGTGGATGATTTTTCCGAATTTGTTTTCGGTCTTATCATCTTTCAGCAGTGGCGTCCCCGTAAAACCAATGTAAGCAGCTTTGGGTAAAGCTTGCTGCATAAAGATATTGTTGGAACCGTTTTGGCTACGGTGGCCTTCATCGACCAACACAATAATATCGGGGCTGTCGTTGTAGCACTCTGGCAAAGTGACTGCCGTACCGAATTTATTGATGATAGAGAAAATAATTCGCTCATTGCCTTTACCAATTTGCTCGGCAAGGCGTTTGCCCGTCGTCGCCATTGCCTCTTTTTTGTCTTTATCCGATAACGCGCCGCCCGACGCGAACGTGCGAGCTAATTGGTCTTCCAAGTCAACACGGTCGGTCACGACGACTACGCGGCACTTTTTCAGTTCATCGAGCCAGATTAACGCTTTCGATAGAAATACCATGGTGAACGATTTACCTGAGCCTGTTGTATGCCAAATCACACCGCCATTGCGAGCACCTTTTTCGTCGAAAGAGGTAACACGTTCAATCAACGCTTTAATACCAAATACCTGCTGATAACGGGCAACGATTTTGCCTGCTTTTTTATCGAATAAGGTAAACAGGCGCGTCATTTCTAACAGGCGATCATGGCGCAGCAGAGACACCAATAAGCGATCTTGGTCGGTGACAACGAGTTCACCGCCAGCAATCAGTGACAGATATTCGTCGCGCACTTTGGGTGGACGATGGTTAAACAGCAGGTCGAGTTTATCTTGCGCTAATGGGGTGTTTTTCAGGCGAAGATAGGTCGCTTCGGTGATCTCTTCTTCTTTCCATTTTGCCCAAAACTTCTCGGGTGTGCCGCAAGTACCGTACAAACCATCGTTACCATTTATTGAAAGCAGCAATTGGCTGTAGGCAAACAGATGAGGAATTTCGTCGTTTTTCTGATTACGGATATTTTGCGAAATCCCTTCGGAAATCGTCGGTTTGCCTTCATGAGAAGAGTCTGGGCGTTTCGCTTCAATCACTACCCAAGGCAGGCCGTTAACAAAACACACCACATCGGGAATGCGTTTACCTGTGCCGTGGGCATTTTCAATTTCCATCTCTTCGGTGAAGTGGAATTGGTTATTCTCTGGTGTTTCCCAATCGATGATTTGAATGGTTGGATTGGTCTTTTTGCCATCGATAAACTCAGTCACACTGATGCCATAGGTTAGGGCATTGTAGAGCTTTTCATTCGCTGCTTTTAAACCAGCATTCATCGCTGGGGTCGCCAGCTCTTGAATGATTTTATCGATAGCCGAATCTGAAAGCGGATAGGCTTTACCCATAAAGGTATGGGTTTTGTGTTTCAGCACACTGCGCAGCACATTGGGTAGAATCACTGATGATAAGCGGCCACGCATCGCCAAGCATTTAGCAGGCGGAATAAATTGGTAGCCAAGGTTGGTGAGCAGCGTTAGTGCGGGTATTTTGGCACTGTGCTCTTCGCGAAAATTAGGCAAAGGTGAACTCATGACTCATCTCCCCAATACTCACGTTCAAACGTATCCAGTTCTTGAAGGCGTTCACCAATAAATTGAATAATGTCATCTTCAGGCATGGTGGCAAGTTTGATTCTATACCCGCGATAAGTACCATTCCCTTCAATCCAACGTTCAACATTACAAGCAGTGAGAATCAACGAGTCTGCTTTACTTTCATCAGAATCTCCCTCTAGGTGGGCGTAAACATTAATTGAAGATTCACCTTTTTCACCAGAAAGAAATAGCACAACATCCGAATTGGTATCTTTCCAGCTCGCTAAAGCAAATCGCAAAGCAGGATATCCGCTCCAATGATGTAACCGAATCGCAATCTCTTTTCCTAGTTTGGACTGAAGTGCCGTTTTCAGCCTTTGATGATAGTCGTTTATCGCTTGCTGTTTAGTTTCCTGAAGCTCTTTAATAGTAGAGAGGTTATCTAAGACAAAATCGAGGATTTGTTGATTAACCGATGGCTGAGACATAAGGCTCTCCAAATGTAAGATGAATTCACGCAGCAATAGCGTCCATTTATGGATAGGTTGGGAAAGAAACTGTTCCGCTAGCTGAGCTTTTAAAGCAGAAATTAACGAGGGATAGCTGATGCCATGCCAGCCACTTGGTAACGCTTCACCTGTTGGAGAAAGCACTACAAAAATAACCTGTTTACCTGCAAAGCGGGTTTGATTTTGCTCTTCTCGAACAAAACGCTCATAGTCATCAAACGGATTATTTTGCTGATGGTAGATTTTATTCTTTAACACCATCACCCAATCAGCACTTTCTAGCAGTAAATCAATACGTTTGCCTGCTTGAGTTTTGACTTCTCGCTCGGGCACTTCGGTTAATGCGCAATCTAGAGAACGATAGTCTTCAGGTAAACAAGTCAGTAGTGCCCTTAGTGCAGTATCACCGAGTTGATGTTGACCGTTGCTGTCACAAAAGAATGCCAAAATATCGGTAGTGGGATTCTCGTAATACCCCTTACTCCCAATACTAAAAATGGTGGGCTCTGCAACTTCAACTGGCTCTAGTTTTTTAAAATCAGCCAAGAGTTGCTGCATTCGTTCCAATGCGTTTGTATCCATGCCTAGCCTTTATTTATTATTTGACCGCCCGTTATTCGGGCGGTATTTGCTAATTATTATGCGGCGACGTTTTCATCCACTTTGACTCTGCGCTTACCCGTCAACAACTGCTGCATTAACGCCTTTTTCTCATCTTTAAGGTGAGCGAGTTTGGCTTGTAAAAGCTCGATTTCTTTGTCTGCATTGGTTAGTACGGCTGCTATCTTTTGTTGCTCTTTTACTTTTGGGTATGGCAATTTCAAGAATGAAAAATCAGAGTAGCTAATCTGCTTGCCATCTCGAATACCAATAACTGCAACTGCCAGATGACCGATAAAGTTATAAGATTTGTAGTATTGTTTGTAGAATTCATTGTTAATCGGTTTTACTGGCTCAAGGACTGTATACGCTGGACTAACTAAGCCTCTATATCTAGAGTATTCCAGTCCGCCTTGAAATGATCGCAAACTGATAATAAAGTTACCGGGAACAACTAACTTGTATCCTTTTGTAGAGCCATCAGGCATTACAACTCGCCTTTCCAAAATTTTTCGTGGCAGAACACCCTGATCTTGAGTAACTGATAGTAATTCTTCTGAATCCGAGTTATTTTTCTTCGATACTGTTTTGAACAGCTCGCTAGCTTTAAGCCATTCCCACTCACCCTCAAACGGTTTACCTGAATCATCAAGTAGGCGCTTTTTGCCTGTGAGCAGTTGCTGCATTAAAGCTTTTTTCTGCTGCTGGCTGGTTGCAATTAACTTTTCGGTGGTTGCAACCGCTTTATCCCAAGTGGAGAGGATTTTGGCGATTTTGCGTTGTTCTGGGAGTGGTGGGAGAGTTAATTTTATATTTTTCAAATCTTTCCAATAAATAGCGGCAACGCTCGTACTGCCTGCTGGCAAAGAGTTTATTACCGACTTGCCTCTTCCATTATTTAAATATAAACCTAGATAAAATGGATCTATTGAATTGTGAAATACAATCCTATTGATATTATTATCGAAAATGGCCTCAGTTAATTCTCCATTCCATACGGCAGATTTACCGACTAATTCAGGTGTGTTCCTTGTGTTAAACAAAAAATCACCTTTTTTAAGAATTAACGATTCATCGACTCTGCTTCGAGGAAGAGTTTCCAAGGATTTTAGATTAAATCCTCCCCAGCTAAGGTTACCCATTTTTAGCAACGGTATAGGGTCAGAACAGAATTCCCCTTTATGTCGTTCTGTCGTACCCAACTGTGTTTCTTTTACAATTTCTGAAAACTTATACGTAAACCACCCATTAGGCACCATAACCCAACTCCTCTAGATAGCCTGCCATTTCCGCTTCCAGATCAGCCAGTTCACTTTGCAGCGCCAAACGTTCACTGCGCACGGCCATCAAGTCGATCTCTTCTTCTTCCTCAAAGGTATCAACATAACGCGGAATATTAAGGTTAAAGTCGTTTTCAGCAATTTCTTCTAACGTCGCTAGGTAAGCATATTTATCCACGCTTTCACGCGCTTTGTAGGTATCGACAATCTTCTGGATGTTTTCTTCGGTCAGCACGTTCTGATTTTTGCCCGATTTAAACTCACGCGAGGCATCGATAAACAGCACGTTTTTATCGTCTTTATGCTTTTTAAAAATCAGAATGGCCGCAGGAATGCCTGTGCCAAAGAACAGCTTTTCAGGCAGGCCGATCACTGCATCCAGCAAGTTTTCTTCAATCAGTTGTTGGCGAATTTTGCCTTCTGATGAAGCGCGGAATAACACCCCATGCGGCACCACCACACCCATACGCCCAGTTTGTGGCTTCAAGGTTTCAATCATATGCGAGATAAACGCATAGTCGCCTTTGGTTTTTGGCGGCACACCACGGCGGAAGCGGCCAAAGTGATCGTTTTCGGCATCTTCATGGCCCCATTTATCTAAGCTAAATGGTGGGTTGGCGGTCACCACATCAAAGTGTAGCAAGCCACCGTTGGCATCCTGAAGTTTCGGGTTACGAATGGTGTCGCCCCATTCAATGCGGTGGTTATCTTCGCCGTGCAGGAACATGTTCATTTTCGCCAGTGACCAAGTTGATCCAATCGCTTCCTGACCATACAGGGCATATTTCTTCGAACCGTTGAAGTTCTTTTGCACCTGTTTGCCACACTTCATTAATAGCGAACCAGAACCACAGGCTGGGTCACAAATGGTATCGCCTTCTTGAGGAGCAAGAATAATCGACAGCAGATCCGAGACTTCCGCAGGGGTATAGAATTCGCCCGCCGATTTACCGCTACCTGCCGCAAAGTGTTTGATCAGGTATTCGTAAGCGTTACCAATCACATCCAGTGAACCGACACGGCTTGGACGTAGGTTTAGGGTTGGCTTACCAAAGTCTTCCAA
Organism: Providencia rettgeri; assembly: GCF_013702265.1. GTDB lineage: Bacteria > Pseudomonadota > Gammaproteobacteria > Enterobacterales > Enterobacteriaceae > Providencia > Providencia zhijiangensis. The sequence goes on from NZ_CP059348.1 coordinate 987,396, forward strand.
TAGATGACGCAGAATATCGTTTTTCTGCTTTTCATCACCGAGTTTATCGGTGTTAAAGCTAATGTCTTGGAAAACGCCTTTGAGTTTAGTATTCGCTTCTTCAATCGCGTGGAGTGCGGTATCAATGCGGGTTCCGTTACCTGCTTCAAAACGTGCTTCATACAGATCCCAGAACGAGCTGCCCGTTGGAATCTTAAACGACTGGCTTTCGAGCATTTCGGCGATCAATTCAGGAATATCACCGTATTCGGCTTTTAGCTCTTCGACTTTATCTTGGTGCACATCGGAGATGTACTTTAAGAACAGCATGGTAAGAATAAAGTCTTTGTATATGGATGGATCGACTGTACCTCGGAAGGTATCACAGGCATTCCATACCGCTTTGTTGATTTCGGATTGGTTGATTAAGGTATGTGGCATAAATCCTAGCTCTTAATTGTTAGATGAATTCATTAAGTCAGTTGCAATCGCATTTAACTGCTGCTGACGGTTATTAATTAGTTTATGCAGTAGGGCATTTTCTTTAATGCTGGCGGCATAAAGCTTGGCAATGGTGTTCTGGGTTTCGATACTGGGTAAGGCAATCGGTGTTGCTGCCAGCACTGGCTTACGAATGCTAATTTGAAAACTGCCTTCGGCACTGCGTTTAAAATATTGCTGTGCAGGGGTTTGATTTAGCTGCCAGGTTAAAAATTGAGTGTTCACTAAACCTTGCCATTTCGATTTAAGGTGTAAAAGAAACAGACTAGGTGCGCAGGTCGTGTTTTCTAAGTCGCCATCAACATAGCTGGCAATATGCTTTGCCCCTTTGGCACTAAACAAAATATCGCCTTTTTTGAGCCAATTAGGTTCACGTTTACCTGTTAGAACGGTGACGATTAAATCGCTGTAGATTAACTCGCCAAGTTCAGAGATATCTTTAGCTTGTACCGCTTTTACTGAACCACTAGGAATATCGCGTATAGTCCCCCGAAACGGGTAGCCCGCTTGAATGGTCACCAAATCAGATAAGGTCACTAATGTCGATGAGCTGACTCCTTCAATCATTGGCCTTGTTCTCCACACTTTGAATAATTTGCTTATTCTGCCACTTATGAAGAACGTTGCAACACTTAACTACAGTAATTAAATGATGCAACTAAAACCTTTGGCAATATTGTTACCTTCCGGGACTTAGAACCTATCCCAAAAGGAATTGTCAGATAATACATAATGATAATTTATGAGGGCAAAGCATGGTGGGTAACAAGTGGCAAATCAGTGATGAACTCTGGGAGAAAATGGCTCCTCTCATCTCGGAGCATAGAACTCAACACCCGCTGGGTACGCACCGCAAGCGGGTTGATAATCGCGCTGCAATGAACGCCATTTTCTTCGTACTCAGGACGGGTTGCCAGTGGAATGCGCTAAATGCCACCGGTATATGCTCGTCAAGCTCTGCTCATCGCCGATTTCAGGAATGGCGGGATGCTGGAGTATTTGAACGCTTCTGGCAAAACGGGTTGCTTGCTTGCGAACAGTTGGACGCTATTGACTGGTCGTGGCTGTCGATGGATGGTTGTATGACCAAATCACCGCTGGCAGGCTCAAAAAAACAGGCAGGAACCCAACAGACCGGGGAAAACGGGGCGTAAAGCGCAGTCTGATGACTGACGGGAACGGGGTTCCTCTTGCGCTGGTTGTCGCTGGAGCAAATACGCACGACATAAAGCTAGTTGCGGATACGCTCGATGCCCTCCAGACGGGCAGACCGGGCAAGGGGCTCCGGTTGTACATGGACAAAGGGTATGAAGCGGAATGGTTGGGAGCGTATCTGAAAAGTCGTCGCTATGAACCTCATATCCAGTCACGGAAGGATGAATCAGAAGCCATCAAAAACACGGATTTTAAGGCCCATCGCTGGGTTGTAGAGAGAACACACAGTTGGATGAATCGCTACCGTCGTGTCCTGACTCGTTGGGAGAAGAAGGTCGAGAATTATGAGGCGATGCTGCATTTTGTCTGTGGTATCATTGTCTGGAATAAAATCCTATTGGGATAGGTTCTAAGTGCTGATGAATCCCCTAATGATTTTTATCAAAATCATTAAGTTAAGGTAGATACACATCTTGTCATATGATCAAATGGTTTCGCCAAAAATCAATAATCAGACAAAAAGATGTGCGAACTCGATATTTTACACGACTCTCTTTACCAATTCTGCCCCGAATTACACTTAAAACGACTCAACAGCTTAACGTTGGCTTGCCACGCCTTACTTGACTGTAAAACTCTCACTCTTACCGAACTTGGCCGTAACCTACCAACCAAAGCGAGAACAAAACATAACATCAAACGAATCGACCGATTGTTAGGTAATCGTCACCTCCACAAAGAGCGACTCGCTGTATACCGTTGGCATGCTAGATTTATCTGTTCGGGCAATACGATGCCCATTGTACTTGTTGACTGGTCTGATATTCGTGAGCAAAAACGGCTTATGGTATTGCGAGCTTCAGTCGCACTACACGGTCGTTCTGTTACTCTTTATGAGAAAGCGTTCCCGCTTTCAGAGCAATGTTCAAAGAAAGCTCATGACCAATTTCTAGCCGACCTTGCGAGCATTCTACCGAGTAATACCACACCGCTCATTGTCAGTGATGCTGGCTTTAAAGTGACATGGTATAAATCCGTTGAGAAGCTAGGTTGGTACTGGTTAGGTCGAGTAAGAGGAAAAGTACAATATGCAGACCTAGGAGCAGAAAACTGAAAATCTATCAGTAGCTTACACGATATATCATCTAGTCACTCAAAGACTTTAGGCTATAAGAGGCTGACTTTTAGGTTGATTTAAAAGCAAAAAAGCCCCTGTCCGTGAGGACAGGGGCTTTCAGTGGCAGACCTGTTGAGAAAAAAGAGCTTGAACCAAGGTGGCGTGTTGCAGTGGCCTTCGGCGTTTTGTTCCATGATATTGGTAAGCTCGTATCAGACTATTCCCTAACAGACGAGGATTGCGGCTATTAGTGGAACCCTTTTAAAAGACAGGTAGCGCCCACTACCTGCCTAAGTCGCTTCTAGTACTGACTATAGCCTATCGTACGGTAATTTGAACTGTAGTGTTTAGAATATTCTTTAGCTAGGTAATTTAATCGTTCTATTACGGTATTATAGTCATCGCTAAAGGATAAGGCTTCTCGATTTAAACAGTACCGACAGTTCTCAGGGTAGTGAACTAATGGACCTGTATCAATAATAGGGTCTAATTCGAGCTGTAACGCACTGTACCACGCTGTAGTAATCATCGTCCGTAAACTAGGTATATTTAAGTCATAGTCTCCTAGATGATAGTAGGCGTCTTTATTGAAGATTAATGCACAGTGGTAGTGAGGGAGGTATCCATCTACGAGTTCTTTTACCCAGATGTAACGTAAACGGTTAGGGTAAACGCGTATCCCTTGATCTATTTTACGGTGTTGATCGTGTTTAAGCTTTGCATTTAAGGAGTTCATAAAACGGGTGATAGGAGAGCCTTCAGTGTTAGGGAAACAGTTTGGCATATCCCCATATTCATCCATCATAGGGAAATGGAGATCTACTCGTATCACAGTAATACGAGGGTAGGCTTGTAAGGCACAATCTAAAGTCTCTGCAATCGCACCTTGGTAACCTGGGTTGTATTCTTTTTTAGACATAATGATCCCTTAGAGTCATTTGGAATGACTCTTTCGTATGAATGTTGGTAGTGATAAAGGACAGATAATGTGGTTATCTGATCCCTTATGGTTTATTGAGTATTGTGTTATTCCTGTTTAACAGGCATAGATTTATTAATCTATAGATTAATAATGACGTATTTATTTAGATATTGACCTCTGGCTAAGCTGATATTATTGATATTAGGTTACAGTCAGTATTGGATTATATTGGTATCTACGGTGTAAGTTATATTAGTTAGTTATTCAGGTTGTGTTATTGGTAATATATATTACCTTTCCAACATCAATAATATCGATAATACCCCACCAATACTGAATTGGTTGATAAATAATCACTCTGTAGTTAGTGCTATTCGAATAGTCTTTTTTTCCAATATCGTTTCACGGTAGAAAGGCTAATATTAAAATGATTAGCGACTTCTCGTTGTTTATATCCTTTGCACCTCATTTCATAAATAGCTTGTTTATAAACACTTCCTTCGGGGCGTCCTAATATTTTTCCTTGTTGTAATGCAATCGCATGTCGTCTATCGAGTTTCATTTTTTCATAATTATCCTCAATGTTTTTTAATTGATTGAGTATTTCGGCTAAAGGGACATTTAGCGAAAATACATTTTGGCCTAAGTCGTTGAGGAAGAGTAATTTCATCTCCAGAGATTGGCAGCGTTGTATAACATAAGCGATTTGTTGTGTGTTATTCCCCAAATCATGGAGTGTTCTTGTAATTAAGGTATCATCAGGTGTAAATACCCTATCAATATAATACATCAATTGACTTGGTAGCTCATTGACATCCGTTATTGATTGATGTTCTAAAATAATATGTTCTCTTTTTATTGGATGGATGCCAGCGATATCGTTTAGGCATTGCTCAACCTCTTGTAGACTAAAATTGCTATTTTGAACGATTCTAAAATATGCATAATGGCTCATTTTGTCACCTTAAGGGTCATAAAACGAATTAATGAACGGTTAGATTGGATTTATGATAATCGTATCTGGACTGCTCTCTATTTTTCTATTTACTTGCGTTTTATCTATCACACCAATTAAAACACACTGATTGTTTGAGTGATAAATAGGAATAAAAGCGACATAACTTTCTTTTAATATTATTTGGTTTTTTTTGAATGCTGCCTCTATTCCATGGAAAACAATATCCTTTATCGGTATGTGAATAATTGCGTTAAAATCGAATAGGTAATTTTTGTATTCAGTGTTTCTAATTAATATTGTATTTGAAAACCCACCTGCTTTATGTAATTTATAGTGAACGTGCCTGTCTGTATAAATAAAAATGGCCTTTTTAATATATGGTGAATCTATATAGCTATTCAATGTTTCTTGAATGGTTTTCTTTTCCTTTAAACCTATTTTGGGGCTTTTATAAGCATGAGGGTAAGCATGTTTATCAATAATGATCCCTTTTTCTATTATGTGGGTTTGCCAAATATCCAATAAGTATTCAGGTAGTGAAAATACGGGGGTGTCTCCCCATAATTTTTGTGAGTTTTTTTTAGGATTAAATAGCTGGTTTTCCAATTCATTAACTATCTGTGTATGTTGATTTATTTCATTCAACAGCGGGCAAGCACTCGCTAATATGTTCGCTATTACAGCGGAGCGTGTTAAATTATTTTTATGACAGTATTCATTAATAGCTTTTAGGCTTGATTCATTTTTTATGGTAATAGAAATCCGTTGGGACATGATAATTATCCTTTTCTCTGGGTTATATATATAAATGAAGACAGTCATGGTTGAATCATCAAAATTCAATAAATTAACTGTTTAGTTTTTTATTTTTTTGTGTAATCACAGAAAATAACATGAAGATTTTTAATCTGTTCTCCTTATTTGCTATAGTGAATTAAATTAAACTGATTGTCTGTTAAGTAGCCAATCATTTACTTCTGATTCAACCCAGCCAACGGATTGGCGTCCCAAGCGCTTTTGCTTTGGAAAGGTTGGGTCATAGCGTGGCGATTTGGGATTCATCCAGTCGTACAATGTTGAACGTGCTATACCAATACGTTGTAGTACAGCGGGTAAACGCAATATTTTAATATGAGATGTATTCATTGTTGTTAAGTCTCTATAGGTGTGTATGGGATAAGAAATAGCATAATGAAATGTGCTGAGCATAAACATGTAAGGGCCAAACTCTTTTTTTTTACAAGCCTACTTTTTGTGGGGGTATTTGGTTAAATGAATGAATTAAAAGATATTTATGATGTTTTGATTGATACGTATAATCAAAAAAGGAAAGATGCGCTGAAGGTTGCTGTTGAATGTAAGTGGTTATCTTCATCAGTAAAAAAAGAAATTGCAGATATCCTTTCTGAGGATAGTGAAAAGGTTCAAAAAATTTTTAAGGATTTTAAAGAGTATTTTTTTGGCACGGCAAAAGGCGTTGCTAAGGATGTGGTTGAGCTGATAAGACTGAAAGGAACCGTTATGCTGATTACGGCTGGTGGGGGTGGATTAAATGATTATGTTAAGACATTATTTTTATGGGCTGCGATTAATAAATCCTGGGCGGAATTTTGCTGGTCTTTTGATAAAAAGGTATCTGTTGAAGCTTTTTTGGTTTCGATTAGCTATTTAACTCAACTGTATTCAGTTGAACATTATCGAGAGCTTTTGAAGATAGAACGAGAATGCCGTTTGAAGAGGATATCTTCATCAAAAAAAGGCGGTAATGTCGTTGCTGAATTAGCGGCGCTTTTTCGAAATGAAGCGATAAGGTTACTTCATCGCGCCAAATCAGATGGTAAGGAATGGAAAAGTAAGAAAAAAGCCGTGGAAGCAATAGAAAATGAGTTGTGGCAATTTATTGAGACTAAAAGAAAAGAAGGGCATAAAACGTTACTAAAACAAGAATCTTTGAATGATGCAGTTTTACGTTGGGCAAAATGTCATGATGATCTTCGGTTTGCATTGGAAAATGTTGTAAAAAACAAAAAAACAAGGCGTGATTAGTATTTGATGAAAGAAAGCTAGCTAAATAGATTAGCTAGCTTTCTCGATTTATTTTGATGGCGGTAAAAGATAATCTGCCCAAGCTTGCATCATGGGTCTTCGTTGCTCTAATAAATCAGTGCGGTGGTACGCCGCTTCCACTTTATTTTTAACGGTATGTGCAAGTGCCCGTTCAGCTAAATCCCGCGAATAGCCATGTTCTGAACACCAATCTCGAAAGGTAGAACGAAAACCATGTGCTGTTGCAACGCGACCATTGGTGTCACTGGGGGCTTTGGTTCGCCTAAGAAATGAGGTGACAACCATATCGGAGAGCACAATTTGTTTTCTAGGTGATGGAAAAACTAGTGTGTCATGTACGCCTTTTAGATTGTTCAATAGCGCTAAAGTTTGCTCAGATAATGGCACTCGGTGTTGCAACCCTGATTTCATACGTTCTGCGGGTATTGTCCATACCGCTCGTTTAAAATCAATTTCCTGCCATTGCATCGCTCTAGCCTCGCCAGAACGACAGGCTGTTAACATGATAAATAGCAGTATTGCTCGGGTAACATTGTAACGTTCGGGTTGGTATATATGTGTGCGAATATATAAAGGTAGCATTTTCCAAGGCATCGCAGGTTGATGCTCGGTACGTACATGAGCGCTGATTTGTTGCGGTAATAAATGGTTAACGACATCAGTAGGGTTGGCTGCGCAATAGCCATGAGCCCATCCCCACTGCATAACTGCGTGGATACGTTGTTTTATGCGGGATGCTGTTTCTGAGCGAGTTAGCCAGATAGGGCGTAATGCATCTGCAATATTGGCTGGAGTTATGATATCCAACTTTAATAAACCTATGGTAGGAAATACATATTGTTCCAGTGTAGTGATCCATTGTTTACCGTGTTTTTTATTTTTCCAACCAGGTAGTAACTCTGCATGGAGTTTACGGGCAGCCACCTCAAAAGTAGGGATTGAAGGTTCATCGGAGATTGATTTTTTGAGCTCAAGAGGATCAATGCCTTTAATAATTTGTTCTCGCATTGTTGATGCGATATTTGTAACTTCGGAAATAGATATTTCGGGAAAACTACCTAATCCAGCATTTCTTCGTTTTTGTGTTACAGGACTCATATAACGAAGAACCCACTTACCTCTACCCTTTGTTGATGATGGATGAAGAGTAAGACCGGTAATACCACCATGAGACAATGGTTTATCCCCTGGTTGAATATGTTTTGCTTTAGAATGAGTTAATACCGCCATGATGAATCGATCCTCAAAGTTGGGTATGCCATTTGGTATGCCATTTATGTTAAGTTTTGAATGGAGTTAATTATATGTGTTTGGAAGTAATGTTTGAATAAGTAATTGAAAATAAAGTATAATTTGGATTTATTCGTACTGGGTTGGAATTGTTTTAGGCAGACGTCCGTTCCGCCAATTTATTAAGCCCTGAGTCTTACGACTCGGGGCTTTTTTTTGCTTTAAAATCACCAACTACAGGGTATTTCCTGCCTTTGGGCGTGCCTATGGCTTGATTCGCTCTCACTCTTCTGGAGAAAGCTAGGTGGCTTATCACTGCCTATTCCGTTTACTGTACTTTCGCGATCATATTTATTTTCAAATGGCTTATAGAAATGATAATTAATCTTACTATCGATAGATTGTTATTTCCGATTATTGAAATAGGAACTAGCAATGTATTTAAATTAATATCTCTTTTTATGAATTAGGAATAATTCCTAGGTGAAATAGGAATTATAAGGGAATACTCTTAATTTTTATTTAAACGTGGGATTTAAGTAAAATTATGAAAATTAATAGATGATATATATTACTAACTATGCGCCCTGGCTATTTTGAAGGGGATTAAATGATAAGGGTATTTAATTCGAATGTTATAAACCTATATTATACACGCAGTGAGGGTATTTCGTGATAATAAGTTTTTTACTCGTATTGCGGTATTTTTACTAGAATGTTAATAGGCATTAACACGACCTATAAACCCCTCTTTTAGAGAGGTTTATACTTGGGTGTAAATCCTTAGTATTTATATATATATAGAATAAAAATTTTATTTTTATCAATTTTATGGTTTTTATGCTCACACACTATATGAGTTAGAAAAATAAATAATCTTTTAACATGTAAATTATATCAATTAAAACAATTCATTATGAATCAATTGACAGAATAGCGACTAAAATTGATAGCATTTCTGCGGATTGGTAAAATCAAGGGGGGTAAAATTGACGCATATCAACTTTGAACGATATAATGCTGAAGTTTTCATCATGTAACAAAATGCTTCGCGTACTCACTTAATGGGTTAAATTGAAGCAAAAATAACTATAAGTATTTTATTTTTAAGCTGGGAACTAAATGATTTCCAGCTTTAGTATTTATTAAAATCACTGCGATATTTATTCTCTCTAATATTACATAGAGGGATTTTGCTTTGCACAAATTAAACACCATAGCGTTGAAAGGATTAATATGAAAAAGTTCACTGGCGTTGTAATGCTATTATGTATTGCAGCATTGACGGGTTGTGTGCGTAATGAAGGACTGCACGGGTATAATAGCGAAACATGGAAGAATAAGAATATTCTTAAAGAAAACAAAGAAGTCGAAAGTAATAAAGCATTAGTCTCTTTCTATAGAATAGATAATCAAGTTGAAGGGAAAACAATTAATATATTTGTGAATAAACAGTACCTCACTTCATTAGAGCCTAATGCGACTAAACAAATTAAATTATGCTCTGGAAATAACAATTTTACTGCATATAAAACAGATGTTAGCGAGCGCTATAACACTAAATTAAACGAAATCGATAATAAGCCACTAGAGCCTGGTAAATCCTATGCGTTCTTGGTCACTGAAACCAATGGAACAGTATCATTAAAACCAATGACAGAAAAAGAAGTTAATGAATTTAAAGGGAAAGTAAGCACCCAAGTTCATACTTTACCGCGTGTGGATGTAGCTCAAAGCTGCCAATAATTAACACGTTTTTAAACTAAATTTAATTCAATAAATAATTGTCCGATACGAGGCAATGGATAACTATGTCTATTAAAAAAATATCAATTAAAGTTAATAATAGCAAAGAGACGATTGAGCAATATTCTGTTACCGGTGGGGAAAACGGAGCAGGTAAATTAAAACAACCACTGCATATTAATGCACAAAAAGATGTAAACTATTTATTAATTGACGAAAGTACACAATTCGCACCAGAAAACATCGCGGTTAAGCGCGTTGATAAAAACCTTGTCATCGCATTTGAAGGCGGTGATGTAGAAAGCCCTGATTTAATTATTGAAAATTACTTTGCTGAGAATGGTGCCATTGGTTATCAAGAAGGCGATGCAAACCTCATTATTGGTCAATATGAAAATGGCCAATATTTCCCATACGTTCCTGAAAGTGCGGTAAAAGCTGACGCCATCAGCCAATTAGCAGACGGCCAAGCGGCTGGTCAAGCTATTGGTGGCGATGCATTACCACCATTGTGGGCATTTAACCCATGGTGGTTAGCTGCACTGGTCCCTCTTATTGGTATTCCTGCTGTGGCAATCAGTGGCGGCGGCGGTGGCGGCGGTCATTCTAAAGTTGTCGATCATGCACCTATCGCGGGTGATGATTCTGCACATGCAAAACATAATACCCCTGTCACTATCCATGTTACCGCGAACGACAGTGATGTTGATGGCGATTTAAATCCGAACTCTATCCGCATCGTAAAAGAAGGTTCTAAAGGAACGGTGACAATCGGTAAAGATGGAAAGATTATCTATACACCAAACAAAGGTGAATACGGTGTTGATACCATCACTTATGTGGTAAAAGACCGCGCAGGCCACGAGTCGAATGTTGCTACCATCACTGTAAAAATTGATGCAGCACCAGAAGCGAAAGACGACTCTGCGGCAACCAAAGAATCTAAGCCTGTCACCATCGATATGGAAAATAACTACTCCGATAAAGACGGCGATGTTGACCACGGCTCCTTAGCGATTAAAACCAATGGTGGCAAAGGTTTCGCGAAGTTTGTTAATGGCAAACTAGTGTACCAGCCGAATAAAGGCGAAGTGGGTACTGACACCATTACTTATACCGTGACAGATAAAAACGGTAACGTCTCTGAAGATGCGACGATCACCATCAACATCGATGCGCCGCCAGTGGCAAATGATGACTCAGCAAAAGCCAACAAAGCCACGCCAGTTGAATTAGATGTTTTAGGCAATGATACCGATCTTGACGGTGATATTGACCCAACGACATTAGAAGTTGTGAGTGAACCAACCAAAGGCACCGTAAAAGTTGTCGATGGTAAGCTGGTGTACACTGCAAATCCTGATGCAACAGGCCAAGACACCATTACGTATCTGGTTAAAGATAAAAATGGCAACGTGTCCAACAAAGCGACCGTGACCATTGATATCACAGAGCCGCCAGTCGCAAACAAAGATGAAGCGGACACTCGCCACAATACGCCAGTTGAAATTGATATCACCGCGAACGATACCGATCTCGACGGTGATTTAGATAAAAACAGCGTAGTGATCACTCAGCCAGGTACAAAAGGCACCGTGACCATCGGCGAAGATGGCAAGCTGATCTACACCCCGAATCAGGGTGAGCACGGCACCGATACCATCACCTACACCATTAAAGACAAGAACGGCAACGTGTCGAATGAAGCGACGGTGACCGTCACCATCGATGCACCGCCAGTGGCGAACAAAGATAGTGCGGCGATCAAAGAAGGTGAAAAGATAACGCTGGATGTGCTGGCGAACGACACCGACTTGGATGACGACATTGATCCGAACACGTTGACGATCACCAACAACGGTGAAAAAGGTACGGCGACGATTGTGGACGGCAAACTGGTGTACACCGCCAAACCGGGCGTGGTTGGCACCGACACCATCACCTACACCGTGAAAGACAAGAACGGCAACGTCTCCAATGAAACCACGGTGACCATTATTATCGACGCGGCGCCAATCGCAAACAAAGACTCAGCCAAAGCCAACAAAGCGACACCTGTAGAGATCGATGTTTTAGATAATGATACCGATCTCGACGCTGATATTGACCCAACGACATTAGAAGTTGTGGGTGAGCCAACCAAAGGCACCGTCAAAGTTGTCGATGGTAAGCTGGTGTACACGGCAAATCCGGATGCAACAGGCCAAGACACCATTACGTATCTGGTTAAAGATAAAAATGGCAACGTGTCCAACAAAGCGACTGTAACCATTGATATCACAGAGCCGCCAGTGGCGAACAAAGATGAAGCCGCGATCAAAGAAGGTGAAAAGATAACGCTGGATGTGCTGGCCAACGACACCGACTTGGATGACGACATCGATCCAAACACACTGACGATCACTAACAATGGTGAGAAAGGTAAGGCCACGATAGTGGACGGCAAGCTGGTGTACACCGCGAAGCCGGGCGAAGTGGGCACCGATACCATCACGTATACCGTGAAAGATAAAAACGGCAACGTCTCCAATGAAACCACGGTGACTATCACCATCGATGCAGCGCCAATCGCAAATAAGGACTCAGCAAAAGCTAACAAAGCGATACCTGTAGAGATCGATGTTTTAAAGAATGATACCGATCTCGACGATGATATTGACCCAACGACATTAGAAGTTGTGGGCAAACCAACCAAAGGCACTGTAGAAATTGTCAATGGTAAGCTGGTGTACACGGCAAATCCGGATGCAACAGGCCAAGATACCATTACGTATCTGGTTAAAGATAAAAATAGCAACGTGTCCAACACCGCAACTGTGACCATCGCAATCAATGAACCACCAGTTGCAGGGGATGACCATGGTCAAACTAAGCAAGGGGTTCCGACAGTTATTGATGTATTGAGCAATGACATAGACCCTGATGGTGAGTTGGATAAATCAACCCTGCATATCGAAAAGAATGGTAGCAAAGGTACCGCGACATTTGATGCAGATGGCAAACTGATTTACACGCCAAAACCAGGTGCAACAGGGCAAGACACGATTACTTATACCGTGAAAGATAATGACGGTAAGGTTTCAAACATAGCAACTGTGACGATTGATATCGCACCAACGCAGACAACTCCAACAGAAGTCTTTGAAAAAGGTCTCAGAACGGATGGTACTGCTGGCTCATCGGCTATCGTTGCGGATGGTGTTGTCATTCTCGCTAACCCAGAGGATAAACCAGTTGCAGAGCAAGATATTCAAATTACGAAGCCAACAACGGAATTAACCTCCGGTGGTAAGCCTATCACTTGGGAAAGTACCGATAATGGTTTTGTAGGTAAAGATGCTGACGGTAAAGAAGTGATTACGCTGACAGCCAATAGCACAACCGATAATGGTCAAACGACGGTTGACTACAAAGTTAATCTCAAAGGCCTTGTCGATCACCCAGCAGGAAAAGACTCTCTGAATATTGAGTTTGGTGTGAAGAATGGCAACGATGAAGTGAAAACCCAAATCGTGGTTCATGATGATAAGCCAAGCGCTGCGGATGTGGAGTTGTCGGTAGAGCCGCCAGCAGAGAATACCTTCTATGCAAACGTTGTAATTTCACTCGATTTCTCGGGAAGTATGTGGGAAAGAGATAGTGGTTTACTTGATGTTAATGATCCTGTTGATGAACATGGTAATCCTCAACAGATGTACAGATATGATGCAGCTCTGAATGCCATTGATACATTATTAGATTCTTATCAAGAACGCTTAGATAGTGCGACTAAAGGTGATGTACGCGTTAGCTTGAATGGATTTGCAGATAAAGCGGTAGCGATTGGTAGCTCATTAGAGTATTCAGCTGGAAATGCTTATTGGTGCACATTGGATGAAGCCAAAGCTATTATTAAAGACCTTCGTGAGCACAAATGGTATCCACCATTTAAAACGGTTGATATGGACCACGGTGGTATTGGTGGAAGCACTAACTATGATGCATCGTTACAGCAAATTCTGAGCATCTACAAGAACAAACCTAACGCTGGCGAGCCAGTTAAAGAAGCAACAGTAGATAATACTTTCTTCTTTATTAGTGATGGTTCACCAAGCGTTAATAATGGTTCAAACGATGGTATCGCACCAACATCACCAAGTAACTTTGAACCAGGTAGTCCTAATACCGATATTGGTGAAGATAAGTGGACTGAGTTTTTAACTGCAAATGGAATTCGTTCAGTCGCAATCGGTATTGGTCAGGATATGGCTCCGGTTGAAGGGCGAATTAGTGGTGAAGATCATCTGAAGCCAATTGCTTTTGATGGTAAGAACAAAACGGATAACGATACTAACGACGTTATCGTTCTGAAAGATATGAGCTCTTTAGGCAATATCCTGAGCAAATATGTTCCTAACGAAAACACTATCGAAAGTAGCTTCTCAAAAGCGAATGATGGCAAGGAAACCCTGAGCTTCGGCGCAGATGGCATGAAATCCATCAGCATTGAAGTGGATGGTCACACGTACAAATACGATCCAACAGCTAAGAAAATTACGTCGGATAACCTTGATAAGAGTATGTGGGTTGATTTTGGTCAGGGTGAGTTAGCAGTCAAAACAGACGCGGGCGGTTTACTCTCTATCTCTTTAGGCGAGAAAAACTTCGGTCACTTAACCTATCGTCCGGGGGCTACACGTCCAACGGGAATGGAGAAAGAGACCTTTACGCTGACGTTAACCGATAACGACGGTACCAATGGTAAGTCATCAATTACAGTGGATATCAGTAAGTTAAAAGAGTCTGGTAACACCGGCTTGAATGATACTGATTTAACAGCGCTGAAATTGTTCTCACCAGAAAGTGCAATGGAGTTACATGGAGTAGACACCGATGTCAATGCAACATCAAGTCACTCTACTGGTTTCATGAATTCATCGTTAGATGCATTACAAGAAACTCAGAGCGCCATTATTTAAGGCTAATTATTGAGGGTTACCATGGGTAGCCCTCAATATTTTATTTCGCCAACACCAGTTTTATTTACTTTGTGCCAACTTTATGAAATCTCTAATTAATAGCATCTTAGCGTTATTCTTCGTGAAGATGCTTTCCCTTTCTGCTGTGGCAGATGTGGTTGAATTAAAAAACCTATTAAAAGATTCTCTCGATAATGCCCCAGAAGTCCAAGAGGCTTATGCCAATTATCAAGCGGCACAAAGCAACGTGAGTGCAGCGGAAGCGGGGCATTACCCTGTCATCAGTTTAATGGGAACCCAGCCTCTTGCGCAGCAACACAAATACGAAAGTAACGCGATGGAATCGGGGTTTCACCTCGGAACTAAAGCGACGATGAACATTTATGCTTGGGGCGGAATTGAAGCGGGTGTAGACCGCGAACAGTCCAAGCAAAGTTACTATGAAAACCAATATATTCTTTCTCAAGAAGATATCAGCGTGCGCATCAGCCAGCTTTATTTGCAGGTTTTACGTCACAAAGAAACCCTTGATGTGATTGATGAAAATCTCGTTCGCCATCACCAAATTGAAAAGCAACTGACCACAATTGTTCAGCATGACTCCGGTCGAATGAGCGAATTAACGCAAGTGAAAGCGCGCACCTTAAAGGTAGAAATGAGCCGCGCTGAAACAGAGAGAAACCTGAACTTAGCCCTGAGCCAATTATCGATTTTGACTCAGCGCCAGCTAACCGTTGACCAATTTGTTGACCCATTTAGAGCCACGACTAGCGGTGCGATTTTAGCTAAATTTCAAGAAGATAATCTAGAAAATAACCCAAGTTACAAAGCCCAAGTGGCCGATGCTCAAAGCCTTGATGCCGAAGTTAAAGTCGCTAGCGCCATGAGAAAGCCAGCACTGAATTTAGAAGTTAATGCGACGCCAGATAATAGCGAAGTTTTCTTACGTGTTTCTTGGAATATTTTCGACCAAGCGAGCTATTACAGCCAAGCACAGAAAGAGTATGCCCTGTCCGCAGCGAACGAACGTATTAAAAAGACATTCCGCGAAATCAAAGAGATGAGCCAATCTGCGGCGATCAATATGGCGCAAAGTGAAAAGCAAGGAAACATTGCGAAGGCGTATATCGCAGAGCAAAAAGTGGTGATCAGTAACTATGAAAAACAGTTCACCATCAACCGCCGCAGCTTGATTGACTTGCTCGATGCGTATAACGAGCTGGCGAGCATTCAAACCAGCGCTGTTATCTTACAGAACGACTTCCGCGACGCGACACTCAATTACCTCAGTGTGCAGGCAAAAATGTCTGCATGGATGAACCAAGAATTGGCTTCCAGATAAATTATGAATATTATTAATAACCTATCTTTAGTTACCAAGCGTTTGGGTTATACCCTTTCACCGGAAATTTTATTAGCACAAACCAAGCGTACTGAGTCGAAGTCTTTCGATTATGCCTCGTTGGTGAATGTGTTGAATTCCCATCAATTTGATAACCAGATCATTGAAATCGATCTGCATAAGATCCCGACGATTGCCGCGCCTTTTTTGGCACTTTTGGCGAACAATGAATCGGTGGTGATCAGCAAAATTGAAGACGGTGAAAATGGGCGTCATTTTGAGATCTTAACGGAAGAAGGCTTACGTCAAACATTAAGCGTGCAAGATCTGGCAGTGAATTACAGCGGCTATAGCTGGTTTATTAAACGCAATATTCGCTCAGAAACCCGTTCGGAAATTGATAAATACGAAACCAGCGGCTTCTGGAAAGTGATTTGGCGCTATAAAAAATATTACTACCAAGTGATCATCGCATCATTTGTGATCAACTTATTAGCGTTAATCAGCTCCCTGTATGTGATGAACGTGTATGACCGCGTAATCCCGAACCAAGCTTACGAAACCTTATGGGTACTCACCATCGGTGTTGTGCTGGCCATTGGTTTTGAATTTCTTGCTAAAATGCTGCGATCTTACCTATTAGATATCGCAGGGAAAAAAGCGGACATCGTGATCAGCGCCATGCTATTTCATCGCGTGATGGGAATTCGCCTTGATAAGCGTCCAGCCTCGTCGGGATCGTATGCGAACAATTTGCGTGACTTCGAATCCATTCGTGAATTTATGACCAGCGCAAGCTTATTAGCCCTTGTCGATCTGCCGTTTATTTTACTGTTTATCGGCGTGATCAGCATGATCGGTGGTTACTTAGCATTGGTGCCATTGACCATTATCCCAATTGTGGTGATCGCGGGTCTTTTGATCCAAAAGCCATTGGCGAAAGGGATCAACGCCTCAATGAAAGAAACGTCTCAACGCCAAGGCTTAGCGGTGGAATCCATTGAAGGGATCGAAACCTTAAAGCTGAATAATGCAGTGAATTGGGCGCAACAGCGCTGGGAAATGCTCACAGAGAAAACGGCATTTTCATCCATTGCCGTGCGCAATCTAACCAACTTTATGGTCAACTTCAGTGCGGCGATGCAGCAGCTCAATACCGTTGGTTTAGTGTGTTTGGGAACTTACCTGATCCACGCGAACGATGTGAACTCGCGTATTACGATGGGGGCGCTGATCGCCAGTGTGATCTTATCCGGTCGCGCGTTAGCACCGCTTGGGCAAATTGCAGGGTTGGCAACACGTTTTCAATCTGCGCGTATGGCATTAGCGGGCGTGCGAAATATCTTTAGCCGTCCTATCGAACGCGAAGATCATAAAAAATACATTTCACCGACTTCTGTTAATGGCGCATTACGACTGGCCAATGTGACTTATCAATATAATAAAGATGGGCAGCCAGCATTAAACAACATTAACTTAGAGATCAAAGCGGGAGAGAAAGTCGCGATCCTCGGCAAAATTGGTGGCGGGAAAAGTACATTACTGAAATTACTCACCGGGCTATATGAACAGCAGCAAGGGAATATCAGCTTAGATGATCTCGATATTCGCCAAATTGACCCGATTTTCCTCAGAAGCAAAGTCGGCATGTTGACGCAAAAGCCGCGTTTATTCTTCGGAACTTTGCGTGAAAACTTGGATTTGGCGCGTCTTGATGGTTACTCCAGCGATGACGATTTAGTGCGTGCACTCAAGCGCTTCCAGCTCGATAAAATCATTCGTCAGCATCCAGCAGGACTTGATATGCCGCTAGGGGAAGATGGTTTAGGGCTTTCAGGCGGACAAAAACAGATGGTGGCACTGGCGCAGTTAACCCTGCACAACCCAAATGTGGTGTTGCTGGATGAGCCAACCACGGGCATTGATGTGGATACCGAAAAACTGGTGCTCGATGCGCTAGAAGCGTGGACGAAAGATAAAACGCTGATCGTCGTCACCCATAAATTGCCAATTTTACGTTTAGTTGACCGCATTATCGTGATGGATGAAGGCAAAATCTTACTTGATGGTCCGAAACAAAAAGTCTTAAAAGCGTTAGGACAAACGGAGCAAACCACAGGCACAGTCACGACAGATAAACCCGCTCCACAACCTGCGCCACAGGTGCGAGTCGTTTCACAGGTTAGACACATAATTAATAAAGAAGAAGGGGCGATTTAAAATGGATCAATATGGTAAAGCGCCAAAAGAGCATCGCACTTTTTCCAGTGACTTTTCTCACGATTTAGAATCGGTAATGAGAAAAGAGCGCAGTAACTTACTGTTTTTACCTATTATCTTTCTGGCGCTGTTACTGACGATTTTTATCGTTTGGGCCTATAACAGCAACTTAGAAGAGATAATTCGTGGGCAGGGAACTATTATCCCAAGCAGTCGCGAGCAAGTTATTCAAAGTATCGATCCCGGCAATATCCAAGAGATGTACGTCAAAGAGGGGGATATTGTTGAGAAAGGGCAAATTTTACTGAAACTGGATGATGCGCGCAGTATGGCATTACTGCGTGAAAGCCAAGCGCGAGTGCAAAACCTTGAAGCCATTTCAGCACGTTTACAGGGGGAGTCTCGCAACGAAGTTCCTGATTTTTCAAAGATAACGGATCAAGAATTAGTAGTGCGTGAAACCAATGCTTATAACGCGAAAAAAACGCAGCGTGATCAAGCTATTGCAGGCTTACGTCAAAGCAAAGGGTTACTGGACAGAGAAATCGCTATCACTAAACCATTGGCGAAAGAAGGGTTAGTTTCCAATGTGGAAATCCTGCGAATGGAAAGACAGTCCGTTGAATTAGCGACGCAAATTAATGAACGCATGAATAACTACCTTGCGGAAGCAAACGCTGAGTTGGTGAAAGTAGAATCGGAACTGGATCAAGCGGAAGAGACCATGAGCATGCGTGAAGATCCTGTCACTCGCTCAGAGATCCGCGCACCCGTTCACGGCATCGTAAAAAACATTAAGATCAATACCATCGGTGGCGTAGTGAATACGGGGCAAGACATCCTTGAGATTATTCCCCTCGATGACAAATTGATGGTAGAAGCTTATATTCGTCCGCAAGATGTGGCTTTTTTAAGACCGGGAATGCCCGTGGTGGTGAAAGTGACCGCCTATGATTACGCTATTTATGGTGGCTTAAATGGGGTGGTGAAATTAATCAGCCCTGACACGCTGAGTAATGATAATCGCCGTAGTGAATTGAAGCTTAATCCGGATGAGACGTTCTACCGAATTCTTGTCGAAACGGATACCAATTATTTGTTAGATAAAAATAACCATAAAATGGAAATCATTCCGGGTATGGTGGCATCGGTAGATATCAAAACGGGTGAGAAAAGCGTCTTTGATTACCTGATTAAGCCTATCACGCGGATGAAACAGGCGATGACAGAACGTTAATCGTTATAAAGAAAGCAATGTGAAAACAAGGGCGCAAAGATGAGCGCCCTTGTTGTTTTGTGCGGGTTTTCCAGTAAAAAATTTGCCAAATATCACTAATATTGCGGCTAATTACTCAAGAAGCATAAATCACCTTGATCCTAAGTGGTGAACTCAGGTTTAATAAGGTTAGGCAATTGCGCAAAACGAAGAACTCAAAGGGATATTTTGCGCAATGGAAAGGATTCAGCTTGACGGTTGCGATAAAGATCCGCAGTCTGCTGTCATATTGTTTCAAATAATTGCTGTATGGATGAAATTGCGCTAGTTTCGTAGGGTCTCATCGCCAAACTTCAAGTTGTGGGTAGGTCTAATAAGCTTTTATGCACCTGCGGCTCGAATTATTGAGGCTAACTCTATAAACCGCAATGATTCCCTATTGCGTTGTGAATATTGGTTTAAGTACGTTCTATCCTACTTGGAGTATACTAATGACGACTCGTAAAACCCTTGCTAATGCTATCCGCTTTCTAAGTATGGATGCGGTTCAAAAAGCAAAATCAGGGCACCCTGGCGCACCAATGGGCATGGCTGATATTGCTGAAGTTCTTTGGCGCAACCATATGAATCATAACCCAGCAGATCCACATTGGGCTAACCGCGACCGCTTCGTACTGTCTAACGGTCACGGTTCAATGCTGATTTACAGCTTGCTGCACCTGACCGGTTATGACTTATCTATTGATGAGTTAAAGAACTTCCGTCAATTACATTCTAAAACCCCGGGTCACCCAGAATATGGTTATACACCAGGCGTTGAAACCACGACCGGTCCTTTAGGTCAAGGTATTGCAAACGCAGTGGGTTTTGCGATTGCAGAACGTACTTTAGCGGCACAATTTAACCGCCCAGGTCACGACGTTGTCGACCACCACACCTATGTGTTCATGGGTGACGGCTGCATGATGGAAGGTATCTCCCATGAAGTGTGTTCATTAGCGGGTACCCTGAAATTAAATAAACTGGTCGCATTCTACGATGACAACGGCATCTCTATCGATGGTGAAGTTGAAGGCTGGTTTACCGATGATACCGCAGCGCGTTTCGAAGCCTACGGCTGGCACGTTATCCGTGACATCGATGGTCACGATGCAGACCAAATCAACGCTGCAGTGAACGAAGCACACAAACAATCAGACAAACCAACGCTGATTATGTGCAAAACCGTTATCGGTTTTGGTTCACCAAACAAAGCAGGCACCGAAGCGGTTCACGGCGCACCTTTAGGTGATGCTGAAATCGCAGCAACTCGTGAAGCACTGGGCTGGAAATTCGGTCCATTCGAAATCCCAGCAGATATTTACCAAGCTTGGGATGCGCGCGAAGCCGGTAAAGAAAAACAGCATTCTTGGAATGAAAAATTTGCGGCATACGCAAAAGCACATCCAGAATTAGCGAAAGAATTCGAACGTCGTATGGCGGGTGAACTGCCAGCGAACTTTGATGCAGAAGCGAAAAAATTCGTTGAAAATCTGCAACAAAACCCTGCGAATATCGCAAGCCGCAAAGCATCTCAAAACGCGTTAGAAGCATTCGGTAAAGTATTACCAGAATTCATGGGCGGTTCTGCGGACTTAGCGCCAAGTAACTTAACCATGTGGTCTGGCTCTAAACCTCTGAACGAAGACAAAGCGGGTAACTACATCCATTACGGTGTTCGTGAATTCGGTATGTCCGCTATCATGAACGGTATCGCTCTGCACGGTGGCTTCATCCCTTACGGCGCAACATTCTTAATGTTCGTTGAATACGCACGTAACGCGGTACGTATGGCAGCGCTGATGAAAATTCGCAGCATCTTCGTTTATACCCATGACTCTATCGGTCTGGGTGAAGATGGTCCAACGCACCAACCAGTAGAACAACTGGCAAGCCTGCGTGTGACTCCGAACATGAGTACATGGCGTCCATGTGACCAAGTGGAATCTGCAGTTGCATGGAAATATGCCATTGAGCGTAAAGATGGCCCAAGCGCACTGATTTTCTCTCGTCAAAACCTGGAACAGCAACCTCGTACCGCTGAGCAATTAGCAAATATCGAGAAAGGGGCTTATATCCTGAAAGATTGCGCAGGTACGCCTGAGCTGATCTTTATTGCAACGGGTTCTGAAGTTGAATTAGCGGTGAAAGCGGCTGAGCAACTGACTGCGGAAGGTCGTAAAGTTCGCGTGGTTTCTATGCCTTCTACAGATGCATTCGACAAGCAAGACGCGGCTTACCGTGAAGCAGTTCTGCCTGCAAACGTAACTGCTCGTGTGGCTATCGAAGCGGGTATCGCAGATTACTGGTTCAAATACACTGGCCTGAATGGCGCTATCATCGGTATGCACTCATTCGGTGAATCAGCACCAGCTGATCAGCTGTACAAAGAGTTCGGCATTACGGTTGAAAACGCGGTTAAAGCTGCGAAATCTCTGCTGAAATAATTCATTTAATTGCTTGAGGTGTGTTCCGAATAAACGGCCGCACCTCTGAAAATAAAGTGAATTAACTTAATTTACGCCTCAATATCAAGTTTGGTATTGGGGCGTTGTTTTTTTGTGCACCGTTTCTTGTTTTTCTATTGCGTTCTCTAAATATATCCCTTAATCTAAAACTCAATAAGCTGAACCGTTTCAGTTGCATTTGAAATAATGTAAATAAATTTTAAAAATGTCGAGTGAAGCACACTTTTGATGTTTGACAGTTAAAATGAGCAGTAGAGTTGGTGGTAGTCAGTTATCCTTAGCAACCGTGTGATTTTGCTCAGATACAAGGTGTAGAATGGCAATCAGGGTAGCAATAAACGGCTTCGGTCGAATTGGTCGAAGTGTTCTCAGAGCGTTATATGAATCAGGTCGCCGGGCAGAAATTGTCGTTGTTGCGGTCAATGAATTAGCGGAACCGGAAGGTATCGCTCATTTGCTGAAGTATGATTCAAGTCACGGACGCTTTGCGTGGGATGTTCGTCTCAATGGCGACCAGCTACAGGTTGGAGATGACAATATGCGTCTTTTCCATCAAGCGGATATCAGCAAGCTACCTTGGAAAGAGTTAGGTGTGGATGTGGTGTTAGATTGCACGGGCGTTTATGGCTCTCGCGAAGATGGGTTAAAACATCTGCAAGCCGGCGCGAAAAAAGTGCTCTTTTCCCATCCGGGAACCGATGATCTCGATGCGACCATTGTGTATGGCGTCAACCATGACAGCCTACAAAGAAGCGATAGTATCGTTTCCAATGCATCTTGTACCACCAACTGTATTATTCCAGTCATCAAAGTGTTGGATGATGCATTTGGTATTGAGTCGGGCACAGTCACCACCATTCATGCATCCATGAATGATCAACCTGTGATTGACGCCTACCATAAAGATTTACGCAGAACGCGGGCAGCGAGTCAGTCGATCATTCCTGTCGATACCAAATTGGCCGCGGGGATCACACGAATTTTTCCAAAATTCCAAGGCAGCTTCGAAGCGATTTCTGTACGCGTTCCAACCACCAATGTCACTGCCATTGACTTAAGCGTCACTGTAGATGCGGATGTTTGTGTTGATAAAGTCAACAAGCTATTACAGAGCGCCGCGCATGGGCATTTTCGTGGTATAGTAGACTATACTGAACTACCGTTAGTCTCGATGGATTTTAATCATGATCCGCACAGTGCGATTATTGATGGCACGCAAACACGAGTTAGCGGCAAGAACTTAATCAAAACCCTGGTTTGGTGTGATAACGAATGGGGGTTTGCTAACCGGATGCTAGATACAACTCTAGCGATGGCAGCAACAGGTTTAAACTAATTGGCGTCTGACAGACAGCGGGGCACAATAGATAAATACGCTATTGACCACCTCGCACAGTCGCTAATGAAAACTTTATAGAGAATCAACAAGAGGATTCACCATGTCTGTAATTAAGATGACCGATTTGGACTTAGCGGGTAAACGCGTTTTCATTCGTTCGGACCTAAACGTTCCTGTTAAAGACGGTAAAGTTACTTCAGATGCACGTATTCGTGCTTCATTACCAACAATTGAATTAGCACTGAAACAAGGTGCTAAAGTCATGGTTACTTCCCACCTCGGTCGTCCGACGGAAGGTGAGTACAATGAAGAGTTTTCACTGCAACCTGTTGTTGACTATCTGGCAGAAAAATTAGACAACCCAGTTCGTTTAGTTAAAGACTACCTGAACGGTGTTGATATCGCTGCTGGTGAATTAGTCGTTTTAGAAAACGTGCGCTTTAACAAAGGCGAGAAGAAAGATGACGAAACGCTGTCTAAACAGTATGCAGCACTGTGTGATGTCTACGTTATGGATGCATTCGGTACGGCTCACCGTGCTCAAGCGTCAACGCACGGCGTTGCTAAATTCTCACCAGTTGCGTGTGCAGGCCCTCTGTTAAGCAACGAATTAGAAGCATTAGGCAAAGCGTTAGGTAACCCAGCGCGTCCAATGGTTGCTATCGTAGGTGGTTCTAAAGTTTCCACTAAACTGACTGTGTTAGATTCCCTGTCTAAAATCGCTGACCAACTGATTGTGGGTGGCGGTATCGCGAATACTTTCATCGCAGCAGAAGGCAACAATGTGGGTCGTTCACTGTATGAAGCGGACCTGATCCCAGAAGCGAAAAAATTACTGGCTAACTGCCAAATCCCAGTGCCAACTGATGTTCGCGTGGCTACCGAGTTCTCAGAAACTGCGGAAGCAACACTGAAAGCAAGTAACGCTATCAAAGATGATGAGCAAATTCTGGACTTAGGTGATGAATCCGCAGAACGTCTGGCTGAAATTCTGAAAAATGCGAAAACCATTCTTTGGAACGGCCCTGTGGGCGTATTCGAATTCCCTAACTTCCGTAAGGGAACTGAAATCGTTGCTCGTGCTATTGCAGACAGCGACGCTTTCTCAATCGCTGGTGGTGGTGACACCCTAGCGGCGATCGATTTATTCGGTATCGCTGATAAGATTTCATACATTTCTACCGGTGGCGGTGCTTTCCTTGAATTTGTTGAAGGTAAAATGCTCCCAGCCGTTGTGATGCTAGAAGAACGTGCTAAAGCGTAATTAATTTGTTCATACACAACAGGCAGCGTAGGCTGCCTGTTCACCACAGGACCTTTTCACATGTCTAAAATTTTTGATTTTGTTAAACCAGGTGTTATCACTGGTGATGATGTACAGAAAGTTTTCGCGGTTGCCAAAGAAAATAACTTTGCATTGCCAGCTGTGAACTGTGTTGGTACTGATTCAATTAACGCCGTACTTGAAGCGGCAGCTAAAGTACGCGCTCCAGTTATTGTTCAGTTCTCTAACGGTGGTGCTGCATTTATCGCAGGTAAAGGCCTGAAAGCTGAAGGGCAACAAGCAGCTATCTTAGGTGCAATTTCAGGTGCATACCACGTACACCAAATGGCAGAGCACTACGGTGTGCCAGTGATTCTGCACACTGACCACTGTGCGAAGAAATTACTGCCATGGATTGACGGTCTATTAGATGCGGGTGAAAAACACTACGCGAAAACTGGTAAACCACTGTTCTCTTCTCACATGATTGACCTGTCAGAAGAATCTCTGGAAGAAAACATTGCAATCTGTTCTAAATATTTAGAGCGCATGGCGAAAATCGACATGACTCTGGAAATCGAATTAGGTTGTACTGGTGGTGAAGAAGACGGTGTTGATAACACTGGCATGGACAGCTCAGCGCTGTACACCCAACCAGAAGACGTAGCTTACGCTTACGAAAAACTGAACGCTATCAGCCCACGTTTCACTATCGCGGCTTCTTTTGGTAACGTACACGGTGTTTATAAGCCAGGTAACGTACAATTAACGCCAAAAATTCTGCGTAATTCCCAAGACTACGTGTCTGAGAAATTTAACCTGCCACACAACAGCTTAGATTTCGTTTTCCACGGTGGTTCCGGTTCAAGCGCTGCTGAAATCAAAGAAGCAGTAAGCTACGGTGTTATCAAAATGAACATCGATACCGATACTCAGTGGGCAACATGGGATGGTATTTTACAGTATTACAAAGCGAAAGAAGGCTACCTACAATCTCAGTTAGGTAACCCAGAAGGCGATGATAAGCCAAACAAAAAATACTACGATCCACGTGTGTGGCTGCGTAAAGCACAAGACTCAATGGTTGTTCGTTTAGAGCAAGCATTCAAAGAACTGAACTGCGTAGACGTTCTGTAATTTACGAGTTTAACTTGTGAATAAATCATCCCCCAGCAGGGTAGCTTGCTGGGGGATTTTTTTATGTTTTCACTAAGGAGCCTGTCACTTGCCGTATTGATTGCGAGCGCCTTGCTTTTCTTGTAACCTTCGCGTGCTTTGAACACTCTGAAATGCCCTATAAGGTAATCCAAATGACTGAACATAAATCTAAAGACCCGTTACATGGGGTTACGCTTGAAATGCAGGTAACAGAATTAGTTAACCATTATGGTTGGGCAAAATTAGGCAGCATTATCAAAATCAATTGCTTCAACAAAGATCCCAGTATCAAATCAAGCTTAAAATTCCTACGAAGAACGCCATGGGCGCGGGCTGAAGTTGAAGCGTTCTATCTTGATATGCTAGAAGACGATTCAATGGATGATGCTAATTTGTCTGATGATCCGTGGGGTAATCACCGCGTTTAAGAGACAAAATGGTGGTGCATTTTTTGAATATCTTGATGTTTAATTGATATTAATCTCTCGTTCACCAATGATTTGAACTAAGCGTAATAAATAACCATCAGGATTTTTAGTCTATTTTATGAATTTAAAACGGAAAGAATGAAATCTACTCGCTCATTAACAGGTAAGTGAGGAATTTCAATTAATTCGTAATGATACTTTTTATACGTATCAACCATGGCATGGTAAGTCATAATGGCTTCATCAAAAGTTTGCTTTCTCTCTGTATCTTGTACATATATATCTCTCCATGGAGATGCAATAAATACGGTTTTTGCATATTGAAAGGTGTTTATTGCTCGTTCTATATGCTTCGGAATTGATATTTCACATAAGTGCAAGTAACCTTCAATATCTGGTAATCCTCGATCGAAAAAACACAACCCGCCATGATTATCTGCTAAGTGCCACGAGCGAAGTTCCCAACATAGCATCATTTCAGCAAATGCTTGTTTATTCATCCATGGTAGGGCATGACCACCAATACAGACTTGATCCTGAATGATGGCTCTACCTGATTCAGGTAAACAGTGATATTTTTTTTCCATCAAT
Organism: Providencia rettgeri; assembly: GCF_013702265.1. Lineage (GTDB taxonomy): Bacteria > Pseudomonadota > Gammaproteobacteria > Enterobacterales > Enterobacteriaceae > Providencia > Providencia zhijiangensis. The sequence continues at coordinate 1,014,094 of NZ_CP059348.1, forward strand.
TTCTCAATGATAGAGCTTTTACCCGATCCAGGGCCTCCAGTGATAATAATCTTTTGCAGGGCATGAGACATATATTTCCTCACTTATATTATTCAAATTTGTTCCAATGAGTTAACCATTTACCATTTAAATAAGGCATCAACCAATAATTCAGTTCCGGTCATTTAGATGATAATGTTGCGCTATATTTGATGTTTATGAAGAGTAAACCACCATGCTTATTCGCCTTGCCACTTTGCAGGACATTGCCTCACTGCTCAATGTTGATACCTATATTAGGGTTGACCCTATGCGTGGACAGCAAATTCAAAATTGGGTTACAAATCAAAGCTGTTATCTTGCGGAGGAGGAAGGGGAAGTGTTGGGGTATGGGGTATTAAATTACCATTTCTTTGGCTGTGGTTTTATTGAAATGATTATGGTTGCTGAGCGGTTTCGCCACCGAGGCATTGGCCTTGCGCTGTTGAAGGCTTTACAGGAAATTTGCCATCATCCTAAATTATTTACATCGACCAATCAATCCAATTTGTTGATGCAAAAATTACTATTAAAATCGGGTTTTATTCCTAGCGGGCAGATTGATAATCTCGATGATAATGACCCTGAAATCATTTTTTATCATAAATAAAAATCATTGATATCAGTTTAGACTGCTTTTATGAATGAAAATACCCTCTAAAAAGAGACTTAGAGGGCATGATTATGTTGCGACTAAATTAGGCTGTCGGTGGTATGAATACAGCGGCATTACAGATTAATCGGTACTGTTACCGAAGGATTTCTACGCTCTAAAAAGTAATTTAAATCGCACTGAAGCACATTAGCAAAAATACATAATCGGTGGATCGTAAAATTTTGAGTTCCGCGTTCATAACGAGAGATTTGTTGTTGGCTTAAGCCAGTTTTTTTACCAAGAATACTGGCGCTCCAACCTAATAATAGGCGGCGCTTGCGAACTTTTGCACCAATATCGGTATTGGAGATTTGATTGTCATAGAGAGTCATTATGCTGTCCTCGTTTATCTTTTAATTTTCTCATTATGCAAATGAGAAAATATTGGTGTGAAAGAAAGATTGGCCATTAAATAAATTTAATCCAATAATAAAAACGCTTAGGCCAATAATAAAAGTGCTAAAGCTAAATAATAACGATAAGTGCTTGTTAATATAAAAGCTTGATTGTTCTTTTAATGGGAATGACGCATCTGAAAATGATAAAAACAGTATAATCATTCCCCAATGTAACACTGATTGTAAAAATGGGTGCTCTAAGTTGCTATTAATAACTACAGGCGTTAATGCCAATATTAAGGATATGGAATAACCGTTCCCATTTTTTTTGTATTTAATGATTGATTGGTAAATAACATATATTCCACCCGTTATTAGTAATGACATAAAAATAAGGTTAATAAACCCACCAGTCATAATCCAACGCAATATCTCATTATAAATATGTGGCACAATATAATTTTCAGAGCTTAAAAATGGGAGCTGGTTTTTCTCCATACTCGCATTAAGTATTAAAGGTTGTTCCCAAACTTCAGCTGGTGGGTAGATAAACAGTGAGATGGAAAATCGTAACATTTGCTTAAGGTGAAAGCGGTTGATTATCTCACTGTCGATATACTTTGGGCACAGCTGAATAAGGTAAACGCCAATAAATACAGCGAGGGCAATAATGAAATAGCTGGCGCTCACTCTTACTTTATTCTTTTGATAAAACAAACAGATAAAAACAAAAGCACACACTGCGAAACTCAATGTTGTGGTGATAGATTGCAGAACAACCAGCGTCACTGTAAACAAGAAAATGCAGAGACTTAATAGCGTTATACGGCATTTTTCTTGGTTAAGCGATGCAAGTTTAAATTGTGATAACACTAGGGTCATCAACGAAAACATACAGCTCATCGCCATGTTAACCGACAAAATGGTAATTTGTTGCGTCAAACCATATGACCGCATATCGGTTGCAAAATAAAAAATAGTAGTTTCAAAAAAGTATTGATAAATAGTAAATAAACACTGAATAACATTAATAGCGATGAAACAATAAATACAGAAAGATTGAATTAGCCACTTCTCTCGTATTTGCAATCCGACAATATACAGTACGACTCCTGCGCTGATGCCAGACCAATACCAAAATATAACATTATGACTTTCTTTTATATAAAAAAGATTAATACTTAATATGGCTAGCGCTAAAAAAAAACACATTGCAGGAATCGTAATAAAAATCCGATTTTTTCTATAAAACACTGTAAATGCAATGATGGAAATGATTAATGCAATCGCTAACCAGCTAATAATATTTTGAGGCAGCGATTGCCTTAAGCTACCTAAATTATCAATGTAAATTATGCTGGCGAGATTCCAAATAATAAAAATACTAATAAATACAGCACGAGAAAGCATAATCATAAAATTTTACTGCATGTTAATTATAAATAAGTCGCAATTAACCACGCGTTGCCAGTGTATTTTCCGGGCTCAGCATCTAATCCATAAAGGTGGCTTTCGATTTCAATATTTTTCACTTTATCAATGGTGGTTTCGATAGTTTTACCGCGTTGGTTACTCTCTGCATCGTACAGCGATAACTCGGAGTAAATCGTATTATTGCCTGACTTCAGTGGTACACGCTTTTGTGGATCGTTATCCATAACGTAATCTAAGGCGAATTTCACTCTAACCCCCTGACTTCTATCACATTGATAGGTCGCAGTACGGGTTTGTTTACTATCAAATTCAATGGCATCCAGTGTATTGTGATTGATATTTAAGTTATCAATATTGGATTTACAGTTTGATGGGTAGTTAATCACCGACTGAGTTAAATCCAGTTTTACACTCGCTTTATCCGCTGGAACGAACATATCAGGTGCACCCGGATATTGGAACATTCGGGTATAGCCCGCAATCATTGCTGGTGGAATAACAACTTTGCCATCAATGGGAATATCTTTCACATAAATACGGACTTCAAATGGGAATTGAACGGTGAAGAATCCTGCGTCTAATGGCCCCATTTCTTCAGAAGAACATCCACGCCCAGAAATGTTTTTCCAACCCTGAGTAATTCCATTGTCTGAATACAGTGTGAAATAAGTATTCGCATTAATTTTATAAGCGGTTAACCCTTTAATGCTAAAGCCAGCCTCTGGCATATAAGCAAAAACACGATGAAAGGCAAAGTTCCATGCCAGTCCGTTTTGGTAGTTACCCTCTAAAAAGTTCACCTTACAATAAGCAGTACCGTAAGGCTGTGATGAAGTAGCATCGATCACGATGCCTTCTTTATTTGGCGGAGCAACAGAATAGTATTTTTCACCATTGCTTCCAATTGTCGGAGTGCTCGCGACGACCGAGTTATTGGAGACAAGATTCATTCTATAGCCGCCACCACTGGACGAGTAGCGAGTTAATCCTTGAGAAACTTGGCTATAGAGAAACAGTGACATCAGCATGGTCATTAATGAAATTAGCGAAGTTTTAGATGTTTTTTTCATTGTCGTTACCTAACTTTAAAGATAATCAATCATGACTGACAGTGCCGCACTAAACGGGCCGACTTCAAGTGTTTCAGGCACTTGATTCGTAACTAATTGTGACTGCAAGGTCAATGTGGCGGTGTCACCACTCACCGACGGGAAGATGGGCTCCCATTTCAGTAGATTGATAGCGGTATTTCTATTGGCTTGGGAAAAGCGGATCCCTAATCCTTGGATCGTGGTGCTTAATACCGTTTCGTTATTAATCGTGAGGGTTGAACCCTCTTTTGGGGACAAATAAATCCGTAAGTTTTTACGCAAATCGCATTGCTTAATTAGGATCCCAAAGTTGTATTTTTCTTCTGTTATGCGATCTAATGCGACATTTTGAAAATTCACATACAGCTCTTTATCACCATTTTCATTGGTGATCACACAGGATGGACGCACCAGTGTGGTTTCCAACGTAATTAAAATATCAGCCAGTGAAAAGCTGCTCATAAGCAGGCAAATCGCCCCTAAAAAACCGGATATTTTCATCTGCATTCTCCTACTGGTAGTCCAGATTGAATGTGACTAAGGATGAGAAACTCCCTGTTTTGAGCCGTCCGTTAAAGGGCTTTTGCGCATATACCCCAAATTGCAGCGGGTTAATGGAGCCTTTTCCCGATTCCGTGACGGTACTGATATCAATCGTGGTATTAAATTTCAAAGGTTGAGCATTCTTGCCATCCGTTAACGCCAGTAACACATTGGACTCGCCAGTTGTTTTCAAATAGGTGACGCCATTGTGAGTTTCAATATCTTGAGTATTTAGCGTAATTTTGATGGTCTTATTTAATGCCGCTGTCGAGCAGTCGACGATATCCAACTGAAAAGGTTGAACATCAGAACGCCCCAGATTTTCAAGTTCAGAAAAGCGCAGACCCGATAAGTAAACCGTTTTCTTCGTGTCATCGTCGGATAAGCGACAACCAATAGGCACTAGTGTTCCCTCAAAATAGACGGATAGACTATTTGCCAAGCTGCCGTAGCTGGTGAATAACAAGCTACTCATGCTAACCATAAGTGCGAATGTTTTAGTCATAAATCATCTCCAAACGGCGTGCTGAATTCTCGGCTGGAAGTAAAAAGGTCATACTTTTATTTGTCTGCGGCTTTGAAAAAACATATTGCTGACCCGCAAATTTCAACGTGAATGGCGCCCACATTTGGTTATAAGTGCGGGTGACACAATGGGCATAACTCACGGTAAATTGATAAACAGGCTCATTGACATGATTGACCGCTCTCGTCATCGTCACATTAGGCTGGCAAGGCGTTATGAGAAAACGCGCATGAACATAAACAGTGCCTGTTGTGTCCAATAATGAGGGTTGCGATGGCGTTTCTGCCAATACAGGCATGGCGAACATGAGCGATAACCCAAAGTGATACAGTTTCATGTTGATATTCCTGTTTATCCGTTACGCCTATGGTGTGACTGTGCACTGCGATGCTTGGCACTTAAACGCCAGTGATGGCTTTCCACCATAATCATTGATATAGGTGAGATATGGCGTCGCAAATTTTGCTGATTTTAGGTTATGAGTTGACTTTGGTGGCACCATAACGGCATCAAAGTCACTCTGCTCAGATTGCTTCTGGCTGTTACCAATGCCGATAATAGTCAGGTAAAAACTTGTTGGGTTATTCAGCTGATAACCATTGGCTGTTGGGGTTAATGTCACCTGTTTTGTCCAATCTTTTTTGCTATCAGCCACAATCGCTTCTGGGCGATAAAACAGTTTTACACGGCTTTGCAGGGCGATTTGTAGAACACCTGCTTCTGTTGATTTTGGTGGAATTTCACGCAAGTTATAGTAAAACAGAGACTCTCTATCTTGAGGTAGCTTACTGATATCAGGAGCCGTGCTTAAACGAACTAAGCTGGTGGATTTTGGCTCCATACGCTGAATCGGTGGTGTCGCGATAATCGGGCCAGCTTCCAATTTTTTCTCTGACGCATCTTCTAACCATGACTGCGCTAAGTAAGGCAGTTCAGGGTTATCATTGCGAATAGTGATGTTAATAGACTGCTGATCACCATCAAAAATAATACGAGTACGATCCAGTGTAACTGCGGCGTAAGTGGCGCCCATTGCACCGATAGAGGTCAATAAGACACTGGTGCGAAGTAAATTAAAAAGATTTGATTTCATTTAAATTGTTTCCTAATGACAAATTAATACAGGGTAGCTTTCCGCACTGTTTTTAAACTCAGTGACTTGCGTGCTGCATTGCAATTTATTTCCCCAGTAAAGGTTAAGCAGGTCATTTGGCATCACGCCGACAATCCATGTGATCCCTTGCTCACCCACAATGCCGAGCTCAATATTATTTTTATTACGTACACTGGCGCCAAAGGGTGGATAAGTGCCGTCTGCCAGTTTTAAACGGGCAAAGGTTTTTTCCCCTTGGATAACATTAAGGCTGCGATAACCGATGGCTCCACGAGTTAATGTGGCTTCGGTAACGCTCTCTAACGCTTCGATATTGTTCGGTAATTTACTGGTATTAATTGATGCTGTTGTCTTGCGATAGCTACTTACGTTAGGGAGTACGGTTAAGCCAAAGCGGTTAGTTTTATAAACACCGCCGTTTAATGGCACGTTGCTCGCTCCCGGTGTTTCAACGACTAAGCGCGTTCCACCATAGGCTGCCTGATGCATCGCAATTCCTTCTTTGACCAATGTGATCCCGCCGTTAATCGACCCACCAATGGTGTGGTACTCATTGGGAACATAACTGGCATTGGCCGAGAGTGATGCCGTTGGGAAGTTCTGGCTCAAATAACCACTGAAACTGGTTTGTGAGTCTTGATACTGTCCCGTTTGGTAACCTACGTTCAGGTTATAACTACGCTGATCGTTGTAGCCGCTATAGCCCACGTTATGGGTTGAAGAACGGCGTCCATTTTGGTCACGTGTATAACCCTCAGAGAAGCTCATGCTGCTGCCCATTGTGAGGGGAACGGTGACATATAACGTAATGGCATCATCCTGATATCCCGCTCTTTTGGAGCGTGTCGCGGATGCGGTTAAGCTGATATTTTTTAACCCTAAATAGGCAATATTGAAGGCGGTGTTGATATAGGCTCCAAATTGCTCTTCCGTTTGGCTATTCCAATACGTGTTGTACTGGTAGTTTCCACCCAGTGAGAACGCGTCAAAATATTTATTGATATTGACCTGATAGCTCTCTTTGTGTGCCTGGGTTTCAATCCCTGTACGGCGTTCGTCCAATGTTTGTTGTAATGAACGATAGGTTTCATCCGAGAATCGATAGCCTGCGAACGTAATGTCCGTTCTCGCCTCATCAAACGATTTTGAGTAACTTAAACGGTAACTGCGTCCTGTTAAGGTATTGCTGAGTAATTTTGCATGAGACTGTGTTATGTCAAATGACAAGCTCCCGAAGGTAAATAAGTCACGCCCAAAACCGGCTGAAAATGCTTGGTAGTTTTTGGATAAAATCGAACCACCATAAATAGACCAAATATTATTAAGTCCATAAGAAAGCTCGCCAGATGCGGTCATATCCCCTTCAAGGTGACGTCCATCGTAACGCGGTTTACCAACGGCAAACTTATAACGAACTTGTCCAGGGCGCGTTAAATAAGGTAGCGCCGCGGTAGTAATGCTGAACTTTTGTTCTTCGCCATTTTCTTCACGTACCGTGACATCTAAGGTTCCACGGATTGAGCTATCCAACGTTTGGATCTGGAATGGCCCTGCGGGAACCGTAGTCTCTAAAACAATACGGTCATGGCTTTTGACGATGACTGTTGCGTTGGTTTGTGCAATCCCGATGATCTCTGGGGCATATCCCGTCAGTTTCGGCGGTAGCATATTTTCATCGGTCTCTAGTGACAGACCTGTGAACTGCCAAGAATCAAAAATGGCGGAATAGAAATAGTTTTCCCCCAACGTTAGAACCGAGGCGATATTCGCTAATGAACGATAAGCATATAAACGGCTGAATATGGCATCGCTATATTCATTGTTATAGTTACCCGATGATTTACGGTAGTTCGCTTGGTAATCTCCACGTAAACGCCACGCACCGAGGTTTAACCCTGTGGTACCGTTTGCGGATAAATAGGACTCTTTGGTTCCGCTATTTCGGTTGGTAAAGGACCCTGTCAAGGTGTAGTCGAGTAAGAAACCGTTAATACCGTCTTCCCAGCGAGAAGGTGGCACCCAGCTAGGGTCGGTATATTCCAGATAACTTTGTGGGATTAAAATCGTCAGTGTTAACGTGGATAAATCCACGCTCATGGTACTGCCTTCAAGCGCAGACAAATCGATACACTGATCGTTATCGCGATATTTAATTAAGCGAATAGCATCTGGTTTTAAGCCGAGCTGATCTGTAATGGTTGCCGGAACACAGACAACGCTAAATAATGAATCTTCAGCAGAAGTTGGTGCACCCACAGTAATATCGCGGGCATTACCCAAACGTTCATTATTGACTTTAATCGTTAGATGATAATTTCCAGGCATAACAAATCCGGCCTGAGAAAACTGGCTAAAGTCAATATTCTGAGTATCTTTGGTATCAAGCATATCTGTATTAAATTCAACAGAAAAAGCAACAGTAGGAATACTGGATAAGCAAGATATAATAATTAACTGGTGAAAAATATTAAATTTAGCCATAGTGTTCTTATCATTTAAAATATTTATTAGTCGTAACTCACATTGAATTTAATCGTGGCAAAGTAATTTCCGGGTTCAATCTCATTATTAATGGTGTCAATTTCTGTTTCATATTTCAAAAAGCTGATTTTTGTTTTGCTATCAAAGTAAATGGCGCTATTTGAAATAGAATACGATTTATTCGGAGTGACTAAATTGTTATTGGTGTCATAAATATAGACAACGACGCCATCCGTGGGGCCTGATAGTTTTATTGCATTGTTGTAGATATCACTATTAGCAAAGAATTTAATTTTTATGCCTTTGCTATTATCTTTGTCATATTCACTAATGCAGTTGTTTAATTTAATGTTGAATGTTTTTCTATTATTGTTTTTTGCTTCTTCTGTATTGATGTCACTTTTAGAAACAAGGTCATAATTAATATATTGATATTGACTGTCTGTTTCTATTGAACAGGGAGCTGCAACAATATATCCGCGCATAACAGTTTCACCACGAATACCACCATCAACTGTATATTCTGCATTAGAAATAAAAGGAGCTAATAATAGTGTTGACCATAAGAAAGATAAATTTCGCATAATGAACCTTTTTATTGGGAGGGTTACCCCTCCCATAAAAATTATTCGTAAGTGATTTTGAAGTCAGCGATAGAGTTGAATTCACCTTCAGTTACTGGAGTAGAAGCATCAACACGTTTTGCTAATGCAGTAAATTCCAGAACGTTTTCACCTTGTCTGTTACGAATTTGGTTCAGAACAGATTTAGCTTCATCAAATTTAAAATCTTTAATTTGAATACCAACGTTATTAGCAGTACCAGTCACGCCTAAGAACTCTTTATTAGTACCAACGTAGTTTTTACCACCGAAAGTGATTTTGATATCTTTAACTGCAACCCATTTACCTTCAGTATCCTTACTGAATTCGTCGAAGTTACACTCTTTTAATTTAATAGAGATATCTTTCTCTGCTGCATTGCCTGCTTCTAAAGAAGCACGTGACAGTTGACCAAATGGAACTTCTTGTTTGGTGCTTTCAGATTCGATATTACATGGAGAGTTAACTACTTGACCGCTGAAATGTAATTCACCAGTGTTGCCGCTAGCTAAAACAGAAGCAGACAGAGTAGAAGCTGCAAATAAAACAGCAACAGATAATTTATTTAATTTCATGTTATAGATCCTTAAAGATAAGTATTTTTTAGTCCCTAAAGTGAATGCAAATTGCCTAGTGCATCCATGCGTCGGCTTTTTGTGTAAGTCATTTCGACGAAAACAAGTTTATCCATCAGGAGAGTTTTTTGAAATAAAGTATTGGTATTTTAATGAAGTAAAATATTTAATTCTGATATTAATATTTTTAACGTGACTTTTAATGTTTTTATTTTGAGGTGATAATATATGGGGTTTTTAATCACTTTTGCTTTAAGGTAAATTAATAAGTAATTTTTAAAAATTAAAAAAATAGAGCATCAAATGTCATAATTCGATGCTCTATTTTTGTCATGATGAAATGTTTGCTGATTGAAATTAAATTGTGCAAATAAAAAGAGGGGAGAAGTTCTCTTCAAAAATATAGTTTTTTTTACTCAAACGCTTTATGTTCACAAAATAAATTTGCCCTTCTTGCGGAATACCCCGTATTTTTACTTTATTTTGAGCTTGGTCATTAGGATCAATAACAACTCGTTCGACTTGTGAGAAAAAATGCCCGCCTTGGTAGACATATTTCATATAAAATTTACGAGCGATAACATAACTTTTGCCATCATTGCTGATGGTTCCATTCATCACAAAAGTATGATGCTCAGGGTCATTCTCATTTGGAATAATGCTAAGTAGGTAATAGCCTTTTAAGTCTGAACGGCTGTCTGAAATATCAATTTTTAATGTTGCTCTGCAACTTGGGACAATGGCGGTGCTGTTTTTATAATAAACATAGCTACTAATGAAGACTAAGATGGTTGAAATAATCAGTAGCCAAAAAGCCCTGACAGATTTCTTATTTGACATAAAAATTCTCACAACTCACTGTGGTACTATCTTTGGGGGTGTTAGGACAATAAGATAAAAATAAAAAGTTATCATAGAGGTTTTTATCATTCGTGACGATACCAACATTGTAATAAAATAACGTAGCCGGTTTTTTGCAATCAATGTTTAACCGTGTTAACTGATTTTGTAAATCAGTAAAACTAATCGTCGTCATATCGGGTTTATGGTAGCTATTAATATAGCGTATGCTGCACTGATCAATGCGACCCACCTCAGGATATTCTGTTCGCGTAGCAAAAAAATAGCTTTTAAAAAGATAAAGTAAGCAAAAAATAATAATTACAACTAAGGCTAGCTCAATAAAACGGTTATTGAGGATGTAGCTTTTTTTCTTTACTGTTTGTGCTTTTTCTTTTGGTGCATCTTCTATAATGAGTGCTTCCTGATGTTCACTAAGTAATATTTCTACAGGTTCTTCTTGTTGGGTATCGTGATTTAATTCTGATGATAACGACTGCAATTGCGCATTAAGCTTGATGCCCACTTTAGGTATAGTTGTAATTATTTCATCCTCACAAAATGAGGACAAATGGCGGCGTAAAACAGAAATACTACTGTTGAGGTTATTATCGGATGCCACTTGGTTGTGTTCATCCCACACTCGACTTAATAATGTTTCACGATCTAAAACCTCACCATTATTTTGCACTAGCACCAATAATAAGCGGTTTAGTGTGGTAGTTAGTTTAATTGCATCGTCGATATTATCGCGATATAACAACCCCTGATGGCTGTCATAAATAATATTATTAATAAGATATTTCATATTTTGTTTTATTTTATTTATTAGGATGTCATATAAGTATTTTTCCAGTGTATACCTCTAATTTGGTCGGTGTCAATTAGACTAAAATTGCCTGAGAATGGATTTGATTTAAGAAAGTTACATTAGATAGATATAATAAAAAAGCCCCTAAATGATGAATTTAGGGGCTTAGAATAGCGTAATAAAATGGAGGCTAAATTAGGCTGTATGCTCTAAGATTTTATGCAAAACGGGATGGAATTTACGTTTAAAATAGACTAAACCGTGTCCATCATCGCTAACAACAATCTTTTTCATCTCAACCATATAGACAGAGTGAGTGCCAATATCTTGTACTTGGGTAATTTCACCTTCAAGATTAGCAAGGGCATTTCTTAACAATGGTTGTTCTAAAATACCTTTATCCCACATGTCCCATCCAAAGCGCTCATCCATCGTCGAGCCTTTCATTCCCGCAAAGTGACAAGCTAAATCTTCTTGATCATGGTTGAGAACGTTAACGCATAGGCGGCCATTCTTTTGAAAAACCGCATTCATAGCACTGTTGCGGTTAACGCATACCATCAAAGTCGGTGGCGTATCAGTCACAGAACAAACCGCAGTGGCAGTAATACCGCAACGACCTTCTGGACCATCCGTGGTGACGATGTTAACAGCGGCACCGAGACTTGCCATCGCATCTCTGAAGCGTAAGCGATGTTCATTTTCTAAAGACATTTTGACCTCCTGCTGCCGATTACTTCAGCAGCGAATCTAACAGATTAATATCGTTGTTGTTGTGCAGGTGAGGGCGCTTCCAGCCGTGCTGATCATAGTCAGACAGGCAGCGGTCAACCATGTCTGTCATGGCTTTCATGTTGCCAGAACCGTATGCATGACGCAGACATTGCAGACGAATTTCGTCTTGGCTTCCCGCATAGTTAATTTCATACAGCTCGTGGCGACCACCGAATTCACTACCGATAGCATCCCACATTAATTTTAAAATTTTAATACGTTCAACGTGATCCATCCCATTTGAACCGCGAACATATTTTGCCAGATATTTGTCAATCTCTGGGTTATTCATATCACGAACGCTTGATGGCAGATAGATCAAACCACTTGTTACGTTACTTTCGATGATATTCTTGATTTTGGTGTAGGCCATTGGTGCCATAACGCGATACGTTTGGATGGCTTGAGTATCTGGCAGGAACGCGCCGCCTTCCCAAGCTTTTGCTTCTGAACACATAGCATCAGTCAGTGACCAGAACAGGTTACGCCAAGCAACCACTTCACCGAGATCCGCTTGAACTCCACGGAAATCAATAACACCCGTACATTCAAGGCTCTTTTGTAGAAGACCTGTAATGAAGTCCAGTTTGACGGCTAAACGTACACACGCTTGTAATGGGAACAGGCGAGCAAAGCCACCTTGTACCGCCCAGTTACGAGCACGGTCGAAATCACGATAAATCAGTACGTTTTCCCATGGAATTAACACATGATCCATGACCAGAATGGCATCATTCTCATCAAAACGGCTTGATAACGGGTAATCAAACGGAGCCCCTGTTGCACCAGCAACTAATTCATAAGATGCACGGGAAATTAATTTCACACCGTCCGCATCCATTGGTGCAACAAACATCAGAGCAAAATCAGGGTTATCACCCATGACTTGTGCAGAACCAAAACCGATAAAGTTGTAGTGTGTTAACGCAGAGTTGGTTGCAACAACTTTTGCACCGCTGACGATAATACCTGCATCAGTTTCTTTTTCTAGCTTTATATAAACATCTTTAACTTCATCGGCAGGCTTATGGCGATCGATAGGTGGGTTAACAATCGCATGGTTAAAGTATAAGCCGCTCTCTTGAATACGTTTGTACCAGTTGCGTGCGTTGTCGGCAAACTGACCATAATATTCTGGGTTAGCCCCTAAACAGCTGGCGAATGCCGCCTTATAGTCTGGAGTGCGTCCCATCCATCCGTAGCTTTGGCGTGACCAATCTGCGATGGCGTCGCGTTGTTGGCGTAAGTCATCGGCACTTTTTGCGAAGCGGAAGAATTTGTGGGTGTACCCGCCGTTACCTGTATCTGTGCCCCAGCAAAGCTGGTCATGAGTCGATTTATCATGAAGCGCATCATATAACTGTCCTATAGAAGCTGCTGAGTTACGAAAAGCAGGGTGCGTGGTGACATCTTTAACACGCTCACCATAGATATAAATCTCGCGACCATCTTGCAAACTTTTTAGATATTCTTGGCTATTAAATGGGCGCTTAGCATCGGAACGAAAATCTTCTGGTTTCATGTCTACCTCGTTTTAGAACAAAGAGGGCTTGCGGGTTGTCGGCGTACAAAGGTTGCAAGCTTGAATAATGTTAATTTTATGTTTGTTTTGTGTTTACTAATTGAATCGTTTTCTGTGGGGTTTTAAAAGAGACTTTCCAAAGAAATGCTGGTACTTTTCGTTGGTGAGGTGGTTTTATGAAAGAAATGTGATCTTATCGATATTTTAATGTTAATGCTATTTCATTTATTTTAAATAAACCCTTATTTATCATTGTATTAATTTTCATTAAAAACTTAATGATTTTTATTTATTAATATTTTATTTGGTTGTTTTTTGAGCTCAATATTCACTTTTTGTTTGCGACTAATAGTACAAGTTGTAACTTTAAAAATAAAAATGCAAGACATCAAAAATGTTTGCATTATGTAAAATAATTTAAGGGGGATACTAAAATTTTAACATCCACGATTTAGTGGATATTTTGTTCGCGCCATTGGCTCGGTGAGGTACCCTCTGAACGATTAAAAAAGCGGGCAAAATAGGCTGGATCTTTAAATCCAAGTTGATAGGCAATTTCAGAGACGGAAATATCGCAAAAGAGCAGCATGCGTTTGGCTTCTCGTAAAATCCTATCAAAAATGAGTTTCTTCGGAGGGCGGTTGGCAAATCGCCGGCACATATCTTTTAAGCGAGATTCGGTGACGCCGAGTTTATCCGCATAATCAGGGACAGAGAGATGCTCGCGATAATGCATATCGATAAGCTGGTTAAAACGTTGGAATAATCGATGTTCACCACGCACGCCGCTAACATGGTGCTCGTCAAGGGGGACAGAGCGCAGTAAAAAGGTGAATAGGGCTTGGGCAAGTGAAGATAACACTTGGTCTCGACCAATATAGTTATTGGCAGATTCCCGCGCCATTAAATCCCAATAATGATTAAAAGTTTCAATATCTTGGGGTTTATCCGCGACAGATAAACAAATCGCCGGAATATCGACTCTGTCCAGGTTGGCAGAATAAAGTGATTCCAATAGTGGCGAAATTAAATCTTGCCGTACGGTTAGTACATGCCCGTCAGTATCTTCTTGGGTAAAAAACGCATGGGCGACAGAAGGGGGTGTTAAAATAAATAGTGGTGCCTGCACAGAATAACGGGACTCATCCAGCTGAAGCGTAATATGCCCAGTGACTAAATAGTGTAATTGAAAATAGCCATCGTGACGATGAGCAGGCATGTCGCGGCCGAAGAAGGCGGCGAGTTTGCCGAAGGTTTGGTAGTGGACGTCGTCGTTGCCCAGGACGTCATCGTAGTCCTTCCCAATATCTATGTTTGTAATGCCCGTCATAATTGCTCTTCATTCTTCAAGCTGCAGCGTTGTTGGCTACACAAGCTAATCCTAGTCACATACTTGTGTATGCTCCTAGGAATTAGCTTGCTTGCCGCCTAGCTGCAACTCGAATTATTTTGAGCAATGCTCAAGGTTATTGGAGTGCAGCACTCATTTCTTTAATTCGACTGTTTTACAGTTTGACAGTTTGACAGTTTGACAGTTTACGGTGTAGCTCTTGGTCTTGAGTTTTTCATTGGGATGGCGATGACCAGAATGGCACCGACGACCAGCAAACCGGCTACAAAATAGAGACCGGAATTGAAGCTACCCGTTTGATCTTTCAGCCAACCGATTAACAGTGGGCTAACCGCGGAGCCTATATTACCTGTTGCGTTGATTACGGCAATACCGATTGCGCGAGCGCGTAAACTGATCGACTGATCTGGCGTGGTCCAGAAAACCGCCATCGCAGTAAACGAACCGGTGGACGCCATAATGATCCCCAATAATTGGATCATCGGTTGATGGGTCATTGCTGCAATGATCCAACCTGCCGCCGCAAACAAATACGGCAACGCAGTGTGCATCTTACGCTCTTGCAAGCGATCTGAACGGCGACTCCAATAAATCATCCCTAAAATCGTACAAAACTGAGGGATCGCCGTTAATAGCCCAATCATGGCATTACTGCTGCCCTGATTAAAACTCTGCATAATTTGTGGCGTCCAAATATTAATGGCGCTCAGTGTGTTAGTTAGACAGAAATAGGCAACGGTATACATTAAGATCACAGGGGTGAAAATCTCTTTCCACAGACTGGTATTTTGTAGTGCAGTCTGGCTTTTGGAACCGTGTGGCTGTACTAATTCTAATTGATCTTTATCCATCATCTCTTGCAGGGTGTCTTTATCTTCCTGAGTTAGCCATTTCGCTTTCTTCGGAGAATCATCCAGATAAAACCACACTAAAATACCCAGCAGAACAGATGGGAAACCTTCCAGTAAAAATAACCACTGCCAGCCTTTCAGATCTAAAACGCCATCCAGTCCCAGAATATAACCAGAAGCTAGCGAGCCAAATGCCATGGTGACAGGCATTGCAATCATAAATAGAGCGTTAGCACGAGCACGGAAATAAGCGGGGAACCAGTAAGTTAAGTAAACTAAAATCCCTGGTAAGAAACCGGCTTCAGCAATACCCACCAGCATACGCAGAATATATAAACTGGTTGGCCCGGTGGCGAACATTGTTGCGGTAGAGGCGATACCCCATAACACCATGATAGTGGCAATCCAGCGACGAGCGCCGACAATGCCGAGCATGATGTTACTTGGAATACCAAAAATAACGTAAGTCGCATAAAACAGGGTGGCCGCTAGACCAAACATGGTAGACGTCAGACCGATGTCTTTCCCCATTGTCAGTCCCGCAAAGCCGATATTAATCCGGTCTAAGAACGAGAAAACAAATAGAACGAACAGAAATACGATCAGTCGTTTAAAAAGCTTATTAATCACCCGCTGTTGCGGTTCAGTAAGGTTCTTATGTTGCTCTGCAGGATTGTTACTAGCAACATTCTGTGAATGACTCATTATAATGCCCTCTAATTACAATTTATTATAGGTACAAGGGTCTACTAGGCAGTCATTTGGGCTGCCTTGTTGTGGTTGCGATTTTATTGCTTACTATCTAGGTCGCCCATGAGCGTAGGGTAAAATTGAACGACCTAGAGGAGTTCTGATTGTTTTAGTACACGCTAGATGCGCTGTTATCCATATCGGAAACCGTTTTACCGAATTTCGCGGCAAGGGCTTCAGCGGTGCGCGCTAATAATGTGGTATCCACACCCACGGCGACAAACAGGGCGCCTAACTTAATATAGTGTTCAGCGATATCTGGTGCCGCCATCAAAATTCCCGGCGCTAAACCTGCCGCACGAATTTGCTTAATGGCATCTTCAATCACCGCTTTCACTTCAGGGTGGTTTGGATTGCCAGAAAAGCCCATATCCGCACTCAGATCTGCAGGGCCGATAAAGACACCATCAACCCCTTCAACTTTGAGGATCTCAGGTAGGTTTTTGATAGCTTCGCGGGTTTCCACTTGGACAATCACGCACATTTCATCATTAGCGCGTTTTAAATAATCAGGAATACGATTCCAGCGAGAGGCGCGCGCTAAGGCACTGCCCACCCCACGAATTCCCGCTGGTGGATAACGAGTTGAGCGTACCGCTTGCTCTGCTTGTTCCGCATTTTGCACCATTGGCAGTAAAAGTGTTTGTGCGCCGATATCCAGCAATTGCTTGATAATCACCGGCTCATTCCATGCCGGGCGAACCACTGGTTGCGATGGATACGGAGCGATAGCTTGTAATTGCGCTAAGGTGGTTTGCACATTGTTTGGTGCATGTTCACCATCGATCAACAGCCAATCAAATCCAGCGCCAGCAACCAGCTCAGCGCTGTATGGGCTGCACAATCCTAGCCATAAACCAATTTGTGGTTTGCCTGTTTTTAGGGCTTTTTTGAATTTATTTTCTAACAGATCCACAGTGAACTCCTTATGCAAAGCGGCAGCTAATTGAGCCCATCACGCCGTAATCAACGTGGAAAACATCCCCTTTACGAGCAGGAACAGGGCGAGTGAATGAACCGCCAAGGATAATTTGTCCCGGCTGTAGCTCTACATTGTGTGGGGCTAATTTATTGGCTAACCATGCCACACCATTAGCTGGGTGGTTTAGCACCGCAGCCGCAACGCCAGATTCTTCAATCACACCGTTACGATAAAGCAGGGCGCTGATCCAACGCAGGTCTAAATCGCGCGGTTTAATCGGACGTCCGCCTAAGATCACTGCGCCG
Source organism: Providencia rettgeri (assembly GCF_013702265.1). Lineage (GTDB taxonomy): Bacteria > Pseudomonadota > Gammaproteobacteria > Enterobacterales > Enterobacteriaceae > Providencia > Providencia zhijiangensis. Next base: position 1,031,597 of record NZ_CP059348.1, read on the forward strand.
TTTGCCGCGTTATCTGAAATGGTGTCGAACACTTTACGTGGACGGTTAGTGTCAGGATCGATATTGTGGCAACGGGCATCGATCAGCTCTAAAGCGGGGATCACATAGTCCGTCGCGTTATACACATCAAATAAGGTGCAGTTAGGGCCGCGCAGCGGTTTTGCTAACACGAATGCCAGTTCAACTTCAATACGCGGAACGATAAAGCGATCGGTTGGAATATCACAGCCATCATCAAAGAACATGTCATCGAGCAGTGCGCCATAATCCGGCTCATCAATCTGGGAACTGGCTTGCATCGCTTTGGATGTCAGACCGATTTTATGCCCTTTTAATACACGCCCTTCCGCCAGCTTTAAGCCGACCCATTCTTTTTGAATGGCATAGGCATCTTCAATGGTCATCTCGGGATGATCCAAAGAAATTTGACGGATTTGCTGGCGGCTTTTTTCCGCTTGGTTTAGGCGTTGAGCGATTGTTGAAATAGTATCTTGTTGCAACATGCTTAAAATGCTCCTGATAACTCTTTGCCCTTCGCGCCATTGCGTTATTGCATTAACGCGAAGGGGGAGAGTATGGCTAAATCGGCTATAGTTAGTGGGATAACCCACCGAAACAGAGATATTTCACTTCCAGATAATCTTCGATTCCGTAACGTGAGCCTTCACGACCAAGTCCTGACTGCTTAATACCACCAAACGGAGCCACTTCATTTGAAATAATGCCTTCGTTAATACCCACCATGCCGCTTTCTAAGGCTTCAGCCACACGGTAGATACGTCCGATATCACGTGAATAAAAATAAGATGCCAGACCAAACTCAGTATCGTTGGCGAGGTCGATAGCTTCTTGTTCATCACGGAATTTAAATAATGGTGCTAATGGGCCAAATGTCTCTTCTTTCGCTACTTTCATGGATTCAGTCACATTGACCAATACGGTAGGTTCGAAGAACAGACCACCAAGGCTGGATGATTTACCGCCCGCAGCGATAGAAGCGCCTTTCGAAACGGCATCCGCGATGTGCTCAGACACTTTATCCACGGCAGCTTGGTTGATAAGCGGGCCTTGCTCTGAATCGGCTTGGGTCGCTGGACCAATTTTTAATGCGCTCACGGCTTTCGCGAGGCGAGCTGCGAACTCATCGTAAACACCTTCTTGGACTAAAATACGGTTTGCACACACGCAAGTTTGTCCGCTATTACGGAATTTAGCCGCTAATGCCCCTTGAACCGCAGCATCTAAATCGGCATCGTCAAATACGATAAATGGTGCGTTACCGCCTAATTCCAGCGACATTTTTTTCACGGTATCTGCGCACTGTTCCATCAGTAATTTACCCACACGGGTAGAACCGGTGAAGGTTAGTTTGCGAACAATCGGGCTTGAAGTCATGACTGCACCAATCGCTTTGGCATCGGTACCCGGAACAATGTTGAATACACCTGCTGGAATACCGGCTTCTTCACCTAATGCCGCTAATGCCAGTGCAGATAATGGGGTTTCAGCCGCAGGTTTTAATACCATGGTACAACCCGCCGCGAGGGCTGGGCCGACTTTACGGGTGATCATCGCATTAGGGAAATTCCAAGGAGTGATAGCGGCTACCACGCCAACAGGCTGCTTGATGGTCACTAAGCGGCGACCTGGCAGTGGGGAAGGAATTGTCTCGCCGTAAGTGCGCTTACCTTCTTCAGCAAACCACTCGATAAAGCTGGCACCGTAGGCAATTTCACCCATGGATTCATTGAGGGATTTACCTTGCTCAGTACTCAGGATCTGCGCGAGTTCTTTTTGGTTTTCCATCATTAAACGGAACCATTTGTTCAGAATTTGGCTGCGTTCTTTAGCGCTTTTTGCACGCCATGCAGGCAATGCTTTTTCTGCGGCTTCAATGGCTTGTTGAGTTTCTGTGGCACCCACATTACTGACGCGAGCAATCACTTCTCCATTTGCTGGGTTAGTCACATCAAACTGGCTACTGTCTTGGGCATTCACCCATTGACCATTAATGTAAGCCTGTTGGCGGAATAATTTAGAATTGGTGTTTAAGCTCATTTTTCGTTGTTCTCCGAAGACACTGAATGAACGTGTGCGTGGACATTTTTAGCGGACAAGCGTTGGCTTGAAAAACTCAGTCCGGCACAAATCGCCATTACGAGTGCCATAGCAAATGGGGATTCATCTTGTAGTATGGACACTGCAACACTGGCAAGGGCTGCCAAGGCAAACTGAATTGAGATGGCGAGCGCACTGGCGCTGCCTGCGATTTTCCCGCGGTGTTGCAGTAACAGTGACAAACTGTTGGTGCCGATAGCATTAACCATCGATAGGAACAGAACCACTAGGATAACAATAATTGGTAGGCTTTGTTGATAGAAAATTAACAACAGGACACCAAAAATCAATTGGATACCGCTTTGCATGCCCAAAATTCGTGGCAGGCTATACACCTTGAGCAATCGGACGTTAAGCAGCAACATCGCAATCATGCCCAAAATATTGCAGCCAAACAGCAGCCCATAATACTGTTCAGAAACACCAAAATAATTGATATACACAAACGGTGAACCACTGATAAAGGCGAACATACCAGCAAAAGAGAATGCCATAGTGCCAATGATACTCAGTGCTTCTCGGTCTGTGAGCACCAACCGATAATTATGAAAGGCGACACCGACTAAATTGCGGGATTCACGCTGATGAGGCAAGGTTTCAGGTAGCAGTAAGAAAATTGCTGAAACAGAGCACAACCCCACGGCCGCGAGTACATAGAAAATTACTTGCCATTCAAAATGAATTAGTAAAAATCCGCCCACTAATGGCGCTAATAATGGGGCTATCATGGTGACTAATGTCATCAGTGACAGCACTTTAGGCAGCTCGCTAGAAGGATACACATCACGGGCAATGGCGCGCGCCATCACTATCGCGGCACCACTTCCAAATGCTTGCAATGCTCTAAAGGTAATTAAGGCTTCCGAGCTGGTGGCTTGGGCGCATAGCAGGCTGGCGAGAGTAAAAATGACCAGCCCACTTAGCAACATTTTACGGCGTCCTAGCAGATCGCTCAGGGGACCATAAAACAACATGCCGACGCAGAAACCTGCAAAGAATGCCCCGAGGGTGTACTGCATCTGTCCTTGGGTGGCATTCAGTGCTTGTGCCATTTGTGGTAAGGCTGGCAAGTACATGTCAATCGATAGGGGACCGAACGCCACCAGTGAGCCCAGTAACGGGATCAACCAGCGCGGTATCGGTCTATTGGTAAATGAAATTGGCATATTGCCCCCTATCGATATCCATCAATGACAACTTAAATTTTTTATGGCTTAAACTTTCTATGACTTAAACAAGGCATGCACATTGTTCTGTTTGTAGTTCAGAACAGGATCGAGCTCTTCCATGGTGAAAGAGAGCGCCAAGTAACGCTTTGCCATTAAATCGGCAAAATGGGTTTTGATCAGATCAAACAGCATTTCCCCGGTTTTTTGGCGATCTTCAAGGGAGCGACCCGCACCAATTTTTAAAGTCATATGCACAAACGCGTAATCGTGTTTGCCATCCGCCATTTGCCAAGTATCCAGCCAGATTGCGCGGCTACGAATGCCCCCTAACGGGAAAATTCCTGTGCCAGCTAACGCGCTGTTTACTTTAGCGAACAGCTCGGGTAGGGCGGCTTCTTCACGAATGTTGTCGGTGCATTCAGCATAAAAATGAGGCATATCCGTTCCTTATGCGTTGGCAGCTTGTTTATCAGTAATAAACTTTGGCAGTGGGAAAATCGCGTTGATTTGCCCAGTTCCGGAGCTGGCGAACAGGTCAGTTAACACTTCGACTTTCTCATCATATTTATCCCAGCCGAGCAGACCCAATAACATCACGGTGTCATGCATATGACCTTCGCCATAGCAGTAATCCGCGTACTCTGGCAGCATTTTGCAGAACTCAGCGAAACGACCTTCACGCCACAGTTTGACGACGCGTTTGTCCATTTGCTCATCGAATTCGCGGGTATAGCTGTTCATGCCGTCTTCCGCACGATGGTCATCAATAAAGCGGTGAGACAGGGATCCACTCGCTAATACCGCCACGGTACCGTCATATTTTTCAATCGCAGTCAGTACGGCTTCACCTAATTTACGGCTAGTTTCAAAGCTGTGTGAGGTACAGAATGCTGAAATGGAGATCACTTTAAAGTGGCGATCGCTGTTCATATAACGCATTGGAACCAGCGTTGCGTACTCCAGAGTTAGGCTTGGAATTTCATGAGCTTGAGCGCGAACGCCTAGCTTGCGAGCTTCTTCACCGATCATCTGACCCAATACGGAGTTGCCGTCATACTCATATTCCATATCGCGAATAAAATGCGGCAGTTCATTACTGGTATAGATGCCTTTGAAGTGATCGGCACAGTTAATGTGATAAGCGCTGTTGACCAGCCAGTGAGTGTCAAAAACGATAATGGTGTCGACGCCGAGTTCACGGCAGCGACGACTGATTTCTTTGTGCCCATCAATGGCGGCTTGGCGACAACCGTGGTTTTTGCCCGGCAGTTCAGATAGGTACATTGATGGGACGTGTGTAATCTTCGCCGTTAATGCCAACTTACCCATATTTATATCCTTACCCGTCATTCTTCAAGCTGTAGCGTTGTTGACTGCTCGCGCTAACCCTAGTCACATACTTATGTATGCTCCTAGGGATTAGCTTGTTTGTCGCCTAGCTACAACTCGAATTATTTAGGGTAAGACATCGAGTTTACCTAAGTTGTAGCTCTTCTAACGACCTGAAGTGACTTGGTTTATCAGTTTTAACGATGCTGAGTATCAATAGAATTCAGCGGAAAGTGCTGGAATATAAGGTTTCCAGCACAGAGCGTTGTAAACTTACACACCCCAGCGTGGGATGTTGTGGTCGCCGTAGGAGATACAAACGTTCTTCATTTCGGCGAAGACTTCGAAGCTATACTCGCCGCCTTCACGGCCGACGCCGGAGGCTTTTACGCCGCCGAATGGTTGGCGTAAATCACGGACGTTTTGGGTGTTAACAAACACCATACCGGCTTCGATATTGCGAGAAAGACGCAGGATCTTGCTGACATCTTGAGTCCAAATATAAGAAGCCAGACCGTACTCCACATCGTTCGCCATACGCAGACCATCTTCTTCGGCCTTGAATGGGATCAAACAAGCGACGGGTCCGAAGATCTCTTCTTGGGCCACACGCATCCGGTTGTCCACATCCGCCAGAACCGTTGGACGCAGGAAATGACCATTTTTCAGATGAGCCGGCAGATCCGTTGGTTTGTCTGGGCCACCCGCTAACAAGGTTGCACCTTCTTCCATACCAATACGGATATAACCAGACACTTTGTTCCAGTGCTGTTGACTGATCAGTGCGCCCACTTGGGTTTTCGGATCCGTTGGGTCGCCGACGATCAGGCGATTTGCACGCTCAGCAAAGCGTTTTACGAATTCTGGGTAAATGCTTTCTTGGATGAAAATACGTGAACCCGCAGTACAACGCTCGCCATTGATAGAGAAAATGGTGAACAGCGCGGCATCCATTGCACGTTCAATGTCGGCATCTTCAAAAATCAGAACCGGAGATTTGCCGCCTAATTCCATTGAGTATTTTTTCAGACCCGCGTTTTGCATAATGGCGCGACCCGTTGCGGTGCCCCCTGTGAAGGAGACAGCGCGAACGTCATGGTGTTTCACCAGTGCATCACCTGCTGTAGCACCGTAACCTTGCACCACGTTCAGTACGCCCGCAGGGATACCCGCTTCAAGGGCTAATTCACCTAAACGGTTTGCAGATAGTGGAGATAATTCAGACATTTTCAGAACCGCGGTGTTACCTAGCGCTAAACATGGTGCAGTTTTCCATGTCGCGGTCATAAATGGCACGTTCCACGGAGAAATTAACCCGCACACACCCACTGGCTGGATCAGGGTGTAGTTCATCATTTTGTCGTCAACCGGATAGGTGCGACCGTTCATTTGCTGGCAAATTTCAGCAAAGAATTCAAAGTTATGTGACGCGCGAGGGATCAACACGTTTTTAGTTTGATGGATAGGTAAACCGGTATCGTTAGTTTCCATCTCAGCAATTTGAGGAACGTTTTCGTCGATCAGCTCACCTAAGCGGCGCATTAAGCGTGCGCGCTCTTTCATTGGCGTGTTTGCCCACTTAGGGAAGGCTTCTTTTGCAGCAGCAACCGCTTGGTTGATCTCGTCTTGGCCGCCGGATGCCACTTCCGCTAATACTTCACCCGTTGCTGGGTTAGTGGTTTCGAAATACTCTTTGCTTTCAACGTTTTTACCGTTGATCCAATGGTTAATCTTAGTCATCACACTCGCTCCTCATACTCTTTTTCGCTGATAATGGTATTGATCAGCCTGCCCACACCTTCAACTTCAACGATCACTTCATCACCCGGAACCACATCGGACAGCCCTTTTGGCGTGCCCGTTGCGATCATGTCGCCCGGTTGCAGTGTCATAAAGTCACTCAGGTAGGCAATTAAAAATGGGATATTAAAAATCAGATCCGCGGTGGTGCCTTTTTGACGCAATTCACCATTAACGTAGGTGTACAGTGCGAGGTTGTGTGGATCTTTAATATCTGACTTGTCTACCATCCATGGGCCGATTGGCGTCAACGTATCGCGGCTTTTTACGCGCAGGTTTGGACGGTAGTAATTCTCTAAATAGTCACGGATCGCGTAGTCGTTACATACGGTGTAGCCTGCGACGTAATCCATGGCATCTTCTTGAGAAACTTTGTGCGCCGCTTTGCCAATAATCACGACCAGCTCAGACTCATAGTGCATGTATTCAACATTGTCTGGGCGAACGGAGACTTGGCGGTGACCTGTTAAGCTGTTTTCTGCTTTGATAAAAATCAGTGGCTCTTCAGGTGGCTTAAATTCTAATTCAGTGGCGTGGTCGGCATAGTTCAGACCTAACGCGAATAAAGTACCTTGTGCAGGTGGTAGCCATTCAACATCAGCGCTATCGCCAGCAATTACGTTGCCGTTTGGCAGCTTGATGGCTTCGTCGTCACCGACAGTGACGGAATATTCAGTGCCTTGATAACGAATTTTTGCGTGTTTCATGATTATTGTCCTCCTGCCGCAACAACGCTGTTCTTGAGGCTTGGGAAGCCAGCTGCTTGGATCTCAACGTGATCACCCGGTTTGATGGTGACGCGTTTATGAGGAGTACCCAGTAAAATCACGTCCCCTTGTTTTAGGGTTGCAAAGTCGCTCAGTGCAGCCACTAATTCGCTTGCGCTACGAACGAGATCCTTGGTTGACCATCTGTCCGCTTCTTGGCCGTTAATCAGTGTCACGATCTCAACTGGTGAAGATAATGACGTTTTCACTAACTCGCCGATTGGGCAGAAAGTATCACGGCATTTTGCTTTAATCGCAGGGCGGTAGAAGGTGTCTTCTGGCAGGCTAACTTCATTCGCCAGCGCAAAACCAGCAATAAATTCCAGCGCATTCTGAGCGCTAACTTTGCGTGCATCTTTACCAATCACTAACGCCAGCGTTGCGCCACTTTGCACTTCTTCGCCAGCAGGATGCAGGATGTTATCCCCGGAATTAATGCGTGTATTACGCGGCTTAATAAACCACACAGGTGTTTTCGGTGGGGTTTTATAAGGGGCTTGCTGGAACGCCTCGAGCCAATGATCAAGCTGGCTTTGATGGTTGAGGGCAACGGCAAAAACAGTGCCTTTCATTGACAACTCCTTATTAAAGAGATCGATTCTGAGTAATTATTAATATATTAATAAAGTATTATTTTGTAATAAGCAATAGCTTTATGGAAATGTTAATTTTAATTGTGATCTTATTAACATAATAAAGGGGGGAATGTGTAACTGACTGTATATAATGAATTTATTATTTTTTTAACTTTTAAAATTTTACAATATATTAACTTTGAATTTTTGATAAAATTTATTTACTCATTAATATTTTGGTGTTTTTCTTTGTGATTGTTAGTGCTGCATGCTACTCTTGCATTTAAGATAATTGAGTGTGTTGCAGTTACCCTATGATTTATTGCTAACCCTAAAGCGGCGTTAAAAACTGTAGTGTTAAAAAACAGCCGCATTAAAAATGGCAGCGTTAAAAATGGTAACCAGCACGGAGGCTGACTAACCCTCTGTCGTGGGTGTTTCATAACTTTAAATAGCGTGGTGAGTTTTAAGCTTATGCATGAATCATTGACAATTGCATTATTACAGGCGCGAGAGACCGCAATGGGCTTCTTTCGACCAATATTAAAGTCCTATAATTTGACCGAACAGCAATGGCGTATCATCCGCGTGCTAGCGGATAATCGCTCTATTGATTTTCATGAATTATCAGTGCAAACCTGTATTTTGCGTCCTAGCTTAACGGGGATTTTGACCCGTATGGAACGCGAAGGGCTTATTTTCCGTTTAAAGCCATTGAATGACCAACGTAAACTGTATGTCTCACTGACCCCAACAGGGCAAGAGTTGTATGACAAGGCGCGTCAGGAAGTTGAAGAGGGTTATCAAAAGATTGAACAGGCTTTCTCCCAAGAGAAGATGCAGCAATTGACGGCGTTATTGGAAGAGTTGATTGCGCTGGAAAGCCCAGATTACAGTAGTATTATGGATAGAAGTAAAATCGCATAAATACTCGTCATACTTTGAACCGCAGCGTTGTTGGTTGCGCTCAGCTACTCGGGTCACATACTTGTGTATGCTCCCCGAGATAGCTTCACTTACCGCCTAGCTGCAATTCAAATTATTTAGAGTATAGCTTTTGTCATACTTTGAACCGCAGCGTTGTTGGTTGCGCTCAGCTACTTGGGTCACATACTTGTGTATGCTCCCCGAGATAGCTTCACTTACTGCCTAGCTGCAATTCAAATTATTTAGAGTATGCAATTGGGGCATATTTTTAGCGGTTACTTGCCGAGCAAGTGCAAGAAGTGAATATGCTTTTCATACTGGTCGAGGATGTCATGAATGATCTGCTCTTTCGCCCAGCCCATCACATCATAATCCTGCCCACCTTCTTTTAAGTGAATTTCCGCGCGATAGTATTTTTGCTCTTCACTGCGCTCTTCATCATTTTCTGTTCCCATACCAGCAAGGGCAAAGGCCGGCTGAATATAGTAACGTAGGCGAACTTCGTATAAAAAGTTCATATCTTCGCCTAAATCCACCTCAAATCCGATCCTATCGTCTTTATCGGTATGGATATGGCAAACCGTCCCTTGCTTGGCGAGCTCCTCAGAAACCATCTCCATGGATGGCTTCACTGACTCTTCCATAAAGCGTTTTACATGGGCACGTTTCGGGAAATAGACAATATTACGTAAGCGGCGCTGCCACGGAATCGGGTTACGGCTCGCAGTTGGGGCGATGGTAGCTAATTGCTGGCTATCACGTTTATAGGCATCCACGCGTAACGCTTTGAATAACCCATAAATGGAGACAAGCAGAACCGCGGCGAATGGCAAGGCGCTAGCGATGGTTAAGGTTTGCAGAGCTTGTAAGCCCCCCGCCAACAGCATGGTGATCGCTACCACGCCCATTAAGCCAGCCCAGAAAATACGTTGCCAAACTGGGGTATTTGAATCACCGCCAGAGGCGAGGGTATCGACCACCATGGCACCAGAGTCCGCAGAGGTGACAAAGAACACTACCACCATCAGCATGGCGAAGAACGATAACACCGTAGAAAACGGGAAGTAGGTCAAAAATTCGAATAGCGCGAGAGAGACATCAGACTGCACGGTTTCCGCCAGTCGGGTTGCTCCTTGGTTTTTGATTAAATCAATGGCGGTATTACCAAAGAACGTCATCCACATCAGGGTAAAGCCCGCAGGAACAAACAGCACGCCAGTGACAAACTCACGAATGGTACGACCGCGAGAAATTCGGGCGATAAACATCCCAACAAACGGCGACCATGATAACCACCAACCCCAATACAGCAGCGTCCAGCCCCCTAACCAATCACTGGACTTCGGTTCGTAGGCATACAGATTAAACGTTTTGCTGACAATTTCAGAGAGATATCCCCCCGTGTTTTCCACAAAGGATTTTAACAGTAAGACCGTCGGGCCTAAGATCACTATCAACAGTAAGAGCAGGAAGGCGAGACCGAGGTTCAGCTCAGATAGAATGCGGATCCCTTTATCTAACCCAGAGACGACGGATAAGGTCGCAAGAGCCGTGAAGGTGATAATCAAACCGACTTGCACGGTCTCATTCACCGGTAAACCGAACAGATGGTTCATTCCGGCATTAACTTGCAGCACCCCAAAGCCAAGAGAGGTTGCGACACCAAACACGGTACCAACCACCGCAAACACATCCACTGCATGACCTAAAGGACCATAAATTCGGTCACCAATAATGGGGTATAGGGCGGAACGCAGAGTGAGTGGTAAACCGTGGCGATAGCTGAAAAAGGCCAGAATTAAAGCGACAATGGCGTAGATAGCCCAAGCGTGTAATCCCCAATGGAAGAACGTCAGGCGCATGGCTTCTTTGGCGGCTTCTACGGTTTGCGGATCCCCCACTGGTGGGTTGAGATAGTGCATGACAGGCTCGGCAACGCCGAAGAACATCAAGCCGATACCCATACCCGCTGAGAACAACATAGCAAACCAAGAGACATAGCTGAAGTTGGGTTGTGCGTGATCAGGACCTAATTTTATCTGTCCATAACGCGAGAGTCCCAGATAAGTCACACTCAACAAAATGATGGCTACAGCGAGAATGTAGAACCAACTGGCGTTGTTAAATAGGTTCTTTTGAAGATGACTTAGATGAGATTCTGCCATTTCAGGCATTAAGGCGGCAAAACCGACGATAAGCAGAATAATGATAGCCGAACTGTAAAACACAGGAGGGCTGATTTTGGTGCGTACTTTTTTGTTTTCAGTCACGTTTTGACTCATAACGACCTTCTTTAATTTTTATTTTATTTTTTGCATACCAATATTAAGGGGGCATGCGGCGAGCTGTCCTTCTGAATGAAACAATAGGTTATTGCGAAAGGGTTTCCCTGTAGGAAACGAAATAGAAAGAACAATAAAATGGCTAAATTGTGGGCGTTGATAACGGTGATTTACGGCTGAATTATCAACAAAAATTGGTAAGTGGTGACCCCCTTTGAACCCTGTTATGAACAAAAAACGAAAGGGTATACTGCCATGGTAGCCATCAATGATCAACCTAAGTGGGAAAATGAAAATAAATAAAGGGTGTAAATTTCATGTTATTTATCAATTCATTGTTTATTTATCTTACTGTATTTTGGTGTTATTTAGGGGAGTGTAACCAAATGAGCAAAAGAGATAATTATGTTGCTAAAAATAGCCTTAAAGCGGGCTAAATAGCAAAATGAATTAATTTCAGTGCGCATAAAAAAAGCAGACAAGATCTGCCTGCTTTAGAATGAAAAAAGGGGAAAATGCGATGATTTATTTCTTCGCATCATTCTCTGATTTTAACGCCTCAGTTTTGTCTTTAGCGTCAGTGGCAAGTTCGTCAGCCTTGTTAATGGCATCCGTTTTCATGTCTTGTGCTTTTTCTGAAAACTCACTGGACGCTTTGTCATACTGTTCTTTGAGTTTATCGGCGGAGTCAGATGCATCTTGTTTCAGCTCATCCGCTTTTTTCTCACCTTGGTCCGCTAACGCTTTGGCTTTGTCTGAGAGTTCAGATGTTTTGTCAGAAACATCGTTTTTCACATCTTGCGCAGTGGCTTTTGCGCTATCAGATAACTCCGTGGCTTTTTGCTCAGTCGCGTCTTTTAACTGAGTGGCTTTTTCTTCGACTTGTTGAACCGCGCTGTCTTTTTTTGATGAATCATCACAGCCAGCGACGAGAGTTAAAACGCCTGCAACAACAAGAGAAGAAATGATTTTATGTTTCATTATTAATTCCTTAACAGGTCATGTTAGAAAAATACTAATTAAACGGTAAATTCATTTGGGGCTAAAATACCGACATAGACAAATCAAAATGTAGCACATGAAATGGAAAAAGATCCATGTAGCGTCTGTAAAGATGTGTGGGAAGGAGCTTGTGTGGGAAGGAGAGAGCGCAAGTGAGTAAACACCCACTTGCGCTGATTGAGGTTTATTTCTTTAAGTCATCATACAGCATCATGGATGCTTTATTTTCTGGGTCACCAATCCAACGAGGTTGTGGTTGGTACTCAGTGTTAATCAGACTTTTTTGTGGCTCAAATCCGGTGTACTTCAGACCTGCCAAATCAGACCATGTATAGATAAAATCCATATTGCTGTATGGGCGAGCGGTTTTATCTTTCAAGTCAAATTGATGAGTCTGTAACCATTCTGGCGACTGCCAGACTAAGAATGGTACGTTGTACATCACTTTGCTTGGCTTGCCTTCGCTACGACCTAACATTTCATGTGGTGGCGTGTCGTAAACATCTTCACCATGATCGGAGAAGAAGACTAAGAAGCCATTTTCTTTTGAAGAGTCGAAATCTTTGATCAGTGAAGAGACCACATAGTCATTGTAATGCTGAGCATTATCATAGGCATTGTAATCTTTAATTTGGTCGCCTTTTAAGTTGGTCGGCACTGGGCTATTGCTATCGGTGAAGATGGCTTTATCTTCAGGATAACGGAACTCATAGCGCATATGGGTACCAAGTAGGTGCACCACAATAAATTTCTTCTCAGCAGGATCGGCTAAGGCTTCTTTGAATGGGTCGAGCACCACGTCATCATAAATACGGGAGCTTTGCGCCATATCGTTGTTCAAATAATATTGCTTATCAGTTTGACGAGAGAACGCCGTTAACAGCGTATTTCGCTCAGTCATGGTTTGCTGATTGGTGATCCAGAACGTTTTAAAGCCAGCTTGTTTCATCATATTCATGATAGATGGGCGGGAATTAAACAGATCAGGCTCAGTTTCTGAAGCAAAGGTTAAAATTTGTTGTAACGCTTCGATGGTATAAGGGCGTGGCGTAACCACATCGTTAAAGACCGCCAAATTGTTTGGATACTGTTTTTCCAGTTGATCAAGCTCTGGCGTTGTTTGACGAGAATAACCATACAAGCTCATTCTGTCGCGGCTGGTGGATTCACCAATCACCAACACAAACGTTCTTGGGGTGTTGCCATTGGCATCAACAAAATTTTCTAATGGTGGAATTTTGCTGTTGTCGCGGATTAATTCTTCCATGTTTGCCAGTTGGTTCTTATACAGGAAGTAACCACTTACAAACTGCCATGGTGCGGCATACGCTAATTTACTGTTAACGTAGGAAACCACGTTTTCGAAAGGGCGCTGCTGTTTGATGGCTTTATTGTAGTAAGGCACACCAAATAGCACGATCAGAACGAGTGCGGACACAATCACACGTCCAGGTACTGGCAACGTGACAGGTTTTAAACGTGTCCATAGGAAAATAGCGCCAAGGGTATAAGCCAAAATCACCGCAATCACTTTAAAGCTCAGATATTGGCGTAAGAATTCACCCGCTTCGTTGGTGTTGGTTTCGAACATCACAAACATCACGCTTTGGGATAATTGATGCCCATACACCACGAAATAAGCGAGAGCGACAACCGAGGATAGCCATAACACAATCCCGATTAAGCCTGCCACAAGTTTGATTTTTCGAGGGAAAAATAGCGCGGGAACTAGCCAAAGTGAGCTATAGAGTAAAGAGTCTCTTAACCCGATGGTGTTACTTTGTCCCGTAACAACCACATACAGCTGCAGTAAAGATGAGAAATACCAGAAAAATATTAACAGCCAGAACAAGGACATCCAGCTAAACTTTCCTGCTTTTATCGAATTAACCATAAATTTTTAGCTCTTAATTATTAGTTTCGTTAAGTAACAATCAAAACATAGTCGAAAAATCGTTTTTTAGATAGATAGTTATCGAGTAAGTTCAAATTATATTAAGAATGTGTTTACTGTTTTATTGTTTATTGTAGATGCAGATAAGGACTAATTTATTACACTGTTTATCAATGATTTTTAAATCATTTATAAATTTTTATTTTTGGCGCTCATTTAATGATTAACTCATTCAGAAATGAGGCTTTCCTTCACGCTTTTCATTTATTGCATAAGCAATGGAATTGATATTATTCTTTGTTAATCTATTAGCTAGAAATACTGATGGCATTTAATTGATAGGGGATGCGTAATGCGAGGCATAAACGATGCTAGATAACGCCTTTGTGGCTTTTTTGAAATCCGCTTTAGCCGTGAGAATTCTGCTCTCCATTTTAATTATCGTTGATGGCGGACTCATCTTGAAGCCCATCTTAAGTGCTTACACGGACTATATCGATTGGCGTCAAAGTGGATTTACCGAGTGGTTAAAATCCTTAGGGTTTATGAAATTGCTGGATATTCCCCGCTTCTTACTGGGTATCTCGCTGATCTTTCTTTCGCTATTTATGATCAATGGCGCGCGCATCGCATGGGTTTTCGCGCTCTTATTATTGGCAATCATTGCCTTTGTTGACTTAAAAGTGGCAACGGAACATGTACGACAAGGTTATTTCTCCTTTGGCTTGTTTGTCGCATTAACGCTCTTTTGGAAACTGTACCCTCGACACAGTATCAGTAGCGCAGGGTTTGTGGCGCTCACTTGTATTATTTCATTATTGCTCTATTCCATTTTCGGTACGCTGTATATCGGCGATGAATTCATGCCCGTTGTGAAAGATGGCACCACGGCATTTTATTTTGCGCTGGTGTGTATGACGACCGTAGGATTTGGCGATATTGTGCCTGTCACCTTGGATGCCAGAGTCTTTACGGTGACTGTAATTATTTTAGGGATCACCATTTTTACTACCTCCGTGGTGTATGTGGTGGGTGTATTAGCCAAAGGTACCAAAGAGATTGTTCGCAAGAGGTTTTCATATATGAAAAGTCATTATGTGGTGATTGGTAGTACCCCGATGGCAGTCAATGTCTATCAAGCACTGAAAAAACGGGAGCTGCCAGTGGCGGTGATTTGCCAAGAAAGCCACCGCAGCCACTATCCCGAAAAAGATAATATCGTGACAGGCGACCCAACGGATTCCGCGTTATTGGCGGAAGCCAATGTGAAACAGGCGAAATGTGTGCTGATCATGACCGATAGCGACTCGTTAAGCACCTTTGCTTTACTCGGTGTAAAAGCGCAATCAGGCAGTAAAAGCGAAGCAAAAACCGTGGTATTGGTTAACCAAGAGTCAAACATGGATAAAATCCGTTTGCTGAACCCGGATATGCTGTTTTCACTCTCATCCCTTGGCTCGGAAGTTTTGATGCAAGTGCTTTGCGGTGAAACAATTTCTAATGACAGCATTAGTGATATGCTGCTGAACAAAATCACAAAAAGCTAGCGACCTCACGGATGTTAAAAGGAACTCACCCCCATGTTAAGTGCGGATAAAATTACCTGCCATCGACAAAATAGAACGCTATTCCGGCAGCTGAATTTTTCGGTTTTGCCGAATCAAATTTTGCAGGTCGAAGGACCTAACGGGGCAGGGAAAACCACACTGTTACGCATGATGGCTGGGTTATTAAAACCAGATGAAGGTGAGATTTTATGGCAGCAGCAATCTATTGAAAAACTTAAAGAAGAGTTTACTCGCCACTTGCTGTATTTGGGGCATAAACCGGCCGTAAAGTCGTTGCTAACCCCCTATGAAAATCTGAAGTTTTATTACCAAATGCACCACCAAGAACCCGAAGGTGACAAAATCTGGTCTGCGCTCGAAGAGGTCTCTTTGATGGGGTATGAAGATATTCCGGTTGGGCAGCTTTCAGCAGGGCAGCAGCGCCGAGTCAACCTTGCTCGCTTATGGTTAAGCGAGGCGCCACTGTGGATTTTGGATGAGCCATTCACGGCCATTGATGTGGCGGGTGTCAATAGGTTAACTGAGCGTTTTCATCAACATGCAGAACAAGGTGGCATGATTTTATTTACGTCGCACCAAGCGATGAAAGGACACTTTGGGACATTAAAACTGACAGGCGGGTACGAGTGATGTTTTGGCTATTAATAAAAAGAGAGCTCAAAATTGCCTTTCGTAGTTTCTCCGAATTGGTTAACCCACTGTGGTTTTTCTTAATCGTCATCACGCTTTTTCCATTGAGTATTGGGCCTGAACCGCAATTATTGGCACGGATCTCGGTGGGGATTTTCTGGGTGGCCGCCATTTTATCATCGTTGTTATCATTAGAGCGTTTATTTAAAGATGACTATCTGGATGGCTCGTTAGAGCAATTATTGCTGGCACCACACCCTCTGTTTATCACAGTTTTAGCCAAAGTGATTTCCCACTGGCTAGTGACGGGGCTGCCGCTGGTACTACTTTCCCCTGTAGCGGCGGTCATGTTATCCATTAATGGCGACACATTATTGGTGCTAGCGGGCACGTTACTGCTAGGAACGCCAGTATTGAGCTTTATTGGTGCGATTGGTGCGGCGCTCACCGTATCATTAAAAAAAGGGGGCGTGCTGGTCAGTTTACTGGTGTTACCGCTATATATTCCGGTGTTAATTTATGCGACGGGCACGATGGAAGCGCACAGTTTTAATATGCCTCTTGGCGGATATTTTGCGATCCTCGGTGCACTATTTGCAGCAAGTATAACCTTTTCTCCGTTGGCGATTGCTGCCGCATTGAAGATCAACGTAAGTAACAGCTAGGGGAGATTTTTTCCAACTGAGCTGATACAGTCGGTGATGTGATGCTCAGCGTAAAAGGAAAAAACATGCCCGCCGTTCCCCTTATTAGTAGCGATAATTTTAGCCGGCTGTTATCTGACCCGATGCAGCCGAGCGGGCAATGGGCGTTAATCTATTTTTGTGCATCATGGTGCCAGCCATGTAAGACCATGCAGCCTATCTATTTACAACTCACGGATTACTTTTCTGATAATGACCCGCATTTTGGTGGACGTATAAATTTTGGTGGCCATATAAATTTTGGAATAGTAGATATTGCCCAATCCCCGACGATAGCTCCTCAGTATGGAATTAAATCCGTACCTTCTATTGCGCTTTTCCAGGATTCTCGTCTTGTGGATTTAATGGCAGGGGAATTTCAACTTTCACCGCTAATTACTCAAATAGAAAATAGGCTGCTATGTTCACATTAATATTAGAAGGCTTGGTGATTGGCTGCCTATTAGGATTAACGGGTGCTGGTGGCGGTATTTTAGCGGTTCCTGCATTGATGACATCTCAAGGATGGGGCGTCGCACTTGCCGCACCAGTGGGATTATTGGCAATTACATTGGCGGCATTGGTTGGCGTTATTCAGGGGCTCATTCAGCAGAATATTCGTTATAAAGCGGCTATTTGGATTGCGTTAATTAGCATTCCTACCGCCAAATATGGCGTTTATTTAGCACAAATTGTTTCACCTCAATGGTTGACTTTAGCATTTAGCCTCGTGATGCTGCTGGTTGCATATCGTATTGTTTTTAAAAAAGTAATTGAAGATGATGATGCCCCGTGCAAAATAAATCAGCAAACCGGAAAATTTATTTGGAATATCAAAACGGCATCTATATTAGGAGGAATTGGATTAGTTGCTGGATTACTGACGGGACTATTAGGCGTAGGCGGTGGGTTTATTATTGTGCCTGCAATGAAAAAATTTACCAATTTAAACCTTAAAAGCATTATTTCCACCTCGCTGATGGTGATATTCCTCATTGGCAGCATTAGTATTTCAATTAATATATTGAATGGTTTTGAATATCCATTAGAGGTGAGTGCAACCTTTATTTTAGCCTGCGTTTTTGGGTTGGTTGTGGGGCGTTTTTTGATTAGCTACATCCCTGTTAATATTGTTCAAACTATATTTTCATTATTGGTTATTTTTGTTTCATTATATTTATTATATTCAATTTTTGTTTTTATAAATAATAATGGGCTCCCCAGTTTATTAATATAATAAACTCATTCCCATTACTCATTTATTAGTGGTTTTTCAGTTTTTTTACTTTTAAAACAATTTTTTATATTTGGCTTGATTCAAATTGAGAATATTAGGCATAAGATGCTATTGGTTTGATGTATAAGAAAGAAAACTGATTTATCTTCAATGATAAATAGGTATAATGGATTAATCGCAATTCTTATTCAGCAGCGACATCAACAGAACACGCTATACCCTACCAAATACAATAATCATTACAGGTTGACTAGCATAAATATGACTAAACAAGATAGTTCAACAACCATCATTGATATCGCCAAACGCGCGAATGTGACCGATATTACGGTATCTCGAGCTTTTAATCACCCAGAATTGGTAAAAAAAGAGACGCGAGAAAAAATACTCGCTATCGCACAAGAGTTAAATTATGTCCCCAATGTATTTGCACGGAATTTAAAAAATAAAAATAGCCGAATTATTGGGGTCGTCACGGACAGTACCTTTAACCCATTCTATGTGGTATTAATCCAGACGGTTTCCCGTTTAGCGAAAGAGAAAGGGTATCAGGTGATGATCTTTGATACCGATAGCGATGAAAAAGCCGAACAAACCGCCATTGAAACCTTAGTTAGCTATAAGGCTAGCGGCATTTTACTTTCACCTGTTCGTGACGATAAAGCCTATCAACCGAGTTATTTGTCATTGATTGATCAGCATAAAGTCCCATTGGTTTTTGTTGACCGTTCTATTTATGGTAAAGATTATCCTGGGCTGTTTTTGAAGAACTTTGAAATTGGGGCATTAACCGGTAAATATCTCAATCAGCAACGTAGTGAAAATACCTTAATTGTCTCAGGGCCTGAGCATTCTGAAATTAGCCTTTCACGCTTAGCGGGTATTTATGACCAATTTACCAACCGTAAAAATATTCATGTCCTGTACAGCAGTTATATTTTTAGTAAGAAAGATGAAGAGTATTTAAGAGAAAAAATAAAAGAGCTCTATACACCCAATATGTATATCGTGGGGTTAAACGGAATTATTACCGCGGGGATGTACAAAATTATTTCTGAACTCGGATTATCTTGCCGTTATTTCTCGGTGGACTTACCACCTTATGCTGATACTTATCATTTATCGATTTCAGGCGTTCACCATGACTCAGTTTATTTAGGTAAACGAACAGCGGAATTATTGTTTGCAGAGATAGAAGGTGGCTCCACCAAAGAAACGGGTTCCAAGCAAATTTTCGTCAATGGCAAACTCGTAACTTACGATTAAAAAAATAAGGATTTCATCATGAAATCCTTATTTATTATTTCTCATAACAGCGTGAAAATTAACGCTTCATTGAGCTAATTAAGGTTGCGCCCCAGATAATTAAGCCTTTTACAATATATTGAACGTACGGCGAAATACCCAATAGGTTCAAGCCATTGTTTAGCACACCTAAAATCATTGCACCGATCAATGTACCGATTATCATTCCGCGACCACCGGCGATAGATGCTCCACCCAAAACTACTGCTGCAATGGCATCAAGCTCAAAACCTACACCGGCATTAGGCTGACCACTCATAACACGAGAGGTAAAAATCAGTCCGGCAAATGCGGCAGTGAAACCACTGATGACGTACACCAACATTTTGTAGCGCTCAACGCGGATACCACTTAAACGCGCAGCCTCTTCGTTACCGCCAATCGCATAAATATAGCGACCGAATGGAATATGATTAAGCACTACATAAAAAATCAGATACAGACCCAGCATTAACAGGATAGGTACTTGAATTCCCATCAATTCTTCACGTCCCCAAAAAGCAAACTCTTGAGGTAAGCCAGAAATAGGGTAACCACCGGTGTAAATTAGCGCTAAGCCTTTCGCGATGATCATGGCGCCTAAAGTCACGATAATCGGC
The DNA here is from genome assembly GCF_013702265.1 of Providencia rettgeri. Lineage (GTDB taxonomy): Bacteria > Pseudomonadota > Gammaproteobacteria > Enterobacterales > Enterobacteriaceae > Providencia > Providencia zhijiangensis. Next base: position 1,051,482 of record NZ_CP059348.1, read on the forward strand.
GGCATTTTACCGTAAGCAGTTAAAATCCCATTAATAAATCCAAATGCGATACCAGATAGCAGACCCAGTGCAATGGCAATGGAAGGGTCCATACCATAATATTTCATTAATCCAGCCATCAATGTACCGGATAGCGCCATCACCGCCCCAACGGAAAGATCGATTCCTCCGGTTAAGATGGCGAATGTCATCCCGATAGCAATGATTGCGTTAATAGAAACTTGGCGGGCAATAGTGGATAAGTTATTTACCGTTAAAAAATGTTCATTAAAAATGGACATACAAGCAAATAAAATAATTAACCCAACGAGAGGTAAAAATGCCGGTATCTTGGTTAATTTGGCAAAATTAAATTTATTCTTCGCCAGTGGAATTGTACTTTGGTTAGACATAGTCATGATCCTATATAATATTGCCGGCCGCATGTAACATAATTTGGGTTGAGTTAATCTCGTCCCCACTTAATTCAGCAGCAACTTCTCCATCTCGAAACACCAAAACACGATCGCTCACGCCAATAACTTCAGGCAGCTCGGAGGAGATCATAATAATTGAGATCCCTTTTTCGGTGAGTGAACGCATTAATTGATAGATTTCTGATTTTGCTCCGACGTCGATACCCCGTGTTGGCTCATCGAAAATAAGAATTTTGGCTTGTTTATTCAGCCAACGTGCAATCACCACTTTTTGCTGGTTTCCGCCGCTAAGCGTTGAAACCGCTGTATCTGCTTCTGGTGTTTTAACTTTGACCTGCGAAATTAAATCAAGAGATAACAAATGCTCTTTTTTGTTTTGAATTAAGAACAGCTTCTGGGCGTGGTTATTTAGCCAAATATTCTCTTTAACTGAGAATGGCAAAACCAACCCTTGGGTTTTACGGCTTTCAGGTAAAAGGCCAATGCCTAACTGGAGCGCTTGCGCCGCAGACTTCACTTTGACGTCTTTCCCCTCGAGAACCACTTTTTTCTTGTAGGCTTTATCTGCGCCTATCATGGCGAGAATATTTTCAGTGCGGCCTGAGCCGACTAAACCTGCAAGACCGAGTATCTCGCCTTTTTTCAATTGAATGCGGTTGGTTGGGCTAGAAGCAAATCGTTGAATTTGAGCATCGAGAATGACCTCTTGCCCATCAAAATGACGTTTTGGCGGGTAGATATTTTCGACTTCACGACCCACCATCATTTCGATGATCACATCAAGGTCGGTATCATCTACCTTGCGGGAGCCAATATATTGACCATCTCGCAATACGCTAATGGTGTCGCAAATTTCATAAATCTCTTCCAAGTGGTGAGAGATAAAGAACATGCCGACGCCTTTTGCTTTCAGATCACGCATCACATCAAATAGGTGATTGGCTTCTTTGGGGGTTAATGTTGCCGTTGGCTCATCTAATACCAATATTTTGGCATCAAGAGAAAGCGCTTTGGCAATTTCCACAAATTGTTGCTCAGCAATACTTAAATGGCTAATAGGTTCATCAATATCAATATTAACGCCCAACTCAGATAGAATTATCTGCGCTTTTTCACGCATGAGTTTTCTATCTAATAAGCCAAATTTATTTTTAATTTCCCGGTTTAAAAAGATATTTTCAAAAGCATTCAAATAAGGGATTAACGAAAACTCTTGGAAAATAATACCGACGCCCGCTTTAATGGCATCACGATAATTATGGAAGGTGTGCTCTTCGCCTTCGATAAGTATTTTCCCGCTATCTGGTTTATGAATTCCACACAGCACTTTCATTAGCGTTGATTTACCCGCACCATTTTCACCCAGCAGTGCGTGTACCTCTCCTTTTTCTAAAGAGAGATTAATATTATCTAGCGCCTTAACCCCAGGGAAAGTTTTACTGACATCTTTTAATGCTAACAATTGCATCATGTTGCTTCCCTTGTTTTCTTTACCGCTTAAAAATGGGTAACAAAGCGAGTTGGAAAGATAAAACGATTAAATAGTCAAAATAAGCCAATAAACAGAGTGTCATTTATTTTTATTAACGGTATTGCGCCAGTGAATAATCCACAGACGCAATACCGAGTTAGACTTATTTATTTACTTGTTGATTTACCGATTACCAATGGAAATCTTTAGCATTGGTTTTGTCGATTAACTTAACATCCAGAGGAACTTCTTTAGGTACGTTAGCTCCCCAGTGTTTTGCTAAGCCCATGGCTAAACCAATACGCACTTGGTCACGTGGGAATTGTGCAGAGGTAGCGATAAACGGTGAATTACCTTTGGCAATTTCAGCGACGGCTTCAGGAGAACCATCAACACTCACCAGTTTCACATCACGGCCCGCAGATTCGATGGCCGCTAATGCGCCTAAAGAACCCACATCGTTCACACTGAAGATACCATTCAAGCCAGGGTTAGCTTGCAGCATGTTTTCAGTGACGTTCATCGCAGTATCACGCTCTTGTTTACCGTTTAATTTGGTCACAATCTTGATATTTGGATACTCTTTCATGGCTGCTTCAAAACCACGAACACGCTCAAGGATTGGCACGACAGGGATACCATCAAGGATAGCAACTTCACCTTTACCACCTAATGATTCACCTAAACGTTTACCCGCCATTAGGCCCGCTTCGTAGTTTTTAGATCCAACGAATGAATCGATTGGACCGTTAGCTTGTGCATCGATTGCAATGACCACGACACCGGCTTTTTTCGCCGCTAATACCGCCGTTTCTGCACCCACGCTATCCGCTGGGTTAATCAGCAGGATATCGATTTTCTTCTGCAGCATATCTTCGATGTCGCTCGTTTGTTTTGAGACATCGTGTGCCGCATCAGCGATGTAAAGCTGAGCGCCCATTTCACCTGTTGCGCTTTCTAAAGCCTCTTTCATGGTCACGAAATATTCGTTATTCAGTTCTTGAAACGACATTCCGACAGAAACAGGTTTTGCTGTCGCGTTAAAAGCCATGCCCAGTGTTAAAACGCTTGCTGCAACAGCTAACTTTTTAAATTTACTCAACATAAGATGTTCTCCTAAAGAGTCTTTAGTGTTATAGGGTACTGCTAATATTTATGATTATTAATGACTTACTTTAATTATGCTGATACTGCATTTCACTACAACAGCATTATGGCTTGATAACGACTTTGATAGAGTCTGCCGATTTCGCCATAACAAATGCCTCTTCCCAATCATCGATTGAGTAGAAGTGGGTAACGATATCATCAGCGCATACTAACCCGCGGCTAAATAGGTCAATGGCAACCTCGTAGCTGTATGGGCCTAAGTGAGCACCTCGGATATCTAACTCTTTACGGTCACCGATAATTGACCAGTCTACGGTTGTTTCTTTACCGAAAACGCTGAACTCGACAAAGCGACCTAGTTTACGGATCATTTCTAACCCTTGAGTCACGCCGATTGGTGCGCCAGTCGCTTCGATATACACGTCGCAACCGTAACCTTCAGTCATCTCTTTAACCAGTTTGATGGCATCTTCTTTCAGTGGATTGATCACCACATCAGCGCCAAATTTCTTCGCTAATTCAAGGCGTTCATCGATAGCATCGATAACGACTAATTTTTTCGGGGTTTTGAGTTTTGCGACTTGGATCATGCACAGACCCAGTGGACCCGCGCCGGCGATAACGACAACGTCATTTAAATCGATATCACCGCGACGAACGGTATGGATGGCGCAAGCCATTGGCTCGATCAGTGCGGCATCTTTTTCTGAAAGCTCATCTGGAATTTTGTGAATAATGGCACGCTCAGAAAAACGCATATATTCAGCCATCCCACCATCGGCAACTTCTTTTTGGAAGCCGTAAATATCATGGGTTTCGCACATCCAATATTTGCCTGACTTACAGAAACGGCACTCCCAGCAAGGCACGATTTGTTCCGCTAAAATACGGTCGCCCACTTTCAGACCATATTTTTCACCAGAACCTTCACCCAGCTCAGCAACGCGTCCGTAAAACTCGTGTCCCGGTACGACAGGGGCTTTGATCCATGGGTTTTCACCCCAGAACATTTGAGCGCCATCATTCGCTTTACAGTCACCTGCGCAGATACCGCATCCGTCGACTTTGATGACCACTTCACGAAACCCTGGTGTTGGTCTTTTAATTGCATCAAAGCGGTAATCATGGGGACCATGACATACAACAGCTTTCATTTTTTCAGGTAGGGTACTCATATTCTAATAACCTCATTCTGGATGTTGGCTATAATGTTGACGTCAACATTAAACGTCGCTTTTGTAACTAAACCGTTCTCTTTGTAACGCTTGACGGCTAAAAATAATAATGGTGTGAGAAAAGTGATGCTCTATTGTTATAAATAAATTGTTTAGTTTTTAATATGACGACGTCGTCATTTTTGAGAGAAGCTAAATAAAAAAGTGATAATTGTGATTCAAATCCTATTTTTTATTTAAGAACTCTTTTGTTTATGAGGTTTGTTTGACAGATAAAATGCAAACTATAGTGGATTCGATGATTTTCGAAAGAGTATAATTAGTTTCGTTATTTTCAGAAGTGAAGAATCTTTGAAAAAACATTTCAGCTAACATTTTAAGGTGAAATTTGAATTAGTTTGCGTCATTAATGTGATCGCGATCGATTTGGTGTGGCGTATAAATCTCTATTAATCCTTTTCTTTGCTATTTTTCCGATTGAATAAAAAGTGTTATATCGATAACTTAAATTAAATATCTCTGCATTAATGATTTTTTTAATTAAAAGGCATAAAAATGGCAACAACAATGATTGTTCTTCTGGTTTTACTGCTTATTTTAGCGGGATGGGGAATTTCTATTTATAACCGCTTGGTGAGTACTCGGAATCAAGTTAGCAATCAATTTGCCAATATTGATGTGATTTTAAAACAGCGCGCGGATCAGATTCCCCAATTAGTCACCATAGTTGAAAAAGCCATGGATCATGAAAAAGCGCTGTTTACCTCATTGAGTGATGCTCGCCAAAATTATTTCAGTGCTAAAAATGTGAATGAAAAAATTGCGGCATCGAATGAAATGGATAAGGCATTAAAAAGCCTCGTGGCGGTTGCTGAAAACTACCCAACGCTAATATCGGGTGAACAGTTTACCCAATTACAAATTGCACTAAGTGAAGTGGAAGATAAAATCGCTCAGCGCCGCGAAGGCTTTAATGACGCAACAACGGAATACAATACGGCGATCCAAATGTTCCCAGACAGTATTTTTGCCAATATTTTTGGTTTTACTGCGTTGCCTTTATTGGAAATCTCTGAGGCTGAGAAAAAATATGATGGTGTTCAATTCAAATCATAATCACCGTTAAAGGTATCATCTGTGAATATCTACTATTTTCTAGGTGCCGCATTAGGCGGCATTCTTTTTTATTTAGACCGAAAATATTCCAAAAAGCGTAGATTAAACTGGGGCATCATTCCTTTTACTGCGGTGCTATTTGGGGCATGGGAAACTATCTCGCCGAGACCTGGCGAATATGAACGCTACTTTTTCTATGCCGTGGCTGTAGGGATGGCTTTTGCGGCTAGTCGTATTGTCGTTGGAATAACGGAAAGCGCCTATGACCGCTATCAACGCTTACAAAAGGAAGGTTCCTCAAAATTTACTGCATTATTAAAAACCCTTGTTGGCACGGCATTAGCCGCGTGTTTAACCATGGGTTTTTTCATCGATATTCGCCTCTTTTTTGTGGCTTTCGTCTTACTGTTTGTTTTCAGTTTTATTCAAAATACCCCCGAAAAACGCTTTCTAAAGTTTCAAAAAAACCTCGCGACTTCAAAAATTCGCTCAATTGCGATGGGGCTCGTAGAAGTAGAAGGGAAAATAACATCAGGAAAGGAAGTTAAAAGTAAGTTGGGTAATCGCAGCTGTTATGGTGCTTTCTATTATGAATATTCTATTTCTACCGATAAAGAAGGTAAAAAAAGTTATACCCTCAGAGACAGCAGTGTTCAGCTACATGATTTCACCATTACGGATGATACTGGCTCAGTGAAAGTTATTTGTGAACCTGACTATTTTGTCCATATCGGATTAATACCCCATCAGGATTTTGAGAGTGGTAACCGGCGCTATAAAGAGTATTTGCTTGAAAGCGGGAAGAGTTATTTATTGATTGGTTCAGCGGACAGTGAGAATGGTAAAGTGGTGATCACCCGTAAAGCGCCACACATGTTATTAGGCGTTTCGCCATCAGATTATGTGACTAGCTGGAATAAATCTGCACCAATGCGCCGGAACATCGGGGTGACTGCAATGATTGCAGCTATTCTGATTGCGTTAATATTAATGACGCCAGTGAGTTATCAAGATGGATATTTAACGCTTCATTTTAACCAAATTTCGTTATCTGACAGTGAATGATATGAATCAGATTATCTTTTGGATTTTTGTCGCCGTGATAGGCACTATTTTGGTTCGCTATATTGTGGGGATCTACAACAATATTATTTTCTTGAAAAATAACTGTGAAAAAGCGTTTGCCAATATTGATGTGCTCCTAAAAAAACAGGCAGATTTAATGCCTCAATTAACAGTCATAGCGGAAGGGGCAATGGCCCATGAAAAGCGTTTAATTAGCGAATTACTGCAAAGCCGTCGGCATTATTTATCCACGGAACAGCTCGACGTTAAAGTGGATTCCGCAAACCAATTTCGCTCACATTTAAAGCCGATTTTTTTACTGGCAGAAAAATACCCCAAGCTAATTAGCCAGCAGACGCTTTTAACATTACAAACCTCAGCAAAAGGGCTTGAAGACCAGATCGCGGATCGCCGAGAATTTTTTAATCAAACTGTCACGTTATACAACACCAATATTCGTCTTTTCCCGAATCTCATTTTTACGCTCTTATTTCGTTTTAAAGATATTCCCTTGCTGTATGTTCAACAGGAGTCTGCATCATGATCACCATTCCTTTTTCATGGTTTGGTTTCACCGATTGGTTGGTGAATAAAGGGGAGCCGGGGTTGATCGTGATATTTGCCACGTTTGGCATGATCCCCGCCTGTATTGTTTTCACGTTGGTGATGAGAGTGGTTGGGATGAAGAAATTCATCGCTCCTGTGGTATTGGGCATGATGAGCTCGATGTTTATTAGCATGATGGTGCTTATTCCTCTGTTATTAATCTTTCGCTTCGATAATATTCCAAAAGCGATGTTAGTGTGGATGGTGGTTCTGGGAAGCTGTATTGTCTTTTTCCTAATGAATATGAATTACATTGAGATTTGGTCATCAAGCCGAGAAGACAAAAAGAAAAAGAGTGTGACGGCGAGAAAGAAACGGAAAAAATAAAACTTCAAAAGTCGATGATACGATTGACACTCCATTAATTAAATTTAATGATTATATAAATTATTTATAATTATTAAATTTAGGACAATGGAATCAATGTCGGAAGTAGATAATGCAGTGCCAGAAAACACTGATGATGAACAAAAAGAAGCAAAGCAACGAGAAGCAGAACAAAAAGAAGTAGAACAAAATACGGAAGCACCTGAAAATAAAACTCATAATTTATATGATACATTGACCCCTAAAGTTATCACGGGGGATAGTGTTCAACCCTATTTTGATGCCTTGGACTTTGCTTTATCTAAACCGGATGTGACTAATATTGCGGTAACGGGACCATATGGCGCAGGTAAAAGTTCAGTTATTTTGTCTTACTTTGACAACAAAAAAAATCAAAAAATAAAGAACGCTTTAGAAGCTTTAAAAAATCGTAAAGCAGGGGTTTTGAAGGCCTTAAAACCGCCAAAAATGATAAATGTTTCTCTTGCAGATTTCGCGTTATCAGAAAAAAAGAGTAAAGAAAATTTATCTGGCTCACCTGATAATACTCTAACTAGCACGGAAATTGAATTTAGTATTCTTCAGCAAATTTTATATAAAGAAAATGAAAATAAATTACCTGACTCTAGGGTTGAGAGAATTAAAAATCGTAACTATAAACATGTACTATCGGCATTTATTTTAACAATAATAGTTATTGTACCTATACTTACATTTTTAATTTCAATTTTTCCAAGAGTAATTTTGTCTACTTTAGGAATTGAAGAGAGTTTATTATACGAAATCTCAAGAAATTTTGAAGGACGATTAGTGTTCAGCGCTATAAGTGGGCTGATAGGCTTATATGCTATTGTCTATGTCGCTTCAAAAATAGGTTTTTTTGATAAAAAATTGAAAATTAGTAAAATTGCTTTTCTTCAAGGAAGTGCAGATCTGACTTCTCAAGAATCTCCTTCACTACTTAACCAATGCTTGGATGAAATCGTCTATTTTTTTTCCCGCTCAAAGTACAATGTTGTTGTTTTTGAAGACCTCGACCGTTTAGAAAATGCAGCTATTTTTATTAAGCTACGAGAAATAAATAAGGTTATCAATAATAACCGAGAAAATAATCCTGTCAGATTTATCTATGCCTGTCGTGAGGATATTTTTCTCGGTGGAGATGTAAGAAGTAAATTTTTTGACTTTATATTGCCTATTATTCCTGTGATGGATACTCGTAATGCGTCAACTCATTTGGAAAATAAACTTAAAGATTTTCCTATAGAGCATAAGCCTCTATTGAAACGACTATCTCGTTATATTAGTGATATGCGTGCTATGCAGAATATCGTCAACGAATTTAATTTATTTAAACAATTGGTCGATAATGCCAATAACCAAGCAACAATATTGGCATTGATATTTTATAAAAACACCTATGCTCAAGACTATAATTTAATCGACAAGCAAGCTGGGGTTCTGTATTCATTTATCCGCGACTATCGCTCTTATCGATTACATGAGAAATACTTTTCAGCATTAGAGCAACAGTTATCAGATCTAAATGAAAAAATATCTAAGATTCAAAATGAAACTACGAATTCAGATTTAGAACTTCGTAAGGAAATTATTGTACGATATATTTCATTTGATTTGTGGCCAATTATTTCATTTGCAAAGGAGAATAGAAATAATTATCCATCATTATTTTCAGCGTATACTCTTTGTGAAGAAAGTAGTGAATTTGTCAATTTCTTCAAAGATATTGAATCTTTTATTTTAAGTTATAATGAAAATGATCCTCGGGTTAATAGGCATGTGGTGGTTAATAATTCCGCTATATATCATGAGTATGAAAAACGGATTAATATTCTAGCTAATAAGAAAGAAGAGGAACATAAATCCATACTAATTGAACTTAACAAGGTTAAAGAGAAGATCCGCATTCGAAATACTATATCTTTAGCTGAAATTATAAAACTTATGAGTTGGGATGAATTTAAAGAAACTGCGCTGGTATATATAAATTCGTGTAATAGTTCCATTATTAATGGTGATAAATTATCTGCACTTTCTGAAGGATTCGAAGCAGATGGTTTAGATGCACTCTATTATTTATTAATTAATGGGTATATCAAACAAGATTTCATGATGTTTCGCTCTATTTTCCAGCCAGGAAGTATTTCTCAGAATGACAATGAGTTTATTAAAGCCATTGAGCGAGATATAAGTTGTGTAGAGAGTAACCAGCAAATTATTTTAGAGAATCCTAAAAATGTGCTTGATGAGTTGATTAGTGAACAGTATCAGCATAAAAATGGAGCGATTCATCATCAGATTATCAGATTGCTACTTAGTCATCAAAATAAGAGAATATTATCGGAAATGGTCTCTATGATTTTTCAAAAACCACTACATGATATCTTCAATATATTTAATGTTTTAAACAATAAATTTGAAAACCCTAATCATTTTCGTCAGTTTTTAATTTTTTCATTAGAAAAAGAACGTTATCTTGATAATATGATTTCTGTACTTATAAAAGAAAAAGAGGAGGAAAATGAAAATAACCTTACTCTGATTTCTATTGCGGTTAATATGATCGTATCTATTAATCCTACTATATCAAGCAATCAAAATGCGTATCGACAATTTGTCGAAGAGTTGGGCTTTACTTTAATATCATCAATAGAATCATGTGATTTGCAGGGTTATCTATACAACTGTCAAATACTCGGTGTGATTTATCACGATATCCATTTACCTATAACTCCAGAAGATGAGGTGGCATTGCGCTTTATTGCCGAGAACCAAATGTACTCGTTAAGCGAAAGTAACTATGCCATGGTTGTATCTGGGCTATTAAAGGATGACCCAAATATTAGCTATGAAACAGTTAAAAATTACCCATGGTCATCCCTAAAAGATGAGCGAGTTGCTTGTGTGAAAAAATATGTTAATAAAAATATTGATGATTTTGTAAGGGATATTTTTATAGCATCGAAAGAGTCAATCGATGAGATTATTGAAGTCTTTAAGCATAGTGATCTGAACGATGAATTAAGATTCGATATACTTAGAAAAATGCAATTTACAGTCAGTACATTAGATGATTTTGATATTGGTGGTTCTAAAGGTTCATATTTAAATCTACTTTATGCGTATGACCATATATTACCTACATGGAAAACTTTGATTTTTTATATTATGGATGACGATTGTGATAATGAAATACTCGTTAACTATATAGAAAAACACGCACAAGCATTGGGTGAGTCAGAATTTAGTCTCTCTGATAATGGGTTATATACCCAAGTTTATCTGAATGTAATTTGCAATGAACAAATTGGTGATGCTGCTTATTCCGCGTTATTAAAACCCGCGGAGATTGATACTACTTATTGGGACGACAAGCTTACACTCAAAAACTTCCAACGTTTGATTACAGATAATAAAGTTAAGCTAGATGAAGTAAACTATATAAACGCAGCAAATCTCTTTGTTCCCAATGATAAGTCGTCAAAAGCATATGCATATTGGCTATCTCAATTTAAAGAAATATTTTTATCAAATACCGATTTTTACTTATTGAAGGATGATGGTTGTCTCGAAGATATATTATCTTCGATTAGCCAGTCCAATAACTTCACTGTGCACGAGAAAGTAGAATTATTGCTTAAATATCGTGGTGAATACAGCGAGTCTTTCCTAGAAACGCAAAATTTCACCCATGAAATTTTAATTAAGTTACTGACAGCGTTGGTTAAAAATGAAGATTATGATAAGGCGGCGGTTGCTAATCTACTAGAAAAAAGAGATGAAAAAGAGTTTATTAAAATATTTAAGCAGAAAACAGCGACATTAAATGTCTCTAATAAAAAAGGAGCTGAGCAGTTTTTGAAGGCACTTAAAGCCAAGGGCATGCTGAAAAAATGGAGTAAAATCAGTAAGAATAAATACTTTGTCGATTGTTTATATGATTGATAGCAGTGAGCCTCACATTTAAAGTCAGGCTTAACACCTTTCTATAGAATCAAAATCGCACCATGTCACCCAACCGCCTATATGGCGGTTTTTTTACTATTGCTTACATTATATTTGACTGTTTTATAGAGTAGGTCAAAAAATAAATTATTAAACTGTAGGATAATGGCTTTATAATCCACCAAATAAAAATGAGTGACTAGGATAAAACACAATAGGTAAGTTGTATATATCATATTAAGATAGTCATAATATGACTTTTAAAAAGGATGGCTAGATAAAGTCACTATTATTACTCTTCATCAGTGTAACAACTTAGTTATGGTTTTGGTGTAACTTCACAGTTTTGTATGGTTTCGTTAGTTTACTGTTTATAAGTGTGAATGGTTTACTTGGTTATTTGTTCGTATCATTTTGATTTATAATAAAATAAAATCCATTCTGTCTTTTTTTGTCAATTATCGACCTTTTATTTTTACTCTGTATATGTGTTAAATTGTAATTGTTCGCTAATCGGAATAAATAAAAAGTATATTTGATATAAAATACTGTATTTGTATTCTTTTTATGATGATTCTAGGTTTAAATATATTCAATAGATAATCCTAAAACGAGTAATTGAGTTTACTTGTTTGTTTTCTATGATGAAACATGCTGAAATACTTTGTAATAAAGCAAAATTAAATAATTTGCTTTATTTAGGCTAATTCAAATTCTAAAAATATATGCTTATAATGGCTCCATCGAGTTAATTAGGCTGATGAGGTTTATTAGCTTTAAACCGATATTGAAAATAAATAAAACCAACTAAATATCTAAAATATTCTTGTTTGAATTTTAATTTTAAAATTCCAATAGGAGGGGTTTTATTCGTTTAAATATTATTTTTATTTTATAGGATTTATTTCATGTTTAAGAAAACCATAATTGCATTATCTTTAATTTCTGTTTCAAGCGCGACATTAGCAGCGGCACCCGTGGCTAATTTAAAAGTGTCAGGTTCAATTACACCACCAACTTGTACTATTAAAGGGCAGAATGAAGTTGACCTAGAATATGTATTTGATGTGTCACCTGGAATGTTCCCTGTTTCTGGTAATTTAGGGCTTGATGCAAAAACAAATAGCATTGAAGTGATTTGTGATGCAGCGACTTATTTAACTTTCTCCTCTACTGATAACCGTGCGAGTTCTGTATTAACCGCGGGTGTATATAACTTTGGTTTAGGCCTGTTTGATACTGATAAAAAAGTTGGTTTCTATACAATCAACATGAAGAATGCGACAGTTAAAGCGGATTCTTCAAGCGCTGCTCAAACTGTCGGTATTTCGAATGGAGCCACATATGGCACAACAATGTTTATTGATAGAACGAAAAAAATGGCATGGGCAACAGCTGCAAGCACATTAAAAGCAGGGCAAATTTTCGCAGCAGACTTTGATGTAAAACCAACATTGAGTTCCGAATTGAAAACAAGCTCAGGTGATGCACAATTAGATGGTCATGCAACATTAGCCTTTGCTTTCTCTCTCTAATTTTTTGATTGAAATGAATAGATATAAATTTATATCTATTCATTATGGAACGGAACTATGATTAAAAAAATAACACCATTAATATTATCGACAGTGTTAATATCTCCAGCAGTATTTGCCAATACAACTGCAAATATAAAAGTATCCGGCAAAGTTGCAATGCCAACCTGTTTAATTAATGGAAATGAACAGTCAGATGTTATTTTTGAATTAGCAAAAACATCACCAAGATATTTAAGCCAAACATCCTATACGGTATTACAATCACCGGTTAAAAAGAATGTCACTGTGACTTGTGATGCGGAGACATATTTAACCTATCGAGCAACGGATACATATCAAAATACGCCATGGCCTACTGCATCTGGTGATAGCTATTTTTTTATGGTGAATTCGGATAGTCCAGATAAATCTGTAGGTGCAGTGATGTTTGCTGTTTCTGATGTCACCATTGATTCTAAAACCGCTTTTATTGCAAGTGATGGTGTTACAGCAAATAATGATATCATGACTAAAAAAATACTTAATGGTTTTGGTACAAAGAGCTCAACAATATTCGCTAATAAATTAACAGCAGGAAAAGTATTCTCTGCGGATTTTGTAACAACTAGCGTTTATATTAGCTCAATCAACCAATTAACGGCAGCCGGTATTGATTTAACATCTAACGTTGATTATCAAGCAGAGGCTGTGCTGGCGTTTAACTTTGGTATTTAATTAAATTCTAATGAGATTTATTTCTTGGGGAATATATGCGTTTATTTGTCACTCCAGTAACTAATAAAACTATATTGTTATTTATATATTGTAGTCTGTTTTTTAGTGAAGCAGTTTATTCGCATACTTTTCAAAATAGAAATATTATTGAACAGGTTGAGTCACCCCCTACGTGTGAAATCGTTATCCCTGATGGCGGGCAATATCAATTTAATCAATTGCATGCTCGCCAGTTTAATGCAGTTAAAGCAACGGAAATACCGGAGATCACCAAAACATGGCAAGTGTCGTGTAATACGCCAACTCAATTGCTTGTTCAGTTTTCGGATAACCGAAGTGATTCATCACAGTTGGGAAACGAAGATTATTTTGGACTAGGGAAAGTGAATAACCAAGGACGATTAGGGAATTACCAGCTGATACTTAACCAATCTAAAGTGGATGGTCAAGCGGTTGGAATCGGTGCTGTGGAAGGCTCAGGGCCATTTCAACGCACTCAAGGAGCGGTATTAAAAGGAAAAAAATACGCATGGTTTACAAATGAAAACGTATTATCCAGTGGAAAAAACTTCACCGTTAATATAGCCGTTAAGCCTATATTAAACAGCCTTAAAGAGACCAATGGTCCAATTATTGATGCTGTGGAATTAGATGGTAGCGCAGATATTATATTTTCATTTGGAATATAGTTTTAATTCTTAGTAATTTATATTGGAAATAAAAATAATAATGAATAAGAAAAATAAATTTTCTTATTGCCAGCTATTTTTAATTTTTGTCGTACTGCATGTAAATAATTCCGATGCATCTGAATCAGTAAAGGGTGGAGCAGGATCGTCAATTAATTTTGATATCGACTCTTTAAAATCACTAGGGTATGGGGCAGAGGTCGCTGAATTCTTTATGAAGGGTAATCAGTTTTTACCTGGAAATCATGATGTCACCATAAAATTAAATGGCAGTAATGAATATACTGCGAATATTGAAATCAATGAAAACGGTGAGCTTTGCCTGACTGACGGATTAATGAGTAAGTTGAGGTTAAAAAAAGTTAACTTAACGGATGGATGTAATACATTCGAACAAATTTACCCTGAAGCAAAAATTGCATTACATCCTAGCTCCAACCAAATAGATATGGTGGTTGCCGAAGAGAATTTAGACCCAAAGTTACAAGGTAATGAGTTAACGTACGGTGGGTTTGGTGTTGTCAGTAACTATCAATTATATGGTATGCATATTAACGGTAATTACAGCCAGCGTTTCTACCAAGGAGAGTTTGAAACAGGCATTAACTGGCAGAATTGGGTTTTACGAAATAACAGTAGCCTTTCTGCTGGAGACTCAAAATCACAATATCAATTTAATGAAACTGTACTGTCAAAAAGCATCGAACCTTTGCAGTCGTTATTAGATATCGGGCAACTTAATACACAAGGCGCATTTTTTGGGGGAACACCGCTGGATGGTGTGCAAATTTACTCAGATAGCTCTTTGCAAGGTTCGAATGTTTTAGTTGTTCCGGTGACTGGTTTTGCAAGTACACCGTCAACGGTTGAAGTTCAGCAAAATGGACGGCTGCTATATCGAACGATGGTGCCAGCGGGGCCTTTTGAGTTAAATCGTATTAATAATGTGGTGATTGGCTCACCTCTGGACGTCACTGTTTTCCAAGATAATGGTGAAAAACAGCAGTTTCAGGTGGTGACAGCCAACCAGCAAACTGCGGTTTCGCCCATGAGTTATCAATTTTCAGTGGGGCGTTATCGTAGCCAAAGTGATCTGCGAACGGATAAACCCATTATTGGCAGTGCAGAAATAAGCCAGCAATATGGCATGTCAAATTATGGCGCAGGCTTACTTTATTCAAATCAATTTCAAGCGGTGAGTGGACGACTTAACTCTTATTTTGATTTTTCAACGCCGATTTCTACGGGGATTGGTGTTCAAAGTGCGAGAAATAATGAAAAGCGTGGGGAGCAGATCGATTTCAATAGCAATATTGCATTTGAAAAAATGACATTCGGGGCATCTGTTTTATATCGTACGAATAAGTTTCCAACCTTGGATAGTTCATTATTAAAAAAGCAACCCGCTCAGGATGAGCAAGAAAATACGAATAGATGGTTTAGTGGAGAATTACAAACTACCTCTTCGTTATTTGCAAGTTGGGGTGATGTTACATGGGGGCGCTTTAGCGCTAACGTAAACCATAATCATTTTTATGGCGATAAATCTGATACCGTTTTTTATTCAGCAGGCTATAGCCGAAAAATTGCAGATATTTCGATGAATGTGAGTTACCAAACGGGTGATGACCGAGATAGCCGAATTTTTATTAATGCATCGATGCCGTTAGGTAAGAAAAAAAGTGTCAGTATGCAGAGTCAATATTACCAAGATAAAACCATGGTAATGGCAAATTACAATCAGCAAGTCAGCGATAATTTAAGGTATTCCGTTGGCGCTGGTCGTAATGATGGCTCGAGTGTAGTGAATGGCAGTATTAATAATGCCAATGCGTATAGCAATATTTCGCTGAGCGGTTCGATGTCCCAGAATAATACGCACTCAGTCACGGTCTCTGCATCAGGCGGCATGGCGTATTCCGATGGGTTATTTGCAACATCATCGGTACCTTTAGGGGACACCTTTGGCATCGTGTACGTACCGGATGCACCAGGGGTTAGAGTCAACACGATGGGCAGTGGCACCACGATAACGAATCATTTTGGGACGGCAGCGATTTCATCGTTACCAAAGAACCAAAAATCTACGGTGCACTTAAATACAGAGAAACTGCCCCTGAATGTGCGTTTGGATACAACGTCGTTTGACGTTGCGGCGGCGAGAGGGACTGTTATGACGAAGCGCATTCAGGCAACCACAATGCGCCAATTATTGTTGAGCATCAGAATGGCCAATGGTGATGACGTTCCTTTTGGTGCCAGTGTACTTAATAAAAAAGGTGATTATATGGGCGTCATCATGGGGGAAGGTAATTTATTACTCAGTAATGAGCAAATTGGTGATGACATTATTTTACGCTCACCTAACTCTGATGATTGCATTATTAAATATAACGTGCCGGAATTTTTTTCCGCTGAATCACTTTATGAAGAGGCAGATGCTATCTGCCAATAATCTTAATATTATTTGAATACAAGTTTGAGGTTTCAATGAAAAAGTTAATTTATATCGCATTTTTAAGTTTAATGGGCTTAATGAGTGTATCTGCAAAAGCGAGTTTCCAATTAGAAACGATGACTGTTATTTTAGATGCAGGTGAAGAGCGCAAAGTATTTAGTGTAAAAAACACATCGAAAGAGCCTATCTTATTATCAACAAAAGTCTCTGATTTAGAGGGTTCGCAGCCTATGGCTAAAGATATTATGGTATCTCCGCCAATTGTTAGAATTGAACCAAATGAAAGCCAGCAAATTAATTTTGTTTTAAAGAAAGGGTTAGATTTAAAACAAGAACAGATTTTGCGTGTTTCTTTCCAAGGTGTCGGTGCCGTTAAGCAAAACTCTGCAAAAATGCCTATTCGCCAAGATGTGGCCATGTTGATTACGCCTGCAAATGGGGTATTAAGCCAAACGCCTTGGAAAAATATCACCGTTAATCAAAAAAATAATCAACTGACGTTGACGAATACAGGGGATCAAGTTATTCGCTTATCACCTTCAGTCACGACATTACCGAGCAATGACGCTTATACCATTGATCAATTTTATTTAAGACCGAATGAAAGCAAAACTATTAATGTGAAAAACACAGTACAGGAGTTAGTGATTTCCCCATTAAGTCGTTACGGTTTTAAAAATCAAAATAATGAAACCATCAAAGTCACTCATAATGGATAACTTTATCTATCAGTAGGATCGAAAATTAAATTTTTAATTTAATCGTTCCAGTACAGGGAGATATATAAAATATGAAGAGCGAAGATGAAGATAGTAAACCTGAAAATCATGTTTACTCCGTAATAATCGGTAGAGAACTGAAACGAATTCGTAAAAAGAAAGGTTTCTCAGGCTCTAAGGTAGCTAACCAATTAGGTATTTCACAGCAGCATTATTCGCGATATGAGTGTGGAAAATGCCGTATTTCTGTTGATACATTATTAAGTGTTCTCTTTATTTTAGATTTTGATTTTGGGGACTTTTTCAGTGAGTTAAGATTCCAGCTGAATAATGATTATCATGGTGAAATTCCAAATGTGAAGCTAAGTGATACTCACAAGGATATTGAAAGCTATTTTGATAAAACAAGTTAGGATATCAATTTGATATTATTAATATCTTTTCTTTATTTATTCTTTTCTACATTTATTTTGATTGTAAATCCGCCATTAGGCGGATTTTTTATATTAATGAGTGACTAATAGAATACGAGTTCAAGCTTACTGAATGGTCGTAATATATTCTGCATTCCAAATATATTCTCCTGCTTGACTTGGGCATGTTCCTTTTAGGTGAGTTTCAATCTGTTTCTCTTTTTGCCCTGCTGGCATTTGAATGACTTGGGGCTGAGTATTAAGAATACTTTGGTTATCAAGAACAATATCAAAATCATCAGGCAAATCATGAGATCTTACGGTTAAATCCATTTTTTTACTTTGTCCCATATATCCCACAAAGCCTACCGTTAATGGAATAACCGCTTCTAGATTGTCATTGGGTGAACAGGTTTTTAAATCAACAACTGCAGGTGCGCTGATATGTGGATATGCCATACTTGATGCATGTAAATTTACAATCGTATAGGTGAGAGTTGTTGGTCTAAACAGTATCTGGCCCCCGCTGTAATCATTTGTCACTATGCTACAGTATAAAACCCAGGTTTCATCATTAAATCCTGATAGGCTCGTGACATATGTAAGTCCATTAATTGAATTATCACCCCCAAAAAAATCGAGTACGGTAGCACTTCCATTAAGTTTAATTTTTCCATCATTAAAGGTCTCTGCATAGATCCCCAATCCATGACTATAAAAAACGGTTTTCATTTCCTCTAAGCTTGACCAGCATGCAGATCGTAATGGACCTGATGTGCCGTTGGGATTACTGTAATCTACTGCAAACCTAAACAATGTACTTCTATCTTTCGAGGTAATTTCTTCAATATATACATCTTTAGTTTCTTTTAGAATAAATGTCGTTTCTGCATAAAAAGATAGCGGAAATAATGAAATAATAAAAATAAATAACTGGCGCAATGTTGTTGACCTTACTGGTTAATTTGCAATTTACATCGGCTCGATAGTGACAGTAATCTGTCCATTAACGTCACCAACAGGGGTACTTGAAGTAGAGGCTACCTGCGGAACGACAGTGATTTCTGTCTTATCCCCATCTTTGGAGCTGTCTCTTTCCAAAGTTGCTGTTGTCGACGATAAATCAAGATAGTTTTCATCGAATTTTAAGCAGTAGCGCATAAAGTCAGCGTCCGTTTTAATACAGGAACCATCCGCTTCATTTGCTTTGAAGGTGTATTTATATTTGTCGGTTCCTGAACAGGTGGCGGTCAACGTGAATTTTTTAGAATAAGCGTCTAAGTCATTTCCGGTTAATTTACCATTGAATGCAGAACTCGGAATTTTATCTAAAGAAACCATCTCGGGGGCATCAAGTGTGCAGCCTGCCAAAACAGTCGCTTTTATTTTAACTAACGCACTTGCACTTTCCGCGCTGGCTAAGTTGATATTTGCGCCACCAACACAGGTGACGACCAAAATTAATTTTACGAGTTTATTGATAATTAAATTCATATTAAGCCTGTTATTTAAATAAATGATTAAAATAGTTTTGTTATTGACCAATGGTTATTGGCAATTAACATCGAATCGAATTAATGATTGCAGATCTGCATTTTCAGGTAACGAGTATGTGGCTTGGCACTGGTTTTCATCGTCATGTCCCCATTTAGCGGTTAATTCGCCAGAGGATTCGAGCCCAGATAAATAAACCTGTCCATCATCATTCACAATTGCTGTTTGGTGCCCAATCGAAACCAAGGTGCCGAAAGGCAAGCTTTTGCCATTTTTTACGATGTGAACTAGTGCGCGAGCACCTTGGCGAGTCACAAAGTTTGCTTTGACGATAGCGCCACGAGTAGGCACCGTCGTAAGAACGCTGTTTTCAATTTCCGTCTGTTCATCTAATTCGCTGCTATCTAGTGCAATGCGATTTAAACGATATGGCGTTGCGTAAGGCTTGATGGTGTAACCGAACCAATCTGTTTTCACACCACTGGTATGTTCAACAGGAATATCGCTCGCCCCCGGTGCGGAAATTAAAATGTTAGTCTCACCAAGGGGTTGGCTAAAAATGATACCGCCAGAGTGCAGGGTCACTGCACCAGAAATACCCGTTGAAACTTTACGGTAATCCTGACCATAGCTATAACCGATTTGAGTATTTCCATAGCCGCCTTGGTAGGCTAAGTTGATATTCCCATCATTCCCATTACTTGATGAATACCCTTGAGCAACGTTCCAATTCAGGTTTTGCTGAGCCAGTAAACTTCCGCTTAAACTGGTCTGCTGGACTAACTCTCCTTGGTTATCGTGGTTAACACTATAAGAGGCATACATTGACGGCGCTCCTTGAGGTAACCACTTCTGTAACGGGATGGATACCGTTAAGAAAATATTCCTATCCGTTGTTTTTACGTCGTATTGATCAACATTTTTATTTAATCCATACGAGAGCGTGTAATTAATATCGCCAATCTGGCTACTTAGCCCCGACTGTATGGAAACCGAACTGCCATTTCGCTCCCAAAAACTCTGGCGGACACCGGTTAAATAAATGGAACCAACCCCCGTTATCTTTTGTGAGATATTGGTCTGTATTCTTTCACGCTTATTATCGTAAAGATTAAAATAGTCGGTATTGTTGGTTTTCAGTTCGCCATTGGTATCAAGGGTTTCATTTTGTGATAGCCAACCAGACATCCGGTTTAGCGAGGTTTCTTGTAGGGTATAGTAGCCTCGGGTTGAGTAGCGATACCCTGTGAGTTGGAGATTCGTGCCGGTTTCAGGGAAAGCTCGTGCGTATAGAAAACGCAGTGACTGCCCTTGATAGCGGCTCCCATCGGTTAATTGGCTATTAGCATGGGTAATATCTGCTGAAAATGCCCCCCATGTCCCTAAGTTAAAGCCGGTACCTACCGCTCCTGCCAGATAATTTTTGGCATATTGAACGCCGCCATACAGCGTGGTTAATGAAGATGCTCCCCAGATAAGCGTCGTTTCTCCAAATTGAGTCGTATCATAGTGGCTGTTATCTGAGCGAAACTCACCGGCTGTCAGGCTATAACTCATTCGACCTTCTCGTAATAACACCGGAACAGAGGAATAAGGCACAATAAATGATTGAATATCGCCGTTAGCTTCAAGAATACTGACTTGCAAGTCACCACTCGAGCTCATGGCGTTTAAGTCGGTAATGGCAAACTCACCAGGTGCCACATTAGCTTGGTAGATTAAATAATCATTTTGGCGAATTTCAATGGTCGCATTACTGTTTGCTACACCACGGATAATCGGCGAAAACCCTTGTTGACTAGACGGATACATACTTTCATCAGTTCGCAATTGTGCGCCACGAAACGTCAGTGAATCGAAAACGGTGTTATTGGTTGAACTATCCCCTAATACTAAGCGGCTTCGCCAAGGGATGATCCCACGCTCGACATAGCTGTTGAGATGTTGCCAGTTATTTTCTTGATTATGTTTGCTTTTATAGCTGGTCCATGTGCGGTTATCACGGTATCTCCAGCTCCCTAAATTGACGCCATTTCTTAGATTCAAGTAGATGTTTTTACTAAAATCGTGCTGATATTGGTTATCTGTGACACCTAATGTATAGCTGGTAAATAATGCATTAATTCCTTCATCCCATTGGTTTGTTGGAATTTCATCTTTGGCTAAATTGTTTAACGCTATCTGTGGAATACTGATATTTAATTTCATTTTTGGAAAATCAAATTCAGTGCTCGCATTAGGGATCAATTGCGCCAGAGGAATACATTGATGGTTGTCCGATTGCAGCAATGGAAGGCTATCAATATTGACTCCCAGCTCAGCCAGTTCCTGTGGCGTTAACAGTGGAATTAACCCTGTTTGGTCTGCTACGAATTTAGGTAATTTGTCATCATGTTTTTGGCAATCTTGTGCTTTGACAAAGGTAATATTTCTTCTGTACTTGAGATTGCCATTCAATGAAACATCAACGTCATAGGTTCCGGGTAATTGTGAACCTTGGCTTTCGAAAGTACTTAAATCAGCAATATGCTCTGAATCGATAGAGATCAAAGAAGGTGGAAAATAGTAGTTTTCTCCCTCTTGGGCATGAGAGCTTGGTATTACAAAAAGGCAGATAAATAAGTATGAGGGTCTCAAATGGTTATTGATGATTTTTTTGTATTTTTTTAGTGAAACGAACATAGAAAACCTTATTCCCATTTGAAATAAAATAGATTAATTCTTAATTGAAAATGGCTGGTTTTGGCGAAGTGATCCCACCAAAGTCATTAATTGAACTAAACATCAGTTTACTGGTGTCAAATCCTGCTGGTGCATTAACCTCAATATGACTAAATGGCGCGATCATCGTTGATGGTAATTCATTATTTCCTGAACGAAGGTCAGTTAAGGTCATGTAATACGGTGATGGATTTGATATTTTAATTTTCTGGTTATCAATCTTGCTAAATCGGATAAGGTTTTCAGCTTCCTTTGGTGTGATTTTTAATCCTTTTGGTCTAACAAAAAGTTTAACTCGAGTTACAGCGGCAAGGATTAATGCATTCTTATCAGCTAATTCATTTCGATCAATGGATGGAATGGCTTTTACATTAAAATAAAATAGCGATTCTTTATCTTTCGCTAATTGTTCACCCGCATAAACTAGTCGAATGGTATTTTCATTTTTTGGTGCACTAGTAAATAAAGGTGGCGTGGAAATAAAATCGCTTATTTTATTTCCTTTGGAGTCCTCAATCCAAGTTTGAACTAGAAAAGCTGATTTATCTGAGGTATTTCGAATACTGGTAGTAATTTGCTTACTTTCTTGCGGGTAAATAATTCGGGTACTATCAAGTGTAATTCCACCCGCTAAACAAAGTGAAGAAAAACCAAAATAGAATAGTGAAACCAGCCATTGATAATAATGACTTGCTTTAGGTAACGAAAACATAAAAACTCCGGATATAAATAATGCGCACCCGCTATGACACGGGTGCTAAGACAGAAATATTACTGATAAGTAATCGTGAACTTGGCAGATGCGTTAGCAGAACCCGCAGTCACTTCATTTGCTAATGCGATGTACTGTGCTTGGAAGCGTAATGTACTGTCACCTTCATTCAGCTTAATAGCATCCGTTGCTTTTGAGCCATTAACAGTTACTAACTTGTTGTTTTGTAAAATTTGGATACCCACGCCAGTTGCGGTTGTTTGCCCACTTTGAGATGCTACTGGAGCAAGGATTTTTTCTTCGTTAAGAATGGTAGTACCATCAAAAGTCAGAGAGGCGTTTTTAAATGTTTCAGTTGCACATCCGGTTAATTTAATATCAAAACCAACAGGTGATGACACCGAATCTTTGCCATCAAAACCATCTTGGCGGTATTGACCTAAATTAACTGTTTGTGAAGCATCGTCGTTATCAATAACACAAGGTGTGTTCACAATTGTACCAGTAAAATTAACAATACCACCGCCAACAGTCACTGGAGCTAATTCTTCTGGAGCACTAGGACCTTCTTCTGCTGCAAATACATTTGCAGATAAAGCTAGAGAGATAGGTAATGCGATAGCGATTAACTTAAGTTTCATTATATTACTTTCCATTAGATAAAATTTTAAAAGGGTTTATTTCTTGTTTGGTGCTTGCATTCAAAATAAAGCATGCACTCCGAAAAATACATTTATGTATTTTTGAGATTGCCTACATGAATTACACCGTCTGTTTCTAGCTCATCAATTAGCAAATTGAAAAGTCTATTTTGTTCTGGCTTTATTACCTTGCTACTGAATTCATCGAAGGGGATGTTTAATACATTTAAAAGTCTTAAAATATTTTCAATACTTAATGTCGATATTCCTCTTTCATATCTTGATATTTGTTGCTGACTGATTGATATTAATGATGCTAATTCTTTTTCAGATAATCCTTTGCTTATCCTTGCATTTCTAATAAATATTCCTATTTTTTCATTTAGTTTCATTATATTGATAATTAGTTAATTACCTAGGTTGGTTAAATATGAGTTGTATAATTGGATGATTTCAAAACGAGGCGAATTGTAGATAGGTTAAATAATGATGTAAATACTCAAAATATGATGAAATATAATGTTACATTCAAAAGAAATAAAAAACCTAGAATATCGGCTAGTAAATTACTCTTTTTATGAGTTAAATTTTAAGTTAAATAAAATAATTTTTTGATAATGACGTAGATCAATAAATAAAATCTATTTATTAATCCTGAAATGAAACAAAATGATACAATATATAATATTTGCTTTCATTTTGCTCTTTTGATTACTCAATATGAGAGTTTTTATGGTGTACAGTATTGCGGTGTCGTTTGTTTTTATAAAGAAATAAACTATTCAAATTTTAATTAATACAATACATTAGATGAAAATTAACAGTTGTAAGTAAGTATTTTTCGTTAATTAAATGAAAACAAAATCCCCACGGATTAAATAATGTAGAGTGGGGATTTATTTAATTATGAAACTTAATGATGAATGAGAAGCATTAATTGTTGTTGAGCTTTGGCGAGTCCTGCCTCATAACCTTCGGGTTTCATATCTAAACCTTCTGCATAGACAAACTGAACATCGTTAATACCCATTAACCCTAATACAGAGTTTAAATAAGGGGTAATTGCATCGGTCTCTTGCCCATAATGAATGCCGCCTCGAGCACTAAACACCAGCGCTTTGACATTTTCTACTAACCCCAGTGGGTAGGTTTCGGTATAGCGAAAAGTTTCTCTAGCACGAACTACTAAATCAAACCAATTTTTCAATTCAGTTGGTACATTGAGATTGTACATTGGCGCACCAAGGAGAAGTAAGTCACTCTCTTTAAGCTCTGCAATCAGTTGGTCAGAAAGCTCTGCTGTATTTTTTAAATCAGGATTGCTAATTTCCGCGCCTCTTAATGCTGCGAAACGGGCTTGATTGAGAACGGGTAATGGGTTTTCCGCCACATCACGTTCGATAACACAGTCTTGATAGCCTTGGGCTTTACGTTCATCCAGATATTGCTGAATTAAGGTATTGGTTTGCGATTGTGCACCGTTAATACTGGATTTGATAACTAAAATTTTCATCGAATTGTTCCTTATCAACTTAGGATGTGGCCAGTATATCTGGCTTGATAAGTTGACAATGAGTGATATTCTTTCCTTATATTGTTTCCAATCGAGCACCAATATGAACAAGTTAGATTTGAACTGTTTACCTATTTTTATTGCTGTGGTTGAAAGCGGAAATTTTACCGCGGCATCTGAACGGCTACATGTAACGCGTTCAGCAGTGAGCAAAAGTATTTCGCGTTTAGAAAATAGCCTAGGCGTTTCATTGTTTCAGCGGACTACCCGTCAGCAAACATTAACAGATGATGGAATGGTACTTTATGAATATGCGAGTCATGCGCTGAATTCTCTGCAAGAAGCGTCAAATTTCTTGGAAAGTGGCAAACGTAATGTTGAAGGGAAAGTCTGTATTACCGCGCCTCGGCTATTGGGAAACTTATATGTTGTCCCGCTGCTGATTGAGTTAATGAGCCTTTACCCTAAATTGGAAATTGAGACGTTATTGAATGACCGGAATGTGGATTTACAGCAAGAAGGGGTTCATGTTGCAGTGCGAGTGGGGCAACTGGCTGATTCAAACCAATTGATTGCACATGAAATTGGCCACCATAAAATGATTTTTTGTGCCTCCCCCGATTATTTAACGGCAAATGGTACGCCGACAGCACTTTCAGAATTAGAAAAGCATCAACTTATAGCCTACACACAAGGCGGACACATTTTGCCTTGGCAAGTGTATGACAGAGCTCAGCAAGAGCACCGCTATTTACCCACCAGTAAATTGGTTATGGACGATATGCAAACAATTATGTTGGCGGCAATTCAAGGGGCGGGAATTGCGTATTTACCACAGTGGTTGGTGCAAGAAAAAATAGACTCGGGGCAGCTTGTTGAGGTTTTATCTGACTATCAAAGTGTTCGTTACCCAATTTCTGTCGTGTGGGTCGCAACGTCCTTTCTACCGCTAAAAATAAGAGTGGTTATCGATGCGATTCGTGAAAAGTTAGCCTTAAATTTAAGGTCAGAATAGTGAAATTATAAACAGTGAGCCTCTTCACAATGTGAGGGTTTTTATTGAACATGCCTTGCTCTTGGTGAAATTTTAATTCTATATTCGTTATATGTTATGAAATTTAATTTCTTTGTGGTTGTAAAGAATACTGTCATAACGATTCCGTTATAAAAAACACCATGATGTTATTCGCACATTATAAAACCGATAAAGTGAGGCAAGGCATGAAATTAACCACCCTATTTGCAGCAACAACCTTGTTAGTGACCGCCAGTGTAGCGGCAAAAGAGTACCCCATTCATCATACTGTGCAGATTAATTCCCTTGAAGATGCTCAAAAAGCAGCGGTTTGGGAGCAGGCTGAAGTGCTCACTGACTTTATCTATCCGTGGGAAAATGAGACACCACCAAAAACCGATTTCCGTGCATTATGGAGCGATAATGCGCTCTATTTTCGCTTTATTGCGGATGATAAAGACATTCAGCTAGGCAAAGACGCTGATAAAGATCAGGTGGTATTGGGCTCAGATCGCGTGGAATTATTCTTTGCAACCAGCCCTGAATTAAAACCTTATTACACGGCTGAAATGGATCCATCAGGTCGTACATTTGATGCGAAAGCCAATTTTTACCGCGAAGTGGATCCAAGCTGGAATTGGCAAACACTGAAAACGGTTGGGCAAATTACCCCTGAAGGTTATGTGTTAACGGGGAAAATCGATCTGGATGAATTCACTAAACTGAATCTTTGGCAAGATAATGACAAGAAAACCTTGATGTGCGCCATTCTGCGCGGCGAGTTTAGTGCTGGTGAGCCTAAGCAAGTGCGTAAGTGGATCAGTTGGATCAAGCCAGATTCAGTGAAGCCAGACTTCCATATCCCTTCCGCTTTCGGAAGCTGTAAGCTCGTCAAATAACCCTCATCCGGTGGTAGCCTTAAACGGTTTATAACGTTGCCACCGGTTCTTTCACACTTTTTCATGTTGTTGTTGTGAGACCAGTCACGTAAATCATCACAAGTGAATAACTTGTTATGATTAGGATTGAAATTAAAATTCATAGATAGTATTTTTTAATGAAATATAGTTTCAGTTGAGGTGTGCCATGTCAGTAACCGAAAATACGCTTAGTGATTGTTTGAACAATGAACTTAACCAGGACACATTGCAGTTTTCTCGCTTAGATACCTTATCGATGTTAACGGTGATCAATCAGGCTGATAGCACGGTCGCAACGGCATTGCAGTCTGTGCTGCCGGAACTCGCCAATGTGGTAGATGTGATTGCGGATCGTTTAAAACAAGGCGGGCGGATCTTTTATGTGGGTGCTGGCACCAGTGGGCGACTGGCAGTATTAGACAGTGCAGAGTGCCCACCAACATTTGGTACATCGCCAGAAATGGTGCAATCGATTATTGCGGGCGGTCATTCAGCTATGTTGAAAGCCGTTGAAAATATTGAAGACTCAACGGAAGCGTCGGTGAAAGAGCTACAGGTACGCGGCGCAACGGAAAAAGATGTGATTATCGGCATTGCGGCAAGTGGACGAACGCCATTTACCCTAGCTGCGATTGAATATGGTAATCAAATCGGGGCATTAACCGTGGGGGTAACCACCCGTGGACACGGTTTGCTCAGTGATTTAGCGCAGTATGCCATTGCGCCGGATGTGGGGGCGGAAGTACTTTCTGGCTCCACGCGCATGAAAAGCGGGACTGCACAGAAAATGATTTTAGGCATGCTAAGCACCTGTGTCATGGGGCGCTTAGGGCGAATTCATACCAATTTAATGGTCGATGTGATGGCGAGTAATATTAAATTACTGCGTCGTGCTGAACGTATTGTAGGGGAAGTGTGCGGGATTGATGTAGACACTGCAGCAGCATTATTGAAGCAAGTGGATTACCACCCGCGTCGTGCCATTTTAATGAATGAATTGAATATTACTGCACAACAAGCGACAGAGATTGTTCAGCGCAACCCGAATACCAGCTTGGATTCGATGCTAAACAGTCACAGTGAATAGCGTAAAACATAACATAAACAGAGTCATAACTCAGTCGACACCGGGGAAATCCTATGGCTAATAAGATAGAACATCTGGAAGTGCTCGCCAGAGAAATAGAAAAATATGCGGGCGGGTTTGAAAACGTGGGTACCTTAACCCACTGTATGACGCGTATCCGTCTGGTTTTAAAAGATAATAGTAAATTTGATGCAGATGCACTCAAGCAAGTGGAAGGCGTGAAGGGCGTTGTCTTTAACGGTGAACAACAGCAAGTGATTGTGGGTATGGGGACGGCGGCGAAAGTCTTCTCTGTGATGAATAAAAGAATGCAAAACAGCGGTGTAGCGAATGATGAAAGTACGCCATCAGCGCCAGAGAAAAAATCGTTCTCTATCCGCCGTATGCTGAATACATTAGCCGCAATTTTTGTCCCAACCATTCCCGCGCTAATTGGTTGCGGTCTAATTATGGGGCTGATTAATATTGTGCGTTTAGTGGCGCCGGGAGTGGTTGAGCAGTTCCCAGAGCTGTTTAAGTTATTAAAGCTGATCGGTAGCGCCGTGTTTACTTATTTATCTATCATGATTGGGGTAAATACCGCGAAAGAGTTAGGCGCATCTACATCAATAGGTGCGGTGATGGCAGGGCTTTTAGCGATGCCAGGCTTGGCCGATATCACCTTATTTGGTGAAAAACTCCAACCAAATAGCGGCGGAATTTTCGCGGTGCTGATGGTGGTGGTGTTCTCCTCTAAATTTGAAGTGTGGTTTAGAGGTATCATCAAAGAGAGTTTGGATCTGATTGTGACGCCATTTGTGACGATTTTAGTCTCAGCAATGGTGGCGTTAGTCGTCTTCCAACCTGCGGGTCATTATCTGAACCAAGTGTTGGCGCAAGGGGTTTCTGTGGCGTTGCTGAGTAGTGGCGGCGGGGCAGTCGCAACGGGCGGTATCTTAGGTGGCAGCTTCCTGTTCTTATTATTAACTGGTCTGCACCAAGGTTTGATCCCCATTCACGCGGAAATCCTACAAACTTTTGGTTTGAACTATTTATTCCCGATCTTAGCCATGGGCGGAATGGGACAAGTCGGTTCATGTTTCTGGGTGTTCCTGAAAACCAAGAATCAGCGTTTAAAGAAAACCTTAGTGGGGGCATTACCCGTCGGTATCTTCGGTGTGGGTGAGCCATTACTGTTCGGGGTTTCCTTACCGCTGGGTAAACCGTTTATTGCAGGCTGTATCGGTGGGGCCGCGGGCGGTGCGCTGATGGCGTTCTTCCATGTGGGTATTATCATTCCATTTGGTACCGCGGGTTTATCCTTAATTCCGCTGGTGGGTGATGGGCAAATTCTGGATTTTCTGATTGCGGTAGCAGGCGCATGGATTGTCGGTTTCATTGCCAGTATGATAATAGGCTTCAACGATCCAGAAAAATAATAAGAAGGTATAGCCATGTCAGCACTGACAGTAAAATTGGAAAGCTTATTGACGAGAGGCAAAGGCACAGAGCAGCGTATTGCAAAGTTTTTGCTGGAATATCGCGATAGCCTTGTGGCAATGAATGCCGCTGAATTGGCTCGTGAGGCTGGCGTGAGCAGTGCATCCGTCATTCGTTTTGCAAGGCAAATGGGCTACCGTGGCTATCCTGAATTTAAAGTCGATTATTTATCTGACGAGAAGCAACACAAAGCGGAAAGTTTGTATGGCAATCTGAGCCGTAATGATGATACGGCTCAGATTATCGCTAAATCTGGGCAGTTATTTATTAGCGCCATTGAAAAATCTTTAGAACTGTTAGAGCCCGCCGCGGTTGATGCCGTCGCGCAAAAATTGGTTGAAGCCAAGCGCATTGTGCTATTTGGTATTGGCTCGTCAGCGATTGTGGCGAATGATATTTTCCATAAACTTATTCGCGTTAATAAATCGGCGTTATTTAGCCCTGACTTGCATGTGCAATTGAGCTATTCGGCAAATTTAGGTGAAGGGGATCTCGCCATCGCCGTGACAGCAAGGGGCAATACGCCAGAAATTAACCGAATGCTGAAGTCGGCACATGAAAATGGCTGTACGACGATTGCTTTAACGCGCTTTGGGCAAGATGATGCGGCGCGTCTCGCGGATTTAACGCTGCCATATTACTATGATGAACAACACTCTCAGCTGGGAGTGATCACGCCTCAAGTGTTGCAGATGGTGATATTCGATACGCTATTTTTCAAATATTTAACCCTTGCCAATGAAGATGCAGACATCGCATTGCAAAAAGGTCGACAAGCCGTTACTCAGGCAGGATAAACCACCATGATTGTCACAGAGTTAGCCATCGGCGCACTGATTGGCTTGATTATAAGCACAACCGGTGTGGGCGGTGGTGTGATTGTTTTACCCATACTGACTTACTTTTTTGGGCTTAATGCCTTAGCCGCAGTGGCAACTGCTAACTTTCTCTCTATGTTGATGAAGGTCTCTTCGTCATACATGCATTTTCGCTTAGGCAATATTCCACTAAAAGGGGCATTGATAGTTTTGGCGATTATGTTGCCAAGTACGTTTTTATCCAGCCTGTTTGTGACGTGGCTAGGCAGTATCCCTGCTTATGAAAAACAGGTGGAGTGGGGCATTAATGTGTTGGTCTCCGCTGCCATTATTTTTTCATTGTATTTATTTATTCAACGGATGTTTTTTGCTAATCCGCGTAAAAAAGTTGCCGTGAAAGAAAATCAATTGAAAGCGATGGCAATCCCAGCGGTATTGGCGGGGATAGTATTAGGTGCAACAGGGGTTGGCGGCGGAGTCGTGGTTCTGCCAATGTTATTGCGTTATATGGATTTAAATATCAAGCAAGCCATTGGTACATCGATTGTGGTGACGACCGTGTTATCAGGCTCTTCGGCGCTAGCTTATGCGCAAGATGGTCACACGGATTTAAAACTGGCATTAATTTTGTGTGCAGGGGCACTGTTAGTGATGCCGCTGGCAAAATATTTACTGGTGAAATTGTCTGAACGGACTTTCCAATATATTACGTTACTGCTGATTTTATGCAGTGCGGTGATGATGACTTGGAAAGTAATTATGCCGTAAAGATGAAATAATTATTTTTCTTGCTCGCCAACGTTCTTTCATTAGTCTGAAATTGATAGTTTAAATATGGTTATATTTAAACTATCAATGTTATTTTTCATTTGCTCCCCATCTAAAAAAGAAAATCAATTTTTAATATAAAAATAAATATAATTGATTTTTTATTTGTTTAATTGAAAAGATATTATCATTAATAAAATGTTGGTCTATAATCAATTTTGATTTATTAATAATGAGTCTATTTTTGATTTTCATGGAGTGGTTTTTATTATTGAATTTTAATTCATGGCGCTATCTTTTTTGTATGTGTAATAATTGATGTTGTTTCTTTGTTTTAAACAATTGATATTGAATTAGATGCTCTTATAAAGATACGGTTTTTAATTAATTTAAAATTGCGATTTGTATTTTGGAAAACATGTTATTTATTTTTCAAGAGTATTGAAAAGCATCAATCCCAAATGATTATATTATGAAATATCAGTTAACCCATACGTATAGCCGTTCAACACAGTTTTATGGTGTTGAAACAAATTTAAGCCTAGATCAATTTCAACAAGCTTGTGCTTATATTCAGTTAATTAGAGATAAGCTCCCGAGTTTTTCATCTTCGGATGATTGCCTAGTTGAGTGTGAAATTCTTTTTCTTCTTCAGATGTTTTATGGCGTCATGCCATTATATGAAAATAGTGAATTAGATGCGATTGTTGATGTTCACCATAACTGGGAATGTTATGTCATTGGTGGGAATTTGGCGTTAATAAACCAATATGCGATATGTAATGCAAGCATTATTATGCTGGAATTTCTTCGCTATAAATTACAGACAAAACTCAATATTGATTCTAATGAAAAAATAAAAGTTGATTTAGCTCGGATAGATTCCTTATTAAGCGGCCATTTTTTAAAAAAAGAATGGGAATTGAGAGATGTTTATGGAAATGATCTTACGGGTATTCAATTTTTAATAAGCGATAAAGTTGAATTAATCTCTAAAGAACCGACAGAAGCTGAAATCTAGCCAGATGAATTTTTTAGTTTACGGAAAGTAAAAAAGCGTCACTCGATGAAGTGACCCCCAATAGTTGAATAACCAATTGCTGGGGGGCTTTTTATGCCAAAATACAATCGTGATGTAAAAATTATTATTTCAATAGATGCGTATCAGAGATTCTGAGTATTTACCTTGTTGAGGTAAGCTTTATCTCAAAGAGTTAAAATACGCTCTGCAATTAAAGACATCAATTTCGATGCATCGACATCAGTAATAATTTTACAATTCATCGTTTCTAAACCGTGATGAGTAACATTAGGTGTGGTAGCAAAACTATGGCCAAATAATCTTTTGGACTCATATTCAATAGTGATTGAACCCTCAACACCTGAAAAAATTTCAGGGTGAATTAGGTAGGCAATAACGCAGGGGTCATGAAGGAAAGGATCAAATTCGGCATATCTTCGGCACATTTCTGCCACGGTCTGAGCAATAACACCCCCTTTTTCCAAAGCAGTACACAAACCCGCTCTTATATCAGCTTTGCTTGTTACATCCAAACCAAGCATAGTGATATGCCGCGCACTATCAAAAACAATATGAGCAGCATGAGGATCGACATAAAAATTAAACTCAGCGGCTGGTGTTATATTTCCTTGTGTAAATGCAGCGCCCCCCATGACAACAATATCTTTTACATTATCAACTAATTTTGGTTCTTTAATGATAGCTAAAGCAATATTGGTGAGGGAGGCTATTGTGCATAATGTTATTTCACCAGGATTTGACATGACAGAATCAATAATAAAATCTACCGCGTGACCAGAATCATTGTGGTGCTCAGATTCAGGTAGGAGTACCCCAGCTAGCCCATCTGAACCATGAACATTAGTTTTATTTCCGGTTTTGCTCATTAATGGACGATCACAGCCTTTAGCGAGAGGAATATCTAACCTATTCGCTAATGTCAGTAATTTTTTTGCATTACAGTGAACCTTTTCTAACTCTACATTCCCAGCGACTGTCGTTATCCCGATTATTTCTATTTCAGGTGATGCCATAGCGAGAAAAATAGCCACTGCATCATCAACTCCAGGATCACAATCTATTATTATTTTATGCATTTTTACTCCTTGATTTATATTTTATTAATTAGAAAGGTGAAAGTATTAATAATTAAATCTAAAGGTTATATTTAAATAATCTGGTTTTAGAACGTATGAAAGCTAAAGATAGAAGAGTTGCAAGAATCAAAATAGAGAAAATCTACCTAATGAGATCTTTTTGGTTAAAATTGCGACTTTAATAAGTTATATAGATTATCAGAAATTGAAGTTTAAAATTAACGTGTTATTGCGTAAATAATTGCATGAATGATTAAAATCTAACGATATTGAAATATATTAATCTAAAAGATGCTGTTTTGTTGATCATTTTTTAAAGGATAACCCTAGAAATGTGAATTTCATCGCATTTATCAACTATTTATCGGGCGGGGTTATTTTTTTCATGAGGAAATAAAACGTAAATCAAGAGAAATCAAATAGTATTATATTTTGTTTTTAATGGCTGATTTTAATTAATCAGCTGGGTATTTTTATTCAAAATAGGGAGGCGTTGTCTATTTACCTGTTTTCTACAAAGAATACTCTTTTACATTCATGTTCGTGTGAACAAGAATAAATAGCATGTCTTTTTCTGCTTGATTAATCGTAATAACTAACAAAAGGCTATTTTCTTTTCACTATGCTCATCTTGGAGGTTTGCGCTAGAGTTAACCCTTTGGTTTCTGGCGCAAATAGGATAGAAACCACTAAGCCAACTAACGAAACGCCTGCCCCCATGAGTACCACATGGCTAATGCCATATTCGTGAATAAAGACAGGCAGTGCCCACGTTGAAAAAATGGTTCCGATGCGGCTTATGGACATAATCACGCCAACAGCGGAAGCGCGAATATCGGTCGGGAAAAGTTCGTTCGGATATAGCCATTGTAATATCCCTGGCCCGCCAGAAAAAAAAGCGTAGATACCGAACATAATGATCACCAAGCAGATCCCTAGGTTGGAGAATAAACCGAGGATCGCCAGTGCGCAGGTCATAATCGCAAAGCTGCCTATCAGTAATGGCCTTCTGCCCATTCGGTTGAGCCAATACATTGCAGGTAAACAGCCGAGCATAAAGAATAGGCTAATGACGACATTGCCGAGCGCGGCATTTTTCCCTTGATCCCAACCAAGTTCCCCGACAATTTGTGGGCCAAATGTGTAAATGGCAAACATAGGGATCACTTGGCAAGTCCAAATCGTCGCGGTGAATAAGACAAAGGAGAAGTGTCGTTTGGTAAAAATATCGATAAAGCGGGTTTTCTTTTGTTCTTCTGCCTCAAATACCACAGGTTGACCAAATAATTTGGT
This sequence comes from Providencia rettgeri, assembly GCF_013702265.1. Classification (GTDB taxonomy): domain Bacteria; phylum Pseudomonadota; class Gammaproteobacteria; order Enterobacterales; family Enterobacteriaceae; genus Providencia; species Providencia zhijiangensis. The sequence goes on from NZ_CP059348.1 coordinate 1,085,844, forward strand.
CATCATCTTTTGGCATTCTTGATGTCGGCCTTTGCGGATCAGCCAAAGTGGCGATTCAGGTAAATCAAAGCGACCGATTAAAATCACGATGCAGGGGATTACGGCACTACCGAGCATCCAGCGCCAGCCACCTTCAATATCATATAAAGCATAACCCACAAGGTTGGCGCAAGTGGCGCCGACGTACCACATTGCCGCAATAAACCCGACAGCAAAAGCGCGCTGTTTAGTATTAGAGAACTCGGTGATCATCGACGTGGCTATCGGGTAGTCAGCCCCGATGACAATGCCAATTAAAAAGCGCATTAGCAGAAGCTGTAAAGGCGTTGAAACAAACATCGTGGCGACGGAGATTGCACCAATGGCCACAATATCAATCAGGAACATTTTACGGCGACCGACTTGGTCGCAGATATAGCCAAATAAAGAGGTACCGATAAACAGCCCCGCTAACGTGGCCGCACCGAGTAAACCAATCCACTCATTACTTAAATTAAGTACTGGAGTGAGCTGCTCTAAGGCAACGCCAATGAGGACTAATACGTAACCGTCAAGAAAAGGCCCACCGCTGCCCCACAACATAATGCGGCGGTGGACTGAGGAAAACTGGATGTCATCAAAGCTTTTAGGTTGCATAGTCGTTACCTGCATTAGCGCAATAAAATAAAAAAAAGCTCTCGAAGCAACATAACTTTATGGGATAACTTCGCTTCGAGAGTAAGCGCTAGCTATATCAGCCGTATCGAAACTCAATACCGAAGGTACCGCGTGGATATTCCCATTTTTCCAGTGCGCTACCAAGACCCAGAATGCGGCATGTCCCACATTCAAGACAGCCGGCATAATCAAAACGTACCGAGCCATCATCTTGTTTTTTATACAAACCTGCTGGGCAGGCTTTGGTTAATATTTCGAGTACCGCCATATCAGGTTGCTCTTTGATAACGATATGGGGGATCTCTTCATCGACATTAAATTTGTTAATACCGAGTTTGACATCAACGTTTACGGGAGCACTCATATCGCTCTCACTCCTTTAATTCCGTCTTTAATTAGGTTCATAAAGCCGACTTTTTTCGCATGTTGCAGCATGGTTTTGCGCAGAGGCACTGGGGCTTCATCTGAGATGGTGAACAGTTTTTTGGCAATACCAAGTGCCATCTCCGGGTATGCGGTAAACATGCGCGGGTTATCTAAGAATTCAGGCATTCTTTGGTAGGCTTTCATATCGCGCAGTGGGCCTTGTTCCAGCAAGGTGAGGTATTCGCTTAGGCCTTGCTTGCTAAAGTCCTCTTTTTTCATTGCGCTGAGTACAGCTTGAGCTGCGGCTTCACCTGAGGCGACGGCTAAATCCATACCGCGAATGGTAAAGCCTAAGTTCATGCACATACCTGCTGCATCCCCAGCAACAAGAACACCATCCCGAACCAGTTCAGATTGCATTTTTAAACCCGCTTCAGGCACCACATGGGCGGCGTACTCAATCATTTTTCCGCCTTCAATTAATGGTGCGACAGCAGGGTGCTGTTTAAAATCTTCGAGCATTTGTGGAACGGATTTTTTGGCATCTTTAATGTGGTGTAGACCACACACCAGCCCTAACGAAATCGTATCTTCGTTGGTATAAAGGAAACCACCGCCCATCAGTCCATCGGTTGGCGAGCCTGCAAATAGCCACGCAACGCCCTCATTACCTTGGAGGTTGAAGCGGTTTTGTAAAACGTCTTTTGGCAGCTCAATCAGTTCTTTGACGCCGACAGCGACATGCTCGGCACTGACGCGTTTTGTCATGCCTAATTGTTCTGCTAGAAGGGAATTTACGCCGTCGGCTAGGATCACCACTTTGGCTTCGAGTACATCACCGTCAGCTTCGACGCCAACGACTTTGCCATCACGTTCAACCAGTTTATCAACGCGGATCCCTGTGATGCACTGTGCGCCTGCATTTTCAGCTTGTTCAGCCAACCATGGATCCAGTTTTCCACGCAGGATGGACCATGAGGTTTCTTCGGGTTTTTGCGGGTCACCATTTTGGTAATCCACCGTCATTGCACCGGTTTCGGTCATAAAAGAGAGCTTTTCGTGGGTGATCATGCGCTCAATAGGCGCTTCTTTGGTAAACCCAGGAATGATCCGCTCTAAACTGTGAGCATACATGCGCCCACCTGTTACGTTTTTGCCGCCCGCATAGTTTCCTCTTTCAATTAGGAGAACTTGAGCACCTTCACGGGCAAGTACCAGTGCAGCAACTGAGCCAGCTAGACCAGCTCCTACTATGATTGCATCAAAAATATCATCGGACATAGTGTCTCCAAACTTAATGCAGTAGTGAGGGAGTTCCCCCCACTACTTAGGATGTTTATTTGGCCAGTTGCTGAGTCAGTGCTGGAAGAATTTTAAAGAGATCCCCAACAATTCCGTAGTCTGCAAATTGGAAGATAGGGGCATTTTTGTCTTTGTTGATGGCTACGATTGTTTGAGCGCCATTAGCGCCAACCATGTGTTGGATCTGCCCTGAAATACCGACTGCAAGATACAGTTCAGGTTTGATCATTAGGTTGGAAATACCTACATAGCGTTCATGCTCCATCCATTTTTCGTTTTCAGCCACAGGACGGGAACACGCAATTTCAGCACCAATGGAATCCGCTAATGCTTTAGCAATGGCAATATTTTCTTGGCTACCGATGCCTCGACCCACACTGACCACAAGGCGTGCTTTGTCTAACTCAACGGAGTTACCGGCTTTTTGCTGAACCGAGGTACGTACAATAGATTGTTTCGGTTCAATCCATTGTGCAACTTGGGCTGTGCCGCTAAGTGATGCATTACTTGATGCGGCATCAAAAGTCCCAGTCGCCACTGTGGCGATGGAAAATGAGCTGCTTAATGTTTCACTGCCGAACGCTAAACCGCCATAGACCATGTGCTTGATAACCGGTTTGTTATCTTCAATGACGACAGTGGCTGCATCATTCGAGACTGCGGCTTGCAGTCTTGCGCCTAAACGCGCCGCCAATAGTTTTCCACGACGTGTATTTGGCAGTAACAGCAGTCCGGTATCACCATGTTGCTTGATCACATCGACGACGGTATCTGCATAATCTTCGATAATACGGTCATCCGGTTTGCCGGATAATTGAATAACTTGGTTTGCACCGAGTTGAAAAGCTTGCGTGGTTTGCGCGTCATCCAATGCGATAACGTTGACATGTTCACCAAGAGTCTGTGCGCCGCCGATCAGTTCAGGTAAGCGAGAAGCCATGTCACTCAGTACCCAAACGGTTGATAATTTGCTCATAACTCCCCCTATTATTTAATGATTTTTCTTAAGTGTTCAGCGAACTGTGCAATTTGGTCATCGCCATCGCCTTCAATAATGATGCGTTGACGAACTTTTTGTTTTGGTGCAGCAATCGACTGAGTCGATAACGCCGCGACATCACCAAGACCGATATCAGCAGCCGTCCATACTTGAACAGGCTTTTTCGCTGCACCTAAAATGGCTTTCATCGATGGAATAACAGGGACGTTAATGTCTGAAGTCACTGCAATAACCGCAGGTAGTGGAATGGATAACGTTTCGATTTCGTCTTCGAGCTCACGTTCAACAACAATGGTATCTGGTGCAATAGAGAGGATTTTTTTGACCCCATTAATAGCAGGAACTTGCAGCTCTTCTCCCATTAAAATACTGACTTGCTGGGCGTTGAGGTCAGCGGAGCCATCACCGCACAGAATCAAATCAAAGCCGACTTTTTTGGCTGCGGCACTAAGAGCAATAGCACTTTGATGAGGCAGGGCATATTCGAATTGGTCTTCAACCACTACGACTAATTCATCGGGGCCACGGGATAAAACGTCTTTACGACCTTTCATGTTAGTCAGTGCTTTGCCACCAATACTTAACGCAATAACTTTACTTTCTGGTTGCTGCGCTTTTATTTGATTAGCAGCTTCAATGGCATTTAAATCATATTGACTAATTTTAGTGTCAGCGCGAGAAAAATCTAAAGAACCATCTGAGCTATTAACAGCAATATCTTGTTCATCAGGAACAGATTTGTAGCATGTAATAATATTCATTACATCTCCTAGAATAAAATAAGTGGAACAGTTGTGGTTTAATATTTATATGAGTATCACGAACTGGATATTTAAAAATAAAACCTACATCACCAATATTGAACGCCTTAAATTAAAGCGGGTTTAAATATTCATACTGTTACATTACTCACCAATACTGTAAAAATCATCAAGTTAGCAAGCTAATGTTCAATATTGCTATCCTAATCACCAATACTGAATGAGTTTAATAACATTAACCTAACATTATATTTTACTGCTTTGTTTTTATTGATTTATTATTTTATTTTTAACGTGGAAGTTAATAACAAATCTTTATCACGAATAATATTGTGACCTTAATAACAGAATTGTTATTGGTGAGTCGACATGATTCAAATAGTAAATAAATTAATTAATCTTTAATTGGCTATTGATAATAAGTAATTGGGCATATTTAAGAGGCGTTTATTTAGAAGTCATTAAATGAATGTTAAATATTTATTGTTTTAAAACTTATGTATTAAATAATAAATTGGAATAGACCTATGAGCAAAGAAAATAAAAAGGTCGGAATAGAACCGAAAGTTTTTTTCCCACCATTAATTATTGTCGGGTTACTGTGCTGGCTAACAGTACGTGATCTTGATGCATCAAACGAAGTGATTAACCAAGTCTTTAGCTATGTCACCAATGTCTGGGGATGGGCATTTGAATGGTATATGGTCATTATGTTTGGTGGTTGGTTTTGGTTAATTTTCGGACCTTATGCGAAGAAACGTTTAGGGGATGAAAAACCAGAATTTAGCCGAGCTGGCTGGATTTTTATGATGTTCGCATCTTGTACTTCAGCCGCGGTGCTGTTCTGGGGATCGATTGAAATTTATTACTATATTTCATCGCCGCCGTTTGATTTTGCACCTTATTCTAATGAAGCCAAAAGTATCGGGTTAGCTTACAGCTTGTTCCATTGGGGCCCGCTGCCGTGGGCAACTTACAGCTTCCTCTCTGTTGCTTTCGCTTACTTTTTCTTTGTTCGTAAAATGGATGTGATCCGCCCAAGTAGTACGCTGGCTCCGCTGGTGGGTGAGAAGCGTGCCAATGGCTGGTTTGGAACCATTATCGACAACTTCTATTTGGTTGCATTGATCTTAGCGATGGGAACCAGCTTGGGTCTGGCAACACCGCTGGTGACTGAATGTATTCAATATCTGTTTGGTATTCCACATACCTTGCAGCTCGATGCGATCATTATCTTCTGCTGGATCATCCTCAATGCAGTGTGTGTAGCATTTGGTCTGCAAAAGGGGGTGAAAGCCGCCAGTGATGTACGCAGCTATTTAAGTTTCTTAATGCTTGGATGGGTGCTTATCGTCAGTGGTGCGAGCTTTATCGCTAACTATTTTACAGACTCCGTCGGCGTATTATTAATGTATATGCCACGCATGCTGTTCTATACCGATGCCGTTGGCAAAGGTGGATTCCCTCAAGGTTGGACTGTGTTCTATTGGGCTTGGTGGGTTATCTACGCGATTCAAATGTGTATTTTCCTCGCACGCATTTCCAAAGGACGTACTGTTCGTGAATTATGTTTAGGTATGGTTGCAGGCTTAACCGCAGGTACCACCTTAATTTGGACCATTCTCGGCAGTAACACGCTACAACTGATTGATAAAAACGTCATTAACATTCCTAAGTTGATTGAAGAGTTCGGTGTTGCACGAGCCATCATTGAAACTTGGGCCGCTTTACCTTTGAGCACTGTAACAATTTGGGGCTTCTTCATCCTCTGCTTTATCGCCACTGTCACACTGATTAACGCCTGTTCATACACTCTCGCGATGTCGACTTGTCGCGCAGTGAAAGATGGAGAGGAGCCACCGTTATTAGTGCGTATTGGTTGGTCTGTTCTTGTCGGCGTGATTGGCATTGTCTTACTGGCATTAGGCGGACTGAAACCAATTCAAACAGCGATTATTGCCGGAGGATGCCCACTTTTTTTCGTGAACATCATGGTAACGCTCTCCTTTATTAAAGATGCAAGAGTGCATTGGAAAAACGATTAATTTACTCAGAAACAATTTCACTTAGAAACAATATTTCAGAAACAACATTGAAGAGGTTATTGATATGGATTTTAGATTGAATGATGAGCAGGAACTGTTTGTCGCAGGGATCCGTGAACTGATGGCAAGTGAGAACTGGGAAAGCTATTTCGCCGAGTGTGACCGCGAAAGCAAATACCCAGAGCGTTTTGTAAAAGCCTTAGCGGATATGGAAATCGATAACCTGCTGATCCCCGAAGAGCACGGTGGCTTAAATGCGGGGTTTATTACGGTTGCTGCGGTATGGATGGAATTAGGTCGCCTTGGTGCTCCTACTTATGTTCTATACCAATTACCGGGTGGTTTTAATACGGTTCTGCGTGAAGGAACTCAAGAGCAAATCGACAAAATCATGGCGTTCCGTGGTACGGGTAAACAGATGTGGAACTCCGCTATTACTGAACCGGGCGCAGGTTCTGACGTTGGTAGCTTACAAACGACATACACTCGCCGTAATGGAAAAGTGTACTTAAACGGTAGCAAATGCTTTATCACCAGTAGTGCGTACACCCCATACATCGTGGTGATGAGCCGCGATGCAGATTCACCGGATAAACCTGTTTTCACTGAGTGGTTCTTAGACATGAGCAAGCCAGGTATCAAGGTGAACAAACTTGAAAAACTGGGTCTGCGCATGGATAGCTGCTGCGAAATTACGTTCGACAACGTGGAACTTGATGAAAAAGACATGTTTGGTCGTGAAGGCAACGGCTTTAACCGTGTGAAAGAAGAGTTTGACCATGAACGTTTCTTAGTGGCATTGACCAACTACGGTACAGCAATGTGTGCGTTTGAAGATGCGGCGCGCTATGCCAACCAACGTGTTCAATTTGGTGAAGCCATCGGTCGTTATCAATTAATTCAAGAAAAATTTGCACATATGGCGATCAAGCTCAATTCGATGCGCAACATGTTATATGAAACTGCATGGAAGAGTGACAACGGTTTAATCACCTCTGGTGATGCGGCAATGTGTAAATACTTCTGTGCAAACGCAGCATTTGCAGTTGTGGATTCAGCAATGCAAGTCCTCGGTGGTGTGGGTATTGCGGGTGAACACCGTATCGCACGATTCTGGCGCGACCTGCGTGTGGATCGTGTATCAGGCGGTTCAGATGAAATGCAAATACTGACATTAGGTCGTAGCGTACTGAAACAGTATCGCTAATCGAGGTTGGTCGTTGATTGATCTCCTGAGATTTTCGGGAGATCACTTTAGTTTCACAGGAGATGAGAAAATGGCAGAGCATTTACCAATGCCCGAGTTTGGCCCGCTATCTGGGGTTAGGGTGGTATTTTCAGGGATTGAAATTGCAGGCCCATTTGCCGGACAAATGTTCGCAGAATGGGGCGCGGAGGTTATTTGGATCGAAAACGTCGCATGGGCTGATACCATTCGTGTTCAACCTAATTACCCGCAACTATCTCGCCGCAATCTACGGGCGCTATCGCTGAACATCTTTAAAGATGAAGGTCGAGAAGCGTTCCTTAAACTGATGGAAACGACGGATATTTTTATCGAAGCCAGTAAAGGCCCAGCCTTTGCGCGCAGAGGGATCACCGATGAATTATTGTGGGAGCATAACCCGAAATTGGTGATCGCCCACTTATCAGGCTTCGGACAATACGGCGACCCGCAATACACCAACCTTGCGGCGTATAACACCATTGCGCAAGCATTCAGCGGTTATTTAATTCAAAACGGTGATAAAGACCAGCCAATGCCGGCATTCCCGTATACCGCAGACTATTTTTCTGGCATGACCGCCACCACCTCTGCTTTAGCGGCACTGTATAAAGTTCAAAAAACAGGTAAAGGCGAAAGCATTGATATTGCCATGTACGAAGTGATGTTGCGTATGGGGCAGTATTTCATGATGGACTACTTTAACGGCGGCGAAATTTGCCCACGCATGACGAAAGGAAAAGACCCGTATTATGCCGGTTGTGGGCTTTATAGCTGTAAAGACGGTTATATCGTAATGGAGATTGTGGGTATTACTCAGATCCAAGAAATCTTCAAAGATATTGGTCTTGCTCACTTATTGGGTACACCAGAAATTCCTGAAGGCACGCAGCTCATTCACCGTGTTGAGTGCCCGTATGGCCCACTTGTTGAAGAAAAATTAGATGAGTGGCTAGGTGCGCGTGACATTGATGTTGTTCTAGCGCGCTTGGCGGAGCTGAATATTGCCAGCGCCAAGGTACTTACCATTCCAGAATTAGAAACCAATCCACAATATATTGCCCGTGAATCCATCACCAGTTGGCAAACCATGGACGGGCGTACCTGTCGTGGTCCAAACGTGATGCCAAAATTCAAAAATAATCCGGGGCAAATCTGGCGTGGTATGCCATCTCACGGCATGGACACGTCGGATATTCTGCAAAACATTGGTTATAACGAAAATGATATTAGGGGGCTGGTCGAGAAAGGGCTGGCTAAAATTGTTGAGTAATTCAATGACTATTCAGTTCAATCATTCCTGTTGGACTGAATAGACATTAGGGAAATGATGGGATAACAATTAATGGATGTAATCGGTAAACAAAATTTGCGTCAAATGTGGGATGATTTTGCGAAAACTCACGGTAATAAAAAGGCGCTTATCTTTGAATCCTGTGATGGTGATGTGCGTGAATTCAGCTATTTAGAAATGAATCAGCAGATTAACCGCACTGCCAACCTCTTTTTAAGCTATGGCATTCAAAAAGGGGATAAAGTTGCGTTACATTTAGATAATTGCCCAGAGTTTTTCTTTTGCTGGTTTGGTCTTGCCAAAATTGGGGCGATCATGGTGCCGGTCAATGCGCGATTCAAGTATGAAGAGAGCGCGTGGATCATCCAAAACTGCCAACCTCGGTTGGTTGTCACTCGTCCCCATTTTGTCGATATTTACCAAACTCTTGTCGATGACAAAGCAACAGCGCTCGAACATATCTTCTTAATTTCAGACACCCAATTACCAACGCAGCAAGGTATGACTGACTTTACCGTTGAACTAGCTCAACAATCGATTGTGCTGGCAGAGCAGGTTGAACTCAGCGTGGATGATACCGCCGAAATTCTGTTCACCTCTGGGACGACCTCTAAACCAAAAGGGGTCATTATCACCCACTATAATCTGCGCTTTGCAGGTTATTACTCCTCTTGGCAATGTGCATTACGTTCTGATGATGTCTATTTGACGGTGATGCCCGCTTTTCATATCGATTGCCAATGCACAGCGGCTATGGCGGTATTCTCCGCTGGGGCAACCTTTGTTCTCCTTGAGAAATACAGTGCTCGGCGTTTCTGGCAACAGATTGTGAAGCATCGCGCGACAGTGGCGGAGCTGATTCCAATGATGATCCGCACCTTAATGAGTCAACCGGTTGCCGACAATGAGCAAGCGCACTGTTTACGGGAAGTGATGTTCTATCTCAATTTAAGCGATAAAGAAAAGCAGCAGTTTATGGAACGCTTTGCCGTGACGCAGTTTCTCACGTCGTATGGCATGACTGAAACTATTGTTGGGCTGATTGGTGATAGACCTGGGGATGAACGACGCTGGCCGTCCATAGGACGCCCTGGATTTGGTTATCAAGCTCAAATTCGAGATAAACATAATCAACCATTAAAAACAGGGGACATTGGCGAGCTATGTGTAAAAGGCGAGCGGGGTAAAACCTTATTTAAAGCCTATTACAACAATCCTGAAGCTACAGAAAAAACCTTTGATAGTGAAGGGTGGATGCACACTGGCGATTTTGCTTATCAAGATGACGATGGATTTTTCTACTTTGTTGACCGTAGTAGCAACATGGTCAAACGCGGCGGTGAAAACGTCTCTTGCAGCGAAATTGAGAACATCATTGCGTCCCATCCAGTTATTGCGGATGTCGCGGTTATCGGTGTGATGGACGCCATCCGTGATGAGGCTATCAAAGCGTTTATCGTGCTGGAGGAGGGGGCTACGCTAACTCAAGAAGAGTTTTTTGCTTTCTGTGAAACGAAAATGGCGAAGTTCAAAGTGCCCTCATTGGTGGAAGTTCGTCAAGGTTTACCTCGTAATTGCTCTGGTAAGGTGCTGAAAAAACATCTGAAATAATCGAATAACAACCTAAAGGTTTAAACTATGAGCGAATCATTAAAAGTTACCCGTCATGGTGCCGTGCTAGAAATTGTACTCGATAGACCTAAAGCCAACGCCATTGATGCAAAAACCAGTTTTAAAATGGGGGAAGTTTTCCTTAATTTCCGTGATGACCCAACGTTGCGAGTGGCCATTATTACGGGTGCTGGAGAACGTTTCTTCTCTGCGGGATGGGATTTAAAATCTGCGGCGGAAGGGGAAGCGCCTGATGCTGATTTTGGCCCGGGCGGTTTTGCGGGATTAACTGAGATTTTCAACTTAAATAAACCCGTGATCGCGGCAGTAAACGGTTATGCGTTTGGCGGTGGCTTTGAGCTAGCGCTGGCGGCAGATATGATTATCTGTTCTGAAAATGCCAGTTTCGCGCTACCTGAAGCGCAATTAGGTATTGTGCCCGATAGCGGTGGTGTTTTGCGCTTACCAAAAATTCTGCCTGCGCCTATCGTCAATGAAATGGTGATGACAGGGCGCCGAATGGATGCTCAAGAGGCGCTGCGTTGGGGTATTGCGAATGAAGTGGTGCCTATCGAGAATTTAATGGATAAAGCGCGAGAGCTGGCTGAAAAAATAACACAAAGCGCACCGCTTGCCGTTGCTGCACTGAAAGAAATTTTCCGCGCAACCGGAGAATTAACGGTGGAAGAGGGCTATAAATTGATGCGCAGTGGTGTGTTAGAAAACTACCCTGCTGTATTGCACTCTGAAGATGCAACGGAAGGCCCTTTAGCATTCTCAGAGAAGCGTGAGCCAAACTGGAAAGGACGCTAATCCTACGAGTGATTGGATGACTGCGAGGTGATTATGAGTTTTTACAGCTTTGAAGGCGTGACGCCCGTGGTGCATCCAACGGCTTACGTTCATCCTTCCGCCGTGGTGATTGGTGATGTCATTATTGGTGCCGATGTGTTTGTGGGGCCAAATGCTTCATTACGGGGGGATTACGGGCGCCTAATCATCGAAAAAGGGGCGAATATTCAAGACGGTTGCATCATGCATGGTTACAGCGATGTTGAGACTATTGTGCGTGAATCTGGGCATATTGGTCATGGCTCAATTTTACATGGTTGCATTATTGGGCGTGACGCTCTGGTCGGCATGAATAGTGTAGTGATGGATGGTGCCGTCATCGGTGACGAAAGCATTATTGGTGCGATGAGTTTTGTTAAAGCGGGTTTCCAAGGTGAGCCAAGACAGATGTTGATCGGCGCACCTGCACGTTTTCTTCGCCATGTGAGCGATGAAGAACTTCATTGGAAACAGCTAAATACCAAAGAGTATCAAGATTTAGCGGGACGTTATCTTCAACGTTTAGAGGAAGCTATACCGTTAACTGAGATAGAGCCTAATCGCCCTCGGTTGCAAGGAACTACGGATGTCAAACCGAAAGGTCAATGATGCGGATGTGTAGAATCGTCAATAATATTTTTTCAGTAACCTCAACGCAGGCTAAAAGCCTGCGTTTTTTTGTTATGGCGTCGATGAAAATAATATTAACGACGCTGGGCTTTAGATAGCATCCATTGCCATTTTTGCTCACGATTAAGTTCTGTTGGTGGGACGAGATTCGTTTTCACCGGCGACTCAATCGTCATCTTCTCGGAAGTATAATTTTTTAGGCGAGAGTAAAGTTGACTGTCAATTTTAGTCACTTTAATCAATCGTTGGCATTGGCAGCCTCGTCCCGATAACTTATTGGGGATCATTTTGACTTCACACTGTATTTCTGCCACATCCGAAAGAATATAAGAGACAATATTCACCGCATTGGTATGCGGAATTTCAAAATTATTCGAGATTTCTCTGGCGGTGATCCAGCGACCCTGTTTCATTACCCAGTTTGCAATGGATAAATACATCGGGCTTTTCACTGATTCTTTACACATAAGCGCTCCTTCAGCTCATTGCTTAAAAGTGATTAAGGCAATAAGAAACTATACGCCAATCTTGTTGTTATGATGTCTTGTATATTTATTAGACTATAAATAGCCATGATTAATGATTAAAAGTTGGTTAAAAACGTTGAGAGAAGATTAACTCTAGGTTATTTTTTTGTTGTTTACCAATGGGTTACAAAACAACTTTTATCATATAGTTATTTATACGCTATAAAATCAACGCAAATGTGGAGCTAAATCAAATAAGATCTGAATTTATGAAATTTAGATTAAGTTAAGGTGGTTACTGAGTAGATTCTGGTTGAATAAGTTTGGAAAGGCTAGAAAGCAAAAACCCGCCACTAGGGCGGGTTCTTTAAATAGTGGTGCCCGGACTCGGAATCGAACCAAGGACACGGGGATTTTCAATCCCCTGCTCTACCGACTGAGCTATCCGGGCAACGGAGCGTATTAAACCTGATTTAAGAGGGTGAGTCAAGGCGGTTTCTAAAAACTTTTGATTGAATGCGTTTTTTTTCAGCGTTTCAATTAATTTTTAAGCAAATCAATGCAAAAACTCACAAAAAGTGAAAAAAAAATGCCAGCAACTGTGATGGTTTACTGGCATTTTTATCGCTATTTTAAGGATTTATTAGCGTAGATATTTTTTCTGCGCCTTATTCACTTTAATAAGATAATTACGAGATTCCGCCGCAGGGTGTTTGGTGGAAAGCGTTTCGTAAACTTCTCCCGGCTCTAGGTTATTAATACGCTGAGCCGCTTGTTTTTTATCATTGTGGAAGACGCGTAGCACGCTGCCAGCACCGCCGTTATAAGCCGTAATAACTGCATAGCGACGTGAAGTTGGATTACTGATATCCCCCAAATAACTATTTTGTAAGATAGCTAAGTATGCCGTACCTGTATCAATGTTTTGCTCAGGATCAAACAGATAGCTGCGGCTTGGTACCCCAGATTTGCCTTGAGAGCGGAACACATCTTTACCGGCTGTGTTTGGCATAATTTGCATCAAACCTAGCGCATCAGAACGGCTAACTGCGTATGGGTTGAAGCTCGATTCAATCTGCATAATTGCCAGAATCAGTGATTCATCTACGCCGTATTTCGCGGATGATTTCTTAATAAATGGCATATATTTATGGGCGCGTTTATCTAAGTGGTTTGGTACCAATTGCATGGTCACCGACCATACAATATTCATACCAGATTGTCTTCGCTGCATTTTATTGCTGATCAGATAATCTGCAAATTTAGTGGCTCGCCACTCCCAGCGAATCGGTTCGCCCGTATTATCCATCACCTGACCAAACAGGAATGGCTCTTTACTGTAGGGAATGTCGTTAATATCAGAATAGAGGTCGATGGAATTCGGGTCATCGCCCATCAATAAAGTGGTGACAATGGCTTTTTTCAGGTGTTCTGACGGTTCAACAGCGGAGATGGTCTCAACCGTGATTGTCCCTGCATCAAAGTTAATGTGGCTACGAGTACGATACTCATCGGTATATTTCACATAGTCTTTAGGTCCTGCAATCAGGACTTCTTTGATCCCCCAAATATTTTCGATGTTATGAGCAAATTGCCCCATCAAAATATCAAAGCCATTGGTATCTTTGACGTAGTCGGGATTAAAGTCGGATTTCTGATTACTGGAGCAAGAAACAATCAGGGGAATCAACAATGTGAGAGCAAATAATTTTTTCATACGATCCACAATAATAATGCAAGCTAGCTGCTATTTCGGTCATTTTCCCTAAAACATTCAAGTTGCAGGAGGTTAGCAAACCGAGCCATGCAACTTGAGGTTCGATAGGTATAGACCTAAAAACTATTTTTCTGGGGTATAGCCATCAATTTGAATATCGTGACCTTCAAATAAGAATTTCACCATTTCTTGTTCCAGCATTTTGCGATCGTCTGGGTTCATGGTGTTTAATTTCTTTTCATTGATCAGCATAGTCTGTTTTGTCATCCATTGACTCCATGCTTCTTTCGAAATCTCATTAAAAATACGCTTTCCTAATTCACCTGGGTAAAGCTGGAAATCTTGCCCATCAGCGTCACGTTGTAAGAAAGTGCAAAAAATGGTTCTACTCATTTATTTTTTCCTCGAATATCAGGTAGTAAGGCAAGTTGTTTTAGTAAACTTTCAACCGGAGCTGCAAGCCCAACGGTTGCGCCTAGGTGTAAGTTATACCAGAGTCCGTTGCCTTCATCCATGGCAGAGTTAAATGCCTGAATATTAACTTTTACAGGGATAATATCTAAATGGAAATGGCTAAATGTGTGGCGAAAAGCAATTAATTGTTCTGGCGTGTCATATTGCAGGCCAGAATCAGCTAGCCACTGAGCCAGTTGCTCATGGCTTTCAAACTGTGGGAAGGCGAATAAACCGCCCCAAATGCCGGAAGGAGGGCGCTGTTCTAACCAGACATTATCTTGGTGCTGAAGGATCAAAAACCATGCACTTTTTTCCGGAATTTTCTGCTTAGGTTTTTTCCCCGGATATTCCTGCCAAGAGTGATTAGCGTAAGCAATACAGCCAGTATTGAGTGGGCATAGTTCGCATTTTGGTTTACTGCGAGTACACACCATTGCACCAAGATCCATCATGGCTTGGTTAAAATATTCGACTTCTACTTTGGGGGTGACGTTGGTGCTGATTTCCCACAGGCGATTTTCTACCTCTTTCTTACCCGGCCAACCCGCGACTGCATAGCAGCGAGCAAGCACGCGTTTTACGTTACCGTCTAAAATTGGGTAATGTTGCTTTTGAGAAAGGGAGAGAATAGCGCCTGCCGTTGAACGTCCCACCCCCGGAAGCGCATTCACTTCCTCAAACGTGGTAGGAAATTGACCATTATATTGGGTAGCAATCACCTGCGCGGCTTTATGCAGATTGCGCGCTCGTGCGTAATAACCGAGTCCTGTCCATAAATGCAGAACTTCATCAAGGGGCGCATTCGCCAGTGCGGTCACATCCGCAAAGCGTTGGGTGAATTTTTCAAAATAGGGAATGACTGTGCTGACTTGGGTCTGCTGCAACATGACTTCAGAGAGCCAAACATGGTAGGAGGATTTTTCCTGCTGCCATGGCAAGGTTTTACGACCGTATTTGTGATACCACTTGAGCACTGCACTTGAGAATTGTTGAGCTTCCATTATTTATAATATTTTTATCGCGATTTCAGTCATGGAGAGGATTGCAACATAGACGGTGATAGCTGTAAACCGCTTCTTGTGTAAAGTTATCCAATTATCAACTGCAAGATCCTTGAAGTTTTGCTAAACTCCCTTTCCCACCATACTTAGATATTAATTAATTAGGTATGTTTGGTTTTTTTTATACTCTTGTTGGCACATTATCTAACTGGACAACGAATTTTTTAGAACTTTATTATGATCAATAACGTTATCTCCCCCGAATATAATGAAGAAGGGCGGGTTATGCGCCGTGTCCGTAGTTTTGTCCGCCGTCAAGGGCGTCTGACAAAACGTCAGGAAGAGGCATTAGAAAGCGAATGGGCAGAAATGGGGATCGATTTTGTCAACGAACCCTTTGATTTCGCAAAACTATTTAATAATTCAAATCCGGTGACTCTGGAAATTGGATTTGGAATGGGCACCTCATTAGTGACGATGGCAGCACAAAACCCAGATCAAAACTTTCTGGGTATTGAAGTGCATGCACCGGGCGTTGGGGCTTGTTTGGCATCAGCGAAAGAAGAGAACATCACCAACCTACGCGTGATGTGCCACGATGCCATTGAAGTTTTAGACTTCATGATCCCGAACGGCAGCTTAGCAATGGTTCAGTTATTCTTCCCTGATCCTTGGCATAAAGCGAAACACAATAAACGTCGTATTGTGCAGGTGCCTTTCGCAGAAAAAATTCGCAGTAAATTAATTGATGGTGGTGTTTTCCACATGGCGACAGACTGGGAACCTTATGCAGAACATATGCTTGAGGTAATGACCAGCGTGGCTGGGTATGAAAACGTATCCACGTCAGGGGACTACGTTCCTCGTCCAGAATCAAGACCAGAAACAAAGTTTGAAAAGCGCGGCCAGCGGTTAGGGCACGGTGTATGGGATTTAATGTTTAAGAGGGTTTAATCATGGCTAAACAACAGCGTAGTCGCCGTTTACGTAAAAAAATGCGTTTGGACGAGTTCCAAGAATTAGGTTTCATTGTTAAGTGGAACTTTAAAGAAGGTACGCCAATCGAAGAAGTGGACAGCGTCGTTGACCAACTGATTGCTGAAGCTATCGAGCCAAACGGTCTGGCATTTGAAGCTAGCGGCTACATGAACTGGGAAGGGATTGTTTGCCTGCAGAAAATTGGTAAATGCACCGAAGAACACCGTCAAATCGTTGAAAACTGGCTAAAATCAAAAGGGATGAACGACGTTGTTGTTTCTGAACTGTTTGATGTTTGGTGGGAATAATAACTAGTTTGATTATTAATAAAGGCATCCAATTGGATGCCTTTATTTTCTAGAGTAATCCATTCTGGAGCAAAACACTTGAGCACCCAGTTTTCTGACCAATTACTGCATGATATTTTGGAGCAAGTCCGCCCCCTGATAGGTCAAGGGAAGGTGGCTGACTACATACCGGCGCTTGGCGGTATTCCTTCACATCATTTGGGGATAGCGGTTCATACCGCAGAAGGTGATATTTTCACAGCGGGAGATGCGAGAAAACGTTTCTCAGTTCAATCCATTTCTAAGGTTCTCAGCTTAACCTTGGCAATGACGCGCTACGAAGAGCAAGAAATTTGGAGCCGTGTTGGTAAAGAGCCTTCAGGGCTGCCGTTCAACTCATTGATTCAGATAGAGATGGAAAAGGGAATTCCCCGTAACCCTTTTATCAATGCCGGCGCGATTGTGATTGCCGACATGCTGCAATCTCGTTTAAGCGCACCAAAACAGCGGATGCTGGAGTTTATCCGAAAACTCGCTTGCGAACCTGACATTAGCTATGACATCAATGTCGCTCGTTCAGAAATGGAGCATGCGAGCCGCAATGCAGCTATCGCGTATTTAATGAAATCTTTTGGCAATTTTGATAATGATGTTTTAACGGTTTTAGAAACTTATTTTCATTATTGTTCTCTAAGTATGAATTGTGTCGAACTGGCTAGGTGTTTTACCTATTTAATGAATCAAGGTGAGTCGCCTTGTTCGATAGACCCAATTATCACGCCGCTACAATCTCGACAAATCAATGCGTTGATGATGACTTGTGGTATGTACGATGGTTCTGGTGAATTTGCATTTCGTATTGGAATGCCCGGTAAATCAGGTGTCGGTGGCGGTATTGTGTGTGTGGTTCCTAACCAATTTACGGTGGCAGTATGGTCACCGGAATTAGATTCAGCAGGAAACTCTTTGGTCGGCTGCGCTGCCTTAGAGCTTTTATCGAAACGAATTGGACGTTCTGTTTTCTAATTACCTCTCAATCAATCTAGAGGTAATCGACGAGGAGATTTTATGTTACGCCGTACTTTAATTGCGTTTTCATTACTGGCCTGCGCCACCAGCCAAGCGGCGGATTACAACTGCTCGGTAACCCCTAAAGACGACATTTTTATGACGCCTGAACATGTTCAAGTCGTCGGTCGCAGTGGTGATTTAAAAATCACCCCAAATGGTGATGTGACGCTGAATGGTCAAAAAGTTGCACTGACCTCTGAGCAACAGCAGCAAGCACTACGTTATCAATCGGCTATCCGTCAGGATTTACCGTGGATCAAAAAAGAATCCGAAGAGAAATTAGCGGCATCGCGTAAATCCCTCGATAAAGTGGTGGTTAAGGTGATTGGCAGCGATAGCAATATTCGCAACCGCTTGACTAAGCTTGAAAAAGATTTAAACGGTCAAATTAACCAAATTATTGAAACTCGTTCAAATGGCTACGCTTTCCACCATGAAGGTATCAAGAAAGTAGAAACTTCAGGGCGTGAATTAGTCAATGAAAGCTTAGGTGGCATTTTACAAGACAGTATCAATGAAATGGGACGCAAACAGTTACTTGCTGGCGGTGATACCAACAAAATGCTGCAAGGTATGCTAGGTAGCCTTGGTGGGTTACAGCAAGAAATTGATAGTGAATGGAAAAACCAAGAAAACAGCTTCCAGCAGTTTGGTCAGCAAGTTTGTTCTAAAGTCACTTCATTAGAGCAACAACGCATTAGCTTACTGAATTCAATTAACGGTAAATAATTCAGGTAGTTTGGTGAGTTTTCAACGCTATCATTGGTAATGAAAGGCAGTAATAGGGAAACTGATTACTGCCTTTTGCATTAAAAGTCTCATTAAACCATGACGGCATTAACATAAATAAAAACAATACTAAGAATCATTATCATTTAATTGACTTATGAGTAACTCTCCTTAGAATGCTGGTTTGGCTTAACGACTAAATGGGTGTTATTCATATGAAAAAGTTTATTCCAGCGGTACTGGTTTCCATCCTGTCATTCTCCGCGCCTTACGCACTGAGTGCTGAATCTGCTGCATTTACGCCAAACGCAATCACTGCACAAGGTGCTGAAAAAGTCACGGTTAAACACCTTTCCGGCGAAACGGAAGTGGTGAAAAAACCACAAAAAGTGGTTCTGTTTGATTTCGGTATTTATGACTCAATGCAAAAACTGGGGTTAGGGGACAAGGTTGTCGCTCTGCCGATGGGTAATGCACCTGCTTATGTAAAAGCGGGTATCCCTGCGACAGTCAAAAATGCAGGCGGTATGAAAGAACCAAACTTAGCTGAGATTGCTGCATTGAAACCCGATTTAATCGTGATCACGGGTCGCCAAGGTAGATCTTACGACGCATTATCAAAAATTGCTCCGACGCTGAATCTAGGCTCTGACAGCAAAAATTATGTTGAGTCAGTGAAAGCCAACATTCGTTTAATTGGCGATTTATACGGTGACCAAAAAGCGGTGGATGAGCAACTTGCTCAGTTGGATAAAACCATTGCAGAAGCTCAGAAAAAAGCGGCTGCATCCAATAAAAAAGTGCTGGTTTTATTGCACAATGACGGCAAGTTAATCCCAAATAATCAAGCGGTTGTTTACGATGTGGTAAAAGCCCAGCGTGCTGAGTTACCTGTTCAAGCGGATGCTGATAAATCCAAACGCCGTGTGGTGGATACAAAAACTATCGCACAAGCGAATCCTGATGTGATTTTGATTGTAGATCGCAGTGAAGCGATTGGCGCAGGTAAATTGGAAAAAACGGTATTTGAAGACCAAAATATCCAAGAAACCAAAGCCTATAAAGATGGCAAAATCACCTATTTGCAATCTGACTTATGGTATCTCTCTGGTGGCGGTTTAGTCAGCCTCACCGAACAAATCGATGCAGTCACCAAAGCACTGTAATCGACATCAATTTGTTACCCTTATTTAAAAGAAAAAGCCAGCATTAAGCTGGCTTTTTTATGGATAAATAAAACTTACTCTTCCCCTAAAAACAGCTCCAGTAGGGAGTTTAAGAATAACTTTCCATGTTCGGTAATTTGCCATTCATCAGCGGTTTCTGAGATATAACCTTTGGCTAAGGCTTCATCGATAGCTGGGCGAACCACAGACTCTGCCAGACCGGTATAATCAGTAAATTCACGGCGAGGCATCGCTTCAAGTAACCGGAAACGGTTCATAAAATACTCGAATGGGCGGTCTTCGTTCTCAACATTATATTGATTATCAAGATAACGACCTTCCATATAACCCCGAGGATGTTTGGTTTTGACGGTGCGTAAAATTTGCCCATCGGTTGATGTGATTTTGCCATGTGCGCCACAACCGATACCTAGATAATCCCCAAAGCGCCAATAGTTAAGGTTATGTTCGCACTGATAACCCGCTTTGGCATAGGCGGAGGTTTCATATTGCTGATAGCCTGCCGCTGTCAGTAATTTATGCCCTTCGGTGTAGATATCCCATAGGGTATCGTCATCCGGTAAACGCGGCGGGCGAGAACCAAACTGTGTGTTCGGCTCAATGGTTAGCTGGTACCAAGAAAGATGCGGCGGAGCGAGTTCAATCGCTTGGCGTAAATCCGATAGCCCTTCGTCGCGAGTTTGTGACGGTAAGCCGTGCATTAAATCCAAATTAAAACTGCGTAGATTTAAGTTGGTGGCGAGCAGAGCGGCGCGTTTAGCTTCACTAGGGCCATGAATACGACCCAACATGATCAGCTTGTCGTCTCCGAAGCTTTGTACTCCGATGGAGATACGGTTGATCCCCGCGGCTTGGTAGCCTGCAAAACGGTCAGCTTCCACTGTGCCGGGGTTGGCTTCCATAGTCACTTCAGCATCGGGGGCTAAATTCACGCGCTCACGAACGCCATCCATCAACATCTGCATGGATTCAGCGGTTAATAAGCTCGGTGTACCGCCACCAATAAAGATAGTTTTAACGGGGCGGTCGCCAATCAGTTCGGCATCTTTATCCAGATCGCTAAGCAAATGCTCAACATACTCAGTTTGGGGAATTTCCCCCTTAAGGGTATGTGAGTTGAAATCACAATACGGGCACTTTTGTACACACCAAGGAATGTGGATATACAAGCTTAATGGGGGAAGCTTAAGCATTTTTTAGGGCATCCAACATCATCGCAAGCGCTTTACCACGGTGTGATACCGCTTGTTTTTCGGCTTTAGTCAGTTCTGCTGAGGTACAGCCTAATTCTGGTACGTAGAAAATTGGGTCGTAACCAAAGCCACCTTGCCCTTTTGCTTCACGGGTTAAAACTCCGTGCCAGCGACCATGAAATACTAATGGCGTCGGGTCTTCTGCATGGCGCAGATACACTAACACGCAGTTAAATTGCGCTTGACGTTGGTCATCGGGCACATCTTTCATGGCATCGAGAAGCTTATCGAGGTTTTGCTGGTCGGTCGCATCTTCACCCGCATAGCGTGCAGAGTAAATTCCCGGTGCTCCACCTAATGCATCCACAGAAATACCGGAATCATCGGCGATGGCGGGTAAGCCTGTTTGTGCCGCAGCATGGCGAGCTTTTAATATTGCGTTCTCGATAAAGGTTAATCCGGTCTCTTCTGCGGATTCAACCCCAAGGCTGGTTTGAGCGACGATATCCATGCCGAACTCGCGAAGTAAATCCGCTAATTCATTAACTTTGCCCTGGTTACCTGTAGCTAATACAACTTTTTGCATTGTTTCTCTCTTCCCTTACATAATGCCGACAGAGAACAGCATGGCGGTTAACGCAGGATCAATCATTAAAGAGACATCGACGCGTAAGTAGTTCAGGGCGATCAAAATAAACATCACAATCATCGCAGAGAAGTCTAACCCGCCCATGGCTGGAATAATGCGACGAATCGGTGCCATTAACGGTTCAGTTAATTGGAACAGTAAATAATCGACAGGGTTACGGCCTTGACTGACCCAGCTTAAAATGGCGCGAATTAAGATCATCCAGAAAATCAATTTACCGATATAAGTCAGTAAGAGGATCAATCCCATTGGCAGTAAAGTCAAACCGATGGCCGGCAGCATATTGGTCGCCCACATACCAAAGATAATGTCAGCAATCGCCAGTATAAATGCCACCAGCAGGGTTGCAGTATCAATGGAGCCAACGGATGGAATTAAGCGGCGTAAAGGTCCCACGATAGGTTGAGTGGCTTTAACCACAAACTGCGAGAATGGGTTATAGAAATCGGCACGAACGCACTGCATCCATACTCTGAGCAGAAGCACAAAGATGTACAGTTGGATCAGGGTGGTAACAACAAAAACGATAGTCTGCATGGCTTATCCCAAAAAATAAATTAAAAAAGTTTTTCCATTTCTTCCGCACGGTCAATCGCGCTTTGCATAGCATTGGCGACAGTTTGCGGTAGATTGCCTTGGTAAAATTGCTCTAAAGCCATTGCGGTGGTGCCGCCTTTAGAGGTGACTTGCTCACGCAAGGTTGAAAATGGGGTGTCCCCTTGTGATTTCGCTAACGCCACGGAACCTTCAATGGCATTAAGAACCAATTCGCGGGCTTGTTTTTCATCATAGCCAAGCTGCTCGGCTTTTTGCTGCATGGATTCCATAAACAGGAAAAAGTAAGCGGGGGAGCTACCGGTTAACGCAATGATATTGTTGATTTCGCTCTCTTTGGCGCACCAGGTTGTTGAACCGACGCTTTCCATCAATTGCTGAGTAAATTGTTTATCATCTTCAGAGACATTGGACTGTGCAAACAAGCCACTAACACCTTTACCCACCAGTGACGGCGTGTTTGGCATAATGCGCACTAAACGCAGTGAATGGGCAAAATAGTCATTATAACGAGCCGCAGGAATACCGGCAGCGATGGTTAATATCAGCTTATTTTCTAAGTTTGTGAGTTGTCGAAGAGGCTCACAAACGTCTTTCATCATTTGCGGTTTGACGGCAAGCACAATCACGTCCGCTTGTTGGGCGGCGGTGAGATTATCATTGGTGCTAATGATGCCGTAGTCTTGCGCCATTTTGTCACGGCGTACAGGGGTTGGTGAACAGACGGTGATCATCGATGCAGGATAGCCATGAGCCACAAGACCCGCAATAATGGCATTCGCCATATTTCCCGCGCCAATAAAGGCAATTTTGCGATGTTGCATGTTGTTCTCCTAAAGATTAATTATGGTACTGACGGGCACCAAAAATGGCGGTACCGATGCGAACAAGTGTTGATCCGCAGTGGATAGCAGCGCGCATATCGTCGGTCATCCCCATGGATAAAGTGTCCACAGTCGGGTAGTTAGCTTTCAATTGTTCGAATGCCTGTTCCATTTGGCGAAACGCTGCACATTGGCGCTCATAATCGGTTTCTGGGGCTGGAATGGTCATTAACCCACGCAACACTAAATTGGGTAATTGGGCGACTTGAGCAGCAAGTTCATTTACTTCCTCGAGGGTTATCCCCGATTTGCTGTTTTCATCACTAATATTAATTTGGATCAGCACATTCAGCGGCGCTTTATTTTGAGGGCGCTGCTCATTTAAACGTTGGGCGATTTTGGCGCGATCTAAAGTATGGAACCAATCAAAATGTTCTGCCACTAAGCGGCTTTTATTGGACTGTAGTGGACCAATAAAGTGCCAAACTAGGTCGGTTCTTTCCGCAAAGTGCTGGATTTTCTCCACGCCTTCTTGCACATAGTTTTCACCAAATTGGCGTTGACCTGCCTCGATAGCTTCCATAATGGCTTCACAAGGTTTGGTTTTACTCACAGCTAACAGGGTAATATCTTGAGGGGAGCGGTGACACTCGGTTGCAGCAAGATGAATACGCTCAGTGACATCAGATAGGTTTTTTTGAATGGTCATGTTATTCAATACCGTTTTTCAGTTGCTTTCGGTGAATAGTGAGAATTAGCCCTAGTGTAAAACATATTAAGGGCGAACGGCACCTTTGCAGCAACTGAATGGGGAAAATAAACGTAAAGATGTGCCTTTTAGTAATTTTGTTCAAACCAACTTTCTAAAATCACCACCGCAGAGGCAGAATCCACTTTGCCTTTGCTCAGTGCGCGATAGCCACCTTGCTCAAACAGCCCCGATTTCGCCTCTACGGTAGACAGCCTTTCATCATGCAGTTGAACCTGCACACCAAAGCGTCCGTGAATGCGATTGGCAAAATTACGTGCTTGGCTAGTGACGAGCTGCTCAGTTCCATCCATATTTAAAGGAAGTCCCACGATCACAAGCTGCGGCTGCCACTCTTTGAGCAGTTTTTCAATTTGTGACCAGTCAGGTCTGCCATCGGTGGCTTTTAATGAGGTTAACGCGCGGGCGGTACCGGTGATCTCTTGACCAACAGCGACACCAATGCTTTTCGTCCCAAAATCAAAGGCTAATAAAGTTCTTGCTGACATTAAGCGTGCCCCGCTTGCATGGAGATATTATGGATGTCGATGCCTAAAAGTTTGCCTGCGGCTTTCCAGCGTTCATTTATCGGCGTATCAAAAATCAGTTTAGGATCGGCTTTAACGGTCAACCAGCTATTTTCCATGATTTCACTTTCTAACTGCCCAGGTTCCCAGCTTGAATAACCGAGAGTGACTAAAGAATTCATGGGATGCTGTTCACTGCCTAACGTTTCTAAAATATCTTTAGAGGTGGTTACCATGACATGGTCATTGAGGCGCAAACTTGCCGCATAACCCGCCACAGGGGTATGGATAATAAACCCGTGCTCTTCAGAAACAGGGCCACCCGCAATCACCATTTTTTCAAGATTTCGCGTGTTGGTATTGTCAGACACGTCAATTTCGAGCTTTTTCAGCATGGTCGCGACAGAAAAATCCTCAATAGGCTTGTTGATCACGAGGCCCATCGCACCATTTTCATTATGTTCGCAGATATACACCACGGAATGGTCGAAATAGGGATCCGTCAGTGAAGGCATGGCAATTAAAAAATGATTCTGTAAGTTCATAAATGGCAAGCTCAGGGGTTATGTTCCTATTCGTTGAGATAACATTATGGATTAAAAAAAACTATGGTTTAAAACAAAAACTATGGGCTAAAAAAATAACGCCAAAGGCAACCTCGAAAGGCTGCCTTTTTGAGACGTATCTGTTAACAGATACTATTTTTCATAAAGACTATTTTTTCAGGCGGCGCTCGATCGCATCCATCAACATACCAGTGATGGAGATATCAAATGCAGCTTCAATTTCACGGGCGCAGGTTGGGCTTGTGACGTTAATTTCAGTCAAGCGATCACCGATAATATCCAGACCCACAAAAATCAGCCCTTTTTCTTTTAAGGTCGGTGCGACAGCGCGAGCAATCGCCCAGTCACTTTCTGTTAATGGACGGGCTTCACCACGGCCACCGGCTGCGAGGTTTCCTCGGGTTTCCCCTTGTGCAGGAATACGCGCAAGGCAATATGGCACAGGTTCGCCGTCCACCACCAGCACACGTTTGTCACCGTCTTTGATAGCAGGCAAAAAGTTTTGCGCCATGCAATAACGGGAATTGTGCTCGGTTAACGTTTCGATGATAACGCCAACGTTCGGGTCTTCTTTTTTCAAACGGAAAATAGAGGCGCCGCCCATACCCTCCAACGGTTTAAAAATCACGTCACCGTGTTTTTTATGGAATTCACGCAGTTTTTCAGAGCTACGAGTGACTAAGGTATCTGGTGTTAACTCAGGGAACCATGCCGTAAACAGCTTTTCGTTACAGTCACGTAGGCTTTGTGGCTTGTTGACAATCAAGCAGCCCGCTTGTTCTGCGCGCTCAAGAATGTAAGTCGCGTAGATATATTCAGTATCAAATGGCGGATCTTTACGCATTAAAATGGCGTCAAGGTCGCTCAGGGCGATGTCTTGTTCAGAATGGAATTCATACCATTTGGTTGGGTTCTCTTCGACCGTCACAATCTTTGTGGTCGCACGGGCTTCGCCTTGGTGCAGGTACAGGTCGTTCATCTCCATATAATGGATTTCATAACCGCGGCGTGCAGCTTCCAGCATCATTGCAAAACTGGTGTCTTTCTTGATTTTAATGGATGAAATAGGATCCATTACTATGCCGAGCTTGATCATTTTATCTCCTTAACCCAAGTCACCTAAACGCACTTGTAATGCCGTTATAGCGGTTAGCGCGGTCGTTTCTGTTCGTAATACTCGTGGCCCTAACAGGATATCAGTAAATTGATAATTGGCTGTCATGGCAATTTCATCAGCGGATAAGCCGCCTTCTGGGCCTATCAGCAATCTTACGTGCTTTAAATCAGCGGGGAGCGTGTTGATGCTCTCACTTGCCCGAGGGTGTAAATTAATTTTAAACGCGCCGTCATTTTCTGCACACCACGCTTCAAGGGATTGAACGGGGCGGATTTCAGGAATGCGGTTGCGACCACTTTGCTCACAGGCGGCAATGGCAATTTTTTGCCACTGTTGTAATTTTTTCTCTAAACGCTCGCCATCAAGGCGTACGCCACAACGTTCTGAAAGTAGTGGCGTGATTGTGTTAACACCAAGTTCAACGGATTTTTGAATAGTGAATTCCATTTTTTCACCGCGGGACATCACTTGCCCAAGGTGGATATCTAAGGGGGATTCACGGTCATCCAATGTGCAGTCTTGGATAGTCACAAACACATTTTTTTTCGTTGCTTCTGTAATTTCAGCGCGGAATGTGTGATTGCTTCCATCAAACAATTCTAGCTGTTGTCCGGCTGTCATGCGAAGAACTCGACCCACATGGTTGGCTGCATCATCACAAAGCGAAATGGTGGTATTAATTTGAAGTGGCTCTGGGTGATAAATGCGTGGAACGCGCATGATTTTTCCTTAGTCCAATAATTAAGATAACTGATGCAGGATATGGGGGCAGAATCTCGAAAAACAAGAGGACGGACTGAGTTTATAACTAAAAAGAGGGATTTTTTAGCTCGTCTGTGCCTTGCATTTCACACTCTCATATCGACGCTAAATTTGTCGATAAAACCGACTCAAAACCACGAAATTATAGTGTTGGTTTCTGCGTCTAGCACCGTATAGTAAGCCCTGTCTTTGTCTAGTAAACCCATCTTTAGCGCTCATGGAAAAGGAGAACACCATGATTGATGCCGTAAATGGATTTTTAATACCTATATCGTTAATCACACTATTGTCCCTCTTGTCATCGTGGCTGACAACTCTATTACTGAGGGAAATTCCTGCCTGCTATTTTGATTTACCGAGTATTACCATTAACGTGAATCGGGTATGGATAGATTATTGGATATTGGGTGCGGGGATCGTGCTCCTTGGTTACCCACCTTCGGTTCTCGCTTTATTATTTCTGTTTTTCAACTTGGTTATCCCATTAGGTTTAATCGACCTAAAAACGGGCTATTTACCGGATGTCCTCAATTATCCGTTATTGGTTTTTGGCCTGTTATTTCAATGGGGAATGCCAGCGGGAAATTTGTTATCCGCTATTTATGCGCTGCTGTTCAGTTACATTGGGTTAGTGGCTATCACGACGTTGGTGGAAAAAATTCGTCGGCGACCGCAAATGGGGAGAGGGGATTTTAAATTAATTGCTGCGTGCGCGACGTGGCTCGGTGTATTCAATCTTCCCTATTTTCTAGGGCTTGCCGCGAGCTTAGGTTTACTGCATTTTCTTTGGCGCGCATGGCGAGAAAAAAAGGAACGGCGAGGCAAACAGAAATTCGTGCAGAGCATTCCGTTTGGTCCCGCCATTATTTGCAGTGCCAGTTTTTGGCTGTTGCTTAGCTGGCATCCTAATTAGCGGCTTTCACCAGTGAGTCTAAAAATTGTTGCCATTTTGCTGGTTCGCCAAGATAGTTTTGCAGAGGTACGCGCAGCCATTTGCCTTGCTGTTCGATTAACAGCGTTGGAAAGCCAGATGCACCGGATTGGCCGAGTAATTGCTTACTTTGAGCAATATGAGCGTCTGTTTCAGTTTGCGCGCATTGGGCATAATCTTTTTGGAACTGCTCAACATTCAAACCAATTTCTTGCGCCACTTCCACTAAAACTTCGGGCTGTTTAATCTGGCGCCCCGAAACGTAATGGGCTTTTTGCAACGCTTTTAGCATTTCAACGCCTTTGCCCTGTTTTGTTGCGGCCAAAATGGCGGTTTGTGGTGGCGCAGAGTCCATCACCACATTGGGTTGGTGCAGCATTGCGATGTAGTCATCACCAAAAATTTGCCCCGTCATTGCCGCAATGCGTTTATCTGATTGCAAAATATATTGACGGAATTGGTCGTCAAGATGCAGTCGTGCATTGCCCGCTAACATCCCGCCACCGTGTAATTCTAGGTGAATATTTGGGTGATTAGCGGCGATGGCGATTAACGGTGCAGCAGCATAACACCAGCCACAGTAAGGGTCATAAATATAATGTAGGGTAATTGTGTTCATGGTTTTTATTCTCTCTAATTCTTTGTTTTATCATTCTATTCGAATCGCTGAAAAGCCAGTCGTTAAAAAAATAAGCTAACGGAAAATAGCGGGTTAATAGTCGCTATCTCCGTCACAATTAGTCTTAGCTTATTAGTGACTTATTGCGGCCACTGCATTTCGCCTTTTACCACTTTAGCGCCTAATTCTAAGCTGGATTTATCATCCAAGCTTGGGTAGCGAGTTTCCATTTTCTTGATAAGTTCTGCGGAATTTTTACTTTGGCTGTTAGCTTTTTCAAAGTCCGTTAAATATTTTTGGGTAAAGGTCACGCTTGCCAGATCCATTTTGGATTTGCCCGTAAAGTGCCCCGGAACAACTACACTTGGTTTCAGCGCTTTGATGCTTTCTAGCGTTTGTTGCCAATCTTGACGTGATTGCTTGGTTTGTGTGTCGGCAACCCAAACGTGGATATTGTCAGAAACAACGACACCCCCGACAACAGCTTTGAGTGAAGGCACCCAAACGTAGCTTCTGTCTGGTGATGCACCATCTAACCCTTTAATTTCTAACGTTTCACCATCCACAGTGAAGTGATTAGTTTTGATAACTTCAGGCACCACTACTTTGCTCGGCGCTTCATTTTTTAAGACGCCGCCCCAGTAAGCCAATTTGCCATCTTTAGTGGCGTTAATCGCATCAACGGTTTGTTGAGTCGCAACCACTTTGGCATCAGGGAAGGCTTTAGTTAGCGTTTCTAAACCAAAATAGTAGTCTGGGTCAGAGTGGCTGATATAAATGGTAGTCAGCTTTTTATCCAGCTTTTTGATTTTATCGACCAGCTGCTGGGCATCATTGTTTTGGAATTGAGCGTCAATTAAAACCACTTCTTTATCACCGCTGATAATCTCAGAAGAGACAGGGAACACACTGTTATTACCCGGGTTATAAACATCTAAAGTTAAGTTAGCAGCTTGAGCAAAATGCGTGGCAGTAGCAAAGGCAGTTGCAGTTAATACAGTCGATAATTTCATTTTCTTATCCTAATGTTAAGTCATCTAATGTTCAGTCATGTTGTGTGCCTGATTTGGCTTGGTGTGTATATTAAATTGCAATTAAGGTAAGAAAAACGCCATAATCAGGTCATCTTTGTTGCATAAATCGGTCAAATAATATGGATAGACTCAAAGCGGTGCAGGTGTTTATTACTATTGTAGAACAAGGTAGCCTCAGCGGTGCGGCAGATAAATTGGATATGTCCCGTGCAATGGTGACGCGCTATTTGGCTGAAATGGAACAGTGGGCAGGGGTGCGCTTGCTTAACCGTACCACGCGGCGCTTAAGTTTAACGTCAGCGGGGGAAGGGGTTTATCAGCAATCATTGCAGCTAAATGCTATTTCTTTAAGCGTTCCGGTTGAGCAAAAGCACGATACGAAAGAGTTAGCGGGGTTGGTGCGCATTAGCTGCTCCCAATCTATCGCTCAAAGTGCATTGTCTCTTGCCATTTCTGAGTTTTTGCAGATGTATCCCAATATGATGATTGATATGCAGATCTCGAATAAATCGGTGAATTTAATCGAGGAACGTATCGATCTGGCTATCCGTATCACCAATCAGTTAGAGCCGAATTTAATTGCCAAGCCGCTATCAACCTGCCATTCCGTAATTTGTGCTTCGCCGAAGTTTCTACAAGGTAAAAATTTACCCACCAAACCCGAAGATTTGGCTCTGATGGAGTGCCTCACTTACAGCTTTTTTGGGCGTAGCATGTGGAGCTTTGAAAAAGAGGGAGAAACTTCGACGGTACTGGTGGATGGTCGACTCAGCGCCAATGAATCCGTATTTTTAATGGAAGCAACATTAAATGGCGCGGGTATCGCGATGCAGCCTTACTATTCTGTGGCGAGCTATTTGCAATCGGGGGAGTTGGTTCAGTTGTTACCGGATTACACGCCGTTGCCCCTTGGTATTTATGGGGTCTATACCAGCCGGCAGCATATGCCAACGCCATTACGTGCGGTGATCGATTTCCTTGCCAACTGGTTTAAAACATCCTCTCACTGGCTCTCATTGATGTCGCAGCGCTAAGGCGAGATCATGCTCTATTTGCGTAAAGGTTCGTTGCAAATGTTCAGTGAAAATATGGGTGATCTGCGAAGATGGGCGGTGATTCGGCGTAATTAAGCTAACGGTAAATGGGATAGAAAAACTAAGTGGGCGGATCACCAGATTGCCTGCTGATTGTTGATAAAAATCCAATGCAGTCAGTGGGTTGACGATAGAGACCCCAATTCCCTTCAAGGTCATGGCGCAAATAGAGGAAGCGGAGTGGGTTTCCATTACCATTTTGCGCTCCACTTGATGCTCGGCAAAGATGGTATCAATGATTTGCCGATAGCTATCTGTGAGAGACAGGCTAATAAAACGCTGTTGATGAAAATCTTGTGGAGTGAGGACTTTTTTCTGTTCGAAAGGGTGCCCAATGGGCAGCACGCAAACTTCATTTAATGAACCCAATGTCAGTTGTTCCGTACCTGGCGGGGTTTGTAAGTGCTCAGTTAACCCCACATCATAACGCTGGGCGGATAGCCACTCTTCTAGCACGGGGGATTCTTGTGGGATCACTGTTAAATTCACATCTGGGTAATTTTCCATAAAGGCTTGGCAAACTTGTGGTAGCAAAGATTGTGCGAAAGCCGGTAAGCAGGCAATGGAAATTTGAGCGTGTTCAAAGCGGCGAATAGTTTCTGCTGAGTTGCGAATACGCTCTAAACCATAATAGGAGTGTTCGACTTCTTCATGAAAGCGTAAGCCTTGCGCCGTTGGGTGTAAGCGACCTTTGACTCTATCGAATAATTTAAACTGTAATAAATGCTCGAGTCGCGCCAGTTCTCGGCTGATGGTTGGCTGAGAGGTATTTAGCAATGCAGCCGCCTCCGTGAGATTGGGGGTGGTCATTACCGCACGAAAAATTTCAATATGTCGCCAAGAAATTGCCTGCATGATTGCTCCTCTCGCATTTCTATATCAGATATGAATAGACTTTAGCAAAAAGGATATTTTTTTTCCCATTTTATTCGTCTAATAATCGAGCTCACTATAATAAAACTTGCCAACGAGGTTCTGATGACCACATTCACCAACACCACCAGCCAGTATCTAACTCCTGAGCATTTGCGTGCGCTGCCTGCGCAGTTTGGTACGCCAGTCTGGGTTTATGATAGTGAAGTGATTATTGACCGTATTGAACAATTGAAAGTGTTCGATACCGTTCGTTTTGCTCAAAAAGCCTGTTCCAACATTCATATTTTACGTTTGATGCGTGAGCAGGGCGTGAAAGTGGATTCGGTGTCATTGGGTGAAATTGAGCGTGCGTTAGTGGCGGGTTTTCAGCCAGGCCGTGAAAAGTCGGAAATCGTATTTACGGCGGATGTGTTAGATCCAGCCACGTTGCTGAAAGTGACAGAGTTAGATATTCCGGTGAATGCAGGCTCTATCGATATGCTGCAACAGATTGGTGAGCATAAAGCCGGCCACCCCGTTTGGCTACGTATTAATCCGGGTTTTGGGCATGGTCATAGCCAAAAAACCAATACGGGTGGAGAGAACAGCAAGCACGGAATTTGGCACCAAGATTTACCGGAAGCATTAGCAAAAATCCAGCAGTACAACCTGAAGTTAGTGGGTATTCACATGCACATTGGCTCCGGTGTTGACTACCAGCATCTTGCCAATGTGTGTGATTCCATGGTGGAACTGGTGATGTCTGCGGGCGTGGATATTGAGGCTATTTCGGCGGGGGGGGGTTTATCAACGCCTTATCGTGAGCACGATGAAATCATTGATGTTCAGCACTATTACAGCCTGTGGGATAACGCGCGTCAGCGTATCGCGCAGCACTTAGGTCACTCTATTGAATTAGAAATTGAACCGGGGCGCTATTTAGTGGCGGAGTCGGGTGTTTTATTGGCACAAGTGCGTGCAGTTAAAGATATGGGCAGCCGCCATTATGTGCTGGTGGATAGCGGTTTTAACGATTTAATGCGCCCTGCGATGTATGGCAGTTATCACCATATTTCGGTATTGCCTGCAGACGGCAGCAGCGTTGAGCATCAGCCATTAAAAGAGACCATTGTGGCGGGGCCATTGTGTGAATCTGGAGATGTATTTACCCAGCTAGAAGGCGGGATGGTGGAAACCCGATTACTGCCAGCAGTCAACGTTGGGGATTATTTAGTTTTCCATGACACAGGGGCTTACGGCGCGTCGATGTCGTCGAATTATAATAGCCGCCCATTGCTGCCTGAAGTGTTGTTTATTGCAGGTATTCCGACACTTATTCGTCGCCGTCAAACTATCCAAGAGTTATTAGCCTTGGAACTGTAAATTAATTCATACTAATAGATGAACATAAAACAAGGGAGCCAATGGCTCCCTTGTTGTTTTAGTACAGTGATTGTTTTTAGTACGGTGACAATTTTTAGCGCGCTAAATTAATTATGCTGCTTTTTTCTTTTTCGACTGAGATTCATCCTCTGACTCAGTGTGTGGCTTTTTTGATGGAATCACACCTAAATCATCGAAATCAAACTCGTCGACATTAATCGTACGTAAGCGGCTGGCTTCGGCTTTACGTAAAATATCGGCTTCTTCTTGGGTGATAATGCTTTCTGGCAACATTTGGTCAGCTAACTTATCCAAACGCGTGAAGCTGAATTTACGCTCTTTTAAGCGGCAAATACGTTCGAAAATTGGCTCTGCAGCAATGATGTCATACAGTGCTTGGTTCACTAAACCGTGCGGGTTGTTCTCCACAGGGGTTAGGAATTGGCCACGTCCAATTCTGTCGCGTGTTTCTGATGGCTCCATCATCAGCTGTGCTAGCTTGTGATCCAGTCGGTCAGATGGCATTGACATTGCACGACCTGTCGGGAACAGGACAATGCGTAATGCGCCAGCAATAAAGCGATTTGGGAAGTTTTTCAGTAAATCGTCCATCGCTTTTTCTGATTGATACAGACAATCTTCAACGGCCCATTTCACCAGTGGTAAATCCGCTTTTTGGCGACCTTCATCTTCATAACGTTTCAAGGTTGCAGAAGCAAGATACAGATGGCTCAGAATATCCCCAAGACGAGCGGAGATTCGTTCACGACGTTTTAAGCTACCACCTAGAACGCCCATCGACACATCAGAGAGCAGGGCTAAGTTAGCACTTTGGCGGTTAAGCATTTGGTAATAACGGCGAGTTTCGTCTTTAGTTGGTGCGCTGCTACCGCGTCCATTGGTTAAACCTAACCAGAAACTACGACATTTGTTGCTGATCACATGACCAATATGACCGAATACTGCTTTATCAAATTTGTTCAGGTTATTGTCTTGGGCTGCTGCCATTTCATCAAGCACATAAGGATGGCAACGGATGGCGCCTTGTCCAAAGATAATCATGCTACGAGTCAGAATATTGGCACCTTCAACGGTAATGGCGATAGGTGCACCTTGGTAGGATCTGGCAACGAAGTTGGAACTTCCTAAGCAGATGCCTTTACCACCCGTGATATCCATCGCATCGATAATTGAGCGTTGACCACGGTGAGTACAGTGATATTTCACAATGGCGGAGAGTACCGCTGGTTTTTCGCCCAACATAATGCCAGATGTAATTAAGGTGGCTGCGGCATCCATTAAATAGGCGTTACCAGCAATACGGGCTAGAGGCTCTTCAATACCTTCCATTTTTCCGATAGGAAGTTTGAACTGACGACGGATATAAGCATAAGCCCCCGTTGCCATTGCGACACTTTTCAAGCTACCTGTTGAGTTAGATGGCAAGGTGATCCCACGTCCAACAGACAGGCATTCCACCAGCATTCTCCAACCTTGACCCGCCATTTGTGGGCCACCGATGATGTAATCGATAGGCACGAAAATATCTTTTCCACGGGTTGGGCCATTCATAAATGGAATGTTCAGCGGAAAGTGGCGGTGACCAATCTCAACACCAGGGGTGTTCGTTGGGATCAATGCACAAGTAATACCGAGGTTTTTCTCGCCGCCCAGTAGTTTCTCTGGGTCAGTTAATTTAAAGGCTAAGCCTAATACCGTCGCGATTGGCGCAAGGGTAATGTAGCGTTTGTTCCAAGTCAGGCGCATACCTAAGACTTGTTCACCTTGCCACTCGCCCATGCAAACAACGCCGGTATCAGGAATCGCTCCAGCATCAGAGCCTGCTTCTGGACTGGTTAATGCAAAACAAGGGATCTCTTCACCAGTAGCTAAGCCCGGTAAATAACGATTCTTTTGCTCATCCGTACCGTAATGTTGCAGTAATTCACCTGGGCCTAATGAGTTTGGAACACCCACCGTGATAGCAAGGATACCGGAAACACCCGCTAATTTTTGTAGGACTTGAGATTGCGCGTACGCAGAAAATTCTAATCCGCCATACTCTTTTTTGATGATCATCGCGAAGAAGCGGTGATCGCGTAGGTATTGCCAGACTTCTGGCGGTAAATCTGCGAGTTCATGACTGACTTCAAAGTCGTTCACCATGCCACAAACAGTTTCCACTGGGCCATCAATAAAAGCTTGTTCTTCAGCGGTGAGTTGTGGTTTTGGGTAATTATGAAGTTTGTTCCAATTTGGCGCCCCACGGAACAGGTCACCTTCCCACCAAGTGGTTCCAGCATCAATCGCTTCTTTTTCTGTGCTAGACATCGGTGGCATCACTTTCTGGAACATGGTCATCGCTTTTGATGAAAACAGAGATTGGCGAATTGGTGTGATGACAAATGGTAATAAAACCAGAGCGACGGGTAACAGCATCCAGTAGCTCCAGACACTAGCAGCACCCATGGCTGCGGTATAAGCCAGTAATATAACGGTGCTCAGAATGAGTGAGCTTTTGTGGTAGCTCAGCACGCCGATTAACGCAATAAATAAAACAATACTGAGAAGGATCATAGTTGAAGCTCCTGTCTACTTGTAAGAGGTCTGACCTGTTTGTTTTATTAATCTATATCTGGTAATAAACAATTAGCAAGGTATTTACATCTTAATTACAACTTGGCTCACAAAATCATCAGTTCCTTTTGTAAAGGGACGGTGAATGAAAAATAACCCGTCTTTAGCTAGCCGCAGAGCAGAAGCGCACTGTTGGAGATTTCGCCAACCATACCCCATACGGTACAATCAAAAGTAGAAACAAAATGTACCCTGTGCAACAATCGAGAAATCAAAGATAAATTACCTATAAAGACGTAATTATCTCCATCAAGCATTCGTGAAAATTAAGGGGAAACTCATGTACCAAGACTTGATCCGTGGTGAGCTGACTGAAGCGGCAGATACGCTATCAAAATTTTTAAGTGATGATGCAAATCTGCAAGCGATTGAGAAGGCTGCGGTATTGCTGGCGGACTCTTTCAAAGCAGGTGGTAAAGTGCTCTCTTGCGGTAATGGCGGCTCTCACTGTGATGCAATGCACTTTGCGGAAGAGTTAACTGGACGCTATCGTGAAAACCGTCCTGGCTACCCAGCGATTGCTATCTCCGATGTTAGTCACATTTCTTGCGTGAGTAATGACTTTGGTTATGAATTTGTTTTCTCTCGCTTTGTGGAAGCGGTAGGGCAAAAAGGCGATGTGCTGCTTGGCATTTCGACCTCAGGTAATTCAGGCAATATTATTAAAGCGATCGAAGCGGCACGTGCGAAAGGCATGAAAGTCATCACCCTGACAGGGAAAGATGGCGGAAAAATGGCGGGAAGCGCTGATATTGAAATTCGCGTTCCGCATTTTGGATACGCAGATCGTATCCAAGAGATCCACATCAAAGTGATCCATATTTTGATCCAATTAATTGAAAAAGAGATGGTTAAGTAACCATTTTTAGTAGCAGGAGACTTTAAATGTGTGAGTTGCTTGGCATGAGTGCCAATGTACCAACCGATATTACGTTTAGCCTAAGTGGGCTGATTTCCCGTGGTGGGCAGACTGGTCCACATAAAGATGGATGGGGTATTACGTTCTACGAAGGTCTAGGCTGCCGCACATTTAAAGATCCTCAACCGAGTTTTGTCTCCCCTGTGGCGCGTTTTGTGCAGGAATATCCTATTAAATCGGAAAGCATTGTGGCGCACATTCGTCAGGCGAACCGAGGAGATGTTTCACTGGTGAATACCCATCCGTTTACGCGGGAATTATGGGGACGAAACTGGACTTATGCACATAATGGGCAATTGAAAGGGTTTCGTTCATTAAAGACGGGGCACTATAGACCAATCGGTGAAACTGATAGCGAATGGGCATTTTGCTGGATTTTGCATCAATTGAATCAAAAATACCCAAGAAAACCAACAAACTGGAAAGCTGTTTTCCGTTTTATTGGCACACTCGCGCAGCAACTGCGTGAAAAAGGGGTATTTAATATGCTGTTATCCGATGGGCAATATTTGATGGCATTTAGCTCAACAAAGCTGCATTGGATCACGCGTAGAGCGCCGTTTGGTAAAGCGAAACTGCTGGATCAGGACATCGAGATTGACTTTCAACAGTGCACAACGCCAAGTGATATTGTCTCAGTTATTGCCACGGCGCCCTTAACAGGTAACGAGACGTGGCAAAAAATCGAACCCGGTGAATTTGTGCTATTCCACCGTGGCCAACGCATACTGTGATTTAGATCCCAATAACTTAGTGGGCGTTTCTGGCATGCTGTTAACATGATATTTACCTAATGTTACTGATATTTCAGCAGGTTTGCCGGTTCGCTCAAAATAATCATAAGCAGGTTGAAGCTGTTTCCAAAAAGCATAATGCGTTGAATTGCGATAACGCAGCATATTCATTTTAGTCATGCGAAATGGATAAATACTTACATCAACGGCAGGTTGACCATTTTGAAGTGCTTGTTCCACGGTTTGATAAATTTCCCCCATGGATTTATCTGTCATTGCATAACACCCGACAGATACACAGCTACCGTGAATCATCAGATAGTTACCCGAATACCCCTGCGTCTTATCAAATTCATTAGGAAATCCAAGATTGATAGATCGATAATATCGACTATTTGGATTGAGTTGCGAGCGCGTGATCTGATAAAACCCCTCTGGGCTTTTTAAGTCGCCTTCTATCTTTTTAGGGCCTAGTCCACCAGAAAACTTACAGATAGGGTAGGTTTTGACTAATTTATACTTTCCTACGGCTGTTTTTTGGTAGAGCTCAAGCACACCCTCTTGCTTAAATATTTGAATAAATATCGATGAATCAGGCTGAGTAGTTGGCTTACTATTAAGGTGAAATAATGTGTTTTCTTCTTGTTGAGCAAATGCAGACGTTGCAAATGTGAAGAGTAAATAAACACCGACGGTTTTACTTATATGCATAATTAAGCCAAATGTTGAAAAATAAGCTGATTAAAAATGGAACAAATTCAACATATTTTAGACGAATGGAACAAAATATAATATATCAAGTTAATAATTTTCTAATGAATCATTATTGGCTACAAATTAATCGATGCTCGATAAATGTGAGCCAACATGTAGGTATTTACGAATTGTTGCAACAAAATTTTAAATTTTATTGCAATTTGCTTGAACTAGGTCACTTCTATAACCGGACAGAGGTCGAGGGAACTGATAAAATTGACCCCGGCAGAAGAAGATAAAGTGTAGCAATATTGTTAGATTTACTTACTCGAGTGGCGAAAGCAACTTGAGTTATTTTTATTATTGAGTCGCTATCATTCATTGCTGAATCGTTAGCTTAGGGTTTAACTGATAAACTTGTGCAGATCTTATGATTAAAATTAAAAAAGGCCTTAACCTTCCAATAGCAGGTGAGCCAGCCCAAGTGATAGAAGACGGCCCGAAAATTCAACACGTAGCGGTGCTAGGTGAAGAATATGTCGGAATGCGTCCTTCGATGCTGGTTAAAGAAGGTGAGCGTGTAAAAAAAGGGCAGGTTCTTTTTGAAGATAAAAAGAATCCTGGCGTGGTATTCACGAGCCCAGCCTGCGGTAAAATTATTGCTATTCATCGTGGTGAGCGTCGTGTACTTCAGTCCGTTGTTATCGAAATCGATGGTGACGAACAAGAGACTTTCGAGTCTTATTCTACCGACCAACTCCCATCACTGACGAAAGAGCAGGTTGAACAAAATCTTTTAAGATCCGGTTTATGGACTGCTTTAAGAACGCGTCCATTTAGTCGTTCTCCAGAGCCAGGTTCATTCCCCGCAGCGATTTTTGTGACTGCAATTGACACCAATCCTCTTGCTGCTGATCCTTCGATTATTATTGGCGAAAATGCGCAAGCCTTTACTGACGGTCTCATCGTTCTGAGCCGACTAACTGAAGGCAAGGTGCATGTTTGTCATGGTGCGAGCGAACTTCCAAAACAAGCTGCTAATACACAAATCACATACACACAATTTGCAGGACCACATCCAGCGGGCTTAGCAGGGACTCATATTCATTTCCTTGAACCTGTTAGCATTCGCAAAAAGGTGTGGAGCCTCAATTATCAGGATGTGATTGCCATCGGTAAATTATTTACCACTGGTCATCTTTATACTGATCGCGTTGTT
Source organism: Providencia rettgeri (assembly GCF_013702265.1). GTDB lineage: Bacteria > Pseudomonadota > Gammaproteobacteria > Enterobacterales > Enterobacteriaceae > Providencia > Providencia zhijiangensis. Next base: position 1,124,521 of record NZ_CP059348.1, read on the forward strand.
TCTGTCGCAGGCCCGCAAGTTGAGAAACCTCGCTTGCTGCGCACTCGCCTTGGCGCGGATATCTATGAATTAACCAAAGGTCAGCTCAAGGCAGGTGAGAACCGCATTATTTCTGGTTCTGTGCTGTGGGGCGTGACTTGTGATGATGCTCATCATTATCTTGGTCGTTTCCATAACCAAGTTTCTGTATTAGCGGAAGGTCGTGAAAAAGAGCTGTTTGGATGGATTATGCCAGGCGTGAATAAATTCACTATCACGCGTACCACCATTGGGCATTTCTTGAAGAATAAACGCTTCGATTTTACCACGACGATGAATGGCGGTGAGCGTTCAATGGTACCAATTGGTAACTATGAGCGTGTCATGCCTCTCGATATTATGATCACTCACTTACTGCGTGATCTGCTCGCAGGGGACACCGATACTTCTCAGGAACTGGGTTGTCTGGAACTCGATGAAGAAGACTTGGGACTGTGCACCTATGTGTGTCCAGCTAAGTATGAATATGGTCCAGTACTGCGTGATGTCCTGACCAAGATTGAGCTAGAAGGGTAATTCCATGGGTCTGAAAAATTTATTTGAAAAATATGAGCACCAATTTGAACCCGGTGGAAAATTAGCAAAATTCTATCCATTGTATGAAGCTGTTGCGACAGTCTTCTATACACCGGGCACTGTAACAAAAGGTCGCTCACACGTCCGCGATACAATCGACCTCAAGCGTATGATGATTTTAGTCTGGCTTGCGGTTTTCCCAGCGATGTTCTGGGGTATGTATAACGTTGGTAACCAAGCTATTCCCGCGTTGCATCACTTATACAGTGGCGCTGAGCTGCAACAAGTTTTAGCAAGTGACTGGCACTATTCTCTGGCTCAGTTATTAGGCGCTTCTTTAGCACCTGATGCTGGCTGGGGCAGCAAAATGCTGCTAGGTGCGATTTACTTCCTGCCAATTTACTTAGTGGTATTTTTGGTCGGCGGTTTCTGGGAAGTGTTGTTTGCCATGATCCGTGGTCATGAAATCAACGAAGGCTTCTTTATCTCCTCCATCTTATTTGCGCTGATTGTTCCGCCGACCATTCCATTATGGCAAGCGGCGCTCGGTATCACTTTCGGTGTGGTTGTCGCAAAAGAGATTTTCGGTGGTACAGGTCGTAACTTCCTTAACCCTGCACTAGCGGGTCGTGCTTTCCTTTTCTTTGCTTATCCAGCGCAAATCTCGGGTGACTTAGTTTGGACTGCTGCTGATGGATTCTCGGGTGCAACGCCTCTGTCCCAATGGGCGACGGGTGGTGTGAGTTCACTGGTAAACACAGTAACTGGCGAGCCAATCACTTGGATGCAAGCCTTCTTAGGGAATATGCCAGGTTCAATTGGTGAAGTTTCTACCCTGATGATCTTCATCGGCGGTGCATTTATTATCTTCTTCCGTATTGCCTCTTGGCGCATCGTGGCAGGTGTGATGCTGGGTATGATTGCCATGTCTTACCTGTTCAACTTTATCGGTTCAGACACCAACCCACTGTTTGCTATGCCATGGTGGTGGCACATGGTTTTAGGCGGCTTTGCCTTCGGTATGATCTTTATGGCGACAGACCCTGTTTCTGCTTCCTTTACTGATAAAGGTAAATGGGCTTACGGGATTTTGATCGGCGTAATGTGCGTACTTGTTCGGGTTGTGAACCCTGCATATCCAGAAGGGATGATGCTCGCAATCCTGTTCGCCAACCTGTTTGCTCCTCTGTTTGACTATATGGTCGTTCAAGCAAATATTAAACGGAGAAAAGCCCGTGGCTAATGATAAACCAGTAAATAAAGATGGCGTCGGCAGAACGTTTATCGTTGTTTTCATTCTCTGCTTAGTCTGTTCCGTCGTTGTTGCCGGTGCTGCGGTTGGTCTGAAACCTCAGCAACAAGAACAAATGATGTTAGATACTCAGCGTAATATTTTAAGTGTTGCTGGTCTGCTGCAGCCTAAAATGAGCGCCGAAGAAATTCAAAAAGTCTATGGTGAGCGTATCGAACCTAAATTGCTGAATTTCAAAACGAATGAACTATCTAACAGCGTAAGTCGTTTTGACTTAAACAGCGAACTGCGTAGCGAAGAGACCAGCATCGCGTTATCTCCAGAAGAAGACATTGCGAAAATTCGCCGTCGTGCCAATAGCGCTGAAATTTATCTGGTTAAAGATGAGCAAGGGAAAGTGACCCAAGTGATTCTGCCAGTTTATGGTTCAGGCTTATGGTCAGTGATGTATGCCTTTATCGCAGTGGATATCGATGGTGTAACCTCTCGCGGTATTACCTACTATGCGCATGGTGAAACGCCTGGTCTGGGTGGTGAAGTTGACAACCCACAATGGAAAGCGCAGTGGCCGGGTAAAAAACTGTTCAATGAGCAGGGTGTCCCTGCAATCAAAATCGTGCGTGGTGGTGCCACCGATAACCCATTTGGGATCGATGGTCTTTCAGGTGCAACCCTGACTTCAAACGGTATTCAACATATGTTTGATTTCTGGTTAGGCGATAACGGTTTTGGTCCGTTCCTGAAAAAAGTTCGTGAAGGAGCGCTGAATAATGGCTGATTCTAAAGAAGTAAAACGCGTCCTACTTGGACCTCTGTTAGATAATAACCCGATTGCATTGCAGGTTTTGGGAGTGTGCTCCGCTTTAGCGGTTACTACTAAACTTGAAACTGCATTGGTTATGACCATCGCCGTAACGCTAGTTACCGCGTTCTCTAACTTTTTTATCTCATTAATTAGAAATTACATTCCAAGCAGTGTTCGTATTATTGTTCAAATGGCAATTATTGCATCATTGGTAATTGTGGTTGACCAAATCTTACGCGCCTATGCCTATGAAATTTCGAAACAACTTTCCGTATTCGTTGGTTTGATTATCACCAACTGTATCGTGATGGGACGTGCTGAAGCGTACGCGATGAAAGCACCACCAATCGAAAGTTTTATGGATGGTATCGGTAACGGTCTTGGTTACGGTGTGATTCTGGTACTGGTTGGTTTCCTACGTGAGCTATTTGGTTCCGGTAAACTGTTTGGTATTACGGTATTTGAATCACTGCAAAATGGTGGTTGGTACATGCCAAACGGCTTATTCCTGTTAGCGCCAAGTGCATTCTTTATCATCGGTATGCTGATTTGGGGTCTACGTACTCTGAAACCAGCTCAGATAGAGAAGGATTAAGAGAATGGAACATTATATTAGCTTGTTTGTAAAAGCCATTTTCATCGAAAACATGGCGTTAGCTTTCTTCTTAGGGATGTGTACATTCCTTGCGGTATCGAAGAACGTAAAAACTGCTTTTGGACTGGGTATTGCGGTAACCGTGGTGCTTGGGATCTCCGTCCCTGCGAACAACTTAGTGTACAACTTAGTGTTACGTGACGGCGCGCTGGTTGAAGGCGTGGATCTTTCGTTCCTGAACTTCATTACCTTTATCGGTGTCATCGCGGCACTGGTTCAAATACTGGAAATGATTTTAGATCGTTACTTCCCATCACTGTATAACGCACTGGGGATCTTCTTACCGTTGATCACCGTAAACTGCGCAATCTTTGGTGGTGTATCTTTCATGGCTCAGCGTGACTACAACTTCACTGAATCTATTGTTTATGGCTTTGGTTCAGGTATTGGTTGGATGTTAGCGATTGTCTTAATGGCCGCGATCCGTGAAAAGATGAAGTATTCAGACATTCCAGCGGGTCTAAAAGGGTTAGGCATCACCTTTGTTACGACCGGTTTGATGGCATTGGGCTTTATGTCCTTCTCCGGTGTGCAGCTATAAAGGCGAGAAGAATTCATGGATATTATTATTCTAGGCGTAGTTATGTTTACCCTGATTGTCTTGGCGCTGACAGGCCTGATTCTGTTTGCAAAGTCCAAGTTGGTCAATACAGGGAACATTAAAGTTGAAGTCAACGGCGATCCTGATAAGAGCTTTGATGCTCCAGCAGGCGATAAGCTATTAGGCATGTTAGCAAACCAAGGAATCTTTGTTTCTTCTGCCTGTGGTGGCGGTGGTTCATGTGGTCAATGCCGTGTGAAAATCAAAGAGGGCGGTGGTGACATCCTGCCAACTGAGCTTTCTCACATTAATAAGCGTGAAGCGAAAGAAGGTTGCCGTCTGGCGTGTCAGGTTAACGTAAAACAAGATCTTAAGATTGAATTACCTGAAGAAATTTTCGGCGTGAAAAAATGGGAATGCGAAGTTATCTCCAATGATAACAAAGCGACGTTCATTAAAGAGCTGAAGTTAAAAATTCCTGAGGGAGAAGTGGTTCCATTCCGTGCGGGTGGTTTTATTCAAATTGAATGCCCACCTCATGTAGTGAAGTACTCAGACTTTGATGTGCCTGAGGAATACCGTGAAGATTGGGATAAATTCAACTTGTTCCGCTATGTTTCTGATGTCAAAGAAGAGACAGTACGAGCTTACTCAATGGCAAACTACCCAGAAGAGCGCGGTATTATTATGCTGAACGTGCGTATTGCAACGCCACCGCCACGTAATCCAGATGTACCGCCGGGAATTATGTCATCGTATATTTGGTCACTGAAACCAGGTGACAAAGTCACTATTTCTGGACCATTTGGTGAGTTCTTCGCGAAAGAAACTGATGCGGAAATGATCTTTATCGGTGGTGGTGCGGGTATGGCGCCAATGCGTTCCCACATTTTCGACCAATTACGTCGTTTAGATTCTAAGCGTAAGATCAGCTTCTGGTATGGTGCACGTTCGAAACGTGAAATGTTCTACACTGAAGATTTTGATCAGTTAGCTGCAGAGCATGACAATTTTACATGGAATGTTGCACTTTCTGACTCTTTGCCAGAAGATAATTGGGACGGTTACACAGGATTTATTCATAATGTCCTGTATGAAAACTACCTCAAAAATCACCCTGCGCCAGAAGATTGTGAGTTCTATATGTGTGGGCCTCCTGTCATGAACGCCGCAGTCATTAAGATGTTAAAAGACCTCGGTGTTGAGGACGAAAACATCTTACTGGATGATTTTGGTGGTTGATTAATTGCTGTAAATTATCTATTAAGCGCTCAGGAAACTGGGCGCTTGTTGATTAAAAAGAGGAAAAAATGGGTTTTTTTCCTCTTTTTGGTTGTAAACTGTAAATCGCCAAATAGGCAATTCAATTTTTAAACGTGAGTATTCTCTAGATTTGTGAATGTTGAGTTTGTTAGACGTCTCAGCACCTACTCTTTCTCTAGTGGGCGCTTACAATTAACGCTGAGAAAATTTATGCTAAACAGAAAAGTATTTGCTCCTGTGCTGCTATTCGCAGCCACTCTCCTTCTTGCCGCATGTGGTGGACCTGAACAAAAGAATCTTCAGGGACAAACCATGGGAACCTATTATTCTGTTAAGTTCGTGACAGACTCTTCAGAGCCTTCATCGGAAGCTATCCAAGCCGAAATCGACAAGCGTTTGGAAGAAGTGAACGACCAGATGTCTACCTATCGCCCTGGTTCTGAATTAAGTCGTTTCAATCAATCCAATGAAGTTAATGTGCCATTCCCTGTTTCTGCTGCGACGGCAAAAGTGGTCAGTAAAGCCATTGAGATTAATAAATTAACGGATGGCGGCCTGGATGTCACCGTTGGTCCACTGGTTAATCTGTGGGGGTTTGGTCCAGAGGGTCGAGTTACAAAAGCACCTACAGATGAGGAGCTTGAAAAACGTCGCGCATGGGTGGGTATTGATAAGCTCTCTGTACAAGACAACAACTTAATCAAAACCATTCCTGAGCTCTATGTTGATTTATCTTCAATCGCTAAAGGTTATGGTGTTGATGTGGTAGCGGAATATTTAGAGTCCATCGGTATCAATGATTATATGGTTGATATTGGTGGTGAAGTCCGTACAAAAGGTAAAAATGGCAAAGATACACCATGGCGTATTGCGATTGAAAAACCTGCAACGGATGGTGTGAGTCAAACGGCACAGGAAATCATCGAGCCGGGTGACTTATCTATTGCGACATCAGGTGATTATCGTAACTATTTTGAACAAAATGGTGTGCATTTCTCACACACAATTGACCCAAAAACAGGTAAGCCAATTTCCCACAATTTAGTCTCAATTACGGTATTAGCCGACGATTGCATGAGTGCGGATGGATTATCTACAGGTTTCAATGTGATGGGGCCAGAAGCTGGTCTCGCTCTTGCTGAAAAAATGAATATTCCTGTTTTTATGATTGTTAAGACAGATAAAGGTTTCGAAGAGCGTTACACTAAAGCATTCGAGCCATTTTTACAGAGAAAACAGTAAAAGGAGGAAAGCAGAATGTTGAATGTTTTTCTTGCAGCCTTTGCCTTATTTTTGTTGGCGTTTTTAGGTATGTCCCTTGGGTATATTATTAAACGTAAAAGTATCCAAGGCAGTTGCGGCGGTTTAAGTAGCATTGGGGTAGAGAAAGTTTGTGATTGCCCTGAACCTTGCGATGCGCGTAAAAAACGTATGGCACGCGAAGAAGCGCGCCAAAAAATGCTAGAGAAAAACCGCATTTTGTAATTTTTACACTGTTATGAATATCAACCCTAGTTGCTTTAATGAGCGGTTAGGGTTTTTTATTTTAAGATTATCTTGATAAAAATAGTGATGTATTTCATTACGAACTAAATTTTATGTAATGAAGCCGAGCATGATGTGGAAACAGGGTAGTGAACAAACATGTTCCGCATATTTCCTTTGAAACTGAGAGTGACTTTGCCATTATCTTTCTCGTTGAGTTTGCATGCTAAGTAATCGATGCTGCTCCATTTTTCTCCTGACTTTGTCGTGATTATTCCCATCCAATAACTCTGTTCGGTTGAAGAAAAAGTGAACTCAGTGATATCGCTTAACTTTTTTCCATTTATAAGATTATAAAAGATAAAAACATTTCCATACTCATTCGCATTATTTTTGAAAGAAATTTCCACCTTTTTTAAGTCTTCATTCCATAGGTTCTCTATAGAAAGCAAACCTTTTGATATCGCCATGTTAAATTCCTTAGAAATGAGAGTTTAAATATATTTACTTATCTTGGCATCGATGATTTATTAAGTAATTAATATTGAATGTTATTTATTATTAAAAAAGGAAGGAAATATAAGATAGATAAATGTATAGATAGAAAAAGGAGTAATAAAAATAAGCTACTTAAATTGAATAAATCATTATCAAAATAAAGTAGCTTAATAATTAGTGTTTATTTTTTGAAAGCTTTTGGTGAATCGACCATAACGGCATCAGCACCAATTTCTTTAGCCAATTGATAATCGCTATCGCTATTTACACCAAAAACAATAATGTAAGAGTTGCCATTTTTTCTAAAGCAGTCGATAGCTTCTTTATCCCATGAGAGGGTTGCTGGGGAACGCGCTTCACCAAGGGTATATTTCTCAACGACTTCAACTTTACGATGCAGCTCAAAACCATACCAACGAGTTGCAGATTTATCATTCTCAAGCGTACATTGATGGCTCATCACACTGTTGGCAAGCATGGTGCGAGTCTCATCACGACTTTCAAATAATTGTAACTGAGTAGAAAGAGGCTTCAGAGCTTTTAAAAATGCATCGTTAGTGGAATAAAAACGGACTTGGTTAAATGTGTTAGTTTTATTCAACAATGCCAAAATAGCTTGAGCTTGCGTATTAGGATCAGCATCTGGGGATTTTAAGTCGATATAAAAAATCGTATCGGGGTATTTTTTTAATACTTCTTCTAATGTCACGATGGTGGTTTTTGCAGCGGGGAGTTGTTGGTTATTTTTCTGATTAAATTTATACGCCGCATTTATTTGGCTTAATTGCTTGGCGGAATAATCAGAAACAACACCGCTTTTATCTGTTAAAGCGTCTAAGTCACTCGGGCGGTAAAGGACTAATTGATTATCTTTACTGAGCTGAACAGTTAACCAAATTGCATCAGCTTTATTGCTTTTGGCTTGTTCGATCGCATAAAGAGTATTTTCAGGGGCATCTGCGGTACCTGCGCGGTGTGCCACAATTTGCGGCATTAATGCGGAAGCGGATTGGCTAACCAAAAGTAGTAAACCTATCGCGGTGGATTTTTTGAACACTGACGTTGATATAATTTGCATTTGTATAATCCATAATAATAGAAAATTCAATGAACTAACATGAGATTGACCGAGTGGTTGTTGTAATATGTTCCATCAACTTTGTAAGCAATAAGCCTATAAATTAGGAGAAACTTTTTACTTTTTCGGTCATTTACAGTATTTCAGGAATACATTTCAATCAGATGAATAAGTTGCATGGCTAATAAAACTACTGTATATTTATTCAGTAATTATTGGTTGGGGGCAGCTATCATGCGTAAAATTATTCATATTGATATGGATTGCTTTTTTGCTGCGATAGAGATGCGCGATGACCCAAAATTACGCAATGTTCCACTGGCTGTCGGGGGAAGTGCAGACCGACGTGGCGTATTGAGTACCGCAAATTATGAAGCGAGACGCTATGGCGTTCATAGCGCAATGTCGACGGCGTTGGCATTGAAACTATGTCCTCACCTGAAAGTCGTCCCCGGTCGTATGGCGGTCTATAAAGAAGTTTCCCATCATATTCGGCAAATATTTGCCCGCTATACCGATCTTATTGAGCCATTATCTTTAGATGAGGCCTATTTGGATGTGACTGATTGCCAGCAGCTTCACGGCTCTGCCACGCTCATCGCCGAGGCTATCCGCCAACAAATTTTTGATGAGCTTCAGCTCACTGCTTCTGCGGGAATTGCCCCGATAAAATTCCTCGCCAAAATCGCCTCTGATATGAATAAACCCAATGGGCAATTTGTGATCACGCCACAGGAATTACCGGCGTTTATTGCCACGCTACCATTAAAAAAGATCCCTGGCGTTGGAAAAGTAACAGCGCAAAAACTGGCGGACATGGGGTTATTGACCTGCGCGGATGTTCAGCGCTATGACATGCTGGCGTTGGTAAAAAGCATGGGTAAATTTGGACAGGCTCTGTGGGAGCGCTGTCATGGTATTGATGAACGAGCAGTAAATACTGAACGCTTACGTAAATCCGTTGGGGTAGAACGCACTCTCGCCAAAGATATTCATCAGTGGGAGGAGTGTTTGCCTTTACTTGATACTTTATACGATGAGCTACATTTTCGCTTAGAGAAAGTGAAGCCAGATCTGCGTATTGCTCGCCAAGGTGTGAAATTAAAATTTGAGGATTTTCAGCAAACGACGCAAGAGCATGTTTATCCCATTATAGATAAGCAGGATCTTATTCGGTTGGCACAGCAGGCTTGGGAAAATCGGCGGGCAGGGCGAGGTGTCAGGTTAGTGGGCTTGCATGTGACATTGCAAAATCCACAAATCGAAAGGCAGCTTTCATTACTTTTATAGCTTTTATTATGTTTAAAGAATGAAAAAAATAGGGTCATAAACCGTAGCTTATGACCCTGATATTGATAGCTTAAAGCCGAATTAGTTTTTCACTGGGATAGCTTTTAAGATAGCAGTTAGCAGTGTCCAGTATTGACCCACGCTCTCAATGTGAACGCGCTCATCTGGTGAGTGTGCACCACGGATGGTTGGTCCAATGGAGACCATATCCATTAATGGATAAGGCTTTTTGAATAGACCGCACTCAAGACCCGCATGGATAACCATGATATTTGGGATTTTACCAAACAGTTTTTGGTAAGTGTCGCTAACAATATGCATGACTGGTGAGTCTGCATCTGGCTGCCAACCTGGGTATCCACCTTCAGCTTGGTACTGAGCTTTCGCCAGTTTTGTCAGAGACGTCAGCATATTAACGACGTAGTTTTTACCAGAGTCGATTAACGAACGGATTAAGAAGATCACTTCGGCTTTGTCTTCAGTCATTTTCACAACGCCTTCGTTCAGCGAAGTTTCAACAACCCCTTTCACCACATCACTCATACGGATAACACCGCTTGGTGCAGAGTTCAGGAAGAAAACTAAACGTTGTTGGCAATCATCAGTCAGTGCTTTTAAGTCACTCGTTGCTTCATCTAACAGTAAAACTAAGTTAGGTTCTACAGCGGCTAATTCATTTTTCAGAATGCCTTCGTAGCGAGTTCTTAATGCGGTTAATTCAGCGACTTTATCAGCGGGCACTGCGATGGTTACTTGGCCTTCGCGTGGAATCGCGTTGCGTAGAGTACCACCAGTGAACTCCAGCAGTTTTAAGCTTAAATCTTCAGCGTGACCTGCTACGAAACGCGCTAACAGTTTGTTTGCGTTACCTAAACCTAAGTGAATGTCGCCACCAGAGTGACCGCCTTTAAGACCTTTTAAGGTCATGCGGAAGGTTTTATAACCTTGTGGTAATGCTTCACGGGTTAAATCAAATGTCGCAGTGAAATCAACGCCACCGGCGCAACCCATGTAAATTTCACCTTCTTCTTCTGAGTCAGTGTTGATCAGAATATCCGCTTGTAACCAGTTTGGTTGTAGACCGAAAGCGCCGTCCATACCGGTTTCTTCGGTCATGGTCAGTAACACTTCCAGTGGGCCGTGTTCAACGCTGTCATCCGCCAATACCGCTAATGCGGATGCCATACCGATGCCGTTATCTGCGCCTAATGTTGTGCCTTCTGCAGTGACCCATTCGCCATTAATATAAGGACGAATAGGATCTTTCGTGAAATCGTGCTCTGTGTCGTTATTTTTTTGCGGCACCATGTCTAAGTGAGCTTGCAGTACAACTGGCTTGCGGTTTTCGTAGCCTGTAGTCGCTGGTTTACGGATTAAGATATTACCAACTTGGTCGCGCTCAACGTGAAAACCTTTCCCTTTAGACCATTCCATGATGTGGGCGGCTAAAGCTTCTTCGTGTTTTGATGGGTGAGGGATGGAGCAGATTTTAGCGAAAATATCCCACAATGGTTGTGGTTTTAGCGTTGATAATTGTGACACGTTCTTCTCCTTGGCACTTTGATCGTAATCTTTCCGTCATATTTCAAGCTGGGGATTGGCTTACATCCAAAACAATTAACTGACGGCGTTGGTCGCTTAATTTAAGATTGCACTTAAGTGTAATAACTCAGGTTTTAAGCGGTTTTATGTATTGGTTCAGCATAACACTTTCTATCGAATAATGGAGAGCGCTAATAAGAATAATTCATTTAGTGGGATGGTTTCACTGGTTTTTCCTGCGCCAAATCACTATAATCTCGCGCAACCTTTTTTCCGCAAGACACATTTCTGTTTTACTCACCTTCGGGACCCGAATTTTATGAGCGAAAAATATGTCGTAACGTGGGATATGTTGCAAATACATGCCCGTAAACTCGCACAACGTTTATTACCAGCAAAACAATGGACTGGTATCATCGCAGTTAGCCGTGGTGGTTTAGTCCCAGGCGCACTGTTAGCGCGTGAGCTGGGTATTCGTCATGTTGACACCGTTTGTATCTCTAGCTATGACCATGACAACCAACGCGAATTGAATGTCATCAAACGCGCTGAAGGCGATGGTGAAGGCTTTATCGTGATTGACGATTTAGTGGATACTGGTGGCACAGCGAAAGCTATCCGCGACATGTATCCAAAAGCACACTTCGTGACTATCTTTGCAAAACCAGCAGGTCGCCCATTAGTGGATGATTATGTGGTTGATATCCCACAAAACACTTGGATTGAACAGCCTTGGGATATGGGCGTTGTGTTTATCGATCCTCTGTGTGAACAAGATAAGTAGTCTGAACGAAATAATTTAAATCTGTTTAGCCGTGATAGGTCGCGTTTGTTTGATAAAAACAACACATTATTACCTAAGTGATTTGAGCTAAACACGATATGATAGAGGGGAGTGCGAAATGCACTCCCTTTTTGTTTATGTGACAGATTTAATAGGTAAAAGTAGGGAACCCACATGACTCAGCAAAATTTATCCGAAAAACTCTTTAAACCTCGCGTTAGACAAGTTGAAACATCAACGTTGGTTTCTTATTCCTCCCATACCCTTTCCCAATTAGAGAACCACAGTGTATTAAGTGGCTCTTCGCATAATCATTGGTATCGTACTCTTAACCGGTTAATGTGGATTTGGCGTGGTATTGATGCGATTGAAATTGAAGAAGTTCTAAGCCGTATTGCTATTTCGGATGCTAAACGTAGCCGTGAAGAATGGCTTGATACCGTCATTGGGAATCGTCGCGGTAATTGGTGCTTTGAATGGTCACATCAAGCCATGCACTGGCAACAAAAAGCCTTAGAATTTGAAAAAGGCCAGGAAGCGTGCGATGCGTGGTTGCGTGCCGCTAACTTATACAGTATTGCGGCATACCCGTTTATTAAAGGGGATGAGCTGGCGGATCAAGCGATTGTGTTAGCCTGTAAAGCTTATGATAGTGCGGCAAAATTCTCACAGTACCAATTGAAAAAAATCCCATTCAAAGTTGATGGTGGTAAAGAAGTCTGTGGCTTTTTGCACATACCATCGAATGTTCAAGGTCCTTATCCAACAGTGATGGTTTGTGGCATGCTGGATAGTTTACAAACAGATTACAGCCGCTACTTTCGAGAATATTTAGAGCCTCGTGGTATTGCGATGCTAACGCTGGATATGCCATCTATCGGTTATTCTGGCAAGTACTGCCTTTCGCAAGAAACCAGTACATTGCATGAACAGATTGTTCGCCAGCTCGACACCATCCCATGGATTGACCACACGCGATTTGCAATCACTGGGATCCGTTTTGGCGCGAATATTGCTGTTCGCTTAGCGTATATGTGCCCAGATAAAATCAAAGCCGTTGCGGTGATTGGCCCTATCGTCCATAGCCTATTACATGAAGAAAAATATCAGAAAGATATTCCCCGTATGGTGCTGGATGTTTTTGCTAGCCGCTTAGGAATTTATCAAGTTGATGGTCAATCATTACGCCATGAGCTCAGCTGTTATTCACTGCGTAATCAAGGCCTGTTGGGACGCCGTAACCAAGTACCGATGATGTCAGTATGTTTTAAAAATGATCCCTACAGTCCGAAAGCTGATTCAGATTTAATAGCGCGTTCATCTATGGATAGTCATTTATTGACGTTACCAAGTAGCCCTATTTTAGAGGCTTTCGAGCGATCCATGTCAGATACAACCAAATGGTTAGAAAGTAAAATATTATAATTGTATTGAATAGCTTGCTTATTTTTTAACATTTGTTAAAAAGGGATCTTCCCAAGAAGGAGATCCTTAATATGGCGTTACCGACTGATTACACAAATGGAAAGTTTTTAAAGAAATTTGCTGCGATAGGGCCTTATTTACGTGAGCAACAATCTATCAAAAACTGCTACTTTTTTGATAGCTTAGTTGTCTGTGTTAATGCGAATATTGCGCCTGAAAAACGAGAGTTTTGGGGATGGTGGTTAGAATTAGCTTCCACGGATGAAGGGTTCGAATTTGCTTATAAATTAGGGATCTACAATAATCAGGGAAATTGGCAAGCAAAAACCTTGAAAGATGCCGCAACGACGGATGCCGTCGAAAAGAACCTGCATGCCTTCCATCAACGCCTTTCCCAGCAATTATCCGCTCTAGAATTAAGCTTGTTCCCATCCCCCTTAATGACAGAATTAAAGCTGGAATTAAGCGCATAAAATTGTTTTAAACCAACTTTTGTTTAATTTTGCGTTATGCCTGTTGGCATAACGCGCATCTCCTGATAAAACTGATACCCACTTTGTATTTATTAATCCTAATGGCAGAAAAAAGATGAAAAATAGCCAAACACTCGTGGTCAAACTTGGCACAAGTGTCTTAACAGGGGGCTCACGTCGTTTAAATCAAGCTCATATCGTTGAGTTGGTTCGACAGTGTGCGCAGCAATATGAAAAAGGTCACCGAATTATTATTGTCACGTCTGGCGCAATTGCTGCAGGACGTGAACATCTCAATTACCCCGAACTGCCGGCCACCATTGCATCTAAACAGTTGCTGGCGGCGGTCGGTCAAAGTCGTTTGATCCAATTATGGGAAAGGCTTTTTTCCATCTACGGTATTCACATTGGCCAAATGCTGTTAACTCGTGCAGATCTTGAAGATCGCGAACGTTTTTTAAATGCGCGAGACACACTGCAAGCGCTGTTAGATAACGGTATTATTCCGGTGATCAACGAAAACGATGCAGTGGCGACAGCCGAAATTAAAGTGGGGGATAATGATAACTTATCCGCACTTGCTGCCATTCTTGGTGATGCAGATAAATTACTGTTATTAACCGATATTGAAGGCCTTTACGACGCGGATCCACGCAGTAATCCGAACGCAAAACTAATCCCTGAAGTTCATGGCATTAATGATGATTTACGCCGTATGGCAGGGGATAGCGTAACGGGCTTAGGTACCGGTGGAATGGCAACAAAATTACAGGCGGCTGATGTTGCTGGCCGTGCTGGGATTGACGTGTTTATTGCAGCGGGGAATAAACCGGATGTCATCAATTCAGTGATTGAAAATATCCCTGTGGGAACCCGTTTTTATGGGCAGAAAAACCCAATGGAAAACCGTAAGCGCTGGATTTTTGGCGCTCCAGCGGCGGGGGATGTTTATATTGATGATGGCGCGCAGTTGGCGATCACCGAAAAAGGCAGCTCATTATTGCCAAAAGGTATTAAGAAAATAGAAGGCGATTTCTCCCGTGGCGCAGTGATCCGTATTCGTAATATGGCAGGCAAAGATTTGGCACATGGTGTAAGCCACTATAATAGTGATGCGCTCAGAATGATTGCCGGTCATCATTCCCAAGATATTGGTAAAATCCTTGGCTATGAACATGGCTCAGTTGCCGTTCATCGCGACGATATGATAGTGAGTTAATTATGTTAGAACAAATGGGTAAAGCGGCGCGCGAAGCGTCATGGCAGTTGGCTCAATTCAATACCAAACAAAAAAATAGTGCGCTTGAGCAAATTGCTGACCTCTTAGAGCAAAAGAGTGCCAGTATTTTAGCGGCTAACCAGCAGGATATGGCTCAAGCTCAGCAAAGTGGTATGAGCGAAGCATTACAAGATCGTTTATTACTGACCCAAGCGCGCTTAAAAAGCATCGCGGATGACGTCAGAAAAGTGTGCCAGTTGGCTGATCCGGTAGGGCAATTCCTTGATGGTAGCGAGTTAGATAGCGGGTTAAATTTACAACGTCGTCGTGTTCCGTTAGGGGTTATTGGAGTGATCTATGAAGCCCGCCCTAATGTTACTGTGGATGTCGCTTCTTTATGTTTAAAAACGGGAAATGCGGTCATTCTGCGCGGTGGAAAAGAGACGCATAATACCAATCTTGCTGTGGTAGAGGTTATTCAGCAAGCGCTGAAAAATAGCGGGCTGCCAGCCAATGCGGTACAGGCAATCAATAATCCGGATCGTGAATTAGTGGCTCAATTATTAAAATTGGATCGCTATGTGGATATGCTGATCCCTCGCGGCGGTGCGGGTTTACATAAATTATGTCGTGAGCAATCTACAATCCCGGTGATCACTGGCGGAATTGGTGTTTGCCATACTTTTGTAGATGACTCTGTGGATTTTGATAAGGCACTGAGTGTCATTACTAATGCTAAAGTTCAGCGTCCAAGTGCATGTAATTCATTGGAAACACTGTTGGTTCATGAAGACATTGCGGCGAGTTTCTTACCGCGTTTAAGTGAAAAAATGGCTCAGCAGCAAGTGACATTACATGCCAGCGAGAAAGCAATGGCATTCTTGAAAGATGGCGCTGCTAAAGTGGTTCCTGTTCAAGCGGAAAACTTAGTGGATGAATGGCTATCTTTGGACTTGAACGTTGAGATTGTTTCAGGGATTGATGCCGCTATCGAACATATTCGTCATTATGGTACCGCACACTCTGACGCCATCTTAACGGAGTCTATTCGCCAAGCGGATTACTTTGTGCAGCGTGTGGACTCGGCTGCGGTATACGTTAATGCCAGCACCCGTTTTACCGATGGTGGGCAGTTTGGACTCGGTGCGGAAGTGGCAGTGAGCACCCAAAAGCTCCATTCCCGTGGGCCGATGGGGTTAGATGCTCTGACGACCTATAAATGGATTGGTTACGGTGACTTTTTAAGTCGGCCATAATTTAATCATAATAATTTCGAGCCACACTGCGTGTGGCTTAAGTTGCAGACAAAGAGGGATAAAAGCGTGGTTTTTCCCTCTTTGTGTTATCAGGCGAAAATCAATAAATTGATTTTCCTGATTTATTTTTACAACCCTAAAGTATCATTTCCAAACCAGATAGGTTTTGAAATGGTTCGAGCCACACTGCGTGTGGCTTTATTTTTTTAGACTATTCGCCATTTTGGCTAACCTGCTAGAAGCATGTGTATGGCAAATTTATCATAGTAATCATGATGATGGGATGAATATCGATGTTCTACATTATTGGGCCTAGAGGCTCAGGAAAAACAACGATTGGTAAGAAACTCGCAGAAAAAACGGGTTACCAGTTTATTGACACCGACAAACTTATTTTAGAACACGCGGGAATGAGCATTTCTGACATTGTCCAGCAACAAGGCTGGGACTATTTTCGTCAGCTAGAAAGCCAAATTCTTGCTTCAATCGAACCACAAAAAGCCATTGTTTCAACAGGGGGCGGTATTATTTTAGCCTCTGAAAATCAGCAGGTTATGCGGGATAATGGAACGGTCATTTATTTACGTTCCACTCCTGAAACCCTCGCACAGCGGCTGGCGGCAGAGCCTCAAGCAGAACAGCGACCGAGCTTAACGGGAAAATCACTGCTTGAAGAAATTGAAGAGGTGATGGAGCAGCGTGATCCTATCTATTTATCGACTGCGCACCACGTTATTGATGCCAATCAATCCATTGATGCTATCATTAACCAGATCGCAAATTTGAGATAAATATTAGGTATACCAATGCCTTTAGGAATAAACCCCTTAATGAGGCGGATGGGGCACGAGATAATTGTTGTGGTATCTAATTGTTAATCAATAGATAAAATTATCACCATAAGAAAGGAAATCATTATGTTGGCAAAGATAATAAAAAAAGTACTGAAGTTTTTGTTTCGTGTCGAAGTCATTGGCAACCCAAATGAGTTCAATCAAGACAAATGTATCATTACGCCAAACCATGTCTCTTTTCTTGATGGTGTGTTGATTGCGCTATTCTTACCAGTAAAACCGGTATTTGCTATGTACAGCACAGTGGCAACGCCTAAGATGATCAAGCGTCTTAAGCCTTATGCCGATGTTGTTGCATTAGATCCAAAGAACCCATTAGGCCTCAGACACTTAGTTCGAGAAGTGGACAAAGGTCGCCCAATCGTTATTTTCCCAGAAGGCCGCATTTCTGTTCATGGCTCTTTAATGAAGATCTATGAAGGCGCGGCTTTTATCGCTGCCAAATCAGGGGCAAAAATTGTCCCTATTCGTATTGATGGTGCTGAGCGAAGTTACTTTGGACGCTTAAAAGGGGTTATCCCGTTAAAGTGGTTTCCGAAAATCAAGTTACATATCCTGCCTGCTGAAGCCATTCCTATGCCGGATGCACCACGTGCTGTTGAGCGTCGCGCATTAGCGGGTGAACACCTTTACCAAATCATGAAAGCGGCACGTATGGCAAGCCGCCCACAAATGACGTTAGTCGAAGCCTTTATTGATAGTATTGAACGTTATGGGCGTCGTTCTCGCTGTATTGAAGATATCGCCTTTAAAGAAGATAACTATCAAGGATTACTGAAAAAGTCTCTTGGTGTTGGACGAATTATCGAACGCTACACCCATGAAAATGAGCGTGTAGGGTTATTGCTACCCAATGCGACAGTGACCGCGGCAGCAATTTTCGGCTGTTTAATGCGTGGTCGTGTGCCTGCAATGCTGAACTACACGGCGGGAAGCCACGGGATCAGTAATGCTTTGAAAGCGTCAACGGCGAAGGTGGTCTTTACTTCAAGACAATTTTTGGAAAAAGGGAAACTGACCCATATTCCAGAGCAAGTGCCTGAAGCCACGTGGATTTACCTCGAAGATTTAAAAGATACTGTCACTTTCCAAGATAAGTGGTGGATTGTTAAGCATTTATTCTCACCACGTAACGCTATTGTTCCCCGTAACGTGGATGACGAAGCCATTGTATTATTTACCTCTGGTTCTGAAGGGACGCCAAAAGGCGTAGTGCATAGTCATCGTAGCTTAATGGCTAACGTTGAACAGATCAAAACCATTGCCGATTTTACGCCGCGTGACCGTTTTATGTCATCACTGCCGTTATTCCACGCATTTGGATTAACCGTTGGGTTATTTATCCCGCTGTTTTCTGGGAGCCGCGTCTTCCTATATCCAAGTCCGTTACATTACCGAATTATTCCTGAATTGGTATATGACCGAAATTGTACCGTTCTGTTTGGAACCTCAACATTCTTAGGCAATTATGCACGTTTTGCCCATCCGTATGATTTTGCAAGAGTTCGTTATGTTGTGGCTGGCGCAGAAAAACTGTCAGATAAAACCAAGAAAATTTGGTACGAAAAATTTGGTATCCGTATTCTTGAAGGTTATGGCGTGACGGAGTGTGCGCCGATAGTCTCTATTAATGTCCCTATGGCGGCGAAAGAAGGCTCTGTAGGGCAGATTTTACCCAGTATGGAAGCCCGTATTATACCATTACCGGGTATTGAACACGGTGGAAAACTTCAACTGAAAGGCCCAAATATAATGAAGGGTTACTTACGTGTAGAAGCGCCGGGCGTGTTAGAGGAGCCAAAAGCGGAAAATGCTCAGGGCGAGATAGAACCAGGCTGGTATGACACTGGGGATATTGTTGAGTTAGACAATAAAAACTTCTGCACCATTAAAGGACGAGTGAAGCGCTTTGCTAAACTCGCTGGCGAAATGGTTTCTCTTGAAAGTATTGAACAAATGGTGGCTGAGATCTCTCCAAGCTGCGACCACGGTGTTGTGACTAAACCCGACAGTAGCAAAGGGGAAGCGTTGGTGTTATTTACCACGGATAAAGATCTTGACCGAGGTGCATTATCTGCCGCAGCGAAAGGTAAAGGTTTAACTGAATTAGCGGTTCCTCGGGATATTCGTTGGGTTAAAGCCTTACCAGTATTAGGTAGCGGAAAAACGGACTTTGTGACATTAAAACAGATGGCGTTAACAGGGGAATAATATGCAGGAAAGCACACCAAATACGCCACTGATGAGCACCGGAATGAAAGCCGTTCTGGCGTCTCAGTTTCTTTCTGCATTTGCAGATAACGCGTTATTATTCGCGATATTAGCGCAGTTAAAAGCGGAATTTTACCCAGAATGGAGCCATCCAATTCTACAAATGGTGTTTGTCTTCACCTATATTGTGCTGGCACCATTTGTGGGGCAAATTGCGGATAGATTTTCTAAAGGCCGCGTGATGCTGTTTTCCAACATATTTAAATTTATTGGGGCATTGGGGATCTGCTTAGGGGTTAATCCATTCCTCTGTTACGGGTTAGTCGGTGTCGGTGCCGCTGCATATTCTCCGGCAAAATATGGTATTTTGGGTGAACTTACAGGTGGCGATAATTTAGTCAAAGCTAACGGACTAATGGAAGCCTCTACGATCGCAGCGATTTTAGTGGGTTCTGTGGTTGGCGGTATGCTCTCTGACATTAACCTACTATTGGCATTGGGAACTTGTTCTTTACTGTATGCGCTCGCGGTCATTGTTAACTTTTTTATTCCCCACTTAGCGGCTGCAAGACCGGGAACAGGATGGAATTTCAAACAGTTGCTGGGGGACTTCTTCTCCGCCTGTCGTATTTTATGGGCAAATCAAGAAAGTCGTTTTTCCCTTGTGGGCACCAGCATGTTTTGGGGCGCAGGGGTAACATTGCGTTTCTTGCTGGTGGCGTGGGTGCCAGTGGCTTTAGGATTGCAAGATAATACAACCCCAACCATTTTGAATGCGATGGTGGCGGTAGGTATTGTTGTGGGGGCAGGGTTAGCGGCGAAATTTATCACCTTAAAAACGGTCTATCGCTGTATTCCTGCAGGGATTGTGATTGGGGTTATGGTGGTTTTCCTTTCACTACAAACCAATATTATTCCTTCCTATTTTATTTTGATGGTATTAGGGATTTTTGGTGGGCTATTTGTGGTTCCACTGAATGCTTTACTTCAAGAGAAAGGTAAAGAAACAGTCGGAGCAGGTAATGCCATCGCAGTACAAAATCTCGGCGAAAACAGTGCCATGCTATTAATGCTAGGGTTATATTCTCTGGCGATAAAGGTCGGATTCTCGGTCGTGAGCGTAGGTGTCGGTTTTGGCGTGGTATTCGCAATTGCGATTGCAGGGCTGTGGATTTGGGATCGCGCTCGTAAGAAAACAGCATAATGGTGAATAGCCAAATGATAAATGAGAAGCAACTCGAGACATTAAGTATTCAGTTAGGACAGCGTTTACTGCAACTTGATAAAACAGTGACGGCGGCGGAATCTTGTACTGGTGGATGGATTGCCAAAGTGTTGACGGATATTGCAGGCAGCTCAGCTTATTTTAACCGTGGGTTTGTCACTTACAGTAATGAAGCTAAGCACCAAATGATTGGGGTAACCAACGACTCATTAACGCGTTTTGGTGCAGTGAGTCAGCAAGTGGTTCAGGAAATGGCACTTGGAGCATTAGATGAAGCCCAGGCAGACTTTGCGATGTCAGTCAGTGGAATTGCTGGACCGGGCGGCGGCAGCGAAGATAAACCTGTCGGGACAGTTTGGTTTGGTTTTGCATTAAAGCAGGCCAATGGTACTGTGGATGTTGTGACTCGTCATCAGATATTCGAAGGTGATAGGTATCAAGTTCGTTTGCAATCAACAGGTTATTCGCTGGAAACGCTTTTACAGTTAATATCTGAAAAATTTTCTTGATACTGTATGATTATACAGTATACTTAGTTCCAACAAATCGAATTCAATCGTTTTATTCGCAATGGTTACCACCATTGCCTTAGGGAGTGAACATGGCTATTGATGAAAACAAACAAAAAGCACTTGCTGCGGCATTAGGTCAAATCGAAAAGCAATTCGGTAAAGGCTCCATTATGCGTCTTGGTGAAGACCGCACAATGGATGTTGAAACCATTTCAACAGGCTCTTTATCTCTTGACGTTGCTTTAGGTGCGGGTGGTTTGCCATTAGGGCGTATTGTTGAAATCTACGGTCCTGAATCTTCAGGTAAAACGACATTAACTCTGCAAGTTATTGCTGCAGCACAACGTAGTGGTAAAACTTGTGCGTTTATTGATGCTGAGCATGCGCTTGACCCTATCTACGCGAAAAAATTAGGCGTTGATATTGATAACCTTCTGTGTTCCCAACCAGATACGGGTGAGCAAGCGTTAGAGATCTGTGATGCATTAACTCGCTCTGGTGCGGTAGACGTGATCATCGTTGACTCCGTTGCAGCATTAACACCAAAAGCGGAAATTGAAGGCGAAATCGGTGATTCTCATATGGGCCTTGCGGCGCGTATGATGAGCCAAGCAATGCGCAAATTAGCGGGTAACCTGAAAAATTCAAATACTTTGCTGATTTTCATCAACCAGATCCGTATGAAGATTGGTGTGATGTTTGGTAACCCAGAAACCACGACTGGTGGTAACGCACTGAAATTCTACGCTTCTGTTCGTTTAGATATCCGCCGTATTGGTGCAGTGAAAAACGGTGAAGAAATTGTTGGTAGCGAAACGCGCGTTAAAGTGGTGAAAAACAAAGTTGCGGCGCCATTTAAACAAGCTGAATTCCAAATCCTTTATGGTGAAGGTATCAATACCTTCGGTGAGCTGATTGACTTAGGTGTTAAACATAAGCTGATTGAAAAAGCGGGCGCTTGGTACAGCTATAACGGCGACAAAATTGGTCAAGGTAAAGCGAACTCGACAACTTACCTGAAAGAACATCCTGAAGTTGCACAAGAAATTGATAAAAAGCTGCGTGATTTATTATTAAACCACACAGGTGAATTTAACAGTGCAGCGACTGATTTCATCAGTGATTCTGATGAAGAGGAAGTTCCAGAAGAATTTTAATTCAACGCTAACCTATTGAAATAAATTGATATCAAAAGCGCCATTCTTAATTGACTGGCGCTTTTTTGTTTCTGCCTATCACAATAATAGTTTATTGCACAGTTTTTCTGTGGAAAAATACCCTAGCCAGAGGTATAAACATACTTTCAGAAAATATTCAGACGCTTTACAATGAAAGCCGCGAATGGATGTATCTATATTTTACTTCTATACAAAGAGACTTTATCTTATCAGTCACTTTTTAATCGGAGAGTTGATTAGAGGTGATGTTACATTCCATCTCAACAATTCGTAATTCTGTTTCCAGCTTGATATCGGGATAAATATGAGTAAAAGCACCGCTGAGATCCGTCAAGCGTTTCTCGACTTTTTCCATACGAAAGGTCATCAGGTGGTAGCCAGCAGTTCGCTAGTGCCAAATAATGACCCAACACTATTGTTCACTAACGCAGGGATGAACCAGTTCAAAGATGTATTTCTTGGTCTGGATAAACGAGCATATTCCCGAGCGACAACCGCACAACGTTGTGTACGTGCAGGTGGTAAACATAACGACTTAGAAAACGTGGGCTATACCGCTCGCCACCACACATTCTTTGAAATGTTAGGTAATTTTAGCTTCGGTGATTACTTTAAACACGATGCTATTCGCTTTGCATGGGAACTTTTAACCAGCGAACAGTGGTTTAACCTACCAAAAGAAAGACTGTGGGTTACTGTATACGCGACTGACGATGAAGCTTACGATATTTGGAACAAAGAAATTGGTGTTCCTGTCGAGCGTATTATTCGCATTGGTGATAACAAAGGCGCTCCTTACGCATCTGACAACTTCTGGCAGATGGGTGATACAGGGCCTTGCGGACCTTGTACCGAAATTTTCTTTGACCACGGCGATCATATCTGGGGTGGTCCTCCAGGAAGTCCAGAAGAAGATGGCGACCGCTATATTGAAATCTGGAACCTCGTCTTTATGCAGTTCAACCGTCAATCTGACGGTACCATGGAGCCGCTACCAAAACCGTCTGTAGATACAGGCATGGGGCTGGAGCGTATTTCTGCGGTTCTGCAACACGTGAATTCTAACTATGAAATCGATATTTTCCGCGAGCTGATTGCAGCAGCAGCAGAAGCGACAGGTGCAACTGACCTGTCTAACAAATCTCTGCGTGTCATTGCTGATCATATTCGTTCATGTGCGTTCTTGGTGAGTGATGGTGTCATTCCATCCAACGAAGGTCGTGGTTACGTTTTACGTCGTATTATTCGCCGTGCGGTACGTCATGGTTATATGCTGGGTGCGAAAGAAACGTTCTTCTATAAATTAGTTTCTACCCTAATTAAAGTAATGGGACCTGCAGCGGAAGAGCTACAGCGTCAACAAGCTTTAGTTGAAAAAGTATTAAAAACTGAAGAAGAACAGTTTGCGCGTACTTTAGAGCGCGGTCTGCAATTATTAGATGAAGAGCTGGCATCACTGAAAGGCGATACGCTAGATGGTGAAACCGCATTCCGTCTCTATGATACTTATGGATTCCCGTTAGATTTAACGGCGGACGTATGCCGCGAGCGCAACCTCAAAGTAGATGAAGATGGCTTTGAGCGTGCAATGGAAGACCAGCGTCGTCGTGCGAGAGAGTCAAGCGGCTTCGGTGCAGACTATAATGCCCTGATCAAAGTTGATAAGCACAGTGAATTCTCAGGCTATCAGCATGATGAACAGCAAGCGACTATCACAGCATTATATAAAGATGGTCAGCCGGTTGATTCCCTGCAGGCGGGTGATGAAGGGTTAGTGATTCTTGATAAAACTGCATTCTACGCAGAATCTGGTGGTCAAGTTGGTGATACTGGTGTTCTCAAAAATGACAGCGCTAGCTTTACTGTGACTGATACCCAAAAATATGGTCAAGCAATTGGTCATGTGGGTAAGGTCGAATCAGGTTCATTAGTTGTTAACCATCGAATTGCGGCTATAGTCAATAGTGAAAGACGTAATGCTATTCGTCTAAACCACTCGGCGACTCACTTATTACATGCAGCATTACGCCAAGTCTTAGGCGAGCACGTTTCTCAAAAAGGCTCGTTGGTAAATGACAAGTATCTCCGTTTTGACTTCTCTCATTTTGAAGCGATGACACAACAGCAACTGCGTCAAGTGGAAGATATTGTGAACGCGCAGATCCGCCAAAACTCAGAAATTGAAACTGAGTTGATGGATTTAGAGGGTGCGAAAGCGAAAGGGGCTATGGCATTATTCGGTGAAAAATATGAAGAGCGCGTACGTGTTCTGAGTATGGGGGATTTCTCCATCGAATTATGTGGTGGTACACATGCTAGCCGCACAGGGGATATTGGCCTGTTCAGTATCTTAAGTGAGTCTGGTACCGCTGCAGGGGTTCGTCGTATCGAAGCGACAACCGGCGCAACTGCAATGGAGCACTTACATGCTCAGTCAGAACAACTTTCTGCAATTGCTCACCTATTAAAAGGTGATGCAAATAGCCTAGTTGAGAAAGTTAAAGCTGCATTGGATAAATCACGAAATCTTGAAAAAGAGATTTTGCAATTAAAAGATCAGCAAGCCTCTCAAGAAAGTGCTTCACTAGGTAGTAAAGCGAAAGATGTTAAAGGTATCAAACTATTAGTTAGTCAATTAAGCGATACTGATCCTAAACTATTGAGAACAATGGTCGATGATCTAAAAAATCAGCTGAAATCGGCGATTATCGTGCTTTCAACCACAAGTGGTGATAAAGTCAGTATAATTGTTGGTGTGACTAATGATTTGACTGCTAAAATTAAAGCAGGTGATTTGGTATCCTACGTTGCTCAACAAGTAGGCGGTAAAGGTGGCGGTCGACCAGACATGGCGATGGCTGGAGGTACTGACGTAAGCGCATTACCAACAGCGATGGAAAGCGTCGAACATTGGGTTGATTCGAAACTGTAATTGCTGCGAAGTTACCCCATTTTAGTGGGGTAACTTTAATCTGTTGCAGCATTGTTAATATGTTGCCGGTAGTGTTATATTTTGCTTGTAAATAATTAGAATTATTGCCTTGACGGCATCAATGCTTTAGGTGAATGTCATTGCTTTACGTTTTCACGGTGTGTGATGGACAATAGCGGGGAATACCTAGAGACCCGACTCTTTTAATATTTCAAGGAGCAAAGAATGCTTATTCTGACTCGTCGAGTTGGTGAAACACTCATGATAGGCGATGAGGTAACAGTGACCGTATTGGGCGTAAAAGGCAACCAAGTACGTATTGGTGTTAATGCCCCAAAAGAAGTTTCTGTTCACCGTGAAGAAATTTATCAACGGATCCAGGCCGAAAAGACTCAACCAGACAATCAATAATAATGAATAAGCGTCCAGTGAGTTATCACACAGCAATAATGGGCGCTTGTCTTTCTCTTTTTTATCTTTAGTGATCCCCTAATTTTTCTATTCTTTAATTGGCTTAACACATTATGTTGGTGTTGAGCGCTATCTCTTTGAATGAATCCACCTTTCTTCCTGTACTATTTTCATACTGCTAAGCTACACGCTATCAACTTTCTCCATTTTTTCCTGAATTTTTTATAATAAGATTGAAGATAATAAAAGGGCAAAAAAGCACGGAAACATTGCTTTTTCGGTGTTAAACTAATCATCTTGCTTGTGAAATGTGCAAACGATCATTGGAATGCAAAAAGTTTGGAAAAATTGTTTGACTTCTAAGTCTAGGAAAGTAATATGTGCGCCACACAGAGACGAGATGTTTAAACAAAAACAAATCGCATGTGACTAAAATATGGTGAGGTGGCCGAGAGGCTGAAGGCGCTCCCCTGCTAAGGGAGTATGCGGTCAAAAGCTGCATCGAGGGTTCGAATCCCTCCCTCACCGCCATTTTAGGCTCTGCATCCGTAGCTCAGCTGGATAGAGTACTCGGCTACGAACCGAGCGGTCGGAGGTTCGAATCCTCCCGGATGCACCATTTTCATACCTTATGAGTAAAACTGATAGGGTGATGTTTTAGTTTTTAGCAAACTAAAGCAAAAGTAGTTTAGATTTAATATGGTCTTAAAGCTAACAAGATTTATAACCATAAATATTGAAGTAGATTTTGATTAAGCAGTATTGAGAGAGAAGTACGTATTGCACTAAAATGCATCCGTAGCTCAGCTGGATAGAGTACTCGGCTACGAACCGAGCGGTCGGAGGTTCGAATCCTCCCGGATGCACCATCTCTTAAACATTTCTGTCAGTATCAATAATTCTGTCATCAATTTAATAAATCCAAATTACTGCTGTAGTTATACAGCATCGATTGATAATCGACAAATTCTGCATCCGTAGCTCAGCTGGATAGAGTACTCGGCTACGAACCGAGCGGTCGGAGGTTCGAATCCTCCCGGATGCACCATCATTAAGAAACTCCTCAATCTGAGGAGTTTTTTTTTTGCCTAAAATCCTAATTTGCTATCTTCCTTCCTTTTCTTTCTGTTTTCTCATCGGGTAAACCACACATCTAGACAGCGACAATTTATGTGATTTAAGCTAAAGTAATCACCTTATTAAAATAAAACTAAATCACAGGCGGGAGGTCGATTTGATCCCGGACGTATCAAAAGCGCTCTCATGGTTAGAAGCGCACCCGGAAATTCTCAATGGCATTCAACGCGGTATTGAGCGTGAAACACTACGCGTGACACCTCAAGGTGCGTTAGCCGAGACATTACATCCAGATGAGCTGGGGAAAGCCCTTACCCATAAATGGATCACAACGGATTTTGCGGAATCCTTACTCGAATTTATTACTCCTGTAGATAAAAGCATTAGCCACAACTTGGCTTTTTTGCGGGATCTGCATCGCTATACGGCACGTCATTTACACGATGAAAGAATGTGGCCGTTAAGTATGCCTTGCTTTATTGCAAGTGAAGATAAGATCACACTAGCGCAATACGGTAGCTCCAATGTGGGGCAGTTTAAAACGCTGTATCGTGAAGGGTTAAAAAACCGCTATGGGGCATTAATGCAAACCATCGCGGGCGTTCACTATAATTTCTCATTTCCAATTGAGTTTTGGAAAGCGTGGGCGGGTGTTGAAGACGCAGAAAGCGGAAAGGAAAAAATTTCTGAAGGCTATTTACGTCTAATCAGAAACTACTACCGCTTTGGTTGGGTGATCCCATACTTATTTGGCGCATCTCCCGCTATTTGCGGTTCTTTCTTAAAGAACAGAGAAACCTCACTGAACTTTAGCAAGACCGAGTGCGGTACTTATTATCTGCCTTACGCAACTTCATTGAGAATGAGCGATTTAGGTTACACCAATAAATCTCAGAGTGATTTAAATATTACGTTTAACCACCTTGACGAATATGTGGAAAATCTGAAAAAAGCCATTCACAAGCCTTCCGCTGAATTTGAAAAGCTGGGCGTGAAAAAAGATGGCAAGTACGTTCAGTTGAACACCAATGTGCTACAGATAGAGAATGAGCTGTATGCGCCAATTCGTCCGAAGCGTGTACCTCAAGGTAACGAATCGCCTTCTGATGCATTATTACGTGGTGGTATCGAGTACATTGAAGTTCGTTCCCTCGATATCAATCCATTTAGTCCTATTGGGGTTAATGAAACTCAAGCCCGCTTTGTGGACTTGTTCCTGATTTGGTGCGTGCTTGCAGATGCCCCGGAAATGAATGTTCAAGAGTTGGATTGCTGCCGTAAAAACTGGAGCCGCGTGATCCTTGAAGGTCGTAAACCGGAACAGGTAATTGGCTTTGGCTGTGGTAGCGAGCTCAAACCATTGGTTGAAGTAGGACAAACGTTGTTTAAAGATCTGATCCGTGTGGCTGAAGTTTTGGATACCTGCTGTGATGCAAAATACAAAGATGTGTGTCATCAGTTTGTCGCCATGTTTGAAGATCCAAACTTGACCTATTCAGCGCTGGTGATGGACGAAATGCTGGAAAAAGGTATCGGTGGCTATGGGTTAGAATTAGCTGAAAAATACTATCAGCAGTTAATTAATGAACCTTATGAAGTGATCACTGAAGAACAGTTTGAACAAGCACGTTTGGCTTCAATTGAGAAGCAGAAGCGAATGGAGCAAGATCAGAGCGAAAGCTTTGAAGAGTATCTTAAGATCCACGCAGGACGCTAAAAGAAAATGGCCACAACGAGGTGGCCAAATAAAAAATCTTTTAAAGAATTAGGGATGATAACAATTTGCGCGTCTTTCACATATTAAGACTCTGCATTTTTGGATTAGTTTCATTTTTTTCAAAATTATTTTTTTTATTTTTATGGAGGTCATGAAATGCCGTTATTAGACAGTTTTACTGTGGATCATACGCGTATGGCTGCTCCTGCTGTTCGTGTCGCGAAAACGATGACAACGCCTCACGGGGACGCTATCACCGTATTCGATTTACGCTTTACAGTACCAAATAAAGAAGCAATGACAGAAAAAGGAACGCATACCCTAGAGCACCTTTTTGCTGGCTTCATGCGAGATCAACTTAATGGTAACGGTGTTGAAATCATCGATATTTCGCCAATGGGATGCCGTACAGGCTTCTATATGAGCTTGATTGGTCAACCAGATGAACAACGTGTTGCTAAAGCCTGGAAGGCCGCTATGCAAGATGTGCTACATGTACAAGACCAAAATAAGATCCCAGAGCTCAATGTGTACCAATGTGGGACTTACATGATGCACTCTCTTGAAGAAGCTCAGCAAATTGCCCGAAGTGTGCTAGCGAAAGATATTCTCGTCAATAAAAACGATGAACTTGCATTGCCAGAAGAAAAGCTCGCCCAGCTTCATGTTTAGTTTTTGAAAAAAACAGATTAAAAAGCCTTAAAATCACCGATCAATAGATCAGGGTTTTAAGGCTTTTTTCTTTGAAATGAACAATTAAAATTCAGGGGCTTGAGAGTCAAAACCGAGCGGGGTGATTTTTACCTGCTTGATAATATTATCGTTGATTACTAAAACTTCGATAACATAGTGGCCAATAACAATTTGTTCTTCAGGCTGTGGAATATCACCTAATACCTCTAAAACCATCCCATTAACGGTTCTAGGGCCATCAATAGGGAGGTTCCAATCAAATGCTTTATTTAGGTCACGAATGTTTGCTGTTCCATCCACGAGGACGCTGCCGTCGCTCTGAGGCATGACTTCTTCAGCTAGAGAAGGCGACATTGATGTTGTGAAATCACCGACAATTTCTTCCAAAATATCTTCTACGGTGATCAAACCTTGGATCTCGCCATATTCATCAACGATAATGCCAAACTTCTCTTTTTTATGCTGGAAATTAACCAACTGAACGTTGAGAGGTGTGCTATTGGGAATGAAATAGATACTATCGGCGGCTTTGATCAAATTCTGCTTGTTGAATTCGCGCTTTTCTACCATCAATCGATAAGCTTCTCGCACTCGCAAAATACCAATCAAATCATCAAGAGAGTCACGATACAGAACAATGCGCCCATGAGGGGAGTGCGTGAGCTGCCTAACAATCGATTTCCAATCATCATTAATATCGATACCGACAATTTCATTACGTGGCAGCATAATATCGCCAACGGTCACTTTGTCTAAATCAAGAATCGAAATCAGCATGTCTTGATTACGGCGGCTGAGCTTGTTTTTGGACTCATGAACAATAGTGCGTAACTCTTCTTTGTTGACCGCATCATTACGAGTGTTTGAGACTTTTATTCCACAGCAGCGCATAAAAAGGGCGGAAATAGTATTAAACGCCCACACGACAGGTAACATGATTTTTTGCAGTGGCGTAAGAATAAAGCTACTAGGGAAGGCAATACGCTCTGGATACAGTGCCGCGATGGTTTTTGGCATCACTTCTGCAAATAACAAAATAACAAATGTGAGCACACCAGTTGCAATGGCGACACCCATATTGCCATATAAGCGGATCCCGATAATGGTCGCGAGAGCAGAAGCAACAATGTTGATTAGGTTGTTACCAATCAATACTAAGCCCAGTAAGCGGTCGGGGTGGCGTAGTAGTTTTTCAACGCGGATAGCGGAGCGATTACCTTGTTTCGCTAAATGTTTTAACCGATAACGGTTCAACGTCATCATACTGGTTTCTGACGCTGAAAAATAAGCGGATAAAAAAATTAAAACAATCAGTATGATGATTAGAGTACCAGTAGATACTTCATCCAAAACAAGGTTCCTTATTTATAACGGTCGTTTAAGACTAAAATGGCTCTACACCATGGTTAATTGCTGAATTAATCGATTACCAAAAAACGCTAAGGTAAGGATAAGTGAACCGCCCACATGGAAAAAGAGGACGCGTTTGCCTCGCCATCCACCATGAAAATGCCCCCACAGCAAAATAACGTAAACAAACCAAGCAATGACGGAAAGTACGGATTTGTGGATATTTTCTTTATCAAAGATGTTATCCATATAAATAAAGCCCGTGCACAGCGTTAAGGTCAAGAGAATGACGCCCACTTGAGTGACGTGAAACATTTTGCGTTCAATGACCATCATTGGCGGCATATCAGGACTAAATTTCAGAATTTTGTTTTTAAGCTGGTAGTCAATAATGGCAACTTGAAACGCATATAACGCCGCGATAAGCAACGTAGCATAGCTTAATAAGGCTAAGCCAATATGGACAAATAATGGGGTACTTGCCTCTAAATGAGTAATAAACTCACCAGGCATAATCGTAGATAAAATCAGGTTAATAATCGCGAAACTATACACAATAGGGGTTAAGTACCACGCACGCCCTAAATAGGAAACTACCGTCATAATCAAACACATTAAGAGACTGACAGAGGAGCCTAAATTTAAGAGGGTGAGATTTTGCCCGCTGGCTTCACTAAAAATTTGTAATTTCAACGTGATTGCGTGAGTAACCATCGCCACGATAGCTAATAAAATAGCCAATCGACGATAAAGAGCTTGCTTGCGCACTTGTCCGGGAACGATCAGCAGCAGACTGACCATGTATGTACAAACTGCTATGACTGCAAATACGGGCATAGTATAGTGTCGTTATTCATTTTAAGTGGATAGTAATTAACTAGTATAACCCGTGCAAGTGTAGGCTCCAACTATTGGTATGACGTATCGCTGTATATTCTTTACTAATCGCTCATTTAGGCTGCTCAATTAGCTTAATGAAACGAAACAGCGAAACCCCATCAAGTATGATACAATCGGCGACCAACACAGCGTTGAATTGTGCCGTGGCTATCTTGAGTTTGCCCTTGAAATACAGCGCGCGAGTAACCAAATAAGGCTACATATAGGCCCATAACAGAATTGAGCTAAGACACATGTTTGATAATTTAACTGACAGACTATCGCGCACTTTGCGCAATATCAGCGGGCGTGGACGTCTGACTGATGACAATATTAAAGATACATTACGCGAAGTTCGCATGGCGTTACTGGAAGCCGACGTTGCTTTGCCAGTCGTCCGTGAATTTATTCAAAAAGTCAAAGAAAGTGCTGTTGGTCAAGACGTTAATAAAAGCCTAACACCGGGTCAAGAGTTCATTAAAATTGTTCAAAATGAACTGACCCGCGCAATGGGTGAAGAAAATCACCAGCTGAATTTATCTGCTCAGCCTCCGGCTGTTGTGTTGATGGCAGGTTTGCAAGGTGCGGGTAAAACAACCAGCGTTGCAAAACTGGGTAAACTGTTAAAAGAAAAGCAAAAGAAAAAAGTTTTAGTAGTTTCTGCCGACGTTTATCGCCCTGCGGCGATCAAACAGTTAGAAACTTTAGCACAAGCGGTTGGCGTTGATTTCTTCCCATCTGAAGTCCAAGAAAAGCCAGCGGCAATTGTTCAAAAAGCCTTAAAACACGCACAATTACAATTCTACGATGTGCTGTTAGTGGATACCGCCGGTCGCTTACACGTTGATGAAGCGATGATGGAAGAGATCCAAGAAGTCCATCGTATAATCAATCCAGTTGAAACCTTGTTTGTGGTTGATGCCATGACAGGGCAAGATGCAGCTAACACAGCGAAAGCTTTTAACGAAGCATTGCCATTAACCGGGGTTGTTTTAACCAAAGTTGACGGTGACGCGCGTGGCGGTGCTGCATTATCTATCCGCTCCATTACTGGTAAGCCAATTAAATTCTTAGGGGTTGGTGAAAAAACTGACGCCCTTGAGCCATTCCACCCTGAACGCGTGGCTTCACGTATTTTAGGCATGGGGGATGTGTTATCTCTGATTGAAGAGATTGAACACAAAGTTGACCGCGATGAAGCTGAAAAATTAGCGAAGAAGTTGAAAACAGGGGATACCTTTGATTTCAATGACTTCTTAAACCAGCTAAAACAGATGCGTAATATGGGCGGAATGACTAGCATGCTGAGTAAAATGCCGGGCATGTCCCAGTTACCAGATGCGGTTAAATCCCAAATGGATGACAAAATTACCATCCGTATGGAAGCGATGATCCAATCCATGACGCGTAAAGAACGCGAAAAACCAGAGATTATTAAAGGATCACGCAAACGCCGTATTGCTGCGGGTTCTGGAACCACAGTACAAGAGGTTAATAAACTCTTAAAACAGTTTGATGATATGCAGCGCATGATGAAAAAGATGAAGAAAGGCGGTCTCGCCAAGATGATGCGCGGTATGAAGGGTATGATGCCTCCGGGTTTCCCGGGGCGTTAAGCAATAAAGCCTGAAACAAAAGTGTACTTTTGATTGATTTTTTCGTCAAAGTGAGTAAACTTTTCGGGCTTTTTATATAACAGCCGGACTCTATCCCTCGATGGAGTCTGGTTGTTTTGTTAACTAATGAGGATGTTATGGTAACAATTCGTTTATCTCGTGGCGGCGCTAAAAAACGTCCGTTCTACCAAATCGTTGTAACCGATAGCCGCAATGCGCGTGACGGTCGTTTCATTGAGCGTATCGGTTTCTTCAACCCGATCGCTGCAGGTCAAGCAGAAGAACTGCGTTTAGACCTGGACCGTATTGAGCATTGGGTTGGCTTAGGCGCAACTGTTTCTGACCGTGTTGCACAACTGGTCAAACAAGCTAAAAAAGTAGCTTAATCTGTCACGGTGGTAACAATGAGCAAGCAAACTAAACTACTGCCTCCTGCAAACCCAATTGTATTGGGCAAATTAGGCGCGGCATACGGTATTCGTGGTTGGCTCAAAGTTTTTTCCTCCACCGAACATGCTGAAAGTATTTTTGATTATCAACCTTGGTTTATCCAACGCTCTGGTCAATGGCAACATATTGAAATAGAAGATTGGAAACATCATAACAAAGATATCATCGTCAAGCTCAAAGGGGTCGAAGACCGCGATGCAGCTGCTCTATTGACCAATTTTGAAATTGCGGTTGATTCAACCCAACTTCCTGATTTGGACAACGACGAATACTACTGGAAAGACCTTATGGGCTGCCATGTAGTGACGTCTGAGGGTTACGACCTTGGTACTGTTATTGATATGATGGAAACGGGATCGAATGACGTTCTCGTGATCAAGGCAAATTTAAAAGATGCATTTGGCATCAAGGAGCGGTTGGTTCCGTTTCTTGATGGGCAGGTTATCAAGAAAGTCGATCTCTCCACCAAAACTATTGAAGTGGAGTGGGATCCTGGTTTTTAAATCTCCGGTTTACCGGTTTTTATGAGTGGGATAAATCATGTGGATTGGGGTAATTAGCCTGTTTCCCGAAATGTTCCGCGCAATAACCGAGTACGGGGTAACTGGTCGGGCAGTGAAAAATAGCCTGCTAACGGTTGAGTGTTGGAATCCGAGAGATTTTACTCACGATAGACACAAAACCGTTGATGATCGCCCCTATGGTGGTGGTCCAGGCATGCTGATGATGGTGCAACCGTTAAAAGATGCAATCCACGCAGCAAAAGCTGAGGCCGGTGATGGTGCAAAAGTGATTTATCTTTCACCTCAAGGTCGCAAACTCGGTCAAGACGGAGTTTGTGAACTGGCAACAAATGAGAAGATAATTCTAGTTTGTGGTCGTTATGAAGGTATTGATGAGCGGATCATTCAAACCGAAATTGATGAAGAATGGTCAATCGGTGATTACGTTCTCAGTGGCGGGGAGCTCCCTGCTATGGTGTTGATAGACTCAGTCTCTCGGTTTATTCCTGGAGTTCTAGGTCACCAAGCTTCAGCTCAAGAAGATTCTTTTGCGGATGGCTTGTTAGATTGTCCTCACTATACCCGACCAGAGGTGTTAGACGGCATGCAAGTTCCTGACATACTACTTTCAGGAAACCATGCCAAGATCGATAGCTGGCGCATGAAGCAGTCACTCGGTCGTACCTGGCTTAGAAGACCTGAGCTTCTAGAAAGCCTAGCTCTGACTGACGAGCAGAGGATGTTGCTAGCTGAATTCCAACGGGAATATCAGGCTGAGCAACCAGTGAATCCAGACAATTAATTGTCTAAACATATCAGTTTACCTAGGGTAAGAGAGTTATTATGAGCAACATTATTAAACAACTTGAACAAGAGCAGATGAAGCAGGACGTACCTTCATTCCGTCCGGGTGACACCGTGGAAGTTAAGGTATGGGTCGTAGAAGGCTCTAAAAAACGTCTGCAGGCATTTGAGGGCGTGGTTATCGCTATCCGTAGCCGCGGTCTGCATTCTGCATTCACTGTTCGTAAAATTTCTAACGGCGAAGGTGTTGAGCGTGTATTCCAAACTCACTCTCCAGTCGTAGATAGCATTGCTGTTAAACGCCGTGGTGCTGTTCGCAGAGCTAAACTGTACTACCTGCGTGAGCGTTCTGGTAAGGCAGCTCGTATCAAAGAGCGTCTGAACGCCAAGTAATACGCTTTCGCTACATCCGAAAGTTAAAGGGCCCGCATTTGCGGGCCTTTTTTATATTCGTCATATTTCGCGCTGTGGCGGTGTTGGCTTCATTCAGCCACACAGGTCACATACTTATGTATGCTCCCTGCGCTGTCTTCATTTTGCCGCCTTGCCACAACCCGAACTATTTAGAATAAATAGAGTTAATAAGTCATATTTCGCGCTGTGACGGTGTTGGCTACGTTTATTCGCACTAGTCACATACTTCGTATGCTCCCTGTGCTGTCTTCATTTTGCCGCCTTACCACAATCCGAACTATTTAGAATATACATCCAAAAAATCATTAATTGTAAACTTATCTTTACTATTTTTGTTTGTGCTTTGCTTTTCAATATGAACTTATTCTCTTTTTATTTTTAAATATCATTTAAATTCAATATCATAAATTGGTGTAATTTTTCATATACACTTAATTGAATTATTTTACGGTTTTGGATTGAAATCTTTACGATGCATGATATGTTATCTCTCACGCACCAAACACAAGATCGATAAATAACATCACTAATAAATAATAAGCTAAATAGGTAATCAAATGATCATGCAAAAAGATGTACTCAATAACGTGAATATTCAAGACGAGCAGGTTCTTATCACCCCTGAAAGTCTGAAACAAAAATACCCATTGAGTCACAGCAACCTGCATGCCATTGCGACATCGCGTAAAGTGATTGCTGATATTATTCATCAGCGTGATCCGCGCTTACTCGTGGTATGTGGTCCTTGTTCAATCCATGATGTAGATGCTGCCATCGAATACGGTGAGCGTTTACAGAAACTTGCCGCTGAGTTAAGTGATAGCTTATATATTGTGATGCGTGTGTACTTTGAAAAACCACGTACAACCGTGGGTTGGAAAGGCTTAATTAGCGATCCATTTATGGATGGCAGCTTTGAAATGGAAAAAGGGCTACACATTGCCCGCGATTTATTGACCAACTTAGTGAATATGGGATTACCACTGGCGACAGAAGCGTTAGATCCTAATAACCCACAATACTTAGGTGACTTATTCAGTTGGTCAGCCATCGGAGCGAGAACCACGGAATCCCAAACTCACCGTGAAATGGCATCCGGCTTATCAATGCCAGTCGGTTTTAAAAACGGCACAGATGGCAGTTTATCTACCGCCATCAATGCGTTAAAAGCTGCTGCAATGCCACATCGCTTTATGGGAATCAACCAATCCGGTCAGGTTTGCTTGCTGCACACCAGCGGCAATAAAAATGGTCATGTGATCTTACGTGGTGGCAAAACACCAAACTATGATGAGCAAAGTATTGCCGCTTGTGAAGCAGAAATGAAAAAAGCGGGGCTTGAACCATCATTAATGGTGGATTGCAGCCACGGCAACTCAAATAAAGATTTTCGTCGTCAGCCTCTGGTGGTTGATTCAATTATCGAGCAAATTGTTAATGGTAATGAATCAATTACAGGTATTATGCTTGAAAGCCATATTAATGAAGGCAACCAGTCATCAGAACAGCCACGTGAAAATATGAAATACGGGGTTTCGGTGACAGATGCATGCATTAACTGGGAAGAAACTGAGTCTGTGTTGCGTAAATTACACCAAGCATTATCACCAGTGCTTGAGCAGCGTGGGCAGAAATTAAGTAAAGTGAGCTGAGCAAGGGATTGGTATGTCTGCTGAATTATCCCATTTACGGGAACAGATTGATGAAGTTGATAAGTCATTGTTAGATTTGTTAGCCAAACGGCTGCAGCTAGTGGCTGAAGTCGGTGAAGTCAAAAGCCAGCACGGATTACCTATTTATGTGCCTGAGCGTGAA
This sequence comes from Providencia rettgeri, assembly GCF_013702265.1. GTDB lineage: Bacteria > Pseudomonadota > Gammaproteobacteria > Enterobacterales > Enterobacteriaceae > Providencia > Providencia zhijiangensis. The sequence goes on from NZ_CP059348.1 coordinate 1,161,283, forward strand.
TCCAGCATGTTGGCGGCTCGTCGGGCGGAAGCAGAGCGAATGGGGATCCCGCCTGATCTGATTGAAGATATTCTTCGTCGAATCATGCGTGAGTCTTATGCGCGCGAAAATGACAAAGGATTTAAAACACTGAACCCTACCGCGGGCCCAATTGTGATCGTCGGTGGAAATGGAAAAATGGGGCGGTTATTTCACCGTCTACTTTCCCTGTCTGGTTATCAGGTTAAATTGCTGGGTGAGCAGGATTGGGATAATGCGGCTTCGATAGTCTCTGGTGCAAGCGTGGTGATGGTTAGTGTACCTATCCACCTCACTGTTGATGTCATTAAACGTTTGCCTACTTTAGATCCAGAAACAATTTTAGTGGATATTGCTTCTGTGAAGCAAAAGCCACTTGAGGCTATGCTGTCAGTGCATCAAGGCCCTGTATTAGGATTACATCCGATGTTTGGTCCTGATATTGGCAGTGTTGCCAAGCAAGTTTTTGCATTCTGTGATGGGCGAAAAGCAGAATCTTACCAGTGGTTGCTGGAGCAGCTACAGGTTTGGGGCGCGCGCTTGAAAGCGATTAAGCCTGAAGAACACGATCGTAATATGAGTTTTATTCAGGCGTTACGCCACTTTACGACGTTTACTTATGGGCAAAATTTAGCAAAAGAGCAGGTTGATCTACAGCAGCTGTTGGATCTCTCTTCCCCAATTTATCGTCTTGAATTGGCAATGGTAGGGCGTTTGTTTGCACAAGATCCACAATTGTATGCCGATATCATCATGTCTTCGGACGAAAATGTTGAATTGATCCGCCGTTATTACCAGCTTTTGGGGCAATCCATTGAAATGCTGGAGCGCAAAGATAAAGCCGAATTTATTCGACAATTCGAGCAAGTCAGTCAGTGGTTTGGTGAAGATGCTCATCATTTCATGAAAGAAAGCCAGTCTCTATTACAACGGGCGAACGATAACCGTAAATAGTCTCTTTAGCCATTACTCGATAAATCGATGAAAAAGGGTAATGGCTATCTTTATGCTAAAAGTGCTAAACGCATTTCTATTATTAATATTTATAATAAATAAGTAATTGTACTTATTTCCGTGGTTTATCCTAAATTTACAATTGAGCTTCTTCCTTGGGTGGGCTTATCCACTAATTAATCAGAAATTAATCAATTTATAATATCGATATTTATAAATTAAACGATTTATCTAATAAAGATCCCTTATCTTTGACCGATAACACTAATCATTAAATGATGATAAGTGTGGTAAACCTATGTCTTTTAAGCACCTCAAAATTAGTTTGAAATTAACTATCGCGTTTGGCGTTTTCATCACGCTAATTGTTTTAAGTTCCCTGTTTTCATTAGTGAATATGAATCGTGCAAATGAAAGCATTCAGAACGTCATTTTTAAAAGTTATCCAATAACCGCTAATGCAAACTCGGTGATGGATAACTTTTATTCTTATATTGGTATCCAAGAATTGATTTTATTGGATGACCGAGGGAGTGAAAAACGCAAGGAAGAGCTGGTTAAAATTAGCCAAAACATTTCTGATCTGCTGGATGAGTTAGACCGAAGCATAACCGATAGCCGTTCTCGTGAAGTGCTTGATAATATCCAAGAGGTGAGAGCTAAATTTATTAGTGCTCAGCAACAGATGACGGAGTTTATGAATCAGGGAAATCGCCAAGCTGCGATTGAAATGATGATGACAAAAACATCAGCCATTCAGCGGGAATATCGTGAGCAAGTCCAAAACTTGATTGCTATTCAAAACATGTTGATGCAAGAAACGGGTTATCAGGTGGAAGATGACTATAAAGCAAATCGTGTTTTATTAGCATTTTTATCAATCATTAGCATTGTTGTGGGCTGCGTTATGGGGTGGTACATCACGCGTATTATCACTAAACCTTTAGATCAAGCGGTTGATTTTGCTAAATCGATTGCCAGTGGTGATTTGACCCAAAATATTCAAGTACAATCTAAAGATGAAACTGGGATCTTACTTGAATCACTCAGTGAAATGAAAGGGCATCTACTTGAGATTGTCCAAGAGGTTCAAAATGGGTCTGAGAGTATTTCTGCGGCAGCAGGACAAATTGTCGCGGGTAATCAGAACTTAGCGGCTAGAACGGAAGAGCAAGCGGCTTCTGTTGAGCAAACGGCAAGTTCGATGGAGCAAATTACGTCCACGGTACAGAACACCACTGAACATACCCATGAAGCGACAATGTTGGCTGACAATACCGCTGTAACGGTCAAAAACAATGGTCAGATGATGGTTCAGCTAACCGATAAAATGCGCGCAATTAATGGTTCGTCTCAAAAAATGACGGATATCATTAACCTAATCGACTCTATTGCCTTCCAAACGAATATCTTAGCCTTGAACGCGTCCGTTGAAGCGGCAAGAGCTGGAGAACATGGCCGTGGGTTTGCGGTAGTGGCGGGTGAAGTGAGATTACTAGCACAAAAAAGCGCTGCATCGGCCAGTGATATTCGTTCGTTAATCGAAAACTCCTCTTCACAAACCCAAGAAGGGATGGAGTTGGTTGAACAAGCTAGCCAGCAGATCCACGGTATGGTCGCCAGTGTTGAAGAGATGAATGCGTTATTGCGTGAAATTGGTCAAGCTAGCAGGGAGCAGAGTGATGGTATTTCACAAATTAACAGCGCCGTGGGGCAATTGGATTTAACAACACAACAAAATGCGGGGCTGGTAGAAGAGTCGGTCGTGGCGGCGGATTCATTAAACGACCAAGCTTACCATCTTCAAAACTTAGTTAATTACTTTAAACTCAGTGCGACAATACAAAAATCGTGATTGACAGAAATCATAATTAAGAAAAATAACACAGGCTAATAACCTGTGTTATTTTTTTGAGCCAAAATTAAAACTAAGGCGCCATTTTTTCTGGTTCTACAGGAACGATATTTTCAGATGGGTAGCAGCCAAGAATTTTAATTGAGCGGGTGATTTCTGATAATTCTTTCAGTGCTTGTTGCATATTATCTGAACGCAAGTTAGCGTGAACATCTACATAAAACATCTCTTCCCAAGGCTTACCATTAATTGGGCGAGACTCTAATTTACTCATCACTATCTTATTATTTTTTAAGATAATCAAAGCATCCACTAATGCACCAGCTTGTTGACCTGTTGTGATCAGTAATGTGGTTTTCGCCGGAACTTGTTCAGTCACTTCAATTGCTCGTGGAGCCACAACAATAAAGCGAGTCATATTAATTTGCTGATTCGCTAAGTTATGCTCCAAAACAGTTAAGCCATACAATGCACCGCCAGCCTCACTGCCTAATGCAGCTACATTAGGGGAATTATGTTCTGCCACTTTTTGCATTGCTGTAGATGTGCTGTCGCAATATTCAATTTTCCAATGAGGGAATTGAGATAAATATTGGCTACATTGTTGGAATGGCTGAGGGTGGCTATAAACCGTATCAATCTTGCTTAATTCACTGCCTGGCGTGGTCAACAAGCAATGGTTAATCGGTAAACGAATTTCACCGACAATGGATAATGATGTATTTTGCAGTAAATCGTAAACATCATTAATTGCCCCAGAGCTGGTATTCTCAATAGGTAAAATACCGTAATCTGCTTGACCACTTTCAACGAGTGAAAAGATATCTTGGAATTTATGGCAGCTGCATTCAACCAGTTGATCAAAATGACGAGCTGAATATTGACGTGCGGCAACATGGGAATAAGAACCTTTCGGCCCTAAAAATGCAAATCTTGCGGTATCGCTTGGTGTCAGGTTTAAATGTTTTTGCAGGATAGCTTGTTGAGTCAGAACAGAATCCTCAATGATCATCTGAAACAAGCGTGTAATATAAAAACCATCAAGACCCAGAGGCGTGCCTTTATTAATTAATACATCGAGTAATTGGCGTTCACGCTCTTTATCACGGATTGGGCGGTTATCATCGATTTTGGTTTCCGCAACTTCAATTGCATAGCCTCGACGTTTTGCAAGAAGCCCAAGGAGTTCACTGTCTAACTGGCTAATTTTCTCACGGACTTTCAGTAAATTAGTGCTATTTTCCATTCTGCGACCCTATCAAACATCAGTGAATAAAAAAGCCCCCTAGGTAGGGGGCTTTAAAATATTGTCTTCTTTTTTTTCTCGAACGACAAAAGCCCCTTAATGTGAGTGGCTAAAGAAGAAAAAGAAAACAGTATTTAGTTTCATGGGAAATCCTTTCGAGTGAAGTTATTCAAATAGACATGATAGTGAACGAGAAGTCAACAAAAAACAGCGCACAACGTAAAAACGCGCCCATGATGAGCGCGTTTGGAAGGTTTCAAGATAAGTGGATTGATAATATAAAAATATAACGTAACTACTTAAACGTAACTGATTACAACGTTTCTAGATTCGCTTCTTTTACACTACTAGTTGCCCTTCTTGATTCTCCTTTATGTTGCACTTTGTTTAACTGTCTTTCGAGTTTGTTGATAAGGTCATTTATTGCAACGTACATATCTTCATGCTTAGCACTTGCTACCAACTGTCCGGTAGCGGTTTTTATGTTGGCATCAACCATAAAACCTTGAGGCTCTTTCGATAGCACCACGTGGGGGCTAATCAGGGAAACTTGCCATTTATCGAGTTTTGCTAGACGGCTTTCAATGTGTTCACGAATTGCGGGTGTGATGTCCATTTGTTTGCTAGTAATGTTAACTATCATATAGTTACCTCTCATTGTTTCCGTCTTTGATGAATTCAGAATACCGATATCTAGGAATAAAAAAATGATCTAGATCACACTTAAATTATGGGGGAGAGGGTACCCACTTGAAGTGTGATTTTGGCTAAAAAAGGCAGGTAAAAGGATTGCCAAAATAACTATATTGAGGGAGACTGAAAGAGTTGGCTATCGACACGGTAAATAGCCGGTGCTTTTTTTGGGTAAAATTTTAGGGTATGAATTTTAAAAGAAAAAGTTCAAAACTATCTCTCACTCGTATTCATCTTTAAACTTGCAGTATTTCAAATCACGACTAAAACTATCAAAAAAAACAGCAGCCGAAGCTGCCGTTCTTATTTCAATCGATAGCGTTAAAAAGCAATTTATTGGTTTGCTGCAATAATGCTGCCGACTTTATTTGCTTCTTTGTCTAAGCCCATCTCTTTATATGCAATTTCCATATATCCGAGCGCCTGACGTGTTGCTTCTGTATCTGGATAGTCACGTAACATTTGTTGGACACGATTAACAACCGCGACATAGGCCCCACGTTTGTTGTAATATTCAACGACAGAGAGATCAAATTTTGCCAAACGATCTTTTAAGTAAACTAAACGCTTACTTGCATCGTTGGAATATGGGCTGTTCGGATAGTAACGAACTAGCTGGCTCAAGTCTTTGAACGCAACCAATGCGTGTTGTGGGTCTCTGTCAGAGCGATCGATACCAAAGAAACCTTGTAACATGCTGTCATCTAACGCCATTGCCGTTAAGCCACGCATGTAAAGTACGTAGTCAATATTTGGATGAGTTGGGTTTAAACGCATGAAACGGTCAATCGAAGCTATCGCCATTGGTAGCTCTGCTGATTTATAATAGGCGTAAATCAGGTCTAACTGTACTTGCTGAGCATACGGACCAAACGGGTAGCGGTTATCCAACGCTTCAAACTGTTTAATTGCCGCGCTATAGTTACCGTCCTGTAATTTTTGCTGACCTGTACTATAAATCTCAGCTGGGGAACTATCGGGGCTGACTTCGTTATTGCTGGAGCATCCGGCGAGAGCCAGGCTCAACGTGGCAGCTGCCACCAGATATTTCATACGTATCATCACGTGTTGGTTATCCTCTGACTGTATCGAGGGAGTCTATCCGTAAGGCTCCCGGCAAAATTCGAGTTACAATAGCATACATTTTAAATGAAACGGCAGCGCCGTCAAAACACAAACACCAAAAAGTAGATTAATTTATGGCTCAACAAGTACAACTAAGTGCAACTATCGCTGAATCACAGCTTGGTCAACGTTTAGATCAAGCTTTGGCTGAATTGTTCCCCGATTATTCACGTTCTCGAATAAAAGAATGGATTTTAGACGATAGAGTGCAGGTTAACGGCAAAGTTATCAATAAGGCAAAAGAAAAAGTTTTAGGTGGTGAACAAATTTCCATCGATGCCTTAATTGAAGAAGATTCCCGTTGGGAACCTCAAGATATTCCACTTGACGTTGTTTATGAAGATGAAGATATCCTAATTATTAATAAACCGCGTGATTTAGTTGTTCATCCAGGGGCTGGCAACCCGGACGGAACCATTTTAAACGCATTATTATATCGCTATCCTGAAATCGCGGATGTACCAAGAGCGGGTATTGTTCACCGTTTAGACAAAGACACAACTGGACTGATGGTTGTCGCTAAAACGGTTCCAGCACAAACTCACTTAGTGGAAGCGTTGCAACGTCGTGAAATTACGCGTGAATATGAAGCGGTCGCCGTTGGTCGTATGACTGCGGGTGGTATGGTGGAAGAGCCAATTTCTCGCCATCCAACCAAAAGAACGCACATGGCAGTGCATCCAATGGGCAAACCTGCGGTGACTCACTATCGTGTAATGGAACATTTCCGTGCACATACGCGCTTACGTTTACGCTTAGAAACTGGCAGAACACACCAAATCCGTGTTCATATGGCGCATATCAACCATCCATTAATTGGCGACCCATTATACGGTGGTCGACCACGTCCACTGAAAGGAGCAACAGAAGAGTTCCTCGAAGTGATGCGTAGTTTTGATAGACAAGCGCTGCACGCAACAATGCTGCGTCTTTATCACCCAATTACCGGCATTCAAATGGAATGGCATGCGCCATTACCTGATGATATGGTGAAATTGATTGAAGCACTGAAAGCTGACACTGAACTTCATAAAGACGATATGGACTGGTAATGAATACGTTGATTTTCCCTGATTGGCCGCAGCCTAAAAATATTTCAACATGCAGTACAACTCGTGCTGGTGGAGTGAGCCTTCCACCTTTTGATAGCCTAAATTTAGGTGACCATGTTGAGGATTTGCCTGAGGCAGTCAGTGAAAATCGTCATCGTCTTGAAAAGCTTGCTCAATTGCCACAGCAACCTGTGTGGCTTGAGCAAGTGCATGGTACTCATGTTCTGCATTTAACGGGAAGCGAGATTAAAAATCGCCAAGCGGATGCGGTGTATACCAATCAAGTCGGTCAAGTATGTGCCATCATGACGGCGGATTGCTTGCCAGTATTGTTTTGCAGCCGCGATGGTAAAGAAGTAGCAGCCGCTCATGCTGGGTGGCGAGGTCTCTGCAATGGCGTATTGGAAAATACGCTAGCGGCATTTAATGCACAACCAAGTGACATTATGGCGTGGATGGGACCCGCTATTGGTCCTGAGAGATTTGAAGTTGGTGTAGAAGTTAAACAAGCATTTACTCATCAATCAACCGATCTTGCGGATGCGTTTACACCTCACAATGACAAATTTCTGGCAAACATCTATTTACTCGCACGTAAAAAGCTACAAGCAGCGGGCGTTTCCGCCATTTATGGCGGTGAATTTTGTACAGTAAGTGATGAAAACAGATTTTTTTCCTACCGACGCGAGGGACGAACAGGAAGAATGGCATCCCTTATATGGATAAATAACTAGTTCATGGAATAATATTCCAAATTAACAAATATTGAAAAAATAATCCCACCTAAAACTTGAATATTTAAAAACAGACCGCATCTTATCTCCAGTAGCAAATTTAATCATATTCTATTGGAGGTGTTATGCGTCTGGATCGTTTAACTAATAAATTCCAGCAAGCTCTCGCTGACGCCCAGTCATTAGCCCTTGGGCGCGAAAATCAGTTTATTGAACCAATTCATTTACTCAGTGCTTTGTTTAATCAAGAAAGTGGCACCGTGCGTCCATTATTGACGACGCTCGGCGTGAACGCAGTTGCGTTCGAAAACAAAATTGAAGATGCATTGGCTCGGCTCCCTCAAGTACAAGGTGTTGCTGGGGATGTACAACCATCAAGTGACTTAATGCGTCATTTGAACTTATGTGACCAGCTTGCTCAGAAAAATGGGGATGACTTTATCTCCTCAGAACTATTTCTGCTCGCTGCTTTAGAAGCCAATACAACCCTCGCTGATATGTTAAAAGCAGCAGGTGTTAATAAAGACAATTTGAAAAAGGCAATAGAACAGATGCGTGGTGGCGAAAAAGTGAATGACCAAAGCGCTGAAGACCAGCGCCAAGCTTTGAAAAAATTTACTGTTGATTTAACCGAACGTGCAGAACAAGGGAAATTAGACCCTGTGATTGGTCGTGATGAAGAAATTCGTCGTACCATCCAAGTATTACAACGTCGTACTAAAAATAACCCAGTATTAATTGGTGAACCTGGTGTAGGTAAAACGGCGATTGTTGAAGGACTTGCACAGCGTATCGTCAATGGTGAAGTCCCTGAAGGATTGAAAAACAAACGTGTATTATCACTGGATATGGGCGCACTGATTGCAGGGGCGAAATATCGTGGTGAATTTGAAGAGCGCTTGAAAGGTGTTCTGAATGACCTTGCTAAACAAGAAGGTAACGTCATTCTGTTTATCGATGAATTGCATACTATGGTAGGTGCGGGTAAAGCCGACGGTGCGATGGATGCCGGTAACATGTTAAAACCTGCACTGGCTCGTGGTGAACTGCACTGTGTGGGGGCAACAACTCTTGATGAATATCGTCAATATATAGAGAAAGACCCTGCGTTAGAGCGTCGTTTCCAAAAAGTATATGTTGCAGAACCATCAGTCGAAGACACCATCGCTATCTTGCGTGGTTTGAAAGAGCGTTATGAGTTGCACCATCATGTGCAAATTACTGACCCTGCAATTGTTGCGGCTGCTACATTATCGCACCGTTACATTACTGACCGTATGCTGCCAGACAAAGCTATCGACTTAATCGATGAAGCGGGCGCTAGCTTACGTATGCAGATGGATTCAAAACCAGAATCTTTAGACAGACTGGAAAGACGTATTATCCAATTAAAACTGGAACAACAGGCACTGAAAAAAGAGTCGGATGATGCCAGTAAAAAACGTCTGGAAATGTTAGAAGAAGAACTGGCGGAAAAAGAGCGGGAATATTCTGCATTAGAAGAAGAGTGGAAAGCAGAGAAAGCATCATTAACTGGCACTCAACACATTAAAGCTGAATTAGAAAATACGCGTATTGAGATGGAAAAAGCGCGTCGTAATGGCGATTTAGCAAAAATGTCTGAGTTGCAGTATGGACGTATTCCTGAGTTAGAAAAACAGTTAGAAGCAGCGACGAAAGCAGAAGGTAAAAGCATGAAGCTTTTACGTAATAAAGTCACTGATGTCGAAATAGCAGAAATTCTGGCTCGTTGGACAGGTATTCCAGTATCAAGAATGCTTGAAAGCGAAAGAGAAAAACTGTTACGAATGGAACAACAGCTGCACCAACGTGTGATTGGTCAAGATGAAGCGGTTGTGGCCGTGTCGAATGCTATCCGTCGTAGTCGTGCAGGGTTATCGGATCCTAACCGCCCAATTGGTTCGTTTATGTTCTTAGGCCCTACTGGGGTAGGTAAAACTGAATTATGTAAGGCACTGGCAAACTTTATGTTTGATAGTGACGACGCCATGGTTCGTATCGATATGTCCGAGTTCATGGAGAAACACTCCGTATCTCGTTTAGTCGGTGCACCTCCAGGATATGTGGGCTATGAAGAAGGCGGTTATTTAACTGAAGCGGTAAGACGCCGTCCATATTCAGTTATTTTGCTGGACGAAGTTGAAAAAGCGCACCCAGATGTATTTAACATCTTGCTGCAAGTATTAGATGACGGTCGTTTAACTGATGGACAAGGTAGAACGGTAGATTTCCGTAATACTGTAATTATCATGACGTCAAACTTAGGTTCCGATCTTATCCAAGAACGTTTTGGCATGATCGGTTATTCAGAAATGAAAGATATGGTGATGGAAGTTGTTGCTCATAACTTCAGACCTGAATTTATTAACCGTATTGATGAAGTCGTGGTATTCCATCCATTAGGTAAAGAGCAAATTACGAATATTGCGAATATTCAATTAGCTCGTTTATATAAACGTTTGGAAGAACATGGTTATGAAGTCACTGCAACAGCGGCTGCATTAGAGAAAATTGGTGAAGCTGGTTTCGACCCAATCTTTGGTGCTCGTCCGTTGAAACGTGCGATTCAGCAAGAGATTGAAAATCCACTGGCACAAGAAATTCTGTCAGGCAGATTAATCCCGGGTAAACCAATTACTCTGGATGTTGAAAACGATGAAATCGTAGCGAAGCAGTAAGTAAGCGCTCGGTTATTATCGAAAAGTAAGTTAAAAGGCGACCCTAAGGTCGCCTTTTTCATGATTATAATGCCAAAATGAATACAAAAATGGCGTTTTTTGTTGAAAAAATACACGTGAAGTATAAAGGGTAATCAGTTGGAAGTTATTTTTCAAAAAACACTTGCAGGATTTCTGCGACTCCCTATAATGCGCATCCACTGACTGGGAACAAGCCAACGCAAAGCGCGATGGACACTGAACCGGCAGCGAGAGAATCTGAAAAGATTAAGCAAAAAAATGCTTGACTCTCACTGAGGAAAGCGTAATATACGCCACCTCGCGACAACGACCTAAGTTGATAAAAACTGAGTCGAATTTCTTAAGAAATGTCGCACCGCTCTTTAACAATTTATCAGACAATCTGTGTGGGCACTCACAGGACACTATCAAAAAAATATTTGATTTTAAGTCTTGAAGAGTGACTAACACGTTAATTCATATATATGAACTAATAGGTAATTTGGTTTCTTCGGAAATCAAACGACAGTAAACATTCTTTGAGCATCAAGCTTTTTAATTGAAGAGTTTGATCATGGCTCAGATTGAACGCTGGCGGCAGGCCTAACACATGCAAGTCGAGCGGTAACAGGGGAAGCTTGCTTCTCGCTGACGAGCGGCGGACGGGTGAGTAATGTATGGGGATCTGCCCGATAGAGGGGGATAACTACTGGAAACGGTAGCTAATACCGCATAATCTCTCAGGAGCAAAGCAGGGGAACTTCGGTCCTTGCGCTATCGGATGAACCCATATGGGATTAGCTAGTTGGTGAGGTAATGGCTCACCAAGGCGACGATCCCTAGCTGGTCTGAGAGGATGATCAGCCACACTGGGACTGAGACACGGCCCAGACTCCTACGGGAGGCAGCAGTGGGGAATATTGCACAATGGGCGCAAGCCTGATGCAGCCATGCCGCGTGTATGAAGAAGGCCTTAGGGTTGTAAAGTACTTTCAGTTGGGAGGAAGGCGTTGATGCTAATATCATCAGCGATTGACGTTACCAACAGAAGAAGCACCGGCTAACTCCGTGCCAGCAGCCGCGGTAATACGGAGGGTGCAAGCGTTAATCGGAATTACTGGGCGTAAAGCGCACGCAGGCGGTTGATTAAGTTAGATGTGAAATCCCCGGGCTTAACCTGGGAATGGCATCTAAGACTGGTCAGCTAGAGTCTTGTAGAGGGGGGTAGAATTCCATGTGTAGCGGTGAAATGCGTAGAGATGTGGAGGAATACCGGTGGCGAAGGCGGCCCCCTGGACAAAGACTGACGCTCAGGTGCGAAAGCGTGGGGAGCAAACAGGATTAGATACCCTGGTAGTCCACGCTGTAAACGATGTCGATTTGGAGGTTGTTCCCTTGAGGAGTGGCTTCCGGAGCTAACGCGTTAAATCGACCGCCTGGGGAGTACGGCCGCAAGGTTAAAACTCAAATGAATTGACGGGGGCCCGCACAAGCGGTGGAGCATGTGGTTTAATTCGATGCAACGCGAAGAACCTTACCTACTCTTGACATCCAGAGAATTTAGCAGAGATGCTTTAGTGCCTTCGGGAACTCTGAGACAGGTGCTGCATGGCTGTCGTCAGCTCGTGTTGTGAAATGTTGGGTTAAGTCCCGCAACGAGCGCAACCCTTATCCTTTGTTGCCAGCACGTGATGGTGGGAACTCAAAGGAGACTGCCGGTGATAAACCGGAGGAAGGTGGGGATGACGTCAAGTCATCATGGCCCTTACGAGTAGGGCTACACACGTGCTACAATGGCGTATACAAAGAGAAGCGACCTCGCGAGAGCAAGCGGAACTCATAAAGTACGTCGTAGTCCGGATTGGAGTCTGCAACTCGACTCCATGAAGTCGGAATCGCTAGTAATCGTAGATCAGAATGCTACGGTGAATACGTTCCCGGGCCTTGTACACACCGCCCGTCACACCATGGGAGTGGGTTGCAAAAGAAGTAGGTAGCTTAACCTTCGGGAGGGCGCTTACCACTTTGTGATTCATGACTGGGGTGAAGTCGTAACAAGGTAACCGTAGGGGAACCTGCGGTTGGATCACCTCCTTACCATTGAAGTGTACTTGTGAAGTGCTCACACAGATTGTCTGATGAAATAGAGTAACGGTATCGATAGGCTTGTAGCTCAGGTGGTTAGAGCGCACCCCTGATAAGGGTGAGGTCGGTGGTTCAAGTCCACTCAGGCCTACCAAAATCGAATTGATGCTTCGTTATAACTCAGCTCGTTTACCAAATGTAAACGTCGCCAAGTTATGCCTTGCCTAAATTCAATTTAACTCAAAATTCTTTCTTAATGAAAGACTCGATACTGGAAATACCTTTATGGGGCTATAGCTCAGCTGGGAGAGCGCCTGCCTTGCACGCAGGAGGTCAGCGGTTCGATCCCGCTTAGCTCCACCATAAACTTTCTGATTATTCAGAATAGATTAGAAATAGTCTATTGCGAATAATTATGCTCTTTAACAATCTGGAACAAGCTGAAAATTGAAAACAACGCACATTGTTTATCGCTTAAACAATGTGAGAGTCTCTCAAAAATCTCAACTTGAATGTGTTCAATTGACCGTCGGGTCAGTTGATAAAGACACCTTCGGGTTGTGAGGTTAAGCGACTAAGCGTACACGGTGGATGCCTAGGCAATCAGAGGCGATGAAGGACGTGCTAATCTGCGATAAGCGTCGGTAAGGTGATATGAACCGTTATAACCGACGATTTCCGAATGGGGAAACCCAGTGCAATTCGTTGCACTATCGTTTGATGAATACATAGTCAAACGAGGCGAACCGAGGGAACTGAAACATCTCAGTACCTCGAGGAAAAGAAATCAACCGAGATTCCCCTAGTAGCGGCGAGCGAACGGGGAGCAGCCCAGAGTCTTAATCAGCATTAGCATCAGGAGAACGGTCTGGAAAGGCCGGCAGTAAAGGGTGATAGCCCCGTATCCGAAGGTGTTAGTGTTGTGAACTCGACGAGTAGGGCGGGACACGTGTTATCCTGTCTGAATATGGGGGGACCATCCTCCAAGGCTAAATACTCCTGATTGACCGATAGTGAACCAGTACCGTGAGGGAAAGGCGAAAAGAACCCCGGCGAGGGGAGTGAAATAGAACCTGAAACCGTGTACGTACAAGCAGTGGGAGCACCCTTGTGGTGTGACTGCGTACCTTTTGTATAATGGGTCAGCGACTTATATTCTGTAGCAAGGTTAACCGTATAGGGGAGCCGTAGGGAAACCGAGTCTTAACTGGGCGAATGAGTTGCAGGGTATAGACCCGAAACCCGGTGATCTAGCCATGGGCAGGTTGAAGGTTGGGTAACACTAACTGGAGGACCGAACCGACTAATGTTGAAAAATTAGCGGATGACTTGTGGCTGGGGGTGAAAGGCCAATCAAACCGGGAGATAGCTGGTTCTCCCCGAAAGCTATTTAGGTAGCGCCTCGTGAACTCATCTTCGGGGGTAGAGCACTGTTTCGACTAGGGGGTCATCCCGACTTACCAACTCGATGCAAACTACGAATACCGAAGAATGTTATCACGGGAGACACACGGCGGGTGCTAACGTTCGTCGTGAAGAGGGAAACAACCCAGACCGCCAGCTAAGGTCCCAAAGTCATAGTTAAGTGGGAAACGAAGTGGGAAGGCTCAGACAGCCAGGATGTTGGCTTAGAAGCAGCCATCATTTAAAGAAAGCGTAATAGCTCACTGGTCGAGTCGGCCTGCGCGGAAGATGTAACGGGGCTAAACTATGCACCGAAGCTGCGGCAGCGATATGTAAATATTGTTGGGTAGGGGAGCGTTCTGTAAGCCTGTGAAGGTGTGCTGTGAGGCATGCTGGAGGTATCAGAAGTGCGAATGCTGACATAAGTAACGATAATGCGGGTGAAAAACCCGCACGCCGGAAGACCAAGGGTTCCTGTCCAACGTTAATCGGGGCAGGGTGAGTCGACCCCTAAGGCGAGGCAGAAATGCGTAGTCGATGGGAAACGGGTTAATATTCCCGTACTGGTGATAATTGCGATGGGGGGACGGAGAAGGTTAGGCTGGCCGGGCGACGGTTGTCCCGGTTTAAGGATGTAGGCAGGTGAATTAGGCAAATCCGGTTCACTATATGCTGAGGTCTGATGACGAGTCACTACGGTGGCGAAGTAGCTCATACCCCGCTTCCAGGAAAAGCCTCTAAGCTCTAGATTATCATTAATCGTACCCCAAACCGACACAGGTGGTCAGGTAGAGAATACTCAGGCGCTTGAGAGAACTCGGGTGAAGGAACTAGGCAAAATGGTGCCGTAACTTCGGGAGAAGGCACGCTGGCATTAGGTGAAGTGATTTACTCATGGAGCTGAAGCCAGTCGCAGATACCAGCTGGCTGCAACTGTTTATTAAAAACACAGCACTGTGCAAACACGAAAGTGGACGTATACGGTGTGACGCCTGCCCGGTGCTGGAAGGTTAATTGATGGGGTTATCCGTAAGGAGAAGCTCTTGATCGAAGCCCCAGTAAACGGCGGCCGTAACTATAACGGTCCTAAGGTAGCGAAATTCCTTGTCGGGTAAGTTCCGACCTGCACGAATGGCGTAATGATGGCCAGGCTGTCTCCACCCGAGACTCAGTGAAATTGAACTCGCTGTGAAGATGCAGTGTACCCGCGGCAAGACGGAAAGACCCCGTGAACCTTTACTATAGCTTGACACTGAACATTGAGCCTTGATGTGTAGGATAGGTGGGAGGCTTTGAAGCGTGGACGCCAGTCTGCGTGGAGCCAACCTTGAAATACCACCCTTTAATGTTTGATGTTCTAACGTAGCCCCATTATCTGGGGTGCGGACAGTGTCTGGTGGGTAGTTTGACTGGGGCGGTCTCCTCCCAAAGAGTAACGGAGGAGCACGAAGGTTGGCTAAGCATGGTCGGACATCATGCGGTTAGTGCAAAGGCATAAGCCAGCTTGACTGCGAGAGTGACGGCTCGAGCAGGTACGAAAGTAGGTCTTAGTGATCCGGTGGTTCTGTATGGAAGGGCCATCGCTCAACGGATAAAAGGTACTCCGGGGATAACAGGCTGATACCGCCCAAGAGTTCATATCGACGGCGGTGTTTGGCACCTCGATGTCGGCTCATCACATCCTGGGGCTGAAGTAGGTCCCAAGGGTACGGCTGTTCGCCGTTTAAAGTGGTACGCGAGCTGGGTTTAGAACGTCGTGAGACAGTTCGGTCCCTATCTGCCGTGGGCGTTGGAAGATTGAAAGGGGCTGCTCCTAGTACGAGAGGACCGGAGTGGACGCACCACTGGTGTTCGGGTTGTCATGCCAATGGCATTGCCCGGTAGCTAAGTGCGGAAGAGATAACCGCTGAAAGCATCTAAGCGGGAAACTTGCCTTGAGATGAGTCTTCCCTGACCCTTTAAGGGTCCTAAAGGAACGTTTAAGACTAAGACGTTGATAGGTTGGGTGTGTAAGCGTAGCGATACGTTGAGCTAACCAATACTAATGAACCGTGAGGCTTAACCTGACAACACCGAAGGTGTTTTAGGGATGAGAGACAAAGATTAAAGTTGATTCAATGAAGTGGGACGCCGAGAGGTGGACACGACAGCTTGTTCAGGATTGATATTCTGGTTTAGTGATTAAAGGCTAAACGGGAATAAACAGAATTTGTCTGGCGGCAATAGCGCGGTGGTCCCACCTGACCCCATGCCGAACTCAGTAGTGAAACGCCGTAGCGCCGATGGTAGTGTGGGGTCTCCCCATGTGAGAGTAGGGAACTGCCAGACATTAATTTAAAACTTATTGCGAAGCGATAAGTTGCCAAAAGGCAAAAAAGAATAAGTGGAGCGGTAGTTCAGTTGGTTAGAATACCTGCCTGTCACGCAGGGGGTCGCGGGTTCGAGTCCCGTCCGTTCCGCCACTTATAGCAAGCCCCGTGATGAAAATCACGGGGTTTTTGTTTTTTGCGACAAAGTAATTTCGAACTATATTTTCTCCCTATCGTTACAAAGTTCGCTCTGCTATAGCGATCCTTCAAGATTTTTTTGTTTATTATGAGCTAGCAAGTTCTATTTAAAGTTTTGATATAGAGTATAACCTGCCACTGCACCTGCTACATCATAAGCAAAATCATGCAAACTCCAGCCAGTACCTGCAGGTCGGCTATCATAAAGTTCTTTCGCAGCACCTAGCGAAATAGAAAACAACATACCGAATTGTGCTGCTTGCCGATGTTGCATGTTCTGTTTATCCGCATACGCATTACCAGCGGCAGCCATTGCAGCAGAAAAAGCAAAGTGCTGAGCCTTATCTTTTCCCTGCCAATTATCATTTGACCAATGGAAGCCTGAACAGCCTGTCATGACTATTAACGAGCAACTTAAAGCTAATGTTGTATAAGAGAAATTTGGCATGTATCTTGAGCCTCTACAGCAACTGATAAGTTAGAGTTCGTTAGATAATAAAAAGCGCCACATGAGCGGCGCTTTAGAGAGTCAATGATTAAAGTATTCGACTAATGAGACGATCAACTCGGATACGTCGCAATCGACGGATCAGTTTTTTTACTTTAACAGGGTAGGTTTGAATGCTATCCAGCTCTCGATAGTGATGAACAACTTTGGTATGGACTCGAATACAATCCAGTTCGTGTTGGCGTTGTTCTTGGAGTTGCTGTTTTGGATCGTGGATCAATACCGCATTTTCCAAGTCTAATCCCCAAGCTCGTGGATTCAGGTTATTACCTGTAATCAGCTGCCATTGATTATCAACCCACATTCCTTTCAGGTGATAAGTGTTGTCACCATCTTTCCATAAACGAACTGTCAGCTGTTCACTATCAATAAAGCGCTGCAAACGGCTAACAAACTTACGTAAGTTTATTTCATAGAGATAGGGTAAAGCGCCAATAATTTTAAAAGGTTCTTCAGGTGGAATATAGAAGTCGTTAGCGGTTTTATCGCCAATAATGATTTCAACTTTTTTTCCATCACGTAGTAACTTGCTGATAATTCTAACCAAAACAGCAGGTAAATTAAAATACGGCGTACAGATAGTGAGCTTTTCAGCCGTTGAGCTCATCAAATGGGTGATAGTACGATTTAACTCGTTTTTTTTACCTAGGCCAACAAATGGAGTAACGGCGAGTTCATCATTAGAAGCATTACCCGCAAATTGGTAATTAACGCCTCTTAATGACAAACGAAATTGCTTAATTAACCCTTTAAATTCCGCTGTTTTTGGCCTATCAGGCGTATTGAGTAGATGAATAGCATCCGATGATAAAAGAGAATCATCAATGAATTTTTTCATCGTCGTCGTGAGCTGGCTATTTTTGATGAGATGATATCTATCGTAGCGGTATTTTTCATGACGATGCAGATAGACATCATTGATGCTAGCCCCGCTATATAGGAGCGTATCATCAAATAAGAAACCTTTTAAATGCAGTACCCCTAATGCTTCACGCGTGTTTACGGGGATCCCGAAAACAGGGATCTCAACATCAGGGTATTGCTGAGAAACTTCATAATACCAATCAGCATTCGTCAGATTAGCAGCTGCGCCAATTCGGCCGCGCTGAGCTCGGTGCCAATCAACTAGAATTTTAATATCTAGATTAGGATTTGCTTGTTTAGCGGCATACAGAGCATGAAGGATGTCTTTACCCGCATCATCTTTTTCTAAATACAGCGCCGTAATGTAGACTGTATTTTTAGCTTGCGAGATCTGTTCAAGCAGAGCACCACGAAAATCTTCCGTCTTATAGAGCGTTTTAACATCATCAACCGACTGAGACAATTTAGGCATGTTTGCCAAGTGTTGTTGATGTTTTGCTTGTTTTAATTTTGACAACATCACAGTGTGAATTTTCTCTTGTTAGTCTAATAGCAAATCGCTTTATACAAATATTTAAGCGAATGATCTGTCGATGATATCATATTTACACCATTCATTAGGAATAAATTGACCATTGGTTTATTTACTATACAGATTACGGTTTATTCCTAACGCTAATTATAGATGCAGGGTGAGATTTACGACACCATCCTCGAATTGAACATCAATTTGGAACCCTAATTTTTTTGCCAAGCTGATCATATTACGGTTTTCCGGCATGGTGATCGCTGTCAGTTTTTTAATGCCATGCCCACGGGTGTAGTTGAGCAGCTTTTGCATTAATTGATAACCGAGCGTCTGTCCTTTCATATCAGAGCGAACTAGAACGGCAAACTCAGCTTCCTGGTTATCAGGATCCGCCATTGCACGAGTTACACCAATAATTTCAGGTTGTGTATCACTATTTTTAATAGCGACAAACGCCATTTCTCGGTCGTAATCGATTTGCGTCATATTCGCGAGATCATCATGAGTGAATTCACTGATTTCACTGAAATAACGGTAATAAAGATCTTCTTTAGTGACTTGTTCAATAAAGGATTTTAAAAGTGGTTCATCTTCAGGAAGAATGGGCCTTAACAAGCAAGTTAGGTCATCTTTTAGGTTAATGGTCTCTTCGAGCTCATTAGGGTAAGGACGAATGGCTAGCCGAGTATTTGAATTGTCATTCGCTGGGTTCAATGTCATTGAAACATCAAGTAATGTAAATTCATCACCAGCGGCAAGTAGTGGATGTATATCTAATCGACTGATGTTAGGACAATCAATGATTAAGTTAGAGACACGAACTAATAAGCTGGCTAGCCCCGGAATATCTAGTGGTTCTAGAGCACTACGGGCTTTAATTTTATGTCCTTTGATTGCATTAATGACCAAGTAACGAGCTAGCGCTAAGTTAAGTGGGGGAAGGGCTACAGCAGCCTGGCTCTCTTGCTGCCACTCTACGCCACCTTCGCCAAGCATGATCAATAAACCAAAAACAGGATCAAGTTCAACAGCAATTCGTAGCTCCTGAGCGCCTGCGCGATTCGCCATGCTTTGTACTAATAAGCCTTCAATCCGTGCTTGTGGGTAGTTGGTCGAGACCCGCTCAATGATAGCATTGGCGGCTTCTGCAACTTCTTTGGCATTTCTTAAATAGAGCATAACGCCCTGAACTTCTGATTTATGAACAATATCAGGAGAACGTAATTTTAGTGCAACGGGATAGCCAATTTTTTCTGCAATTTCAACGGCCTGTTCGCTAGAATGAGCAATCCATGTTGGTAAGCTGTTTAAGCCATAAGCTTTTAAGATTGGTTGAACTTCATGGGTATCTAGATGCAGCTTGTTATTTTCAATGGCTTGCATGATACAGGTATGCGCTTGTTGAGTATTTGCAGTTATTCCGACAGGAAGCGCCGGGGTTTCTTTTAATTGTTTTTGGTTACGGCGATATTCCACCATATGCATATAAGCGGTGATAGCACCTTCAGGCGTTCGGTAAGTAGGGATCCCCGCTTCGCTGAAGAGCCTTCTCGCTTCTTGAGATGAATATTCCCCGCACCAGTTTGTGAGGATGGTTAACCATTTACCTCGAGGATGCTGCTTAATGGTTTTGATCACTTTTTCTGCCATGGACTTACTCTGTGTAATGGCGCTTGGCGTGTGGATCAAAAGTAACGCATCATGATCGTGGCTATCGAGCATTTTGTTTAATACGTTGAGATATCTATCCACGGTAGCATCGTCGCCGAGGTCAATCGGGTTTTGGGTAGATAAATCTAATGGCAATAGGGAGCTCAGTTCGTTTTCAGTTTCTACACTGAGTTTTGCTAGCTTGCCATTACGTAGAAGTAACTCATCGAGCGCCATTGCGGCAGGTGCAGAGCCATTGCTCATAATCGATAAACGTTCTCCTCGTAGCGGAGTCATATAACTTAGTGTTTCTACCGCAGAGAACATTTCGTGGGTATCCTGGACTCGCAGTAAACCTGCCCGTTGAATCGCAGCATCATAAGCGGCATCTAAACTCGGTTTTTCACCAAGAAGCTCTTGAGCTTTGCGTGTTCGTCCGCTCTTGATAACGAGGATCGGTTTGTTACGCGATGCACTACGGGAAGATGATAAGAAGCGTCTTGCATCACTAATATTTTCTAAATAAAGCAAGATGGCACTGGTTTTACTGTCTCGAGCAAGATAGTCCAGTAGGTCATCAATATCGATATCAATGCTATCTCCAAGGGCAATGAAATAGGAAAACCCGATATCACGATGGCGCGCCCAATCTAAGACTGTATTTGAAACTGCGGCAGATTGTGAAATAAATGCCAGTTTGCCTTTCAAAATGGGGATTGGGGAAAAGCTAGCATTTAGCCCTTGCCACGGAGCAAAGAATCCTAAACTGTTCGGACCCAATAAACGAATTTGATATTGCTGAGCCACCTTTTTCAGTTCATTAAATTGAATAGAAGGGGACGATAATATAATGACGACATTACAGCCTGCTTCCCCAAGTTGCCGGAGACATTCAACATTACGAGAGTAGTGAGTGCAGATCACTGCAAGATCAGGCTTGAGTGGGAGTTTATCAATTGAGGGATAAGCAAGGACGCCAAGAATGGAGCTCCTGTTCGGGTTAACGGGCAGAATAGGGCCTTTGAAACCACTGCTGAGTAAATTTTTCATCATCACTGAGCCTGCTCGGCTAGGATCTTCTGAAGCGCCCACGACAACGATAGATTTTGGTCTAAACAATGACTCTAGCTGACTCACTAACCCCATGGCGGTAAACCTTTTTGTGGTGAGCGAAAACCCGCTCAACTGATTTTGAGTTCGTAAGCAACGCTATACGTTGCCGTAATACTATATGTTGCCGTAATACTATACGATGCTGGAATACTATGTCGTATATTGTGCCGTATATTGGGGGAAGCGCCAGTTTATCGGGGGTATTTTATTGAATATTACAAGCACCCTCACGTTTTGCTGTGAAGGTGATTTTCAAAATAGAAATTGCTGGAAAGCGAGGCATATAAATAACGTAAAAAAATGCCTATAAAGAGTTATTCTTGGGGCTGAGACAAGAGCATTTGAGCGGTAGGATGATGTGGTTTTCCCTCTAAGTATTTACGGCGAAACAGATTGAAATGCGTAAATAACGCTTGGGATGCATCAGTATCGCCAGCTTGCTCTAGCACAGTAGCAGCCACTTCAGCGGTACAATGCTGCTCTTCACGCGATGGGATACGCAGCAGGTAGTCGGTTCTCGCTTTCGTATTGATCGACAGCATTGGAATTTGATCCAAATAAGGGCTCTTGCGGAACATTTTACGCGTTTCTGGCCAAGTGCCATCTAACAAAATAAATAATGCAGGTTTGTTAGAAAGCGTTGGAGCATTGACGACAACGCGATCCGTTTGCGCATAGCTTTCTGGGAAAATTAGATAAGGTTGTCTAGTTTTATCTTGCAGTGCAGCTAATAGCTGGTTGTCAGGATCTGTTCTTGACCACTGATATGCCTGAGTATCAGGAAGCACATCAGCAATCAGCTTTCCGGTATTGCTGGGCTTAAAAACTTCACCATCAAACATAATCAAGCAAAATTGGCTTTTTGCTTGCGCTGAAACCGTTTCTTCACAGAGACATTGAGGAACGGGAAGCAGACAATATTGACAGCGTTTTACCCGACAACCTCTTGCTTTAAAAGGTTTTGTAGAAAGGGCTAAGCGTTGCTGACGCAGATGATAGACAGCGTTCTGACTCATGGTTGATAGGGCACTTTTCGTTGCGACAAAAATAAGGGGCATATTGTACGCAAAACGATTTGTCTACGATAGAAGTATATTCAATAACTTTTCGGTGAGATAATAGCGCGGATCGGTAGCGTAGCTTTGCAACTTCATGTAATCTTCGCGCCATAGCTTAGTAGGGGATAGCGATGAACGACACGAATGATTTTAGTGGTAAAAACGGCAAAGTAAAAGTGATGTATGTCCGTAGCGAAGAGCAGGACAACAATAAAGGTAATGATAAACGCCGTGGCGGTCGTGATGATAAACGCGACGATAGACGCGGTGATAAACGTTCAGGTGGACGTAATGATCGCAACGACCGTAATGATCGTAACGAACGTTCAGGTCGCTCTGGTCGTCCAGAGGGTGGTCGTTCAGAACGCCGTTCTGACAACGATAGACGCTCAAGTAGTCGCGATAGCGCACCACGTGGCGAGCAATCTCCGTGGCGCACCGTTTCAAAACCGGGCAGTGATGAATTAGAAAACGATCATGGTGGTATTTCAGGAAAAAGCCAAATTGATCCTGAGCAACTGCGTAAACAACGCCAAGAAGAAACCCGTATTTACGGTGAAAATGCTTGCCAAGCGATGTTTAAAAACCGTCCAGATGGTATTGTCCGTGCGTGGTTCTTGCAGTCAGTCACTCCTCGTTTTCGTGATGCATTAAAATGGATGGCAGCAAACCGTAAGGCATACCATGTTGTTGATGAAGAAGAGTTAACAAAAGCGTCTGGTACTGAGCACCACGGCGGCGTGTGCTTTATCATCAAAAAACGCGGTGGTATGGCAGCAGAAACCTATTTAGAAAATGCGGTCGATACCGATTGTGTTTTAGCGTTAGAAGATGTTGGTAACCCGCATAACCTTGGTGGGATCATGCGTAGCTGCGCTCACTTTGGTGTGAAAGGTGTGATTTTACAAGATGCAGGAATGCTAGAATCCGGTGCGGCAATTCGTACCGCTGAAGGCGGCGCAGAGCACATTAAAGCCATTGATGCGGATGGTTTCACGCCAACACTGAATAAATTCCGTGAAGCAGGCTATACCATCGTCACGACATCAAGCCATAAAGGTAGTCAGGACATTGCTAAGGTTCAATTACCGAAGAAAATGGTGTTGGTGTTAGGCCAAGAGAGTGATGGTTTAAGTGACAGCACATGGGATCAGGGTGATATGAGCCTGTACATTGGCGGAACAGGTAAAGTTGAAAGCCTGAACGTCTCTGTCGCAACAGGGATTATGCTTTCTCAGTGGTGGTCACAAAATAAAGTTAAGTAATTACTTACTGACTTGAGCTAGCCTTAAAAAAACCATACGCAAAATTGTGTATGGTTTTTTTTCGTCTGAAGTATATGTCGGTTAGTGAGCTCCACCACCATCTTTTGAACCGGCTCCGAATGGGGGTTTGGCAAACCAGACAATCACCATCAATAGAATAAACACGCCTGCGGACATCCAGAAAATTTCATTAGCAGAAATAATTAACCCTTGCTCAGTAATTGAACGTGCAATATACGCGGCACTTTGTTGTTCATTCATGCCTATTTGCGCCAACTCACTGTACATATGTTGGGCATTGGGATTGTACGGGTTAACAAACTCTGTCAGATTTTCATGGTGCATTGCTTCACGCTGTGTCCACAACGTGGTGGTGATGGAAGTACCAATTGCACCCGCTAAGGTTCGCGTAAAGTTAGATAAGCTAGATGCTGATGCCATTCTTTCCGGAGGTAAACCCGATAATGTAATGGTGGTTAGTGGCATAAAGAAGCAGGCTATCGCTAAACCTTGAACGAACTGAGGCCATGCTGCCGCGGCAAATCCCATACCTGGTTCGAAGGTGTAAGCTCTCCAGTAATAGCACACGGCATACATAATAAAGCTGAAGGTGACTAAATAACGCATATCAATGCGGTTACCAAAGCGACCAATAATCGGCGTGATCAGCAGCGGCAATAGACCCACAGGCGCCGAGGCCAAACCCGCCCATGTTGCCGTATAACCGTACACTTCTTGCAGTAACTGAGGGAGTAGAACGATAGTACCGAAATAGAGCATATACGCCAGACTAAGCGCCAAACAACCGATGGTAAAATTACGCTCTTTAAAGAGGGAAAGGTCGATGACGGGATGCTCATCAGTCAGTTCCCAAACAATTAAGAAAGCTATCGCGACAACGGCGACAATGGTTAGAACGATGATCTCCGTAGAGTTAAACCAATCGAGCTCTTTCCCTTGGTCGAGCATAATCTGCAATGCACCAATCCCGACAACCAGTAAGACAAGCCCCACGGTATCAATCGGCTTGATAGCAATTTGAGTTTCACGTCCTTTAAGCGTTCGCATAATGGCAAAAATAATCGCGATACTAAATGGAACGTTGATAAAGAAGATCCAGCCCCAGTGGTAGTTATCACTAATATAGCCACCAAGAATAGGCCCACAAATCGGCGCAACCACAATAGTCATCGACCATAATGCAAGTGCCATACTGCGTTTGGCTGGTGGATAGTTATTGAGTAATAGACTCTGAGATAACGGAATGAGAGGGCCAGCAACCAAACCTTGTAGAACGCGGAATAAAATCAGCATTTCTAAGCTGTTGGAGATCCCACATAGCCATGAGGTTAGGGCGAAAAGCCCAGTAGACCATAAAAAGAGGCGAACTTCACCAATACGACGAGCTAACCAGCCAGTGATCGGAATGGAGATAGCATTCGCTACCCCAAACGATGTGATCACCCATGTACCTTGTGAGTTAGATGCACCCAAGTTACCCGCTATTGTGGGGATAGCGACGTTAGCAATGGTCGAATCCAAAACTTGCATAAAAGTCGCCAAAGATAACGCAATGGTCATCCAAGCCAGTTTTGAACCTGTTAACGGTGCATTTGTCACGTTAATGTCTCCGTTTACTTATTTGCCAGAGTTATTTTGAATAATCTCAGCAACAATTTTGTCAGCAGGAGACATATCAACCGCTAAAGCGGTTGTGTGATAAGCCGGCGTATCTCGCAGGCCTTTGGATAACACTTTGCCATCTTTATTGGCTGTATCCACTTCGACTTCGGTTGAGAGCCCAATACGTAGAGGATATTCATCAAGTTGGGTTTCATCGAGGGCGATTCGTACCGGAAGGCGTTGAACTACTTTGATCCAGTTACCGCTCGCATTTTGAGCAGGCAATAACGAGAATGCGCTTCCCGTTCCCATATCAAGACCAATCACTGTGCCGTTGAATACCACATTCTTGCCGTAAAAATCGGTAGTTACTTTGGCGGGTTGACCAATACGCATACTGGCTAATTGCGTCTCTTTAAAGTTGGCATCAATCCACATTCCGCTGGATGGCACAATTGCCATTAATGGGGTATTCGGCGTGATTTGTGAACCGACTTGCACACTGCGGCGAGAAACATAACCATCTACTGGACTAACAATTTTAGTACGTTGCAGGGCAAGCCACGCATTTCTAACTTGCGTTGCAGCTTGTTCGACAAGTGGTTGTTTTTCTAAAGCCGTATTGAGCACGATAGCTTGATTGGCATTGTACTGTTCAATCGCCACATCAAGTGCACCTTTCGCACTGACGACCGCTTCTCTCGCGTGTTGGAGCTCTTCTTTACCGATTAAATTGCTGCTACCTAAGACTTCGCGGCGTTTTAAATCATTTTGTAAGCGGGATAGTTCAGAACGTTTAACATCAATATTTGCTTGAAATTGGCGGCTATTGATAATGTGCTGTTGGGATTGTCGAACACTGTTAGCAAGTTCAGTTTTGGCTTTTTCTAGGGCGAGTTCGGCATCTCTGGGATCTAACTCCACCAGTACCGTTCCACTTTTCACAAAATCGGTATTATCGACATTGACTGTCATGACGCTACCGGATATTTGCGCTTGGATTTGAACTTGATTTCCAGCAACGTAAGCGTTGTCTGTCGATTCGTAATGGCGTAAGACGAGATACCAGTATGCAGTCCAACCGATGCCAATCGCGATAAAAATAACGGTTAGGAACATTAGGGCATTTCTGCGCTGTCTTTTTTTGTTTAACGGTGGCGTTTGCGTTTCAGGCAGATCCTCGCGTGCGCTCATACTGGTGGTTCCCCATATTCAATGAATAAAAATAACGGCTGTTTCCAGCAGTTAGTGTTAACTACTGGAAACTAAGACGACAAATGACTTCGTTGCTCGATGGGATATCGCAATATATAACTGAAAGGATAATGAAATATATGTGAGTGAAAAGTTTTTTTTCAGTTTAAGCCACAGAATGCCTCAAAAACATTAACCATGCACTATATGTGGTCAATATTATCAGTCTTTTATGCTATCGAGTTTTGCTAATAATTTGCGCATCAGCTTGTCGAGCAGCTGTTTTTCATCAATATCCAATGAAGACCAGATATCGATCAATGCTTTATGTTGTGGTGGTAATAATCCACTGAGAAACTCAGAGCCTTTTTCAGTTAAGTGCAAATGTAAGCAACGACGGTCGTTATGGCTTTCTTTACGCTCAATCCAACCATTTTTTTCTAATTCATCGGCAATACGTGTCGCGTTAGTCCGTGAAGAACCTAATGCTGCACTGAGTTCAGATGGCTGAATGCTATGAGAATCTTTGGTATCAAGGATCATGAGCGCCATAAATAGCGTTTCATTGACGCCCTGAGCTCTTAGCATATTGTTACGTGATTCCAACAGTTTTCCATGAACGTGCATGCATAAGCGCGTCAATAAAATTTCTTGGTAAGGGATAGTATTTTCCAGTGAAGTTTGTTGCGCGACGCGAGCGTTAAGTAATTCTTCTGTCGGTGTAAATGAACTTTCCATTATTTGGATACCTTATTAGTTTCAGTTGGTAAGATTTCAACTGTAATCAACCATGTGAATGGTATATTAAAAGATAGAATTAGCAATTATACTTAATTAATTTCATCCATTTTATTTTGACAATGATACATCATTCATAAATTTTATGAATGTGTTTTAACGCATTTAGTATAGTTCAATTAACAATCACTGCTTTCTTACTATCATGTAGGTAAATAGATGAAAATATAATTGCGTTTTATACGACAAATAAAATCATATAAAACAATATATAATCACATCGCATTAACTCAATACCATTTTTTTTATTACTCAATAATTACAAGATAGAAGGATCTTTCTGTTTTTTGGGGGAAATACCCTAGAAAGGCATCTAGGGTATTGAGTAATACCGAATTAATATTTTATGGGTAAGAAGTATACCATTTGATAAAGATATACTTTTTGCTTAACTGTGTCACTTATTAACTTTTTCTAGGTAAATTATACCTTGAACCAATTATTTATCATTGTTAGCTATTCAACATGATGATTATTATCACAGTGCCATAATAATAGGCTAAATAATGTGCACATGAAGAATAAATGAAATATTAAATGAGTATAGAGTTCTATAGCAGCCAAATAGATGTCTGCTATAGATATAAATGAATGAAGTAATTACTGTTCAGAGGTAATTGTTGGATCGAATCGAGAGCCGATTGCCCAAATGATTAAACTGATGCCAGTGATAATAACACCTGAAATAGCGACGCCCATCCAGCCTGCATGTTCATAGGCATAACCTGAAAGTAATGAGCCAAGTGCTCCACCAATAAAATAACTGGTCATATAGCCGGCAGTTAAGCGATTTCGTGCTTCAGGCATAATACGGTAAAGCGTGCTTTGGTTAGTCACATGAACGCCTTGAATGGCCAAATCAAGCACTAAGATACCGATAATAAAAGCGATGAGTGAATATTTTGCTAGGCCAATCGGGATCCACGATAGCAACAAGAGAATTAGCCCTAGGGTGGTAACTAATTTGCCTTTACCCTTATCCACTAAGTGTCCGGCTTGGGTTGCCATTAATGCGCCTGCTGCGCCAACCAGACCAAATAACCCGATAGTGCCCTCTGAATAATTAAAAGGTGGACTAGCTAATAAGAATGCCATCGCCGTCCATAATAGTGCAAAGTTAGCGAAAGTGAGGGCACCTAGTAGTGCTCGAGTCGCTAAGACTGGTGTAGTAAAAAACAGGCGTCCGATAGAGCCAATAAGTTGAAAATAGTTAAGCTCCGTTTTTTGGTGATAGCGCGGTAATTTAAGTGCCAAAATTAGGATCAGAAGCATCATTAATCCAAAGGCAACCCAGTAAATTGCTCGCCAACCGCCTATCATTGCCACGCCACCAGAGATAGTTCGGGCAAGTAAGATACCAAGAAGTAATCCACTCATAATGGTGCCTACCGCTTTACCTCGCTGGTGAGGTTTTGCAATAGAAGCAGCCATAGGAACAAGAACTTGGGCGACAACGGAGAATAACCCTGTGAGGGCGGTACCGAGAAGAATTTGCCAGATATTGTCAGAAAGTGCGGTGATCAATAAACCACTGGCTGACAATGTTGTCATCACGATGATCAATTTTTTGCGTTCAAAAAGATCACCAAGAGGAACAAGGAAAAGTAACCCAACGGCGTAACCTAATTGGGCGGCGGTCACAATAAAGCCGGCCATGTTGGTTGTTAGGTTGAATTGGAGTGCGATGGTGTCTAACAGGGGTTGTGCGTAATAGTTACTGGCAACGACCAGCCCAGTGGCGATGGCCATTAAGAGCGTTAAGCCCGCAGTCAGTTCCGCTTGTGGTGTTTTCATGCTCATTATGCTTCGGATATGAATGTTATTTTATGATCTTGTGGGTAGGCATTAAGCCTATCCCACTATGACCGTTTATAGTATTAATGATTTAAGTGATTTTATTATTTTTTTCAAAAGATTGATGCGAGATATTTTTGTTGATGTTATTCAAAAAAGCCAATCATCATCTTCAGTACTGACTGCTTTACCAATCACATAGGATGAACCTGAACCTGAGAAAAAGTCATGGTTTTCGTTGGCATCAGGCGAAAGTGCAGACAAAATCTCTGGGCTAACTTGGGTTATTGAGTCGGGGAACAGTGCCTCATAGCCCAAATTCATCAAGGCTTTATTCGCATTATAGTGGAGGAAGCTTTTTACATCTTCACTCCAGCCAACGCCATCATACAGCTCTTGGGTGTATTTGATTTCATTTTCATATAAATCAAACAATAGTGAAAAAGTGAAATCCTTAATTTCATTGCGTTCCTGTTCAGAATAATGGACAAGAGCTTTTTGAAATTTATAACCAATATAGTAACCATGAATAGCTTCATCGCGGATGATTAGGCGGATTAAATCAGCGGTATTGGTGAGTTTTCCACGGCTTGACCAGTACATGGGTAAATAAAAGCCCGAGTAAAACAAAAAAGATTCTAAAAAGACGCTGGCGACTTTTTTCTTCAGTGGATGTTCATCGCAGTAGTAAGACAAAATAATTTTGGCTTTATTTTGCAGCGCACTGTTTTCTTCACTCCAACGGTAAGCTTCATCAACATCGGCTGTGGAGCACAGCGTTGAAAAGATAGAGCTGTAGGAGCGTGCGTGGACAGCTTCCATAAAGCTGATATTGGAGAGAACCGCTTCTTCGTGAGGCGTTTGAGCATCTCCCATTAAACACGGTGCACCAACGGTATTTTGGATAGTATCCAGCAACGTTAGCCCCGTAAAAACGCGTATAGTGAGCTTTTGCTCGGTAGGTGTCAGAGTGTTCCAAGAAACCGTGTCATTGGACAGTGGGATCTTTTCCGGTAGCCAAAAATTACTGGTCAATCGGTTCCATACTTCGAGATCTTTATCATCTTGGATACGGTTCCAGTTGATCGCTTGAACAGGGCGATTGAGCGTGCTGGTGGTCATTATTTTTTCCTTTTACAGTGAGCAGGAGACGCAGCCTTCGACTTCGGTGCCTTCAAGTGCAGTCTGACGTAATCGAATGTAATACAAGGTTTTGATCCCTTTTCGCCATGCGTATATTTGGGCTTTATTGATATCGCGGGTGGTGGCATTGCCATCAAAAAATAGGGTTAGTGATAAACCTTGATCGACATGCTGGGTGGCCTCGGCATAGGTATCAATAATTTTCTCAGGACCAATCTGATAAGCATCTTGGTAGTATTTGAGATTCTCATTGGTCATAAAAGGGGCTGGGTAGTAAACACGCCCAATTTTACCTTCTTTACGAATTTCGATAGGCGCTACCACAGGATGAATGCTGGAGGTAGCATTATTGATATAAGAGATAGATCCTGTTGGCGGAATGGCCTGCAAGTTTTGATTGTAAATTCCATGGGTCATCACGGACTGTTTTAATGTCTGCCAGTCCGCCTGTGTTGGTATTTCGATGCCCGAACGTCGGAATAATTCCTGCACGGTTTGGGTCTTTGGTGACCAGGTTTTGTTGATATATTTATCAAAATACTCGCCACTGGCGTAGGTGGACATTTCAAAACCATCAAAGGTTTGTTGACGTTCAATAGCCAATTGGTTAGAGGTTTTTAAGGCGTGGTATGCCACGGTGTAAAAGTAGATATTGGTAAAATCTAACCCTTCTTCAGAACCATAATGAATATGCTCACGGGCTAAGAAACCATGCAAATTCATTTGCCCTAAACCAATAGCGTGAGATTGTTGGTTGCCTTTAGCAATAGACGGAACGGAACGAATATTGCTCATATCAGAGACGGCAGTTAGGGCGCGAACAGCAGTATCAATCGAGCGTGAAAAATCAGGAGAATCCATGGTTTTGGCGATGTTCATGGAGCCTAAGTTACAGCTAATGTCTTTACCGATATGTTGGTAGCTTAAATCTTCTTCATAAAGGCTCGGCTGGTTTACCTGTAAAATCTCAGAGCACAAGTTACTCATATTGATTCGGCCTGCAATCGGATTAGCACGGTTAGCGGTATCCTCAAACAAAATGTAGGGATAGCCAGATTCAAATTGTATTTCGGCTATAGTCTGGAAAAATTCTCGAGCATTAATTTTGAATTTCTTGATGGCTTTGTTATTCACCATTTCATGATACTTTTCTGTCACGCTGATTTCAGACATCGGTACCCCATAGACTTTTTGGATGTCATAGGGAGAAAACAGGTACATGTCTTCATTGTTTTTAGCGAGCTGGAAAGTGATATCGGGGATCACGACCCCAAGTGAAAGCGTTTTAATACGAATTTTTTCATCCGCATTTTCCCGTTTGGTATCTAAAAATCGCAGGATATCAGGGTGATGAGCATGAAGATACACCGCACCAGCACCTTGTCTTGCTCCTAGCTGATTGGCATAGGAAAAGGCATCTTCCAGCATTTTCATCACCGGAACCACGCCAGATGATTGGTTTTCTATCTGTTTAATCGGCGCGCCTTGTTCGCGTAAATTACTCATCAAGAAAGCGACCCCCCCTCCGCGTTTGGAGAGTTGTAGGGCCGAGTTCACGGATCGCCCAATAGACTCCATATTGTCTTCTATACGCAGTAAAAAGCAGGAAATAAGCTCACCTCGTTGCTTTTTACCGCCGTTAAGAAATGTGGGAGTGGCAGGTTGAAAACGTCCGCTAATGATTTCGTCCACTAAGAGCGTCGCGAGGGATTTTGAGCCTTGCGCCAAAGCCAGTGCAACCATACAAACCCGGTCTTCATAACGCTCAAGATAGCGCTCACCATCGAAGGTTTTTAGGGTGTAACTGGTGTAATACTTAAAGGCGCCCAAAAAGGTTTGGAAGCGAAATTTGTGGGCGTAGGCTTGCTTGAAAAGCTGTTTGATAAATGGGAAATCGTATTGTGCGAGCACCTCTTCTTCGTAGTAATTTTCATTGACTAAGAAATCGAGTTTTTCTTTTAAATCGTGAAAAAAGACCGTGTTTTGATTTACATGCTGGCGGAAATAGAGATGTGCAGCTTGTTTGTCTTTATCTAGCTGTAAGCGACCTTCATTATCATAAAGGTTCAGCATCGCATTGAGCGCGTGGTAGTCCGCATTGCGATTGTTATTTAGGTGACTGTGCTGTGGGTTATCCATTGATCTGCTCCTTTGTGTGAGCCCAGAATGTTTTTAATCCTTGTTTTACAGATTGCACATCGCGCTCTGTGCCTAATAATTCAAACCGATAGAGAAAGGGGATTGCGCATTTTTGAGCGATAATGTTGCCGGCAATGGCATAAGCCTCCCCAAAGTTGGTATTACCCGCGGCGATGACTCCGCGAATTAACGTACGGTTTGCTGCGATATTAAGAAAGTGCACCACTTCTTTAGGCACAGCGCCATGAGCGGTTCCACCGCCATAGGTCGGCAGCAACAGCACATAGGGTTGTGAGGCGAAAAGCGCATTTTCGGGTAGATGACCAATGGGAATACGAGTGGCTGGCAGTTGCAATTTTTCGACGAATCGATGGCAATTACCCGAGCGACTCGAGAAATAAATTAGCGGTTGAGTGGCCATTTCAACCTCTCTTACTCAATCAGTGCATTGATTTTATCGGGGCGGAAGCCTGACCAATGCTGCTCCCCAACAATGACGACGGGAAGCTGCTGATAACCTAGTTTTTTTATGAACTCAATGGCTTGGTTATCTTCAGAAAGGTCGATAATGGTGTACGGTAATTGCTTGCGCTCAAACGCTTGGTAGGTGGCATTACACTGGACGCAGTTGGGTTTACTATAAATGGTAATCTCAGTCATTTTTTTCACCTTAACATTTTCAGAACGTGGTAGTTACGTAATGGTGGTGTGTCGAAGATGATTGGATCCTATATATAGATAAAAAATATTTCAACCATACAATATATAGTGGTTTCTTTATTTGAATGATAATCATTCGAATTATTGTCTATGCTGTTATTAACATTGGAAATAAAAAAATTCAGGGGGAGATGATTCAGTTAGCTACACTGAGAAAAAATATCATTGCAAAGTAGAAATAATTTACCTTATAACTGTATATACAATCAGGTAAATGAATCCTTTTGAGGAGATGTTATGTACCATCAATATTTAGTAGCCCCAGAAAACTTTCCGAAACCGTGGATCCATATTACGGCTGATGATGAAGGTGTGACGAGTATCTATTTTGTTGATGAAAAAACGGAGAAGGAGTCGAAAAACGAATTCTCAAAGCAGTGTGCGAAAGAACTAAAAGAATATTTTAATCATAAGCGGAAAGTGTTTTCGGTTAAATTGAATCCACAAGGTACTGAATTTCAGAAAAAAGTCTGGAAGCATTTGTGCGAAATTCCTTATGGTGAGCGCTGGAGTTATAAAGATCTCGCCTTAAAACTGGGCTCAGTTAACTATTGTCGAGCCGTCGGTATGGCCAATTCTCGTAACCCTATATCTTTGATTGTGCCTTGCCATCGTGTCTTAGGACATGACGGAAAGCTGGTGGGGTATACGGGGGGATTGGATATTAAAGATTGGTTACTTATTCATGAGAAGTAAACGCTAAAAAATTAACCATGAGTAATACTTACCTTTGCATTAATTACTATTATTAAGAATTATCCCCGTTTTCTGGGCGAAAGAGGTGGATAAATAATATTTTTTTATCATTTAAATCAATTTTCGTGATCTAGGTTGTAGACAAGCCAGTTATATATTTGATGTACTGAGCTTGATACAGATGGTGTGTCTATTTTATTTTAAAGGTAATATTTGATGTCTAAAGTTAAAGGTAACGTTAAGTGGTTCAATGAGTCCAAAGGTTTTGGTTTTATCACTCCAGAAGATGGTAGCAAAGATGTTTTTGTTCACTTCTCTGCGATTTCTGGCGACGGTTTCAAAACCTTAGCAGAAGGCCAAAAAGTTGAATTTGAAATCACTGAAGGCGCGAAAGGTCCATCAGCTGCTAACGTTGTCTCTTTGTAATTAAATACTTAGAAACGAACAGCACTGAACTCGCACTAGCTTTGCTAGCGCGAGTTTTTTTATGGTTAAAATTGACCTAATGATATTTTTTATTGGTGATAAATTAGGTAACTAATAAAAAACCCCAATGTGTAGTAATTCACAATTGGGGTTTCTTTTAATCACTATTTTGACGAAAAGATTAATATTATTTAACTTCTTCGCCTTTTGCTTGTAGATCGGCATGATAGGAAGAGCGCACAAACGGGCCACAGGCTGCGTGAGTGAAGCCCATATCCATCGCTGCCTCTTTCATTTCATCGAACTCAGCAGGGCTTACATAGCGTTTAACGGGTAAATGGTGACGGCTTGGCTGCAAGTATTGCCCCAACGTTAACATAGTTACGCCATGACGGCGCAGATCACGCATCACTTCAATGATCTCTTCATTGGTTTCCCCTAAGCCCACCATTAGGCCGGATTTTGTTGGGATTTCAGGGTGCGCTTCTTTGAATTTTTCCAATAATTTCAGAGACCATTCGTAGTTAGCACCCGGGCGAACTTGGCGGTAAATACGCGGTACATTTTCAAGGTTGTGGTTAAACACATCCGGTGGTGTCGCGGTGAGAATTTCTAATGCGCGATCCATACGTCCTCGGAAGTCAGGGACGAGAGTTTCAATTTTAATGGTCGGGCTTTTTTCTCGAATGGCACTGATACAGTCAGCGAAGTGCTGAGCACCGCCATCACGTAAATCATCACGGTCAACGGAGGTAATAACCACATATCGCAGTGCCATATCTTTGATGGTTTGCGCTAATTTTACTGGTTCATTCGCATCAGGGGCATTTGGTCGACCATGGGCAACGTCACAGAATGGGCAACGGCGAGTACAGATCGCACCTAAGATCATAAAGGTGGCGGTTCCGTGGTTAAAACATTCAGAGAGGTTAGGGCAGGAAGCTTCTTCGCAGACTGAGTGCAGGCCATTTTTACGCATTGCGGCTTTAATACCTTGAATTCGCGTAGAATCAGCTGGCAATCTGATTTTCATCCAGTCAGGTTTACGTAGAATTTCTTCACGTTCCGTCACCACGTTTTTAACAGGGATCAGTGCCATTTTATCGGCGTCACGGTATTTAATTCCACGCTCGATCTGAATTGGTTTACTCATAATGTGCCGGTTCCAGTTATCTGTTTGCCATTAAAATTTTTTTGAAAAATGTTAAAAAATTATAGCATTATTATTGAACAATATGAAATCCAAGTGTGTCACAGAACTGACTAATAAGCACTGGCTGAACATCGTTTAATGTAATGTTTGGCGACAGTGCTCTCACTTGTGTCATTTTCAATTCACTATAACCACAAGGGTTAATGCGATTAAAAGGCTCGAGATCCATATCCACATTCAGCGCCAATCCATGGAATGAACAACCTTTTCGAATACGTAAGCCAAGGGAGCAAATTTTGTCTCCGTTGACATAAACGCCGGGTGCATCAGGGCGCGGATACGCACTAATATTAAAATGGGCGAGGGTATTGACCACGCAATTTTCTAGGGCGCTAACAAGCTCACGGACACCAATGTGGCTACGTTTTAGATCTATCATCACATACATGACTTGCTGACCGGGACCATGGTAAGTCACTTGTCCACCGCGAT
Source organism: Providencia rettgeri (assembly GCF_013702265.1). Lineage (GTDB taxonomy): Bacteria > Pseudomonadota > Gammaproteobacteria > Enterobacterales > Enterobacteriaceae > Providencia > Providencia zhijiangensis. The sequence goes on from NZ_CP059348.1 coordinate 1,196,820, forward strand.
CACTTTGGATCACGGGGATATTGCCTGGCGCGAGAAGGTGTTCGGCTTTGCCAGCTTGCCCTTGGGTAAATACAGAAGGGTGCTGAACCAGCCAAATTTCGTCGCAGGTATCAGGGGTGCGGGATTCAGTAAATTGGTGCATTGCCTCAGATGTGCTCTCGTAGGGAGCCAGACCTAAGTCGCGGATGATGATGCTATTCTTCGACAAAATTCGGTGTCCACAGGCTGTAAAGATGAATGGCAGTATAACGCTGTGAACGCGTTACCACCAGTTTGTCTTGTTATTAACTTGTTATTTTTTAGCTGATATTACGGATAATAAAAAACCGAGCCGGTGGCTCGGTTTTCTTGTTGCTAATTACAGCACAACTTTCACTAACTCTAATGCGCCTAACTCAGTGTAGAGCGTTTCAACTTGCTCAATATGAGTCGCGTTAATCGTAATAGAGACAGAATGGTAGTTACCTTTGCTGCTCGGTTTAACGTCTGGTGCATAATCACCTGGAGCATGGCGTTGAACCACTTCAATGACTTGGTCAACTAATTCTGGCTGCGCTAGGCCCATCACTTTGTAGGTCAATGGACATGGGAACTCAAGCAGTTCACCTAATTTCGTTTTCATGGGCACTCCTAAAATATTGATTAGCGCCTGCATAAAAATTGGCTGGAAGAAAATAGATTTCGCCAGCCAATTCATTCCCCATCAGGGTTTGTATTCACTACAGGCTTTCAGATACAAACTATATGGGGTTAACTGATTTCAATTTCAAGTATTAACCAAACCAACGATGGAATAATAGTTTGATGTAGTCGATTAAACGACTGAAGAAACCGCCTTCTTCAACATCTTTTAATACCGCTAAAGGACGCTGTTCGATGGTTTTACCGTCTAATTGGAAGCTAATCGTTCCCACTTGCTGGCCTTTTTTCAGTGGCGCTTCGATTTCAGTGGTGGTTAATTCGTAGCTTGCTTTTAAGTCTTTTAAACGACCGCGAGGGATCGTGAGGTACAGGTCTTCAACCACACCTAGTTTAATTTCGCTGTCATCGCCAAACCAAACTGGGGCAGTGGCAAATTCGACGCCAGCTTGCAGTGGTTTCACTGTTTCATAGAAGCGGAAGCCGTAAGTCAGTAATTTTTTGCTTTCTGCATCACGACCTTTGCTGCTCTTTCCACCCATAACGACGGAAATAAGACGCATATCGCCATCTTTTGCGGAGGCAACTAAGTTATAACCTGCTGCATCAGTGTGACCCGTTTTGATCCCATCAACCGCAAGGCTCTTATCCCATAACAGACCATTACGGTTAGTTTGGCGGATATTGTTAAATGTGAATTCTTTTTCTTTATAAATTTCGTACTCTTCCGGCACATCACGGATCAGCGCTTGGCCAATCAACGCCATATCACGAGCAGAGCTGTATTGACCCGCTGCATCGAGGCCATGAACGGTTTGGAAGTGCGTATTTTGCAGGCCCAGTTTATTCACGTAGGTGTTCATCAAGTTAACAAAGTTAGCTTGGTCCCCCGCGACATAGTCAGCCATAGCAACACAGGCATCATTACCGGATTGTAAGTTAATACCACGGGTTAGCTGAGAGACACTCACGCGATCCCCTGGCTTTAAGAACATTAATGAAGAGCCTTTGAAAATTGGGTTGCCTGTCGCCCATGCATCATCACCCACGGTGACCATGTCATTCGCGCCAATTTTACCTGATTTAATGGCTTGGCCGATGACATAGCTCGTCATCATTTTGGTCAAGCTAGCAGGGTCGCGGCGCTGATCTGCATTACTTTCGGCAAGCACTTTACCTGAATTGTAATCAATCAAGATATACGCTTCAGCATCGATAGCTGGAGCAGCAGGAACTGAAGTATTTGGAAACGCTTCATTCGCATTTGCAAAAGTGACAGTAGAAACGATCAGTGCAGAAGCCAGCGCAGTCTGACGCACGATTTGTGGCAGAAAGACATTGCGTGATGAGGAGACATTTTTCATGGTTGTATCATTACATCCAACATTCGGTTAACACAAGAAAGCGCAGTTTAGCAAAAGTTCGAAGGCAGATAAAAGAAGCTCTTGCGCTGTGCAGATAAATTTACGTTAGTTTATACCCGTTGTACTTTAAGTTGCAGGGGGAGCTATCAATAATTTCCCCCAGCAACGTAAATTATTCGGTCATTGAGTGATTAAGGGGCAACAACCATGGATTGTTGATTGCGCTCAGACTGCAAACGAGATTGTATCTCTACGGCTTGTTGTCTCGTTGCAAAAGGCCCTAATTGAACACGGTAGATGCCATTGTAAGGCTGTAGACGACCCGGTACGTTAAACTGATTTTTTAAGTTATCCAACATACTTTGTGCATTCGCTTTGCTACTGATAGCACCAGCTTGAACTAAGAAACCACGTTCAGGCACGGATTCTGTCTCAGTGGCTTTCGGTGCAACTTGAGGTTCTGGTTGCTTGATGTTCATATCCGGCATCGTTGGTTGCATTGGCTCTGCTGGCTGTTTTACAGGTAAGGCATTACTTGGCGCTGGGGATTCTTGCATCACTGGCGTCCCTAATGGGCCGGAACCTAATTGTGGACGATCCGGCAGGGCATAACTTTGTTTAACAAAGTTTGAACCTACAGTTCCAGGCCCAGATAAGCTTCCATCTGGAGCAACTTGGATGGCATCAATCTTAATTTTTGTGGTCGTCATCAGATTTAAACGATCGGCGACTGCACGGGATACGGCAATACTTTTACCGGGAGTATAAGGACCACGATCATTAATGCGAACTACCATCATACGTCCGTTCATCATGTTGGTAATACGAGCATAACTTGGGATTGGTAGTGTAGGGTGAGCGGCAGTTAACTCTACTGGGTTAGCGCGTTCACCAATGGCAGTCAATTGACCGGAAGCTTCTTGACCATAAATTGACGCATAGCCCACTTGGGAAAATTGCGCGGGTTCACGGACAATTTGGTATTGCTTGCCATTACGCTGGTAATCATTATTTGCCGTTGGGTGATAAGGCTCATAATGTGGCTCAGCACCCAACACATCTTGTGTAGGGACATTGGTGGGTACTGTTGGCTGCTGCTTAACGTCTTCGTTAATACACCCACTGAGTAATGTGGTTGCCATGGCGAGCATAATCCATTGTAAACGCATACTAAGCCTCATTTTATAAACTCTTAGATAAAAATTTTCTGTGGGTATGGATAGACATGATAATACCGAATCCAGCCATTAAAACAATTAAGGCTGAGCCCCCATAACTCACTAAGGGGAGGGGAACTCCCACGACAGGTAGAATACCACTCACCATACCAATATTAACAAACACATACACAAATAGGATTAGGATTAATCCGCCGACCATGACTCGCCCGAAGGTGTTTTGCGCATTTGCTGCAATGTATAGCCCACGAATAATCAATAGGATATAAAGACCCAATAAGATCAAGACACCAATCAATCCAAGCTCTTCAGCTAATACAGCGAAAATAAAGTCGGTGTGACGTTCAGGTAAAAATTCTAGTTGAGACTGAGTACCTTCCAACCAGCCTTTACCCATTAAACCACCAGAACCAATCGCAATTTTAGATTGGATGATGTGATAGCCTTTACCTAACGGGTCACTTTCTGGGTCAAGTAGCATCATGACTCGCGCTCTCTGATAGTCATGCATTAAGAAGAACCAGAGCATCGGAATAAAGGCGGCAACGGCGACGGCAGCAACGGCAATTAAACGCCAGCTCATTCCCGCTAAAAATAGGACAAATAGCCCTGATGCAGCAACAAGGATCGAGGTACCCAAATCTGGCTGAGCCGCTACCAGTAATGTTGGGACAAAAATAAACACGAGGGCAATACAGGTATTTTTAAAGGTCGGCGGGCATGAGTCGCGGTTCATAAAGCGAGCCACCATGAGCGGCACTGCGATTTTCGCAATCTCTGATGGTTGGAATCGTACAAAGCCCAAATCTAGCCAGCGCTGAGCCCCTTTACTGATTTGCCCAAACACATCAACGAAGACTAATAGAATCACGCAGAAAATAAACAGGTGTGGTGCGAGGCTTTCATACATGCGAGGTGGAATTTGCGCCATCACGATCATCACTACAAAACCGGAAAAAATTTGCCCTAGTTTTCGCTCCATCATATCAGGATCTAACCCGCTAGCGCTCCACATGATGAAGGCGCTATAAGCGAGTAAGGCGATGATGATTAATAACATAGGCACATCAATGTGCAGACGTGTTGATAGTGATAATTTTCTCTTATCGTCAGTCATGATTAACGATCTTCCTCTGCACTGGCACCCGTACTTTCGACTTGGGTGTTGTTATCACCTAACAGGACATGGTCAAAGATTTGGCGAACAATATCACCAACTGCAGGGCCTGCTCCGCCGTTTTCTAAAATAATGGCAACGGAAATAGTGGGTTTATCATAAGGTGCATAAGCAATCATTAGTTTATGGTCACGCAAATGCTCGGCTAATTTGCTGGCATTATAGGTTTCATAACTAAATACCTGCGCCGTTCCTGATTTTGCAGCCACTTTATAAGGCGTCCCGACGAAACTACGCTTACCGGTACCATTTGGTGCATTGGCTACGCCGTACATACCCGTTTTGGCCAGTTCCCAATATCCAGAATGGATATCGCCAATTTGTCGAGTTTCTTTGTCTTCATAAGGCACCATGGCATCACCAAGTTTGGTTCCATACAGCAAATGAGGTGTTTTGACTTTTCCGTCATTAATCAACGTCATCAGTGCTTTAGACATTTGGATTGGTGTTGATGTCCAATAACCTTGACCAATCCCGACTGGGATGGTGTCCCCTTGGTACCATGGCTTTTTATAACGTTTTTGTTTCCATTCACGGGTCGGCATCAGGCCTTGACGCTCTTCAGAAAGGTCAATACCCGTATATTCCCCATAACCAAAGCGGGTCATCCAATCGGATAGACGATCGATCCCCATGTCATAAGCGACTTGGTAGAAGAAGGTATCCGCGGATTCAATAATCGATTTGACCACATTTAGCTTACCGTGTCCCCAGCGTTTCCAGTCACGATAGCGTTTTTCTGAGCCAGGGAGTTGCCACCAGCCTGGATCGTAGATTGTGGTGTTTGGCGTAATCACTTTTTCGCTTAATGCCGCGACAGAGATAAAGGGTTTCACCGTCGATGCGGGTGGATATAAGCCCTGAGTCGCGCGGTTGATCAACGGCCTGTTAGGGTTATTTAACAGGTCTTGGTAATCTTTGTTGGAAATTCCATTCACAAACAAGTTTGAATCGTAACTTGGTGTGGAAACCAACGCGAGGATCTCACCATTACGCGGGTCTGTGACGATGACTGCGGCACGGCTGGTGGTGAGGATTTTCTCAATATAAGTCTGTAATTCGAGATCGATAGTTAAATAGACATCACGACCTGCTTGCGGTGGCTGTTCGTGTAATTGGCGGATCACTCGGCCACGGCTATTGACTTCAACTTCTTCGTAGCCCGTTTTACCATGTAAAACATCTTCATAGTAACGCTCAATACCTAATTTACCGATATCATGGCTGGCAGCGTAGTTTGGTAATAACCCTTCTTTATCAAGGCGTTCGACGTCTTTATCGTTAATTTTTGCGACGTAGCCGATAACGTGGGTTAATGCGGAACCATACGGGTATGAGCGACGCTGGTAACTTTTCACTTCTAAGCCGGGAAAGCGATACTGATTAACGGCAAAGCGGGCAACTTGAACTTCATTTAGCTGCGTTTTCAGCGCAATAGAGGTAAAGCGACGAGAGCGTTTACGCTCTTTTTCAAAGTTGGTGATATCTTCGTCTGTAAGGTCAACAACATCCCGTAGCTTGTCGAGTGTTTCCTGTAAGTCATCGACTTTTTCAGGAACAATTTCTAGCTGATAAAAGGTGCTATTGAGGGCTAACTGAGTGCCTTTTCGATCATAAATAATGCCGCGGCTAGGCGCTATCGGCACCAATTTAATGCGGTTATCATTTGAGCGTGTTTGGTAATCGTCATGACGGACGACTTGTAGATGATACAAATTGGTCACGAGGATTGAAGTAAGTATGACAATGACGCCGAAAGCAATTAATGCTCGGCGAATAAACAAAACTGATTCTGCGGTATGGTCGCGAAAAGGGGTGCGTTGTTGTTTCATCCCATTGCCATTGTGTACAAATTAATTCCTAACTATTCCCGATGATATGGGTGATTAGTCGTAATACTCCATGCCCGATAAAGACTTTCGGCAACAAGGACGCGAACTAGCGGATGGGGTAGTGTTAGTGGTGATAGCGACCAACTTTGTTCTGCGGCATCTTTACATGCCGGAGCAAGTCCTTCAGGCCCACCAATTAACAGACTGACATTACGACCATCTTGTTTCCACTTGTCTAACTGTACGGCTAATTTGGGTGTATCCCAACGATCTCCTGGAATATCCAGTGTGACGATACGATTGCCTTTGCCGACAGCGGCAAGCATCAATTCACCTTCTTTTTCGAGAATGCGTTTGATGTCTGCATTTTTTCCACGTTTTCCTGCGGGGATTTCGGTTAATTCGAAAGGCATATCTTTGGGAAAACGGTGAAGGTAATCCATAAAGCCGGTCTGTACCCAGTCCGGCATTTTAGTTCCGACAGCGATGAGTTGTAATTTCAAACTCAGCTCCAGAGCTTTTCAAGTTCGTACATGCGGCGGCTTTCATCTTGCATGATATGGACGATGGCATCACCAAGGTCGACAACAATCCAGTCTGAAATGCCTTGACCTTCAACACCGAGAGGCATTAAGCCATTTTTACGGCACGCATCAATTAAACGATCAGCCACAGACATCAGGTGACGAGTTGAGGTCCCTGTGCAGATGATCATTTGGTCAGTAACACTTGATTTCCCATGGACATCGATCGAAATGATATCTTCAGCTTTCGCATCTTCAAGTTGATCGATAATAAATTGTTGGAGTTCAGTTCCTTGCAAAAGGTTCACCTTTCATTCAAATTGAGAGAATCTCTTGTTAAACACTATTCTTGTTAAAGACTATTCATCATTGTGCTTTCTAGGGGGCTCCCCCTAGCAAAGTGTCGCCATTTTACCCCAGATTTTCACAAAAATCGGCTAAATTATTTTTTATTGGCGTAAGAGGGCAATTTATAGGGATATCTTATCCATTGGGCAAGATAATTATCGTAACTTTACAAATAAAATATCCCTATCTCTTGCGTATCAATATTCTAGAATAAGCGCTGAGTTGTGCAATTAATTAAATCGAAATTAAGTGAATAAAAGAGAATAAATTATTTGCTGATATTCCTATTTGGTTAATAGAAATAAAATTGCTTATTTTTGATACAAATGTTGCTGTTGAATATAGTGATAAACCGCACGAGGCAGTAAATCCTCACAAGCCTGACCTTCGCTGAGTTGTTCACGTATTTCAGTTGCTGAAATATTAACCAGCGGTGTGTCGCCAATAAAAATCGAACCACAGGGCGTTTGGCTCAATATTTGCGGGTCTTGTACTTGATGCTGTTGCATCCACTGTTGCATGTCAGGATCGCTAAAATGTGTGGCGTAACCTGGTCTCGCGCAGACCAGCAGATGGCATTTATCCAATAGCTGAGTCCAGCCATGCCAGGTATTAATGGATAACAGGGAATCTTGACCAATAATGAACGCGAGAGGCTGTTTCTGACCAAGTTCTTGACGCAATTCACTGAGCGTTTCGATTGTAAAAGAGGGGGTGTTTCGCTGGAGTTCTCGCGTATCAACAGTAAACAGCGGGTTATTTTGAATGGCCAGTTTTACCATTTCTAATCGCTGGGTAGGGCTAGCTTCCGGTTGAGGTCGATGAGGTGGAACATGGTTTGGCAGCAAAATCACTTTTTGCAGTCCCACCTGATTAGCTAATGCTTCAACAGGGCGTAGATGCCCATAATGAATAGGGTCAAAAGTTCCCCCAAATAGCGCTTGTAGACCTTGTGGTTTAGCGTTCATCATTCATTACCATTTGATATCAGGTGATTTGTTTATCTGTGTTTTACTGAGCTACCGGCTATTATCGCGGCAAAATAAAATGTTCAGCATCGGTTTTACCGCATAACACCATGGAAAGAGATTGCAAATCCGGCCATGAAGAGTGAGAAAAATCCTGCTTAGTGTGAATTTCAGCTTGGGTGAGCAGCATTAACGCAGATTGTAATTGATGTAAGCTCAAACGTTGCAGCGCCTCGCCTAACAATCCTCGACGGGTTTGCCAAACTTTATGTTGGTCAAATAGCGTTTTTAATGAGGTGGTAGCGGATTGACGTTTTAACGTGATCAGCAACATTAATTCCCGTTGGATAGCTCGCAGTAAAATGACAGGTTCAACATCTTCTTGCTTGAGCTGTTCAAGGATATGCCATGAACGGCGCGGCTTACCGGCTAGGATCGCATCAACCCAATGGTAGGGCGTAAAGTGGGCGGAATCATTCACCGCACTCTCGACACGAGGGTAAGTGAGCTTTCCATCCGGATAGAGCAGGGAAAGTCTCTCCAGCGCTTGCGCTAATCCCAATAAATTACCTTCATAGCAATAGCAAAGTAATTGGTTTGCTTCAGTTTCTAATGAGAGCCGCATTTGGCTAGCACGTTTAGAGACCCACTGCGGCAAACGCTGGTATTCAGGCGTTAGGCAACTGACATAGATACCATCTTGGCTGATGGCTTTGAACCAAGCACTATTTTCTTGCGCTTTGGTGAGTTTATGTCCGCGTAGAACTAATAGCAGATCGGAATGAAGTAAACCTGCAAGCTGCGTTAGCTTGTCTGCCATCGCTGCATTCGGGCCATTTTCAGGCAAGAACAGGGTGAGCATTTGGCGATTGGCAAATAGACTCAGCGCTTGGCAGAGACTAAAAATTTCATCCCAATCCGTATTTTGTTCTAAAGCGAAAGTAAAATGCTCTTCAAAACCTTGCTGGCGTGCAACTTGGCGGATAGCATCTTGGCTTTCTTGAATAAGAAGGGGCTCGGAGCCCCAAACGAGATAGCGGCCTCTTAGAGACTCTTGTAACGAAGAGGCCAGCTGTTCAGGATAAATGCGTATCATTATTCGGCAACAGGTTTCTCAGCCGCTTGCGCTTTCGCTTTTTCTAACTCAGCACTGTGAACCAGAAGCAGTTTGCGCACGATGTTACGTGCTGCTTGTTGTTGCATCTCTTGCTTCACAATCTCGTTCTCAGCATCTTTTGCGAGCGCTTCTAACGGGTTATCAAAGAAAGTCCGCACAACTTTTGTTTCCAGCGGATAAATAGCGCCATCCGGCATTAACACTTGCGCCTTCATGACCAGTGTCAGTTGTTTCTCCGCCGCTTTACCATCTTGATAAATCGAGACGGTATCGGTGCTTTCTGTTGAACCTACGATTTTCAAAATAGGCACATCAGCACGACCAGAATCGAGCAGAGTCACGTTATTGAGTCGCAGCTGTTCCCTGACCGCACGAGTTTGGTAACTGTATGGGTCGCCAGAACTTAACTGTAACGTTTTCAGTTCTTCGGGAAGTTGCGTGGTTCCTTGAAGACGAAAACCGCAACCTGCGGTGACGAGCACCGACAGGCTGAGAAATAGAGTTATCAGATAGCGCACTTGGGCTCCTTATCAGCCAACAACTAAGTTCAGTAATTTACCAGGTACGTAAATGACTTTACGGATGCTAACGCCTTCGAGGTATTTCGCGACGCTGCCTTCTTGTGATGCCATTTCCAGAACGAATTCTTGGTTAGCATCAGCAGGTACCGTAATACGACCGCGTACTTTACCGTTAACTTGAACAACAACCAGTTTAGTATCGTCGATCATGGCTTGTTCGTCAGCCACAGGCCAGCTTGCAAAATCGATATCGTCATTGTGACCTAATGCTTTCCACATTTCGAAACAAGCGTGTGGAATGATTGGCGATAACATCAGCGTGATAGCATCCAGAGATTCTTGAACTAAAGCGCGGTCTTGCTCAGTTTCTTGTGGAGCACGAACTAACTTGTTCATAAATTCCATGACCGCTGCGATAGCGGTGTTGAATGCGTAGCGACGACCCACATCGTCAGTCACTTTCGCGATGGTTTTATGTAAGTCGCGACGTAAATCTTTTTGTTCTGCAGTTAATGCGCTGATGTCTAATGGCTGAGTTGCACCTTTTTGTGCGTGTTCATGAACTAAACGCCATACACGACGAACGAAACGGTTAGCCCCTTCAACGCTAGACTCTTGCCACTCCAGCGTTAATTCTGGTGGCGCAGCGAACATCATGAACAGACGGACGGTATCAGCACCGTATTTTTCGACCATTAATTGCGGGTCGATACCGTTGTTCTTAGATTTAGACATCTTGCTCATACCAGTATAAACCAGTTCATGGCCTTCGCTGTCTACCGCTTTAGTAATACGGTTTTTGTCATCACGTTCAACAATTGCATCCGCAGGAGAAACCCATACACGATGACCATCGCTACCGGTGTAGTAGAAGGCATCAGCCAGAACCATACCTTGGCACAGTAAACGTTTTGCTGGCTCATCAGAGTTCACCAGACCTGCATCACGCATTAATTTGTGGAAGAAGCGGAAATACATTAAGTGCATGATGGCGTGTTCAATACCGCCGATGTATTGATCCACTGGCAGCCAATAGTTTGCTGCTTCTGGGTTCAACATGCCATCATCGTATTGTGGGCAAGTGTAACGTGCGTAGTACCAAGATGATTCCATAAAGGTATCGAACGTATCGGTTTCACGCAGCGCTGGTTGACCATTAATGGTGGTTTTTGCCCACTCAGGATCCGCTTTAATCGGGCTAGTGATACCGTTCATGGTGACATCTTCCGGTAAAATAACCGGTAATTGGTCTTCAGGAACTGGAACTACGGTACCATCTTCTAAGGTTGCCATTGGAATTGGCGCGCCCCAGTAACGTTGACGGGAAACACCCCAGTCACGTAAGCGATAATTGACTTTGCGTTGACCCGCACCAAGCGAAACCAGTTTATCTGCGATCGCGTTGAAGCCAGCTTCGTTGCTTAAACCAGTAAACTCACCTGAGTTGATCAGGGCATTTTTCTCAGTCATCGCTTCTTGAGATAAGTCAGGTGTGTTGCCTTCAGCATCTGCAATCACTGCTTTGATTGGTAGGTTGTATTTATGGGCAAATTCCCAGTCACGTTGGTCGTGAGCTGGAACGGCCATCACTGCGCCTGTGCCGTATTCCATCAGAACAAAGTTCGCGACCCAAATTGGTAATTTTTCTTGGGTTAATGGATGAACGACATACAGACCTGTTGCCAGACCTTTTTTCTCCATGGTTGCCATATCCGCTTCTGCGGTTTTGGTATTACGGCACTCATCGATAAAGTCGGCTAATTCGCTATTCGCTTTGGCAGCTTCTTGCGCTAATGGGTGACCTGCAGCAACCGCCACATAAGTCGCGCCCATAAAGGTATCTGGGCGGGTGGTGTAGACTGTTAATTTGTCTGCACGGTCGGCAACATCAAAAGTGATTTCCACACCTTCTGAGCGACCAATCCAGTTGCGCTGCATGGTTTTAACTTGTTCTGGCCAATCTTCCAGTTTGTCCAAGTCATTGAGCAGTTCTTCAGCGTAGTCGGTGATTTTGATAAACCACTGAGGGATCTCTTTACGCTCAACTTGGCTATCGCAGCGCCAGCAGCAGCCGTCGATAACTTGTTCGTTTGCGAGAACGGTTAAGTCATGTGGACACCAGTTTACTGCGGAGGTTTTTTTGTAGACCAAGCCTTTTTCATACAGCTTAGTGAAGAACCACTGTTCCCAACGGTAATATTCTGGCGTACAGGTGGTCACTTCGCGGTTCCAATCGTAACCGAAGCCCAGCATTTTCAGCTGACCTTTCATGTAATCGATATTGGCGTAAGTCCATGGTGCAGGCGCGGTGTTATTTTTAACAGCAGCACCTTCAGCTGGCAGACCAAACGCATCCCAACCAATTGGTTGCAGAACGTTTTTACCCAGCATACGCTGGTAGCGGGAGATCACGTCACCAATGGTGTAGTTACGAACGTGGCCCATGTGTAGTCGACCAGAAGGGTAAGGTAGCATGGACAGGCAGTAGTATTTTTCTTTGCTGTTGTCTTCTGTCACTTTGAACGTTTGGTGTTCATCCCAGTGACGCTGTACTTTAGGCTCTATATCTTCTGGACGATATTGTTCTTGCATGGCACCGATAATCCTATGGTGAATAATCGCTACAGTTTAGTCTGTAGCAGGTGAATGTCTTTTCTATAAAATGGATCCGCATAGCATAGCGGATCACACATGAAAACAACAATGCCGAAAGCCATTGTGTCTGTAAAAAACGATGAATCGTCGATTAGATGAATTTACAGGGACTTGGTCTTGCTGTTTCAGCTGTTTGTTATATTTTGTGCTACATAGTGGTTGGCGATACGTTGATGAAACTAAGAGCGCGCACAAAATAATAAGCGTATCGCCTATCATAATTCAATTTACTACCTAAAACTTGAACTATTTCAGGGTGAATTCGCTTTGTTCGCAATTTTATTTGAACTTAGAACACGTTAGATAATTTTTTAAGAGATTTCAAGCGCAGAAAAGTGACAATCAAAAAAACGAGGTGAATTTTGTGCGGGTAAGAAACGTTGAGGGAAAAGTTGCAAAAAGCCCTGTCGGACTTTCTGCAACCTAAAGCGAGATTAATGTAAGATTTTTGCCAGAAAATCTTTCGCGCGGTCTGATTTCGGATTAGCGAAGAAATCCTCTTTTTTACTATCTTCGATGATTTTCCCTTCATCCATAAAAATCACACGGTTAGCCACTTTTTTCGCAAAGCCCATTTCGTGTGTTACCACCATCATGGTCATACCTTCATTCGCTAACTCCACCATAACATCCAGCACTTCGTTGATCATTTCTGGATCGAGGGCAGAAGTTGGTTCATCAAACAGCATGGCAATCGGATCCATACACAGCGCGCGAGCGATAGCGACACGTTGCTGTTGACCACCAGAGAGCTGCGCAGGGAATTTATTGGCATGGCTCGCCAATCCCACACGCTCCAGTAATTTTAAGCCTTTAGCTTCAGCGGCTTTTTTGTCGCGATTTAACACTTTAACTTGCGCTAATGTTAGGTTCTCAATAATGGAAAGGTGAGGGAACAGTTCAAAGTGTTGGAACACCATGCCGACTTTTGAGCGCAGCTTCGCAAGGTCAGTTTTTTTGCTATTAACTTGGATATCGTTAACGAAAATTTCACCCTGTTGAATTGGCTCCAACCCATTTACTGTTTTTATTAATGTGGATTTACCAGAACCAGACGGCCCGCATACAACCACAACTTCGCCTTTTTTGACTTCAGTTGTGCAATCTGTGAGCACCTGAAATTGGCCATACCATTTCGATACATTTTTCAGGGTAATCATGAAACAGTCCTTTTCTTAAGATAATTCACCAGCATTGAAGCGCCGAAACTGAAAATAAAGTAGATGAGTCCCGCAAAGAGTATCATTTCGACTTGCGTACCGTCACGCTCACCAATATTGGTCGCGGTTCTGAAGAAGTCGGTTAGCCCAAGAACATACACTAAAGAGGTATCTTGGAATAATACAATACCTTGGGTCAGCAATAATGGCACCATCGCTCTGAATGCTTGCGGTAATACGACTAAACGCATGGTTTGCATTTGGGTCATACCTAAAGCGAGGGAGGCGCTTGCCTGACCTTTCGAGATACTTTGAATACCTGCACGGATAATTTCAGAGTAGTAAGCCGCTTCAAAAAGACAGAAGGCTACCACTGCGGATATTAAACGAATATCATTTTTTGGTGATAAGCCTAGAACATTTTGTAATATGTTAGGCACAACTAAATAGAACCAAAACAGTACCATAACTAATGGAACTGACCGGAAGGTGTTGACGTAAAAGGCCGCCAGCCAACGCAGTGGCTTAATGCTGGATAAACGCATAACGGCGAGTACGGTTCCCCATAAAATCCCAACTACAATGGCAGCTGCCGTAATTTTGGCTGTGATAATAAAGCCATCCACTAAGAATGGGATGCTTGGCTCAATGGAACTCCAATCAAATTGATAAGCCATCTTAGCGTCCTCCTAGTGTGCCGGGTAAGCGCACTTTGCGCTCAAGCAAGCTCATTAGCAGCATAATAATCAAGTTGATACCGACATATGCGAGCGTGATTGCTGTAAAAGATTCCCAAGCATGGGCGGAGTAATCGAGTAATTTTCCTGCTTGTGCCGCCATATCCACTAACCCGATAGTGGATGCGATAGCAGAGTTTTTTACCAAGTTCAGCATTTCCGAAGTCATCGGTGGTAAAATGACGCGATAAGCATTCGGTAGCAGTACATAGCGATAGGTTTGTGGCAGAGTTAGCCCCATCGCAAGCGCGGCATTACGTTGCCCTCTTGGTAGAGATTGAATGGCAGCACGAACTTGCTCAGTCATTCGCGCAGCCGTAAACAAGCCAAGGCATAGCATGGAAGAGAGGAAAAACTGGTAGTTAGGATCTAACTCCATTTTAAACCAATCTCCGATGGATTGTGGTAGCAGTTCAGGGATCACTAAATACCAAGTGAAGAACTGAACAATCAGCGGAACGTTACGGAATAATTCAACGTAAGCAGTCCCTAAAAAGGCTAAAAAGCGATTAGGTACTGTGCGTAAAATACCGAAAAATGAGCCAACTAGAAAGGCGATGATCCAAGCGCAGATGGATAGCGTGACAGTGACTTCTAGGCCAGATATTAGCCACCCTAAATAGGTGGTATTCCCAAATGGGGCATTCTCAAGGAATATCCCCCAGTTCCAATTAATTGACATAATATGACTTCCTGTGGGCAATTTGATTGTCCCGAATACCGCAATAAGAGAAAGCAAGGCGGGAACGACCGCCTTGCGACTCCTACTTCAGTAACACCCTGTTTGTCTTTTTTATTAGTTTAATGCTTTATCGTTTGGTGATTTGAACAGCGCTTTCATTTCATCAGATAACGTAAACTTCAGATTCAGGTTCTTCGGTGGGATTGGTTGATTAAACCAGCGGTCGAATGATTTTTCCGCTGCGCCAGATTTTTGTGCAGTTGAGATAGTTTCATCAACTAATGCTTTGAATTGTGGGTCATCTTTACGCAGCATACAGCCGTAAGCTTCTTCAGTTTGCGGTTTTGCTACGATTTCCCAGATATCCGGTTGTTTCGCTTTTGCGCGCTCACCAGCTAATAGGGCATCATCCATCATAAAGGCAACCGCACGACCAGATTCTAAAGTACGGAATGAGTCACCGTGGTCTTTAGCACTGATAATGCGCATCTTCATGTTTTTCTCATCATTTAACTTATTCAGGATCACTTCTGATGTGGTTCCTGAAGTTACAACCACATTTTTGCCAGCTAAATCAGCAAAGTCTTTGATACCGGAGTCTTTTTTCGCCAGCAGGCGAGTTCCGACCACGAAAATAGTATTAGAGAAGGCAGCTTGCTTTTGTCTCTCTAGGTTATTTGTTGTGGAGCCACATTCGAAATCAAATGTGCCGTTTTGCAGTAATGGAATACGGTTCTGCGAGGTGATAGGGATCAATTTCACCTGTAAATCAGGCATATTGAGTTTCTTTTTCACTGCATCAACAATGAGGTTGGAATAGTCTTGTGAGTAGCCAACAACTTTCTGATTATTATCATAGTAAGAGAATGGCACTGATGATTCGCGGTGACCCACGACAATCACACCGTTATCTTTGATTTTTTTCAGAGTACCGTTTAATTCTTCTGCTTGAACTGCGCAGGTTGCACCCAAAAGCATCATTGTTAAAACAAGCTTGCTAATACGCATAATTACAGCTCCTTTAGAACATCGGTGTCAATCCGCCATATTTCGAGGTGTGTGTTTTAACGATACATTGCTCGATTTATTTTGGTTTTGTGGTGTTGTGTTTGCAGATGTTTCGTGAGGTTTTCATCATGACACGATCATCGGCTGTATGTTTTATTATTGTTAAAAAGTAATTAAAAAATATGTGTTTTGAAAACAAATTGTTTTAAATTCGGGAGCTGTCTCGCATATTATTTAGGCAGCTGTGAACTGCGACACCAATAAAGAGACAAACTGCCGAAACTCGACTATCGTGCACCGAAAGTGTGCAAAATAGTTTCGTTTTGCTATTTATTAAGTAAGTAGCAAGTTCTGTGCCGCTTTTCGGATAAAATGCAAAAAATAGTGAATTTTATAGATGAGAACTGTTTGTAAAGTTAGATGATGGTGCTTGTGTTGCTTATTTGCCTGTGTAAGATGTAACCTGTTATTAACTTAATTAGCTAATTATTGTGAATTCAGGAAGATAATCTGAGACAGACATGACGAGGTCGATGAAGCTAGGTAAAGGATTAGTGCTGTTTGCCTGTCTGATGGTGTTGATTTGTATGAATCAAAGAGCCGTCGGGGAGCGTCTATTCGCCTCAATGTTGACATCTACTTCGACACAAGCTTCTGCGGTAGCGAATCAAATCCAGCTTTCCTCAGAGCATTATCTTTCTGATATAAATGAACAAAATAGCAAGCCCGTTAAACTTTCAACGTGTGAATTAAGTTCCAAATCACTCCTTACTCTTGTTCCTGCTGTGATAGAGCCTCTCTTTTTTATATTTCTTTCTTTAGCGGCATTCGCTATCTTTTGCACTAGGCTATTTATATATAGAGCAAACCGTGAAGAGAGCCATTCCCCACCTGGCGTTCGGCGTCATCTACAATTCTGTAATCTTCGGGATTAGAAAGCCGCGGCTTATTGTTCGTCGCTGTTATTTATTCTGGAGGGATCATGCGTTTTTTTATTAATGCGTTAATTGTTTTATTCACTGTATTTTCTAGCAGCTTACAGGCTGCGGATACAGGCTGGTTGCAACCTGCAAACACGGGTTTTATGACCGCAAACACACCGAGCCATGTGCAGGTTCGCTTGCTGAGCTCTGCACAAAAAGAGGGCAAGGTCGATATTTTACTGGATGTAAAACTCGATGATGGCTGGAAGACTTATTGGCGCTCACCGGGAGAAGGGGGCGTTGCTCCAGAAATAAGCTGGTCGTCACCCGTCAAAACCGTGGAGTGGCTATGGCCCACACCGGGGCGTTTTGATGTCGCTGGCGTGTCGACACAAGGTTATATGGGAGACGTGGTTTTCCCTATTACAGTCACCAGCAGTGAGCATCTTGATAAATTATCAGGCACACTGACATTATCTACGTGCAGCAATGTTTGTATTTTAACTGACTATCCTTTTGAATTAGATCTCACTGAACCGGCTCCTGCGGATTTTAGCTGGGCATTTAATCAAGCAAAAGGCAGCGTGCCTGCAGCTAGTGGGCTTGTTGAACAGGCGCAATTTGGCTTTGCTGGCAATAAATTGACGGTAGAGTTACAAAAAGCCGCCGATAATACGTGGATTGACCCACATCTGTTTACCGATGTTGTGGATGGCGCGAGCCTTGGGGTTCCATCCCTAAAATATTCTGGCAACAAATTAACCGCCACCATTGATGTTAGCGATGACTGGGGCGGCGAAGCGCCTAATCTTGTGGGTAAAACGGTTTCATTTGTCGTAGCGGACGGTGAGTTATCTCAGCAAATTCATGGCAATGTCGTGCCTTATACCGGTTCTGCATCTGGGGATGACAGTGGGCACGCGCTGGGTTTATGGCAGATAGTTCTATTTGCGCTACTTGGCGGTCTGATCCTGAACTTAATGCCGTGTGTCTTGCCTGTACTGGCGATGAAACTCGGCTCTGTCTTATTGGTTCCTCAAGGTGAACAAAATACCATTCGTCGGCAATTCTTGCTCTCTTCATCGGGGATCTTGGTCTCATTCTGGTTATTAGCCTTGTTGATGACATTCTTGCGATGGGGTCAGCAGGTTGTTGGTTGGGGAATTCAGTTCCAAAGCCCGTGGTTTATTGGCTTTATGGTGCTAATTACGGCGCTGTTTACCGCGAATTTATTTGGGTTGTTTGAAATTAACCTAGGCAGCAAAGCAAATACACGCTTAGCCACTGCTGGTGGACAGGGTAATAGTGGGCCTTTCTGGCAAGGGGTCTTCGCGACACTCTTAGCTACACCTTGTTCTGCACCCTTTTTGGGCACGGCTGTCGCCTTCGCATTGGCTGCGCCGATGTCGCAATTGTGGTTGATTTTCACTGCATTAGGTATCGGGATGAGCCTCCCATGGCTTCTGATTGCGGCATTCCCTGTGATTGCGAAAGCGTTACCAAAGCCGGGAACATGGATGCTGAAATTGCGCGCTGTACTGGGCTTAATGATGTTGGTTTCTTGTTTATGGCTAATCAGCTTATTAATTCCCCATTTTGGTGCAATGACCGCGACCGTTATCGCCGTACTGTTTTTATTAATCTTAGTGTTATTTATTCTTAAGAATCGAGGAATACGCGCGGCAATTTTCCCATTCCTATTATTCTCGGCACTGGGGGCTGGGTTTGCTTGGATGGCGATAGACCAACAGCAAGGTCACCAAACGCTAGCTTCCGATAAGGTTCAATGGCAAACACTGTCTGAAGACGCAATCACACAAGCGCTGGCAGATAATAAACGTGTGTTTATTGATGTGACCGCAGACTGGTGTGTGACGTGTAAGGCGAATAAATATAACGTCCTACTTAATGACGAAATTCAGCACTTACTGAGTGAGCCGGATGTCGTCGCGCTACGGGGTGATTGGACAAAACCTTCACCGGAAATCTCGGCATTTTTGCAACGTCGAGGACAAGTAGCAGTGCCATTTAACCAGATTTATGGCCCTAATCTGACAGAGGGGAAAATACTGTCAACAATACTTGATCGTGAAACTTTATTATCAATTATGACTGAGGCCAAAGGAGCCGAAAAATGAAAAAGACGATATTAGCTGTTTTATTTTCCTCACTAGTATTAGGGGCCACAGCACATGCAGCGCCACTGACTGCCGACCAAGAAGCACAAGTTCGTAAGCTGGTACGCGATACATTAGTTGAGAATCCAGAGATCCTTGAAGAAGCGATTGTGGCTTTACAAGCGAAGCAAGGCGAAAAACAGCAAGCGCAAATGAAACAGGTATTAAAAGATCAGCATGATGCCCTGTTTAATGACCCGACTAGCCCACGCATTGGTTCGAAAGACGCAAAATTAGTCTTGGTAAACTTTACTGACTTTAACTGCCCATACTGCAAACGTTTTGACCCACTGTTAGAAGATATTGTGAAGAAAAACCCGGATGTTGCAGTTGTCATCAAGTACCTGCCATTTAAAGGGGAAACCTCGCTGGAATCTTCGCAATTAGCGATGACTTTATGGCAAGAAAATCCAAAAGCGTTCTTAGCGCTGCACCAAAAACTGATGGCGAAACAGGGTATGTTATCTGATTCAAATATCAAAGAAGCGCTGCAAGCAACCGGCAATGGTAAGTTAAAAGCGAGTGATAAGAGCCGTGCGGCTATCCGTAAAAACCTTGAGCTGGCTAATATGCTGGGCGTGAATGGTACGCCTGCGACGTTAGTGGGTGATGAAATGATCCCAGGCGCTGTAGATGCACAAGAATTTGAACGCATCGTGAAAGAACAGCTCAGCAAAGCGAAATAATGGCGTGATGGGGAGACTCAAAAAGTGGTCGAAAGAGCTTCTCGTATTAGCGGTGATTTTGGTGATCGCTTTTACGGTGATGGACTTTTGGCGTAAACCGCAAAGCCTTGCCCCCGTGTTATTAGAACCTCTCACCCTTGCAACGGGTGAGGTGGTTTCTATTGCTGAACTCAGCCAAAAACAGCCAGTATTAGTCTATTTCTGGGCAACATGGTGCGGTGTTTGCCGATTCACATCACCAACCGTTTCTGATTTAGCAAAATCAGGGGTTCCGGTGGTGACGATAGCGCTGCGTTCGGGGGAATCTTCTCGACTTTTAGCCGGAATGGAAAAAAAGGAATTAAATTTTCCTGTCGTGAATGATACCAACGGTCAGTTGGCTGCACAGGTTGGCGTGGCAGCAACACCGACCTTTATGATTATCAATAAAGGTGAAATGGTGAGTTTTACTTCTGGCTGGACGAGTTATCTGGGGCTGAAAAGCCGTTTATGGCTCGCTTCGTTTTAATTAAATGCCCTTGGTATCAGCATCAAGGGCATTTTTCTTATCAAACTCTAATCTTAAACTCTCTCATCAAAATTCGAGATTACGAATAAACCGATAGTCAGCCGATTGTGATTTTAAGCGATAAAGATTGGCTGGGCGCCCGCGTTCTTGGCGTTTTTCCCCTGTATCAATCAGTAAATCAGCTTGGTCTAAACGGCGGCGGAAAGATTTATTCTGTATGGCTTTGCCGATTAAAACCTCATGAACATGTTGTAGCTCGGCTAAGGTGAATACTTCCGGTAGCGCAAATCCCGGCACAATGGAATAAAGGGATTTCTGGCGTAAGCGTTCACGGGCTTGTAAATAAAGCTGGTAGTGATCGAAAGCCAGTGTCATGCCTTCAATTTCTTCAATGGAGGCCCATTTAACGGAATGAACACTTTCAATGTGCGCTTCGCAGGCTTGGTGAGCAATAAGTGCGGTATAGCAGACTGTTACGGACCAGCCTCGAGGATCTCGATCTGAATTTCCTACGGTACATAACTGCTCGATATAAGGAGGAACAACCCCCGTTTTCTCTTTTAATTTGCGATATACCGTATCGTCTAACGTAGCATCACAATTTTCATCAACGAACCCACCTGGTAACCCCCATTGACCTTTCTGCGGGTAATTAGCGCGCTCCACGAGCAGCACTTTTAAGGTGTTTTCATGATAAGTGAATAATACGGTATCCACCGTGAGCAAAGGAGTTAAATAATCTCGTCGATCATAATTAGATAAAAACTCTTTTTCTGTCATGTGATTAAGATCCTTTCCCCCGTTTTTAGTCTTGCGTTAAATCATACGCGAAAATTTATTTAGTGTCATTAAGACATTTAATTGTTGACTTGTTTGTGTCTATAGGACAATAATTATTTAAGGTCATAAAGACACTAATTGATTTCACAAAGACACTAAGTGGGGTAGACCATGTTAAATTTTAAATATTTCAAATCAGATTCATCGACATTCATTATTCAATCCATTAATGGTGCAGTACGTAAGCAAGGTAAAGGATTAAGTTTTTGGTATAACGCAGATAAAACGTCCATTGCGGCATTACCTTTGAACGCTCAAGAAGCGCCATTTATTTTTAATCTACAGACGGCGGATTTCCAAAGCTTACGTATTCAAGGGCAAATTTCATTTCAAGTGAAATACCCAGAAAAAACAGCGGATGTCTTGAATTTTAACCTTGCTCAAGATGGTAAATCTTATGCGTCAGAAGACCCGTTAAAGCTGAGTGATAGGGTGGTTCGTAGTGCGCAAACTGTCATCCAAGCAAAAACGCAAAGTACCAATTTGCGAGATGCATTACTCATGGGGCAACCATTGGTGATGTTGGTTTCTCAGCAACTGTCTGAGCATCCTGCTCTTGAATCGTTAGGTATAGAAATTTTGGATGTGGCGATCTCCGCTATTACACCATCCCCTGAAACGCTAAAAGCATTGGAGGCTCAAGCTCGGGAATCGATTTTGAAAGAAGCTGATGATGCGATTTATGCGAGACGCAAATTCTCCGTTGAGCAGGAAAGAACCATTAAAGAGGCTGAATTAGAAACGGATTTATCAGTACAAGCCAAACAGCAGCAAATCGAAGAAGCTCGGTTGGATAATGAGCGCACATTGCTGCGTGAACGTGCTGAAATTGAACAAGAAGAGTTGATCGCTCAGGTTAACTTGGAAGCTAAACGCAACGAGCTGGTGGCGCTAAGTGTTGAAAACCAACGTACTCAATCAGAAGCGGATGCTTATGCCATCGAAGCTAAAATGAAAGCGTATAGCCAATTGCCAGTGGAGAATTTGAAGGCGATGGCATTGGCGAAAATGAACCCAGAGCAGTTGATGGCGATGGCGTTTGAATCCTTGGCTCAAAACGCAGGTAAAATTGGTGAAATTAACTTCTCGCCAGATTTATTTGGTCAATTGATGAAAAAAGGAGCCAAACAATGAGCCAGCATGATGATGTTCGCTTTGTGTTGGTGATGCGTAAAACGCGCATGCAGGAGTTAATTGAGCGTTTCAATACCTGGTCGCAAGCAAAATTTTACCTTGAACATAATGATGTTGAAGTGAGTGATTACCTACTTGAACATGATGTGTATCAGCGGCAGTTAATCCAAGCCGAGTCGGTGCTAAAAGGGATAGGGCGCTTTCAATTACTGGAAAGAAAACTGTTACCTAGCTACCAGTTTTCAGCACGAGATATCGTGGTGGTCATAGGGCAAGATGGTTTAGTGGCAAATACCCTAAAATACCTTAATGGGCAGCCTGTGATTGCCATAAACCCGGAACCGACACGCTGGGATGGTAAATTACTGCCCTTTGAAATTGGGCAGCTATCGGATGTGGTGACGCGTACACTAACTGGAAAAGTGAATCAAAAATCCGTTACTTTTGCGCAAGCTACAACCAACGATGGGCAAACGCTATTAGCCGTTAACGACCTATTTATAGGCCCTAAAAGCCATACATCCGCACGCTATAGAGTGAAATGGCAAGGACAGCAAGAATTTCAATCGTCATCAGGGATTATTGTCTCGACAGGGTTGGGGTCGACGGGATGGTTTCAATCTATTATTGCTGGGGCTCAGGCGATAGCAGGGACTCACTCTCATCCGTTATCGCAGGGATTTGGTTGGGATGAAAAACGGTTACAGTTCAGCGTAAGGGAACCTTTTCGCAGCCGAATGACAGGAACGGAATTAGTGTTTGGTACCATTGAGCAAACCTCGCCATTACAATTAGAGTCTTTAATGCCTGAAAATGGCGTAATTTTTTCCGATGGTATTGAAGATGATTATTTGAATTTCAACGCAGGTTGTATTGCCTCAATTGGGATAGCAGAAACACAGGGGTTATTAATTGGTTAGATTAAAAAAATCCCCGAATCATCAATCGAGATGTCGGGGATTTTTAATCGGTTTAACGCATTAATTAATGGCGTTTTTGACGACGATTAAGGGTAAATCCGACAATACCGAATATAGCGACCATACCCCACATCGGCCAGTTACTCCAACGAGCATAAGGGGTTAATCCCGTTGTTGGTGTGACTTTTTCAGCCAGTACCGCATCTTGGAACTGTGGCAGAATACCTTGAATGGAACCATCCGCACTGATGACCGCCGTTACGCCATTGTTGGTGGCACGTAACAGTGGGCGACCGAGTTCTAATGAGCGCATTCTTGCCATTTGGAAATGCTGCCAAGGACCAATCGATTCACCAAACCAAGCATCATTTGAAATTGTCAGTAAGTAGTCACTGTCAGGTTTGAAGTTATCTCTAACTTGAGTACCCAGAATAATTTCATAGCAAATGGTTGCTGTTAGATGAATATTACCAATCGCTAATTGAGGCTGTTGATAATCTCCACGGCTAAAGCCCGACATTGGTAAATTAAAGAATGGCGCAAGCGGACGAAGTAAATCTTCCAATGGGACGAACTCACCGAATGGGACTAAGTGATGTTTGTTATAGCGATTCTTAGTTGGGTAGAGATACGGTTTTCTATCACCCAGAACAATGATGGAGTTATAGAATACCGAATCGCCATTGACCGGTTTTGCATCGACAGTACCTGTAATTAACCGCGTCTTAGTTTCATTCAGTAATGTGTCCAGCGCTTTGAGCCACGGCTGATTTTCCAATTCTACCACGGGAATGGCTGATTCAGGCCAAATAATCATATCGGCTTTGCCAATATAAGGGCTGGAAAGCTTGATATAGCGATCTTTGGTTTGCTGCAAAAAGCCTGCTTCCCATTTCATCGATTGAGGGATATTTCCCTGTACCAATGCCACTTCCATGGTTTTATCATTCAGAGGCGTGAACCACTGGACGTTTTTAGCTAACAGTGGAACCAGCAACAGCGCCGCCGCACAAACCAGAGGGATAAAACGGCGACGAATGACGGTCAGGACGAGTAAGCCGCTGATGCTAAATAGCAGCAGGGTTATCATCTCAACACCAAAAATTGGCGCTAATGATTTCATCGGCCCATCAATCTGGGTATAACCAAACTGCAGCCATGGGAAGCCAGTCAGTACCCAACCCCGCAGAAACTCAGTTACTTGCCATAGCGCGGGTGCCATCAACACTAGGCGCCAAACATTGGCATTGGGGGTGAGTTTATTGAGCAGCAGACCAAATAGGCCGGGGTACAGCGACAGATAGGCAGCCAGCAAGATAACGATAAATACGTTAACGGCATCCGGCATCCCGCCAAAATCGGCGATACTGACATACACCCAGTTGACGCCGCTGCCAAATAAGCCAAATCCCCACGCGAACGCGATAGCAAAAGCTTGCTTGGCGGTTCTGTGTAGGGTTAATAGCTGGAGAAAGAAAATAGAAAGGAGAGCGGCGGGCCAGAAGTCAAAAGGCGAAAAAGCCAGTGTACCACTGGCTCCGAATAGTAAAGCCAGCAGCAGGCGTAGCCACTGGCTTTGATAAGTAGAGGATAAGTTCATTAACTCTGTTCTTCATCCAAAGTAGGCACTGGGGCATCGTCAGGAATTTTTACTTGAAGCAGTAAAATTCGACGGCTATCCGCCATGGAAACTTTAAACTGATAGTTATCGATGGTAATGGTTTCACCACGGGATGGTAAGTGACCAAAGGCTTGCATCACTAAGCCCCCAACGGTATCTACCTCATCATCACTAAAATGCGTGCCAAAGGCGTCATTAAAGTCTTCGATTTGAGTCAAGGCGCGAACAGAGTACGAATGACGGCTCAGCTGGCGGATATCCACATCATCTTGGTCGTCATACTCGTCTTCAATCTCACCGACGATCAGCTCTAAAATATCTTCAATAGTCACTAAACCAGAGACACCGCCGAACTCATCAATAACGATGGCCATGTGGTAACGCTGGGAACGGAATTCTTTGAGTAAGCGGTCTACTCGTTTACTTTCAGGAACAACAACGGCCTGACGTAACACTTTATCAATACTGAATGGTTCTGCGTCGGTACGCATAAATGGCAGTAAATCTTTTGCCATCAATAGCCCTTCAATATGATCTTTATCTTCGCTGATAACAGGGAAGCGAGAGTGGGCAGAATCGATGATGACATCGAGGCACTCATCAAGGCTTTGGTTACGTTTTAAGGTAACAATTTGAGAGCGAGGGATCATGATGTCACGTACCCGCTGATCGGCAATATCCATGACGCCTTCCAGCATTTCACGGGTATCCGGGTCAATTAAATCGTTTTGTTCAGAATCACGAATTAATTCGACCAAATCATCACGGTTTTTAGGTTCACCATGGAAAAGTTGGTTTAACAATGCAAAAAAACCTTTCTTAGGCCCAGGGGTGTCACTACTCGAAGAGTTATCGTCGCTCATGGCGTTTAATTTATTATTCCTCAGTTAATTAGAAAAATCGCTAACCCATAGAGTTAGGTATGAATTGTTTAGCTTAAAACATTTTGTTTAGCGAAACAATTTATGGGTTAGCGTTGAAGCATATTCTTTACGTTTACAGACATCGTTTTACGTCTAAAAATGCTTGTTAACGTTAAAAATTATAGAGAGCTCACTCTTTTTCCGCAAGGTACGGATCGGCATAACCCATTTCTGCGAGGATCTCGGTTTCTAATCCTTCCATTTCTTCAGCTTCATCATCTTCAATATGATCATAACCAAGTAAATGCAGGCAACCGTGAACCACCATGTGCGCCCAATGTTCTTCTTCACTTTTTTGCTGCTCGGCGGCTTCTTGCTCCACCACTTGACGGCAAATAATTAAATCCCCTAACAGTGGAAGTTCCACTTCAGGTGGTGCTTCAAATGGAAATGACAGCACGTTAGTCGGCTTATCTTTTCCACGATAAGTCAGATTTAATTCATGGCTTTCGGCTTCGTCAACAATACGAATAGTGACTTCACTTTCAGCTTGAAACTTGGGTAATACCGCATTGACCCAGCGCTGGAACATCGCTTCAGAGGGTAAGCCGTCGGTATTTTCGCTCGCTATTTGTAAATCGAGAATAACATCGCTCATTTAGTGATTTTCCTGCTTTTCAAGCTCACGTTGTTGCTCTTTTTCTTCTTTCAATTGCTGGCGACGTTTGCTGTCTTGCTCTTCCCATGCTTCATAAGCCATGACAACTTTCGCCACTACAGGGTGACGCACCACGTCTTCGCTATGGAAGAAATTAAAGCTTAAGTCATCCACGTTCGATAACACTTCGATGGCGTGTCTTAAACCGGATTTGCTGCCTCTTGGCAAGTCGACCTGAGTGATATCCCCAGTGACGACAGCTTTAGAGTTAAAACCAATACGGGTTAAAAACATTTTCATCTGTTCGATGGTGGTGTTTTGGCTCTCATCTAAAATGATAAACGCATCGTTCAGTGTGCGACCGCGCATGTAAGCCAGCGGAGCCACTTCAATCACATTACGTTCAATCAATTTTTCAACTTTTTCAAAACCGAGCATTTCAAACAGCGCGTCGTATAGCGGGCGTAAATAAGGATCCACTTTCTGGCTTAAATCACCCGGCAAGAAACCCAATTTTTCGCCGGCTTCAACCGCTGGGCGGGTGAGCAGAATTCTGCGTACTTCTTGGCGTTCTAATGCATCGACGGCTGCTGCAACAGCAAGGTAAGTTTTACCCGTTCCCGCAGGACCAATCCCAAATGTAATATCGTGATCTAAGATATTGGCAATGTACTGCGCTTGATTTGGGGTACGAGGTTTGATCACGCCGCGCTTGGTTTTGATATTCACGGCTTTACCATAGTCAGGTACGCTTTCTGCGGATTGCTCAAGCACTCGGCTATCGACAATGGCAAGGTGAATATTTTCAGGATCAATATCAGGGATCACTCCGCGGATTGGCGCGGTATCAACGTACAGCTGGCGTAAAATCTTACTGGCAGCTTGGATATTAAGTGCTTTACCCGAAAGCTTAAAACGGTTGTCTCGGCGATTAATTTCAATGCCAAGACGACGCTCTAATTGCTTAATATTGTCGTCAAATGGCCCGCAAAGGCTCATTAAACGCTGATTATCTGCGGGCTCTAAAAAAATCTCTTGTGTTGCGATTTGCAAAGGTTTGTTATCGGTCACTGAGTATCCTATCTTTAGGGTTGGAAGTTACCAACGCCAAGTTCATCTTCTTTACGGGTACGTGCAATCACGGATTCTGGGGATTCATGAACACGCAGATCCATTTGATCTTCAGTACGAATTACTTTACCGCGTAAAGAGTTGGTATAAACATCGACGATTTCGACATCAACAAATTTACCGATCATGTCCGGAGTGCCCTCAAAGTTCACTACACGGTTATTTTCGGTACGACCTGAAAGCTCCATCACATTTTTACGTGAAGTGCCTTCCACTAAAATACGTTGCACTGTTCCCAGCATGGCACGGCTGAAGCTCATTGCTTGCTGATTAATGCGCTGTTGCAGCAGATACAGACGCTGTTTTTTCTCGTCTTCGCTAACATCATCCGGTAAATCAGCGGCTGGTGTACCCGGACGAGCTGAGTAGACGAAGCTGTAGCTCATATCAAAATTCACGTCAGCAATTAGCTTCATGGTTTTTTCGAAATCATCGGTGGTTTCGCCAGGGAAGCCAACAATAAAGTCGGAGCTGATCAGAATACCTGGGCGCGCTTCACGTAATTTACGGATAATCGCCTTATATTCCAATGCAGTATGCGCACGCTTCATCATGGTGAGTACGCGGTCAGAGCCACTTTGCACTGGTAAGTGTAAGAAACTTACTAGCTCTGGGGTATCGCGATACACTTCGATGATGTCATCGGTAAATTCGATTGGGTGGCTAGTGGTGAAGCGTACGCGGTCAATACCGTCGATAGAGGCCACTAAACGTAATAATTCGGCAAATGAGCAGATTTCACCGTCGAACGTCTCGCCACGGTAGGCGTTAACGTTTTGACCCAGTAAATTCACTTCACGCACGCCTTGCGCCGCTAACTGTGCAATTTCAAACAGGATGTCGTCACAAGGGCGGCTAACTTCTTCGCCGCGTGTGTATGGCACAACGCAGAACGTACAGTATTTGTTGCAGCCTTCCATGATAGAAACGAACGCGGTTGGGCCTTCAGCGCGAGGCTCTGGTAGGCGGTCGAATTTTTCAATTTCAGGAAAGCTGATATCAATAATTGGGCTGCGGTTACCTTGAATCTGGTTAATCATTTCCGGTAAACGGTGCAGAGTTTGCGGACCGAAAACGATATCAACGCAAGGTGCGCGCTGGCGAATAAAATCACCTTCTTGGGATGCGACGCAGCCACCGACACCAATGATGATGTCAGGATTTTTGTCTTTGAAGAATTTCCAACGACCAAGCTGGTGGAACACCTTTTCTTGGGCTTTTTCGCGGATCGAACAAGTGTTTAATAACAACAGATCTGCTTCTTCAGCAATTTCAGTCAGTTGATAGCCGTGGGTGCTTTCTAATAAAGAGACCATTTTAGATGAATCGTATTCGTTCATCTGGCAGCCCCAAGTTTTCATATATAACTTTTTATTTGTCGACATGTCGTGTATCCGGTGTTTTCGAGGTCTAAAATAGGGACTTCGAAACGCGTTGTAAATCCAAAGTCCTACCCTATGATGATGGGGAAATTCACCGCATTTTGATTAAGAACAGCGTTCTGTATTGGATTAAATGCAAAAATTACCCAGTAATAACATGCTAAAATAATATCATCACCAAATACTTAAGGGCAGGCTATTTGCCTATTGTTTTAAAGATTGACGAGTATTGTATTCATTTGAGGCATCAGTGACCAGAGCCCGAGCGTAGATATTGCCTGCGGGGGTAAGAATTTTTCGGTATACTAAATAAATCAAACAGTTAATAGTAGCTATCATGATGAATAAACTAACTGAATTTTATGATGTTGTTGTGGTTGGTGCGGGAATGACCGGCGCCGCAGCGGCATTAGGCTTCGCCCAAGAAGGGATGAAAGTGGCTTTACTTGAGAAAGCCCAGCCGACCGAGTTTGATGTGAGCAGTACGCCAGATGTGCGTATCTCTGCCATCAGCAGTGCTTCTATTGAATTGCTGAAGCAATTAGGGGCATGGAAACATGTAGAAGCGATGCGCAGTGCGCCTTATCGCGAATTAGAAACCTGGGAAGAGCCGGGCAGCAATGTGATTTTTGATGCCAAAAGTTTAGGCTTGCCTGAGCTTGGCTTTATGGTGGAAAACCGCGTTTTACAGTTGGCATTGTGGCGCGAATGCGAACAGTACAGCAATCTAGAATTAGTTTGCCCAGCGACGTTGGTGAATTTACATCAACCCCATGGGCAAAAACACTGGATGGTTGAGTTGGAAGATGGGCGTATTCTGGAAACCAAACTGGTGGTTGGCGCGGATGGCGCTAATTCTCAAGTGCGTAAAATGGCAGGTATTGGTAGCCGAGGCTGGCAATATCGTCAATCTTGCATGTTGATCACTATCCAAACGGATACGCCGCAACAAGACCGTACATGGCAACAGTTTTTCCCATCAGGCCCAAGGGCATTTTTACCGCTGTATGATAACTGGGCGTCCCTCGTTTGGTATGACAGTCCTGCCAAAATTCGCCGTTTGCAAAGTATGTCTATGGAGCAGCTCACAGGCGCTATCTCGGAAGCGTTTCCTGAACGGCTTGGTGCAGTAAAAGCTATCGCATCGGGTGCATTTCCGTTAACTCGTCACCATGCAAGCCGCTATGTGATGGATGGATTAGCGCTGATTGGTGATGCGGCACATACTATCAACCCGTTAGCAGGTCAGGGGGTAAACCTCGGTTATCGTGATGTGGATGTGTTATTGAAGGTCATTTACCAAGCGCGTGAGTGTGTTGAGGCATGGGAGTCTTTGGATGTGCTTAAGCGCTATCAGCGACGCCGTTTACCCGACAATCTAGTGATGCAGGCGGGGATGGATATTTTCTATATGGCTTTCAGCGAGAATTTACCGGGCTTGAAAATGCTGAGAAACTTTGGCTTGATGACCGCGCAACGTGCGGGCGAGGCGAAAAAATTAGCGTTAAAATATGCGCTGGGGCTGTAATCTAACCCATTGATGGTATTGAACCTATTTATTGTTATTTGTTACCCAGATAAGTTTCTGGGTAACTTCTTCATAATTACTCTTCTGTATTTACATCTTGCTCTTGCATATTTAATAGCGGGATCCCATATTTTTCTCCCCACTCTTGCAGTGCATTAATCACCGCACTTAAAGATTCACCCGCAGGGGTCATTGAGTACTCAACTTTGGGCGGCACTTCGGGATAGACATGACGAGTAATTAGCCCGTCACTTTCGAGTTCTCGTAATTGCTTGGTCAGCATGCGCGGTGTAATGAAAACTAATTTCCTTTTTATTTCATTAAATCGCAGCGTTTTTCCCTGTAAATGATACAGGATCACGCCTTTCCCTTTTCCTCCCATTAGCTCTAATGAGGCTTCTACAGGGCATCCATCGTAGGTGTAGTTTGTGTAGCGTCTTTTTTTGATAGTATCCATTTGTATAGTATATGCCATTAATGTGCGTACTTGTCTGTTTGTACTTTTAACATTAGGATGTTCAAAATTCAATACAGTTTATTTAACTTAGAGGATCCAATGAACTTAATTAATGTTTTAAATACCCGTTATGCAACGAAAAGCTTTGACCCGAATAAAACGATTTCTGATAAAACTCTGACTGAGATAAAAGCGTTGCTCCAATTAAGCCCTTCGAGTGTCAACGTGCAACCTTGGCATTTCTTGATGGTAAGTAGCCCTGAAGCAAAACAAAAAATCATCAATGCGACGGCAGGCGGGTACTCATTCAATGAGGAAAAAATTCGCAATGCATCTCATGTAATTGTGATGTGTGGAAAAACAGAGTTGCCTGAGGATTATTTACTGCATCTTTTAGATCTCGAAGATGAAGAAGGGCGATATCTGAAAAGCGAATTTAAAGAGCAGAATCATATGGCTCGTTCATTTTTTGTGAATTTACATAAGAATGAATTGAAGGATTTGCCGCATTGGATAGAAAAACAAGTTTACTTGAATATGGGAGCTTTATTATTAGGTGCGGCGGTTTTAGGGGTTGATGCCCTGCCGATGGAAGGTCTCGATTTTTCAATTCTTAATGATGAGTTTGGTTTGAATGAGAAAGGGCTAAATGCGGTGACCGTAGTTGCGTTGGGCTATAAAACCGAAGACGATTTTAATTCTGCATTACCAAAAGTGCGTCGTCCATTGAATGAAGTCGTGACTGAGCTTTAATTTATTGGATAAAAAATAAGCCGCAATTGCGGCTTATTTTCATTATAGGGGTAATCAATTATTTATTATTTGCGATATCGACAGAAGTCGTTGGTTGTACTGCATCTTCTTCCGTGATGATTGAATCTAAAGATTCACCTTTGGATGAGAATGCATGAGCCAGTTTTTCGGTATCCAACTCTTTTTCCCAACGCGCAACCACGATACATGCACAAGCGTTACCGACTAAGTTGGTCAGCGCACGGCACTCAGACATAAAGCGGTCGATACCCAGAATCAGTGCCATACCTGCAACTGGAATGCTTGGCACCACCATCAGCGTTGCCGCTAAGGTAATGAAGCCTGCACCAGTTACCCCCGCCGCACCTTTAGAGCTGATCATCGCAACTAACAGCAGGGAAATTTGCTCCCAAAGTGTTAATTCAATATTGGTCGCTTGAGCAATAAACAGTGCTGCCATCGTCATATAGATATTGGTGCCGTCGAGGTTAAATGAATAACCGGTTGGAATAACCAAACCTACAACGGATTTTTCACAACCCGCATGCTCCATTTTTCTCATTAAGCTTGGTAATGCAGCTTCAGAAGAAGAGGTACCCAGCACTAACCATAATTCATCTTTGATGTATTTGATCAGTTCAATAATCGAGAAGCCGTTATATTTTGCCACCGCGCCCAGCACCACCAAAATGAACAGCAGCGAGGTGATGTAGAACGTCATGATCAGCATCATTAAGTTGCCAATAGACGAAATACCGTATTTACCAATGGTAAATGCCATCGCACCAAATGCGCCGATAGGTGCCAGTTTCATCAACATAGCAACCATTTTGAATACTGGTTCAGAGAAGTTTTGCAGCAGTTTAACGATAGGCTCACCGTGTTTACCGGTTGCCGCCAATGCTAAACCAAAAATCACCGAAATAAACAGAACCTGCAGAATATTTCCGTTCACCAATGGGCTAATCACGGTGTCAGGAATGATATTCATGAAGAAGCCAACGATGGAAGACTCGTGCGCTTTTTCGACATAACCAGCAACTTTCGCATTATCTAAGGTTGCAGGGTCGATATTCAGTCCAGAACCAGGTTGGATGACGTTAGCGACGATTAAACCAATAATCAGGGCGATAGTTGAGAATGTGATGAAGTACAGCATTGCTTTACCAGCAACGCTACCGACGGCTCTCATGTTGGTCATGCCTGAAATACCAGTCACAACCGTTAAGAAAATGACGGGAGCAATAATCATTTTCACGATTTTAATAAACGCATCACCCAACGGTTTTAATGACTCTCCGATGTCTGGGAAAAAATGCCCAAGGGCAATACCGAGAGTGATGGCGACAATGACCTGCACATATAAAATTTTATATAGTGGTTGTTTTATTATGTTTCGCATAAGTTTTCTCTGTAAAAATATTGTGTTAGAGCAATTATAATTATTGGTTTTTTTACAACTGAGTTGAGATGGATTGGAAAGTTGGACTGATAATTTAAGACGAAAGGGGGCTTACGTATTACTAATCTAATCTAACTACAATTCGTCGCAAGATTACCACTTTATTTGGTTACATGAAAATGACTGACATCACACTTCCGATACAAAGGTTGCGTAAAGGTAAATGGGATGTGTTAAATGTTTTTTAAAAGGTTAAAAGAAAATTTAAAGGCAGGATGATAGTTTTAAAAAGCATTAAATAAATAACGCATTAAGTTTATTTACTTAATTTTTTAAATTGTTTTGAGAGTGTTTTTTGATGAAGAATACAAAAGAGGATGGCTGGGGTACCAGGATTCGAACCTGGGGATGCCAGGATCAAAACCTGGTGCCTTACCGCTTGGCGATACCCCAACAACAAGAAAGAAATGGTAGCTACGACGGGATTCGAACCTGTGACCCCAACATTATGAGTGTTGTGCTCTAACCAACTGAGCTACATAGCCATTGTATTTTCTTTACTGTGTGATTTTACTACTTGGTAGGATAATAGATGGCTGGGGTACCAGGATTCGAACCTGGGGATGCCAGGATCAAAACCTGGTGCCTTACCGCTTGGCGATACCCCATCCGAGAATATCTATTATTTATTTTCACTAAGAAAATTAATTGTTTTTAAGATGGCTGGGGTACCAGGATTCGAACCTGGGAATGCCAGGATCAAAACCTGGTGCCTTACCGCTTGGCGATACCCCAATCTTAAATTCAATTTTAACCGAGAAGGAAAATGGTGCGGGAGACAAGACTTGAACTTGCACACCTTGCGGCGCCAGAACCTAAATCTGGTGCGTCTACCAATTTCGCCACTCCCGCAAAGAAATGGTGGCTATGACGGGATTCGAACCTGTGACCCCAACATTATGAGTGTTGTGCTCTAACCAGCTGAGCTACATAGCCATCTTTTTTTGCTTAACCTTCATCGGCGTTGCGGGGCGCATTATGCTAATTACAGGCAAGACAGTCAACAGCTTTTTGCACTATTTTTTAGAAAATGCGTCTGTTTGTTTGATGAATAATCATTTTGTCGATAAAGCCAGCAAAAAACAACCCCGAATTTGAAAAAATGTGATTTGTTATTATTAAGATGGTTAAAAATCACACTGGGATTTATTGCGCTATTTTGCTGTTTACCGATAAGAAAGAGCGCAAAGTTAACTTTCTAATAATCTTTGGAGCAATTCGCCGTTTAACATGGCGCGTTTTGTCAGTGCAAATGCACCAATTGCTGAATTATGAACCAGTTGCGAGGTGACAATCGGTAAGTTTTCACGGAAACCTTTTAACGCTTGGGTATCAATGCAGCTTTGAATGGCAGGTAATAGAACCTGCTCAGCTTCAGTAATGTCTCCGGCGATCACCACTTTTTCAGGATTAAACAAGTTAATGGTAATGGCGATAGCTTTACCAATTTGGCGTCCGACGTGTTGGATAACCTCGGTTGCCAGCGGGTCGCCTTTGTTTGCGGCTTGGCAAATATGGGTAATTGAACTGGTTTCAGGGGTTAATTGGCTCGTATAGCCCTGTTCTAAACGCTGCTTCACGCGAGCTTCAATGGCTTGGTTGGAGGCGATGGTTTCTAAACAACCAAAATTACCGCAATGGCAAAGCTCACCTAGTGGGTCAACTTGGATATGCCCAATCTCCCCAAGATTACCTCGATGATTAAGAAGGATCTCTTTATTAACGACTAAACCCGCTCCAGCGCCTCTGTGGATGCGTACAAGAAGCGAGTCCTCACAATCTTGGGTGGCTCCGAAATAGCTCTCAGCGAGGGCGAGGCTGCGAATATCGTGCCCAACATAACAGGTGAGATTGAAATGCTGCTGTAGGTTATCAATCAACTGCCAATTATCCACTTTAATATGTGGCATATAGTGGACAATTCCAGAGTGCGGATTGACCAACCCTGGCAATATCACCGAAATAGCAATCAATTCACGGATACGTCGCTGGTGCAGCGAGATAAAATCTTCAAGTGCTGCAATCAGTTTCTGTTCAACGATTTGCTGAGTAGGTTCTGTAATAGGGTAGTGGCCGTCTGCCAGCATTTTACCGCTAAGGTCATACAGGGCGATTGTGGCATCGTAACGGCCCAAGCGCACACCGATGGTATGGAAATGTTTGTATTCGGAGACGATGGATATAGCGCGACGGCCTCCGGTGGAGGCCTGCTGGTCTACTTCTTTAATTAAACCGCGTTCGAGTAACTGACGAGTGATTTTTGTGACACTCGCTGGCGCAAGTTGGCTCTGTTCCGCTATCTGAATTCTCGATATCGGTCCTTGTTGATCAATCAGGCTGTAAACGACAGCACTGTTGAGTTGTTTTACGAGATCAATATTACCAATTTGCTTTAGCGAGTGGCTTTGATTCATCAGCTAGTTACTCATTTTTATAGACTTCCTCTCCGTTTACATAAGTTGAAAGGACTTGGAAGTCTTGGTTAAAGGCAGTCAAGTTAGCCGTTTTGCCGGCTTCGATGGAACCTAATGTTGCCTCTACCCCAATGGCTCTTGCTGGGTAAAGGGTGGCCATTCTTAATGTTTCATCAAGAGGAATGCCAACATGTTCAACACTGTTTTTCACCGCATTAATCATGGTCAGGGAAGAGCCGCTCAGTGTGCCATTTTCATCGACACATAATCCATTGCGATAGTATATGGTTTTACCTGCGAAGATAAAATGATCCATTTCACCTGTTTGGGGATCAATTCCCGCTGGTGCTGTCGCATCGGTGACTAAAACCAGTTTATCCCCTTTGAGCTGTTTACTATTACGGATATTGGCCCATTGAACATGTAGACCGTCCGCGATAATGCCTGCATAGACTTCAGGAGTATCGTAAATGGCGCCAACCAGACCAGGGCCGCGACCAGAAATATATGGCATTGCGTTGAATAGGTGGGTCGATGCACGAATACCCGAGCGGAAGCCTTGACGCGCTTCTTCATAGGTTGCATTGGAGTGACCCGCTGAGACCACAATACCCGCTTCGGTGAGCTGCTGGATAAAACGTTGCTCAACAATTTCAGGTGCAAGCGTGATCATGCTAATCGCATCAGCATGTGCTGCTAAGTAATCCATCATCTCGACTGATGGCTTACGGATAAATTCTGGGTTATGAGTTCCTTTTTTAATCAAATTAATGTAAGGGCCTTCAATATGTAAACCAAGCGCTTGATTTTTATTGCGTTTCAGATATTCAGTCATGACATCAACGCCATGCTTCATTAATTCATCTGAACAGGTAATCAGTGTTGGTAGAAAGCTAGTACACCCCGCACGCTCATTGGCTTTTTGCATGATTTCGAGGTTTTTCAATGTGACGTTTTCTTCGTTGTCATTGAATTGCACGCCGCCACAGCCATTCACTTGGAGATCAATAAAGCCAGCCGATAGAATGGCACCTTTTAAATCTCTACGTTCGATATCGTGAGCGAGTTCGGATTCTGGGCACACCGCTTTGATGATTTCGCCATCAATAATGACTGCGTGGTTATCCAGTCTTTCGTGACCTGTAAAAATAATGCAATTAGTTAATGCGTACATAGCGTAAAACTCCTGACCGCGAGTAAAATGGGTCACCGACCCGCATCAGTATGGCGGGTCGGGTGTTCGATACTCTATCTATTTTAGGCTCTTTTAGAGAGGCTAAAATAGGACTGAGTATAAATTAATCAAACTGCTCGATATTCGAACATTCTAATTGTTTGAAATATTTGAGCGTTTTGACTTTCAATTCTAATGTTGCTGGCTCATCACAGACAATCAATGCTTTAGGATGTAGCTGCACACAGCTGATTGTCCATAAGTGGTTAACAGAACCTTCTACCGCAGCATGAACGGCATCCGCTTTGTTTGCACCCGTCGCTAACACCATCAGTTCTTTCGCATCTAATAAAGTAGCAACACCCACAGTTAATGCATATTTAGGAACTTGATTGATATCGTTATCAAAGAAACGGGAGTTAGCTTGGCGAGTTTCTGGTGTCAGCGTTTTGATACGTGTTCTCGAACTTAAAGAAGAACCTGGCTCATTAAACGCGATATGACCATCATTACCTACGCCACCCATAAATAGATTGATTTGGCCGTAGGATTTGATTTTGTCTTCATAACGTTGACATTCCGCGTCGACATCAGGGGCATTACCATTGAGTAAATTGATGTTTTCAGCTTGGATATCAATGTGATTGAAAAAGTTTTGGTGCATAAACGTGTGGTAACTTTGTGGATGATCTTTTGGAATACCAATGTATTCATCCATATTAAATGTCACGACATGTTTAAAGCTGACTTTACCTGCTTTATATAAGGCAATTAATTCTTTGTAGGTGGCAAGCGGTGTTCCGCCAGTCGGTAAGCCTAGAACGAAAGGGCGTTCAGCTGTCGGATTAAATGCGTTGATTTTATCAGCGATGTACTGTGCGGACCATACGCCAACATCATGAGCATTATTTAATGGGATAAGCCTCATGTACTTTTACCTCTAGTGTTTCTTTAAATTTATACTTGTAGGACCCCAAATCTCAATTGTGTTGAACATTTTCAACATTTTCTTATGACTGAGGTACTTGGAGTATATACAGCAAATCATATAAAAAACTTATTTTTAATCATAAAATAAGTTTTCGGGAATAGCTACTAATTTAGTCAATATTAGGTTTCTTTCGTTGACATTTATCACAGTTTCCAGCTATTTATTTTGTATCGCGAAAAAATTCATCTATTCTATGAATTGCTATAATTAAGCGACTTCGGATATATTTCCGATGCGTGAAAATAAGATCCTGAAATGGGACAAAAATAGAGCGATACAAAGGGGGAGTTTGTGAATATTCTTAGCTACTTACAGCGGATTGGTAGGGCGCTTATGGTGCCTGTCGCCGTATTACCAGCCGCCGCAATCCTAATGGGGATTGGTTATTGGATTGACCCAGATGGTTGGGGCGCCAATAGCGCAATCGCTGCGTTACTGATCAAATCCGGTGCTGCCATCATCGACAACATGTCCGTGTTGTTTGCGATTGGTGTTGCGTACGGAATGTCTAAAGATAAAGATGGTGCTGCTGCATTAACCGGTTTTGTCGGCTTCTTAGTCGTGACAACACTGTGTTCACCTGCGTCCTACTCAATGATTATGAGCGTGCCAGTGGAATCCGTTCCTGCTGCGTTCAATAAAATCAATAACCAGTTCGTGGGTATCCTTGTTGGGGTTCTCTCTGCTGAACTTTACAACCGTTACAGTGGCGTTGAGCTGCCAAAAGCGTTGTCATTCTTCAGTGGTCGTCGCCTCGTCCCGATTTTAACCTCATTCCTGATGATCATCCTGGCATTCATTCTGATGTATGTTTGGCCGGTGGTGTATAACGGATTAGTGGCGTTCGGTGAAAGCATCAAAGATATGGGATCGGTGGGTGCAGGTATCTACGCCTTCTTTAACCGTTTATTAATTCCTGTTGGCTTACACCACGCACTGAACTCCGTATTCTGGTTCGATGTGGCGGGAATTAACGATATTCCTAACTTCTTAGGTGGCGCGAAGTCCATCGAAGCAGGTCTGGCAACAGTTGGGATTACGGGTCGCTACCAAGCGGGCTTCTTCCCTATCATGATGTTTGGTCTGCCAGGTGCGGCTCTGGCTATCTATCACTGTGCACGTCCAGAAAATAAAGCCAAAGTGGCTGGTATCATGATTGCAGGTGCGTTTGCTGCATTCTTTACGGGTATCACTGAACCGCTTGAATTCTCATTTATGTTCGTTGCACCAGTACTGTATGTGATCCACGCATTACTGACCGGTATTTCTGTCTATATCGCGGCAACAATGGAATGGATTTCAGGCTTCGGCTTCAGTGCGGGGCTGGTGGATATGTTCTTACAGACACGTAACCCACTCGCAACTCACTGGTACATGCTGATTGTTCAAGGCTTAGTCTTCTTCTGCATCTACTACGTGATTTTCCGATTCATGATCCGCAAATTCAACCTGTTAACTCCAGGCCGTGAAGTCAGCGCGGGTGATGAAACTGTTGACGGTTATGACGAAAACGTTAGCGATGCACACAGCGATGAAAGCGAAATTCAAAAAGAAGCTCGTCAGTATATTGCAGCGGTAGGTGGTAGCGACAACATCGTTAACATCGACGCGTGTATCACACGTTTACGTTTAGGCGTAAAAGATTCAGGGGTAGTCAACGACCCACTTGCTAAACGTATTGGTGCATCTGGCGTGATCCGCCTGAACAAGCAAAACGTGCAAGTGATTGTAGGAACTCGCGCGGAATTAATTGCTAAAGCGATGACGGAAGTGATGGCAAAAGGCCCTATTGCGGCATCTGCGCCTGTTGCTGCTCCAGAAAAAAGCCAGAAAGCGGAACCAGAAAAAGCAAAAGGTAACGCGGTTCTGTCGTTAATCGCACCCGTTAGTGGTGAAGTTTACTCGCTGGATCAGGTTCCTGATGAAGCGTTCTCTAGCCGCATCGTCGGTGATGGTATTGCTATCAAACCAACCAGCAGTGAAGTGGTGGCGCCGGCCGCAGGGACAATTGTGAAAATTTTCCCAACTAACCATGCATTCTGCCTCGAAACCGCGAATGGCGTTGAACTGATTGTGCATATGGGGATTGATACCGTTGCATTAAATGGTGAAGGCTGTGAGCGTTTAGTTGAAGAGGGTGCGGAAGTTGAAGCGGGTACACCAATTCTGAAACTTGACCTGCCATTCCTTGAAGCGAATGCAAAATCAATGATCAGCCCTGTTATCATCAGTAATATTGATGACTTCGCTGGTGTTGATATTTTAGCGAAAGGTCAGGTTACTGCCGGTGAAACCGTTATTTATCACGTATTAAAATAATCTACGTATAGATAAAAAATACTGAGCAGTACCTAGGAAATGCCAGCTTAATCAGCTGGCATTTTTTTATCTAAATTATCCGTAGTTAATATCCAAAGCATTAATTCCCCAAGCATTAACTTCCAAGGTATTAATTCCTATATTAATCAATCATGTATTCGGTATAACCGAATTTAACTTTTTGGTACTTATTACTATTTTATTTCTCTTATGGCTTATTTTCCTTGCGATTGATTTCCCTTGTTGGCGAGGGGAAAAATTATTTAAGGAAATTGGTTGGTTAAAGGACGCTGTTTTTTAAAGGAATAAATAAGATGATGTCAAAAATAACGCTAGTGAGTGAAGCTAGTGAATATGTGTTTCAAAAAATGAACCATTTTTTTCAATGTTCAGGGAATGCGATTCGCATTCGCAGAATGAACAAAGAGAATTTAAAGTATTGCAATATCAGCTCGTTAGCAACTGAAGAGCCTTTGGATTGGCTAGAGTATCAAGAAATTGTCATGACCAAAGAGAGTTTTAGTTTCTGTTTTAAACTCATTAGCCGTAACCGAATTTTAGTTCGAATACCCGATAAAGCCGCGGGAGGCTGTGTTTGTAGCTATGATCCTCACAGCCGCCGAGCGACAATCGAAATACTGCAAAATTTTGAGAAAAACAATAAAGCATTAGATGGAAAAATGATGGTTTACTCATTGCTGAGTATTTTATTTTTTCTCATCAAGGTTGGGGGCGAGGGGGTCTATATTAACAATCCGGCTAACGAAGACCTTCTTGACTATTATATTGATGAACTAGGCTTTCAGGATGTCTTTAAAGATGGCTGTCTACTGTATAGCACCAAGCAGCAGCTGTTTAATCTCTTTGATGCGTTAAGGGAACAATGGAAACCCAAAACGGCTCGAAACATCACAGAAATACCGAATGAGAGTGAAGAGCTAATTGCGGATGAATTTATGGGTTTGATTATCAGTGTCGCTCAAGCCATTAAGCAGATGCCCAAGGCACCGAAAGGGGAATCTGTTGGGAAATTTGCTGATGAATTTGATGTATGGCGAAAAAAACTAATTGATTGAATATACTTAAGTTTGTAAATCAAAGGTTATGTTTGTTAATTAATTTGGCGAAATCTCAAAGTGAGTTGTCAAATCTGCGTAAGCACAGGACGGTTCTCAAGGATAAGATAAAAACTCAATCATCTTTGAGGATCATCCTGTGGATTTACTACTTTGTTTATTTGGTTTTATTTCGGGGATCACAACAGCGCTGTTCGGTTTCGGGGGCGGTTTTATTACGGTACCCCTGTTATACGCCTTAATTACCCTTGTTTGGGGACCCCGCCATGATGCCAGCGACGTTGCGATGCAAATCGCCGTCGCCACGTCCACATTTGTGATGATTTTCTCATCAAGTTTATCGAGCCGGGCACACTACCTGAAAGGGAATTTTAACTGGCAAATTATTAAGCCTTTTATGCTGCCTATTTCGATTGGCGGGATTTTAGGCGCTCTCATCGCGTTATCGGTAGACAGTGACTGGATCCGCTGGATATTTATCGGTTATCTCATTATCACTATTCTCGACTGCTTTATTCGCCCAGGATTTATGCAACCCCAGTCAGAAGGTAATACGTTAAGAAGAGGCAAATGCATTGAGGATACCGTCATCGGTACAGTAATTGGTACTGTCGCGGCATTTTTAGGTGTGGGGGGGAGTGTGATGACGGTGCCTCTAATGCGTCGTCGTGGAGCGGGCATGTTGCAAGCGGCGGCATTTGCTAACCCGCTGACGTTACCGATGGCAATCACGGGCTCCTTGATTTACTTCTATTTTGCGATGGAAAAGCACCTTGAATTAGGCTCCGGCTTCTTAGGGATGATTTATATTAAAGGCGCTTTAATTTTGATTGCTACCTCGTGGCTAGGTATTCGTTTTGCTTCGTTTTTGATGCCCTACTTGAGTGATAAACGCCACGCCCAAAGCTATCCCATTTTATTGATGGTGGTTCTTGGGGTCATGCTATTCGTATAAATAGCCTATTTTTTGATAAAAATCCCTCTTTGCCATTGCTTTTACCGACTAACCTTAATCAAACGGTTGTTTCTGGACGTATTATGGTAGAATATATTCGGTTACTATACGAATTTAGCGCGCTTTTGGCACTGAGGAACGATGACAATGAATGAGGCAGATGCTCGCCCAACTAACTTTATCCGTCAGATCATAGATGAAGATCTGGCGACTGGGAAACACACATCAGTACATACCCGTTTTCCACCTGAACCGAATGGCTACTTACACATTGGCCATGCGAAATCAATTTGCTTGAACTTTGGTATCGCGAAGGATTATCAAGGCCAGTGTAACTTACGCTTTGATGATACTAACCCGGTCAAAGAAGATGTTGAGTATGTAAACTCCATTCAAAATGACGTCCAATGGTTAGGTTTCCAGTGGAGCGGCAACATTCGCTACTCATCGGATTATTTTGATATTTTATATCAATACGCGATTGAGCTTATCAAGAAAGGCCTTGCCTACGTTGATGAATTAAGCGCGGATGAAATTCGTGAATACCGTGGCACATTAAAAGAGCCAGGTAAAAACAGCCCTTACCGTGAGCGCCTGATTGAAGACAACTTAGCGTTATTTGAAAAAATGCGCGAGGGTGGCTTCGAAGAAGGTAAAGCGTGTCTGCGTGCGAAAATCGACATGGCATCGCCATTTATGGTTATGCGTGACCCCGTGTTATACCGCATTAAATTTGCGGAACATCACCAATCCGGTAACAAGTGGTGCATCTACCCGATGTACGACTTCACTCACTGTATTTCTGATGCGCTGGAAGGCATTACACACTCACTGTGTACATTAGAATTCCAAGACAACCGCCGTCTGTATGATTGGGTGCTGGACAATATCACGATTGATTGCCACCCGCGTCAGTACGAGTTCTCTCGTCTGAACCTTGAATACACGGTGATGTCAAAACGTAAACTGAACCAATTAGTGACTGAAAAACACGTTGCTGGTTGGGATGACCCACGCATGCTGACCATCTCTGGTTTACGTCGTCGTGGTTATACTGCTGCATCAATTCGTGAATTCTGCCGTCGTATCGGTGTCACAAAACAAGATAACAACGTCGAAATGGCGGCATTAGAATCTTGCATCCGTGATGACCTGAATGACTCAGCACCACGTGCAATGGCGGTTATC
This sequence comes from Providencia rettgeri, assembly GCF_013702265.1. Classification (GTDB taxonomy): domain Bacteria; phylum Pseudomonadota; class Gammaproteobacteria; order Enterobacterales; family Enterobacteriaceae; genus Providencia; species Providencia zhijiangensis. The sequence continues at coordinate 1,239,890 of NZ_CP059348.1, forward strand.
GATCCAGTTCGCTTAGTGATTGAAAACATGCCAGCAGGCGAAGAAATTCTGAAGGCACCAAATCACCCGAACAACCCAGAAATGGGAACGCGTGAAGTGCCATTTAGCAATGAGCTGTATATTGACCGTGCAGATTTCCGCGAAGAAGCTAACCGCCAATATAAGCGTTTGGTATTAGGTAAAGAAGTGCGTCTGCGTAATGCTTACATCATCAAAGCAGAGCGCGTAGAAAAAGATGCAGAAGGCAATATTACCACTATCTTCTGTACTTACGATGCAGGCACATTGAACAAAGATCCTGCTGACGGTCGTAAAGTTAAAGGCGTTATTCACTGGGTAAGTGCAGCACATGCACTGCCAGCGGAAATTCGTCTGTATGACCGCCTGTTTACTGTACCAAACCCAGCAGCTGAAGATGATTTCTTATCCGTGTTGAACCCAGAATCTCTGGTTATCCGCCAAGGTTTCGTTGAACCAAGCCTGCGCGATGCGCCAGCAGAAAAAGCATACCAGTTTGAGCGTGAAGGTTACTTCTGCGCAGATAACAAACTGAGCAGTGCGGATAAGCTGGTGTTTAACCGTACGGTTGGGTTGCGTGATACTTGGGCTAAGATTGAGTCTAACTAAATCCTCGTCATACTTCGCGCTGTAGCGGCGTTGGCTGCATTCGCTTAGCTCATTTGCCGCCTCGCTACAACACGAATTATTTAGAGGATTGTAGGGATAGATTGCTGAAAATGGCCTAAAAAAAGACCTCCAATTACTGGGGGTCTTTTTACATCAAAATACAGTTGTGGGTGCAGCTGAACACTCACAGAAGATTCAGCGTTGGCTCGTGAAATCTTTCAACCCATAGACCAATGCTTCTATCCATGCAGCATAGTCATGGCCACTTGACCATGAATGGAAGCTGGTTTTGTAGTTTTTATCTCGTAGAACATGTTCAAGCTCTTGGCTATTAAGCCAAATGCCGCCATCAGCACCTTGGTTTTCAAATAATCCTGCTTGTATCCAGAAACTGATCGGATAATGTGGCGATTGCTGATATTGACGAGTTAACCATCCTGGCTTTTCACCTTCAGGCGCCCACCAGTACGAGCCTGATAGGCTCAGCACATGACTAAATTGGTTTGGATATCGCAATGCGACCCAGGATGATGCCAATCCGCCATAACTTGCGCCAGCCACAATCGTCTTTTTATTATTTATTTCAATACCATTTTTGCTCACCCAAGGTAGCAGTTCCAGTGCCATAAAATCAGCAAAAGCTTCATTTGGAGGGAGTTCCTTGGAGCGACGTTTACTATCCAGACTATCTATAAAGACAATATTAATAGGGGGTAATTGATGATTAGCAATCAAACCATCAATTACATTGGCGGTGTGATATTTATCCTGCCAAATTTGACCATCAAACAAAAATAATGTCCAACTAACTGGCGTTATCGCTTTTGGGCGATAAAGAATGATTTCCCGACTATTTCCAAGGAGATTACTTTTTAATGTATGCCGAGTCAAAGAACCATGACGTATAGGCTGCGTCATTGTATCGCGGGTAAAATACCGTGAGGGTTTTAAATCAAGTAAAGATGATGTGTTCCACTTATCATCATTTTCTATACTCATCGTCGTGGGATTTAAAGGATCTGCTTGTGCAGTGACCAAAATAGCACGGCGTTGTTCACGCGCATTGCCATCTACTTTAGGAACGTCAGGCGCTAATTGATATTGCATACGCGTATCTGCAGGGACCACGTAGCTGCGAAACCAAACATCGGAGTCACCCAGTTTAAACATAGGATCATGATCGCCTGCCGGAGACCCTAAAATAAACACGTTACCGCGGGCTGCGCGCCACAAAAAAGTGACTCGTTTATGAGATGTATCTATGGGTTCAACTAAAGGCGTACCGATGAGTTGCTGTTTTTCCCAAAATGCATCTGTTGTTCCTCCTGCTGCCAGTTCCTTTGCGAGTTGTTGTAAAGTAGGACTGACTGGATCAAGTTTTCGCACGCGATTGAGAGGCTGAGTTTTTGTCATTTTCCAGTCGAACTGCCATTTACTGCCGTTATTTCCATATAATACTAATGATGAAACTTGCCCCGTCGGGGATGAAAAAAGTAGCGACTTTTCTCCATCAGCGGGTCCTGCTTCCAATAAAGTGCGTAAATGACGGTTTTGCTGATCGATCAATTGTGCCCCCGTCGCCCCTTTTAGTGTGGCAACCACATAATTTTCATTAAGTGCAGGCAGAACAAAGCAAATCCTACCATCAGAATCGAATACACCTTCCTGACCCCCCTGGAGAGGTAGTTCGTTGCAAGGCGCAGCTATTGCGGGTACTGCACTCAAAGCGACCATTACGTAAAGTAAAACAGACTTCATGAGCCCTCACTTTCAAGTTAATCGTTATTATTAATGAGATAACAAAGGCTACATCTCAATTTGTCGTAGCCTTTGTTCTTACTCTTTGTTTTACCAAGCGTAATCAAACGTGACAGTACCAGTTCGACCTATACCATAAAAGCAGGCATCACTCATACCACAGGATGAAACATAATGTTTATCCATTAAGTTATTCACGTTTAACTGTATCGTTGCGCCTTTCAACGATGGGGAAATATTGTCAAGTTCATAGCCAACCATCGCATCGTAAAGTGTTACCCCAGGCACAGAAAAGCTATTATCTGCCCCTGCTTTGCTGGATCCGATATAGCGCACTCCCGCTCCGGCTTTCAGTCCATTCAGCATTCCTGAATTTTCTTCATATTGTCCCCAAACAGAGGCCATATTTTTAGGGATTCGAGGAAATTCTTTTCCTTTTTCAGCACTGTTTGCCGTTTCAAGTACTTTGGTTTTGGTATACGAATATGCCCCTGTAACGGCAAATTTGTCGGTGAGTTTACTGTTTATCTGGGCTTCCACACCTTTACTTTCACCCTTGCCGATTAGGGTCATATAGCCTAATTCAGAGTCGTATTTAGGAATATTTTTTTGCTCGATATGATAGAGAGATAAGGTCGCCAGCGTTTTTTGGTCAGGGGTGAGGTACTTAATACCGATTTCCGTTTGCTTTGCTGTTTTAGGATCAAACGGCTTACTTTCTGGCTTTCTGTTAGTTGCGAGATTTGGTTCAAAAGAGGTGCTGTAGCTAATATAAGGGGAAATACCATTATCAAATGAGTATAACACCCCAACTAAGCCTGTTAGTTTGCCATCATTTTGTTTCGAATTGTCACTGTTCGTTCTGTCTATCGTTTTTACTTCAATCCAATCATATCGGGTGCTAGCTAATAAGTTCCAGCTATTCCATTCGATTTGGTCTTGAATATAAATACCGATTTGATCGCTTTTTTGTAACTGGTCGGTGAATAGCGTCTGCTTGGATTCATCAATTTTCTGGTATTGGGGGTTACGCCAATCAATATCATAATTGCCGCTTCTGTCGCGCCAAAACTGTTTATCCTCTTTAGTCCATTTGTAATCGACGCCGACTAATAGTGTTTGATAAAGCCCCCCATTATCAATGTCGAAATTTAAATGAGTATCAACACCAAATGTATTGAGTTTTGTTTTTTCGTGCTGAGCCATTCGTTTTAGTACATAAGGATAGTTTTTAGCTTCACTTGCTAAGGTGTTAAATACTAAATAATTATATTTTTCATCAATTTCTGCGTAGCGTGCCTTTTGTACCAATGAAATTTGATCACTAAAATTATGTTCAAATTCATATCCAATACTATGTTGTTTTTGTTTGGAAATATTATAGTCAGGATTGCTTATATTGAAGTCTTGTGGAATTTTTCCTTCTGGGGTTGATTCTAGAGTGCCAACTTTAGGAAGAAAATTTCGATAACCATTTTTCGGTGAGTTCTGTAGGTAAGCCAAAAGAGTGAAAGTAGTGTCTTCATTTAGGAATGTTATTGCAGGTGCAATAGCATATTTTTCTTCCTCATAGTCTCGTACCTGAGTATCTTTCTTTTTCGCCAAGCCATTTAAACGGTAGAGGATATTTCCATCATCCGTTAGCTGGCCACCGAGATCAAAAAATCCTTCTGTTTTATTTCGATTACCGACTCGTAACTGAATTTTATTGATGCTCTGTGCAGTGGGTTTTTTACTTGTCATGGCAATAACCCCGCCAGGGCTTATTTGTCCATATTGCACAGATGCCGGTCCTTTAATCATCTCAATTCTGTCTAGAAACCAAGGCTCAGTTGTGCCCATTGACGAGGACGCATTTCCGCCAAAAGGAATGCCATCTAGAATTTTGTTCGCATAATCAAAACCGCGACTGAATACCTCATCATTGCGATTCGAATCACCACGGTATTCGGTAACCACACCGGGTGTATACCTCAGTGCATCCACAACGGTTTCTGCTGCTCTGTTTTCTATTTGGGTTTTGGTCACCACATTTACTGTCTGTGGTATTTTCATTATCTCAGTCTCATTCTTTGTTGCAGAAGATGTCGTTGTTGCGGTGTATGAATCACTTGAGCTTGGTGTAGTCACAACCAGAACGTCAGTTGCTGAAGCCGCGAATGGCGAAACTATTAACAGTGATAGCGCTGATAGCTTATTTAACATAGCAATACCTGTTCATCCCTATTTTTAACGTATGGTTCTAATATTTATTAGTAAAATCATATTGATGCATAAATTTATGCATTTGTGCTTTATGGAATATCATGTGTGTGATTTTATATGATAATAATAATCATTTAAATAATTAATGATAATAATAATCATTAAGAATACCATATGATAATTAATCAGTTTTTTATGTTTTAGAAAGTCAGGATTTCAACCAGATTGCTCTTTGCTCAATGAGGCAACTATCAACGCATTTCATCAGCGCATCTAATGCTTCGGTCTGAATAGGGTTATAAGATTCGGCTTGTGATTTTGATTGGCGGATATATTGGGTCAGGGAAATGGGGCTTCTCGATCGTGAAAAAGGTATTTTCATTTTTCGAGGAGTAAGGAGTGTAACGAAAAGAGCTCAACATAATGAAGTGCCCACTAGCTATTGGGGCGCTTCATTAATCGGGGGGGATAAAATGGGTTATTTGGCTGCTTTATCAACGTTATTTTTCAGTAAATCATGCAGATACTGATTGGCGCTGGTGACTTTACCTTGGGCATCGGTGACTTGATACTCTTCTCCGGTGATAGAGGATTTGGATGCCACATTGTCAATAAACTGCTCTGTTGTCTGTAAGCGCTTTTCGGTTTTACCTAGCTTTAAACGCAAATGGGATTCAGCTTCTGGTGCGGAATGACCGGAACCATTACGCGTGAACGTTAAATTCTGCTGTTTGCCCAATTCCGTTAACAACGCTTCAGTCCGCGTTTTCTCTTCTGGGCTTAGCGCAAGGGCTTTGGTGGTGACGAAAATAGTTAAAAAAATCACTAAGATTGAAGCAAAACGGCGAGAAGCTTGAGTCAGTAACGATTGCACAGGAAACGCTCCGATAAGTTAAGATTGGAGAGATTATAGGCAGCCGAGATGAATAAACTATCAGTAATAGTCTGAGAATCATGTTTTAAGACAAACTTAGGTTTTAAGGCATAAATTAAGGCATAAAACGGTAGCCAATACCGGTTTCAGTTAAAAGATGTTCGGGGCGAGCAGGGTCATTTTCCAACTTCTGGCGTAAATGCCCCATATAAATACGTAGATAATGATTATGTTCGACGTAACTTGGCCCCCAGACTTGTAGCAACAAATGGCGCTGAGTGAGCACTTTTCCGCTATTGGCGACGAGTTCGCTAAGTAACCGAAACTCAATGGGGGTGAGATGCAGCTCTTCGCTGCCTTTAGTCACGATACGGTTGATGAAATCCACCGTGACATCGCCAAATTGAAAAGTCGGGCTTTCTTGACCGGCTTTACCAAAGCGACGCAAAGCGACTCGGACACGGGCGAGTAATTCACTGATACCAAAAGGTTTCGTTAAATAATCATCGGCACCCGCATCAAGAGCGGCCACTTTTTGGGACTCTTCTTCACGAGCAGAAAGTACGATCAACGGAATACTGCTCCATTGGCGTAAATCACGGATCAAATCCAATCCATCACCGTCGGGTAATCCAAGATCTAAAATCACCAAATCAGGCTGACGAGTACCAGCTTCTATGAGTCCTCGTTGGTAATTTTCAGCTTCAAAAATTTTCCAGCCTTCACCCTCCAACGCTAATCGAACAAAGCGGCGGATCTCTTTTTCATCTTCAATGATCAGGATTTGATGGGAACTCACAGTCTGCTAAGTGCTCCTAAATTTCGTTTTCGCTTTCGTTTTCAATCTCGGGTAACGGCTTTAATGGCAAAATAAAATGGAAGCTGGCGCCACCTTTTTCATTATTTTCAGCCCAAATTTCCCCTTCATGGAGATGGATAATAGCACGACAGATAGCTAAACCTAAGCCAACTCCCGGAATTGCTGATTCTTTTTGTGCGCGGGAAAATTTATCGAAAATGGTTTTTTCTTGCCCGTCGGGAATGGCATTGCTGGCATCCCACACTTCGATATGGGCTTTTTGTGATTCGATAGACGCACGAATACCAATTGGGGTGTCGCTATCACTGTATTTTATGGCATTTTCGAGCAAGTTAATGATGACGCGCTCAATCAAATTGCCGTCACAATACAAGAGTAAATCGGCTGGAATATCAATATCAAGTGGGTGACTATCTAAAGTGTAGTCCAAGATGCGAACTGCGCTGCTCGTAATTTCTTGCAGAGATTCCCATTCCAAATTTGGGTGGATCCTCCCAGATTGTAAGCGAGCCATATCCAATAAATTATTCACTAATCGCGAAGTGCTTAACACCTGTTGGCGCATCTGGCTGACTTGTGCGGTGAGTGGTGAATTTTCGGCTGATAACTCCAACATCAAAATTTCACTTTGACCAAATAAAACAGTCAGTGGCGTTTTGAGATCATGGGATAAGGCTGCCAGCAATGAATTTCGTAATTGCTCCCGTTCAACATCCAGCTTGGCTCTCTCTGCTTGTTTGGTCAGTTGCAGGCGGGAAAGGCTACTGGCGATTAATCCGGTAAAGGTTTGCAACATACGCTGCTGTTCGGGGATCAATAATTGGCGAATATTACGCGGCTCAATGGCGAGCACGGCAAGGGTTTCATCCGCCGTTGTGATGGGCTGTAATTGGTACGGCACGCTGGGAAGTGTGTCCGTCCCTGCACCTGCAGGCTGGCGCTTATCGAAGCTCCATTTTGCGATCGCTTTGTCGATTTGCAACTGGCTATAACCTTCGCACTGTAATGGCGTCAGTTGGTTGTTTTCATCGGGGAGTAGCAAACAGGTTTTTGCCTGAAAGGCGTTGTTTAAAAAGTGGTAGCCAGTTTTACCGATATCTTCCGTGCTGAGGGCTTGACCTAGTTCTTTGGTCATTTCATATAAATGGCGCGTGCGTTGTTCTCGATAACGGGCAATTCTTGCCTGATAGCGCATACCTGCGGTCAAGTTCCCGACAACCACCCCCACAATCAGCATTACGGTAAAAGTCACCAGATACTGCATATCCATGATAGCCAAAGAGAAATGAGGCTGAACAAAGAATAAGTCAAAACTAATCACGTTGACTAATGCGGCGAAAACGGAAGGGCGGCGACCGTAAAATAACGCGACTAATACCACACCCAATAAATAGAGGGTGACTAAGTTGGCTTTATCCAGCGCCAATAAGAAGGTTCGAGAAAATAGGGTGATAGCTGCACACATGGCGATCGCCATTAAATAGCCATTGACATCAGAGCGCCATTTTTCGGTAAACGGCTTTCTTTCTGGCTCTTTATCCCAATCGCTTTTTTCTTCAAGGGCGACAATGATCAAATCTAAATCAGGCCCGAGTTTACCTAGCCTATCCGCAAAACCTTGGTGTAAATTGAATTTATACCATTTGCGATGTTTATCCCGTCGGCCGATCAAAATTTTACCGAGGTTATGCTCTCGTGCGTAACGCAAAATGGCTTTTTCTTCATTAGGATCAGAAAGGGTGGTGGTTTCTGCGCCTAAATCTTGCGCTAGCCTTAAGGCTTTTAAAATAGCTCGGCGCTGAGTTTCAGGAAGTTGGTGTAAGGTTGGGGTTTCTACATACACCGCATGCCAAACACTGCCGAACTTAGCGGCAAGGCGAGCGGCGGCGCGAACCAGTTTTTCATTGCCTGTATTATGCCCGATGCATAAAAGTAATCCGTCGCGGGTATGCCAAACGGGGGCTTCACCTTTACCATCACGAAACTCACGCATTTGGTCATCAACGCGATCAGCTGTGCGGCGTAGGGCTAATTCCCGTAAAGCAATTAAGTTTCCTTTACGGAAAAAATGCTCAATAGCACGTTCAGCTTGTCCCGGAATATACACTTTGCCTTCTTTTAAACGTTGGCGCAGATCATCTGGGGGTAAATCCACTAAAACCACTTCATTGGCGGCATCAAAAATATGGTCAGGCACCGTTTCGCGCACGCGGATACCGGTGATGCTGCCGACAATGTCATTTAAGCTTTCAATATGTTGAACGTTAACGGTGGTGAGAACGTCAATGCCCGCATCCAGTAATTCTTCGACATCTTGCCAGCGTTTAGGGTGGCGGCTGCCGTTTGGATTACTGAAGGCAAGTTCATCCATTAAGATAATGGCAGGATGCCTTGCCAATGCTGCATCAATATCGAAGGCGTGCAGGCGACGCCCTCGATGGCTGATTTTTAACGGAGGAAGTTGCGGGAGCCCATCCAGCAGTGCGGCGGTTTCTTCTCGTTCATGAGTTTCGACCACGCCAATCAGCACGTCTAACCCTTGTGCTCGAAGGCGTTGCGCTTCTTGCAACATGGCATAAGTTTTCCCGACACCGGCGCAAGCACCGAAGAAAATCTTAAGTTTGCCACGTCCACTTTCGTTTGCCTTTACCAACAGGTCATCTGGGTTTGGGCGGATAGGCTCCTGATTATTCATAACTGACCTCAGTGATTTTGACTGTTAGCTTCCCGTTGATAGGTATCAAGGGCAAGGTTTAACTCTAATACGTTGACGACCGGCTCTCCTAAAAATCGAAACAGAGGAGATTGCGTATTATCAGTGATCAACGATTTTACCTTGTCTATCGATAACTGTCTGTTTTTGGCAATACGTGGCGCTTGATATAACGCAGCGGCAACGGAAATATGTGGATCTAGCCCGCTGGAAGAGGCAGTCAGTAAATCCACAGGCAGAATATCACCACCATCGGGTTCATGCTGTTTCAATGCGACTGAGCGCTCAGTCAATTCCTTGGTTAACAGTGGGTTGCTGATGGCTAAGTTGCTGCCACCAGAGGCCAGTGCGTTATAAGGCATTTCAGCTGTCACAGACGGGCGACCGTAAAAATAATTGTCATTTTGGTAAGACTGCCCAATCAGTGATGACCCGATAACGCGATTATCTTGCAAGATCAGCGAGCCCATCGATTGAGTGGGAAAAATAACATTCGCAAGCCCCGTCACGAGTAGCGGATAAGCAATCCCAGTCACCAGCGTTAACAGAACTAAAATCATTAATGAAGAACGAAACATGCTCATAATAGGCTCCTTAAATACCAAACAAGCTGATGAACATATCGATAAGTTTGATCCCCACAAATGGGACAATCAAGCCACCTAACCCATACAGGCTCAAGTTACGCTGTAAAAGTGATTGAGAACTCATTGGGCGATAATTCACCCCTTTTAATGCCAGTGGAATTAAGAACACTATAATCAAGGCATTAAAAATAACCGCCGACAGCAATGCCGAAGCTGGTGAGTGCAAATGCATAATATTCAAGGCATTGAGTTGTGGCCATGTGACCGCAAAACAGGCTGGAATAATCGCGAAGTATTTGGCGATATCGTTGGCAATACTGAATGTGGTCAATGAACCGCGAGTCATCAGCATCTGTTTACCGATATGCACGACTTCAATCAGCTTGGTTGGGTTGGAATCTAAATCCACCATGTTACCGGCTTCTTTCGCCGCTTGCGTACCCGAGTTCATGGCAACTGCCACATCCGCTTGCGCTAATGCAGGGGCATCGTTGGTACCGTCTCCGGTCATGGCCACTAAGCGGCCTTCCGATTGATATTGTCGGATTAACGCAAGTTTTGCTTCAGGGGTGGCTTCAGCTAAGAAATCATCCACGCCTGCTTCTGCGGCGATTGCTGCTGCGGTCAGGTGATTATCTCCCGTGATCATCACGGTTTTGATCCCCATCGCACGCATTTGTGCAAAACGCTCTTTCATGCCGCCTTTGACGATGTCTTTGAGCGCCACGACGCCGAGCACCGTTTGGCTATCAACCACCACTAACGGTGTTCCCCCTGTCTGCGCCACTTGTTCAACAAGTTTGTCGGCTTCGATAGGAAATTTGCCGTGGTTAGCTTCAACATAACGGCGAATAGCGTCGGCAGAACCTTTACGGATCATGCGTTCGCCGACGTTGACACCGCTCATGCGAGTCATGGCGGAGAAGGGCACAAAGGTGGCGTTCATGGCGTGGATATCGCGTTCGCGTAAATTGAATTTCTGTTTTGCCAGCACCACAATACTGCGCCCTTCAGGGGTTTCATCCGCCAGAGAGGAGAGTTGAGCGGCGTCCGCTAATTGTTGCTCGGAGACACCACTTAACGGTAAAAACTCAGAGGCTTGACGGTTTCCGAGGGTAATGGTACCCGTTTTGTCCAGTAACAGGACATCAACGTCTCCCGCTGCTTCCACGGCGCGCCCGCTGGTGGCAATCACGTTGGCACCCAGCATACGGCTCATTCCGGCAACCCCAATGGAAGATAGTAGCCCGCCAATGGTGGTTGGGATCAGACAGATAAGTAACGCAATCAACACAATGATAGAGACTGCCCCACCTGCACCCGCGTATTCAGTAGCAAACAAGGTGAATGGATATAACGTTGCACAGACTAAAACAAAGATAATGGTCAGGGCGGTTAATAAGATAGTGAGCGCGATTTCATTGGGTGTTTTGCGACGTTGTGCGCCTTCCACCATGGAGATCATACGGTCTAAGAATGTTTCACCCGGGTTAACCGTACATTCGACAATCAGCCAGTCAGAGAGTACGCGAGTTCCCCCCGTGACCGATGAAAAGTCTCCACCGGATTCGCGGATCACAGGCGCGGATTCACCTGTAATGGCACTTTCATCTACGGAGGCGCCACCTTCAATCACTTCCCCATCACAAGGGATGGTTTCCCCTGCGCGGATCAGGACGATATCGCCTTTACGCAGTTGGTCTGAACTGACCATTTCTTGCGGTGCATCGAGAGAGGCAGTCGCCAGCTTGGTTGCTCGGCTTTGCTGTTTTACGCCTTTTAAACTCTGAGCTTGCGCTTTACTACGACCTTCCGCTAAAGCTTCTGCAAAGTTGGCAAATAGCACAGTAAACCATAGCCATAAAGTGACCATGCCACTAAACCAAGCGTTGCCTTCACTGTAGCCAGCGACCATCGCTATCCATAATAAAGTGGTAATAATACTGCCGATGTAAACCACGAACATAACTGGGTTACGCCATTGTGCTTGTGGTGTCAGTTTTTTAATGGCATCAATTGTCGATTGGCGAACCAGTTTGCTATCAAATAATTGTGTTTTTTGATTTTTCATTTTTTCACCCTCATTATGCCGCTAACCAAATTTGCAGATGTTCTGCGATTGGCCCTAACGCAAGCGCAGGGACAAAAGTCAGTGCACCAATGAGAAGAACAGTCATGATTAATAAACCGATAAACAGTGGACCGTGTGTCGGCAATGTTGCAAGGCTGGCGGCTTGTGGTTTTTTTACTGCCATAGAGCCTGCAATCGCTAATACTGGGAAAATCACACCGAAACGCCCAAGGAACATAGCTAATGCCAGCATCACGTTGTAATACGGCGTGTTCGCGCTTAATCCTGCAAAGGCGCTGCCGTTGTTATTAGCGGCGGATGAGAAGGCATATAGCACTTCGCTAAATCCGTGAGCACCCGGGTTAAGAATGCCGGCGCGTCCTGCTTCGGTCATCAGTGAAATAGTGGTACCGAGTAGCACTAAAGTTGGCGTGACAAGGATGGCCAGTGCCACCATTTTCATTTCACGTACTTCGATTTTTTTACCGAGGTATTCAGGGGTACGACCAATCATCAATCCCGCTAAGAATACGGCAAGTAAAACAAACAGCAACATACCGTATAAACCTGAACCGACGCCCCCAAAGACCACTTCACCTATTTGCATTAGCCACATAGGGACCATGCCACCTAATGCAGTGTAAGAATCGTGCATTGAGTTGACTGCACCACAAGATGCCGCGGTAGTGACAACGGCATACAGCGCAGATCCTAATGTACCAAAGCGGTTCTCTTTTCCTTCAAGGTTAGCGGTGCTGCTTGCGTGCAACTCGCCTAAGAATGGGTTGCCGACATATTCTTCATGGATCACAACGACGGCGGCAATCACGAAAATAATCGCCATTGCCCATAACAGGGCGTGACCTTGCTTGTTATCACAAACGGTACGACCAAAAGCAAAGCAAAGTGCCGTTGGAATAAGGAAGATAGCCAGCATTTGAACAAAGTTGCTTAATGCCGTTGGGTTTTCAAATGGGTGAGATGAGTTAGCCCCAAAGAATCCGCCACCGTTAGTTCCCAATAATTTGATGGCTTCTTGGGACGCAACAGGCCCCATTGGTAACAGTTGTGGCGCACTATCAAGGTTGTTACTCAAAACATAAGGGGAGAAGTTTTGAATAACCCCTTGGCTGACAAAGAATAAAGCAAAAATAATGGATAATGGCAGCAGGAGATACAGCGTGATACGCGCTAAATCAACCCAAGCATTACCAATAGTTTTGCTGCCGTGGCGTGAAAATGCACGAATAAGTGCAAACACGACGGCGATCCCTGTGGCTGCCGAAAGGAAGTTTTGTACGGTTAACCCGACCATTTGGCTCAGATAGCTTAGGGTATTTTCCCCGCTATAAGATTGCCAGTTAGTATTGGCCACAAAACTAATTGCTGTATTGAAAGCTAAGTCCCAGCTCATTCCAGGATAATGCTGAGGATTGAGAGGTAATGAGCCTTGGCACATTAAAATAACGAATAGTAATCCAAAACCCAGTAGGTTAAATAGCAAAATGGCGATGGCATATTGCCAGTAATTCATCTCAGGGAGATCGCGCCCCACTTGTTTGATTCCGCTTAATCGCCAGAATACCGATTCACTTTTGGCAATAGCACGCGGCATATCACCATCAATCAGATAAGCAATAAAGTTGCCGAGTGGTTTTGCTAACAGCATAAGAACCAGTAAAAAACTGGCGATCAATAAAAACGCATAGGTGGCCATATCAGAAATTCTCCGCGTTGAGCAGGGCATAAATCAGATAAACCAGCAGTACAACAACAAGAACTGCCCCAGAAATGGAAAGTAGTGACATTGTTATCTCCTTATTATTTCCATTGCGCTAGGTTAGGCATTTGCTTGTAAAGAAGCTGATAAAAAAACCAGGTGGGGTGTAAAAATAGTATAAAAATGCCCAATTAAAATCGCTTCGTGATGATGAAGAGATTATCTAAGTATAGTTTGTTAATGGAATGTGATTTATTTGTTTGTTTTGTACGGTATCTTGCTACATTTCGTAATAAAACAACGAAACTGAGTCAAAAAGTTAATTTATTTTATATTTAAGTGGTCAGATGAGTAGTTTAATTACACAAATTGCGTTATTATAGATTCCGTTAATGAAGATTAACTTTGGTGTTCGATTTTAGTGCCTCTTTGGTGATTTACGCTCAATGCGAATTGAGTTAAACGTGAATTAAGTTAAATAGAAGTAAAGAGCAAAACTGGAATCGGCAAAATTAAGTGGCTACTGAAGGAGGATATCGATGTCCACATATCAAGAATATTCCCGTAATCAGGTACTTTTACGCCGCACTGCTGCTGTAACAGCTGGCATTATTGCGTTTCCGGTTATGGTTTTTTACCCAAAAAGAGCAAGATTTTATAGCTACCTGCATAAAGTCTGGGCTAAAACGAGCGACAAGCCTGTGTGGTTGGCTAGCTCAGAAGTGACGATGGAAAGCCATCGTTAATCAGTGATTCAATTCACTAAAAAGATATCCCTGCAATAATTTAATTGTGGGGATTTTTTTATATAAAAATCATAATAATTAATTCCTATACTTCAATGTTATTTAAATTAAAGTCATGTTATTTAATTTGAAATTTAAATAAATTAACTTGTTTGACACTGAGAAGTGAATCACGGTAATTATCTTTATCTCATTGCTAATATCCATTCCCAATAAAATTAGATTTTATTTTATTAAAATTCAAAAGATATTTAATTATAAATAGCAAATGAGGAATATCATGATTCTATTTAAAAAATGTGTTATCGCATTGTCAATTAATATCGCATTAATATCATCGGGATTGGCTTGTACCACTCTGCTTGCGGGTAGTGAAGCCACGAATGATGGCTCGTTAATTATCGCGAGAAGCGCTGATAGCAGCGCATTAAAAGCTCAGCATTTTGTCATACATCCAGCAAAGAAAAATCAATCCGGAATATACAGTACAAAAGAACATAATGGTGCTAATAATTTTACCTACCCATTACCAAAAAATTCATTGCGATATACAACTGTGCCAAATTGGAAAACACAATTACATGGTGCGACAGGATTTAATGAATTAGGTGTAGGAGTCAGTGGTACTGAATCTATATTTGCTTCTCCTAAAGCATTAGCGTTCGATCCCTATGTTGAAGAAACTGGAATTACCGAAGATGATATTCCAGATGTACTTCTTTCCCGCGCAAAAACAGCCCGTGAAGCGGTGGAGATTTTAGGTAATATTATTGAAGCCCAAGGTGCTGGTGAAGGCTTTGGTGTTGCTGTCGTCGATAAAAATGAACTGTGGTATTTAGAAACGGGAACGGGTCATCAATGGATGGCTCAAAAAATTGCAAAAGATAAATACTTTGCAACGGGTAATCAGGGGCGTTTACAAGCGTTTGAGGTGAATAATCCCGATATGCTAGGCTCTAAAAATCTCGTTGAATTTGCAGTAGAAAAGGGTTTATACAATCCTGCTAAAGATGGCGCATTCAATTTTTCTAAAGCCTATACGCGTGATGATGAGCGTGATCGTGATTATAACGATCCACGAGTTTGGATCATTCAGCAGCAGTTTAATCCATCGTTAAAACAAGATATTGCAGATGGTAGAAATTTTGCTCCTTTCTTAACACCAGAGAAAAAAGTTTCTGTTGAAGAAGCGAAAGCCATGCTACGTAATCACTTTGAAGGCACGGAACATGACCCGTATACCAATGGCTTAAACGGAAAAGAGCCATGGCGACCAATCAGTGTGTTTAGAACTTATGAAGCGCATGTGATGCAAGTACGTCCAGAGTTACCGCAAGAAATTGGTGAAGTGACATATGTTGGTCTAGGAATGGCGGATTTGACCGCGTTTGTTCCTTTCTATAGTGGGTTAGAGGCTTATCCAAAACATTATGGTATTGGGACAGACAAGGCAGACAGCGATTCTATTTATTGGAAATACCGTAAATTACAAACATTAGTGATGACGGACTACCCTAAACTGGCGCCTATTGTGAAAAAAGCCTACCAAGAGTGGGAAGCAAAAACGGCGTTAGAGCAAAAAGCCATGGAAGTGAATTACTTAAAAATGGCGAAAACAGATAAAGCCGCTGCCAATAAAATGCTTAACAAGTTTAATCTGGATGTGATGGCTAGTGCTGAGAAGCTCACTGAGGATTTAACTAACCAACTTTTCACTATTCGAACTGAAGACATTCAATCTGATATTTTCTTTGCGAATAAATCGAAGAAAGACTAATAATAGTCGCAATTTTGTAAACTCAAGAAGGCTCTCAGTGGGGGAGCCTTTTTGTTTAATTATCTCTCTTTCAAATTTGACTGAGTTCTTAGCTTGTGTGAGTTTGCCAATAAATACAGCAGAAAAAAATATCATTTACGTTTATGCTAATTGAATATGAATAAGTAGGAATTCAGTAGGTAAAGGATACGATTATGCATAATTTTAAGTTAGAAGAACTGATTAACGACGAGCTGAAAGTCAGTGAAATCCAAGACTATGCCCCAAATGGATTACAAGTAGAGGGTCGCCCTCATGTTAAAAAAATCGTGACAGGCGTGACAGCTTGCCAAGCATTATTGGATGAAGCGGTCAGACTCAATGCCGATGCGGTGATTGTGCATCATGGCTACTTTTGGAAAAACGAACCGGCCATTATCAAAGGTATGAAAAGAAATCGCCTAAAAACATTGCTGGCGAATGACATTAACCTGTACGGTTATCACCTACCATTAGATGCTCACCCAGTATTAGGTAACAATGCGCAACTGGCCCATATTATGGGTGTGCAAGTCAATGGCAACATTGAGCCACTGATGCCATTTGGCTTTTTCGACCAACCCATTACCCCCGCAGAATTAACCGAGCGTTTAGAAAATCGCTTAGGGCGTAAAGTATTGCATTGTGGTGATAACGCCAAAGAAGAAATTCGTCAAATTGCATGGTGTACTGGCGGCGGCCAGGGCTTTATTATGCAAGCGGCAGAATTTGGTGTAGATGCGTTTGTGACAGGGGAAGTGTCAGAGCAAACCATTCATATTGCAAGAGAGATGGGGATCCATTTCTACAGTGCAGGGCACCACGCAACAGAGCGTTATGGGATTAAGGCGTTGACGGAGTGGTTGAATGATAATCATGAGGTAAATGCTACCTTTATCGACATCGATAACCCCGCTTAAATTTTCGTCATATTTCATGCTGTGGCTGTGTTGGTTTCACGCAGCCACTTGGGTCACATACTTATGTATGCTCCCCAAGCTGTCTTTGTTCACCGCCTTGCCACAGCATGAACTATTTAGAAAATTGCTATGTAATAGCTATGCAATAGAAATAACTGCGCAATAGAAAATAGCTATGCAATAAAGATAATTTGATTTTTTTTCCGTTAAATATCAAATTTAAGTTTGATTTAAGTTCGGTATTTTAGTGCGGTAAGGAGCAATATTAGGCTTGACGTGGTTAGCACTAACCCTAGGTTTTGAACCTCGCCGGCGGCCATTAATCCGAGAGCTAATCCTAAATAGTAAAACAAACCTAAAATTGCGCCGGCGGTGCCTTTTCTGTCTTGATAATGATCCAGAGCGTGCGCCAAAATATTCGGAATTGCGATCCCATAGCCCACCACAATGCCCATAATTGGTAGCACAAACCCAATATGACTTTGCAGCAGATAAACTAAACCACTACTGACAATAGAGAGCCCACTTGCCAGTTTAACGAGCTTTTCTGGTGACCACGTTTTCGCCAATAATGTGCGATTAATCAGTGAACCGAGACCGACACCAAACGCTAACAGAATCCCAGTCAGACCAAATTGTTGTTGGTTGAACGTTAATTGTTCAAAAATAAAGGGGCCAAGCTGGTAATAACTGAATAAATTAATGTTGAAAAATGCTATCAACATCACATTTTGGAGAATTCGTTTATCCCCTAACATGTGTAAAAACGTGGTTAAAAATGGGGTTTTGATCACGTTCTGTGGTTTGGTCTCAGGAAGCTTATAACATGACCATAACAAAAGTATGGAAGCTAACAACGCTAAACCCATAAAAACGGCTTGGTAACTACCTAACCAAACTAAGCTGGCACCGAAAATCATCCCAAGGGCGGGGCTTATTGCTAAGGCGATGCCCATCACCGAAAAAACTTTGGCTAACTTATGACCTTGGAAACTGTCTCGCATCATGGTTTGTGTGCCAATAGAGCCAACTGCAGCACCAAACGCAGATAGCATACGTAGTAACAGCAACCCATAGAAATGTGAGACAAAAAGTGCGCTTACAGAGGCTATTCCATACAGAAATAACCCAAGCAAAATAGTGGGACGACGCCCAATCACATCACACATTCTGCCCCAAAATACGACACCAAAAGCGAAAGCAAAGAAATAGAGCGACAGCGTTTGAGAGGCTTGATCGGCATTCACCTGAAATGCAGCCGCAATATCCGTTAACGCTGGACTATAAATGGTTTCGACAATTTGCGGAAACATCATTAGCGCTATTGCTAAAGATAATGAAAGTACGCGTTCCATATTGATTTACCTATTTATTTTCAAAGTATGTGGAATGGCGCAAAGTTTAGTGGCTTTTTATTTGTCTTATTACAATAATAAAGACAATAAATATCAAAAAAGAGACATTTATGGCGTGGTTATTACAGACGGATGAGTTTCAAACTCACTGGTATGATGCCCCCGTATTGGGGATTGCAGCCCAAATGGGGCAACATGATTCAGGAGCGCATACTCATGAAATGGGGCAGTTGTTATTTACACAACAAGGCTGTATTCGCATTAGCTTACAGAATGAGATTTCGTTACTACCGCCAGGGAGAGTTGCGTGGATCCCACCATTTACACAGCATCGAGTACAAATGCGTGCTTCGGTAGGGTATCGGTCTGTTTACCTAAGTCAAGAATATGCGCAGCAAATATCTGGTCAGGTGTCTATTTTAAGTATCTCTCCTTTGCTTCGAGAGTTGCTGGAACGTATCGCGGTGGCGCCTTTCGAGAGTGACTGGCGAGAAGGGCGACTAGCAAGGTTACTTCCTGTTTTTATTGATGAATTACAATGTGCAACAGCGGAGCCCACTCTGCTGTCTTTACCTCATGACAGACGTTTCAAGTCTCTAGATCTAGAACGACTTCCTCCACCTTTGAACCAATTAGCTCAAACGGTTGGTGCCAGTGAGAAGACCATTACTCGAGTTTTTCTAAAAGAGACAGGAATGAGTTATCAGGCGTGGCGACAACAATGGCGATTTATCAAAGGGATAGAGCTGTTAGCGCAGGAGAAAACCTACGGATTTATTACTCAAGAGTTAGGTTTAGCCAGTGACAGCGCATTTATTAGTTTTTTCCGCAAAATGAGCGGGATGACACCGCGAGAATACAGCGGTGAATCAAGACTGAAAAAATAGAATAAAAATAGAATGTTAGAAATTAAAAAGCCCCGAATCTTCGAGGCTTTAGTGATGAGTGAGTTAAATTATTTTTTGTCTAACTCAGAGCTGAATTCACGTCTGTCGTAGCCAGTGTACAGTTGGCGAGGACGTGCAATTTTCAGACCTTCATCGTGCATTTCGTTCCAATGTGCAATCCAACCAATGGTACGTGCAATTGCGAAGATAACGGTAAACATTGAAGATGGAATACCCATTGCTTTCAGGATGATACCTGAGTAGAAGTCAACGTTAGGGTACAGTTTCTTCTCAATGAAGTACGGGTCGTTCAGTGCGATACGTTCTAATTCCATGGCCACTTCAAGCAGGCTATCATTTAGACCCAGCTCGTTCAGGACTTCATGGCAAGTTTCACGCATAACGGTAGCGCGTGGGTCATGGTTTTTATAAACACGGTGACCGAAGCCCATTAAGCGGAAAGAGTCGTTTTTATCTTTTGCACGTTCGATAAATGCTGGGATGTGCTCAACAGTTTGAATCTCTTCAAGCATACGTAAGCAGGCTTCGTTAGCACCACCATGAGCAGGTCCCCACAGAGATGCAATACCTGCTGCAATACACGCAAATGGGTTAGCGCCGGAAGAACCTGCGGTACGGACTGTTGAGGTTGATGCGTTTTGTTCGTGGTCAGCGTGCAGGATCAAAATACGGTCCATTGCGCGTTCAAGTACTGGATTAACCACATATTCTTCACATGGTGTAGAGAACATCATGTGCAAGAAGTTACCCGCGTAAGATAAATCATTACGAGGATAAACAAAAGGTTGTCCGATAGAGTATTTATAACACATCGCTGCAACGGTCGGCATTTTGGACAGCAGACGGTAAGCGGTGATTTCACGGTGGCGAGGGTTATTAACGTCTAATGCATCGTGGTAGAACGCTGCTAGAGCACCTGTTACCCCACACAGAACTGCCATTGGGTGAGAGTCACGACGGAAACCATTAAGCATGCGAGTGATTTGCTCATGGATCATGGTGTGGCGAGTCACCGTATTTTTAAATGTATTGTACTGTTCTTGGGTTGGTGCTTCGCCGTATAACAGGATATAACAGACTTCAAGGTATGAGGCTTGAGTGGCGAGTTGATCAATTGGGAAACCACGGTGGAGTAGAACGCCTTTATCACCATCGATATAGGTAATTTTTGACTCACAGGATGCGGTAGAAGTAAAACCGGGGTCGTATGTGAAGAACCCTTTAGAACCTAAAGCTCGTACATCGATAACATCTTGGCCAATGGTCGGGCTTAGGATGTCTAGTTCGAAATCACCTTTACTTCCAGTCATTATCTTAGCTTTGTTATCAGCCATTTACGGTCTCCTTAGCGCTTGATAATCCACACTCAACAACCCAGAACTCAGCGTTATACTGCGTCTTTGAGCATTGTTCTATCGGTGTGTTGAGAAAATCAGCGGGATATCACATAAAACCTTGAAATCCGGCAACCAATATCAATACCGATAACAATGTGGTTAGGTTGTTTGCGAGTGTATAGGGCGTTATGTTCTTTTTTTGTTGTTTTCTCTACAATATCATTATTTGTGGTAAGGGAAACAACTTTCATAACTTTTGTTTATACTTGCATACTCATTCACATTACTATACGACTTTGGGTCATCCGTAACGTATTCAGATAAATCTGTCAGGCATATATGTAAGATAAATGTTGAATCATTGTCAAATAAGATAAGCACATTTATATAAAATGTTTAAATCGTGATCCTTCTCACTGTTCGGGCTAAATGTCTCCAAACCTTTTGTGTGGGAATTGTAATAGCAATGTGAAGACTTTATACTGGCGCCAGGTCTCCGGATTACCCTGAGTAGGAGTTCCCAGCGTGATCAGTATGCAACTTTATTCAAACATGATGGATTAAAGTTTGTGTTAAGTTGCATTTTGTACCCCTGTCGCTGTCTGATTTCCACCCCAGGTCCGGAGGATGGAAAATAATAAAGAGCTGTGTGGGCAAAATTGTGAAAAAACAAAGACCTGTCAACCTTGATTTGCAGACGATTCACTTTCCGATTACTGCAATATCGTCGATCTTGCACCGTGTCTCTGGCGTCATTACTCTCATCGCAGTTGGTATTCTGCTTTGGTTGCTAGGGACTTCTCTCTCCTCTCCAGAAGGTTTTCAATACGCGTCTGAAATAATGACTGGCTTTTTTGCTAAGTTCATTCTTTGGGGGATCTTAACAGCGCTGGCATACCACATTTGTGGTGGTATTCGTCATATGCTGATGGATTTCGGTTGTGTTGATGAAACCCTTGCTGCGGGCAACTCATCCGCAAAAATTACATTTGTAATTACTGTAATTCTGGCAATTCTGGCGGGGATCTTAGTATGGTAAGTAATGCATCAGCTTTAGGCCGTACTGGTATCCAGGACTGGCTGCTAATTCGTGGTTCGGCGATCGTTATCGTCCTCTACGTACTCTACATTGTTGGCTTCGTAGCAATTAATGATATTACCTATGAAGTATGGCGTGGCTTCTTTGCCTCCTCTGTGACCAAAGTATTCACTATCCTCACATTGTTCTCGATTCTTGTGCATGCCTGGATTGGTATGTGGCAAGTACTGACTGACTATGTTAAGCCGCTGGCGATTCGCTTAGTGCTGCAACTGGCCATTGTGGTTGGTTTGCTGGCTTACTTAATTTACGGAACAATTGTTGTGTGGGGTGCATAAAATGAATCTGCCAATCAGAGAGTTTGACGCTATCGTTATCGGTGCGGGCGGTGCAGGTATGCGCGCAGCACTACAAATTTCTCAACAAGGCCTATCTTGTGCTTTGTTATCTAAAGTATTTCCAACTCGTTCTCATACTGTGTCAGCGCAAGGTGGTATCACTGTTGCACTCGGTAACACACACCCTGACAACTGGGAATGGCATATGTACGATACTGTTAAAGGTTCCGATTATATCGGTGACCAAGACGCTATCGAGTACATGTGTAAAACAGGGCCGGAAGCTATCCTTGAATTAGAACATATGGGATTGCCTTTCTCTCGTCTTGATGATGGTCGTATTTATCAACGTCCATTCGGTGGTCAGTCTAAGAATTTCGGTGGCGAGCAAGCGGCACGTACTGCTGCTGCAGCGGACCGTACTGGTCACGCGCTGTTACATACTCTGTATCAGCAAAACTTAAAAAATCACACTACGATTTTCTCTGAATGGTATGCACTGGATTTAGTGAAAAACCAAGATGGCGATATCGTAGGCTGTACTGCAATCTGCATGGAAACGGGCGAGCTGGTTTACTTCAAAGCGAAAGCAACCATCTTAGCAACGGGTGGTGCAGGTCGTATTTACCAATCCACCACTAACGCACACATCAATACGGGTGACGGTGTGGGTATGGCTGTGCGTGCTGGTGTTCCATTACAAGATATGGAAATGTGGCAGTTCCACCCAACGGGTATCGCTGGCGCAGGTGTTCTGGTCACAGAAGGCTGTCGTGGTGAAGGCGGTTATCTGCTGAACAAAGATGGCGAGCGCTTCATGGAACGTTATGCACCAAACGCAAAAGACCTTGCTGGTCGTGACGTTGTTGCACGTTCAATCATGATTGAAATCCGTGAAGGTCGTGGTTGTGATGGCCCATGGGGTCCACACGCGAAACTGAAACTGGATCACTTAGGAAAAGACGTTCTGGAATCTCGCTTACCGGGTATCCTTGAATTATCTCGTACCTTTGCCCACGTTGACCCAGTTAAAGAGCCAATCCCAGTTATCCCAACGTGTCACTATATGATGGGTGGTATTCCAACTAAAGTGACGGGTCAAGCGATTCGCTATAACGAAAAAGGCGAAGACGAAGTGATTCCGGGTCTGTTTGCTGTGGGTGAGATTGCTTGTGTATCTGTACACGGCGCTAACCGTTTAGGCGGTAACTCCCTGCTTGACCTCGTGGTATTTGGTCGTTCTGCTGGTTTACACTTGAATGAATCCATCATGGAACAAGGCCCAATGCGTGATGCATCTGAATCAGACATCGATGCAGCAATGGCTCGTTTCAATCGTTGGGAAAATGCGCGTACGGGTGAAGATCCAACTGATATCCGTAAAGCACTGCAATCTTGTATGCAGAACAACTTCTCCGTATTCCGTGAAGGGGATGCAATGGCGAAGGGCTTAGAAGAGCTGAAAGAAATCCGTGAACGTCTGAAAAATGCGCGTCTGGATGACACTTCAACTGAGTTCAATACCCAACGTATCGAATGTTTAGAGCTGGATAACCTGATGGAAACTGCTTATGCAACGGCACAAGCTGCAAACTTCCGTACAGAGAGCCGTGGTGCTCACAGCCGCTTTGACTTCCCAGATCGTGATGATGCAAATTGGTTATGTCACTCATTATATCTACCGCAATCTGAAACGATGACTCGTCGTGAAGTGAACATGCAACCTAAGTTGCGTGAAGCCTTCCCACCGAAGATTCGTACCTATTAATGCGTGGTGTTAATCCAGTTGCGGAGAAATAAACTATGAAACTAGAATTTTCGATTTATCGCTACAATCCTGATGTAGACAATGCGCCACGCATGCAAGATTACACCCTTGAAGTGAAAGAAGGGCGTGACATGATGCTGCTGGATGCGTTAATTCAGTTAAAAGAACAAGATCCAACACTCTCATTTCGTCGTTCTTGCCGTGAAGGTGTGTGTGGTTCTGATGGTCTGAACATGAACGGTAAAAACGGACTGGCTTGTATCACGCCATTGTCTGCTTTAACCCGTAGTGGTAAAAAAATTGTGATCCGTCCATTACCAGGTCTGCCAGTGATTCGTGACCTGATCATCGACATGACACAATTTTATACTCAATACGAAAAAATTCGTCCGTATCTTCTTAATGATAATAAGAATCCGCCGGCGCGTGAAAACTTACAGCTACCAGAACAACGTGAAAAACTTGATGGTCTTTACGAGTGTATTCTGTGTGCATGCTGTTCAACTTCATGCCCATCTTTCTGGTGGAATCCGGACAAATTTATCGGTCCAGCAGGTCTATTAGCTGCATATAGATTCTTAATTGATAGTCGCGATACTGAAACAGATTCACGATTAGATGATCTGAACGACGCTTTTAGTGTTTTCCGCTGTCATAGCATCATGAATTGTGTCAATGTATGCCCTAAAGGACTAAATCCAACGAAAGCTATCGGTCACATTAAGTCTATGTTATTGAAACATAGCGCCTAAATCGATACAGCCTGCGGCGCTTAGGTGCCGTAGGCTAAATTTGGATAGCACAAAATACGTACTTAAAGTAAAAAATAAGCGTAAAGTAAGTATAAGTCTTAAATTGAATCACTGAAACGTAAAGTAAAAAGTCAAAAAGTGAAAGTAAAAAGCCAACTGCAAAACCAGATGAAGACACTTGCGAAAGCAAGGAACCTTTAAAAACCGTAGACAGTTTTTAAAGGTTCCTTAAAAGGGAAACCCTTAATTGATAAGAGGGACTCCCAAAGTGAGAACATGCAAAAAGCACGTCCAAGAGAACCTTTATCGAGGTCGCTTAAATGCGGCGATTAGTTAACCACGGCGAAAACTAAAGCTTATAAAGCTTAAGGGATCACAATGCAGAACGGCGTAATGAAGGACTGGCTGGATTCAAGCTTTCTGGCAGGCGCGAACCAGTCTTATATAGAACAGCTCTATGAAGATTATCTGACTGACCCTAATTCCGTAGATGTCGAATGGAGAGAAATCTTCCAGCAACTACCTGGAGCGGGTAATAGCGGTGAGCAATTACACTCGCAAGCACGAGAATACTTCCGTCGCTTAGCAAAAGATTCTACCCGTTACCACACCTCTGTTAGCGATCCAACGATCGACGCAAAACAAGTTAAAGTTTTGCAGCTTATCAATGCCTTCCGCTTCCGCGGACATCAAAATGCAAATCTCGACCCGTTAGGACTTTGGAAACGCGAAGCCGTTCCAGATCTGGACCCTACATTCCATAACCTAACCAAAGAAGATTTCGACGAAACTTTCAACGTGGGTTCATTTGCAATTGGCAAAGAAACCATGAAACTCAGCGAGCTATATGACCACCTGAAACGCATCTATTGCGGCTCCATTGGTGCGGAATATATGCACATTACTAACACAGAAGAAAAACGTTGGATTCAACAACGTTTAGAATCTGTGAATGTTGCGCAGCAATTCTCTAAAGAAGAAAAGCGTCGCTTCTTAGCTGAATTAACAGCAGCGGAAGGTCTTGAGCGTTACCTTGGTGCAAAATTCCCAGGTGCAAAACGTTTCTCTTTAGAAGGTGGTGATGCACTGATCCCTATGCTGAAGGATCTTATCCATCATGCAGGCAAACAAGACACCCGTGAAGTGGTGCTTGGTATGGCGCACCGTGGCCGCCTAAACGTCCTGATCAACATTCTGGGTAAAAAACCGGCTGAATTATTTGATGAATTTGCTGGTAAGCATAAAGACCATTCAAGTGCTGGTGACGTTAAATATCACCAAGGTTTCTCTTCTGATTTCGAAACTGCGGGTTCCCGTGTTCACTTAGCACTGGCATTTAACCCATCACACTTAGAAATCGTAAGCCCTGTAGTTATCGGTTCTGTACGTGCTCGCCGTGACCGTCTGGACGAAGGTCGCAGCAACATGGTTCTGCCAATCACCATTCACGGTGACTCAGCAGTAACCGGTCAAGGTGTTGTACAAGAAACTCTGAACATGTCTCAGGCTCGTGGTTATGAAGTTGGCGGTACCATGCGTATCGTTATCAACAACCAAGTTGGTTTCACAACCTCCAACCCGAAAGACACACGTTCAACAGAATACTGTACTGATATCGTGAAAATGGTGCAGGCACCTATTTTCCACGTTAATGCTGATGACCCTGAAGCCGTCGCATTCGTGACTCGCTTAGCCTTAGATTTCCGTAACACCTTTAAGCGCGATGTGATGATCGACTTAGTGTGTTACCGCCGTCATGGTCATAACGAAGCTGATGAGCCAAGTGCAACTCAGCCAATCATGTACCAAAAAATCAAACAGCATCCAACTCCACGTAAAATCTACGCAGACCGTTTAATCGAAGCTGGCGTGGTTTCTGCGAATGAAGTCACTGAAATGGTTAACCTGTATCGTGACGCATTAGACCGTGGTGATTGTGTTGTTGAAGAATATCGTGAAATGGGTCTGCATTCTTATACATGGGAACCGTACTTAAACCATGAGTGGAATGAGCAATACAAATCTAACTACGATATTAAACGTTTAACTGAGTTAGCAACTAAGCTGAGCACGATCCCTGAAGGCATCGTTGCGCAATCTCGTGTTGAGAAAATTTATTCTGACCGCGCTGAAATGGCGAAAGGCGAAAAATTACTCGACTGGGGTGCTGCAGAAACTCTGGCTTACGGTACGTTAGTCGATGAAGGTATTCCAATCCGTTTATCTGGTGAAGATGCGGGTCGTGGTACGTTCTTCCACCGTCATGCCGTTGTTCACAACCAAACTAATGGTTCTGTGTACGTGCCTCTGCAAAATGTTCATAGTGGTCAAGGCGTATTCAACGTTTGGGATTCTGTTCTGACTGAAAACGCAGTATTGGCATTTGAGTATGGCTATGCGACAACTGAACCGCGCGCACTGACTATTTGGGAAGCTCAGTTCGGTGACTTTGCTAACTGTGCGCAAGTTGTTATCGACCAATTCATTAGCTCAGGTGAGCAAAAATGGGGTCGTATGTGTGGTCTGGTCATGTTACTGCCTCATGGTTATGAA
Source organism: Providencia rettgeri (assembly GCF_013702265.1). Lineage (GTDB taxonomy): Bacteria > Pseudomonadota > Gammaproteobacteria > Enterobacterales > Enterobacteriaceae > Providencia > Providencia zhijiangensis. The sequence continues at coordinate 1,266,776 of NZ_CP059348.1, forward strand.
GGTCAGGGCCCAGAGCACTCATCTGCACGTTTAGAGCGTTACCTGCAACTGTGTGCGGATCAAAACATGCAAGTGTGTGTGCCATCAACACCAGCTCAGGTTTATCACATGTTACGCCGTCAAGCACTGCGCGATATGCGTCGACCTCTGATTGTTATGTCACCTAAGTCACTGTTACGTCATCCATTAGCAGTTTCTAGCATGGATGAGCTGGCAAATGGTTCATTCCAACCAGTTATCGGTGAAATTGACGAAATTAATCCGAAAGATGTGAAACGCGTCGTTATGTGTTCCGGTAAAGTTTATTACGATTTATTAGAACAACGTCGTAAGAAAGAGCAAAAAGATGTGGCTATCGTGCGTATTGAACAGCTGTATCCGTTCCCACGTGAAGATATCCAAAAAGTATTCGCTCAGTATGCTCATGTGAAAGATTTCGTTTGGTGCCAAGAAGAGCCACTGAACCAAGGTGCTTGGTATTGCAGCCAGCACAATTTCCATGAAGCTATCCCAGCAGGCGCAACTTTACGCTATGCGGGTCGAGCAGCTTCTTCTTCTCCAGCAGTTGGTTATACCTCCGTTCACCAGGAACAACAAGCGGCCCTGGTTAATGACGCTTTGAACATTGCATAATTAAAGGATAGAAAATGAGTAGCGTAGAAATTCTTGTTCCCGATCTTCCTGAATCCGTCGCTGATGCAGCGGTTGCCACATGGCATAAAAAACCAGGTGACAGTGTTCAGCGTGATGAAGTTCTGGTTGAGATCGAAACAGACAAAGTTGTTCTTGAAGTTCCTGCAAGTGAAGCAGGTGTTCTGGAAGCCATTATTGAAGAAGAAGGCGCAACTGTTTTATCTAAACAGTTACTGGGTCGCATTCGTTTAGGCGATAGCACCGGTATTCCTGCTGAAGTTAAAGAAGCAGCACCTGCACCAGCAGCACGCCAAACAGCGAGCTTAGAAGAAGAAAGCAACGATGCACTGAGCCCAGCGATTCGTCGTCTGGTCGCTGAGCACAACCTGAACCCTGCGGATATCAAGGGAACTGGTGTTGGCGGTCGTCTGACTCGTGAAGATGTTGAAAAACATTTAGCAGCTAAACCAGCAGCGGCACCTGCGGCTCAAGCACCAGCTGCAGCTCAAGCACCATTAGCTCACCGTAGTGAAAAACGTGTTCCGATGACTCGCCTGCGTAAACGTATTGCAGAGCGTCTGTTGGAAGCGAAAAACAGCACGGCGATGTTAACAACCTTCAACGAAATCAACATGCAGCCTATTAAAGACCTGCGTGCGCAGTACGGTGAAGCATTCGAAAAACGTCACGGTGTACGTTTAGGCTTTATGTCTTTCTACATTAAGGCGGCGGTTGAAGCACTGAAACGCTATCCAGAAGTGAACGCTTCTATCGATGGTTCTGACGTGGTTTACCATAACTATTTCGACATCAGTATTGCGGTGTCAACACCGCGTGGCCTGGTAACACCAGTTCTGCGTGATGTGGATGCAATGAGCATGGCTGATATTGAGAAAAATATTAAAGAGCTGGCTGTCAAAGGTCGCGACGGTAAATTAACTGTTGAAGATTTAAGTGGCGGTAACTTCACTATCACTAACGGTGGTGTGTTCGGTTCTCTGATGTCTACTCCAATCATTAACCCACCACAAAGCGCAATCTTAGGCATGCATGCCATCAAAGACCGCCCAATGGCTGTTAATGGTAAGGTAGAAATTCTTCCAATGATGTATTTAGCGCTGTCTTATGACCACCGTTTAATCGATGGTCGTGAATCAGTTGGCTTCTTAGTGGCTATCAAAGATATGTTGGAAGATCCAACTCGTTTACTGCTAGACGTATAGAAACATAACAGGGCAGGGGGACAACCTGTCCGGTCTGAGGTAACCGATGCAGCCAGTTCGCTGGCTGCTAAATCTGTAACAATTGCAAGGGGCGATAAACGCTCCTCCAGACTCAATTATGGATAGAACATCATGAATTTACACGAGTATCAGGCAAAACAGCTTTTTACACGCTATGGTTTACCAGCACCAACTGGTTATGCCTGTTCATCAGTAGAAGAAGCAGTAGCTGCGGCGAAAAAAATCGGTAATGGTCCATGGGTTATCAAATGCCAAGTTCACGCAGGTGGACGTGGTAAAGCTGGCGGCGTAAAAGTTACAAAAGATATCAATGACATCCGTGAATTTGCTGAAAAATGGTTAGGTAAGAATCTGGTTACTTACCAAACTGATGCAAATGGTCAGCCGGTTAACCAAATTTTGGTTGAAAGCGCGACTGACATCGCTAAAGAACTGTATTTAGGTGCAGTCGTTGACCGTGGTACACGTCGTGTTGTATTCATGGCTTCAACGGAAGGCGGCGTTGAAATTGAAAAAGTTGCTGAAGAAACACCAGATCTGATCCACAAAGCAGTTATCGATCCACTGACTGGCCCAATGCCATATCAAGGTCGTGAACTGGCATTCAAATTAGGCTTAACTGGCAAACAAGTTAGCCAATTCGCTAAAATCTTCATGGGCTTAGCGACCATGTTCTTAGAGCGCGATTTAGCGCTGATCGAAGTTAACCCATTAGTTATCAATACTGAAGGCGATTTAGTTTGCTTAGACGGTAAATTAGGCGTGGATAGCAACGCTCTGTATCGTCAAGCTGAAATGCGTGAAATGCACGATCCATCTCAAGAAGATGCGCGTGAAGCTCAAGCAGCTAAATGGGAACTTAACTACGTTGCTCTGGATGGTAACATCGGTTGTATGGTTAACGGTGCGGGCCTTGCAATGGGTACCATGGACATCGTTAAACTGCACGGCGGTGCGCCAGCTAACTTCCTTGACGTTGGTGGCGGTGCAACCAAAGAGCGCGTAACTGAAGCATTTAAAATCATTCTTTCGGATAAGAGCGTTAAAGCTGTATTCGTAAACATTTTTGGTGGTATCGTTCGCTGTGACCTGATTGCAGACGGCATCATTGGTGCAGTAGAAGAAGTTGGCGTGAATGTACCAGTAGTTGTACGTTTAGAAGGTAACAATGCAGAGTTAGGTGCGAAAAAACTGGCAGACAGCGGCTTAAATATTATCGCTGCAAACAGCCTGACAGATGCAGCTAAGAAAGCAGTAGCAGCGGCGGAGGCTAAATAATGTCTATTTTAATCGATAAAAACACCAAAGTAATTTGCCAAGGATTCACTGGCGGTCAAGGTACTTTCCACTCCGAACAAGCTATTGCTTACGGTACAAAAATGGTTGGCGGTGTAACGCCAGGTAAAGGTGGTACAACTCACCTAGGTTTACCGGTATTTAACACTGTGCGTGAAGCAGTAGAAGCAACGGGTGCAACGGCATCTGTTATCTACGTACCAGCACCATTTTGTAAGGATTCTATCCTTGAAGCGATTGATGCAGGTATCAAACTGATCATCACTATCACAGAAGGTATCCCAACACTGGATATGCTGACTGTTAAAGTGAAATTAGATGAAGCTGGCGTTCGTATGATTGGCCCTAACTGCCCAGGTGTTATCACTCCGGGCGAGTGCAAAATCGGTATCCAACCTGGCCACATTCATATGCCAGGTAAAGTTGGTATTGTTTCACGTTCAGGTACACTGACTTATGAAGCGGTAAAACAAACAACGGATGCAGGTTTAGGCCAATCTACTTGTGTTGGTATCGGTGGTGACCCAATTCCTGGTTCAAACTTTATCGATATCCTGAAATTATTCCAAGAAGACCCACAAACTGAAGCGATCGTGATGATCGGTGAAATCGGTGGTAACGCGGAAGAAGAAGCGGCTGCATACATCAAAGAGCACGTTACTAAGCCTGTTGTTGGCTATATCGCGGGTGTGACTGCACCTAAAGGTAAGCGTATGGGACATGCTGGTGCAATTATCGCTGGTGGTAAAGGTACTGCCGACGAGAAATTTGCTGCTTTAGAAGCAGCTGGCGTGAAAACTGTACGTAGCTTGGCTGATATCGGCGATGCAGTGAAGTCTATGCTAAACAAATAAGCGCAATATGAGCTTATAGCTCGTATAACGTAAGAGACGAAGCCCGTGCTTTCTAGGAAGCACGGGTTTTTTTATGGCTAATGATTGTACTTATTTCATGTAATTCCTACTAAAAGCTTAAAAGGTAGGATTTTTAATGAGTAATACCAAAATAAATCAGCATAAATAGTAAGTTTTGAGTAAGTTTATTATTGAATATGAAATAGCACAAAATGGGAAATAGCCTAATTTGATATTAGATCAATTTTTTATTTTGAAATTATTTTGATTAACTGAATATAGGGCTTTTTCTACGATAATTATCTTTATTAATAAATAAAGTAATAATTTAGAAATGGGCTGCTATTATAAATAAACATTCTTTTTTAGATTGAGAAAAACAAAAGTTATCATTTTGTTTTAATCTTATTAAAAAAGTAAAAAAACCTATATCAATTAAAATAACAGATAGTTAACAACTGGCTAACTATTATTTGAATCGGGTCGAAAACAATTAACAAGTGAGAAAAAATTGACGTAAATCAATTTATTACCACTAGCTTTATTTGCCCAAATTGCTTAAATTGGTGCTCGATCAAATACTCATTTTTCTATTAAAGGGTATAATTATTGATATAACTTCAGAATTCAAATCTGAATCACGTAAAAGAAGTTTATTGTATGTGAAGATAGGCGTACTATTATTATGGTAGGTTTTTTCTTTTACTTTTGTTAATTATTTGTTGTTTTGAGGCATTTTTTGCTGGTAGTTAAGAGGCTTTCCTGTTTAACACTGGAAGCTGGGTTGCCGCAAGTCGGTGTCTTCCTGCTAGGAGCAAGGAGTCAAGATGTTTGATATTGTCGAACTGTCACGATTACAGTTTGCCTTAACTGCGATGTATCACTTCCTGTTCGTTCCATTAACGCTCGGTATGGCGTTTTTGCTTGCGATTATGGAGACGGTATATGTGCTGTCTGGTAAACAAATTTATAAAGATATGACTAAGTTCTGGGGCAAGTTATTTGGTATTAACTTCGCTCTGGGTGTTGCGACTGGTCTGACTATGGAGTTCCAATTCGGGACTAACTGGTCATACTACGCCCACTATGTTGGAGATATCTTCGGTGCGCCTCTGGCAATCGAAGGTCTGATGGCATTCTTCTTAGAATCTACCTTTGTTGGTTTATTCTTCTTCGGTTGGGATCGTTTAAGCAAAACTCAGCACCTTGCGGTGACTTGGTTAGTTGCTTTAGGTTCTAACTTCTCTGCGCTGTGGATTCTGGTTGCGAACGGTTGGATGCAAAACCCTATCGCTGCAGACTTCAACTACGAAACAATGCGTATGGAAATGGTTAGCTTCTCTGAGCTAGTCCTGAACCCAGTTGCGCAAGTTAAATTCGTTCACACAGTTGCTGCTGGTTATTGTACTGGTGCCATGTTCATTCTGGGTATCAGCTCTTACTATATGCTTAAAGGTCGTGACTTGGCATTCGCTAAGCGCTCTTTTGCAATTGCTGCAAGCTTTGGTATGGCTGCCGTTCTTTCTGTTATCGTTCTTGGTGATGAATCAGGTTACGAAATGGGTGACGTGCAGAAAACGAAGCTGGCCGCTGTTGAAGCAGAGTGGGAAACCCATGCGCCTCCAGCTGCATTTAACCTAATCGCATTCCCAAGCAATGAGAAACAAGAGAATACATTCTCTATCTCAATTCCATGGGCGATGGGTATTATTGCAACGCGTTCTATCGACACGCCAGTATTAGGTCTGAAAGATCTGATGAAGCAACACGAAGTCCGTATCCGTAACGGTATGGTTTCTTATGGTCAATTACAACAGCTGTTAGCTGGTGATAAGAGCCCAGAACTGCGTGCTGCGTTCGAAGCAAGTAAAAAAGACCTTGGCTATGGCCTTCTGTTAAAACAATACACACCAAACGTTGTTGATGCGACAGAAGAACAAATTCAGAAAGCGGTTAAAGACAGTATTCCTAATGTTGCACCACTGTTCTGGGCATTCCGTATCATGGTTGCAGTCGGCTTCGCGTTACTGTTAATCATCGGTTGGTCATTCCTGTCAGTTGTTCGTAACCGTATTGGTAAGAGCAAACTGCTGCTTCGTCTGGCTCTGTTTGGTATTCCATTACCATGGATTGCTATTGAATCAGGCTGGTTCGTGGCGGAGTATGGTCGTCAACCGTGGGCAATTGGTGAAGTGTTACCGGTTTCGGTCGCACACTCTAACTTAACCCCACAAGACCTGATCTTCTCTATGGCTCTGATCTGTGGTCTGTATACACTGTTCTTGATTGCCGAAATGTTCTTAATGTTCAAATTCGCTCGCAAAGGGCCTAGCAGCCTGAAAACCGGTCGTTACCATTTTGAACAGAAAAATAGTTCAGCACACGACGTTCAGTAAACAGGAGTCCACTTATGTTTGATTATGAAGTTCTTCGATTTGTGTGGTGGATCCTTATCGGCGTACTGCTGATTGGATTTGCCGTCACGGATGGCTTTGACATGGGCGTAGGCTTCTTATTACCTATCTTAGGTAAAACAGATACTGAACGCCGCGTTATGATTAACTCAGTCGCACCGCACTGGGATGGTAACCAAGTTTGGTTAATCACAGCGGGTGGTGCAATGTTTGCTGCATGGCCTCAGGTTTATGCTGCTTCATTCTCTGGCTTCTATGTCGCTATGATTTTGGTATTAGCTGCATTGTTCTTCCGTCCGGTTGGTTTCGACTACCGTTCTAAACTGGAGAACCCAAAATGGCGTAGCATGTGGGACTGGGGTCTGTTCATCGGTGGTTTCGTGCCTCCGTTAGTTATCGGTGTTGCGTTTGGTAACCTGTTACTGGGTGTTCCACTGCAAATCGATAACCAACAGTATCTGACTTATACAGGTAACCTGTTTGGTCTGCTGAACCCATACGGTCTGTTAGCTGGTGTTGTCGGTTTAATGATGATTGTTACCCAAGGTGCAACTTATCTGCAAATGCGTACAACGGGCGAACTGCACTTACGTACCCGTAAAGCAACTTACATCTGTGCGTTTATCACTTTAGCTGCTTTTGCTGGTGCTGGCGTATGGTTAGTGATGGGTATCGATGGTTATGTTGTGACTTCAACGATTGATACATTAAGCCCGTCTAACCCACTGAACAAAACTGTAGAAGTTGTTTCTGGTGCATGGTTAACTAACTTTAATACGTATCCAATCCTGTGGGCTTTACCTGGCCTGGGTCTGGCATTACCACTGTTAACGATGATTGCAACTAAAGCAGATAAAAATGGTTGGGCGTTCCTGTTCTCCTCATTGACTATCGCGTGCATTATCTTGACATGTGGTGTTGCAATGTTCCCATTCGTCATGCCTTCAAGCATCATGCCAAATGCAAGTTTGACCATGTGGGATGCGACATCTAGCCTGTTCACTCTGCAAGTTATGACTGTTGTTGCTATCATTTTTGTTCCAATCATCCTGTGCTACACCGCGTGGTGTTACTACAAAATGTTTGGTCGTTTGGACAAAAACTTCATCGAAAGCAACAAGCATTCACTGTATTAAGGAGCATAACATATGTGGTATTTCGCCTGGATCCTCGGCACTCTGTTAGCTTGTAGTTTTGCAGTGATTGCAGCATTAGCCCTTGAGCACTCTGAAAGTGCAAAAGAAGCTAAAACAGCTAAAGATGGTGAGTAAATAGTATGCTGATGGATAAATCCTATCAGCTATTAGGAAAGGGCCCGATAAGGGCCCTTATCCTTATATTAGCTTTAGTAACCGCTGGTGCAGTAATGTGGGATCCTTCCCTGTTTGCAGCAAATACCAGTGCATTTCCAATCTGGCAAGGTCTTCTCATGATATGGGCAACTTGCAGCGCCATCATTTTTGGAGTGGGTTTTCTACCCAATAAATTGACGTGGCGAGTGCTGTTCCACCCATTACCTGCAGCCATCATTCTTATCTGGGGACTTGTAAAAGTCTTTAGTTAATCTAAATTCAGATTGTGGGTCATGCGACCCGCAATTATTTTTGATATCTTTACCTGCAAAGTGATTCCAAAGCGGCACTGTCTTGCGTATAGTGACACCGTTAATTAATTTAACCTAAGACGGAGTGGTTTTTTTATGTTATTTCGCTGGCCTGTTCGCGTGTATTATGAAGATACAGATGCGGGCGGAGTTGTATATCATGCACGTTATCTGGCTTTTTTTGAGCGAGCAAGAACGGAAATGTTGCGGAATAAAGGTATTAACCAACAAAGTTTACTCGCTGAGAACCTTGGCTTTGTCGTCCGTAGTATGACAATCGATTTTATTAAGGGCGCTCGGTTAGATGACCTGCTGGAAGTGGAAACGGAAGTTGTTGAAATTAAACGTGCTTCTTTACTCTTTCAGCAAAGGTTAGTTGATTTGCAAGGTAACTTGCTTTGTGGGGCAACAGCCCTAATTGCTTGTGTGGACACATCTAAAATGAAGCCGAAAGCGCTTCCTAAGTCTATTGTCGCGGAGTTTAAGCAGTGACTGACATGAATATCTTGGATTTATTCCTAAAAGCGAGCCTATTGGTTCAGCTGATTATGTTCGTTTTGATCGGTTTTTCTATTGCATCGTGGGCGATTATTATCCAGAGAACGAAAGTTTTAAATGCCGCCACGCGCGAAGCGGAAGCATTTGAAGATAAATTCTGGTCAGGTATCGAGCTGTCCCGCTTATATAAAGAAAGCCAAGCTCGTCGTGATGCACTAGGTGGCGCTGAGCAAATTTTTTACTCTGGCTTCAAAGAATTTGTTCGCTTACATCAAGCAAATATTCATGCGCCAGATGCAGTTGTGACTGGTGCATCTCGTGCTATGCGCATTTCCATGAACCGTGAGTTGGAATCCGTTGAATCGCATATCCCATTTTTAGGTACTGTAGGGTCAATTAGCCCTTATATCGGTCTGTTTGGTACCGTTTGGGGGATCATGCACGCATTTATCGCACTGGGTGCGGTAAAACAAGCAACACTACAAATGGTTGCTCCGGGTATTGCGGAAGCTCTGATTGCAACAGCAATCGGTCTATTCGCTGCAATCCCAGCTGTTATGGCATACAACCGTTTAAACTTACGTGTGAATAAACTTGAGCAAAGCTACGATAACTTTATGGAAGAATTCCTCGCTATCTTGCATCGTCAAGCATTCTCGGCTGATAAGAAATAAGACGAGGGAGAAAAGCGAATGGCGCGCAATAGTAGACGCAGACGTGAGCTAAAATCCGAAATCAACATTGTTCCATTACTGGACGTATTGTTGGTGCTTTTGCTGATTTTCATGGCAACGGCACCCATTATCTCTCAGAGCGTGGAAGTTGACTTGCCGGATGCAACAGATACCCAAACCGTCTCATCCAGTGATAATCCCCCCGTCATTTTAGAAGTGGCGGGTGTTGATCAATATAATTTATTGGTCGATGGTGAGCGCATGGAATTACTACCACCTGAACAAATTTCAGCGGTCGCAAAAGAACAGTTAGAAAAAAATCCGAAAACGATTTTCCTAATTGGTGGTGCGAAAGAAGTTCCTTATGACGAAGTCATTAAGGCGCTGAATATGTTACACAGTGCCGGGATCAAATCTGTTGGTTTGATGACTCAACCTCTTTAATTTGCTGATGCCACTTTGAGAGTGGCGCAGATATAATTGAAAAGAATCGATTCTTTTTTTGGAAACCAGAGTGGGAAAGACAAAAGAGAAACAGGATGACTTGAAGCGCTCATTAATGATGTCAATTGGATTGCACATCTTACTGGTCGCTTTAATTGTTATAGGCTCTTTAGTGACTGTCGTCCAACTTGGCGGCGGTGGGGAAGAGGGGACTGTCATTGATGCAGTGATGGTCGACCCTGGTGCAGTTGTTGAGCAATATAATCAATCTCAACAGCAGCAAAAAAGTTCCCAGCAAGCAGCTAAAGAGCGTAAAGAACAGCAACAAAAACAAGATGCTGAGCTAAGAGAAAAGCAAGAGCAGGAACAAAAACGTCTGCAAAAACTTGAAGAAGAACGGATTCAAACTCAGCGAGAAACGGAACAACAGCAGAAACAAGCTGAAGAGCAGAAAAAGCAAGCCTTAGACGCAGCTAAAAAAGCGAAGGAAGAGCAAAAAATAGCGGAAGAAGCCGCTGCTCAAGCCAAAGCTGAAAAAGAAAAACTCGTGAAAGAACAAGCGGCAGCGAAAGAAAAAGCTGACGCACAAGCTAAGAAAGAAGCTGAAGCTGCTAAGGCTAAGGCAGAAAAAGAAGCTAAAGAAAAAGCGGAAGCGGACGCTAAAGCTAAAGCAGACAAAGAAGCTAAAGCCAAAGCGGATGCTGATGCTAAAGCAAAAGCTGAAAAAGAAGCTAAAGCTAAGGCAGATAAAGAAGCTAAAGAAAAAGCAGACAAAGAAGCGAAAGCAAAAGCTGCGAAAGCCAAAGCTGAAGCTGCGAAAAGCGCATCATCGGTTGATGATTTGCTGGGTGATTTAACTGCATCAGGACCAAGCAAGCAAGGTGGACAAACGGCTGCGGGTAGCGGTGGTGGTAAAAAATCAGGCGCATCGAATGCTGATGTTGATAGTTATGCCGGTAAAATTAAGGCTGCAGTTCAAAGTAAATTCTATGATTCAGAAAGTTATCGTGGACGTACTTGTGAATTGCAATTGAAGTTAGCACCAGATGGATTATTGGTGAATATTTCACCAAAAAATAATCCAGCAAATGATCCTGCGTTATGTGAGGCGGCAATGAGAGCAGCAAAACTTGCGACTATGCCAAAACCACCTAGCAGAGAGGTCTATGATACGTTTAATAAATCGGGTAGCACATTGGTATTTAAGCCTTGATTTTCAATAACTCAGAGCAGTCTGTATTGTAAATTTTGAGGCAATGTAATAAATAGTTTGTGTGCTATCTAGTTTTGTTAGTATACCTTTGTTAAAATTCAGCGAATTATTGCGGTGGTGAATATCGCAGTAAGGGAGATTAGGATGAAGCATGCGTTTAAAATAGTTCTCGGGTTCTTAATGCTATGGGCTACCGTTGCTCAGGCAGAGATCCGTATTGAGATTACTGAAGGTGTTAACTCAGCTCAGCCAATCGGCGTTGTCCCATTTAAATGGGCTGGCGCAGGTGCACCACCACAAGAAGTGGGCGGAATTGTTGGTGCTGATTTACGCAATAGCGGTAAATTTAACCCTATTGAACCAAGTCGCATGCCTCAGCAACCAGGCACGGCTTCAGAAGTGACGCCAGAGGCTTGGACTGCGTTAGGTATTAACGCGGTTGTTGTTGGTCAAGTTCAACCAGCAGCTGATGGTAGCTTTGTTGTTAGCTATCAGTTAGTGGATGTTGCCGCTAACCCAGGTGCAGTTTTAGCGCAAAACCAATTTAAAGTGACCAAAGATTGGTTACGCTATGCGGCGCATACTGCAAGTGATGAAGTATTTGAGAAATTGACTGGTATCCGTGGTGCTTTCCGTACGCGTATTGCTTACGTGGTGAAGACCAACGGCGGTCAATATCCGTTTGAATTACGAGTTTCTGACTATGACGGTTTTAACCAATTTACGGTTCACCGTTCACCAGAACCTTTAATGTCGCCAGCTTGGTCACCAGATGGCCAAAAGATTGCGTACGTAACGTTTGAAAGTGGTAGTTCTGCGCTAGTTATCCAGACTCTATCAAGTGGTGCCGTTCGCCAGGTTGCATCATTCCCACGTCATAATGGGGCACCTGCATTCTCACCAGATGGGACTAAACTAGCTTTTGCTCTGTCTAAGACAGGCAGCCTGAATTTATATGTGATGGACTTAGGTAGTGGTCAAATTCGTCAAGTAACAGATGGTCGTAGTAATAATACTGAACCAAGCTGGATGCCGGATAGCCAAACTTTAGTTTATACCTCTGATCAGGCAGGACGTCCGCAGATTTATAAAATGAATATTAATGGTGGTAGTCCTGTGCGTGTTTCCTATGAAGGATCGCAAAATCAGGATGCTGATGTAAGCCCGGATGGAACTTTCTTAGTGATGGTCAGCTCCGGGGGCGGTCAGCAGCATATCGCCAAACAGGATCTGGCAACGGGTAACGTTGAATATTTAACGTCAACGTTTCTAGATGAAACGCCGAGTATCGCACCTAACGGCACTATGGTAATTTATAGCTCCTCTCAAGGCTTGGGGACTATATTGCAGCTAGTTTCGACCGACGGGCGTTTCAAAGCGCGTCTTCCGGCAACCGATGGACAGGTTAAATTCCCTGCCTGGTCGCCGTATCTGTGATGCATAATAATAATGTGTGGCAAAAATATTAAGGATCAAAACGATGCAACTGAATAAAGTGCTTAAAGGGCTGATGATCGCATTACCAATCATGGCAGTCGCAGCTTGTAGCTCTAACAAAAACAACGACCAAACTGGTGACGATTCTTCTATGAATCAAACTAACACTGGTCTGTCTGCGGAAGAGCTGGCACGTCAGCAAATGGAACAACTGCAACAGAACAACACTGTTTACTTTGGTTTCGATAAATACAACGTATCTCCAGAGTACGCTGAAATGTTAGATGCACACGCAGCATTCCTGCGTAGCAACCCATCTGTACGTGTTGTTGTTGAAGGCCATGCGGATGAGCGCGGTACTCCAGAATACAACATCGCACTGGGCGAGCGTCGTGCTAACGCAGTTAAAATGTATCTGCAAAGCAAAGGCGTTTCAGGTGACCAAGTTTCACTGGTTTCTTACGGTAAAGAAAAACCAGCTGTGTTAGGTCACACTGAAGCAGACTACGCGAAAAACCGTCGTGCAGTCATTGCATACTAATAGATAAGCGAAATTATCTATTATGAACAGTAACTTCAGACAATTACTAGTTGGTCTGTCGTTATTGGTTGGCGTAGCGGCCCCTTGGGCCGCTATTGCCCAAGCGCCAATCAACAATGTCGGATCGGGTTCTTCCGCAGACCGCCTCACTCAACTTGAGACAGCTGTTAGCTCTCAAGGTCAAATGATTTATCAAATCCAGCAGCAATTAGCCGATAACCAACGTGATATTGATATGTTACGTGGACAGATTCAAGAAAGTGAATACAAATTGAATCAGGTTGTTGAGCGCCAAAAAGATTTGTATATGCAATTAGACAAAGCGAGTGGTGGTGATTCTTCAAGCTCTTCAGATGCAACTGATACTAGTGCATCAAATGCGCAATCATCTTCTTCAGATACGCCAGCTGCAAGCTCCGGCGGTAATGAAAAAGATGATTACAATGCAGCTGTTAAACTGGCGATGGAAAGTAAGTCCAAAGCACAGATTGACGAAGCGATTGGTGCATTGCAAGGGTTTATCAAAGCATATCCAAAATCTGGATATCAATCGAATGCCAACTATTGGCTAGGACAGTTAAACTACAACAAAGGTAGCAAGGATGACGCCGCATTCTACTTTGCGACTGTAGTTAAGCAGTATCCGAAGTCTCAAAAAAGCAGTGAAGCCTTATTTAAAGTGGGCTTGATCATGCAAGATAAGGGACAGAAAGATAAAGCGAAGGCTGTTTACCAGCAGGTATTACAACAATACCCAAATAGTTCTGGTGCAAAACTTGCAGAGAAGAAGCTCAGTACACTGTAATTGATAACCCCGAAGCGATGTAGCCGAATATTTCGGGGTTATCCGTATGTTTAGTGTGCACTTAATCTTTTTTTTTAAAAAAACCATTGCACCCTCGTCAGAAATCAGTAATATAAGCCGCCGTTGATACGAGAAAGCGCGGGTTGATAAATCCGAGTCATATCAGCAAGAATCGATTAAACATTGATTCTAAAAACATTTAGATGGGTCGTTAGCTCAGTTGGTAGAGCAGTTGACTTTTAATCAATTGGTCGCAGGTTCGAATCCTGCACGACCCACCATCTAAAAGCAGTAAATAGTTCAAGCAGTTCAGATGGGCCGTTAGCTCAGTTGGTAGAATTGTTAACTGTTAATAAGATGGTTGCAGGTTCAGCCCGTAGGGTGAGACCGAAGGTCGAAGAATCCTGTACGTTCTCGACATTATATTAGTACAGAAAATCAAAAATTAGATGGGTCGTTAGCTCAGTTGGTAGAGCAGTTGACTTTTAATCAATTGGTCGCAGGTTCGAATCCTGCACGACCCACCATCTAAAAGTAGTAAACAATTCAAGTATTTCAGATGGGTCGTTAGCTCAGTTGGTAGAGCAGTTGACTTTTAATCAATTGGTCGCAGGTTCGAATCCTGCACGACCCACCATCTCAAGTAAAACTCCAGTGATTGAATCATACCTCGACAAGATGGTTGCAGGTTCAACACGAAGTGTCAGTTCGAAGAACTGAAATCCTGCACGACCCACCATCTCAAGAAAACTCCTCAATCACAAACAACTCTGTCATTTGCATATTGTACGTTGAGTGCGGGTGAGAAGCTGCGTTCAGGTTCGAGCCGAGCGAAGCGAGACAGCGTTGCGCTTGCCGCAACGACCCGAAGGGCGAGGGCAAAGCCCGAGTAATCCTGCACGACTATCTCTTTCTGTACTCTTAGAAAATCCCAAAAAACCAGCATTCCCTCGCCAGCCTAATACCATTTATTCCAGATTTTCAGGAATTAACCCATTATCCTTTAAGATCCCGATAACGATTTCTTGCACTTTTAAACCCACCGCACGGTTATCTTGATAACCAAACAGTTCAATGGCCTCAGTCATCGCTTCCATAAAATGACCCATCAAGCAATGTAGAGATAATGCAGCTTTTTGCGCAGTACCGCAGTCAAAAATCGTTTCAGTGGCTTGGATAACATGCTCTGGCATCCATTGTTGGTAATGTTTACCGTTATACCAAACATCGTGTTGTGTATTTCCATGAGCAACAGTTTGCTCAAGTAAACTGAGAAAGAAACGTTTCATGTCAGTACTTCTTGACCAAGCGCTCCATAGCTCATTACGCGTTAATGCAATTGCCACTTGGTGAGCTTCAAACCAAAAATCCGTAATCAGCTCATTAAACTGATGCCCACTCAACGGCGCGGGCTTTAATGCGCTAGGGTTGGGTGACGGTAGTGCATCTGTGATCCCAGTTTTATCTAATAGCACCATAAAACCACGTGAGTAAGTACTATCTAACCCTTGTTGCTGCATTTTGAGTAATCGAGAAGGTTCTGCAAATGTAAAATCAACTTTGCGTTCTTCTTCATAAATCACTAAACAGGTGGGATTTTCTGGCTCATTTTCACCACCATTTTCTAAATGTAATGCGATTAATGGATTGGCAATAAGGCTAACCCATTGCTTATCATTGAAAAGTGCAGTCACACCATGACCAATAAGTTCAATATCAATGTCTGAATAGCCATCGATGTCTAATTCTCGTCCTCTAGAGCCCGTCAGTATGACGGCTTCAATTCTAGGTTCGAGTAATGAAATAGAAATTATTTTATTTAATAGCGTTGCAGGTGATTCCATAACTAACCTATTGGAGTTAACAGAAGCCGCTAAGATACCGACAAATGAGGAGAAAAGCGAAAAACAAATCGTGAAAAAGGGCGCTACGGTAAAATCATTCGCTCATTGATGAAAAGGTTGGAGACATCTTAGCCAAATAAGCGTATCGTGTTTAGTATATAAAACAAAAATATGCAGAATTAGGGGTTTTATGAATATTTTTAAGCATAAAATAACTTTCTGCTAAACAGAGGCAAGAAATGAGCGAGTTTATCGATTTTGACCATGCTGTTTATCCTTTTCCTCCTAAACCAGCACCGTTAAATACCGATCAGAAAGCGTTTTACCGTGAGCGCATTAAACAATTATTGGTCGAAAAAAATGCGGTGATTGTCGCGCATTACTATACCGATCCTGAAATACAAGCATTAGCGGAAGAAACCGGCGGCTGTGTTGCTGATTCTCTTGAAATGGCGCGCTTTGGCGCTCGGCATGATGCATCAACCCTGGTTGTTGCTGGCGTACGATTTATGGGGGAAACAGCCAAAATCCTAAGCCCAGAAAAAAATGTCTTGATGCCAACACTCGACGCACAATGCTCGTTGGATATTGGCTGTCCAGATGAAGAATTTACCCGCTTTTGTGATGCTCACCCAGATAGAACGGTGGTGGTTTATGCGAATACCTCCGCAGCGGTAAAAGCCCGTGCAGACTGGGTTGTGACATCCAGTATTGCAGTAGAGCTGATTGAGCACTTAGACAGCCTCGGAGAAAAGATTATTTGGGCGCCGGATAAGCACTTAGGGCGCTATGTTCAGCAACAAACGGGCGCGGATATTCTGTGCTGGCAAGGGGCCTGTATCGTTCACGATGAATTTAAGACCCAATCATTAGAGAAAATGAAAGCCATGTACCCTGAAGCGGCGGTACTGGTTCACCCTGAGTCACCCCAAGCTGTTGTTGATTTGGCGGATGCGGTTGGTTCCACGAGCCAACTAATTAAAGCTGCACAAACATTACCGAATCCATCCATGATAGTGGCGACTGATAAGGGCATTTTTTATAAAATGCAGCAAGCATGCCCAGATAAGTCACTGTATATCGCTCCAACGGCAGGTGAGGGGGCCACATGCCGTACTTGTGCTCATTGTCCTTGGATGGCGATGAATGGCTTACAGGCAATTACAGAGGCCTTAGAAGGCAATGGTATCGAGCATCAAATACATGTAGATGCACAGTTGCGTGAAAAAGCCCTATTACCATTGGATAAAATGTTAAAGTTTGCAGAAAGTCTAAAATAACAACCAAGAATACGCGGTTTAATTTCAAATAAGTTAACTGTGTGATATTGATGAGCAATGCTATTTTAACTATGAATGATAAATAGGATTTAAAAATGGAGTTTTTTAGCACCGCAAATACGTTAGTGCAGATCCCTGTATGGGGTTCTGTGTATGATCTGTCTTATATTGAAGCCGTAGGGACGATCGCGGGTTTATTGTGTATTTTATTGGCAAGCTTCGAAAAAACCATTAACTACTTATTTGGTCTGATTAACGTGACCTTATTCGCAGTGATTTTCTTTCAAATTCAGTTATATGCTAATTTGCTTTTACAGGTGTTTTTCTTTGGTGCCAATATTTATGGTTGGTATGCTTGGAGTCGAGTATCAAACTCTCAAGAAGCCGAGTTGAAAATCCGCTGGCTAAGCCTTCCTAAAGCGTTAACAACGCTAGTCATCTCTGTGTTAGCTATCATTTTCCTCACCTTTAATATTGATGCGGTATTTGGACGCCTTGCGACTTGGGCCGTTGAATTATTAAACCTCTTTGGTGCTAATTTAACCTTACCAACAATAGACCCAGATGCTTTCCCATTCTGGGATTCCACGATGACGGTGTTATCTGTGGTTGCGATGATTTTAATGACCCGCAAGTATGTCGAAAACTGGCTACTCTGGGTGGTGATTAACGTTATTAGCATTGTGATTTTCTTTATCCAAGGCGTGTATGCAATGTCACTGGAATATTTAATTCTGCTTGGCATTGCATTGAATGGTTCTCGGTTGTGGATCAAATCCGCGAAAGAAAATGGCTCAACGGCGTTATCTCGTGACTAAGCCTCTTGTTGGGTCAGTTACTCAATAGGAAAAAATGCAAAAAACGGCTAAAGTAACATCATCGTTATTTAGCCGTTTCTTTATATTTTTACTCTGTATTATCCCTCAACTGTTTAGCTATTGTGCTAGATATCACAGTTTCACCTCATTTTATAATTGGAAGCGGAATAATGAGTGATTATCTCGCCATTTTGGCTGTTTACAGATGACTGGGGAACAGTTAGATTGAAATTTCGATACCTGTCGCATTTTAAGTTAATTGTTAGCTATTGAGACTCAAAAAGGTATGTAACTCAACTTTAGGAAAAATAATAAACATTGGATATACCAGTATGAACTATCAGAACGATGACGTCAGAGTAAAACAAATAAAAGAATTATTACCCCCTATTGCACTGCTTGAAAAATTTCCAGCAACCGATAAAGCGGCGTTTACCGTTCATGAAGCTCGTCATGCTATTCATAATATCCTAGTAGGGAAAGATGACCGTCTTGTGGTTGTTATTGGCCCTTGTTCGATTCACGATACAAAAGCGGCTTTAGAGTATGCCGAGCGCTTGAAAAAATTACGCGAAGAGCTAAAAGGTTCTTTAGAAATCGTGATGCGAGTTTATTTTGAAAAACCGCGTACTACCGTCGGTTGGAAAGGGTTAATTAACGATCCTCATATGGATCACAGCTTTGATATTAACGAAGGCTTACGTATTGCGCGTGAATTGCTGTTAACAATCAATGACCAGGGTTTACCAACGGCAGGTGAATTCCTTGATGTGATCAGCCCACAATATGTGGCCGACTTAATGAGTTGGGGCGCTATTGGTGCGCGTACGACTGAATCGCAAATCCACCGTGAATTAGCTTCTGGCTTGTCTTGCCCGGTTGGGTTTAAAAACGGAACTGATGGCACGATTAAAATTGCGATTGATGCCATTAACTCAGCACGCTCGGCGCACAGTTTCTTATCGGTCACTAAATGGGGGCACTCTGCTATTGTGAATACCAGCGGAAACCCTGACTGCCATATTATTTTGCGTGGTGGTAAAACGCCAAATTACAGTGCTGAACATGTTAAAGAAGTGCGTGAAGGACTGACGAATGCAGGGCTTATCCCAAGCATTATGATCGACTTTAGCCATGCTAACAGCAGCAAAAAGTTTGAAAAACAGATGGAAGTTGCAACGGATGTCAGTGCACAGCTGAGCAATGGTGACCGTTCAATTACGGGCGTTATGATTGAAAGCCATTTAGTTGAAGGTAATCAGAATTTAGAATCTGGCGAGCCTTTGGTTTACGGCAAAAGTGTCACGGATGCATGTATTGGCTGGGATGATACGGAAAAAGTTTTACGACAGTTATCCGATGCAGTAATTGCACGTCGCCAGAAGTAATTAATAAAAAACGCGTTTAAAATCTGAAAAAAGCCAGTTCGTTAATTTAGGAACTGGCTTTTTTTGTGATTATTTCTGCACTCGGCTTAATAATTTTTCAATGCTTGCTTGATCTTCAGGCGCCATATTTGCAGGATTAGCAGAGAGCTGAATATCTGAACCATCCACTTTGGCTATGAAAAATAATTTTCCTTTTTCACTTTTTACGTAGAACACATCTTTGAGTGGAATACGGTAGCAATAAGCAAAGATATTCGGGCGAATATAAAAATGCGCATCTTTAATTGCTAAGTAGGTACTAGTGCTGGCTTTTTTACCAAAGAAACCTAAGAAAACGGCCAGTACGAATACAAACATACCTAGGCTTTGGCTTAATATAATCAATACAATACCTAAAATCGCAATCGGGAATACCATCATTGTATTGCTGCGTTTATTCATCGGGATACTGACGTCGAAAGGGACATTGATGGTGGTATCAAATGGCGTGAGTTGGTGGTAGCGCCAGCGAATGGCAGAAAAGACCATCCCCATCGCAAATACAATAGTAATTGGCATGAGTGCGACGCTGCTGATCACGGCAAGAACAATGGCGAATGTAGGTTTATAATTGAGTACCATCATACTGACGATTTGCAGTGGGAAGCTGACACACGCAATAATCATCAATGTTTTCATCAGCTCAGGGTTTGCACTCCCCGCAGGTCCTTCAAGGGTCATTTCCCCCGTTTGTAACATATACAGTAGCGCACCTAAAATACTGGCGCTGAGGATTAACCCCACCCAGACATAAAGATTAAACTTATTCATTTTCTTGATTTATCAACCTTTCAGTGAATTTTTCCCTATGATAGTCGGTTATCGGTATTTTCGACACTCCGAGGTGATGGATTTTATAATCAAACTCGAAAAATAAAGAAAAATGCCAATAAAAAAGGGCTAAGCCATTGGCTTAACCCTCAATAGGCATAAAGAAAAGTTAGTAATTACTTCGCTTTACCTTGGTTTGCAACCGCGGCTTGTTTTGCTGCGATTTCATCTTGGTTACCCAGATAGTAGCGTTTGATTGGTTTCATGTTCTCATCGAACTCATAAACCAGTGGCACTGCTGTTGGGATGTTCAGGTTCAGAATCTCTTCTTCACCCATGTTGTCCAAGTATTTAACCAGTGCACGCAGTGAGTTACCGTGAGCTGCGATGATCACTTTCTCGCCTTTTTCAACACGTGGTTTAATCACTTCTTCCCAGTAAGGAACAACACGGTCGATAGTGGTTGCTAAGCTTTCAGTGACTGGCAGTTCAGATGGTTTCAAGTTTGCGTAACGTGGGTCATGACCAGGGAAACGCTCATCATCTTTAGTCAGGTCTGGTGGAGTGATAGCAAAACCGCGACGCCACAGTTTTACTTGCTCATCACCGTATTTTGCAGCAGTTTCTGATTTATCTAAACCTTGCAGTGCACCGTAGTGACGCTCGTTTAGTTTCCAGCTTTTTTCAACTGGCAGCCATTGCTGTTCAACTTGATCCAGAATGTTCCATAAGGTGTGGATAGCACGTTTTAGAACGGAGGTATAAGCGAAATCAAAAACAAAGCCTTCTTTTTTCAGCAGTTGACCTGCATTTTTGGCTTCTTCACGACCTTTTTCTGACAGTTCTACATCAGTCCAACCGGTGAAGCGGTTTTCTTTGTTCCACTCACTCTCACCGTGTCTTACTAAAACCAGTTTAGTTACAGCCATAGCTAAAACTCCTATCAGTACATTCAAATTAGAAATGAATTATTGCTGACCTACATTATAGGGATAGTCGCCCCGAACGCTAGTGACAACATGACGTTTTCTCAGTTTTAAGCCAAAAAAATCAATAATATCTAGGGATTAGTGATTTTAATTTAACTTAAGGTTAGGCGAAACGATTTAGTTTATTAGGTGTTTTAGCACCGTGTCACTGACTCAGTAAATCAGAAGGTATGGCATAGATTTAACCCTAAGTGAATCGATACAGCAAGTGAAAAATTTAATAATAATATGTGCTGGATTAATTTATTGGGGAATTTGATAAGCGGTAATAAATGATGCTGGTAAGTAAATACTTACCAGCAAGATAACGGGGTTATAGTTCTGAGACGACTTCAATATCGTAGTGGTATTTATCCCCATCAGGAACAAATTTCAGTCGATGGGTAATACACGATGGAGCATCTTCTTGGTGATGTGAAACAAACAATAGCTGAGTATTTCCTCGGCTAAGCATAATATCGATAAAACGCAGAACCAGCAGGCGATTTAGCCCATCAAGCCCTTGAAGAGGTTCATCCAAAATAAGCATGGTAGGGTGTTTAACCAAAGCGCGAGCAATCAGAATTAATCGCTGTTGGCCCCACGATAAGCTATGAAATGGTTGTTGAGCCGTTTGTGGCGCAAATCCAAGTAGTGCTAGCCATTCATAAGCTAATTGAACTTGGCGGTCTGAAGGTGTTTGATACAGACCAATGGAGTCATGGAAACCGGAAATAATGACGTTGAGTACACTGGTTGCCACACGATATTCTTGATGAATACTGTTACTGACATAGCCAATATGGCGCTTAATATCCCAAATCGTTTCTCCACTGCCGCGACGGCGTCCAAACAAGGTTAAATCATTACTATAACCTTGAGGATGGTCACCAGTGATCAGGCTTAATAGCGTGGATTTACCTGCACCATTTTCACCAATGATCTGCCAGTGTTCTCCGGGATTAACTTGCCAGCTTAGCCCATGCAAAATGGGTTTATCGTTGTAGCTAACGACGCCATTATTTAAAACAATACGTGGTGTCTCTTTATCAAGCGTATCTTCAAGAGTTGGGTCTTCTTGTTCAGGAATAGTAAGTTGCTTGATTTTTTCGCTGTGCTGTAGCTGGTGGATCAGCGTGTTAGCAAGCACTGACTCTCTCTCGCCACTTAGAGTGAGTTTACAGTCAGCGACAACACCAATGTGCTCAACAAAATCGGGGATCTCATCAAAGCGGTTGAGCACCAATACGACAGTGAGTCCTTTATCATGCAGGCTAAAGAGCAGTTCGCTAAGGTTGCCTCGTGAATAAATATCTAAGCCATCAAAGGGTTCATCGAGGATCAGTAAGTCTGGAGAACCCATCAACGTTTGGCACAGTAGGACTTTGCGAGTTTCCCCCGTAGACAGGTATTTAAAGCGACGTGATAGCAAATCGCTGATACCAAATCTAGCCGCAAGCTCTAAGCACAATTCATTATCTTTATGATGAAGTTGAATAATCTCCGCGGCAGTAAAGCCAGTATCTTCTTCATCGTCACTGAGTAAGTCGGTATTATTACGTTGCCACTCTTCTGCGATGATTTTTTGTAGCTGCTCAAAAGAGAGGCGAATAGGGGATTTGAAGCCGCTTTGGGTGATACCGGAAAGGGATTGCAACTCCCCAGAGAGTACGCGTGCTAGCGATGACTTTCCGCTACCATTGGCACCAATAAAAGCCCAGCTTTCACCCGAATGAATTTCGAGATGAGGAATATCGAGCGTTTGGGTTTCGCTCAGTTTAAAGCACCCATTTTGTATTGTTATCGAGCTCATTTAGCTTCCTTATCATTGACCTGCCTGCTATCACAAATAATCAGGTTTACAAGTAAAGTCAATAAGTCGACATGAGAGGAAGCTAAAAAATAGTGAATCAGGGACAATATTAGGGGCATTAACCCCTAAAAATCTAGCAAAGTGTAGCGATAATCACTTGATCAGCATTAAATAGCGCTGTAATTGGATCGTTAATCGCCAGCTTTAACGCATCAACTTCTTGATTTGATAAGGTGGAGCAGAGTGTTTCTCCACCCGCTAAAGTGACAAGGATTTCGCTGTTTTCAGGGCCTCTTTCGAGGGTTGAAACGGTGCCTGAGAGTTGATTATCAAAATGGGTTTCGCTTGGTTTCTTGGTCAGTTTGACCCACGGCGCTTTAATCAGGGCGAGGACTTCTTTTCCTTCAACTAAGCCAAGGCGGTTAGCGCTAGATTCGGTGAGTGCGGCGTTAATGACGGTTTTCTTGTCGGCCAGTTTCACTTGAACGTGCTGTAAAACATGGTTGTGATCTCGTGCAATCAGAGTGCCGAAAAACTGGTTGCGGGCACTGGTTTGTAATGAAAAGCGAGAAATTGCAGCGAGCAGGCTATCAAGAGGAAGGCTATCATCTTTGAGCACATCAAAAGCTTTTTGTTGAATTTGCCCCAGTAAATCATAGAGCTGGATTAATCTTTCCCCATACTGGGTGAGCGTGGTTCCGCCACCACCTTTGCCTCCGGTTGATCTATCCAACAGAATGTCATCAGTGAGTTGGTTCATTTCATTGATGGCATCCCACGCACTTTTATAGCTGATCCCTGCAAGTTTAGCACCTTGGCTAATTGATCCTGTCGCTTTTATTTGTTTTAGTAAAGCAATTCGGCGAGGGTCGGCAAATAAACTTCCCTGTAGCTTCAATGTAAGTAAGATTTCGGCCTGCATTGTTAAGATCTCCCTGCTAGGATTGTGGCGGCAAAGGCAAAAAGCACGTTTCGTATCTTGCTAGTATAATAATTTGTCTAAAATAGTATGCAATATAATGCTATTGTGCGTTATTATTTTCATTGTATCGATTTTTCCCTCGTCAGCGTATCAGAATGCTGGTGAGCACAGTATCACTGAAGAGGCTTAGATGTTAGAACTTATCAAAAGTTTGGGCTTTGCCCTGTTAATGGTTCCGGTTGTAATGGTAATGATCATGGGTCTGATCTATGGCTTAGGTTCATTCTTTAACCTATTGTCTAAAGCGCATGTCCCGCATCACCATCATGAAGAAAGAAAATAACCTTTTAAAGGTTTATTTTCGTGCTAATTATTGCCCTCTGGCTATTCCATAGTCGGGGGGCAAGTCATTTTTATCCCCTAAAAATCTGCCTGTTAACACCTTGTCATACTAGTCAACTTAAAACACTAATGTTGTCTATCCTCCTGTCGATATTATTGTTATGAGTTCGTAAATTCATCAATTATTGAGCTAGCACACCTTTATGCATTGTTTGACTTTAAGTTAACGCTATATCTTGATATATATAGCGTGTTAAATAATACAATGGTGGATTAACATGAAAAAAGGTTTGATATCTCTGGTTGCGGGTGCCACGTTAACACTGACTATGGCGGGTAATAGCTTCGCGGCTGAAAAAATTACCGTGTTTGCAGCAGCGTCACTGACTAACGCACTGAATGAAATTTCAGAGCAATATAAGAAAGAAACGAATGTTGAAGTGGTGGCTTCTTATGCTTCTTCTTCAACGCTGGCTCGCCAGATTGAGCAAGGTGCACCGGCAAATATGTTTATCTCTGCTGATCAGCAGTGGATGGACTTTGCGATTGATAAAAATCTGATGGTTAAAGACACCCGTTATACTTTATTAGGTAATGAGTTAGTGTTGATTGCACCGAAAGATTCAAAAATCGATAAAGTGGAAATTAACAAACAGACAGATTGGAAAAAACTGTTAGATGGCGGCCGCTTAGCAGTCGGCGACCCTGACCACGTTCCTGTTGGGATCTATGCGAAAGAAGCATTAACCTATTTAGGGGCTTGGGAAACGGTTGACCCATTATTAGCGCGTACTAACAACGTACGTAGCGGCATGGCGCTAGTTGAGCGTCAAGAAGCACCATTAGGTATTGTGTACGGCTCCGATGCTGTTGCAAGCCAAAAAGTAAAAGTAGTGGGTATTTTCCCTGCTGACACTCATAAACCTGTTGAATATCCAATGGGAATTGTGAAAGATCAGGATAATAAAGCGACCCGTGACTACTATGAATACCTGAAAACCCCTGCGGCTTCAGAAATATTCAAGCGTTACGGCTTCACTCCAAATCAAAAATAATTAAGAGATCATATCGTTGCAGATGTTAAGTCCTTATGAATGGGAAGCGATTTACCTCAGTTTAAAAGTTTCCAGCGTGGCGGTGCTATTTAGCTTACCGTTTGGTATTTTGATGGCTTGGGTATTAGTCCGCTGCCATTTTCCTGGCAAAACATTGCTCGACAGTATTATCCACTTACCACTGGTGCTGCCACCAGTGGTAGTGGGATATTTGCTACTCGTCAGTATGGGAAAGCGAGGGTTCATTGGCGAATGGCTGTATGACTGGTTTGGTTTCAGTTTTACATTCAGTTGGCGAGGAGCCGCATTAGCATCGGCGGTGGTTGCATTTCCATTAATGGTGAGAGCGATACGCTTAGCGTTAGAAGCCGTAGATAAAAAGCTGGAACAAGCAGCACGAACCCTTGGTGCGAGCCCATTAAGAGTTTTTTTCACGATCACCATCCCATTATCGTTACCGGGAATTATCGTCGGTACGGTTTTAGCGTTTGCACGTTCTCTTGGCGAATTTGGGGCAACCATTACGTTTGTGTCTAATATTCCAGGGGAAACTCAGACAATCCCACTTGCTATGTATACGTTGATAGAAACGCCAGGAGCAGAAACCGATGCGGCGCGTTTGTGTATTATTGCGATTGTCTTAGCCTTAATTTCGTTATTAATTTCAGAATGGCTGACCCGTTGGGGCAAGAAGCGTCTGGGGGTAGCCTAATATGTTAGAACTAAATTTCGCTCAAAGATTGGGTGATTTACAAATGGAAGTGAATACCCAGTTACCCACGGAGAGCATCACGGCAGTTTTTGGATTATCCGGTGCGGGAAAAACATCACTAATCAATGTGATAGGCGGATTAACTAAGCCAAATAAAGGGCGGATAGTCCTAAATGGACGTACGCTGGTGGATATCGAAAAAGGCATCTGTCTACCCCCAGAAAAGCGCCATATTGGCTATGTTTTCCAAGATGCTCGGTTATTTCCTCACTACCGCGTAAAAAGTAATTTACGTTACGGTATGGCGCCGCAAATGAAAGAGCGATTCGACGATATCGTTGAATTGCTGGGAATTGAAAAATTACTAAATCGCTTTCCAATGACCCTCTCCGGTGGGGAAAAACAGCGGGTGGCGATTGGGCGCGCATTATTAACAGCGCCTGAAATTCTGTTGATGGACGAGCCATTAGCCTCCCTTGATCTCCCACGTAAGCGTGAATTATTGCCTTACTTAGAAAAGCTCTCCCAAGACGTTAAAATCCCAATTTTGTATGTCAGTCATAGCCTCGATGAAATCCTGCGTTTGGCTGATAAAGTTATCGTCATGGCGCAAGGTAAAGTGAAGGCATTTGGCCCCCTAGAAGAGGTGTGGGCAAGTAGCGCTCTGCGACCTTGGTTGCAGCAAGAAACCTTGAGTAGCGTGCTGAGTGTGGAAGTGCATAGCCAGCACCCAGATTATCAGATGACGGCGGTGATGGTTGGCAATCAAAAATTGTGGATCCCCCGCATCGATGTAGATAAAAACAGTGCGTTGCGGTTACGCATTGATGCGTCTGATGTCTCTTTAGTGCTTGAAAAACCGCAAGTTAGTAGTATCCGAAATATTCTATCTGCGGAAGTGGTGGAGTGGATAGAAGATGGCGAGCAAGTGGATGTGAAGTTAGATTTGGGTGATGAACACTATCTGTGGGCGAGGATCACGCGCTGGGCTAGGGATGAACTTTCGATCCGTAAGGGGCGGAAGGTGTTTGCGCAGGTTAAGTCGGCATCTCTTTCTAAAACATTCTAAAGGATTGTCGTTCTTCATACCGCCATGTTAAGGCCCGTCGTTCTTCACACCGCAGCGTTGTTGCCTTCATTAACTCACCCTAGTCACATACTTGTGTATGCTCCTAGGGATGAGTGAATTCGTCGCCTAGCTGCAATGCGAATAACTTAGAGCCTTGCTCCGAGTTATGCATTTATCTATGCGACAGTACTTCTTACAAAACATATTTGCGGATCACTTCGGCGATACCCGGTTCGGTATTCACGCGAGTGACAAGCTTCGCTTGCTGCTTGATTTCATCAACAGCATTGCCCATAGCAACTCCTAGGCCTGCAGTCGTTAGCATACTTAAATCATTGAAATTATCGCCGAAAGCAACCACATCATTCATGCTCATGCCTTGGGATTCGACCCATTCTTTCAGGCGCTGGCCTTTGCTATTGCCTTTGCGACCCACATCCACTTGATCTTCCCACGACCATTCGCAATCTAAGTCTAATTCTGACTCAATTTCACGAACAACATCGTGCAGGCGTTGATGGTCTGGGGAGGTGACAGCAAATTTCCAAATATACTCATATTGATTGAGCGCATGAGCGAAGTCTTCGATAAATTCGAAAGTTGGACGCTGGTGTTGAGGTAAAGATTGCGCCCAATTTAATGTCCGCGTCACACCTTCAGTTTTCGTGTGATATAGCATCGCATTATCAACATACATTAAATGTTGAATATCAGAGCCGCGCAGTTTTTCAATCAGTAAAGCAGCTGAATCCACCGTCATTGGGTTAGACTCTAAGACTTTTTTACCTAAATAGTCATACAGATAGGTACCGTTACAGCAAATTGCAGGGGTATCTAAGTCAAGTGTCTGATAAAACGGATGAATGGCCACATGGTGGCGACCTGTCACAATGATGACTTTTACCCCTTGTCGACGGGCTTCATTCAGGACTTCTAAAGATTCGGGCAGAATTTTTTTCTGGTGATCAAGTAGCGTTCCATCGAGATCAAGGGCAATAACACGGTATGACATAAACGACTCCATATGATTTTTTCGGATTCATTTTAGGGCTTTATGATAACTGAAGTTGATTAGTGTTTATACACTAAACTGTGCTGCGTAGGTTTTTAGTGGTGATTGGGTTTTTAAGCGTAATTTGGTTTTTTAGCGGCAATTTGATTTTTTTTCGGTATAGTCAGTCCATCATTTCATTCGATGATTTTACTATCAATCAAGGAGTCAGGATGGATCAGGTTGTTTATGTTGCCAGCCCAGAAACCCAACAAATTCACGTTTGGGCGATGAATCAAGTGGGTGAACTCTCACTGTTGCAAACCGTGAATACGCCGGGGCAAGTGCAGCCAATGGTGGTGAGCCACGATAAAAAGCATCTGTATATCGGGATCGGGCCTCACCTGAGTGTTGTGACCTATAATATTGAACCTCAAGGTACATTACGTTTTAAAGCACAAACCTGCGTGCCAGGAAAACCTGTGCATTTATCGCTGGATAATAGCGGTAAATTTCTATTTGTTCCTTCTTACCACCAGCATAATTTAACGGTATTACCGATTGGTAGTGACGGCGTTGCAGGGGCACCAATTCAAGTTATCGAAGGATTACGCCATCCGCATTCATCCCATATGGACGCTGATAATCAGCAGCTGTGGGTGCCATGTTTAGGCGAAGATCATATTCGTTTATTTGATCTGGCAAACAATGGTTATTTAACCGAAGCTACAGCGGATCAAATTACAACGGCACCAAAAGCAGGTCCTCGCCATTTAGCGCTACACCCTCAAGAAAAAGTGATTTACTGCTTGAATGAACTAGATTCCACGATCAACGTTTATCATAAATTTACGCGTTACCGTGAAATGCAGAATGTCGCGTTGTACCCTGCGGGTAATCTGAGCCAGCGTTGGGCAGCGGATATTCATATCACGCCAAATGGTCGTCATTTATATGCGAGTGAACGCTCAGAAAGTTACTTAGCTCACTATCAAGTGTCTGAGAATGGGCGCGAGTTAAGTTTAGTTGGACGCTACCCAACGCAAGCGCAGCCTCGTGGTTTTAATATTGACCCATCAGGGCGTTTCTTGGTGTCGAGTGGACAAAAATCTGATCATATTTCAGTGTCAGAGATTGATTCTATCACTGGAAAATTGACTGAATTAGCGCGTTATAAAGCCTCTGCGGGCTGTATGTGGGTGACATTCCGTTAAAGGTTGAGCAAATGTCGCTGAGTGGATAGCTCAGCGACATTTTACGTTAAGCGGCGAGCACTTTTTCCATTACTTGAGTTATTTTACTCAGCTGCTCAGGGGTAATAATATACGGCGGCATCACATAAATAAGCTTACCAAATGGGCGTACCCATACCCCTTCAGCCACAAAAACTTTCTGCAATTCGGCCGTATTGACCGGCTGCTTCATCTCAATCACACCAATAGTGCCTAACACCCGAACATCCTGAACACTTGAATAACGGGCAAGGGGAAGTAACTCTGTTCTTAGTTGCAGTTCAATGTTGGCAACAGTTTCTTGCCATGGGCTTTCTAGCAATAATTTCAAACTGGCATTGGCAACGGCGCAGGCCAATGGGTTCCCCATAAAGGTCGGTCCGTGCATAAAGCAGCCAGCTTCCCCATTACTGATGGTTTCCGCGACATGGCGAGTGGCAATGGTGGCCGAGAGTGTCATATAGCCTCCCGTCAAACCTTTTCCTAGGCACATGATATCAGGAGAAATTTCCGCATGCTGGCAAGCAAATAACTTTCCGGTACGACCAAATCCTGTGGCGATCTCATCCGCAATTAGCAGTAATCCGTAATGGTCGCAAAGCTCACGAACGCCTTTAAGGTAATTAGGATGATAGAAACGCATTCCGCCCGCACCTTGAACGACAGGTTCGAGGATGATCGCAGCAATATCTTGATGGTTTTCGGCAAGTTGATGCTTGAGTGGCTGAAGATCATTTTCATTCCATTCATCATGGAAACCACATTGAGGCGCGTCGACAAAAATATGAGGCGGCAAATAACCTTTGTATAAACCGTGCATGGAATTGTCAGGATCACACACCGCCATCGCACCAAAAGTATCCCCATGATAACCATGACGTAACGTGAGAATTCGCTGGCGCTTTTCACCACGAGCTTGCCAGTATTGCAGCGCCATTTTTAAGGAAACTTCCACGGCGACGGAGCCTGAATCGGCAAGGAAAACACACTCTAATGGCTCAGGGGTGATGGCAACCAGTTGCTTGCACAATGCAATGGCAGGTGGATGGGTAATACCCCCGAACATCACGTGAGACATTTTCGCCAGTTGGTCGGTGACTGCTTGATTGAGTACCGGGTGATTATAGCCATGAATGGTTGCCCACCATGATGACATTCCATCCACCAGCCTTCTACCATCTTCCATAATCAGCTCCGCACCTTCTGCGGCAACGATTGGGTAGGCAGGAATAGGGTGGCTCATTGAGGTGTAAGGATGCCAAATGTGCTTGGCATCAAAAGCAATATCACAGATGTCCATAATCATTTTTCGTCAACTTTTTTTAGATCATTTAGTTGACATGATAATCGCAATATTTAAACTGGCAACAACTTTTTCAACTGGAGAGTTCCCGTGAGCCAACTAAAACAGTGGACAATAAAACAAGCTAACGAACTGTTTTCAATGCCGTTTTTTGAATTATTATTTCAAGCACAGCAAGTACATCGCCAACATTTTGACCCGCAACAAGTGCAAGTGAGCACGCTGCTATCTATCAAAACAGGGGCATGTCCTGAAGATTGTAAGTATTGCGCTCAGAGTGCGCGGTATAAAACGGGCTTAGAAACTGAGCGCTTGATGGAAGTCCAGCAAGTGGTTGAATCGGCGAAGAAAGCGAAAAATGCCGGTTCTACGCGTTTTTGTATGGGGGCTGCGTGGCGTAACCCGAAAGAGCGTGATATGCCTTACCTTGAAATGATGGTCAAGGAAGTGAAAGCGCTAGGCATGGAAACGTGCATGACGCTGGGGATGATTGATGATTCGCAAGCAGGTCGCTTAGCGGATGCGGGTTTGGATTACTATAACCATAACCTTGATACCTCACCGGAATATTACGGCAATATTATCACCACGCGAACTTACCAAGACCGTTTAGATACGCTGGATAACGTGCGTAATGCGGGAATTAAAGTCTGTTCAGGTGGCATTTTGGGACTAGGTGAAAAAGTCAGTGACCGTGCGGCATTACTCGTGCAGCTGGCGAACTTACCAAAGCCACCAGAAAGTGTGCCTATCAATATGTTGATGAAGGTTGAAGGCACGCCAATGGCAGATAACGACGATGTCGATCCATTTGATTTTATTCGTACTATTGCTGTGGCGCGGATTATGATGCCAAGCTCCTACGTGCGTTTATCCGCAGGGCGTGAGCATATGAACGAGCAAACCCAAGCGTTGTGCTTTATGGCGGGTGCGAACTCTGTTTTCTATGGCTGCAAACTGTTAACCACACCAAACCCGGATGAAAATAAAGATATTGCGCTGTTTAAAAAGCTGAATATCAACCCTGAACGTATCGAAATGGAAGACGGGGAAGACCTACAAGCAGCGAAACTGGCAGAAACACTGTTAACCGCTGACAATCCGCAATTCTATAATGCGGCCGTCTGATGGTCTGGACATCGTTTATCGATAGCCAATTGCAGAAGCGCAAAGACGCTTCTGCATGGCGTGAGCGCAGATGTATTGAAAAAAGCTCTGGGCGGGAACTCCATTTTCAAGGCAAAAGCTACCTGAATTTTTCGTCGAATGATTATTTAGGGCTGAGCCAACATTCTGAAATTATCCGTGCTTGGCAGCAAGGTGCGCATGAATATGGGGTAGGAAGTGGTGGCTCTGGGCATATCACGGGGTTCACTCACGCTCATTACCAAGCGGAGCAGAAGCTAGCGGATTGGCTAGGTTATCCACGTGCCATTTTGTTTATCTCTGGCTTTGCCGCTAACCATGCTTTGATCACCGCGTTAATGACGGCGGAAGACCGTATTTTGGCTGATAAACTCAGCCATGCTTCTTTGTTAGAAGGGGCGATGCATTCCCAAGCCCAGTTACGACGCTTTAGCCACAATCGTGTTGATTCCTTAAAAAAACTAATCAGCAAACCCCATACAGCGAAAACGTTAGTGGTGACGGAAGGGGTGTTCAGCATGGATGGGGACAGTGCACCACTTGATGAACTGCAAACACTGGCTCACGCTCACAATGCATGGTTGATGGTGGATGATGCTCATGGACTTGGGATCTGGGGCAAGCAAGGGCGTGGTAGTTGTGATGAATATGGTATTAAGCCCGATATTCTCGTGGCCACCTTTGGTAAAGCCGTTGGCGTTAGCGGGGCAGCGGTGTTGTGTGATGAACGCACTGCGGACTTTTTAATTCAAGCGGCTCGCCACCTTATTTACAGCACCTCAATGCCTCCGGCTCAAGCCGTTGCTATCTCGGCGGCGGTAGGAGAAATTCAACAAGCGGACGAGCAGCGAGCTCAATTACAGCGCAATATTCACTATTTTAAGCGCCAGCTTAATTTACCGGATATGCATCTAGTGGATTCGAATACGGCTATCCAACCGCTGATTGTCGGGGATAACGAAAAGAGTTTGCAGTTATCACAATTTTTGCGCGAGAAAGGCATTTGGGTTCAAGCAATTAGACCACCGACGGTTCCACCGGGTAGTGCTAGATTACGCATGACATTAAGCGCTGCTCATCAGCAAGACGATATCGACAAATTATTGGAGGCACTCAATGAGTTTGTCTTTGTATCATGATGAGGCGAGTTTATCGCGAAATACTCGAGAAAAAGCCAAGATAGCGTCGGCATTTGGGCGTGCAGCTTCCCGTTATGATTCTCTGGCTAGCTATCAACAAAATAGCGGTAAGCAGCTGCTTAGCTTGTTAGAAAGCCACGGGGCAATAGAGACTTCTATGTTTTCTCAAC
Source organism: Providencia rettgeri (assembly GCF_013702265.1). Classification (GTDB taxonomy): domain Bacteria; phylum Pseudomonadota; class Gammaproteobacteria; order Enterobacterales; family Enterobacteriaceae; genus Providencia; species Providencia zhijiangensis. Next base: position 1,299,434 of record NZ_CP059348.1, read on the forward strand.
AGGTATTAGATGCAGGTTGTGGAACAGGATTTTTTAGCCAAATTATCAAACAGATGGGAGCGCATGTGACGGCGCTTGACCTCTCCGCGGGCATGCTGGATGTCGCGCGAAGCAAGCAAGCGGCGCACCGTTATGTGTGTGGGGATATGGACACACTTCCTTTTGAGGATGCCAGTTTTGATTGGGTATTTTCGAATTTAGCCATTCAGTGGTGCGATGATCTATCTCATGCTCTAAGCGAGTTATATCGTGTGACCAAGCCTGGTGGCATTATCGGGTTCACCACATTAGCGGAGCACTCCCTTGGTGAACTCTCGACGGCTTGGAAAGCGTTAGATGACTCCCCTCATGTTAACCGTTTTTTACCCTACTCAAAGATTATTAAGAGCTGTCAGGCGTGGCGTAGCCAACTTTATCAACAAGCGGATACGCTCTATTTTTCTAACCTCATTGAATTGCTTAATTCGGTGAAGGGGATCGGCGCAACTCACTTAACTGCGGGTCGCCAAGCGGGGCTGATGACACGTCAGCGTTTGCAGCAACTCATCGAGGTATACCCAAATACCGAGAAAGGGCTGCCATTAACCTATCAAACTGTATTTGGAATTATTTATCGTGACTAAAACGTATTTTGTAACCGGAACCGATACTGAAATCGGCAAAACGATGTCGAGTTGTGCATTGTTGCAAGCGGCTAATCTGCAAGGGCTGAAAACCGTAGGGTATAAGCCAGTTGCTTCAGGTAGCGAAATGACGGCTCAAGGTTTGCGTAATAGCGATGCACTACAACTGCAAGCTAATAGCCGCGTTACAGTGCCTTATGAGCAAATCAATCCTATCATTTTTGAAGTGCCGACATCACCACACATTGTTAGTGAAAAAACAGGTCAGCCCATTGAATTTTCTGTGATGACTCAAGGGCTAAAACAGTTACAGAAGCAGGCTGAATGGGTACTAGTGGAAGGTGCTGGCGGCTGGTATACCCCATTATCTGCCGAACAAACCTACGCAGATTGGGTGGTTGAGCAGCAGTTACCCGTGATTTTGGTGGTTGGTGTGAAGCTTGGATGTATTAACCATGCGGTATTAACCGCGCAAGCTGTGAAAGCCTCTGGGTTATCTTTAGTTGGCTGGGTTGCGAATGAAGTGGAGCCTGCGGGCACATATCAACAAGAATATCTCACTGCATTGAAGCGTATGATCGATGCGCCATGCTTAGGGATCATCCCGCATATCGAAAGCCAATCTACCGATTGTTTAGGGCAATATTTAGACCTTCCCTTCCTTTAAGATCCCTTAAAAATCGTCATAAACCCGCTATACAATTAGCTATGGCGGGAATACGCCTTTGACTTGTTTTCGCCGATCTTTTTTAACGTTAATGATCCTTTTTTTGTCAAGTTTCATCGGGAAAATACTAAGTAGTTTCCGTAAAAAAACAGAATATTTTTCTTTTGTCGCGAATGGAGAGTAAAAACACTTTCACCATTTCGCCATATTTCTGTCATTTTATTGTCAAACCGTAAAATGAGCATGTTACGGGAGTGCATGAGGCGGAAGGGCTTCCAGAGTTATCCACTATTTCTGTGGATAACCTTGTGAATTAACATTCAAAAACCATTCTGATGCTAGGTGACAAGCGGCTTTGCCTTTATTTGATGTGATTCTGGGCTTTTGTATAATTTTATTTAAATACAATTAGTTAAATAAAAGCAAGCGTTCTATTTAGATTTGCGTTAAAGCCAAAAAGTCTAAAAGCATAAAATATCCACTTTCGAAAAGGTCAAGTTTTATTTTGGGGATAACATTTTCGTAAACAGATTTCAACCTCATAAAAAGGAAATTTATCGCCAGCACTTGAAGCTGGTTTTTTATCCAGTATCATAGGCGAGAGATTATTAAAGAGGCATAACTATGAGCAAGGATTTTAAACTGTATTCTGATTTTCAGCCGGGAGGCGATCAGCCTGAGGCGATTCGTAAATTAAGAGAAGGGTTAGAAGATGGTCTTGCTCATCAAACCTTGTTAGGGGTTACGGGGTCGGGTAAAACTTTTACAATTGCCAACGTTATCGCGCAAGAAAATCGCCCAACGATGTTGATGGCACATAACAAAACTTTGGCGGCGCAACTCTACAGCGAAATGAAAGCCTTCTTTCCTGAGAACGCAGTGGAGTATTTCGTTTCTTACTACGACTATTATCAGCCTGAAGCGTATGTCCCCAGCTCGGATACCTTTATTGAGAAAGATGCCTCGGTAAACGAACATATCGAGCAGATGCGTTTGTCTGCAACCAAAGCTTTACTTGAGCGCCGTGATGTCATTGTAGTGGCATCGGTCTCTGCAATTTATGGGTTGGGTGATCCAGATAGCTACTTAAAAATGATGCTGCACTTGACTGACGGCATGATCATTGACCAGCGCTCTATTTTGCGCCGCCTTGCAGACTTGCAGTATACCCGTAATGACCAAGCATTCACGCGAGGAACTTTCCGCGTTCGTGGCGAAGTGATTGATATTTTCCCAGCAGAATCCGATGAATATGCATTAAGAGTTGAACTTTTTGATGATGAAGTGGAGCGATTATCGTTGTTCGACCCGTTAACCGGAGCTATTCAACATCGCGTACCACGTTTTACCGTCTACCCAAAAACTCACTACGTGACGCCAAGAGAACGGATCCTTGAGGCGATGGAAAATATCAAAGTCGAGTTAGCCGATAGGCGAAAAGTGTTGTTAGAGAATCATAAGCTACTGGAAGAGCAGCGGATCACTCAGCGCACCCAATTTGATTTGGAAATGATGAATGAGCTGGGCTACTGCTCAGGGATTGAAAACTATTCACGTTATCTTTCGGGTCGCGCACCGGGCGAGCCACCGCCAACCTTATTTGATTATTTGCCCGCTGATGGATTGCTGGTTGTGGATGAGTCTCACGTCACCATCCCTCAAATTGGTGCGATGTATAAAGGTGACCGTTCTCGTAAAGAGACTCTCGTCGAGTATGGTTTCCGGCTGCCTTCTGCCCTCGATAACCGCCCAATGCGGTTTGAAGAATTTGAAGCTTTAGCGCCTCAAACTATCTATGTCTCTGCGACACCGGGTAATTACGAGTTGGATAAATCAGGGCAGGAAGTGATTGAGCAGGTAGTTAGACCTACTGGGCTGCTTGATCCACTGATTGAGGTACGTCCGGTGGCAACGCAGGTGGATGATTTGCTATCCGAAATTCGTATTCGCGTCCAGAAGCAGGAGCGTGTGCTGGTCACCACCTTAACCAAACGCATGGCGGAAGATCTCACCGAATATTTAGAAGAGCATGGGGAGCGTGTGCGTTATTTGCACTCGGATATTGATACGGTTGAGCGTGTCGAAATTATTCGTGATTTACGCCTCGGCGAGTTTGATGTACTGGTTGGGATCAACTTATTGCGAGAAGGTTTGGATATGCCAGAGGTTTCGCTGGTGGCTATCCTTGATGCTGATAAAGAAGGTTTCTTACGTTCAGAACGTTCACTGATCCAAACCATCGGTCGTGCAGCGCGTAACTTGAACGGTAAAGCCATTTTGTATGGGGATAGGATCACTAACTCCATGGAAAAAGCCATTGCTGAGACAGAACGACGTCGTGCCAAACAGATGGCGTTTAACGAAGCCCATGGCATCACGCCTAAAGGCTTGAACAAGAAAGTGGGGGATATCCTCCAGATTGGTCACAAAGTGGGTGGCAAAGGGAAAGGGCGCAGCAAAGAGAGCATCAAAGATGAATCTCTGCTTAATGTTCAATCCATGTCAACGAAAGAGCTGGAGCAGCGTATTTCTCAATTGGAAGCACAGATGTACAAACATGCTCAAGATCTGGAATTTGAAGCCGCTGCTCGAGTACGTGACGAATTACAAACATTACGAAACCAATTTATCGCCAATTCGTAATTCACGATAATCGTTAAAAACGTAGTAATTTATTAAGCGCCTCTTAGCACTGCAATATGCAGGTTAAGGGGCTTTTTTTATGAATGAAATAAGTAAATAATTCGATTAAAAGCAAAGAGTTAACCTGTCAAGGAATTATCGTAAATTAGGACTAACTTTTTCTCACTCTCCCAAAAATATTGGTTAGTATCTCGTCATCTTATGAACCAAGACGAGACCGAGATGGTGACCCAATCAATTGTAGCTCCTCATGATTCAACCTTTAAAGGCTTTATGAGCAAAGTGGATAATGCGCGGGATTTTTTTGAAGTCCATCTTCCTAATCGCATTAAGCACCTCTGCAATTTTGATACCTTGAAGTTAGCCAGTGCTTCATTTGTGGATAAAACATTGCGCTCTCGTTTCTCGGACATGCTCTATTCCGTTCAAACACTCAAGGGTAAGGGGTATTTTTATTTCTTGGTGGAGCACCAGTCTTCCCCCGATAAGCTTATGGGCTGGCGGCTGATGCATTACGCATTTTGCGCGATGAATCAGCATTTGCAGCAAGGGCATCAAACTTTGCCGCTGGTGGTTCCCATCCTGTTTTATCATGGAAATCAATCCCCTTATCCTTATTCCCAATCATGGACGGATTGCTTTGAGTGGTCTGATTTAGCTCATAGTTTGTATTGTAATCCACTGCCGTTAGTGGATGTCACGGTGGCAAGTGACGATGAACTGGTGAATCACCGAAAAGTCGCGGCGATGGAGTTAGTTCTCAAACATGCTTCTGTGAAAGATGACCTTATGGTGCTGTCAAAGCGCTTAGCGCAGGTGATCCATGAGAATGAAAACCACCGTGATGACGTTATTTTAATCATCAACTATCTGTTTAGTGTGATGGATACGCCGACATACAAGAAGATAGTCAAAACATTAATAGAAAAAACCGAAGGATATCAGGAGACCGTTATGACCATTGCCGATCGTTTAAGAATTGAAGGGTTAAAAAAAGGGTTTAGGCAAGGAAGAAGAGAGGGCAGAGAAGAAGGAAGAGAAGAAGGCAGAGAAGAAGGTCGTGAAGAGGCTAGACAAGAGGAGCAGGAGAAGGCCAAACAACGTATTTATGCCCAAGTTTTGACCAGCTTAAGTTTAGGTTTAAACATTGAGGTCATTAGTCAAATTACAGGCTTATCCCCGACAGAAATCGAAGCAATTCATTGATACATCATTCATTGAGACATAAAGAAGGCGGAGTTCAGTGAGAAGCCGAACTCCGCCATATTTTTAGTCAAATTTTTTAGCGTGATTACGCGTTCGCTAATTGACCTTTTGCTATTACCGATTGACGGTTACGCTCAAGTTCTAATGCGCCTAAGTGAGACAGCACACAGAAGATAATGCAGCAAACAATTCCCCCTAAGAGCAGATAGAAACCGGCATGCCAGCCCATACGGTCAACCACGAAACCAAATAAGCTAGTACCTAAAGTTGCGCCAAGGATATAGCTCATAAAACCACGTAGGCCGACGGCTGAACCAACTGCGAAGCTTGGCACGATTTCCATTGTTTGTACTGACGCTAAGAACTGAGGCACATAGATTAAGCAACCAACTACTGCAGCAAAGAAGGTGACGACAGCTAATGATTGGCTTTGCCAGTAACCGATGAGGCAGAAGAAAATCAGTGTCATACAGACAATAGCTAACGGCATTCTACGACCTTTAAACAGTTTGTCTGTTAACCAACCCGCTAATAAAGTGGATGGAATCGCTGCCCATTCGAAGAATAAAAATGCCACGCTCATTTGATCTTTAGAGAAGTTTTTCTCTGTCAGTAGGTAGATTGGTAGCCAGCTGATCACACCGAAACGCACCATATACACAAAGACATCAACAAAAGAGATATACCACGCATTTTTGTTTTTCAGTACATAGGTACAGAAAATCTGGAAGGCGCTCATGTTCTCTGGTGATTGCTCTTTTTGCGCCGAAGTCAGGATCACTTTTTCTTCTGGCATCATTTGGTCAAGTGCAGGTAAACCTTCTTGTTTTGGGGAACCTTTACCTAATACCAACACAACCCCTGCAAATAAAATCGCAATACAAGCGGGAACCATGTAACTCGCACTTTGCCAGTGCTCAGTGCCTAATACAGCGAAAGCAGCACCGACGATTGGGGCAACAATACCACCGCCCACGTTATGAGAAATATTCCAAAATGCACCGATACGACCACGTTCACGACGCGGGAACCAGTTTGCAATGGTGATAAATGACGGACCCACACCCATGCCTTGGAACATACCATTAAGCACTACAAAACCAACGAATAACCAGAATGCGTTACTAAACCCCATTCCGAAGTTGACGATGGCACAGAGGATCAAACCAAATGCCATAAATGCTTTTGGGCTAGCTTTATCGGCAAGGCTACTCATCACGCCTTTGCTGATCCCGTAAGCAATCAGCATACAGCTGGTTAATAGACCAATTTGAGTCGTACTTAAATCTAAGTTTTCTTTCAAATATGGGGTAGAGAGCGTGAAGTTGTTACGAACAATATAGTAAGCCAAATAGCCTAAGAAAACGCTGAGCAGTGCTTGAACACGATAGCGTTTATAGGCGGCAGGAACTTTTTCTGGTGCAATTTGTTTTTTTGCCGTGGCTGGCGTTAAAAATGACAGCATAGGTTCACCTGTGAAATAGAGTAAAAAGAAATTCCCTGATGTTTTTTGTCGTTTTATTTCTGACAGGCTCATCATGTTCTTGTTGAAAAAATATCGCAATATGAAGGGTTTGGGTCAAAATTGACCCAATTTTGTATAGTGACGAGTCAAATTGACCCATTCATAAATTAACGGGAATGGATTTCAAAAAATGAACAACTAAGGGTTGATTTAATCGCGTAACAATGAGAATAAAGCGGGTAAGTTTTGTCGTATGCCCATAAATCCGAAAAGGGTAAAATTTGTCTCAAATGCACTTTTTGACAAACTCACACTATTGTTACTTTCTTTGATATGAATCACATCTACCCAGGGGATGACTACGCTTATGAGACTAATAACACCAATTCGTCCACTGATAATGCAGCTCTGTTTTTTTATTATCTTTCTAAACAGCGTGGGAATTAGTCATGCGAAAAATGATGAGTTGGTGATAGCGACAACATTCTCACCCGAAGCGACACAGGCGATAGTCACGAATTGGAATGCGCGAGAGGATGGGATGCCTATCCGCACGATTAACCGAACCAGTGCATCATTAGAACGCTTGTTAGATACCGATGCTTTGGAAAATGTTGATTTAATTCTGACCTCCTCGCCGATGCTGATGCACCATCTGCAGCAGCATAATCGGTTGAGTGCATTGCCGGATATTCCTGAGTATTCCCAGCGCTTAATTCCTGAATCTTTAAAAGGTTCCATTGCTGCGGTGGCATTTTCTGGATATGGCATTTTGACTAACCGAAAATGGATGGAACAAAACAAATTACCCATTCCAAAGACATGGGATGACCTGACAAATAGCCAATATCAAGGCTCGTTACTGATAAGCAGTCCATCTCGCTCTGATACCTATCATTTAATGATTGAGTCGCTATTACAGCAGCGAGGATGGGAAGATGGATGGCGTATTTTACTGGGAATGTCGGGGAATTTAGCGACTGTTTCATCCCGCAGTTTTGGGGTTGCCGATAAAATCAAAGTGGGGTTAGGTGGGGCTGCACCGATTATTGATAACTATGCAAATGTGCTATTAACCGACCCTGAACTCGAGTTTCACTATCTGCCGGATTCAGCCACATCTCCAACATTTATTGCGATCACTCGCCATAGTTTAGCGCCAGAAAAAGCGCGAAAACTGATTGATTTTTTACTCAGTGAACAAGGGCAACAAGTGTTTGCAGACAGCAGCACAGGAAAATACCCAGTTACCCCTCTTGAGGATGATAACCCTCGAAAAGCGCAGCAAAGCCAACTATTAGATTCCCCTAAACCGCTGGATGTCCATTTGGTATTACAGCGTCAACGATTAGTTCAGCAACTGTTTGATGCGGCTATCACGTTTCGTTTAACGGAATCGAAAGATGCTTGGCGTGCGGTGTATATGGCGGAAGCTAAGTTAAAACATCCTTTACCAGAAGTTCGAGCACTACTGACGGCGATGCCAGTCAGTGCGAAAGAAAGTGAGGATCCTGCTTACTATTCGCGCTTTGAAGATAATCGCAAAGCGGAAGAGGAATATATGCGCTGGCAGCATTTCTTTCAGGAGCAGCAGCGCCAAGCCATCAGTGTATTGGAAGCGATTAAATGAAAACATCGATAGTGAAATTGATGGGGCGCTTTAGTATTACGGCTATTTTACGTGGAGCATTTATCGCGGGTGCATTGATGACATTGATCGTCAGCTGCGTCAGTTTGTATGCATGGCAAGAGCAAAATAAGCAGATCCGCTACGCACTTGGGGACTATTTTCCCAAAATGCAGGCTTCATTTTTGATTGAAGGACAGCTAAATACCTTAGTTAATGAGTTGAACGAATTTTTAAAAGCGCCAAATACAGCAACAAGATTACAACTACGCAACAAGATCACGGCACATTTGGCGCAAATCGCCGCGTTTAACCAACAATTAAATGGGGAGGATCAACAGCAGATTTCCTTGATTTTGTTGCAAAGTCAGGATCTTTTGCAGCGTCTGGATAAAGCGCTGTATGCCTTGTTTTTAGCACGGGAAAAAATTAATACGCTCTCTTCTCGGATCAATTGGCTACATGACGACTTTAGTACGGAGCTCAACTCGTTATCGCAAGATATCAGCCTGCAGCAAGGCTCTTTGCTGGACAAAATTGAGCAAGATCCTCGTCAAGCCAAAGGGCTACAAAGTCGGTTACGTAACGTCCAAGGGGAGTTGCAGTTAATTTATACACTGGCGCGTTTGGAAGAGCAGATCACCAATATTTTGACGGGACGCTTGAAGGATATTCAAGGGGATAATGCTTTTGATGATCCCATCGATGTTGGCGGTTATGCCCGCTATTTAGGGTATTTAAAAACGAATTTGGCAGCCAATGAAGAGGCGTTGAATTTATACCCAAGTTCAGTAACGCTGCGTCAAACCATCGATGAGTTATTAGATATTGGCCTTTCTGATAACCAAATGCTTGAAGTCCTACAAAATTATCAAACAGCAAAAAGAGCCTTGAATGAAGCGACAACCGAAAAGGAGCGAATTTTGGCTGATTTTCGCTCTCAGCTTGATTTGCAACTTGGGAGTAGCCACTTTCAGCTACAAACACTAAACCAGCGTTTAGCGAACATTATGTCGTGGAGTGGCACAATTATTATTATTACCGCAGGGTTGGCGTTACTGTTGGTATTACTGTTCAATATGCTGTTTATTCGCCCTCGCTTGGTCAAGCGCTTTACCGCATTAAATCAAGCAGTGGCTCGGATCAGTATTGGGGATTTGACGACCCATATTCCTGTCGAAGGTCGCGATGAGTTAGGACGAATTGGCACACTGTTACAGCGCAGTATTGCTCAAATTAATCAACAGAAAACTCAGTTAGAACAAGAAATTGCAGAGCGTAAGGCAATAGAAGAAAACTTAAGAACCACGCAAAATGAGCTGATCCAAACGGCAAAACTCGCCGTCGTGGGGCAGACGATGACCACCTTAGCTCACGAAATTAACCAACCGCTAAATGCGCTCTCGATGCACCTGTTTATGGCGAAAAAAGGGTTGCCAGAGCAAGATAATGACACCTCGTTGATGGCGATAAATAAGTCAGAGCAACTTGTGGCTCGAATGGATGGCATTGTGCGTTCACTTCGCCAATTCGCTCGCAAACGTGATGATAATGAGCAATTACAACCTGTGAATTTACGCCAATCAATTCAAAGCGCTTGGGATGTTCTGAAGCTTCAACATAAAACCCGCAAAGTGATATTAAGTTATCCAGATATATTGCCTAAGGTGCTGGGGGATGAAATTGGTATTCAGCAGGTGTTGGTTAACTTGCTCTCTAACGCGCTTGATGCCAGCCCCACAGAGGCAGAAATCACCGTTGATTACAGCGAAACCGCGGATAAGTTGTTGTTGACCTTGTGCGATAACGGAACGGGTTGGCCACTGCATTTGGCGGATACATTAATGAAACCCTTTACGACAAGTAAAGAGATTGGGCTGGGTGTTGGGTTATCCATTAGCCAATCGATTATGCAGCAAATTGGTGGTGAGTTAAGAATCGCTTCTACACTGCGTGGAAATGGGTGTGTAATTTTAGAATTTAAAAAGGTACTTGAAGATGCTTGATGACAACCATGACATATTGCTGATTGATGATGATAAAGATGTATTGGAAGCGTATTGTCTATTACTCGAACAAGCGGGATACCGAGTTCATGCGTGTGATAACCCATTGACAGCAAAAGAGTTAGTCCACCGCGATTGGTGTGGTATTGTTCTTAGTGATGTGTGTATGCCGGAATGTTCGGGCATTGAGCTAATGACACTCTTTCTCGCCAAAGACAAACATCTCCCTGTGGTATTGATCACTGGGCATGGGGATGTGCCAATGGCGGTGGAAGCGGTCAAAATGGGGGCATGGGATTTTCTACAAAAACCCATTAACCCAGAATATCTCTTAGAGCAAGTCGCTAAAGCGTTGGCAGCGCGTAAACAGCGTGTATTGCAGCGCCGGTGGGGTAAAAACCAATTGATGCTCAATTTTGTGGGGAGCAGTGAATGGTCACAGCAAGTTCGCGGGCAGCTTCAAGGGTTATCGGAAACTCTTGCCGCCGTGTTTTTACAAGGAGAGTTAGGTAGCGGCCGCACTTATTTAGCTCGCTATCTACATCAAATTAGCACACCGCAGCACGCGCCATTGGTGATCAAAACATTATTAAATGAGCAAGAAGTGCCTGTTGAAACATGGGTCTCAGAGGCTCACTCAGGCACATTGGTGATTAAGAATATTGAGTTACTCCCTGTGAACCAACAGCGTTATTTGGTTCAGCATTTACAACAAGACCAACGGGGATTTCGCTTGATTGGGATTTCGGATCAGCCGCTGCTTACTTTGACTAAACAGCAGCAAATCATTGCGGAACTCTATTATTATTTCTCATTAACCCAAGTGAATTGCTTGCCACTATCTCAGCGTAAGGCGGATATTCCGGTTTTGTTCCAGTATTATTTAGAGCTGGCTTGTACTCGATTGAATCAGAAACTACCTGAACTGGATGAGTCTTTTGTCAAAAAATTGAGTCGGCGTCATTGGCCTGGAAATGTAACGGAGCTAGCCAACGCAGCGGAGCTATATGCGGTTGGCATTATGCCGATGGGGGAAACGGCGAATCCGTTATTAACGTCGGTAGCGCCAACGGCATTAGATCAACAAATTGAAAATTATGAACGGCAGATTATTACTGAAGCGCTGAATATTCATCAAGGGCGAATTAACGATGTGTCGGAATATCTGCAAATGCCGCGGAAAAAACTCTATTTGCGCATGAAAAAGTATGGATTAGATAAGCACCATTATCGGACATAAATTATTGGAGATAAATAGAGAGAAAGTTGCAGGGATTGACCTGCAACTTGAAATTTCAGGGAATTACAGAAGAGGAATGGTCTCTTCGATGGCTTTTAACAGTAAGTTTCTATCATGGCGATAAGGAATATCATCCGCCTCTAATACTCGCTGAGTCACTTTGCGTTCTTGGCGGATTGTTGTGACATCGGTACGCGGTCCAACAATCACCGCATCGATTTTTTTGCGGCCAATATAACGCTCCATCATCACTAATTTTTCAGGAAGTGTAAGGCTGGCAGCGGAGGTGCTGATTTCTTTGCCTAAATTACCGATATACACCATCGGCGCTTGGCTCTCTTTCAGGGCGCAGGCGATATCATCGAGTAATAACAGGGGCATTAAGCTGGTAAAAAAACTACCAGGGCCGATTAAAATCAAATCAGCTCGATGGATAGCATCAAGGGCTTCAGTGGTCGCTTTAACGGGCGGGTATAAACGCAGTTCTTGCGGTAACTCCTGTAAAGCATCCACATTGACTTCACCGTAGACTTCATTACCCATATCATCGATCGCCATCAGGTCTACCGGCGATTCAGACATCGGGATTAATTGCGCATCCACTTTCAGCATATTGCGGATTAAATTGATAGCTTCAAGTGGGCGAACACTTAAATGATCAAGGGATTTCAGCATTAGGTTACCGAGATTATGCCCTGATAATTCCCCTGTACCTGCAAATCGGTATTCAAACATCTTAGAGGCAATGGATGGCTCAGTAATCAACTGATTCAAGCAATTACGCATATCACCCCAAGCAATCCCTCCTTCAGAACGACGAATTCGTCCTGTAGAGCCACCATTATCCGTGGTGGTGACAATGCCAGTTAGACGGGAGCCTAAAGATGAGAGAGAAGACATCACTCGACCAAGTCCATGTCCACCCCCAAGGGCGACGACGTGATTAAGATTTGTCAAACTACGGTTTGGCATAGTGTTCCTATTTAAACAATCAATCTATTTAAACTGTCAATCTAGCTAAATTATCAATCTAGAATCAGTGCTAAAACAAAATTGGCGCTAATCTATCATAAAACACGATTCGAAGTTTACTTGCTGTGATAAAAAACAATAAAAGAGAATATTCTCGATCGGTATCACAAATTTCTTGATTATGTTCTGAATAAAAGTACGAGATAAAACTGATCTACAACAAACAATGTGCACAGAGTTAACCTCATTTTGACGAGATTTTGACAGATAGGCGTTTGTCATCACATGGAAATAGCAAAAAATTATCCATAATAATAAGGACTTCTGAATCTAGCGGCTATTTTCTGTAAGTCGTTGTATATTAAGTTATATATCGTTTTTGGATTCGCTTTTTCATCTGCAATGGGCTAAAATCCTTACAGAAAATAAGTGAACCCAGTGATGATCGTCTTAACTCTCTAGGCTTAATCAACTCACAGGGTTCCAGATAAAACTCCTAGCCTTTGTGTCTAAGTTCTCCTGAATATGATGCTCTGGCCGTGACCTTGAGTCACCAGGGTGCAAGATAGAAATGTCTGCATCTCCCGTATTTGGAAAGGTGTGAATATGCAGCAACTTGTCGATCAATTTGACCGAAAATTTTACTATCTTCGTTTATCTATCACTGATGTTTGCAACTTCCGTTGCACATATTGCCTGCCTGATGGTTACAAACCGAGTGGCCGCCATGAATTTCTGACACTTGATGAAATCCGTCGAGTGAGCCGCGCTTTTGCTGAGTTAGGGACTGAAAAAGTCCGTATCACTGGCGGCGAGCCAACGATGCGTAAAGATTTCACCGATATCATCGCCGCTATCAAAGAAAATAATTCCATCAAAAAAATTGCCGTAACAACCAATGGTTATCGTATGGCGCGTGATGTACAAGCATGGCGAGATGCAGGTTTGAATGCCGTGAACGTGAGTGTGGATAGCCTTGATCCTCGACAATTTGCCGCGATCACAGGGCAAGATAAATTTTTCCAAGTCATGAAAGGGATCGATGCGGCATTTGATGCAGGCTTCGAAAAAGTCAAAGTCAACGCGGTCTTGATGAAAAACGTCAATGATATCGCTCTTAAATCTTTCCTCAATTGGATCAAACACCGTCCAATTCAACTGCGTTTTATTGAACTGATGGAAACAGGGGAAGGCAGCAACCTATTCCAACGTTACCATGTGTCTGGTGAAACCGTTCGTGATCGCCTCATCGCAGAAGGCTGGTATATGCAGTCACGTTCTCGTAGCGATGGACCAGCTCAAGTCTTTAGTCACCCTGATTACCAAGGGGAAATTGGGCTGATCATGCCGTACGAAAAGGACTTTTGCCAAAGCTGTAACCGTCTCAGGGTCTCTTCTTTAGGCAATCTGCATTTGTGTTTATTTGGTGAAAATGGCATTCCACTGCGTGATTTACTGGGTGATGAAAACCAGAATGAAGCCCTAAAAGCACGTATCCAAAGTGGGTTAATGTCTAAGCGAGAAACCCATTTCCTTCACCAAGGCGACAGCGGGATCACCCCGAATCTTTCCGTTATCGGCGGTTAATAACTTTTTGATTTTCAGGAGTAATTATGTCCCAACTGACCCACCTCAATGCGTCGGGCGAGGCGCACATGGTTGATGTATCAGCCAAAGCAGAAACTGTCCGTGAAGCACGCGCAGAAGCGTTTGTGACGATGAACCCAGAAACTTTAGCCATGATTGTAGATGGCAGTCACCATAAAGGGGATGTTTTTGCGACGGCACGTATCGCGGGGATCCAAGCGGCAAAAAATACGTGGCAGTTGATCCCGCTGTGCCATCCTTTACTACTGACCAAAGTGGAAGTCATTCTTGAAGCTGAGCAAGCCCATAACCGTGTGCGCATCGAAACTTGTTGCCGATTGACAGGGAAAACGGGCGTCGAAATGGAAGCGTTAACGGCGGCTTCTGTCGCGGCATTAACTATCTACGACATGTGCAAAGCGGTACAAAAAGATATGGTTATTGGTCCTGTGCGTTTATTAGAAAAAACGGGCGGAAAGTCCGGTCATTTTAAGGTGGAAGCATGATCACTGTCCTCTTTTTTGCTCAAGTTCGTGAGTTAGTTGGCATTGAGCGCTTAGAGTTAGTGGCACAGTACCCAACAGTAGAATCTTTGCGCCAAGCATTGGCACAAAAAGGGGATCGTTGGGCGCTGGCCTTGGAAGATGGCAAATTATTAGCTGCTGTTAATCAATCGTTTGTTTCAGCTGACCATCCCCTGAATGCGGGTGATGAAGTGGCTTTCTTCCCACCAGTTACCGGGGGATGATTATGGACAATACCCATATTGCGGTACAAACCGAGAATTTCAGTGTCGGCGAGCAGTATACGTGGCTCGCTGAATGTGACAGTGATGGCGCCGTAGTGACATTCACAGGTAAAGTTCGTAATCATAATTTAGGGGACAGCGTAGCGGCGCTGACTCTTGAACACTATCCCGGAATGACAGAAAAAGCCTTAGCGGACATTGTGATGCAATCTCGCGAACGCTGGCCGCTGCAACGCGTGAGTGTGATCCACCGTATCGGTACTTTACAACCCGGTGAAGAGATTGTATTCGTGGGTGTGACCAGCGCACATCGTAATGCCGCATTCCAATCCGCTGAATTTATAATGGATTACCTGAAAACCAAAGCACCATTCTGGAAAAAAGAGTCTCTTCCTGATAATGAGCGTTGGGTGGAAGCCAAAGAGAGTGATGAAGCCTCTGCAAACCGTTGGTAGTCTTAAATTGTTACGCGGAAAATGCGAATAAGCCGAATGGTAATGTCAAAATATTGTGATAAACTTTGGAACAAATTTGTCCGATCACAGTAAGGATTACTCTGTTGGTGGTTTTGCTGGGTCGATTTTTCTTAAAATGGAAGGGTAACCATCATGGGTCAATTTGATCAACGTAATGATTCTCTTGTCCAGAATGCCAGTACTGGTGTTCAGGCATTTATGTCGCAAGTCTACGGTTGGATGACCGTCGGGTTATTACTGACAGCTTTTGTTGCTTGGTATTCCTTAAGCAGCGGTCTGTTTTTCACTATCGCAACGAACAAAGTTCTGTTCTTTGGAATGATCATCGCTGAACTCGGTTTAGTGATGGGCCTGTCTTTCTTACTGCCTAAAATGAGCGGCGCGATTGCAACTGGGATGTTTATGCTATACGCATTACTGACTGGTTTAACTATCTCCGTTATTTTAGCGGTTTATACGGGTGAGTCTGTTGTTGGAACGTTCATCATTACCGCAGTTATGTTTGGTGCGTTAAGCTTCTACGGCTACACCACTAAGCGTAGCTTAACAGGAATGGGTAACTTCCTGTTTATGGCGCTGATTGGTCTGGTTGTGGCTTCTCTAGTTAACATCTGGCTGCAAAGCTCCATGATGTACTGGGTGATTACTTACGGTGGTGTGTTACTGTTTGCTGCATTAACTGCCTATGACACTCAAAAACTGAAAGAAATGGGTGAGCAAATCAACCAAGATGACAGAGAAAATATGCGTAAATACTCCATTATGGGCGCGTTATCTCTGTACTTAGACTTCATCAACCTGTTCCTGATGTTACTGCGTATTTTCGGTGATCGCCGTTAATTGCTAATCAAGCAGATTGAAAATATGAAACCCCGCAATCAGTTAATGGTTGCGGGGTTTTTTATGATATCAATCTGATTGCTAGGCTATCTTTTTGCGAAATAAGTAATAAGCCAGAGAGCTGGTTATCAGGAAGATAATCAGAAGAGGCCATAAGCTATGAAATACCACGGAAAAATCGGCATCTTTGAGGTAAATCTGCTTAGTGATATCTGTGAAGTGGCGGATGGGATTTACCCACGTAATATCCTGTAGCCAAACGGGCATATTCTCGACGGGGGAGATATAACCGGATAGTAACACCGCGGGCATCATAAACACGAACACACCAATAAACGCTTGCTGCTGGGTTGAGCACAATGCGGAGATAAGTAAACCAAATCCCACGAGTGATAAACCATAAAAAATCATCGTGCCATAGAACAGTAATAGTGAACCCGCGAACGGAATTTTGTAGCAAAAAATCCCAATCACTAACACCAATGTGGCTTGTGCAGTGGCAACGACTAAGGCAGGAATCGCTTTTCCAATAAAGATTTGCCATGTGGTGAGTGGCGAAACTAACAGTTGGTCGAGTGTCCCTTGCTCACGTTCCCTTGCAATAGACAACGAGGTGACGATAAGTACCCCAATCGTTGTAATCAATGCGACTAATGACGGCACAATAAACCATTTATAATCTAAATTTGGGTTGTACCAGTTGCGGACAATCAACTCACTGTTATTGGGCTGCGCTTGGGTTTGAGTGAGTTCCTGCTGATACTGCATGACAATTTGTTCGATATAGTTAGCCGCTATTTGGGAGCTATTCGAGTTTCGCCCATCCAGCAGCAACATCATATTCGCCGTATGATGGCTAGCGATATCGGCACTGAAATTTTGATTAAAGCGGACGACTAACAAGGCGTTACGGTTATCTAATGTCTCTCGAATCTCAGGTTCATTTTTCAGTAACAGCACATGGGAAAATGCGCTGGCTTTCGCTAAGCGTTGAGTGAGTTCAATGGAATGCTCACCATTATCTTGGTCAAAAATGGCAATGGTGGTGTTAGTGACTTCTAAAGTCGCCGCCAGTGGGAAGAGGATCATTTGGAAAATGACGGGCATGATCAAAATAATTCGCGTCTGTTTTTCCTGCAATAGTGATTGCAACTCTTTCATAATTAAGGTGTAAAGACGATAAAACATATTTCACCTCAATCCAAACGGCGACGCGTTTTCAGCGCCGTTAAGCCAATGAATAATACCGCTGAAGCAATCAGCAATAAGAAATCGGTGAGTAACACCAAATAGATATCTCCCGCTAAAAATAAGGTTTGTAAGCTGCTGACAAAGTAGCGAGCGGGAATGAAGTAAGTCACAACTTGAATAAATACTGGCATGCTATCAATTTCAAAAATAAACCCAGAAAGCATAATAGCAGGCAAAAAGGCTGCATTTAGCGCCACCATCGCCGCATTGAACTGATTGCGGGTAATGGTTGAAATCAGTAATCCCATCCCTAATGCGGTGGCTAAATAGAGGCTGGTTATCACAAATAAAATCAATAAAGAGCCTCGATAAGGAATATCGAGCACGAATGTCGTCACCAACATACACAGCACCATGACGAACGACCCAAGAATTTGATAGGGCAATAATTTGGAAAGCAGTAATTCAGTACGAGTTATTTGGGTGGAAAGTAGAGCTTCCATGGTGCCTCGTTCCCATTCTCGGGCTATCACCAGCGAGGTCAAAATCGCGCCCACAACGGTCATAATGATGCTAATGGCGCCGGGAATAATAAAATGTTGGCTGAGTGCCGCTTCGTTAAACCAATAGCGCATATTGAGTTCGATAAGCGGGTCGGTGGGATAACCTTGGTTTTCACCTTGTTGGATAAGCCATGTATGCCAAACTCCTTTGGTGTAGGCTTGCACAAAATTGGCGGTATTGGGTTCACTTCCATCGGTGATCACTTGGATCGCCGCATGTCCATCAGGGCGAGAAAGTTGCTCAGCAAAATTGACGGGGATCACCACAATGCCGCGAATTTCTCCCGCTTGCATTTTATTAATCAATAAATTGCGATTATCGCTAATGGTGGCATTAATAAAGGGGGAACCGGTAAACGTATCGACCAATTCACGAGCTGGTTGGCTTTGTTGATCCATTAGGATGCCGACCCGTAATTTACTGGAGTCCAGATTGATCCCATAACCGAAAATAAACAGCAGCATCAGAGGAATAACAATGGCAATTAAGGCGCTGCTAGGGTCGCGAATTATTTGCTTACTTTCTTTCCAGCAGAGGGCTTTAAGTCTGCGCCATGAAAAACCAGAGGCGGTTGTCTTCATTGTGCCTCCCGCTGTTTATCGTAGTTGAAAATTAATTCAATAAAGGCATCTTCCATCGATGGGTTTGGATTTTCTGTGCTGGAGACCTGTTTTTTAAGCTCATCTGGAGTGCCTGCAGCAATAATTTTTCCGTGGTAAACCAACCCGATACGATCGCAATATTCAGCTTCATCCATAAAGTGGGTAGTAACCATAACGGTGACCCCCTTGTCTACCATGCCATTAATATGTAGCCAAAATTCTCGCCGAGTTAGTGGGTCAACCCCTGAAGTGGGTTCATCCAAAAACAGGATATCCGGTTCATGCATCAGTGAGCAGGCGAGGGCAAGGCGCTGCTTATAACCCAGCGGGAGTGAGTCAGTAATCTGGCTGATAATGGGCGTAAAATTAAACGCGTTAATCATCTCCTGCATTTTGGTAGCTTGCTGTTTATGATGCAAACCGTATACGCCGGAGAAAAATTTTAAGTTTTGCCCAACTTTGAGGTTGCCATAGAGGGAAAATTTTTGTGCCATATACCCAAGGTGCTGGCGGGCTTTGTTTGAACTGGTTTTTAAATCCATACCAAGCACCAGAGCTTGTCCATCCGTGGGTTTCATTAATCCACACATCATTTTAAAGGTAGTGGATTTGCCTGCACCGTTAGGCCCTAATAATCCAAAAATTTCCCCCCGTTTTACTTGAAAGTTGACGGTATCCGTCGCAGCAAAATCCCCAAATTTTTTGGTCAGATTGCGGGCTTCAATGACGGTTTCATTGGGAGCGGGGGGAATTTGTGGCACGATAGCGGCGAGTTCAGAACGATGGGATGGTCCACCACCTAAAAGGTCAATAAACGCATCTTCAAAGCGCGGCTGGGCTTCAATCAGCGTTTGGTTTCCCATATTTAAGGCATTAAGTAAATTCTCTTGGGATGCGTGAGGCTTTAAAATTAAGCGAATATAGCGACCTTGGATCACGCCATCAGTGGTTTCAGGTAACACTAAGGCATTTTGCAGAATGGTACGTTTTTGCGTTGCGGGAACATCGAGTAAAAATGAGCGTCCCACCATCTTTTCGGTGAGCAGCTCGGGTTTGCCGCTGTACAGTAACTTGCCTTCATTGAGTAGCAGCACCTCTTTGCACTGCTCAGCCTCATCCAGATACGATGTGCTCCAGAGGATCAACATGCCATCGTCAGCAAGGGTGTGTACCATTTGCCATAGTTCTCGTCTGGCAATAGGATCCACGCCGACACCCGGCTCATCCAGCAGTAAAACTTTCGGTTTACCTAATAGGGTGCAGGCGAGCCCCAATTTCTGTTTCATTCCCCCAGAAAGCTTACCGGCAAGGCGAGCGGTAAAGGGGGCTAGGCTAGTAAAGGCGAGTAATTGTTTATAGGTTTGTTGGCGCTCTTCGCCAATAACGCCGCGCAGATCGGCATATAAATCAAGGTTTTCTTGAACCGTTAAATCTTCATATAGGCCGAATTTTTGCGGCATATAACCGAGGTTTGCCCGCACTTCGATACTGTCTTTAATTGGGTCTAATCCCATTAAGCAGATTTGCCCTGAATCGGGTTTGAGTAGCCCAGCCAGCATGCGCATCAGCGTCGTTTTCCCTGCACCATCGGGACCGACTAGCCCCGTCACGGAGCCGCCGTGAATTTCGGTAGTTAGGCTTTCAACCGCAGGGTTATCCAGTCCAATAAAGCGTTTTTCGACGCTGTTTAACGAAATAACGCTGTTTAATGCGTGAGTATCTTGCTGAGCCATAATGCACCCTATTGCTGAGGTGCCGCAAACTGAACGGTGACGGGCATTCCTTGACGCAGCTTATCATTAGGATCATCGACAATAATTCGTAATCGATAGACTAAGTCGGTGCGTAAATCCGGTGTTTGTACACTTTTAGGGGTAAATTCGGCAGTGGGGGAGACAAAACCAATCGTGCCATGATAAGGGGTATTGGGCTGGCTATCCGTAAAGAGTAAGACTTTACTTCCGGGAACTGCATCACCTAAGTGAGCCTCACTCACATAGGCACGTACCCAAACAGGGTGAGTTAATGTCACACTAAAAACGGTATTGCCCGCACCAATGATGGTGCCAGGTTCGATGGCGCGAGTCAGGATTGTGCCGTCAGATGGGGCGATAAGCTGTGTGTCTGAGAGGTCAAGCTTCGCTTGAGCAACGGCGGCTTCTGCTTGTAGCCATTCCCCTCGGGCTGCTGCTATCTCTTCTTGGCGAAATCCGCTCTGATATTGATTTAGTTTATCTTGGGACGCTTTTAGCGCCGCAAGAGTTTGATTGCGATTGTTTTTGGCATTATCTAAATCATTGGCAGAAATCAGTTTTTGAGCGGCTAAGCCTTGCTGACGTTTATAAAAGTTATCTGCATATTGCCAAGCAGCTTGGCGCTGAGCCACTTCAGATTCGACTTGCGCAATTTCTTGTGTTCGGTAGCCTTTTTCTTTGAGGGCTAACTGGGCTTTGGCGCTATCACGCAATCCTTTGGCTTTATTTAATGCGTTGATGTAAGGCGCATCATCCAATTTCCCGAGTAATTGTCCCGCAGTGACTTTCGCCCCTTCATCAACATCTAAAGAGGCGAGTTTACCATTGACTCGAAAACTAAGGTTAACGGTGCGCACATCCACATTCCCGTATAAGGCGAATGTTTTATCTTTAAGTGACTGATAATAGTAGCCCCCTGCAATGGCGGCAATCAGCATGATAATCAGTAAAATAACCAGTGCACGGCGTTTTGTGTTCATAGCTAACCTTAGTGACGGATAAAAACATTACTCAGGATTATGATTCAATTTTATCCATATATCATATCACTTTTCTGCTAGTTGGCGATGACGTAACCCCAATAATAAAATGTCGATATGCTCAATAAGAACCTGATTAATAATTTTAAATTCGTTTTCGTTGATGTGTTTCCAACCGGTTTGTCTGAGTAATGTTTCTCGCGCAATGCGGAAAGAGAGGGTTTCCCCCAAAATGGCATGCGTGTGGATCAAGGTCGCTAGATTATTGGGATCCGCGCCAATATAGATGGAAATTAAGCGATTAAGCCGTGAGTGAATAGGTCCTAACGCTTGTTCGTGGATCAATCCGTATGCTTCAGTTGGGTTCAGTTGTTCGCGAGCTAGAATGCGTGAAAAGCTTAAGTTTTCTTTTTTAAGTTGAAAAAAATTGTACGAAATAATGGTTTCTTTGAATAATTCGAGCGCTTCTTCAGAATTTTGTAACTCTGCAGGTTGATTAATAAAGTTATCTATTTGAGTGATACTCTCAGCGAAACTCTCTTTGATATTGTTAGCAATTTGCTGAGCAACGGCGAGATATAAACCTTCTTTAGATCCAAAATAATAAGAAATTGCTGCGATGTTTTGCCCTGAGGCTTGGGCAATTTGGCGGGTGGTAGCCCCGTCGATGCCTTGTTCTCCATAAACATCGGCAGCGGCGAGAAGAAGTTGGAGTTTGGCGCTCTCTCCGCGTAATGTTGGCGACGAATTTGTGTTCATAAACATTCCTTTTTATTCAGAATTAAATAATTTTTAGCATGCTCTTAGTTGGCATTTATTCATTGTGCAGGATGAAAACGGATGTATCTTTAGTTTTGTGTACGTATATATACTATATAAAGCAGATTTTGTATTAGTTTATTCATCAATCTAAATTAATATATTTATCACGGTCAAATGATGGTAGAATTTTTGCGTATCGCATGGCAGTTTGCGCTTTTCTTCTATTGAATATCGAATCTTCCCCCCTAGAGCTGCCCAGTAAATTGAAGCGGTGGAGCCCGGAGTAATTAATTTGACTAGTTTTTCTGACCTCGCGTTAAACGAGGAAATCTTGCGTGCCATTAATGAATTAGGCTATGAAAGCCCTACGCCTATTCAACAACAAGCTATTCCTGCTGTTTTAGCGGGCAAAGACCTATTAGCCAGCGCTCAAACAGGTACGGGTAAAACTGCTGGTTTTACTTTACCTATTTTACAAAAGCTGGTGGACAATCCACGCGGTAATAACCGTCGCCCTATTCGCGCATTGATTTTAACCCCGACCCGTGAACTTGCGGCTCAAGTGGCTGAAAATGTAAAAGAATATAGCCGTCATTTGAGAATTCGTTCATTTGTTGTGTTTGGTGGTGTCAGTATTAACCCGCAGATGATGAAATTGCGCGGCGGTGTAGATGTGTTGATCGCAACACCCGGTCGTTTACTGGACTTGGAACATCAAAACGCGGTGGATTTATCGCAGGTTGAAGTTTTCGTCTTGGATGAAGCTGACCGAATGTTAGATATGGGCTTTATTCACGATATTCGCCGTGTAATCACGAAATTACCTAAAAAGCGCCAAAATCTTCTGTTCTCAGCGACGTTCTCTGATGAGATCAAACAGTTGGCGAGCAAGTTATTGAACAATCCAGTTTCCATTGAAGTGGCTCCGCGTAACTCAGCTTCTGAGCAAGTGACGCAATATGTTCATTTAGTGGATAAAAAACGTAAAGCCGAATTACTGTCGTTTATGATTGGGCGTGAAAACTGGCAGCAAGTACTGGTGTTTACGCGTACCAAACATGGCGCTAACCGCTTAGCTGAGCATTTAAACAAAGATGGTGTTAAAGCGGCGGCGATTCATGGTAATAAGAGCCAAGGTGCGCGTACCCGTGCTTTAGCTGATTTTAAATCCGGGGATATCCGTGTATTAGTGGCGACAGATATTGCGGCTCGTGGCTTAGATATCGAACAGCTTCCTTATGTCGTTAACTTTGAGCTACCGAATGTGGCGGAAGATTACGTTCACCGTATTGGTCGTACTGGACGTGCGGAAGCCACGGGTATGGCGGTATCTTTAGTGTGTATCGATGAAGCTAAACTGCTTAAAGATATCGAGAAATTATTGAAAAAATCCATCCCACAGATGGAGATTGAAGGCTACGAGCCAGACCCATCAATCAAAGCTGAGCCGATTCAAAAGCCTTCTCAGCGTAATGATCGTCGTGGTTCTGATAGCCGCCGTGGGTCTGATAACCGTCGTGGTTCGGATAATCGCCGTAGCTCTGAGGATAGCCGCGGTGAGCGCAGCAGCAATAAAGGTCCAAGCCGTCCTCGTCGCCAAAATGCAAATTCCGAGAAAGGTCAATCTGAATCGACTTCAGGTTCACCATGGAAAAATGCACAGAAGCGCGTTAGACAAGGGCGTAATGATAGCTAATGCGTGTACTACTCGCCCCAATGGAGGGCGTACTCGATTCTCTGGTTCGCCGTTTATTGAGTGAGGTGAACGACTACGACTTGTGCATTACTGAGTTTGTGCGAGTTGTCGATACCCTGTTGCCAGCAAAAACGTTTTATCGGTTATGTCCGGAGTTGCAACAGGGTAGTCGAACACCATCGGGAACACTGGTTCGAGTACAGCTCTTAGGGCAGCATCCTGAGTGGTTGGCTGAAAATGCCAACCGCGCGGTTGAATTAGGCTCTTGGGGTGTCGATCTCAACTGCGGTTGTCCATCAAAAACGGTAAATGGCAGCGGTGGCGGCGCAACGCTATTGAAGCAGCCAGAGCTTATTTATCATGCTGCTAAAGCAATGCGAGCGGCGGTACCGAAAGATTTACCCGTTTCTGTGAAAGTCCGTTTGGGTTGGGATAGCAGCCAGTTTGCTCACGAAATTGCGGATGCTGTACAGCAAGCGGGAGCAACCGAATTGACCGTTCACGGGCGCACAAAGGAAGATGGCTATAAAGCGGAATGTATTAACTGGCAGGCGATTGGTGAGCTTCGTCAGAAACTGTCGATTCCCGTGATTGCCAATGGCGAAATCTGGGATTATGAAAGTGCTAAACGCTGTATGGAAATCACTGGGTGCGATTCGATTATGATCGGTCGAGGTGCTTTAAATACGCCGAATTTGAGCCGTGTGATCAAACATAATGTCGCGAAGATGCCTTGGGAACAGGTCGGGAAAATACTCTTTAAATATACGGAGCTAGAAAAACTGGGCGATACAGGGCATTACCATGCGGCTCGTATCAAACAGTGGCTGAGTTATTTACGTAAAGAGTACCAGCAGGCGGATGAACTGTTTTCTCAAGTGAGAGCGTTGAAAACAGCGGAACAAATCGCCGATGTTATTGCACTGCATGTGGAGCAGCTTTCTGTCGCATCACCTTAACATGATGAAATTTGGCAAAATTTGAGATTAGGTCTTTAATTACAATGTACGGTGGTGATTAATTCAAAATACTGTCATCACCGTATGTAATGATTAAAGAGTCTATATCGTGTAACAAAGTTATCGTGCTAGGAAATTTAGAGCAACAGAGATATTGGAGGCCTCAAATGGGCGTTATCGCTTGGATTATCTTTGGTTTAATCGCAGGTGTTTTAGCTAAATGGTTAATGCCTGGAACCTATCAAATGGGTTTTATCATGACGACCGTATTGGGGATCGTCGGGGCGGTTGTCGGGGGATACATCAGCACATTCTTTGGTAAAGGCAAGGTGGATGGCTTTAACTTCGGTAGTTTTGTTGTTGCCGTGATCGGCGCCATTGTCGTGTTATTCCTTGCGGGAATGTTTATTAAGTAGTGTTTTTCAAATAGCTACTTTGCGGAAAAAAAGACTTTTAACCGCACAATCAAATATTTATTAAAGCCACCTATTATGATGTTCGCTAAATAATGAGTGGCTTTAACTTTTTAGTTTTCACATGATTCCATGAAGTTATGTATTGATGATTTATCAAATGCAGTAATTTCAAATAGCTGAGTTAATAGTCTATCATCATGAAATGTATTCCAAGTGATGCAGTTATTTTCAATTAATGTAAGAGAAAATTTCACTACAGAATTATGTGTCTCAGTGTAATGATTAAAATCAATAGTACGATATGAGTATAAGTAGAAAGCCATGTTATCTAAGTTTGTTGTATTATAACATCCGAGAATGCAAAAATTTGGAGACTGGTTAATGGCTGGATGGATATCTTTTGTTTGCTCCCATTCTATTTGGCGCTTTAGGCTTTTTAAAAATACGTTAGATATGACTTTGCGTTCTGTTGGACTCATTAGTTTTTCCTCATATTTTTCTAGCTGAAATATCAATGATATTATCAAGATAATTAAGTAGAAGATTTACTTCATCTAACATATCAAAACATAGGTTAATATCTAAATCATGATGATCTTTTATTGATGTTATTTTTGTGGTTTTTCTTTTATATTGTTTTATTGATGATATTAGTTTTTTATCTTTAGAGTCAATGAATAGAATATAATGGTGTAATGATTGTATTCTACTATGTAACTTCCTTCTATGCATTTCTTCATGAAAGGTGTTTTTATTATGAACTTCTGATAAGTGTTTATAATAATCATTAAGTAGCTTAGATAGCTTTTCTTTATGAAAATAAATAGATGCCTTTCGATTAAATTTAATCGTTAATCTTGATGTTTGTAATAGAACCCATAATGTTGCTGCGGTACCTAAAAAGGTAGATAAAGTTCCTAGGTTTATTACCCAGAGTTCCCATGATGTATTCATTATTTATTAGCTCCATAAAAATAGAGTAATAGAAATTCTAATTAGTTTAATTAACTTTTTATAATATTCTATTTAAATAGAATAAATAAATCCCCTCATAATTAACGTTTATTTATGAGGGAATAAAAAATGATTAAGGTTCGATTGGTAACCCGTTGTCTTGCCCCCATTGCGCCCATGAACCATCATAGAGGCGCACATGTGGATTACCTAATAATACCAATGCCATTAAAACAACGGCAGCCGTCATGCCGGAACCACAGGTTGTGACTGTTGGTGCGAGAATATCGACACCTTGCGCTGTAAAAATAGCTTTGAGCTGTTCGGGGGATTTATATTCCCCATTATCGACTAATAAATCCCAAGGCACATTTTTACTGCCGGGAATATGGCCCATTCTTAAACCCGGACGAGGTTCAGGGGCTTGAGCCAGAAAACGGGCAGCTGCACGCGCATCAATAATTTGAATTTTACCTTCAGTGGCAACCTCTAACATTTGCTGTTGATTCAGCGCATTAGCATCTTGTCTATCTGCAATAAAGGTTTGAGCCTCGGGTGGGGTGACTTTGCCAGATTGGGTTGCGAAACCCGTTGCTTTCCAGGCGTTAATTCCGCCTGCTAAAATTTTAACCTGTTTACAGCCTAAAGTACGGAAAGTCCACCATGCACGCGGGGATGAAAATAAGTTATTTTGTGCGTAAATAATGACTTGGGTTTGATTATTAATCCCCATCGCTCCAACAGCTTGACTGAATGTGGCGGCGTCAGGGAGCATATGAGGTAAGTCGCAGCTCTTATCGGCGACTTCATCTTGATTAAAAAATTGAGCTTGGGGAATATGCTCATCAAGGTAGCTTTGGTAGCAATCATAAGGGGCGGTAGGTGGTGGCGTAGAGACATCAAGCACAATAATATTACTGTCTGAAAGGTGTGAATTTAACCACTCTGGTGTTACAAAATAATCGTTGTACATCATAACTCACCGTCCCGTTTGATTAATAATGGATGATTACTGGATCTGATTAGGTGCAGGTAATATCGATGGCGATTGAGCCTGATTTTGCTCTATAGGTGTCGTGGAGCGGGTGTAAATATTCATCCCAGCAAGCACAATACCCCCAATAGAACTCAATGCGCATAATGCGCACAGTGCGATGACGACTTTTTTCATTTTTATTAGCCTGATTTGACACGAAGATGCCAAAGTATAACTGGATGGTGATAGCAAACAAGTTTTACGGGGTATTTTCTTGGCTCGATTTGGTGTTTTGCGAAAGGCTTTCCAGAATTTGTGTATAATGGAAATTAATACAGTAGTTTTGCGAAGGGTTTCGCAAAAGAGAAATAGGGGCTTTCCAGCCTCTTTTTTGATTGATTATCATCTCCTTTTTACTTGGTCTTCTGCGTATCTATGTCTCTGTCAAATAAAATCAAAGAACAAATAACTCAATGGTATAAGGGGTTATCTAATCAAATCGAGGGGTTCGTCTCTCGGGCACCTCAGCGGCAGATGATTGCTGAAGTGGCGAAAAATTTGTCGGATGCGCAGGGGCGTCATTTAGTTATTGAAGCACCCACAGGGGTGGGAAAAACCTTATCCTATTTGATACCAGGCATTGCGGTTGGGCGCGAAGAAGGCAAAACCTTGGTCGTGAGTACCGCCAACGTCGCCCTACAGGATCAAATATTTAGTAAGGATTTGCCATTACTGAGCAAAATTATTCCTGACTTAAAATATACAGGCGCATTTGGGCGAGCGCGTTATGTGTGCCCCCGAAATTTAGAAGCTATCTGCGCTGCGGAAGGGGAACAAATAGATTTAATGCTGTTGGTGGAAGACAAAACTGAAATTGCCAACAGCGAAGAGAGAGCGCAATGCCAGCAATTACGCAATGATTTTCATAGCTTTGCTTGGGATGGCTTGCGTGACCACCATAAAAAAGCATTTAGCGATAGTCTATGGCGTAAAGTTAGCACCGATAAGATGAACTGTCTTGGGCGTAATTGTCAGTTTTATCAACGATGTCCCTTTTTTATTGCCCGTCGTGAAATTGAAGATGCAGAT
Source organism: Providencia rettgeri (assembly GCF_013702265.1). Classification (GTDB taxonomy): domain Bacteria; phylum Pseudomonadota; class Gammaproteobacteria; order Enterobacterales; family Enterobacteriaceae; genus Providencia; species Providencia zhijiangensis. The sequence continues at coordinate 1,327,477 of NZ_CP059348.1, forward strand.
GTGGTTGTTGCTAACCACGCTTTAGTGATGGCGGCAATGGAAACAGAATCGGTATTGCCGGATCCCAAAAAATTATTGTTAGTTCTTGATGAAGGGCATCACGTTCCCGATGTGGCGAGAGATGCCTTAGAAGTGGAGGGGGAAATTACGCTAGTTCAGCTTACCGCACAGGTGGATAATTTTATTCACCATGTGGGGCAGTATGTAGCGCAGTTCCACCCTGCAAAGCCACCTAAGTTAACTAATCCCGATAAGCTACAGCAACACGCCGAAAAATTGCGAGAATGTTTCCGTGATTTTTCATTGTTAGCGAACGGGCTATTACCGGAAACATCCAAAGAGTCAGAATATTTGTTCCCAATGGGGATCTTGCCCGAGGTCATGCAGCAATGTTGCCAAGAGCTATTTAAGCTCACAGATGCATTGCGCAGGCTATCAGAGGCGATTCTTAGTGACTTAACGGAACAAACGGCAAAGCAAGATATTGTGCGTTTACACCGTTCAATTTTAGTGACAAGCCGAGCTATGGGTTATTTTGAAAATATGACCAAATTGTGGCGCTTAGCCTCACTTGATCAAAGCTCGGGTGCACCTGTTTCGAAATGGCTTAGCCGCCGTTATGAAAAAAATCAGTCCCGGATTTTTATGCATTGCGCAGGGATCCGCGTGAGTGAGCAGCTACAACATTTATTATGGAAAAATGTGCCTCATATTGTGGTGACATCGGCAACGCTTCGCTCTTTGAACAGCTATTCACGTTTTATGGAATTAACGGGGTTATCCGAAAAGAGTGATGACCGTTTTGTGACGCTCACCTCGCCATTTAATCATGTTGAGCAGGGTAAATTGGTGATCCCAAAAATGCAGCATGAGCCAACCATGGCAACTGAAGCTGAGCATTTAAAAGAGATGGCAACTTATTTTCGCCATCAATTTACCGAAAGTGACCATCGTGGGGTATTGATCTTATTTAGTAGCCAGCGAGCGATGGACGGGTTTCTTGAGCATGTGAAGGATTTGCGCCTTCAACTCTTAGTGCAGGGGGATCAGCCACGCTACCGGTTAGTGGAGACGCACTGTGAACGTATTAAACAAGGGCAAAAAAGTGCGTTAATCGGCTTACAATCATTTGCGGAAGGGTTGGATTTAAAAGGGGAATTTTTAACCCAGGTGCATATTCACAAGATTGCATTTCCACCTGTGACAAACCCGGTGATTATTACTGAAGGGGACTGGCTGAAGTCCTTAAAGCGTTATCCATTTGAGGTACAAAGTTTACCTAGCGCTTCATTTAATTTGATCCAGCAAGCAGGGCGTTTGATTCGTAGTCATGAATGTTATGGTGAAATTATCATTTATGATAAACGTTTATTAACCAAAAACTATGGTAAACGTTTATTAAATTCGTTACCCATTTTCCCTATTGAACAACCTGAAATGCCAACATCAGAGAAGTAGGATGATAAATAAATTGAGACCACCGAAGTGGTCTCATGGTCAATATATTGACTCTATTTTACGACACTACTCAATATTGGCTTCTAATAACCACAGGAATTTATCCAGATCGCGAGAGGCGGCGGTAAACATATCTGCGGTATTTTCATCTTCAACTTCGTCGATGGCTTTACGAATATCATTCGCAACAACGGCATATCGTTCTGCCAACGCTTTTAAATGGTCTTGTACAGAATGAATATCCAAAGGATAAGCTTCTAACGACGTGAATTTATTGACTTGCTGTGATGTTCCTGTGGCGACGCCACCCAACTGAACCGCACGCTCAGCGAATTCATCCAAGTGCCCGACGATACTATCTCTAAAGCCATCTAACATCTCATGTACCGCGATAAAGTTACGACCGCGCATATTCCAATGGGCTTGTTTAGTGATTAAAGAGAGATCGGTGAAATGGATAACCATCATGTTTAAGATACCAATGGTTTCTAATTTAACGCTATCTTCAATATCATTACGGGTATATAAAAGTTCAGTTGAAGAGGTTTTAAATAATTTTGCAGTATTCATAGAATTTCCTCTCTTAAATATAAATTGATTCAATTATCTTGTCTGCGTATAAATATAGAGTGTAAAGCTAGGAATGTCATAAAGTAATAATCTATTACTTTAATAGGCAAGGTGATGATATTTTTTTTTAGATATTTGTTTATTTAGGTTTTACCAATTGAATCTATCGGTATGACATTTCAAATAAATGAATATTACCTTACAAGATAATGAAATAAAGAAATGAGTAAAAAAGCAAAAAGGCTAATAGAAATACCTATTAGCCTTTGATAAAAGTGAATATCACTAATTATTTACGATACTTTTTCAATCTTTGATTTGGGTACCGAAGTTGATGTTGAACCAATCGACGCGCATACAATACACAGCAGTGCTAACCACTGGGTCATAGTTAAATGCTCTTGCAGGAAGACAATACCTAAAAACGCCCCCATACAAGGCTCTAGGCTCATTAGGGTACCGAAGGTTTTCGCTGGCAGCTTGGTTAACGCTATCATCTCCAACGTATATGGAAATGCGGTGGATAAAATGGCTACACCTAACGCGATAGGGAGAATGGCAGGATCAAACATCGCCTCAACCCCAGTTTGCATTAACCCAATAGGGAAGAAAATGAGTGCCGAAATCAATGAACCCACTGCAACGGTAGCGGCACCGTAACCCGCACCAGCGCGTTGCCCAAAGATAATATAAATCGCCCAGCAGACACCGGCACCTAAGGCATAAGCGGCACCAACCAGGTCGAGAGAGTCAATGTTATTGCCGATAGGCAGTAAGAACAGGAGCCCAGCAATCACGAGCCCAATCCATAAAAAATCGATAGGGCGGCGAGAAGAAAACATCGCAACGGCTAATGGGCCCGTAAACTCAAGTGCGACCGCAATCCCTAAAGGGATACGCTCAAGCGCTAAATAAAACAGGTAGTTCATGGTTCCGAGAGATAAACCATAAGCAAGCAGTGGCCCCAGTGAGCTTTTTCTGAAATTTAAACGCCATGGTTTAAAGATCACGCACAAAATAATCGTGGCAAGCAACAAACGTAAACCGGTAACACCTGGTGCGCCGATAAGTGGGAACAATGTTTTAGCTAAAGAGGCCCCGCTTTGGATTGACATCATTGCCAGTAATAGCAAGCCTATCGGTAATAGCGGAAAAGCACTCTTTTTAGTATCGGCAGACATGAATAAAAAACCTCAGAAAAACGTTGGGAACGTCGATAAAACCCGCACTGTATATACAGATAAAATGGGTGAATCTAAATAATAATGGTGGTTTATTGGGATATTTACCCTAAGCCAGCAAATTGACGTGAATTATCTCACAGAATTCATGCAGATTATATTGCTTTGTTTAGAGTGGAAAATTCATCATATTATTTAATATTGGATAACGAATAAAAATAAAATAATGTGAGTTGAGCTTCTTTGTGGGTGCCGTATAATTTTGTGCTTACAAGAATGATAATAGGAATGAAAATAGAACATGAAAAAAATTAAAAGTGTTGCGGTTTATTGTGGTTCTAGCCTAGGTGTTAACGAGATTTATCAAAAACAAGCTATTGAGTTTGCAAAAGAGCTGGTAAAACGTGATATCGCTTTAGTCTACGGTGGTGCGAGTGTTGGGTTGATGGGAACGGTTGCCGATACGGTATTATCTTTAGGTGGTAAGGCTATTGGTGTGATCCCATCCCTGCTTGAAGAGCGTGAAATCTCCCATAAAAATCTGACTGAACTGTACAAAGTTGACACCATGCATCAGCGCAAAAGCAAAATGATTGAATTAGCTGACGGTTTTGTCGCCATGCCGGGCGGTTATGGGACTTTAGAAGAATACAGTGAAGTGTTTACTTGGAGCCAAATTGGCTTACATACAAAGCCTTGCGCTCTGTTCAATATTAATAATTACTGGCAGCCTCTGATTGATATGACCAATAAAATGGCGGATGAGGGATTTTTACATGAAAAATATCGTCATATGGCGATTGTGGAATCATCCCCAGCCAGTTTATTAGACCAGTTTGAAACCTATGTAGCGCCGCCAGTGAAAACCTACGAAAAATAAATAATCATCCATTTACCCCTTTTTTCTAAATAGCTGCGTGCCAAAATCAGCACAAGATCTAAACGCGGGATTATGGCATAATGCGCGGCTATTTATACTTATCAGACTTCAAGTCGGCGAGATAAGGGCACTTAAGCCAATCTCGGGGCGACTCTACAAAGATCAATTTAAGGCATCGCAGTGTTAACAACCAACAATATCACTATGCAGTTTGGCAGTAAGCCGCTGTTTGAAAACATCTCAGTTAAATTCGGTACCGGTAACCGCTATGGTCTGATCGGTGCGAATGGTGCGGGTAAATCCACATTTATGAAAATTCTGGGTGGGGATTTAACGCCAACCGCAGGGAATGTGAGCACCACGGATCCTAACGAGCGTTTAGGGAAATTACGCCAAGACCAGTTTGCATTCGAAGAGTTCACCGTTCTAGATACCGTTATCATGGGACATGCTGAGCTTTGGGATGTAAAGCAAGAACGTGACAGAATTTATGCGATGCCAGAAATGAGCGAAGAAGATGGCTATCGCGTTGCGGATCTCGAGGTGGCTTACGGTGAGATGGATGGCTATAGCGCGGAAGCGCGTGCGGGTGAGCTATTATTAGGCGTCGGTATTCCGGTTGAGCAACATTATGGCCCAATGAGCGAAGTGGCGCCGGGTTGGAAACTGCGTGTGCTATTGGCTCAGGCATTGTTTGCAGACCCAGATATTCTGTTACTTGATGAACCGACGAACAACTTGGATATCGATACCATCCGTTGGTTAGAGCAAGTGCTGAATGACCGTAACTGCACCATGGTCATCATTTCCCATGATAGACACTTCTTAAATACCGTTTGTACGCACATGGCGGACTTAGACTACGGTGAGCTGCGTTTATTCCCGGGCAACTACGATGAATACATGATCGCAGCAACTCAAGCAAGAGAGCGTCTGTTATCTGATAACGCCAAGAAGAAAGCGCAAATTGCTGAATTACAATCGTTCGTCAGCCGTTTCAGTGCGAACGCATCAAAATCAAAACAAGCAACGTCTCGTGCTCGTCAAATTGATAAAATTCAATTGGATGAAGTTAAAGCGTCTAGCCGTCAAAACCCATTCATTCGTTTTGAACAAGAGAAAAAACTGTTCCGTAACGCTTTAGAATTAGAAGCGGTCACCAACGGTTATGATCAAGGTCCTCTGTTTAAAAATGTGAACCTGTTAATGGAAGTGGGTGAAAAGATGGCCGTTATCGGTGCTAATGGTATCGGTAAAACCACATTCTTAAAAACCTTAGTCGGTGAGCAACCTGCGACAAGCGGGATCGTCAAATGGTCTGAAAACCATAACATTGGTTATTATGCGCAAGACCACGCAGAAGACTTTGATACTGACCTGAACGTATTTGACTGGATGAGCCAGTGGAAAAGTGAAGGGGATGACGAGCAGGCGGTTCGTAGTATTTTAGGTCGTTTACTGTTCTCTCAAGACGATATCAAGAAAAAAGTGTCGGTCTTATCCGGTGGTGAGCAGGGTCGTATGTTATTTGGTAAGCTGATGATGCAACAGCCAAATATCTTGATTATGGATGAACCGACCAACCACTTAGATATGGAATCCATTGAATCATTGAACTTAGCGTTAGAAATGTATCAAGGAACGCTGATTTTCGTTTCTCATGACCGTGAGTTTGTGAGTTCACTGGCCACCCGTATTCTTGAAATTAAAGAAGATAAGGTTATTGATTTTAAAGGTACTTATGATGAGTACCTGAAAAGCCAAGGCGTTGTTATCTAATCTTGCTTGAATCAAAAAATAGCCCCGCCGGAGTGATACCCGCGGGGCTATTTTTATTTAGCCGTTCAAAATGGCTGAACAGCCTCAAAATTAGTTTTTCTTCACAAACTCAGATTTCAGTTTCATTTGACCAAAACCATCGATTTTGCAATCGATATTGTGGTCGCCTTCCACTAAACGGATACCTTTAACGCGGGTTCCGATTTTCAGCATTGAAGAACTACCTTTTACTTTAAGATCTTTGATTACGGTAACAGTATCGCCATCAGCTAATAAGTTGCCGTTAGCATCTTTTACGATGAGTTCATCAATGTCAGCAACTGGCTCAGCATCATTCCATTCGTGCGCGCACTCAGGGCAGATGTACATATCGTTGTCAGTATAGGTGTATTCAGACTGACATTTTGGGCAAGGAGGTAATGACATATTTATATTCTCAGTGATGACTAACTTCTCAGTGACGATGAATGTAGTCATAGTTCAAATCAGTAGGGATAACGAGGTTCCCCGAAAGGGGGATAGTATAAGACCAAAGACAAGATAAATGAATTTTTAGGAATATTCCTAATTTTGTATCTTAAAAAATGGTGAGATAGAAAAATGGCGAGACTTAGCTCGCCATGGATAATCTTAAGAGCAAACCTCACAGTGGGGGTCTTTATTGAGTTTAAATTGGCGAAAATCCAGCGTCATCGCATCAAATAGCAGCACTTTTCCGACATTGACTTTGCCGTATTGCGCCAGCAACTTGATGGTTTCCATCGCTTCTAATGTGCCAATTGTCCCCACCAGTGGCGCCATGACGCCAGCTTCTACACATGTCAGGCTATTTTCTCCAAACAGTCGACTTAGGCAGTGATAGCAGGGCATTCCTTCTTCGTAGGTAAATACGGAAAGTTGCCCTTCCATACGAATTGCAGCACCCGAAACGAAGGGAGTTTTATGCTTAAAGCAGAGGCGATTAAGCTGCTCACGAATGGCAACATTATCCGTGCAATCTAAGATCACATGATGCTGTTGAACTAATTGCTCTAGCTCAGGATCATCCAATTGCGCATTAACCGTATCAATCTGGATATGGGGATTGATGGCCGCTAGCTGCGCTTTGGCTGAATCTACTTTAGGCTCACCGATAGTGGCATCGCGGTGCAGGGTTTGCCGCTGTAAGTTCGATAGGGAAACGGTATCAAAATCTACGAGGGTTAAATGCCCAACACCCGCTGCAGCAAGGTATTGCGTTGCAGCACAGCCAAGTCCTCCAAGCCCAACGACCAAGACTTTACCTGCCTTCAGCTTTTCCTGCCCGTCAAAATCGAAGCCGCGTAAGATAATTTGGCGGTTATAACGCAGCATTTCCTGATCAGTCAGCTCTTGCACAGTCTTACTCACTTTTTAATAAGTAATTGAACATTTCCACATCAACCATTTCGCCTGCCGCGATTTTCCCACGCTCGCGTTCTAATACGATAAAGCAGTTTGCCTGGCTAAAAGAACTGAAAACATGTGAGCCTTGGTGCCCAGTAGTCGCCACTTGTAGTTGGCCTTGTTCATCGACGCTTAAAATACCTCGTTGGAAATCAAGGCGTCCCGGAGATTTTTTCAGCGGTGTAGTGACAGGTACTTTGAAGCGGACAGGGGCTTTCCATTGGCTATGACCACAGAGACGAGCAATTAATGGCTGAACTAACTGATAGAAAGTCAGTGCGGCAGAGACAGGATTACCTGGTAAGCCACAGAACCATGCTGAACTTAGCTTGCCGAATGCAAAAGGTTTACCTGGCTTGATGGCTAATTTCCAAAAGCCAATCTCTCCCAGTTCATCCAAAATTTGTTTGGTGTAATCCGCTTCACCGACAGAGACGCCGCCGCTGCTGATAACTAAATCAGCACATTGGTTAGCTTCAATAAAGGTTTGCTTGAGTTTTTCGGGTGAATCGGGGATCACGCCGAAATCCAGCACTTCACAATTGAGTTTTTCTAACATTAAGCGAACGGCAAAACGGTTGGTGTCATAAATTTGACCTTCAGCCAGAGGTTCGCCTACCGCTTGAAGTTCATCGCCGGTTGAGAACACGGCAACTTTCAAACGGCGCTGGACAGTAACATTCGCAATTCCTAGAGACGCTATCAATGGAAGCTGTGCGGTGGACAATAAGGTTCCCGCTGGAAATACCACGCTACCTTGGGCAATATCTTCGCCAGCTTTACGGATATTGTTTCCTTGCTTGAAGCTTTCCGTAAAAATAATTCCTTGGTCAGTTTGCTCTGTTGCTTCTTGCATGACAACGGTATCAACGCCTTCTGGGATAGGCGCTCCCGTCATTATACGTACGCAACTACCTGCGGGTAACTTCCCTTCCATTGGGTTGCCGGCAAAGGACTTTCCAGCGACGGGCATCGGGGTTTTTCCATCCCAATCAGCAAAGCGAAAACCATAACCATCCATCGCGGAGTTATCGAACGGCGGGACATTTATAGGAGATATGAGGTCTTCGGCAATAATACGTTGGGCAGACTCAGTTAATGGGATGATTTCAGTGCTAGTGACCGTTGTGGTGTTTGAAAGTAATTTTTCTAATGCAAGCTCTAGTGAAATCAAACCGTTAGTATGACACTGGTCCATAAATCGTTACCCCTTAATCTTGTTATTGGCCTTCGAGGCTTAAAATAAATTGTTGGCGGTATTATGTCAGATATAGCGCATTGGGTGAATGAATAGAAATTGATTACTGATAGCTTTTGAGTGGATAGTTTGTGTCATTTGAGTCACGTATTGCGTTGTTTTAATAAACTCACTATTAAATAACACGATTTTTGCTAAAACAGGTCTATTAAAAAGGATAAAATAAAGCATGTTATTAATCGCATTTAAATAATGAAATAGTTATTTAAATTGCCAGGAGTATTCTGGATCGAGTCGCGCGATAACCTGCAAATATTTCATGCTGTTGATAGATGTATTACTGGATTATCTGCACTTGCTGCTTTAGAGTACCGCGCACACCTGCATTTTTATAAAAATAGCGTTATACCATCTGTGGAGGATCCTATGTCATCTCTGAGTAAAGAGGCCGAATTAGTTCATGCTGCTTTGGAAGCCAGAGGGCTTGAAACCCCGTTACGTATCCAGCCAAAATCCGGAGAGGATCGTAAGCAACTGATTGAAGGGCATATGACCGAAATTATGAAGTTGCTGAACTTAGATTTAACCGATGATAGCTTGGCTGATACCCCGCGCCGTATCGCAAAAATGTATGTGGATGAGATTTTTTCAGGTCTTGACTACGCAAACTTCCCAAAAATCACATTAATTGAAAATAAAATGAATGTGGATGAAATGGTCACTGTGCGTGATATTACTCTGACCAGTACGTGTGAGCATCACTTTGTGACGATCGACGGTAAAGCGATTGTGGCATATATCCCTAAAGACAAAGTGATTGGTTTATCGAAAATCAACCGTATTGTGCAGTTTTTCTCACAGCGACCACAAGTTCAAGAACGTTTAACTCAGCAAATTTTAGTGGCTTTGCAAACGTTGCTAGGCACCATGAATGTTGCGGTTTCTATTGATGCAGTTCACTACTGTGTGAAAGCCCGTGGTATACGTGATGCGACGAGTGCAACGACGACTACATCATTAGGTGGGCTGTTCAAGTCTAGCCAAAACACACGTCAAGAATTCTTACGTGCGGTTCGCCATCTCTAATTTATGACCTCTACCGTTTCAGTTGCCCCTAAAAGCCGTATCGGGCAACTTGATACAGTACGTGGCATTGCCATCCTCGGTATTTTATTGCTGAATATCTTTGGATTTGCATTGCCACAAGCGGCCTATCTTAATCCCTATTACACCCCTGAAGTATCATCCTCTGATGCGGCGGTTTGGGTGTTTTTTAATCTTTTCTTTCAAGGGAAGTTTCTGGGTATTTTTTCCCTACTTTTTGGCGCTACATTAGGCTTACTAAGTTATCGCGCAATATTGTGGCAACGTAGCCGACTGATTATTTTAGCGATTATTGGATTGATTCATGGAATTGGTTTTTGGGATGGGGATATTCTTCTCGCCTATTCCTTGACGGGGCTGATTGCGATAATGGTGCTGCCGCACTATGCAGTTTCCACCTTGTTCAAAATTGCCATTTCTATCTATTTGATTGGTTTGGTTATTCTATTTGCCATTGGCAGTAATGTGGTGGATACCAGTTTTTGGCAGATCACAGCAGACCAAGCGTTTCTTGATGCTTGGCAACATCGCATTGGCGGAATGACAGGGATAGCATATCGCGCGGGTGAAGTGGCGATGATGGTTGAGTTGCTGGTGATCCAGTATGGCTGGCAACTGGTTGCAATGATGATCCTTGGAGCGCTGTTACTGAAAAATGGTTGGCTAAAAGGGCAGTTTACCGAGCAGCATTATCGCCGAATAGCCATTATATTAATTCTCCCAGCGGTAGCGATTCAGTCCGTGGCTCTCTATGTTCAAAGTCTTTTCGGTTGGCGTTACTTTGATACCTCGATTGTTGGTTATATCATTAATGAGCTATCGGTGCCGTTTCAGTCTTTGGGCTATATTGCGTTAGTGTATGGGTTTTGGGGGGCATTGAGCCGAAGTGTGCTCGCGAAAGCATTACAAAATGTAGGGCGGATGGCACTGAGTAATTACTTACTTCAAACACTGATTTGTACCACCATTTTTTACCATTTGGGCTATTTTTATCAGTTTACCCGAGTGGAACTGTTAGCGTTCATTCCACCCATTTGGTGTGCCAATTTACTGTTTTCTTATTGCTGGTTGAGCTTCTTTAAGCAAGGGCCTGTGGAATGGTGTTGGCGACAACTGACAGACAAGCTGTTTTATCTTTTAAATCGCCATTCACCATCCGAACATTAATTGAGTTTGTTTAGCTCATCGGGGGTTACTGCAGGGTAGCCCTTTGTGCCATCAGGCATTTTTATTGGAGCAGGAATGGATTCTTGCTCCCCTAAAAATTTAGGTTCACGCTGGAGAATATAGAGATCGGCAAGTGCACCTAAACGGGCAAACACTTCACGTATCCGCACTTTAAACATACCTTCTGGCGTCGGTACCGCTAAACATTGGGCATCAATCCCTTTGTGCTTAGCAATGAATAGCGCTCTTTCACAATGAAAACGCTGGGTGATAATGGTGAAGTTATCGGTATCGAACACTTTTTTCGTACGAACCACGGAGTCTAAGGTTCTAAAACCAGCAAAGTCGAGCACAATTTTTGAAGCGGGTACGCCAGCTTTGATGAGGTCTTTACGCATGGCGATAGGCTCATTGTAATTGTGCGCGCCGTTGTCACCACTCAGGAGTAAGTACTTCACTTTGCCGCTGTGATAGGCATCCGCAGCACCTTTAATTCGATAGGTATAATAGAGGTTAGTGGCACCGGAGGCATAATATTTCGATGTGCCGAGAACCATCCCAACATCGCGGGCAGGCAGTTGCTCTACATCTTCATAGATATAGGGCGCGGTTTCCCAACTGATCCAGCGGTCGAGTAAAATAACAGTGGCGAAAGCTATCCCTGCCAGTATTAATAGACCATAAAGCAGACGTTTCCTCATGTCCTCGCCTTGAATAATTAATGCCTATAATAATTAATGGTAACAATTAATAGGCTACTTGACTTAATTTCGTGACGCAAGTCGCGTAACGTAAAATCGTGTCAATATGGCTCATAATGTTTCGGTTGACGATATCGTCTAAGACAATATCGTATAAGGTAATGGTATCGAATTGAAAAACAATAAGATGCCGTATATTGGTTTATTCGTTTGGTGTTCCACCAAAACAGAGTAATGGGCTAATAGTATTCCTATCGACGGATTTTTGTTTATCAACCACATAAAATGATTTTGGATAAGTCACCACCCAAGCGTTCTCCGTTTCAGCGATCCCTTGAATATAGTCACTGTTTGTTGGGATCGGCAGAACATTATGGATATTCAATGTTTTGAGGCTGGTGGTGACCAGCGGAACTTGGGCCTCACTAGGATATTGTGGCAAATAGTAAGCTTGGGTTAATGCCGTATTGATGCCATATCGACCATACTGTATATCGCTATTATTTCCACACCAATGATATTCCGTGATAGGTGAGGTTGGTGCTGTGACATGAGCGAAAACAAAGCGAGTATCTGTCACCATCCAGATGGATTGGCTATCTGGTGTGAAATAAAACTCTCTAACAGAGTCATAATAATTCTCTACCGTAAACCACGGTTTTGCACTAAACGTAAGTGTTTGAGTATCTAACAGATAGGCAGCTTGGGTGACATTATCATACAGCGCTAAATGTTTTTCATCGGGGGAAAGCGCGGCGGGCATTTGAATGCCGAAAGCGCCTTGATACTCTTGGCTATCAGGGAAGGTGAGTTTTTTCTCGACAGTATTATTGGCAAGGTTAATCACTGCAATACTGTTTTCTACGCCGCTTGTGACAAATGCGCGAGGGCTATTTTTCATCACATAAATTTGGCGTGGGAAAAAGTTGGTTTCAATATTGGCTTCTACTTTTTGCGTGTCGATATCAATCACACTCACACTATTTGGTTGAAGTGAAGCAACATACAGTTTCTTTCCATCGGTGCTGAGCGAAGCCCCATAGGCACCCATTCCACGGCAGCGATTAGAGCTGCAACCCGTTTCATTTTTAGGTAATGGAAGCTGGATAGTAAATAGTAGTTTCCAATCACCATTAGTAGAAGAGTAAGCACTAACCAGGTTGGCTTCTTCATCCGTGATAAAGACTCGCTGGTGGGCATCATCACTGAGAATAAAGCTTGGTTCAATTAATTGAGGGGCTTGAACTTGAATACCAGCAACTTGCTCTTCAGATTGTGCTGCGGGAAGTGATGCAAGCTCCTTTTCGGCAGTTTTTTCCATCACTCGCTTAGCTTGCTCTGCTTTGGCTGAGTTAAGCTCTTTATTCAGTTCTTGGTAGATAAATTCACGCTCAGCAACAAGACCTTCATCGGTCGAAAATGATTGCTGGTGGATAACGAGCGCTAAAATACCCCCCATGATTAACACGACGAGTAAATCTAACACGTACTTTTTGGCAGGAATGAGAACGAAAGCAAAGCCGATTACGGCACCTGCAAGCGCGCCACCAATATGAGCAGCATTATCCACCCCCGATTGCATCCCGTTAATTAAGGTTAATGCAATCATGGCAATAATATTATAGAGCGGGCGTTTAAGGGTATCGCGAGCGTCTTTAGTGAGGTCAGGGTTATTGAGCTGTTTTAAGAGTTCAATCACCGATGCAGCAGCGAGACCCATAATCGCGCCAGACGCACCCAAGCTGACAGTAATATAGACGGTATTATCATTCTGTAGCAGGCTACTCCATGACATCATGTCAAAGCGGCGCATTGCACTGTTTAAGGCTTCTTGATATTGCCAAGCTGAACTGACAAACGACCCTACAATCCCTGCAAATAGGTAGATGGCAAGGTAACGGAATTTACCAAAAGCGCGCTCACATTCAATACCAATAACCAGTAAGGCAAGGGTATTTAATCCTAAATGTAGCCATCCAGAATGTAGCACTATGCTAATAGGATAACGCCACCAATCACCTGTGAGAGAGAGTTGATAGACGCTCGCTCCGAAGAGCAACAAATTGTATTCCTGAGATTCAAGTGGGGCTGCAAAGTTAAGTTGATAAAAATAGACACCAATATTAAGAATCGCAATAAACAGTGTGAGTGCTATCGCCCATAGGGAAAATTTTCGAGTGTTTTTTTTCGGCGCAGATTCAGGCGGTGTTGATTCAGGTATGGTTGGCTCTGACATGAGCGAGTCCTAAGTAAACAGGTTATGTTTGCATCTTAAATAACTCTGGCGGCTATCTCAATCGCAAGTTATAGAAACGGGATACTTTCAGACAATGTTGAAATACAGAAAACAGAGAAAATAAAAAAAGAGCACCGAAGTGCTCTTTAATTTATTAAAAACAATTAATTAGAATGAGGTGCGTTTATAGACACGATATTCTGGTTTCCAGAAATTGTGCTCAATCGCTTCATCTAATGCGCTATCTGATGTCATGGTCGCCACGCCTTGAACTTGCGCTTCTTTAGCCACTTGTTTTGCTATTACGCGGGAGACTTCTTGGATCTCAGATAACAGTGGTAATAGAGGACCTTCACCCTTTTGTGCCAGTGGTGAGCAGCTTGCTAATGCACGGCTTGCCGCCATCAACATGCCATCAGTCACACGTTTCGCTCCGGATGCAATCACGCCTAAACCAATACCAGGGAAGATATAGGAGTTGTTGCATTGTGCGATAGCAAAGACTTTGTCTTTATAAGCCACTGGTGGGAATGGGCTACCTGTTGCCACTAATGCCTGGCCTTCAGTCCAGTTGATAATATCTTCTGGGCGCGCTTCAACACGAGATGTCGGGTTAGATAATGGCATCACGATTGGGCGAGGGCAGTGCTTGTGCATCTCTTTAATGATCTCTTCGGTGAATAGACCCGCTTGACCAGAAACACCAATCAGTACTGTTGGTTTCGCATTGCGCACAACATCTAACAGTGAAATAGAGTCACTGTTGACATCCCAATCTTGCAAGTTAGCGCTGTTTTGCGTCAATTTGCTTTGGAAATCCAGCAAGTTTGGCAGTTTGTCTGTCAGTAATCCGAAACGGTCAACCATGTAGATGCGTGCACGCGCTTCTTCATCGCTTAAACCTTCTGATTTCATCTGAGCAATAATTTGTTCTGCGATACCACAGCCTGCCGAACCTGCGCCTAAGAATGTGACGCGTTGGTCGCTCAGTTTGCTGCCTGCTGCATGGCTAGCGGCAATTAAGCTACCCAGAGTCACGGAAGCGGTACCTTGAATATCATCGTTAAAGCAGCAAAGTTCATCGCGATAGCGATTTAATAATGGCATCGCATTCTTTTGTGCAAAGTCTTCAAATTGCAGCAGCACATTTGGCCAGCGGCGTTTTACGGCTTGGATAAATTCTTCAAGGAATTCATCGTATTCTTCGCCCGTAATACGTGGATGACGCCAACCCATGTACAGAGGGTCATTCAGGCGTTGTGGGTTGTTGGTACCCACATCAATAACAACTGGTAAAGTATACGCAGGGCTAATACCACCACAGGCGGTGTACAGGGATAGTTTACCGATTGGAATACCCATACCACCGATACCTTGGTCACCTAAACCAAGAATACGTTCGCCATCTGTCACAACGATAACTTTTACGTTTTGTTTAGTGGCGTTTTGCAGCATGTCATCGATGTATTCACGGTTTGGATAAGAGATAAACAAACCACGCGCACGGCGATAGATATCAGAGAAATGTTCGCAAGCTTCACCCACAGTTGGCGTGTAAATGAGCGGCATCACTTCGGTTAAGTGTGCATCAATCAGGCGATAAAATAGGGTTTCGTTGGTGTCTTGAATATTACGCAGGTAGATATGCTTATCAATATCTGTTTTAAAATCAATTAATTGGCGATAAGCACGTTCAACTTGTTCTTCAATAGTTTCAACTTGTTCAGGCAGTAAACCATACAGGTTGAAATTAGCGCGTTCTTCTTCTGTAAAAGCGCTTCCTTTATTCAGTAAAGGAAATTCGAGTAAGATTGGACCAGCGTAAGGAATGTATAGGGGACGTTTTGTTTCGTGTTCATGTTCCATGAAATATCACTCTTCGGACGATTAGTAAGCAACAGTCAGGTTAGATCCTAAGCTAAACAAAAAATATGTACAGTAAATAATGCTACAAAACAGTTAAATTTTTTACTGAATATTATGGTTTATATGATAAGGAAATTATTCACCGAAGGGAATTTTAGGCGGGATTTGTTTTACCATTACAACGAGTGGATCACGCTTATTTAAGTTCGCCGATGCTTTTATCAGGATATCAATCTTTTCAACGTAGTATGTCATTTTGTTATAGATTAAATTTATTTAACTGTTAGGTGGGGGATTAATGCTAATGGCGTGGTTGGCCGCTAGATGCTTATCCTGCTAAATATATTTTTATATATCATATATTGCCGCATGTTTTTAATTCATTTAGGTTTTGTTTCTTACCTAAATAATTAATCAGTGGTGGTGTTTATGAAAAAATATCTTGTATTTATATTTTTAATTTTCTCCTTTCAAGCTCAAAGTATAGAGCCTAAAGATAATAATCAAAGCATGTTTAAATTAATTGTTCATGAATATATGAGAGTGACTATGGAAGAATATAATCAGCCATTATCACAAGAAAAACGAGAGAAATATAAATACGAATTGTCTTTAGCATATGCAAATTTTTTGAAAAATTGGTTCGAATTAAACGGAAATAATAATCCTAGAACGGAAGATATTAAATTCCATGAAGCTGTTGTTATTCATGAAAATGGGCATGAAGCATCAGGAATACCCTATGATGCTTGGTTTTTTGCTGATATCTATGATGTTTTAAATGAGGTGGATAGAGATAAGCTTTGGGGTGAAGTGTTAGATTTAATGTCTGGAAACCAAGGAAAGCAAGAGGCGAAAGTGTTTATTAATCTATGGCTAAAAATGAAATCAGAAGCACAAAGCAAAAATGCGGAAAAGCGTGAAAAAAGCCAACGATGGTTAAATAGAATGAGAAAAGTCCCTTTAGTTATTGAGATAGAAAAAACGCTAAAAAAGGTAGATGAAGGTTTTTATCATAAAAAATAAATATCCAGTCTAAATTGGGATTTAAATATGAAAATAAAATTTATTTTTTCTATATTTATCTTGTTAATCTCAACTCTATCAATGGCAGATAATCGCCCCGGTTTTGTTTGTGGGAGGTTTAATGGGAATATTGTTGAAGTAACTAGGAATTATGTTGATTTTATCGCTGAATATGAGGGGTACAGTTATTTTGACCGTAGATCAGTCAAAAATAAAAAAGGGTGTGATGCTAATTTTACAATATTACCTTTACGTATGACATGGCCGGAAATGCACCCCGTCGATAGAATGAAATCAGATCAAAATGAAAAGGAGATACGCATATCGGTGACACCAATGACGGATAATACAGCGTCAATGAACATGTTTAGAGATAATTCAATTAATGAAGATTTTTTTGGTAAAAGAAGTGGTGTTTATTATGATGATGAGCTTGATTTATATTTCGTTGAACAGGAAGATAAGATTTTAATGAAGGATGAAATTGAGCCTTATATAAAAAAAAGGAGGGTTTATTGGTCCGAA
The DNA here is from genome assembly GCF_013702265.1 of Providencia rettgeri. Classification (GTDB taxonomy): domain Bacteria; phylum Pseudomonadota; class Gammaproteobacteria; order Enterobacterales; family Enterobacteriaceae; genus Providencia; species Providencia zhijiangensis. Next base: position 1,344,593 of record NZ_CP059348.1, read on the forward strand.
AATAAAAATGAAGTAACGAGTATTATTCGTTGTAGTTGGGTTCAAATAAAAAGTGAATATTACTTTTGTGATATTAATTCACGCATTCCGGAAATTGATGCTTCTATTCAAGTAAATATAAAGTGGAATCAAATGCATCAGTGGAGGAAAATCTTATTAAAATCAAAAGGTTTTGTAATAATTCATCTTAAATAGAAAAGGATTTTTAATGTCAAATAATACAAGATACAGTGCAAGTAGAGTGTTTACAAAAAAATGATCTTATTACGATTAAAAAACTATTAAGGGAAGATAAAAGCCCAAAGGAGATGTATCAGTATCTAGCGAGCAGAGGTAATAGCGATGTACCGCTATCAAATAATTTTCTCAAAAAATCTTCTAGTATATGAACATTATCTGAATAAAAAACGGCGGTTATTGAAGTTAATAAACTCACAATAACCGCCGTCTTAATTTTGAATATTTAATTTTTTCAATTAAAAATGGTTTAAATGAAATAGTATTTAAATGGATTCATCCAAATAAACACGTTCCACTTTTTGGCAACCTAATGCGTGCAAGGTATTTTCCGTAGTACACCACTGCTGCACCGTTGCATTTTGTTTTTCTACTAATACCGCTTGTTCGATGGTGTGAATATCTTTACCCGCTAAATTCACCATAATTAGCGCCGCTTGTAATGGCGGTAAGCTCGGGTTAAACGCAGCGTTTTCCGCGTAACGGCCTGTAAACAATGAGCCATCTTTTAACTGCACGGCAATACCAGAATGAGATTCACTGTAGGGTGCATGAGATTGGTTTGCCGCTTCAACCGCAGCAGATAGCAGTCTATCGCGGCTTTGATTTTGATAACCATGATCCACGCTATCAAGCAGTAATGTGGTGATATTCAGGTCTGATGGACCAAATGAATCGGGTAAATATTCATGAAGCGTAGCTGCTTGGCGTTTTGGTAAATGCACCATAATCTTACCGCCTTCACGCAGCTCATTCATAAATTGTCGGCAGTGACCGCAAGGCGTGTAGTTGACGGTAATGGAGGTTAATTGCTTTTCGCCTTTTAACCACGCATGGGTAATGGCACATTGTTCAGCATGGATAGTTTGACCAATCGAAACATGGTTAAATTCCATATTTGCGCCGAAATAGAGATTACCATTGATACCGCAAGCGATTGCGCCTACATTAAAGCGAGAAATTGGTGTGACAGCGTAAGCCGCTGCGAAAGGTAATAATGAAAAAGCGAGTTCGCTGTCCGTGCATCCACTCTCAGCTTTAATTTGCTTTACTTGCTCAGCGGTTAACATGGCTGAGAAATCAGGTTTGTCCATAATAGGCTTTAGGACAGACTGTAACTTTCCTGGAAGTTCGGCCCAAGCGGCCTTGAATCTTGAATGCATAAGTAACCCTCCCTATTTAATTGTTTTCATTCTATTCAATTAATAGGGGGCTTGGATGTGATCACGATCACTTCATGAATGCAATCAATGAAACAAATTCATTAAATGAGAGATGTATCTCAAGTTTTTACACTGAAATTTGCATAAGAGAGATACATGACCTCTCTTATTGATTCAGTTTAGCTAAATAAGTGAAGAATGACAGGGAAGATAAAAGGTGCAATCAACGAAGTGATTACCCCGCAGGTCATTAATGCTAATGAACTGTAAGCCCCTTCAATATAGTTAACTTCCGCGCAACGCGCTGTTCCCAAGGCGTGAGAAGCGGTACCCATCGCCAAACCTCGCGATGCGTGGGTGCGAATACGTAAAACATCAAATAGGCTATGACCGAACATCGCCCCTAAAATCCCGACAAAAAGGACGCAAGCTGCACTAATTGCTGGGATGCCTCCGACTGAATCGGCAACTGCCATGGCTATCGGTGTTGTCACTGATTTAGGTAATATTGAACCTGCAATATCCGGTGTTGCCCCTAGCCACAGTGCAATAGTCGCGCCCGTAAACATCGCCACAATACTGCCAGCAAAACAGATACTAAATAGGGATTTCCATTGCGCTCTAATCTGGTGCATTTGCTCGTAGAGCGGAAAGGCGAGGGCGACGACGGCCGGCTGCAATAAATCATTGAGTATTTTACTGCCCGCAAAATAGTGCTCATAAGAGGTGTTCGTCAGGATCAGTAGCGGAATAATGATCGCGATAGTGAGCAATAATGGGTTCAGAATGGGCAATTTGCACTTGATCGACAGCGCTCTTGCCAAATAGAAAACAACGATAGTTAATGGCAGTGACCACCAAATATGTTCTAACATCACTCTTTCCCCTTGGTTTTATCATTATTGATGGTTGAAGAAATGGGGTCTTCAGGAGGAAGAGGAACTTCATCAGGCTTTACACCTACGATAGGGCGTTCTTTATGGATATAGTTTGAGCTGACTGCGACAACAATCATGACGATTAATGTACTGGCAATGCAGGAGACGACAATCGGGATCATCTGTTGGCTGAGTAAATCATAATAATTCATAATCCCCACACCGATGGGAACGAATAAAATCGTCATGTTTTTCAGCAGGATACTACATCCAGGTTTTGCCCAGTGAGCAGGGACTATTTGCAATGCTAGCAAGACAAACAACAGCAACATACCGACAATACTGCCGGGAATGGAAAAAGGAAGCAGTTTGGAAATCACATTTCCGATGATCAGGCAGAGGTAAAGTATTGCGAAGGCTCGCAAATATTGCCATCCGGTATTCAATACTTGTTTTAATGACATGGGACTTGTCCTATTACTCGACAGGCATTCATCATACAATTAACTTGGAAATTGTGCCAGAGATCACAAATAAAAACCCATAAAAAAACGGAGCTCACTAAAATGGCTCCGTTTCGTACTGATATGGCCTAAGTTTGTTGCTCAATTTTTCGAGCGACAATCAATGACTTATTTAACTTGCATACCCGGCTGTGCACCATTATCTGGGCTCAGTAGGTAAATATCTTTACCACCAGGGCCTGCTGCCATCACCATACCTTCAGAGATACCAAAGCGCATTTTACGTGGGGCAAGGTTTGCCACCATCACGGTTAAACGACCTTCCAAGACTTTTGGATCTGGGTAGGCACTACGGATGCCAGAGAATACTTGGCGAGTCTCACCACCGATATCTAACTGTAATTTCAGTAGCTTATCTGAACCTTCAACAAATTCTGCTTGTTTGATCAGCGCAATGCGCATATCAATTTTCGCGAAATCATCGAATGTGATGGTCTCTTGAATCGGATCATCCGCCAGAGGGCCGGTCAGTTGTTTAACTGGCTGAGCACTTTGCTTTGACGCTTCGACCATTGCTTCCGCTTTTGCTAATTCAATACGGTTGAATAGCGCTTTAAATGGTGCTACGTCGTGGTTCAGTAATGGCGTATTGATGGAATCCCACGTTAATTCAACTTTCAGGAACTCTTCCACGCGCTTAGTTAAGCTTGGCAGAATTGGTTTCAAGTAAGTCATTAATATGCGGAATAAGTTGATGCCCATCGAGCAGATATCTTGCAGCTCTTGGTCTTTACCTTCTTGTTTCGCAACGACCCAAGGCGCTTTCTCATCCACATAGCGGTTTGCAATATCCGCTAATGCCATAATTTCACGCACAGCTTTGCCGTATTCACGGTTAGTAAAATCGTCACCGATCACTTTTGCCGCATCAACAAATTGTTGGTATAGCTCTGGCTCGGCTAAGTTTGCGGATAATTTTCCTGCAAAACGTTTAGCAATAAAGCCTGCGTTACGTGATGCTAAGTTCACCACTTTGTTTACGATATCGCTGTTCACACGCTGTACGAAATCTTCTAAATTCAAGTCGATATCGTCGATGCGTGAAGAGAGTTTCGCTGCATAGTAATAACGTAGGCAGTCAGCATCGAAATGGTCTAAGTAAGCGCGAGCGGTAATAAATGTGCCGCGAGACTTAGACATTTTAGCACCATTAACGGTGACATAACCGTGAACAAACAGGTTGGTTGGTTTACGGTAGTTGCTGCCTTCTAACATGGCTGGCCAGAATAGGCTGTGGAAATAGACGATATCTTTGCCAATAAAGTGGTAAAGATCCGCTTTAGAATCTTTATTCCAGAATTCATCAAAGTTTAAATCGCTGCGTTTGTCACACAGGTTTTTAAACGAGCCCATATAGCCGATTGGCGCATCCAGCCAAACGTAGAAATATTTACCCGGTGCATCTGGAATTTCAAAGCCGAAATACGGGGAATCACGGGTGATATCCCACTGCTGTAAGCCAGATTCAAACCATTCTTGCATTTTGTTAGCCACTTGCTCTTGCAGTGCGCCAGAGCGAGTCCATGCTTGCAGCATGTCGCTAAATGCAGGTAAATCAAAGAAAAAGTGTTCAGTTTCACGGATAACTGGCGTTGCACCTGAAACCACTGAGCGTGGGTTAATCAGGTCAGTTGGGCTATAGGTTGCGCTACAAACTTCACAGTTATCGCCGTATTGGTCTTCCGCTTTACATTTCGGGCAAGTACCTTTGACGAAACGGTCTGGCAGGAACATGCCTTTTTCTGGGTCGTAAAGCTGTGAAATGGTTTTGTTTTTAATAAAACCATTGCTTTTTAATTTGCCGTAAATCAGTTCAGATAACTGTTTGTTCTCTTCGCTATGGGTTGAGTGGTAGTTATCGTAGCTAATCTGGAAGCCTGCAAAATCGTCCTGATGCTCTTGGTTCATTGCAGCGATCATTTCTTCAGGCGTGATGCATAATTGCTGAGCTTTTAGCATGATCGGTGTTCCGTGCGCGTCGTCAGCACAGATGAAATGAACCTCTTTGCCGCGCATTCGCTGATAACGGACCCAAATATCAGCCTGAATGTGCTCCAGAATATGACCGAGATGGATTGAACCGTTAGCATATGGTAACGCACAGGTTACCAGTAATTTATTCGCGACTTGAGACATAGTAACTTTCTTACTTCCATTATTAATAAAGGGTCTTTGATGTTAACCGATCAATAAAAATGTCGCTAGGGCAATAAAATATTAATCGGCAATTATTAGGAAAAAACGCTAGGTGGAAACAAATTTTTACTGTTTGTGGTTTTTCATTCGCTAGGCGGTCACTATTTTTTTCGTTCTCTGCTATCATGCAACGTAGTCAAAAATGTGTAGTTACAAAAAAGAAAATAAAGGAGCCGGGATGAACGATAAATCCCCCGAGCAGAACAAACCAGAACTGCTGACTGAACAAGTCTCCACTGTTTTGGCTTCATTTACACACCCAACTCTCAAGCGCAATCTGATTTCAATCAAAGCATTGCATCGTTGTGCGCTGTTGGACAATGTGTTGCATGTCGAATTAGTTATGCCATTTGTCTGGAAAGGCCCATTCCAAACGCTGATCAGCGAAAAAACAGCTGAGTTAAAGCAATTGACGGGTGCTCACGCCGTAGAATGGAAATTACGCCACGATATTACCACTCTGAAGCGTGCCAATGATTTACCAGGCATCAACGGTGTACGTAATATTCTTGCGGTGAGTTCAGGTAAAGGTGGTGTGGGTAAATCCAGTACTTCCGTGAACTTAGCGTTAGCGTTAGCGCAAGAAGGCGCAAAAGTCGGTATCCTCGACGCGGATATCTACGGTCCTTCAATTCCGAATATGCTGGGAACGACACTGGAGCGCCCAACGTCTCCAGATGGTCAGCACATGGCACCGATTATGGCGTATGGCTTAGCTACTAACTCCATTGGTTACTTAGTCACTGACGACAACGCGATGGTATGGCGTGGTCCAATGGCGAGTAAAGCTTTGATGCAGATGCTGCAAGATACGCTATGGCCAGATCTGGACTATCTCGTTATCGATATGCCACCGGGAACGGGTGATATCCAACTGACTCTGTCACAAAATATTCCAGTGACAGGTGCAGTGGTTGTGACCACCCCGCAAGATATTGCCTTAGTAGATGCGATGAAAGGGATTGTCATGTTCAAAAAAGTGAACGTGCCAGTGCTGGGTGTTGTTGAAAACATGAGCGCACATATTTGTAGTAATTGTGGTCATGTGGAGCCTATTTTCGGTACCGGAGGTGCAGAAAAATTGGCTGAGAAATACAACACTAAACTGCTAGGTCAGGTTCCGCTGCATATTTCATTACGTGAAGACTTAGACCGTGGTCAGCCAACCGTAATGCGCGACCCTGAAGGCGAGTTCGCTGATATCTATCGCGAAATTGCGTCTAATATCTCTGCATTGATGTATTGGGAAGGGGATAAGATCCCGACGGAAATCTCTTTCCGCGCCGTGTAATTAAATGGCATCGATAAAGGCTATTTGGTCAGTAATGACTAAGTAGCCTTTTTTATTGCCATAAAATCCGATTCTTTGATTGTTCTGATTTATTCTCAAACTGTTCCTTTATTGTTGTAGGCTGCGTAGAATGACGCATAAGTGAATTTCCTAGCCTGAAAATTAACGATATAGAAAATTCAGTCTTTATTCCGTTGGCGAATGCCTAAAAGGTGATTATGAAATTTTTAATTTTTATTGTCGTATTGGTGCTGATTGTTATTTATTTTTATAACCGCATCGTTGCATTACGTGAAGCAGTCGTTTCTAGCGAAACTGAGATCTCTGTTCAATTAGATCGCCGCGGTAAAGTTTTTGATAGCTTACTGGCGACGGTCAAAAAATATTTAAGCCATGAAACAGAAGTCTTCACTAAAATTACAGAGCTCAGAAGCCAAGCACAAAATGCGACGGGGGATAAAGCTCGTGAGGCGGAAGATGCGCTGTCCAAAATGGTTAGTAGCGGTGCCATCAATGTGGCAGTTGAAGCGTATCCAGAGCTAAAATCTGATGCGATCATGGCAAATTTACAAGAAGAGATCGTCTCTTCTGAAAATAAACTCTCTTTTGCTAAACGTGGTTATAACCGTTCATTAGAAACTTATAATGCGTATATCGCTTCTATGCCTGCTGCATTAATTGTTGGCATTATTCCTAGCTTGAAAATTAATAAAGAATATTGGCGTTTAGACGAAGCAGACATCAAAACTGAAGAGTCTCGCCGTATTAATTTCGATTAAATGGATGTTGCCATTGGCAGGGTTTTATTATGGATTTTAGAAACGTTATACGTAAAAACAATATCCGTACTCGGTTAGTTGTGTTGAGTTATATTGTGTTGATGCTAGTGATAGGTTTGCTTGCGGATACCGCAACCCATCCAGATGAGAGAATGGATTTTACCTCGAACCTGATAGCATTTGCGACATTACAACAACTGCCTGTGGCAACCTTTATTATTCTTGGTCTGACATTTCTAGGTTTACTTTATATTCATTTCTTTGGACATAAATTGATGCTTGCAGGAATGAATGCGAAGGAAATCACCCAAGAAGGGGCTTCAACCCCGGAAGAAAGACAGCTATTCAATATTTTGGAAGAGCTGAGCTTAAGTGCGACATTAGGTTATGTACCGCGCCTGTATATTTTAGATACTGACGAACCTAATGCATTTGCGGCTGGCTGGAATTCTCGTAATGCTTTAGTCGGCGTCACGCGTGGTTTATTACAAACGCTAAATCGCCAAGAAGTTCAAGCGGTAATGGCCCATGAAGTGGGGCATATTATCCATGGTGATTCAAAATTAACGCTGTATGTGGGGATTTTAGCGAATGTTATTTTGACGGTAACGAACGTTTTTGCTCAAGTGTTTATTCGCTCAGCAGGACGCAGCCGCAATAATTCAGCGAATAAAGCACAAACCATTTTATTATTGATGAATATCGTGTTGCCAATCATTACCAAAGTACTCTATTTTTATTTATCGCGTACCCGTGAATATATGGCGGATGCGGCAGCGGTGGATTTAACTTCTGATAACCAAGCAATGATAAGTGCCTTGAAGAAAATTTCAGGGGATCATCAAAAGCATGATTATGATGATGAAAGCACCGGACAGGCATACAGACAGGCGGCATATATTTTTAACAAGGGTGATTCTGTATTTTCAACGCATCCTTCCATAGAGAACCGAATTGCGGCTTTGGAAGGGCGTAAACAGTTTTAAACTTAGCGCGAAGCTTGCGCTTTGAAGAATAAAAAATTGGGTGCGTTTTTTTATCAGTCTTTGACGAGATAGACTGGTACAGCGCACCATTACACCCTATAATTCCCGCCAACCATAACACTATGATGTTATGCACTTCATTTCTAAAATTTTTAACCAGGTTACCATTTTATGACTGACACATCGCATCACTGTACCATTGTAGGTATATCGGGCGCTTCTGCATCTGGCAAAAGCCTAATTGCAAGCACCTTATATCGGGAGTTAAGAGAAAAGGTTGGTGATCATAATATCGGTGTTATTCCAGAAGACTGTTACTATAAAGATCAAACAGATATTCCAATGGAAGAACGACTCAAAGTGAATTACGACCATCCAAATTCAATGGATCACAGTTTACTTTATGAACATCTCAAAGCACTGAAAAGTGGTCAAGCCGTCGAAATTCCTCAGTATGACTATGTCGCTCATACTCGCAAACAGCAAACCGTCAGTTTTAAACCCAAAAAGGTCATTATTATTGAAGGTATCCTATTATTAACAGATAAGCGTTTACGCGAAGAGATGGATTTCTCTATTTTTGTTGATACACCGCTGGATATCTGCTTAATGCGCCGTATCAAACGTGATGTTAATGAAAGAGGAAGAACATTAGACTCGGTTATTGAGCAGTACAATAAAACGGTTCGTCCAATGTTCTTACAATTTATTGAACCATCGAAGCAATATGCCGATATTATCGTACCTCGTGGCGGTAAAAACCGTGTGGCGATTGATATTTTGAAAGCGAAAATTGGTGAATTTTGTCAGGACTGATAGCATCAAATATCACCAGCGATAAGCTGCCATGAATATATAAAATAATGAAGGGGGAAAGTGATCATGCGTCTTTGTGACCGCGATATAATTCAGTGGATGGATGAAGGTCGACTTGTTATTAGCCCACGTCCACCGATTGAACGGATCAACGGAGCGACTGCGGATGTTCGTCTTGGGAACCAATTTCGTGTTTTTCGTGGACATACTGCAGCATTTATTGATCTCAGTGGACCAAAAGATGAAGTCAATGCGGCATTAGACCGTGTGATGAGCGATGAAATTGTTCTTAAAGATGACGAGCCTTTCTTCCTTCACCCTGGTGAATTGGCTCTGGCGGTTACGCTAGAATCCGTCACACTACCCGATAATTTAGTTGGTTGGTTAGATGGGCGTTCTTCACTGGCAAGGCTTGGACTAATGGTTCATGTCACAGCCCACCGGATTGATCCAGGCTGGCGTGGTCAAATTGTGTTAGAGTTTTATAACTCAGGTAAGTTACCTTTAGCATTACGTCCAGGCATGGTGATTGGTGCACTGAGCTTTGAACCGCTATCAGGCAGTGCAGACAGACCTTATAACAGCCGACAAGATGCAAAGTATAAAAACCAACAAGGTGCTGTTGGTAGCCGTATTAGTCAAGACTAATACAGCAAGATAGCGAACGGCCTCTTCTATGGAGTTTGAAGAGGTCTGCAATCGCTAGCGTCAAGGAATGACAGGCGAAAGATGTGACAAATAAAGTAAAAGAGAGGGATGCATGAAACGGTTTTTAACGACGCTGATTATTTTACTTGTGGTGGTAGTAGCGGGGCTAACAGCTTTAGTGATGTTAGTGAATCCGAATGATTTTAGAGGCTACCTCGTTCAACAAGTTGAGAAAAAAAGTGGTTACCAACTTGATTTCAAAGGTGATATGCGTTGGCATGTATGGCCAACACTGAGCATCATTACTGGCCCAGTCTCAGTCACAGCACCTAACGCCAGCCAGCCTGTTTTAAGTGCTGAAAATATGCGCTTAGATGTGGATTTATGGCCGTTAATCTCCCATCGATTATCTGTTGAACAAATTGTCATTGATGGCGCAGTCATTCGCAAAACACCTGAAAGTGAACCCATTGCGACGGTTAACACCCCAGTTGCCCCCGGCGGCAGCCAAGTACCTACAGACACAACAGATAAAAGCCAATGGTTACTCGATATCAGTAAAATTGATATCACGAATAGCTTAGTTATCTGGCAAACATCAAAAGATGAATACAACCTACGCAATATTAATCTGTCACTGAAAAAAAGTGATGATAAACAAGTTGCGATGAAATTCAGCGGTAATTTAAATAAAAACCAACAAGAATTTAATTTTGATATTAAATCAGATATCGATTTATCTAAATTATCTCAGCAGGTAAGTGGAAAAATTACGCAATTTGATTACCAACTCAGTGGTGTTGATTTACCAGAAAATGGTATTAGTGGAAAAATCACCTCAGATTTCCTGTATACAAAAGCTAACTCAGGGGAGATTAGTCTTGAAAATCTCGCCATTCAGGCAAATGACAGCCAATTATCAGGCACCATCAGTATCAATTTAACCGATATTCCTGATGTAACGGTGAATTTATCCTCGCCTACTTTGAATCTCGATACGTTAATTGGGCAAGCTCCCGCTCCTGGCAAATCAAATACAGTCAGTGCAGCTTCAGAAAATACCGTCAGCAATAATGAGCGTGTAGGAGTCAAACCAGTGATTTCTGGTTCCAACATGCAGAAGTATGATTTAACGGGGCTGAACGGGTTTACCGCCCAATTTAATGTCTCAATGGATACGCTGATTTACCGCGGTATGTCGATGACCGGGGTAAAAATTAAGGGTGATAACCAAACACCACGTTTAACCATTTCTCAGTTAGAGGGGAATGCGTTCGGTGGGCAATTCTCACTGCCTGTCACCATTAACTACAGCGCTATTCCTGCGCAGGTTTCGGCAAAACCTGTATTTAATAATATTAATCTTACTCCGGTATTAAAGGCATTTAGTATGCCTGAAAAACTGAGCGGGATTATCTCATTAAATGCCGCATTATCTGGTATTGGCTACGATGATTATGCGGTTAAAAATCAGTGGCAAGGGCCGGTTAATTTTGAACTACGCAGCGCTAAGTTGGCGGATTTAAATATTCCGCAATTGATCCAACAATCGGTGTCCCGTTTCACTAATAAAATCAATATGCCAACAGATACCAACAGCTTTACCGAAGTGGATTTATTCACCGTGTCGGGATATCTCAATAAAGGCAATATGAATATTTCCTCCCTTAAAGCAACGTCTTCACTGCTGAATATTACAGGGCAAGGGCGCGTGAATATTCCAAAAGAAACCATCGATGTTAATTTAGGCGTAAATATTCTCGGCGGATGGGCTGGTGACTCTCGTTTAGTTCAGCAGTTGCGTAGTATGAATATTCCACTGCGTATTTACGGTGGTTGGAATAACTTACAGTATCAATTGGATGTGGAAAAATTACTGCGTAATGAGCTACGAACTCAAGCTAAAGAAGCTATTGGTAGCTTTTTGAAAAAAGAAGAAAATAAAGGACTAAATGATTTATTGAATGCGCTTTAGTCATCATTAAAGAGCCGCCCATAGATGGATATAAACATGTGGGCGGTCTTTTAATCACTAATGGCGATAATTAGGTATAACCGTTCTCTATTCTGTCCTTCAGTGCTTGGTTTTTTTCTGTTATTTTCTCAAGATTACTTTTCACACCTTGTGTAGAGTTGGCGTCTTCCATCTTCTTATTGATGTATCCCAGTTTTCCTTCAGCTTTAACAATACTCGGTGCAGTCGCATTAATTTTGTTATTCAGTTCATTAATTGAAACTTGCTTAGATTTATGATGGTTGTAACTGGAAATATTTAACTTATCTTGATATTCAGTGACTTTATCTTGTAATTTGTAGAATTGAGAGCTTAGGTCACAGGGTGAGTTCCAGCGAGCGCTATTCGACATAATCGCCTTAATATTGGCACGGATCTCTTGTATGCCTGAATTGATCTCTTTCTTTAGGCTAGTGATATCTTTCAAATGAACGGTTTTTTGATCCGTGGTGATGATTCTTACATGTTTAGCCTTTTTAGGGGAAGAGGTATCACTGGTCGAGTTCGCCGTCTTCAAAATAGATTTAGGCATAGGGGTAGAGTCATTATTGACGCTTTTAGCCGAACGTGAAAATTCAGTGACATTGCCTTTAGGGTCGGTCGTACTCATACGGCGAAGTTGAACCGCCGGAGTATGATTAGTTGTGATCGCCTTCATGATGGATGCTCTCATTAAAAGTTAATTATTAAACTATTTAAATTATTCAATGAGCGAATGATTTTTTCTTTAAAAAAACGCGGTTACATTTGAGTAAGATTGCATTTCCCTCATTACGGGCAAAAAAATACCGGCTCAATATTAAGATAAAGGCCGGTATTTAGATTGTATTAATCGCGACTTGTCTTAGTCACGCATTGTTTTAGTCACACACTGTCTTAATCACACATTGTCTTAAGCTAGATTAGTCATCCACATAATCGTAGCCATCACCCACAGGTGCAGGTGGTGTAATCAAGACTTTATTAACGCGATGGCTATTCACCTCAAGAGGTTGGAAAATACAGCCATTGATTTCGACTTGCTCACCTACTTCAGGAACGCGTTGTAAATGTTCCATTAAAAGACCGGCAATAGTTTCATACTCACGCTTATCATCCAGCTCCATTGGGATATACATAATTAAATCTTCCAGTGGCATAAAGCCATTGGCAATCCATGTACCATCGTCCAATTTTTGAATGTCATGGCGGGAGTCATTTTCTTCGTCGCCAACCGGTAAATTACCTGCGATAGTTTCCATCACGTCGGTTAATGTCACGATACCTTCGACTGAACCAAATTCGTCCACAACGAAAGCAAAGTGTGTATGAGCTTTTCGGAACTGTTCTAACGCTTTTAACAGTGATAAACCTTCTGGGAAAATAAGTGGCTGAGTAACCAGCGCACGTAAATTCAGTTGTTCACCACTAAGTTGCTGTTTGACGAGATCTAAGACATACACCACACCGATTGGGTCATCGCCGATACTTTCATCAACCACAACAAAACGAGAATGTGGATTTTTCTCCATCAACTCAATCAATTCAGATGAGGATTTATTAATATCCAGATAATCTACGTCATGGCGGGACGTCATAATACTTTCGACGTTGCGTTGCGCCATACCCAATACACGAGCAATCATTAAGCGCTCTTGTGGGTCAAATACAGATTGATTATCGGAGATTAAATCAGAGGTTCTTGCGTCTAATTCACCACGCTCAGTTTTGCCACTTAAAATACGTAAGACAGCCTCTGCGGTACGTTCACGTAGAGGACGGCTACCTTTTAAGAATTTACGGCGGTTAAACTGCGCAAACTGGTTGAGCATCTCTATCATGATAGAGAAACCAATTGCCGCATACAGATAACCTTTTGGAATGGCGTAACCAAAACCTTCAGCCACAAGGCTGAAACCAATCATCAGCAAGAAGCTTAAACATAAAATGACGATGGTTGGGTGCGCATTAACGAAGCTAGTCAGTGGTTTACTTGCCCAGATCATTAACATCATGGCGATAGTCACCGCTGCAACCATAACGCCGATATGGTCAACCATACCGACCGCAGTGATCACGGAGTCCAATGAGAACACCGCATCTAATACGATAATTTGCGCGACAACCGCCCAGAAATTGGAGGTTTTACGTTGATTGTTGGTATGCTCGTCCTTTCCTTCTAACCGCTCATTTAGCTCCATAGTGGCTTTAAACAAGAGGAATATCCCCCCGATAAGCATTATCAGGTCTCTGGCGCTAAATGGATGCTCAAATAGAGTTAGGATAGGTTGGGTCAGCGTGATCAACCATGAAAGGCTGAATAATAGAATGATACGCATTACCAGGGCACACGTTAACCCTGTGATACGAGCTCTATCACGCAGTTTAGCTGGGAGTTTATCGGCCAGAATGGCGATAAAAACGAGGTTATCAATACCAAGAACGATTTCAAGAACGATTAGGGTAGCTAAACCCGCCCAAATCGAAGGATCTGCGATCCATTCCATACAGTTTGTTTTACCTTCTGATATGACGGCTTATACCGACTGGTGAATAATGAGGTTTGTTGACCTAAATATCAATAAAAATTCATTCAAGTAGCGTGATATTTGGCAAAAAATGATTCGATTAGTTTATCGATTGCATCAATAACTACCATGGAGCAGCATCCTGAGTTAACATGTGATCCCGTTAACAGAATGTCAGCACAATCGAGGCTGACTTGGTCCTAATCAGACAGGAGTTTTTCATGTCAAAGCAGCAGATTGGTGTTGTCGGAATGGCGGTCATGGGTCGCAACTTAGCCCTGAACATCGAAAGTCGCGGTTATTCAGTCTCTATTTTTAACCGTTCAAAAGATAAAACTGATGAAGTCATTGCCGAAAATCCAGGGAAAAAATTAGTTCCCAACTACACGATTGAAGAGTTTGTCGACTCTCTGGAAAAACCACGCCGCATCCTGTTGATGGTTAAAGCGGGTGAAGCAACGGACAAAACCATTGCTGCATTAACGCCACATTTAGACAAGGGCGACATTTTAATCGACGGTGGTAATACCCTGTATAAAGACACAATCCGTCGTAATCGCGAACTGTCAGAACAAGGATTCAACTTCATCGGTACAGGTGTTTCCGGTGGTGAAGAAGGCGCACTGAAAGGCCCTTCAATCATGCCTGGTGGACAAAAAGAAGCATACGAATTAGTTGCCCCAATCTTAAAAGAGATTGCAGCGAAAGCGGAAGGCGAACCGTGTGTGACTTACATTGGTCCAGACGGAGCTGGTCATTATGTGAAAATGGTTCACAACGGTATCGAATACGGTGACATGCAATTAATCGCTGAAGCTTACTCTTTATTAAAAGGTTCTCTGAACCTGAGCAATGAAGAGCTGGCGGAAACGTTCTCTGAGTGGAACCAAGGCGAACTGAGCAGCTACCTGATTGAAATTACAGCGGATATCTTCAAGAAAAAAGATGAAGAAGGTAAATACCTGGTAGATGTGATTTTAGATGAAGCGGCTAACAAAGGTACTGGTAAATGGACTAGCCAAAGTGCTTTAGATCTTGGCATCCCACTGACTTTGATCACTGAATCTGTCTTTGCGCGTTATATCTCTTTCCTGAAAGACCAACGTGTTGCTGCATCTAAAGTTTTAACGGGTCCAGTACTGAAAACCGTTGAAGGTGATAAAAAAGTCTTTATCGAGAAAGTACGCCGTGCACTTTACTTAGGTAAAATCGTTTCTTACGCTCAAGGCTTCCAACAATTGAAAGCAGCGTCAGATGAATACAACTGGGATCTGAACTACGGCGAAATCGCGAAAATCTTCCGTGCTGGCTGTATCATCCGTGCGCAGTTCCTGCAAAAAATCACTGATGCATACAATGATAACGCGCAGATCGCAAACTTACTGTTAGCACCTTACTTCAAGCAAATCGCAGATGAGTACCAACAAGCTCTGCGTGATGTTGTCTGCTATGGCGTGCAAAACGGTATCCCAACACCAACATTCTCAGCGGCTATTTCTTACTACGATAGCTACCGCTCAGCGGTACTGCCTGCGAACTTAATTCAAGCGCAGCGTGACTACTTTGGTGCTCATACTTATAAACGTACTGATAAAGAAGGCGTTTTCCACACTGAGTGGATGGAATAAAGATAAACCGTTAGGTTATCTTCCATAAGTGAAAAAAGGTGCTCAATTGAGCGCCTTTTTTATTTCTAGCTTTTTATACACTTTCAGACTTCGAGTATTTCTTTCCTCACGCTTTTCCCGTTGAATACTCTGACAAAAAATAGACTAAAAAAACAAAGTAGGTATTCCACAGCATGAAAGCCAAAATAATTATTCTTACAGTATTCGGCATTATTTTTATTTTATCTTGTGCATTTATATCCGGCATCGTGCTTTCTATGAACAAAGAGCCTAGTTCTGAGCTCCGCCATAATGGTGAGAAGCTCGGCTACAGTATTTACACCATTTATAATGATAAAGTGTATGCGAGTGTTCCAAGTAATGGCGATTATCTGATAGAGAATGCAGACCCTTCTAGCTTTACGTTATTACCTGAAAGTTCGCGTTATGAGCAGCAAGTGGCATTAGATAAAAATCATGTTTATTGTGGAAATTTAGCAATCCCTGCATTTAATCCTAACAGCGTGATAATCGTGGGGAATGACTATTTTACCGATGGAAATCAGACCGTATATTGCTCAATGGGCTCAGTAAGAAATTATGACCTTTCAACAATGGATGAATTATTTCAGTCTTGGTTATATGGTTGGGATTTAGGGAGTAAACCGCAAACCTATATTTATCCGATGAAGCCACTTCCCGCATCATCGACGCCATATCAAGCATTATTATCACGTTATTTGGCAACTGACGGGCAGCGTGTTTTTTATAAAGGCGAATATATGCCGGATGCTGATCCTGCGACCTTACAGGATATTGGTACGGTACAAGATGATAACTCTGTACGAGATAGCCTTCATTTTTATCGTGATAATCGGAACGTCTATTACGACCAATATAAATTGCCAATAAAGAGTCATTCTGGTTTATACAGCTTGATATTGGATGGGTTATTTCAAGAAGGTTATTTGATTGATCCGCAATCTGGCAATGTGGCGATGAATGATATTTTATTTCCTGAGCAACATGCTCCTTACCAGCTAATAAGCCGTAATGGCCAGCATGTGAATCAAGCGTTATTTCTCTCTAAGGATGGCGTATTTTTCTATCATAGAGAAAAAGAAACTATTGTTCGCGCGGGAGCGAATCCCTTTATTGACGGTGAATTAAAGGAAATAGCGCCTTTAGTGTTCACTCATAATAACCAAACGTATTATCTACAGGATTCCGAGATTTGGGGAACCAATAAAAATCCGGGGTTAATTTCACGGAGTACAAAAATTTATCGTTTCAATGAGACGAATAGCGCACCATGGGAAAAGGTGGGTGATTTAGATAATCGCAGATTTGGTCAGGTATGGAAAAAAGGGGATGAATATTATTATTTTGATAATTTAGGCTCCACTCAATTAATTCGATATACCATTTATCGGATCGATAACCAGCGTACCGTGTACCGTTTATTGAACGAAAAGTTATTACCAAGAGATATTCGTGTCTTGATTGATAATGATGATTTACAGCCGATAAGAGGCACCGAAGTGGTTCATGCAATTACCAAGTATCGATAAGATTCGATATCTATACAGAAATTCTGATATTATCGATAGCCATTTTCGAAATCGCTATCGATAACTCACCTGCTCAGAATCGGTCATATGCATAAATTTCTCGCTTTATTATTACTTTTAGTCCTATTAGGGCCTCTTGGGATAGATCTGTATTTACCGACTATTCCAGCTATCGCTAAAGATTTAGGGAGTAGCGAGTCTATAATCCAATCGACCATCGGATTATTTATTTTAGTCTTAGGGATTGGACAGCTAATTTCTGGACCATTAGTCGATAGATTTGGTCGTAAGCCTATCGCTATCATTGGGTTAGCTATTTATCTAGTTGGCTCCATTGTGGCCGCATTTTCAACGACGGCAGGGTTATTTATTGCTTCCCGGCTGTTACAAGGAGTGGCTGTGTGCTGCACCTCTGTAGTGGCATTTAGTTGTGTCCGTGACCGTATGAATGGCACAGAAGCCGCGAGAGCATTTGGTTTTTTAAACGGAACACTTAATATTGTGCCCGCCTTGGCGCCTTTATTAGGGGGATTGCTGGCGGAAGCATGGGGATGGCGAGCGCCATTTTGGTTCTTGGCGATTTACGCTGTGGCAATTTTCTTGCTGATTCTATTTTTCCTACCAGAAACGCGCCCAGTCAGTTTACTGCAGGTTAAAAAGCTTCAATTTAAGAGCTATTTTCGAATTTTAACCAGCGAGCATTTTTTGATTTTTGCATTGGTAAATGCCGGCGCAATGGGCATGGCACTGACGTATGTCTCTCTAGCCCCTAGCGTATTAATGGGGGATGCTAAGCTATCGCCTCTCGCATTTTCGATTGTCTTTGGTGTTAATGGTTTCTGGATCATGCTGGCGAGTTATATCGCGAATTACTGCATTCGAAAAATGGGGCGTCCAGCGTGTTTATCAATCGGTAGTGTCATGATGGCACTTGGTTGCATCGGCTTATTATTCGGTTTGATGGTACTTTCACCTGAAATGCAAACCCATTGGTTAGTGTATATGTTGCCGGTTGCCTGCGCGTGTACAGGGCTTGCCTTTATGATGGGCACGGCGACAAGCTATGCGTTAGAGCCATTTGGCAATGAAGCTGGGGCGGCATCAGCCCTCGTGGGGTTTGTGCAAATGGCGGGTGGTGCTGTATTAGGGTTATGTGCAATTGCGTTACCGATAGCACCGAAATTGTCCCTTGCTCTAGTGATGCTAGCGGGATGTATTTTCGGATTAATTGCAAGAAAAACCAGTATAAAACGCGCAGCCATAATAGAGAAAATAGAGTAATCGTTATGGTTAATAATCCATTATTAAAGCAGCCGAGGATCGGTTAGCGGTGATGTAGTGTGAACGCAATTACATCACCATAGAATGCGTTCTATGGTAATTAAATACTGATTTAAAGGTTATTTACCATGAAAAATAAACATTGGTCGAAAACGCAGTTATTACATGAAGTTGTTAAAAATCCCAATATCCATCTTAAAGGACGCCACAGTTATTATAGTGATTGTTGGGATGGCGGTTTTGAACAGTCTGTCGTGCGTTATTTACAAGGCGATGAACAGAGCCGAGATTGGCAATTAGCTTGGGATATCGACCAACTTTATATTGGCAATTATGTGTGTATTGGGGCGGAAGCCGTTATTTTGATGGGGGGAAATCATACCCATCGATTAGATTGGTTCTGTTTGTACCCTTTTCTTGAATATATTGAAGAGGCCTATATTGGTAAAGGCGATACCATTATTGGCGATGGCGTTTGGATTGGAATGCGGGCATTTATTATGCCGGGCGTTCAAATAGGGGAAGGTGCGGTGATTGCGGCAAACAGTGTCGTGGTTAAAGATGTGGCGCCTTACACCATTGTTGGTGGTAACCCTGCAAAGCCAATTAATACGCGCTTTTCCCCTGATGTAATCGAGCAATTATTAGCGTTGAAGATCTATGAATGGCATGAAGATAAATTCGAAGCATTGAAAGTGTTTATTTGCAATTCGGATTTTCAGGCCTTAAGAGAGGCTAGCGAGCAGTATGACGAAACTCATTAATAGGGAATAGTGCTTAAAATCTTTTTTTTCAATTTGAAGGGTTATCGCTCGATAGCCCTTTTTAGGATTAATTACCCATCATTTTGTGACTACCTTGGCTTATTTATTACCATAATACGAGTACGTTAATTAGGCAGTAAAGTGTTAGGTTTGCTCATGCAGTATCAAACTCATGCAGTTTTAATTTGAGTCAACGCCTATGAAAAAATTAACTTGTCGTATTTTTCATTTATTGGCTTCTCATCGTTGTATTTTGTTGTTTCCCATTATTAGTAGCTGTTTTTCCTCTTTTCTTTATGCTTCCTCGGAAAAAGCGGTCGCATATCCTGCACCGATTAATATTAGTCAGATTGAAATCAAATATAATGATCAACTGGATTACCCAGAGATAATTGGCAACATCACGAATGTTTCAAATGTTGTTTTATATCAGACCTATATTAGATTTGAGCTACTGAAGGATGGCGTGTTTATTGGGGAAACAAACCATAGAGTGACGAGTTCAATTAAACCAAAACAAACGGTAAATTTTATTGTTACTATTCCAGATTATGATGTTATACCCAATGAGCAGATTGTTGTTGAAACCATCGCTGCCTATTATTTGGATAAACCGCGTTGAGTGTCATTTAGGAGCCAGCTGATGATGGTGGCTCCTAATCAATCAGTGTGATGAGTTATTCATCATTTGTGCGAATAAACTCGACTAAAGAGGGTGAAGCGATACGCTGGTAATCTTGGGTATTGAGAATAATTGAGCGTTCTAGGCTTCCCGCATTAAACGCGAGTTCATCAAAGCGGGTGAACAGGTAGGGATCAGCGATAAGCTTCAACGATGGATGAAAGCTAAATGGCGGGATAGCGCCGAAAACACAATGGGTGAGTTCATCGACTTCCTTTGGGCTAGCTAATGAGGCTCGAGTACCGCCAATGGCTTTGGCAATCTTAACTAAATCCGCTTGTTGATCAGCAGGTAAGATGGCTAAAACATGCTGGCGAATGCCATTTCCTTTCACATGACAGACTAATCCTTTGGCGCCTTGACCTAGCTGTGTGCCGCGGATTTTTGCCACTTCTTCAGATTTCCCCGCCGTTGGATGTTCCATCACGCGATATTTTGCATTTTGGCTATTCAGTAATTGGGTTAATTGTGTAAAAACGTCATTGTCAGACACAATGAGCTCCTTCAAAAGTCCATATCAAATGAAGGGAATGATAGCAAGTTCAGAGAGAGAAACAATGACGAGAGAAGAAAGTAAGGGCAGCTATCATAAAATAGTTACCCTTAAGCAAGTTACTGATGACGCTCTTTCAAACGTTTGATAATAGCAGTTAAATCAAGGTCTTGATCTTGAAGTAAAACCATTAAGTGGTACATCAAATCGGCGGCTTCGTTGGTTAATTCTTCACGGTCATTAACCGTGGCAGCGAGTGCGGTTTCAACGCCTTCTTCACCCACTTTTTGTGCAATACGCTTGGTGCCGCTAGCATACAAACGGGCAGTATATGAACTTTCTGGCGAGGCATTTTTACGCTCTTTCAGTAAGGTTTCTAATTCATATAAAAAACCCCATTCGCTTTGAGCCGGCGCAAAGCAGCTGGTGGTACCGTTATGGCAGGTTGGGCCATCAGGCAGAGCCATGGCAAGCAGCGTATCGTTATCGCAGTCAGCAACAATATCCACCAAATTCAGAAAATTGTTGGAGGTTTCCCCTTTAGTCCACAAACGTTGTTTGGTGCGAGAGAAAAAGGTGACTTTACGGCTCTCTAAAGTCACTTTCAGCGCTTCTTGGTTCATATAACCCAACATGAGAACATCACCAGAAATAGCGTGCTGAACGATGACGGGCATCAGGTTATCGACTTTTTGCCATGCAAGCTGATTACATTGTTCTGTGGTTAACATACTCTTATTTGAACTCCATTTTCTGCTAAGTACTGCTTTAAGTCACCGATGTTAATAATCTGCTTGTGGAACACCGAAGCGGCTAAAGCGCCATCGACGCCAGCGTCAGTAAAGGCGTCTAGGAAGTGGATTTTTTCCCCTGCGCCGCCGGAGGCGATCAGTGGGACTTGGCACACTTCACGAACTTTTTTCAGTTGTACCAGATCGTAACCTTGGCGTACACCGTCTTGGTTCATCATATTGAGCACAATTTCTCCGGCGCCACGCTGCTGAACTTCTTTCACCCAATCAAGGGTTTTCCAGCGAGTTTGGGTGGTGCGTTTTTCATCGCCAGTGAATTGATAAACCAAATATTCATTGGTTTGGGCATCAAACCACGTGTCAATACCGACCACAATACACTGAACGCCAAAGCGATCAGCCAAGCGGCTAATCAGTGTAGGGTCGGACAGTGCAGGGGAGTTGATAGAAATTTTATCCGCCCCAAAAGAGAGGATTTGCGCGGCGTCCTCGACACTTTTGATCCCACCCGCAACGCAGAATGGAATATCAATCACTTCCGCCACTTTGGCGACCCAGCTTTTATCAACAACACGACCGTCAGACGAGGCGGTAATATCATAGAAAACTAATTCGTCAGCCCCTTCTTGGGCATAGCGTTGAGCCAGTGGGACTATATCACCGATGATTTCATGATTGCGAAATTGAACCCCTTTAACCACTTGTCCGTCACGGACATCCAAACAAGGAATTATGCGTTTTGCCAGCATTGGATTGCCTCCGTTACGGTAAATTTGCCTTCTAATAGCGCGCGACCCACAATTACGCCTGCTGCGCCAGAAGTTGGTAGTGCGGCGATATCGTTTAAATTACCAATTCCACCAGAAGCTTGTACCTCTATATCAGGGAATTTTTGGCTGATTTCGCGGTATAAATCCACATTGGAGCCCGCCAGCGTGCCATCTTTGGAAATATCGGTACACAGCACATGCTTTAAGCCATAAGGGCGATACATTTCAATGGCTTGCTCAAGGGATAAGTTTGAATTTTCTTGCCAACCACTAATGGCAATTTCTTTGATGCCTTGAGCATTAATACGCACATCCAGTGCTAGTACGATAGCGTCGCCACCATAACGTTGAAACCACGTTTTGACTAACTCTGGTTGGGTCACTGCCGTCGATCCAATTACCACGCGAGTCGCACCTGCATCTAGCAGCGCTTTGACATCTTCTTCAGTACGAATTCCCCCCCCAACTTGCACGGGAACAGTAACGCCTGCCAACAGTTTTTTCAGCAGAGGAATTTGGCGTTTCTGTGGGTCTTTAGCGCCAGTTAAATCCACTAAGTGCAGCAGTTTTGCCCCTTGCTTTTCATAATCTTGTAAGCGAGGAAGTGGGTCGGTGCCATAGTCCGTTTGTTTGGCGTAGTCCCCTTGATGTAAACGCACCACGGTGCCATCAATTAAATCTAATGCTGGTATGATCATGGTTTTTACATCTCCAAGAAATTTTGGATCAAGCGAGCACCCGCAGCACCCGAACGTTCTGGGTGGAACTGCACACCATAGTAATTATCTTTATTCACTGCACTACTAAACAGGTTGCCATATTGTGTTTGCGCGATGGTGTTGGCGGAAATAGGCATTGAATAGCTGTGGACGAAATAAAAATAGGCATCGTCGCTGATCCCCTTAAACAGGGGATTGCCCGCGAGTGCTTTCACTTGATTCCAGCCGCTGTGAGGGACAGGTAAGCCGTTTGCATCCATTTTGCGTACGGGGCTGTCGATTAACCCCAACAGTGGAATTTCTGTTTGACCTTCTTCACTGATACTGCCGAGTAATTGCATCCCCAAGCAGATACCTAAAACGGGTTGAGTTAGCGCTTTAATTAAAGGGATAAGTTCACGCTCAGCCAGTTTTTCCATAGCGGCGCTGGCAGTGCCAACTCCCGGCAGAAAAACTTTGTCTGCTTGTAAAATGGTGTTGGTGTCGCGGCTCACAGTCGGCTCATAACCTAGGCGTTTAACGGCATAGGCGACGGACGCTAAGTTTGCGCAGCCAGTATCGAGGATCACAACCTTCATTACAGAACTCCTTTAGAACTTGGCAAGGTATCCCCTTCAACACGGATAGCTTGGCGTAAGGTACGACCAAAAACTTTGAACAGGCTTTCCGCTTTGTGGTGATCGTTTTTCCCTTTCGTTTTCAGGTGTAGCGTGCAGCCCATCGCGTAGGATAACGAACTGAAGAAGTGCTCGATCATTTCAGTGCTTAGGTCACCTACGCGCTGATATTTAAATTCTGCTTTATATTCAAGGTGTAGACGCCCCGAAATATCCAGCGCACAGCGTGCTTGGCATTCGTCCATCGGTAATACGAAACCGAAACGGGCAATGCCGCGTTTATCACCAAGTGCGACGCGCAGCGCTTCGCCGAGTGCTAGGCCTGTATCTTCCACAGTGTGGTGATCATCAATGAACAGGTCGCCATTAACTTCAATGCGTAAGCGGAAGCCGCCGTGAGTCGCGATTTGGTCTAGCATGTGGTCAAAGAAGCCAACGCCTGTATTGATTTTGCTGCCGCCTTCTTGGTCAAGCCACACTTCTACTTGGATGTTGGTCTCTTTGGTTACGCGTTCGACTAAGGCATAGCGGTTACGTTTAGTGAGTTGGTTGGTGATGGTATTCCAATCCAGTTCTTTGGCGCTGTAGCGTAGCCCTTTGATGCCCATATTTTGAGCGAGCTGAATATCTGTCTCGCGGTCGCCGATGACATAGCTGTTTTCGATATCGAGAACACCGTCGTTGAGGTAGCTTTCCACCAGCTTGGTTTTTGGCTTGCGACAGTTGCAATTGTCTGCAGGCATGTGTGGACAAATCAACACGTCATCAAAACGGATGCCTTGAGATTCAAACACCTGCATCATTAAATTGTGAGGCGGGTCAAAATCTTCTGTCGGGAAGCTCTTGGTGCCTAAACCGTCTTGGTTGGTGATCATCACTAAGCGATAATTGGCTTTTTGCAGTGCTAATAGGCTTGGAATGACATCATTTTCAAAGGCGAGCTTACTGAGGCTATCCACTTGATAATCTGTCGGTGGTTCGGTAATTAATGTTCCATCACGGTCGATAAAAAGAATTTTCTGGCTCATGACTATTTCCTAATTAGCAAAGTGCTTTAATCGCTTCAATAACACGGACGTTTTCAATTTCGGTACCAATGGTGATACGCAGGCAGTTGATCAGCCCCGGCTGCTTGCTTTGATCGCGTAAAATAATGCCTTGATCCCACAGAGCTTTAAACACTTTAGCGCTGTCGGTAAAACGCACCAAAATATAGTTGGTTTCACTTGGGTAGACGGTTTCGACAACCGATAAGTCACGCAAAGCTTCTGAAAGCGCAATACGATTTTCGCGAATTTCTAACACGCGTTTTTTCATGGTGGCGATGCCATCAGCATTCAGGGCTTTTTCTGCTATCAACGCCACAGGGGTAGAGAGCGGATAAGGGGCGATGACTTTTAGTAAGACTTCAATCACTTCAGGGGATGCCAAGGTAAATCCACAGCGTAACCCTGCTAGCGCAAATGCCTTTGATAAGGTTCTTAAAATCACTAGGTTCGGGTATTTGGCAAGCCAGCTCGCGACGCTGAATTCTGGGCAAAATTCAATATAAGCTTCATCGACCACCACCAGCGCGCGGCCTGCAGCCATTTCTAATACTTCCAGCAGCGCTTGGTTATCGATGATGTTGCCCGTTGGGTTATTTGGGCTACAGATGTAAATCAGTTTGGTATTCGATAAGTTTTCGCGGATAGCGGTGACATTCAGTGACCAGTCGGGTAACGACAGAATTTTTTTTTGTTCTACACCAAAGGTTTCTGCACTGACGCTATACATGCCATAGGTTGGCGGGCAGAACATCACTGCGTCTTTACCGGGTTCGCAAAATGCACGGATCAGTAATTCGATAGATTCATCAGCGCCACGGCACACTAAGACTTGCTCAGGAGATAACCCAGCGTAAGCCGCATAATTGTTAATCACGCCAGCAGGTTGTGCCTCTGGGTAACGATTAAGATTACGTTCAATAAACTGATAATCCGGTGCTGTTGGGTATTCGTTGGCATTGAGCCATACATCCCCATTTCCCCCAAGACGACGGGCGGACATATACGGGGTCATTACTTTTACATTTTCGCGTGCAAGGCTGGCTGCGTTAAACGTCTGGCTCATGGTTCACTCCTGATTTTGTTTTTTTAGTTCGGTGACTCGTAAGGTAACGGCGTTTTTGTGGGCAGTTAGCTGTTCTGCTTGCGCCAAGGTTTCTATGGTGTTGGCTAATCCTAATAACCCTTGAGCCGACAGTTTTTGTACCGTCATTCTTTTCATAAAATCGGCTAAGCCAAGGCTTGAATAGGTTGATGTGTAACCATAAGTTGGTAATACGTGGTTGGTGCCGGAAGCGTAATCCCCCGCGGATTCTGGCGACCAATCCCCAACAAACACCGATCCTGCACTGGTGATAGATTCCACCAAATCATCGGCATTGCGAGTTTGCAGAATTAAGTGTTCAGGCCCATAGCGGTTGCTGATTTCAACACATTGGTTGATAGAGTCCGCGATGATTACACGGCTTGCTCTGAGGGCTTCACGCGCAATAGATGCACGAGATAATACCGCAAGCTGCTTTTCAGTCTCTTCAATGACGCGCTGAGCAAACTCTGCGTTATCGGTGAGCAAAATCACTTGAGAATCTGGCCCGTGTTCCGCTTGAGATAATAAATCCGATGCCGTAAACGCAGGGTTTGCTTGGCTATCGGCAATCACCAACACTTCAGATGGCCCTGCTGGCATATCAATGGCCGCACCTTGGTAGCTTTGGCTAACTTGGCGTTTGGCTTCCGTGACATAGGCATTGCCAGGTCCAAAAATTTTATCAACGCTCGGAATGCTTTGGGTACCAAATGCCATCGCAGCAATGGCTTGGGCGCCACCGACTTGGAAAATGTCAGTGATACCGCACAGTTTGGCTGCATATAAAATTTCGTCTGCAATCGGTGGCGGTGAGCAGAGAATAATGTTGCGGCATCCGGCGATATTCGCAGGCGTTCCCAACATCATGACCGTAGAGAGCAACGGTGCGGAGCCACCGGGAATATACAGCCCGACAGAATCAATCGGGCGGGTCACTTGTTGGCACACCACGCCTGCTTGAGTTTCAACGGTGATCGGCGCAGGTTTTTGGGCTTCATGGAAGCGGCGAATATTGCCAATCGCTGTGTTCATTGCCGCTTTAATGTCATCGCCAAGGCGAGCTTGGGCTTCATCAACGGCTTCTTGTGAAACACGAACAGAGGTAATGTCTGTTTTATCAAAACGTTGGCTCAGGGCGATGAGGGCCGCATCTCCCTCTGTACGCACTTGGTCAATAATTTGACTGACTGCGGCGCTAATGTTGCCAGAGGCGGCAATAGCAGGGCGCATCAGTAAAGCTTCTTGCTGCTCTTCAAGGCAGTCTGACCAGCGAATTGGTTGATTGAATCCCAGTACCATGGCGAATTACTCCATCATTTTTTCAATTGGTAAAACAAGAATTGAACTTGCGCCCAAGGATTTCAGTTTTTCCATGGTTTCCCAGAATAGAGTTTCTGAGCTGACCATGTGCATTGCAACACGGCTTTGGTCACCTGCTAATGGCAGAATAGTTGGGCGCTCGGCTCCCGGCAGCAGTGCGATGATCTCTTCGAGTTTTTCACCTGGAGCATGCAACATAATGTATTTTGATTCGCGCGCTTGGATAACCCCTTGAATACGGGTCATCATACGGTCAATTAACTGTTGTTTATCGGCGGACATTTCACCGTCACGCTGGATTAAGCATGCTTTTGAGCGGTAGATGACTTCCACTTCTTTTAAGCCGTTTGCTTCAAGGGTTGCGCCTGTAGAAACGAGGTCACAAATGGCATCGGCTAAACCAGCGCGTGGCGCGACTTCTACAGAACCGTTCAGTAAGCAAGATTTAAATGTCACGCCTTTTTCATCAAAATAGCGTTTTAGTAGGTACGGGTAAGAGGTGGCGACACGGGAACCATTCAAGCATTCTGCCCCGGTATAATTGAAGTCTAATGGCGCAGCTAGAGAGAGGCGGCAGCCACCAAAATCAAGGCGACGTAATGTTGTAAATTGTGGATTTTCACCGCGAGCTTGGCGGCTTAATACTTCTTCTTCCAGTACGTTTTCACCAATAATACCGAGGTCAACAACACCGTCCATTACCAGCCCCGGGATATCGTCATCACGTACACGAAGTAAATCAATAGGCATATTTTCTGCATAAGCAATCAGTCGCTGCTGTTGTAAATTGATTTTAATGCCGCAGCGAGCGAGTAGCTCTCTTGACTCTTCGCTTAGACGTCCTGATTTCTGTATTGCGATACGTAAACGTGATTTGTCCAACATAATTTTGCTCCACATCCCTAAAATATCTTTTTGATTAATAATAAAAAAACCCTCGGAAGATTATCTTCCGAGGGTTTTCTCAATTCGCATTTCAGCCACCGGAAGAGTCGTTGATCGTCTTCCAGCACACATCGCCCGAAAGACTAATCAGGATGATGGTGATGATGATGGTTGCGTGAAATACGAGTCATAATAGCTTCCGTTTAGTTATTTGGATAATTGCTTAAACATTCAATACTAATCAAGCTATCCGATTTCATACTATGAATGCAACCCTTTTTTTCAAAATAACTCATAATAATTAGTTCCCGGTTTTTTATAGTGATTAATCCCTTGGAAAATAGCTTCGGAAGTTGAATGATTTTCAGCTAATCTATGAGGCAATGAAGTCATCACTTTCTCAGTATGCGGGACAGTAATATGAAAAAAATAGCCATTATTGGTTTAGGTTGGTTAGGCGTTCCTTTAGCGAGTCGTTTGATGGCGCAGGGAATGACGGTCGCGGGAACGAAAACGAGTTTGGATGGTGTTGAAGCTGCCAAAAGGGTTGGTATTGACTGTTATCAATTGCAACTGACGCCAGAATTACAATGCGATACTG
Source organism: Providencia rettgeri (assembly GCF_013702265.1). Classification (GTDB taxonomy): domain Bacteria; phylum Pseudomonadota; class Gammaproteobacteria; order Enterobacterales; family Enterobacteriaceae; genus Providencia; species Providencia zhijiangensis. The sequence continues at coordinate 1,372,827 of NZ_CP059348.1, forward strand.
ATGATTTGAGCGAATTAATGGAGGGGGCGGATGTGATGGTAATTTTATTACCACCATCGAAAGTCAGTCTCTCAGAGTATATTGTCGCTATTGAGCAGTTAGTTGATAGCGCAATTAGTTATCAAATTCCTCGGGTTATCTTTACATCATCCACTTCTGTCTATGGTGATGTGGATGGTGTTATTGATGAAGGTGCGCCATTACTTGGCGAAACCGCCTCAGCACAAGCGTTAATTGCAGTTGAACAATGGCTTCATGACTTACCTAATATTCAAGTGGACGTCCTGCGATTAGCTGGTTTAGTGGGTGAAAAGCGTCATGCAGGACGATTCTTAGCCGGGAAACAGCAAGTCAAAGGGGCTAATCAGCCAGTTAATATGGTGCACCAAGATGATGTGATCGCCGCAATTCTGTTGTTGATCCAGCAATCCAATGGTGGGCATACCTATAATTTATGTGCACCTGACCACCCGACTCGTCTGCAGTTTTATACCCAATCTGCAACGACTTTAGGCTTAACTCCACCTGAATTTGCGGTTGAAGAGAATGAAGCTGAAGGGAAAACAATCGATGGAAATCGTATTTGCCAAGAAATGGGTTTTGAGTATGAGTTTACCCACCCACTTTATATGCCGATGAGTTAAATAAAAGCCGTGGCGCTCAATACGAACGCCACGCTAAATGCTTATTTGATAGGTAACATCACAATTTCTTGGAATGCAGGGCGTTTGGCCAATGTTTGATACCAGCGCTCTAAATGAGGAAATTCGGGGCGCTCTGTCACAATTTCATGCCATGGGTAGAACAGTGGCGCGATGGCGATATCCGCAATACCAAATTTATCTCCGCTAAAATAGGCCTGAGTCGCCAGAGCATCATCCGCAATTTTCAGCAGTTTTTCGATATTTTGATAAATGATTTTGGCTTGAGCTGGATCTCTATCCGCTTCAGGAACGCGAACGATTTTGTTCATCATCTGCTTGATATGGTCAAATAAATTAGCGCTACTCCAATCCATCCATTTATCTGCCGCCGCTTTTTCCTGTAAATCACGGGCTAACAATAGGTGAGAGTGATCATATTTTTCCGTAAGGTAACGTAAAATTGCATTGGATTCCCACAGGGTAAAGCCTTCATCCTGTAAAGTTGGAATTGTGCTGTTTGGATTCATTTTCTTATATTCAGGTGTATCAACACCACCGAATGGGCCACCAACATCTTTTTGATTATAAGGAATATTCAGCTCTTTCAAGCACCACAGTACTTTTTTTACGTTTGAAGAGTTAGTACGTCCCCAGACAGTTAACATTGGAATCTCCCATGACTATGTTTTAACTTAAAGACGGTATTTTTGACCTAAACAAGATAGATGAAATTAATGAATTGAGAAACTTTATTATTTATTAATTGCGGTGGTCATCATCACTTATTTTGTTTAGGGTATGGGGGGATTTTGATAAACGTAATATTTTGCAGTATCTCAATGAATTTGACTGCATTTTTGGTTTCTAGTGAATATTTTATTAAAAATGGTTTGATTGTGATGAACGCTTTGAATAGCAATACTAATAGTAAAGGAGTAACCAATGAATAAAACAACATTGTCCTCAGCAATTCGAGGAACAGGTATCGGGTTTAGTCTATTCGTTGTGATGAGCACCAGTAGTTATGCCGCTCAGACACCGGTTGCTCCACAAGTTGACGCAAAAGCGTTTGTATTAATGGATTATAACAGTGGTAAAATTTTGGCTTCAGGTAACCCTGATGAGCGTTTGGATCCTGCAAGTCTAACCAAGATCATGACTAGCTATGTGGTTGGGCAAGCGGTCAAAGCGGGAAAAATTACGCCGCAAGATATGGTGACAGTCAGTGAAGCTGCCTGGGCGACAGGCAATCCAATTTTAAAGGGTTCTTCCTTGATGTTCTTGAAACCGAAAGACCGCGTTTCGGTGTTGGACTTAAATAAAGGCGTGGTAATTCAATCGGGGAATGATGCCAGTATTGCCTTGGCTGAACACGTTGCTGGCAGCCAAGAATCTTTTGTTGACCTGATGAATGGCTACGTCCAAAAAATTGGTTTAACTAATACGCATTTTAAAACCGTACATGGTTTAGATTCTGAAGGACAGTACAGTACTGCTCGGGATATGGCTGTGTTAGCCCAAGCGCTGATCCGTGATGTGCCTGATGAATATGTATTGCACAAAGAGAAAGAGTTTACCTTCAATAATATCCGCCAACCTAACCGTAACCGTCTATTGTGGAGCCAAAACCTCCATGTCGATGGCGTGAAAACAGGGCATACCAGTGGGGCTGGTCATAACCTAGTGGCATCAGCAACTGATGGTCCTATGCGCTTGATTTCAGTCGTTTTGGGGGCGCCGAGTGACCGCGTTCGTTTTTCCGAAAGCGAAAAGTTACTCACTTGGGGCTTTCGTTTCTTCGAAACAGTGACTCCGATTAAAGGGGATGCAGTTTTACAGAAACAACGTGTTTGGTTTGGTGACATTTCAGAAGTGCCTTTAGGGGTCGAAAAAGATGTGGCAGTGACCATTCCAAAAGGTCAGTTACAGAATCTGAAAGTGGATATCAAATTGGATAATGACTCTCTTGAAGCGCCTTTAGCATTGAACCAAAAGGTGGGCACGATTAACTTTATTCTTAATGGTGAAGTGATTGAGCAGCACCCATTAGTCGCCAAGCAAGCGGTTGAAGAAGCAGGATTCATTGGCCGAATTTGGGATTTCATTATGAAAACCATCACTGGCTGTTGGAATGCCATTTTTGGATGATTAAAACTTAAATATAAAATTAATATATGGAGACCTCTTTATGAGGTCTCTTTTTTTGTAATGAATAACATTAAATAAATTTACAGATAAACTTCAATTGAAATATTTCTAATTCAATTTAATAATCATTTTAATTGTTTGAGAGCTAACTATTTTACTGTTATTTAAATATCAATGACTGAAATTATCTCATTCAATTTCATAATGTATTTATTAATTTAATTAATTGAAATGGAGAATTATCAATGGGCATTTCCATGGAAGAAAGAATGCAACAGCTACAAAATCGACAAAATACTAAAGGAATTGGTGATAACAGCGTTCATGGGGGGAGTGCGGATAACCGAGGTGATAATAAAGGTGTCATCAAGTCAGGGGATGCGACTGACTCGGGTAGCGGAGGTGGTTCAGTTGTTGGAGGAAAAACTGTAAACCTACACACCAATAACAATATTATGCAAGGTGGTACTGCGCGCAATGATGGCATTAATAATGGGGGAATGGAAGGGGGACATAGTACCAACTTTGGGTTAAATAACAACGACCTCCATGGTGGTGCGGCAACTAACGAATTTGGTGCTGTCAACCATGAGCATTCGTTTCTTAAAGGGGGTAATGCAATTCGTGAATTACAAAGTGGTATTGAAAAATATCAAGGAATGCAAAAACAATTGGTGGACGCAAATAAAGAAATTATTCGTAAAAATAATGAGTTGTCAGCGCTGCAAAAAGAAATCGCATCACAAAAAGTAGAATTGCAAAAACAGCAGCAAGTATTAGCAGATCAAGCTTTTCAATCGAAAGATATGCAAGATAAGCTGAATGCGGTGCAACAGCATCTTGCACAAAGTGAAAAAGAAAAACAGTCATTAAATAATGAACTGATGAAGGCTAAAGGGGATGTGAGCCAACTTCGCTCCGATATGAAAGCGCAACGTGGTGAAATAGACAAGCTCAAAGCTCAGGTGGATAAGGGCAAGCAAGAGATCCAAGAGCTGGAAATTAAATTAGATCAGACGAATGGTGACAAAGAAAAGCTCGAAGAACGCTTAAAAAATCAGCAAGTTCGTAATAAAAAACAAGAGGAAAAAATTAATGAAACTAAAGACAAGATTGAGGGCAAGCAAAAAGAAATTGATGTTTTAAATAACAAGCTTGCAGATGAAGGAAAAAATAAAGAGGATTTAAATACCAAAATCCAGCGTTTAGAAAATGACATCAAAAAACTAAACAATATTTTAAACGAAAAAGTTGAAAAAGAGTCTAAGAGCAGCTCTAAAGTCTCTGAACTGCAAGAAAAAATTGGCGTCTTAGAAATGGAGAAAAAAGCGCTAGATTCCCTGTTACAAAACGAACTTCAATCTTATACCAAACTGGCTGAAGAATATCATCTCTATAAGCTGTCCGTTAAAACAGACATGGAAACATTTAAACAGCTGAAACCGATGCTCACTAAAATAGGTGATTTAGCAAACCAAGGTGAAGATATCTTAAACGATCAATCTAAAGCGTCGACAGTGACATTTGAAGCAACCGTAAGCTCGCGTAAAACTGAACGCTCAGCAGGAAGCACATTAGGTGGTTCTGCACAAAATTCAGGGACTAATTTAGGTACAATTAATGGTGGAAATAGCACGAGCAACACTCAGATCACTGGCTTGGTTGTTGACGATAGTGCGGTTGAAGTTGCTGCAGATAAATTAATTGAAAATATGAGTAGTTTGATGGAAACCACCGAAGCCGTTATTAAAGATACGGGAGAGTCAGTAAAAGGAATGGTTGGAACGGCAGGGATGTTTGTTCAGACTCAAACGGCTCAACACATTAGCGGTATTGGTTTTTAAAATTTTGTATTAATTGATTCTTGATTTTATTAGGAATAATAAAAGGCCTACATAATATGTAGGCCTTTCTGGATAATGCTCACCAACGTTGCAATGTAAGCGATAAATTATTCGCAATGACCTAACTTAATCGCCAAACCGCCTTGAGAGGTTTCACGGTATTTTGCGTTGATATCTTTACCTGTTTCATACATGGTTTCGATCACTTTATCGAGACATACGCTTGGCGCACTCACACGGCGTAATGCCATACGAGCGGCGTTTACAGCCTTAACAGATGCAATCGCGTTACGTTCGATACAAGGTACTTGGACTTGTCCGCCAACAGGGTCACAGGTTAAGCCTAAGTTGTGCTCCATGGCGATTTCTGCCGCGACACACACTTGCTCTGGGCTACCACCCATTAATTCTGCCAAACCAGCAGCAGCCATTGAACAGGCTACACCGACTTCACCTTGGCAACCGACTTCTGCACCCGAGATAGACGCATTCATTTTGTACAGCGTACCAATCACGCCTGAAACTAAGAAATAGCGGGTATAAGAGTTTTCGTTGACTGGGCGAATAAACTTATCGTAGTAAGCCAATACCGCAGGAATAATTCCGCAAGCACCGTTAGTTGGTGCAGTGACAACACGACCACCCGCGGCGTTCTCTTCATTGACGGCAAGGGCGTACATGTTGATCCAGTCAATTACCGCCATTGGGTCAATGTTGTTATTGTCAGAAGTAACTAATTGGCGACGCAGTGCCGCTGCACGGCGAGGAACACGCAGTGGACCAGGTAATAAACCTTCGGTGCTGACACCGCGTTCAATGCCCGCTTTCATGACATCCCACACCGCCGCAAGATATTCAGAAATTTCTTCTTTGCTGTGGAGGGCTAATTCGTTTTGCATCACTAATGCAGATAAAGATAGTCCCGTTTCTTTACAGTGTTTTTGTAAATCAGCCGCATATTTGTATGGGTAAGGGACTTGAACCGCATTTTCAGTCTCTTGACCGAAATGCTCTTCATCAACGATAAAGCCACCGCCAATGGAGTAATAATTTTTGGTATACAGAATGTTATCGCCATCAAATGCGGTAATTGTCATTCCATTTTCATGTAATGGTAAGTTGGTTGAATGGAAATTCATCCCACCTTCAGTTGGGAAATCAACTTCATGTTGGCCATTTGCCAGCATCAGCTTGCCTGTTTGCTCAACATTGCGCATAAATGCTGGGATAGCATCAATATCAATCGTATCGGGCAGATTACCCGCTAAACCCATAATAATCGCCATATCAGTGGCGTGGCCTTTACCTGTCAACGATAAAGAACCATAAACATCGACGGAAATACGTGTGGTTTTAGTGAGAAGATTTTGCTGGATGAGGTCATCGACAAACTGCTTACCGGCTTTCATAGGGCCGACAGTGTGTGAGCTGGATGGTCCGATACCGATTTTAAAAATGTCGAATACGCTAATCATATTCTGTCTTCCTATATTGAAGGATCCCCATCAAACTGCCAATTACAGGGTATTTGTTGTCAGTAAGATGATTATAGAAGATCCCTCAATTAACCAGATTGATATAGGTTAATTGAGGGCTTAGATTTACTTAATTATTTGCTAATTTTTTTAATTAGAAGAATAACTTGTAAGTTGCGGCGGAGATAGCGACCAGACCCATGATGACAACGAAGATATTGCTGAGTTTACCGGAGTATTTACGCATTGCTGGGACTTTGCTGATTGCATACATTGGCATTAAGAACAGCAGGATTGCGATAACTGGGCCACCCAGACTTTCAATAATATCCAGTACACCAGGGTTCAGTGTTGCGACAATCCAAGTCGTCACTAACATGAACAGTGCAGTACCACGGTTTAATTTTTTAACATCAACAGTTTTGCCTTTTGCACGATATGCTCGTTCAACTAAACCATTGAAACCTTCACGAGCACCTAAGTAGTGACCTAAGAATGATTTGATGATAGCGATAAAGGCGATGATTGCGGCAGCATACTTGATGAACGGCTGATCAAAGTAACCAGACAGGTAGTCAAGGATACTGATGTTTTGCGCTTTAGCAGCAGCAAGGTCCGCTGAAGACAGCGTGAATACACAGCTGATGACGAAGAACATGACAGTCAGAACCATCAGGATGTGCGCAGAAGCCAGAATGCGTGAACATTTTTTCTCAGCCGCTTCATCATACTCTTCACGTTTTGCAACAGAGAATGCAGAGATGATTGGTGAGTGGTTAAACGCGAACACCATCACTGGGATTGTTAGCCAGATAGTGATCCAAATGCTTTGTCCACCGGATGCTTTAGCTGCTTCAGTTACGCTGTCTAAAGATAATGTGCTCAGAACATCGGTGCTCCAATGTGGAACCATGTACAGAGAGAAAGCGACCAGTACGGCGATGAATGGGAACACCAGCATACTCATGACTTTAACAATGTATTTTTCACCGAATGCCACGATTGCCATGACGCCACCGACTAAAATCAGCGCCAGCAACCAACGTGGTGGAGCGCCAACGCCTAAAAGTTCAGTCAGGAATTTGTTGACGTTGTTAGTGATAGAAACACCATAAACTAACAGAATAGGATAAATAGCAAAGAAATAGAGCAGGGTGATCCAGTTACCTGCTGTACGACCAAAGTGTTCTTCTACAACTTCAGTGATGTCACCGTCTTTCTTTGAACCGGAAAGTACAAAGCGTGTTAAACCACGGTGAGCAAAAAATGTCATTGGGAAAGCAAGTACTAACATCAGTAATACTGGCAGTAATCCACTCATACCCGCATTGATAGGTAAGAATAAAACACCCGCGCCGATGGCGGTACCATAAAGGCCGAGCATCCACACGGTGTCTGTTTTACGCCAAGCGGTAGCATTCCCTGTTTGCGAGGCTGTTTTGTTGATGGAACCAACTTTTGTTGTATCCATAATAGTCTCCAAAAATAAAAGTCAAAAATAAAAATTGGGTGCCTATTTCACTAGGCTCTTAATCTTTTTGTACGATTAATCGACGGTTTAATCAGTGGTTAGTAAATAAACAATCGGTTAATACACTGTCTAGCCATTAATAATGGTTTTATACGTAACAATCTGATTGGAAATAAAACTAAGATGAATATGAAATTCATTTTCAATCAGTTTTGTAATTTTATAAGTAATTTTTAAAAGTGGATTTTGAGTGTGAGAATCTACATTTTAGCAGAACAAAATGCCGTGATCATTATCTCAAAAGAGAAATATCCCCCATGTTTATCAGGTCACAGTGAATTTTGTAAAATTGTTAATGGAATTTAACTTAGTGCTAGTTTTCATAGATTTTCGGCAATGTTCATAAAATGATTATTCGACAAATTTATTTATATAAAAATACAAAACATTAAAACCGTTATCATGTTAATAAAAAAATTAACGTCAATCAGATGATCAATGACTTGAAAATACGGATGAAAAAACCGCTTTATTCTTTAGAGAAATACCCAGCTGAGTTTTATTTTAACATGTTGATATTAAAGGGATTTATATCTTTACGTTAATTGATTAATAACGTGATTAATTTTTTTGGTTAATTAATGTTCTTGCGGAATATGTTAATTGTTTTAGGGGATTTAAGATTAGAAATAGAATACTTATTTTTTGTCGCAAAAAATAATAAGAAATAGTTACAAAATATTTGTTAATTAATTGTTTTAATATTTATTTGATAAATTCAAATAAAGTTATTACTGCTAAAAATAAATGAAAACAAACTTTGATTTAGCTCAATATTTAATGATGAGGAAAATGAAGGGGAAAGTACTGACACTGATAATAGGTCAGTACTTTAAATCACCAATTAAGGTTGCATCCATCCTTTACGAATGAGAGAACCAAATACGAGGTGGTAAAGACGAGTGATTGGTTGTTGAATAACACTGCCGCCCACAGCCCAAATCAGCTGAGATAAACCGCAAGAAATAGCACCTAAGATAAATGCACCGACCATGTCTAACGGCCAGTGAACACCAAGATAAATTCGAGACCATGCAATAACGATGGCAGGAACCATAAACACGAAGCCAACCCATGTTCTTAGCCAGAATAAGAAAGCAAAAACGAAAGTGAAGACAATAGTTCCATGGTTACTCGGGAAAGACGGAGTTGCGTCGTGATCTAAGAAATTAGAGCCAATGCCCATCACGAAAGGACGCTCATGGGGTGCAAAATAACCAATCAACCAAGAAATTACTAAGCCAATGACAATGGCGTAAGCCGTTTTGCAGGCAAAGGTGCGTTGGCGAGTCATATTTGACTGCGCACCCCAAAACCAACACGCAACAGTAAATAGCGGGAAAATAAGGATCAAGCGTTTGGCGATCACCGTGGCTAACGCAATAGTACCACTTGCGGACTCAGGCGTTGCGTTGATCAGATTAAAAAGATCCAGATTTAGTTGTTCCAGCACGATCAGAGTACCTCGGACATTAGTTCTCAAGAAGACGGGACATAGCAATGGGAAGGGGTGAATTAAGACACGCTCTAGACCTTGCTACTCAAGCTGACAAATTTACTTTTTGTTAAACATTAACTCAATCAATATTTGCTCAATAACAGTGATTTATCAGGGCAATGCAAAAGTTCTAGACACAAAAAACCCGATAGCATGAAAGAATCAAATGGCTATCGGGCTCCTCAATATGGGGACATCAAAGAAAAGCAGTGGCACTAATTAAGACTACAGCAAAGGAGGAAAGTTCTCTCGGTGATCAGAAAAAGTGCAATTTTTGATGAAAACATTTTTGCATAGCACAAAAAGAAAAAATAAAGCCCCAAATGAGAGGCTCATCTGGGGCTTTATAAAAGAAAATGTCTTGTAAGATTGATTACTTATACAGACTCAGATTTTCTTTAGCGTATGCTTCAAAATCGGTGCAACCACCGATGTGTTTTTCATCGATAAAGATTTGAGGAACGGTTTCTACAGTTTTACCAACGGTTTTGGATAAGTCTTCTTTAGAGATACCTTCCGCTTGGATATCAACATAGCGATAATCGAAGTCGTCACGTTCATTCTTCAGTTTTTCTGCAAGTTCTTTAGCACGAACACAGTATGGGCAACCAGGGCGACCAAAAATAACAGTGTACATAATATCTCCTTAAATTTAGAACTCAGATTCTAATGACTATTCAGATACAAAATAATAATGCCCAATACTATGCCAACATCAGCTTCTAAATAAAAGTTGAATTTTCCTTTCATAGCTATAGGCAGTCTATATAATTTGCTAGTGGTGGTGACGATACTGTCAATATAAGGTAATAAAACGAAGGAAAACATCATGGAACAACAGCAAAAACCCATAAAAGAGACTAAAGGGACGATGCGCTCACTAGCGGATATGCCAAAACCCGTTCTATTTCTTGAGGGTATCGGAATATTATTACTAATCACCGTATTACTTGCCACTAATGACTATATTACGCTGCCGGAATGGCTAGCCAGCTCTGGCGCGATTGTCTCTATGGTGCTGGTTGGAATGGGGTGTTTAATCCCAGCGATGATCAATATTATCTGGCGAGCCGTTCATGGCCTTACTTTTTTGGGCATTGATAATAAATCGGGTGGCGCAAGTCGTGATCGTCGTAATCAACCAAAAGAGGCGACACGAGATGATGATAAACCAGACGAAAAGTAGAGCAGGGCATGGTTTTACTGGTGTTTAGACTGGCTATGTGTGAAAATTGTCCGCTTTCTATTTGTTAGAATGAATTATTAGTATGAGTGCTTGGTTGGCATGAATATGGTTATTTTTGGTATATCGCTATTTTGAGTTGAAGAAGGTTATTGCTCATGGATTCTATTTGTTACCCAGATATCTCACAGCTGCGAGAGTGGCTCGACCAACTCAAAACCTCTTATTTCGAGTGTGATTCTTGTGCTGCTTTGCATCTCCCTCATATGCAAAATATTGATGGGATCTTTGATGCTAAATTAGACATTATTAATAATGTGTTAGTACTCTCAGCATTGGCAGAACTTAAACCTACCGCGATTATTACGCTGGTGGCAAATATTAGCCAAATTAACGCCAGTTCATTAACGGCAAAAGTTTTTCTCGAAATTAATAATGAAAATCTACCTAAGTTGGTGGTTAGCCAATCATTTTCGTTAGAAGCCGGAATTACTTATCGCCAATTTAGCCATTTCTTACAGCAGGCCGAAGAGCAAATTTCCGGTATTGTGTTTGAAATTTTCAGTAATAATCTACTGTATGCAAACCAAGATGAGTATGAAGAGTTAGAGTCGGATGATAATGATGACGACACTGAATCCGACGTTGATGATAAACCTTCTGTAATTATTCACTAAATACCCTATGCATTGTGAAAAATATTTGGCAGGAGAATGTCGCTCCTGTCAGTGGCTAGAATTATCGCCAGAACAGCAAATTTCCCGTAAACAAGATAATCTGCAATCTTTATTGCCTTCTTTGGCGTCATCTTTATTTTTGACGCCAGTGACGGGGCCATTTGAAGGATTTCGCAATAAAGCCAAAATGGTTGTCAGTGGTAGTGTTGAAAAACCGATTTTGGGTATTGTTAACCGTGATGGAGATGCTGTTAGTTTAACGGAGTGCCCGTTATATCCCACTGAATTTTCAGAAATCTTCGCGCAGCTTATGCCTTTTATCGCGAGAGCTGGGTTAACCCCTTATAACATTGAACGTAAGCGCGGTGAGCTAAAATATATTTTGCTGACTCAAAGCTGGCATACCAAACAATTTATGTTGCGTTTTGTCTTGCGCTCCGATAAAAAAATTGATCAATTACAAAAAGCATTACCTTGGTTACAAGAAAAATTGCCGCAATTGGCCGTGATCACTGCCAATATTCAGCCCGTACATATGGCTATTTTAGAAGGTGAGCAGGAAATTATGTTCACTGAGCAACATGTGCTGAGGGATGAGTTTAACCAAGTTCCTCTGTTTATTCGCCCGCAAAGTTTTTTCCAAACCAACCCTATTGTGGCTGCACAGCTATATCAAACAGCCAGAGAATGGGTCAAAGCGCTGAATATATCCAGCTTGTGGGATCTGTTTTGCGGTGTGGGTGGCTTTGGTTTGCATTGCGCGGATAAGACGACCAGGCTAACGGGTATTGAAATTAGTGCGCCCGCTATTGAGTGCGCTCGCCAGTCTGCCCAAGAGCTGGGTTTGCAGCATGTGGAATTCCAAGCATTAGATTCAACCAATTTTGCCACCAGTCGCCAAGATATTCCTGATTTAGTATTGGTGAATCCACCACGCCGCGGTATCGGTAAGAATTTATGCAACTATTTATCCGATATGCATCCGGAATATATTCTCTATTCCAGCTGCAATGCCCAAACCATGGCGCAAGACTTTGAGTTATTATCAGGATACGAAGTTTGCAAAGTTCAACTGTTTGATATGTTCCCGCATACCGCACACTATGAAGTATTGAGCTTATTGAAGCGAAAATAGTGATTAGAATAGATAGGCTTGCGCCTATCTATTATGAATTTCTCCATATTCATCAATAGACAAATTACCTTTTTTGTTTTTTATTAATGGGAGCTTTTCAGCAACGGTTAATATCATCTTTTCAACATCCGTTTCAGTTGTGTAGATGTTCCATTTCCTCTTCAACCCCACAATCGACAATTGGGTTTCACTGTTTATTGAGTCATGGTGTTTTAGCTTCATTTTGAAATTTTCTGATAATGTAATTTCTATTTTGTTTTTTATTAGAGATTTTTTTATATTGTCTTGGATTTCATTATTGGTCAGTGAGAATAATTTTATTCTATTGTGACTATCAGTTTTTTTCTGAATAAGTCTGACATTAAGCAGAGTGTGACCAGCATAAGAACGCTCAGTTTTCCCATTGATATTAAACTCATTGAAAATTTGGAACAATTGATTGAAAAATTCGTAGCTATCTTCTGAAATTAAAATTCCTTCATTAGGATCAAAAAATTTATATATTACTTTTTGATGGCAACGCTGCGCGGATATGGCCATACAGTGATTTAGGCTAGCGAGAAGGCAGTAATAGTAGGCATTGTTTTTTATCGATTCATCGATATCAAGTTCAATTTGAGAGAGTGTTTTTAACTCGCCATCATGGTTCGTATTGTGTCTATCTTTTAGTGTATAGCTATTGTCATTGATTAATCCGGAATACACTTTCCTAGCCGCTGATATAAGGGTGATTCTGTCTACTTCATGTAGAAAAAACGAGGTTAGAATTAGCTTGGCGTCATTTATGGTTAATGGTTTTTTGTTCGATAATTTCTCGTTGATTTTTTCTACATTTTCACTGGATAAATATAAATGGTCAGTATTATCTTTATTCAATATTTTATTTATGTAACGTTCTATATTGGCAGGAAAATTATAGTCAGTGAGAAACGTATCGGGTTCATTTAATTTTTGAGTGATTTCGGGTATTTGAAGTAAGTTAACCAAATATTCAATATTTTCTTCCTGAGCACCTATCTCTCTAAGTGTGAAATTATTTATATCGAGTGATAGATTATTTAATTCAGTGGCATTCCCATAATCTATTTGCTCATTGATGGCTTGATGAATTAGAACGTTAAACTCTGCGAGTTTAATTTTTTTAGTTAAATTTAAAAGATACTCATCGAGTGTATCTTGAGGCTCTTCAGAATGGGTTAGAGTGTCCAAGGACTCATTTATCTTCTCTATATATTGCGTGCCACGGTTATTGTTCTCATGCATCAGAAAACAAGTGGAAAGACCACGGCAAATACCCGCTTGAATAGGGCTAATATTTGAGACTTTGACAAGTTTATTTTCAAATAGACTGGGGATATTCGTTGCGATGTAATCAACAATAGGCGCTTGTTGAAAAGGAATGGAAAATTTAACTTTTGTAATCATATAGATAACCTTATTTAATCAGTATTATTTTGCAATAATTCATGCTACCAATACAAAAAGGTTCTATCTTTCAAAAATCAATATATACAAAAGTAATTGGCTATGTATATTTTTCATATAAAAAAAGCTTGGTGTTGAACCAAGCTTTTTTATGTGTAAAAACAATGAGCTTATGGACGAAATGGCAAGCTAAATTTAGCTACGATGTTCAAATGCCAATGCTTTACGCTCAATCAGACGCATAATTAACGTCAGAATCGCGTTTACCACAAGATAGATAATCCCTGCCGCGACGAACGCCATAACATCCCATGTTTGCCCAAATACTTGGCTACTGTAGCCCATAATATCCAGCATCGTAATGGTGCTGGCGAGAGAGGTACTTTTGAAAATCAGTACCACTTCGTTGGAATAGGATGAAAGTGAACGTTTAAACGCATAAGGGAGAATAATCCGCATGGTTTGCAGCTTATTCATACCCAACGCTTGGCAAGATTGCCACTGACCCGACGGAATGGCTTTTACCGCTCCATGGAATAACAGCGTGGAATAGGCTGCGCTGTTTAATGCTAATGCCACCATCGCACAAACCCATGGCGTCGAAATAAACTCCCATAGCATTGGGTAATCTTGCAGTGACTTAAATTGGCTAGGCCCATTATAAATCAAGAAAAACTGCACCAATAAGGGCGTACCGGTGAATAGGGTGATATACACCTTAACTGCTTGTGAAATGACGGGAGTTTTAAGGGATAAGATCAGCGTAAAGAAGATGGCTAAGATAAAAGCCACCAATAACGCACTGAAGGTCAGTGACAAGCTGGTCGGTAATCCCGGTAATATTTGTAGAATTAAATCGATCATTTCGCATCACTCCGTTCAAAACGTGTGGTGCGCAGTTCAATACGTTTTAGCACCAATTGGCTTAATAGGGTGATAGCAAGGTAAATCAGTCCCACAATGGCGTACCAAGTAAACGGTTCATGGGTACGGTTCACAATGGTTTTGGTCTGTAGCATTAAGTCGTTGACGCTAATTAAGGAGACTAACGCGGTATCTTTGAGTAACACTAGCCATTGGTTACCTAAGCCCGGCAGGGCATGACGCCACATTTGCGGCATGATATAGCGAAAGAAAATGGTACGTTTGCTTAATCCAAGAGCCAATCCCGCTTCCCATTGACCATAAGGCACCGCTTTCAAGGCACCACGCAAGGTCTGTGAGGCGTAAGAAGCATATAACAGTGCAAGCGCAACCACACCACAGAAGAATGGCGTGTAGTCAAATTCGCCGCTGTCAGCAAAGAAAATGCTCGGATCAATTTGGAATGTACCTTGCCAGAAACCTAAGTTAATGGCGATACCATCACCTAACAGGTTAATGAGCTGGAGCGTTCCAAAATAGACAAACAGCACCACCAGTAGTTCAGGTAAACCACGGATCAGCGTGACCCAGCAGGTTCCTAAAAAGGCGAGAGGTTTGAACCGAACAGATTCCCATGCGGTAAATAGCATTGCGAGAACCAATCCAAGGACTAGCGCTAAAACGGCAAGGCCGACGGTAATACCGGCGGCACTTGCTAAAAAGAATAAATCATTCATTAATTATATCGACTACTGTTGAAACCATTTTTTATGGATAGCATCGTAGGTGCCATCGGCTTTAACTTCAGATAAGGCTTTGTTCATCTTATCAAGCAACTCTTTGTTGCCTTTACGAACCGCGATACCTAAACCAATACCAAAGTATTGTGGATCGGTCACTTTGTCGCCCACAGCCGCTAAGTTTTCATTACCTTTCGCTTTTAACCACTCATCAGCAACGGCAGTGTCACCGAAGACCGCATTAATACGACCGTTTTGCAGATCTAAAATGGCAGATTGGTAGTTATCATATGGGACAACCGTCATATCTTTATGTTGTTCCAGAATGTATTTCTGGTGTGTGGTACCGTTTTGTACCCCGATTTTTTTACCTTTTAACTGGTCAACAGCAGTAACTTTATCTTTTACTGCAATAAATTCAGCGGAGTTCGGATAGTAAGTTTCGGTGAAATCCACTTGTTGTTGACGCTCAGGGGTAATATCGATACCCGCCATTAACGCTTCAAAGCGACGGAATTTCAGGCTTGGGATTAAGCTATCAAAAGATTGGTGCGTGAATGTGCAGGTTGCATTCATTTTTTCACACATTGCATTTGCCAGATCCACGTCAAAACCTACGATTTGGTTGTTTTTATCAAACATTTCAAATGGGGCATAAGTGGCTTCAGTTGCAAAACGGATAGTCTCTTTTTCCGCCGCCGCCGCAGATAGGGTTACAGCGCCTAATAATGTAGCTAATAATAATTTTTTCATTGCTTAATCCTATATCTATTAGTGGGACAGAATCTATTAATGGGATAGATAATTTGCAAATGCTTCGGTTTGAGGTGCAGCGAAGTGGCTAGCATCTCCTTGCTCTACAATATGACCGTTTTCCATATAGACCACACGGCTTGCGGTTTTACGGGCAATTTCAACTTCATGGGTCACGATAACCTGGGTGATCCCCGTTGCTGAAAGTTCACGAATAATGTCCACCACTTGCGCTGTGATTTCAGGGTCAAGTGCGGCTGTTGGCTCATCAAATAACAGAACTTGTGGTTCCATCATTAAGGCGCGAGCAATCGCGACACGCTGTTGTTGGCCGCCGGATAAATGCAGGGGATAGCGGTCAGCAAATTGCGATAAACGTAAACGCTCTAATAGCTTAGCGGCTTTTTCTTGGGCTTGCTGTTTGGATAACTTCAAAACGCGGCATGGCGCTTCAATTAGGTTATCCATCACACTTAAGTGAGGCCAAAGATTATATTGCTGGAAAACCATGCCTACGTTTTGGCGCAGATCGCGAATAGCTTTCGCATCTGGTGCTTTGGCAAAATCAAAAGTATGGTTGGCAACATTGAGTTGACCTGAACGTGGCATTTCTAGCAGGTTCAGTACGCGCAGTAAGGAGCTTTTCCCTGCGCCGCTTGGCCCGAGTAATACCATGGTTTCACCAGCAGAGCACTCTAAGTTGATATCAAAGAGTGCCTGATGGTTACCGTAGAAACAGTTTATGTTTTTTAATTGAATGCTCATGCTTACCAATAATATCTAAATTAACTACCCGCGATATTAATCCTGTAAGCATATTTATGCAATGTTTTATGCATAAAAATTTGGTTTTTTACGCTAAATTTATTCTGGCTTATTGGAGCTATCTTCCGCTATCGGCGCTGTCACAAGCTTTTTGTCCCGTTGAATCGCCAATTCACTAATACGCTTAGCCATTCCTTTAAAGATGAACAAATGAGCTGGCATCATCGCAAACCAATAGAGTAATCCGCTGAAACCCGCTGGGTGCCACCATGCACGAACATCAATTGAACGTAGATTTCCACTATCATGAATAGTGAAAGTCAATCGACCTAAACCGGGTGCTTTCATACCAAAAAGCAAGCTAAGTTGCTTATTTGGCTCCATATTAATGACTCGCCAGCCATCAACTTCATCACCAACCTGTAAGGTGTCACGATCAGGTCTGCCATATTTGACTTTATTCAACATCATATCGTCCATAATGGCGCGTGTTTTCCAAAGGATATTGGCGTAAAAATAACCTTCTTTTCCACCAATTTGCTGGACGGTATGCCAGAGCGATTCTGTGGTTGCAGTGGTACTAAAAGTAAAGCCCGCTTGTTTAGGGTAGTAGCCGTAACCCGGTCTCCAGCGTTTTCTTACCTCAGGATCGTAACCCCAATCTGAGTTATCAATGGCGCTGGCTTCTTCCGCTAATGTGGTTCTGACCGCGTCATCAAATGAAATCAGCGTTTGCGGGATAAGTTCGCGAATGAGTTTATCGTCCGCAGGCAGGTCGTGTTGTAAGCCTTGGATCAACTCTTTGGCAATCGTGGGCGGCACAGAAGTTATCAAACTAATAAAGTGCACGGAGATCATACTGACAGGGATCGGAATTGGAATTAACAAACGGCGCTTTCCAGAGACTTTAATAAAGCGTTTGAAGAGCTCTTGGTAGCTTATGTATTCAGGGCCACCCGCATCTAATACTCGGCTTTCTGTAACGGGGAGTTGGGCTAATTGCGTGAGGTAATACAGGATATTTTCAAGGGCAATTGGGGATGACTTTGAACGAACCCAACGCGGCGGCGTCAAAATGGCGAGGTTATACACCATATCCCGCATAATTTCGAAGGCCGCAGAGCCTGAACCAACGATAATGGATGCGCGGATCTCAGTCACAGGAATACCACTTTCGCGCAGAATTTCCCCTGTTAAGCGTCTGGCAATTAAATGCGGGGAATAAGTATGCCCGTGTTGCAGTGCGCTGAGATAAATCACCTGCTTGACGTTAGAGCCTTGCAGTGCATTTTGTACATTGCGCGCCGCTTCACGTTCACGTTCAATAAGGTTGGCTTGATCCGCCATGCTATGAACGAGGAAGTAAACAATATCCACCTCATCCATGATATTTTTCAGGGTTTCAGGCTGGTGTAAATCCACATAGATACAGCGAGTATCTGACCAACCTTGAGACAGCATCCAGTCTACACGTCGGGCAGCAGCAGTGACTTCATGACCTTCTTCCAATAATTTAGGAATTAAATTTTGCCCAATATAGCCACTGGCGCCTAGTACTAAAACTCGTTGTTTACCCGTCATGTTAATTTCCTGTGATACCTAAATTAACGGCTATTGTGACTGAAATTCTACTTATGTAAAGAAGGCCATAAGGATTGGCGTAATTAGACTTAAAACGAAGCCATGAACGATAGCGGCGGGGACAATCGACACGCCACCACTGCGCTGCAATACCGGTAAAGTAAAGTCCATAGACGTAGAGCCACAAATGCCCAATGCAGTAGAGCGATAGCGATTAATAATTAACGGAATCAACATGATGGCAGTCAATTCGCGCAATAGGTCATTAAAAAATGCAGCGCTGCCCATCACGGGGCCATAGGCATCGGTAATTAAGATACCGGTAAGTGAATACCAACCGAATCCAGAGGCGATAGCTAACCCCATTTTGATAGGAAGGCCAAGGAAAAAGGCTGCGGCTGCCCCACCGATAAGGGCGCTCACTCCCATGACTAAGGCAATAGTGGTTCCTCGGCGGTTAATTAAAATTTGTCGAATATGCATTCCACTATTACGCAGTTGTACCCCAACCAGTAACAGCAGCAACATTAGCGCCACTTGGCTGCCTTTATCCGCATAATGTAAGAATTTAAATCCAGTTAATCCCACCAAAAAGCCAATGAGCAAGACACCACACAGTTGCAAGGATTCAAACACCATTTTGATACGTGAAGGGGGCTTTTCTTGCTTGTGCTGTGGGACTTTCCACGGATCAAGTTTATCCAGGAGAATTAAAGAAAGCGCATTGAGGCCAAAAATGCAGGCGAAGAAGGTCAGGGCATAAATTAAGATGGACACTAAATGTGCGCTGAGGTTTTCAAGCAAAGCAAGGGTAATACCCATTAAAAATAAAATGACGTACACCATCGAATTTAAAGACTGATGAACTCGATGAAGCACATTTTTATTTTTTATGGGTATCAAGTAACCCAGAAACAGAGGTAAAAGAATAATCAGCAAGCCAGAATACATGTTAGTGCCCTTTTATTTCATTTTGTTTTACTGCATTAACTACACTAATTTATGCAAATATAAACTTATGCCAATATAAACAACAGATTATATTTAAATATTCATGAACATTGCTATCGAAACATGAATAAATTTAGCCTGTGATGCTAAATATCACGCAGGTGATAAATATTTTTCAATGGCTGATTAACTAAAAATAGGAGAAAAATGCTGGAAAATAAAGCATAAACATCCTATATCACCAAATAAATAAGCTCAATACAGGGACATGTATCGTAACGTGTTTTTTTTGTACTATGTTGACTCGTATAGTAATTAATCGGCTTAATGAGTAAGCTTTTATTTGCGATAGTTCAGGTTGTTTCACGGATCCTTGAGCGGTCAGGATGTTACAATCAAACTCAGTTTTCGATAGCAAGGAGAGAGATATGTATCTGGAACGTGTGGAAATATACGGATTTAGAGGGATCAACCGACTTTCTTTAGAACTCAATAATAATACCGTTCTGATCGGAGAAAACTCATGGGGTAAATCCAGTTTACTCGATGCTTTAGATATTTTGCTCTCTCCCGAACATCGCGAATACCAATTCACAGCTAATGATTTTCACCATCCAACAGGGGATGATGAAACACGTTTTCGTACTTTGCAGATTGTCTTAAAGTTCTGTGAGAGTCGCCCGGGTCGCCATCATTCATATCGTTTCCAAAATCTTGCTTCTGTTTGGGTTGATAATGGAGATGACTTAAAACATATTTTATTCCGAGTGAGTGCGGAACTAAAAGACGATAACAGTGTTGCGGTAGATAAATGCTTCTTAAATTCTGGGGGAAATAAGTTATCCCTCGATAATGTGGGTAAGTATATTAAAGAAATTGTCCGTTTATATCCCGTAATCCGCTTACGAGATGCGCGTTTCTTAAATAGTATAAACCCCGAGACGATAGTCAGCGGAAGTAACAATTTCCGTGAAAACTTTAATCATCAGATTAAAGAATTGACCATGGCGCTGGTGAATAATCCGGAACGCTTAAGTGATAATGATCTTGAAGATGGGGTGGACGCGATGCAGCAATTGCTGAGCCACTACTTTTCAGGGAAAAGTGGTCATATGGTGAAAACGGATAATCCAATGATTAGTATCGAGCCTCGTAAGCGAGGTTGGCAGGCATTGGATAATATTAACCGATTAATTGCGAAGCCGAACCAGCGTAATATTCGTCTGATTATCCTAGGGATGTTTTCGTCATTACTGCAATCTAAAGGGAATATTGAGCTGGATAAACATGCTCGCCCAATTATTATTGTGGAAGACCCTGAAACACGGTTACATCCTATTATGTTGTCTATTGCGTGGGGGCTGTTTAGCTTGTTCTCCTTGCAGCGGATCACCACAACCAATTCTGGCGATTTACTTTCCCAAGCGCCAATTGATAGCTTATGCCGACTCGTTCGTGATACGAATAAAGTATCTGCGTATCGTTTGAACCCGCAGGATTTAAGTGCTGAAGAGCTACGTAAAATCTCTTTCCATATTCGTTTTAATCGACCTTCCGCATTATTTGCCCGTTGTTGGCTACTGGTTGAGGGAGAAACGGAAATTTGGCTAATGAGTGAATTTGCGAGGCAGTGTAATTATTTCTTCGAAACAGAAGGAATTAAGGTAATTGCCTTTGCACAAAGTGGCTTAAAACCGTTATTAAAATTTGCCAATAAAATGGGCATTGAATGGCATGTATTAACTGATGGGGATGAAGCAGGGCGAAAATATGCCGCAACAGCGACGCATTATGCCAACAAAATTAATTCGCCAGATAGAGATCGGTTAACCATGTTACCAGCACCGGATATGGAACATTTTCTGTATCGCGAAGGGTTTCAAGGTTTGTATCATGAAATTGCAGAAATTCCTGAAAATGCCCGAGTATCCACTCGCCGTGTGATTTTAAAAGCGATTGCACGGACGTCAAAACCAGACTTAGCACTGGCGACCGTAAACCGTGCCGCTGAATTAGGCCCTGAAGCAGTACCATCGGCTCTGAGAAATATGTTCTCAAGAGTCGCATGGTTGGCGCGCGGTAAGGCGTATTGATATAAATTGCAGTTAATCTTAAATCTGTTTAGTGAAGAGTGATAATTATTCAGCTATCTTATTTTCAAGAGAGGGGCGGCCCTCTGATTGAAAATAGGAATAGAGTTAATGAAGGCAGTATCAAGAAAAAAATGGATTTATGGCATATTTGTCCTACTCGCGGCGCTGGTGACCGCATGGTTTTTTCTTGGTAACCAGCAGCCAGAGAGCTACCAAACAGTTGATGTGACTCGTGGTGACCTCGATAAGCGGGTTATGGCGACGGGTAAATTAGATGCTGTGCGTAAAGTGGATGTGGGGGCGCAGGTTAGCGGCCAGCTACAAACACTGTATGTCAAAGAAGGTGATACCGTTAAAAAAGGCGATCTGCTCGCCGTTATTGATCCGCAAAAAGCGCAAAACGAAGTCACTGAATCTCAAGAAACTATTCATGAGTTAGAATCCAATTTGGCATTGGCTCAGGCTGAACTAAAGCTTTCGCAAGTGACTTACCAACGTCATTTAAGCCTATCAAAAGTGCAAGCGGTGGCTCAGCAAGAGCTGGATAAAGCCAGAACTGATGTGGAAGTGAATAAAGCGAAAGTGGCTACGTATCAGTCGCAGATTAAACGTAATCGTGCCTCTTTAGATACCGCAAAAACGAATCTGAAATACACCCAAATTACAGCACCAATGGATGGTATTGTGACGTTTATCAAGACATTACAAGGGCAAACGGTGATTGCCGCTCAAGAGGCACCAACGATTTTGACGCTAGCTGATTTGGATACGATGTTGGTTAAAGCGGAAGTTTCCGAAGCGGATGTTATCTACCTCGAACCGGGACAAAGTGCGTCTTTTACCGTGTTAGGTGCCCCAGATAAAAAATTCGCGGGAAAACTGAAAGATATCCTCCCGACCCCTGAAAAAATTAACGATGCAATTTTCTACTATGCACGTTTTGAAGTGCCAAACCCTCAACATCTTTTAAAGCTACAAATGACCGCACAGGTGGTGATTGAGCTTGAATCCCATAAAAATGTGCTGCTCCTTCCATTATTGGCGTTAGGAAACGAAGTCACTCCACAAGTCTATGAAGTGGAAGTCTTGAATGACGGGATCCCGCAAAAGAGAAACGTTGAAATTGGCAGCCGCAATGATGTCTCTGTGGAAGTGATTAGCGGGCTCAAGGAAGGGGATAAGGTCATCGTCGGTCGCAGCAGTGAGACGGAATCGTAATGATGACGACTTTACTTGAGCTGCATAACATTACGCGGCGCTATCCTGCGGGTGAACAGGAGATCACGGTACTCAAAGATGTTTCGCTGAAAATAAATGCCGGTGAAATGGTGGCGATTATTGGGGCATCGGGGTCGGGAAAATCGACGCTGATGAATATTTTGGGATGCTTGGATAAACCCTCATCAGGGGAATATTTCGTTGCAGGGCAAAATATTGCGACCTTAGATAATGACCAGTTGGCACAATTACGACGTGAACATTTTGGTTTTATCTTTCAGCGTTACCATTTACTGAGCCATTTGAGTGCTGAGCAAAATGTCGAAATCCCCGCTATTTATGCGGGAGCAGGCAAGTCTCAGCGCCAGGAACGAGCGGAACAATTACTTCAGCGTTTAGGCTTAGGTGAGCGAGTCAATTATCGCCCAAGCCAATTATCGGGTGGACAGCAACAAAGAGTCAGTATTGCTCGCGCTCTGATGAATGGTGGACAGGTTATTTTGGCGGATGAGCCGACGGGTGCGCTGGATAGCCATTCGGGGGAAGAGGTCATGAAGATCTTAAAAGATCTTTGTGCCCAAGGGCATACGGTGATCATCGTTACCCATGACCCGAAAGTCGCGCAACAAGCAGAGCGGATCGTTGAAATCAAAGATGGCGAAATCATCAATGATTCTGGTGTGCTAGCAATGAAGAAAGTGGAGTTTCCGGCAAAAGTTGCGATGAAGAAAAATCCATTAGGGCAATGGATTAGTCGATTCAGTGAAGCCTTACTAATGGCGTGGCGCGCGATGGTGGTGAATAAAATGCGCACCTTGCTGACCATGCTGGGAATTGTGATTGGGATTGCCTCAGTGGTATCCATCATGGTGATTGGTGATGCGGCCAAAGGGATGGTATTGAATGATATTAAATCGATTGGTACCAATACAATTTCGGTGTATCCCGGAAAAGATTTTGGTAGTGATGACCCAGAAAATCGACAAGCGTTGAAAGCCTCTGATATTTCTGCCATTGCTCAGCAGCCTTATGTTCAGTCGGTGACGGGTTCCATTGATACCTCTGCTCGATTACGTAAAGGTAATTTAGATGCGGTGGCTAGAGTCGCAGGAGTGGGGGTAGGTTATTTCCAAGTTTATGGTAATAAATTCGCTGAAGGGATGGGATTTACTCAGGATATGCTTGATCGGCGTGCGCCTGTGGTGGTGATTGACGGTAATACGAAACGACGCTTTTTTCCGAACAAACAGAATGTCGTGGGTGAGATATTGCTTATCGGAAATATGCCCGCGACAGTAATTGGTGTCTTGGGGGAGCAAAAATCAATTTTTGGTTCCAGCAAAAGCCTAGAAGTGTTTTTACCCGATACAACCATTAACAGTAAGCTGATTAATCGTTCTTACTATGACAGTATTGTGGTGAGAGTGAAGGATGGTATTGATGCGAAAGTCGCTGAGCAGCAACTGACCCGCTTGCTGACATTGCGTCACGGTAAGAAGGATATTTTTACCTATAACATTGATACGTTGGTCAAAACAGCGGAAAAAACCACCCAAACTATGCAGCTCTTTTTGACTTTAGTCGCTGTCATTTCGCTTGTGGTTGGGGGGATTGGTGTGATGAATATTATGTTGGTGTCTGTCACGGAAAGAACTCGTGAAATTGGTATTCGTATGGCGGTAGGCGCCCGTACGATGGATGTGATGCAGCAATTTCTTATTGAAGCCGTGTTAGTGTGCCTTATTGGTGGCTTAATGGGAATTGGCTTATCTTATGGCGTCAGTTTGATTGCTCAAATGGCGCTGCCGGGTTGGACATTTGCTTTTGATCCTATTGCACTCGTCAGTGCATTTGCGTGTTCAACGGCGATTGGGATTATTTTTGGTTTCCTACCAGCAAGAAATGCGGCGAGATTAAACCCAATTGATGCATTAGCAAGAGAGTAATTTATCAATTCGTGATTATTTGAAAAGTTGTAGAGGGGATCTCTACAACTTTTTTCTCACCAAATACGCAATTTATTAAATAAAATAATCGGTGAATGGCTGTTTAGGTCGAATATTTTGTGCGATTAACTGCAATGAAAAGATAATTTACTCCATATTGGTGTGTCTAAATCAGAATTATCTATAGCTGATAACTCATTTTATGAAGTTTCTCTAATCAAATGCGGAATTTTTAACCTATTAATTTACAGCTTATTTTGTTTTTACTCCCTCCTATTTCTCCTCCTATTTAAATAACCGATAATAAAAAAGCTATCAAAAAGGTAAATTCTACTTGCGATTTGGTACCGATCGTGGATATTATTCGTCTTGTAGAATAAATGAAACCTAGTTCCATTAAATGGAGCTTTAGCGAAAAGCCAAAAATCACAAGTAAAGACTCATACACAGCAGGCATAAAAAATGGCAAATAAAGCAGGTGAAGATTATTCTCTGGCGCGGGTACCGCAAAGTGCTCGTCGACCGTTTTATGAAGTGTTGATCCTCCGTATCGGTTCACTCGCTTGCGTTTCGCAAGTGATGCTAGGTGCAGCGCTTGGTTATGGATTAACGTTTTGGCAGGCGTTTTGGGCCACAATGCTCGGTTCTGTAATTTTACAGGTCGTCAGTTGGGGGCTCGGAGCGGCAGCTTGCCGTGAAGGAATGTCAATCAGTCTACTGTCTCGGTGGTCTTGTTTTGGAAAACTAGGATCCGCATTAATTGGAGGAGCCATTGCTATCTCCTTAATGGGTTGGTTCGGTGTCCAAAATGGTTTCTTCGCGGATGGTATGTATAAAGCGACTAACGTGCTAACACCAGGGACCTGGTCGCTTATTACAGGCATTGCGGTGACAATTATTACGGTATATGGGTATCGCTTTTTATCTATTACCGCGAATATTTCAACACCGCTATTTTTATTCGCACTAGGTTGGGCAACTTATAATTTATTATCGGGACAGGACATTAGTTTATTAATTAATGCCACTGAACCTGCCGGGCCTTTAATGACAATGCCAGCTGCAATTACGATGGTTGCGGGTGGTTTTATCATCTCTGCTGTAACAACACCAGACATCAGCCGCTTTATGCATAAGCCGAAAGATGTGTTCTGGATGACATTGATTGGAACATTCTGTGGCGAGCTTTTCGTCAACATGATTGCGGTATTAATGGCTTTAGCATTACGTACAAGCCAAGTTTTTGATTTGATGATGGCGTTAACTGGGTTGCTAGGTGCATCGATTGTTATCTTCTCAACAATTAAAATGAATGATATCAATCTCTACTCTTCATCACTCGGCTTCTCCACACTGTTGAACGCTATTTTTAATAAGCGTTTTGACCGCCGTTATTTAACATGGATTATTGGTATTTTTGGTACCGTGGCTTCCATGTTAGGCATCTTAGATAACTTTATTAGTTTCTTAATTTATCTTGGTATTTCGATTCCGCCTGTCGCGGGTATTATGGTTGTTGATTATTACTTGTTAAAACGTGACAGAAAAGAGCTGGATATCACCCGAGAACAAGGCATTTTACCAACTCGCTGTGAAGCGTATAACCCTGTGACTTTAGTTGCATGGTGTTGTGCGGTTGTCGTCGGTTGGGGCACCTCTGCTCTGGGGCCTTTTGGTGCAGATATTGGCGTTCCAGCGTTGAACTCTTTACTGGTTGGTGCAGTGGCTTACTGGGTTGGTATGCGCTTATTAGCGGCATTCCGTGGCGAGAAAGGCACTCACTTCCGCCAAGTTTCTCATTTAGATTGAGGACAGATAGATGACCGATAACCAAGTGAAAGTAGCTCTGGCTCAGTTTGATTCTGAACTAGGGAATAAAATAGGTAACTTGCAGCGTATGGCGCAACTGTGCGAGCAGGCGGCATCTCAAGGCGCTAAGTTAATCTGTTTCCCAGAGCTGTCGACAACGGGCTATCGGGGTGATCTACTCTCCACTCAGTTATGGGATCTTAGTGATTTTGATGGCAGTGAAACATACTGCCTATTTAGCCAATTAGCTTCCCGTCTAGATATCACAATTGTGGCGGGATTTGCTGAGCGCGGTGAACGTCTTGGTGAAGTATATAACTCTGTAGGCGTTTGGAATCCGGGTTGTGAGAATATCAGCGGCGTATTTCGTAAAGTACATGCGTTTGGTATTGAAAAGCAGTGGTTCAAAAGCGGGGATACTTTCCCCGTGTTTGATACGCCAATCGGCAAAATTGGTGTGATGATTTGCTACGACATGGGCTTCCCTGAAGTGGCGCGGATCCTCACTCTGCAAGGCGCTGAATTGCTAATTGCACCTTCTGCGTGGTGTATTCAAGACCGAGATATGTGGAATATCAATACGGCGTGTCGTGCTTTAGAGAATGGCACGCATCTTCTAGCGGTGAATCGCTGGGGGCATGAAGAAGATTTACACCTATTTGGTGGCAGTAAAATTATGGGCCCGCGTGGGCAAGTTTTGTGTGAGGCATCTTGCGAACAAGAACAGTTGTTAGTTGGTGAGATTGATTTTCGTCTTCAGGCGCATACGCGTTTAAATGTGCCTTATTTAAGGGATAGAAAGCCTCTGGATTATGGCTTGCTGGTGCAGGAAACTCAGGTATGAGTATTTTAACAAGTGTTGTCGACGTGTATCGCTTATTTTTACGCTCAGGTAATGAGTTAACGGTAACCACGTTGGTCAATGAATTATCGATGCCGAAAAGCTCTGCTTCACGTCTGTTAAAGCAGATGGCAGAACTTGGGTTGCTCGAAAAGAAAAATAACGCGCCGATTTATCGTCCAGGTTTGTTGATTATGGAGATTGCCCACCGAGCTCGTGGCATGAACCATTTAATTGATATGGCGTTAGAAGCGTTAGACAGTTTGACGAAAGATACTGGGTTTACCAGTTATGTCTCTGCGTTAGATGAAGACAAAGTCCGTGTTGTTCATGCCAGAATTGGTAACAGTATGCTGCAAGTGATTACGCAGCCTGGAACGCGTTTACCTATTGGCGGTACATCAACGGGGCGCGCATTATTAGCACGATTGCCGATAAGTGAGCGCATAAACTTAATTAATTTAGAGCCTGAAGAGTCTCGAGCCAGTTTAAATGCGCGCATTAGCGTGATCAATGAACGCGGTTGGGAGTTTTCAGTCAATGAGTCAGTTGCCGGTGTCGCCTCTGTATCCAGTACAGTATATGACCCTTCACAAAATACATTATATGCGTTGTGTTTGAGTCTCCCAGAGTCACAAATGACCGATGAGATTATCGTGCAGCTGTCCCAAGATCTTTACCGTAAGGCTTCTTACCTAGGATGTATGGTTGGGGACCCTTACTGGTTAGAGCGTAGTACCAAGTAGTCAAAAAAACTTGTGATATAAAGCAGTATCAGCAGTAAAAGTTCAGTAATGAGTAGTTGCAGTAAATAATAATTAAATACCATTCAAAGTGCGTGAATACGCCTTCATCAGGAAATATACCCTTTGTCTTTAGTTAAGGGGTATTCAGAGTAAGCGGGTGCTCCTTTGGTGCCCGTTTACTCTAAAACTCTAAAAAAAATAATTAGAATTAAAGGAAGTACAATGACTCTAAAGCAAACTTTGTGCGTTTATGAGCTGCTCGATTGTGCGAATGTTAGTGGGCATGATGTTGTTCAGTTGTTCCAGGATTTCCCCGCAGTTCAAGTCATTTCAACGACTGTAGTCGATCAAAAAGGCCAAAGCGATTTCGTCAGAATCACCATTCCAGGCATACAAGGCAAGTCCCAAGGTAAGAATGCACCAACGCTAGGGATCATCGGGCGTTTAGGTGGTTTGGGTGCAAGACCTTCGCGCATTGGGGTTGTTTCTGATGCGGATGGCGCAATTGCTGCCATCACAACGGGATTAAAGTTGGCTCAAATGCAGCAAAGAGGGGACGCATTACAAGGGGATGTGATCATTACAACGCATATCTGCCCAAACGCGCCAACTCGTCCGCATACGCCAGTCGATTTTATGGATTCACCCCTTGAAGACGCTACGATGAATCTTCATGAAGGGATCCCAGAAGCGGATGCCATTTTATCGGTGGATACCACCAAAGGAAATCGCTTAATTAACCATAAAGGTTATGCGCTATCACCGACGGTTAAATCGGGATATATCCTACCTGTTTCTGAGGATCTATTGCGTTTAATGGAGTGGAGTAGCGGACAAAATGCGGTGACTTTCCCGTTATCTATCCAAGATATCACGCCTTATGGCAATGGGCTTCATCACCTCAATAGTATTATGCAGCCAGCGGTTTCAACAACAGTTCCGGTCGTTGGTGTCGCAATTTGCACTGAAACTGTTGTGCCGGGTTGCTCAACGGGAGCTAGCCATGAAGTGGACATTGCCGCGACTGTGAAATTCATGATTGAAGTCGCAAAAGCTTTCGGCGAAGGCCAATGCGCGTTCTATGATGAAGAGCAATATCAGCTATTAACTGAATTGTATGGTGATATGCATCATTTGCAGGCAACGGATGAGTAATAATATTTGTTGCAGACTGTCTTAATTTAGAGTGTTATTAACCTAAAATATCGCTAATTTGAAATAGCCACAGTTAATTATTTACCCCTTAAAAATAATTAACTGTGCTCTATTACCCTAACTTATTCTGCTTTTGCTTCACTACTTTCGATAATTGGAATAATGGCGGTAGCATGAGCGCCTTTAGGTCCATCAATCATAAGCGTGTAGTTGACCTTTTGACCCGCTTTGAGAGTCCGGTAACCATCCATTTGGATTGTGGAATAATGTGCAAATACATCATCTCCGCCATCTTCTGGACAAATAAAACCAAAACCTTTGGCATTATTGAACCACTTAACCGTACCTGTATTCATATTTCCGTCCTTCAAGTTTGCTACTGACTGTTTATATACATGCATAAAATGCATATGTATACCAGAAGAGTTTTTTCATTACACGTAAATTAAATTAATGTTTTATTTCGATAATATTTTTTATCTGTTTTTAACTTATTGTATATATTGATTTATTAAAATATCGATTTTCTTATTATGATTAAACGCATAAGGAGTGTTATGGTGTTTCTGTTTGTTTTATAAGCAATTATTTTCTTCCCCAAAACCCCACCAAAAATACTCCCCAAAACATTTAAAAATTTGAGTCTTTAAATTACGACAATTTTCCACTCTTTACCGCGATCATCGTTGTAATTATCAGTCATTACTTTCGACCTGTGACCTAACAATCTTTGAGTATCCAATCCTTGTTCTCGATATATCCTTTCAGAAAGAGAACGCTGTTCATGAAAGGTTGGTTCAGCACCTTTCGACCAAGTAATTCCACATTTATTACGTGCATTTTTAAACGCGGCCGTTAATGAGGTATTTGATATTGCCCCGCCTTTTTTACCCCTAGCAATAGAATGGCGATGGTGAAGTAGGTAAGGGCTAACAACAAGATCCCTACACATGGAGATCACATCACCAAGCGTCATTTCTATAGCATCACACTTCAGCGTTAATGGGATGGCAATTTTCGTCCCTGTTTTTTCTTGCTCAATGTGCAACATTCCATCCCAAACATCCGAGAATTTCATTTTTGTGATATCACCAAGGCGCTGCCCTGTAATTAGAGCTAATAGCATCCCATGCTGTAAGTAATGAGGGTGCATAGCTGCTTGCTGATAGATAGCCTTCCATTCATCCAGCGATAAGCGCTCTCGCTTCACTTTGCTTCTAGGTTTCTTGGTTGCAAGAGCAGGGTTATATCCTGGTGGAACATGGCCAACATGCTGAGCCTCTTTAAACACATCAACAATCACGGATCTGACTACTTGAGCCATTCGGTTATGCCCGAGCGCCTTTACTTCGTCTGTTATTTTAACGACTTCAAGCGCAGTTATATCTTTTAAGGACATCATCCCACAATGCTGCTTAAATAAATTTAGCGGCTTAATTTTTTGCTTATATGAGTTTAGCTTTAACTCTCCTTGGTCCATTCGTTCTTGCTGTATTTCTAAATATTTATCAATCCAATTGGATACGCTAATGCCGATCTTCTTATTTTTAATATTCGAAAGCCGGTCATTGATACTGAGTATTTGCTTTGTTTGCTGTTCAGCTATGATCACATTTGCTTGAGTAGCTACTTGTTCTGCTTCCTCGGCGTCCGTGCCAAGGCTATGAAACTTACCAGTTAACGGGTGTTTATATTGCCAATAAACCTTTCCGTTTCGTTTATCTAATTTCCGATACAAATTTGGAATAGTGATTTTATGAGCGCGGGGTCTAGCTGCCATCAGATAATATCCTTTGAAGTTTATCGTTTGAGCAATTCGGTAATTGAGGTTTTGAAACAATACCAACCCAGCGGGAATCACGATCGACCATCCATTTCTTACCAACTTTTAATGCTGGTGGTACCATCATGTTCGCTTTCGCATACTTCAACAACACTTGCTTGCTGGGCGCATCATCACCGAATTCCAGTTTTGCCCATGCTTCTAGAGATACCATTCTAGACATAATTACCTCCACAAATCTGCCGCATACAGATAGGTTTAAATATCGTCGTTAACTGGCTTAATCAAATGCTGGTGGATGATCGATACATACTTGGCTTGATGAATTGCATCATCTAAAGAGTTATGAAGTACGCCCACAAAAGGGAGTGTTGTCTTTGGATCAATGCCAGTATTACGCCCTAGCTCAACAATGGTTCTCACGCAGCGATTATTCCAATGCTTCCAGAATGGTTCTAAGCCAACGGAATTATAGGCATTACGCAAAATAACATTGTCAAAATCAACGCCATTACCCCACACTTGAACATCATCAGTTAGATTTTTTCGGGAGAATTTGCACAAGTTAGAAAGAGCTAATGATAAATCAGAGCCATCAGCAATAATTTCTGCTCTTGCTTCACTAC
The DNA here is from genome assembly GCF_013702265.1 of Providencia rettgeri. Classification (GTDB taxonomy): domain Bacteria; phylum Pseudomonadota; class Gammaproteobacteria; order Enterobacterales; family Enterobacteriaceae; genus Providencia; species Providencia zhijiangensis. The sequence goes on from NZ_CP059348.1 coordinate 1,404,258, forward strand.
CTTTGCGCATCCACCAAAGCACTGTGTCGGCATCAATATGAAGCCCTGCACGTTCGCAACTTCTTAAATCGACAACTTGATAAAAAGTAGGACCAATCTCACCCGTTGATGGCTCAAAAGCCACGGCACCAATGGACACAATAGCCGCATTACCTTTATTGCTCATTGTTTCCAGATCTACCATTAAGTGTTTAAATTTCATTTTTTTGCTCCAGTGCAGATTTAATCCATTCTTCAGCCTGTTCATTACAAGCAAGAACATCGCCCATCATCAATTCAATATCGATTGATTCATTTGCTACGTGAGTTAGTAGGCCCATGAACTTAGCAAACTGCTTTAAATCACAATCAATAAAATTAGCTCTATACGCACTAATTAAATGATTACGTGCAAATAGAACACCAAGCTTCATTTGCTCTTTATTGAATAGTGGTTCTTTCCGTAGCTGTTCAATTTCAGGGCATAGTTTACGAATAAATTCTACTGTCCATTCAGCGCTTACTGAGTTCTCCATTTGCTTATTAAACCAAGAATTTAAATCATTAGAATGCGCCTTCATATCATCGTGAAATTCAGGCTCAATCCATTGATAAATACTCTGGATCCATGAACGAGCTTCCTTGTCATTACCAATAGATAGGTAGTGATCAGCAATCATCAGGACCATACTCCATCGGTGAATATCCCAAGATAGCTTGAGTTCCATTCCAGCATTACGCTGAAGGATTTCAATTTCTTCTGTAAGTTTATTATTCATAATCACACTCGCTTAAACTCAATAACCCACACCCACGGATTACTTTCAAAGCTCCAGTCAGGTTTGCTTACTTCATCCCATAAATCAGCAAAGGCTTCTTTGTGGTCACGATATGCAAGCCCAAAATATTGAGCACCTTCAAATCGAACGTAACGACCACTTGCAGGTAGCTGTATTAAACCCTCAGAAACAACGTCACGAGGACTAATGTTATTGAGGCGTTCAACTCTAACATCGGTAATTTCTAAAGTTATACGTGAAGCAAAGCGGGGCATATGGATAGATGGCCTCCACTTAATTATCTCATCCCAACCTTCCTCTAAGTCAGAGGGTTTATGAGTTGCCTTGTATGCAAAGGTAGACTCTGTGCATAAGCCAGCCTGAAATGTTTCACGAACCCAAAGGCGATCACCAATTCCACCAAATGGACAGCAAACACTGTAAAATTCATGCATATCTACAACTTTACTATTTCCGGGAATGAAATCTGACACATGCACCATTGATTGAGTTTTATTACATGGGAACCAATAGTCTCCATCTTTGGTTTTGCTTGGTTCAGGTTGTGACTTCATAACTCTGCGAGTTTGAGTTTTACGGCCATCAAGGATGGCGCGTACCATTTCTGAGTTAAAAATAATTCCGCGCTCTTTCATATCAGCCACCTAAACAATAATTCTGTAAACTGAGTTAACTGTCTGGATATATCCATCAGCAAGATAAGTATCGATATTGATTACTCGTGATGTTTGAATAGAAGCACCATCGTAGAATCGATTTTTCTTATCGTTGAAGATTTTCCCGTAAGCGCCATAGCCGTAGATTTCTTCAATTTGCAAATCAGCATCGAATTTAGGAACAATCCCCGTCAGCTGGTTATAGCGATGAATAAACATAGCTCGAGCTTGAATGGGTAGCATTGGATTCACAGTAATTAGGTCACTTGATGGGATTCCTTCAAGAATTGGCCATACGTTTTCACCATCCACCTCTAAATCGCGGCGTTCTGTTGCCAGCATGGTCAGATCCGCATAGTGAACAACATCACTAATCATTGCCGGTAAATTCCATTTGTCTGTAATTACTTTCTGAATAGCCGATTCGATAGCTTTGTATTCTGGAAGTAGCGCTTTTAATGGTGTAGGCAGGTCACGGCAATAAGCTTCAGCGGCATCATGCAGTAATGCTTCAAGCGCATATTCAGGAGGTACAATCTGGCTAACATGAACCGAGTGCTGTGCAACAGAATAGAAAGAGTCAATTTGACCCGCGAAACGACATTCGTTAGATAATCCCTGTGCAATATCTTCGATAGAAATATCTTCCGCACAGATATTAATGAAATCGAAATGCTTGCCAGTGAACGTTGAGATATAAGACATAATTAAATACCTTTGTTTGCTTCAATCGAGTTATAGGCAGACTTCATTTCTTGATAAAGTTTATTGCTATTGCGAGCCTTATAGAGCTCGATCCATTTATCCCAGTTGTCCACTACAGCAGCCCATTGTGGTGAACATGCTTTCATTTTGTGCAACTCACTTTCTAGTTCAGGCACCGCTTCCAGTAGTCGAATACAGCGACCAAAATCAGACGGATCCCAAGGATAGTTATGAGAAACACTAAACTGACCTGAAAGAATAGAAGCCATGTATTTTGAACTGGCTCCAGTATCATCACTCGCCAACCAAGCAGTAAGACCCATACCACTGGATGCTTTGACAATAGGCTTTTTGAATTCATCACAAATCAAATTAGCAGCATTAATAATGGCATTCATATAACGAGGTTCAGCAGGGATGCCGGATATTTGGTTTTCCAGCTCAGTTGAAATAGCGGAAATTAATCCAATTTGGTTAATTTGCATAATTTATTACTCCACAAAATTTAGATAATAAGAGTCCGTCTCTTAATAAAGAGAATTAAATTCCTAGGTGTTGGCTAAATAGTTATTCTGTTTTTTCTTTATATTTTAATAATTCAATTAATAGCTCAATGGTATTAACCATATGAAACATAAATACTGCATTGGTATGTCTGTATCGATATGCCTTATCACCATCACATTCGATTTTTGCTAGTGGCTTAATATTCTTAAAATCAAAGTTATCTGTAAGTTTGAAAATTAAATCAAAGGTGCTTAATTCAATTAGACTGACTTTGAAATGATTGTCTAATGAATCTTTAACTTGTTCACGAATTAGATTAAGTTCAGCATCGTATTTTACAGTTTCAAGCTTTTTATCAACTTTACGTTGTAGCAAAATAAAATTACCAGGATGAAGGTTATGACCAAAACACTCTTCAGGTGGTAAATTATCAATGTGGTTTGATAGTCGTGTTGTAATACCGTTTTTTGCATCATCGATGTTAAATGTTTCAGTTTTTACGGTGCCACAAACTTTAACTAAGCTACCCACCAGTGCTTGATAATCTGGCTTTCTTGTTGTTGATATGAAGAGGAAGCCTTTGGAAACATGGTATAGCGCTGTAATAACTTTTGTCTTTGTTAATGCGATTTTTAGAAGTTCATCTATAGCCATACGCTTTATTTCAGGCACAAGATAATCGGTAATGCCTTGTTCTTTCAGTTTTTCAATGCGTTTGTTTATTTCGAACGCGATAGCCGCTTTAGGTAGTATCTTTTCATCAATACGGAAATTGATGATATAGCCACCTTCAATTGGCGTAACTAACTCACCAGTTACTTTATTTGGAATAAAGCCATAACTAAAAGAGTGCGACTCAAGAATATCAACAAAAGGTAATTCTTTTAAATGATTTTCTAGTGCTTCAGCATTTGGTAATTCAGCCTTAAATACAACTGCGCTGCTAATTGGAAAACGTTTCATTTGCTAATCTCCGCATAATAATTAACTCCACAAATATAAATAAGACCACTGACAGTAATTAAGTACATATTTACCCGTATGGACTGACGCCAATGGTCTTATTTATATTTAAAAAAAGAGGCGGCATGGCACCGCCAAAAATTATCAATAATTACTAACTAGCAACGGCATTATTATTTTCAGCTTGGATCCGAAGATAAATTTCTTCGCGGTGAATACTTGTATCTTTTGGTGCTTCAATACCAATCCGCACTTGGCATCCCTTGATTCCCAAAACAGTGACTTTGACATCATCACCAATAACAACGGTTTCACCGGCACGACGGGTTAAAATAAGCATTCCACTAATTACTCCACATAGTTGATTAGTTGGTTGCTGGTAGGCCTAGACCCGCATTGCAGATCTCAGTTTGCTCGTAAATATCATCTTCGATTCTTACCAGCTTTTCTTTGAGTTCTGCGTAGGCAGCGTTAAGGCTTTCAAGTTTTTTAAGTGCAGCAGCTTTCTCCAAAATCCACGCATGAATTTCATCGGTGGACATTGGGTTGTTAAAAGTAACGATTGGTGTGCTTGGATTGACTTGCATAATCTTATTCCCATTGATTTCATTCTATGTAACAAAAGGTACATTAGGTTGCATGGAGTGTCAATATTTAAATGTGAAATAAGTTACATTGAGTTTTTGGAGGCTATAAATTCTGTACGACTTGGACTACTTTCCCAATAATTCGACAGTTGCCATTTATAAGAATGGGATTAAATGATGGATTTAATGGCATTAGATAACTATACGGTGAATCCCATACCAGTTTCTTTATTGTTGCTTCAGACGTGCCATCTAAAATGGCGACAACTATTTTCCCGTATAAGTCGTCCATATTTCCGTAGTCTGTTTCTACTATCACTGTGGAGCCTTCGGGTATTGTCGGTGCACCATTCGGATTTGTCATTGAATCACCGCGAACATCTAAACCGAATGCGCTATTCGATACTCTAACAGTTGTCCCAATCCATCGAATAACATCATCTAGTGTTGCTGATTCGCATGTTGCGTTCCACATCCCTGCTTGAACTGAAGATATAACTGGTACCTCTGTTATTGATAGTGGCTTTCTTGAAGGGGATAATTCTTTATCAGTAGGCGCATTTTTCCCATATAGTATCCATTCTGCAGACGTTTCTAGTGCATGGGCTAAATTTTGTAAATTTTCCCCATCAGGTTTAGCCATTCCCGTTTCCCATTTAGTCACAGAAACACGACTAACTCCCAGCTTTTTAGCTAAGACTTCCTGAGTAAGATTTAATTGAAGGCGCCTAGCCTTGATTCTGAAATTCATATCTTCTTTTTTCATGTAACCAATGTTACATCATTTCGATGTGAAAAGTGTTTGCTTGTTAATGTACCTTTTGTTACATTTCAATCTAAACTCAGACACGAGGTAACCAAATGTACAAGCAAAATGTTATTAATTTTTTTGGTGGTGTTCAAAAAACAGCCATTGCGCTAGGGGTTTCTCACCCAGCAGTGAGCCGATGGAAATCAGTTATACCAGAAAAACAGGCTTTGATTATTGAGCGACTGACAAATGGTCAGCTTAAGTATGAGCCAGAGCTCTACCAAAACAGTACCAAAACCAACTAACAGAGTTAACTACAAACAAAACAACGGAATTGTAGATATGTGCAAACAAACACTAAAAGAAGTCGTGAAAGAGATGTGTAAGGCATTCCCCGGTGGTCGTTCAGCGATGGCGGGTGCTTTGGGTATTTCTGAAACAACGTTCAACAACAAGCTGTATGAGAAAAACGGCTGTCGCTTTTTTGAAATTGATGAGCTGGAAGCGATTGAAGAGTTATCCGGTACTGATCTGCTGGTGGCTTATCACATGGAACGCCACGGGATTACCCCGTCAGTAAAAATTGAAGCTGAAAGTTTAGACAAGGTTGAATTGTTCGATATTCAAATGCGCTTGGGTGCAATGCAGGGGGCGTTAAGCGTTTTAATCAAAGACTGTATTTCTGACGGCGTTTTAACACCAGATGAAATTACAGCCATCTATCGAAAAATGGAGAAAGTCTTTGCTTATGCGTTGGGCTTCGTGGGTTCTTTAGAAAGCGTTTATGGGATTAAACAATGATGAGCATAGCTAGAAAGGTTGACGCCCCAGATATGCGGTCCGAGGCGTCGGGGTCGCTAAAAACATTTGTGGAGTAATTAGCATGAGTAGCTTAGCAAATTTAACGAGTCGTCCGCAAGTACGAGCATCAATGCGCGGTAACCGTTTCGTCTATGAGATTAAATTATCAAATGGTTACCAAGAAACCAACTACAAGTTTGTTGAGTGGTTGGTAGGTGATTTTAACGCAAGCAAGCAGGTGAAGGCATGACAAATACATTTGACATCGTTCAGGCTATGTCAGGACATAAAAACGTAATTGTTATTCCTGTGCCTTATCTTGAGTTCTTCAAAGGGGATCAGCAGGCTCACGCGTTAGCGGCTGTGCTTAATCAACTTGTGTTTTGGTCTGGAATCTCATCCAGTGCAGGCGACGGTTGGTTTTATAAGAGTCATGAGGAACTGGCTGATGAGATTAAAGGCTTATCGGGTGAAGAGCAATCACGCCGATTGGTGGATAAACTGCGTAAAAAATACTTCCCCGGCATCATTGAAACGAAAACCAAAAAGGTTAATGGCACTCCGGTGACGCATTATAAATTAGATGGAAATGCGCTTATCTCAATGATTTTCCCATCAATTTCTGAAACGTCGAAAGTGCGGAATGAAAACGTCGAAAGTGACGATTCCAATCGTCGAAAATGCGGAATGGAAACCGCAGAAATGCAGAATCATGGAAACGTCGAAAATGCGGATTCCTATCTTTATACAGATCTTAACTCAGATAAAAACTTACAGATCAATAAAACCCCTTCGTCGCAGAATTCTAACGAATCCAGCGACACGGCTGAGAATGATATTTCTAATAAAAATTTAAGTTCAGCGGTATCGAGTGCGAATGGCCAGTTGTGGGGAACGCTTGAAGATTTAGAGACAGCCCAGTGGATGTTTAAGCGGGTTCAAGTGATTAACCCAACTCAGAAAGCCCCTAAGTGGTTTGACTGGGCTAACGATATTCGCTTGATGCGTGAAATTGATGGTCGCACACATGAGCAAATCTGTGCGTTGTTTGACTGGGCTAGCCGAGATTCCTTTTGGCACAAAAATATTTTAAGCACGAAAAGCCTGCGCAAGCATTTTGACACCCTTACAGTTAAGAGCCAAGAAAGCCCACACACTGCGAAACAGCAAGCCGCAGCCCACAATCCGGAATGCGACAAAGCTTACAAGCGTTTTTTAAGTCAGTCGTTGCCAATCAGAAACCCATCGGAACTGGAAATATTGGTTTGCAGAGAGGCAAGCAATGCGGGTGTTAAGCGTATGCAACCGGATTGGGCGCAAAAGAAATGGGTAAGTATTTGGAATGAATGTGAACAGCGTTTAGGGGGACAGCATGATGCGCAGTGAAGCTAAAAAAATCTACGGCACTAACGTTTTTGGCATTGTCGCCATGTTGCATCAGCTGCGCCGTTGGTGGGCTATTCGTGACTTACGTAGTCGTTGGAATGATTCTCGTGATGGCTTAGTTATTTGCAGAAAATTCAGCCATCTAAGCCACCTCGCTGATTATTTTCAAGTTCAGCAGCGTTATACCCGCATTCGTATGTTTGCGAAAGCCCACCAGCAGCGAGGTGCTATCTGATGAGCGAATACGTTGCAAAACTCAATGAACTCAAAGCAAAACCAGCCCATAAACTTAATGAGATTGGTGATCAGTGGCAATCTCCAGAAAACCTGGTGTATGGCGCAAACGCAATCTATGGCCCATTCACGCTGGATTTATTTACTGATGGTGAAAATAACAAAGCCCCTCATTTTTACACTGCAGAGGACAATGCGCTAACTCAAGACTGGTCGGAAAAGCTAAAAGAAATCGGCGGTGTAGCTTTTGGTAATCCTCCATATTCAAGACCTTCATATCACGATAAACAGGCCATCACAGGTGTTATTCACATTATGAATTACGCTTCAGCGATGCGTGAAAAGGGTGGTCGTTATGTCTTTTTATTGAAAGCAGCAACAAGTGAAAGCTGGTGGCCAGAAGATGCGGATCACATCTGCTTTATTCGTGGGCGTATCGGTTTCGACGTTCCTAAGTGGTTTAACCCTGCTGATGAAAAACAAAAACCTACCGGGGCATTTTTCGCCGGGGCAATTGTTGTTTTCGATAAAACTTGGACTGGCAAAGCATTTGATTACATCAATCGTGAAGAGTTAGAGCAGCGCGGCAAAGCATTCATAGAGCAAGCGCAGTGGTTAGCTAAAAAGATGGGAGTGGCAGCGTGAGAGACAATGTTTATTTAAGAAGCATCGATGTCATAAAAGCTGTTAGGCACTTAGATGCATTCACTCAGCGTCATGTAGAAAGACTTCTTTGCTTCACATACTCGGAAGCTAATCACGCGATAAAGATGTTGGTAGATCTCGGGTGCGTTAATGCGATTGGAAAACGAAAAGCGTCCCATAAAAACATTGAAGTTTATCACTATGAAGTAGATCCGATGGCGATAACGAAGTTAAAGGTTGCTAGAGGAAAGGACACTGAGCCAGTGTTCAAGGAAAAGAAGGAAAGGGATAAAGAGGATATTTTCTGCGGAATAACTGTTGTTGAAAAAGCCTATGTAGGCGATATGGGAAGTCATTTACTTAAACAGCTAGATAAATTGCTGGCGGGAGTTAGGGCATGAATGACATTTGCTTGCACAACGCTGACTGTTTTGATGTTTTCCCATTAATTCCTGATAACTCAGTGGATCTTGTTTGTGCTGATATTCCCTACGGTACCACTCAATGCAAATGGGATTCAGTATTGGATCTACAGCAAATGTGGAAAGAGCTTTACAGAGTGGCTAAGCCTGATGCGGCGATAGTCTTATTTTCCGCACAGCCGTTCTCGAGTGTATTAGTTGGTAGCAATTTAAAAGACTGGAAGACGGAGTGGATCTGGGAAAAGGGTTCCGCAACTGGTTTTTTAAACGCCAAGAAGCAGCCTCTGAGAGCCCATGAAAATATTCAAGTTTTTTATCGCAAGCTACCAACCTACAACCCGCAAATGACACATGGACATGAACGAAAGGTATCAAAACGCAAGGATGTTAATTCTGAATGTTATGGGAAAGCCTTGTCGTTAACTGAATATGACAGTACGTCACGGTACCCACGAACAGTTCAGTTTTTTTCTAGTGATAAACAAAAAGCTAATTATCATCCAACTCAGAAGCCTGTTTCTTTAGTTAAGTATCTTATTGAAACTTATTCAAATGTTGGTGATACAGTTCTCGATTTTACGATGGGAAGCGGTACCGCAGCAGTTGCTTGCAAAGAGAGTAACAGGGCATTTATTGGTATTGAGCGAGAACAAAAGTATTACGAAATAGCGAAACAAAGGCTGGTGGAAGCATGAATAGCGAGATAATTGAAATCCATCAATGCAAATGCGGCAGTGAAGATCTACACATTGAAACGCTTGAGTATCGAACTTGGTTTTATGTTTATTGCCACAGCTGCGGCGCCAAAGGCCCAGCGATAAATGACAAGCCTGAAGCTGTAAAAATCTGGAATAAGGTGGTATCAAATGGCTAGCAACAAATGCATGTTCTGTGGCGGTAAAGCAACCTTACTATGTGATTTTCTTTTGGGCTTTGATGCAGAGGAAGATGAAAATGGGAACATCATCACGCTAAGAAAAAATCACACCTGTGATGCCCCAATGTGCCGAGAGTGCGCGACATGGCAAAGCAATATCTTTTTCTGCGGTTCAGCAGGGTTTATGGATACTGTCGACTATTGCCCTATTTGCCAACCTCTATACGCGAAAGGCTTTATGGTTCGGCGCCATAAAGGTGGCTTGCGTGAGGCGAGTTTTACTGTCGAACAAGCTGAAATTATCCGTAAAGCGCACTGGGGCAAGCATTTAAATGCAAGCGGCAGGTCATTCTCCATAGTTTCTGGGGGAGGTCAAATATGTCTGGATCTATAACTCTAACATTACCATTTCCTCCGAGTGTTAACGCTTGCTGGCGGAATATCAACGGTAAAACTCTGATCAGTGCAAAAGGTCGCGCGTTCCGGGTAAATGCAGCGGCAGCCATCTATCAACAATTACGCAAAAAACCAAAGGCAATCACTGAGCATGTATCTGTCACTGTGAAGATGTATCCGCCATCAAAACGCCGAATGGATATCGATAATTACTTGAAAGCACCTTTTGATGCATTAACTCATGCGGGTATTTGGAGTGATGACGTTCAGGTTAGACGCGCAGTCATTGAATGGTGTGAGGTAGTAAAGGGTGGTCGGTTTGAAATCACGATCAGCTTACATGAAAGCGCAAATGCGGTTGCGTAAAACGTGGAGAAATAGCATGAATCAATTAGCGATAAAAACTTTAACAATGTCCAGCGTAGAGATATCAGAGTTAGTTGAGTCTCGTCATGACAAGGTGAAGCAATCAATTGAAAGGCTTGCTACACGAGGAGTCATTCAACTTCCCCCAATGGGGGAGGTTAAAAATCATCAAAATCAGACAGTGCAGGTTTATCAATTAAATAAGCGCGATAGTTACGTTGTTGTGGCTCAACTATCACCAGAGTTCACTGCGAGGCTGGTGGATAGATGGCAAGAGTTAGAAAACCAAAAGTTGGTACCGACAACATTTTCAGAAGCACTACGCTTAGCTGCGGATCTGGAAGAAGAAAAACAGCAGCTTGAGAATAAATTAATCGAAGCGGCACCAAAGGTTGAATTTGTTGATAGATACGTCAAAGCCACTGGCGCAATGACATTTAGACAAGTGTGTAAATTGCTTGATGTGAAAGAACCCGAGTTCAGGGGTTTTTTGCTCGATAAAAAAATTATGTATCGCCTCAATAATATATTGACCCCATATCAGCAACATTTAGAAGCTGGACGATTTGAAATGAAAACTGGTGTTACGCAAGGCACTGAGTATGCGTTTGCACAAGCCAGATTCACTGCCAAGGGTGTTAAATGGATAGCTGGTCAATGGATGGAGCACAAAGCATATGCGTGAAGCTTCAATTCTTACAGCAAGTACGGTACCGGAACTTGGATTAGTAATTTTTAAGCCTGGTGTTAGCGAATTGCATAAATTCACTGGTCGCATGTTAATTATCCCGGTACCGGAGTCATTAGGCGATAAATCCGTAGGGCCTATCTCTCTTTCTCCATCATTCCTCAGCGACGAGTTGAATGGTATTGAAGAGATAAAGCAGGTATTAGATTTAGCTGTAAATCCTGAGCCACCAGCAAGTTTTATGAAGTTTCCAAAGCTTCAGCGCTGGCAAAATGTGAAATATCTGCAATGGGTAAAATCGCAGCCTTGCTGTGTATGCGGGGCTACTGCTGACGATGCCCATCATATTATCGGCTACGGACAGGGTGGCATAGGCACAAAGGCCCATGACTTATTCACTATCCCATTATGTCGAGTTCACCACAGCGAGTTACACAAAGATCCAAAGCAGTGGGAACAAGAAAACGGTAGTCAGTTAGTTTTGTTATTTAAATTTCTAGATCGCTCCATCGGTCTAGGCGTATTTGGTTAATGCAGAGTGCGGTCTGCTAAAGAGGTATTAAGTGATTTATCCATTAACAACAGGTAAAGGCGAAGAACATTTAAAATTACGTACACTGGAAAGCGTGTGGATCCGTGGTCGTTTAAAAATGTGGGGAAGATGGGCAGCATTTAGCAAGGTTCCTAATGCAGCAGGAATGTTTAATCAGTTATTAGAAGAACCAACAATCACCAAAAAAGCGTTAAGAGACGCAATGAAAAGAATGCGTACTTCAGGGTTATCCAAAGAAACCTTATTGATGTTTCTTGAAGAGTTTAAGGACAAAAAAACACTAAGTAGCATGTGGTTCTGCTCGGATGCTGAAGGTGGACAAATGGATAAAGTCATTTGCGAGGTTATGAATGCTGATGCTGGTTTATTGAATATTCTAAAAGAGCATTATGTTTATAAAAAATCTCAACATGAGATTGCGCTGGAACTTTGTGATAAGGATGGGCGTTACTGTCTGCGTACATATCAGGACAGAGTTAAGGCGTGGTTAAGTGTTGCTGAGTTTATGCTCTATCGCCCAATGTGTGATGAATTTGACCATAAATATCATTACGGTGAATAAGTCTTGACTATTTTGCCGATAAAGTTATAGTTTTCGTATATGCTGCGCGAAGCTGTACACGCAAGGCAGGAAACGAATTTAAAGCCTCGCATTAGCGGGGCTTTTTTATTTAAATTGAATTAATGAAAGATAAATAAGAATCTCTGTCTTCTGAGCTGACATTTTCCATTTTCTTAAGTTTTTCATTAATTAAATTAAGATTCTTTCTTTGTAAAAATTGCTTTGAATCTTTAAATAATTGAGAAAGCTCATCAATTCTAGTTTTAATGGTGTTGGTTCGTATCGAAACATCTAAAAGCAAAGGGCTTGAAGCTTCATGAATTTCAATAGAATCTAGCAACTTAAGGTCTTCATAAATAGAAGTGTATCGATTTTTTAGGTTGTTTTCTGGTAATAGAACGTGGATATATTGCATTTTCCCCACCGATACTGAATCAAAAGCTTCTCCACTTTCTCTAAACTTTTTATTAAACTCAAAAAGTAATGATTTCAGTTTCTTGTCTATATTCGTTGTGTCATAGGTAATGTCTGGGTTTTGATTCTTAGCAATATTTCTGAATTCATTGGCGGCGGTTCTCCCAACATACTGAGAGTTACATAAGCGCTCTATATTCATTGTTGACCATAAAATATCTCGCCCCTTAAATCTAAGGGCCTCAAGGGACTCTCTCCATGCAGGCAAGTTAAGCTTACCTTGAGATATGATTGACTTTCGTTCTTCATGCTCTCTGAATTTATCAAAATCAGATGCTAACCCCTCAAATTCAACTCCGAATATATTTTTACCACAACTATTGCCAATAATAGTTTCGATATTTTCAGTTGTGACAACGATATACCCTTTATTGTGAGGTTGATTGCAGGTTGATAGAGAACAATGAACTTTTTCTTTAACTTCATAATATCCAATAATTTTTTCTAGCTGATGTTCTCCTTTTGGAATTTTGCTCATAAATAATGGATTAGAGATGATATCGTCCCATTTATCTAATTTAATCGGTCCATTCTCAGTATTTAGAAATATCATTAACTCACCTTTTGCTGAATACAAAGACTTATAACGCTCACATTATAACCACACTTTGAGTTACACGTCAGGATGCAAAAGATTGAATTGTTAAATAGTAATTAACCAAAATACAAAGTCATTCCGGAGTGTGCTTTAAATATACCCAATATAAAGAAAATAGCTGAAGAAAATCCGGATACGCTCATACCTATAAGCAATATTATGGATAATTTCACACTTGAAAAAACGCCTTGTAATATATTGTTAAAATAGGCAAATGCAGTGGTAAGGATGGTTAATGTTAGACCAATGCAAAAATCAAGCATGGAATCAGAAAAAATCATAAGCACATCGCCTGGAATTCCTTTACCCCAAACGTTACCGAAAAGAGCAAGTAAAGCGATAACTGCACTACCATTAGATAAAAACAGCATCTTTGCCACCTGCAAGCCTGATTCATATCCAATCCTATAAATCTCAACAGCCAGTTCATTTGATATATAAGGGCTGTTTTTTTCAGTGCTTTGTTCTTTTTCCATAAAAGTACCTATTTAAGAAAGTGATGAGCATAAATAGCTTCTCATATTTATTGATACTTTATCTAAGTAAAACATTAAGTTCTATCACTAAAACTCATTTATGAGCCACATCTGTGGCTTTTTTATTAACTAAATATCGGGCACTCCGTAGGGGGTGGTATATGCGTATGGATAAATTAACGACTGGCGCCTCCTATGCTGCTTCGACAGGTTCAACGTTTTACTGGTTAAAGCAATTATTAGATGGTTTTTCATCGGAACAATGGGCAGCGATTGGTGTGCTGGGAAGCCTGCTTTTAGGTCTGGCCACATTCCTAACAAACCTATATTTCAAACGAAAAGAAGATAAACGCAGAGAGGCGGTACATGGCAAAGATACCAAATAAAATAAAAATGGCCGCTGCAGCTGGTGGATTGATGACATTAACTGTTGCAATGGTTACTGAGTTTGAAGGGTACAAGCCTAAGCCATACTTGGATCCGGTAGGAATATTAACCGTGTGCTATGGACACACTGGCTCTGACATTATTCCCACAAAGACTTATACCGAAGCTGAGTGTAAAGCGCTACTAGAAAAAGACTTAGCTATCGTCGCTAAAGCGGTAAATCCACTAATTAAAGTCAATATTCCTGATTACACCAGGGCGGCACTTTATTCATTTACTTATAACGTCGGAACCGGTGCTTTCTCGCGTTCTACGTTACTCAAAAAACTCAATGCAGGTGACCACACTGGTGCTTGCAACGAACTTAAACGTTGGATTTATGCCGGGGGCGTGAAATGGAAAGGGTTAATGACAAGGCGCGAAGTGGAAGAAGCTGTATGTCTTGGCGAGTTTGCTTATGCTTATCCGCTTTCATTATCGGGATCCCCGTCTGTTTGGCAGCTGGCGTATACGTACTCAGAGACAATACCTGCGGTGGTACTGACAAGGTAAGTTTAGAAAAACGCTGTCAAAGTGCGGTCAATTACAATAAAGCCAAGCAGGTTAACTTATGAAGATAGATAACTCGTTTTGGCTTTTTTTAATGTTAGTTGCTGTTAGCTGGTTAGCATTAACGCTTTATGATAATAACACTGCAGTTAAGAGCGACAACGACAAGTTAAAGCAAGATAACATCAAACAAAGTGCAGTCATTGCCCATCAATCATTTCAATTCAATCGCTTCAATCAGATAGCAACAACAGCATACCGGAACGGCATTCAAGCTGATGCGAAAGCGCAGGAGAAAGTCATTGAATATAAAACGATACTCAAAGCAGAGTCTTCTTGTGATTCTCTTGTGCCTCAGCCTGTTACTGATGGCTTGTTCGAGTACACAAACGAGTTACGAGAGCGCGCAATGCGTTCCAATTCCATCGACGTTAACTAATTCAGTGGTACCGCCTTTGCCACCAGACAGTGATGGCAAGACTCTATCATTCCAAGCGTCTGTATTGTGGAACAGATTACTGCTTGCGGCGATAGAGAAGGCGAATGAGCAGCTTGAAGCTATCCAAGACATAGAGACGAACAGAAATAATAAATAATAAGGTGTAGTGGCTATTTTAACTCCTGAATCACATCTAGTATCCATTTAGATATATCCGTTGACTGCTCATGGTACCACTGCCCATTGAGCGCTACAGGTAACTCATACTGTTTTTTTGATGGGAAATATTCGGCAGACGAATCATGGAAGATAGTAATGTTTTGTTTTTTAATGGAAAAAGAAAATACTTCAGTGCTAAGTTCTTGAATGATGTTATCTAAAATATGATAAATCTTTATCTTCAAAATGACAGTATCAGTATTACAGGTATATGAGCTTTGGTTGGAATCTAACAAATTCTCTTTTTGGTATAAGAATATAGCGCCATAAAACACAGCATGAGGAATATCAACACTTCTTTTGATGGGGTGAGCCCAAAAACCATATACTGATTTGTTACGGTAATCTTCATAATCTGAATGGATGTCACTATATAGCTTAAGCTCGAAATACTCCGATAGACTACGAGCCACTAAACTTGCTAGTGCTGTAATTTTTATTTTAGGATGTTTTTTATTATATATTTCTTCTGTAATTTTAAAGTATTTTGCTTCTTCATAACCACGGTATATTTCTACTTCATCGGTATATAAGCGTGCCATTTTCACTCCTTGTAGTGTTATAGAATGATAGATTTAGTGAAATCAATAGGATGCTACATTATTCAGTCATATATAGCCACCAGCTAATTATTGGTGGCTTTTTCATCTGTGGAGAAAGTCATGATAGATAAAAAAGAAATTGCTGAGTTAAGTGTCAAGGTATCAGTCGATACTACTGATCTGGATAAGCTAGAGGCGCAACTTAAGCGCATTGCAGGGTTAATGGTTGATGTAGGCCTAAAGAATAAGGCAGAGTTTAAGATTGATGTTGCCAGTGGCAACGCCGAATTCACAGGCATAACAACTGCAATAGCCAAAATAGTTGATGGGCATGAATGTATAAAAATAGCCTACTTGGGGTAGGCTATGGAAGATTTAGATAGCCGTGTAAGTGCTGATTATTCTATGAGGCGCCCAGTCTTTAACTTCTATTTTGCCTTCGCGAAGTAAGATGAGTAGTACATTATTTACTAGCTCAGGGTCAAAATCTAATAACTCTTTGCAAGCAGTGTCGACTGCCTTCGGGAATTTAATCTTAGTTAAATCTAGTAAAAACGACTTCATTTCGGGTATTTCCATTTTAACTCCTTACTAGCTTGATTATTTATACAGCATGTTTATTTTTCAGGGTGTAAATAAATACAGTTATAAGTGCAAGGAATCAAGTAATTATGTGAATAATTCAAAAGGTACTCCCGAGGGGATACCCCTACCACGAGGCGGCGACCACGCGGGAAACGGCTCGTTTTCAAATTTCCATGCTGTCAGCAGCAGATCATTTAACTATTTGATTTAATTTGTGAATATCGATATTGAGGTGACAACTTTAATAATGAGTTGTCACCTCAATGCGTTATATCTCTATGATAATAAATGAAAATATCAATTTTCACCTGACAGAGTGAGGTGTCAATGTCCAACATCAGCAATCTGGGGGACGCCTACAACTGGAGCGTGGCTAAGATTGCTGAAGCATTCGGCTTAAATCGCGGAACAGTTAAAAAGCGATTGCTCGATGCGAATACCCCAATAGCCAGTAATGTAAGAGGTAATCCCGTTTATGCACTTCGGGAAGTCGGCCCCGTTTTATTTGGTGCCGATAAAGATTCAGAGCCGAGTGGCATTCAAGATCCCGCACTCATGTTTCCAAAGGACAGAAAAGATTGGTACCAATCTGAAAATGAACGAATAAAGCTGGAAACAACACTGAAGCAACTAGTGCCGGTTGCGGATGTTCATCGGGAAATGGCGGTGATGATCAAAGCCATTTCTCAGGTACTTGATACATGGCCAGATAAACTTGAGCGAGATAATGGCTGGAAAGCAGATCAAATCACTGAGGCTCAAAAGCTCGTCGATGAGTTGAGGAACGTGCTTTCATCTGAGGTTATGAATGCAGAGGATTTTGATGATGAAAACTAATTACGCCTCAGCATCTTCAGTGAGAAAGGACGTTTCCGCATTACTCAAAGCGCCAAGGCGAATGCCAATTGCTCAAGCCGTAAAAAAATATATGCGAGTACCCATGGGCGAGGGGACGTCAATACCGTGGGATGATTCATTAACGCCGTACATCATTGAACCGATGAATTGCTTAGCGGACAGACGGTATGATTCAGTCATTTTCGTTGGTCCAGCGCGGACAGGAAAGTCTCTAGGGTTGATTGATGGTTGGATAGTGTATGTGATTGTTTGTGATCCCGCTGATTTTTTGCTGATTCAAATGACAAAAGAAAAAGCGCGGGAGCACTCCAAGAAGCGATTAGATAGAACATTTAGATCGAGCCGTGAAGTTGCCAAAAGGCTTAGCCCGCATCGTAACGATAATAACGTTCATGATAAAACCTTTAAGGCTGGGAATTACCTAAAAATAGGCTGGCCGTCGGTGAACATCATGTCTTCATCTGACTACCGATTTGTCGCATTGACAGATTATGACCGATTTCCAGAGGATGTGGACGGCGAAGGCGATGCTTATACACTAGCCTCAAAACGTACTACGACGTTTATGTCTGCGGGAAAAACATTAGTTGAAAGTTCTCCTGGTCGAGAAATTACAAACAGCAAATGGCGGCGAAACACACCACATGAAGCCCCACCAACCACGGGGATTTTATCGCTCTATAATCGAGGTGATCGCCGGCGCTGGTATTGGCCATGTCCACACTGTTCAGAATATTTTCTTCCCATTCGTGAAAATATGGTGGGTTTTGGTGAGGGTGATGATCCAACAACAGGAAGCAAAGCGGCCAGACTGCAGTGTCCACATTGCATGAATTTGATTGAGCCTGAGCAAAAAAGAACGTTAAACAATCGCGGCGTCTGGCTCAGAGAAGGTCAATCCATTGATAAACACGGCAAGATCACAGGAAATGCACGAGACTCCCGCATTGCATCATTTTGGATGGAAGGTCCAGCAGCCGCATATCAGACGTGGGAAAAGTTAGTTTATAACTTACTCAATGCCGAGCAGGAATATGAACGAACCGGGAGTGAAGAAACCCTTAAATCCGTCATTAACACGGACTGGGGGCAGCCTTACTTACCGAAAATCAACCAAGAGCAGCGAAGCGGTGATGATCTTAAATTGCGTGCTGAATATTGGGATTATAGCTCAGTGCCTTCTGGTGTGAGATTTTTGGTTGCTACAGTCGACGTACAAGGTGGTAAAAAACGCCGCTTTGTCGTTCAAGTTACAGGTTATGGCGCCAGAGGTGAGCGATGGATAATTGATCGGTTTGATATCACGCATTCCCTGCGTTCTAACGCGGATGGTGAAGCCTTAAAAATTGACCCTTCCTCTTATGCCGAGGACTGGGATATTTTAATTACGGATGTTTTAGATAAAACATATCCACTTCAAGGTCATGAAGATATTGAAATGGGTGTTCATAGCATGGCGGTAGATACCGGTGGGGAAGAAGGCGTAACAGATAACGCTTATCAGTTTTGGCGCAAGTGCAAAAAAGAAGGACTTTCTCGTCGCGTATACCTTTTTAAAGGGGATGGTAAGGCTAAAAGCAAACTGATTACCAAATCTTACCCTGACAATACAGAGCGCTCAGATCGCCGTGCAAGGGCTCGCGGTGACGTGCCTATTTACTTGCTACAAACCAATGAATTAAAAGACCGCATTTCATCGCACTTAGGAAGAGAAACGGTGGGAAATAACTATATCCACTTTCCTGATTGGCTGGAGGATTCTTTTTACGATGAACTCACGTATGAAGAGCGCGACAGTAATGGTAAATGGTCGAAGCCGGGTAAAGGGGCTAACGAAGCGTTTGACTTAACGGTTTATGCGCATGCTTTAGTCATATTACTCGGTTACGAAAAAATCAAATGGGAGAACCCACCTAAGTGGGCAAGGTTGCCGGATGTGAACAATGTTCAATCACCACAGCCAGCAAATCGCCAACCCTCCTCAAGCTCAACATCAATTCAATCTCAAACTGAAACACAAGAGACCAAACCTAGCGTAAGTTCGGCATGGTCCCCTGTGTCTGCAAATTCTGGAGGGTGGGTATGACCCGAGAACAAATTAAGGAAATGCTGGATGCTTACCTAAAAGCAGAAATGGAAATACTGCAGGGTAAAAACGTCACGTTTAATGGCCAGTCAATGACCATGGAAAATTTGAGTGAAATCCGTAAGGGGCGCGAGCAGTGGGAGGCTAGATATATGGCAACCAGCGCTTCACGCCGTCATTCTCCCGGTTATAAAGTGGCGAGGTTTTCATGAATATGTTGGATAAGGTTATCGCGGCACTCTCACCGTCATGGGCGAGTCAGCGAGCCAAATCTCGTTATGCCATTCAAGCTTATGAGGCTGCGACGCCATCTCGTATTCATAAGGCCCGAAGAGAGAGCCGAAATGCCAACCAGTTAACTCAAATGGGCGGTAAGTCATTACGTGAGCAAGCAAGATGGTTGGACAGTAATCACGACCTTGTCATTGGCATTCTTGACAAAATTGAAGAGCGAGTTGTTGGGAGTAAAGGGATTATTGTTGAGCCTCAGCCATTATCTCTTACCGGGCAAATTCATGATGATCTCGCGAAGCAGATCCGAACTGCGTGGTCTGAATGGTCAATTCGACCGGAAGTTACAGGGCAATTTACGCGGCCCATGCTTGAGCGCCTTTTAGTCAGGACGTGGATCCGAGACGGCGAAGTCTTTGCTCAATTAGTGAGGGGCAATCAAAAGGGGCTTGATAACCAGGCGGGTATCCCATTTTGGCTGGAAGCCTTGGAACCAGACTTTGTGCCAATTCACCTTGATGATACAAGCAAAAATATTCGGCAGGGCATTCAACTTAATCACTGGGGACGGCCGCAGTCTTACTTTGTGTACAAAAGCTTACTCACCACAGGGCAGCAAATGGGCGATCTTAAGTCCATCCTGACCGAAAACATGCTGCATTTAAAATATGTGCGTCGCTTGCATCAAATCCGAGGTAATAGTTTATTTTCTGGCATTTTGACGCGTTTGAGTGCTTTGAAAGACTATGAGGATGCAGAACTGACCGCCGCACGTATTGCCGCCTCTTTGGGGATGTATATCAAAAAAGGGGATGCGGGTATTTATGATGATGGCAGTGATGAAGATGATCGTAGTCTCGATATTGTGCCGGGCATTATCTTTGATGGGCTAAAACCCGGTGAAGATGTTGGCATGATCAAGTCAGACAGACCTAACCAAAACCTTGAAAATTTCCGTAACGGTCAGCTTAGAGCAGTTGCTGCAGGAAGTCGCGGAAGCTATTCCAGTATTGCGCGTGATTATAACGGGACATACAGCGCACAGCGGCAAGAGCTGGTGGAGTCATTTGAGGGTTACTACATCTTGCAAGACACCTTTTGTGGCTCTGTAAGCCGTCCTGTTTATCGTCAGTGGTTAAACATGGCGATTACTTCAGGGGTGATTGTCGTCCCACCGGATGTTGATCCCGATTCACTCTATAACGCTACTTACAGTGGTCCGGTTATGCCGTGGATTGACCCACTTAAAGAATCTAATGCATGGAAAACACAAATTCGTGGTGGGGCTGCATCGGAGAGTGACTGGGTTCGAGCTCGAGGCGGGAACCCTGCGGAAGTTAAACGTCGTCGTAAAGCAGAAATCGATGAAAATAAACGGCTGGGGCTGGTTTTTGATACCGATCCGGCAAATGACAAAGGTAGCGAAAATGCAAATGAAACAAACACATCAAGTGCCACCAAAAAATAGCACAGAGATGAATAAGCCATTGATGTCATCACCGGATAAAAACTGGTTTCAAATGAAAGCAACCAGTGAAACGACGGCAGATATCTACATCTATGACGAAATTGGTGGCTGGGGTATTAGCGCAAGACGATTTACTGAAGATCTTATTGCGCTGGGAAATCTTAGCCACATTAATCTTCATATTCATTCACCGGGCGGTGAAGTCTTTGAAGGTATCGCCATTTACAACCAGTTAAAAAACCACAATGCCAGCATTACGGTATATATCGATGGCTTAGCAGCATCCATGGCCTCGGTCATTGCGATGGTTGGGGATGAAGTCATTATGCCAACCAATGCCATGATGATGATCCATAAGCCATGGGGGGTATCGTGGGGTGATGCCGATGATATGCGTGACTACGCCGATTTGTTGGATAAGGTCGAAAATGTCTTAATTCCCGCGTACATGGAGAAAACAGGGAAAACCAAAGAGGAACTTGAAGCCATGCTCAGTGAAGAAACATGGCTCACAGCAGAAGAGTGCGTTGAGCACGGTTTTGCTAACACCACTATTGAGCCAGTTAAAGCAATGGCGAGTCTTTCATCTAAACGCATCGAGGAATTTAAATCCATGCCAAATTCATTAAAAAATACACTGAAAAACAGTTTAGCAAATCCACGTAACACAACTAATCCCGTCAATGAGCCGGCGCCACAGTCTCAGAATACAGTGAATGCTCCACAACCGGATACTGAAGGTATTCAGGCTCAAGCGCGCCAGAATCAGCAAGCTCGTATGAACGGTATCAAAGACCTTTTTGCGATGTTTGGTGGCAAGCACAATGACACGATGATGGAATGCTTGCTTGATGTGAACTGCTCCGTTGAGAATGCAAGGGAGAAGCTGCTTAACAAACTAGGTCAGGAAGCTACACCGACCAATAAAAACGATTACGGCGCTCACATTTTTGCAAATAACGGGAACATCGTCGGTGACAGTGTCCGGGCGTCATTAATGGCACGTGCTGGCTATGATGAAGTTCATGCTGACAACCCATATAACTGCATGACACTCCGCGAATTAGCCCGTATGTCACTGGCTGATCGCGGCGTGGGTGTTGCAAGCTATAACCCAATGCAGATGATCGCAATGGCGTTTACTCACACCACCTCTGATTTTGGTAATATTTTACTGGATGTTGCCAACAAATCTATTTTACAGGGCTGGGATGAGGCTGAGGAAACGTTTGATCTATGGACGAAGAAAGGGCAACTCAGCGATTTTAAAACTGCAACTCGTGTCGGCATGGGGGGCTTTAATTCGATTCGTGAAGTTCGTGAAGGGGCAGAGTATAAATATGTCACCACGAGCGACAAAAAAGAGACGATTGCACTTGCTACCTACGGGGAGCTTTTTAGTATTTCGCGACAAGCCATCATCAACGATGACATGTCAATGCTAACCGATATCCCAATGAAGTTAGGGCGTGCTGCTAAAGCCACCATTGGCGATTTGGTTTACGTTATTCTGACGAAAAATGGAAAAATGCAATCTGACAGTAAGCCACTCTTTGGTGCAGATCATGGCAACAGTATTAAAGGCGGTATGGACGTTGACACTATTGCCAATGGTCGAACAGCCATGCGCAAGCAAAAAGAAGGCGAGCGAGCGTTAAATATTCGCCCTGCATTTATGCTTGTGCCAACAGCATTAGAAATCGCAGCGATTCAGGTTGTTGGCTCTGGTAGCGTAAAAGGCGCAGACGTGAATGCCAACATCATCAACCCTATTCGTAATATTGCCGAAATCATTACTGAACCACGCTTAGATGCTAATAGCGATACCACATGGTATATGACCTCAGCAAAAGGCACTGACACTATTGAAGTCGCTTATTTAAATGGTGTTGATGTTCCTTATATTGACCAACAAGAAGGGTTTACTTCTGATGGCGTAACCACAAAAGTTCGCATTGATGCGGGTGTTGCGCCTATTGATTACCGCGGCTTGCTTCGTGTTGAAGCTTAATTCTAATTGTTAAATTAATCATATTGCCCTGACGGGCTTTTTTTATACCTAAAATCCGGCTTTTCGGAGCCGGTAGGAGACATTATGGCTAAGAATTACCAGCAACAGGGTTTGACTGTTGAGATTATTAATACCTCAGCGAAAGATAGCATTCTAAGTGGATCTCTTGTGATGGTTGGCGTTTTGGCTTGCGTCGCGGCGACAAACATTGCTCCTGGTGAAATCGGTGATGGTTTTGCCGAGGGGGTTTATTTACTTCCTAAAAAAGCGGGTGTGGCATTGACGACTGGTCAAGCTGTAACCGCTGAAAAAGGCATTGTTGCGGATAAGGGTGGTGCTGCGGTAGGCGTAACATGGTCAGCTGCGGAAGCGGGTGATGAAATGGTCGCGGTGAAGCTTAACATTTTCCCAGCAGCAGCTGCCGCTGGTGGTTAATCCATGAGTGCGTTTGAGCGATTAACGGATCGAATGGACGCACTCACAGCAAAGCGGATGGGGAAGCCTATTTCTATTAACGGCACGGAACATATTGGGGTGGATTCTCATTTTCTACCTGAATTTGGTCCGGTTACGGGTGATGGGATTTCCTATGTCATTTTTTCTGATTCATTTAAGCCCGGAAAGAATGACCGCGTTATTGCTGATGGGATCCATTACACAGCCACTCGCCGACAGCGATTTAATGGCAAGTGGATGCTTTTTCTGGAGGTTGTTGACGATGAAGGGGATTGATGACGCAATTCGTAATCTAAATGTCATTGTTGATAAGGTCACGCCCATTGCGACCGCACAAGCGATTAACCGGGTTGCTGCAAGAGCGATAAGCCGTAGCGTCAAGCAGGTTTCTAAAGAAGTGCGAATCCAGCAAAAAATTATCCGTAAGCGCGTTAAGTTCAGTAAGGCGAGTTCAAAACATGGAACCCCAAAAGCCCGCGTTACTGTTAACCGAGGGAATCTCCCTGCTATCGTACTCGGTACCGCACGAGTTCAATTATCGAGAAGCAGGAATTCAGGTCATCGAATGGGTAGCACTTTAAAAGTGGGGAAATTCACGTTTCATAATGCGTTTATTCAGCAACTCAACAATGGCCGCTGGCATGTAATGCAGCGTGTTGGTAAGAGTCGATATCCTATTGAAGTGGTGAAAATCCCTGTCTCAAAACCACTGACTGAGGCTTTTGAGGAACACGCTATTAATGTTCGAGAATCGGATATCGATAAAGAAGTGCGCTATGCATTAAATAATCAGTTAAGGCTGTACTTTAAGGAGGGATAGTGATTGTTCACACTCGAATTCGCAATACAGTCATACAGCACTTAAATGAGCGCTTTCCGAATATCAAAACGTATGATGGTCGGCCAACTCATTTTGATGAATCAGAACTGCCTGTCATTGCTGTTTATCTTACAGAGCCAAGACCGGATCCTTATTATCTGGATTCCAATCAATGGACAGCCATTCTCCACCTCGAACTTTTCCTTAAATCATCCGTACCCGATGCCACGTTAGATAAGTGGGTCGAGGAAAAATTATATCCAGCGGTTGCTGATATGACTGATTTAGGGGAAGTGATTACTGATATGACACCGAAAGGCTATGACTATGACCGCGATGATGAAATGTCGTTGTGGGCCTCTGTCGACCTTTCTTATCAAATTAAATATGAAATGTAAGGAACAGAACTATGCCAACGGTACCTAATCCACTGGCGCCAGTTAAAGGCGCAGGGACTACCTTGTGGATTTACACAGGGGAAGAAGAACAAATTACGGATCCATTAAGTGAGACTGGCTTTACTCGCCTCGGTAAAGTCAAGGAACTACAACCGGGGGAGATCACTGCGGCCAGTGAGGATGATAGCTACCTTGATGACCCTAATGGTGATTGGGAAAATACGACTCAGGGGGAGAAATCCTCCGGTGAGGCGAGCATTACGCTAGCGTGGAAGCCCGGAGAAGAGGGACAAAAAGACCTTGTAAAATGGTTTGACAGCGGTGCTTCACGTTTCTACAAAATCGCTTATCCAAACGGAACGGTTGATTTGTTCAAAGGGTGGGTGAGTGGACTCGGTAAAACCATTCCGATCAAAGAAACAATTACGCGAACGGTAAAAATTAAAAATACGGGACGCCCAACATTGGCGGAAGAAATACCACCAAAGCCAGAAGGTAAAATAGTCGCTCAGCCTAAAGGCTAACTCGCCAGATCAATCATATGGCCACACTTGATGTGGCTTTTTTTTATTTTCTCTCCCGTGCACCGAAAGCACATTCGTACGTAATACATCGAGCCAATATTTAGGTAATGAGCCTTTGAGGGGATCAGTTATAGCTGGTGTCGCTTCGATGGGCTGGTTTCCTATTTCGGCAAGGGTTCATTACTAAATAAGGTAAGCACCATGAATAATACGGTAGTTATTCCCGAATTTAATTTCCAAAAGATGGTTATGGCATCCGATGGGCAAATATTCACAACTAGTAAAAAGATTGCTGATTATTTTGGCAAGCGACATGACAACGTTTTGCGGAAAATTAGACAGGTCAGAGATGAGTGCCCTGATGATTTCGCCCACCTCAATTTTGAGGAGATTGATTTTATTGATAAAAATGGCGACGTTCAGCCAATGTTTAAATTAACAAAAGATGGTTACATTTTGGTTGTCATGGGATTCACGGGGAAAATGGCTACCTTAATTAAGGTTAAATACATCGAAGCATTTAACTGGATGGCAGAGCAAATTAGTCGCTGGAAAGATTTAGGTGAAGAGGCTCAACATCGTCACGCGTTAAAAGTGGCTAAGTCAGAATTAAAAGGTCGACTTGGCAGCCAGTTAATGAATGGGCGAAAGAAAGAGAAGAAGGTATTGCAATTGGAGTACGAACAAATCCTTTCACTCACACAACCAAAATTATTATTTGTAGATGAATAGGTCGCTTAGCGACCTTTTTTATTTTCAACCAAAGGGTATCAATATGTTTTTAAAGAAAAAAGAAGTACAAATTAGCGGTGAATCAGTTGTTTTGCACGAACTGTCAGCATTACAACGTGCAGATTATTTTGATTTTTTAGCATTAAAGGAAAAAGAGTCTAGCAATCTGGAAGGCATTGAATTTGCAGCAAAATCAATGCGCCAAATTGCAGAAAGTAATGTTTGGTTAGTTTCCCGTTCCCTGTGGCATAGCGACCGAGATCGAGAGGTTGAAGAGGTATATGAAGAGGTTGCCTTAACGTGGAGTTCATCGGCACTGGAAGAGGCAGTTTCTGTTATTTCTGAAATCAGTGGAATGAAAGGCGATGCCCAAGAATCTTCCGCCGAAGGTGAAGAGACTAATGAACAAGATTCAATGGGAAAATAGCCAGCCGTGAGCGCACGTTTGCCTTGCGCCTTGCGCGTGAGTTTGGTCGACCTGATTGGCGCAGAATGCTCAGTGAAATGAGTGCAACTGAATATAACGATTGGGTTGATCATTTTAGTCGAACGCCATTTATGCCGCAATTGATTGATGTTGAGTTTGCTGCTTTGCATGGTTCCGTTTATTCAGCCATGTGCGGTGCAAAAACTGAAATAACCGATTTCATGCTGCTAACTGACATAGAACCTAATGATGAGGATATGCCAGATGACGTTATTCAATCAGTCAGCGAGGGAATTACGGGAGGGGTAAGATATGAGCAGCCAAATCGCGGATCTTGAGATTAAAATTGGCGCTAATACGACGGAGTTTCTTGAAAAAGCAGGTCGAGTCGAAAGGCAATTGACTGAACAAGAGCGTCGCGAGCAAGCATCAATTAAGCGCCAGCAAGATTTCATTGAAAGACAATCAGCTAAGGCAGAAGCCGCCCTTCAGCGCTCGCGGTCCCAGTTAAAACAGTTTGAAAAAGAGTCTATTTCTGCGGAACAAAAAGAGTCAGCCATGCGACGCTTGGCTCAAAAGGAAATGGACGAAACACATCAGAAAATTCAACAAATTATGCAGGCAGAGACCAAAAGAGCGGGGTCTGCACGTAACCAAGAAATTCTGGCTGAGCAATACTATACCCAACTTGATGCTGTTCAAAAATACGGGAAGGGGCTTGAGGGTCTTAATGAAGTGCGCCGTCGCATGAACCAAGACATGCAACAAGGACTATTACACGTCAAAGATTACCAAGCATTAACCTCTCAAGCTGTCGGTGCGGCAAAATCGCTTGAGCGCGCAGAGATATCAGCAACGCAGCAAAAGCAGCGATTCATTAACAAACTTAAAGAGCAAGTTACTCAGCAAAATCTATCTCGTACTGAAATGCTGCGCATTCAAGCGGCTCAACTTGGTGTGTCGAGCGCAGCAGATGTTTATATTCGCAAGTTAGAAACTCAAAATCGCGTCATGAAGGGGGTTACTTTAACCTCTGGGCAGTACCGCCAAGCAATGCGACAGCTGCCGATGCAAATGACTGATATTGTGACGTCGCTCGCCTCGGGTATGCCGCCATGGCTAGTGGCAGTTCAGCAAGGTGGACAAATAAAGGACTCGTTTGGTGGATTCGGTAATTCTTTAAAAGCAATTACCTCTTTGATCACCCCGTGGAAATTGGCAATGGTAGGGGGTGCTGGAGCTATTGCTGCGCTTGGTGTTGCTGCTTATCAGGGCTCGAAAGAGCTTAGTGAATACAATAAACAGTTGATTTTAACTGGCAACTACGCAGCAAAAACCAAGGGGCAGTTAAACGATCTGGCTAAATCGTTATCTGGTGAGGGAATTACTCAGTACAAAATGGCTGATGCTTTGGCTCAAGTTGTTGGTTCTGGTTCATTTACTGGCGCTCAAGTTGATATGGTGGCCAGCGTTGCAGCCAAGATGGAAAAAGCTACTGGACAATCAGTCGATGAGACAATTAAGCAGTTTCAGCGACTTAAAGATCAGCCAGTTCAGGCGGTGATGGAACTCGATAAATCTATGCATTTTCTGACGGCAACACAGCTGGAGCAAATAGCAACTCTTGAAGAGCAGGGTAGGAAAACAGAGTCAACCAAGCTGGCGTGGGAGCTTTTTTCTACTGCAATGAATGAACGAAGCAAGCAAATAAGTGAAAATTTAGGTACGCTTGAAACTGCATGGAAATGGGTGGGGGAAGCTGCTCAAAATGCTTGGAATCAGATGCTTAATGTAGGTCGTTCTGTTTCTGTACAAGAGAAATTAGATGCAAAAGTTAAGCAATTGATTGCTCTTAAAAAAGAACTAGAACTAGCTGAAAAAGGTAGCGTACCTGATTCAACTGGTTATGGTATTGGAAGAACCACTGAGTCTTTTTTAAATCAGAATGCCACGAGAAATTTAGAGTCGAACAAGACTTTAGTTAAAAATCTAACTTCAGAAATTAAAACGTTGCAAAATCAAGTTGCTAATGAGGAGTCATTTAAATCAGGGACAAATGCTATTACTGAATTTAATGAGAAAATGAAAAAGCAACTTGAGGCAGACTTAGCATTAAAAAAGAAATATGAGACAACAGAAGAAAAGCACCAAAGTGAGTTGAGAAGAATCAGGAATGATGAATACGCCTCTCAATCTGCAAAAGATGAAGCCATTAAGCGAGAAAAGGAGCGGTACCAAAAGGAATTAGACCGTAAAACACCCAAAGGCAAAGCCTATAAGCCTGATCTTGGTATAAGGAAAGATGAGTCCTCACAGGCTGAACTAACATCACTTCAAGCTCAGCTGAAACTTCTCCAGCAACATGCTAGTGCAACGGATTTTATCAGCCAACAACGGAAAAACTTTCAACTAGAGCAGGCTAAATTTAGTGTTCTAGAGGAAGCGAGTAAAAAAAGGAAATTATCTCTTGATGAGCAATCTTTGCTAAAAAACAAAGGAAGTATCCTTGCAAATAAAAAGGCACTCGCAGAAGTTGGCGACCAGGTATCACGCCAAGAGCATCTTAATAAACTTAGCGACCAAGCTGATAAATATGCCAAGCAGCAGGAAGCAAGGCAAAGGGCCATTACTGAGTCATTGGGCTTATCATCACGTGAGCTTCAAAGAGCTTTGGAGATTGAGCAACTAAGATCTACCTATGGCGGAGAACCTCAGTGGGCACAAGTTCAGGCTTCAAAAATGGAAACATTCAAGCAAGAAGATGCAGCCCGTCAAGACTGGTTTGCTGGCATGAAAACAGCGTGGGGCGACTATAGGGACTCAGCGCTCGATGCAAATGCTCAAATTCAAAGTGTTACTTCAGCGACATTAAATGGCTTTAGCTCACAATTGGCTGAAACGTTAACTGGCGGAGAGGCTAGTTTTAGAGATTTTACTAGATCAATATTAAAAATGTTGACTGAGATCGCGTTGAAAATGTCTATTGTTAAGGGGTTTGAGGCGTTTGGTTTTGGTGGCGGATCAGTTGTTGCTAATGCTAATGGTGGGGTCTATAACACTCCTGGGCTAAGTGCATACAGTGGGCAAATTGTATCAAAACCAACACTTTTCCCATTTGCTCGTGGTGCTGGACTAATGGGCGAAGCAGGGCCAGAGGCGATTTTACCACTTAGGCGTGGTATTGACGGAAAACTAGGTGTTGTAGCTGCAAATTCCAATAAAAATGCTGGTGGCTTTTACCAAACTAATCATATCACTATTCAAAATGATGGTAGTAATGGAGAGATTGGACCGCAAGCTCTTAAAATGGTCTATGACGTTGCTAAAAAAGGTGCCGAGGATTACATGAGAACTCAGCGTCGTGACGGTGGATCGTTTTAATAATCAATCCTAGCAATTAGATAATGCCTCCAAATTGGAGGCGTTATTATATTTAATTTTTATAAAATTACTGAGGGGATGATGGAAATATTCAATTGGCCAATAAAGCCGGGGATGAAAACAGATTTCACCCCAAGGATAAAAGCAGTCCGCTTTGGTGATGGGTATGAACAGCGTCAACCAGACGGAATGAATCACCAGCTAAAAAAATTCAATATCACACTATCGTTGAAACCTAACGTTGCAGATCAGGTGTTGGATTTTTTAGCTAAACATGGTGGAGTTACTTCCTTTTTATTTCAATCAGAAAAATCAAAGCAAGCCATTAAAGTCGTTTGTAAAAAATGGTCATCAGACTCAGGCAACTTACGAACGTCAGTAAGTGCTGAATTTGAGGAGGTTGTATAATTCAGCGGAATAGCTTTTCATTTATCTTTATTTAGCTAAGATAATAACAACTATATTTGTCAGGGGTTGTTATGAAAGCACTAGGTATTGCCCTACTAATTATTGGTTCTATTGCTGCTATAGCGTCATTTTCAATGGATGTATCTGTTGCAACTGGATATGGGAATAGTGTTAATAATATTGGACTAATGTCTGATAGGCAGAATTTTATATTAATAAGTTGCTTTATTATTATGTGCGGCTTACTGGTTGTAATTTTTAGTAAAAACTCTCAAGAATTAGCAAAGTGTCCGTATTGCGCCGAGGATATTAGACCTGACGCTATAAAATGTAAGCACTGCAAGAGTTATTTAGAAAAAAGAAAAATACAACCGTCAGTGATTGATTATTCATTTACACTCTCCAACTATGACCCGAAAGAATTAGTTGGCATAAAAAATGGAATTAAAGTTATCAATGAATACGCGATTAAAAAATTAATATTTGAATTAAAAAAGAACAACCCTAAAACTAGTGGCACAATGCTGAAGCTAAAGTATAACGATGAGATATATCAGTTGTCATCTAAGCTTCCAGAAAATATCAGAGATGAATTTATTCGTAAAATATTTGACTCAATAGCGAATTAACTCTTAAAAACAATTCGGGAAACCAGCTTCGGCTGGTTTTTTTATGGGAGCAATAATGCAAAACATTCCTCCTGAGCTGCTGATCTCTATTACCGAACTTGAAAGTGATGCAGAGATCGAACTCTATGAAATTGACCTAACCAACATTGGCGGAGCGCGGTACCGCTTTCACAATGGCGCCAATGAATTACTAAAACCCATTGTTTGGCAAGGGCTTGAATATGATCCTTACCCAATTTTTGGTGAAGGTTTCTCATTTAACGGGAAAGGGCCATCAAGTCGGCCAAGCATTACTATTTCCAATTTGTTTGGGCTAGTGACGGGTATTGCTAGCCGATTGAATTCTGGGGCTGGTGGCAATGTTATCCGCAGAAAAGTTCGCGCACGATTTTTAGATGAAATCAATTTCTCTGGTGGCAACGAGAATGCCGACCCATCTCAAGAGGTTGTTTCTCGCTGGGTCATTGAACAACTGACGAGTTTAAATTCTGAAACAGCAACGTTTGAACTTGCCGCTCCCAGTGAGACGGATGGCGCCACTGTTCCAGCTCGCGTGATTTTATCCGATGTTTGCCCGTGGAGTTATCGCTCTAAAGAGTGCGGTTACGCAGGTGAGCCGGTTGCCGACGAGTTAGGAAATCCAACCAAGGATCCTAGCAAAGATAAATGTGGTAAACGGCTATCAGATTGCAAACTTAGAAACAACACTGACAGAATTGGCTGCTTCTTGTCTTCATCCCGCCTAAGCCAGTAAGGAATACCATGATAGAACATGACATTCTGGAGCATGCAAAAAGCATGGCGCCACAGGAATCGTGCGGTTTGATTATTCGTATCGATGAAATGGAAATGTATCTTCCTTGTGTAAATCAACACGCGGATCCTGAAAATTATTTCTCAATCTCTGCTGAAGACTATATTCAAGCTAGCCAGCGTGGTGAGGTTGTAGCCATTGTTCATAGTCATCCAAATGGCAAGCCATTCCTTAGCGCTTCTGACAGAGCGCATCAATTAAAAACAGCATTGAGTTGGTGGTTAGTTTGTGATGAAAAAATCATTAAGTTTGACGCTGTTCCATTATTACTAGGACGTGATTTTAAGCATGGAATCACTGACTGTTATGGGTTGTTTCGTGATGCTTATCTTTTAGCGGGTCATTTACTTCCTGATTTTGTTAGAGAGGATAATTGGTGGCGACAAGGTAAAGATTTGTACCTTGATAACCTAACAAATAATGGCTTCAAACAAGTGAAAAGGGATATTCAATCAGGAGATATTATTCTGTGTTGCTATGCCAGTTCACGAGCAAATCACGCCGCCATTTATCTTGGTGATCAAACTATTTTGCATCATGTCCCTAATCAACTTAGTAAGCGAGAGGTCTATAACGAAAGATGGCAAAAAATGACGCATTCGATTTGGCGTTACCGCAAATGGTCACCGTCCGATTTTACGGGGATCTCCAACGATTTGGACGCCGCTTCGATTTAAATATTCATACTGCAGTACAAGGTTTACACGCCTTATTTCTACAAATTCCCAATCTAAAAAAACACTTCAGTGAAGGTTGGTACCACATCCGTATCAGTGGATCTGATGTTTCACCAGATGAACTCCATCAACGTATTCATGAGCCATTAATGCCAAATGCCGTTATTCACATCGTTCCTCGCATTGAGGGAGCAAAAGATGGTGGTGTTTTTCAGTTTATTGCCGGCGCCGCTGTTCTTGCGGTGGGATGGTGGAACCCTGCGGGTTGGAGCTTTGGTGCATCGATGATGCTGGCTGGTGCCGCGATGATGATTGGTGGAGTAGCTCAAATGCTAACGCCGATGCCCAAGTCGCCTAATTTATCCCGATCGGAAGAAGAAAAAGGAAACACCTATTTCAGCAACTTAGAAAACTCAGTAGCACAAGGGATGCCTGTTCCGGTGGCATACGGTGAGATTATGTGCGGCTCTCGGGTTATCTCTCAGGCTGTTGAAATTATGGATGACGGCGATGCAAAAGATATTGATGTAGGTAAACACGGTGGTAGTGGGGAGACGTAATCATGGGTAAAAATGGTGGTAAGCAACATACGCCGTATGAAGCACCAAATGACTTAACATCAAGACAAAAACTGTCCATTATTGATTTAGTTAGCGAAGGGCCAATTGAAGGGCCTATAGGTGATCTCAAAGGGGTTTACTTAAACAACACCCCTGTCATTGATTCATCGGGTAACAGTAATGTCAACGGCATGACGGCTCAATGGGTTTCTGGAACGCTGGAACAGCCTGCGTTAGATGGTTTTTCATCTTCATCCAGTGAAACGCCTGTTAGCGTTGAAGTGAAGAAAAGCACCCCGGTAACACGAACAATTACCTCACGTAACATTGATCGCCTTCGCTTGACCTTCGGAACACAAGCTTTAGTTGAAGTTAAAGATAATGGTGACCGCGTTGGGACATCGGTTGATCTGCAAATTCAAATCCAACGTAGTGGCTCTTGGGTAACAGAGAAGAATGTGACTATCCGCGGTAAGCGGAGCAATTCGCCGTACTTGATGGCTGTGGTGCTTGATAATCTACCGCCACCACCATTTAGTATCCGAATGGTTCGTTTAACAGCGGATAGCACTAGCGATAAGCTACAAAACAATACTATTTGGTCAAGTTATACTGAAATCACTGATATCACCCAAACGTATCCGGGGTCGGCTGTTGCTGGACTAACATTTGAAAGTGAGCAATTTGGCAACCAATATCCTAGCCGAAATTATCTTGTAAAAGGGTTAATCATTCAGGTTCCAGATAACTACGATCCTGAAACACGTACTTACAAGGGAATTTGGAGTGGCTCGTTTAAACCTGCGTACACGAATAACCCTGCATGGGTATTGTATAGCCTACTTACCAACGAACGTTTTGGTCTTGGGAAGCGCCTGAAAATTTCGGAAGTTGATAAGTTTGCGCTCTATATGATTGGGCAGTATTGCGATCAATTAGTACCGAATGGGTTTGGTGACAAAGAGCCACGAATGACGTGCAATGCCTATCTTACTGATATTCGTAAAGCCTATGACTATATGAGCGACTTATGCTCAATGATGCGTATTATGCCTGTGTGGAATGGTCAGCAGCTTACTTTTGTTCAAGATAGACCTAGTGATATTGTCTGGCCATACACGAATGCTAACGTTGTGAATGGGCGATTTAACTATAGTTTTAGTCCATTAAAAGCTAGGCATACTATCATTGAGGTGCGATTCATTGACCCTGAAAATGGTTGGAAAACGAGTATTGAACAAGTTTCCGATGACGGTTTGGTCGCTCAATTTGGTCCCAATGTACTAAGAGTTGATGCCTTTGGCTGCACTAGTCGAGGGCAAGCTAGACGTCATGGGTTGTGGATCCTGCTCACTGAAAAATTAGAAACTCAAACGGTTGAATTCGATGTAGGCGCTGAAGGTTTAAGGCATACACCCGGTGACATTATTGAAGTCATGGACAATGACTGGGTTGGTGAGCAGATTGGTGGCCGCTTATTGCAGGTCGATACTGTGCAAAAAATATTAACCCTTGACCGTGATATTGAACCGCCAAAAACGGGGATCACTATGATCTCGGTAATCAACGGAGCCGGAAAGCCAGAGCGAGTAAAGGCAGTCAGCTATCCATCAAGTAATCAGATTAAGGTTGAATCTCTTCCAAATGGAGTAAGACATGGGACTGTCTGGTCGTTAGGGCAATCCGTGCTAGCAAGACGGCTGTTTAGAGCAATAACAATCACGGATAAAGGCGATGGAAGCTATGGAGTTATTGCTGTTCAGCATGTACCAGAAAAAGAGTCCATCGTTGATCTGGGCGTCACGTTCGAGCCGTTACCCGACACCCCGCTAGGCGGTTATATTCCACCGGTAGAAAACTTATCTGTTGAAGTGAGTCCTGATAATGATAGTTGGCAAGTGGAAGCAAACTGGACGACAACAACGGCAGTTCGTGGTGTTGATTTCATTCTAAAACTAACTCAAGCCGGTCGCATTGTCGGTACCGCTAAAACACAAGAAAATCGATATAGAATTGGCAATTTACCGCAAGGTAACTATTTATTGTCAGTATCTCCACAAAATAAAGATGGGCAAAAGGGTGACCAGTCAACGGTATCATTTGACATTAACCCACCGCCACCACCGTCACATATTGAAGTAAATCCGGGGTTCTTTAGTTTAGGGGTGATCCCGTATGTTGGTGGGCAGAATGCTTTACGTCTGCAGTATGAATTCTGGTTCTCGGTTAAGCGTATAGCCAATATTAATGATGTTGAGCAACTGGCTGAATACTTGGGTAATGGCACCATGTGGGTTATTCAGGGACGTAATCTGAAAGCGGGCCAAATTTATTACGTGTATGTCAGAAGCGTTAACCCTGTTGGTAAATCGCAATTCGTTGAGGCGAGCGGTGCACCGGAAACCAAAACAGATGAAATCATTGAGATGCTAGATAATGAATTCATGACAACTGAGGCAGGAAAACAATTAGATAAAAAGCTCGAATGGCTAAATGAAGCTGTATTAATTAGTAGTGCAGCGACCTATGAACTTCAAGAGAGTTTGCTTGTTCTTCACGGAGAGTCTAGAGCCGAAGTTAAAGAATTGAAGCGTGTGTACGCAGACAGTGAGAAAGCGTGGGCAGAGAAGTACACGACTGTCACCGCTTCAATTAACGGGGTTCAATCTGAAATCAAGAGATTAGACCAAGCGATTTCTACGTTAGATAGTGCATTTTCTCAATCTGTGACAGAGATAAGCGCATCGATTAATGACGTTAAGGCGGGGGTTGTTGAACAAGGCAAGGCGATTGCAAAACTGGACTCGGCATTTGCAGAATCTCAAACTCAACTGCAAGTTAAATTTGATGAGCAGGAAGCGTTAATCAATACCAAAATGAAAGCTGAGTTCGAACAGGGAGCAGGCTATGCAATGCACAGTACGAATATCACGATTGTTGTTGATGATAAGAAGTACAACGCAGCAGGTATGGTGATTAGCGCTGAACTGAAAAACGGTAAAATTGAGTCATTTATCGGTTTCAATGCGAATAACTTTGCTTTCTACAATCCTACGAGTGGAAATATGGAGATGTTCATGTATATGAAAAATGGACAACTCTTTGTTAAAGAAGCTTTTATCGCCGACGCATCAATAGACACTGCAAAAATCAAGGACGGTGCCATCACAAACGCAAAAATCGGCAACATTATTCAGTCCAATGATTACGAAGCTGGCAAGAAAGGCTGGAAAATATCTAAAGGCGGTGACACTGAGTTCAATAATGCCATTTTCAGAGGGAAAATTGACGGTGCAGATGGGGACTTTAAAGGTACTGTGTACGTCGAGAACTTGAAAGGAAACATTGTATCTGTGACAAAGGATATCTATATCAATAAGAGCTGGCAAGGCTCAGGTGTTGTCGAGTTGTTTAAAGTTAAACGTCGTACTAAATCGTGTTATGTGTGGGTGCAGGGGGCGTTAAATCCGACAGAGAAAATCCCGTCATACAGGGGGATGGAGACCCCAAATAGGGCTGCGATAGCTTATCGTGCTCCGGGTTTTTTAACTACTGCAGCTGGTGCGAAAGGTTTTTGCACAATCTATGTTGATGGTGAAAACCCAACCAATGCATTCTCTTATGGGCTTTCAAATGGAGAAAACCCAAGTGATTTTTATGCTACAAATGAGTTTGTTGTTGAAATACCTGCCGGAGAAGGAACATCGAGTATAGGAATAAGCATTCCGCACCAAGGCGGAGAAGTGACTCGTTTTATTATGCGAGCCCGAGTAATTGTATTCCCTTATACAGATGAAGTTATTGTGCAGTGATACGTAGTAAGACTAATACAACAAGCCGCTTAATTGCGGTTTTTTTGCGTCCAAATTTTGGAGTTAATATGATTTATCAAACAGGCACAATCACAACCACAGCGGGACAAACAAAAATAAAAGGTACCGGAACGCGCTGGAAAGATAATTTGGCGGGTATCTCCGAAGGCTGTCCAATCTCCTATCTCATCAATAACACTGTATTCATGAACACCGTGTTGTCTGTGAATTCAGATACAGAGATTAACCTCACTTACCCGGTACCGGTTGCAGCTTCAGCAGCAAAGTATCAGATTGCGACATTCGTTCTGGACAGCATGAGCGATGGCGTTCGTAAAATAGCAGCCAATCAATTGTATATTGAATACTTTCTCCGCAACATGGACACATGGCTAACACAGGACGGCATTGTTGAAGTCAAAACCCCAACGGGGGAAACAGTAAAACTCGAAAGCATCATTGCACTGAAAAAGATGATTGATGGGAAATTTGATAAGACTGGTGGAGCGGTAAAAGGAAGGATAGATGCAGATTCAGTCATTACTGCATCTCAATTAACAGCTAAAACGCCGCAAGATAGCGCATTACAGTTGAACCCCATAAATAGCGGACCACGTATAGAACACCGTATTAACGGAGGTACTTGGTATATACATACACTACCAAACGCCACAGGAACAGTGCTGCAATCAAACGACTTAGACGCCAGCGTATCCAAATACGCCTTTTTTGCTGGCAACGGCGGCATCCCTGTATATGGAAATTATGAAGCAAGAAAAGATAAAATGTCAGCGGGTGGTTTAGACCTTGACTATGCTGATCA
The DNA here is from genome assembly GCF_013702265.1 of Providencia rettgeri. Classification (GTDB taxonomy): domain Bacteria; phylum Pseudomonadota; class Gammaproteobacteria; order Enterobacterales; family Enterobacteriaceae; genus Providencia; species Providencia zhijiangensis. Next base: position 1,441,520 of record NZ_CP059348.1, read on the forward strand.
ATTCCCGATAGGCGTTACCGCGTCAATAACAACCTCGGCGGATGCAAATCTGCCAAACGGAAATAACTGGAGATTTGCATCCGTTTTGACTGTTAACGGGTGGTTTGATGCATCGGGATCAGATGCTAGAACACAGCTGATAATCCACGACACAGGGGTTAAAGGTCGTGCAGGAGTAGATTTGGGGCCTTCTAGCCCTACAAATAAGAGAATAAAGTACACTAAAGAATGGAACGCATTAACAGATAAAAATACTACCAAAGATAGCAACGGAAACATAAAATCAGCATCCCCAATCATTAAAGTCTTCGCAGACCATATCGAACTTAACGATGAATCAGAAGGTGTAGAGCTCGAAAAAATCGGCACTGGGCGCTATAAACTTAAAGGCACCCTCGGTATGAACTCCGACGCATCATGGGGCGGGATTCACGGAGGCTTAGTGGTACCGAATGGGATTAACAATTTACCATTAGTCTGGGCTGATTTTGACGTGTTATCAGATGGTGACATCATCATTGAAACCCGCTATAGAAAGCACACTCTTCATCCTCGACTCGAAGCCCAGCGACTAATGACTTATCCAGAGTTTCTCGATGAGAATAACGTTGAGCGCGAAGACTATGACTATTGCGACATCCCCAATGGTCACTGGATTGATGTTCGTGTGAATATGCCAAGTGATTCTATCTACAATCAGAAGCTAGCTGAAGCAGAGCAATTAGCGAAAATTGAAGCTGAACGGGTAGTGAAAGAAGAGGCTGAAAAAGCTGCGCGTGATGAAGCGGAGAGATTAGAGGAAGAATCCAAACAAGAACAAGCAAGCAAACTAGAAGAGTAATAACTAAGGTGCGCCAGCTCGAGTAGTTAGCGCAATCATATATTTATTCTTTAGGGCTTGGATCAAGTAGTCACTAACTCTTTTTATGATTTGCTCTTGCGAAGCATCACCGGTTCTATCTAACTAATTTTCAGTTGCAGATATGTTCAGGTCGTGTCAATCTCGCGGGGCGCGAATTATACGAGCGTCAATGTAAAATACAAGCAAAACTGTTGACTTAATGTAACTTAACTTACATTATAACCAGAGGTAATACGCATCGTATACCTAGATGTAAATTATAACTCATTGGTTTATAACGAGGTTAATATGGGTCACGCACTGCAAAAGCCTAGTCGCTTAAATATACCTGCTCGTGACAAAAGTAAAATTGCAGCACCAAAAGCTGCTATGAGCGAGCAAGGAAATCATGGTAATCAAGTCAATAATGCCTTTGACTTTGGTTTCGCTCGCTATGAAAAAGCCATGGAAAAATTAGCTAAGGTATAGTGAGTGTTGAATATCACAGGGGAGTTTGTTGAAGGTATTAACTATTTATCTATTGATGACTTAATAAATATCAATAGAAAACTGATAGAGCTACAAACTCCCAATGAGCCAATAGAAGTATTGAATTTCAACAACCTTAGCTCCTCCCAATCAAGACCAAGCCAAGTCAAATACTATCAGCAAACAGATGATATGTTTGTTCTGGCTTCTGTGTTAATTGAAAGTTTGATTCAAAATCACCCCTTTGCCAATGCAAACAAACGAACAGCCATGATGTCGGGGTATATTTTTTTATTGCTCAATGGCTATGAATTAACGGCCCCAGAAGACGAAGTGGTAGAAATGGCCCGAGGCTTGGCAACTAAAGAATATTCACTTGATGAGCTAGATAGTTGGCTTTGCAATTGGTCAAGGGACTTTGACTCTAGGCAGCTATGCTGTAAACAAGTAAATATCGAAATCTGTTCTGTAATTAAAATAAATATAGACTAAATAGCGCCAGCTCGAGTGGTTGGCGCAATCTGATCATTTATCGAAATACTCCACTTCCTCAGTTTCTTTCATTTCAGGCATCCAATCCCCATCATTCCATATTTCTTCCAGTGTTTCTTCGATGTAGGTTTTCTTTTCGTTCTTTCCAAGACCATCAATAGATACATTAGCTTGAGAACCCCAGTTGATATCGATGTTTAAATCGGGATATTTGGGACTCAATCTTTTTGTGATCTCATTTCTCAATGCGTCGAAAGTCCCCATAGGTAACTTGCCTTTCATACTTGCAGCGAAGCGAACTTTAATAGTAACCATCGTACATTCTCCTTACATAAAATACTGTATATAAAAACAGTTAAATAATAACTGTGATTATATACAGTAAAATATTAATGGAGGTCAAGAAATAAGGTGAAATTTATCTTATGGCTAAGAAAACGACTTCCCCAAAACCATTTAAAGAATATCGTTAAATCAAGAGGTTAAATGATAGTTGAAAATGACATAAAACTAAGGGGTAATGCCATTTAAATAACTATGAATCAATAGTTTAAGTTATTATTAAGCGCATGAATAAAATACACATGCAAACTAGGTATAAATACGAAGTTAATCGCGCGCATTTTATACTGTATTGAATAGGGATATCTGGTCAAGAGTCGGATTTTGGCTTTTTGAATAAACTGAAAATAATCCGATGAGCGTTTTTCGTGAATTTTTAAATTATTTGATGTGTGTCACAAAATTTAGGTGCTATAAGTTAGTCATCAGCCCATGGTACACTGAGATAAATTGAGAATTCAGTACCAAAATGAAGATTAAATATTTTTAATGGCTTAGCTTTATTGAATTGCTATTTAGTGAATAGATATCATTGATAATAAAGGCTATGCTTAAATTGAATTTCCACACTGAGTAATACGACTGAGCACGAAAGTAATGAGTGATTTTCTGGGCACATTTAAAACTGACACAATTTTTAAAGATGAAGTTGAAAAGACGCTGCAACCACCATCGATGTATAAAGTACTGTTAAATAATGATGATTATACGCCGATGGATTTTGTTGTTGAGGTGTTACAAAAATACTTTTCTTTTGATGAAGAACGCGCTACACAGATAATGTTAGATGTGCATTTTCAAGGTAAAGGTATTTGCGGTGTTTATACTGCTGAAGTTGCAGAAACTAAAGCCGCCCAAGTCAATGCTTTTGCAAGGGAACATGAATATCCTTTATTGTGTACTATAGAGAAAGTCTGAAGAGTCTTAATATCAATTTTGGGAGGTGCTTATGCTCAATCAAGAATTGGAGCTTAGTCTAAATGTTGCTTTTACCAGAGCGAAAGACAATCGCCATGAATTTATGACTGTGGAGCACCTATTGCTGGCATTATTGAGCAATATCTCTGCGCGTGAAGCTTTAGAGGCTTGTAAGGTCGACTTGGTTGCCTTGAGACAAGAACTCGAGCATTTTATCGCCCAAACCACGCCGCTATTGCCTGAGAATGATACGCGAGACACTCAACCGACTTTGAGTTTCCAGCGCGTACTGCAACGTGCTGTTTTTCATGTTCAATCATCAGGACGCAGCGAAGTGACTGGCGCGAATGTGCTAGTGGCGATTTTTAGCGAACAAGAATCCCAAGCGGCCTATTTATTACGTAAGCATGATGTTAGCCGCCTCGATGTGGTTAATTATATTTCCCACGGTACCATTAAAGGTGAAGATTCTTCTTCATCGGAGGATGATGCCGCAAACAATACACCACCAAGTGAAGAGCAGCCGGTCTCAGAAGACCATATGGACAACTTCACCACCAATCTGAACCAACAGGCCAAGAAAGGGAATATCGACCCGCTGGTGGGACGTCAGGCTGAATTAGAGCGTACCATTCAAGTGTTGTGCCGTCGCCGTAAGAATAACCCACTATTGGTTGGGGAATCCGGCGTAGGTAAAACGGCGATTGCTGAGGGTTTAGCGTGGCGTATTGAGCAAAATGATGTGCCTGAAGTGATGAAAGATTGCACAATCTACTCACTGGATATCGGCTCATTGTTGGCTGGCACTAAATATCGCGGTGATTTTGAAAAACGTTTTAAAGCGCTGCTGAAAATGTTGGAAAAAGATCCGAAAAGCATTCTGTTTATCGATGAGATTCACACAATTATTGGTGCTGGTGCGGCATCGGGTGGACAGGTAGACGCCGCAAACTTGATTAAGCCGCTGTTATCAAGTGGTCGTATCCGTGTGATTGGTTCCACGACCTATCAAGAATTCAGCAATATCTTTGAGAAAGATAGAGCGTTGGCTCGACGTTTCCAAAAAATTGATATTGTGGAACCTACCCCTGAAGAAACCGTGCGTATCATTAATGGGTTGAAACCGAAATATGAGTCTCACCATGATGTTCGCTACACCGCGAAAGCCATTCAGGCTGCGGTGGATTTATCGGTGAAATACATTACCGATCGCCATCTGCCGGATAAAGCCATTGATGTTATCGATGAAGCGGGAGCAAGAACCCGTTTAGTGGCGCCAAGTAAACGTAAGAAAACCATCGGTGTACCTGAAATCGAAACCGTGGTGGCGCGTATTGCGCGTATTCCAGAAAAAACCGTTTCCTCGAGCGATAAAGATCGTTTGAGAACCTTAGACTCACGCCTGAAGATGTTAGTCTTTGGACAAGATAAAGCGATTGAGGCGCTGTCTGAGGCGATTAAAATGAATCGCGCAGGCTTAGGGTTAGATCATAAGCCCGTCGGCTCCTTCTTGTTTGCAGGGCCAACTGGCGTGGGTAAAACGGAAGTCACCGTGCAACTGGCAAAAGCGTTAGATGTGAAACTGCTGCGCTTTGATATGTCTGAATATATGGAACGCCATACGGTTAGTCGACTGATTGGTGCACCTCCGGGGTATGTAGGTTTTGACCAAGGTGGATTGCTGACCGATGCCGTCATTAAGCATCCACATTCCGTCGTGCTATTGGACGAAATTGAAAAAGCGCACCCAGATGTGTTTAACATTCTTCTGCAAGTAATGGATCACGGTACGCTAACGGATAATAACGGTCGCAAAGCAGACTTCCGTAATGTGATTGTGGTCATGACCACCAACGCAGGGGTGCAAGAAACTCAGCGCCGCTCGATTGGTTTTGCAGAGCAAGATAATAGTACGGATGCGATGTCTGAAATTAAAAAGACATTTTCACCGGAATTCCGTAACCGTCTTGATGGCATTATTTGGTTTAATGCGCTGTCGATGGATATCATCACGCAAGTGGTGGATAAATTCATTGTTGAGCTGCAAGCACAGTTGGATGAGAAGGGTGTTTCGATTGAAGTAAGCCAAGCGGCTCGTCGTTGGTTGTGCGAGAAAGGGTATGACAAAGCAATGGGTGCCCGACCTATGGCGCGTGTCATTCAGGATAACCTGAAGAAACCATTGGCAAATGAACTGTTATTTGGTTCGTTAACGAATGGCGGCTCGGTGAGTATCGGGCTTGATGAAAAGAGTCACACACTGACATACAGCTTCAGTAGCGTACACAAGGCCTCTCCAGAGGATGCTGTAATCTGACAATAGCTAGTACCACAGGTGTCTTAGGCACCTGTGGTCTTGTCAGGCCTTGCCTGAAAATCGAAAATCAGCGGCTACGGAAAATGATGCGGCCTTTGCTCAGGTCGTAAGGAGTTAACTCTACAGTTACCTTGTCGCCTGTCAGAATGCGGATGTAGTTTTTACGCATTTTACCAGAGATGTGCGCAGTCACGACGTGACCGTTTTCCAGTTCAACGCGGAACATTGTATTTGGCAGGGTATCCAAAACCGTTCCCTGCATTTCAATATTATCTTCTTTGGCCATCTAATCCTCTAAGTCTAATAACCGTGATTTTTTACGGGCAAGATAATGCCCAAAAACCCACACTAAGTAAAGAAGTGTCGCATTTTAAAGCGATCTTTCTTTAAAATAGTTGGGGATAAAATTACTGTATTGCCACTTTCTATCGCTTAAAAAGTGGTGATTTTTCAAATGATTGAGGTAAATCAATTGACTGTGGTAACCAGCATGCTGGGTCAATCCGCAGGTCACGCCACCGATAAAGAATATGCAGAAAATCCCTGCGGGAGATCTCCGTCGCGCCAAGTGAAGCGGTGTGGTGGTTAAGTACCTGACAATCAAAAAGTTGCCCATTATAGCGCAAAAAATGAAAATAGAATGTAATAAAAGCACATTTGGACGCATCATTCATTCTACTGAACATTGACTCCCCACAAAACAGGTGTCCCATGTTCACGCCATACAAACCGCCCACCAGCTGATCACCATGCCACGCCTCAATAGAGTGGGCGAGTCCCTCTTGGTGTAGTGCGAGATAGCCCGCTTGTACAGAGGGCAGGATCCACGTGCCTTCTTTGCGTACAGCACAAGCCGCTATCACCTCTTTGAACGCATGATTTATGGTAATGCGATAAGGAGATTTTTTTAATGTTTTGATCATGGAACGGCTGATATGCAAGTCGCCCACTCTCAAGACGGCTCGCGGATCGGGTGACCACCATAAAGGCACTTCACCAGGGTTAAACCACGGGAAAATACCATCATAGTAAGCCGCTTGTAAGCGTCGAGATGATAAATCACCGCCGATCGCCAGTAACCCATTAGGTTCCCGCATCGCTTCAGACACGGGCGGGAACAGGTATGAATCATCGTCTAATTGGTACATGATGCACCTCAGCGAGTTTGCTGAACCAAATGACGTTGACGGAATTGATAATAACGACCTTGCTCAGCTAACAATTGCGAGTGTGAGCCTTGTTCGATAATTTCGCCATTATCCATCACACAAATGGTATCCATCTGCTCTAAACCTTGCATACGATGGGTGATTACCAGCAGGGTTTTATCGGCACATTTTTGCTTGAGCAGGCTGAGAATTTGCTGTTCAGTGTGGGCATCTAACCCTTCTGTTGGCTCATCCATTAATACCAGCGGCGTATTGTGCAGAAGGGCGCGAGCGATACCTAAGCGGCGCTGCTCTCCTCCTGATAATTGACGACCGCCTTCACCCATCCATGCGTTTAATTTTAGCTGATTATCCAACAAATTATCTAAGCCAACTTGAGTGAGTACATCGCAAAGTTGCTCATCTGAGGCTTGTTCGTTGGCTAATAATAAATTGTTGCGCAGGGTATCACTGAAGACATGAACACGCTGAGGAACCACGGACATCACGCCACGTAGCGCTTCTTCGCTGTAAGCTTGAATTGGCTGGCCATTAATCGATATCACGCCACTGTCCACATCCCAAGCGCGGGTGAGCAATTGCAGTAGAGTTGATTTACCGCAGCCCGTTTTTCCTAATAACGCGATGTGCTCGCCTTGTTTGATCGACAAAGTGACATTTTTTAGTACGGCGAAAGGCTGTTCTGGATAAGTGAACGTGACGTTATCAATGATTAAATTTTCTAGCGATTTTAGTTCATTACCTTGATTGACAAAGTTCACTTCCGGTTTCGCATGCATTAACTGAGAGACGCGGGTAGCCGATGCAATCACTTGCCCCATGTGTTGGAATGCGACGGCAACAGGCCCTAAAGCCTCAAACGAAGCTAATGCACAGAACACAAATAAGGCAATCAGCGCACCGGGTTGTGTGTTTCCGCCAACATGTTCAGCAGCCATCCATAGAAGCAAGGTTGCGGTAAGTCCTGATGCACACAGAATGATGGCTTGAGATAAACCTGTCAGTGCCGCTTGTTGCTGCTGGCGACCTTGCCATGAGTTTTCGATGCTTGATAAGTGTTGACGAAAACGTTGAGTCGCGCCAAATAAGGCTAATTCGGCTTGGCCTTGTAATGCGGAAGTTAATACAGTGCGGTAATTTCCACGTAACTCAGTAAGCTCACGTCCAATCGGTTTACCGGCACGATAAAATACAAATGGCATCGTAAACAGCAGGAACAGCATGACGCCGCCTAACGTCCATGCAAGGCGAGGGTCAAGGAAGCTTAAACCAATAATCAGGACAAACGTGACAAAGAAAGCACTGACAATCGGGGAGAGAACGCGCAAGTAAAGATGGTCTAGGGTCTCGACATCCGCCACCAGTCGATTTAATAGATCCCCTTGGCGGAAACGGCTGATCCCACCGGGAGATAGTGGTAAAACCTTACTGAAGGCGAAAACTCGCAGATGGGCTAAGACTTTGAATGTCGCATCGTGGCTGACTAAGCGTTCGGCATAACGTCCCGCAGTACGGAAAATAGCCGCACCACGAACTCCAGCCGCAGGGAGCATATAGTTAAAGAAAAAGATCCCCGGCGCACCAACGATAGCAGCACCGGCTAAGAACCATCCCGATAACGTGAGAAGGCCAATACTGGAAAGCAGCGTGACAATCGCCAGAATGATCCCTAAGGAAATCAAAAACCAATGACGGCGATAGAGGGCTAAGAAGGGGAGTAATACTTTCATTTTCAAAGCTCCTCTTGGCGATGAGCGAGTAATTGGGCAAAGGCACCTTCAGACTGTCTCAGTTGTTGGTAGTCACCACGCTGGATAATTTTCCCGTTAGACATCACCCAAATTTGGTCGTAATCCATGGTTTCTTCAAGTAAATGGGTCACTAATAACGTGGTTTGCTGCTCAGATAATTGATTCAATGTTTCCATCACGCGTTGCTCGCTGTGCGCATCTAAGCTGGCAGCTGGCTCATCTAATAGCAATAAGCGAGAAGGTTTTAAGAGTACGCGAGCGACAGCGACACGTTGGGCTTGCCCAACAGAAAGACGTGCGGCGAAATCACCTAAGCGAGTATTTAACCCATCCGGTAAGTTTGGCAGAAATTCCGCCACATAGGCTTTTTCGATAGCAGATTGAATTTCTGATTCAGTCGCATCGGGTTTACCTAGGCAAATATTTTCTTGCAACGTTTGTTCAGGCAAATGCGGGTTTTGCCCAACCCAGCCAACCAAAGCACGCCATTGTTCAGGGCATAATTGATTGAGCTCATTGCCATTAATAGTAATGGAGCCGCGATAAGGCAGGAAGCCAAGTAATAAGTTTAATAGGGAACTTTTACCTGCACCACTTTGACCCACTAAGGCGATGCGTTGCTGCGGTTCAATGGTGAAATCGAGAGGACCTGCGAGAATAGTGCCATCATGGGAGAGAACTTCCAGTTGTTTGGCTTCAATGCGAATAGGTTGCTCATCAATCACCTTGTCGCCTTGTGGTAATTGTTCGTCACCTTGGCTTTCGAGTAAGGTCACCAGCGATTCCGCGGCGCCTACTGCTTGGGCTTTTGCGTGATAGTAAGTACCTAGGTCGCGCAGAGGTTGGAAAAATTCCGGGGATAAAATCAGCGCAAGGAAACCTGCAAATAGTGTGACAGGTAGACCATAACTACCGAAACTTAACTCTCCAAGATAAGAGAATCCGAAATAAACAGCGACCACCGCAATGGAGATTGACGCGAAAAATTCTAAGACTCCCGACGATAAAAATGCCATACGCAGCACTTCCATGGTGCGAGAACGGAAGTCTTCAGTGGATTCACGAATTTGGGTGACTTCTGCTTTGCCACGGAAGAACAGGCGTAGGGTGTCTAATCCACGTAAACGGTCGAGGAAACTGCCACTCAAACGGCTTAAAGCAAGGAAGTTACGGCGGTTAGCATCGGCAGCACCCAGCCCAACCAGTGCCATGAAAATCGGAATTAACGGTGCGGTTGCAAATAAAATCAGCGCAGCTGCCCAGTTAAAAGGGAAGATGGCAATCAAGATCATGATTGGGATAATGGTGGCTAAATACATTTGCGGAAGATAGCGAGAATAGTAATCTTGCATATCCTCAATCTGCTCAAGAATAATCGTCGCCCAGCTTCCTGCTGGCTTACCTTTGACCCAAACAGGGCCTAATTCTTGCAGTTTATCTAACACCATGCCGCGGACTTGCTGTCTGACAACTTGTCCACAACGGTAGCCAGCGCGTTCACGAAGATAATGAACAACACCGCGTAAAATAAAAACACTAATTAGTAACGCAAAGTCGGTGAGGAGTTGCTCGCGTGGAATACTCTCCATCATGAGCGCTTGTAGGATCACAGCAAGGAACCAAGCCTGCGCAATAATTAATAAACCGCTGACTATGCCTAATAGCATAGAAATTCGGAGCCAACGCTTAGCAGGAGCGCTGTGTTGCTTTAACCAACGCACCAATTCAGTCTGTCTTGATTTATCCATAATGATTTAGTTAGCAGGTGTAGTTTTCATGTTATTGAGTGCAGTTAAGATAGTTGACTTTGTCATCAAATCTAACCGAATTTTTGCCTATCATAACAGCTTCCATCAGATATGTTACATAATAAAAGCCAGTTATTTGAATAGAACAATTTTTGTTATCGATATGTTTTATAAAGGTAAATTATATTGGGCGTAATATAATTAAATTTGAACGAACAGAGGATGTTACCGTTATTACAAAGAAAAAATAAGGTGGCTTAATTTATAATTGTTAAGCCACCTGCATTTTAGGTTGAAATAATTTTGGGGGAATTTTGTGTGTTATTCAGGAACAATTTGCAACCAGGTTTTTGGTTTCAATATAAACTGGTTGTTAAGTAGCTTATCCCATGCCGCTTTTTTGGATGACATATCGTCGAATACCTCTCGTTGCGTATCGACTAATTTCCATGTGTTATCCACGGACTGCCAAATAGTACATTCATAATCAAGGGACTCGGGAATGGAGTAGCACATCACCACTTCGTTTGTTCCATCGTGGTTTGCATCGGCCATAAATCCAAGACATTCATAATTGCTGTAATAATTGGTGCAATTCCATGCGTCGCGGATCCCGTCTTCCATATCAAACCAGTTTTGTGGCAATGGTTGGCTGCCTTTGGCGATGATGAGCACATCTTTAAGCGGTTTAGGGACATCAGAGTAAGCGCCAACTTTGAGCTGTGCTTTCGTTTCAGGATCTTGCTCCAATTTTGCTAACGCTTCTTTTCCCCGCACTCCTAACTTCTCTAAGTCATAAGACAAATCGTAGTTAATTTTAATTTTGCCTTTCTCAACGGCCGCCATAATGCTGTTGACCGCAATACGTTGGAAATCACCAATAGGGCTGTTAATAACTAAGATAGTGGCGATTAAACCAAGAATAGCGACCTTATTGATAGCGCCGAGGGAGAATGCCCAGCGGTGTCGCTTTATAATGATTGCGATACTATAAGCTAAAATAATCAGGGCTAAGAATAGTGCAATAGTAAATGCATATAGCCTACTTACACTCCAGCTATATTGGCTAACACGAACGAAAATACCGTACAGAGAAAGTGCAGAAAATGCATTTAATAGAACGATGCTGATTAATACAAAGCCATTGATAATCGATTTAAATTGGAATTGTGTTGTGCCATCGCCATAAAGGGCATTAATAAAGATAATATTTAAAATCACAAAGCAGAGCATGGTGCCAGAACCCAGCTCTGAAGCTGTGTAATGCACACCAGTTAATATGGAAACCGCCAATCCGGCTAAGAAAATTACGGCGATTAAACTGAGTAAAGGCAGGAAAAACTGCGAGAAATATTTGGCGATGTTGTTCAGTTGCATCACCAATTTAGAACGCAAAAAGAGCAAGCTGGTATTAAAACCAACTAAAAAGGCCACCCAAAGGACAATGTAGTGACCAAGAAATTGGCTGAGTGTTGAAAGATTGACAATGCCGAATAAAAAGCTGGCTTGTTTGACTATCAGGGCTAATAAGCCCCCAATGGCACAGGCGAAAAGACCAAATAAGGTGTTGCGGAAATAGTGCCCAACTAAGCAGCTGTAATTAGCTTTCCAAGTTCCTGTAGCCTGACGGTTTTGCATCCAAGGTAATATAAAAAAAATCAGGACAGTGAGCGTTGTAATCGAGAGGAATGCGTCATTGTTATCAGAAGTACCAATATCAAGGCTTTGCCAAGTATTGATCCAAAAAACAAGCACAACCGTTAGGATAATATTGAGATAAAACACGGCTTGCTTGGCATTGGTAATAAGAAAGCTGATAACCGAAGGAACAAAAATAGCCAATATCATGGGTAAATAAGCCCATGTAGGGCTTAATGGGATTTCTATGGAATAATCAAGCGTGGCGGTGATGACAATTCCTTGAATAACCGATAGCAAGATAACAATAAAATATGCCAGCTTATTAATGGGCTCTTTTTGCGTTTGTGGCTCCATGTCACTTCCTTATTTGAATGAACAAGATAATTAAATGAGTATAGGCATGGGATAAAAAGAGCAAAATAAACTTGCTCCTAATTCAGGAGGGAATAGCGCTTTATTTTTGAAACAGGAATAAATAAAAAGCCCCATTCTATTTCGCTGCGAACTTAATGAACGACAACGTAAAAATGAGGCTTCAAGGAAATTCAGATTAGCGATTTTTAGATTAAAAAATTATTTCTTGTCTGCTAACCCGTCTAGGTAACGCTCGGCATCTAATGCTGCCATGCAGCCAGTGCCGGCTGAGGTAATTGCTTGGCGGTAGATGTGATCCATCACATCGCCAGCCGCAAAGATCCCTTCAACAGATGTTTGAGTAGCGTTACCGTTGGTGCCGGATTGCACTTTAATATAGCCATTATTTAAGGCTAACTGACCGTCGAAAATCGCGGTATTAGGACTGTGACCGATAGCGATAAAGGCGCCCATGACAGCGACATCTTCGGTTTTATCGGTTTTGGTGCAACGTAAACGAACGCCTGTCACGCCCATATCATCGCCCAGAACTTCGTCTAATGTGTTGTCGGTATGTAGAACGATGTTCCCATTTTCAACTTTATCCATCAGGCGATTAACCAGAATTTTCTCTGCTCTAAAGCTATCGCGACGGTGAATCAAATGTACTTCAGACGCGATGTTAGAAAGATACAGCGCTTCTTCAACGGCAGTATTACCACCACCGACGACCGCAACTTTTTGGTTACGATAGAAGAAACCGTCACACGTTGCACAAGCAGAAACACCGCGACCTTTAAAGGCTTCTTCTGATGGTAGGCCGATGTAACGAGCGGATGCGCCTGTCGCAATGATCAATGCGTCACAAGTATATTCTGTATCATCACCAAACAGGCGGAAAGGGCGCTGTTGAAAATCCACTTTTGTAATGTGGTCGTTGATGATTTCAGTTTCGAATTTTTCTGCATGGGCATGCATGCGTTCCATGAGTCCCGGGCCTGTTAAGCCTTCAGGATCACCCGGCCAGTTTTCAACTTCCGTGGTTGTGGTTAATTGGCCGCCTTTTTCCACCCCAGTAATCAGTGCAGGGTGTAAATTTGCGCGAGCTGCGTAAACGGCTGCGGTATAACCTGCAGGGCCTGAACCTAAAATGATTAACTTGCGATGTGTGGTTGTGCTCATGAATTCCTCTTTTTAGTCTCAAAAAAGCATAAGGACGATTGTAGGAGAAATAGGGGGGTAACAAAAGTGATTTAACCATTCATTGATGTGGAGGGAACAAATTTTTCTGATAGGCAATACCAATTAAGAGTTAAAAAATGAAAGGGAAAGTGCTTTAATCACGAAACGGTAATTTTAGGAATTATCTTGAATTGCGTCTGCGAAACGTTTTACTGAAAAAAAAACCGAAATCTTGTACTGATTTTTATTCATTTACTTTGACAATCGGCTGCGCATTTGCGAAAACATCTATCTAAGAGTTAATTATCTAGCAGGTCAATGGAAATGGCGCATTTTTGTTCTTACTGGAAAATTAACTTTACGTCACACATTCTGGCAATGTCGCGACGATTGTAAGCCGCTCCAAAGGTAAATATGTTTCGGTTTACGAGAACTTCAGTTATTACGAATAGAATAGGTTCCACGCCCGCTAGTCCGCTTAGGAAGACTGACGAATAGATGGTACCGTTTTATAAGATGTAGAAAATAACAATTAAAGAAAGAGAGATAAGAGATGATTGACAATAAAAAGCGTCCTGGCAAAGACCTTGACCGTATTGACAGGAATATACTGAACGAATTGCAAAAAGACGGGCGTATCTCTAACGTTGAGCTATCTAAGCGTGTTGGTTTATCTCCAACGCCATGTTTAGAGCGTGTTCGTCGTCTTGAAAGACAGGGTTTCATTTCTGGCTATACCGCACTGTTAAATCCACACTATTTAGATGCATCGCTGCTGGTTTTCGTGGAAATTACCTTAAACCGTGGAGCACCAGATGTATTCGAACAATTCAACACAGCAGTTCAAAAACTTGAAGAAATTCAAGAATGTCATCTCGTTTCCGGTGACTTTGACTATTTGTTGAAAACGCGTGTGCCAGATATGTCCGCATATCGTAAACTGCTAGGTGAAACTTTATTACGCCTTCCGGGTGTAAACGATACTCGTACCTACGTAGTTATGGAAGAAGTGAAACAAAGTAACCGTTTAGTGATTAAAACTCGCTAATTGTACTTTGAGTTCATCATTCCTGCACAGCAATCTGCATTGTTGTCGCACTGCTGTTTCAACGCTGGGTTTACTCAGCGTTGTTCCGTTTTTAAGCACTATAATTTTTCTCTTTAATTCTCCCAATGGTTCTTTTTCGAACATTCTCTCGTCACTGCCCGCGATAGACTCAAAATTAGTCAGAAATTTTCATTTCAATTTATTGATTTTAAAGCTATAAACAATTAAGAATTTTGACCTTAAATAGAGTTTGAAACCCTATTCGTAAGATGAAATACTGAGTCTTATGGTCTCTATGGTGTGATAATTTGTCTTAATCCCCTTAAAGCAGGCGCGTTTAGAGGATTAGTGTTAGAATAATCATAGGATAATCACGTATTAAGCAAGAACATCAGTCAGTAAAGAAACAATAATGAGCCAAGAATATACCGAAGATAAGTACATCAAATTTAAAAAGCTCAGTAGCGGCAGACGGCTATTAGAGGTGATTTTGTTGGCAATCTGCCTCTGTGCGATTTTTCTTATGGTCGCGCTATGGAGCTTTAATCCTTCCGATCCAAGTTGGTCACAAACTAACTGGGACGCCCCCGTTAAAAACTTAGGGGGAAGTATTGGCTCATGGAGTGCGGATATCCTATTTTCCGCATTTGGTATTCTCGCGTTTGCGATCCCGCCATTATTGTTACTCGGGTGTTGGGCAATTTATCACTATGAGAGCCAGCGGCGTTATATTGACTTTTTCTCGCTCTCTCTACGTCTCATTGGCGGTTTAGCGCTGATCCTTTCATCTTGTGGTTTGGCCGCACTCAACTTTGATGATTTACCTAACTTCGCTTCTGGTGGGGTCATTGGTAGTGTATTCAGTAATGCAATTATGCCGTGGTTTAATTCATTGGGTGCAACCTTGGCGCTGTTGTTCCTCTGGGCAATCAGTTTTACCCTCTTCACGGGTTGGTCTTGGCTGACTATTGCAGAAAAAATAGGGGCAGGGATATTGCTTCCTATCACCTTGCTAACAAACCGCGCCCGTGGTGATGAGCTTGATGACTACGATTATGATGTTGAAGAGACCGAAGAAGCGCTGCAGCGTGCTCAAATCGCTGAGCATCAAGCAAATGATGAAAGCCAACAATTTGATGCGGATGATGTACTGTTTTCCGCGCCAACAGTCTCTGAGCTCGTTTCTGAAGATGTACAGCCTGCGGTTGAACCACAGGTTATGGCTGATCCTCTGTTAGCTTCTGAAGCGCAACCTGTTATTGAGCCAGTCCAGCCAAGCGCTTCTTTGGCAGAGCAGCCCACTTTTACTGCTCAACCAACGGAAAATACAGTTTTACCGACATTTTCCGCGACAGAAGAGCCTTCCGCAACTAAAGAGCCGCAAACTTACCATTTTGAAGTGCCTGATGATTATCAGCCTCAAGTGGCACCAACGCAGGCATTTTCTCCTGCACCTGTTATACCTCAAGAACCGACATTTACACCTGAGCCCGTTTTTGCTCCAGAACCTGTTTTTGAGTCCAAACCGGCAGCTCCAACATTTACATCGTCACAGTCTGCGCCTGTAGAGCCAACCATTGATATGGGAAGCCCTGACGTGAGTGAATCATCGGTAACTAGCCGTGTCGCCGACCCTGCTGCGCTAGCCGCTGCGGGCATTTCGATTGCAGCGATGGAACGCCACGCGCAAGTGAAAAAGAATCTGGAGCCAGAATTACCTCGTCCAAATCCGGTTCGCTTGCCGACTCGCCGTGAGCTGTATGGCATTCGTATTCCATCTCAGCGTGATGCGGAGCTTCAGCGTCGTCAAGAAGAGGCATCTCAGCGTGAACAGGCTTATCAGCAATGGTCGGCTACTGAAGAACCTGAAAATGAAGTGAAAACTGACGATGAGTTAGAGCAAGAAAGATTACTGCGCGTTCAATTCTTAGAGCAGCAACGTCAACGCTACGGTGAGCCAGAAACAGATATGCAGGAGTTTGACGCTGCATTCCAAGTTAACCAGCCTGCCGTTGATTCTGTTCAAGATTCTGATGTTGCACTAGAGCCAGAAACTCCGCAGGATTATATGCCTGCGAGTACGTTTACTCAGCCAGAAATTGAACATCGTTGGGCTTCTGCTCCTGCATTTACGCCAGCTTTTGAGCCTACAAAGCAAATAGAACCAACTTCACCTTCTGATATCCATCGCTTTACTGCCCATGCAGATGATGAGCATGAGCTGGATAATGATGTGGATGATTTTGAACCTAAAATTGATTTAAGTACGCCATTATCGGCATTTGAGCGTTTCT
The DNA here is from genome assembly GCF_013702265.1 of Providencia rettgeri. GTDB lineage: Bacteria > Pseudomonadota > Gammaproteobacteria > Enterobacterales > Enterobacteriaceae > Providencia > Providencia zhijiangensis. The sequence goes on from NZ_CP059348.1 coordinate 1,458,106, forward strand.
CGCCGGTAGATGATTTAGTTGATGATGAGCCAGCAGCGCCGCTGTTTATGCCATCATTTACTGAACCGCCAGTGCAAGCTCGTTCGATAACACAAGAACAGCCGATAACACCTGCTCATAATGGAAATGAATTTGTTGCTCATCCTGCGGGGCAGCCTCAAACTGCAGCTCAGCAGCCACAGCAGCCACAGCAGCCACAGCAGCCACAGCAGCCACAGCAGCCACAGCAGCCACAGCAGCCACAGCAGCCACAGCAGCCACAGCAGGATAGCTTATTCCACCCATTCTTAGTGCGTAACGACCAACCGTTACCAAAACCGACGACGCCAATGCCATCTCTTGACCTGCTGGCGAGCCCACCGGAACAAGAAGAGCCAGTGGATATGTTCAAATTAGAGCAAACCGCAAGGCTAATTGAAGCACGTTTGAATGATTATCGAGTTAAGGCTGAAGTTGTTGGCTTCTCTCCGGGGCCGGTGATTACTCGCTTTGAGTTGGATCTTGCGCCGGGAGTTAAAGCGGCTCGAATTTCCACATTATCCCGAGATCTTGCGCGTTCATTGTCGACTACGGCGGTTCGTGTTGTTGAGGTGATCCCAGGTAAACCGTATGTTGGTCTAGAATTACCTAACGAAAAACGTCAAACCGTTTACTTGAGTGAAGTTTTAGATTGTGATGATTTTAGAAAAAATCCATCGCCATTGACGATAGTGTTAGGGAAAGATATTGAAGGTGAGCCTGTTGTTGCCGACTTGGCAAAAATGCCGCACTTACTAGTGGCGGGTACAACGGGATCCGGTAAATCGGTTGGGGTCAACGCGATGATCCTCAGTATCTTATATAAAGCGAAACCTGAAGATGTTCGCTTTATTATGATTGACCCGAAAATGCTGGAACTTTCTATCTATGAAGGGATCCCGCATCTGTTAACTGAAGTTGTCACCGACATGAAAGACGCGGCGAATGCGCTGCGTTGGTGTGTCAATGAAATGGAACGCCGTTATAAACTGATGTCAGCTTTAGGTGTACGTAATCTCGCGGGTTACAACGATAAGATTAAAGCGGCAGCGGATATGAATCGCCCAATCCCAGACCCATTCTGGAAGCCGGGTGACAGTATGGATATGGAACATCCAATGCTGAAAAAAGAACCTTATATCGTGGTGATGGTGGACGAATTTGCGGACTTAATGATGACCGCAGGGAAGAAAGTGGAAGAGTTGATTGCTCGTTTAGCACAAAAAGCGCGTGCAGCGGGTATCCACCTCGTTTTAGCTACCCAGCGCCCATCCGTTGACATCATCACCGGGTTAATTAAAGCCAATATTCCAACGCGTATCGCCTTTACGGTATCGAGTAAAATTGACTCACGTACTATTCTTGACCAAGGTGGTGCGGAATCACTATTGGGTATGGGGGATATGCTGTATCTGCCACCAAACTCATCCATTCCTGTTCGTGTTCATGGTGCATTTGTCCGTGACCAAGAAGTTCACGCAGTTGTGAATGATTGGAAAGCGCGTGGAAAACCGCAATATATTGATAGCATCACAACGTGTAGCGATGATAGTGAAGGTGGCGGAAGTTCAGATAATGGTGATGAAGATCTTGACCCGTTATTTGACCAAGCTGTCGAATTTGTTGTTGAAAAACAAAGGGTATCTATCTCCGGTGTACAACGTCAATTCCGTATCGGTTACAACCGTGCAGCTCGGATTGTTGAGCAAATGGAAGACCAAGGAATTGTCAGTGAACCAGGGCATAACGGTAACCGAGAAGTATTAGCGCCACCATCAATGGGATATTAATATTTCATGTGCTAATTGCTGGTTTAATTCAAGGGGTGTATAAAGACATACGCCCTTTGTGGTATTAATTTTAAGGTCTTTTCTCGATGAAAAAAATGATGTTGTTAGGTGCATTAGCCCTGAGTTTAAACGTAGGTCAAGTATTGGCAGATGCGAGTCAAGACCTTCAAGATCGTCTGAGTAAAGTGAATAGCTTCCAAGCGAACTTTTCTCAGAAAGTGACTAGTCCAGAAGGTGATCTTATCCAAGAGGGCGTTGGTGACTTGTGGATTGAACGCCCTAACTTATTTAACTGGAATATGACTTCGCCGGATGAAAGTGTTCTGGTATCAGATGGTAAAAATCTGTGGTTTTACAACCCTTTTGTTGAGCAAGTGACGGTGACAAATTTAGCCGATGCTACCCAAGATACGCCATTCCTGTTATTAACGCGCAATAACCCGAAGGATTGGAAGCAGTATTCTATTGTCCAACAAGGCAATACGTTTGATCTGAAACCAAAACAATCTAACGGTACATTAAAAAGCTTCTCTATTACGGTTAACCCACAAGGGACGATTGAGAAGTTTGCTGCGGTTGAACAAGACGGACAAACCAGCGCGTACCAATTAAAACAGCAGAAAAATGGCCCAGTAGATCCAAGTAAATTCAAATTTACGGTACCAAAAGGGGTCACATTGGATGACCAGCGTTCTCGCGCTCACTAATATCTAGGGGGTAAAGAGGGTCTCGTGGGTAACTTATCTCTCGATTTTTCACAAAATGAATTCCAACCTCTGGCTGCGCGTATGCGGCCGGAAACCCTTGAACAATATATTGGTCAAACGCATTTACTTGCCGAAGGTAAGCCATTACCTCGTGCGATTAAGGCGGGTCATTTACATTCAATGATCTTGTGGGGACCTCCGGGAACGGGGAAAACTACCTTGGCTGAAATTATTGGTCACTACGCACAAGCGGATATCGAGCGTATTTCTGCGGTAACTTCGGGGATCAAAGAGATCCGCGAATCTATCGAAAAAGCGCGCCAAAATCGCAGTGCGGGGCGAAGAACCATTTTGTTTGTGGATGAAGTTCACCGCTTTAATAAAAGTCAGCAAGACGCTTTTTTACCTCATATTGAAGACGGTACCATCACTTTTATTGGTGCGACTACCGAAAATCCTTCATTCGAACTCAACTCGGCACTGCTTTCTCGCGCAAGAGTTTATCTATTAAAATCCTTGGACAGCAGCGAAATTGAAAAAGTGTTATTACAAGCGCTGGGAGATAGTGTTCGAGGATTGGGTGGGCAAAATATCGTTCTCCCAGATAGCACCCGAAAATTAATTGCCGACTTGGTTAATGGGGATGCAAGGCGTTCATTAAATCTGTTGGAAATGATGTCGGATATGGCTGAAGCGGATAGTCAAGGTCAGCGAGTTCTAACCGCAGAGTTACTCAAAGAAGTGAGTGGCGAGCGTGCGGCGCGTTTCGATAATAAAGGTGACCGTTACTATGATTTGATTTCTGCGCTGCATAAATCAGTTCGTGGTTCAGCCCCTGATGCTGCGCTTTATTGGTATGCGCGAATTATTACTGCGGGTGGAGATCCTTTGTATGTAGCTCGTCGTTTATTAGCGATTGCCTCTGAAGATGTCGGAAATGCTGATCCTCGAGCCATGCAAGTGGCGATTTCAGCGTGGGATTGCTTTACTCGTGTAGGGCCAGCTGAAGGGGAGCGAGCGATTGCTCAAGCCATTGTTTATCTTGCGTGTGCACCGAAAAGTAATGCTGTGTATACCGCCTATAAAGCGGCTATCAAAGATGCTCAAATGCAGCCAGATTATGATGTGCCTGAACACTTAAGAAATGCCCCTACCAAATTAATGAAAGAGTTAGGCGTCGGTAAAGAGTATCGTTATGCTCACGACGAACCTAATGCTTACGCGGCAGGTGAAAACTATTTCCCAGAGCCGATGAAAGCGACACAATATTATTATCCTACCGCGCGCGGGTTAGAAGGCAAAATTGCTGAAAAACTCGACTGGTTAGCCCAACAAGATCAAATTAGCACAACAAAACGCTATCGCTAATCGGGTCAATGCGGTAAGGTTATAACGCAATAAAATAATCTAAATATAATGCCGGAGCGCGTTATATTCGCTTTCACAATTGACTAACAAAATCACAGGACTAGCATGCTCGATCCAAATTTACTGCGTACGGAGCTAGACGCGGTTGCTACAAAACTGGCTCGCAGGGGTTTTACCCTTGATGTGGAAAAGCTGCGTGAATTAGAAGAACGCCGCAAAGTTTTACAAGTTGAAACTGAAACCCTGCAAGCAGACCGTAACTCGCGATCGAAAACAATTGGTGCAGCGAAAGCGCGTGGTGAAGACATTGAGCCATTACGTCTGGAAGTGAACCAATTAGGCGAAAAATTGGATGCTGCTAAAGCAGAGTTAGACAAACTGCAACAAGAAATCCGTGATATTGCATTAAGTATCCCGAATATGCCTGATGATGAAGTGCCTGACGGTAAAGATGACTCTGAAAACTTAGAAGTCTCTCGTTGGGGAACACCTCGCCAATATGATTTTGAAGTTAAAGATCATGTTAGCCTTGGTGAACTGGCTGGTGGTTTAGATTTTCCAGCGGCGGTGAAATTGACAGGTGCTCGTTTTGTTGTGATGAAAGGTCAAATCGCGCGTATGCACCGTGCATTAGCGCAATTTATGCTGGATTTACACACTGAACAGCACGGCTATCAAGAGCTGTATGTTCCTTATTTAGTCAACCATGACACGCTGTATGGTACTGGTCAGCTGCCGAAATTTGGTGAGGATTTATTCCACACTAAACCGTTGGAAGAAGAAGCGGATAGCAGCACTTATGCATTGATCCCAACTGCAGAAGTGCCAGTAACTAACTTAGTACGTGATGAAATTTTAGATGAAGATTCACTTCCTCTGAAAATGACGGCTCATACACCATGTTTCCGTTCAGAAGCGGGCTCTTATGGTCGTGATACTCGTGGCCTTATCCGTATGCACCAATTTGATAAAGTTGAATTAGTGCAAATAGTGCATCCAGAAAAATCAATGGCGGCACTGGAAGAGTTAACCGGTCACGCGGAAAAAGTTCTGCAATTACTGGAACTGCCATACCGTAAAGTTCTGCTGTGCACTGGGGATATCGGCTTCGGTTCACGCAAGACTTACGATTTAGAAGTTTGGCTGCCGGCGCAAAATACATACCGTGAGATTTCTTCTTGCTCAAACATGTGGGACTTCCAAGCTCGCCGTATGCAAGCGCGTTTCCGTGGTAAGAGCGACAAGAAAACCCAACTGGTTCATACATTGAATGGTTCTGGTTTAGCTGTTGGCCGTACTCTGGTTGCTGTGTTAGAAAACTACCAGCAAGCAGATGGCCGTATTGAAGTTCCAGCAGTATTACGTCCGTATATGAATGGTTTAGAATATATCGGTTAATTGATATATTTGACGTTGAAGGCTGAGCTTGGTTTTAGACTGAGCTCAGCCTTTTTTATGAGCTCAACGGTATTGGCTATAATACAAATATTTGGAGCCAAATTTTCAAAGAAAAAATGGCTCCATATCTGCCTTACTTACATAATCAATGAACTGGTCTGTGACTGTTTAGTATCGGTAAAAAAGATACTGCGGTACGTACTGTAGTAAGTTGCGTACATAATTGGCATTGAGATAAATAATCCTAAGCCGAATGGAATAATAGAAACAAACATGAGCACCATGGCAATCAGGAAGAATAAGAAACCGGGTAATAGGTTTTTCTTCACTGCTTGTAAGCTGGCGGAGATAGAGGTGCCAATTTTGAAATCATGATTCATGATAAGCGCAGGGGCAAACCACGTTAGTGCTGTGCCAAATAAGCTGGCTAATGCCATGACAATGCCCGCAAACACAAATGTTCCCGTTGATGCAAACAAGGCTGCATCTGAAATACCATCGTATTGGTCAGCTTGCATCACTAAGCTAAAAATGGCTGAGCCAGCAATCAGAAATGCAATTAACATTCCGACCATATTGGCAGCAAAGTTTATGGCGCCGATGGCAAATAGCTCACCAAATTTCTTTTGGAACCCAGAAAAAAGTAAGCCAATATCTGCTTCGCCAGTTTTGCGTTGGTTTTCACAAATCGCAATGATCCCCCCGACGAAAACTGGGGTAACAAAACTTACAAACATACTGACAAGTGGCAGAAAAGCCATGGCAAAGATAATCAGGAAAAAGACAACGTTAATCAGGATCCACATACCTAATTTTTCTTTGACCAGCGCCCACGCTTGGCTTATCCATTCAACACCTTCTCCAGCTTGAACAGCGCGAGGTTCAGGTGTAAATACAAAACTATCGACGAGCTCTTGAGGTGATTGTGTTTCAGGTGCTGGCGTTACAGGTGATATGTCGTTATCGACATGATCGTGTTCATTATTCATGGTAAATGACCTATTCGTAGTGATGAATCAGCAATATTTATTATAGTGTTATGCTGCTATTGATTTATAAATTAAATTTAACTTGAGGATTATGCCTAAAAACTCAACATTATCAAAGCAGAGTAATCTGGTTGCGCGAGAGTAGGTAGGATTATGAAAGCTGGTAGGATGGTGTTGAAGAATAGATAATAAAGAGGCTCCCCGAAGGAAGCCCCATTTTAAATTAGTACATGACTTTTTTGCCGTAGCTTTCGAGGATGCTTTTTACTCTTTCCATCACTTCTTTTGACGGTGGTCTCACACCATCAAGTTTGTATTCTTCACCCATGGTTTCCCATTTGTGTTTACCCAGCTCATGGTAAGGGAGCAGCTCAATTTTTTCGATATTATCCATATCTTTGACAAACTCACCGAGCATATGGACTGAGTGGTCATCGTCACTCCAGCCTGGAACGACGACATAGCGGATCCAAGTCTTTTGATTGCGCTTAGCGAGGTAGCGAGCAAATTCTAAGGTGCGATGATTAGAAACGCCCACGAGTTTTTGGTGGATCTCATCATCAAGCTGTTTTAAGTCAAGCATGACAAGATCAGTGACGTCCATCAGCTCATCAATGACTGGATCATAGCGACGAACAAACCCGTTAGTGTCTAAACAGGTATGGATGTTTTCTTTCTTACAAGCGCGGAACCAATCACGAACAAAATCAGCCTGTAAAATAGCTTCACCGCCGGATGCGGTTACGCCACCGCCCGTTGCATTCATAAAGTGGCGATAAGTGACGGCTTCTTTCATTAGCTCATCAACGGTGACCATGTTACCGGTATGGGTATCCCACGTATCACGGTTATGGCAATACAGGCAGCGCATTAGGCAGCCTTGGAAGAAGACAATAAAGCGGATCCCTGGCCCATCGACGGTACCACAGGATTCGAAGGAGTGAATTCGTCCAAACATCGCAGGTGGCGAAGTGGTTGAAATTTCAGTCGTTGGAATAGTCTTTTGCGTTGTTGACATAGCAGGAACTCACAGAATGTAGAATTATAATTTGTTATCTTTGACTAAGATAGAAAGGCCCCAATGGGAGGGGCCTTTTATTTATTTTACGTTATAGAATCTTAGCAAAGTCTTACAGTGTACTGGTGAAAGTACGAGTAATAACGTCTTGCTGCTGTTCTTTAGTCAGAGAGTTAAAGCGTACTGCGTATCCTGATACACGGATAGTCAGCTGCGGATATTTCTCTGGGTTTTCCATCGCGTCTAACAGCATTTCGCGGTTCATGACGTTCACGTTTAAGTGCTGACCACCTTCGATAGAGGATTCATGGTGGAAGTAACCATCCATCAGACCCGCTAAGTTAGTTTTACGCACTTCGTCGTCTTTACCTAATGCATTTGGAACGATAGAGAAGGTATAAGAAATACCATCTTTCGCGTAAGCAAACGGCAGTTTAGCCACTGAAGTCAGTGATGCAACCGCACCTTTTTGGTCACGACCGTGCATTGGGTTAGCACCTGGTCCGAATGGTGCACCAGCACGACGACCATCTGGGGTGTTACCTGTTTTCTTACCATACACAACGTTAGAAGTGATGGTCAGAACTGACTGAGTTGGTACCGCGTTACGGTAAGTAGGCAGTTTCTGGATTTTCTTCATGAAACGTTCTACTAAGTCACAAGCGATGTCATCAACACGTGGGTCGTTGTTACCGAATTGTGGGTATTCACCTTCGATTTCGAAGTCGATAGCAATACCATCTTCGTCACGAATTGGTTTAACTTTGGCGTATTTGATTGCAGACAGTGAGTCAGCTGCAACAGACAGACCTGCAATACCACATGCCATTGTACGGTAAACATCACGGTCATGAAGTGCCATCAGTGCTGCTTCATAGCTGTATTTATCGTGCATGAAGTGGATGCAGTTCAGCGCAGTGACATACTGAGTTGCTAACCAATCCATGAAGTGGTCCATTTTGTCCATCACGGTATCGAAATCAAGAACTTCGTCCATGATTGGAGCATGTTTAGGACCGACTTGCATTTTCAGTTTTTCGTCCACACCACCGTTGATGGTGTACAGCATAGTTTTCGCTAAGTTTGCACGAGCACCGAAGAACTGCATTTGTTTACCAACAATCATTGGGCTCACGCAACATGCGATTGCGTAGTCATCATTGTTGAAGTCAGGGCGCATTAAGTCATCGTTTTCATACTGTACAGATGAAGTATCGATAGACACTTTTGCTGCGAACTTTTTGAAGTTCATTGGCAGTTTTTCTGACCACAGGATAGTCATGTTAGGCTCTGGAGATGGGCCCATGGTATACAGTGTGTTCAGGAAACGGAAGGTGTTTTTAGTCACCATAGTACGGCCATCAAGACCCATACCAGCCAGTGATTCTGTTGCCCAGATTGGGTCACCAGAGAACAGCTCATCGTATTCAGGAGTACGTAAGAAACGAACCATACGCAGTTTCATGACTAAGTGGTCAATCAGTTCTTGCGCTTGTTCTTCTGTGATTTTACCTGCTTCTAAGTCACGTTGGATGTACACGTCTAAGAACGTAGATACACGACCAAATGACATTGCTGCACCGTTTTGAGATTTAACAGCGGCTAAGTAACCGAAGTAAGTCCATTGAACTGCTTCTTGCGCGTTAGTTGCAGGACCAGAGATGTCGTAGCCATATTTAGCAGCCATCTCTTTGATTTGACCCAGTGCACGGTGCTGTTCAGCAATTTCTTCGCGCAGTTGGATAGTCATTTGCAGGTCTTCACCTTTCTCTAATCTTTCTTGCAGAGAGGTGAATTGGTTGAACTTGTCTTTCATCAGGAAATCAATACCGTACAGCGCAACGCGACGGTAGTCACCGATGATACGACCACGACCATAAGCATCTGGTAAACCAGTTAAGATACCTGATTTACGGCATTTTAAGATGTCTGGAGTATAAACATCGAAAACACCTTGGTTATGGGTTTTACGATAGTCAGTGAAGATTTTTTTCAGGCTAGGATCTAAAGTACGATCGTAAGCTTTACATGAACCTTCAACCATTTTGATACCACCGAACGGGATAAGACCACGTTTCAGAGGTGCGTCAGTTTGTAAACCAACGACAGTTTCTAAGTCTTTGCTAATGTAACCAGCATCATGGGAAGTGATTGTTGAAGCAACGTCTGTATCAAAATCAACTGGCGCGTGAGTGCGGTTTTCGATTTTGATCCCTTCCATGACTTTTTCCCACAGCTTATCAGTCGCTGGAGTAGAGCCTGCTAAGAAAGATTCATCACCTTCATACGGAGTATAGTTTTTCTGAATAAAGTCACGGACGTTGACGTTATTCTGCCAGTCACCTTGGCTAAAACCTTGCCATGCTAAAGCGAATTTTTCATTTAATTCGGACATGATACTTTTACCTTTTAACAATGGATCTTTGAGGGATCTTAATAAATCTTTGTGTACTTGTAATAACGATCGTATTAGCCAATTTCGATTAATGTTTTTCGCTATTACGTAGATGCATTAACCAGTAAATCAGGCCGACTAACACCGCGCCGCCAATAATATTTCCGATAGTTACTGGTATTAAATTTTCGGTAATAAAGTTTCCAACGGTTAAGTTAGAAAATTGTTCTGGTGCCATGTTGATATTTGACCAAAATTCAACAGGGGCAAATTCTTTAATCATGATAGCGAGAGGGATCATAAACATATTTGCAATACTATGCTCAAAGCCACTTGCGACAAACATTGCGATTGGTAGAACTAATACTACCAGTTTGTCAGTTAGGCTACGACCGGCATAGCTCATCCAAACTGCTAAACAAACCATTAAGTTAGCTAAAATACCTAAAAAGACGGCTTCAACAAAAGTATGGTGTAATTTGTAGTTAGCTGTTTGGAGAACGTTTAATCCCCATTGTCCATTCGCCGCAGCATATTGGCCTGCAAACCAAATAATAGCGACAAAAAACAGTGCGCCAATTAAGTTGCCAATATAAACGTTGAACCAATTGAGGAACATTTTTCCCCAAGTAATTTTGCCTGTTGCTTTAGATACGATGGTCAGAACAGTGGATGTAAATAAATCAGCACCACATACAACAACTAACATGAGTCCAAGGGAGAAGCAGATACCGCCAATCAGTTTAGTAAAACCGTAAGGAGCACTTGCTGCACCTGTTGTTGCAGTAATATAGAAAACGAAAGCGATAGAGATAAAGATACCAGCAGTGAATGCTGACAAGTAGGTAATAGCTGGGTGTTTGTTCGTTTTATAAACACCTACATCATCAGCAACTTGCGCCATGACAGCAGGGGATAATAAATTAAAAGGGTTGTCAGCTTTCATACTAACACTCTCTTACAAAGTTGATTAATTATAGCACGCAATTATAGTAACAAACGGGTGTGACGATAAATTTGATGTGGATCATGAAGTGTTGAGAGAACGGGGTTAAAACAGCGCAGAAAACGTCAAAATACAACATAACTGTTTGATTTTAATATAAAAAATATTTTTTAAATTTTATAAAAAAATTTTATAAAACGACTCAAAACGGTCTCGATAAGTAAAATGTTACAGATGATTGTTAATGAATCTCGATAATTATTATGTGATTGAAATTAAATATTGCTTAAGTAAAGATAAAAGCCCAGAGGCTTTTATCTCAAATCACCTTAAACCCCACCAAACCTATGGATTTAGTGGAGGGCTTTCTTAATTAAGCATTAGCACGCTTAGCTTTTTGCAGCTTTTCGTAAGCTGCTAAAAGCCCTTGATGAGCAGGTAATGCTTTGAGCTCTTCATCAATTGCCCATAATCCGTAGAAGCTTGATTCGCCAGCAATTGCTGCCGACGCAGCATCTACTGCCTCTTGCCCATACATACGAACAAATGCTTGATAATACTGAGCAGGCTCTCTCTCTTCTTCTTGGGAAAGCAGCAGCAGAGTGTGCAAGCAGCGGTAGTAGTTAGCGCGTTCTGGCGTGAAGACAGAACTGTTGAAGTCTTGTGTCCATTCAACCCAAGCCAGTGCTTGTTCAAGATCGCCACCCGCTAAGGCTAACATTGATTTCAATTCGCCAATGCGCAGATTGCTCCAGCCGTTATCTTTACCAACAGCCAAACCTAACAGCTCGCGCACACGGGTAAAGTCATCTAATCCGTCGTCATCTAACTGTTCAATGAGAGCAAGATAATCTTCTTTTTCCCACTGACTATCAGGGAGGGACATAATGGTATCGCGCAGGTAAGCGCCCATCGCATTGTTGGCAATATGCAAATCTTCCACAGGATAGATATCTGACATACCTGGCACTAAGATACGGCAAGCATACACACCTAAATGGCTGTAATCTGCGATATAGACTTCTGCGTCAAGTTTGTTGAAGATTGCCATTAACGTTGCAAATTCTTCTGTCGTGGTACCTTTAAAGCTCCAATCTGCAAATGGATAATCCGCATCGTCTTTAAACATATCCCAGCTAATTAAACCGCTCGAATCGATAAAGTGGGTTTCTAAGTTTGTGTGCTCACCGACTTCTTCATCGTCAAAGGTTGGGGCGTTAAACACGTCCAAATCTTTCAGTCCACGACCTTGCAGTAATTCAGTGACTGTACGCTCTAAGGCAACACCAAAATCAGGGTGCGCGCCGAAAGAAGCAAAACACGTTCCGTTCTGTGGGTTAAACAGCACAACACAGATAACTGGGAATTGACCACCCAAAGAGGCGTCGTAACAGAAGATAGGGAAGCCTTCGTTTTCCAGTGTTTCAATCGCGGCGACTACACCAGGATAGCGAGCCATCACATTGGCAGGGATCGTTGGTAAACTAATGCTTTCGGCAATAATTTTGTTTTTTACAAAGCGTTCGAATACTTCGGATAATCCTTGCACACGGGCTTCGTTTGCCGTGTTTCCGGCAGACATCCCATTAGACACATATAAGTTACCGACGATATTCATTGGAATATAGACGGTGCTGTTATCAGATTGACGTGTAAATGGCAGGGCACAAATACCGCGCTCTTCATTACCTGATTGCAGGTCAATCAGTTGGCTGCCTGCGAGTGCATTGTCGGGATCATAAAAAGCAATCAAACGCTCATCCAGCAAACCGGCTGGCAGGCTATCATCTTCAGTTAACGGGAACCATTTCTCATTAGGGTAATGAACGAAATCCCCTTCAGCGATGGATTTACCTAAATAGAAATCCGCGAAGAAATAGTTGGTGGATAAACGCTCAAAATATTCACCGAGAGCAGAGGCTAAAGCCGCTTTTTTACTTGCGCCTTTACCGTTGGTAAAGCACAGCGGGCACTCTTTGTCACGAATATGAACGGACCAAACATTTGGAACTGGATTCAGCCAAGAGGCTTCTTCGATATCGAATCCTAAATTTTTCAGTTTGGTTTGGAATGCATCAATGGAGTCTTCGAGTGCGGCATCTTTGCCGGGAATAAATGTTTGGCTCATTGTCAGTCACTTGTAAATGGCTTGTTTCAGATAGCGGCTATGATACGGACTTTTTGCCTAGGGCTCACGCTTTTTATGTTGAGCTCACGCTTTTTATTCAAGACAGAAAAATAGCGAAAAATTAAAATTTACTAAAATGACAAAGTCGATCACAAAACTCTCAGATTAAATCCACATAATAACGTGAGTTTATTTTTAATATTATGCTCGTTAATTTTAGTTAAAGGAAAATAGGATGAAAAACCGAAATAAAGCGCTGTTAGCCACACTGGTTTCACTGTTTGCTGCATCCGCATTTGCACAACCGAATATTACGGTGTTGGCAACGGGCGGAACCATTGCGGGCGGTGGAGAATCAGCAACAGGTTCAAGCTACCAAGCTGGGAAAGTAGGAATTGACTCTTTACTTAATGCGGTACCAGAGACTAAAAAAATCGCTAACCTGAGTGGTGAGCAGCTGGTGAATATCGGCTCTCAAGATATGAATGACCAAGTTTGGTTAACTCTCGCCAAAAAAATCAATCAAGATTGTAATAAAACCGATGGTTTTGTGATCACTCATGGTACTGACACCATGGAGGAAACGGCCTTTTTCCTTGATTTAACCACGGCCTGTAAAAAGCCAATTGTTATGGTGGGGGCAATGCGTCCTTCCACGGCTTTGGGCGCTGATGGACCATTGAACTTATATAATGCCGTTGTATTAGCATCTGATAAATCTGCAGGAGAGCGTGGCGTGCTGATGGCTATGAATGACAAAGTGATCCAAGGTCGCAATGTCATGAAAATGAGCACAACAGAAGTTCAAGCCTTTGATGCCGTGAATGCGGGGGCAGAAGGTTATATTCATGATGGTAAAGTGACTTACTATAAAGTACCGGAACCTCGTGGTGATAAACCTGTTTTTGATGTTAGTAAGTTAGATAAATTACCAGAAGTGGGTATTGTCTATAACTATGCGAATGCATCTTCAGCACCAGTGAAAGCACTGCGCGAAGAAGGCGTTAAAGGTATTGTGAGTGCCGGTGTTGGTAACGGGAATATGTATAAAACTATTTTTGATGCATTAGCTAATGCAGCGAAAGAGGATGTTGTCGTGGTACGTTCCAGCCGCGTACCGACAGGCTATACAACGCGAAATGCGGAAGTGAATGATAATGAATATGGGTTTGTAGCATCTGAAAGATTGAACCCACAAAAATCTCGTGTATTACTGCAATTAGCATTGACACAAACGAAAGACCCGAAAAAAATCCAAGAGATGTTTGAACAATATTAATATTTAATAATAGGCGACAGAAATGTCGCCTTTATTCTATTTTTATTACGTATAAAACGTGTTCTTTTGGTGATAAGCGAATTTATATAATCAAAATAACTCGACAATAAATACCTATAAATAAGGAAATAAAGTTATTATCGAGCAATTCAATATCATTTATTTAACAAATTTAATTACAGAGCACCCGCTTCAGATGTGTGTGGTTCTGAATTTTCTTGTTTGGTTTTTTCTTTAAATACCGCTACGTTTCCCGTCGATTTCGTTGCAGATTTAACCTCAGCATGACCAGAAAATATTCCGCCTTTTTTAATGGATAAACTGGAATAGCGGATGATGCCATAAATTTCACCATTGGTATCAATGCTAATAGTTTCGGTGATGCATTCACCTTCCACTTTGCCATTTACCCATAGCTCATTACTGGTTATATTGCCGGTAACATGTCCATTTTGCATGATTTTGACGGTGTTGTTTTTACCGGTAATATTGCCAATCACAGTACCATAAATATGCACTTGTTCATTGGAAGTAATATTGCCCTCAAACACGACATCTTTGGCAATAATGGTATTGGTTTTTTCTTCGCTAACGACTGCTGTAGATGTTTGCATTTTTTCCTCAGCAATTTGTTGAGTGATTTCTTCTTTATTGATAGTGGGAGTGGGCTCTGGTTTGTTTTGTTTTTTATTGAACATGTGACTAACCTTTTTGTAATTGAAGTATAGAACCAAACAAATGATTGAAGATATAAAGGCAACGGATGCCACAAAGGTATATCTAAAAAACCACGCTATCAAAGTAAGAAACCAGAAGAAAAAACTTATGTTCAAAAACAGATATGTTTTTTTCATCCTTTAATCTCTTACGCATAAATTTGATCATGAGTATAAATTAAAATAACACATGGCAAATTAAAGAATAGAGGATAATTTTAGTTTTATCTGAAGAAATAAAGCTATGTATTTTAAAAAAATAGTCGCTAATTTTCAGCTAAAGAGCAAAATAGGGGAATGTTAAGAATATATAAATAAAAATACCCACTAATAAACATTAAGTGGGTATCATCAATACGAAATCACTGATTAATTAAATCGCCTCATTTTTAATGAGACGATTTATGAATGTGATTATTTAGCTTCGTGGACGCTTTCATTTTCACGACAGTCACCTTCAGCACAGTGGCCATATAGATATAAACTGTGGTTAGACAGTTTAATGCCGTGGCGCTTGGCGATGTCATGCTGACGTTCTTCGATTGATTCGTCAGTAAATTCGATAACTTTGCCACAATCTAAACAAATTAAGTGGTCATGGTGATGCTGCTGAGTCAATTCAAATACGGATTTTCCACCTTCGAAATTGTGACGAGTCACAATACCTGCATCATCAAATTGGTTTAATACGCGGTAGACAGTGGCTAACCCGATTTCTTCACCAATATCAATCAGCTTTTTGTAGAGATCTTCCGCACTGACGTGATGGCACTCAGGCTCCTGAAGTACTTCCAAAATCTTCAATCTTGGAAGAGTGACTTTGAGTCCTGCATTTTTCAATGCTTTATTATTGTCTGTCATGCGGGCTTGTCCTGTATTTTAAATCATAAATTTAACAATAATGAGACGTTTTTAACAAAAATCCAGTTGTCTTCTAAACTGATTTACAATTATAGGCATGGAAAATAAAAATAGAAACCATGCATTGTCTCATTATTTTGATTCGTTCTTAAAAGCGAGTCCATTAGATGGAAGGAATAATCCATCATATCGAATGGCACCCGCTTTTAATTGACAATCTATGTCATTATTAGCCAAGGATTTCAGCCAGAGACATCTCTTCAGAGATCTGTTTAACCCAAGCGTCAACACGCTCTTCGGTCAGTTCTGGTTGACGATCTTCATCGATAGCAAGGCCGATAAAGTGATTATCGTCTGCCATACCTTTAGAGACTTCAAAGTGGTAGCCTTCAGTTGGCCAATGGCCCACGATCACTGCACCACGTGGCTCAATGATGTCACGGATAGTTCCCATCGCATCACAGAAATACTCTGCGTAGTCTTCTTGGTCTCCACAACCAAACAGTGCGACAAGCTTGCCGTCAAAATCAATTTCTTCTAATGTTGGGAAAAAGTCATCCCAATCACACTGAGCTTCACCGTAGTACCACGTAGGGATGCCAAGAAGTAGGATATCAAATGCTTCGATATCTTCTTTGCTGCATTTAGCAATATCGTGAACTTCTGCAACATCTTTGCCTAATCTTTCTTGGATCATTTTGGCAATATTTTCTGTGTTACCTGTGTCACTTCCGAAGAAAATGCCTATAACTGCCATAAAGTGATTAACCTCTTGTTTTTCTAGTAGAGAGTATAAATTACCGATTCTGCTAGAACTAAAATAGAGAACGAAAATAGGTAAAATTTTGCGCCTTATTTTGGCGAAAAAAACAGTGTTAGTCTGTCAAATTTGTGTGATTTATCCAGATACGGCTAGCGATCAATTGTCTCACTAACCTGCTCAAGTTGAGCCATCAAAATTTCTTCAATTAGCTCACTTCGGCTTATGTTTTTCTCTTCAGCTAATTGGTTTAAGACCGCGACAGCGTCTTCATTTAATTTCAGCTCAACTCGACGTAGCCCTTTGACTTTGTCTCGTTTTAGCTGATTTCGCTTATTGATTCGTAATTGTTCATCCCGCGACAACGGGCTAGTTTTTGGTCGCCCAGGCCTGCGTTCTTCTGCGAACAAATCCAGTGTGGTGCGGTCAGTTTGTTCTTTTGCCATATCTACTATTGCTAACGGAAGGGGTGTGCCAGTAATTCAGCGGGCAATGATACCCTAGCTGAACCCCTAGTACCATAGGTGCATACCCCGCTAATTCATCTAATAGATTAAAAAAAAAGCACTTTTAAGAAAAAAGCATCACCCAAAGAGTAAGTGATGCTTTTTTATTCAGGTTAACGAGTCTGTTGTTGCCATAAATTGGCATAAAGACCATTCAGTTTTAGAAGGTTCTGATGAGTTTGCGCTTCGGCGACTTCACCATTTCGTATCACGTAAATTTTATCGGCGTTCATAATGGTATTGAGGCGATGGGCAATGCTAATCACCGTTCTGCCTTGTGTGATCAACGGCATATTTTTCATGATGGCGGATTCCGATTCGTAATCCAGCGCAGAGGTGGCCTCATCGAGAATTAAAATATCAGGTTCAGTAATTAAAGCTCGAGCAAGCGCAATACGTTGACGTTGACCGCCAGAGAGATTTAACCCTTTTTCAGATAAATGATAATTAAAGTTTTCAGGCAAAGACATAATAAACTCATAGGCTCCAGCCAATTTTGCAGCATGGACTAATTGTTCTTCACTCGCTTGTGGGTAACTTAATCGGATATTTTCTGCAATTGTTCCGACAAAAAGAGTACTTTCTTGAAGGACGACACTCATTCGGCGGCGTAACGCGACGGTATCTGTCACCGCTAGATCCATTCCATCCACAATAACTTGCCCATGTTGAGGGATATATAGCCGCTGTAACAATTTGGTGAGGGTACTTTTTCCTGATCCTGATGGCCCTGTGATACCAATAAATTCTCCGGCTTTGATGGATAAAGTCAGATTACTTAGCACCTCAGGGGTTTCAGGTTGATAGCGAAAACGGATATTTTGAAACTCAATTTCCCCTTGAATGGTGCTTGAGCTAGCAATGCCTTGGCGTTCATTTTCTATAGGTTTATCAAGAATATCGCCAACGCGACGTAGAGAAATGATGGTATGTTGGAAGTCTTGCCAAATTTGAGCAAAGCGTAGAATAGGCTGAGTAACGTGGGCGCTTAACATATTGAAAGCGACAAGTTCTCCAGGAGTGATATTTCCTTCCAAGACTTCATTAACACCAAGCCAAAGTAGAACAGCGGTAGTGACTTTACTGACTAACGTCATTAACTGTGTTGCCACCACACTACGCATGGAAACTTTGAAGCCTTGACTCAATTGTTGACTGAGTAATTTTTGCCAGCGTTGGAAAAAGTATTTTTCAGTGGCTGTCGTTTTTACAGTTTCGATACCGGTTATTGATTCAGTTAAAAATGTGAGTCCGTTTTCATCAGCTTGGTAGGATTTTTCCGTCTGCTGGCGGATGATTGGACCTAAAATCATCCACAGAACGAAAAAGACTCCCATAGACCCTACCAGCGTCCATGTCATTAGGCTGCTATATGAAAATAAGACGGCGATAAAGAGGATCACAAAGATAAAGTCAATAAACAGCATCAGTGTTGAGCCAGTCAAAAACTGGCGAATATGAGCTAATTCACGGACTCGTGCAATGATTTTCCCTGTGGGCCTTAATTTAAAGTAATTAAGCGGCAGTGCCATTAAATGGCGATAAATTTTACCTGATAGCTCCGAGCCAATTTGTGTGCTGGTATGACTGAAAATTTTATCACGAATAAAACTGTAAACAGGTTCTGCAATAGCAATAGCTAGTATTCCCAAGGCAATAACATGTAAATTATGCAAGCTGCGCCCGACAAGTACTTTATCGATTAAGTTTTGAAATAGTAGGGGGCTTACGAGAGCAAAAAATTGCACAATTGCAGCAAGAATAAAGACGTTTTTGAGTTTTAAACGTTGGCGAATAATGGATGGAATAAACCAACTGATACCAAATGCTCTTTTTTGTTCTTTCTCCAACTGCTCTTTAATTAAAATGACGGAGTAATTGTATTCGGGGGATTCATTCCATGGTTCCTCATCGCCTTCTTTTGGTGAGAGCACGGTGAGCGGTGAGTTTTGGGTGATAATATGCCAGCGTTGATTAATCAACACCAAAGCAGGTAATGGGATATCCTGCATCTGTTGTCGAGTGAGAGAAATGAGCTCTGTTTCATAACCAATAATCTGTGCACATTGTCTGATTTCAAAATCTGTGGGGGAATCATTCTGCATACCAATGGCATGCATTAATTGTCCTTGAGTGACATTTTTTTGAAAATGATTAGCAATCCATATTAAGGCTTCCAAGCCATTGTTATTTTGCTGTTCCATCGATTACTTCTCTCTCATGGCTGTGGCAGTATATTCGTTAATTGGGCTTAATAGATAATCAATTAATCGCCGTTTATCTGTTTTTATTTCAGCAACAATAGACAAGCCTGGAGTCATTTCAATTTGCTCGCCTTCCACCAATAGCTGTTTGCTGCTTAAACCAATTTGCGCTAAATAAACGAGACCTAGATTGTCATCTTGCGTGCTATCACGGGAAATGGACAATACCTCACCTTCGATAGTCCCATAGCGGGTATAAGGAAAGGCGTCAATTTTGACATCCGCTTTTAAGCCTTCTTGGATAAAGCCAATATCTTTATTGAGTATTTTGACTTCAGCTAATTGCACATGGTTATTGGGTACAATAACCATCAATTGCTGTGCTGGTTGTAATACAGCGCCTAGGGTATAAACCGCAATTTGTTGCACGGTTCCATCCACTGGCGCGCGAATAACTTCAAGCTGATTTCTTTCTTGGTTTTTAATCAATTCCTGTTCAAGAGAAACAAATTTGAATTTAGCTTGCTGATATTTCTCATGCCATTCTTGGTGTTTTTGCGCATTAATCCTATCTTGCTTTTCGAGTAACGCATGATGTTGGCTATTTAATATAGAGAGTTCGGATTGTTTGGTGGTTTTTTCTTTTCTTGCGAGTAGTAATTCACGCTCCTGTTCTAAAAATTCTTTTTGACTGATTAACTGTTTTTGACTCAGGGCGGTATGCGCATCGAGCCGTTTTTTAATGTTATTCATCAAGATATTGATGTCTTTTAACTCTCGTTCTCTCGCTTGAAAGTTAACGCGATTAATTTGAATTTCATTGGTTATTTCGTTGAGTAAGGTTTCATACTCTTTTTTAATAGTTTGATAGCTGAGTTGTGCTTGAGTTTTCTCCGTAGCGGATAGTTTGCTGTAATAAGCAGAAATTTCAATGGATTGCTGGTTGAGTAGAGCATGGTGGATCATTTCTTCACTAGCGTGAAAGTTTTTTTGGTAGTGTTGACTAAGGATATCTTGGTCTACGCCTAATACTTTAACGCTGAGTAATGGATCCCCTTGCTTTACCTGTTGCCCATCTTCAACGTGAATTTGCTGTAAACGACTTAATTCAAAAGCTTGAATGGTTTGGGTTCGTCCTGAAACGATGAGTTTTCCTTGAGTGGTCGCTTGAACATCCAGTTTGCCAAAATAAGACCAAGCAATAGCGATAAAAATACCAACACTAATACTGATGGCTATGGTAAATGCCAAATAAGAAGGTGGCGTTTTTAAAATAGCCAAATGGGCAGGTAAAAAACTGTTATAGCGAGAGAGCGCTGATTTTTTTTTCATGGTTAACATCCGTGTCATTATTTAAGAGACTGCTGAAGCGTCCATAAATGTGTATAAAATTGATTGTTCTCGATTAATTGTTGATGGCTACCTTGCTCAACAATTTGCCCTTGCTGCATCACGATAATTCTTTGGTGGTTGCGGATCGTCGAAAGGCGGTGGGCAATAGTAATTACGGTACGTCCTTTAGCTATTTCTTGCATATTTTCTTGAATGATAGCTTGGGATTCATCATCCAAGGCGCTGGTGGCCTCATCGAAAATAATGATCTTTGGATCCGACAATAGTGTTCTGGCAATGGCGATGCGTTGGCGTTGGCCTCCAGAAAGAGAAGAGCCGCCTTCGGCTAAAATCGTGTCATAGCCCATCGGCAATTTAAGGATGAAATCGTGGGCTCCCGCCATTTTTGCAGCATTCACAACCTCATCCATTGAGGCATTAGGGCGAGTTTGAGCAATATTGTCGAAAACAGATTGATGAAATAAAAAATTCTCTTGCAAAACAATACCAATTTGCTGCCTTAGGGAAGCAAGGCTAAGCGCTGTAATTGGCATTCCATCAAGATAGATTCCCCCTTGTTCTGGGGTGTATAAACGCAAAATTAACCGAGCTAGAGTGCTTTTCCCTGAGCCCGATGTGCCTACAATACCAATAGTTTCTCCGGCTTTTATTGAAATGTTAAAGTTATTGAGGACGGTCGGCATATTGGGTTGATAACGGAAGCTAATGTTATGTAATTGAATATCACCACTCAGCCGAGATTCGTTTTCTTTCTTGCTCTGTTCTTGCGGAAGATTAATGATTTGTGACAGCTTTTCTACTGCCACTTTGGTTCGAATATAATCTCCCCATAATTTGACCAGTTTGACGAGAGGCTGGTTTGCATGATTGACCATCATATGAAAGGCAATAAATTGCCCAATAGTCAATTGCAGAGCCAGAACTTCAGATGCGCCAACCCATAGAATGATGGCGCTCGTCACCTTTTCAATGACCATTACAATATGTTCAGAGCGTGAACTGATTTGCCCAGATACAAAATTGGTTTGGCTCATATCTGCCGTTTGTTTATCCCAACGACGGGTAAAGCTCGGTTCAATGGATAAGCTCTTGGCAGTTTCAATCCCATTAACGCTTTCTGTTAAGAATGAGGTATTCACCGCAATATTGGCAAACTGTTGCTGAGCCGCAGCTTCAATTTTCGGTGTTAGCCACCATGCGACCAATAAATAACAGGGAATAGAACAGAGGAAAAGTAAGGTGAGGGTGCCGGAAAGCAAGTTCATCACATAGATGAAGACGAACAAAAACAGAACATCGACACATAACGTGAAAAAGCTACTGGTCAAGAATTCTCGGATAGTTTCCAATTCTTTAACTCGGGTAACAATGGCACCAATTTGTCGATTTTTAAAAAATGAAATAGGTAGGTGCAATAAGTGATTAACTAACTTTAATCCTAACGTCATATCGATACGATTAACGGTATGATTATAAATATATTCCCGTAGCCCTTTTAATATAACCTCAATAATCGCAGCGACGATTAAACCGAAAATTAAAACATCCAAGGTGGATAAACTATGATGAATAAGCACTTTATCCATAATAACCTGCATCACAATGGGGGAGGCTAGCGCTAATATTTGTAAAATAAAAGAGAAAACCAATACCCAAGTGATGATTTTGCGGTACTTCATAAATTCCGCTTGGAACCATGAAATATCGAATTTCCCTTGCTTCACTTTGACGTGAAGCCAATCCCCATTCCAATTTTTTTGTAGCTCTTCATGGCTCCATATTTCAGGTGTAGGATGACCAAAACGCTGAATGAGCACTTGTTCTTGATTATGATTAGCCAACAGAAAAGCGTGACCATCATTATCATAAAGAATGGCGGGTGACGGTAGTTTTGCAATGCCTTTATCGCGCTGATGCTTATTCTTGCATTTAATCTGATAATTATCTTTTATTGTTTTAATATAATTTTGAAATTGATTTATATTCTCTGTTTTCTGTTTGAAATCATCATAATCAATTTCGCCAGAAAGTTTTGCAATAACGCCAATAAAATATAATGTTGATTGTGTTTTGACACTTTCCATTGTGTATATTCATCATCCTGTATATTTAATAATGTCTGTGTATATATCGATTTGAAAAATATGATTATTTAATCGAGGTAGATAATACAGTCATCATAATTACAAGTGTATTGAAGTTCGTCTTATTATTTGAATATGAATATATTTAATGGATGTGTTTTATCCTGATATTGACGATTTGAATATTCAATATCAGGATTGCGGGAGTCAATGCGGTTAGATCAGTCAGGAATAGCTAAAAAGCGGTGAATCGCTCGTAATACATGCTCTGGTTTTTCGGCATGAACCCAATGTCCGGCATCGGCAACCACCCAAGCTTTAGCTTGAGGAAACTGCGCAGCAATGTCGTCGCGGTATTCGGCTTGCACATAGGGCGAATTTCCGCCGGGGATCAGTAACACGGGTTTATCCCATTTTGGCACAGTTTTCCAACCGATGATCTTTTCATAGTTAGCTTTGATTGCCGAAAGATTGAATTTCCACTCACCTTGTTTAAAGGATTTTAGTAAGAATTGAATGACACCTTCTTCGGGAATGAATTCGCGCATAATGCCGCTAGCCTCTTGGCGGGTTTTAGCGTGCGCTTGAGTTGTTGCTTCTAGCGCAGCAATAATTTCGTCATGGCGGCGAACGTTGTAAGCGACAGGTGCGATATCGATGGCCACAATTTTTTCGATAAAATCAGGCGCTATCTCACTGGCAGCCATGGCAATTTTGCCACCCATAGAGTGCCCAATAAGAATGGCATTGTGGTAACCAAGGGATTTTACGAGCGAAATCACATCTTCGGCCATCTGTTGGTATTCCATTTCGTCAGAACGAAATGAGTCACCATGGTTGCGTACATCGATTTGAATAGTATCGAAATAGTTTTGTAAGTCGCGACCTAAAACACCTAAATTATTCAGGTCACCAAAGAGTCCATGGATCAAAACGACGGGGGTGACGGTGATCGGATTTTCAGGTTTATGGATTGTATAATTGAGTAATTCGGTCATATTTGGACTACGATTGATATTGTTTGCCAGGTTGGTGACTTATCATGGCATGGTGATGCCAAAAAACCAAATCTGTATAATCAGAACAAGGTAACCTACTGAAATCCCATGAAACTTAACTCGTTGTTTGTTTTAAGTTATTGAAATTTTAATTGTTTTGTTTTTTTTAATTCTGGCTTATAATCTGGCGCGAATTTTAGTTTAAGAAAGTACTGGGAAAAAATGAAAACGATAGAAGTTGATGAAGAGCTTTACCGCTATATTGCAAGTCACACACAGCATATCGGTGAAAGTGCATCGGATATTTTACGCCGTATGCTAAATTTCAAATCCGCGCAGCAGCCAGTACCCGCAAAAGAAGTGAGTGTAGCACCGTTAGCGCCACAAGATGCGCCGGTGATGAATACCAAGGTGGTTGCTCAAAACCCTGTGAGAGTGATCAGAGAATTATTATTATCTGATGCTTATGCAGAAAAAAATAAGGCGATTGACCGCTTTATGCTAATTCTTTCAACGCTATACAGCTTAGATGCGAAAAGTTTTGAGAGCGCAACAGAATCGATGCATGGCCGCACCCGTGTTTATTTTGCTGGTGATGAGCAAACACTACTGGCTGCGGGCAAGCAATCAAAACCTCGCCATATACCGGGCACGCCGTATTGGGTGATCACTAACACCAACACTAATCGCAAGCGCAGTATGATTGATGCGATTATGCAAGAGATGAACTTCCCAGCGAATGTCATCGAAAAAGTCGGCAATACGATTTAACTTTGGTAAATACTATCTAATCTTAGTAATGCTATCTAACCTTGATAGTCATCTAAACATTGTGAAGTCACTGGTGTTTCACGCTAAGCATCAGTGCTTTGGGAGATAACAAGTGGCAATTCATGAACGAGCAGGGCAGCTTCCATTTCAAAGTGATTTGATTAACGTTGCTCAGTTAACAGCTCAATATTATACCCAGCAGCCAGATCCCGATGTGTCTTCTCAGGCTGTCAAGTTTGGGACTTCTGGGCATCGTGGTAGTTCGCTGCGTAAAAACTTTAATGAAAACCACATTCTGGCAATCGCTCAAGCGATAGCTGATCTGCGTAAGCAGCAAGGGGTATCAGGACCTTGTTATGTGGGTAAAGATACCCATGCGCTGTCAGAAGCAGCTTTTATATCGGTGATCGAAGTATTAGCAGCTAACCAAGTTCATGTTATTGTTCAAGAAGATAACGGTTTTACCCCAACTCCGGCTATCTCCCACGCGATTTTAAGCTATAACAAAGCGCATCAAGATGTTGCTGACGGCATCGTAATCACTCCATCCCATAATCCACCGGAAGATGGTGGAATTAAATATAATCCTGCTAACGGTGGTCCTGCGGATACAGATTTGACATCGGTTATTGAACAGAATGCTAATCAATTACTTGCAGCAGATCTTGATGGTGTGAAGTGCTTAGATTTTGCCGATGCAATGGCGAGTGGTTTTGTGACAGAGCAAGATCTGGTGATGCCATACGTTCGCGCACTCGGCGAAGTTGTGGATATGCAAGCTATCCAAAAATCAGGATTAAAAATCGGCGTCGACCCTCTGGGCGGTTCCGGTATTGAATACTGGAAAAAAATTGCAGAGTATTATCAGTTAGATATTGAAATTGTTAATGACCAGCTTGACCAAACATTCCGCTTTATGCCATTAGACCACGATGGTGTGATCCGCATGGACTGTTCATCCCGTTGGGCGATGGCTGGCTTGCTGGGAATGAAAGAAAAGTTTGATTTAGCATTTGCGAACGATCCGGATTATGACCGCCACGGCATTGTTACCCCAAGTGGATTAATGAACCCTAACCACTACCTTGCTGTTGCGATTGACTATCTATTTCAACATCGCCCTCAATGGGGCAAAGAAGTTGCTGTAGGTAAAACGTTAGTTTCCAGCGCCATGATTGACCGTGTTGTTAATGATATTGGCCGTGAACTCATTGAAGTGCCTGTTGGCTTTAAATGGTTTGTGGATGGCTTATTTAATGGCAGCCTTGGTTTTGGTGGCGAAGAGAGTGCTGGTGCTTCATTTTTAAAATTTGATGGCACGCCATGGTCGACAGATAAAGACGGTATTATTTTATGTCTGCTTGCTGCAGAAATTACAGCAGTAACAGGGGAAAACCCTCAGCAGCGTTATAATAAACTCGCTGAAAAATTTGGCGCACCAATCTACAGTCGTATCCAAGCGAAAGCAACCCACGAGCAGAAAGCTAAGTTAAGCAAGTTATCGCCAGAAATGGTATCAGCAGATACATTAGCGGGTGATAAAATTACTCAGCGTTTAACGGCGGCTCCGGGCAATGGGGCATCAATTGGCGGGTTAAAAATCATGACTGACTATGGTTGGTTTGCAGCTCGCCCATCAGGCACTGAAGAAGCTTACAAAATTTACTGTGAAAGTTTCCGTGGTGAAGAACATCTTCACTTGATTGAGAAAGAAGCGATTGAAATCGTCAGTAAAGTGATTAGTTAGTTTTTGTCTTTAAAGCGGGTGGTTATTGCCCGCTTTTCATCATTAAATCCCCAACTGCAAAATAAAGCAGATTCGAGATTTTATCTCCTTTTTAGTACACATTACTTCATAAAATTGTGGTAGCGGATTCTGTGACGCTATTAACAAAATTGTTTTCTTTTTTTACCCTTCAAATTTGACCTTTTGTTTTTGCTATCGATACGTAATAACCGTTGCAGCTAGTGGCTCGGAATGATACAACTTTAGGTATCTGAGTGATGTTAACTAACAATATTGAAGGTAGGTAAGGTCAATGAGTCAGGTTTATAATTTCAGCGCAGGGCCGGCAATGTTACCCGTTGAAGTCATGCGCCGTGCAGAGCAAGAATTTTGTAACTGGAAAGGTTTAGGGGTTTCTGTGATGGAAGTGAGCCATCGCGGGAAAGATTTTATTGAAGTTGCGAAAGAAGCAGAACAAGATTTACGCGACTTATTAAATATTCCTGATAACTATAAAGTTTTATTCTGTCATGGTGGTGCTCGTGCTCATTTTGCCACACTGCCAATGAACCTGTTAGGTGATAAAACGACAGCAGACTACATTGTCAGTGGCTATTGGTCTGAATCAGCTGCTAAAGAAGCTCAAAAATATTGCACCCCGAACGTGATTGATGTCGTTCAAGAAAATAACGGCGTTGTTAGCATCAAACCAATGAGTGAATGGCCATTAAGTAAAGATGCTGCCTATGTTCATTATTGCCCGAATGAAACCATTGGTGGCTTAGCTATCCATGAAGAGCCTGATTTCCCAGCGGACAAAATTATAGTTGCTGATTATTCATCTGCGATTTTATCTAAACCTATCGATGTAAGCCGCTATGGCGTGATTTATGCTGGCGCACAGAAAAATATTGGTCCAGCAGGCTTAACGCTGGTTATCATTCGTGAAGATCTGCTCGGCAAAGCTTCACCTCAAACGCCATCTGTTTTTGATTACACTGTACTTGCGCAATATGAGTCCATGTTCAATACTCCGCCAACTTTTGCTTGGTATTTAGCGGGTATGGTTTTCAAATGGTTAAAAGAGCAAGGCGGATTGCAGGAAATCGCAAAACGTAACTATGAAAAATCACAGTTGCTGTATAGCGCAATCGATGACAGTGAATTCTATATTAACCGCGTCGCGGTGGAGAATCGCTCTTGGATGAACGTACCATTCCAAATGCAAAACCCTGCATTGGATACAACATTTATCGAAGATGCTAAAAACCAAGGGTTATTATCACTAAAAGGCCATAAGGTTTCCGGCGGAATGCGCGCATCTATTTACAATGCGATGCCGCTGGCGGGTGTTCAGGCGTTAGTTGACTTTATGGCTGATTTTGAACGTCATCATGCCTAATTTATGATGTACTAGTTGTTAGGCCGATTTGCTCAGGAAGAGCGAGTCGGCTCATTCATTTAAATAACGATAAAAAAGTAGCAAATCACATCGGAGAAATCACTTTTCATGCAATCCCTGACATTACAACCAATTTCTTCAATTAATGGCACCATTAATCTGCCGGGGTCAAAAAGTGTCTCCAACCGCGCACTTCTCTTAGCCGCTATGGCAAAAGGCACTACGGTACTCACTAATTTATTAGACAGCGATGATATTCGCCATATGCTGAATGCATTAAGCCAGCTAGGTGTTAAATATCAATTATCTGAAGATAAAACTCGTTGCCAAGTTGAAGGGATAAATGGCTGTTTATCTCATCAAGGCGAACTTGAGATCTTTTTAGGTAATGCGGGCACCGCAATGCGCCCATTAACGGCCGCACTGTCATTATGCGCAAATAATATTGTATTAACGGGCGAACCGCGCATGAAAGAGCGCCCGATTGGTCATTTAGTGGATGCCTTAAGAGAAGGCGGCGCTAAGATTGACTATCTTGAACAAGAAAATTACCCACCGATGCGTTTAAATGGCGGCTTTGTTGGTGGGAATATCTCCGTAGATGGCTCTGTTTCTAGCCAATTCTTAACTGCATTATTAATGGCGGCGCCTTTAGCTTCTCAGGACACGGTGATTACGATTGCAGGCGAGCTGGTTTCCAAACCTTATATCGACATTACGCTGGCATTAATGAAAACCTTCGGTGTGAATGTTGAAAATCATCAATACCAAAAATTTGTGATCAAAGGTCAGCAACATTACGTATCTCCGGGTGAATACCTTGTCGAGGGGGATGCATCTTCCGCTTCCTATTTCCTAGCCGCCGCAGCGATTAAAGGTGGCGTCGTTCGAGTCACTGGGATTGGCCGCAATAGCTTACAGGGTGATACGAAATTCGCTAACGTTTTGGAAAAAATGGGTGCAATTATCCGCTGGGGGGATGATTACGTTGAATGTGAGCGTGGAACTCTGAACGGCATTGATATGGATATGAACGCTATTCCCGACGCAGCGATGACTATCGGAACGGTTGCTCTGTTTGCAAAAGGTGAGACTGTCATTCGTAATATCTATAACTGGCGAGTGAAAGAAACGGATCGCTTATTTGCGATGGCAACTGAGCTACGTAAAGTGGGTGCAGAAGTTGAAGAAGGGCACGACTTTATCCGTGTCGTGCCACCAGCCCAGCTAAAACATGCTGAAATTGAAACCTATAATGATCATCGTATCGCGATGTGCTTCTCGTTGGTGGCACTCTCCGATACCCCGGTAACGATTTTAGATCCGGGTTGTACAGCAAAAACTTTCCCAGATTATTTCCAACAACTCGCGCGATTAAGCCACTAACCGAATTGGATTGGTTGATTAACATCAATGTGTTATCAACCAATCTTTTCCTTTCATTTTCCTTATTTTCACCTATTTTTATTTGTAACAAACCCACCTGCGTATTTCACAATATCGATGAGTAGGTATAATATCCCCACAGATTTTAATTGCGGGTAGCTGAGGCTATTTGCAGGAAAGGAGATTTTTTATGGTGGCTATCGCCCCTGTAATCACCGTTGATGGACCAAGCGGAGCGGGTAAAGGTACTCTTTGCCAAGCATTAGCAAATGAATTTGGATGGCAATTATTAGACTCTGGTGCAATTTACCGCGTATTAGCGCTAGCGGCTCTGCATCACCACGTCGATATTCAATCTGAAGATGCTTTAGTGCCTTTAGCTGCAAATTTAGATGTGCGTTTTGTACCTGAAGAAAATCGTTTAAAAGTCATTCTCGAAGGTGAAGATGTGTCTAATGAAATTAGGCAAGAAACCGTCGGGAACACTGCATCTCAAACAGCCACGTTTCCCCGAGTGCGTGAAGCCCTGTTAAGACGTCAGCGTGCATTTAGAATGATGCCCGGCTTAATCGCAGATGGTCGTGATATGGGAACAGTAGTTTTTCCTGATGCACCAGTGAAAATTTTTCTGGATGCCTCCGCTGAGGAGCGAGCTCATCGCCGGATGAAGCAGTTGCAGGAGAAAGGGTTTGATGTTAACTTTGAGCGACTTTTGACCGAAATTCAAGAGCGCGATTATCGGGATCGTAACCGTCCGGTTGCTCCTCTTATTGCCGCTAAAGATGCGTTAGTGCTGGATTCCACAAGTATGTCTATTGAGGAAGTTATTGAAAAAGCACGTACCTACGCGAAAAAAATTCTACAATTATCGTGATAATAGGCTTTATTTTAGCTTATAATTAGATAATATACGCAATTACCTCCATGCTGGTTATTTTCTAGCATGGTTAAAACCTTGCGACAAGGAATGTTGTGGGGTATGTGAAACAACCCCATTTGGCGGGATGCTAGATGGACGTTAATATAAGACACTTGAAGATCATTAATATGACTGAATCTTTTGCTCAACTCTTTGAAGAATCCCTGCAGAATATTGAAACTCGTCCTGGTTCTATTGTACGCGGTACAGTAGTTGCTATCGATAAAGACGTAGTCCTGGTAGACGCAGGTCTTAAATCAGAATCTGCTATCCCAGTAGAACAGTTCAAAAATGCTCAGGGTGAGCTGGAAATCCAAGTTGGCGACGAAATCGATGTAGCTCTGGATGCAGTAGAAGATGGTTTCGGTGAAACTATTCTGTCTCGTGAGAAAGCTAAACGTCATGAAGCATGGCTGATGCTGGAAAAAGCTTACGAAGAAGCTGAAACTGTAACTGGTGTTATCAACGGTAAAGTTAAAGGTGGTTTCACTGTAGAACTGAACGGCATTCGTGCGTTCTTACCAGGTTCACTGGTAGATGTACGCCCAGTTCGTGATACTACTCACTTGGAAGGCAAAGAGCTTGAGTTCAAAGTAATCAAGCTGGATCAGAAACGCAACAACGTTGTTGTTTCTCGTCGTGCTGTAATTGAATCTGAAAGCAGCGCTGAGCGCGATCAACTGCTGGAAAATCTGCAAGAAGGCATGGAAGTTAAAGGTATCGTTAAGAACCTTACTGACTACGGTGCATTCGTTGATCTGGGCGGTGTTGACGGCCTGCTGCACATCACTGACATGGCTTGGAAACGTGTTAAACACCCAAGCGAAATCGTCAACGTTGGTGATGAAATCAATGTTAAAGTTCTGAAATTCGACCGTGAGCGCACTCGTGTTTCTCTGGGTCTGAAACAACTGGGCGAAGATCCTTGGGTCGCAATCGCTAAACGTTACCCAGAAGGTACTAAACTGACTGGTCGCGTTACTAACCTGACTGACTACGGTTGCTTCGTAGAAATCGAAGAAGGCGTTGAAGGTCTGGTTCACGTTTCAGAAATGGATTGGACTAACAAAAACATCCACCCATCTAAAGTTGTTAACGTTGGTGATGTTGTTGAAGTTATGGTTCTGGATATCGATGAAGAACGTCGTCGTATCTCCTTAGGCCTGAAACAGTGCAAATCTAACCCATGGCAGCAATTTGCTGAGACTCACAACAAAGGCGACCGTGTTGAAGGTAAGATCAAGTCAATCACTGACTTCGGTATCTTCATTGGTCTGGACGGCGGCATCGATGGCCTGGTTCACCTGTCTGACATCTCCTGGAACGTTGCAGGCGAAGAAGCAGTTCGTGACTACAAAAAAGGCGACGAAATCGCAGCTGTTGTTCTGCAAGTCGACGCAGAGCGTGAGCGTATCTCTCTGGGCGTTAAGCAGTTAGCTGAAGATCCATTCAACAACTACCTGGCAGCAACCAAGAAAGGCGCAATCGTTACTGGTAAAGTAATCGCAGTTGATGCTAAAGGTGCAACTGTAGAGCTGACTCTGGGCGTTGAAGGTTACCTGCGTGCATCAGAAGCTTCACGTGACCGTGTTGAAGATGCAACTCTGGTTCTGAACGTTGGTGATGATGTTGAAGCTAAATACACTGGTGTTGACCGTAAAAACCGTGTAATCAACCTGTCTGTTCGCGCTAAAGACGAAGCTGATGAGAAAGACGCTGTCGCAGCTGTGAACAAGCAAGAAGATACTGCATTCGGCAACAATGCAATGGCTGAAGCTTTCAAAGCAGCTAAAGGCGAATAATTAAGTGGGGGTAACTTCGGTTACCCCTTTGTATCGGTAGTTTAGGGAGGTACTATGACCAAGTCTGAATTAATTGAAAGACTGGCTAGCCAGCAGTCTCATCTTTCAGCGAAAACCGTTGAGGAAGCTGTAAAGGAAATACTTGAGCATATGGCTGATACGTTAGCTGAAGGCGAGCGTATTGAAGTCCGTGGATTCGGCAGTTTTTCTCTTCACTACCGTGCTCCACGCGTTGGCCGTAACCCAAAAACAGGTGATAAAGTGGAACTGGAAGGTAAATACGTTCCCCACTTCAAACCAGGTAAAGAGTTACGCGATCGTGTAAATATTTACGGTCAATAATCGACTGTAAATCTTAATTATTACTCTAAAACAGCGCCTATATTGATATAGCGCTGTTTTTTTATGTCTGTAATATCCCCATTCTGCTTTTCTTAAATTACCTTCTAATATCTTATTAAATGCATCATTTAAAGCTATTTTTGCGAAGCGCTTCGCAGCTCAATTTTTTAACTCTTTTGCATTGCATATAGTTTTGGAATAACGCTTTAAATTTTCTAATTACAAGGTTATTGAATCACTCTGAATACCTTTAACTTATCTGCACAGAAATAATCGTAGGTAGGTTTAAGGTCGATGGGAAAATTTAGCCGCCACTATCAAGATAAACTCTCTTATACAGAAGTCGCTATTGCATTGATTATCGGTACGCTTCCGTTGCTTTTCTTGCCGAATCTTCCTAGTTCTAGTCACTACTTAGTGGCTGGTATTATTCTGTTAGTCACTCTGATGGTTATTTGGCGCAATAAGCGCATTCGATTCTTGGCATTAATGGGAATGAGCTGGCTTTGGGCTTGCTGGCATGGTGTTGAAGTGCAGAAAAAAATCGATTTTTTAAGTAGTTCTCATCGTCAATGGGATATTACGATTGTTAGCATTCCACTCAATCAGGACGATGTAAAAAAGAGAGTAAGGATAGACAGAGTCGATGGAGTACGAATTTTTCCTCCGCTCTATGCATCATGGAATTTAAAACAGAATAAGCATGAAAGAATATGCGCAGGGCAGAAGTGGAATGTCGTTGGCAAGCTAAATCCAGTTCATGCTTCTTTGAATGAGGGCGGATTTGATCTGCAAAGGCATTTCATTGCTCAACGAGTTGTCGGTACACTAAAAATCAAACAAGCAGTACAAGTAGGCCAGCAATGTTCTCTACGGCAAAAAATTATCGACCAGTTCGGCGAAACACTTTCGACACGACAAAATCATGGAATTATTTATGCACTAATGTTTGGGGAGAGAGGACGGCTTTCTACGGAACATACACAGTTATTGCAATCAACAGGATTGACACACTTGATCGCAATTTCTGGATTACACATTGGAATTGCCTATTTAATTGGTTATTTATGCGCTCGCTTATTGCAATTTTTCCTACCCGTTAAATGGATAGGGGAGAATTTACCATTATTTTCAGGTGTTATATTTGCCATTCTCTATGCTTGGTTATCGAATTTTGCGATCCCTGCAAATCGAGCTGTATTTGCATTGCTACTTTGGATTTATATTCGTAAGCAGCCATTTTTCTGTTTTCCGTGGCAATGGGCGTTATGGAGTATTTCTGGGATTTTATTGTTTGATCCGCTTGCTATCCTTTCCGATAGCTTTTGGTTATCTAGCTTTGCTGTATTAGCTATTCTGTATTGGTTTCGTGTTTTTCCCATTTCACCTACGTTGAGTTGCCATCCAATTATGGGAAAAATAATGCCTCTAATTCATCTGCAAATTGGTTTATTGATTTTACTAATACCTATTCAAGTATTGTTGTTTAACGGTGTTAATATTATGAGCTTATTTGCAAATTTATGGTTTGTGCCGCTTATTACTTGGGGAGTGGTGCCCGTTATTTTTAGCACGCTATTGTTACCTATAAGTGCTTGGCATAATGTTGCTTTCGGGTTAATTGATAGTATCCTCGAGTTTGGGCTAGGGCCATTGATATATTTAAGCGGCTTTTGGACTGAAATTAACACAATGCCTATTTATAGCGTGTTTTTTTGTTGGGCATTTGCTTTTATTATCTTATTTGGTTGGTATAAAAATTATCTTGGTTTATTAAGTTGTATTGGTATTTTATTATTTTTCACTAAGAGCCAAAGCCAGCACGAAGAGCATGACTGGTGCTTAACCATGCTGGATATTGGGCATGGACTTGCCGTGGTTATGGTGCAAAATCAACAAGGGGTTTTATATGATACGGGAAACCTCTGGAATGGTGGAAGCAACGCTAAACGGCAAATTATTCCTTTCTTAAAGCATCATCAAGTCACACCTATCAACGCAATCTTAAGTCATAATCACCTTGACCATACTGGTGGTATATCTGATTTAATTGAAGCATATCCATGGTTAAGCCTACGTAGTAGCTTTGGCCAACCCAATCATCTTCCTTGTTATCAAGGACAACGCTGGCAATGGGGGATGTTAAGGTTCGAAGTATTGTGGCCAGAGAAATTAGCTGAAATATCACATAATAATGATTCTTGCGTGATTCAGGTTAGTGATGGGCATCGGCGACTATTGCTTACTGGAGATTTGGAAAAACAAGGCGAAAAAAGATTAGCATTACAAAATGATGGGCAGCTTAAAGCGGATATTTTATTTGTTCCTCACCATGGAAGTAATACATCTTCAACACCTTTATTTATACGAAAAGTACAACCAACGTTCGCATTAGTTTCCTCTGCGAGATATAGCCCATGGAAAATTCCATCAGATAAAGTCTATTTGCGCTATGCTAAAAAGAATATTCAGTGGCTAAATACGGCGGAGGAAGGTCAGGTAACAATATGTTTTAATAAAGAAAAAATGGAAATCTTACGTTACAGGAAAGAAATTAATCCACGTTGGTATCATCTGTGGTTTGGTGTTAGCCAATTTCCCTTGTAGAATAGTGCGCTTACATTAAGTCTGGTAATAAAAGCATGAATGATCAAGACCTATCGACAAAGCAAACATTTAAGCGCCTATGGCCAACCATTGCGCCTTTTAAAATTGGGTTAGTTGTTGCAGCAATTGCTCTTATCATCAACGCCGCAGGTGATGCGTTTATGATTTCTTTACTGAAACCATTATTAGATGACGGTTTTGGTAAAGCGGATAACAACACACTGAAGTGGTTACCACTGGCAATTTTGGGCTTGATGGTCGTGCGTGGATCTTCAAGTTTCGTCTCTACATACTGCGTTTCTTGGGTGTCAGGAAAAGTAGTGATGAGTATGCGCCGCAAATTATTTGGTCATATGATGGGAATGCCGGTGAGCTATTTTGACCAGCAATCCACAGGGACTTTATTATCGCGTATTACCTATGATTCAGAGCAGGTCGCATCTTCGGCTTCCGGTGCTCTCATTACCATTATTCGCGAAGGAACTTATATCATCGCGTTATTTGGTATTATGTTTTATAACAGCTGGCAGTTGTCGCTGATTTTGATTGCCATTGCACCTGTCGTCTCTATCACTATCCGCGTGGTTTCTAAGCGTTTTCGTAAAATTAGCAAAAACATGCAAACGGGTATGGGCCATGTGACGACTAGCGCCGAGCAAATGCTTAAAGGGCATAAAGAAGTCCTTATTTTTGGTGGGCAGAAAGTCGAAACTGAACGTTTTGATAAAGTCAGCAATAATATGCGCCGTCAAAATATGAAGATGGTTAGCGCCTCCGCTATTTCTGACCCTATTGTTCAGATGATTGCCTCTTTTGCATTAGCATTTGTTTTGTACGCAGCAAGTTTCCCTGAAATTAAAGAGCAATTATCACCAGGTACGATTGGTGTCGTTTTCTCATCCATGTTTGCGTTAATGCGCCCACTTAAGTCTCTAACTAACGTGAATGCGCAATTCCAGCGCGGAATGGCAGCATGCCAAACGTTATTTGCGATTTTAGATACTGAAAAAGAGAAAGATGAAGGAACGAAAGTTCTGACTCAAGTGAAAGGTGATATTGAGTTCGACTCAGTGACGTTTACTTATCAAACCAAAGAGCATCCCGCACTAGAGGATGTTTCTTTTACGCTGCCTGCTGGTAAATCAGTTGCTTTAGTGGGGCGTTCAGGTTCCGGTAAATCCACCATCGCTAACTTAATAACCCGCTTCTATGATATCGATAAAGGCAGTATCCGTATTGATGGTCATGATATTCGTGATTACACCTTAGAATCTTTACGAAGCCAAGTCGCTCTCGTATCTCAGCATGTTTATTTATTCAATGATACTGTTGCGAATAATATTGCCTATGCGACAGACGGGCGTTATAGCCGAGCGGAAATTGAAAAAGCTGCAGAAATGGCATACGCCATGGACTTTATCCAAAAGCTGGATAAAGGCTTAGATACGATGATTGGTGAAAATGGCGTGATGCTTTCCGGTGGTCAACGCCAGCGTATTGCGATTGCTCGTGCATTATTGCGTGATGCGCCAATTTTGATTTTAGATGAAGCGACATCAGCATTAGATACGGAGTCAGAGCGTGCAATTCAAGCCGCGTTAGACGAATTGCAGAAGAATAGAACTTCGCTTGTGATAGCTCACCGTTTATCCACTATTGAAAATGCGGATCAAATCTTGGTTGTACAAGATGGGCATATCATTGAACGTGGTGACCACACAACGCTACTAGCCCAAAATGGGGCATACGCGCAATTACATAGGATCCAATTTAAGAATGATTGAGCGAATTTGGTCCGGTAAATCATGGCTCTATATTTTGTTGCTTCCGTTATCCTTTTTGTATGGATTGATAACGTTAGTACGTCATATCGGCTATAAAGCTGGACTTCTTCGCTCATGGAAAGCCCCTGTGCCTGTTGTGGTTGTAGGGAATTTAACCGCAGGGGGAAATGGAAAAACTCCTGTGGTTATTTGGCTAGTTGAATCGCTCATGAAACAAGGTGTTCGTGTGGGTGTTGTATCTCGTGGATATGGCGGGCAGTCTGACCATTATCCGCTAGTGTTAGACCAGACGACAACCACGACAGTTGCAGGCGATGAGCCAGTTTTGATTTATCATCGTACTCATGCACCTGTTGCCGTGGCACCAAAACGTAGTGATGCAATTAAAGCATTACTCGATAATTTTCAATTAGATATTATTGTTACAGACGATGGTTTACAGCATTACGCATTGCAACGTGACTATGAAATTGTCGTCATTGATGGGCAGCGTCGTTTTGGTAATGGCTGGTGGTTACCTGCGGGGCCAATGCGTGAACGTGCAGGGCGATTAAAAACAGTCAATGCCTTGATTGTAAATGGTGGTGTTCCTAACGCAAATGAAACACTGATGTCCCTAGAAGGGGATATTGCAGTGAACCTCATTTCAGGTGAAAAATGCTCGGTCACTGAGCTTAACAATGTGATTGCGATGGCGGGAATTGGTCATCCACCTCGTTTTTTCTCTTCTTTAGAAAGCAAAGGATTAACGCTTGTTAATACCCATGCGTTTTCCGATCATCAAGCTTATAGCCAGCAGCAACTCGTTTCTTTAGCAGAAAAAAATCAAAATTTACTGATGACTGAAAAGGATGCTGTCAAATGTCATTCCTTCGCACAGACCAATTGGTGGTATCTTCCTGTGGAAGCGCAGTTTGATAAAATAGGCGAAAAACGAATCTTAAGTGAAATAAAATCACTTATCTGAAATAAAACTGCTTGCTTTTAGGATTAATTTCAGATAATAATACCTGCAATGTGATGCAGATCTACTTATTATGTACCAAGTTGCAATACATTAATAAGTGGATTATTTGCTAGCTTTAATTTTACGACCCGTTCTTGAGTTAGTCACTTATCCTCGCAATACACTACTTACTCTACTATTTCGTGTTGTCATCATAATGTCAAAATAGACTGTTAAGTTCACGGTAAATGTGTGGTGCCTGAAACCTACACTTGGGTCGTTATAAGATATGCATAAACATTTGATGCATAAATTGGTTAAGTTAATTACTCTTAATTATGTTAATAGATTGGCTTGAATAGATAGGTCAGAATGAACTGATCGAAATAAATAGTTCAGCAAAATAAATGGAATAACGTGTAGAGAGTAATGATACAAATATAAAAAATTGTTCTCGGAACAAGAAGGAGTTTCAATATGAATTTTCAATTACATATGGGCCAAGTTAAATGGTTTGACGCAAAAGAAGGTTACGGTTTTATTTCACCTCGTAATGGTGGCGATGATATCTTCGTAACAACCAAATCAATTGCGAATAAAAAAATCAAATCTTTATCTGAAGGTCAAAACGTCGAGTTCTCTGTTACTCGTAATTCAGATGGCATAACGGCAAGAGACGTTATCGCTTACTAATTGAATTCTTAACAGAAATATTTCTCCTGCACTATCCTCTCATTCTTCGCAGGAGATCTTAATAAGCAAGAATAGAGTTAACGGTGATACCTGCATGTGATATCCTGACGCCAAGTGAGTTTAAATCCATTTGGGAGAAAACATGGATCACCGTTTACTTGAAATTGTTGCTTGCCCATCCTGTCACGGCAAACTAAGTTACAACAAAGAAAACCTCGAATTAATCTGCAAGTTTGATCATCTCGCCTTTCCTGTTCGCGATGGCATCCCCGTTTTACTTGAGAACGAAGCGCGTAAAGTTGCTTTAGACGAAGGACTGTAATCCTATGTTTACCGTCATTATTCCTGCGCGTTACGCTTCAACACGATTACCGGGTAAGCCTTTAGCAGATATTCACGGTAAACCGATGGTTGTTCGAGTCATGGAGCAAGCGATTAAATCAGGTGCTAGCCGAGTCATTATTGCAACTGACCATCCAGATGTCGCTGCCGCGGTCATTGCAGCGGGAGGGGAAGCTTGTATGACTAACCCCGATCATCAATCTGGTACGGAACGTTTGGCTGAAGTGATTGACACTTACGGCTTTTCCGATGATGAAATTATTGTCAATGTGCAAGGCGATGAACCGCTGATCCCACCTGAAATTATTCGCCAAGTCGCTCATAATTTGCAAGGTAGTCAGGCAAATATGGGAACACTCGCCGTCCCCATTCATAGTGCACAAGAAGCCTTTAATCCGAATGCAGTGAAGGTGGTAATGGACAAAGACGGTTATGCGCTCTATTTTTCTCGAGCGACAATTCCGTGGGATAGAGACCAATTTGCAAAGAGCAAAGAGACTATTGGTGATACTTTCTTGCGTCACATTGGTATCTACGCTTATCGCGCGGGTTTTATTCGCCGTTATATCGCTTGGGATGCAAGCCCATTAGAGAAAATCGAGATGCTAGAGCAGCTTCGCGTGCTTTGGTATGGTGAGAAAATTCATGTGGCGGTTGCTGAAAAAGCACCGGGTGCAGGGGTGGATACACCAGAAGATCTTGAATTGGTAAGACAAGAATTTCAGCCATAATTTCCGGTGTGAACAATGGTTTGATAAAACAATGGTCTGATAAAACAAGGGGAAACTGAATAAGTTTCCCCTTTGTATTTTATTCCGCCTGATTATCTTCAATTGTCTGGGTATTATCGGGCTTTAAGTGCCACCAAATTGAGCCAATGAGCTCATACCATGCTCGTTCGCTGTGGCTAAAATAGAAAGCGGAAGGAATATAGCGCTCCCAAGGATTCAAATCGCTGGTGATCACCAATTGATTAGCCGGAGCTGGATAAGGCTGCATCCCACGACTGGTAAACATTTTCAACGCGCGGGGTAAATGGTTCGCTGAAGTCACTAACAAGAACGGCTGCTTACCAATAATTTTTTCCACTTCATAGGCTTCTTCTTGCGTATCTTTCGGTTCGGTTAGCGGGATTGTATCTGTCGCTGGAACACCTAAAGATTGAGCAACCATAGATGCAACTTCAGCGCTACTGATTGGGCTACTGGCTTTACCGCCAGTAAAAATCAATTTGCTACCTGGATGTTGCAGATAAAGACGTACCCCTTCAGTGACTCGAGGCAAGCTGTTACTGAGCAAATTCGAGCTAGGACTCCAATCAGGGTTATAGGTAAATCCACCTCCTAAAACCACAATATACTTTATCTCTTTAGGTGGATTGGTGGTGATAAGCTCATAACGCTTATCATACGGGCCTTCAACGGGCGCGAGTAACCGATCTGAAATAGGTTGTAGCCCTAATAACGCGATGATAACAAGGCTTAATGTTACTAAGGATTTTCCACTTTTTTGCCAACGGGTAAACCACAATAAAATCAGTCCAATTCCCCCAATGATCAATAATAAGGGTAGCGGCATTAACAGTGAGCCAAGGTATTTTTTTAGCAGAAATAACATAGAAAACCTGTCATGAAGATAATGTAAGCGACTAGGGTCAAATGTAGCTGCATCAGCAATAAAATGCTATGCAAAATAAATCGGATACAAAATAAAGTACTATGCAAAAACAGCTAGATTATCTGTTATAATTCTTGGTTTTGATATGCTGTAAATAACTCATGATAGGTAACTGGAACGCAGATGGCAGACCGCAACTTTGATGATATTGTCGATAAATTTGCAAAAAATATTTATGGAACGACAAAAGGAAAAATTCGCGAAGCGGTAGTTTGGCAAGATCTTACCCAGTTACTGGAAACGCATTTTCAAGGCCAAACATTACGTATATTAGATGCGGGCGGCGGAGAAGGGCATTTTTCTCGTCAATTAGCCGCAATGGGTCATCAGGTTATTCTTTGCGATTTATCCGAAGAAATGTTAGAACGGGCATCGGTACTTGCTGATGAACAAGGAATTAGCGAGAATATCAGCTTTGTTCACTGCGCCGTTCAAGATATTGCTCAACACCTTGATGAACCAGTTGATTTTGTCTTGTTTCATGCGGTACTTGAATGGATTAGCGACCAAAAATATGCATTAGAGCAACTGGCAGAGATTATCAGACCGGAAGGCATATTTTCTGTCATGTTCTATAATGCAAATGGCTTGGTGATGCGTAATGCAATTTTAGGTAATTTTCATCTCGCAACTCCTCATATCCAGCGTCGTCGCAAACGTTCATTATCGCCACAGAACCCGCTTTTCCCTCAACAGGTTGATGAGTGGCTTATTGGTTGTGGTATGGATATTTTAGGCAAAAGTGGCGTCAGAGTGTTCCATGATTATTTGCAAAGTAGACAATTACAACAAAAAGACTTTCCAGCGTTATTGGCGCTTGAACAACAATATTGTCGTGAAGAACCCTATATCAGTATGGGGCGATATATTCATGTCATGGCACGCAAACAAACCCAAAAGGACGATTTATGAGTGATTTTTCCCAGACCGTCCCTGAACTCGTGTCTTGGGCACGAAAAAATGATTTTGCGATTTCCCTACCCGCAGAGCGCCTAGCATTTTTGCTGGCCGTCGCAGTACTTAACAGTGAGCGGGTTAACGGTGAAATGAGTGAAGGGGAGCTGGTGGATGCGTTTCGAGAAGTGTGCAAAGGCTTCGAACAAACCACCGAATCACTGGCAGTCAGAGCGAACAACGCCATCAATGACATGGTTCGCCAAAAAATATTTAACCGCTTTGCCAGCGACATTGTCGAAGGAAATGCGATTTATCGTCTAACGCCACTCGGCATTGGCATTAGTGATTACTATATTCGTCAACGCGAATTTTCGACATTAAGATTGTCGATGCAGTTATCGATTGTGGCGGGAGAGCTACAACGTGCAGCGGAATCAGCCGAAGAAGGTGGTGATGAATTTTATTGGCACCGTCATGTTTTTGCGCCATTAAAATATTCAGTCGCTGAAATTTTTGACAGTATTGACCTGTCACAGCGAATTATGGATGAGCAACAAAACAGCGTTAAAGATGATATTGCTGCACTGTTAAACCAAGACTGGCAGGCGGCAATTGCTAACTGTGAGCAGCTACTTTCTGAAACGTCCGGCACATTAAGAGAATTGCAAGATACTTTAGAAGCGGCTGGCGATAAGCTACAGGCAAACTTACTACGTATTCAAGAAGCTAACATGAATGCGCCGCAGTTCTCGGAAATGGTCGACCGACTAATCTTTGATTTGCAAAACAAGCTAGACCGTATTGTGAGCTGGGGGCAGCAGTCCATTGATTTATGGATTGGTTACGACCGACATGTTCACAAATTTATCCGTACAGCAATTGATATGGATAAAAACCGTATATTTTCTCAACGTTTACGTCAATCTGTACAGCAGTACCTCGATAGCCCTTGGGCACTCACCTATGCCAATGCGGATAGGCTTTTTGATATGCGTGATGAGGAGCTGGCACTTCATGATCAAGAGGTGATGGGGGAACTTCCACCTGATCTAGAATTTGAAGAGTTCAGTGAACTTAATGACCAATTAGCGGCGTTAATCGAAGCGCAACTTGCGTTCTATAAAACGGATAACAAACCGCTGGATGTCGGTCACGTATTACAGAGTTATCTGACGCAATACCCGCAGAAACGCCATTTTGACGTTGCGCGTATTATTATCGATCAGGCTGTAAAACTAGGTATCGCAGAGGCTGATCTGGCGGGATTACCGGCAGAATGGCGCGCTATTAATGATCACGGAGCCAAGGTACAGGCACATGTCATCGACAAATATTGAACAATTTATGCCAGTTAAACTGGTTCAAGCACTAGCTAACCCCATTTTTCCTGAGCTCGACAGCCAACTGCGTGCAGGTCGCCATATCAGTATTGATGACCTTGATAATCATGCATTTTTAATGGATTTTCAGGAACCGTTAGAGCAATTTTATGCTCGCTATAATGTTGAGTTGATCCGGGCACCAGAAGGCTTCTTCTATTTGCGTCCCCGTTCTAGCACCTTAATTCCTCGTTCTGTTTTGTCTGAATTGGACATGATGGTGGGTAAAATTCTGTGCTACCTCTATTTGAGTCCTGAGCGTCTAACCAACCAAGGGGTCTTTACCTCTCAAGAGCTGTTTGAAGAATTATTGTCGCTGGCCGACGAAAGCAAATTACTGAAATTTGTTAACCAACGCTCCACAGGTTCAGACCTCGATAAACAAAAATTACAGGAAAAACTAAGAACCTCCTTAAACCGTTTACGTCGTTTAGGTATGGTCTATTTCCTGCAAAATGACTCCAGCAAATTTATTATTAATGAGTCTGTATTCCGCTTTGGTGCGGATGTGCGTAGTGGTGATAATCCACAAGAAGCACAATTACGCATGATCCGTGATGGTGAAGCGGTCTCTCTTGAAGGGGAATTATCGCTAAGAGACAGCGATGAAGACGAAACGGATGAGAGTCAAGATCTGGCTGACAGTGAAGAGGATGAACAAGAATGATTGAACGCGGAAAATTTCGCTCACTGACGCTGGTGAACTGGAACGGCTTTTTTGCTCGTACTTTTGACCTTGATGAATTAGTCACCACCCTGTCTGGGGGTAATGGTGCGGGTAAATCCACCACCATGGCGGCCTTTATTACCGCCATGATCCCTGACTTAACATTACTGCATTTCCGTAATACCACAGAAGCTGGGGCCACTTCAGGCTCCCGTGATAAAGGTCTACACGGAAAATTGCGTCCCGGTGTCTGTTATGCCGTGCTGGATGTCTTAAACTCTAAACATCAACGCGTTATGGTCGGTGTTCGCTTACAGCAAGTAGCGGGACGCGATAAAAAAGTCGATATCAAACCGTTTATGATCCAAGGCGTGCCATTAGCAACAGTACCAACGGAAGTATTAACGGAAGTGTTTGAAGGGCGCCAAGCTAAGGTTATTCCGTTGAATGACCTGAAAGAGCGCGTAGAAAAACAGGAAGGCATCCAATTTAAGC
The DNA here is from genome assembly GCF_013702265.1 of Providencia rettgeri. GTDB lineage: Bacteria > Pseudomonadota > Gammaproteobacteria > Enterobacterales > Enterobacteriaceae > Providencia > Providencia zhijiangensis. The sequence continues at coordinate 1,501,459 of NZ_CP059348.1, forward strand.
AATTTAACTCGATCACTGATTACCATTCAGTATTATTCGAATTGGGTGTGCTGCCAAAACGTTTACGTTCAGCAGGGGATCGTAGTAAATATTACCGTTTGATTGAAGCTTCCTTATATGGTGGTATTTCCAGTGCGATCACCCGCTCACTGCGTGACTATTTATTACCAGAAAACAGCGGCGTACGTAAAGCATTCCAAGATATGGAAGCGGCATTACGTGAAAACCGTTTAACACTGGAAGCCATCCGCGTTACACAATCTGACCGTGATTTATTCAAACATTTGATCAGCGAAGCCACAGATTATGTATCTGCGGACTATATGCGCCACTCAAATGAACGCCGAATTCACTTAGATGCAGCATTAGCCGCCCGTAACGAACTGTACAGTAATCGCAAACAACTGCGCGTTGAACAAGTTCGTAGTGTGGAAATGGCGCGTGAATTAAATGAACAAAACGAAGCGTCGACAGAAATCGAAGCGGACTACCAAGCGGCAAGTGACCATTTAAATCTGGTGCAAGCTGCATTACGTCATCAAGAAAAAATTGACCGCTACCAAGCCGATATTGAAGAGCTCACTTATCGCCTTGAAGAACAGAGCGAAGTCGTCGCGGAAGCCACAGAAAAACACGAAGAGCTTGATGCTCGTGCGCAAGCCGCTGAATTTGAGGTGGATGAGCTGAAAAACCAGCTGGCAGATTACCAGCAAGCGCTTGATGTACAGCAAACTCGTGCGATTCAATATCAACAAGCACTTCATGCCTTAAACCGTGCTCGCGAGCTCTGCCAACTGCCTGATCTTACCATTGAAAATGTCGATGAATGGCTGGAGACCTTTGAGGCCAAAGAGCAGCAAGCTACTGAAGCCTTACTCGCATTAGAGCAAAAAATGAGCGTGGCGGATGCAGCTCATAGCCAGTTTGAGCAAGCGTATCAGCTAGTTAAAACTATGTTAGGCGACGTAAGCCGTGGGGATGCGTATACACAAGCGCGTTCGTTACTGCGTGACTGGTCATCGCAACAACATTTAGCTGAGCGTGTTCAGCCACTGCGTATGCAATTATCTGAATTGCAACAGCGTTTAGATAGCCAGCGTAATGCCGAAAAATTACTGAGCGAATTCTGTAAACGTTATGGTCAAAGTGTTGAGCCCGATGAGCTTGACGCCTTGATGGCCGAGTTAGAAATTCTGCAAGAAGAGTTAAGTACTGGCGTTAATGAAAGCGGCGAAAAACGCATGCAAATGCGCCAAGAGTTGGAACAAATTCGTCTGCGTATCAGCCAGCTTTCCGCGAAAGCGCCTGCGTGGATTATGGCACAAGAAGCACTAACTCAGCTTAACGAACAATCGGGTGAAACTTTCGAAAATAGCACTGAAGTGACTGAGTTTATGCAGCAACTTCTGGAGCAAGAAAGGGAAATTACGGTTGAGCGTGATGAAGTTGCAGCGCAGCGCCGTGATCTTGATAAGCAAATCGAACGTTTAAGTCAACCAAGTGGTGCCGAAGATGGGCGCATGCTGGCACTGGCGGAGCGTTTTAATGGCGTGCTGTTATCTGAAATCTACGACGATATTACTATTGAAGATGCGGCGTATTTCTCGGCGCTTTATGGCCCAGCCCGTCACGGTATCGTGGTACAAGACTTGGCCGTGGTTCGCGAGCAGCTAGAAAATTTACAAGATTGCCCTGATGATGTGTATTTTATCGAGGGGGATCCATCCTCATTTGATGACAGTGTTTTTGATGCTCAAGAGTTTGAAAATGCAGTATTAGTCCGTTCATCAGAGCGTCAGTGGCGTTATTCTCGCTACCCAGAATTACCGTTATTTGGTCGAGCTGCCCGTGAAAGCCATTTAGAGTCACTGAGTGCTGAGCGTGATGAATTGGCGGAGCGTTATGCGACCTTGTCATTTGACGTGCAAAAAATTCAGCGTGCTCATCAAGCATTTAGCCGATTTATTGGTCAGCATATTTCAGTGGCATTTGAAGCGGATCCTGAAGCTGAAATTCGTACATTAAATCAAAAACGTACTGAATTAGAGCGTGGACTGAACCAATTTGAAGAGCAGACCCAGCAACAGCGCCAACAGTTCGCTCAAGGCAAAGAAAACTTACTGGCATTAAACCGTTTATTGCCGCAAGTGAATTTGTTGATGGATGAAACGCTGGTGGATCGCGTTGAAGAGATCCGCGAAGAACTTTCAGAAGCTGAAGAAGCGGCACATTTCATCAATAAACACGGTAATAATCTGGCGAAGTTAGAGCCGATTGTGACGGTATTACTCAGTGATCCTGAGCAACATGATCAGCTGCGTAAAGAATATGAATTGGCGAAACATACCCAGCAAAATGCGAAGCAACAAGCATTTGCCTTGGTGGAAGTGGCTCAACGTCGCGCGCACTTTAGCTACAGTGATTCGACGGGGATGGTCAATGAAAATGCGGACTTGAATGAAAAACTGCGCCAGCGTTTAGAACATGCAGAAGCAGATAGAACTCGTGCCCGTGAGCTATTACGTCAGCAACAAGCGCAAAGTACTCAATATCATCAAGTTCTGGCATCGCTGCGCAGTTCATTCGACACCAAGCAAGAGATGTTGAAAGAACTTGAAGAAGAAATGCAGGAAATGGGTGTGAAAGCGGATCCTGATGCGCAAGAGCGTGCCAGCATTCGTCGTGATGAATTACATCAATCTGTTATGGCAAACCGTAGCCGCATTAACCAGTTAGAAAAACAACTGACGTTATGTGAAGCGGAAATGGATAACTTGCAAAAACGCCTGCGTAAGCTGGAAAAAGATTATTACCAAATCCGTGAGCAAGTTGTGATGGCGAAAGCGGGTTGGTGTGCGGTGATGCGCTTGGTAAAAGATAATGGCGTTGAGCGTCGTCTGCATCGTCGCGAATTGGCTTATACCGATGGTGATAGTCTACGTTCGATGTCGGATAAGGCGTTAGGAGCGCTGCGTTTAGCGGTGGCAGATAACGAACATCTTCGTGATGTACTGCGTATGTCCGAAGATCCTAAACATCCTGAACGTAAAATTCAGTTCTTTATCGCAGTTTACCAACATCTGCGTGAGCGTATTCGCCAAGATATTATTCGTACCGATGACCCAATCGATGCGATTGAGCAGATGGAAATTGAGTTAGCGCGTCTGACTGAAGAGTTAACTGCCCGTGAGCAAAAACTGGCAATTAGCTCGAAGAGTGTGGCGAATATCATTCGTAAAACTATCCAGCGTGAGCAAAACCGTATTCGTATGCTGAACCAAGGCTTACAGGCGGTGGCATTTGGTCAGGTTAAAGGGGTTAGACTGAATGTGAATATTCGCGAAAGCCACGCCTTATTGTTGAGCGTGTTATCAGAAGAGAGCGAATTACACCAAGACTTGTTTACTAGCCAACGTTTAACCTTCTCTGAAGCGATGGCGAAACTGTATCAACGCCTGAACCCACAGATGGATATGGGGCAGCGCTTGCCGCAAACCATTGGTGAAGAACTGTTGGATTACCGTAACTACTTAGAGTTAGAGGTTGAAGTTAACCGTGGCTCTGATGGTTGGTTAAAAGCGGAAAGCGGTGCGTTGTCAACAGGTGAAGCGATTGGTACGGGGATGTCTATCTTAGTGATGGTTGTTCAGAGCTGGGAAGAAGAAGCCCGCCGACTGCGTGCGAAAGATATCATTCCATGTCGCTTACTGTTCTTGGATGAAGCGGCGCGTTTGGATGCGAAGTCTATCGCCACGTTATTTGAGTTATGTGACAGACTGGAAATGCAGCTTATTATCGCTGCGCCGGAAAACATTAGCCCAGAGAAAGGAACCACCTATAAACTGGTGCGTAAAGTGACCGGCAATACGGAACACGTTCATGTTGTTGGGTTAAAAGGTTTTGGTCAGGATAATCCGGCTCCACAAGCCCTGCCTCAATAATTGATTTTCTAGATAATAAAACCGACATGGGGAACTGTGTCGGTTTTTTATTATTTTTGTGTTTTTAACTTCTTTGTTTTAATTATCTTCATTTCCCTTTAAATCATTAATAGATGACTGCAATGAGATTTGAATCTCATTTTTATGTAATGAAAACTTTTATCATTGCAGCCCGTGAGGAGTTAATCACGAAATAAAACTATTATAAGGATCGAACATGAAGAAAATCACACTAACGTTAAGTGCAATTGCATTAGCGCTGAGCTTTACGGCAACATCTCAAGCCAAAATTCCAATGCCAGAAACAGTCAGTACTGGAGTCACTGTTGCGGAATTAGCGGCACAACAACCAGTTCATTGGGTCTCTGTTGAACAAATTAAACAGAGTTTAGAAGGCAAAGCGCCAATGGCGGTCGGCTTTGATATCGATGATACCGTTTTATTCTCAAGCCCTGGTTTCTACCGTGGAAAACTTGAATTCTCCCCAAATGATTTTAGTTATCTGAAAAACCCTCAATTCTGGGAAAAAATGAATAATGAGTGGGACAAATTCAGTATGCCAAAACAAGTGGGCATCGATTTAGTTAAAATGCACTTAGAGCGTGGTGATAAAGTTTACTTTATTACAGGCCGTACACAGACTAAAACTGAAACTGTGACTCAATATGTGCAAGAAGGCTTAAGAATTCCTGCAGATAAAATGAATCCAGTCATTTTTGCTGGTGATGAACCCGGCAAAAATAATAAAGTAAGCTGGATGCGTGACCATAAATTAACTATCTATTATGGTGATGCAGATGCGGATATTGCTGCGGCTCATGAGTTGGATATTCGTGGGATTCGTATTCTCCGTGCATCAAATTCCTCTTACCAACCGTTGCCAAAAGCGGGTCGCTTTGGTGAGGAAGTGGTTATCAACTCAGAATATTAATATTCGATAACAAGTTAGTTAAAGGCGATTATTCGCCTTTAACTAACAAAATAGTGTTTATTTCTTGATGACGCATTTCAGCGATTTAATATAACTTATATTAAATTAACTCTATTGAAAGAATAAAAACGTCAATATTTGATATGTTATATCGTTTAGCTTTGGTGAAAAACGCAAACAATTCTATTTCTCATACTGTCTTATAAATAGCACTTATTTCGGATCACCTACCTCAATAACTTTTTTCATCAATAAAGACAAAATTAGTCAATTCCTATAACATTCTTCTCAGAGTTAAATATAATCAAATAGTGTCACTATAATAAAAAAATAATGTTATCCATGTAGTAACTTTAAGGTGGATGTATGGCAAAGAGAAGAGTGAAAGCTCTGCAGATCTCAGTATTATGTGGGCTGATGGCGATGCAATTCCCGGCATTTTCCGCAGCAGAAAATACGCAGCAAAGCAGTATGGAAATTCAACAACCTCAATCAGTTGTCGCTGAAGAAGTGAGTAAAGTTACGACAAAAGAGAGCTTGGAAAAGCTTAACGCTTCTTTACCATCAGAAACTAAACTGGTGTTTGCGGAGCAGTTGGCGAAAATTTATGCCGACAGGCAAATGCAATTGTTATGGCAAGATGAAACAGCAATTAGCCAGTTTCAACAGCAATTAGCTGAGCTTGCTTTAGCAGGTTTCCAACCTCAATTTAGCGAATGGTTAGTTTCATTGGAAAATAGCCAGCTGAGCGAAATGGGGCGAGATGCTATTTTATCCGACGCTATGTTGGGTTATTTACAATATCTGTCTTCCGTTGAGTCGACGGGGCAATATTGGCTATACACCAGCCGCCCTTACAAAATTATCGCACCGACCGCGGCACAAATGAAACCATGGTTAGAGGCTGAATCTGAACATCGTTTGGGTGAGTGGGTGAAGGCTCAAGCACCGAAACACGCGATGTATCAACCGATGCGCAAAGAGATGCTAAAACAGCTCGCGTTACCAGAAGATACGTTAGAAATTACGGGTACGAAAGCATTAAAACCGGGTCAAGCCAGCGATGATGTCATTACGCTCCGTGAGATTTTAGTGCGTGATGGATTGTTGGAAGCTGCTGCGGTCGGTGAGGCCGTTGATGCATCAGCTCCGCCTGAAGAAATCAATAAAGTCACCGCTAATGCCCGTGTGTATAGCGATGACTTAGTGGACGCAGTGAAAAAATTTCAGCTTCAATATGGTTTAGAAGCCGATGGTGTGATTGGTAAAGGTACGCGCGTTTGGCTCAATATGCAGCCAAAGCAAAAAGCAGGGCTGATGGCACTGAATATTCAGCGTTTACGGATTGTTCCTGAAAGTAGCGGTACAGGAATCTTGGTGAATATCCCTGCGTACACATTGGATTTTTATCTTAATAACGACATCATTTTGGATTCGAAAGTGATTGTTGGGCGTGCAGATCGTAAAACACCAATTATGAGCAGTGCATTGAATAATGTGGTGATTAACCCACCTTGGAGTGTGCCAACCAGTTTGGCGCGCAAGGATATTGCACCGAAAGGTAAAATGGATCCCAGCTACTTTAGCCGTAAAGGCTATACGGTTTATTCTGGCTGGGGGCAAGATGCCTATGAGATTGACCCTTATTCAATCGACTGGGAAAATATTACACCTGCAAATTTCCCTTATCGCATTCGCCAAGCGCCAGGCTCAAGTAACTCTTTAGGGCGTTATAAGTTTAATATGCCGAGTTCAGACGCGATTTATCTCCATGACACACCAAACCATAGCCTGTTTAATAAAAATGCGCGGGCCATTAGTTCTGGTTGTGTTCGTGTGAATAAAGCGAGCGAGTTAGCAACGATTTTATTAGGTGATGCAGGTTGGGCACAGACTCGTATTGATGGGGCATTAAAAGAAGGTTCAACGCGTTATGTGAATATTCCTGACCGTATTCCTGTATATCTATACTATCAAACCGCGTGGGTTGATAAAGATCAGCAACCGCAATATCGGGCGGATATTTATCAATATGATGGCAGTATTGATAACGCTGAAAAATATCTCCCTGCAATCAAAGCGATTTTAAAATAGTGATTATTAATCGAGGGGCTTAGGCTCCTCGATGCTATTTTCTGCATTAATTCCCAAATCTTCCTAATAATTCCGTTTTAGTTCATTTGTACATCGAATGCATTGTGCTTATATATAATCATCGGCAATGAGTTGGGGCCGTCTTAAGTCGGTGCGTATAAGTGATTTCACTCACCTTTTTGCATAAAAGTGATGAATTTTCCTTAATTTACGCAATTCTTTACATAATTATACATTAAAGCTAAATATCCTTTGCTAGACTGATGAAGTTGAAATGTATATTTACTGAATAATTAATACCTGAGTTATCACCTATGGATATGATTGATCAAAACCGCAGAAAGTGGTTGGGAATTGGTGCAGCCGCAATCGGTCTGGGACTATTACCTAATCATGTATTCGCTGCAATGAGTACGCCACGCCCAAGAATTTTACGTTTTCAGAATTTAAATACGGGTGAATTTTTAAAGACCGAATTTTTCGATGGTCGCCGTTATAATAAATCTGAATTAGCTCGCTTAAATCACCTTTTCCGTGATTATCGCTGCGATAAAGTGAAAACCATTGATCCTAAATTATTTGACCAAATTTATTTGCTGCAGATGATGATGGGAACCAATAAACCTGTTCAGCTGATTTCGGGTTACCGTTCATTAGAAACCAATAATGAATTACGTCGTAAAAGTTCCGGTGTAGCGAAACAGAGCTATCATACCCGTGGGCAAGCGATGGATTTCCATATTGAAGGTTTGCAGCTAAGTAACGTCCGTAAAGCGGCATTAAAAATGAGTGCTGGCGGTGTGGGCTATTATCCGAAAAGCAATTTCATTCATATCGATACAGGTCCAGTGAGAACATGGTAATCTGTGCATAGGTGACACAGATTATGGAGTGATTGTTCGATGAAATATACTATTATCCCAGTAACCCCGTTTATGCAAAACTGCCAGGTTATCTGGGATGAAACCTCAATGAATGCAGTGATTGTTGATCCCGGTGGTGAGGCTGAAAAGCTGATTACCGCTATTGAAAGCCGCGGATTAACATTAACGAAAATCCTGCTTACCCACGGTCATTCTGACCATATTGGCGCCTCAGCCCCCCTTGCAAAACATTTCGGTGTACCGATTTATGGTCCGCAGAAAGAAGATGCTTTCTGGATTGAAAATCTCGCTGAGCAAAATGCGATGTTTTATATCGGTGATTGCCCTGATTTCACACCAGATCATTGGTTAGAAGAGGGGGATAGCATCACGTGTGGAAATATTCAATTTGATGTGCTGCATTGCCCTGGCCATACACCCGGTCACATTGTTTTTGTGAACCATGCTGACAAACTCATCTCTATGGGCGATGTGTTATTTAAAGGTGGTGTCGGGCGCAGTGATTTCCCTCGAGGCAACCATCAAGATCTTATCTCATCGATTAAAAACAAGTTGCTGCCTCTCGGTGACGATTACCACTTTATTCCGGGACACGGTCCGATGTCCACACTAGGCCATGAACGGATTTCTAACCCTTTCTTACAGGATGAATTACCAGTTTGGTGATTATTCCATAGAGGCTTATATTATTTTTTAATAAGGAAACCCCGATAAGGGGTTTTTTTATGTCTATAAAATAGCGTTAATATAAATTGATATTAAAGTCTGTCTTAATTCTATTTATTTCATCTGGTTAATTCTGATGTATTTGATATTTTTAATATGATTTCAATTTTAATAGAAATCATATTATTTAGTAGATAGTTTTTTTATTTCAATAAGGTTAATCATGAAAAAAAATCTCCTTTCGGTTAAATTTATTCAAAAAAATTTTATAGAACATATAAAAGATAATAGAGGTATATGGTCAAAATTCATTTCTAAAAGAAATGATTTAAAAGATTTAAATAAAATGACTACGGTAAATGGAATTAATTATGCTAATTCAGGGGGGTATTGTTATGGGTTTTCTTATGCTTTTCTTACTTATAGTACGATAGATGAAAGCGAACGATATTTTCATCAAATGAATGATTTGTTATCTGTTATCAATAGTGGTTATGAAGGTGAAAATCCGATAAGTAAGGTGAAAAATAAAGCCTTAAAGATGCACTCAATATTATTATTTAACGAATTAATGAGGGATGTCATCTTGACACAAGGTATTGAGATGAACTCAGGAATCGAGGGGGATTTATTGAGTAAAGAATTTTATTATCCTATCGAGAGAGAGTCGTTTTTAGATTACATGAGTAAATCGATAGGAAAAAATAAAATAGCGTATGGAGTTTTTTATCATAAAAATGAAGTCGCTAAAAAGTATATTAATTATATGTATGAGCTGCAAAAAATAAAAATTAATGATTTCTATAATGCACTTAATAAAGAACCTGTATTTTTTGAGAGCGGTAAAGGCGCAGAGCTATTGTCAGATCCTTGGTTTATGTCATTTTATAGAAAATTTCATAGTAAAAAAGATGTGATAGTAAATGACTTTACACTTGATGATGCCAATTTTTTTAGAGAAATGGTGTCTAAGAGTATTCAGTGGGAGAACTATCATCAACAAGAACGATTCAATTCAAATCATGGGATACAGCTTAATAGTTATCATCATAGTTACTTTGATAGATCTAAAGCTAGAACAGAAATAACCGTCACTAAATTTATAGATAAAATAAAAAATCATACTAAGATGAGTAGAGAACAACTATTATTTGAGTTCTCTAGTCCTAATCACACAATGGCAATATCCATTAAATATAATAAGAAAACTCGGTCATGGGATTATATGTTCTTCGATCCTAATATGGGGATAATAAAAAATTATAACCAGAAAAATTTTGGCGAATTTCTTCATCAATATGTTAGTGAAAGAGCAAGATTTTACTTATTTAAAAGTGAAAGTGACGATTTTTTGATTGAATTTAGCCAGTTCGACAATGTTAAATCTATAAAAAAACCCTTAAAAGGAATTAACATTAATGACCTTCATATGACGGAAACTTTACTCCTCACTGAGAATGGGGGGGCGATTTATTTGGATGAAAATAGAGAGAATAAATTAAAATATAAAAAATTATTTTTTGATAGTGAATTTGTTAAGGTTAAACTGAATCTAAAAAATAAATCAAAATATATTTATACCGATATACTTGATGTGACAGAGTTAACTTCAATTATCAATAAAAATTTGGATTCACTATCAGCATTGTCGGGGGATATCGTGATTTCACAAAGTGGTAGTAAAGTTTACTCTGTCGGTGAAAATTTTGATGTAAATAGGTTAAACAGTATTTCACAAAAAGAAAATCATGTAGATTTAGTTAATAAAGACTATGACAGTGTTAATTTACATTTAAAGCCACTTGCAGATACGAAACCTTCGATTATTTCTGGTATTCCCGTATCTCATCAACACTTTATTAATCAAGTTGCGAATGACGAAAATATTATTATTGGTATTCGTCCTGTCGATCTTAAATCAACAAATTTAATTGAATCAGGAAATTACAGTAGCAAAGGTTTAGCTATCAAAGGAAAAAGTTCTGATTGGGGACCTCATTCAGGGTTTATTCCCATCTCTCAACAGTTTGCTAAGAAATCAGCGAGGGAGGATGTTGATAAATACAATCAATATATTCAAAAATCACTTAATAAGGGTGATGCAATTTCGGTTATTCTTGAAATTTCTTCAGATCGAGTGAATGAGCTTTTACAGCATAATGCTATCTCTCTTTCCAGAGAAAACAGCGAATCTGGATACAGTAAAGTCGTCTCCTTACTTGATGGAGAGGAGGTTGTTTTTTATCTGAAAAAATCGGCTTTCGGTGATAAGGATACTTGGCTAGTTTATCATCAAGAAGAGGGAGGAATTAAACCATTCTATGTTGTTGGTGATCCGAAAACCGGAAAAGCGATGACGGCTGATTATGATCTTTTTAGTATTATTTTTCCAATATCAGAACTAGAGCATTATGCCAAAGTGACGGAAATGCCAAGCTGGGCAGAATGGAAAAACAGCGTTAATTATGATGAGCTAACGGTACATCAGAAAGCGTTATACGCAAATGAAGTGGAATATAATAAGCATGAGGGCCGAGATAATGGCATCACAAATAGCAAAATTAAAGAAATAAAAAATAAGCTAAATCGAAAGCTTGGTCGTACAGATGGAATGGAGTTAATTCATCATGGTGCAGATGATGCAAACCCTGCAAGTGTGATGCAAGATAACTTTCCTATTACTTTTTTCCTTCCTGAAAAATTAAAAGGTAGAAACGTATTAACAGGGACATCAGAATCTATTTCTACTTATTTTCAGATGAATGAGCAAGGCGCTATTATCATCAATAATGCAGAGCAACTATCTAATTTTCAACAACTGTTAATCAATCAAGGTTATCGAGTACCTTTAAATAAAAAATGGAGTGAAGGTGATAATGGGCAGTATTTTGATCCTAAAAGAAAAATATCAGAAAGTTTTATTGAGGGGCGCATTGAGATTGCGAGAAAGAAAAGCCTGAATGATAGTTTTGAGGATGGAGGCGTTCGAAAAAGTGACCGCAATTATGATAACGCAATGGAAAATATTCTCGGTAAACCCATCGCTCAACTAGATGAGGGATTCGATGATATCTATTTTGCTGAACTAAAACAGCATAGTGCGTCTTTATTAGCAGGGGAGTCATCTCTAGCCACTGACTCAATTGATACATGGTTAGACCCAATGTTGAAATATCGTCTTACTAGAGCTCAAGATGCTGAAACAACAAGAACCATAAAGCCAACTGAATATAGTTACAATGTGATCATCCAGCTTGAAGGGGATAATGCATCGACAAATGCGACGGCAAATGCATTTTCGAAACACCCAGATGACTCGATGGTTATTCAATTCAATTTGAAAACGAAACAATACAAGATTTTGCACGGTGATGTTTCCAAATTAGATTCTGGGAAAGTGAGATGGATAACGGTGGGTCATGGCGATTATTTTGGGAGTAACCAGCCAACATTATATGCCAAAGTGAATGCGAGGCAGTTTTCTGATTCGATTCATTACTTACAAAAGAAAGTGCTCAATAATACTAAGCCATCCAAACTGGTATTAATGGGGTGTAATTTAGGGCGTGGTGGAATTAATGAAAATTTCGCATTAAGCGCAGCCTCAGCATTATCTGAACATAATTTGAATATGCCAATTACTGCCTATAATCGACTACTTAAAAACATCTATTTAGGAAATAAGTTTGTTAAAGTTGATGGGGATAGTAATGATTCTGTCAGCACGAAAGAGTATAAATTTATTTATCAGTTTAATACTGATACCCAGCAAGTCAGAATAAATAAGAACTCATCAACTTTGTATTTCATCAATGAATTACGTCGTGGCGAAATTACATTATCACAATTGAATAATAATCTTGATCTTGATCCGCTAGGTGCATTTAGAGATGCGGATACACGACAGCTTGATTTTGATTTGATTAAGAAAGTGGCATATAACCCAAAGGCCTATGAGTTATTTGTTAGCGAATTGAAACAGCATCAAGGTGTTTTACCTGACAGCTTTCATCGTCATTTTTCTAAGCGACTCAATGAACTTGGGATGAAATCTATTCCAATATGGAAAATGGTGAATACGACCAAGATACAGCAAATTGCAGCGACTCATGTCGTCACTGAAGATGCTCCATTATCTGTTGTTATTCGTGTAGTCGGTGATCCTAAAGGGCGACAAATAGCAGAACAAATAGCCGCAAAAAATGAGAAAAATACCATTATTTTTCAGATGGATGTCGATAATAAAAAGTGGACTATTGAATATGGTGAGTCAGAGATACCTTCGTTAATTGAAAGCCAAAAGCCCGTAAAATGGACGGTTATAGGTGATGCTGAGGTTATTAGAAAGCCAACACAAAATTTATTAGCAGGGTTGGTTGCGGTAAAACAAAAATACCCAGTGATGTCACCGGAAAGTATTTTCTTCCATTCTATTGGTCCTCACATGCTCACAACAAGTGCTGAACACCATCAGTTTGCAGCAGATTTATCTGCTCATTTAAAGCAGCATGGCGTGAATGCTTCGGTCATAACCCAGTTTACCCGTGAAACCGTTGTCCCAACTAATAATCAGCCCTTTATCAATTCGGATAGCTCAGTGCTTAGCCAAACGAACCATCAAAAGGTGCAATCTTTACTCGAGCGCATTGCGTTAAAAGAAATTGATGTGAATAGAATTCAACTCACTGAGCATCCTTATATGGCGGTGTATTTTGGGGACGAGGCTGGAGGGATAGATGCCAATAAAATTAAAATTGCGATTAATGATCCATTACTCAATGTGCAGATAAATCGTTATCTTTCCCATGAGTTAACAGAGAACAAAGTGGATTTTGATGCGTTATTTTATTGGCCTACGGTCACGACATTGCAGAGGCAAGCCGCTGAACTAAGAATCATTTTGCAAAGTTTACGTCATGATCCAACCATGATTAATCATCTCAGCGAGCGCTCTCTTGTGCAATTGAAAGCGTTGTATCCATCAATATATGGACCTAATCGTAGTGAAATAATGGCATTAGTGACAAACACCAATGCCTACACACGGCTTAATGATGAACTATTAGCGCTCAGTAATCTTCAGGTTGATAACCTTGATAAGGGCGGTTTAAAGAATTTATCCCTCGAGCAGGTATTACAACTTTATCGAGATGGTCAACGGCAAAAACATCAACAATTTAGTAAGCTTATTAATCAAAGAAACCTTCATCCGGATGGAGGACAAATTAATCTAATTAATCATGGATGGATAAGATACGGAGATTATTCTTCTGCATTCGATCAAAAGATAGGACTTATTTTAGGCATAGAACACCAGATATTGGGTGTTGAGCACGCTCGAGATTTAGTTGAGCTACGAGCTGAGCTATTACAAAAACAGCATCAAGGAACGCTTTCTAACAAGGAAACGGAAGCATTACATCAGATTCAGAATTATATTGCTGAAGTCGGAGATCGTTACTCAAATAAAGGTATTTCATTATCGGATCAATCTATTGTAGATACGCTATCAATAAGTAATAACTATTATCATAATGATAGTGATGGGCTGTTGTTTATCAAAGGGAAAAGTACCACGTTTACAATTAGCCAAGTCACAAAAAATGGTATGAAACAGTACAGCCTATTTGACCCTAATGGTTTACAGATCAGCGTGTCACTGAGCGACTCATACGCAGCGAGGAAAAATTTCTTTAAGTTGGTAGGCGATTATTTCAATGAAGATATTATGCTGGCTGACGGTAAGAAAATAACACGTGGGCAGCATGCAGGGTTTAATCAAGATGAGCGAGGCCACTTTAGAGCGGATATAGAGCATGTTGATATTGGTGACAGGAAACTGTTTGGTGATCTATCAGCTCAGAGAAATATCATAGCTCAGCATATTGATACAGCTTTATCATCAAATGGTTGGGTGACGTTCTATGGTGAAAAAATTGCATTAGCAAGGCTACAAAGCTTAGGAGTAACAGTTAATGGTGAACCGATTACTTTAGTACATACTAAACAAACTGGCTGGGAAGCTGATGCTCGGTTTAATGGTAACAAATTATCATTTGAATTGACGACTCTTGAGGGCAGTGAGTCAGACCATTCGTTATTAAAAATAGTTCATCGAGCCAAGCAGGAACATCATCCTCTCATTGATAATGAGATGGATTTTACGACGAGTGGTAGTTACAAAAAACAAATTAAAGTCATTGAGGGTGCACCTGATATTAATAATCCGCAGAGGCTACCTACGCTTATCGTTGATTTAAATAAAGCGGGGCAAAAATTATCCTTATTTCAGCATATCGGATCTCGTGCGGGTCAAGTAATGGGAGCTGCTGGAATGACTCAAGCGTTAATCAGTATCTCCAGCCTATTGAATAAACTCAACAACCCTGATTTAACGGCAGAAGAGTATGCTGAATTAGAAAAACAGCTTTATATCACCTGTGGCTCCGCATTTTTCAATTATGGCGATATGATTTTACAGCCTATTTTACTAAAAATAGCGGGCAATAATGGTGCTTCCGCATTAACTAGAAGTCGAATTGCTTCAGGGGTCGTGGTTGTATTCAACCTAGTTGGTATGGGGATTGATGCTTATCAAGCATATGATAACTTGTCCAAACTCGAGAGTGTGACCGATCCAAAGCAGCGCCAAGATTTGATTGTGAATGCCTCTTTCTCTATTGCGAGTTTTGTTATCAATGGGGTGACTGTTGTTGGTGTGCTGGTCTCTTCATCGACGATTCCTGTTGTTGGTTCGGTGATTGGTGGGCTTTTAATTGTAGGCGGTTGGATTTATAACGGGCGCCGTGCGGTTGAAAATATTAAGGCAGAAATTGATATTAGTTGGGACCGAGAGTTGGAAGAGGGGATTCGAGGGGCATTTGGTTTAGACCCGACTCAGCGAACTCAGCAAGAAATCATTATTAAGCGATACATTGATTCATTTAAGCATGCTGACTGGGAGATGGATCTAAATCATTTTGAGCAATCATTACAGCCAGCAGGTTTTGATCATCATCTTAGTGTTATTGACAAGCCTACTTATGAAAAAATGGATCGTTATTATTTAGTGGATAATGAGGGTAATTATTTCGGAGGAAAACGAGGTTATATAAAAATCGATTTATTTACTAGGAAAGCACACTATACCAAACGAGGGGCTCCATCATATACATTACAAGATGCTAACCTACTATTGAATTCCTATGTATTAACTTATGATGGAATGGCAAGGCGTAAAATAGGGCGTGGACATATTCCTTTGTTTAAAAAGGAACTAAAAGAAACTTTCGAGCTAAAACGTATTGGTAGCGAATCTTCAGATGAGCGATACTCGTTCAATCCCAACTACTCAGATCCATTATTGGCACAATTTAAAAATAGACATCAAATTCAAGATTCAGACCTAATGTTGCCAATAGAAGCGCAATTAGGGACTTCTCATCCTGAACAATTAAGTTTTTTCTCTAAAAAAACTAAATTTGGGCCTTTAGGGCAATCGATCATTTCGGGTAATTATCAGCGCTACAGTGAACACTTAGTGGATGATAAACAAAAAATCAGCTGGTATTTGAATGATAGGGAAAGTCGCGGGAGTAGTTTTAATAGTGCCACAGGAAATGACCTTATTATTGGTTTCCAAAATCGTAAAAATGCATTTCTGATTTTATCAGGAGAAAAATATTTTGCGGGTGGTGATCGCGATGATTATTTTTATTTGAAGGATAACAGTCTTGTATCTTTGCGGTCTCGAGGAAATGAACCCACAAAGCTTTTAGATGGGCTACAAGGTAATGATACGTTAATTATTGATAACGTGCCGGATGAGTATCGTGCCAAGGTTAATTTAAATGAAAGCCGGGTGAGTTATCAACGAGAGGATCACCAAGATATTATTCATGTTGCTCACTTAAAAAGTATTGAGCATGTCGTGGTTCGTGGTAAGACGAATGATGAGATACACGGTGATGAAAACCATAATATTTTGGATGGTGGATTAGGTACAGATACTCTCTATGGTTATGACGGCGATGATAAACTCATTTTAACTCAAGGTTACGCCAATGGTGGGAATGGTAGCGACAGTTATCGAATTAGGCGTTTTGCCTGGTTTCAGCATATTGATGATTTAAATTATAAAAAACATCGCTTTAACTATGAAACAAAAGCCATTGATAAGCGGGATGAGGTAAGACCTAAGTATTTAAAAAATGAGAAACATTTTAACGCGGTGATCACAATTGATGAAACGACGGATTCATCCAGTATTGTGAGTTTAGATTATGCACTAAAAGAGATACATGATGTATATGTTGAAGGAAATCATTTATATATAAAGATCCAATTACCAGCAGAAACGATAGATGGGCATGTTTTCTCGAATATTCACAGTCAGGTGACGCTGGAATTAAAAAATGTTTACCGCTCAACATCAAAGGGCAGAGAGGCGCGACATAATTATCACTTACGCACACATGATGGGTTTATTCTAACGAGTGAATTGCCTCAATTATCCGTAGACACTTCATCTGTTTATCGCGACAAGCTATTCAATATCCATTATTTACAAGTTAATGACCAACTTCACCGTTCCGATAACAAAACTCTTTTGATTGATGAGGTCAAAGGCGAATTAGTTATTGATGGAAAGCATACCTATGTTTCCTCTACATGGGGAACGTTATTACCCTTGGGTGCGGCAAAAAATTTAACTTATAGGGGTAATGAAAAAAATAACATTGTTTCTCATGTTAAGTCGGGTAGCCAAATAAAAGTGAGTCTGGGGCAAGATGCCTATCAAATTAGCCAATTAGACTACGAGCATGGGGATATTATTTTTGATTTCTCAGAAGTTAATCATCAATACACCGATCAGGATAAAGTTATTTTATTGTTGCCGGTTGTGAATGGCTATCAATTAAAAATGGAAGGCTCTCGGTTGGTATTAAAAGATAGATTTTTGCAGACACAACTGGCTATTCAATTTAAGCAGTTTAATGAAAAAACAAGCAATGCAGTTTTAATACAAGATAAACATGGTCATTTATTTACTGTTAATTTATATGATGGGCAGGGAACCATTACACCATTAATAACGGTAGCTGAATCCACTGACGACAATGACAAAATTATTGTCCCTCATGGTTATATTTCTGAACAAAGAGTGATAGACGGTCAGGATGGGGATGATGTGATTATTGACAATAGTGCAATGAGCCATGTCCTGCTGGGTGGTGATGGCGATGATACCCTCAGAGCAGAAAACGGGCACAATGTTCTCTATGGTGGTGCAGGCGTTGATTTCTTGACCGGAGGGACGGGACAAGACTTATTGCTATCGGATCACGGAACGGATGTCTTGATGGGGGGAGCGGGTGATGACCATTATCTTATTGATGGAAACAAAAGCGGCGTCACTTACATCGATGATACTCAGGGGAATAATCAACTATTTTTGCTTAATTTTGATGCTCATTTTCTCACTGAAACTGATGCTGATGGACATACTTATCATATTTATTTTTCGAGTCATGAACATTTTGTACAGATTAAGCAACCTAAAGAGGGCAGTGATGGCTCGGTGAAAGTTCATTTACTCGATGAACCTCCGGAAGCCTTTCAAGCTGCACTCAATAATGGATTTGAGTCATTGGCACAACATTTCGCTAATAAACTCACGACGGCACAAAAATTAGGCCTAGTAGAGGATTGGAAGCCAGCTAATGAGTTATATGTTTTACAGAAAAATATTCCTAAGCCTATTCAGCTAACATCACGTGTCGATATCTTGCATCTCACAAATGAGACTCCTAGAGGCCAATGGTTTATTGATGCGCTAGCGGATAATGATCTCATTAGTGATCAAAGTAAACAGGGCCGTATTGTCAAAGGTGGCGATGGAAATGATGTGCTGCTGATGGCTGATGGAGAAAATGTTTTATGGGGTGGTGAGGGTAATGACATTTTGCAAGGAGGAGAAGGGCAAGATGTTCTGATTTCAACTCGGGGCGACGATAGGCTTATGGGGGGAATGGGAAACGATCTTTATATTATTAATGGTAATGCACAAGGCAGTGTGACAATTGAGGACTACCATGGGGTGAATCAGGTAGTGTTGATTAATTTCAAACAGACGCCGAAGTTTACTAAAGTATCCGATGATATTTCTAAAATGATTTTTGAATCAGAAAATGGACGTAAGGTTTCTATTCTATTCAAAGAAAATCCAATGAATGTTACCAGTATGTTGGATGTGAAACATATTGATAATCACGCGGCTTTTTCTGCTCAAGAGATGGATAACACCTTTGATCTTTTAGTTCAACGACTCGTTGAACAGCGTGTCGAGTATGAACACAATTTTGATTTAGCCGCTTCGCCGGCTCATAGGCAAAATCGTTGGGATGCTGTTTTACATACTCAGCAATTTTTAAATAATTTCTATTAGGTTCGAATATAAAAAAACACCCCGGATTGGGGTGTTTTTCAATGTATATAACTCTAAAAGTGAAATTTTACAGCACTTTTACGATAGCATCACACAGAGGAACCATGTTTTCCAGTGTTAAGCCAGCTACGTTGATACGTCCAGAGCTCACGGCATAGATACCAAATTCGCTACGTAGACGCTCTACCTGCTCTTTAGTCAGTCCACTGAAGGAGAACATACCATTTTGGTTGATGATGAAGCTAAAGTCTTGTTTAGCGCCTTTCTCTTCCAATGTTTTAACCAGCAATTGACGCATGCGTTTGATACGCTCGCGCATTGAAGTCAGTTCTTGGATCCACTCAGCTTTTAATGTTTCATCAGACAGGATAGTGGTAACCACCGCCGCACCGTGTGCTGGTGGGTTAGAGTAGTTAGCACGAATAACGGCTTTTGCTTGGCTAAATGCGCGCTCAGCGTTATCGCTATCTTTTGCGATGATGGTGCATGCACCCACACGCTCATTGTACAGACCGAAGTTTTTCGAGAATGAGCTTGCCACAATCATTTCTGGGTTATTTTTGGTAAAAATGCGTAAGCCTTCCGCATCTTCATCTAAACCTTTCGCAAAACCTTGGTAAGCGAAGTCGAATACAGGTAATAACCCTTTTTCAGCACACAGAGCAGCCAGTTGAGTCCATTGCTCTGGCGTTGGGTCAATACCAGTTGGGTTATGGCAGCAGCCATGGAGAACAATCACATCACCAGCAACTGCAGATGACAGGCTGTTCAGCATGCCAGTAAAGTCCATACCGTGGTTAGCTGCATCGTAGTAATTGTAAGTCAGCACTTCTAAGCCAGCTGCTTCGAAAATATTCTTATGGTTAGGCCACGTTGGGTTGCTGATCCAAACACGCTTTGCGTTAGTTTGTTTAGCAATGAAATCGGCTGCGATACGCAGGGCTCCTGTGCCACCTGGCGCTTGTGCGGTACGAGCACGTTGTGAGCTGATGATTTCATGGTTAGCACCAAACAGCAGCGCTTGAGTGACACGACCAAACTCCGGCATTCCGCTAATCGCGAGGTAGTTTTTGGTATTCTCGTTTTCTAGCAGGAATTTCTCTGCTTTTTTGACGGTGTCTAGAACAGGGGTTTTACCTGATTCGTCTTTGTAGACACCGATACCGAGGTTGATTTTGTTATCGCGAGGATCAGCACGGAAACTATCAGCAAGACCGAGGATAGGGTCAGCTGGGGCAGAAATGATTTTCTCAAACATATTGTCGATTCCAAAACTCTGTGGTTTAGCTGAAAAGAGGTATAACGGAAAATGTCGAGCCATCAGAGTAACTTGGAAGAGGGTTTTTGCCAATTGTTTTACTAAAAATTGGTGTGATCTTGTGAGCTAGATAGCCATTACATCAAATTTAACCAAAAATTGAGTATAGACCAGTGAGTTAATCTAATTAGTGGGATTATTAACAAATAAGAGGGTTAGCAGGTTCGATTATGGGGAATATAAAATACCTGCAATAAAAAAGCAGCGCCGAAGCGCTGCTTTCAAAAACATGATTTACTGTTTTCAGATTATCAGTTAACTGATAATTAGAATTGGTAAACTAAGCCCAGACCAACTACGTTGTCAGTCATCAGACCTTTAGCTTCAGTAAAGTCGTTGTCTTTCAGCAGGTTGATTTTGTAATCAACAACTGCAGACATGTTTTTGTTGAAGTAGTAGTAAGAACCTACAGAGATATATTTAACTAAATCTTGGTTGCCGTAACCTTCTAAGTCTTTACCTTTAGATTGGTTATAACCTAAAGATGGTTTCAGACCGAAGTCGAACAGGTATTGAGCTACTAATTCAACGTTTTGAGTTTTGTTAGCGATGTAGTGTTTATCACCGAAGTGAGTAGTGTTCAGTGCTTCACCGTACATAGCTGCTAAGTATACGTTGTTAGCGTCAAATTTCGCACCAACGTTCCATGCTTGAGCACGTTTACCTTCAGCTTCTGAAGTTTTTTGAGCTTCAGTACGAGCAGAGTTAGAGTAACCACCACCCAGAGTCACGCCCCAACCTAAGTCATAAGCGGTAGATAAACCGTAACCGTCACCGTTG
This sequence comes from Providencia rettgeri, assembly GCF_013702265.1. GTDB lineage: Bacteria > Pseudomonadota > Gammaproteobacteria > Enterobacterales > Enterobacteriaceae > Providencia > Providencia zhijiangensis. Next base: position 1,522,520 of record NZ_CP059348.1, read on the forward strand.
TCTTTGTAACCAACGCCAGTACCTGATTTGTTAGAATCAGTGTTTTTGCCTTGGTATTGCAGCGCGAAGCTCAGGCCATCAACATAACCGAACATGTTGTTGTTACGGTAAGTAGCTAAGTTACGGTTACGTGAAGTCATGAACGTGTCAGTTTGAGCCATAGTGTCGCCGCCCCATAATGGGAAAACGTCGGTCCATGCGTTCGTGTCATAGATAACACCGTAGTTACGGCCGTAGTCGAAAGAACCGAAGTCTTTGAATTTCAGACCAGCGTAAGCTAAACGGTTTTTGTTATCGTTGTTGTTTTCAGTTTTGTTAGTCTTAGTTTCCCACTCGAAACGACCAAAACCAGTCAGTTGGTCAGTGATTTGAGTATCACCTTTAACACCTAAACGAACACGTGAATCGTCGCCGTCTTCGCCGCTTTCTGAGTTAGCGAAGTAGTGACGAACGTCAACTTTACCGTACAGGTCTAATTTGTTGCCGTCTTTGTTGTAGATTTCAGCTGCGTTTGCTGCACCAGCAGCTAACAGAGCTGGGATAACCATTGCAAGAATATTGCGTTTCATCATTATTATTACCCTCATTGGTGTTATTCGGACACCTGCCACTGCCAAAAATAATCCATAAATTTCTTTTGAACTATTTATGAGAGATTAGTGTCGTCTTTAGTCGGCGTCCAGTGTTCCATTGGTAGATAAATTTATCTACCCCCAAAATGCTACAAAAACGAAGATTCTGAAACAAATGGTAACAAGGTGTTTCCAAATGTAAAAAATAGAGCAAAAAATAACCACTCATCCTACCAGTTTAAAAAATTTTACAAAAAAGAGGGAACTTTTTTGAAAGACAAATTGAACTTTTTTCGAACGATATCATTCATTGATGAGGGAAAAGTGTACTGACAAATAAGAATGGTAACACGCTCAAAGCAGATTATTCTTAGTCGGAATAGGAATCGTTAATAAAAAAGCAAAAAATAGGGCAATAAAAGGAAAACTGTGACAGTGATCTCAAAATATTCAGTCAGGGCTAATAGTTAGTAATAAACAGTAGAGATAAAAATATCGGGCCACTTAGTGACCCGATATGAAAAACCATTTAAGCCATATGATGGGCAATTGGCATTAGAATGCCGCGTTTCTTGGGGTACGTGGGAATGGGATCACTTCTCGTACGTTGCTGACGCCAGTGACGTAAGCAATTAAACGCTCAAAACCAAGACCGAAACCGGAATGAGGCACAGTGCCGTAACGGCGCAGATCACGATACCACCAGTAATCTTCTTTATTCATGCCCATTTCTTCTAAACGTGCATCCAGTCTATCTAAACGTTCTTCACGCTGAGAGCCACCGATGATTTCGCCAATACCAGGGGCTAAGACGTCCATCGCGGCAACGGTTTTACCGTCTTCGTTAAGGCGCATATAGAAAGCTTTAATATCTTTCGGGTAGTTTTTAACCACAACTGGCGCTTTAAAGTGTTGCTCAGCTAAGTAACGCTCATGCTCAGAAGACATATCGACCCCCCAGTAAACTGGGTTTTCGAATTTCTGACCGCAGGTTTCGAGGATTTTGATCGCATCGGTATAGTCAACTTGTGCAAAATCAGAATTCACAAAACGTTCCAGACGGTTAATCACGTCTTTATCAACACGCTCAGCAAAGAATTCAAGGTCATCACGACGCTCTGTTAATGCTGCTTTGAATGCATATTTCAGCATTTTTTCAGCCAGACCGGCGATGTCATCTAAGTTAGCAAATGCCACTTCAGGCTCTAACATCCAGAATTCAGCTAAGTGACGGCTGGTGTTGGAGTTTTCAGCGCGGAAAGTTGGACCAAAGGTGTAGATTTTGCTTAATGCGGTGGCATAAGCTTCACCGTTCAACTGACCAGAAACCGTTAAGAAGGCTTCGCGACCGAAGAAATCTTCGCTGAAATCCACTTCGCCTTTGTCATTACGCGGCAAGTTGTTGTAGTCCAGTGTAGAAACACGGAACATTTCACCCGCACCTTCAGTATCTGATGCAGTGATAAGTGGAGTCGATACCCAGAAGAAACCTTGCTCATCAAAGAAACGATGCAGAGCTTGCGCTAATGTGTGGCGAACACGTGCAACAGCACCGATTAAGTTAGTGCGTGGACGCAAGTGAGCGGCTTCACGTAAAAACTCGACGCTGTGGCGTTTTGCTGCCATTGGGTAAGTGTCAGGATCTTCAACCCAACCAACGACTTTTACTGCCGTTGCTTGCAATTCAAAAGATTGGCCTTGACCTTGAGATTCGGTCACGACACCAGTGACTTCCACAGAGCAGCCTGTGGTTAAATGCAGGACTTCGTCATTATAATTAGATAAATTATTATTGATGATAGCCTGTAATGGGTTAAAGCATGAACCGTCATAAACGGCGAGGAAAGAAAAACCAGCTTTTGAATCTCTCCTTGTACGTACCCAGCCTTGAACGGTGACTTCAGAGCCCACCGCCACACGGCCTTGCAGTACATCGACTACAGGCGCAACGATCATAAAAATTACTCTCTTTTAAATAATATTAACGATATGAGATGACGAGTATGCGTTATTGGGGTTGACTGCTTAAGGGTTTACGAAGAAACACTATATAAGAAGAAAACTCACGATAAGAAAAAGCGATAACCCGACATCTTTTCCGAAATCCCATATTTCAGGGGTAATCTGCTATGTTACTTGCCATTTGGCAGGAAACAAGTAAAAAATCGCTATCGGGTTATTAATTTGGTTTTAGCAGGCTTTTTCCATTTTAGGAAGGTCAAAGGCTTTGCGTAGCTGATTCACAAATTCATCATCTTCACAGATGGTTTTTCCGGGGCTATCGGATAATTTAGCAACGGGTTTGCCATTACATTCTACCAGCTTGATCACAATATTCATCGGAACCACATTCGGAATGTTGCAAGTGAGCCTTGTGCCAATGCCAAACACTAAATTGATCCGTTTATGGAAATAGTGGTATAGCTCTAAGGCTTTTTGCAGGTCTAAATTATCGGAGAACACCAGCGTTTTACTCAGTGGGTCAATGCCCAATTTCTGATAATGGGCAATGGCTTTTTCACCCCATTCAATAGGATCCCCAGAATCGTGGCGTAAGCCTTGATAACGATTAGCAAACTCGCGGTCAAAATCACGTAAGAAAGCATCCATCGTAATACAGTCGGTGAGGGCGATACCTAGATGATTTGGGTACTCATCTAGCCAGCTTTGTAGCGCTTCACGTTGGCTATTGGCGAGTTCAGGGCTTATCTGTTGATGAGCTTGGAACCATTCATGCGCTTGAGTACCGACAGGCATTAAGCCCAATTCGCGAGCCAATTTGTAGTTACTGGTTCCCACTAAATAAGGGAATTCTTGCTTGAGCATGCCCACGATAGCCGCTTGCACTTCATAGGAAAAACGGCGGCGAGTACCAAAATCCATCAATTTAAAACCGGATAGATTCAATTGGCGTTCGCTGGCTTCTTGATAAAACAGTCCCAGTAACTTGTGCAGTTGGCTAACGGCATCATCAGCGGTAATGGTAGGGTGTCTGTCACGTTGAACAATTTCACTCACTAACGCTAACAGTGGCACTTCCCACATAATGACTTCGCGCCATGGACCACTGATGCGCATGGCCAGTTGGCCATTATCAGCGATGCTGACAACAACTTGCTTAGGATTAAAGCGGAATGTTTTCAGCCACGAAAGGTAATCTTCGGTGAAAAAGGGCAGAGTACGTAGGTACTGATATTCATCATCCGAAAGAGAAAGCTGTGCCATCAATTGGATCTGTTGTTCAATCTCATTGGCATAGGCACCTAAAATATCACTGCTACGGCAACGAAATTCAGCGACAACGGGAACTTGGTTGTAGCGGTGAAAAACGGCTTGCTGCATATGAAGCTTATAAGCATCGGTATCCAGCAGTGATGTAATAATCGGTGTTACGTCTAAATTCATGCGCGCAGAGTTCCTCGCGGAGCTGACTAATTGCTAAATCGTTAAAGTTGAAAAAGTATACCCGCTTTAACAAAAGATAGAAGTTTTATTCTATTTGTATGTTGTTGGAAGATAATTCAACTTTAATCCACCCAATTAACTGTTGAGTTAAACGCGTTCAACGTGGTCATTATTCTAAGCGAATCTTCATTTACTGTTCGATAACATACTCAGAACAATAATCACCGAATGATACTAACATGTAAATTTAGATTTAATAGATCTATAGCACCAACAGGCAAACCGCTCGCCCACAAAGTTGGATACTACTCTCATAAATTTGATGGGGAATAATAGAAAAACATCGCAATTTGTGATGAAAATGTTTCTCAAGTCGATTCACATTAGTTCATCTTATAGTATTGTATACAGTAGAAAGAGACTATGACACGGATATAACGAATAAAAAGGTTACCTATGACTCAGTTAAGACAAGCGAAATATCGTCAAGATTATCAAGCACCTGATTATACAATTACAGAAATATCCCTTGATTTTGACCTTGATCCCGCCAAAACCAAAGTGACCGCTATCAGTAAGGTAAAACGCCTTAATCCGCAATCTTCTACCTTAGAATTATTTGGTGAAGATTTAACTCTTATTAGCCTTGAAGTCGATGGTAAAGCGTGGACAAACTATAAAGAAGAATCCGGCAAGCTTATCATTGAATCGCTACCAGATGCGTTTACACTGAGTATTGTTAATGAGATTAGCCCTGAGAAAAACAGTGCATTAGAAGGTTTATATGTTTCTGGTGAAGCTTTGTGTACTCAGTGCGAGGCTGAAGGTTTCCGCCACATTACTTATTACCAAGATCGCCCTGATGTTTTAGCGCGTTACACCACCAAAATTACAGCAGACAAATCCCGCTATCCTTATTTACTTTCTAACGGTAACCGCATCGCGGAAGGTGAACTGGATGATGGCCGCCATTGGGTAAAATGGGAAGACCCATTCCCGAAACCAAGTTACTTATTTGCATTGGTCGCAGGGGACTTTGATGTTTTACGTGATGAGTTTGTAACTCGTACTGGCCGTAAAGTTGCCTTAGAGCTGTTTGTTGATAAAGGCAACCTAGACCGTGCGCCATGGGCAATGAAATCCCTGCAAAATGCAATGAAATGGGATGAAGAGCGTTTCGGTTTAGAATATGACCTTGATATCTATATGATTGTTGCTGTTGATTTCTTCAACATGGGCGCAATGGAAAATAAAGGCCTGAACGTATTTAACTCGAAGTACGTTTTAGCAAAAAGCGAAACCGCCACCGATAAAGATTATCTGAATATTGAATCTGTGATTGGTCACGAATATTTCCATAACTGGACAGGCAACCGAATTACTTGCCGTGACTGGTTCCAATTAAGTTTAAAAGAAGGGTTGACCGTATTCCGTGATCAGGAATTTAGCTCTGATTTAGGCTCACGTTCAGTTAACCGTATTAATAATGTCAAAGTGATGCGTGCGGCGCAGTTTGCAGAAGATGCAAGCCCGATGGCTCACCCGATCCGACCTGAAAAAGTGATCGAAATGAACAACTTTTATACACTAACAGTGTATGAAAAAGGATCTGAAGTCATCCGCATGATCCACACTTTGCTTGGAGAAGAGATGTTCCAAGCTGGGATCCAGCTGTATGTTCATCGCCATGATGGCAGCGCAGCAACGTGTGATGATTTCGTACAGGCGATGGAAGATGCATCGAATGTGGATTTATCCCTATTCCGTCGCTGGTATAGCCAATCAGGAACGCCAGTGCTGACCGTTCGTGATGAATACTCGCCAGAGAAGCAACAATATACGCTGCATGTTAGCCAAATGACGCCACCAACTGCCGACCAAGCAGAAAAACAGCCTCTGCATATTCCATTGGATATCGAACTGTATGGTGAAGATGGTGCGGTGATCCCGCTTAAACGTGATGGAAGTTTGGTGAACTCAGTCTTAAACGTCACTCAAGCGTCACAAAGTTTTGTATTTGACCATGTGACTTCTCGCCCAGTGCCTTCTTTATTACGTGAATTTTCTGCGCCAGTAAAACTGGATTATCCATATACGGATGCACAACTGGCATTTTTAATGCAGCATGCGAGCAATGAATTTTCTCGCTGGGATGCAGCGCAGCAACTAATTAATAACTATGCCAAAATTAACGTAGAAAAACTGCATAAAGGGGAAGCGCTAGTTCTGCCTGAGCATGTAGTGGATGCATTCCGCGCTGTATTGCTCAGTGACAATATTGACCCTGCATTAGCGGCTTTAATTTTGACTCTGCCTTCAGAAAATGAAATTGCGGAGCTGTTTACGGTTATTGATCCTGTGGCAATCCATAACGCGATTGATTTTATCCACTCAACGCTAGCGAATGAAATGCACGATGAGTTCTTAACGGTCTATCGCTCGATTAATATTGATGGATATCGTGTTGATCACGGAGATATTGCGCTGCGTTCACTGCGTAATACTTGCTTGCAATATTTAGCGGCAGCGGACGACCGAGAGTTGGCGAATAAGCTGGTAGAAGCGCAATACCGCAGTGCGGATAATATGACGGACTCACTCGCGGCATTAACCGCTGCAAACGAAGCGGGCTTGCCATGTCATGCAACGCTTATGGCAGATTTTGATGATCGCTGGCACCATGATGGCTTGGTGATGGACAAATGGTTTACGCTGCAAGGTACCAATCCAGCTAAAAACACACTGGCAAAAGTCCGTGAATTATTAAATCATCGATCATTTAGCATGACTAACCCGAACCGTGTCCGTGCACTAGTGGGTTCATTTACGGCGGGTAATCCAGTGAACTTCCACGCGGAAGATAGCAGCGGTTATCAATTCCTGTATGAGATCTTAGTGGATCTGAATACCCGTAACCCGCAAGTGGCATCGCGATTAATTGAGCCATTAATCCGTTTTAAACGTTATGATGCGAAGCGCCAAGGTTTAATGCGCGAGGTTCTGGAAAAACTGAAAGGGTTAGAAAATCTCTCTGGGGATCTGTTTGAGAAGATAACCAAAGCGCTAGAAAATTAATTCTTAGGATAGTAGGCCGTTAATTCTTAGAATAAATGCATGTAAGCCCTTAGATTTTCGAGTCTAAGGGCTTTTTTATGGTAGAAGATCAAAACAATTAGCACTTTTAGTGATATTTTCATGGATTATTACCCCACAGTTGGGGTAGCATATGTGCCGTTTTATCAAGCCAATCTCACTTGTATACTCACAAACCCTATTTGGTAAAACAGGTTTGGGGGTATTTTTGCACGCGCTGAGTTTGAGTGTGTCGTGTAGAGAAATGCATATTCAATCGTACTTAGACAGAAAGTAGGTTAATAGCTATGTTATATCACCTTGCCCGAAAGGCACTGTTTCAGCTCGACCCTGAAAAGGCCCATGAATTAACGTTTCGTCAGCTTCAGCGTTTAAACCACTCTCCTCTCCAATTCCTTCTTCGTCAATCCATTGCAACCAAACCCGTTACCTGTATGGGACTCTCCTTTAAAAATCCATTAGGCTTAGCCGCAGGACTCGACAAAAATGGCGAGTGCATTGATGCGTTTGGTGCAATGGGATTTGGTTTTGTCGAAATTGGAACCGTTACACCACGTCCTCAAGATGGAAATGACAAACCAAGATTATTCAGAGTTGTTGAAGCGGAAGGGATTATTAACCGCATGGGTTTCAACAATAAAGGGGTTGATAACCTGGTTGAGAACGTTAAAAAATCAACTTACGGCGGGATTATCGGGATTAATATTGGTAAAAATAAAGATACGCCCGTTGAGCATGGTAAAGACGATTATTTAATTTGTATGGATAAAGTGTATGCCCACGCAGGGTATATCGCGATTAATATTTCATCACCAAACACCCCTGGATTACGCACATTACAATATGGGGAAGCGCTGGATGATTTATTAAGTGGCATTAAAGAGAAGCAATTAGCACTGCAATCACTCCATCAGAAATATGTTCCTGTTGCGGTTAAAATTGCACCGGATTTAACTGAAGAAGAAATTGTGCAAGTTGCTGACAGTTTAGTGAGACATAATATTGATGGCGTTATTGCGACGAACACCACATTGGATCGCTCTTTAGTGCAAGGTTTAAATTACTGTAATGAAGCGGGTGGTTTAAGTGGTCGTCCGGTACAATTAAAAAGCACCCAAGTCATTAAACTTATTTCCCGTGAATTAAATGGAAAGTTACCAATTATTGGTGTTGGCGGTATTGATTCATTAACTGCAGCCAGAGAAAAAATGGATGCAGGGGCATCATTAGTCCAAATTTATTCTGGTTTTATTTACCACGGACCAAAGTTAATAAAGGATATTGTTAATCACATTTAAAAAAATGGTGATTAATTATACAAGGGGGTTTATTTATTCCCCCTTTTATCCTATATTAAGATTGAACATAAATTATATCCATTAAATGACAAGTTATACGTGTAGTTGTGCGGCATATAGTTCACGCTCATCTGATTAATTCGTTATTAAAAAGTCGACATTGATGTTTGCTTATATTGATCAGTCTGTCGTGTATCTTTTTCTTTTAAGCTTTAGGATATAACAGAGATATGTTTAAAGGGATCTTAATAAAGGATCCAAACAAAGCTTATTTGCTTATAACATCGCTAAAGGATCGTTTATGAATATTAAACCTGATGATCATTGGCGTTGGTATTTTGATCGTGACCATGACAGAGTGATGTTAGATCTCGCCAACGGCATGATATTTCGGTCTTGTTTCCCAGCTAAAATGTTGACTGTTTCTGCACAAAATGAAATGCCTTTTAGTATTGAAGATGCAGCAGAGTTTTATTTATTTGATGAGCAAGCCAAGAGATTAAATATTAGTTATGAAGAGAGAGCGGAATTAGTCTTAAATAGCCTAGTTGCTTACCGCTTTTTAAAGCCCCAAATGCCAAAAAGTTGGTATTTTTCCAGTTTCCATTTTATGAGTGCACCAGAACGCGGTCAGTTAATTCAAGTATGCTTAGAAAATAGCAATGTTTATTCAACATTTATTATTGCAGAAGCGGGTCATTCAGCAAGCTTGTGTTTATTAGCAGAAGCATCATTAGAATTACCGGATCGTACTTTGCGATTCTGTGATCCAATTAAGATCATGAACGATCGGATGATGCATTATCAGTCGAAAACCAAGCGCCTATTATATGGAAATGCCATGTAATTGATCACTGATGATCATATTCGTATTTTGATTGCTTTTATACGGAATAAAGTTTTCCATGCAAAATAAATAAAATGAAAAAATAGGCATGATAAAATTTATACGATAAATGTAGCTGAAGAATATGGGAAGAATTTATCTTTAATTAAGAGTCTCAACTAAAAAATTATTTTCTTAGTTGAGGCTTTATTTCTATTTAATCGGCTTGATTAAATGCAAGTTTGAGCGCAGTTTTTGGAATACAGCTACAAGCCAAAATATCCCCATTATCTTTGATAGCGCTTTGCTTTAGTGGAGTGACTTCCCCTTCAAGCAGTGAAATTCGGCAACGTCCACAAATTCCTGCACGGCATGAATAAGGGATTGAAAGCCCGTGAGATTCAAGCTGTTCAAGGATCACATGCTCTGTGTTTCCGATATATTCTATCTCTTCAAAAACCAAATTCACGGCAGTTGGAGTCGGTTTTGTGGTTTGGATAACAGGGGCTTCTCTATCGCGTAATGGATATTGTTTTGGCTGCTTAGTTTCTAATACGGTGAGAGTATCTCCTACGCGGATGATCCCCGTATTTTCAATTAATGCATTTTGCCCAAAATCCACATCACCAGTGTCATCCATACGGAAAGTTTGCAGCGTAGCGAGCGGTTCTGCGTGTGGGTGCTTGATCCCTTTCTCTGGACTGACGGTGGTCAAAATACAGCGGCTACAAGGTTTATCTAAAGTGAAGATCACATCACCAATTTGAATGCGTTTCCAGCTATCTTCTTCGAACGGCTTAGCACCGGTAATAATTAAGTTACCGCGAAATTGTTCGAGTTTTACGCTGGCTGGACAGCGGCGTTGTAGCTCTTGTACTGAGGCTTCATTGATAAGCAAAAATGGGTAGCCATCGGCAAAAGATAAGGGAATGTCTTGGTGCTTTTTGACTCGACGAGATAATTCAGGACTTAGCCATCTCAGTTGGACTGGCTCGTCAAAAAAGCTGCTTAACCAACTATTTATCTCATCGGGTGCAATAAGTGCATGAAAATGATTGCCCCAAACTTCTGTAGGACTCTGTTTCTCATTAAAGTCCTGATACAATACGGTGGCGCTTTCACCATTAGGTGCTTTTAGATAAAGCCCATTATTGAGCATAGCCGGGGTAAATAATAACATCTGCGGATATTTACGCGCAGTGATAAACTTACCTTCTAATGTGGTGACCATAAAGTTACGATCAAACGTCAATCCGCTGATATCAGCGTAACCATGAGATAGACGAATGCCCCTCATTGACTTGACTGGGTGTGTATACAGGCGCGAAAGCGTAATCATTTTTTAATCCTATAATTGTTGTGCAGCAACTTTATGACAAGTGCATGAGATTAGCTATAATGCGCAACAATTTTTCATCGAAATCGGTAATAAATACTATGAATTTTCTGTTTGCCAGCACAGCTCGAGGCCTGGAAGAACTACTGAAAACTGAATTGGAAGCGCTAGGCGCTAGCCAGTGCAAAGTGGCACAAGGGGGCGTCTATTTTCAGGCTGATGACCGTGTGATGTATCAAAGTCTGCTGTGGAGTCGACTGGCATCCCGTATTTTATTACCGCTGAATGATTTTGATGTCTATAGTGACCTTGATTTATATCTGGGTGTCCAAGCGATTGATTGGTCTGAAATCTTCGATGTGAATGACACATTTGTAGTGCATTTCACGGGAACCAACGAAGAGATCCGTAATAGCCAATACGGTGCATTAAAAGTGAAAGATGCCATCGTCGACAGCTTTGTGCGTAAGTTAGACCAACGCCCGAATGTTGCTCGCCAAGAAGCCGATATTCGCATTAACGTTTACCTAAATAAAGAACGCGCAAGCGTGGCACTGGACTTGAGTGGTGATTCACTGCACATTCGTGGCTATCGCGATTTAGCGGGTCAAGCACCACTAAAAGAGACATTAGCGGCAGCAATTATTGGCCGTTCGGGCTGGCAGAAAAATACCCCGATGGTCGACCCTATGTGTGGTTCAGGGACTCTATTAATTGAAGCGGCAATGATTGCAGCGGATAGAGCGCCGGGCTTGTATCGCCAGCATTGGGGATTCAATGCATGGTTGAAACATAACCCTGAATTATGGCGTGAAGTTGTTACTGAAGCTCAGGTACGTTTCCGTCAAGGCTTGAAAGATACCACTTCCCGCTTCTATGGTTTTGATATTGATAAGCGTGTGCTGGATATGGCGCGTGCCAATGCTCGTCGTGCAGGATTGCAAGATTTAATCACTTTCAATCATGGTGATGCTGCGGCGCTGGAAAACCCAGTCAAAACGGATATCAAGGGAACCATTATCAGTAACCCGCCATACGGCGAACGTCTAGAAAGTGAACCGGCATTAATCGCATTACATAGCCAATTTGGTCGTATTGTTAAAGCACGTTTCCCAGGCTGGCGTTTATCGATTTTCAGCGCATCTCCTGAATTATTAAGTTGCTTACAATTACGTTCTGAACGTGAATTTAAAGCGAAAAATGGTCCATTAGATTGCGTACAGAAAAACTATCAGTTAGCGGAAACGCCATCAGAAACCATTGCGGAGATTTCCCCAGATTTTGCTAACCGTTTACGTAAAAATCAGAAGAAATTGGCGAAATGGGCGAAGCAGCAAGGTGTCGATTGCTACCGTCTGTATGATGCGGATTTACCTGAATACAATGTGGCCGTGGATATTTATGGCGACAAAGTGGTTATTCAAGAATATGCACCGCCAAAAACCGTTGATGAGCGAAAAGCGCGTCAGCGCTTGTTCGATGTGATCACCGCGACAATGAATGTCCTTGAGTTAACGTCGAATCAATTAGTACTGAAAACCCGTCAGCGTCAAAAGGGTAAACAACAGTACGAAAAATTAGCGCAGAAAGATGATTTCTTCTTAGTGAATGAATATAACGCTAAATTGTTAGTTAACTTAACTGACTATCTGGATACTGGGTTATTCCTCGACCACCGTATTGCTCGCCGCATGTTAGGTGAAATGAGCCGTGGTAAGGACTTCCTAAACCTCTTTTGCTACACCGGTACTGCCACCGTCCATGCAGGGCTTGGTGGTGCGAAGAGCACAACCTCTGTAGATATGTCTCGTACCTATTTAGAGTGGGCAGAGAAGAACCTGCAAGCCAACCAGCTTACAGGTCGTCAGCACCGTCTAATGCAAGCGGATTGTTTGAATTGGTTAGCCAATACCGATGAGCAATTTGACTTGATTTTCATCGATCCACCGACGTTCTCAAACTCGAAACGCATGGATGGAACCTTTGACGTTCAACGTGACCATGTGCAATTAATCACCCATTTGAAACGCATGCTGCGTCGTGGTGGAACCGTGATGTTCTCCAACAACAAGCGCGGATTCAAAATGGATCTCGAAGCACTGACTGAACTTGGTTTAAAAGCACAAGAAATCACCGTTAAGACACTGTCAGAAGACTTCGCACGTAACCGTCAAATTCACAACTGCTGGTTAATTAGCCACGCAGAGTAAGGAACAGAATTAATGGCTTTAATTAATTTATCGGGCGCATACCTCGCGTTTAGTGATGCGCCGCTGTTAGACAATACTGAAATTCATATTGAAGATAATGAACGTGTCTGTTTAGTGGGTCGCAACGGGGCAGGGAAATCGACCTTGATGCGTGTCTTGACGAAAGAGCAGCCACTGGATGATGGTTCATTAACTTATGAACAAGATTTGATTGTTGCTCGCTTACAGCAAGATCCGCCGCGTAATGTAGAAGGCACTATTTTTGACTTTGTGGCAGAAGGTGTTGCTGAACAAGCACAATATTTAAAAGATTATCACCACGTTGCTAAGCTAGTGGAATCTGATCCAAGCGAGAAAAACTTAAATAAGCTGGCAGATCTTCAAGAAGTTCTGGATAACTTAAATCTCTGGTTATTAGACTCGCGTATTAACGATGTCCTGAAGAAACTGGGCTTACCAGCAGATGCAGAGTTATCTTCATTATCTGGTGGTTGGTTACGTAAAGCGGCATTAGGACGTGCTTTGGTCAGCAATCCTCGCGTGCTGTTCTTAGATGAGCCGACGAACCACTTGGATATTGAAACCATTTTATGGTTAGAAACCTTTTTGAAAGATTTCCAAGGTAGCATCGTCTTTATTTCCCATGACCGTTCTTTCATTCGTAATATGGCGACCCGTATTATCGATTTAGACCGCGGTCAGCTCGCTTCTTGGCCGGGTAATTATGATGATTATCTGATCAATAAAGAAGAAGCGCTGCGTGTTGAAGAGATGCAAAATGCGGAGTTTGATCGCAAATTAGCACAGGAAGAAGCCTGGATCCGACAAGGGATCAAAGCGCGCCGTACCCGTAATGAAGGGCGTGTTCGTGCGCTGAAAGCATTACGAGTAGAACGCTCAGAGCGTCGTGAAGTGATGGGTACTGCTCGTATGCAAGTGGGCGAAGCCGCGCGTTCCGGCAAAATTGTATTTGAGTTAGAAAACGTTAATTATCAAGTTGATAATAAAGTTTTAGTGAAGGATTTCTCTGCGCAAGTGATGCGTGGCGATAAAATTGCATTGGTGGGACCTAACGGTTGTGGTAAAACCACACTGTTACGTTTAATGCTCGGTGATTTGCAAGCAGATAGTGGACGCGTTCACTGTGGGACTAAACTTGAAGTTGCATATTTCGACCAGCACCGCGCTGCACTTGACCCAGACAAAACCGTGATGGATAACCTTGCGGAAGGTAAGCAAGAGGTCATGGTTAATGGTAAACCTCGTCATGTACTGGGTTACCTGCAAGACTTCATGTTCCCGCCAAAACGCGCGATGACGCCTGTAAGAGCGTTATCCGGTGGTGAACGTAACCGCTTATTATTGGCGCGTTTGTTCTTAAAACCAAGTAACTTACTGATCCTCGATGAACCAACCAACGACCTCGATGTTGAAACATTGGAGTTACTGGAAGAGCTGGTGGATGGGTATCAAGGTACCGTTTTACTAGTTAGCCATGATAGGGAATTTGTGGATAACAGCGTAACAGAATGCTGGATTTTCGAAGGTAACGGCGAAATTAACCGCTTTGTAGGTGGCTATAAAGATGCTCAGCAGCAAAGAGCACAAACCGTACGTCTGAAATCGGAGCAAACCAGTAAAGTAGCTGCGTCAGAAAAAGAGGCTAAGCCAAAAGAAGCCCCTAAACGTGCAAATAAACTTAGCTATAATTTATTGCGTGAATTAGAGCAATTACCGGCGAAATTAGAGCAACTTGAAGGGGAAATTGAAACTCTTCAAACACAAATTGGCGATGCAGATTTCTTTAATCAGCCACATGATGTGACTGAGCAAGCATTGACTGCACTTGCCGTTAAAGAACAAGAGTTAGAACAGGCGTTTGATCGTTGGCAGGAGCTAGAGCTGTTGAAAAACGGTTGATATGACGGCTTGAATCAAAAGGAGAGAAAACACCTTGTGTTCTCATGAGCCCCATGAACATGTGCTCTGTCCACAGTGCGACATGATGGTTGCTGTTCCTGAATTGGAACAAGGTAGTAAAGCCACATGTCCGCGTTGTGAAACAACACTCATATCCAAATGGCGTTATCCTTACAGGCAACCCGCAGCATATGCATTTAGTGCATTGATTATGTTGGTGATTGCCTGTCTTTTCCCATTTGTAAAAATGAGTGCAGCAGGCATTGAAAATGAAATCTCCATGTTTCAAATCATCGAGATTATTATGGGGACGCGTTACAGCGGCTTAGCGCTGTTTTTTCTCCTCTTTTCTTTGATTATCCCCGCGTTTTGCATGGTGACTATCATCTTGTTAGGACTACGGGTTCACCTTCCCAAATCAATAAAAGTGCTTATAACCCGAATTCTCTTTCAGATGAAATCGTGGTGTATGGCGGAGATTTTTTTGGCGGGGGTATTAGTTAGTTTTGTTAAGTTAATTGCTTATGGTGATATTGGCATTGGGATGAGTTTTCTCCCTTATTGTGCATTTTGTATGATGCAAGTGCGAGCGTTTCAGTGCCTAGATCGACATTGGTTATGGAACCGAATTGAAGAGGCGCCCAAACTCAATAAGTCGCTGATTGTTGGGCAAACAGGGATTAGCCAAGATGTGCGTTTATGTTTAGTTTGTACGGCAATTTTGCCAGCAGACCAACATGAATGTCCGCGTTGCCATGCCCATGGTAGCGTACGTAAAAAGCAAAGTTTGCAGTGGACTTTGGCATTATTGTTAACTTCTATTTTGCTTTATATTCCCGCAAACGTTCTGCCAGTGATGACAACAAATGCGATAGGCAGTGAGCTACCATCAACAATTATGGATGGGGTTATTCTTCTCTGGGAAGATGGTTCATTCCCTGTCGCTATGATTATTTTTATTGCCAGTATTATGGTGCCTTCCTTAAAAATGATTGGTATAGCGTGGCTATGCCTCGACTCTAAAGGGTTTGGTAACCGTGATCCTCATCGAATGCATTTTATTTATGAGCTGGTGGAGTATGTTGGTCGCTGGTCAATGATCGACGTGTTTGTGATTACCATTTTGACTGCACTGGTTCAAATGGGGCAACTGATGAGCATCGTACCGGCTCAAGGGGTGATATTCTTCGGTGTAGTGGTGATTTTAACGATGTTTGCCGCTATGACATTTGATCCTCGCTTAACATGGGATCGTTGTGAAAAGAGAGATGCAGTTAAGACTGTTGAACAAGAAGGAGCCGCAGGGTGACAGATCAAGAAACACCACAGGCCAATGCTAAAGTGAGTAAGTTAAAGAGCTGGTCACCGGTTTGGGTGATCCCGATTGTGACTCTACTCATCGGTGCTTGGATCATGTTTTACCATTTCAGCCATCAAGGCCCAGAAGTGACGCTAATCACTTACAGTGCGGAAGGGGTTGAAGCAGGTAAAACCAAAATTAAAAGTCGTAGCGTGGATATTGGGGTGGTTGAAAGCGTCACCCTCGATGCTAATTTTAGCCGCGTGATTATTAAAGCGCGCTTGAATCCTGAAATGGAAGGCTTACTACGCTCGGATTCTGCCTTTTGGATAGTGAAACCCACGATTGGCCGTGATGGGGTAACAGGGCTAGGTACTCTGTTATCCGGGGCTTATATTGAATTACAACCGGGCGTGGCTAAAAAAGAACACTTTGAATTCACGCTATTAGATACTCCACCTTTAGCCTCGCCAGATGCCAAAGGTAAACGCATTATTTTAACCAGTGACAAAGCTGGGCAGTTAAATGCTGGCGACCCTGTATTATTCCGTGGTTATCGTGTTGGCTCCGTTGAAACCAGTAATTTTGATATGGATAAACGCGATATGCGTTATCAGCTATTTATTAACGCGCCATATGACAAGCTGATCAGCACAAATGTGCGTTTCTGGAAAGATAGCGGTATTGCATTTGATATGTCCTCTCAAGGCGTCCACGTTTCCATGGGGTCAGTGGCGACATTATTGACTGGCGGTGTGAGTTTTGATGTCCCTGAGGGCTGGGTACCAGGTGAAGGTGTAAAAGAGAATGCAGAATTTGAACTTTTTGATAATCCTACCAGCATTCAAGATTCTCTATATACCAAATATCAAGATTTTGTGCTGTTCTTCTCTGACTCTGTGCGCGGTTTACAGCCGGGGGCACCAGTCGAATTCCGCGGCATTCGCTTAGGTACAGTGGCACAAGTGCCATTCTATACAGCGGGTCTGGATCAATCACTGGATAATAACTTCCGCATTCCTGTTCTTATTCATATCGAACCAGAGCGTTTTTCTAAGGATGTCGGTAAAGACTTTAACTTGAAAAATGAACTGAATCTGGCGATGAAAAATGGGTTAAGAGCCTCGTTAAAATCCGGTAATTTATTAACGGGTGCACTGTATATCGACCTCGACTTTATTCCAGATGTACCAGAGTATAAAGGCCCTTATGTGATTGCAGGCTATAAAATTATTCCAACACACAGTGGTGGTTTAGCGCAGATCCAACAGAAAGTGATCGCCGTGCTGGATAAAATCAACAATATGCCAATTGAGCCTATGTTAAAGCAAACAACTCAAACATTGGCTGAAGGTCAAAAACTGGTTCAAGAAGCGAATGTGATGTTCACGCAGTTGAATAAGTTGTTGTCGAGCAAAGAGTTCCAAAACTTGCCGACTGATATGCAAAAATCACTGCAAGAGATGAACAAAACCATGCAAGGCTTCCAACCGGGCTCACCAGCTTATAATAAGATGGTTGATGATATGCAGCGTTTAGATCAAGTACTGCGTGAAGTACAACCACTACTGCGTACGCTGAATAATAAGAGCAATGCACTTGTATTTGAAGCTGAGCCAAGTAAGGACGTTGTGCCTAAAGGAGTGAAAAAATAATGAGATATCTATTAGCCATAGGCGTTTTTTTACTGGCGGCTTGTAGTAGCAGCCCAGAGAAAATGTACTATCAATTACCTATGAAGGCCCCTGAAGTTCAATCTGTGGCCGTGATGGATAAAGGCCAAATCTGGCTGCAGCGTATTACGCTGGCGGATGTGCTGACATCAAACGGGATCACTTATCAAACGTCCGATGTGGCTTATTCAAACGCAAGTGCGCATTTATGGGCTAGTCCGTTAGAGCAGCAATTGGGGCAATCAATGGTGCGTGAGCTATCTTCTGCGTTGCCAGATAGATTTATCTCTTTACAACCTTTGCAGAACTCACCTGAAACGTTAGATATCACTCTAACGGCATTTAACGGTCGTTATGATGGGAAAGTGTTAGTGCAGGGATTTTGGACATTGATGCGTGGCGACAAAGTTGTACGCCGCAACTTTGATATCCAATTAGAACAGCAAGAAGATGGTTATCCTGAATTAGTCAGAACATTAGCGAGTGGTTGGCAAAAAGTGGCGGCAGATATTGCCCAAGAGATAAGCAAACCATAATTTGATAATGATTTTGTTGTGAAATGAATGCACTACCGTAAAACGTAGTGCATTTTTTTGTTATTTTACAATTCAAAAAGAGGATATTAAAAAACTTAATTAACTGATAAATAATGAATTTATTTTTAATCATTTGAATATCAGTAGGTTGTGATTATCTCGAAATGTAGGTCACATTTATCATAATTATGACAATAATATGAAATTCTTTACTTGCATTTCTTATGGACGGGCGTTATTTGTATAGTGTATCTATTAACAAAAATAGATGCTGTTTTCTTTTCCATTTAAATGATGAGGGAAGTAAGGCATGAAAAGACAGAAGCGAGACCGTTTAGAAAGAGCGTTATCCAGAGGTTATCAAGCAGGTTTAACTGGACGTTCCAAAGAGTTATGTCCTTATCAGGCTGTAGATGCCCGTTCGCATTGGCTAGGTGGTTGGCGAAAAGCGATGGAGGACAGAGCGGCAGTAGCCGTTTAATTGGTCATTCACGAGGATAATTAGATTAACTAGCGGAAATTATTCAACGCATAATTTAATATAATCCCCAAAAAATTAGAAACCTCCGCATTTGCGGAGGTTTGCATTTAAGGCAAGCCGCGATTAGAACGCGCTTGTATCCTTAAATAAGCCGACTTTCAGGTCTGTTGCAGCATAAATCAGTTTGCCGTCTACCAGTACTTCACCATCCGCTAATCCCATAATTAACTTACGGTTAATCACGCGCTTAAAATTAATACGGTAAGTGACTTTTTTTGCAGTCGGTAATACTTGTCCAGTGAATTTCACTTCACCAACACCTAACGCTCGACCTTTACCTTCGCCGCCTAACCAGCCGAGGTAAAAACCAACCAGTTGCCACATAGCATCAAGGCCTAAGCAACCAGGCATAACAGGGTCATTCGTGAAGTGGCAACCAAAGAACCATAAATCTGGATTGATATCCAGTTCAGCTTCAACGTAGCCTTTATCAAATGTACCGCCATCTTCGGTCATTTTGATGATGCGATCCATCATCAACATATTACCTGATGGCAATGGAGGACCATTTTCCCCAAATAATTCGCCTCTTCCAGAAGCCTCTAAATCTTCTTTCGTATAGGATTCGCGTTTATCAACCATGATCTTCAGATAGCCTTTATTATGTGTAGGTCAACAGAATAGCTTACACTTGTACGCTGAACAACTCCGATCAGCAAATATTTACTCAATCTTTACTTAGCCCATCCACTTTAAAAACCAAGGTAATCTAGACTTATCCGGTGAATTTGCTTGGTTTATGCGTTCTTGAATTAAAGCTAACAAGTGTACGTTATCACCTTCTACTTGTTGTTCAAAGTAAGGTTGTTTCGTTAGGATAGAAATTGCTTGAGCAACGTGTTCGACAGGCCAAATATGGAATTTCTCTTCTTTGACTGCCTCGATAACTTCTTGTTTCAAACATAGATGGCGCACATTAGACATTGGGATGATGACACCTTGATTACCTGTGAGCTCACGCTTATCGCAGATATCAAAAAATCCTTCAATCTTTTCGTTAACGCCGCCAATAGGTTGAACATAGCCAAATTGGTCAACAGCGCCAGTGACGGCAATTTGTTGGTCGATAGGCTGCAATGATAATGCGCTAATTAAGGCACACAGTTCAGCTAATGATGCGCTATCACCATCAACTTCACCATAAGACTGTTCAAATACAATAGAGGCAGAGAAGGGCTGCGGCTGCTCTAATTTTAATTCATAGTTAAGGTAGGCTTGCATAATCATCATGCCTTTTGCATGAATATTGCCACCTAATTCTGCCTTGCGCTCGACGTCAGTAAACTCACCATCGCCCAGATGTGCTACGCAGGTGATCCGTGATGGTTCACCAATTGCGTCAGGGTAGCCAGGATACTGTAAGACGGATAGCCCGTTAATTTGCCCGACAACTTCCCCTTCAGTTTTAATCAAAACTTGCTCTTGCAGAATGTCGTCTTGATTACGCTCAACAAGGAAAGAATGGCGCCATAAACGATTTTCTTCGGCTTGAGAGAATGATTCTGCCGTTAAATGACCTTCGTTAGCGTATTGAGCTGCATTGCTTAATTTGCGAGTTAACCAATTAATATCAAGAGGTAAATTGTATTTATCTTCGCAACAACGTGTCGCTTGCAAAATAAACTCAGGCCAGCCGTCCGCCGCAATTTCTGGTAGCTGATTACTGTTAACAATGAATTTAATGAAATTCATCCATAAGCTTAATTGTTCTTCGTCTTCGAAAAACATGAGAGGCTCATATTCTGCATATATTGAACAATCAAACAGCTCAGGAGCTGCAAATTCAAATTCTTCTAATATGAGTCTATCACCGACAACAATCACTTTAAGTTCAAGCGGCTGAGGCTCAATTTCAATTGGTAGTGTTTGATTTTCACTATGTGGCAGCCACTCTAATTGACGGCGAGTCACCATATTTTTTAGACGTGTCCACATTAATGGCTGAGTGACCAACGCAGTTGCAGAAATAATGAGGACTCCACCGTTAATTTGGTGTAGTAAACCTGGGACTAAATTTTGATTTGGCGTGATATAGCCAAACAGCTGTTCGGGTTCAATCCAGTGGCGGTAAGCAATTTTTTCATGTGAGGAAAAACGACCGGTAACATCGTTTTGCCACTGATATCGTTGCTTATCTTCAGATAATTGATAATCACCATTGATAGATTGGGTTTTATCCAATAGCGGGGTGATAGTGTCAGTAAATAGCTTGAGATACTCTTCACTTTCGTCAGACTTGATGAACATAAAGCGCGTTTGAGCATATTCACGAATGAAATGCTGCATCCCATCGAATAATCTTGGTTGAATATCAGCCAGTGTTGATGGAGTCAACGTCGCTGAAGAGACAAATTTTGTCTGAAAAGACGATAAGTTAGGAGTTAGGCCTTGCCATGTTAATTCTTGACTGATCACTATAATTATCTGCTATTAGTATGGTTATCAATAAATGCCTGCCAATCAGCAGGTCGCATGTGCCTGAGTTTATTTCTGTACCGTCTGTTTTATATACAATTTCAGGCTAATTTATTACCTTAAAATATCTTCGGCTTAAGAGTGTTATATTAGCCTCTGAGCGCTAATCTTGCAGCAATATTTGTCGAAATATCGAGTTAGAATAAAGAAAACATGAGGGCAACGGGTAAACTCAGTGGCCATGTAAAGCCAATCAGAAGCGCGCTCAATAATCTCATGCAAAAACTAGGATCTTTGGTTACTAGCAGGGCGAATAACGCTGAACATACTCCTCCAATCCCATAGATAAGAAGTATGTGTTCAAAAGTGGACATGCGATTTTAGTGGTTTGTTAACGTGTGGATGCGAATTGTACACTATTTTTTTATTTACTGTTATTTTCTTTGTGTTAATCAATAGATAATCGATTAAATAAAATCCACCTTGAGCATTTTTCCTATATTATTGCTAATATAATGATAGGTACGATTTTCTTCGGGAAAAAATATGAAATATCAGCAACTTGAAAATCTTGAATGTGGCTGGAAATGGGAATATCTAGTCAATAAAGCGAGAAGCGGGGAGCCTATTACCCGATATATAGAAAGAAGTGCGGAGCAAGAGGCAATTGAGCAGTTGTTAAAGCTGGAAAATACGCCAGTGGATGTATTGAAGTGGATTGCAGATCATATGTCCCCT
The DNA here is from genome assembly GCF_013702265.1 of Providencia rettgeri. GTDB lineage: Bacteria > Pseudomonadota > Gammaproteobacteria > Enterobacterales > Enterobacteriaceae > Providencia > Providencia zhijiangensis. Next base: position 1,544,383 of record NZ_CP059348.1, read on the forward strand.
CAATTGGATAACCGTATGAAACAGAGTATTCGTGCGCGTCGCAAACGACACTTTAATGCTGAGCATCCACATACTCGGAAAAAGTCGATCGATTTAAATTATTCGGTTTGGCAACGACTATCTAATTTGGCAGTAAAACGGAATAAAACTTTATCAGAGACAATTATTCAGCTAATTGAAGATGCGGAACATAAAGATAAGTATGAGAGCCAAATGAGCTTATTGAAGCATGATCTTCAAGCGATCTTAGGTAAGTCGGAGAAAGAGTAACGATCTTTAGTTGACCAAATAGAAGATTGTGACGATCTTTCTTTCTGAGGATGAAAAAAAGCCCCAATAAATTGGGGCTTTTTATGTTCAGTTCGAAATTCAAACTAGGGCTATAAATTAAGCGCCTGGTTGAGTTACAACTTCAGTTGTACCTTGGATTTCGATTTCAACGCGACGGTCTGGCGCTAAACACTCGATCAGAGCTGCACGGCCTTTAACTGCGTCACATTTGTTACCAGTTACTGGATCTTCTTTACCACGACCTTCAGCAGCGATTGCGCTTGCTGGAACGCCTTTAGATACTAAGTAGTCTACTACTGACTGAGCACGTTTTTGTGACAGTGGCAGGTTGTAGTTTTGTGAACCGATACGGTCTGTGAAACCAACTACCAGCACGCGACCTTGAGTTGGGTCGATATTGCTCAGTTCGTTGTACAGTTCGTTCAGTGCTTGCTGACCTTCTGGTTTCAGAGTTGCTTTGTTGAAGTTAAACAGAACGTCTGAACGCAGAGTGAAGCGTTTGTTTTCAACAACTGGAGCTGCTGGCTCAGCAACTACTGCTGGAGCAACAACTGGAGCTGCTTCTTGACCGAAACGGTATGCAAGACCAACGCTCAGCATGCCGTTGTCTGGGCTAACACCGATGTTGTCTTTGTCACCCATGCGGCTAACCCACTGGTAGTCTAAACGAGTAGCTAATTCTGGAGTGATAGCATACTCAAGACCCAGTGCGTAAACTGGAGAAACGCCAGTGTCAGTTTCTTTACCAAGAGCGTTAACTTTAGCTTCTGTACGGTAAACCATACCACCCAGACGAGTATAAACGTCTAAGTCTTCCATGATTGGATAGCTCAGTTTAGTAGTCAGAGAAACACCCATTGAAGAAACGCTACCTGGGTTTTCACCTTTGTACTTCATTTTACCAAACCAGTCGTAGCCCATTTCGAAGCCCATGTACTGGTTGTATTGGTAACCTGCGTACAGACCCGCACCTAATTGGTCACGAGTTTTTTTGCCAGTACCAACGGTCTCATCGTTGCTATCAGTAAATTTAGCGTGCTCGTAGTGAGACCAACCTAATTTACCACCAGTGTACCAAGTGTTATCTTTTGGAGCTGCTTGTGCAACAGTTGCAAACGCTGCCACTGCTACTGCTACCGCGATAGCTGTCTTTTTCATTTTTACGCCTCGTTATCATCCAATATTGGCTTGGCTTCGTGAGCCTTATTATTTGCCATTGGTTCAATTTAATTGCTAGGTTCAGCTGACATTATCCACAAAAATTTACGAAAAGTAAAAAAATAATGTCATAAGCTTAACAGGCTAAAGTCTACAACGAACTCCAAAAGATACAAGTATGGTAAGCAATAAAGGTTAAAAAAAGTCTTTTTTTGCTGTTGAAATCAGAGAGATAAATATATTACTCATTTTGTTGTTAATAAAGGTATCCAATTGATTTTAAAGTGTTTAAGTGTTTTTTATTTATAATTATCTTTATGAATGTAAAATTTCGTAAGAAAAATCTTATTATTGTTTAGTGAATGTTATTGGAGCGAATCTTTAAAAGGTTTTGATGTCTAATATCCGCTGAGCTTGTATTATATGTTTTTTCTGGCCTCATAATGAATCCCATCGAATGACCTGCTTCTGCTGCATTTTGTAAAAGAACAAAATCTTGCTCGTTTATTTCTGGCAACCATCCTAATACGACACTGTAATTACCACTTCTTAATGCTTTTTCCATAGCATCAATGGTCGTAATTGAATTAACTTGGTTAAGTTGCATAATTTTATTAACGGGTAAACCGGCTTGTTCTAACCAGTGTTTACTCAGTTTTTTATCTGGGCTCAGCCATAATAACCAGCGTGATTGAATACCGAATTGGCGCAACATGGGTAGCAAGATGTAATCCATAATTGGATGTTGTTCGTTATAAACTAACTCACTCACCATACCTTGCTGCATTAAGCTATTTGCAAAACTCATCGTTGGGGTTGCATCGCTTAAATTGCGATGCGTAAGACGGTCATGCGTGAAGCTATCATTAGTAAAATGATTAAGAGAATGTGTTGTTGCGCTATTCCAAGTAGAAATACTCATAATTCACCTCGCTACAATTTTACATGTAGAACAATGTTTCATGGAGACAAGTGCTGTATGAACATACAGTAACTGTATATTTATACAATATCAAGGCTATTTTTACAAAGCGCTTCGCAACTTTGTGGTTTTTATGCGAGTTATACTTGGCATTTTTAACTGAAACTTTAAAATCAATTAAGCATAATTATATGTAAAAACAGTTGTTTTTTTATTGCTTGAGCTTCAAGGACGATTGTATTTTTTTTATTCATAAGGAGATGGAAAAGTGTCATTACAAAATGAAAGAAGTTCCCTTTTACAGCAAATTTTGGGTCAGTTTGGTGCACTGAAAAAGAAAAACCACTTTGGTGGATATTGCTTGTGTATTGATAATGCACTTGTGGGACTGGTACTGGATGGGCAATTTTATGTTCGTGGATGCCTATTTTCTCGTAGTTATTTTGAATCAGTTGGGTTTGAGCGGTTGGTATACAGTAAAAGAGGCATCCCGTTAGAGATGCGCTACTACCAACTTCCGGAAGAGGCTTGGTGTGACCCATTAATATTGAGTCACATCATTGAATTAGCGTACCGTTCAGCCATGGAAGAAACTCAACAAAGAGAGTCGGCGGCGGTACGCATCAAGGACTTGCCAAATATGAATATGGCAATGGAGAGGGCACTTGGGAAGATTGGAATTTTCCATGCAGAAGATCTCATTATGATAGGTGCTAAAGCGTGCTTCTTGAAACTAAAACAGCATGGGAAGCTGATACCAAGTGTAAAACAGTTGATTGGATTGGCTGCGGCTATCGAGGGTTGCCATAGTGAAGTATTACCTTCTCGAACTCGGCAGGAGCTCATTAACTGGTTTAACAGTATGAATTAATTTTTTATTCTTTCAAATCAGCGGGCATGGCCATTTATAGGTTTTAATGCCCGCTCATCAGTTTATTTTATGACAAGCTAATTTGTTTAATCATTGATTTTATTTCAGGAATTAATTCAATCAGCAATTTAGTCTGTTCCATGATCAGTACGGTTTTCTCATCGTCATCGCTGGAGGCATGGTCAATGCGGTTCAGTAGGCTCACCCTTAGGCGCTCTGATTTTTCGTCAATCATTGCGGGATCTAAAGATGTGATTTGAATAGACGATTCGATATAGCAGATTGCATCATTTAATAAGGCAAGATTAGCTTCGTTTTGCATCTGCTCTCTATGGGCGCCGAGGGCTGAAATATAGCTCAGTAATGTATGGTTTAAACATAGTAAGCGGAACGCTTGTTCCTGCGTGATTTGGTATGACTTAGGATCCGATGCCATATTTGAAACAATTGATGCGAATTCTGCGTCATTATTGTGGGCGTCACGCCTCGCAACACGGTACTCCAAGCTATTATCTTTACCTTGATAATATTGCTGTAAAATAGCATCCAAATAACGGCAGTTGCTATCCATCGTTTTCTGTACCACTTGCGGTAATTGTCGAAACTTCCAGTCAGGCCAAATAAAACTGACCGCCAGTAATGCGATAAAACAGCCAATGAGAGTGTCGATAATTCGAGGTAGTGCAACTTCGAAGCCTTCACCGAGTAAATTGAAGCAAAATAGCACTAGCAATGTAATAAACAGTGTTGCTTGGGCATATTGACTGCTACGGAACATGAAGAACAGGAGCCCGGTGATCACGATCAGCGTGAGTTGTCCCTCAATGGATGGCACGATATTGAGTAAAGGTAAGCCGATGGCGATCCCTAACAAAGTGCCTGTAATACGCAATGCTAGGCGGCGCTTAGTCGCATTATAGTTGGGTTGGCAAACAAATAAGCTCGTGAGTAATATCCAATAACCGCGTTCCAAATCAAACAGTTGAATAATCAAATACCCAGTACAAAGCAAGGCTGACATTCTCACTGCATGGCGAAACAGCGAGGATTTTGGGGTTAAATGATGTTTGAATCGAGCAAATACATCGCGAATACTAGAGACGGATTCATCAGATAACTGTTCAATTTGCTTATTATTCTGCTGCCAAGAGGCTTGACCGAGGCTCAAGCCTTTGAGTTGCACATCAATCCCTTTGAGATTTTTTAGCAAGTTTCGTAATGCTTTGATTTCATGTAATTCAGGAGATTGTTGCTGGAGTAGCTGCAAGGAGTTTTCAATATACGTAAATGTGCGCTCAAAGCGCGGATTATGTTGATATTGTTTGCGCCATAAGACGGATTGAGCGACCTGCTGGCAGGCTCTGGCTTGCATGGTTAATAAGCGTTGAAAGCGAAATAAAATATCACAATGACGTAAACGACGGCTAAGCTGTTGATATTGAATATGTGATGAACTAGCTCGTTCATGAATGTCTTGAGCGACAAAGTAATATTGTAATGTATTACGCGTGCCCCGTTGGCCTCTGTCGCCTTTCAATCGGCTGAGTAGCGAAATTTTTGCCTGATTCATCGTACTGACTAACGTACTGTTCACTAAGGCTAAATCATAGACTGACTGCTGATAGTCATCTTCGAGGTCAGGGTCAAATAAGTTTGCCTTTGCATCAAGATAAGCTGAAAGCTGCTGATAACATTGCGTAATGGCATCTTGTAGTGGGCGAACAGGGAAAAGGATATGCCCGATGAGAGTGAGAATGTTGTACCAAATGGCACCAGTTAATAAGAGCGCAGGTTGGATGTACCAAGTATCAAAAATAGGTACGCCAAGCATGGTGTATATTGCAATTAGCAGAGCACCGAAAGCGATAGTGGCATAACGTTGCCCTAATGCGCCAAGTAAGATAAAACCGCAGGTTGAGAATGCTAACCCAAAAAAGAATAAAACAGGGTAAGGAAAAAGTAATTCAATAGAGACTGAGGCAATTAAAAAACAGAATAAAGTGATAATTAAATTTTTTATTCTGCCAGTCAATCTATCATCTAAGTCAGTGAGTGCGGCAGCGACAACGCCTAGAGTTAAAGGGATCGTGACTTTAGGCTCTAAGCCTAAAAGCCATGGAACCAAGGTTGTGCCTGTCAGCGCAATTAAGATTCGGATATAATATAAAATATGGCTGTTATAGAGCACACGACGATAACTGGTTAGCAGCGTTAGCACAAAGTACCTCAGTGGTAAGACAAATCCTTATCTATATAGAATAACGTGTTTACGTAGAATAAAAAACTATTAGCAATTATGCTTTGATTATTTTCACGAATGATTCACACAGGTGCAGAACGTATGGAACTGAAATCGACACAGATTGGACAGCGCCTGGCTCAGCATCCCTATAATCGGGTTCGCTTACTTAATGCAGGCATCGAAGTTAGTGGTGAAAACCATCAATATCTTATTCCCTTCAATGAGCTAGTCGATATTCGCTGTAAGCGTGGGATCGTCTGGGGAGAATTGGAATTTGAAATTTTAGATGAACAAGTCGTTCGTTTGCACGGTACAGAGTGGAAACAAACTCAGCGTTTCTACCATTTTTTGAATGAAAAATGGCAGCAATGGAGCGTTGAAATGAGCGAGGTCAGTGCTCAAGTATTGACGTCTTTAACTCAGTCGATTTTACAACAAACTCAGCAAGATGCATGGTTAAGTTTACGTAGCTTGCAATCGATAAAAGAAAGGATCACTCAGCAGTTTTCATCACTTCCTTTACCCCTCGTTCGAATGCCTTTATTTGAAAACTGTGCCGCACATTACCAATTTTGCAGGCAGTGGCTAACGAATAGCGAACAATGTCGCAAACAAAATAACCAGAATTGGTGTCAGTCAGTTCTAACGCGCTACGATGATTTTTTCCAACATATTGAATCCTCTCCATTAAATTATTCTCAATCATTATCCGTCATTAATGGTGAAGATAATGTTTTAGTTTTAGCGGGAGCGGGTAGCGGAAAAACATCGGTGCTGGTTGCAAGGGCAGGATGGCTTCTATTAAGAGAGCTGGCTAAACCTGAGCAAATCTTATTATTGGCATTTGGGCGTAAAGCTGCGGAAGAGATGAATGAGCGGATTCAATCTCGTTTACAACAAAAAGAGATTGAGGCGAAGACATTTCACGCACTTGCATTGCAGATTATCCGCGAAGGTAGCAATAAGTCACCAATAATTAGTGCGCTAGAATCGGATACCGAAAAGCGCCAATCTCTCTTGTTGAATGAATGGCGAGAGCAGTGCTCCAGTAAAAAAGCCCAAGCGAAAGGTTGGCGAGAGTGGCTGTCAGAAGAATTGCAATGGGATATTCCTGATGGTGAATTTTGGAATGATGAAAAAATTAGTCGCAAAGTAGTCGTTCGACTAGAGCGCTGGTTGAGTTTGATCCGCTCTCATGGCGGTAGCCAAAAAGAGATGATTGACAATACACGGGAAGAAATTCGTGCGCTATTCCAAAAACGAATTCGTTTAATGGCTCCGCTATTGAAAGCTTGGAAGAGTGCTCTCAAAGATGAAGGCGCGATTGATTTCTCCGGCCTCATCCATCAAGCGGTCAACATTATTGAAAAAGGGCGCTTTATTAGCCCGTGGAAACATATTTTAGTTGATGAATTCCAAGATATTTCACCACTGAGAGCCAAATTATTACATGCATTACGCCAACAAAATAAGCAAACCTGTTTATTTGCAGTCGGTGATGATTGGCAGGCAATTTATCGCTTTAGTGGCGCTGAATTGGATTTGACTACGTCATTTAAAACGCATTTTGGTGAAGGGGATTTATGCGCATTAGATACAACATACCGGTTTAATGAGCGTATTGGTGATATTGCGAATCGCTTTGTATTACAGAACCCAAGTCAGTTAGATAAGCCATTAAATAGCCTGATAAAAGGTAATAAAAAATCTGTCGTTTTATTGTATGAAGATGCGCTAGAGCGTTTGCTGGATAAAATGAGCGGTTATGTTTTAGATGATGAAAATATCTTAATTTTGGCTCGTTACCACTATTTAAAGCCGGAAATTCTAAAGAAAGCGGAAACACGCTGGCCAAAATTGAAAATTCAATTTATGACCATGCATGCATCGAAGGGCCAGCAGGCGGATCATGTCATTATTTGTGGTTTAAATGGTGGCAAAGAGGGATTCCCAGCGCCTGCTCGGGAGTCGATTATTGAAGACGCTTTATTGCCACAACCTGAACATTTTGAACATGCGGAAGAACGACGACTATTTTATGTGGCGTTGACGAGAGCGAAGCAGCAAGCATGGTTATTGTATAACCCTGATAATCCGTCTGAATTTGTTGAAGAGCTAAAGCAAATGGGTGTACCTAGGCAGAAAAAGCCTTAAAACTCGCGTATTAAAATTCAATTCATTAAAAATGAAAACTGCGCCATTGAGTATACCGATGGCGCAGTTTTTTATTCATTTACGGCTATTTTTCGGCGTACTATTAATTAGTGCGTTTATTTAAATAGCTTTGATAATCAGGGATCACAATATCAATTTCCCCATCAAAGAAAGGGGAGGTAATCAGAAAATCAGCGGTGGCAGGGTTGGTGGCCACAGGGATATTCCAAACAGTGGCTAATCGCAGAAGCGCCTTGACATCAGGATCGTGAGGAACGGCATTTAACGGATCCCAAAAGAAAATGAGTAGGTCGATTTTCTGCTCTGCAATCATGGCGCCAATTTGTTGGTCACCACCCATTGGGCCGCTCAACATACCGGTAACAGGTAAACCCGTTTCTTTATTAACCAAGCTCCCAGTGGTACCTGTTGCAAACAGTTTGTGTGAGCTTAATTTCGTTTTATTTTTGGTTACCCAACCGAGTAAGGATGATTTACAGTGGTCATGGGCAACTAAAGCAATATTTTTTGAAGCTGCGATTTTTCGGGTGGTAGATTCCATGAGGTTCCCTTAAACAAGATTGGCATCACAAATAGATAGCTGTCACGCATCTTAAAAATTGAGTGAACAAAGATGTACAACATATATCATAATGCATATGAATAGTTTACTGATTTTGGGAGATATTTTGATGAGAGATCAAGAAATTGCTGAAATTCTAACAAGCGTTAAGACAATTGCATTAGTTGGCGCGAGTGACCGTACAGACCGCCCAAGCTATGAAGTCATGGAATACCTCTTACATCAAGGGTATCAGGTTATTCCGGTGAGTCCGAAGCTCGCGGGGCAAACATTATTAGGGCAGCGAGTTTATGCCCAACTGAGTGAAATCCCTAACCCTGTTGATATGGTTGATGTTTTTAGAAATGCTGATGCTGCAGTCGGTGTTGCTCATGAGGCCGTCGCTATTAAAGCTAAAGTCTTATGGCTGCAAAAAGGGGTTATTAGTGAAGAGGCGCAAAGAATTGCTGTGAATGCGGGGTTACAGTGCGTGATGGATAAATGCCCTAAACAAGAAATTCCAGCGTTAGGTTTGGAAAAATAAGTATCGCGTGTTCATCGACGGTAATGTAAAAAAATAAAGCAGCTGGTGGGCTGCTTTACTGGATTGCGTTCATGATCAGTTACGTAGACGCGGAGCTTGTAGTTGGGATCTTATCGATTCTGCTAACTCATCCATAGAAGGTTGTTCCGGATGGTCATCAGTCATCTCATAAGTAATCTGTGCTTCTGCTAAATAAGTATGAACCGCTTCCCCATTATCATCTTCCATGACGACATGATACCAAGGCAGATCGCGTAATGTACTGTTGGATGCAATGTCATCATCATGTGGTTGGTCGAGCGAATATTCAGGGTCAACATCAACAACTACCCCAAGGTAGCCGAGAAGTTTGTGTCTGACTTGTTGCCCGATTCCATATTTACTGGTGATCATCATAGCGACCTCCTTAAAAGCCTTGCTTGTGCTGTAAACTACATGTGGGCAGTGCTGTGCGTTTTCAAGCCAATGTGTGGACAATTACTCATAACGCAATACACTGTCTTTAAGTAATAACGAAAAGCAGTGCCTCAATAATCAGATTATCTGCTGAATGAATAAAAAACAACTGCGCCAGAGGGTTTTAATTGATTAAGTAATGACATCGGAGGCTTATATGGCAGCAACAGGTCGTTATTTCTATATTTATGGACGAGTCCAAGGTGTTGGGTTTCGGTACCAAACCTATCATTGGGCGAATCAAAATGGGATCAAAGGTTTTGTTTATAACCGGGATGATGGCAGTGTGAAACTGGCTATTTATGGTTCCGAGCAGGATATTGAATTTGTCGATGACTGGCTGAAAGCGGGCGGGCCTCCAGGGGCTAAAATCGACCACTACTTTAGTGAAAATTGGCATACGGAACCAATAGCGGATTTTTCCGTCCGCTATTAATGTGTTCTTAAATGCATTTCACCGGTTTAGGAAGACCTGCAAGTTTTGTCGCTTGCTTCGCAGGACCTTGAGGAAACAGTCGATATAAATAACGGCTGTTGCCTTTTTCTTCCCCAAACTGCTGAGAAACCGCTTTAACTAACATTCTGATCGCTGGTGATGTATTAAATTCTAAATAGAACGCACGAACGAAACGGATAATTTCGAGATGCTCATCAGTGAGTTCAATTTCTTCTTGCGCAGCGAGTAGCGGAATAAGATCTTCGCTCCATTGTTGGCTATCAAGTAGGTAGCCTTGCGAGTCTGTTTCAATTTCTTGATTATTAAAAACCAACATACTTAATTTCTATCCAAACAAAAGTAGACCGCAAATTTAGCAAAAAACCAGCAATAACCCAAGTAAACCCTGTTGGAATAGGAAAAAATGTTGATAATTTCATCCATTGAATCAATGTGCGTCTATTTTTAAAGCGAACGAACAAATTAGGGGTTTACATTGAAAGCGCAGATGATTATAGTGCTCGTCATTGCGGAGGGGTGGCCGAGCGGCTGAAGGCAGCGGTCTTGAAAACCGCCGATGGGAAACCATCCGAGAGTTCGAATCTCTCCTCCTCCGCCAAAATTTGATGCCATGCTATTGATTAGCATGGCATTTTTCTTTTTGGGGTTTTATTGGTATACCATCCAGTATGCCATTTTATTTTGGCTTCCCTCCTATTGCATTAGTGAGTATTGGACGCAATACAGGTATATAGTGAACTCTAATTAAGATGGACAATAATGAAGGTGAGGTTACCCACCTTCAATTATTATTTTATCATGAGTGCTAATTCTTAGTCATGCACTCAAATATCCCCAATGTGTTTATGTTCGTGGTACTAACCCATCCGAGTTTAGCTGATTCAGGTAAATCATCAAAAAGTGTTATGGCATGGTAGAGTTGTACCCATTGTTCATCAGCTGTTCGTTTAGCGACCCAGAATTGTTCTTTTCCTGATGTGGGCTGATAGTTGATAGACTTGGAAGCTCTATCGGGTTGATCATAAACCTGAAGCGTACTGACAGGAAATGGGCTGAACTCAACACAATCTCGATAGGTTGGCTTAGGTTGTTTGCCGAAATAAATCCCCAATATGACGACTGCGATAATTCCCACAAAAGGAAGGCTATTTAATGTGCGATTTTTCATTGAAAGATAACCTCCACATGGTCAATGTGTTTTCCTTGACTGTAAGCATCCAGCCACACTTTTTTGTTAATACGGGATAAGCGGTAATAGGTATCGAGAGGGCCGTCTTCACAATCGCCAGTTGATGTACTAAATAGTTGGTTGGTTTGACTATCAATCACTTCGGCAATTACGAAGGCACATTTAGCGCCCAGATTTACTGTGCTCGTGACGACATAACGTCCCTCTAGGTAATCGTCAACACGACAATCCTTATCGGCAATCGCTTGGTTATTACACATTGGTGTAAAACCACTTTTATCGATGGCGGTATCAAATACATTCGTGTTAAAGGCGCTCGCGGTAAAATTGAGGCAAAACACCATGAAAATAAATACGTATTTAGTCATGATTTATCCTCATTGTTGAACCGTCTTTCTGATGGTTGTTTTTCTGATAGGTGAGTCGACCTAATGTGATTGCAATAGCCAGTTCGATAAAAAATAGCAGGAATAATCCGAACATATTTAATCGGTTAGGCAATAGAACGTTAAGGAGTGCCAGTAGCGCTAAGATAACAAGGGAAATGATTGTTGACAGGGTTATCCTGAGTTTCCGAGAACGCGTTGCCGTGTATTGTTGTAGGAAGCCATACCCCCAATACCCCACATAACCTGCGATAGTACCCGCTAGAATCACCATGATATTGAGATTGATTTGGTTGCCAATGCCTATCGCTAAGGCATTCATAATGACAAGGTATAGCGCTAAGAATGTCATTAAACGGAAAATAGGATGCGGGTATTGAAATGGATGGGATACATTTTTAACGGTATGGATATAGACAATAACGCCAGCGCTCAGTCCGATAAGGCAGGCGAAAAGGAGGAAAATAAAAAAGTATTCATAAAGTATAAAAATTAAAGCATGGTCAAAAACCATAAAAGGAATAATCCCGATGAGCAATAAGTAGATAACACATAAAGAGGCGATGAAAGCGAAGACGAATGCCAAAATTTTTCGCGTTAGCATTAAACGGAAAGGGATACCCTTAAACCCATAAATGACCCACAACAATATTTGAGAAATCAAGAGTGGAGCTAACATCGCGATAAGGTAATACAGTAGATACATTAAGGGCTTACCAATAAATGAGTCGATACTATAGTGATTGGCGATGATGACTGTAAAACCGAATACTAGCACTAAGCTAATGATGAAAAAAATTCGTTCAACACCTAAACGAATATGATTAATTGAATTCATTTTTACCTCTTTTTATTACAATTTTTTTGTGGTTAAAATTTAACCGTGGTTATTTTTTTTGTTTAACCAATAAAATAGCCAACATCAAAAAGGCATGTTGGCTAGGTAAGTTGAGGGTAATCTTTAAGGCTGAATGCCAGAGATTAGAATCGGTAAGTTAAACCAAGCATGATATCGTTGGCCTTCACTTTGATTTTTGAGGTGTTTTCCCCATCGCCTACCGCTGTCGTGATGTCGGCTTTTCCAGCATCTAAATAGCGATAACTCAGCCCCATATCCCAATCGTCATTGATGGCATAGTTCACCCCCGCACCGACACTCCAGGCAAAGTTATTGGCGGTATGCGTGTGAGTATCATGCAGAGAGAGTCCTGGAGTATAAGCATCAGCGCGGGTAGTTTTAAAATCCACGGCCGCATAGCCTAGCCCGACAGAGATATACGGCGTGAAATTTGAGCTATTTTTAATGTCGTAGTACCCATTGACCATTAACGTATTGAGTTTGATTTGGTTTTTAATATCACGAGTTTGATGTACGCCATTACGCACACGGTCGAGGATATTGTAGGTTGAATTCGCTTTATCACGCGCCATAAATTCCAATTCAGCGCGAACAGGGATATCAAACTGATTGGAAAAGTCATAACCTAACGCAAGTCCACCGCCAAATACGCCAGTACGATGGCTATCTCCATTTTTTGTACCATTATCACCGGCATCAGCATAGCCGCTGTAGACAAACTGCTGGCCAGACATTTGCACAATGGATGCGCCCATTTTACCCGTGACATAAAGCCCCGTTTTACTGTCATCCGTGTTAGCGAATGCTGGTAATGAAATGCACCCCATTAGGGCGGGAACAATAAACGCTTTTTTCATGATTGATTTCCTTTTAATCAATATCACATTAAGTATGGTTGAATCGCGTTATGTCAGAGGAAGGCATGAAAGATTTGACTCAATCACCTTAATATCACTGACATAAAGATAATTTAGCGTGAGACAGTTTAACTTAATCGATCTGTTTTACCTATCAATAATTAAAATACGATCGGTAATATCGATCGTAACTATCAATAAACGGTTATCGATCGGCGTAATCGATCAACTGTTGTTTTGGTGCTTAAATAAGAAAAAGAGTTGATGAGAGAGTGAGTCAAAATGGAAGGGAATAAAATGATGTTTAAAGAATTCTCTCCTTTCTTGAATAGGTTGGTATGCTCGATATTATCAAGTACCAAAATACGGAATAAGTCTTTATGTTAGCGCTAACGCTTTATAAGCAACGCCGTTTACTCATGTTATCGATATGAAAACCGAACTCCGTTAAGACCCAATGGTTTGATGTATGTAGTTGAATCATTCCTTTTTTCTCCAGCGAGTTGAGTGTCCTTTTGTTGCAGAGTGAGGCATAATTGAGTTTCACATTACCCAAGGTTTTTAGTTGACGTTCTGATAGTTTCATCGCGTTCACCGTAAGATTCAATTATTTAACGTATGCTGTGGCTATAGTTGTTCGCGTCCAGCAAAATGAGCATGCATTTGTTCTGTCAGTACCCACAACGCTTTATTAAGCTTAATATCCCCATCAATTCCATTCACTGAACGCGTGCGAGCGCGTTTACCTTTGGCATTCCTGCCTGATAATCCTCCCTTGATTAAATTTTCCTGCAAACGTTGGTACACTGTCCAAAGATCGTCTTTTTTATCTTCAAAGCGGCGAGGTTGTAACACTTGGGCTTCAGTGATCGGTTGATGTTCTTCGCCATAACGATACATGAGAGCGGCTTGGGCGAAGATCTGTTGTGCTGGTGGCGGTAATAGTAAGGACTGCATTTGCTCACGTTTTTCAGCGATAGCATCAAACGTATCTAACACTTCATAAGCCCCTTCAATGACTTTATTCACCACATCGCCCTTGTGCGGTACTCTCACTTCACCAAACGTGTCACCGCAAACGAGGCCATTACAGCAAATGGCTCTAAAGAAGCCGGGTAACATTTGATAGCTACTTGAGCCATCATGGCTATTGAGTAAGATGATTTCAGGCACTTGATTTCCTGTAATTTGATCATGGCGTCGAAGTCTTAACATATGCTTGGTGTGCTCTCGGCGACTAGCATCACGTACACGAGTCTGGCAAGCAAAGAACGGATAGAAGCCTTCTTTTTGAAGACTATCCAATAAGGTAATCGTAGGGATGTAAGTATAACGTTCACTTCTGGATTCGTGTTTTTCTTCTGAAAATACGCTAGGTACTGTGCGGAATAATTCTTCAATGGTTAGCGGGCGGTCACGACGAATAGAGCAAGCATTGCCAAAACGGGAAGCTAAACGAGACATAGGGGTTCTCCTCAATAATTAAACTGATAAATCATTCGATAAATGGATTAAATTAAAGATTGCTGGTGGGGGAAAGATAAAACCGTGACTGATAATTCAGTCTATAAGGCGAAAGATTTGAGCTTGCTCCGGATGCTGTATAGCGTAATCACGCAACAGGTAAAAATATTCCACCAGCACAGGGCTTTCGGTTTTAAATGACCAGATGCTATACACCAGTAAACAGACAGCAATACCAGCTGCCTCCGGGCTTAACTCAGCTTCATTTCCGTTATGCGGGTTAAACATTTGCAGGGAGGTTTCGAGCATATCAGGCCAGATAAATGCGCCGCCATTAGACAGCATACTGAACTCCCAGAAAGCACCTTGATAGCGATGACAGCATTTAGCCATCATGTTAAAGATATCGCCTTCAATACGTTGCCAGTCTGGCACAGTACCAAAGTAAAAACGCCAGAAGGTACTACGACCACGGGAATTGACGAGGTTGGTTTTGATAACCGTTGATTCTTGCTCTTGTAAAGTAAACATAATAGAACTCCAATTCAGTCGATATTGATAGACAGTAATAAACAAAAAAGCCCTACACCTTGCGGTGCAGAGCTTTCTCGAAATGATAGGTATATTGAGTATCATTTTTAGTGACGCATTCTGATGATTGATTCACTAAAATAATATAGATATAAAAATAAATGTAAGTTAATTAATGGGTTAGTCTGATGATGCTTTTATAATGAATCAGATAATACGAAGGCGTAAATAAGGACGTGGTTAATCGATTAGATGGAAAATGGCGGAACGTTCTGGGTGTTGTGCCGCATAATCACGCAATTGATAAAAGCGATCGACGAGGATGTCACTTTCCGTTTGAAATGACCATAAACTGTACATCATCAAACACACGGCAATGCCTGCCGCTTCACACTTAACGTTCGCTTCATTGCCGTTATGCGGGTTGAACAGCGTAAGCTCTTCTTGATTTAAATCGGGATAAATAAAAGCGCCGCCATTAGATAAAGTGCAATATTCCCAATACCCGCCGTGGTAGTCCTCACAAAACTGTCCCATAGTAGTAAAGATGACCACTTCAAAGGTGCTCCAGCCTTTCACGCTTCCGAAGTGGTTGATCCAAAAATCCAGGCGTTGCTCATCGGGAACGAGTGTCATTGTAACTGCACATTCAGTTGAATTATTCATCAGTTGATACTCCAAGAAAAAGAAATAAAAAAGCGCCAATCCTTAACGGGACTGGCGCTGAGAGTGATAATTAATGGTTTAATGTAAGAGGTTAAAAGAACATTCTCCACAGGGATTTAGCGACGGAGACGATACTGTTTTTAACGGTGCTAACCGTACTTCTTATCAATGGCGGCAAGGGAATGATATTGATTAAGGTATCCACAATATCACTGACACATTGCCCAAAATCGTTACGTGCGGCGTTCTCCACCGATTGCGTCCGGTAAGGGCTGTTCAGTTGCCTAGCTACTCCGCTACTGGCTTGCGCCGGTAACGCCTGTATGAGTTGCTCTGCTAATTCAGTGAGTTGATAGTTTTCGACCGCAGAAACTGTTATCACAGGATGATGCGGCTTAAAGGCGGTTATGACGGCTTGTTGCTTTAATTTTAAGTTATAGGCCTGCTCTGAGGATGGTTGATGCTTGTATTCATCCCACTGGCGACAAGGCTCTATTTTATCGGCTTGGTTCAAGGCAAATAGAAATTGATTAGGTTGGTAACCGCATTTCTTCGTGAGAAAGCGATAGCACTGTTCATCAGAAGACCATGCTCGGTCATCGGCCTTGAGTACCCAAATGATTAAATCGAATTCTGGTAATAAGTTGCGATAGAGCTGGTGGTACTCTTTATCCCGCTCAAGGCTTTCCCCCACGCCGGGTAAATCTACAAAAGTGAGAGTATGGTTGTTCATCGTCATGCTGAAGCGTTGGGCTTGGCGTGTGCAGCCTGAAACATCACTCACAGGTGATAATGACGATTGGAATAGTGCGTTGATAAGACTGGATTTTCCCGCTCCCGTTTTACCCATCAAACCGATGATGGGAGAGTAGTTGATTAGGTGACTGAGTTGGTTGAAAAAAGAGGTTTGGAATGAAGTCGGTAGAGTCGATAGGAGGGTTTTAAAGTGAGCGTTGTGATGCATATTACTCCTTGAAATAAAAGAAAATTATAGTTATTCAAGGAGATAATATATATCTGAGATTTTTTATAATACTGAGTAGAGTTTCGAATTAAAGTTAGTACAACCAATGGCTGTAAGCCAACGGTGCTTTATTCAGCAAGTCTTTGCGTTCTTGCCAATCAGGAAGTAGCTTATCCATATAGGCTTTAAATCGTTCATTATGTTTACGTTCAAGTAGGTGAACTAACTCATGAACTAGGATGTATTCTAAACATTCTGGTGGTTTTTTGGCGAGTTCTAAGTTTAACCAAATACGTTTTGCTTGCGTATTGCAACTGCCCCATTTGGTTTTCATTTTTCTCACGCCCCAAGCGTCGACAGTGACACCTATTTTGCTTTCCCAAATAGGTAACAAGTCAGCTATTCGCTTTTTAAGTGCATCACGGTAGTATTCAGTGAGAACTAAAGCCTTTTGCTCAGCAGTTGCAGTATGGCTTACATACAAATGTAATCGCCCACGGCCTAATTTGGCTTCATGCTTTCCTACATGTGTTACAACATTGAGGCGATAGCGCCGACCCCACAAGTAATGGCATTCTCCACTGACCATTTCGCGTTCTGATTGGCGGGGTTGTTTTATAAAATTATTCTGCTGCTGTTTAATCCAAGGGATACGACGGATCACCGCCATACGAATAGCTGTTTCTGTCATAGATACAGGTGCAGATACACGTACACGACCATCTGGTGGTAACACGCTGATATGTAAATTTTTGATTGCTTTACGATTCAACTGTATTGCGATTGAACCAATTTCAATCATCGTCATCATTGATACTCTTTTTGAGCTTTAGCGAGTTCCATTACAGCCTGAATATCCAATTCATAATCAGCTGTTTCCTCTCGAATGGCATTGGCAATTTCCCGTTCTTTAAAACGATCTCCAACCCAGTCGGCCTTCTTCGTATAACGAATTGCACTATCAATTTTGGTGGCAAGCCATTCATCTTTGCCAAAGTTATCATAAAAAGCACGTTTGGGATTAGTATCCATTGATGCAGGGTAATTAGATGCTATTTGTTCAGGACGTACCACTTTAGCAGCGAGTTCGCGAATTTTTTCGAGGTAATCTTGATATTCAATGGCTTTTTGTCGACGAAGTTCGATCAGTTCATTCAGTAATACTGACATCTGTTCATAGTATTTAGGGTTAACCGGATTTTCATCGACAATAATTTTTCGAACGTTATTTTCGATGGTTTCGGCCATGGCTTCCTGATTCTTACGAATACTTTCAGGCAAAGCCTCTACGGCATCAGCACCTTTTTCGACAATGAGCTCAATTAGCCCTAGCTCTTCAAAATCCATCAGTACTTCGCTGTCATCCGCACGAATATACATATCTAACAAATGGCGCATGGCAGGCTCAAAGCGTTTCATTTCTACCAAATCGCCACTGGCCAGTTTTACTTCGTCACGGACTTTTTCAAAATGAGCAACTTCTGCTCTTATCAAGTCTACATCTTGCGCAGAATAGCCTGCATCAGGCATTTCATTGGCGATATTGGCGAACGCACGCAGCAGTTTGGCAACGTTCTGATAAAGCGTTAAACGCAGTGCTTCTTTCTCGGTGAGCTCGTCTTGGTTCAGACCTGACTTACCACAAAAATAATAAATGTAGTCTTCCGTATTGCGTGGCGCTTTTACCGGCTCACACAAGGCGCGCACCATTTCCAGCGCATTATCCAAATCGAGCTTAGCTTGCTCTAAACGATCTTTCAGCAGCCCTGCAACGTCTTCCTTGTCATAACCATCAAATGCGCCTTGAGTATAATCAGAAATCGCTTTATCCAACGAGCGGAACAGATCTTTGTAATCAATGATGTAACCGTATTCTTTATCATCGCCATCCAAGCGGTTCACGCGGCAAATGGCCTGAAACAGGTTGTGATCAGCCATCTGCTTGTCGATATACAAATAGGTAGCCGAAGGGGCGTCGAAGCCAGTCAGCAACTTATCGACCACGATCAATAAGCGCATTTGCCCTGGCTCATCAATAAATTGTTTTTTAACTTCTTTTTCAAACTCTTCAACACGGTTTGCGGCCTTATCTTCCGGTTGCTCGAAGTAATCCGCAAGCATCTTGCGGTAAATATCGTACTTAAAGAGCTTTTCCGTTAAGCCTTCACCGGTTTCTTCCCCTTTAATGCTCGCAGCAGTCGGCTGAAAACTGGTGACAATAGCCACCTTACCGGCTAAATCTGTTTGGCTGAACATTTCATAAGCTTTACAAGCTTGATAGACACTAGAGCAGACCAACATGGCATTGCCGTAGCCATCCATCAGGCGTGGCTTAGTGTCCATATCCAGCAAGATATCGTTCACAATTTGCTGCAAACGCGATTTACTGGACAGCACCTTTTGCATGGTGCCCCATTTCTGTTTCAACTGGGTTTTCGCTAATCGAGATAAGCCGCGAGTTTTGGCTTCAAACCATTCATCGATCTTTTTCTGCGACGTGACATTTTGGTCGATGTCTCGTGCTTCGTAGCGTAAATCGAGCACAACGCCATCGGCCACAGCTTCATCAAACTTATAGGTGTGAATGTAAGGGCCAAATACCTCAACCGATTTTTTCTTGTCTTTCTTCATCAAGGGGGTGCCGGTGAAGCCAACAAACATGGCTTCTGGCAGAATGGACTTCATCGCTTCGTGCAACTTGCCCGATTGAGTACGGTGGCATTCATCAACAAATACGAATAGGTCGCCTTTGGCTTTAAAGTCCGATGGTAGGGATTTCTTTAACTCGGCAATAAACTCATCCGTCGCGGTATCGTTTTCCGAATCAGACTGCCGACCAAATTTATGGACTAAAGAGCATACCAGCCAAGGGTTGGGCTGATTGAGCGTCGCCACCAAATCAGCACCGCTTTTGGTGCGATAAATATCCTCCTCGACACCGGTGAACACTTTTTCAATCTGTTCGTCCAGCTCAGTACGGTCAGTCACGATCAGCACACGAGCGTCTTTGACATTCTCACGTATCCATTTGGCCAGCCACACCATAGTGAGGCTTTTGCCAGAACCTTGCGTATGCCAAATAATGCCGCCTTCCCGCCTTGCGATATGGCGTTTTGCCGCTTCAATACCAAAGAATTGATTGTGGCGACAGGTCTTTTTTATACCCGCATCGAAAACAATAAAATCATGGATAATTTGCAGCAAGCGCGCTTTGTTACACACGCGACTCAGGTGAAAATCGAGTTTATGTTCGTATGGGTTGGTGCAATCTTCCTTCCACTCAAGGTAGTGCTTTTCTGGTGTCTCAATCGTGCCGTAACGCAAGCCTTGCGTATCGTTACCCGCCATCACCAGTTGCATGGTGGTAAAGAAGTTACGGATAAAATCTTTCTTCTGATTATCGAGGTTCTGGCGAATCCCTTCAGAGACAGACACCGAAGAGCGTTTCAGCTCAATCACGCCCAGAGCAATACCGTTAACATACAGCACTATGTCTGGGCGTTTTTTGTTCTCGCCCTTAATGGACACTTCTTCGGCAATGGCAAAATCGTTTGCTTCTGGGTTTTTCCAGTCAATCAGCCACACGGTTTCATTAAGATGGCCAGCACCTTCTTTTTCTTTCACGCCGTAACGCAGCAGGCGATAAACCTCTTTGTTGGCGTAATAGAGCTTTTTGCCTTCGCCCAGTGCCGCTGCCGTATCCAATTGGCGAATAGCTCGATTGATCAACGCCTCGCTGACACCACGTTTTTTTAACCAATCAACGAGGATATCCACTTCAATATTTTTATTATTAGCGCGATCCTGCCAATCGCCTAAATAGCGATAGCCTAAGTCAGTTTGAAAAAACTGAACGATACGATTTTGTGTAGCGCGCTCACGCTGACCAACGTTACTCATCCTAACCTCTAATCAATTCGAAGCTTGTTCCCCTTGCCAATCAAGCAACAACCAAGCAAGTTAGACTTTTGAGCACTTAACGCTACCAACTGTGCTCGCTATTCATCGAGCTCGCTTAATAATGGCCTTGAATGCATTACCAGCCCTGTCGTCAACAAACTCAATGTCTGGATACGCTTTTATCGCTCGTTTTATGCCGCTCCCCAAGCCTCGATATGGCAACACTTTTGGAGCAAACGAGGCCAAAATTGGGTTTCTAACATTCGAGTTACCCATTTTGATATTTTCTATCGTTAAATTATTGGGCAAGTGACCAGGGCTCACGATTTCAATTCGATCAGCAAACACCAAAACCTTAATCGGAGCGGATACAAAGTAATCTCGATGAATAAGCGCATTGGCAATAAGCTCCTCAAGAACGATTCGCGGAATTTCTGGCTCGCCTACTGAGTTGAAGCCTTGTTCATTCTGCACATGGCGAATGTTAGCCAGCACAAAACCCAGAACCTTTTGGAATACATCCGATAGCTTGCCGTTAATATCCTGGCTGTCGATATAGTGCTCGTCTTCGATATCAACACCCGGAAAAGCCACCGCTTTTACAATAAAAACGGGTAAGCGTATTTGTGGGCGTGATGCAAACAACAAGGCGCCGCAGATGTTAAGCTGCCCGTTCTTTGCCAAATTCATGTTTTCAAGCAGTTGAACACGAGAAACCTCTTGATCTTCAACTCGTTCGCCGTATTCCCTTTCAAAAAATGCGTCAAAAAACTCTTGGTCTATGTCCACAACTGAACTACCGCCAACAGGGATTTCATCAGCGTGTATCAGTGCAGCTTCTTGAAACATTCTCAGTAGCTCTTCTCGCGCGCTGACTTTGGATTTGTTAGCGCTATTTTTTACCCATACATGTAGGTTGCCATCCATATAAGGCTTGCTTATGCCTTCAGGCACATCAACAACCATCACCATACCACTGGGTAAAGCAACATTTTCAGTGGTAACGGAAATCGGTGGTTTTACATCCTTTGCCGCATTAGAAACCAACTGATTAATTCGCCCCATATCCTCAAGAGTTAGTCCTTGAATGCCTCCGTCATCAGTGATTCCAATAAACAATAAACCGCCTTTAGAATTACTGAATGCCGCTAACTCGGGCACCAGACTCTCAGCTCGGGTAATGTTTCGCTTAAACTGATGCCTTGAGTCTTCACCGTTGACAATAATGGCTAAGAGTTCTTCGGTTTCCATGCTTCATATACCTGCTTACGTTTCTCGAAGGCTTCGGCACCACCTTCCATAATATTTACAATGCGTTGCTGAACGTCAGCACAGTCAATACTGCCGTTAACTAATGCGATATGGTCATCTTGATACTCACAGGCAATCACCTGTTCCGCATCACCCAGTACCGGAATATTGGCGTTGTGTGTTGCGAAGATAAACTGGGTAGAAGGCTTAAGCTCTCTAATCAACTTGATGACATCGTCATAGATAGTTTGGTTGTCCAAATCATCTTCTGGCTGATCAATGATCACCACGTCGTTTTCTTGCTGACTTAACACAAACAGCATCAACGCCGATGCCCTTTGCCCCAACGAGTGGTGCGCCAGTGCTTTGCCGTGATACTCGATAGTAAACACATTCGGCACTTGCCAGGTTAACAAGGCTTCTAAGTTGTCTTCAAAATACTGCCAGAAGGTATCAAAAGACCCGCCAAGCGTGCTTTTCAGCTTTTCAATGTCGCGATAGGCCGATGCGAAATCACTGTATTCATCCACCACACTTTGCAACGTTGCTTCTCGAATACGGCTCCCGCGATACAAATCTTGAATGTGCTTAAGCATGGCAGCCTTATTCGCTTTAAATTGCGGCACAATTTTAAGGGGCGAATTAGCTCGATTGATCCTGCTCAGTACCTGTTCAATAGTGCGGTACTCCTCCAGCCAAAGATCATTAAGCTGCGCTAATTCACGCTCTAGGGATTGATTCAAATCCGCGTACTGCTGCTCGCTTTTGGCGAGTACGGCTAACATTTGCTCGGCTTGGTCTAACAAGCTTTTAAGCTGCTTAAACTCTTGCGGGCTAATTGCCTGTGCACCGGCTTGCTTAAGCTCGGTGGCCAGTTTGCGTTCAATCTCGGCAAACTCTTCTTTTAGCGCCTGCTTTTGTTGTACAAAGCCAGCTAGCTTCTGCTGTAATAGTGCAACCGTACTTTGACCCGTTAGTATCGTTTGCTTGATGCCATCAAAGCCAGCAATCAACTGCTGGTAGGTCGCAAAAAAGTCATCAAAAAATATCTGATTCTGGGCAGACTTATACAACGCCTGATTTTTTAGCTCATCTTCAAAGCTGGCCACAAAACTATTGAGCTCGGATAGATAATGCTCAGCACCTTGAATGACTTGCTGTGCTTTGCGCTCATCGCGCTCAAAATCAATTTGCTTTTGTAGCTTAGTTTCAACACCGTGTTGCTGATAGAACTTGAGCTTAAATTCAGCATCTTGCTTTTTCTGCAACCATTCTTGCTTTTGCGTTGCCGCTCGAGTAAGACGCTTAATCTGATTAATCGCATCCACCACCCGCTGCCGGCCCTGATCAATTTTTTGTCGAATGGGCACCAGTGCGTCGCCAAGCAACTTTTCAATCAAATCTTTTTCAAAGCCAGCGCCCGTACTGGAAAGATCTTTCTGACCAAAATAGATTGGCTGGTGCAATACCGTTTCACGCACCGACACGCCGGGTTGCAACTGACCATTCACATACACATCGGGGCGCTCACCCAAGATACGGCGGATTTGATAGGGCTGACCACGGCGATCAATGGCGTCGATGGTAATTTTACCGCCACTACGCAGTAAGTGTTTTACCAGCCCCTCTTTATATTCCACATCCGACGACTTATCACCAAAGGGAATATTCAGCGCATAACGCACCCCTTCCAATACGGATGATTTACCACTGCCTCGAATTCCAATCAGGGTATTGAGCTCAGGTGAAAGGGAAATTTCTGTGCCACCTAAAGTACCCGCCCCTTCAAAGCGGATTTTTTGAATATAAGAATGTTTATAGCTAGGCAGCTCGGCGCGGACTCGGGAAGCTTTATCACGCAACGCAAACTTAACCGCCTCAAAGCTGAATGAGCCAAGCTTTAAGTAGCTAGCCTCTTTACGGGCCGCCATATCGGCAAGGTTCTTGGCATCACAACCTTCCACTTCAGCCGGATATAAATTACCTAATGCCTGCTGGATTTTCGCGCGTTCATCACGGGTGCGCACTTTTTGAAAAGCCAAGACTCTACGCCTTACTGTCGCGTTATCAAATAAATCCTTTATTCGCCCTGCTGCGAGTTCTTTCCACACCCCCTTTGGCGCTTCGACGTGGGCAAAAATGAGAAAGTAATCTTTGTGAAATTTATCCAGCTCACGCACGGTTTCGACAATATCGTGGTTCGAGCGCGCATTTTCATCTTCGAAGTTCGCAATACCAGCAAAAGTCAGGCTAAGAAACGTCTGAATATGGTTGGTTTGTTCTTTGTTGCTAAACCACTCATCCGAAAATACCACTAAAGTATGCACACCTGCCTGACCATCCTTGATGGATAACTCAATGCCAGGCAACAAACCAATGCCTGATTTTTTGGCTTTTTTGCGCAATGCCTTAAATTCATCTGCATCAAATTTATTGTGGTTGGTGATAACCCCAAGACCAATGCCCGCATTCGCAAGCGCCGCAACATACTGGTTAGCATAGTCATTTTCTTCACCAGTATAAGTAAACTCTTTATCAGCGCGAGTATGGAGGTGGAAGTCGGCCTTTAACCAGCGGCTTCCGTATGCAAATACAGATTCACTCATGAATAACCTCCTTTGATGGCTTGATTAATCGCGTTTTACCCGTCAGCAGCTCTTGCATCATGCCTTGTTTGATCTGGCGGGTTTTGCTAAGGCGTTGTTCCAGCACTTGAATTTTTTCATCCATATCGGAGAGAATGGTGGCGATGGCGGTTTGTTCTTCTCTATTAGGCGACGAAAATTCGAAATTAACAAAATCCTTTTGATACAAGTGAGTAATCGTTGAGCCTGCCGTAATTCTGTTGATGAAATCATCAAAAATTCTGGAGGTAAGCACGTAGAATAAGAAACGTGGTATCAAATTGTTATATCTAGGCCTAATTACGAATATTCCACTATTTAGTGTGGCAGGCCGGCTAAGTGCAGCAACATAACCAACTTTACCAATTGTTCCATCCTTGGTTATCAATAAATCATCATTTTTTAACTGAATGTTTTGATCTTGTTTGTAACGCCACTCACTAACATAAAAACATCTTTCCCACTTCACTACACCAGAGTCAAAATCTGTCCCTGTTACCAAATAGATATCTCCTGTTGTTTGGTACTCTTTGGTAGTCAAAGCTTGCCAGCCAATACGAGCTTTTAATGTTGTATCTTGAGCGATTGATATAACCTTCCAATCCTCTGGTATTTCCCCCAACTCACTTGGCTTGGTACCTTTTGGCGTGCCATCTGCACGCAAAGCAAATTGCGGCAGGCGGGTGCGGCCTGTGAGGAGCTGCTGCATAGTGGCAGTTTTGATAGCTTGTTTTTTGGCGATCAGTTTTTCTAATTTACTAATCAGCGCATCAATATCGGATAGTGCAGTGGCTATGGCGTTTTGTTCGTTAATTTTAGGTAGAGCAATTATTGATGCACGAATGATTCCATTGTATAACCGAGCGATAGTACTGCCTTCTGATGACGCCCATTTGATTATCTTGTAGTAATGATATAAGTATTCATTAAGTAATTTATATTTATTAACTTCGAGCCAAACGATGTTCGAATCTTGGAAATATGCAGGCTTCCCATCATAAACTACAGATTTCCCGAGCGTTCCTGCTGCAGAAACTAAGATGTCACCTTTATTTGGAAATGAGTATTTAGCTTTAAATTCTTTATAAAGAAAGTGTGTAATATAAGCATCAGGCTCACCTCCAAATGTACCTATTTTGAAAAATGGTATAGCGCCTATCTTTTTAGTTTGTCCTGAAAGTATGCGTTTACACATGCGAACTTCTGAAATATCTCCGAGACATACAGCATCCCAATCCTCAGGGATCACCCCAACTTCCGTCTGCTTATAGCCAGCCGGAATAAGATTTAAACCCGTTTCTGTTACTTCAACGCTCATAGTGACCACTCCAAACCCATCGCTTTTAAATGGCCTGCGACTTTCTCACTCAGATTTTTTACCGATTTAGTAATAGCCGGTAATGGCTCATTGTAGCGCTCTTCTAACTCTTTAACTCGATTTGCTAATTGTTGGGTCACGCGCTCAATTTCAGCAACGATATTACTTTGCAGTGTTGCCAGCCATTTATCATCCACAATCAGGGATTTGATCTCATCGATGCTGAGTTTGGGGTATTGCTTAAACACCGCTAAATCCAGCGCGTCTTGCGCTTCTTTTAGTGCTTTTTTGGCATCGGTCTCGGCATCAAACAGCTTTTGAGCTTGTTTTAATGCCGATTTTTCATCGGGGTCAGTGGCAACTTTCAAACGTGCCGTGACTGTTGCTTTGGTTATCTTGTCTTTATCATTCAAGGCATCATTAAGTAGGCCGTCGTCACCGCTATTTTCCTCAAGATAGGTTTCTAACTCTTGACTGGCACTATCAAGTTTGCTTTGCAAGGTATCGATTTTAGTTTGTTCATCGGCAAAATAGCGTGCCACGATAAGTGCAGGGGGGATCAACTCAGCTTTATACTTGGTTTTACCAATCACTAAGTCAGGCGTTTCTCTCAGTTTTTCACCTTTTTTGACTTCTAACTCACGCAATACCTTACCTGTAGACCAACCATCTTGTACCAGTACGTACACATCGTCTTGCATTGTATCACTCCAGTAATCCATCAGGATCTGGTAGATATCGTATTTGCTCAGCAACGGTGTTTGTGAATAGCTTTGTAACAAACTTTCGCTAATTTCAGCGATTAACGCTTTAGGCTGATCACCTACACCGATCTCAGCTAAATTAGATGCGCGAGCCCAAGCGTGATAATACTGCAAGCTATTCGTCGCAAACTGTTTAAATTCATCATGGTTTAGAATGGTATTCTTCACTTCAGAGGCTTTAACTAAAGCTTCGCTATAACCTTCACGTGCTGGTTTGAATAAGGTCGCACGAATACTTGGGAATATCTGCCAGTAGTGTTCTAAGGCATCGATATCACGATTGGGAATACCACCTTGTAGATGGGCACTGAGGTCGTGCAAGTCTTCTGGTTCACTGGAATCAATATAACGCGGTATATTTAGATTGTAGTCATTAGCCACTATTTCGCTTAATGGCACCATCCGGCTAAAGCGAGGTTGTTCTAATTGCTTGGTAAATACCTCAACAATTTTATAAATATCCTGACTACGCAGGCGGTTTTTATTGCCATCTTTGATAAAGCCTTTGCTGGCATCGACCATAAAAATACTTTCTCTCGCCTGTGCGTGTTCTTTGTCGATCACGATAATACAGGCAGGAATACCCGTGCCGTAAAACAGGTTGGCCGGTAAACCGATAATTCCTTTGATATAACCTTGCTTAATCAGATTTTCACGAATACGCGCTTCGGCGTTGCCCCGGAACAATACACCGTGGGGGAGAATGACGGCGCCTTTACCCGTGCTTTTTAAGCTTTTGATAATATGCAACAAGAAGGCGTAGTCACCATTTTTTTCTGGGGGAATTCCCCAGCTAAAGCGATCAAACTCATCCTCTTGAGGATTAATGCCGTTAGTCCAGTTTTTGTTGGAGAAAGGGGGGTTAGCGACAGCAAAATCGAAGGTTTTCAGTTGCCCGTTGGCTTCTTTCCACTGTGGATCTGAAATGGTGTTGCCTTTCCAGATTTTCGCGGTGGCGTTGTTGTGTAGGATCATATTCATACGAGCCAAGGCGCTGGTGGCGTTGTCCATTTCTTGGCCAAAAATACTCAAGCCACGCGGTGCTTCATCACTCGCTTTTAATA
Source organism: Providencia rettgeri (assembly GCF_013702265.1). Taxonomy (GTDB): domain Bacteria; phylum Pseudomonadota; class Gammaproteobacteria; order Enterobacterales; family Enterobacteriaceae; genus Providencia; species Providencia zhijiangensis. The sequence continues at coordinate 1,571,877 of NZ_CP059348.1, forward strand.
ATAATGAACCTGAACCGCAAGTTGGATCATAAACGGTAGCGTCTTGCGGGGTATTACTATCAATACCAATCACTTTCGAAAGAATGCGTGAAACTTCGGATGGGGTGTAAAACTGGCCTTTGGACTTACCTGACTCAGTCGCAAAGTGACGCATTAGGTATTCGTAAGCATCACCCAATAAATCGTCACCATCCGCGCGGTTGGAAGAGAGATCTAGCCCTTCAAATATGCCTATCAGCTTGGAAAGGCGGTCAATCATCTCTTTGCCTTTTCCTAGTTTATCTTCGTCGTTAAAATCGGCGACATCGATGACACTTTTGAGATCGTTTTCTTCGGCTAACGCACTGATGATTTTGTTTATTTTATCGCCGATTTCTTTATCGCCTTTAAGCGCAACCATATCATCAAAACTGGCACCTTGGGGTACGACAATCATACCGTATGGGTCGCCTTTATACTTATCAGATACATACTTCATAAACAGCATGGTCAGTACATAGTCTTTGTACTGGCTGGCATCCATCCCACCGCGTAATTCGTCGCAACTGGCCCATAGTGAGGAGTATAGTTCGTTTTTCTTAATGGCCATTTGGGTCCCTTAACCTTTAGATGATAGATTTGTTGCCTATAACATTATAATGATTGATTCAGCGCGTAACTAAATAATTCACATAGCTTATCTAGCGTTTTAAAGTATTCATAGCGTGTTTTTGTACAAAAACATAATCTAGTCCGATTTTTCACGTTATGTCGCTGATACGTATTTAATATTCACTTATTAAACGGGCTACAATGATTAGCTAGTAGTCGCTAGTGTTCTTTCCATGTGATTTTTATTATTAATGAATTGATTTTCATTGTTTTTTTACTGTTTAGTTTGATGTGTCAATGTTGCTTATACTATCATTGTAATGATTTTTCCTCAAAATATTCAAATCGAAGTGGATTAGAAAGAAGTGAGTCCAATTGTTTTCTTCGGTATTGGATAGTAACGTTCGTTGAGTGTGATCAGTTTGTTATAACGATAGATTACGCAGTACTGCCAGTGTGAATATTACCTAATTGCATAGGTGGCCCTAAGGCCACCATATGTATTATTAATACTGACTATAGCCTATCGTACGGTAATTCGAACTGTAGTGTTTAGAATATTCTTTAGCTAGGTAATTTAATCGTTCTATTACGGTATTATAGTCATCGCTAAAGGATAAGGCTTCTCGATTTAAACAGTACCGACAGTTCTCAGGGTAGTGAACTAATGGACCAGTATCAATAATAGGGTCTAATTCGAGCTGTAACGCACTGTACCACGCTGTGGTAATCATCGTCCGTAAACTAGGTATATTTAAGTCATAGTCTCCTAGGTGATAGTAGGCGTCTTTATTGAAGATTAATGCACAGTGGTAGTGAGGGAGGTATCCATCTACGAGTTCTTTTACCCAGATGTAACGTAAACGGTTAGGGTAAACGCGTATCCCTTGACCTATTTTACGGTGTTGATCGTGTTTAAGCTTTGCATTTAAGGAGTTCATAAAGCGGGTGATAGGAGAGCCTTCAGTGTTAGGGAAGCAGTTTGGCATATCCCCATATTCATCCATCATAGGGAAATGGAGATCTACTCGTATCACAGTAATACGAGGGTATGCTTGCAAGGCACAATCTAAAGTTTCTGCAATCGCACCTTGGTAACCCGGGTTGTATTCTTTTTTAGACATAATGATCCCTTAGGGTCATTTGGAATGCCCCTTTCGTATGAATGTTGGTAGTGATAAAGGACAGATAATGTGGTTATCTGATCCCTTATGGTTTATTGAGTATTGTGTTATTCCTGTTTAACAGGCATAGATTTATTAATCTATAGATTAATAATGACGTATTTATTTAGATATTGACCTCTGGCTAAGCTGATATTATTGATATTAGGTTACAGTCAGTATTGGATTATATTGGTATCTACGGTGTAAGTTATATTAGTTATTTATTCAGGTTGTGTTATTGGTAATATATATTACCTTTCCAACATCAATAATATCGATAATACCCCACCAATACTGAATTGGTTGATAAATAATCACTCTGTAGTTAGTGCTATTCGAATAGTCTTTTTTTCCAATATCGTTTCACGGTAGAAAGGCTAATATTAAAATGATTAGCGACTTCTCGTTGTTTATATCCTTTGCACCTCATTTCATAAATAGCTTGTTTATAAACACTTCCTTCGGGTCGTCCTAATATTTTTCCTTGTTGTAATGCAATCGCATGTCGTCTATCGAGTTTCATTTTTTCATAATTATCCTCAATGTTTTTTAATTGATTGAGTATTTCGACTAAAGGGACATTTAGTGAAAATACATTTTGGCCTAATTCGTTGAGGAAGAGTAATTTCATCCCCAGAGATTGGCAGCGTTGTATAACATAAGCGATTTGTTGTGTGTTATTCCCCAAATCATGGAGTGTTCTTGTAATTAAGGTATCATCAGGTGTAAATACCCTATCAATATAATACATCAATTGACTTGGTAGCTCATTGACATCCGTTATTGATTGATGTTCTAAAATAATATGTTCTCTTTTTATTGGATGGATGCCAGCGATATCGTTTAGGCATTGCTCAACCTCTTGTAGACTAAAATTGCTATTTTGAACGATTCTAAAATATGCATAATGGCTCATTTTGTCACCTTAAGGGTCATAAAACGAATTAATGAACGGTTAGATTGGATTTATGATAATCGTATCTGGACTGCTCTCTATTTTTCTATTTACTTGCGTTTTATCTATCACACCAATTAAAACACACTGATTGTTTGAGTGATAAATAGGAATAAAAGCGACATAACTTTCTTTTAATATTATTTGGTTTTTTTTGAATGCTGCCTCTATTCCATGGAAAACAATATCCTTTATCGGGATGTGAATAATTGCGTTAAAATCGAATAGGTAATTTTTGTATTCAGTGTTTCTAATTAATATTGTATTTGAAAACCCACCTGCTTTATGTAATTTATAGTGAACGTGCCTGTCTGTATAAATAAAAATGGCCTTTTTAATATATGGTGAATCTATATAGCTATTCAATGTTTCTTGAATGGTTTTCTTTTCCTTTAAACCTATTTTGGGGCTTTTATAAGCATGAGGGTAAGCATGTTTGTCAATAATGATCCCTTTTTCTATTACGTGGGTTTGCCAAATATCCAATAAGTATTCAGGTAGTGAAAATACGGGGGTGTCTCCCCATAATTTTTGTGAGTTTTTTTTAGGATTAAATAGCTGGTTTTCCAATTCATTAACTATCTGTGTATGTTGATTTATTTCATTCAACAGCGGGCAAGCACTCGCTAATATGTTCGCTATTACAGCGGAGCGTGTTAAATTATTTTTATGGCAGTATTCATCAATAGCTTTTAGGCTTGATTCATTTTTTATGGTAATAGAAATCCGTTGGGACATGATAATTATCCTTTTCTCTGGGTTATATATAAATGAAGACAGTCATGGTTGAATCATCAAAATTCAATAAATTAACTGTTTAGTTTTTTATTTTTTTGTGTAATCACAGAAAATAACATGAAGATTTTTAATCTATTCTCCTTATTTGCTATAGTGAATTAAATTAAACTGATTGTCTGTTAAGTAGCCAATCATTTATTTCTGATTCAACCCAGCCAACGGATTGGCGTCCCAAGCGCTTTTGCTTTGGAAACGTTGGGTCATAGCGTGGTGATTTTGGGTTTATCCAGTCATATAGCGTTGATCGTGCAATACCAATGCGTTGTAACACTATCGGTAAGCGCAATATTTTAATATTGGATGTGTTTATCATGGGTTAATACCTCTTGGTGTGCTTTGGATGATCAAAAGCATAACGAAATATAATGAGCATGAACATGCAGGAGCTAGGAAGTTTTTTTTTAAAAATGAAATTGCATTTATTTTATTGAAAAATAAGTTTTTTTATTGGCTTTTTGCTCGGAAAAATGTTTTTTTAGGCAAGAGGTACTCCATTTTTAAAACAAGGCTAATGAATAGGGGAGTTACTGTTATGGGGTCATTCGATTATTTTCTTTTGAAGAAGTATTTAAGGGATTTTCGTCATGCTAGAAAGCGCTTATCTTCATTTCCTAACTTAGAGTATGAGGCTGGCGAGCTATACAGGGATGTATTGGCTCAAAAGGATCACGAGTTAACCCAAAATACCGTCACTGCAATTCTTAGTCAGTATACGGACAGTCGAGAAGATTTAACGCTTTTGTTGCAGAGGGCTTCTATTTTTGTGCTTGAAGAACAGTTGAGGTCGTGGCGTGAGCCACATGATATTTTCCAAGATAAAATTCTTTGGTCTTCTGTTTTTTATTGGTTAGGTCGTCATTGTTGGGGAAAACATAATGATATTTCATTAATTTTTTTAGAACGTGCTGTTATTTTAATTCATGAATGCATCGGCTCGATGGGTTATGTTAATCAGATGGTGAGAACTGTATCGGAAAGAGAGCAGCGCACGACCGCAGCAATAAAAGGCGGGAGCGTTAAATCTGATTTACACACTAAGATCCGCTCGGAAGCAATACGCATTTTAAATGAAAAGGTTCTCTTAGGCTTTTCATGGAAAAGTAAAAAAGAAGCTGCAGATGCGATTGCTGGTGAGCTATGGGGTTGTGTACAGCAAATTGATCCTAAAAATAGTATGAATTTTTCTGAAACTGAGTTCAGTTATTCTATTACACGTTGGAATCAGCCTGATATTAAAAGAGCCTTTAGTCACGCAGTAAAAAAAGAAAATAGCAAAAGAAGGAAAAAATCAAAAAAAACGAATAAAAAATAATGTATTTATTTGATGTGCTGTAGGCACAACACCTACAGCATTTAGAGTTAATGTTGAGCCAACAAGTAATCAGCCCACGCTTGCATCATGGGTCTTCGTTGCTCTAATAAATCAGTGCGGTGGTACGCCGCTTCTACTTTATTTTTAACGGTATGTGCAAGTGCCCGTTCAGCTAAATCCCGCGAATAGCCATGTTCTGAACACCAATCCCGAAAGGTAGAGCGAAAACCATGTGCTGTTGCAACGCGACCATTGGTGTCACTGGGGGCTTTGGTTCGTCTAAGAAATGAGGTGACAACCATATCGGAGAGCACAATTTGTTTTCTAGGTGATGGAAAAACTAGTGTGTCATGTACGCCTTTTAGATTGTTCAATAGCGCTAAAGTTTGCTCAGATAATGGCACTCGGTGTTGCAACCCTGATTTCATACGTTCTGCGGGTATTGTCCATACCGCTCGTTTAAAATCAATTTCCTGCCATTGCATCGCTCTAGCTTCGCCAGAACGACAGGCTGTTAACATGATAAATAGCAGTATTGCTCGGGTAACATTGTAACGTTCGGGTTGGTATATATGTGTGCGAATATATAAAGGTAGCATTTTCCAAGGCATCGCAGGTTGATGCTCGGTACGTACATGAGCGCTGATTTGTTGCGGTAATAAATGGTTAACGACATCAGTAGGGTTGGCTGCGCAATAGCCATGAGCCCATCCCCACTGCATAACTGCGTGGATACGTTGTTTTATGCGGGATGCTGTTTCTGAGCGAGTTAGCCAGATAGGGCGTAATGCATCTGCAATATTGGCTGGAGTTATGATATCCAACTTTAATAAACCTATGGTAGGAAATACATATTGTTCCAGTGTAGTGATCCATTGTTTACCGTGTTTTTTATTTTTCCAACCAGGTAGTAACTCTGCATGGAGTTTACGGGCAGCCACCTCAAAAGTAGGGATTGAAGGTTCATCGGAGATTGATTTTTTGAGCTCAAGAGGATCAATGCCTTTAATAATTTGTTCTCGCATCGTTGAGGCAATATTTGCCGCTTCGGAAATTGTGATTTCAGGGTAACTCCCTAGCCCTGCATTTCGGCGTTTTTGTGTTACTGGACTCATATAACGAAGTACCCACTTTCCTCTACCTCTAGTTGATGATGGGTGTAGCGTTAATCCGGTGATGCCACCGTGAGGTAATGGTTTATCGCCGGGCTGTATATGCTTAGCTTTGGAATGCGTTAGTAAAGCCATGATGAATAAATCCTAAAAGTTGGGTATGCCATCTGGTATGCCACTATAGTTAAGTCTTGAATGGAATTGATTATATTGGTTTGGAATAAATAGTTAAATAACTAATTGATAGTAAATGATAAATTGGATTTATTTGGATTGTATAGGAAGGGTTTTAGGCAGACTCCTCCTCCGCCATCTCCACTTCCAATCAAGTCCATCAAAGTCTACTAATCCCAGTAAAACCAAGCAACCTAGCGAAATCTCACTCTGTCTAAGTCTACTAACGTTTTTCTAAATCTCTACAATTTATTGTATAGTTTTTTGTATAGAAATTTCCTCTACGATTTTCCTATACAATATTGGTGATTTATGAAGCTAACTGACATGGCAATTAAACGCGCCAAGCCAAAAGAAAAGGCATACACGCTGGCGGATGGTAACGGATTATCTTTGTTAGTTGAAACTAATGGTTCCAAAGGTTGGCGTTATCGCTATCAGTTCGCAGGTAAAACTAAAATGATATCGTTAGGTATCTATCCTGTTGTCACTCTCAACGAAGCAAGAGCGAAAAGAGATGAAGCGCGAAAACAGGTTGCCAATGGTATTAATCCAAGTGAAGTCAGAAAAGCAGAAAAAGCGGCAATAATTAATAAAACTGTAAACACCTTTAAAAATATTGCTCTTGAATGGTATGAGGGCAGAAAGGATCGCTGGTCTGTTGGTTATCGTGATGACATGATGGATGCTTTCGAAAAAGACGTCTTCCCTTATATAGGTAATCGCCCGATTGCCGAGATCAAACCAATGGAACTACTCGAAGTGCTTTCTATTATGGAAAAGCGCGGAGCAACGGAGAAGCTAAAGAAAGTGCGCCAACGTTGTGGTGAGGTGTGGAGGTACGCCATTATTACAGGTAGGGCAGAGTATAACCCTGCACCAGATTTAGTTAGCGCCTTTGTTCCACATAAACGTGAGCACTACGCCCACCTTTCAGTAAGTGAATTACCAGAGTTTCTTTCTTCTATAGATAAGTATATGGGAAGTCAGATTGTTAGAGTGGCACTAAGAGTACTTATTTTAACTGGAGTTCGACCAGGCGAATTGAGAAAAGCAGAATGGTCAGAAATTAACTTTGATACTGGAGTATGGGAAATACCGGCTGAAAAAATGAAGATGCGCCGCCCTCATATTGTACCACTATCGGATCAGGTTATTGATTTGCTGATGCAGATACACCCCATAAGTGGATGTTATCAATATATATTCCCCAGCCGCACTGATTATAAAAAGCACATATCAGATATGGCACTTAATACAATGATTAGGCGCATGGGCTATAGTGGTAGAGCCACAGGTCACGGATTCAGGCACACAATGAGCACCATCCTACATGAGCAAGGCTATAACTCAGCATGGATTGAAACACAGTTAGCGCATGTTGATAAAAACTCTATACGTGGAACGTATAATCACGCTCAGTATATTGATGGACGTAGAGAAATGCTTCAATGGTATGCAGATTACATGGACGCATTAGAGAACGGCGATAATGTGATTCATGGTAACTTTAAACGTGCTTAATCCACCAGCAATAGCAAATAACCAGCCAATAAAACGGCTGGTTTTTTTGTGCCCAAATAAATTTAACTGGACAAATAGACAGTAAAAATAGTCTGTATTTGATAATCCGCCAACGTCCGCTTCGGCACAGAGCGGACTGTCAGGTTATATTTAGCTCTGTTTCGTAGTTATGTAAGCTCAAATCTGATTTAATACACTTTAATAAAAGTTAATTGTGTAGAAAATCGCTAGTTCGCAGTTGACCGTGAAGTGGAAATATAGAGTTAAAGACTCTTTATTACTGGCTTTGTTCAATAATTGTCTGTTATCAGTAGCTATAGTTATTCTCAGTTTGTTACTACATATTATGGTCTTTGGTACTACTGTTGATATTTTCTATTTCAGAGGTTAAAGCTACTGCGCCAGCAAAGGGAGTAGGCATTGAACCTATAAAAATTAAAGTTAAAGATAATAAGGTGTTCTATTTTTCTGTGTTTAATGATACGGATAATGAATATATTGTGACGTCAAAGGTAGTCAGGGACAATATTAATATTGATGATAAATCAGGAGTGCCTTTTACTATTAGCCCGCCTATCCAATTATTGAATAAAAGGGATGATGCAAAAATTAAGTTAATATATCTATCAGGACAGAAAGAGAATAAAGAAAATAAATACTATTTAATTGTTTCCTTTGTGCCTAAGATCCAAAAGGATCATGCTGGTTTTTCTACTCCAATTATATTAAGTCACAAAGTGCCCATTTTTTTTGAGTAATTATAGAACTCATATATCAGAAATATAAATTTAAAGCATTTTCTAGATAATGTTGATTTTTAGTATTAACTAGTAAATTTAAATAGATAATTTCGGGTAAAATATGAAAAAAGAACATTATCTTTTTACACCATTTATGTTGGGATTCCTTGTGAATGCTCATGCCGAAGATTATTTCGATCCTACTTTGTTAGCTTCTGAAGTTTCTGGGATAGAAAATATTGACTTATCTATATTTTCCCAGCCAGGGGGAGGAATCGAGGGAGAGCAGGAAGTTAGTATTTATATTAATGATGAGTTTTATGCTAGGAAGGTTTTGCACTTCAAAAATACGGCCGATAAAGGGTTACTTCCCGATTTTGAACCAGGCTTTTTTGACGGTCTGATGTCCGAGGAGTATTTGCCTAGCCAAAATGGTGAGGTACTGACTTCCGCAGAGTTTATTGATGGTGTTCCTTACAGTGAGGTGACTTACGATCAGGCTATTTCACGAGTTAATATTAATCTCCCACAGGCATACCTTAGCGAGAAAACTAGACTAAAGTCATCCCCAGAAAGCTGGGACACTGGCGTTCCTGCGTTACTAATGGACTATAATATAAGTGGTAATCGAAATGATTCCAGCAGTTATGATTCTCGTAGTTTTTACGCCTCAGGGAATTTGGGTGTGAATCTCTGGGAGTGGCGTTTACGAACGTCAGCTAACTATAGCTGGTCTGAAACAGATTCACAGTGGTGGAATAGTCGCTCTGAACAGAATAATTTTTATAATACCTATCTGGAGCGAGATATCAGTAGCTTGCGAGCTTCGTTGCGACTGGGAGAAATATCCACCGGAGGGATGATTCTTGATTCTATTAGTTTCCGGGGAGTGAAACTCTACAGCAATGATGACATGTTGGGGAGTCGACTGCGAAATTATACGCCGACAGTACGCGGTTTCGCTCGCAGTCAGGCGGTAGTCACTGTGACACAGAATGGCAGGCAAGTTTATCAGACCAATGTGCCGGCAGGGCCGTTTGAACTTGATGATTTTTATCTCAATGGTTACTCAGGTGACATGCTGGTGACTATTCGTGAAGCTGATGGAAGTGAGCATTCATTCTTACAGCCCTTTTCCACGCTCCCTGAAATGAAGAGGGAAGGTATATCAGGCTTTGAGCTTTCTGCTGGGCGATATGATAACAGCGGTTCTGAAAGTTACTACGATGATCCTGCATTTTTTTATGGTTCATGGTCTCAGGGATTTAAGTATGGAATAACCGTATTCGGAGAAACATTGCAGGCGGAGAAATATCAAAGTTTGGGGGTGGGTAGTACACTTTCATTAGGTCATTTCGGTGCTGTATCTGCAGATATGTCAGTCTCTAGAGCTGATAAATATAATGATATACATACTGGCCAGTCTTATGGGTTGAAATATTCCAAAAGCCAAATTGAAACGGGTACTACATTGACTTTGGCAACTTATCGTTATTCAACCAAAGACTTTTATTCATTCGATGATTTTGCTTCTAAGACAGAGGATGCTCGATATGTATGGGAGAATCGCTTAAAGAACCGAATGACGCTGAACTTGAGTCAGTCATTAGGAAAATATGGTTCGCTATCGTTAAGCGCGTCTCAACAGGACTATTGGACGACTGGTGCAGTTACACGTAATGCATCAATATCTCATAGTTTTAGTTGGGAGAGTATTTTTTTCAGTACCACCTTTTCCATGGATCAGATGCAAAACCGTAATTACGGACATTCTAATAATAAACAGATTGATCTGTATATGAGTGTACCTTTAAGTAAGTTTTTAGGCGGGAGTGATCCCACTGGAAGTTCATTATCATACAGGGTGAGCCGTTCAGATAATCAGGTAAGTAATAATGTAATCTTGAGTGGTAGGATCCCTAGCTCTGATATTTACTATCGTCTGGGAGGTAGCTGGGGGAATGGGGATAACATGAGTAGCCAGACAGCTTCGCTTAGCTGGAGTGGTGATTTTACCAATGCTTCATTAGGTTATACGCGAAGCGGAGATTATAAGACAATAGATTATAGTCTTTCGGGGGCGGCTGTTATGTATCCATGGGGTGTGGCATTAGGAAATAGTTCAGTCACTAATAATGGCGCTATTGTTGTACAAACTTCTGGTGCTTCTGGTATTCGTAGCAGTATGGGAGTAAAAACCTCTTGGTTGGGCACTGCGCTTATGGCTCCATCCCAGACCTATACAGAGAATAGGGTGGATGTATATCCAGAAGATTTAGCCGATGACATTGTCGTGGCGGAAACGTCTAAAAGTGCAGTACCAACTAAGGGGGCTGTGGTTGTTCTGGATTATACCGTGTTTAAAGGAAGTCAGGTCGTTTTTACACTGAAACGAACGAACGGAAAACCTTTGCCGTTTGGCACAATTGTTTCACTACAAGGTGCAGTAAAGGAAAATACAGGCATAGTCGGGGAAGATGGTCGTGTGTATATGGCAGGAGTACCGGAAAAAGGCGAACTAACAGCATCTTGGGGGCTGGATAATTCTTGCTCAGTTTCTTTCCAAATCGAAAGTAATAATGAGAAAGGTCCAGTGAATGAAATATCTCAGGTATGTAAATAATGAAATATATAGCTGGATTTTTTGTCGTCGCGAGTTTAATGATTACCTCTGAATGTGTTGGTAATACAGTTAAGTATCCTGCTCCTGTTGATATTCGTGTCCGGCTAAAAAGTGATAAAAACTTAGGTTACCTTAATGGTAGTTTAGCGGTGAACAATCCAGGAGAGAAGGTTTGGCTTATTCAGTCTTGGCTTGAAGATGCGGATAATAAACATTATCAATATGTTTATCCACCGTTAGCTAGGATTGAACCAAATGGAAGCGTGAACCTCAAAGTATATTTTAATACCAGTAATGGTAAATATATACCAGAGTGGCTTTATGTTAAATTTATACCAACGAAAGAAAAATTGATTAAAAATGGCCTTGTTTTTCCCGTAACATATAAATTAAAAGTCTTTACAGATAAATAACTCTAGCTTTTATATTCGTATTGGAGCCAAAATGAAATACATTCTTATTTTGTTGTATTTTTTATATTCAGTAAGCATATGTACTGAACTTGATGGCTTGATGATAATAAACACTATCAATATGTTTATCCTTTGTTAGCTAGGTTTTAACAAAATGGAATTGTAAATTCTAAGGTGTGTTTTAATACTGGTGATATTAAATATATATCAGCGAAAAAGTTAATTATAAAAGCTCTCGCTTTCCCATAACTTATAAATTAAAGATCTTTATAGGTAAATAACTCTAACTTTTATATTCTGTAATGGAACCAAAATGAAGCACATTCTTTTATTGCTATTTTTTTTATACTCAGCAAGCATACATGCTGAACGTCAAGATATAGAACTAACTTTAAGGGTTAATGTATTAGACTCAAACTGCACTTTAGTTTCAGGAAGTCAAACTATTGATTTTGGTGAAATGTATGCATATATAGGGATTGATAATGTTCCAACTCGTGAAGCTATATTCCGTTTTGAGCAATGTAAAAATGTTAAAAAAATTAAAATTAACTTCAAAGGTAATAATATTGATCTTAATAATAATTTAATAAGAAATAGAAATGATGATTCTAGTTTTGCATCAGGGATTGGAGTGAAATTATTTAACGAAAAAGGAAACATAATTACTTTAAAAGACGATATATCTGTTCCTGTTAATAACAATAAAGACTCAGAATTGCTTTTAAAAGCCAAAGTTACTTCTATTGAAAATGAAACATTGTCACCAGGTATATTAGATACAAGTGTTGAACTACAAATATCTTATGATTGATAACGAAGTTTTGATATATGAAAAATAGGTGGTCACATGTCTGTAAAAAATTTTTTTACATATGCTATTGGAATTGTGTTACTCACAATATCTTATGGAGCGGCTCCAACACCCCATGGAAATAGTCAATCGCTGAGCAAGTCTTATATGATTGACACTGAATCGTATAATTCTTCTTTTGATTTATATGATCTGGGGACTATATCTATTGCTAAACATTATCCAGACAGAAACGATCCTGCTTCTAGGTGTATTGGCCGTAACCTGTGCATAGGTGACCAATATTTATTTCGTCCATCCATTCCAGGAGATCATCCTGCCTATGGATACGCTGGAGTCGTGTGGCGTGTAGGAGAAATAGATCTGGGTAACGGGCAATTTGCGTATTTAGGATTGGCATACCCAGACTCGAGACCTAGTTTTAGTATGTTAATGTATAAAGATATACCTGCACCAACAGGTTATACTGTATCCGGTTACGGTGAGATGAATGCTCCTGATCCCTTAACGCTTAGTTATGCAATAAATGACTCTAAAAGTGTAGTCTCAAAAAAGGAGGATAAGTCGAGTTCAAAGCCCTATTACTGTAATCAATTGAGTAGTGGTTGTGGCTATAATTTTGCGTTTTTTATGAATGACTCAAGCCCTGATCCTCATTTATATATCAGACTACCAAGAAAATTTAGTGCGGATTCTGGAGATGTATCTTTTAATGTTTCTCTTCTGGATCTACTGTACAAATCAGCAGAAGGAGATTCATACAGAACAGTATCTCTTAATATTAACGGGACAATTTCATTAGCTCAACGTTGTTATGCTTATATAGATGGCGATTCTAATCAACAAACTATCGAATTTAAAGATGTAAAGGCAAATGCAGTAAATGGTGCCCAGGAAGTGAAGAGTCTTCAGCTGAAAAGTTCATGTGACTATCCCCCCCAAGATCTTTTAAGAACAGTTAAAATAGTGCCAATAAGAGGTGCTACTTTATCATATGATAATAAGGTTTTGTTTTTCGATCCCGATGAGCGTTTCCAATATACATTTGGATTTATATTCAGAATAAATGGTACCCCAGACTGTTCTAGCTCATCAAATGATGAATATAATTATAATGTACTTTCACAATACGCAGGTCGTGAGAATGATAAGGTAACATGGGAAGATACTTTAAATATAGCATTATGTAAATATGGTATTCCTAAAAGTCCTGGAGGAGAGCGAGATGTTGTTATAAATGTTCAAACAGAATGGCGTTATTGAATTTTATGCAATATTTTATATTAAGAAAGTGATTATGTATTATTGAAGAAAATGATGCTAAACGACCTCCACTATTCTTTTTGATTAAAGGATGATTATTAGTCTTTTCTGTGCATGTTGAGGTGCTTCTGACTGGCTGATTACTTTGAACTGGTAGAGGCATTAGATGATGTTACTAAGCTAGGTATCCTTCGAATTCAAAGACAAAAGATCTGTTAATGGCATACTTTGGGCTGGTGTAGAGCGGTCCAAAGTGTTTGTTAGGATTATTTTGTGATATTAGTCAAGATTATGTAAATATTTCCAGATAGTCTCTGTAGAGAATAAATTTCTTCCGAAATAGTTAAGTTTTGCACTTTTTAAGTTGTAAAATTTTTACATGTACGGGAGGCTAGGTATGAGAAAGTACATAACAGCAACTGAGTGGGTATCGTTTTATTCAGCCATTAATGGTAATAGTATGGCATCCCGTGATCGGGTAATGTTTATGATGGCTTATCATCATGGGTTACGTGTTAGTGAACTATGTAATCTGAAAATTAGTGATATTGATTTAGATTCTAAAACCGTATTTATAAAACGTTTGAAAAATGGTTTTTCAACAACACATCCTCTTCAGGACCTTACCTGCGAGTTAATTAAAAAATGGCTTGATGAACGAAAAGCATTTTCTCCGGTTCCAGATAACGATTGGTTATTTCTGTCATTCTACGGCAAAAAAATATCTCGACAATGGATATATAAATTAAGTCGTCACTATTCAATAAAAGCAGGTCTTGCTGTAAATGTGCATCCACATATGTTAAGGCATGCTTGTGGGTATGCTCTTGCAAACCAGGGCCTTGATACGCGACTAATACAAGATTATCTGGGTCATAAAAATATCTTTCATACGGTTCACTATACTGCAAGTAACTCAGCGAGGTTTAATAAAGTCTGGAAAAATACAGGTTAAATTATAGGAATATAGTGATGTAATATAAAGATATCAGGTTCATTACTATTTAAAAATGTAGAGAATGTTGGTCCTTTTTGTAGAATGCATTTGTGTTTATGTAACCCATGTCCTGAAGCCCATGAATGAAACGCCATTATATCTTTTAATGAACCTGAGTATTTAAAACAAATATACTTTGATGGAGGTATTTTTTTATAATTACCTTTAGAAGTGTTTTTATTTGAAATCTTACCAATGTAGGTCTTAATTTCAGCATCAGAACCTTTCATGGGAATAATATCACCAAGAATTGTAAAGCTTGATTCAACTTTAAGTATGTTTTTAAATATTGGAATATAATGTTCTTCTAAATTCTTTGATATGATTATATTTCCTTCATATGTGGAAACTAAAAAATTAAAACCATAATCGATTGTTATATTTTCTTCATGTTCAAAAGAAACATGGTAATTTTTTAGATATATGACTGAAGATCTATAATTAAAGTCAGAGACTATTACGGATGGATAAAAAAGACTCATATTCCATGATTCAGCATTTCTGAATGCTCTTGGAGATAATCCGAAATGATTTTTAAATAGCCTTGAAAAATGTTGCAGAGAATCAAATCCATACATAAATGCAATTTCAGTAATAGGTCTTCCTGAGCGTCTTAGCATATAAGAGGCTTGGGTTAGTTTTCGTAAACGTATATAGCTAGCTACACTGATTCCTATACTTTTCTTGAACTTACTATAGAGATGGCGAGAAGTGTAACCTGATTTTCTTGCCACATCCTCAGAGGTCATCTTACTGTCAAGGTGATTTTCTATCCATTTTATTATTTCATTCAAACTGTTCATTATAGAGTCAACCTAGTTTGCAATATTACATAGTACACTTGACTAGGAAAAATAAAAGAAGAAAGTATCAATATCCTACGGAATCGAGCAATTTATTTTAGAGTGCTTCATTCGTTATGCGGGTATAGTGAATAATAGGTGCGAATTAAGAATAAAAAAAACCCTAAAAATAGGGGGAGGAATTAATAATAAAAAGAGAATATTTAGTAACACAACACAACTCTTAACACTTAGTGATTGGATCTAATCACTCAGGCAAGGTAAAAATACAATATATAATAACTTTATAAAGTGATCTACATCAAATTTATATTATGTCGTTAAATTGTTAAAAATGATCTTATATGCTCGAAATTTTTCAAGTTTATAATTTTGCTTTGATTTGTTTTTATTTTAAGTTAGAAATTCTATTTTTATGGTTTTTGGGCTTAGGTTTTATACAAAAATTTTAGTATAAATTAGATTGTTAAATTTTTAATTATTCCCAATAGCTTTAATATAATTTATAATTTATAGTTTTTTGTTGTCTTGCTTTATTAGATTTCGGCTGATGGTTGAAAATTAAAAAAAAGCCCCTTAAAGGAATAAGGGGCTAAAAGAAGAAGTATAAATATGAGACTTACTACCTAACTAACAAATATGTTTCATGTTATTTAGAGGTCGGTAACATGATCACATAAAAATTACAATAAATAAAAATTTGATAAATTGATGAGAGTCAAAATTTTTTATTTTTATTTTTCGGAAATATCGAAATATAATTAAGATATTTTCGAAATATTTTTTTGGGATATTGAACTTGTATTTAATATAAAAAAGCCCTTCTGGTGAAGGGCTGTGGAATGTAGATGAGCATTTATTGAGTTTATATTTATATCTTATGCATTTAGTTGGCTAGTGCGCTCAAAACTTGGAATTTATTATAACCAATGAGATATTTTTTTTGATGAATGTCAAAACTCAGAAAATAATAAACAAAAAATTTTAATATCATCGTTATTGGAGAATGATATCTCTATGATAAATGACTTTACAGAATGGTATATCACATACAGTAATAAGGAAAAAACTAGTGCGAATAGATGGGTGAGCTAAGTGTAAAAATAAAGTTCAAGACTGATTCATTTGTTTCCAAACAGGAGGTTTCCAAGCAAGTTTCCATTGAAAAGGCTAATTTTTAAGTGTCCGTTCAAGTGGAGTAGTAAAAAAGGGGACAGTTACGGCTGGGGGGCTGGTTGGTGTTTAGCTATCTGCAATGAAGTTACCAATTGATGATATTTTTGTAGTTAAGATATTTCATTGAACCAAGAAAATATAGGTGTCAAAAGCAGCCTAGCAATGATCTTGCTTGTATAGAAATTTTTATAGAGTAAAAATTAAAATTTAAATAATCATTATTTATCAACTGGATGGTTTTCGAGTATTGTTCTCTCCTCCTTCCAAATAAATCCCAAAGTTTACCAAGCACTCTAGCAAAATTTCATTCTACCGACGTTTACTGATACTTTTCTAAATCGCTACGATTTCGCAATGCAATACTGGCGGTTTATGGAACTAACCAATAAAGCAATTAAGTGCGCCAAGCAAAAGACATTGTCCATTCCCTATTAACTAAGTCCTCTATACTTAAACTAACACCAAATTATCTGGGAAATTCAAACCAATCCGCTGGATTTTAGTTACAAGCAAACTCAATTAAGACATAGTTAAATCTAATTATATTCTGTGTAACGGTATCTCTAATTTGAGGCCTCAATATGATAATTAATTGCTATGATAAAAAAATAAATGAAAATAAAATCGATGAGCTTGTTAATGTACTTTATAAGTGCGTCCTTGGAGGTGCGAGTGTTGGATATACTGATGCAGAAGCTCAAATTAATGAAATGAGAAACTATTGGATTGGCGTCAATCATTCGTTATCAACAAATAGTTTTAAGCTGATCTCAGCAGAGCTAGACGATCAAATCATTGGGGTTGTTGGTCTTGAATTATGTGCTAAATCAAATGGTAAACATCGAGGAGAAATCTGTAAGTTATTGGTGTTACCTGAATATAGGCGTAAAGGGCTTGCAAGAAAATTGATGCAAGAGGCTGAGCAAGTTGCATGGAGTTCAGGATTGAGGCTTTTAACATTGGATACAAATACTAAAGGGATAACGGTTAGCTTATATAATTCCCTTGGATGGCAGATAAGTGGTGAAATTCCAGAATTCGCTCAATCGGTTGATGGTATTCTTGAATCCACGACTATTATGTTTAAGCGTAAACCCGAAAATGGAATTAACATACACCATCCCTAGTGATGTAGAATGATGCCTTATTTTTAAATGTTATTCAAATTTTAACTATATGATTTATATGAAAATAAAAATAAAGCCCTACCAACCTCAGAATGCAGAAAA
Source organism: Providencia rettgeri (assembly GCF_013702265.1). Classification (GTDB taxonomy): domain Bacteria; phylum Pseudomonadota; class Gammaproteobacteria; order Enterobacterales; family Enterobacteriaceae; genus Providencia; species Providencia zhijiangensis. The sequence continues at coordinate 1,589,567 of NZ_CP059348.1, forward strand.
ACTGCATGAAATATTTTATACCTCGGTTCATCATATTGCCGCTGCGTATTATACAGAAGAACAGCTTGAAGCTTGGGCACCAGATTTATATGAGCGTGAGCAGTGGCAAAATAAAATGGATCTATTAAAGCCGTTTATTGCCTATCTTGATGAAGAGATTGTTGGATATACAGATCTTCAGGATGATGGGTATATTGACCATTTTTTTGTTGCTAAACCTCGCTATGGAATTGGCTCTGCACTTATGAATAAAATTCTTGAAGTGGCTAATACCAAAAGCATCAATAAGCTATGGTCACATGTCAGCCTGTCAGCTGAAGAATTTTTTAAAAATCATCAATTTGAAATAGTTGAACGTCGAGAAGTTATTGTAAAGGGAGTGCTACTTCATAACGCAATGATGGTTCGATTGACATTATAGCTAAATGGCTCTAAGTATTGATTGATACCTTGATATGAAAAGTCGACCTCTAACGTTTTTGTTCCGTAATCATAATTCACGAAATCCAACATCTATTCGGTAATATCAATATATAGCTTACCCATACGCTACTCATAAAACCTGTATTTCTTACTAAGATAGTGAGTGATTTAGATGTAATCACATAATGTTAGCCTTTAAGTGAGATTATTTCATAGCTATAAGCATTAGTTGCTAATGAATAATAATCTAAAAATGATGGATTTTTATGTATTTCCCTTTGAAATCAAAGGGCTATTGATTTCGCCGAAAAATGCAATTAAATCAATTGTTTTCAATGGGATAATAAGGTGTTTAAAAATTAACAAATGAAGTTTTTATTTATTTTGAACTGAGTAATTAGACAAAAAAATGGCAATACACACAAAATAAACATGATTTACTAATAGTTTACGAATGATTAACAAATAATATAAAATGGCGAAATTGTTAGGTAAGTAATATTGATCGTGTATAAGGAATAGTGTCGAAATGGCAATAACCAGAAGAAAATTTATTATTGGTGGTTCTGTAGTCGCTGTCGCAGCGGGAGCCGGTATTTTAACTCCGATGTTGACTCGTGAAGGGCGATTTGTTCCGGGTAAACCACGTGTTGGTTTTGTTGAAGGAACGCCTGGCGCATTGCCACAGCAATCTGATGTTGTTGTTATTGGGGCTGGTATCTTAGGTGTAATGACGGCGATTAACCTTGCTGAACGTGGCTTATCTGTCGTGATTGTAGAAAAAGGGAACATTGCGGGAGAGCAATCATCTCGATTCTATGGTCAAGCAATTACATACAAAATGACCGATGAAACCTTCTTATTACACCATTTAGGCAAACACCGCTGGCGTGATATGAATGCGAAAGTGGGTGTTGATACTACTTATCGTACTCAAGGCCGTGTAGAAGTTCCTCTGGATGAAGAAGATCTGGTTCACGTTCGCCAGTGGATGGATGAGCGCCATAAAAACGTTGGCTCTGATATTCCGTTCAAAACACGCATGATCGAAGGAAGCGAGTTAAATCAGCGTCTTCGTGGTGCGAAGTCTGATTGGAAGATTGCAGGTTTCGAAGAAGATTCTGGTAGTTTCGATGCAGAAGTTACCGCATTCGTTATGGCAGAGTATGCGAAGAAAATTGGTATTAAGATCTATACCAACTGTGCAGCACGTGGCTTAGAAACTCAAGCGGGTGTGATCTCTGATGTTGTGACTGAGAAAGGTGCAATCAAAACTTCTCAAGTTGTTGTTGCGGGCGGCGTTTGGTCTCGTCTGTTCATGCAAAACCTGGGTGTAGATGTTCCAACATTACCAGCTTATCAATCACAACAATTGATTAGCGCGGCACCAAATGCACCGGGTGGAAACGTTGCTCTGCCGGGCAATATCTACTTCCGTGAACAAGCCGATGGAACCTATGCAACTTCTCCACGCGTGATCGTGGCTCCTGTTGTTAAAGAATCCTTCACTTATGGCTATAAATATCTGCCATTGTTAGCATTGCCTGACTTCCCTGTTCATATTTCATTAAACGAACAGCTGATTAATTCGTTTACTCAAGAAACCAGCTGGAAATTAGATGAAGTTTCTCCATTCGAGAAAAACCGTGATATGACGGCATTACCAGACTTACCAGAACTGAATTCATCTCTGGAAAAACTGAAAACTGAGTTCCCTGCATTTAAAGACTCTAAATTAATTGACCAGTGGAGTGGGGCGATGGCTATCGCACCAGATGAAAACCCAATTATTTCTGAAGTTAAGGAATATCCAGGTCTGGTTATCAACACGGCAACTGGTTGGGGTATGACTGAAAGCCCAGTTTCCTCTGAAATGACCGCAGATATCTTGTTAGGTAAAGAGCCAATCATTAACCCGAAAGCATTTAGCCTGTATCGTTTCTAAGTTAATACAGCCTTAAAAATATTAAAGCCCTCAATATGAGGGCTTTTTTGTATCGGCAGAAAGTTAAAATTAGGTCAAAACAGTGCAACAGTTCTTTTATCATTTATCAACGATATTAGGTTTGACTGAAAAGCAACCTTACTCTAAATCACCAAAATGCTGGGTAAACTGCGTTTCATATTGACCAATAAATTGCTCTAGTTTTGCTGGGGTATCTCTGATATTGGCTTCGGTGATCCCTGCTTTTGCCATTGCCGCTTTTAACTTGGCTTCAGTGCCATCATTGATATCAATATTCGCAATAACAAGGAAAATGGTTTTTAAATCATCACAACCGCTTTTTGTTTCACACACTTTCGCGATTTTTTGCTCATTAGACATATATATAGAATAGCTAAAGGCATCTTTGGTACACACAACATCATTTCTCTCTTCTGAGGTCATATCTTTAGTTATGGCACTGAAAACGCTATTAGTGACCTCAGTGTAGTTTGCAAAAGAGGTACTATTTTTAGGGGTTGGTAAACCGCTTTTTGTTAAACTTTGATCCGTCACAGGCAAACAGCTTGAATTAGCCATTGCACCAGAAACAACCGTACCGCTTAAAATAAGGGATAAAAGTAATTTTTTAAACATAACAAACCTTTCGTTTTTGAAATGATAAATTAACGTACAATTTAAGTGTCATGGAGGATATAGGATTAACGGTAATCTTTAGGTTTTATTTAGACTTTGTAATTGATATCTAATTATTTTACGGAGTTAAGATTTTTAGGTGTTTATAAAGGTTGTTTAAGCATACCATTGGCACGATATTTTTATGGCAGAAATGAAACTATGTTAGCAAAATACATATTAGGCACCATGAAAAAGCAGGCCGCATGTGAAGTTATTTTTGATCAGCGCCAGCAAGATACCCAGTCGGAAGTTATGCAAGTTATCCGGCAGTGGCGTTTCCATGATGGTGTTATTCTTCAATGTACTGAAGAAATTGAGCTTTCCATTCCAGACAATGATAGCCAATGCCCTGAGCGCTGGATTATTTGGCAGGTTATTGATTCTGCGGAGCATCCTGTTTTACCTATCAGAAAAGAGTTTTTTAACCTATGCCAACAAGCCTTTTGGCTAAAAATGCAAATGGCGGAAGAATCAAGCGAAAAATAAGCAAATTAATGACGAATGTAATGTAGAGGCTATCATTGGTTATGAAGTGTTTTTTGCATATTGATCGATTGAGAGTAATCTTCTGGTAAATTTAGAGACATTAATTAAATTAGCTGCGTTTTTATAAACACGTTTTAAATATGATATATAGCAAGATTTGTAAGTGAGCGTGCCACATGGCGATGGATAAAATTAAAGAACTATTTGTGAATAACAGGGAATGGGCAACGTCGATTAAAGAACAAGACCCCGACTTTTTTCGACAATTATCAAAAGACCAACAACCTAAATTTTTATGGATTGGTTGCTCAGATAGCCGAGTACCTTCTGAAAAATTAATTAAAGTTGGCCCCGGTGATCTGTTTGTTCATCGAAATATAGCGAATCTCGTGGTTCACACAGATCTCAATTGTTTATCTGCTATCCAATATGCTATTGATGTGCTTAAAGTGGAGCATATTATTGTCTGTGGGCATTATGGCTGTGGTGGTGTTGAGGCTGCGATTAACAATAAGGAATTAGGTTTAATTGATAATTGGCTGCTGCATATTCGAGATATTTGGTTTAAACATAGCCGAATGTTAGGTGAACTTAAACCAACAGAACGTATTAATCGTTTATGTGAATTGAACGTGATTGAGCAAGTTTATAATCTGGGCCACTCCACCGTATTACAATCTGCTTGGAAAAGAGGGCAGGATATTATGGTTCACGGTTGGATCTACGGTATTAATGATGGTTATTTGGTGGATTTGGATATTACGGCAGATAGCAGAGCAAAACTGGAGCTTTGTTATCGTGAAGCGATAGCGGCTTTAACCACAAAGGCACCGTTTACGACAGGCTGCTCCGCGGACTAATATAATAGCTATAAATTAATTTTACGAAAAAGCCCCATTGATAACTGCATGCCAGTGGGGCTTTTTTTAGTGTATATGAGGATATTTTTGATTGAGAAATAAGATTAAAAACCGACTGCAATACCTGCACCATAAACCGCACTGTCTTCATTATTCCAACTAATGGAGCTACGAATATTCACATTGTCATTAACATGATATTGGCCACCGAAGGCGACTGCGTTGCCATTACGATAATTACCTAAACCCATACCCATGCTAAAGTTGGTATTGTTGGTATACGGGATATTAGCCATTGCAGAAACAGACGCGATACCCGCGTTAGCTCGGTCAGCATTCTTATCCATTTTGTTATCCAGTGAGTTGAGTCTGCCATTCATATTTTGTTCTAACATATCAACACGTTGATTTGTATAGTTTCTGCTATCACTGATTGCTTTTGATTGAGCACTTTTAATCGAGGTATTTAATTGTTCAGCTTTTTGATTTGTATAATGGTGGCTTTCTGTTATCGCGCTAGATTGCGACTCTTTAATATTATTATTCAACTGCTGAGTTTTCTGGTCAGTGTATTGATTGCTTTCAGTCACTGCGTTGGATTGTGACTCTTTAATATTATTATTCAGCTGCTGCGCTTTTTGGTCAGTGTATTGATTGCTTTCAGTCACCGCGTTGGATTGCGACTCTTTAATATTATTATTCAACTGCTGAGTTTTCTGGTCAGTGTATTGGTTGCTTTCGGTAACCGCGTTGGATTGAGACTCTTTAATACTGTTATTCAGTTGCTGAGTTTTTTGGTCAGTGTATTGATTGCTTTCAGTCACCGCGTTGGATTGAGACTCTTTAATACTGTTATTCAGTTGCTGAGTTTTTTGGTCAGTGTATTGATTGCTTTCAGTAACCGCGTTGGATTGAGACTCTTTAATGTTGTTATTCAGTTGCTGAGTTTTCTTGTCAGTATATTGATTACTTTCGGTGACAGCATTAGCTTGGGCATCTTGAATATTGGAGTCTAAATTTTTCACTTGTTCATCAGTATAATTGATACCAACGGTAATAGCTTGAGTTGTGGAAGTTAAAATTCGAGTATTTAACTCAGTCACTTTTTTATTTGTATAACTTTGGCTGTTTTTTTCAGAAGCCTCTATTGCGGTATTTAATTCTGCCGCCTTAGTATCGGTATATTGCGTCCCAATTTGAATGGCTTCCATCTCTGCTTTATTAATTTGATTTTGAATATCAGAGGGTTGTAGGCTAGTTAGTGCTCTACTTGAAAATGAGTCATTTTTTAATTCACCAGCGACAGCATTAAAGGTTAATAAAATTGACATAATAGAGAATAAATAGCTTTTTTGAATTTTTCTCATTTTGAAATTCTCTTAAATAAAATAGTTAATTTTTCTGTGTGTAATTATATGAGATGAATTAAAGGTTTCCTGCTGATTAAATTATAGTGAATTCACTTATTAAACAAACTAAATAAATTGTTGTTACCTTTTAATTTTTTTCATTCAGTTTTAAATAAAAGTAAGACTATTCCCATGAAAATAAAAATTAAGATATGCTGATGATGTATTTATTAAAAAATAAGAATTCAATATTTAACAATTGAAATGTAAATTTAACAATTGAGTCTTTTTTTCATGAGAACAATAGAGTTTATGGCTTCAAAGCTTAAATGTGATTCGCCACTCATTTGTAAGGATCAAAAATTTTGACTGTTTGTAAACAATATTTAAAAGGCTTACTATCGCTTCAATATTCACTCGTCTTCCATTAAATAAGGTTTTCTATGTCAATTTCAGCACGTAATCAGCTTTTAGGAACGGTCGAATCAGTTTTGGCTGGTGCCGTTAATGATGAAGTAGTTTTAAGCTTAGGTAATGGTGAAACAATCTCTGCAGTGATCACGAAAAATAGCACCCAGCTGCTAGGCTTGGCAAAAGGCAAGCAGGCTGTTGCCATTATTAAAGCGCCATGGGTTGTCTTAGTTTCGGATGATCACGAGTATCTCTTTTCGGCTCGTAACCAGTTCACTGGGCGTATTGATGCAATTGAAACGGGCAGTGTGAATGCGGTTGTCCATTTGACGACTGGGGCAGGTACTAAATTATCTGCAGTGGTAACAAATAACAGTGTTGCTGAGATGAAATTGGCGGCAGGCAGTAAAGTCACGGCTATCGTGAAAGCGTCTAGTGTGATTTTAGCAACCAAAAAGTAAGTTAATGCGATGAAGAGAAAGAGGGAGCCGCTCTTTCTCTTTTAATTTTTTATTCTTACCAGTAAATTATCGATAGCTTGATGGTAATAAATCAGCTCATTTTCCTTTCTATTTTCTTCAGTATTAGTTTTCCTTTTTGCTACTGCTAGTGCAGAACCATGAGTAAAATCAACCAAAATATGTACCCAAAGTGTGGCTTGCTCTAGAGAGTATTTTAATTCCATCGCAAGCTTGATAAGGGTATTGGTTATTCGCAGTGCCTCTTCAGGAAAAGCATTTGGGTGATTAAATATTGATAACGTTAATTCAGGATAACGCACAATACGTTCTCGATATTCAGTTAATAGGTACTTTATTTGTTCGATGGGTGTTCCCGATAAACAAGGTATTACCTTAGCGTAAACCTGGTTGGCAATCGCTTTGACTAAACACTCTTTGTCTTCAAAATAGTAATAAATTGTCATAGGGTTAATGCCCATTTCTTTGGCGAGCGCTCGCATACTGAGTGCTGAAAATCCATGGGAATCAATAAATATTATTGCCGCACTGACAATCGCCTTTGCTGATATTTTTGGTTGTTTCTTATTTGGGCGTCCTACCGACCTCACTGTTTGTGTTTTTGCTATCAATGCTTTATCCATTATTATTGACCTTCATTCGAGGACGGTTTTATTTCATAGTGGGATTGGATAAATCCAGAATCAAAGATTTTAGTTTGTGTATAGTATAAGTGAATATCGTTAGGAATTTTACCAAACAATGGGCGACCAGAGCCTAATAAAATGGGGACTCGAGTGATGATAAGATCATGGATCAATCCTTCAGAAATAAAAGATTGAACCACTTTTCCGCCATCAATATAGGCGTGATGATATCCCTCTGCTTTTAGCATCTGCATGACTTCTTTAGGGGATAGGTCAACGAAGCGTACTTTTCCTATTAATTCTTCAGGGATAGCTTCTTGAGCGAGTATTTTTGATAGTACAATGACCGGACGATTATAAAACCAAGGTTGAATATGTTTTATTGTCTCGTAGGTGCCTCTACCCATAATTATCACATCAATATTAGCAATAAATGTATCATAACCGTGATCTTCACCAGTTGAATCTAATTCAAGTAACCAGCTGATATCGCCATTTTCACGGGCTATAAAGCCATCAAGGCTGGTTGCAATAAAAACATGTCCAGTAGTCACCACTGCATTCTCTCTCTGATTTATTATACGATGTATAATAAATGGATAGGTAGAATTTGCAATAGTGAAGTGCTTAATTTCTTATCAGGATAATCTGCATAAAATTGAGTAAATAGGATGTTAAAAGGTGTATTGACAAAATATCATTAAAGATTAGAATGATTCTCAATTGGTCTCTATGACTCGTAAGCGTTTACGTTAATCAACGCATATAACTTTGTTGCACCAACAGTTATATGCTGTTGTGTATCCGCTGATTAATGGAGACTGTATGTCCTTTCAAGATCGTAACTATATTTTAGGTATTCCTAAACTTCCTATGCGTGCCCTGTTTTTTCTGGTGCCTTTCTTTTTATCTTTGGTGATGAGCGGTATTGTTTCGCTAATAAGTACTCTTCGTGCACTGGGATTCACCTCCGAAATTTATGCGCCTTGGATTAGTTCATGGGCTATTTCATGGATGATTGCATTCCCAACCGTATTATTTGTTTTGCCTATTGCAAGACGTGTATCACTGCTATTTGTTAAGCAAGTTTAAACAATATGCCGCCTATTATTAGGTGGCATAAATAGTAATTTTTTTGAGAAGAAAACATTTTTATGTCATTAAAAATTATTGGATTATTTTTTTTAACTGCGCTAGCAGAAATTTTAGGATGCTACTTCCCTTATTTATGGATGAAAAAACAGGGGAGTATTTGGCTGTTAGTGCCCACAGTACTCAGCTTAATGCTGTTTGTTTGGTTGTTAACGTTACACCCTGAAGCCAGCGGACGTATTTATGCGACCTATGGAGGCATTTATATTGTGACGGCATTGATCTGGCTAAAAGTCGTTGATGGTGTTTCCCTTGCCGCTACAGATTGGATTGGTGCGCTGGTGGTTTTACTTGGTGCGGGTATTATTATTAGTGGTTGGAAATAATAATTATCCATATATTAAGTTAATTTTAAATATCTATCTTAATATATGGATTGGTTATTTATTTTAATGTAGGTATAAACCACAATATAGAAAATATTTTCTAATCTAATTAAAATTCATTTGCATTATCTTTATTTAACTTAATTTGTTACTTAATTCAAATATTCTATCTAATTGATCCAAATCAATTTAACAATAATTACTCATTAAGTGGTATTTTTAATGGCTAATTAACTACCTAAATGACATTAATTAACCTTTATTTTCACTTTCATTGATTTTAGGCAATATCTAATTACAAGTGACTGATATTCTCTCCGGCGAATATACAAAAATAAAAAGAGGTTAATAATGAACGTCAGTCGCAGAAAGTTTTTTAAAATCTGCGCCGGCGGGATGGCAGGTACAACTGTAGCTGCGTTAGGTTTTATGCCAGGAATGGCAATGGCTAATGTACGTGAAAATAAATTATTGCGTTCGAAAGAAACGCGTAATACTTGTACCTATTGTTCCGTGGGTTGTGGATTGCTGATTTATAGTATGGGTGATGGGGCAATGAATGCTCGCTCTGCCATCTTCCACGTCGAGGGTGATGCGGATCATCCAGTGAATCGCGGTGCTCTGTGCCCGAAAGGGGCGGGGTTACTGGATTACATTCGTAGTGACAGTCGTTTACGTTATCCTGAATATCGTGCACCAGGCTCGAATAAGTGGGAACGCATTAGCTGGGACGATGCCTTTACGCGTATTGCCCGCTTAATGAAAGATGACCGTGATGCCAACTTTATTGAAAAAAATGAACAAGGCGCCACTGTCAATCGCTGGTTATCGACAGGGATGCTTTGCGCATCTGCGGCTAGCAATGAAACGGGGATGTTAACCCAAAAATTCGCACGATCGCTCGGTATGTTAGCGGTCGACAACCAAGCGCGTGTCTGACACGGACCAACGGTAGCAAGTCTTGCTCCAACATTTGGTCGCGGTGCGATGACCAACCACTGGGTTGATATTAAAAACGCCAATGTGATTATGGTGATGGGCGGTAACGCCGCTGAAGCTCACCCTGTCGGATTCCGTTGGGCGATTGAAGCGAAAAACAATAATGATGCAACTCTGATTGTGGTAGATCCGCGTTTCACGCGTACCGCATCGGTGGCCGATCATTACGTGCCAATTCGTTCAGGAACGGATATTACCTTCCTTTCTGGTGTTCTACTTTATCTAATCGAAAATAATAAGATAAACGCGGAATACGTTCAGAACTATACCAACGCATCTTTGATTGTCAGAGATGATTTTGACTTTAACGATGGCTTATTCAGTGGCTATGACGCTGAAAAAGGTCGTTATGACAAAACCAGTTGGAACTATAAGTTTGATGAAAATGGTCATGCATTACGTGATGACACGCTGCAAGATCCGCGCTGTGTTTGGAATCTGCTAAGAAAACACGTTTCCCGCTATACCCCTGAAATGGTTGAACGGATCTGTGGTACATCGCAAGCAGATTTCTTAAAAGTGTGTGAAATTCTAGCAACCACGAGCGCCGCAGATAAAGCGGGGACATTCCTGTATGCATTAGGTTGGACTCAGCATACAGTGGGCGCACAAAACATTCGTACCATGGCGATGATCCAGTTGCTTTTAGGCAACATGGGGATTTGTGGTGGTGGGGTGAATGCGCTGCGTGGACACTCAAACATTCAAGGTTTAACGGATTTAGGTCTGCTGTCGACGAGCCTGCCGGGCTATTTAACACTGCCATCAGAAAAACAGTTAGATGTTGATAGTTATTTAGCCGCTAATACGCCAAAAGCCACATTACCTAATCAGGTTAACTACTGGAGCAATTATCCGAAATTCTTCGTCAGTTTGATGAAGTCATTCTACGGTGATGCCGCTCAACCAGAGAACCAATGGGGCTTTGATTGGCTACCTAAATGGGATCAAGCTTATGATGTCATGAAGTATTTCGACATGATGAGCAAAGATAAAGTCACCGGTTACATCTGCCAAGGCTTTAACCCAGTTGCCTCGTTCCCAGATAAAAACAAAGTGGTTAGCTGCTTAAGTAAGCTGAAATATTTAATCGTGGTTGACCCATTAACCACCGAAACAGCGAACTTCTGGCAGAATCACGGCGAAATGAATGACGTTGATCCTGCTTCCATTCAAACGGAAGTTTTCCGTCTACCTTCAACCTGTTTTGCGGAAGAAGATGGCTCCATTGCTAACTCCGGTCGCTGGTTACAGTGGCACTGGAAAGCGGCGGACGCCCCGGGTGAAGCACGTAACGATGGTCAGATCTTAACGGGTATTTTGCATAAAATCCGTGAGATGTATGAGCAAGAAGGTGGTAAAGGTCGCGAACCATTACTGCAAATGCGTTGGGATTATAAACGTCAATTCCATCCGGAATCGGAAGAAGTGGCGAAAGAGAACAACGGGGTTGCACTGGTCGACTTATATGATGCTGATGGCAACTTACAAGCGAAAAAAGGCGAGCTTCTGAATTCATTCGCGTTGTTACGCGCTGATGGTTCAACGGCGTCTTCTTGCTGGATCTACACCGGTAGCTGGACTGAGAAAGGCAACCAGATGGCGAATCGCGATAACAGCGACCCATCGGGCATTGGTAATACATTAGGTTGGGCATGGGCATGGCCATTAAACCGCCGCGTTATCTATAACCGCGCCTCTTGTGATACCAAAGGTAAGCCATGGAATAAAGATCTGGTTCTGATTGAGTGGAACGGTAAGAAGTGGGTCGGAAACGATGTGCCTGACTTTAACGCGTCAGCTCCAGAAGTTGGTACTGGGCCATTTATTATGCAGCCAGAAGGTTTAGGTCGTCTGTTTGCCATTGATAAAATGGCAGAAGGTCCATTCCCTGAGCACTACGAGCCATTTGAAACGCCATTGGGAACTAACCCTCTGCATCCAAATGTGGTCTCTAACCCTGCTGCACGAATTTTTGAAGATGACAAGAAACGTCTTGGCGATCATAAAGAATTCCCGTATGTCGGAACCACTTATCGCTTAACGGAGCATTTCCACACTTGGACGAAGCATGCGCGCTTAAACGCCATTGCTCAGCCAGAGCAGTTTGTGGAAATCAGTGAAACCTTAGCCAAAGCCAAAGGCATCGCCTTAGGTGATAAGGTTAAAGTCAGCAGTAAACGTGGCTTTATTAAAGCGATTGCCGTGGTAACACCACGTCTGCAAACCCTGATGGTTGACGGTAAACCGATTGAAACAGTGGGTCTACCTATTCACTGGGGCTTTGAAGGTGCAACGCAAAAAGGCTTTATTACTAACACGTTAACGCCATCTGTAGGGGACGCTAACTCTCAGACTCCTGAGTATAAAGCGTTTTTAGTTAACATTGAGAAGGCGTAAGGGAGGGAACTATGTCCATGCAATCTCAAGACATTATTAAACGTTCCGCGACCAATAGCATTACGCCTCCACCACAGGCGCGTGACGATAAATTTGAAGTCTGCAAACTGATTGACGTGTCATCCTGCATCGGCTGTAAAGCCTGTCAGGTGGCATGTTCGGAATGGAATGATATCCGTGATGAAGTTGGGCACTGCGTTGGGGTTTACGATAACCCAACCGATTTAAGTGCTAAATCTTGGACGGTGATGCGTTTTAGCGAAGTCAGTGAACAAGGTAAATTGGAATGGCTTATCCGTAAGGATGGCTGTATGCACTGTGCCGATCCTGGCTGCTTGAAGTCATGCCCATCTGCGGGTGCGATTATTCAATATGCTAACGGTATTGTGGATTTCCAATCGGAACACTGTATTGGTTGTGGTTACTGTATCGCGGGTTGCCCGTTCAACATTCCACGATTAAATCCAAAAGATAATCGTGTGTACAAATGTACATTATGTGTTGACCGTGTCGCTGTAGGACAAGAACCGGCTTGTGTGAAAACCTGCCCAACAGGTGCGATTCGTTTTGGTACGAAAAACGAAATGCTGGAATACGGCGCTGAGCGTGTTGAAAAACTGCAAAAACGGGGTTATGCCCAAGCTGGTATTTATGATCCTGAAGGTGTTGGGGGAACCCATGTGGTGTACGTGCTACATCATGCGGATAAACCTGAGCTTTATCACGGATTACCAAAAGACCCACAGATTGATACACCAATTAATCTATGGCAAAGCATCCTGAAACCATTATCGGTAGCGGGCTTTATCGCCACATTTGCAGGGCTGATTTTCCACTATGTGGGTATTGGTCCAAACAAAGAAGTGGATGATGAAGAGGAGAAAGATGACCATGAGTAAAAAGAGCAAAATGATCGTTCGGACTAAATTTATTGACCGAGCGTGCCACTGGACAGTGGTTATCAGCTTCTTCTTAGTCGCATTGTCGGGTATTGCACTGTTTTTCCCAACCTTGAAGTGGTTGACTGAAACCTTCGGTACGCCACAGATGGGACGAATTTTGCATCCTTTCTTCGGTGTACTTATTTTCGTCGTGCTGATGTTTATGTTTGTGCGCTTTGTAAAACACAATATTCCAGATAGAAAAGATGTTCCTTGGCTACTGAATATTGTTCAAGTTCTCAAAGGTAACGAACATAAAGTGGCTGATGTGGGCAAATACAACGCCGGTCAAAAAATGATGTTCTGGAGTATCATGAGTATGATTTTTGTACTTTTGATCACCGGGATTATCATGTGGCGTCCTTATTTCGCGCATTTATTCCCAATCTGGATGGTGCGTTGGAGTATTTTGGTTCACGCATTAGCGGCGATTATTTTGATCCATGCAATTTTAATCCACATGTATATGGCATTCTGGGTTAAAGGATCTATCAACGGCATGATTGAAGGTAAAGTTAGCCGTCGCTGGGCGAAGAAACATCACCCACGTTGGTATCGTGATGTTGAAGCGAAAGAAGCCAAAGCGGAAGCTGAAAAAAGCCAGTAATTTGGCTGTCAATTAAGTAATATAAGCCACTGTTGTTGACGTTACCGAAAAGGTTACACAATGACAGTGGCTTTTTTATGTTTAAAAAAGTCTTATTTTAGATTGATTATCTTGAGTGATTTCGGAGGGGAAATGGTTGAACTGGTAAGAATTTCTGCAAATGATAAACACGATAATGAATTAATTAATGCGCTATACGATATTTCCTTCCCTAATCACGAACAACGTTCTTATGCAGGGCGAGCGGCATTACTTCCGCTAGAACAATACTATTTATATAAAATTACTGATAATAATCAGTTTGTTGGGTTTATCGGTGGGTGGGTTATTGATGCCTTTTTCTATATTGAACATTTTGCTATTGACCAACACATTCGTGGGTCAGGTTACGGTCAAAAATCGTTGACCGCACTGTGCCAGTTGTACCCACAGATAGTGTTAGAGATAGACCCATTAGTTGATGAAGTTGCGAAAAAACGCCTTCATTTCTATGAAAAAAATGATTTTGTCAGAAATGACTATGTCCATCATCACCCATGCTATAACACCCAGTATTCACCTCATAAGCTGGAAATTTTAAGCTTAAATACCCCTTTCACACAGAGTCAGTATGACGTATTTAACCATTTTCTGGTGAATACAGTGATGAATAGCCAGTATCTATAACAATCTGTCGCTATTTAGCTAATCGCATATGCAGTAAAGGAAATGGATTTCCTTCCCCATCAAGTTCGGAACGCGCATATTGAACAAATCCCATGTGTTGATAAAAACCAACCGCTTGCGGATTTTGCTCATTCACATCGACTTCATTAACACCTAAGTGTTCAATGGCGTAATTCAGTAGTTGTTTACCGATGCCAGTCCCTCTTGCAAGCGGTGAAATAAACAACATTTCTAGACGATTTCCACCCGTACCCAAAAAGCCCGCTATTTTGCCATTAGGATCAAAAGTCACAAAAACAGACAAATTAGGTAAGTATTGTTCCCTAATGGGTGTTTTTAGCATTTCAATGTTCTTTTCTGGCAGAAAATCATGAGTTGCTCTTACTGAGGCTTCCCAAAGATGAAGGATCTCATCGTAATGTTCGACAGTGGCGGGCTGAATATTCATTGCATTTTATCCTTATAGAGAAAATTCATCTTAAATTGTGGGTAGCGAATGTCAATATTTGATGGTTATTTTAGTTAAGGGACGTTTTTGGGATATTAATCGCAGAAAAAAAAGATAACTGCTTCATTATTAGAGGATATGTTCCCGAAATTCATATAAGCACTATACTTTATTTTATTGCAGTGTTTATTGCTTGATTATGTTAATCAATTTAAAAACCATGGTAGGAGTATGCTGATGAAATATAAAATGCTAACAGTGTGTTTATCGGCGGCGTTATTCGCACCAATAGCCCCCGCACTTGCAAGTACAGATAATTCACAAAATATGGAATTAGACCAAGTTTTAGTTCTAAGTCGTCATAATTTACGTACTCCTATTGTTAATACAGGGATCCTGACTGAAATAACGGATAAAAAGTGGCCCGCATGGGATGCTGAAAGTGGCTATTTAACGACAAAGGGCGGGGCGCTCGAAGTGTATATGGGGCACTATTTTAGAGAGTGGCTCGATAGCAATAAATTATTTGTGAATGAATTATGTCCAACCAGCAGCGATGATATCTATATTTACACGAATAGCCTACAGCGAACTATTGCAACTGCGCAGTTCTTTACTGCAGGGGCATTCCCAGGTTGTAAAGTGAATATCCATCATAAACCGGAAATTGGTACGATGGATCCCGTGTTTAATCCTATCATTACGAATAGCTCTCCTGAATTTAAAAAACAAGCACTTGAAGCGATGGAGTCCCACCTTAAAGGGTTAAACCTGAAGCCAGGTTACGATGAGCTTGACAATGTTCTCAATATAAAAGATTCGAAGAAGTGCGCGACGGACAAACTGTGTAATTTAGCCACGCCAAAAAATAGCTTTATCATTGAAGCCGATAAAGAGCCGGGTGTGAGTGGGCCTTTGAAGATGGCTAACTCTGCCGTCGATGCAATTGACCTGCAATATTATGAAGGCTTCCCTGAGAAAGATGTGGCATGGGGAATGGTCAATAGCGATGAAAAATGGCAAAAGCTGAATACCTTAAAAAATGGTTATCAAGAAACGTTATTTACACCGAAAATCATCGCAAAAAATGTGGCACATCCAATTTTGAGTTATATGGATAAAGGTTTTGTTTCCGTCAATAAAGGCGAAACCGCTAAATTTATTTTCTTAGTGGGACATGATTCAAATATTGCTTCAGTGCTGTCTGCGATGGATTTCAAACCATACCAATTACCTCAACAATATGAGCACACACCGATTGGCGGTAAATTAGTATTCCAACGCTGGACAGATAAAAAAGAGAAAAAGGACTATGTGAAGATTGAGTATGTGTATCAAACCGCAGATCAGTTGCGAGACAATGCTTACCTCTCTTTAGCAACTCCGCCAAAACACGTTACCCTTGAATTGAAAAATTGTCCGATTGATAAAAATGGGTATTGTTCATGGGAAGATTTTGAAAATGTGATGAAAGCGGCGTTGAAACAGTGATATCCAACTGCCAATAATGCCTGAATGAGGCATAAAAAACCCTGCTCTGAGGAGCAGGGTGTGAAATAGTCACGAAAATGTTTATGAGCCTCTAATTTACCTTAAATGTCGAATAAATGGGCTTATAAATTGTATGGAATTGCCCTTTAGTGTAACAAACTTTAACCCTAACCATTCGACGAGTTAAAATAGAGCTTTCTGCGGTTATTAACCCTTCGTATGGATTAGCGAACCACTAATACGCTCGTTTTCGCATAACGTACAACTGAAGCCGCATTGGAGCCTAATAAGTAGGTAGACATACTTGGGCGACGCGAGCCCAGTAAAATCACATCTGCTTTAATATCTTCAGCTGTTGCCAAAATTTCATCTTTAACTGAGCCTACAACCGCTTTTATTTGCACTTTATCTGCAGGGATAGAGAACAGTTTAACTTTCTCTTGCAGCTCTTTCAGAATGATATCAGCTTGTTTTTGATCATCCGGGAAGTCTCCTGGCAAAATAGTGCCGCCATAGCGTAAGTAATTGGAAATGGGTGCAGTCACAGCTAAAAAATGAACAGTAGAATTGTTTAGTTTCTGCATTGCATTAACATGCGGAACTAACATTTTGGTGAGGTCGTCTTCGGTAACATCAATAGGAACTAAAATTGTATTGTACATAATATCTCCTTTTTTCTTTTATATTATAAGTTTAGAACATTTTAATCATTTTTCATATTGATTGTTAATAAATTAATATTAACTGAATTGGATTAAAAATGATGTGAGCGGGAGTACGCAATTGACGGGAATAAAAAATAGATAATAGAAATAATGACAATAGAAAAACGGCAATACATGAGGGGAGTATCACCGCTTTTCAAAGAAAATATTATTTTTTAGGCGCTTTAGGTTTTGTGGTTTCTTTTTCTGGGCAGGCAGGTTTTAATCCACCTTTACACGCTTTATCAATATATTCAGCACCGAGTTTTTCATTAAACTCAGTTCCTTCACCATTTTGTAGCATTTTTCCTAATTGATATTCAGCGGGTGGGAACTTTTTATCTGCTGCTTTTTGGAACCACTCAAAAGCCACGAGATAATTTTGTTTTACGCCGGCACCTTGGTAATAGAATTGGCCCATATAGTTTATGGCTTCAGGATTTCCCTTATTCGCCGATTTCTCAATCCAACCATAAGCTGTTTCAAAATCAGATTGAACGCCATTACCATTAAGATACATATCACCTAGAAATAGTTGAGCATCCGCATTGCCTTTATTGGCGGCCATCGTAAGCCATTTCTTGGCTTTCGGATAATCTTGCTTAATTTCGTTACCGACATAGTAACCAATGCCTAGCATAACCTGAGCTTTAACATCCCCTTTTTGTGCTTGTTGTTCAATTTGCTTAATGACTTCGGGAGGAACAGGGGCAGCGAAAGTTAAATTCGTTGAAAATATAAATAAAGAAATAAAGGTCAATAATCGTAACATAAGGCTTTCCGTATCTTAAGTTGGCTATGAATATCCTTATTTCAAGATAAACTCGAAACGGTGTTAACAGTTATTAACTACAGGATATAACTATCAACGCATCAAATACTCTACTTCTATAATTTATAAATATCAACGCTCCATCGAAAATACAGAGTAAACGAGCTTTTTACTCTTCAGGGGTGAATATTCAAAATGTTTTTCTTCATTAATAAGCCTGCAGCGATTCTCTTTCACTCGATAAATGGGTAAAAATTAAATGTTACTCTCAATAGCGAACTAGTTATTTATATCGAAAATTAACAAGAGAAATACAAAATACGGAGTTATTGCAAAGAATAGTAGTGGTTATCATGGTGTCTTGTGATGTTTAGCACGAAATAAAAGGATAATTGTTGAAATTGTTAATAATCACTAATGGGTTATTAAAAGACTAACACCTTTAAAAACAAAGAGTTATAATTACTGCGTCCAAAAACAATTAATAGGGATTATTTCCGTCGATAGATAGAGATATTTACGTCGGATTGCTCTTTTTAGAGAAAAAAATTCTCTTTATCGGGGGTTTTATAGGTTAATAAAGAGATAATTTTTCTCTCACATATCCTCTATGATGGAATCATTATAATAGCCTGCAAATAATTAAGGTTATTGAAAGAAATAACCACTTAAGTCGCATCTAAAACAAAAAAAATTCTCTTTTAAGAGTTCAACAATATTAAGTGAGTAATTATGGCTACGATCCCTACAATAGATAATGTCGATGATGGAAAAGCTTCTACGGCTGCTTCTCGTGCAGGCATGACACAAGAACAATGGCGTGCTGCCACTAAGTTTGATGGCACAGATGTTGGTTGGGTGATTATGAGTATCGGGATGGCGATTGGTGCGGGGATTGTTTTTCTCCCCGTACAAGTTGGCTTGATGGGCTTATGGGTATTCTTGCTCTCATCCGTTGTCGGTTATCCTGCAATGTATTTGTTTCAGCGTCTGTTTATTAATACGCTGGCGGAATCACCAGAATGTAAAGATTATCCAAGTGTGATCAGCGGATATCTAGGTAAGAACTGGGGTATGCTGCTTGGCGCACTCTATTTTATTATGCTGGTAATTTGGATGTTTGTTTATTCAACGGCAATCACCAATGACAGTGCGTCCTATTTCCAAACTTTCGGTGTAACGGATGGGTTATTATCTGAAAGCCCTTGGTATGGTTTGGTTCTGATTTGTATTTTAGTCGCCATTTCTTCTCGCGGTGAAAAACTGCTCTTTAAGCTTTCAAGCTTTATGGTTCTGACTAAATTATTTGTGGTTGCCGCATTGGGCATTTCCATGGTCGGGATGTGGCACTTATATAATGTGGGTTCATTGCCACCAATTGGACGTTTGTTTAAAGAGGCAATCATCACATTACCTTTCACATTAACATCGATTCTATTTATTCAAACATTAAGCCCAATGGTGATTTCATTTCGTAGCCAAAACGTGAACCGCGAAGTGGCACGTTATAAAGCCCTGCGTGCAATGAATATTGCGTTTATTGTTTTATTCTGTACCGTCTTTTTCTACGCAGTATCATTCACATTAGCTATGGGTCACGATGAAGCGGTGAAAGCTTACGAGCAGAATATTTCTGCGCTGGCTATCGCAGCGAAATTCTTCCCGGGTGGTTGGGTGACTGTCGTCAGCGTCATGTTAAATATTTTTGCCGTCATGACCGCGTTCTTTGGGGTTTATTTAGGTTTCCGTGAAGCCACTCAAGGCATTGTGATGAACATATTACAACGCATGATGCCAGTTGAGCGTATTAATGAAAATTGGGTGAAGAACGGCATTATGATTTTTGCTGTGCTATTAGCATGGGGAGCGATTATCCTGAACGCACCAGTGCTGAGCTTCACATCCATCTGTAGCCCAATTTTCGGGATGGTGGGTTGTTTAATTCCAGCGTATTTAGTCTATAAAGTCCCAATGCTGCATAAATATAAAGGTATCTCTTTATATCTGATTATTTTTACCGGAATTTTACTGTGTATCTCTCCATTCTTAGCATTCGCTTAATGTCGAGAATATGAATAATGTGCGCTCTATCTTAATGATCGGGCGCACATTTTTTATTTACCAATGTGAATGGTGGTAAATAGAGAGCGGTGATTACTGTTCAAACATTTACCGCTCAAACAATGGGGTTGGTTTGCCATTTTCATCAATAGCCACGAAATTAAACTGCCCGTGGATCACTTCTTCTCGTCCCTCAGCGTACATATCTTCTAAAAAGATAGAGACATTAACGGTAAGGCTAGTGCGACCAACTCGGATCACTTCCCCGACTAATTCAACGATGGTGCCTGATGGGATAGGGTGGGTAAAATTGATTTTTTCTGTGGAGACGGTCACCAATCTTTTGCGGCAAAAACGGGTCGCGGTAATGAAGGAAACTTCGTCCATCCATGCTAATGCAGTACCACCGAACAGGGTGCTATGGTGGTTAGTGGTGGTTGGGAATACCACTTTAGAAACATGGGTAACAGATTGTTCAATTTTTTGTTTGATTACATCATCAACATCGGAACGCATATTTAAGCCTTACTTTCTTTGAATTCTTACTATTTAAAAACTTGAACCAGTAAAAATAATTACTTACCGGAACATTAATGTACATATCATTAATGTTGCCGATAAGTGTAATCCTGATCACAAATAAATACAGTGATTAATCAAAAGTGAATCGTTCCGGCTAAAAAGAGTGTTGCTTTTCCGGTCATTTTGACGCGATTTTGTTCAATTAAGCAGTGTATTTTTCCACCTCGAGCCGAAATCTGGTGACCTAATACTGGGTTTTTCTGTAATCGTTTAGCCCAAAGTGGGGCAATCACACAGTGAGAGGTGCCAGTGACGGGATCTTCATTAACACCTTTGGCTGGTGCAAAATAGCGAGATACAAAGTCACACTGTTCGTCGTGGGCTAGGCTATCGGTGCTTTTCGCGGTAATGGTTAATCCCTGCAAAGGTAATTGCGCAAGACGCAACATATCAGGATGGCAATTCTGCACTTGCTCTGGCGAATCAACAAAACAGATATAACGGTCTTTGGCTAAATACAGTTCAGAAATAGGTGTACCAAGGATCTCGCTTAATTGTGGATATTGGCTTAAATCGGCAGGTTCACAATCTAAAATAGGGAAGTCTAATGTGAAGCCTTCTTGATTTTTATGAACCGTCAGTTCTCCAGATAAGGACTGAAACACAATAGGGTTTGCCGGGTGCTGCTTAAACTTGTTTAGAATATACGAGGCGGCAAGGGTCGCATGACCACACAATTTAACTTCCATTACGGGTGTAAACCAGCGGATATGTTCACCGACCAGAAAGGCTGTTTCAGATAAGTTAATTTCGGCGGCGATAGCGATAAGCTTGTCATCAGGAAGCCACTCATCAAGTAAAACGATAGCGGCTGGGTTACCATGAAATAGGGTATCAGTGAACGCATCGACATAATAAACCGGAACAGACTGTGTGCTCATCGTAAAAGATCCTTGAACGGAAATAATTCATTATGATTAGAAAAGTGAGGGAAGAGTAGCACGAGATTTGCGGTATTGAGGAGAGGTTGGCGCAATAATTGTTGAGATTATTACGCCAACAACACTATCTAATAACGAATAATATTATTTCGCTTTTGCTTCGTTTTTATCTGCGTTTTGCAGCATTTTTCTGACTGGAATAATCAGGGCTGCTAGCACAACAGCACAAATAACCAGTGCGATAGAAACGTGGGAGAACAGATCTGGCATGGAATCCAGTTGGTCTTTACGGATATTACCACCCATGATACCTGCTGCTAAGTTACCCAGCGCACTTGCACAGAACCATAATCCCATCACCTGACCGCGCATTTTTTGTGGTGCAAGTAATGTCATGGTTGCCAGGCCAATTGGGCTTAAGCACAGTTCACCTAATGTCAGTAATAAAATACTGCCGACTAACCAGAATGGTGAAACGCCAGTTTGTGTTGCCAGAACGTGGTTAGCTGCAACCATCATGACCGCAAAGCCACCCGCGGCGAACAGGATACCAATAACGAACTTCGTCATGCTGCTTGGGTTCAGATTACGCTTAGCCAAAGAAGGCCAGAACCAGCTGAAAATAGGCGCTAACAGAATGATGAATAAGGCGTTGATTGACTGGAACCAAATCGTTGGGATTTCGAAGTTACCCCATTGGCGATCGGTATAGTCACGCGCAAAGATGTTAAATGATGTTGGCTTTTGTTCAAATGCAGACCAGAAGAACGCCGCAGCAATTAACAGAATTAAACATGCCAGTAAGCGAGAGCGTTCACTGCTGTTCAAACCTGCACAGAAGAACATGAAAATAAAGTAGATGCCCACACACGTAGAGATAATGTAAGCCGAGCTTTTTGCTATGACTGAAGGGTTGAATGGAATAGTGCCATTATTGATTAATACCACCAGTACAGCCAGTGCAGCCATGGCAACCGCAACCCATTTACCGACGTTTTTACGTTGAACGGTAGGGTGATTCCATGTGGAATCTAAGCCGACTTCTTTGTCATAACGACGCATTTGTGGAATAGCGTAGAAACGGAAGATAAGCAGGGCAACTAACATACCCAAACCACCTAAACCGAAGCCTAAATGCCAGCCGTATTTTTCATGTAATGGGCCGATAATTAATGGGGCAATAAATGAACCCATATTGATACCCATATAGAACAGAGAGAAACCACCATCACGACGTGTATCTTCTTTCTTATACAGGGTTCCAACCATTACAGTGATACAGGTTTTAAATAAACCGGTACCTAATACGATCAATAGCAGTCCCACGAAGAAGAAGGTATTGGTAAATAACGCAGACAGCGCTATCGATAAGTGACCCAATGCAATGATTAAAGAACCATACCAAACGGCACGACGCTGACCTAACCAGTTATCCGCGAGCCAGCCACCCGGTAATGATGTGATATAAACACCACCCGCGAAGATACCCACGATAGCAGATGCTTGCTCAATCGGCAGCCCCATGCCACCTTGCAACAAAGTTGCACTCATAAAGAGGATTAAAAGAGGACGAACACCATAGAAAGAAAAACGTTCCCACATTTCGGTGAGGAAAAGCGAACTCAACGGGTAAGGATGCCCGAAAAAAGTTTTAGTTTTAGTCGCAGAATGACTCATCTGTGAACTCCAATACGTTGTGACTTAAGAGGTTGTGCCGAATTGTGAATGTGGAGCAAAAGTTCCATCACTGTTTTTTATTGATATGTTAATGCTGTGTTGCAAACATATTTTCGGCATACATTATTATAAAATTGCTAATAAGCAGAATGAATTTATCGTAAGAAAGTCAGTTTTAAGATGAAAATTCGATGTAACTCTCATTCTTACGATAAGGGGGCACAGAATAACGGATTTTTATTGACAATAAAAGAATGTTTTTTGAATCGATTAAGTTGATTAAAAACAGTATGTTACAAAATATTTTTTGCGCTTATAAACTTTTCGTGGAAAAGATAATAAAAAGTTATGTTTTGGCGTAAAAGGGACACATTAACATTACTCTTTAGAGGGAGATGCTCTTAGACCATCAGATTGCTTCCTAATGATAAGCCAAGAGTAAATGAGGTTGACCAGCACTAATACGGCAGTGAAGAAGAACACGGCTCTAAACCCGTAAGTCGCTGCAACAAAGGAACCCATTAAAGGCCCCGTGACATTACCCACATCTCGTAACGCTTGGTTGTAGCTAAATATGCGTCCAGTGATTTGGTGAGAAATATTATAAATAATTAAAGTTTGTACGGCGGGTAACAGCGCGGCGTTAAGGGCGCCGAGTAAGAAGCGCAAGGCGCCTAATTCCCAATAACTGCTAACGAGCCCCATCGGAAATAGAACAAAAATTGAGGCGGCAAGTACCGCTAATAAAACACGGTCAGGTCCAATGCGGTCGCTCAGTTTACCGAGCATAGGGGCACTAATCAGTGCGGCAACGCCGGGAATGGATGCAATAATCCCACTGATAAAAGCAAGATTATCAATCGAGTCTGAAAGCTCCCGAACATACAAGGTGATCACCGGGTTAATCGAACCAATTGATGCTTGGATGATCATGGTGGTGAAAAATAGGCTGATCACTAAGTTTTTATTACGTAAAGAGGCAAAAACTTGTTTTCCAGATAGGGCATCTTTGCGTGAAATGGGGGTAAAACGCTCACGGACGTAGAAAAGTGTGACAAAAAAGCAGATAAACAACACGCTAGCGGTAATAAAGAAAACTGGGCGCAATCCATATTGGTCGGCCAGTAATCCACCAATCAGTGGGCCAATCAATGCACCGCTCACCGCGCCAGTTGCCAAGACACCCATCGCCCAACCGCTTTTATTCACGGGGACTTGGGTGGCAATCAGCGCATTGGCATTCGGAACAAATCCGCCAAGTAAGCCTAAAAGTGCCCGTAAAGCCAAAAGCTGCCAAATATTCTGCGCAAAGCCAATCAGCACCATGACAATCGCCATACCAAGGGCAGAGCGCAGCAACATTAGTTTACGACCGTGGCGGTCAGAAAGGCGTCCCCAAAAAGGGGCAGCAATAGCGGAAAAGAGAAACGTAATACTGAAAACGGCGCCCGTCCATAAATTCAAAGAGCCATGGTCAGTAATACCAAGTTCTTCGATATAAAGAGGAAGAAAAGGCATGATCAAGCTGAAGGCAGCGCCCGTTAGAAAGCAGCCGAACCAGAGGATGTAGAGGTTTTTTTTCCAGTAGGTGCTCTTCTTCATTACCTCTCCCTTCACACTTCTCTCCCGTCATATTTCGCGCCGCAGCGTTGTTGGCTTCATTCGTGAACCCCAGTCACATACTTATGTATGCTCCTGGGGATTCTCTCACTCGCCGCCTAGCTGCAACACGAACTATTTTGGGAGAACCATTTAGCGGTAACTCACATTTTTTGGGGCTCCGCCTGTTCAATGCGAACAATATGGGAATAGGCAGCCTAGCGGTGGTGGATTTTATCTAAATCGCCGTACAGGGAGGGTTCTCCCTTTGGACGCGTTTTAAAACGGCGGTGCATCCACATATATTGCTCTGGTGCCCGTAAAATTTCTTTCTCAATGACCTGGTTCATCATCGTTGCGGTGGCGACGTTGTCGTCCACAGGGAAATTGTCCAGGGCAGGCTGGATCAGCAATTTATAACCTTTACCATCGGGTAAACGGATAGCTGAAAACGGCACAACGAGTGGGTTGCCAAGAGATAATAAGATTTGTGAGCCATTGGTGGTTGCCGCTTTTTCCACCGCAAATAATGGCGCGAATGAACTGTTTCGAGGGCCGTAATCATGGTCAGGGGCATACCATAAAATTTCCCCTTCTTTTAATACGCGGATCATGCCTTTAACGTCTTTACGGTCGAGCATGTATTTATTGGATTTCAAACGTCCACGAGTTTGTAGCCAGTCCATCAGTTTATTATCGTTAGCGCGATAAACACCAATACCGGGGTTCAACATACCAAATGCGCGCCCCCCGATTTCCAACGTTAAGAAATGGACGCCTAACACAATAATGCCACGGCCGGTTTCTTGAGCGGCGAGCATATTTTCACGACCTTCAACTTTAAACCAACGGCGCACTCGCCAATCGGGCCAGAACCACGCCATTCCCGTTTCGAAAACACCCATACCGACGGCTTCAAAGTTTTTATCCACCATTTTTTGGCGCTCTTCTTGGCTCATCTCAGGAAAACACAATTGCAAATTACGATCGGCAATCTGGACGCGTTTTTTTAAGAAGCGCTTGGAGAAACGCCCTAAACGGGTACCTATCCAATAAATGACGGGATAAGGAAGCAGGACGAGCAGGTAGAGCACGCTAATGCCAAACCAAACTAGCCAGTAGCGAGGATGTAATAAACTTTTTTCAAATTTTGGTGCTGGGATCATTGTTTTTTCGGTTTCTACTTAAGTGGATTTCAATTAAAAATAGCTTGTTAATCTGAATGATATCAAATTAACCTGCAAAAAGTTGTGCTGTTTGCATGGTGCTCATTAATTCGGCAAGGTTTCTAACTGCCATTTTTTCCATCACTCGGGAGCGATGCACTTCGACGGTTCGCACAGAGACGCAAGCCACTTCAGCGATTTCGCGGTTAATTAGCCCTTGAAGCACATAGGTGCAAACATCTTTTTCTTTCGGCGTTAAGGTTTCATAACGCTGTTTAATTAATATGCGTTCAGTGGCTTTGATGGTTTGTAAGCGAGCTTGCTCAAGGGTTTCGGCAAGTTGCTGGCTATCAATGGGTTTTTGTAAAAAATCGATAGCGCCTAATTTCACCTGTTCTACCGCCATTGGGATATCCCCATGACCAGAAAGGAAAATCACCGCGAGGGTGCTTTGCTGCTCTTTCAGGTATTGGTGCACTTGGCGCCCGTCAAATTTTGGCATGCGCATATCGAGCAATACAATGCCTTCCTCATGCAGAGGGGCTTGCTGGATAAACTGCTCACTGTCGTTCCAGACGGTAACGTTATAACCGAGCGTTTCGAGTAAAAATTGACAGGAATCAGTGACATCGGTGTCATCGTCGACAAGGTGAATGACTGGCATTAATTCATACCTCGTGGCTTATTTCTTGTTTGTATAAGTGTCTTGCTTATATAAATAGTATTCATAGCATTGTCACATATAGTTATTGGGAATGTTATCTTTTGTGTGGCAAAACATGCGCTATTTCTGATTATCTCGAGTAATTAAAAATTAGCGTCACACGCAGCCCATTCTTACCGTCATCATTATGTTGATTTTCAATGCGAATATCCCCACCTTGGCTTTGAATTAATCGCTGGCAAATCACCAATCCGAGTCCTAATCCTTCCTGTTTAGTGGTGGCGAATGGCATGATCCCTTGATTGAGCTGTTCGTCAGGCATTCCGCCAGCATCATCTTGTAATACCAGTAAAAAGCGTTCATCGGCAAAGTGAAAGCCAAAGGTTAATGTGGTGGCGCCCGCTTGTAGGCTATTACTGATCAAGTTTGAGAGTAACTGGTCGAGTAGGGTATCAGGTAGCAAGAGCTGGACATCGGGAGTTTCGGGTAATTGCAACCTAACGGTTGGAAAATGTTGCTCAACTTGCAACAGTTGCCAAATATGATTAATGGTCTGTTTGACGGATTGCTGGCGTAGGGTCAGACGGGATTCTTGCCCCGGTTTTCCAGCCCATAAGCGCAGGTTTTGAATAATATCAGCCCCCCGTTGAGCCTGTTCATCAATCTTACTGATAGCACCAAGAAGCGGGTGGTTTTCCGACTCTTTTTTCAATCGCAAAATAGAGCCTTGTGCATAATTTCGAATCGCGGATAACGGTTGGTTCAATTCATGGGCAAACCCAGAAGCCATTTCACCTAATATATTGAGTCGCTGCGCTTTTTGTAGATTAGCTTCTTGCTGACGTAGGCGATTATGTGCGACTTCAAGTTGTTGGCTACGACGGCGAACCAAGAAGGCTATCCAGACGTGGTTAATACCTAACAATAAGAAAATTAAAGTGATAATACCGATGGTAATTTGGTGCTGAATTGTCCAACTGACAATATCTTGCCAGATTTCCCGTTGCTGTGGATGTTGGTTAACGTCACGCAGTAAGTTTTCAACTTGTGTGATGGATGCAGGAGCCCCCCAGCGCATATTGGGCGTATCGCCAGAAAGCAAAACTTTAGTGACTTTATCCACTAAATTGTCAGGAACTTCGCTTAACGCGGCGAATGACCAATTAGGGTAAAGTTCGGTGCTGGTTAGGCAGGGTAACGCACTCTCTTTTTGAACAAGTGGACGGAATTGGTGTTTATCAATCAGTCCTTCACTGTCCATATTTTCTAATAAGCAGACAGGAACAATTGCCGCAGAGAGGGATTTATCCCGCAAAGCGTATAGCAGTGCATCCGCGGGGAAGCCCAAAAACTGCATCCGAAAGTCTTTTTCCGTGTCATATCCTAAATCTCTTAACACTTTATAACCTAATAGATATCCGCCAAATGCATCGGGGGATATTGCGCCGACTTTTTTGCCGATGAGCTGATCAGCGCTGTGAATGTCGCTATCTCCACGAACCAAAATAAGGCTACCGATCACGTTGCGTGTTGTGCTGTTTGGCTCCACATCCGAGCGTAAAGAGAGTAGCCAGCGTAGGTGGTAGCGATTATCGAGTTGGATAAATTGAGCAGGGTTAGTGAGTAAGAAATCAATTTTGCGATTCGAAATCGCCTCTTTCATCTCTTCAAGATTCAGGGGTTGCAGGGTAAAGCGCTCCCCCGGAATGGATTCATTGAGGGTGTCCACCAAAGGTTGCCAGTGCAACTGAGTGAAACTCGGCCCTCGCAGGGCGAGAACACCGATCGTCCATTGCGCCGCACCCGCCGGAATGCACCATAGCAGCAGGGTAACTAAAAGTATGTGATACAACGGGATAGACGTTTTTTTTAACATTTGGGGTTTATTCGTTGCGTTAGATCAAGATCCCTTCGGGTATGTGGAAAACCACAATAGGGGCGCAAGGCTTTTCTTCTTACTATGAACTCAGAATTATTAGAGTAGCACAAAGATAACACACTGATTTTAAAGAGAAATAAGAATTTAGTGGTTATCAGACATCGGTAACACGGTGTTACCAATACGTAAGATAAACCAATAATAGATTGATTATTAACTTTTATTTTCGCATTAGCAATGTCAATACTGGAGCCGATTATGGATCTGAGTAAACGAAAATTCCTACAACAGATTGGGGCCGTCACTGCGGGTGCATCGCTGATCCCAATCGCCGAGGCGGGTTTGAATTTTTCCCCAACTCGCCGTGAAGGCAATCCCGAAAAACGCTATGGCATGTTGATTGACCTGCGTCGCTGCGTAGGCTGCCAATCATGTACTGTTAGCTGTTCTGTTGAAAACCAAACACCTCAAGGTCAATTTAGAACGACGGTTAACCAATATCAGGTCTCCTTAAAAGGGGAGGAAGGGTTCACTAACGTTCTACTACCTCGCTTGTGTAACCATTGTGATAACCCGCCTTGCGTGCCAGTTTGCCCAGTGCAAGCAACGTTTCAACGTGAAGATGGCATCGTGGTAATTGATAACGAGCGCTGTGTAGGTTGTGCGTATTGTGTTCAGGCTTGTCCGTACGATGCTCGCTTTATTAACCATTCAACGCAAACCGCAGATAAATGCACATTCTGTGCACACCGCTTAGAAGTTGGTTTATTGCCAGCATGTGTCGAATCCTGTGTGGGGGGCGCCCGTATTATTGGTGACTTAAAAGACCCTAACAGCACCATTCGTAAGATGCTTTCTGAGCACGAAGCGCAAATCAAAGTCTTGAAACCTGAAAGTGGCACGTTGCCGCAGGTATTTTATTTAGGGCTGGATGATGCGTTTGTGGAACCGTTGCAAGGTAAAGGGCAACCGGCATTATGGCAGGAGGTGTTCTGATGAGCGAACAAGTGACCTATATTTCCGAAATCATGGCGCAGCCACAAGAGTTTTTCTGGCTTCCTTGGGCAGTGCAATACTTTTTCTTTATTGGAATTGCCGCCTGTGCCGTGCTGTATGCCTGTTATCTTCATTGGCAAAACCGCAGTGGAAACGGCCGATTAGAAATGATCGCCGTGTTTATTGCTATCACGATGGGGATCACAGCGCCGTTAGCATTAACGGCAGACCTGCACCAAACCGCGCGTGTGTGGCACTTCTATGCACATCCAACAATGTGGTCTTGGATGTGGTGGGGCTCTGTGTTGCTACCGCTATTTACCACGTTTGTTGGGTTGTACTTTGTTGCGCTGTTAGTCAAATTGATTTGGAAGAAAGAGTATAAAGCGACTCGTTGGGTAGCATTACTCAGTGCGTTATCCTCCATTGGTTTACTGCTGTATACCGGTCGTGAAGCCTCTGTGCTAGTGGCTCGTCCAATTTGGTTTAGCTGGTGGATGCCAGTGTTGATGTTCTTAAGTGCAATGCAAGTGTTGCCTGCACTGATTAGCTTAGGTGCGCGTCGTGAGCCGCAATATCAAAACCGTTTAGCGCGCTTCCAAGTAATTACATTACTCCTGTTTGCAGTCTGTTTTGCACTGTGGATCTCCGGTGATACCACGTCAGGCATTGCAGTTCGTCAACAGTTAGATGTCGCAAGCCCGGGCTGGTGGATGTTAATGGGGGTTTGTGCACTGTGGGCAATCACATTTGTAATGGCATTGAGTAACGTTAAAGCGGTGCGCTCAGTCCCTTACATTACGGTTTTAGCGTTAGTGTCGATGGCGTTAGCGTGGGTATTACGCTGGATTTTCCTGATGGAGGTCCAAGCGGTACCAAAATACAACATCATCACCAATCCATACCATTTTCCATTAGGCAATGATGGACTACTGGCGATTGTCGGTACATTTGGATTGTGGATTGCATTAACAATTATTGTTCGCGAAGGTGTTCGCTGGTTTGCGGGGAGAGTGCAACATGGCTAAATTCTCAAGACGTCAATGGCTTAAAGGTGGTTTAGTTGTCGGTGGTCTTGCTCTTTTTGGTGCAAGCTATCGTGAAGTTGCCAAACGTGCAGTAGATGGTTTAGTGGATGGCACCTCTGGCAAAGTGACGCTGGATCGCATCAATGGTAACTCACTGATCCCTGAAGGTTCAGCGATTGGTGGTTGGAAAGAGAACCCTGCGCAAGTCGTTTCAATGACGCAATGCTTCGGTTGCTGGACGCAGTGCGGTATTCGTGCCCGTGTGGACAGTGCGAAGAATGAAGTTTTGCGAATCGCGGGGAACCCATACCACCCTCTATCCCATGAAAAGCATTTCCCATACGGAATGCCGTTATCCACTGCATTCGCCAAAATGGGCGGTGAAAGTGGTTTAGAACATCGTTCAACGGCATGTGCTCGTGGCGCCACGCTGATGGAAGGGTTAACCAGTCCATTACGTATTCTCGAACCGATGAAGCGAGTTGGTAAACGTGGTGAAGGGAAATGGGAGCGTATTAGCTTTGAACAGTTAATTAAAGAAGTGGTTGAAGGTGGGGACTTATTTGGTGAAGGTCATGTGGATGGTCTGCGTGCTATTCGTGATTTAGAAACGCCACTGGATCCATCTCAACCAAAATTAGGGCCTAAAGCCAACCAGTTACTGGTGACTAACGCCGGGGATGATGGTCGTGATGGTTTTATTCGTCGCTTTGCTCAAAACGCTTTTGGTAGTAAAAACTTCGGGGCTCACGGGGCTTACTGCGGTTTAGCGTATCGCGCAGGCTCTGGTGCGTTGATGGATGACTTGGATAAAAACGCCCACGTCAAACCAGACTGGGATAATACCCGTTTCGCGCTGTTTATCGGAACATCGCCAGCGCAATCAGGTAACCCATTTAAACGCCAAGGTCGCCAGTTAGCGAGTGCTCGTTTACGTGATTCGTTTAACTATGTGGTGGTTTCTCCGGCACTGCCATTGACCACAACTTTGGCCAATGACCATGGTCACTGGGTACCAGTTCAACCGGGTACCGATGCCGCATTAGTGATGGGGATGATCCGCTGGATTATCGAAAATGACCGCTATAACGCGGCTTATCTGAGTGTGCCAAGTGAAAGATCCATGGAAGCGGCTGGCGAGAAAAGCTGGACGAACTCAACTCACTTAGTGATCACCGATGATACCCATCCTTTGGCGGGTAATCTGTTACAGCAATCTCACCTAACGGGTGTGGTGGCTGAAGAGGGTGAGGACGAGAAAAAATCCTATTTGGTTCAGGATGCAAACGGCGAGCTGAAACTGGCGGATGAAGTGACGAATGCGGAGCTGTTTGTGACTCGTCAAGTCACGCTTCATGATGGTAGCGAAGTGACGGTGAAATCCAGCTTCCAATGTCTGAAAGAAGCCGCAGATCGCATGACGCTGGAAGAGTACAGTCAACGTTGTCAAGTGCCCGTGAAAACCATTGAATCACTGGGTAAAGCCTTAACCTCTTATGACAGAAAAGCGGCGGTGATTTCTCACGGCGGCATGATGAGTGGTAATGGTTTCTATACTGCATGGTCTGTGATTATGCTTAATGCGTTGATTGGTAACTTAAACTTAAAAGGTGGCGTTTCTGTCGGTGGCGGTAAATTTAACGGGGAGAATGATGGCCCTCGTTACAATATCGCAGGCTACAAAGGCAAGGTGAAACCGAAAGGTGTAGTGCTATCGCGCAGTAATGAAGTTTATGAAAAATCGGATGAATTCAAGGCAAGAGTAGCAGCGGGTGAAAAACCGTATCCAGCGAAAGCCCCTTGGTATCCGTTTGCGAAAGGTCAGTTAACTGAGCAGTTGGCTTCCGCATTGATGGGATATCCATATTCCCTGAAGGCGTGGATCACTAATATGACGAACCCTGTTTATGGTATTGCGGGTATTCGTCAGGTGATGGAAGAAAAACTGAAAGATCCGAAGCATCTGCCACTGATTATCGGTATCGATGCTTTCATGAATGAAACCACAGCGTTAGCGGACTATATTGTGCCAGATACCCACAACTTTGAGAGTTGGGGCTTCAGCGCACCATGGTCAGGTGTACAGGTGAAAGCGAGTACCGCGCGTTGGCCGATTGTAGAGTCTCGCACTGCGAAAACAGCGGATGGCCAGCCAGTTTCAATGGAGTCATTCTGTATCGCAGTCGCTAAAGAGCTGAATTTACCGGGCTTTGGTGACAATGTGATTGCGGATATGGATGGCAATATGTATCCGTTAAATACCGCTGAAGATTACTATCTGAGAGTGGCGGCTAACATGGCGTGGTTAGGTGAAAAACCGGTACCAGAGGCGGCAACAGAAGACATTACGATCAGTGGTGTCGAACGTATCATGCCGCAAATTACTCGCACATTGAAACCTGAAGAAGTTCGCCGTGTTGCGTATATCTTTACGCGTGGTGGTCGATTCGCGCCTTACGAGAAAGCGTGGGATGGCGATGCGACGGGTCCACAGTGGAAGAAAGGGTTACAAATTTGGAATCCTACGGTGGCGATTAACCGTCATGCTATCACTGGTGAGCGTTTTAGTGGTTGCCCGACCTACTATCCGCCTCGTATGGCGAATGGTGAAGATGTGAATGTGGTATTCCCAGAGAAAGAGTGGCCATTAAAAATGATGTCCTTTAAATCTCATGTGATGAGCAGTTCCACAACCATGATTGAACGTTTACGTCATGTGAAACCAACCAATATGGTGGCCATTCACCCTGATGATGCGGCAAAGGTGGGCGTTAAACATGGGGATTGGGTCAAAATCACCACACCAGGTGGCCATGTGGAAGCTCAAATTAGTGTGCTTGATGGTGTTATGCCGGGAGTTCTCGCGGTTGAACATGGTTATGGTCATACCGAAATGGGAGCTAAACAGCACTATTTAGACGGCGAAGCTATGCCGATGAATGCGGCAAATGGTTCAGGTATTAACTTGAATGATTTAGGGTTTGCAGATCCGACTCGTGAAGTGGCAAATACTTGGCTTGATTGGGTATCTGGTGCTTCCGTGAGACAAGGCTTGCCTGCTCGTATCGAGTTAATTGGCTAA
Source organism: Providencia rettgeri (assembly GCF_013702265.1). Taxonomy (GTDB): domain Bacteria; phylum Pseudomonadota; class Gammaproteobacteria; order Enterobacterales; family Enterobacteriaceae; genus Providencia; species Providencia zhijiangensis. The sequence continues at coordinate 1,622,945 of NZ_CP059348.1, forward strand.
CACAGAAATCTATCCAGTAGGTTGAAAGTTGTACGTTAGTAAAGTGTAGGTAGTAATATAAGCAGTAAAGAGGTTTCTGACCTACTCCGTTCTGCATAGCGGAGTAGGGAAGCGTCTCTAAAAGCAGTTGACATTGCGCTCTACGATGCGGTTTACCCATCGTAACTTCGGCAAATGCCAGGGAGGGGGAGCCCTCCCTTTTTTCTTTTCTATTTAATACAGATAGCTAATACAAATATTGCTATATAAACAGTTTATAAAAATATTGAGCTATTTTTCTTAAGTGGATATTTCTTCCAGCGAGCCACTAGCCATTCAAACTCTTGATAGGTTGTCTCTGATTTTCTTTTTTCTCTAATGGCTTTAATCAAAGGCTCGGCAATCTCATATGTTTCAATAACGGTTGAGTATGAGGCTCTTTTGATCATCTGCTCGTTATAGATACCTTCTCTGATACTAACGGCAACGCGTTCATAAAAATTTAAAATATATTGGAATTTGAGACGCTCTGCGGTTTCACAACTTGTCATAGCGACCCCTTCAGCAGGGAAAACATAGGCACGAAATGATTTTCCAGAGTAATGGATTTGTTTTAAAACATGAAGGGACTCTACGTATTGCTGATCTAATCGACTTTCAAATAAAAATAGGGCAGTTTGTGTTTTTTTAGCCGTTTCTAAATTATAAATAATTGCGCCGATGGCAACAAAAACACCAAATAAAACCGTTGTATTACTAATAATTTGTAGAGTTGTCTGCATTAATGTCATGGGTTCCATCCATAAAAAAGGCGGGGTCAATCCCGCCTAGTTAAAAGTTTATTAGCTTAAAAGCCATCAAATTCGTCAAATTTTGTTCTCATATAGAACCTCTTCAAGTGGGGGATTTTTATTCAGAGGAAAATTAGCGCAATGGTATTTTTCTGTCAAAGGGCAAAGGAATTTATCAGACTAACTTTTTTAATTTAGTGATTTTTTCTTTAACATTATCATTAAGAGTTTGTGATAAGTGTAATATCCACTAAAAATAAATGGTTTTTTATTAACATAATAAAAGGGATAATAACCCACAATTAACGAGCAATTCTTTGCTGGTGATTTAAATTTTTTATATCAAAGCATTACATAGGAAAGCGAACACCATGCCAGTGTTACATAACCAAATTTCGAATAAAATCCTTAAAGAACGTATGTTGGCTGAAACTGAGCCGCGTACCACAATCTCTTTTTATAAATACTTCAATATTCAAGACCCTGCTGCATTTCGCAATGAATGGTACCAACAATTCAAAGCGTTGAGTGTATTTGGTCGTGTGTATATTGCTAAAGAAGGGATCAACGCACAAATTAGCGTACCTGCCTCTAATGTAGATGCGTTGCGTGAACTTATCTACGCAACAGACCCGGCCTTAAATGATCTGCGTTTGAACATTGCTATTGATGATGATGGCAAGTCCTTCTGGGTACTACGTATGAAAGTACGTGACCGTGTTGTTGCCGATGGTATTGATGACGAAACCTTTAATCCTGCCAATACCGGACAGTATCTGAAAGCAGATCAAGTCAATGCGATGATCGATGACCCAAATACTATTTTTGTCGATATGCGCAACCACTATGAATATGAAGTAGGTCACTTTGATAATGCGATTGAGGTGCCATCAGACACCTTTAGAGACCAACTGCCAATGGCGGTTGAAATGCTGCAAGACCAGAAAGATAAAAATGTGGTGATGTATTGCACGGGCGGTATCCGCTGTGAAAAAGCGAGCGCCTACATGCTACATAACGGTTTCCAAAATGTTTATCATGTGGAAGGCGGGATCATTGAATATGCACGTAAAGCAAAAGAACAAGGCTTGCCACTGCGTTTCAAAGGCAAAAACTTTGTGTTCGATAACCGTATGGGTGAGCGTATTACGGATGACACCTTAGCGCATTGCCATCAGTGTGGGGAAGTCTGTGACACTCACACTAACTGCAAAAATGACGGTTGCCATTTACTGTTTATTCAATGCCCAAGCTGCGCTGAAAAATATGAAGGCTGCTGCAGTCATGCGTGTACTGAAGAGATGAAGTTGCCTGAAGAAGAGCAGCGTATTCGCCGCGCTGGTCGTGAAGTGAGTAATAAAATATTTAATAAATCTCGTCATCGTTTAGCGGACGGACTGTTAAATAGCGAAAAATAGTATTATTTTAAAATGAAGAAAGCCCTTTTTTAAAGGGCTTTCTCTTTTAATAAAGATACTTAAAAACATTATAAATAAAAAATAATTCAATTCTATTTTTAACAAAGACTTTTGATGTAATATGCCTTTTTTGTGAATAAACCGTGCTGTTACTTATGCCTAATTTTCTAGAAATAATATGATTAGGAGTTTCATTCATCCAATTATTAATTATATTTTGCTCTTTCATCGTAAAAATGGATGAGTCATTATTATTAGCGAGCTTTGTTATTTTTTCTATTTGATCTGAATCAGTAATAACTTTGTCCAATATTTGAGTCATGATGTTTTTTGACATAATGAAAAAATTATCTTTTAGTAGCAAAGGCTTGTCTGTTAATGGGTATGCAGCATTGATGTAAATATAGAATCGAATGCTACTGGTTCTGTTTAGTAATGTTTTCAGGGTTGGGCAGTAACTCGAGTAATGACAATAGTATGTCAAATTAACTAGAACAATACTGGGTGAATATTTATTTATATATTTAATACCTTCATTAATGCACCCTGTGCTAATGAATTTTAATTTTCTATTAGAAGATAAATATTCAGTAATACCAAGGCGGGTATAATAACACTCATCAATAACTAATATTCTCATAGGGAACATCCTTGTCCGGAAAGAGTATTACAATAAATTGGAACTGATATTGAAGTCAATAAAGTAATAATAAAAATAATAAATTATCGCTTGTATTTGCAATTAATTCATAATTTATAGTTTTTATTTTATCTTTAATAATAAACAGCAAAGTATCATTTATTAATGATATGAATGAGAGCGGCGGAGTGATAACGAATGGATATTTGTTATGAGACAAATATCCATTCTGTTTACCTGCTAATGAGTTTTGAAATCAGATTCAAGATATTCGCCAGACTCAATCTTATCAATTCCAGCCTGAAGAATATTAATCAGCTGTTTGGCTACATCTGTTGTCAGCCACATGGTTTTATCAATTATTGCGCTATCCAGGCTATTGTTCTGTTCAGGGAGGTAATGTAAACGTAGCATCATCGCATCGTAGGCATCGACAGTACTGATATCCCAGCCAACAACAGGGTGAGTTTGGATTACATCGCTTTTTCTATTCATTTAGACCTCCTAATCAAACATCGTGATAAATAGTAAATATCTATTACTGACTAAGAGCAGGTGACTCAGAACGAGCTATATCTAGTATAAGAAGATTTTTTTAATATGGTAGTAGTAAAACTATTTTTTCTGTGAATTTTGATGAAAATTGACAAAATAGTTGGTGATTCTTTAAAAAAGAAGATGTGAAAAGGATAAAACCTTTCCACATCATAATGTTATTGGCCTACTTTGATAGTCCAACCGCAATCTTCACCCGCTAAGAATGGGATCAATTTATCTGTCCCACAGGCAATAGATTCGCAGGTCATATTCTCAGATTTTGTCAGTGTAATGTGGCCATCATTGACGGGTAATTCGTAAAATTTAGGTCCATTTAGTGAACAAAATGCTTCGAAATGCGCTAAAGCGCCTAATTCTTCGAATACAGTCGCATAGGCAGCTAGTGCGGTTGGTGCGTTAAATACGCCTGCACAGCCACAGGATGTCTCTTTACGGGATTGAACGTGCGGTGCAGTATCAGTGCCTAAGAAGAAGCGATCACAGCCAGAAGCGACAGCTGCACGTAATGCTTCTTGATGAACATTACGTTTTAAAATCGGCAGGCAATATAGATGCGGTCGTACACCACCAACTAACATATGGTTGCGGTTAAACATCAAATGCTGTGGTGTTAAGGTCGCAGCTGTAAATTCGTTAGCCTCTAACACATATTGCGCGGCTTCTTTGGTTGTGATGTGTTCGAAAACCACTTTTAACTGAGGGAATTGAGCTCGTAATGGCAGCATGACTTGTTCGATAAACAGCGCTTCACGGTCGAAGATATCGATATGGCTGGCGGTCACTTCCCCATGAATGAGTAATGGCATTCCAGCTTGTTCCATGGCAGCAAGAACAGGGTAGATTTTTTTAATGTCAGACACGCCATGGCTAGAGTTTGTTGTGGCATTTGCGGGATACAATTTACAGGCCGTAAATACACCTTCATTGAAACCACGAATTAATTCATCAGCATCCGTTGTGTCAGTTAAATAGCAGGTCATTAGTGGTGTAAATTGGTGCCCAGCAGGTACCGCTTGTTTAATTCGTTCACGGTATGCTCTTGCGGCTTCTACCGTGGTAACAGGGGGTACAAGGTTAGGCATGACAATGGCACGACCAAAAAATTGGCTTGTGAACGGCACGACTGTATTTAACATTTCATTATCGCGAAAATGAACATGCCAATCATCAGGGCGGCGGATCGTTAGGGTAGTTACAGTTGTCATTAAACCGGCTCCAATAAGGGGGGAAGTGATGAGCAGATGCTCAGGCCGGGAAAGAATGATAAAACGAAAACGATTAAATAGCTATGATCAAGGACAATTAATATAGAAATTATTTTTCTGTGGCTTTTTTTAACATGTTGGAAAATAAAGGAATTAGAATAGAATAAATCAGAGAAAGGAAAGATTAAGTTGGCTCCTCCAGCTGGACTCGAACCAGCGACATACGGATTAACAGTCCGCCGTTCTACCGACTGAACTATGGAGGAACTCCCTTAACACGCAGAGGATATTAGCGTTCTGAATCGCTAATGTCAAAGGGGAAAATGATAAAATAAGTTCGTTTGCCTGTTATCTGCGCGAATCGATAAAATTTTGATCTAACGGATGGAGTGTAAAAAAATGGAAGTTAAAAATAGCCGAAAAAAGAATCAGTTAAAAGATGGGATTAAGATAGTAGAATAAGTTTGATGTGTAAAAATTATCTTTGATAAGGAATTTGTAAGAAAGATAAGAATGGCTGAATTAGAAAGCAATAAGCCCGCTAGGATTAACCTGAGCGGGCTTATTAAATTTGGCTCCTCCAGCTGGACTTGAACCAGCGACATACGGATTAACAGTCCGCCGTTCTACCGACTGAACTATGGAGGAATTGGTTGTTCCTGAGAACGAGGCGCATATTACCCACCGCGTACTCAGTTGTAAAGCATAAAATTAAAAAAAATGTTCAATAGGCTGTTAAATAAACAAGTTGGTGATTATTTATGCCTTATCAATAGGGTTTCAGGGATTTACCCGTTGTTTTAAGCAGAACTGCTAAGATGTGAATAGCGAGCAAGCAATAGGGATTATTCTATTAATGAATAGGACAGGAATAAATAAAAGTGGCTGGGAATTGGGGGAGTGTGCATGAAATGGTTAAAGGGACTAGAAAGCAAAAAGCCCGCAAGAATTAATCTTAGCGGGCTTTTTAAATTTGGCTCCTCCAGCTGGACTTGAACCAGCGACATACGGATTAACAGTCCGCCGTTCTACCGACTGAACTATGGAGGAATTGGGTTGTTCCTGAGAACGAGGCGAATATTAACGATATCACCTCGGCCTGTCAACGATAAAAATAGAAAATAAATCTAATTGCTCACTCACTACTCATTACGAATAAAAACTACGCTATATTATTGATAATGTTTTAATTTTGAGCAGCTAAAGTAACTTGTGTTGGCAAAGAAACCTCTGGGTATGCAATATGGTAAATATCGTAAAAGGAAATATTACCCTTTAATGCTAATAAACGAGAAATTTCTTGCTTGATAGCTGAGCTGACTTCTTGAGATTCAAGAACTTTATTTAAAGCATCTTCAGATACGACTTCAGTGACAAACCATTCGCCGTTATAGCAAACGCGCAAATCAAGCACACCAATGTCTTCAAAATGGTAAACAGGCTTAATGTCAAACAACAGAACGCTAGCAAGTATAATGAATAAGAGGGTTATACCGAGCGTCCAATAAGGGCCAAAGTAGGGTGCGTACCATAAGATCACGGCAAGCGGTAAATAGGCTGCAATCATGCCAATACATAAATAAGGATGATTGGCGAGAAATTGGCTATTAAAGTAAGGTTTGCCATCACGTTGTTCACGCTGATTAATGGCATCTAAATCATCTATAAGTATTTGTTTGATAATATCCATGGTAAGTGACTCTCTGTCAGATATCTATACTAGGAGGGTATCACGGAGGGAATGAATTGTTATATATCAGTTAAAAAAAATATTTAACTGGATTGTCATCATCTGGGATTAATCCTGTCGACTTTTGAGGCTTGAAGAGGGTTTTATTTAAAAAAAATCTTTAAAATATCAATAAAATGCAGCTTTTTTGTTAACATAATCCCGCCTAAAAGTGACGAAATCGAAAAAACATCAATATTTTCGGGATTGAATGTATAAAATAGTTGCTATTATCTCAAAGTCATGAGTTAATGTGCATCGGCCTGTTTAGCAGTCCTATTTGATGTATGATTACTGAGTTAGTGTGTTCTAAAGAAAAAAGTTATCACAGATAGCCTTTTACCGTGACGCTTCATCTTGGTGTTTCCCTGATTAAATAGCTGACTCTGGCCCATATATGCCAAAAGGCAAGTTTTTTTGATGTTATATAGGAAAAGTCAAATGTCCGACAAAATGAAAGGTCAAGTTAAGTGGTTCAACGAGTCTAAAGGCTTCGGTTTCATCACTCCAGCTGATGGTAGCAAAGACGTTTTCGTCCACTTCTCTGCCATTCAGGGCAATGGTTTCAAAACTCTGGCAGAAGGCCAGCAAGTTGAATTCACCATTGAAAACGGTGCAAAAGGCCCAGCAGCTGCTAACGTAACTGCTATCTAAGCTAATTGCTTAACTGATTTTCTAAAGCCCGTCCTTTTTAAGGACGGGCTTTTTCATTTCTGAAAATTAAAAAATATAGTGTAAAAATAATTAACATTTAAATCTTTACTTAATAATTAGCCGCATCTATACTCAGCTCACATTAACCTATTGGAGATAAATTACTTGGACAGTCAGAGTTGTAATAAAAACTTAATTTAATTGGCAAGTAATTAATAATCTCTTCTATTAACTGCTTGCCACTACGGCGGGCGGTGTCTGATGTTTCCATCACTCATACTCCCTGATTTATATAAGAAATTTTCATTTTTTGAATGAAATAATCACTGTTGCAGTGAGTGTGTATCATGCAAGTTTATATTTATTCTCTATTCCCTCCGGGCAATAGCCATTAATTACTGAATATTTATTTATTCAGCAATTTGGCATGGGCTTTTATTCTGCTCATTAATTGTTATCCATTATTTGATGGAGGGATCATTATGTTTTTCACACCGGATATATTAAATCTTTTATCTGCAATGTGCCTTGGTGCATTAATTGGCGCAGAGCGTCAATGGCGTCAAAGAATGGCTGGATTGCGTACGAATGCATTGGTTGCAACGGGAGCAGCTGTATTTATTTTGAGTTCAGTGACGACTTCACCAGATAGCCCTGGGAGAATTGCTGCACAAATTGTGTCAGGGATTGGCTTCTTAGGTGCTGGAGTGATCATGCGTGAAGGCATGAATATTCGAGGGCTGAATACTGCCGCAACACTATGGTGTTCAGCAGGAATTGGTGTGTTATGCGGGTTAGGGCAATACTCACTAGCCACAATAGCTACATTATTGATTTTATGTGCAAACATTCTATTGCGAGAAGCTGCAGCAAAAATTAATCGCCAGCCGCAACAGCAGGCATTAGATGTTGAACAACGCTATAAAATACGGGTGATGTGTCACCAAGGTGATGAAATCCTTGTTAGAACGTTGATTTTACAAGCCATTAATGGGCTGCATATTCGCTTACAGTCATTGAGTAGCGCAGATACATTGAAACCAGAACAGCTGGAGGTGTGTGCAGAGTTTCTTGCCACTCCAGTAGAGCAAAAAGAGATAGAAGCATTGGTTTGCCGGATTAGTCTTGAGCAAAGTGTCAGTGCTATCAATTGGAAAGTGGCATCTGAGCTACCCGCTTGATTGCTAAAAATTAACTGATTAAAGGAGCCGAAATGGACGAGCACCCCCCGTCTTGGAGATATAAACAGGAGCTATCTGGCTAAAATACAATATTTTCAGTCAGATAGCGTTTAAAAAGTACAACTGTACTCTATAGAGATAACGTTATGACTGAAATAAGGCATCAGCGCAAAGGCGCAAAAGCCCCTGCACGCCAAAAATTCATTGTTGGCGAACAAGCGAGCAAAAACATTGAGCAGGTTCTCAATGAATATCAAACTAACCTTTTGGGCTTATCTGAGAATGAAGCTCTCGACCGCCTAGTGGTAGAAGGTGAAAATGAAGTTGCTCATGAAAAAGCGCCTCCTGCTTGGAAGCAATTACTCACTTCTTTTAAAAATCCATTTATTTTTGTTTTGATGATCCTCGCGATTGTGAGTTTCTTTACTGACTACGTGATCCCTGAGCGTCAAGGTGAAGAGACTGATTTAACGGGCGTTATCATCATTGTCACGATGGTTGTATTAAGCGGATTGCTACGTTTTTGGCAAGAATATCGAACCAATAAAGCGGCAGAAGCCTTGAAATCCTTGGTTAGAACCACGGCTACTGTATTCCGCCGCGATGATAGAACCGGACGTTCTATTCGTAAGGAAGTACCGATCAAATGCTTAGTACCAGGGGATATCGTTTTATTATCGGCAGGGGATATGGTTCCCGCGGATTTAAAACTAGTGGAATCTCGAGATCTATTTATCAGCCAAGCCATTTTAACGGGGGAATCTATCCCAGTTGAAAAATATGACACTCTCGCAAATGTGTCCGCAAAAAGCTTGGAGCCCGCATCACCGACAGAAAATGAATTACTTGAAATTTCAAATATCTGTTTGATGGGCACCAATGTGACAAGTGGGACGGCGAGAGGCATTGTGGTTGCAACGGGGAGCAAAACGTACCTAGGTTCGCTGGCCAAATCGATTGTTGGAACTCGAGCTCAAACTGCTTTTGATCGCGGTGTGAATAGTGTGAGTTGGTTACTGATCCGCTTTATGCTGGTAATGGTGCCGATTGTCTTATTAATCAATGGATTCACTAAAGGCGATTGGTTTGAGGCAACACTATTTTCACTGGCAGTTGCTGTAGGGTTAACCCCTGAAATGTTACCGATGATTGTGAGCTCGAACCTTGCAAAAGGGGCGATAGCCATGTCTAAGCATAAGGTTATCGTTAAACGGCTCAATGCGATTCAGAACTTTGGTGCGATGGATGTACTCTGTACGGATAAAACAGGAACGCTAACGCAAGATCGCATCATTTTAGAGCATTATCTCGACAGTAATGGGCAAAAAGATAGTCGAATTTTGCAATTGGCGTGGTTGAATAGTTTCCATCAAAGTGGTGCCAAAAACATGATGGATCAGGCAATTATTCGACGTGGCCGTGGCAATGATAAGGTCGAGCAGTTGAAGGCTTATCAAAAAATTGATGAACTACCGTTTGATTTTATTCGCCGAAAATTATCGGTCACAGTAAAAACCCCTGAAGGTGATGCTTTATTGATCTGTAAAGGGGCAGCGGAAGAGATGTTGGCTGTTTGTCATAGTTATCAGCATGATGGACATACCACCTTATTAGATGATCAAGCTAAAGCTAGGATTGCTGAGCTAGTCAGTGACTATAATAAACAGGGTTTCCGGGTATTACTGCTGGCAACGTGTTCATTAAATGATGCAGAAGCTTTGTTACCGTTATCAGCTCAAGCAGAGCAACAGCTTGAGTTACAAGGTATTCTTACATTTTTAGACCCTGCAAAAGAGAGTGCAATTTCGGCTATTGCTGCACTAAGAGAAAATGGTGTGATGGTCAAAGTGCTTACTGGCGATAATGCCGTGATCACTGAAAAAATTTGCCATGATGTAGGTTTGAATATTGATGAGATTATGACGGGTCTTGAAGTCGAGGCGATGAATGATGAGGAGCTGAAAACAAAAGTTGAACAAGTTTCCGTTTTCTGCAAATTAACCCCACTGCAAAAATCTCGGATCCTAAAATTACTACAAGCAAATGGGCATACGGTTGGTTTTCTGGGGGATGGGATCAATGATGCGCCGGCTTTACGGGATGCTGATGTCGGTATATCCGTGGATACAGGCACCGATATTGCGAAAGAATCTGCGGATATTATTCTGCTAGAAAAAGATTTAATGGTATTAGAACAAGGCGTTATCAAAGGAAGAGAAACGTTTGGGAATATTATTAAGTATTTAAATATGACCGCAAGCTCTAACTTTGGAAATGTGTTTTCCGTTCTGATTGCGAGTGCATTTATTCCGTTCTTACCGATGTTAGCTATTCATTTACTCGTTCAAAACCTGCTGTACGATATGTCCCAACTCGCATTACCGTGGGACAAAATGGACAAAGAGTTTTTAAAACGTCCACGTAAATGGGATGCGAAAAATATTGGGCGCTTTATGATTTGGATTGGTCCAACATCGTCCATTTTTGACATCACGACATTCGCCTTAATGTGGTATGTGTTCCAAGCTAATAGTATCGCCCATGAAGCGCTATTCCAATCCGGTTGGTTTGTTGAGGGATTACTGTCGCAAACCTTGGTTGTTCATATGTTACGGACACAAAAAATCCCATTCATTCAAAGTACGGCTGCGTTACCCGTGTTACTGACAACAGGGATCATTATGGCTCTTGGGCTTTATATTCCGTTCTCATCATTTGGTTCGATGATTGGCTTGCAGCCTTTGCCAATGGAATATTTCCCTTGGTTAGTACTGACATTAGTGAGTTATTGCTTTGTCGCACAAGGTATGAAGCACATCTATATTAAACGCTTTGGAACGTGGTTATAACCTGATTGGGTTACGTGACTTGAGCGGAATCTATCGCTTTAAGTTAAATAAAAAAGAGCCATATAGGCTCTTTTTTTACAGAATAGGAAGGCTTATTGCAGACCTAAAGCTGTTTTCATTTGTTTCATCGCATCAATGCCTTGCTGGCAAGCTTGATCTTGTTGGTCTTTAGGTAAAGCAGCAACTTGTTTTTTACCTTCTTCTAACTGACCTTTCATCGCATCTAATTGAGCTTTGGCTTGTGGGTTCTCAGAAGCTTTAGCAATTAAGCTATCAACTTCAGCAAAGTAAGCGTTACAGGTTTCAGTTGCACCAGCAACTTGACCTTTTTTCTCTTCTTCTGAGCACGCAGTGATTGTTAATGCCAATAAACCCAGTCCACAAGCTAAAATCATCTTTTTCATAATCAACCTTATTAAAATTATTTATATATAAAGCAAATTAAGTATATAAGAGGATCTTCTTTTATCAATGTAACAAATCCTAAAAAGGGAATTGATAATCAATTCAAATGATTAATCTCTACTATGAAAATTTATGCTTTATAAATGACTTTTGTAGTGATAATTATCTATCATATTTTTTGTTAGCCTATTATGACGAATGGAAAATAAAGATAGATTATTATTTATTAGTATAAATACGTAATTGACACTGAGTTCACATATTCATGAAATAAGAATAACAGCATAAAGTATCAAGTGAGTGGCAAACTGTTTTGTAAAAAATACGTTAAGTAAAAGTAACTAAAGATTGTCTGTAATAAGAGAAAATTAAACTCCTTATAACTTTTCTAATGATGTTAATAACTTTTTTTCATATGCAGTAAAAATAATTAAAATTGAGAATTGGTGTAAAAAATAATTTACATTATACGTATAAAACTAGATTATCGAATATTTATAGAATTAATGGCTGTACATTTAAAATGCGATTATAGAAGTGAAAGGTGAGCTGTATCACAAATTTATTAATAAAATGCTTTTCACTATATAATATTGATTTTTAAATTAAATTTCCTTTGAACCATTAGGGGGTTATCAGGTAAAGTCTCTGCCTCCAAGGGTGTCTCCCTTTCGAATCTTGGTTTTTTAAGTGATAAAACTTTGCTATTTAGGTTAACAACGATTAGGTTCGTTAGGTTGACGCTAGGTCAAATTTACGTGCAAAATTACTCTCATAAGAAATTCGCCAAAGTGTTTTAGACAGGTTAGAATGCTTCGGACAAAGGGAAATAAATTTTCTTACATTACATTCCCAGAAGGATCCACCTTACAAAGGGAAAGTAAGAAAATGAGATAAGGCAATTACGCTTATCTCGATATGCAACATAGCAGACAATCATTAATGCTATGGGCATGGTATGTATGTAACCGGATTTATCTTGTTACTTTTTATTTTTATAATTACACACAGGGCTTTACCATTATGTCTGCTTCTATTGTAAAGAAACGGCCGTTAAGTCGTTATATTAAAGATTTTAAACACAGCCAAACTCATTGTGCACACTGTAATAAAACTCTTGATCGTATCTCCCTCGTTTTCAACGATGGTATCTTGAATAAAGAAGCTATCGCTGACATGACCGATTTGGTTGATGAAGCGGCTTGGGGCGAACTTCAAGGGCAATTTACAGCACTTTGTCGTTTTTGTAGTGAAATTTTCTGTAATAGCAATACAGACTATTTCGATATTATGTCTTTTAAACAGTATTTGTTCTTACAGACAGAAATGAGTCATAGCACCGTCCGCGAGTACGTTGTTCGTCTGCGCCGCTTAGATGAACTACTGTCATCCTCTAACTTTTCAATGAAAGACTTTACCGCAAGTAAAGTTCAAGAACAGTTGAGTGATAGAATGACTGATTCAGCATTTAGCAACTACAATATTGCACTACGTAAATATGAGCAGTATTTAAGCTGGCAGTCAGAAAAAAACTAATAATATTTTAAGTTAATAAAAATAGTTAGTTATACGATTATTTTTAATACTAAAATAGGCAAATAGGTGTCCAATAGGGCACCTTTTTTTATTTTTGAATAATAGTCAGTATAAATGATATAAATTGAACAGATTTAGAATTAAATTTCATCAGCTGTTATAGCTAATGCTTAATATATAATAATAAAAATTAATGGGAACTATTTAATTAAATTTACAGATAAATAAGGATGACAAAAAACAAAAAAGGCAGTGAATATTTGGACTTAATGAAAAAGGAATAGAATATTATGAATGTAGTTCAAGAGTTTATAGTGAGGGGAGAGCCTGAGTTAATCAACCTATATTATACTGGGCTGAAAAACTCAGGCTTTTGCATATTATCCGATAGTCATTAAGCTTGCATTACCACCCGCTGCGGCAGTATTCACACTTAAAGAACGTTCATGCACTAAGCGTTCAATGAGCAAGTTAGTTTCACCACGCTCAAAGCCTTGGACTGAAATAATCGGCCCTTTGCGTTTGGCAACAGCTTCACAAACGTGTTTTAGTTGATCGCAATCTCCGTGATAAATCACACCTTCAATTGGCTCCACTGTATTTTGCCAATCTTTGGTGAATGATATAGTTTTGCGGACTTTTTCTGGCAGTGATTTAAATAGCTTCTGATGCAGTTCGCTATTTTCCCACAGTGTTTGACAACCACTTGCGAGTACGGCAGATAACTGAGTCAAACAATCACGTTCATTATCGCTAAGGCATAAAATAGTGCCGCGTGGACGCAAGGTGTAGGTGTTCTTTTCACCCGTTGGCCCTGGTAATAAACGTGTTGTACCGGCTTGCGTTAAACGAGCAAATTGTTCAACCGTAGATTGTTCAATTACAGATTGTTCAACATCCGTTTTCTGTTTTTGTACCCATGCAGAGAAAGCTTCAAATGGTGCGAGTAACTCAGCGCGAGCACTTGCATCCATTGGTAAATGGCTATCTTGCTGCTCCAGTGTTTGGCAAACTGCATTCTCAGGACGCTCGCTTAATAAACGGTAGAGATAAAGCGGCCCACCGGCTTTAGGTCCTGTACCTGAAAGTCCTTCACCACCAAATGGTTGTACACCGACAACAGCACCGACCATATTGCGGTTAACATATAAGTTGCCCACTTTCGCTTTAGCGACCACTTGGTTGATGGTTTCATCAATGCGGGTATGAACACCTAATGTTAACCCATAACCAGCGGCATTGATTTGGTCAACTAATTGCTCTAACTCATCACGCTTGAAGCGAACAACATGCAGAACTGGTCCGAAAATTTCTTTTTTCAACTCACCAATACTATCTAACTCAATCAGAGTTGGCTTAACGTAGGTTCCTTCGGCTTGTTCTTGCTGATCTTGGCTGTCCGCAAAGACGGCTTGGAAAACGGTTTTGCCTTTACCGCGCATTTGTTGAATATGTTGGTCAATATTCTCTTTGGCTTCACTATCAATGACAGGACCAATATCGGTGGAGATGTGTTCAGGATTCCCCATCCGGCACTCTTCCATTGCACCTTTCAACATGCGAATTGTTCGGTCAGCGACATCTTCTTGAACACAAAGAATACGCAATGCGGAGCAGCGTTGACCAGCACTGTCGAATGCAGAGGCGACGACATCGGTGACAACTTGCTCAGTGAGTGCTGAAGAATCAACAATCATCGCATTTAATCCACCAGTTTCTGCAATCAGTGGAGTCGGGCGACCTTGAGCATCTAAGCGACCCGCAATATTACGCTGCAATAAGCCCGCTACTTCGGTTGAACCAGTGAACATCACGCCACGAACGCGCTGATCGCCGACCAATTTTGCTCCGATAGTTTCACCTTTACCCGGTAAAAATTGCAGAACATCACGCGGAATGCCCGCTTGGTGCATAATGGATACCGCGATAGCACCAATTAATGGTGTTTGTTCCGCAGGTTTAGCTAGCACAGTGTTACCTGCGGCTAATGCCGCTGCGATTTGTCCAGAGAAAATGGCTAATGGGAAGTTCCATGGGCTGATACAAACAACAGGGCCAAGAGGGCGGTGGGTGTTATTATCAAAATCTTCACGGACTTGAGTAGCGTAATAGTTTAAAAAATCAACCGCTTCACGCACTTCAGCAATCGCATTGGCGTAAGTTTTCCCAGCTTCACGCACCAGCACATCCAATAATGTCTGCAACTGTTGCTCCATAATATCGGCAGCACGTAACAGGATAGCTGCACGTTCAGATGGTGGTGTTGCAAACCAAATCGCACCTGCATCAGTGGCGATATTCAGCGCATGTTCAGCTTCTTGTTCGCTGGCTTCACGCACTTTACCCACGATATCGCGATGGCAGGCTGGGTTGATAATTGCGACGGCTTCAGGTAGCGCTTGTTGTGCCACAAATTCGCCACCCAATAGTGGCTCTGCGATTTTCTCTTGCGCCGCGGCATTGAGTAATGCGCTCGAGAGTGATGCTAAGCGGTGTTCGTTAGATAAATCTAAGCCCATTGAGTTAACACGGCGAGTTCCATACAGGTCACGCGGTAATGGAATTTTAGGGTGTGGTAAGCCAATTTGCCCTTCAGTTTTAGATAGCTCACGAACGTCTTTAACCGGATCAGCAACCAACTCATCTAATGGGATCGTGGCATCCGCAATTCGGTTAACAAACGAAGTGTTTGCCCCGTTCTCTAAGAGGCGGCGAACTAAGTAAGCTAATAATGTTTCGTGGGTACCGACTGGGGCATAAATGCGACATGGTCGGTTGAGTTTACCGTCTGCCACTTTACCAACGACTTGTTCATATAATGGTTCACCCATGCCATGTAGGCATTGGAATTCATATTGACCAGGGTAGTAGTTTTTACCTGCAATTTGGTAGATAGCCGATAATGTATGTGCGTTATGCGTCGCAAATTGTGGGTAAATTAAGTTAGGTACGGACAGTAATTTACGCGCGCAAGCAATATAAGAAACGTCGGTATACACTTTGCGGGTATAAACTGGATAACCTTCTAGGCCGTCAATTTGCGCACGTTTAATTTCGCTATCCCAATAAGCGCCTTTTACAAGACGGATCATCAGGCGGCGTTGGCTGCGTTCGGCTAAATTGATAATTGAGTCAATAACAAATGGGCAGCGTTTTTGGTAAGCCTGAATGACAAAACCAATACCGTTCCAGCCAGCCAATTTCGGTTCAAAACACAATTTTTCGAGTAAATCTAACGAAATTTCTAAGCGGTCAGCTTCTTCAGCATCAATGTTGATGCCAACATCGTATTGGTGAGCTTGCAAGACTAAAGAGAGTAAGCGCGGATACAGTTCTTCCATCACGCGCTCGTATTGCGCGCGACTATAGCGCGGATGCAGGGCGGATAATTTTATGGAAATACCCGGCCCTTCATAGATCCCGCGTCCATTCGAGGCTTTACCAATTGCGTGGATCGCTTGTTGGTAAGAGACCATATAATCTTGGGCATCTTTCTCGGTTAATGCGGCTTCACCCAGCATATCGTAGGAGTAGCGGAAACCTTTATCTTCTAATTTACGGGCGTTGGCAAGGGCTTGGGCGATGGTTTCGCCGGTGACAAATTGTTCACCCATCAAACGCATTGCCATATCCACGCCTTTGCGTACCAGCGGCTCACCACTTTTGCTGATAATGCGATTTAGCGAGGAGGATAGTTTTGCTTCATTGTGGGTAGAGACTAATTTACCCGTAAATAAAAGCCCCCATGTTGCCGCGTTCACAAACATTGAGCTGCTTTGACCAACATGAGATTGCCAGTTACCTGTACTGATTTTGTCTCGGATCAGTGCATCGCGAGTGGCTTTATCGGGGATACGTAATAGTGCTTCGGCAAGGCACATTAATGCCACGCCTTCTTGAGAAGACAGGGAAAATTCTTGTAATAACCCTTGGACTAAGCCAGAGCGACCAACCCCATTTTTTTGATTACGTAATTTTTCCGCAATGGAGTAAGCCAATTTATGAGCCGCATCAGCTTGCTCAGGAGGCAGCTCTGCTTGTTGTAAAAGCATTGGTACAGCTTGAGTTTCAGGAATGCGGTACGCCGATGTAATTGCAGAGCGTTTCACCGATTGGGGCAAAATATGCTCAGCGAACTCAAGGAATGGCTGATAAAGGGTCTCAGGAGACGAAATTTCATCACCAGAATGCTGATCTTTTGTATCCAAAACCGTTGATAATTCAGGTATAATTTGGTTGTTATCGAGTTGCTCTAAATAATTATATATAGCTTGTTTAATAAGCCAATGGGATGTGCGATCAAGACGTTGAGCGGCGGCTTTAATGCGGTCACGAGTTTCTTCATCAAGTCTCACACCCATAGTTGTTGTGCTACTCATCTTAATTCCTTCCTTTTCACAGGTGTTAAATACCAAAAGTTACACACCATTATGATGATGTTGCAACTTTGTGCAACATTGTTAATGTGTCATGTGAAGAAAATGTGAAACAACTCTTATTTTTATGAGTGATTTATGATGCTCATTGATTGGGTTTTTATAATTCACTTATAAATCAATATATTGATTTATGTTTTAGGATGATGGCAAGTTAAACGCTTAATTAAGAATTTGACTTAAAAGTTTAACATTTGTGATGTGTCTTTTATTTATTGAACAAAAAATAGTTAATTTCTTGTTAAAAGCATCTGAGTCTGTCTAGCATGATGTGGCAAAGTTATTGAGTTATTGCAACACAAACAATCACAACATAGATAAGGTGTGCATCAAAAAATGCAAAATTGTGCAATTAAGTGCAACACCTTGAGATTAAAAGTTATCAAAGAAAATTATAAAGATAACGACAAAATAGACGCACTATGGAGACGACAGGATGACTGTAAGCACTCCGATGATCATTATGTTCATCGTATATATCACGGGTATGTTATTGATCGGCTATTTAGCCTATCGCTCAACGAAAAACTTTGATGATTACATTTTAGGGGGACGAAGTTTAGGTAGTGTGGTAACCGCATTATCTGCAGGGGCTTCAGATATGAGTGGCTGGTTATTGATGGGGTTACCAGGCGCTATTTTCCTCGCTGGGATTTCTGAAAGCTGGATTGCAATTGGTTTATGTTTAGGGGCTTATTTAAACTGGTTGTTTGTTGCAGGGCGTTTACGTGTACAAACTGAAAAAAATAATAATGCCTTAACGCTGCCAGACTATTTCACAAGTCGTTTTGAAGATAATAGTAAGATTTTACGTATTATTTCTGCGGTTGTTATTTTAGTTTTCTTTACTATCTATTGTGCATCTGGGGTTGTCGCAGGGGGCTTGCTGTTTGAAAGCACCTTTAATATAAGTTACGACAAAGCTCTGTGGTTAGGAGCACTGGCGACCATTGCTTATACTTTCTTAGGTGGTTTCTTAGCGGTAAGCTGGACAGATACTGTTCAAGCATCGTTGATGATTTTTGCCCTGATCTTAACGCCAATTGTCGTGATTTTATCCCTCGGCGGGTTAGATACCTCGATTGAAGTGATTAAAGCGAAAAACCCTGAATATCTTGATATGTTTAAGGGCATGAACTTTGTTGCCATTCTGTCATTGCTAGGCTGGGGACTGGGTTATTTTGGTCAGCCTCATATTCTGGCGCGTTTTATGGCGGCAGATTCACATCGTACGATCCGTTCAGCACGCCGTATCAGTATGACATGGATGGCTCTTTGCTTAGGTGGAACGATTGCCGTTGGTTTCTTTGGTATCGCTTATTTTGAAAACAACCCTGCATTAGCAGGCTCTGTGATGAAAAATAACGAGCGTATTTTCATGGAATTAGCCGGATTACTGTTTAACCCATGGATTGCAGGTATCTTATTGTCTGCGATTTTGGCGGCGGTAATGAGTACATTAAGTTGCCAATTATTAGTGTGTGCCAGCGCATTAACCGAAGACTTATATAAGCCATTCTTCCGTAAATCAGCTAGCCAGAAAGAGCTAGTGTGGGTAGGGCGAGGAATGGTGCTGTTAGTGGCGGCGATCGCAATCTATATTGCCCAAGACCCAAATAACAAAGTCTTAGGATTGGTGAGTAACGCGTGGGCAGGTTTTGGTGCCGCGTTTGGTCCAGTCGTTTTACTCTCTGTTATGTGGAAACGTATGACACGTTCTGGGGCATTAGCAGGGATGATTGTCGGTGCGGTAACGGTATTAGTTTGGATGAAATTCAAATGGTTAGGTTTATATGAAATCATTCCAGGCTTTATTTTTGCGACCATCGCTATCATAGTTATCAGCTTGATAACTAAGGCGCCAAGTGCAGCAGCACAAGCCCGCTTTGATGAAGCAGAAGCTGAATACAATACAAAATAATTGATAGATTTAGATTTTATAGATAGGTCTAGTTATAGATAGTAAAAAGGCTGAAAGGGAAACCTTCCAGCCTTTTGTTTTGTTTGTTAATTGCGTATCCGTCAAATAATTAACGCGGTTTACGGCGTTTGACGACTTGGTAGCCAATAAACAGAATAACAAACCACAGTGGAGTCGCAATTAAAGCTTGTCGGGTGTCATGTTGGAACGCGAGTAATACAACCATAAAAGCAAAGAAGGCAAGACTGACCCATGACATAAAAATACCCCAAGGCATCTTATAGCGAGATGCGGCATGTTTTTCTGGGCGATTCTTACGGAAATTCAGGTAGCTTAATAAAATCATACTCCAGATAAACATGAACAAAATCGCAGACACGGTTGTGACTAAGGTGAATGCATGCATGATATCGGGAATAAAGTAGATCAAAACAATACCGAAACTTAGGCAGATACAGGTGAAAATTAAGCCTGTTGCAGGTACCGCTTTTTTCGATAACTGACTAAATTGTTTCGGCGCATCTCCCTCTTTAGATAACCCAAACAGCATACGGCTGGTGGAGAAAACACCACTGTTTGCCGATGAAGCCGCAGAGGTAAGTACCACAAAGTTCACGATACTGGCAGCAGCTGGCAGGCTGATTAGCACGAACATTTCCACAAAAGGACTTTTGTCCGCCAAAATGGTGCGCCAAGGGGTAACGGCCATAATCACAATCAGGGATAATACATAGAAAGCAATGATCCTAATCGGGATAGCATTAATGGCTTTTGGTAGGGATTTTTCAGGATCACGAGTTTCTGCTGCTGCGGTTCCCACTAATTCAATTCCCACAAAGGCGAAAATCGCAATTTGGAATCCAGCAAAGAACCCACTGAGCCCCATTGGGAACATACCACCATCGTTCCAAATATTACTTAAAGAGGCCGTGTGTCCGGTCGGTGATTGGAAATTCATCGCAATCAACGTACCGCCGACGGCAATTAGCGTGACAATAGCGACAATTTTGATCATCGCGAACCAGAACTCCAGTTCACCAAACAGTCGAACAGAAACTAAGTTAAGCGTCAGTAGCGTGGCAACACAGATAAATGAAGTCACCCATTCTGGGAAATTAGGTACCCAGAAACTGACATACGAGGTGATCGCGATAATATCGGCTATTCCCGTGATCACCCAGCAAAACCAGTAAGTCCATCCCACAAAGAACCCTGCCCATGGACCGATTAAATCCGCAGAAAAATCACTGAACGATTTATAGTCTAGGTTGGAAAGCAGTAATTCCCCCATGGCTCGCATGACAAAAAACAGCACAAAGCCGATGATCATGTAGACAAAGATAATAGAGGGACCTGCAAGGGAGATGGTCTTTCCTGATCCCATAAATAGCCCTGTACCAATGGCTCCACCAATGGCAATTAACTGAATATGACGGTTACTGAGGCTACGTTTTAGTTGATTTCGGTCAGAAGATGGCCGAGAGGTGGTTGTCGTTGCATTTTCTTCCATATTGTTATTTATCCGATAGTCATTGTGATATTAGCCCACACTATTTTTTTAAGTTTGAGGCTGTGTTTGCTCGAAATATTGTGACATAAATCTCAATTAGAGTAAGAGAAAATTTACAAATGGCTGAGAGACCGCTGGTTTAACCAACGGATCTACCTAGGTCATTAACACTATTAACGAAAAATTAACCTAAAATTAAAAATAGCAGAATAAGTTGAAATGAACCAAATGCTTCATTCTAAATAATGACAGTTGTAGTGTGGGAAATGCATAAAGGTGATGTAGCTCGTTTTTTAACTGAAAATATCACGGTTTTTCTTATTTTTAACAGTTATCTTTATTGGCTATTTCTAAATGATAGGGCTAACTGTCACTTTCACATCATATCCCACGACAAATAAGGCTTGTTCTAAGGTTTCAATTTTTGAAGCGTATTGAAGGTCTAGTAGCCGTTCTATTTGTTGGGCACTGATATTGAGTGTTCGAGCAAGTTTGCTGCGCGAGGTTTGAGTTTCAAGAATGGCATTGTGCAGTGCGATTTTTAAGCAGCTCAATACAGGCAAATGAATAACAAACGCATCAGCGACTGAATTTTGGGGAAGAGGAATAGGGTTTCTTGATGTGATCAGCTCAGAAAGCGTGGCTAGCAATGTTTCTTGAGCTTCTAATTCGACATCTTCTGCGCAATAAGTCACACCTTGAATATCGGGGAAGTCACAAAAATTAATTTCGTATACACCTTCATCTTCGATAAATTCAACCGTTGCTAAATAATTAAACATAGTAAACCTCAAAAATTAGTTTCTTCATAAGATAAATAGTACAAAACGTCACAGAATAGACAATGAGTAGCATGTTAATAAAATGAAAAACGGATAGTGATAGTTTGTAGATTGAACATTTTTTACCACCTACAAGTCTGATTGGTTAAAGAATAGATGCGTTTCATAATGAAACAGTCATGTAAACCCATTACCTCTTTGTGAACCAAGTCTCAGTTTTAACAATATTTTATTCACCTCTTGTCCCAGTATCAATATGCCAATTTTACCCTTTTAGTCACCATATAATTTTTTAAATAAAACATATGAGAACGCATATGCATCCTAATTCGAATAAGCAGTTATACGTAATTTTGTCGTTGTGGTTAAGTAATTTGTTAAAATAAAAGTATATAGTAACATTCCGGTATCATCATTTTGAGTTACTAACTAGTAAATAAACAGCGATATGTACGCGGGGATAATAAGTTAAATTACTTATTTACATAAGTCATATTTTCGATGCAGGGCAGTCGTATTTACACATATATGTAGTGAACTTGGATGACCATCTTATTGTTTATAAATTCGCTAGCAGAATGGTGCTTAGTTTTTTTATTTTTTCCTTTTATCAATAACTCAGTGCGCTAACTAATGCTATGGCTTGAATTTTTTATACAAAAAACAATAGCGAAATAGGTTAATCAAATGTTTGAAAAGTTAATTTAATTAAAATGAGTTTGTCATACAAAAATAACAATCTTGCTTATTAATATGGCAATACTCGATGAGAATTCATGACAATTTTATCTGAAATCTTTAATGGTATTGCCTGTGTATAAAATGGGCTTAATTAGAATTTTTAATGTTATTGTCATTGGTTAATAATAAGACAGTTAAATTTAATTAATATAAAATTACTGTGGAATAATAATATGTATGACAAATTTAACTTTAATCTAGTCGAGAAAAAATTGAATTAATTTGATTAAGATTTGTGGTTTTGATTAAACACATTGAAAAATAATGTTTAATTTTTATTCCTAAGTTACCGATATTACTAAGCCTTTAAACAAATTGCATTTTTGCGGGAGTAAGAAAGATTGATTTAGATCAATATGTAGGTTCTTTCGTTATGCTTGGTGTTTATTGCTTATAAATTCCCTCATATGGGTGAATTTTTTACTTAAAATGCTAGCATTTGACTTAGTATAAATCTAAATGTTGTGAATATTTGAGATAAGTAGGATTAAGATATAGTTGTAATAAAGAATTGCTAATATATAGATGGATAATTATCCCGATAGACCAAAAAGAAACATAAGTGTCTTGAATAGTTAATTTAGTGGTGCATAATAATTAACGGCTAATAATGAAATCGGTATATTCTGAGATTTACAAGAAATGCTAACTTTTTAGCCACTCGTTATTGTTGTAGGTAATCAGGAAATATATTTAATTTAAGTTTGAACCTGTGTGTTTATATACTCCAAACTGGGTATTTCAATGGACCTCATGGGATAGTAATGGACTACACTATCCAGCTTTAATTATTTTCATATTTAAAACTTTGGTTAACACATTCGGCTCAAATTGATATTTGTTCTTTCTGCATGCAGATGTTAATAATTATTCGAAAGGTATAAAAAAATGAGCTCTACCACTGATTTTCTGAAGCATATATACGATATTAATCTTTCATATTTGCTTTTAGCTCAAAAGCTTATCGCCCAGGAAAAAGCCACTGCCATGTTCCGTCTCGGAATTTCCGATTCGATGGCGAACACTTTAGCAGAACTTTCTTTACCTCAATTGGTTAAATTAGCGGAAACAAATCAGCTAATCTGTCAATTTAGATTTGAAAACAGCGACACGATTGAGAAGCTTACCCGAGATTCTCGAGTTGATGAATTGCAGCAAATTCATACGGGTATCCTCCTTTCGACCCGACTATTGCAAACGCATAATGAGTCCGATTCAGATATAGCGAGAAAAAGATGAGTAGCGTAGCTGAGAAAAGTATCGTCAAGGAAGCTAATGATATTCGTTTGGCAATGGAATTGATTTCGCTTGGGGCTCGCCTGCAGATGTTGGAAAGCGAAACTCAAATTAGTCGTGGACGCTTAGTGCGTTTATACAAAGAACTCAGAGGTTGCCCACCACCAAAAGGGATGCTCCCTTTTTCAACCGATTGGTTTATGACATGGGAACAAAATATTCACTCATCCATGTTCTATAACGCCTATCAATTTTTACTGCAAACCGGTCAATGCGAAGGGGTTGATGCTATTCTCAAAGCCTATCGACTCTACCTAGAGCAGTGTTCACCTAATGCAGGAGATGAGCCAATTTTGGCATTAACCCGAGCGTGGACATTAGTTCGTTTTGTGGAAAGTGGTATGTTGCAAAGCTCCGATTGCAATTGCTGTAGTGGTTCATTTATCACCTATGCCCACATTCCTGAAAATAGCTTTACGTGCAGCTTGTGCCAGCCTCCATCACGAGCAATAAAAAAACGTAAACTTTCCGAGCATCTCGCCGATATTACGGAATATCGACAAGATGGCATTACCAAAGCGGTAATGTAATTGGATTAATTTGGTTTACAGGCAATTTCATTGCCTGTCCTTCCTCATATTCCCTTTGACTGCCATCTGTTAACCAACGGAGTGAAAGGGAATACTGTGTTAATACTCATCGGATATATCATTGTTACAGCTGCCGTTATCGGTGGCTATGTCATGGTCGGTGGTCATCTTGGCGCGCTGTACCAACCAGCTGAATTTGTCATTATTTTGGGGGCTGGTTTAGGCGCATTTGTTGTGGGTAACAGTGGTAAAGCCATCGTTGCATTATGTAAAGTATTACCAAGACTCTTCCGTCGCTCTTCTTACAACAAAGCCATGTCAATGGACTTAATGGCTTTGTTATTTCAGCTTTTGAATAAATCTCGCCAACAAGGCCTACTTGCACTCGAAAAAGATATTGAAAACCCGCAAGAGAGTGAGATTTTCTCCCAGTATCCTCGCATTATCAAAGATCAAACTGCCATGATGTTTATCGTGGATTATCTACGTTTAATGGTGACGAGTAACCTGCAAGCGCATGAAATCGAAGCATTAATGGATGAAGAGCTAGAAACATTTCGTCAAGAAAACGAAGTACCAGCATCCGGTTTGAACATGGTGGGCGAATCCATGCCTGCGTTTGGGATCGTGGCGGCCGTTCTGGGGGTGGTAAATGCGCTAGCAGCTGCAGACCGACCAGCGGGTGAATTGGGCGCCTTGATTGCACATGCAATGGTAGGAACTTTCCTCGGTATTTTAGTGGCTTATGGTTTTATTTTACCACTGGCTAGTTTGATTCGTCAGCGCAGTAGCGAACAATTAAAAATGATGGAGTGCATTAAAGTTACTTTCCTCTCTTCGTTGCAAGGGTATGCGCCTCAAATTGCGGTTGAGTTTGGTCGTAAAGTCTTATTTAGCGTTGATAGACCATCATTCCTTGAGCTGGAAGATAAAGTCCGCGAAGTCAAAGTCGGTAATCGCGCAACAGAAACCACTGAGGAGTAATCGCTAATGGCAGCCAATGGCCCTCAAATTATTCGTGTTAAGAAAAAAGGCGGTCATCAGCAGCACGCCCACGGCGGTGCATGGAAAATCGCATACGCTGATTTTATGACTGCGATGATGGCATTCTTTCTGGTTATGTGGCTGATCTCCATCTCCAGTCCTCAAGAATTAACCAAGATAGCGGAGTATTTTCGTACTCCGCTCAGCACTGCCATCAACCCAGGAACGAAAAGCGGAGATGCCACTAACCCCATTCCCGGCGGTGGAAAAGATCCGATTTTTCGTGATGGCGACGTGATGCCAGAGCCAAATAACATCATTTCCGGTGATGCAAATTATCGCTTTGAAAAATTAAAAGAAAATCTTGAGCAAGCGATTTTACAAGACCCGCGTTTGAATGAATTAAAACCCCATTTGTTGATTGACATGATCAACGATGGTTTACGAATTCAAATCGTAGATAGCGCCAATCGCCCTATGTTTAAAGTCGGTTCTGCCACCGTTGAACCTTACATGCGCGATATTCTGCGCGCGATTGCACCACTACTCAATGATGTTCCGAATCGCATTAGTATTTCTGGACATACGGATGATTTGCCGTATGCCAGCGAAGCCTATTACAGCAACTGGGAACTCTCATCCGATAGAGCCAACGCTTCTCGCCGTGAGCTGATCATGGGGGGAATGGATGAGCGCAAAGTTTTACGCGTAGTGGGGATGGCTTCATCCATCCATCTAGACAAAGAAAACGGCTTAGCACCCGTCAACCGGCGGATCAGCATCATCGTATTGAATGAAGATGAAACAAATCAAATTTTACATGAATACGATGGCGCAACACCGATTAACGATGTGCTGAAAAAAGGCCCACAAGATGTGCCAATACCGGCAAACAGTGATGTCGTAACTGTGAAGGTGACAAAGTCACCCGATAAACAGTGATGACAAAAACCATAATCACCCGAATCTCACTACTGCCGGATTTATCCGGCAGTCAGTGTTAAGTGAAACTTAAGCGAAATTGGATAAAAAGCATGGATATTACCGAGTTTTATCAAACATTTTTCGATGAAGCCGATGAGTTGCTTAGGGATATGGAACAGCATTTGCTTGAGCTTGATCCTATTGACCCAGATAGCGAGCAGCTCAATGCCATATTCCGTAGTGCCCACTCAATTAAAGGTGGGGCGGCAACCTTTGGTTTCACTCATCTGCAAAATACCACACATACCTTAGAAAACTTGCTCGATAAGGCACGTCACGATGAGCTGACATTAACGCCAGATATTATTGACGTTTTCTTAGATGCAAAAGATGTGATGGTGTCCCAATTGGATGCCTATAAAAATGACTCATTACCAGATGATGAGACATTCAAACGCATTTGTGATGTGCTCAAAAGTATTGAACATGATGTCAGCGAGATTGGCCCGGAAGAGGTTGCCGCGATTGTTAACGCGAGTACCAAAGAGACTGACGATGCTGTGGATGACAATGTTGTAGATGACGATGCTGCGACGGATGAGCCTTCCTCAGAAACCGCGATGCAAACTCATGCCGCATTGACAAATAACGAATTCTCTCACTATTTCATCATTACGTTGAACGGTCTGAAATCAACGGAAGTGGATGTATTAGCAGATGAATTAGGCTTATTCGGTAGCTTATTTGGCTCTGAAAAAAGTGATTCCAGCTTAAAAGCGTGGCTAGGTACCAATACGGATATCGACGATATTTGTGGTGTGCTGTGTTTCGTCGTGGATGAGTCTCAAATCCAGCATAGCGAAATCAGTTTTGAAGAGTGCCAGCGTGCAACACAAGGTAGTAACCAGAAAAGTAAAGTTGCTGCAACTCTCGAAGAACTGGAAGCAACGGTGGAAGAGTTGGCGGCAATGGTTGAAACACCAACCGAGCCAGTTGAATTGCCTAAAGTGGCGGTTGCGGCACCGACACCTGTTACAGCGCCAACGCCATCATCTGTATCGTCATCCGCTGCTGCTAAAAAAGCAGCTGCAGCGAAGCCCAAAGGGGATTCAAGCAGTATCCGTGTTGCCGTTGAAAAAGTTGACCAACTGATCAACTTAGTGGGCGAACTGGTGATCATCCAGTCAATGCTAACTCAGCATAGCCAACAAGTTGACCAAAACGAATATGCAGATTTACTCAGTTCTATCGTTCAATTAGAGCGTAACTCACGGGCTCTACAAGAGTCAGTCATGTCTATTCGTATGATGCCGATGGATTATGTCTTCAGTCGCTTCCCACGTATGGTGCGCGATATTGCCTCTAAACTGGGTAAGAAAATCGAACTGAAAGTGGAAGGTAGCTCAACTGAATTAGACAAGAGCCTTATCGAACGCATCGTCGATCCACTCAATCACCTTGTCCGTAACAGTCTCGATCATGGTATTGAAAAACCAGAAGTTCGTTTGGCAAATGGTAAGCCTGAAGCGGGAACATTGACGCTGTCTGCGGCGCATCAAAGCGGCAATATCTGCATCGAAGTACGCGATGATGGAGCCGGGCTAAACCGCGAACGAATTCTGGCTAAAGCTCGCTCTCAAGGCATGAATGTTCACGATGGCATGACCAATGACGAAGTTGCGATGTTGATCATGGCACCGGGCTTCTCAACCGCCGAAGTCGTGACTGATGTATCAGGCCGAGGTGTCGGAATGGACGTGGTTAAACGAAACATTCAAGACATGGGCGGGCGCATTCAAATCGGCTTCACGGAGGGTAAAGGCACCATTATTCGTATTTTACTGCCATTAACCTTAGCCATTCTTGATGGGATGTCAGTCAAAGTCTCTGACGATGTATTTATCGTTCCACTTAGCGCGATTATTAGCACATTACAGCCACGGCCAGAGGATATCTATCGCCTCGCAGGTGAAGAAAAAATGCTGCTCGTTCGCGGTGAATATTTACCACTGGTCGAATTGCATCACGTCTTTTCTATCGAAAACGCCGAACCAAATCTCGCCAATAGTATTGCGCTGATCATCCAAAATGCGGGGCATCGCTTTGCTTTATTGGTTGACAAGCTGGTGGGGCAGCAGCAGGTCGTGGTGAAAAACATCGAAAGTAATTATCGCAAAATTCCGGGAATTTCGGCTGCCACCATCATGGGCGATGGTTCTGTTTCGCTGATTTTAGACGTCGCAGAATTGTAGAGAATGAACAACAACATTTTGATTAATAAGAAACAGCCTGTTTCTCAACCAGTAATGCACTAAATAGAGGTTATATACCATGTCTATGTTAGATGACGATTTAAACAAGCTTGAAGAAGAAAAGAATGGCGAAGGCTACCTCATTTTTACGCTTGGTGAAGAAGAGTACGGAATCGAAATTTTAAAAGTGCAGGAAATTCGTGGTTATGAGCAAGTGACTCGTATCGCGAACACCCCTGACTTTATTAAAGGCGTCACCAACTTGCGTGGTGTCATTATTCCGATCATCGATCTGCGCATTAAGTTTTCCCATGAAAATGTGGTTTACAACGACAACACCGTTGTCATCGTTGTGAACTTAAAAGATCGTGTCGTGGGAATTGTGGTTGATGGTGTTTCTGATGTGCTAGTGCTGCATGAAGAACAAATTGCACCGCCGCCAGATTTCGCGGTGACATTATCCACTCAGTATCTGACCGGGTTAGGAACGGTAGGCGAACGTATGTTGATTCTGGTTGATATTGAAAAATTATTGACCAGTGAAGAGATGGCGTTAATCGACAATATCGCGGAATAACGTGTCATTAGATGCGTTAAATACGCTGATAATTTGCTCAAAAATGGTAAGCGTATGACTAAAGTTTTTGAGCAACTGTCCGATATCCAAACTACAACAACACTATGTTAGTAAAACACCATGTACAGTCGAATTAAAATCGTATCAGGACTTTTGTCCGTTATTTTTGTATTTATTTTATTGCAGCTGGTATCAAGTGGTTTGATGTTTACCAAACTCGGCGATAACAGCGACAGTATTAATTATTTGAATTCTCTCCAACGCCAAAGACTCGTTCTGACTCAAAGCTGGGTTAACTTATTGCAAGCTCGTTCTGACTTAAACCGCTCTATTAACGCGTATTTATTAGAAGAGTTAAGCATTAAAGATGATGCCTCTGCTGCGGATCTTATTGCTTCAGCAAAAGGTAAATTTAAAGCTGCCGATGAAGCGTATGACAGCTACAGAAAGTTGATGGCAAACGCAGAGGTGGATAAGGGGTTATTTGATAACTTACTGAAATCCTATGAGGATTACCGTACTGCATTAACCAAACTGTCAGAATATGCAGAGAAAGGGGACTTAAACGGTTTCTATGCGCATAGAACGTCAGGGCTACAAGCCAAATTTGAAGAGCAATTCGGTCTCTATTTTGCTGAAATTTCTTCAGATTTTGAAAATGAAGTCGTGAATGCAGAATCCAATTACCGCCAAGCTCTGTATTTGCTGGTTATTTTATCGGTACTGTTAGCAGTGATCAGCGTGATTAGCTATCGCTATGTGCGTAAAGGGATCACTGAGCCATTAAATACGCTGATCGAGCGCATTAAAGTGTTCGCTTCAGGGGATTTAACACCAAAAATTGATACCTCAGCGAACAACGAAATTGGTGAACTTGCGCGCGGTGCTCAGCACATGCAACAAGAGCTGATCAATACGGTTCGTGGTGTACTGGATGGTAGTGAAACTATCTATCAAGGTACCACTGAAATCGCAGCGGGTAACAATGACTTATCTTCACGTACTGAGCAGCAAGTGGCTTGCTTAGAAGAGACGTCTGCTAGCATGAGTGAGCTGACAGCAACCGTTAAGCAAAACACTGAATATGCTCATCAAGCCAGTGAGTTTGCAAGCCAAGCTTCTGTTATTGCAAAAGAAGGCGGCAAAGTGGTGTCTAACGTGGTTCATACCATGCGTAACATCGCCGATAGCTCACAAAAAATCTCTGATATTACCGCGGTTATCGACAGCATTGCTTTCCAAACCAATATTCTTGCACTGAACGCTGCCGTTGAAGCTGCGCGTGCAGGTGAACATGGTCGAGGATTTGCGGTGGTTGCCGATGAAGTTCGTAGCCTTGCTCAACGCAGTGCAGATGCAGCAAAAGAGATCAAAGGCTTGATTGAAGACTCTGTTTCTAGAACAGACGTCGGGGCTCGCCAAGCAGAAGATGCTGGTGAAACAATGACAAAAATTGTCGACTCAGTCACACGTGTTACTGACATCATGACGCACATCGCAACCGCGTCTGATGAACAGAGCA
Source organism: Providencia rettgeri (assembly GCF_013702265.1). GTDB lineage: Bacteria > Pseudomonadota > Gammaproteobacteria > Enterobacterales > Enterobacteriaceae > Providencia > Providencia zhijiangensis. Next base: position 1,653,365 of record NZ_CP059348.1, read on the forward strand.
AAGGTATTGCTCAAGTGAGTATTGCCGTGGAAGAGATGGACAAAGTGACTCAGCAAAACGCCTCACTCGTTGAGCAATCCGCTGTTGCTGCAAATGTACTGGAAGAGCAAGTCGCTAAGCTTTCTCAGTTGATCTCCATTTTCCGTTTACCTGCAATGGATCAAGCAAAAGTACGCAACGCACAACCTGCACCAAGAACAGTATCTAATATTGTTAAAACACCAGATTTATCCAAAATCGCATCGAAAAATCATAAAGATGACGATAACTGGGAAACCTTTTAAGGGTAAATCTGTTCGAGCGCTGTGAGAGTTTCTCTCGCAGCGCTTTTATATGTTTAAGCTCGATAATTAAAAAAGGGCCAAACTTTTGGCTGGCATAAGTAGGGGATTAAATATGTTAGGAAAGAATATCCGAATTTCAGTGAGCTTATACTTACTCCTGATTTTATTTTGTGGTATGCAGTTAACCTCAAGCGGCGTCTCTGTCGGTATCGTTAACAGCGAATTAAAAGCGCTAGAAAGAATCGATATGGGTTCTAAAAAACGCGCATTACTGGAAGAGACCAGTAAAAACTTAATGCAGGCGCGTAATAGCCTGACCCAAATTGCCTTACTGATGAAAGTGGGCGACCACGTCCCATTAATCGAAGAAACCCGTGTTGTTTTCGATAACTACTTAGTTTCAGCTAACAAATCGTATAACGAATTCAAAACTCAGCCAGTGCTAAGCGAAAAAGAAAACTTAGCGGCATTGGAAGAGAAATTTAATGCCTTCGTCGTCACGTTAAATGCATTGAAAGGCAATCTTGATAACAACGATGTTGCAGCTTATATCAATCTGCCAGCACAACAAAACCAAGATGAATTAATCAGTGTTATTAATAACTACCTCTCTGTTTTAAACGACGAAAGCAACGCTTCTATTGCGGATGCAAGATTTTATAACCAATTTGCATGGGGCTCATTCTTCACCGTTATTATCATTATTTTCGGTGTGATTGCCGTTGTACACCTATGGTTAAAACGCAAAGTCATTTCACCATTAAACAGCATGAGTGAGCACTTTATGCACGTTGCGGAAGGGAAACTAAATCAGAATATTGAAATTAACTTCCGTGATGAAATCGGTGATGTATTCGAAAAATTAAAAGTCATGCAGCAGTCACTGGCAAAAACCGTCACCTCTATTCGTTCTAATACAGACCAAATGTATACGGGTATTCGTGAGATTGCTTTAGGGAATAATAATTTATCATCAAGAACAGAACAGCAGGCTGCCTCGTTAGAAGAGACTGCGGCGAGCATGGAAGAATTAACGGCGACGGTGAAACAAAACGCGGATAACGCCCGTCAAGCTAGCGAACTTGCTGTAACTGCATCGCGTACGGCGACCAAAGGCGGTGAAATCACGGAAGGAGTGATTGACACCATGACCGCAATTTCGAACAGCTCTCAGAAAATTAGCGCCATTATCAGTGTTATTGATGGTATCGCTTTCCAGACCAATATTCTTGCATTGAATGCAGCAGTAGAAGCGGCGCGTGCGGGTGAACAAGGTCGTGGATTCTCGGTAGTTGCAGGTGAAGTTCGCGCATTAGCGCAGCGAAGCGCTGAAGCGGCGAAAGAGATCAAAGGCTTGATTGACGAGTCAGTTGGACGTGTGAACCAGGGCTCTCAGTTGGTGAATGAAGCAGGTCAAACCATGAATGAATTGGTTGCCGCCGTTAATCAGGTGACCGAATTGATGGGCAACATTGCGTCTGCATCGAATGAACAGAGCCGAGGTATTGAGCAAGTCGCGATTGCGGTAACCCAAATGGATTCTGTTACACAACAAAACGCTGCATTAGTAGAGCAATCAACGAGTGCAACAGCGGCACTTGAAGACCAAGCCAATAATCTGGTCGAGACAGTGGAATTTTTCGAATTACCAGAACAATCCACCCGAGTTAGACGGTAATGGGGATCCACGCAATAGCGTGAATAATGAAGTCTCAATCTAGATAACGTGAGTTAGGGTGAGACGGTTAGTTAGACAATTCACAAGTTAGATGATGATAGTTAGGCAGCCACTTTCGGCTGCCTCGCCGGTTTTTATTGAATAGGACGACAAGTACGATGCTATTAGTACCACAGATAGAACCTTTGACTGATGACGAGTTTGGTCGGGTTTGTCGATTTATTCATAAAAAGTCTGGAATAGTCCTTACGATGAATAAGAAAAATATGGTCTATAACCGCTTATTAAAGCGTTTACGTGACTGTAATATCGACAATTTTTCTGACTACTTACGAATGTTAGAACGTGAACCGTTGAATGCGGAATGGCAAGCATTCATCAATGCTCTGACCACAAACTTAACGGCATTCTTTCGAGAGCCTCACCACTTTGCGACATTGACGGATTTTTTAAAAAGCCGCCGAAATAGCAATATCAATATTTGGTGTTCGGCCTCTTCGACAGGGGAAGAACCTTATTCTATCGCTATGACAGTGAGTGATGTTCTGGGAGCCAACGCCATCAATGCCAAGGTCGTTGCCAGCGATATTGACACGGAAGTATTAGAGAAAGCGAAACAAGGTATCTATCGAATCGAAGAGCTCAAAACCCTGACAGCATTGCAACGGCAGCGCTACTTCATGAAAGGGGTGGGTGAATACGAAGGGTTTGCTCGCGTAAAACCCGCACTTAGCAACATGATTGAGTTTCGTTACTTAAACCTGACGGAAGGCGATTGGCAATTACAACATCGCTTCGATGCGATTTTTTGTCGTAACGTCATGATTTATTTTGACAAGGAAATGCAGATAAAACTGCTAGAGCGCTTTGCGCCACTGCTCAAGCCGGATGGCTTATTGTTTATTGGTCACTCTGAAAATATTTCGCAACTGACAAAACAGTTCGTGATCAATGGGCAGACTGTCTACAGCTTAGCGTCGGCGAGGAGAGGACAATGAAAAAAATAAAAGTATTGTGCGTCGATGACTCTGCACTAATGCGCCAATTGATGCGTGAAATTATCAACAGTCACTCTGATATGGAAGTGGTCGACACGGCGCCAGATCCGTATGTTGCTCGGGATTTGATTAAGCAACTGGAGCCAGATGTTATCACCCTCGATGTTGAAATGCCGAGAATGGATGGCATTGATTTTTTAGAAAAATTGATGCGGCTACATCCAATTCCGGTGGTCATGGTATCCACATTAACCTCTAAAGGTTCTGAAGTGACATTAAAGGCTTTAGAGCTGGGTGCCGTGGATTTTGTGACAAAACCACAGATTGGTATTCGCGAAACCATGATGAGTTATCGCGATATGATCGGTGAAAAAATTCGCGCAGCGGCGATGTCTAAAATGTCGCAGCGTAACCGTTTTGCTCGCACAGAGAAAAAAGCAGCTGAACCAACAACTCTTGCTAAACCGCTGACGCCATACGTGTGCAACAACCGCGTGATAGCAGTGGGCGCATCAACCGGTGGAACAGAAGCAATCCGTCAATTTTTAGAGATGCTGCCTAGAGAGTGCCCTCCTGTGGTGATCACTCAGCATATGCCTGCAGGCTTCACCCGCTCTTTTGCTGAACGCTTAAATAAACTGTGTGCACTCACAGTTAAAGAGGCAGAGCACAACGAAGTTTTACAAAAAGGCTGCGCGTATATCGCGCCGGGTGATTCACATATGCTGATTGCCGATAAAGGCAAAGGCTACCAAGTGGTGTTGGAGCAGAGCGAGCCGGTTAACCGCCATCGTCCTTCCGTTGATGTGCTATTTGACTCAGTCGCTAAGCATGTCGGACGTAAATGTATTGGTATTTTGTTGACGGGGATGGGAATGGATGGTGCCAAAGGCCTACTCAACCTGCGTCAACAAGGGGCTTTCACTTACGCTCAAAACGAAAGCAGCTGCGTAGTATTTGGTATGCCGCGTGCCGCAATCGAAATGAATGCGGCAGATGAAGTGCTGGATCTACTGAAAATTGCCCCTAGCGTATTAACAAAACTTTCTACTGTCACCGTTTAGTGGTGACAGTTTATTTATCATTGTATTTTTGAAGGAGTGGTTATGGCCGCTAAAGATCTGAGCTTTCTGGTTGTCGATGACTTTTCTACTATGCGTCGCATCGTCCGTAACTTATTAAAAGAACTTGGTTTTAACAAAATTGAAGAAGCGGAAGATGGCGTTGATGCCCTCGAGAAAATCCGTGCTGGGAATATTGATTTTGTGGTTGCAGACTGGAATATGCCAAACATGGATGGCTTAGAGTTACTTAAAACCATTCGTGGTGATGATGCACTAAAACATATCCCCGTCTTAATGGTGACTGCAGAAGCGAAGAAAGAAAACATCATTGCGGCAGCACAAGCCGGCGCAAGCGGCTATGTTGTGAAACCGTTTACCGCCGCTATCCTCGAAGAAAAATTAAATAAAGTATTTGAAAAAATGGGGCTGCAATAATCGCGGGCGGTAAAGGAGACAGTGATGATTGAACAAGTAGCAATGAATGGCAGCCGTAGTGGCACTGGCAACGAAGATCTAAAACACGTCATTACACGCATTGGAACTCTGATGAGAACCTTACGTGAAAGTATGCGTGAGTTGGGTCTTGAGAAAAGTGTTCAGCAGGCAGTAGCAAGTATTCCAGACGGTAAAGATCGCCTGCGTTATATTGCCCAAATGACTGCCCAAGCGGCAGAGAAAACACTCAACGGTATTGATGTCATCAAGCCGCTGCAAGTGGAAATGAACAAAAATGCGATTGCGTTGCAGCAACAGTGGGAAGAGGCAGCATCCGGTGAAGTCTCCGAAGCGTTACGCGGCTCCACTCAAGCATTTTTGGGACAAGTTATCCAAGATAGCGAAGTGACTAAAGCTGAATTACTAGAAATCATGATGGCGCAAGACTTCCAAGACTTAACGGGTCAAGTCGTCAAAAAAATGATGGAAGTGGTTGAAGAAGCAGAGAAACAGCTATTAGCGTTGCTGATGGAAAATACACCACCAGAAATGCGAGTGAAGACTCAAAGTGAAAGCCTGCTCAACGGTCCTCAGATTAATAAAGAAGGTGTGAATGTGATGGCATCACAGTCACAGGTAGATGATCTGTTAGATGAGTTAGGTTTCTAATTCGTTCGCTCCTTCGTGATATTTTGAGCTATAGCGTTATTGGCTGCGTTTGCCTTGTTGCTATGGCTCAAATTATTTAGGGTAGTTGTGCATCATTATTTTATTAGCGATTTTTAATCAAAACCCATCGACCAGTAGGTCTATCGCACTTTTGATTTTATCTCTTTGGTACTCAATGCAAATAATCTCTTTTCCTAGCATGGATTTAGAGATGGCAGACATCAAATGAGTCATAAGTACAAAGGGTTGCCCTTCAATATCAATAATTGGGTTAAGTCGAATCGGCAGGGCAGCTTGCAGATGACGTGTATCAAATAAAGGAATGATTAGGCGTGTTGTTAGGTCATCAATAATGTACACTTTGTACATCCAAAAGATAAGGATAGTTGGTTAGCTCTTTTTTAGCTTGATAGACACAATATTGCATTAAAGCTCCTTATATTCCTCTGAAAAAATTCCATATTCTTCACTGATCCTATTGAGTTCCTGAAAACCATCTTGGTTATCCGCTTTCCATTTTAACGCCTCAAGTTTTTTGAGTTCAGCCAGTAAAGCATTGGATAACACGAGGGAGAAATTTAAATTGGCTTTTCTCGCTTGTTCATAAAGTTCAGGGGAGACTGTCACACTCACCGTCTTTTTCATTTTATTGGCTACCGTCATCGCAACTCCTTTTTGATATATATGCTAAATTTACTGATGCATCTGAGTACGCGTGCTCGAACACGGGTAAATGTAGCATATATTTTGAGCGGAGAATCAATTTACCTCCATTTATTGAAAAATTCAGACACTCTGTTCTCTTTTTACATATCAAAAAGCGCTTCAATGGACTTTATTGGATAAAAAAAGCTATCAGCGTTATCTCCTGTTAATTGGATAAAACCGAGTCTGAGATAAAATTGTTTGGCTTTATCATTTAAGGCCTCGACAAATAGGCCGTAAATACCCACTGCATGCGATGCTTGATAGACAATTCTCATTGCATGAACAACGAGTAACTCACCATAACCTTGTCGTTGAATACTTTTATCAATGGCCAAACGACCGAGCGTGACACTGGGCGCATTTTCGTAAGGCACTGCTATTTGTCGCTGGCGGCTTGGCAACATTCTTTTTTCAAAACTACTCCCTGATAAGGTGTAGTAGCCCATTACACGCGGCTTTTCTTCTTTGGTTAACAGCATATACCCACGTAAAATTTGGTTTTTATGCTGCCGTTTTAAATGTTCGGTGAGAAACGTATTCATATAGGGCTCACCGCAATCAAAATGTGTTAAATCATAGTCGATTTCCTCTGAATACATCGCGATTTTAAAGTCCTTCACTTATTCCTCCGTGTCTTGTAGACGTTTGGCAACTTGCTTCAAGCGGTTATTTACAGTTGGTGGGTTATTGATAGCATTTTGAACTAAATTCCATGAATGCTCATTCAGGATGAGGCGTCGATGGTGATTGACAATTTCACTGGCTCGTTCTGATGCAATACTAATCATGAACTGAGATATAGACAGGTTGGTAATTGCTGCAGCTTCTTCAATCAAATTTTTGTCCTCTTCATTAAGTCTTAAGTCGATTCGTTTGGTTTTGGGGGCTAACATGGTATTTCTCCTAGCCTAAATAGCGGTCAGTTTTTCATGTTCAGACGTTCAATAACCCTTTACTGGGTTATCATTCCATCACATTCATATTGTACGGTTTTGCACCGTACTTGAATGATAAATGTACACTGAGGTAAGTTCAACTAGATTTTGAACACCAAACTAAAAGAAATACGCAATGTGGTTTTATACGTGGTTAGCTTTGTTCACAGGTAGTTTTATATAGAGCCACAAACAGATCGAATGTGTTTATTTGGGTTTGCGAAGCGCTTCGCAGAGGGTATGCAATAAGCTGCAATTGCTGATGAATGGAGGGATAGCGTGCCGAAAAATGAAATTATAATGCTGGAATAGAGAGACGAAGGCTGGAAAGGCAAGGCTAACAGTCGGAAGAAACGCAGGCTTGAATAGCATTTCAAACCTGCGAGAACAAAATGCGGATGCGATTATTTCTTTTTATCTAGCATCGCTTTTAAATCTGCAAATGGGTTATAAGTGGCTTCACCCACATCTTTTTGTGCATCTTCACCCGCAACCACATTCGTTCCATACTGGTCGGCTTCTGTATACTTAGAATGTTCATGATCGTGACAGAAGAGACACAATAACTCCCAATTACTGCCATCTTCAGGGTTATTGGTATGGTCATGATCGATATGATGAACGGTTAATTCTCTCAGATTCGAATAAACGAATTCCCGCGTGCAGCGCCCGCATATCCATGGATAAATTTTAAGTGCTTTTTCACGGTAGCCACTTTCTAAGCGAGCATAGTTTTTAGGGATCAGAGCCATAACGAATATCACCTGCTATAAATAGAGTGTTTTACATTGATGTTATCAATATACCCCATTTTACGGCGTGGGTATTATAGGAAGTGATTTTTTAGGTCGTCCTTTTTTACTCTCTCTCTTTTTACCTTTCATTTACCTCTTTGCGAAGCGCTTCGCAAAGTTGTTGCCATATTGCTCAATAGCCAAAAAACCCCTGCGAAGTACGTCTATTTTCCACCATTGATTTTTTTACACTCTGTCATGCTATAGCGACTATGCGTATAGGCTAATTTTTTGGAAGTCACGTGTCCGACGAAAGTGATGTAGAAAAAACAGAAGAACCCACGCCTCATAAAAAGCAGAAAGCGAAAGATGATGGGCAAATTGTTCGCTCCAAAGAATTAAGCTCCCTCATGATGATGTTGGCTGGAGTCAGTTTGCTGTGGCTAAGTGGAGGGCATTTGGCAAACCAGCTACGACAAATCATGCGCCAAGGATTTATCTTTGACGGGCATTATCTGCAAAACACCGGGTTGATGCTCAGTTATTTGGGGAGGGTAGTTAGTGAGGCGTTATTTGCTCTATTTCCAATTATTGGGGGGTTAGCGCTGGTGGGGATCTCGGCATCGTCACTGGTAGGTGGGCTGTTATTTAATAGCAAACTGATTAAGTTTGATTTGAAAAAATTAAATCCAATCAAAGGATTAAAACGAATTTTCTCCATGAATGCCTTATCTGAACTGTTTAAGGCGATATTAAAATCACTGTTTGTGGGGTTAGGTGCGTCCATTTTTCTTTGGCAAAGCTGGCCATCGTTACTCCATTTGGTGATGGAACCACCGACAACCGCGTTGGCAAACGCACTCGAGAAGGTGATTTTTGCGGGTTATTTAATTGTTTTTCTATTAATCCCGATGGTGGCATTTGATGTGTTTTATCAATTTCGCTCTCACTTGAAAAAGTTACGGATGAGCCGCCAAGAAATTAAAGACGAATTTAAGCAACAAGAGGGCGATCCTCACATTAAAGCCAAAATTCGTCAGCAACAACGAGCGATTGCGCGTAACCGAATGATGGCAGATGTACCCAGTGCGGATGTGATTGTCACCAACCCGACTCACTACGCTGTCGCCCTAAAATATGACGATAAAAAAATGGGAGCGCCGAAAGTCTTGGCAAAAGGCGCGGGGGTTATTGCCCAACGTATTAAAGAAATTGGTGCAGAGCACCGTATTTTACAACTTGAAGCTCCACCGCTCGCGCGTGCGTTATATCGCCATGCGGAGATTGGACAAAGTATCCCTGTTGCGCTGTATGCAGCGGTAGCAGAAGTTTTAGCATGGGTTTACCAATTACGCCGCTGGCGTCGTGAAGGTGGCCTGAAACCAAAGAAACCGAAAAATTTACCAGTGCCACCGACGCTGGATTTTGCTGGAGATAACAATCGCGATGGCTAATTTGGCTGCACTTTTAAAATTGCCGAAAAACTTACAAGGAACTCAGTGGCAAATCCTCGCTGGACCCGTGCTGATATTACTGATTCTGTCGATGATGGTTTTGCCATTACCGGCATTCCTGCTGGATTTACTGTTCACCTTTAACATCGCGCTGTCCATTATGGTGTTGTTAGTGGCGATGTTCACCAAACGAACACTCGACTTCGCAGCATTCCCGACTATTTTGCTGTTCGCAACCTTATTGCGTCTATCGTTGAATATCGCTTCAACGCGTATCATTTTGTTGGATGGTCATACTGGGCCTGATGCAGCTGGGCGAGTTGTCGAAGCTTTTGGTCATTTCTTGGTTGGCGGTAACTTTGCCATTGGTATCGTCGTTTTCATTATCTTGGTTCTGATTAACTTTATGGTTATCACTAAGGGTGCGGGGCGTATTGCTGAAGTGGGCGCTCGCTTTGTACTTGATGGTATGCCGGGTAAGCAAATGGCTATCGATGCCGATTTAAACGCCGGTATCATTAATGATGATGAAGCGAAAAAACGCAGAGCAGAAGTTACCCAAGAAGCTGATTTTTACGGTTCAATGGACGGTGCGAGTAAATTCGTCCGTGGTGATGCCGTCGCCGGAATTATGATCATGGTGATAAACGTCATCGGTGGTCTGATTATCGGTGTGGGTCAGCACCATATGACACTCGGTGATGCAACGAGCGCTTATACCTTATTAACCATCGGTGATGGCCTAGTCGCCCAAATTCCAGCATTGATTATCTCGACAGCAGCGGGTGTTATCGTCACTCGCGTTGCAACCGATGAAGATGTTGGTGAGCAGATGGTCACTCAACTGTTTAATAACCCACGCGTGATGTGGCTCAGTGCTGGGGTATTAGGGTTGATTGGTCTTATTCCAGGAATGCCTAACTTTGTTTTCCTACTATTCACCGCCGCACTCGCTGCATTAGGGTGGTATCTGGTCAAACGTGCTCGCAACCCAGAAAAAGCGATGGATGATAGCCAAGCGCAGCATTTCCAAGAGGCCAATAAAGTGGTCGAAGCCACATGGGATGATGTGCAACTAGAAGATTTACTGGCAATGGAAGTCGGTTATCGCTTAATTCCGCTGGTGGATAATGACCAACAAGGGGAGCTGTTGGGTCGACTTCGTGGGCTACGTAAGAAATTTGCTCAGGAAGTTGGCTACTTACCTCCGGTGGTGCATATTTGCGACAACCTAGAGTTATCCCCGTGTGAATATCGCATTCTTATTAAAGGGGCTGAGGTGGGGCGTGGAGAAGCTCAACCAGGACGCAATTTAGCGATTGACCCGGGCAATGCGGCGGGAACCTTACAAGGGGATAAGACTAAAGAGCCTGCATTTGGTCTGCCTGCAGTATGGATTGACGATGACTTGCGCGAACAAGCTCAAATTCAAGGTTATACCGTTGTTTCCGCAAGTACCGCGGTAGCAACGCACTTCAATCAAATCTTACTGCAATACTCGAGCACGCTTTTTGGTCGTCAAGAAGCCCAAATGCTGTATGACCGCGTGAAAAAAGAGATGCCAAAACTGGCGGATGACCTGATCCCAGACACCATTTCTCTGACCATCTTGCACCGTGTTTTACAAAACCTACTCATGGAAGATGTGGTGATCCGCGACATGCGTACCATTATTGAAACGCTGGCTGAAATGGCGGGTGAAAATGGTGAACAAAAAGATACCGATTACCTCACTTCTCAGGTGCGTATTGCTCTAGGACGCGCCATTACCCAGCAATGGTTTGGTAGTGCTGAAGAGATTCAAGTGATTGGGTTGGATGCGAAGTTGGAGCAAATCCTGCTACAAGCTGCGAAGAATGGTGGTGGCTTAGAGCCAAATTTAGCCCAGTTTATTCAAACTCAAGCTGAAGAGGCGGTGGGGCATCAAGAAGCCATGGGCGCACCAACGGTGCTGTTAGTGAATCATGCACTGAGACTGATTTTATCCCGCTTCCTGCGTCGTAGCTTGCCGCAGTTAGTGGTGATGTCCAATTTAGAAATGACAGATCACCGTAAGATTAGAATGACATCGATGATCAGCGGGTCATAAACAGTCGATTGATTTCAAATTAACAAAACACAAATAAGTATCACAATAGGCAGTGTAGTGAGATGAGCGTCATAACTCCTCACTCACGGCCTATTTTTTTGCGCGTTAGTTCTATACAAGAGCACCGTTAAGGTCTTTACGGACTTTAAATCGAACGGCATCCAGTCTCACTGGCATGAGCCAAAAGACGCTAGATGTTAATCATTAAAGTGCATCGATATCTTATACATAATCATGGTGGAAATAACATGGCAGACACATTGAAGGAATTATTGGAATTTGCTAAAGGACTAGAAAAAGTCGGGGTTACAGATGGAGAGGTTGTGAAGCGTATTGAGGCGAGAAGAAAAGCAAGAAAGGCTAAATTTAATAAACAAAAAGACTCTGATCATTTAACCAGATAAAAATAGGGGGCGAGGAAAATAGGTTTAGCCAGAAATCTAAATTGAAATTTTCTTTCCTAACGCTGGGCGTTTAGATTCTAAGCCATCAGCACCGTAAGTTGACTGATTATTATGCTTTTTCACAAAATTTAGACGTTGTGCATTCAGCTCAATATGCAGTTGAAGCATTTGGTGATTACGATAATTTAAATCTTTTAGCTGAGCCGTCAGGTCTTTAATTGTATTCCAAGTGTGGCTAAGCGCTGGGTTACCTTCATACGGTGCAACGATTTTTGCTTGCTCTTCCAATTGTAAACGGTGGTTCTCGCCATGACTGATAGCGGCAACTAAAAAACGCTTTTGCTCCGTCGTTTCCTGAAATGGAGAAGGTGGCACACGATGGTAACCCAGTAATAACTCTTCATTTTTCATCACAATTTCCAGTGACTGCAAATGACCAAGCTGCTGTTCTAATAGGAGTAATAATTCGTCGTTCATAGTCGTTCAGTTTATTTCATAGAAAGCATGCATTCATGGGCATCACGTAAAATGCCATCAGCGATTTTACCTGCATCCATGGTTAACGTACCGTCTTTGATGGCTTGTTTGATTTTTTCAACTTTAGCGACATCAATATCAGAAGCTTGAGGCTGAAGTAATTTCTTTTGTAACTCACTCGGTGCAAAAGTGCTTTCTTTAACAGCTTCATTAGCGGAGACTTTTTTCTCACGAACTAACGCTGCGGTTTCTTGTGGATCGCGAGTGGTTACCTGAGTCAAGGCAGAGATTGCAGATGTTTGCTCAATAGCCATAGTATTTTTCCTGTTCCCGATATTTTTGATATAGAAGGTTATCGGCAGATATTAGTGAACCTTTAATATTCGGTTAGTTTTCAAATTACCAGTGAGATAAGTAATTTCACTTAAATTGCGATGTAAATCCTGATAATTAACTGCATATTTAACTACTTCAGACGAATTGCAAAAATTATACCTGTAATTCGCTTCAAAAACAGAAAATTATCACGCTATAACTTGATGATTTAATTTTAAATTAAGCTAGTTAAGCGCCACTTGAACACTGCCATTTTCTTGAGCTTCACCATTGACCACTTGCCCATTGATGAGTCGAATCCGAATATTCTCACCCATCGCAGCATTATTAATGGCTCGGCCTTCATACTTAACGGAAAAGTTATTGCCAGTAGCAAATACATACACGGTTTGACCCGCTTTAATAGCCCAAGGGCGCCTAACCATTGAGCTAGTAAACGTCTGCCCAGCAGTAATATTGCGAAGGGCTAACGTACCACGCAGCGCCATTTTATCGGTAGATGCACCTGACGGTAATTGATGAATAAGCCCTTTTTTGGTGCCAATATCCACAAATTCAATGGTTTCTCCCTTCTGAATATTGCGGGTGGCAACATAGTATTGCCCAGTGACATTCACCGTTAGCTGTAAATACGTTTTTTTCTTATCACACTGCACTGGCAATGAAATGTTTCCCATATTACGGCCACCACTTGGTAAGCCAATTTGCGGCTTATCACAATTTGGCCATTTATCTATTGGGGTTTTTATTTCAATTGAAACGCTATTTTGTTTTCCATGAATTTTACGGAAATACTGGTCAATATCTTGTGGAAGAGATGCTTGAACAGAAAAAGGAAATAGGTTTAATATACTGATAATTAAAATATATTTAATTGAAAAAATAGTTTTTATCATCCCATTTCCTTTTTCATCCAATACCTTTTCACCCTTGAAGTTTACCTACATCGTCAATAATGAATGAGGCAAATAGGTCAATTATTTTGCCTTTATCTCGCCATTAGATTTTTTATCTGCCAGCTAATATGAGCATCGAATTTCTATATTCAAACTTTGCGTTTATAAAAACCGCAATTAAAAGATTCTTAATTTTCGTCTAAATCGATTAGGAATTAACTGAAATCCATTGAGGAAACCATGATTGATAAATTAGATGCCACCTTTGCTTTTCAGCAACGGGCTTTGTCCATAAGAGAAGCAAGACAGACTGTTTTGGCTTCTAACATCGCCAATGCGGATACCCCCGGTTATCAAGCGCGTGATATTGATTTTAATCGTCAATTACAACAAGCGATGGATAAAGGCGTGGTGAAAGGAAAGGGTATTTCACTGGCAGTGACAGCCAAAGGACATATCGAAGGCCATGATATGAAGCCTGCTGCGCTGGATCTGAAATATCGCGTGCCTTATCAAACTTCAATGGATGGAAATACGGTTGATATGGATGTTGAACGCAGCCAATTTGCTGATAACACATTGAAATATCAAGCCGATCTTACATTCATCAATAGCCAAGTCAAAAGTATGTTGGCCGTTCTACAACAAGGGTAAGGGTTATGGGTTTACTCAGTATTTTTGATATCTCCTCTTCTGCATTAACCGCGCAATCTCAGCGTTTAAACGTTAGCGCGAGTAACATGGCGAACGCAGAAAGTGTGACGGGTCCTGATGGTGAACCATACCGCGCGAAGCAAGTGGTTTTTCAAATGGCGCCACAAGGTCGCAACCAAGTTGGTGGCGTTCGTGTGAGTGAATTAATCGAAGATCCCGCTCCCCCGCGTATGGAATACAAGCCCGGTCATCCTCTTGCAGATGAAAAGGGCTATGTGAAGATGCCTAACGTCGATACCGTGGGTGAAATGATCAACACCATCTCCGCATCGCGTAGCTATCAAGCCAACTTAGAAGTAATGAATACCGCTAAAACATTGCTACAGAAAACCTTAACGCTAGGTCAGTAACGGAGACGCGCAATGGGAATTTCTGCCTCAATGAATGATTCTTTGGATAACACAGTTGCTGGACCTGCAGCTGCAGCGAGTAACATTCCAAAGAAAAGTCAAAGTGATGATATGCGTGACACATTTTTAACCATGATTGTCACGCAAATGCAGAACCAAGACCCGACCAAACCAATGGATAACGCGGATTTAACGGGGCAATTGGCGCAGATAGCCACGCTTGAGAGCATGAATAAGCTCAGCGATAGCGTCACCGGAATTTCGCAACAAATTGGGTCTGGACAGTCATTACAGGCGACGCAATTAGTGGGCAAAGGGGTACTTATCCCGCGCAATGAAATTGTGCTTGCGCCACTGAAAAAAGAGAGCAACGGCGAAAAGAGCAATGTGGCTAAGCCGGCTAACCCGTTACCTGATGATGTGATTAGCGCGAATAGCCCATCTAATTTTGGGCTCAGTAATTTTGGCGCAACAGAAGGTAATGAAGGCGGAGAAGATACTGAAGAGCCGCAAACCGATTACATTTCATCGCCATTTGGTTTCTTCCTACCGAAGATGGCCGATAGCGTTGAAATTACCATTCGAGACAAAAACCGCACCGTAATCCGCACTATCACCTATGACTCAGAAGTGAAACCCGATATTTACGATATGGCATGGGATGGTCGCGATAACAACGGCAATGTGGTTGCCGATCCGAAAGGGAAATATTTCTTTGATGTGAAAGCCGTCAGGATGGGGTCTGAAATAGAGGTCACCAAACTCGGTTATACCCGTGTCAATGGTGTCACACCGGGCTCAGATGCACCATTACTGGATGTTGGAATAGGGCAAAGCGTGCCACTAAGCAGCATCTTTAAAGTGTATCCCGCATCTTAATTTTATTCCCCAAACTTTTATTCCCCAAATATTCATGGAGAAAATATGTCTTTTTCACAAGCAGTCAGTGGCTTAAATGCAGCATCAGCGGGGCTAGATTCGATTGGTAACAATATTGCCAACTCCGCAACTAACGGTTTTAAAGGGGCGACAACTTCGTTCGCTGATATGTTTGCCGGCTCCGGTGTTGGGTTAGGTGTTAACGTCGCAGCCGTCACTCAAAACTTCAAAGATGGTCCAATTACCCGTACTGACAGAGCAACCGACGTTGCGATTTCCGGTAACGGTTTTTTCCGTGTTCAAGACCAAAACGGGGATGTTTATTACAGCCGTGACGGTCAATTCCTACGCGATAAAAGCGGTAACTTAGTCAACAACCAAGGCATGGTAGTGACTGGGTATCCGGCAAGCGTGGATGAGAAAGGTAACATCACAGTACAAAGCGGCGGTGTTCCGGCTGGGATGAACATTCCAACGGATATGATGGATGCGAAAAAATCGGATTTAGCCAAGTTAACGATTAACCTGAATTCAGAAGATAAAAAGAAAGACAAAGCGTTTGATTTAACAAAGCCGGACGATATTGCGACCTATAACTTTAGTACCACCATGACTGCCTATGATAGCCAAGGTAACACTCATGAGATTTCAGTCTATTTTGTTAAGAATGATGATAATAAATGGACGGCATACGCTAAAGATGCCAGTGAAACAGACGCTAGAAAATTAGGTGATTTAGAGTTTGATGGTAACGGTAAGCTCAAAGATGCCGAAAATGCCATTTTTGATTTTGCTTATAAAGGGCTAAATGGTGCTGATGGCGGCACTCTACAAGTTGATTTGGGTAAAACTCGCCAGCAAAAAGTGAGCGAATCTTCAGTCAGTGCTATCGATGTGAACGGCTACCCAGCGGGTGAATACACCACCTTCAAAATCGAAGATAACGGTCTGATTGTTGCTAACTACTCCAACCAACAAAAACGCGTCGTAGGTCAAATTGCGTTATCCGCATTTGCTAACCCGAACGGTTTAGTTTCCCAAGGCGGTAACGTCTGGGCAGCGTCCAACGCTTCTGGTAACCCAATGGATGGCGTTCCGGGTGTAGGTCAATTCGGTAAATTGACCAGTGGTGCGCTGGAATCGTCCAACGTGGATATGAGCCAAGAACTGATAAGCATGATCGTGATGCAGCGTAACTATCAGTCCAACGCCCAAACCATTAAGACCCAAGACCAGATGTTACAAACACTGGTTAACTTACGTTAATCCTAGAGGCTGGCGATGGATCATGTCATTTATACCGCAATGGGCGGGGCGCGTCATGCGCTTGAAAACCAAAGTATTGTTTCGAATAACATTGCGAACGTTTCAACAGCAGGCTTTAAAGCTCAGCTGTCAGCGATGCGCGCAGTGCCTATTCACGGTGATACCGAGCAGACGCGTACGCTAGTTGTCGCATCAACACCCGGTGCGGATATGAGCCAAGGTCAACTGAACTATACCGGTAGACCGATGGATGTTGCGTTGAATGATAAACACTTTTTGGCAGTCGCTTTAGGCGATGGCACTGAAGCGTATACCCGCAACGGTAACATTCAAATTTCGCCAGACGGTGAATTGATGATTGGTGAGCGTGTGTTGCAAGGGGATGGCGGGGCTATCAACGTGCCACCTAATGCGGAATTAACTATCGGTAACGATGGAACCATTACCGCGTTGCTGGCAACCGATCCGCCAACCATGTTGGGACAGATTGGTCGCCTCAAAGTGGTTGAAGCGCAGCCGCAAGACTTAGTCCGTGGCGAAGATGGGTTATTCCACTTATCCCCTCAGGCGCAAGCAGCGAATGGCGAAGGATTACCGATGAGCGAGCGTGCGGTCGTGACTTCTGGGGTGATTGAAGGCAGTAACGTCAATGCCGCTGAAGCCATGGTCTCCATGATTGCCAATGCTCGCCATTTTGAAATGCAAATGAAAGTGATCCACAGCGCAGACGAAAATGCGCAGCGTGCCAATCAACTACTTACGATCAGCTAATCACTAACAGCTAGCCGCTGGACGGCAATTGTTAGTAAGGAATGACTATGATCCGCTCTTTATGGATTGCAAAAACAGGGCTTGATGCTCAACAAACTAACCTAGACGTAATTTCCAACAACTTGGCAAACGTCAGCACTAACGGTTTTAAACGCCAACGTGCGGTATTTGAAGATTTACTGTACCAAAACATCCGTCAACCGGGTGCGATGAGTTCAGAACAAACTTCATTACCATCAGGTTTACAAATGGGTACTGGTGCGCGCCCAGTGGCGACAGTACGTATTCATAGCCAAGGTAACTTGAACAAAACTGGCACGACCACGGATATCGCCATTAAAGGCCAAGGTTTTTTACACGTTCAGATGCCTGATGGTACCGATGCTTACACCCGTGATGGTGCGCTTCAGCGTAACCAAGATGGCCAATTAGTGACATCGAGTGGCTATCAAGTGGTTCCGGCGATCATGATCCCAGAAAACGCCAACAGCTTGAGTATTGCCCGTGATGGTACGGTTTCAGTCACCGTGTATGGAGACAACCAACCACAGCAAATCGGTCAAATCACGTTAACCACTTTTATTAACGATGCTGGCTTAGAAAGCATGGGTGAAAACCTGTATATGGAAACCGCAAGTTCAGGGGCACCGAATGAGAGTGCTCCGGGCACCAACGGCGCCGGGTTGCTGTATCAAGGTATGTTAGAAACCTCAAACGTTAACGTTGCCGAAGAGTTGGTGAACATGATCCAAACTCAACGTGCATACGAAATTAACAGCAAGGCAGTTTCTGCATCAGACCAAATGCTGCAACGTCTGACACAGCTGTAAGTAAGGATGGCAGTTCATGAATAACATCGTGAACTGCCTTTCGTGATGACAAAGGTATCCAGTAGCAAAAGAGTCGCATGATGATTGAAAACGGTATTGTTCCTAAGCGGAAAAAAACAGTGTTACAGACCACAAAATCCGTCTGTTTGGTTGCGGCAGTGGCGGTCACATTAAATGGCTGTGCACATATTAAGCCACGCCCGCTGGTGGACACACAAACCAGTGCAGTACCGACTGCACCCACAGCACCCGCTCCTAACGGTGCTATTTTTCAGAGTGCTCAACCTGCTTACTACGGCTACCAGCCGCTATTTGAAGACAGAAGACCTCGTAACGTTGGCGATATCTTAACGATTAACTTACAAGAAAACGTGAGTGCGAGTAAAAACTCGTCGGCAAATGCAAACCGTAGCGGAAAAACCGGATTCTTGGCAGCGATTCTGCCTGGGTTTATGCAAGGTTGGTTAGGCGGTAGCAACACAGAAATTGATGTGAAAGGAAACAGTGACTTTAACGGCAAAGGTGGCGCAAATGCCAACAATACCTTTAAAGGCACAATTACCGTGACCGTTGACCAGTTATTAGCAAATGGCAATTTGCATGTCGTGGGTGAAAAACGCATTGCGATTAATCAGGGAACGGAATCTATTCGCTTCTCAGGGGTAGTTAACCCGCGCACGATTGGCGCAGATAACAATGTAAGTTCCACGCAAGTGGCTGATGCTCGGATTGAATACGTTGGTGATGGCTATATCAACGAGTCCCAAACAATGGGGTGGTTACAGCGTTTCTTCTTAAATGTATCCCCTTACTAAGTGAATATCCGTCAGCTAATAGCCGAGAAAAATCAATGAAAAACAAATTATTCGTTCTCATTTCATTTGTTTGCCTTTTCGGGAGCCTATTTGTTGCTCCTGCCTACAGCGAACGAATTAAAGATCTCACCACGGTGCAAGGGGTGAGAGATAACCCATTAATTGGTTATGGTTTAGTGGTCGGGTTGGATGGAACGGGTGACCAAACCATGCAAACGCCATTTA
Organism: Providencia rettgeri; assembly: GCF_013702265.1. GTDB lineage: Bacteria > Pseudomonadota > Gammaproteobacteria > Enterobacterales > Enterobacteriaceae > Providencia > Providencia zhijiangensis. The sequence continues at coordinate 1,672,376 of NZ_CP059348.1, forward strand.
CCACTCAAAGCTTAAATAACATGTTGTCCCAGATGGGCATCACTGTTCCACCGGGCACCAACATGCAGCTGAAAAACGTCGCAGCGGTTATGGTCACGGCGAAGATGCCGCCATTTGGTCGCTCTGGTCAATCGGTGGATGTGGTTGTTTCCTCGATGGGTAATGCAAAAAGTTTACGTGGTGGTACTTTGCTGATGACCCCATTAAAAGGGGTTGATGGGCAAATTTACGCAATGGCGCAAGGTAACGTTTTAGTGGGCGGAGCAGGGGCTAGCGCGGGTGGAAGCAGTGTAAAAGTCAACCAGTTAAATGGTGGGCGCATTACTGATGGTGCAACGATTGAGCGTGAACTGGCCAGTAGCTTTGGTCAAAGTGGTGCTATCAACCTGCAACTTAACGAAGACAGCTTCGCATTAGCGCAAGACATTTCAGATGCGATTAACCGTCTGGGGGGAATGGGTTCTGCTCGAGCATTAGATTCGCGAACTGTTCAATTACTCGTTCCTGCAAATAATACAGACCAAGTCCGCTTTTTATCACGAGTTCAAGAGCTGAACGTGCGCACACCGATGGCAGAAGCCAAAGTTATCCTGAACTCACGTACTGGCTCAGTAGTGATCAACCGCAGTGTTACCTTAGACAGCTGCGCGGTCGCACACGGTAGTTTAGCCGTGACGGTTGACCGTCAAACCCAAGTTAACCAACCGAATACGCCATTTGCTGGCGGACAAACGGTGGTCACTCGTAACACTAATATTGGCGTGAAAGAGCAAGGTGGGGCGCTACAGAAAGTGAATGCAAGCGTTCAGCTTAACCAAGTTATCCAAGCGCTCAATACGTTAGGGGCAACGCCAACAGACTTGATGTCTATCCTGCAAGCGATGGAAAGTGCGGGTTGCTTACGTGCGAAACTGGAGATCATCTAATGAGCGATATGCAGTTATTACAGGGGGCTGCGTATGATGTCCAGTCGTTAACCAGTTTAAAAGGTGAGTTAAACAAATCGCCAGAACAAGGGCTGCGTCAAGTGACGCAGCAACTGGAAGCGACATTCGTGGAAATGATGCTCAAAAGCATGCGTTCTGCATTACCGCAGGATGGTATGTTCTCCAGCGACCAAACGCGCATGATGACCAGTATGTATGACCAACAAATTGCCCAAGATCTTGCCCAAAAAGGGCTTGGTTTTGGGGAAATGATGTATCAGCAACTGACCCGTGATCAATCGCCAAGCTCACCTGCACAAGGTGCATTTATGCCACTCAATGAGCAGGATCTGCAATCGTTGCCACCGTTCGCATTAGAGCAAATGGTTCGACGATTTGCCCCTGCCATGGGGGATGCACTGGCATCACCTTTCAAGCAAATCAAATCCTTATCACTCAATAGCAGCAATTTCATCAATCAATTGATTGAGCCTGCTAAAAATGCCAGTGAAAAAAGCGGTATTTCCCATTTCTTAATTTTGGCGCAAGCGGCATTAGAAAGTGGTTGGGGAAAACGAGAGATTCTGACAGCAGAAGGCAAAACCAGCCACAACTTATTTGGTATTAAAGCCGGTAAAAATTGGCAAGGACCGGTCACAAATATTATGACTACGGAAGTGATCAACGGTAAAACCATCAAAATGCGTGATGATTTCCGTGTGTATGGCTCCTATGAAGAGGCGATTTCCGACTATATCAGCCTGTTAACGGAGAATCCTCGCTATAAAGACGTTAAACACGCCGCAACCCCTGAAATTGCCGCACGTCGCCTCCATAAAGCCGGGTACGCGACTGACCCTGGATATTCAGACAAATTGATCACGTTAATTAACCAGATTCGTGGTTCGGGCAGTGTGGCGAATACCTCGGCATCACGGGCGATTCAAGCTTATAACATCGACTTAAACGATATCTTTTAAAGCGTCGCAATAAATCAAAGTTTGCGCTAAACATTTGCGCCAATTTTCCGATAAATAAATAAGTGAAAAATTTTGAGTGGCTAGCGCTGAGATTGAGTCAGCCAATCAAAGCGCTCAGTCCCAAGAATAGGAAAAGCTTATGCTGAACAATGTAATGAATAATGCGCTCAGTGGTGTGAACGCTGCGCAAGGCGGGTTAAGTGTTATTTCTAACAACTTAGCGAACGCTGGCGTAGGTTACTATCACCGCCAAAGTGCTGTTTTCGGGGAGAATCCCGGTACGATGACACCTAATGGTTATTTTGGTAACGGCACCTATTTCAGCCATGTTCGCCGTGAGTTTGATGAATTTGTTAATGCGCAATACAGCCAATCCCGCGCGCGTAGCGGTGATTTCGAAGCGTATGTGAAAAACTGCAACAAAGTGGATGACCTACTGACAAACAATGTCGAAGACTTGTCTGGTAGTATCGGCAGCTTCTTTACTGCGCTGGATACAGCGAGCAGTGATGCAAGCGACAAAACGCTACTTGACGTTTTCTTAGGACAATCCAACGCGTTAGTTTCTCAATTCAAAGAAGCTGATAAACAACTGCAAGAGATGGAACGTGATATCAACCGCCAAATTGAAAATAAGGTGAAAGATATCAACGTCTACGCAGAAAAAATTGCGGGATTAAACCAACAAATCGCACGTGTGCGCTCCGTCAGTGGTTCAGAGCCTAATGACCTGCTGGATGTGCGTGACCGCTTAGTGAACGAAGTTAACTCGTTGATTGGCGTTAAAGTTATCGAACAAAACGGCAACTATAACGTGACCTTTGCCAACGGGTTACCGCTGGTTACTGGCGAAAAAGCTAACCGCTTAGAAGCGGTGCCATCCTCAAAAGATGATAGCCGTTTTAGCATTGGTTTTGTGGGGGCAAATGACCAAGTTCGTGAAATCCCTGACGAAGCGTTCAAAGGCGGCGAATTGAGCGGTATTTTACGTTCACGCCAAGAAGTGCTCGACCCTGCTTATCAAAAAATCAATAAATTAGCGTTAGTTTTCGCGACTAAATTTAATGAAATTCATCAAAAAGGTTTTGATTCTAATGGTGAAACTGGCAAAGACTTTTTCGCGATTGGTAAAGGCTCCGTGGTCAGCAACACCTTCAATACCGGTAAAACTGACTTTGATTTGAGCTACAGCGATGTTTCTCAAGTCACCGGCAAAAACTATGAAATGCGTTTTGATGGTGGCAAATGGAATGTGACCCGTTTACCGGATGGCGTTGACGTTAAAGTTGATACTAGCACTTCAGGCTCACTGAAATTTGAAGGTATTGAACTCAAAATCACGACCAATACTCCTGCACAAGGGGATACTTTCGTCGTTAAACCGATGAATGGTGTGGTTAACGGGATGTCAACGCTGGTAACCGAGTCTTCGCAGTTTGCAAAAGCAGGCAGCAAAGACGGTGGCCCGGGTGACAACGAAAACATCAAAGAGTTAGTTAAGCTGCAAGATCAAAAACTGATTGATGGTGGCTCGACGTTCTCTGATTTCTACGCAACATTAGTCAATGATGTGGGAAGCCGTACTAAGCAAGCGCAAATTGATTCTGAAACCCAGAACAAAATGACCGAAAGTTTCTATCGCCAAGAGCAAGAAATTTCGGGGGTTAACATGAATGAAGAGAGCATTCAGATGCAAAAAATCCAGCAATTCTTTAATGCTAATGCTCAGGTATTAAAGACGGTTGATGATTTATTCAATGCATTAATGCGTGCGTTCTAATTGATGACGTTTTGAGTGATCAAAAACACTGGGTTTTAATCAGAATTTAATAAGGATTTAAGCGATGCGTTTAAGTACGAATATGATTTTCCACCAACGCTTACAGGACATGAATGGCGCTCAATCTCGTTGGATGGAGGCTGGTAGTCAATTAGCTTCAGGGCAGCGTGTAAACAAGCCTTCAGATGACCCGCAGGCGTCATCTCAAGCGGTGCGTATTAACCAGTCTGAAAACCGCAACCAACAATATGTGACCAGCCGCGGTTTTGCGAAAACCGGTATGACGTTGCAAATGAGCATCCTGACGCAAATGACGGATGTCACGACGCAAATCGATACCACCATCATTCAGGCCTCTAACCAAGGCGCTTTGAGTGATAAAGACCGCAATTCACTCGCTGAGCAACTGACTGGCCTGAAAGAGCAATTAGTTGCGCTGGGCAACACTACCGACGGTAATGGTCGCTATATTTTTGCGGGCTTTAAATCTGATAAGCCACCATTTGAAATTGATGCTGCCGGCGAAGTGCTGTACCACGGTGGCGATAAGCCAATCACTCAGAACGTCGCGAGTGAACGTGAAATGACTACCTATTTCACGGGCGCCCAAGTGTTTGAAACCGATGGTGCGGGTATGGTCAATGTATTTAAAGCATTGAACGAAGGCATCAAAGCGCTGGGCATTCCACAAGAAAATGCACCGCAAGCAGATTTAGACAGAGCGCAAGCGGGTATGGACACGGCTAACCGTGGCATTAAAGCGGCATTGGATCAAATCTCCAATATCGAAGCGAAACAAGGTTTACAGCTGCAAGAGATTGATAAACTTGATTTCTTAGCGGATACCCGTTCTATTCAGAATGCGGCGCGTAAAAGTGAGTTGTTAGAGACGAACTGGACAGCGACTACAACGGATTATTATAAAGAGAAGGCGATGTTCCAAGCTTCTCAAGATATTTTCAAAGATCTGAACAGCATGTCATTATTTGGCGGCCGTTAATTGATTTTTACCGCACCCTGTAGCAGTGGCATGTGTATCGGGTGCGGGTTTTCTTCTTAGTGTTTTTCATACGTCTTTCCAATTTTCCTCTCTGATTTTTCTTGCACGATTTTTTTCATTCCAACCCCACATTTCGTTTTTCTCTTTTAAGGTCAATGGGTCTGACTTTTTAATAAATTGATTAATAAACAATAGATTAATAGAGCAAGTGGCTTGCCTATTCTTCACCATAATATTTGAGAGGCAGAATAAAAGCTTATGCAGAGTTGCATAGTGAATGGATAAAAGATCCAGAATGTCGCAGTACTTATGAAATAGAAGAGCGAAGTAATATGTCGCTTGAGATGGTTAGATCAAACCCACAAATTAAACATTAACGACAGCTGCTCAAACGCTTGATGAATCAGGCGTTCTGTATAGCGCGGTAGGATAGAAATAATCAGCCCCAACATGCTGATACCAATAGTTAATGTGAGAGGGAAACCCACCACAAACACGGATAACTGCGGCGTCATTCGGTTTAGAATACCGAGGGACAAGTTGAGAATTAAAAACAGCGTAATAAACGGTAGAGCGAGCATTAACCCATTGATAAAAATGGTATTGGCAAACTGTAAAAACACCCAAAAACCATCGCGGTGCAGGGGCGCGGTTTGGATAGGGATCAGCTCAAACGAGTTCGTCAGAATATAAATCAGCCACAAATGCCCATCGAACGACAAAAACAGCAGCAACGTGATTAGATTTAAAATTCGTCCGAGGATCGGCATATTGGGGCCGCCAGTCGGGTCAAAGAACGTCGCGAATGACAATCCCATCTGTAAACCAATCACTTCCCCCGCATGACGTACCGCGGCAAACGCCATCTGCATGGTCAATCCCATGGCAGCGCCAATCACAATTTGTTGAACACAGACCCATAATCCCATAGCTGAAAATAGAGGGATAGTTGCGATAGGTAATTGTGGGGAAATGACTAAAACGGTAAAAAAGGCGAGGGCGATACGTACCTTACTGATAGCCTGTTTTTCATTAAAAAATGGGGCGGTACCAAACAGGGCTAATAGGCGAACAAAAGGATAGAAACCTTGGCTTAACCATAGCGTGAGGGTTTCGCTGGTGATGGTTAACATGGCTAGCCAATAATAAACGGTAAATTACTGAATAACGTGCGGATATAGTCCGTAAGCAGGTTTAGCATCCATGGCCCCGCGATGATTAACACTGAAATCACCGATAAAATCTTAGGAATAAACGACAACGTCATTTCGTTCACTTGGGTAGCCGCTTGCAGCAAGCTGATAATTAGACCCGCGGCCAGTGCAGCTAACAGCAAAGGCGCCGCCAGCATCAATGCGATTTTCATCGCTTCCGTTCCCATTGCCATTACTGATTCTGGTGTCATGTGTGCTCCTAATTAAAAAAGCTTTGGGAAAGGGAACCGAGTAGCAACTGCCAGCCATCGACTAACACAAATAGCATTAGCTTAAACGGTAATGAAACTGTCGCTGGTGGCACCATCATCATCCCCAGCGCCATCAATACGCTGGCAACGACTAAGTCGATAATCAAAAATGGGATAAATATAGTAAAACCAATCTGGAACGCGGTTTTTAATTCACTGGTAATAAATGCCGGAATTAAAATACGCATCGGCACATCTTTGGCTTCCTGGATATCACCTACTTTGGCGATGCGGGCAAAGAGCGCTAAATCAGATTCACGGGTTTGCCCTAGCATAAAGGTACGCAGTGGCGCAGTGCCTTTTTCTAATGCAGTTTCTAGGCTAATTTTATCTTCGCTAAAAGGCTGATACGCCTCGCGATAAACCTGATCGGCAACCGGGGACATCACAAAGAATGTGAGAAATAAAGCTAAGCCCAGTAAGACTTGGTTTGGTGGCGCAGACGGCGTACCAAGGGCGTTACGGAGTAACCCTAATACGATGATAATACGGGTAAAACTGGTCATCATCAGCAACATTGCGGGGATAAAACCCAGCAAGGTTAAAAACAGTAAAGTTTGAACGGGTAACGACCAAGATTGACCACCATCGGCTAATGTATGGCTGATCACGGCAGGCAATGCCGCAGAGGCAGATTGTGGCAGAGCAAGTAACAGAGCGCTGATAATGGCAGCAGGTTTTAAAGGTGACATGGGCGCTTCCGGTTACTGTTTTTCAGGTGCCACAGCGTTAGCAGCATCCTGTTTTTTCTTGAAAATCGACTGAAACGTTAACGGTTCAGAGGCAAAGTTCACTACATCGTTTTCTAGTGGTGCAGGGTACTGGTGAAGCAAATTCACGGATTGTGATGTGACGCCCAGCACTAAATATTCGTTATTCACTTCCACCACGACAACACGCTCTTTGCCACCGAGAGTACAACGACCTTTCACATTAATCAGTTGCTGCTTAACAAGCGGATTACGTCCAAATCCAAATGTCTTAAACAGCCACGCACCTAGTAAGATCAGTAAAATGATCCCACCAAGTGCCCCTGAAATCTGCGCTAAGCTATCATTTTGGTTGATAGCTTGTGCGGAGTTACCTTCGCTGTTGACGGTGCTGGTCAAAAAAGGCTTTTGAGTGTGCGCCGAATCAATCTGTGAAGGTGGTGTCTGCAAGGACACCTCGGTTTGCAAAGATACCGCTGTTTCGTCAGGCATTTCTAGCGGCTCAAGCGACGCATACGTTCTGATGGCGTGATGATGTCAGTGATACGAATACCATAATTGTCAGACACCACGACCACTTCGCCTTGGGCAATCAAATAACCGTTGATCAGGATATCCAGCGGCTCACCGGCTAAGCCATCTAAAGAAACCACAGAGCCTTGAGACAGGCTCAGTAATTTTTTAATCGTCATTTTGGTGCGACCCAGTTCCACCGATAGGCGAACAGGAATATCCATGATCATATCGACATCAGATAACTGATTTAATGGGTTTTGTCCGTCGAAATTATCGAAATTTTGCATACCTGCGGAGGCGGATTCCGCTTGTTTTTGCTGTTCCAGCGCCTCAGCCCACAGATCCTCTTCATTGTGGTTGGTTGATGCATCAAGAGAATTCTTCGCCTCACTCATTGGTACTTTCCTCATCTAGAGTGTTTAAAACAGGATTAATCAAATGTTCCACACGCAGCGCATACTGGCCGTTTTGGGTACCGTATTGACTGGTTAATACAGGTACGCCATCAACATTGACGATAAGACGGTCAGGTTTCTCGATAGGGAGCACATCCCCTTTTTGCAGTTGCAGTAAGCGAGAAATACGCAGCGGGATCTCAACCAAATTGGCAATCAGTTCAAGTTCTGAACGTTTTACTTGCGTGACTAAGTTAGTTACCCACGCTTCATTTTCTTGATGCCCTTGCTCCATTGGTGGGTTAATTAACCGCTCACGCAATGGCTCAATCATGGCAATAGGGATACAGATACTGAATTCACCAACGGTATTACCAATTTCCACTAAGAACGGGGTGGTAACCACGATATCGTTCGGGGAAGTGGTGATGTTGGTGAATTTAACTTGGATTTCAGAACGCACATACTCGACTTCAACGTCCGCAATCGGCTTCCACGCATCACGATAAGCGCCTAAAGCCAGCTTCAGCATACGGTTGATAATACGTTGTTCTGTATTGGTAAATTCTTTGCCTTCTGAACGAACAGGGAATCGACCATCTCCCCCGAACAGGTTATCCACGGCGATGTACACTAACGCAGGTTCGAAAGTGAACAGTGCGGTACCGCGAAGCGGTGGCATGTGGATCAAGTTCAGGTTGGTTGGAACTGGCAAGTTACGCGCAAATTCATGATAAGGTTCGATTTTAATGGCGCCAACCGTGATATCTGGGCTACGGCGCAACATGTTAAACAACCCCATACGGAACTGACGGGCAAAACGCTCATTAATAATTTCCAAGGACTGCATACGTTCGCGAAATACCCGACGTTGGGTATTCGGGTCATAAGGGCGAACGTTGTCTTTGTCTTGGAGATCCGTTGATGGCTGGTTGCTTGATGGCGCATCATCATTGAGTAGCGCATCAATTTCAGCCTGAGATAAAATATTATCGCTCATGGGTCTTACCGCAGAATAAAAGTAGTAAATAACACGTCTGAAATATCCTGATCAGTATCACCTGGGATCAGGGTAGGGGTAAGTGTCCCCTTAATATCTTTCATTAATTGCAACTTACCCTCGTTAGTACCCATGTTTTTAGATTGCTGTTCTGACAGCAATAACAGTAGGCGACTACGCACTTCTGGTAGGTATTCATGAAGTTGCTTACGCGACTTTTCATTCGCTAGACGTAAGGTGATGTGGATATAGAGCACGCGATCTGCCGCATTGTTTACCCCTGGCAGGTTAACGGTAAACGGTTCTAACTCCATAAAAATCGGTTGAGGCATATTTGGGCGTTTTTCTTCCCCATTCACAGTCTCCTGCGCCTCTTGTTTTGTCGTCCACCAGCTGTAACCACCGAAACCTGCACCGGCTAAGGCAATGAGGGCAAATAGCAAAATTACCCCTTTGTTCGAACGTTTAGATTGATTGCGTGAAGACGACATGTTGCAAAATTCCTGTTGTAAATGCCAAACCCATACGGAGTTTTATACTTTATGATCTCTAGCATTATCCCTAGATTGGGAAGAGTTAAAGGAGTGAAAAACGAAACAAAAAGGCGGTAACTCGACGCTTTAGACCTGAAATTACCGCCATTAGATTATTTCTTAGGCAAAGGTATTAATTCCACCTTGATGTGTTGGCAATTTAACCCCACTCACGCTGGCATGAGATTCACTGATACCAACCGCGCCCATTGATGAATGGGTCGGCTGAATTTGCCCATCATGTTGGCGAGATTGCTGATCAGCGTTTGATTGACCGCTAAAGTTATCTTGCCCCACTGAGCCTTGGGCCAAATGAATACCACTTTCCTGCAGCGCACTACGCAGGACTGGCATCATGCTTTCCATCGCAGCACGAACATGGCTATGTGGAGAAACAAAGTGCATCACGGCTTGATTATCTTCGATACGCAAATGCACATTGAGAGAACCTAACTCTTCAGGATGTAAGCGAATTTGCGCTTGAGAAACCCCTTGGCGAGAGAAAAACAGCATTTGCTGGCTAAGTTGTTGCTGCCAAGCTTCAGTACCAAACGGCGTAGCAAAGTTCATGGTTGGCGTTGGCATCGCAGGTGTTGCTGTTGGCATTGGTGTGGCAGATGGTGTTGCCATAATGCCTGCAACATGGGTTACCGTCGGTGTTGCGGTATTGCTAAATGCGCCACTTTCAGCTTGAACACTAAAAGCCCCTTTAGCGCTGTTTTGCAGATTCTGGGTATTTTCAGCCGTCGCACTGGCGATTTGTGACAATGATTCTGTGCCCGGCGCTTTTTTACCGAGCGACATCGCATCTTGATTCAGATCTTTCGTTGGGATTGCGCGTGGATTGTCCAATGCAAATAACGCCTGATCGCGACGTTCACCGACTTCTTTTTTGCCCATTAAAGCGAGCGTCGGTTCTTCGGCTTCCCCGGCGAGCTGTAATTGTGCGCCAGCCAAGGTTTTATCATCAAATGGCGTTACGTTACGTGCCACATCCGTCAGTTGTTGCAGCGTTTGTGTGAACGGAGTTGCAGAGGGTTTCTCCGTGCTGGTTTGCGGGTTAGCAGCCGCTTGAATACGCTCATCCATGGCTTGTTTTAATTGGCTGATTAAGGCTTGTTCATCGCCTTGTTTACCTGTTAATAGCTCCGCTTGCAGTGGTGATTGTGCATTAAGATCACGACGGAAATTCAGCTGTGCTAAGGTATTTTCAGCTTGTTGTTTTTGAGCTAACTGATTTTGAATGGATTCTTTTTCAGCTAACTGATTTTCTGTGGTTGCGATTTTGTCCGTTGCTAATGGTGCGTCAGTGGATTTTTCTGAGTTGGCTGTGGCTGCATCAGATTGTTTTTGCTCACTGATCTGTTGGTTCAAAGGTGTTTCGTTAGCACTGCCATTGAGCGCAGGGGCGCTATCGCCGTTTTTTTCTGGTGATTGCTGGTTTTCAAGCATGGCCTGAAAAGGGACGGCAGGCGCTTGGTTTTCATCAATTTGCTTGTCTCGCGGCTGTTCCTTCGCGGTGTTAGCGGCAGGGGTAACCGGCAACAGGTTTGCATTGACGTCCATTTATTGGGTTCTCCGTAAAGTCGCGCGTTGAGCAAATTCATCCATCTGCTTTTGCTCTAAGCGATTTTGACGTTGGTTTTGAGTGTGTTCTGCACGCTGGATCAGGGTATCGAACGCATTGACGCGTTGCTGTTTTTCTTGCCAATGACGATTGGCGTCACTGACGCGCTGTTCCCAGAGCGTTAATTGCTGTTGTTGCTGCTCGATAGTCAGTTCCAAAGTCACAAGAAATTGCTGATAGTTCTGCCATTTGTCCGAGTCCATACCCGTGTGCAATGTTTGGTTTAATTTCTGTCGATATTCCGACTGATAGTTTTCCAACATGTGCAACTGCTCCGCCATTTGCGTGTGCGTTTGGCGAACTTGAGCAAGGACTTTAGCCGCTTCCTCTGAGGCATCTTCTGCTAAGCTCAGTAAGGTCGCTAATGCATGACTATTGGACATCGCATTCCTCGTTATTCATTGGGAACAACATGAGCCAGTTGTTCACAAGCGGTTTGATAATCACAACGTTCATCAATATCTTGCTGTAAAAACTTCGACATTCTTGGGTAATACTGAATTGCGGTATCGAGCATCGGATCGCTACCCATTGCGTAAGCGCCGACGTTAATTAGGTCACGGTTGCGTTGATAGCTGGATGTGAGCTGTTTAAAACGCTGGATCTTACGATAATGTTCTTTGGCGATAAGCTCCGTCATGGCACGGCTAATGGAGGCTTCAATATCAATGGCAGGGTAGTGCCCAGATTCTGCCAATGAACGTGACAGAACAATGTGTCCATCTAAAATAGCGCGCGCGGAGTCTGCAATTGGGTCTTGTTGGTCATCCCCTTCAGTCAACACGGTATAAAAGGCGGTAATCGAGCCGCCGTTTTTCCCATTACCCGCACGCTCAACGAGGGCAGGTAATTTCGCAAAAACGGACGGTGGATAGCCTTTGGTTGCTGGGGGTTCACCAACGGCAAGCGCAATTTCACGCTGTGCCATACTGTAGCGTGTGAGTGAATCCATGATCAGCAATACGCTTTTGCCTTGGTCACGGAAATATTCCGCAATACGGGTAGCGTAAGATGCCCCTTGCATCCGTAGTAACGGCGAAACATCTGCAGGCGCGGCGACGACAACGGCTCGGCGTAACCCTTCGGCACCTAAGATATTTTCAATAAAGTCTTTAACTTCGCGCCCACGCTCACCGATCAGCCCGACGACAATAATGTCCGCTTGAGTGAAGCGCGCCATCATGCCGAGTAAGACGCTTTTACCGACGCCGGAACCTGCAAACAGTCCCATACGTTGGCCGCGACCGACAGTTAGCAGCGAGTTAATCGCTCGCACGCCCACATCTAAAATATCGTGGATTGGCGTACGCTCCAGCGGGTTGATGGACGGCGTGATCAACGGCGCACGTTGTTTGGTTTCCAGTGGTCCTTTGCCATCAAGCGGAGTCCCTTGGGCATCTAATACGCGCCCAAGTAGTTCATTACCAAGTGGCAGCAGGCGACTCGTTTGTCCGTCTTCTCCAGACGTTTGCGCATACACGCGCGCACCCGGCGAAATACCTTCGAGGTCGGAGAGCGGCATCAACAACATGCGAGGTCCGTTAAAGCCAACCACTTCGCAGACAACTTCGTCAGTGCCACCATTAATAATGCGTTCGATATAGCAGGTGGCGCCTAAAGGCATTTTAATGCCTTCGGCTTCCATCACGAGACCTGTAATTTTGGTCAAACGTCCATAGCGGCGTACCATCGGAATGCCTTTCATGCGTGACTCTAAGTCATCGAGAGACGCTATCCAACGGCCGAGTCTCGCAGTCATGACAAGCTCTCCGGTGCATATAGACGGCATAATTCTTGCCAGCGAGTGGCGACCGTCATATCAATTTCACCATCTTCAGCGACCACGCGACAGCCACCCATATGCAGGCTTGGGTCGGCGACTAAGCGCCAGCCATTCAAGTCTAACAATGAGCCTAAGTGTTGTTCGATAAGCGCCACATGATTCGGGTTCACATGCAGTTCAGGCTGGCTCGCAAATATTGGTTTTTGTTGCATTAAATGGCTAATTTCTTCTAACAGCGCGGTACCATCGCACACAGTTGATTGCCCCAACACTTGCTTCGCGGCGGTTAGCGCGATTTGCAGCAATTTGGTAGTAACTACCGTGTCAAAGGTATCCAGCGAATAGTGAAATTCTGATAACAGTTTCTGCCACGTTTCAATCACCGGTTGCTGAAGGGCGAGGGCCTGCTCGCTCCCTTGCTGCTCACCAGAACGTAAACCTTCGGTAAAACCGGCTTGATAACCCTCTTTTTGACCTTTTTCAAAGCCTTGTTGGAAGCCCGTTTTCTGGGCATCCTCTTTGATGTTATCCAGCAGGTTGATCTGCTCGAGCACTTCTTTTGGCTCTAAGCAGGGGACTTTTGGCGTGTTCGGTTCAGGAACATCATTCAACGGCGGGATAGCCGATGAATTCAAATCCCATTGATTAAGTTCCCGTAACTGCCAAGGTTGCCATTGCTGATTATTTTTGGATGTATTAGACATACACGTCGTCTCCACCACCAATCGCGATCTCGCCTTTCTCCATTAAGCGGCGAACAATCATTAGAATAGCCTTCTGCTCGGTTTCCACTTGTGACATACGAACTGGCGCTCGAGATTCCAGATCGTCGCGAACAATCTCGGCTGCACGCGCTGCCATATTGTTGAGGAAATGGTCGCGCAGAGCTTGGTTGCTGCCTTTGAGGGCAATAACCAGCGAGTCGGTAGAAACGTCTTGCAGAATGCGCTGAATGCTGCGGTTGTCCACTTCGATAAGGTTTTCGAACAGGAACATTTCGTCGATAATGCGCTGAGCCAGCTCACCATCGTAATCACGCATGGCATCGATAACGCTTTCTTCTTGCTGATTTTTCATCAGGTTGATAATTTCTGCCGCGGTTCTTATGCCACCCATTTTGCTGCGCTTGAGGTTCTGACCGTCTAGCAGGTTATTTAGAACTTCGGTCAGTTCAGCTAATGCAGCTGGCTGAACGCCACCAAATGTTGCGATACGCAGCATTATGTCGTTACGTTGGCGTTCTTCGAACAGCTCTAAAACATCGGCCGCTAAGTTGCGTTTTAAGTGAACCAAAATTGTAGCGATGATCTGTGGATGTTCGTCGCGAATAATATCGGCAACCGTTTGTGGCTCCATATAGTTGAGGCTTTCGATACCAGAGGTAGTCTCTTGCTTCTCGAAAATATCTTCCAAAAGGCTGGCAGCACGTTCTTCCCCAAGCGCTTTGACCAATACCGAACGCAGGTAGTCGTTGGTGTTGATATTTAAGGCGGCAAACTGAATTGCCGACTCTTCAAACTCGGTGAGCACTTCCGCCAGTTCGTTGTTGGAGATTTGGCGCATGTTGGACACCGCCATACTCAACTGCTGAACTTCTTTGGGATTCAGGTGCTTAAACACTTCCGCTGCCTGATCTTCGCCGAGTGTCATCAACATTACGGCGCTTTTTTCTGTTCCAGTTAAATTCATTGGGATTTTCCTAACCACTGACGGATAACCATTGCCACGACTTGTGGGTCTTTCTCTGCCATTTCACGAATACGCTGGCTTTGAATTTCAGCGCTAACACGTTGACGAGTAAGACGGCGACGGGTTTTCTCGTCCATATCTTCACTAATTTCTTCTTCCACCACGAACGGCGCTTTAACTTGAGATGCATTAGCAATAGAGATTTCCGCATCAATTTGCGCTTGTTGGGTTTTACGGTATTTCACCCACTGAGGTTTGATACCGAAGCGCCACATAAACCAAGCAATCAACGCGATCAGCAAGATTTTGCCGTAATCTAACGCTTGGCCAATCACTTGCGGGTTATTCAACAACGAAGGCTCTTCAACCACTGGCGTATCGTCAGTAAATAAGGAGTTCGTAATGTTGATGGAGTCGCCACGCTGCGCGGAATAGCCCATCGCTTCACGGGTTAATGCATCAATTTGTTGCAACATTTCTGGTGGGAGCGGCTTCATTTCTGGGCCTTTCTCACCTTCTTGGGATTGGTAATTGACGATCACCGCAACAGACAGTCGATCAACGACACCAATTTGGCGCTGTGTGTGACTGATTTTGCGATCCACTTCGTAGTTTGTGGTTTCATCACGCTGGGTATTGAGGGTGCCATTACGGTTATTCCCGGCAGTTTTCCCATCGGTGCTTTCTTTATTAGCATCAATCGGTGCGCTCGGTGCGCTTACTGGTTGGTTCGATAATGCGCCCGGTACGCCACTTGGGCCACCGTTACTGTTTTGCAGACTTTCGCTGTTCTGGCGAGAACGAACCGCAGCCGCATCAGGGGTTTGGTTTGGCTTGTACTCTTCAGAAGTCTGCTCAACTTTTGAAAAATCCATCTGCGCAGTGACTTGCGCGTGAATATTGGCACGACCGACTAATGGCGACAGAATATCTTCAATGCGCTCTTTAAGATGGGCTTCCATCTCTTTGGTCATTTTGATTTGTGCGCTATTGGCAGATTGTTGGCTATTGTCGTTATTGGTGAGTAGGCGACCCGTTTGGTCGACAATGATCACGTTGGCGGCGGTTAAGCCTGTCACGCTGCTTGAAACCATGTGGACGATAGCGCTAATTTGCCCTTCATCTAACATTCTGCCCGGCAATAAACCGACAGTGACCGAGGCGGTCGGCAGTTTTTGTTCGCGGACGAATAAGGTTGGTTTAGGGATAGCCAAATGGACTCGAGCGCTTTGAACTGGGCTGAGGGATTCGATGGTACGAGAAAGCTCACCTTCAAGGGCGCGCTGATAGTTGATTTGCTCGCTAAATTGGCTGATACCAAATTGTTCTTTATCAAGCAGTTCAAAACCGGTATTTCCGCCTTTCGGTAGACCTGATTGCGCCAGTTTCAAACGTAATTCATGGACTTTATCAGCAGGCACAAGAATAGCGCTGCCGTTATCCGCGATTTGATAAGGGACGTTCATCTGGGTCAATTGACCGACAATATCGCCACCATCTTTTGCGCTAAGGTTACTCAGCAGCACGCGATAGTCAGGGCTACGGAACCAGAGGAGCAGGGCGACAATAATAGATATCGCAGCAGCACCGGCAATAATTAACGGTATTTTCGGGTCGGCTTTGATGCTTTCGATCAGTGAGGCAAAACCTTTTTTGGCCTCCCCCGTATCTTTAGATGCGGTACTCATAAATATTCCCTGCTATGCAAACTAAACGGATGAATATACGTTTGGTGAAACAATCTTATTTCCCTCTTCGTAACCTCATTTTTTTACGCTGCTATTATTTATTGTCTTGATGCAATCTAATGACGGAATCAGCCTATAATTTTGGTGTTATTTATCGGCTTCAAGTAAAAAACGGTGTGGTAGGGTAGGCAAACTAAAATTCGTGACGGCAATTTTTTGCTCAATTTACCGTTCAACCGAGATTAACTGAAGAGAACAGAATGACGATTCAAGCGATTGAAGGGGTGGTTTCCCAACTAAATGTGATGGCGACTCAAGCGGCACATAACACCAAACCCGTTGTAGAGCCGGTGGGTTTTGCTGATCACTTAGTGGCCTCCGTGAACCAAATCAATGAAACTCGCGTGCAATCTGCACAAAAAGTACAGGATTTCACCCTAGGTAAGCCTGATGTTTCATTAAATGATGTGATGGTCGATATGCAAAAAGCCAGCTTGAGCCTACAAATGGGCATTCAGGTGCGTAATAAGCTGGTGGCAGCGTACCAAGAGATTATGTCAATGCCAGTGTGATTATCATTCTTTAATATTTATGTATTGATACGAAACGCAGGCAATGCCTGCGTTTTTTATTTGTTTTTAAATTGCGAAGTAGGCATCAATAAATAAGTTAATCTATTATTATTCCCCTTTACCATTTTAAATCTAATAATTTCTTACTCATGTAGGGTGAATGGGTAATACACTAAATTAGTGTTTATTTTGTGAGCTCAATAATAGTGGGTATATTATGAATAATAATATTGATGAAAGTCATAGCCGAGATAATGTTATTAACAAAGGAGATTATGAAAGTGTTATTAAAAAAGGTGCGTTCTTTATATTAAATAGTAGTGGTGAAACCATTAATTCTATTATCGTAAGTTATTATTCTGGGTTGAAAGGAAATAAAACGACACAACGAATTAACAAGCTAGAGCATTTAGAAATGGCAGAGTCTGGATGTGAATTTACGTACACTGTAATGGCGTGGAGTCATACGGACTATTGGGATGTTGATTTTAAAATATCAACAGGAAAAATCATATCTTATAGAAAACAAGCCTGTAATATCCGGCATTGGGATAATGGTATTGTGATTATTAATATAGTTAAGAATTTTAAATTGCTTATAAAATTTTCGAATTCAGGTGGTTGTCATAGTTAATTTTTCAATAAAGATTGGAGATAAATGGATAACGTAATAGAAAAAGCGATTTCAACTAACCATACTGGTTATTTTTATGTGATGAACTGCTCTTTACAGGAGCTACAATCTGTTAGTGTCACACATTCTACAGATTATCCTCATAGCATGCTTCATATTACTGCTGATTACAGTAACCTAAAAAATATGAACACAACTAAATTGGGATATTCATTTCCATATGAAACAGGCTTTTTATCCCACTTTGATTACTGGACTGTTGAGATAGAAACAGCATCTGGATACAAATATAAAACTAATGATTATTTTCTTTGTAACCTGAGTTACGACGATGATGGTTTTGTGTATATGGCTATTCTTCCTGATTTATCAGTTCATACTATTTTTTCTTATTCAACAGGATGTGTGAATCATTTGATAAATAATTTTTCTAAATAAGGTTTATGCAATGAATAAAAAAATAATTTTACTAAGTTGTATGTTGTTCTCAAGTTTTTCCATGGCGGAAAAAATTAATATTAATAGGGCATTTTCAGATAATTGTAATACCTACATCAATAAAGAAAAAAGAATTTCGACTATCACATTAGGTGAACAAGATGTATTTAACAAAAGAGCATTTTTCACAATAACTCTACGTGATGGTGATTCGGACACAAAAGAAATATCTATATTGGAATCGGTTGGGAACGAGTATGGTAGAGCAATGTTCCAGCTGATGAACACTGCATATTTATCAAATTCAAATATTAAAATAACGCGTTGTGAACTCAATAAAATTGCAGGTGCTTCAATAGCCTATAAATAAAAAGTCAGTTGTTTTGATAGCTAGAGGGTAATCAATACCCTCATTTTTATAATTCTCTTAGATCTTCCTGATATAAAAATATATTTATTTTATACATCAGGAAGTGCTATCCAGTTTTTTGACTAACCAGAGACCACTTTGTTTCATTGCGTAGCCAAATAAAACGCCGACAATAAGCGACGGGATAGTCAGTTGCCAATTACCTTGCGCTGCAAAGGTTGCACAGGCACCGATAAAGGTTCCAGGAATATAGGCCAACCACGATTTTTGGGCTTGAAAGCACATGATAAAAGCGATAATCGTGGTCACAAAGTAGCCTGCAAAATTAGGTAGGTCATGGGTGAGTTTATCGCTATGAATAATGACTAATCCCCAAACAACACCACTTAAAGCCGTCAGTGCAGTGACAAGCAATCCCTTTATCCCTTCTTTGGGATAAGCAAAATAAGCCGTGCAGCCTAAAAAGCCCGCCCAACTGATCAAGCCAAAGAGATCAGCAACCCATGCCCATAACCCAGAAAGAATTGCAGTCGTTAATGATAGAGAAAAAAGTAGTTTCACAATGCGTACTTCATGAATAAGTTAAGATAACAACTTTGAGAAAGCTGAGCATTGTATAGAGGGATTTTAATTGTTGCAATTAAATGATGGATAATTATTGTGGAGGAAAGACATAATGTATAAGTTAAAAGTGTTATGGATGATTTGAAATCAATTTTAGAAAATTGAATGGATATATTGATAATTAATCGTTAAATAAAAATTAGCATCAATTTACATTGATGCTAATAAATATGGCAAGAAGAATAAAGATAATTATTGGATGGAAATTACCAACCGTAAGCAATACCTGCACCAATAACTGCGCTATCAGAATTATTCCAAGAAATAGAGCTACGAACGTTTAAATTTTGTTTGATTTGATATTGAGCTCCTGCGGCAACGGCTTTACCATTCTTAAAGTTACCTGCGCCTAAACCCATACTAAAACGGTTGCCGGTAATATAGGGAATATTGCTCATTGCAGCAACAGAGGCAATACCTGCATTGGCATCACGAGCAGTTTGGTTGATTTTACTTTCCATTCTTTCAAATCTAGAATCAATTTGCTTAAAGTGTTGAGTATGTAATTTGTCTTGTTTATCTAGTTTCTTTATTTCTGCATTAAGTCGTTTGGTTTCTTCAAGGTTTTTTTCACTGACATCATTAATTAGAGAGTTAATAACCACTTCACTATTAAATAATTCTTTGTCAGTATATTTTTTGATTTTTATTTCATTGTTTTTAATATTCCCCTCAAGTACAGAGACGGAATTTTCTAATTCCTTAATAGAATCAAGTGTTTTCATTTGATTTTCAAAGTTTATTTTTTCATTGATGCTACTAGTATTATTTAAATCAGAAATTGATATATTTAACATATTAATGTCATCAGTGTTATTTCTAACTCTTTCATCGAGAGAATTTGAGTTGCTTTGTAAGAATATGGGTGGATTATTATCCGGCGATATTGGTGGATAGTATAATTGGCCAATTGGCGAGCCAGCGTGAGAGTAGGGAGGAGATGGAGGGGTAGAGCCGGGTAATGTTGAGGTAGGTGAACGACTTGGTGTTTGTGGTGCTGACTGTTGCATCATTGGCGATAAGCTTTCTGCAGCAAAGGTGCTGATGTCAATGATAGGGGCCATTTCCTCAACGATATTGGCATATTTTTTTATTTTAGCTTTTTGAATATCGATGATATTTCGATTATCTTCATGCCGGTGTTCTGGATAATCATAAGGTGCATTAATCGCATCTTGATAACCAGTTAAAGCAAGGGATTGAGAAGATAAGGACGTGAGGATCACCATACTTAAAGTACTTAATAGTAATTTATTTTTCATAACGAAATTTCCATATAACGAATAAAAATCATAAAGGAATAATTGAGGTAAATTATTCTTAAGAAAAAACGTTGAAATAATAATTTGGATGTTTTAAAAAATAAAATCCGTTTTTGTTTTTAATTAACTCGGGAAAATCGTGTTGGATGAAGATTAATACAATGGGATTGATGAGGGGAATAAAGTGTAATGCTTAGATGTTTTAAAGCAATTTAAAGATTAATTTTTACTAGGCTAATAATTTAGAAAAAGGGGAATATTAAATACATTCCCCAATCATGGTATAAACTATTTTTTCACTTTATGGACGATATCAAAATATTTGGTTTTATCATCCTGTGATGGGTAGATGCGGTAAGTATACTCTTCCGGTGTCACAGTCACGTTTTCAACCACACGCGTGAACAGGACTTCACCTTTGTCATCTTTGGCCGTTAATGAACGGGTTTTACCATCTTCGCTGAATGACCAATCACCTTGCATTTTAGGCGCCCCCTCAAGGGTTAGCATCTTAAACGTGCCATCAGGGAAATACTCTGCAAGCCCAAAGAAGTTCGCCACTTGTTTATCTGTTGCAGGCACCTCTTTTTTATCTTGATCGACAGCTTGAGTAGTTACCCAGACTTTATCAATCATAATTTCTTCATAGGCATTGGTTTTTTTCGCGCTAACGGCTTGCTTTGCAACAGGTGCCGTTGAGTTAGCTTGAGCCGTAAAAGCAGCAGTGGTGGACATCACAATCAAGGCGGCAATAATCGGTTTTAATTTCATAAGAACTCCATTTATTAAGATTAGAAATGTGAGTAACAAAATCGAACAGGTCTTCATCATTAATTAAACAGCGAACAAAGCAAAGGTAATAATTATGATTAAGTATTAAAAACGTAAGCTTACGTTGGGTTATGTATTCAAAGAAAATAGGCATCAGCAAACAAAACTCGGCTTATCCCATGTAATTTTTCTGTTAAAAACAGTATTAAATAGAAAGTCGAAATAAAATTATAGCTAAGCTATCTAATCAGTGTTAATTCAGACTTATATTTTGGTCAGTTCATCATGAAAAATTTACAAATACTATTTTTTGCGGATTGTCCGATTTCGATAAAATGTGTTGGGTTTTGCCTGTAGACAGGGGTTATACGGAGAATTTTCTGGTGATTTCAGATGTATTTTGTCTTAGATCATGTTATTTTTCTGTGAAATTTTCATCTCCAAGCCACTTTGCCATTTTTTGCATCTTTTGTGGGTAAAAAAAGGACGATACTTTAATACATAAATTTGTATGAAAGAGCATGGGCTTGAGTAAAAGTAATTGAATCAACAGGATTTTAGCTATGGCAGTAAGAGAAATTATTGAAATTCCAGATGAAAGATTGCGTATTCAGTGCAGTCCCGTTACGGATTTCGCAGCAGTACAAACATTGGTCGATGACTTAATTGAAACCATGTACAGCACTGATAATGGTATCGGGCTGGCGGCAACGCAAATCGCCGAAACCAAAGCCATTATGGTGATTGATATTTCAGAAGAACGTAATGAGCCAATGGTATTTATCAACCCTGAAATTATTGAGAGCGAAGGGGAGACAAGCTATCAAGAGGGGTGTTTATCCGTACCGGATGTTTATGCGGATGTGCCACGCTTTTTGCGTGTGAAGGTGAAGGCGTTTGACCGTGACGGCAAGGAGTTTGTTGTCGACAGTGACGAGTTTTTAGCGATTGTCATGCAACATGAAATTGACCATTTAAACGGTAAAGTGTTCATCGACCACTTATCCACGTTAAAGCGCAATATGTTGTTGAAAAAACTTAAAAAACAGCAAAGATTAAAACAGCAGTAAAAATTAAAGTAACAGCATTTCCCGTCTATTTTACGGCTTCCCGAGACCCAACAAGTGTGATTCGGGGAGCTGCTATTGTGTTCTTTGTGCCAATTGAGTTGTCCTATTAAGTTAAGCGTCAGGTGAACTGCCTGACACTTTACCGTTTACTCGAGAGGTTTAATAACCCTTGGAGCATCGGGTTGATCAAATTGGCCGTAGCTATTATTCAATACCTTTTGTTGGTCGAGCTGTTTGATTTCTTTACTTAAAAAATTCAGATGATTTTGTAAGTGTTCTTTTGTCACTCGTTCGTTTTCAATGATCTGGTGTAGTAACTGAACAAAGTCGTCAGTAATAGGTTGTTCCTGCTCATATTCTTGAGTCAGAGCCGTTAAATTCTCAACGGCAAGGACATATTCAGTTTCTCGGGAGATTAATGACTCCCATTCCCCTGATTGTGCGAGCGAAACTAAGTTTTCACTTAATATTAAGACATTACGATATATTTCAAGTAAATAGAGAGGATTTTTATTGTCCACCTGGTTATCTTTCATCCACATTTGCACCGATTTGTTGCCATGCAGAGGCGATATCGGAGAGTAATTGGTAAACTTCTTGGACATAAGTCACGTTGTTTTCTATGTTGGCGCGGAGCAATTGCCGCGTCATGTATTCATACAAACTCGCTAAATTTTCAGCAAGTTCGCCACCAGCCTCGTAATTTAGCGATTGTTTTAATCCCGTGTCAATGATGTCGATTGCTTTTGAGATTTCTTTACCCTTTTCAGCAATGTTTCCCTGCTCCATAAAAATCTCCCCCCGTTTAAGGGCACTTAAGGCCCCTTTAAACAGGATTTGGATCAGTTGATACGGGGTCGCATTGGCGATTTCACTCTCCAAACTGACCTGCTGATAGGCTTGATTAGCTTTACGTTGATACATGCGGTTAACCTAAAAGTCTGCCTAATGAACTGCTTGTGCTGTTCAGTGAACTCATCATCTTATCGAGGTTTTGGAACTGACGACGATAGATATCCATGGTGTTTTCAATTTGTTTATTGGTTTGCTCGATACGTTTATCGATGCTTTTCTTTTTCTTCTCTACGCCATCTGTGGCGTTATGCAGCGTCCCTTCTTTGCTATCTAAGGTATCCTTTAAGAAATTAAAGTTTTCGGTAGCAAATCCAGTTTTTTCACCGTCACCGGCAAAGAATACTTTTACGCTCGATGGGTTATCTTTTATGGCGCTATCGAGTTTTTTACTGTCGATCTCTAACGTACCGTCCAGTTTTTGTTTAATTCCCATTTTATTCAGCAGGTTTAATTCACCGCTATCTTGTGGGGTACGAACTTGGTTACGTAAGGTGCTTTGAATACCACGTAAAGTTGAATCACCAATTAATGGGCCATTGGTTTTATCCGGTGCTGTGCCTTTTTCGGTCGGGGTATATTTAGTGAGTTCTTTAGCTAAGGTTTGGAATTCATTATAGGCATCCACCCAGGCTTTAATTTTAGCTTTAGCTGGCTCAATATCTTCAGAGATAATTAAATGGTCTGATTTACCATCTTCACTCTCTTTCTTTAAAGATAGGGTTAAACCAGGAAACAGGTCTTTGGCTTCGTTAGTCTGCGATTCAAGGTCAAAACCGTCGATAGTTAATTGTGCATTTTGCGGTGGAACTTTTTGTTCCATACCACTGCTGGCTTCATCCATAATCGTGACTTTACCATCGACTAAGGTTGACTCGACATTCAGCACTTTTGCTAATTTATCATCGCCGTCAACACTGATGCTCATACGGCTATCAGTACCCGCTTTTTTCGAGGTAACAACGAGGTGGTACTGGTTATCTTTATCTTTAATAACGGATGCCGAAACGCCTTTATCCGCTTTGTTGATGGCATCGGCAATTTCAATTAATGAGGTGCTCTCATTATCGAGTTTGATAACAATCTTATCTTTTGCTTCTTTTTGCGAGGGTTGGGTAATGGTAATCGTGCGTTCTTTTGCATCGCTACCTAGTAATTCTTTATTATCGCTATGCCCTTTGGTGGCAATAGTTTGCGCTTTCGCCAGTTGGGTGACTTTAACATCATGCACACCAGCAACCGCTTTACCATCGGTTTTTACATCAAAAGATTTATATTCACCACTCACTTTGGTGGTGCTGATATCTTCGTATTTCTTAAGATCTTCCGCCGCTTTTTTCAGTTTTTCTAATGAAGATTGCATTTTGCCAAATGCACTGATTTGCGCATCATAGCTGGCTTTCTGTTGTGTCAGTGGGTCTAAGCGGCGTCTTTCCATTGCCTCTAATTGATCCATTTGCACATTTAAGTCTAAGTTAGCCCCAATACCAAGTGTGGATATGCCTGCCATAAATCTCTCCTGAATATAAACCCTGAAAATAAATTCGTATTTAGTCCTTTATCGGCGAATTGGGGAAAAATATTAGACTATTCTGATAAATAATAATGGAAGGAGTTAAACCGTAAAAAGCAGGTAATTAGGCTTATTGAATAAAAATGATAAGGTCATTAACCATAATCGAAGGGTTTAATAAAAAATTTAGGGTGAAAAAAGCTGATTCCAGCACGCTTTTGCCAATAGGCGTGAAAAATTTTTATAAAAATGGCTAAAGGGGTTTTTAGAGGCGCCGATAATGTTATTGCTGACAACATTTACCGAGTTAAGCCAGCGTGCTTAATCGACTATTAAGATAAAAAGGACATACATTATGGCACAGGTTATCAATACCAACGTTCTGTCTCTGACTACTCAGAATAACTTAAACCGTTCACAAGGCGTACTGGGTACTGCGATTGAGCGCTTATCTTCTGGTTCACGTATCAACAGCGCAAAAGATGACGCTGCGGGTCAAGCAATCGCTAACCGTTTCACTGCAAACGTTAAGGGTTTAACTCAAGCAGCACGTAACGCAAACGACGGTATCTCTATCGCACAAACTGCTGAGGGTGCAGTTAACGAAATCAACGATAACTTACAACGTATTCGTGAGCTGACTGTTCAAGCACAAAACGGTACTAACTCTAAGAGCGATATCGATTCTATCAATAAAGAAGTTACTGCGCGCATGGACGAGATCAACCGTATCTCTGAACAAACTCAGTTTAACGGTGTGAAAGTTCTTAGCGAAGATACTTCAATGAAAATTCAGGTTGGTACTAACGATTCTGAAACTATCGCTATCAATTTGAAAAAGATCGATAGTAGTGTATTAAAATTAGATAATTTCGATGCAAGTGCTAATGGTTTAGGTAAATCAATGAGTACTGCTGAAATTGGCGCGATGAAAGGCCCTGATGCAACTGCAAAACCAGTTACTGAAGCTGCTGCGAAAACTGCAATTGAAGCTTTGAAATTTGGCGGTAAAGATGTTGAAGGTGCCAAAGTTTATCAAAAAACTAATGACGATGGTACCGTTGATGGTAATAACGTATACGTCACAGGTAAGGTTGATGGTAAAGAAGTTACTTTTGCAACCACAATGACTATTGCGGATGGCGCAACTGTTGCCACTGACCCATCAACAGTAACTTTTGGCACATTAGCTGAAGTGACCGATGTACAACAAGCTGAAATTGATGCTAAAGGTCCTCTGGGCACTTTAGACAAAGCACTAGCGAAAGTTGATAGCCTGCGTTCAGATTTAGGTGCTATCCAAAACCGTATGCAGTCTACTATCAACAACCTGAACAACTCTGTTAACAACCTGAGCGCAGCACGTAGCCGTATCCAAGATGCTGACTTCGCTACAGAAGTTTCTAACATGAGCCGTGGTCAGATTCTGCAACAAGCAGGTACTGCTGTGTTAGCGCAAGCTAACCAGGTTCCACAAGGTGTTCTGAGCCTGTTACGTTAATTTAGACTTTTATAGTTTATTAAAGACCAGCTTTGCTGGTCTTTTTTTTGCCCGTCATGTTTCGCGCCGCAGCGTTGTTATTAGTTTGAACGCCCGTCATGTTTCGCGCCACAGCGTTGTTGACTTCAGTCGCTCACCCGAATCACGTACTCATGTACGCTCATCGGGATAATCTCCTTCGTCGCCTAGCTGCAACACGAATTATTTAGGGCGCGCTTTGGCGTTGTTAAGAGCAAAAGAAAGGGCAAAGGCAAGGTCAAAAACAAGAAAATAGGCAATCAAAAAATATCTGGTTTCATCAAATTTATTTAGGATAAAAAGAATAACGGCTGATTTAGTGCCTTACTCTGCGGATTGAAATTACGCGTAACACAGATAATGGCTACCTTTAGTTAAAACTTGAAGGGTGATTCAGGTTGTGAGTGATTTATATACTGCCGAAGGTGTCATTAATAAAAATAGCCTATGGGAGCGTTATTACCCTCTAATACGCCATGAAGCCCTGAAACTGCAAGTCCGACTTCCTGCCAGCGTTGATATCGATGACCTAATCCAAGCGGGTGGCATCGGGCTACTCCACGCATTAGAACGTTTCGATGCCTCATTAGGTGCCTCTTTTGCCACTTACGCCGTGCAGCGGATCCGCGGATCTATGCTCGATGAACTGCGCAGCCGTGACTGGGTTCCCCGTAGTGTGCGTCGCCAAGCGCGAGAAATGACCAAAGCCATTGGTGAACTTGAGCAAAGCCTTGGGCGCAGTGCCACAGAGCCGGAAATTGCCAAAGCGCTGGATATCGATTTGGCGGAATATCGCCAAGTACTGCTTGATACCAACAATAGCCAACTGTTCTCCTACGATGAATGGCACGAAGTGCATGGTGAAAGCTGCGAACCTTCAATGGATGAAGACGATGGCGGCAACCCACTGAGCTTACTGATGGAATCCAGCCTGAAAGACCAAATCGTGGCGGCGATAGAACAATTGCCAGAGCGCGAAAAAATGGTGCTAACGCTGTATTACCAAGAAGAGCTGAATTTGAAGGAGATAGGTGCGGTGTTGGAGGTGGGGGAGTCGAGAGTTAGTCAGCTCCACAGTCAGGCCATTAAGCGGTTGCGTTCTAAATTACGCTCGTAGCTCGAACGCTCGTCATACTTCGAACCACAGCGTTGTTGGCTGCTCTCAGCTACCCGAATCACATACTCATGTATGCTCATCGGGATATCTTCGCTTGCCGCCTAGCTGTGAATTCGAATTATTTAGAGCTATGTTTGGGGAAGGTCAAGGGAAAAAATCAAAACCAAGGTCAAAGGAAAAACCAAAAACAAAGCAAAAACAAGGGGGAAATTAAGGAAAAGTAAAAACTAGCTTTTCACTTTGTCTAGAAAGCTTTTGGCGGAGATATGCCATGTGTTGGGGCAGGGATTGAAGCCGAGTTTGGGGTAGGTGTTTTGGGAGTCGGGGGTGGAGCGAAAAATTAAATGACACTCGGGGGGAAGCTCCTCGGCGGTGAGGCGTAGCAAATGCTTACCGACACCTTGGTGAAGATACTGAGTATCTACCGCAATTTCAGAGATATAGCAGCAAAAACTAAAATCCGTGATCGCGCGAGCGAAACCCACCACCTGCTCATCCACCCAAGCACTGATCAACAAATCTGCATTATTTAACATCGAATCCAGCAACGCGACATCGTCAGTGGGCACAAACGTATCCAGTGGAGATTGCTTCAATAAATTCAAAAAATCATCCACTGAAATCGAATGGTTCACTTTATAGGTGATGTGGCTATTCACTGGCTCCATGTCATTCCCTCATAAATAAAAACGCTAATATAGTTTTAGCTCGAAATCATGAAAATTGCCTGTTTTTGTTTGTATTTTTGCGTGATGACATTGCGCTATTTGATGGAGAGTAATGAAAGCAATAGATAAAAATGCAGAAATAATTACTATGGATATTAGTAAGTATTCAATCAATTGATTTTATATCTAATTATTCATAACTGATTAATAAACAATAAAATTTAAAAATCAAAAATATATTTTCTACACCGATAGGTTGTAAGTGCATATAATGCCAAATTATGCATTTACAGTAGGTATCCATATGTTCAAAAAGGTTATTGTTGTCTTTTTTCTTGTTTTCTGTGCTCCTTTTGGCTTTGCCACCGACTTGTCATTTAAAGAAAAATCACCCGTTGATCGCTTATATCATGAAAACTACCAAGGAATGGACTCACTGCGGGAAGAGCAGAAGTTCAAATTTGACCCGAAATTAAAAATTGCTCAGCAAGATCGTAGCTATCAATCGCTACTCGAACAGCGAGATGAAGATGAAAAATCCTTGCTCAATCACATCCGCCCTTGTGATATCAACCCAACGGCAGTAGGCTGCCCGGGGCATTTATCGTGGATGAATAACCCGCGCGAGCTTCAATCCATGCTAGAGCAAAAATATCAGAATGAATAATTAGCATTTCTCGTATTGCAAACAAAAGGCGCTTATTGGGCGCCTTTTGCATTGTTTAAATAATCAGCTCCCTATCAATTTCCTTCGGGAAAGGTCAATGTTGCCCCCGGTGCTTCGCGGCTTAAATGAATAAAATTCAAATGCTTCTCATACTGGTCGAGGATATCGCTGATCACCTGCTCTTTGGTGTAATCCATTAAATCGTTAGCTTGGGTGCCTTCCCATAAATAGGTTTCAAGGCGGTAATAGTGGGATTTACCAGAGCGAGCGCGGTAGGTAAAGCTTGGCACCGTATAGCGACGTGGCCAGATTTGGTAGATAAAACTTTGCTCTTCTTCTAAATCGACCACTAACTCTAAATGATTAAGTCGCTCTTCTTCGGCAAGAGGATGGATCGCAAATTCCACCTTAGCGCCACGCAACTCCAGCTCTTTCGCCACATCTTGCATCGCGGGAATACAGACTAAATCTAACATCCGTTGGGTATAGGTGGTGCCCGGGAAATTCATCACGCGTCCCAGACGCTGTTTCCACTTAATGGGCTCATTACCATACAGCGGCGCAGGGGCATTGGTATTAATGGCACTGACGCGGCGATAATCTTCAAACCGCAATGACTTATACAGCCCTGCCATAATAAAGAAGATCACAAAACTAAACGGCAACCCCATAATCACGGTGGTGTTTTGCAGGGCGGGCACTCCATCGGTCATTAACATCCCGAGAGTGAGTAAACCAATGGCTACTGACCAAAAAATTCGCAGCCAATTGGGGGAATCATGATTAATATCGCTCAGTTTTGAGGTGAAATTCCCCAGCACTAACGAGCCAGAATCCGCTGATGTCACGTAAAAAAGTAACCCCGTGATGGTGGCAACGGAGGCGGTTAATCCAAACCCCGGATATAACTCGAGTAGGGAATAAAACCCTTTCTCGGGAGCCTCTAATACCGTTTCGGCCAACGCTTTATTGCCATGAATAATTTCATATAGAGCGCTATTACCAAAGATAGAGAGCCAAAGTAGCGTGAAGACAAACGGGATGATCAGCGTGCCAATCACAAACTGGCGAATGGTGCGACCACGGGAAATTCGTGCCAAAAACAGCCCAACAAAAGGCGACCATGCTACCCACCATGCCCAGAAAAACAGCGTCCAGCTATTCATCCAGTCAGTCGGTCTATCAAACGCAAAACTGTTCAGGGTCATGCCCATAAAACGGTTCACATAATCTCCGACGTTGAGTACCAGCGCGTTGAGCAGAAATTCAGTATCCCCTACAAATAAGATAAACAGGATTAGCCCCAATGCCAGCAGCACGTTGAGTTCCGAGAGAATGCGGATCCCTTTATTGACTCCCGATGTGGCAGAAATCACCGCCATGATCACCGAAAGAAAAATCAGCCCGCCTTGCACCGTTAGCCCTTGGGGAAGGTCAAACAGCACTTTTAGCCCGTAATTGAGCTGTACTACACCAATACCGAGGGTAGTGGCGATACCGAAAATCGTCCCGAGCACGGCGGCGATATCCACTGTATGGCCAATCGGTCCGTTAATTCGATTACCAAAAATCGGATATAGGGCAGAACGGATGGTTAATGGCAAATTATAGCGATAACTAAAGTACCCGAGCGCGATGCCCATCAAGGCGTACATTGACCAGCCCGTGAGTCCATAGTGAAACAGTGTCCACACCATCGACTGACGAGCCGCTTCAAGAGTTTCGCCTTCACCCGTTGGCGGTAACATATATTGAGTGACCGGTTCAGCCACTGAGAAAAACATCAAATCAATGCCGATCCCCGCGGCAAACAGCATCGCCGACCAGCTGAGCAAACTAAATTCCGGTTTGGATTGTTCTGGTCCCAGTTTGATATTCCCAAAGCGTGAGGTCGCGATAAAAATCACAAAAACGATATACAAGGTGGCGGCGAGTAAGTAATACCACCCGAAGGTTTTTGACACCCAACCCAGTGTTGCAACAATCCATTGATTTGCGGTGTCAGTCATCAGAATGGTGAAAAAAGAAAACGCCAGTATTAAGGCGGCGGAGGTAAAAAAAACAACGTGATTAAGTTGGTCTTTCTGCCCATTTTTTGGACTTTTTGAATTTGTCATTGGCAGTTCCACAGTTTTATCTGGATGAAAATTTAAAATGAAATTATTTACTAACGCATTGAATTATTAGTAAATATTTAAAATTTCACGGGTATCTCCTCGAGTAATTTGTGAATGAATTGTTGTAAACCATAGTTAATATTGATTGAACATTCAATTAAAAAATCGTTTAATGAATGGGTTCAATGGTCTTATTAGGTCTTCATGCCATGCCGAAAATAGGCGTTCAATCGATACGTAAACAGCAGTTAATTCAGGCCACTTTAGCGGTCATCAACGAAGTGGGAATGCAAGAAGCCAGCTTTGTGCTGATCGCCCGTAAAGCGGGGGTATCTACTGGGATTATTAGCCACTATTTCCGTGATAAAAGCGGTTTATTGGAAGCCACCATGCGCCATATCCAGTATCAATTAGGGTTTGGTATTGCGATGCGACTCAGATTATTGAGTGGTGAAAATCCTAAAGCGCGAATTCAGGCGATTGTGGAAGGGAACTTTGACTCCACCCAAATCAGTGAAGCCGCGATGAAAACGTGGCTGGCATTTTGGGCGAGCAGTATGCATCAACCAAATCTGAACCGCTTACAGCGGGTGAATGACCGCCGCTTATATTCAAACCTCAGCTATGAATTTGGGAGAGTGCTAAATAAACCTGCTGCACGCCGTGCTGCTAAAGGTTTGGCTGCCTTGATTGATGGATTATGGCTACGTAGTGCGCTGAGCAATGAGTCTTTTCCTGTGACGGAAGCGCTCAGCATCACTAACGAGTATATCGATATGCAATTGGCACGTGCAGGAGACCATTCGACCTAACTATTTTTCAAAGGAGACGTTATGCAACATCCACCGATTCATAAGCTTTACATTCATGGCGGATATGTCGACAGTTCACAACCTGAATGCGGGCAGTTTGAAGCAATCAACCCAGCCAATGGCGACGTGATTGCACATTTGCAATCAGCTAGCATCGACGATATTCACTGGGCGGTGGAAAGTGCAAAACAGGGGCAAAAAATTTGGGCGGCAATGACCGCGATGGAGCGCTCACGTATTTTGCGCCGTGCCGTGGATATTTTACGTGAACGTAATGATGAACTCGCCTATTTAGAAACCCTCGATACGGGGAAGCCACTTTCTGAAACGCGCTTTGTGGATATTGTGACGGGCGCGGATGTTCTTGAATACTATGCGGGCTTGATCCCCGCTCTAGAAGGGCAGCAAATTCCGCTACGTGAAACCTCGTTTGTCTATACTCGCCGTGAACCCTTGGGGGTTGTTGCGGGGATTGGCGCATGGAACTATCCCATTCAAATTGCGTTATGGAAATCCGCACCAGCACTGGCGGCGGGTAACGCCATGGTATTTAAACCCAGCGAAGTTACCTCATTAACCGCATTAAAGCTGGCGGAAATCTACACGGAAGCGGGTTTACCTTCGGGGGTGTTTAACGTGGTAACAGGAATGGGCGGTGAAGTGGGTCAATGGCTAACAGAACACCCTGATATCGCCAAAATCTCATTTACCGGTGGCGTCCCGACAGGGAAAAAAGTGATGTCCAATGCCTCTAGTTCAAGCCTTAAAGAAGTGACCATGGAGCTGGGCGGAAAATCGCCGCTGATTATTTTTGATGATGCCGATTTAGACAAAGCCGCTGATATCGCCATGATGGCGAACTTTTATAGCTCTGGGCAAGTGTGCACCAACGGGACGCGAGTATTTATCCCAGAAAACCTGAAAGCCGATTTTGAAGCCAAAATCGCGGAGCGCGTTGCTCGCATTCGTATTGGCTCACCAACCGATGAAAATACCAATTTTGGGCCTTTGGTCAGCTTCAAGCATCTGGACAATGTACTGCGCTATATCGAGATTGGCAAGGCGCAAGGGGCGACAGTGTTATGTGGCGGTGAGCGTCTGATGACTGAATCGCTGGCAACCGGTGCTTATGTGGCACCGACGGTGTTTACTGATTGCACAGATGAAATGCAAATCACCCAAGAAGAGATTTTTGGCCCTGTGATGAGCATTTTAAGCTATCGCACAGAAGATGAGGTGATTGAGCGAGCAAATCACTCGATTTATGGTTTAGCCGCTGGGATTGTCACGCAAGATCTCGCTCGTGCTCATCGCGTTATTCACCAATTGGAAGCGGGAATTTGCTGGATCAATACTTGGGGAGAATCTCCTGCACAAATGCCAGTGGGGGGTTATAAGCATTCCGGTGTCGGTCGTGAAAATGGCCTAATGACGCTGCAAAATTACACTCAAATCAAATCCATTCAAGTTGAACTCGGAGAGTTTTCATCCATTTTTTAATCATTTAATTTGACTGAAACAGAGGAGATAACAATGGTCTATGACTACATTATTATCGGTGCTGGTTCAGCCGGTAACGTTCTTGCTACCCGCCTGACAGAAGATACTGATGTTACTGTGCTGCTCCTTGAAGCAGGAGGACCGGATCACCGGTTCGACTTTCGCACACAAATGCCAGCGGCATTAGCTTACCCACTTCAGGGGCGCCGTTATAACTGGGCGTATGAAACAGAGCCTGAGCCTCATATGAACAACCGCCGCATGGAATGTGGGCGCGGTAAAGGGCTTGGCGGCTCTTCATTGATTAACGGCATGTGTTATATCCGTGGAAATGCCATGGACTTTGATGGCTGGGCGCAAGCGCCAGGGCTAGAAGATTGGGCATATGCCAACTGTTTACCGTATTTCCGTAAAGCAGAAACCCGCGATATTGGTGGAAATGATTACCACGGCGACCAAGGTCCCGTGAGTGTGACGACGCCAAAACCCAAAAATAATGTGCTATTCCACGCGATGGTTGAAGCGGGTGTTCAAGCGGGTTATCCGAGAACGGATGATTTAAACGGTTACCAGCAAGAGGGGTTTGGTCCGATGGATCGTACCGTGACGTCAAAAGGGCGCCGTGCGAGTACCGCCAGAGGGTATCTAGACCAAGCTCGCGCCCGTAAAAACTTGACGATAGTTACCCATGCCACTACGGATACCATTGAGTTTGAAGGGAAAAAAGCGGTTTCTGTGAAGTATTATTTAGGAAAGCATCAGCAAGTGCAGGTGGCGAAGGCGCGCAAAGAAGTCTTATTATGCGCTGGGGCTATCGCCTCCCCGCAAATATTGCAGCGCTCCGGTGTCGGCCCTAAAGCGGTATTAGCGCAGTTTGAGATCCCTCCCGTTCATTATCTGGAAGGTGTGGGTGAAAATTTGCAAGACCATCTGGAAATGTACTTGCAATATGAATGTAAGCAACCCGTTTCCCTGTATCCCGCATTGAAATGGTTTAATCAGCCGATGATTGGTGCGCAGTGGTTATTTAAAGGTACCGGTATTGGTGCCAGTAATCAGTTTGAAGCGGGTGGGTTTATTCGAAGCAGTGAAAAATTTGCATGGCCAAATATTCAATTTCACTTTTTGCCAGTGGCGATTAACTACAATGGTAGCAATGCGGTGAATCAGCACGGTTTTCAGGCTCATGTGGGATCCATGCGTTCGCCAAGTCGCGGTCGAGTGCAGATAAAATCTCGTGACCCGCATCAACACCCTAGCATCTTGTTCAATTACATGTCTTGTGAGCAGGATTGGGAAGAGTTTCGTGCAGCGATCCGCATCACAAGGGAAATTATGGCTCAGCCAGCGTTAGACCCGTATCGAGGCGAAGAAATCAGCCCCGGTAAGCACATTGTGACCGATGAACAACTTGATCAGTTTGTACGAGAACGCGCAGAAACGGCGTTTCATCCTTGTGGAACGTGTAAAATGGGCTCGGATGAAATGGCAGTCGTCGATGGAGAGGGGCGAGTTCATGGGATTGATAACCTGCGAGTGATTGATGCATCCATTATGCCGCTGATTATTACAGGCAATTTAAATGCCACAACCATTATGATTGCGGAAAAAATAGCGGACAAAATTCGCGGTCGAGAACCATTAGCACCCAGCCAGGCTCCTTATTTTAAAGCGGGTAGTCAGGCAGCTAGAGCAGGCTAAAACGTGGTTTATGGGTGACGTATTTTATGGGTGAGGGGACGTCCTCACCCTTTGTGTTATTTATCCACAATTAAGTTAGGGAAATGAGCCATGACGCTTGGAGTGAATAGGGCAAGGTAAGTATTCGAAATAAGATATAAAACAGATTTATACTTTTTATTTAATAAAGGGTAGAGTATTGAATTGAAAGGTTCATATTTGGATGTGTAATCTGAAATTTAACGCTATTGGTGTCAATCTGACAAAAAAATCCTCCAAACGAAGGAGGAAAATAAATATTAAGCGAGACTACTTATATAACACTAATTTTGTATTTACCAAAGCTGACCAGCTAATAAAAATGATCATAATTTGCTATATGAAAAAGGAATGTAAACCGAAAATAATATGGCAAGTATGAATATTAACGGACAGAATTAACCAGCCACTGTAAATAATTATCTTCAACTTGGTTCGGGTCTAACCGAATTAATTCAGGAATTTCATAGGGATGAATTTCCTTGATAGCATCAAATAACGCTTGTTGATTACCAATCGTACTTTTTATCAGTAATAGAATTTCATTATCTTCCGTCACATTTCCTTTCCACAAATAGACTGATTTCATTTCTGGTAATAATGAAACACAGGCAGCAAGGTGGTTATTCAACAGGTATTGTGCAATTTTTATCGCGCTTTCTTGGCTATTAGTTGTGCTTAAAACGATACAAGGTTGTTGTTGGCTCTTATAATGATTATCGTCAAATGTCATTTCAATCTCCTTTATTTAAAGGGCTTATTTAAATGAGTAGTCTGATTCATTCTAGCTTAGCTGCCCATAAGAAAACGTAGCCACATAATGATACAAATAGAGAAGTGCGTTATTAATGTGGAGGTGATTATTACTTATAACGATTATCTTATTGGGTAATGAATTGGCTGCCCATGAGATAACAATATATTTACTCTAATAGCTTAAGGCTTGAGCTAAATAATTTCATTAATCAATTAGCCTGTTTGATTTTTATTCGCTCTAATAAACTAAAGTAAATCTATTTACAAGGTGCTTTATTGCTATTTTTGATTAATTATGAGTAATTCGATTCAGCATTAAGTTTTAGATAGGTAAATATCAATAATTATTGAATTTTTGTATATTAATTGAGTTTTGGGAAATATTTTAATATTTAATCGCTTTAATCCGATGGAAGAGTTAGTGACGTTTTTACGTATAAATGTTACTCGTTTTTATTTTGCAGCCACTTTTAACTCACTTTAAGGGAGTGTGACTGTTTGTGAATTTCAATTACATTTTGTTACATAATGGCTTGAAATTCATATGAAACTCAGTAACCAAATGATAACGATCAATATTTTCAGATGATTATTTGCTAACATCAACTGAGAATAAAAAAATATATATTGCACTTTCTCTGTCATTCCATCTCAAAAACTGTATGGATACCCTTATGAATAAACTGACTCCGTTAAAACCGATACCCACTTTAATCGCCGTCGCGATAACGTTAATTATCTGGTTTGCTATTCCTGTTCCTGAAGGTGTTAATCCGAATGCATGGCATTTATTAGCCCTGTTTGTCGGAACTATCGCCGCGATTATCGGTAAAGCATTACCAATTGGTGGTGTTTCTATTGTTGCTATTTCATTGGTGGCCGCGACAGGCGTCACTAATCCAGAATCGACGAAAGGCGCGATTGCAGATGCATTAAGTGGTTTTTCCAATGACCTGATTTGGCTGATTGGTATTTCCATCATGGTCTCCATGAGCTTGAATAAAACGGGGCTGGGAGCGCGTATTGGTTATTACGTTATTTCTCTGTTTGGTAAAAAAACCATTGGGATTGCATACTCATTGGCTATTGCAGAAACCATTCTTGCACCGGTGACACCAAGTAACACCGCGCGAGGCGGGGGGATTATTCACCCGATTATGCGTTCGATTTCAGACAGTTTTGGATCTAAGGCGGAAGACGGCACTTCAGGGAAAATAGGGCGCTACCTCTCTTTAGTGAACTACAATATCAACCCAATTACCTCTGCGATGTTTATTACGGCAACAGCACCGAACCCATTGATTGTGAGCTTAATTGTCAGTGAAGCGGGTAAAGGCAATGAGCTAACTTGGGGAATGTGGGCGATTGCGGCATTCGTACCGGCGATTGTCTCTTTGATTTTAATGCCACTGGTTATTTACTTCATGTATAAGCCAGAAATTACTTCTACACCGGATGCGCCTAATTTCGCCAAAGAGCGTTTACAACAATTAGGCCCCATTTCACTGCCAGAAATGATCACTTTAGGGGTTTTCATCCTGTTATTAATGATGTGGGCAGGGGTTCCTGAAATGCTGTTTGGCCCATCATTTAGCGTGAATGCGACGACGGCAGCCTTTATTGGTCTGAGCGTATTATTGGGCACTGGGGTGATTAACTGGGATGATGTCCTGAAAAATAAAGGGGCATGGGATACCGTTGTTTGGTTTGCCGCACTGGTAATGATGGCAAGCTTCTTAGGTAAATTAGGTCTGATTAAGTGGATGTCTGTCACAGTGGGAAGCTCCATTGATAGCATGGGAATTAGTTGGGTTTGGGGTACCTTAATTTTGGTGCTTATCTATGTTTACTCCCACTATTTCTTCGCCAGTACTACGGCGCACATTACCGCAATGTTCGGGGCTTTCTTTGCGGCGGGTCTCGCATTAGGTGCACCGCCAATGCTGTTAGGTTTAACCTTAGCATTCTCCTCATCCTTAATGATGTCATTAACTCACTACGGCACGGGTACAGCACCGATTATCTTCGGTTCGGGCTATGCCACACTGGGCGAATGGTGGAAAGCAGGCTTTGTGATGAGTGTGGTTAACTTAATTATTTGGATCAGTTTAGGGAGTATTTGGTGGAAATTTCTGGGTTACTGGTAATGCCATTGAAGATTAACTAAAAATACTTATTCATCAAAAGCCGGAATTATCTTCCGGCTTTTTTATCCTCTATAGACTGTGAGTGAAATTATATTTTACTGGGCGAAAAATCATAAAATTTAAACCTTAAATTAGTGAATTCATTGAAATAAATAGGGCAATTAAATATTCAATGGAAACAAGCTTTTTTAATTTAAAGCAGCTATGATTAATACTAAGGCATGTTGTAGGGTTTTAATGTAATCCGATATAAACAAAGATAAATAGGTTAAAAATGAAAAAGACAGTATTAGTATTGGGTATGGCGGGTATGATGGCATTGTTGTCAGCGTGTTCAGACGAGAAAAAAGAGATTGCAGAGTATCGTTCTGAGTTCGTAAACAACTGTGTAAAAGCAGCAGGCGAATCTGATGCAGAAACCGCGCAAGCTATTAGCGCAATCTGTGGCTGCGCTTACGATAAAACTGTTGAAAAATATGGTTTAAAAGAATTTAAACGTTTAGACAGCGAACTGCAAAAATCACCTGCTGCTGCGCCTGAATTCCAACAAACTATGATTTCATTTGTTCAAGAGTGTGCGACTAACGCGCGTTAATTGAATAGCTTTAGTCATTGTTAAATAAAGCCACGGTGATGAAAAATCCCGTGGCTTTGCTGTTTTTAGGACTGGTTTTTAAATCAACGCTTATTTAAAGCTACTTTATTTAAATAACTGCTTAAATTGATGCGGAGCACAGCGTAAATATTGTGGTGCTACATTAATTTGTTCATTGAGAACACTGGCGGCACGCCATGGCCAGCGCGGTTCGTATAAAATACCGCGACCAATCGCAATAAAGTCAGCTTGCCCAGTCGCAATAATCGCTTCTGCTTGATGAGGTTCGGTGATCAGTCCTACAGCAATCACTGGCATATCGGTATGTTCGTGAATCGCTTGTGCCAGTGGCACTTGGTAATTTGGACTAACAGGGATCTGCTGCTTGTCTGACAATCCACCGGAAGAAACGTGGATATAATTGCACCCTAATTCTTCCAGCACTTCAGTGAGTTCAATAGATTGTGTCAAATCCCAGCCTCCAGCGACCCAATCTGTTGCTGAAATACGGATACCGATAGCAATATTTGGACTGACTGTCGCACGCACTTTACGAAATACATCCACTAAAAATCGAGTACGGTTAGCAAAACTGCCACCATATTCATCTTGTCGCTGATTGGCGATAGGAGATAGGAATTCATGCAGTAAATAGCCATGAGCTGCATGAATTTCAATTAAATCAAAACCCGCTTGTTCAGCGCGTTTTGCGGAATCTACAAACTGTTGGGTGATTTCGTGGATCTTATTCACAGTGAGAGCCTTCGGTGGATAGCTGTCACCAAAAGGCAGGGCGGATGGCGCTACCGTTTGCCAACCATGCTGATCTTCTGGTGCTAAGTTTTGTCCACCTTCCCACGGTAGTGCGCAGGATGCTTTTCTGCCTGCATGGGCAATTTGAATTCCTAATTTTGCATTGGCAAAACTCTTGATGTTCGTTAATAGGGTTTTAAACGCCTGCGTTTGAGCATCATTCCATAAACCTAAATCTTGGTAAGTAATTCGCCCATCGGGGGTTACAGCACTCGCTTCGACAATCACAAGGGAGGCGCCGGATAAGGCCAGGTTCATATAATGAGCCTGATGCCAAGGACTGATGAGACCTTCATGTGCGGAGTATTGGCACATAGGTGGCACAATAATGCGGTTAGTTAGCTGAACTTGACCTAAGTTAGCCGGTGAAAATAGGTAACTCATTCCTTTTTCCTTATAACGAAACTTAAGATAATTCTGACAGTATACAAAAAAAGGAAGACCATTCTTGTGATAAAGCGGCAAATTTAGGTATTCAAAAAAATTTTTCGTTATAAGCAAGCTGAAAAAGCAATAACGCGAAGATAATTTTGAGGAAAAGAATAAAAAGTATAAATCTCTGCTTGCTATTTTTTTTATGAATAAAAATACGAGGGATAGAATATAGATATATAGCAATGTGCCATTTCAAATCATGATAAATACTCGCTTAGTGTATCTCTCTTTGTTAACTCCATGATAAATCTAGAGAGATAAACTTAATTTGGTTTTATGGTTTTTATGGTGCTAATAGGTTTTCACTCTGAGTTTCTATTCTATTCAATGATTTTATTTACCTTGAAATCAATATTGCCGCCGCAAAAAAATAATTTTCATCTTGCAACCTATATAGGGGCTTTATATAAGCAATGATTAACCCTGAGTAATATTAGTTTTATGTAAAAAGAGCCATGGAGATGAAAATAAAATTACAACTGTAAAAGTGTAGCTGCTTTATTTTCAACAACGTGTATTAGCCTGTGAAAATATAATTCTAAAAAGGAAGGTCAATGTGTTAACAATTATTGGTATTTTAATCATCGTGACAATCGTCACTTTACTGATGATGGGTAAAGCTAGCCCAATTATTGCAATGTCTTGTATTCCTTTTATTGGTGCACTGCTAGCGGGATATTCTATTGGTGAAATCTCGGTCTTCTTCGAAAGCGGCATTAATAAAGTAGCAAAAGTGGCAGCAATGTTTTTGTTTGCCATTTTGTTCTTCAGCATGATGAAGGACTTACATATTTTTGACCCACTGATCCGCATGATGGTCAAAATGACCCGTGGTAATGTGATTATCGTCTGTA
Organism: Providencia rettgeri; assembly: GCF_013702265.1. GTDB lineage: Bacteria > Pseudomonadota > Gammaproteobacteria > Enterobacterales > Enterobacteriaceae > Providencia > Providencia zhijiangensis. The sequence continues at coordinate 1,712,293 of NZ_CP059348.1, forward strand.
TTATGACCACGTTGATAGCGGGGGTGGTGCACTTAGATGGCTCCGGCGCTGCAACGTTTTTAATCATTATTCCGGCATTATTACCGCTATATCGACAATTAGGTATGAGCCCATACCTTATGTTGCTGCTGATGTGCGCAAGTATGGGGATCATGAATATGGTGCCGTGGGGCGGGCCACTAGGTCGTGCGTCAGCGGTAACAGGCATTGATGCCTCTACACTATGGCAAGGCTTAATTCCCGTACAATTGATTGGTATGGGTGGCGCTGTGGTATTTGCCATCATTATGGGAATGCGTGAAAAGCGCCGTATTGCTTCGGCTGCATTAAATGGCACCACACCGTATCAAATGGATTCACTGTTAGGTGAAAGTGAGCAAATCGCAGATGTGGTTGACATTGCTCATAAACCTAAAAAGCCATTAATTAATGGTGGATTGATTGTCGGGGCGATTATCTGTTTAGCATTCGGGCTACTTTCAGCACCATATGTGTTTATGATAGCGCTTTCTTTAGCGTTATTAATTAACTATCCAAATCCAAGAGAGCAGATGAAAGTACTTTCCCTGCACGCCCCACAGGCATTAGGCATGGTGGCAATTATTCTTGCTGCGGGCGCGTTTTTGGGTATTTTATCCGACGGTGGAATGTTGAAATCCATTGCGATGGATCTGACATCAATTCTGCCAACGGAATGGGTATCAAAAATTCATATTTTTGTGGGTATCCTCGGCGTACCTATGGATATTTTCACCAGCACTGACGCTTACTATTTTGCATTGTTGCCGATTATTCAGCAGATTGCCGCGACGGCAGGGGTTGATCCTTCAGCGGTGGTGTACGCCATGGCGATTGGGAATAATGCCGGTACGTTTGTGAGTCCGTTTTCACCAGCAGCATGGTTGGCGATGGGGCTGGCGGGGATTGATATGGGGCGTCATTTGCGGTATTCGTTCGGGTGGATTTGGTTATTTAGCTTTTTCACGCTAGCCGTCGGGGCGGTTCTTGGATTGTATTAATCGCTCGTCGTCTTTTGCACCCTAACGTTGTTGGCTTCAAAAGAAAACCCTAGTCACATACTAGTGTATGCTCCTAGGGATTTTCTTTTTTGCCGCCTAGTTACGGCACAAAATCCATAGAGCCAATGTTTGGGAGTATTAGGTCAAAAGCGACAAATAAAACCAATGTATGGGGAAGCTAAGGAAAAAACTAAAAGCTAGAATCTGAAATTTGAAGTCTGAAATCTGAAAAGATAAAAAACAGTGAGAAAAAATAGTTGCTAAGTGGAACATCGATTATCGGACAGTGACTATATTGATGATGAGGGAATTATGTGAAGATACCTTTATTATCTGAAACCTATAAGGCTCGACATGCGCAGACCACTTTCTTCCTATCATCCTATTTTGTATTGGCTGCGCGTGAATCAAAAACGTCTGGTTAGACGCTGGCATTGGGCATTTTCAGGGCGCAAATATACCCGCAATTTAGCGGAGCAACCGCTAGAATACCGTTACCATAAACACACATCACGGCTGATCCGCAAGCTGGGTCAATCAGATCTTCGGCTACAACATAACAAAGTGATAAACCTAGGTATTGCGATTGAAACGATGAATGGCATTACGATCGCGCCGGGGGAATACTTCTCGTTTTGCCGCCTTGTGGGAAAACCCACAGCCAAACGTGGATTTGTGGAGGGTATGGAACTTTCCTACGGAGAAGCTCGCAGCGGAATTGGCGGAGGAATTTGCCAACTCAGCAATTTAATCCACTGGATGGCGCTGCACTCTCCATTGCAAGTGGTGGAACGAGCCAATCACAGTTTTGACCCATTTCCTGATGAAGGGCGCGTTTTGCCATTTGGATCAGGTGCCGCTATTTTCTATAACTATATCGACCTTGTGCTGTATAACCCAACCCAAGCAACATTTCAGTTAGTGTTTAACATTGGCGAACACCAAATTGAAGGGGAGCTATTGTGCTCTGAGCCCCGCGAAAATAAATATCATATTTACCAACAGAACCATAAGTTTGTTCGAGAAGGCGGCGTGATTTATCGCCATAATGAAATTTGGCAGCAAATCACCACCAAAGGGCAAGAGCCGCTCACACTTAGCGATCGCTGTTTATACCGCAATAAAGTGGTTGTGAAATACCCATTGGATGAATCTCAATTGAGTGATGTGGGTTAATACGAGCACAATTAGGAATATGTTACTGGCTTTTACCTAATTAGTTCGTTTAGAATCCCCCAAATAAGTTATTTCTTGCTGTTTTTCTGATAAAACACCCAAAATGAGGCCGTCTCGCGGACTAGATATGTAATACCGACACTTGATTTCTCAATTATCGCAGAGGCAAATCTTGCAAAAGATTTGTTGTGTTTTGTTATTTCTGTAGAGAAAGCATAATGAATATGCAATCAAGGAAGTATGGTAGAACGTATCACTATCCGTTCTCACCTGGCACCACCAGCGACGATCGTATTAATAGCGATTGGTGGGCGCACATCCAAAATATTGAACAACTAGTTCATACTGAAAAACTCGATGGTGAAAATAATTGCCTGAATCGTCACGGCGTATTTGCTCGCTCCCATGGCGCTCCGACTCAGTCGGCATGGTCGCAACAAATTCGTCAACGTTGGCAATTAATTAAAGACGATCTGGGTGATATCGAATTGTTTGGCGAAAATCTGTATGCCGTGCACTCCATCGAATATCAACATATCGAAGATTATTTTTACGTGTTCGCGGTGCGACAAGGGAATTATTGGCTCAGTTGGGATGAAGTGAAGTTTTACGCCTCACTGTTTGATTTTCCGACCGTACCAGAGCTTCATTTGGCTATTGACAAAACCCTCACAGCCCAGCAATACAGCAGCGGATTAATCGCCGCGGCAGGGGAAGATAGCCAATTTATTGCACGAGATACCCACACCGGAAAACCGTGCAGCATGGAAGGCATTGTAACGCGCAATCGCCAAGGTTTTGCCGTGGATGATTTTATGCAGCACGTTTTTAAATATGTGCGCAAAAACCATGTCAAAACCGATATCCACTGGAAGCGAAATTGGCAGCGTGCGAAATTAGCGTTTGAGATGCAAGGAGGTGACCAATGAGTTGGCAACTGACAAAACAGCGTGAATGGTCGCAACTTGCTGATCAGTTTGAATTTGTGCGTGATATGCACGGCGTTCCCCAAGATGCGCTGCACCATGCGGAAGGGGATGTGGCCATTCATACCCAAATGGTATTAGCGGCGCTGGAGGCGTTACCGGAATATCAGCAATTGCCCGAAGCGCAGCAGCAGATTGTCTGGACAGCGGCGCTCTTGCATGATGTGGAAAAACGCAGCACCACTCGAGAAGAAGAGGGGCGTATTCGCTCACCGGGGCATGCAAAAAAAGGCGAGTTATCCGCTCGCAACATTCTGTTTCGTGAAGTGGAAACACCATTTGCTATCCGCGAACAAATTGCCGCATTAGTGCGCTTTCACGGTTTACCGTTATGGTTGATGGATAAGCCTGACCCAGAGCGAGCCTTATACGCCGCCTCATTACGGGTCGAAATATCCTTGCTGTGTATGTTAGCGAAAGCAGATGCTATTGGGCGTGAATGCGAAGACAAAGCGGACTTATTAGCGCGCATCGAGCTATTTGAACTGTTTTGCCGTGAACATGATTGCTGGGATCAGCCGAAAGCTTTCGCGTCATTGGCAGGGCGTTTTCACTATTTCCATACTCAACGTGGTACGCCGGATTATCAACCGTTTGATGAAGACGGTAGCGAAGTGATGATGTTGTGTGGTCTACCGGGAATGGGGAAAGACCATTTTATTCAACAGCATTACCCACAAACGCCGATGGTATGTTTGGATGAAATTCGCCGAATGCATAAAATCAGCCCAGCGGATAAAAATGCCCAAGGTTGGGTCGCGCAGCAAGCGAAAGAGCAGGCGAAAGTCTATTTGCGTAGTAAACAAGATTTCATCTGGAATGCGACATCGCTAAGTGCCTCACTGCGTGAAAGCATGATCAGCCTATTTGCCCGCTACCAAGCCAAGGTGCATTTGATTTATCTGGAAGTGCCGTATAAGCAGTGGCAGCAGCAAAATCGCCAGCGCAAATATGAGGTACCGGAAAATGTGATGGAAAGAATGGCGGGGAAACTGGAAATTCCAACCCCTGATGAAGCTCATCAAGTTTCCTATTTTATTAATGGTGAATTTTTGAGTGAGCTGGTGAAGTAAGTTTTATCATCCTGCCTCTGTCAAAGAGGCAGGGCAATCAGTTCGCCATCAAGGCACAAAAACCTTTCCTTCAAATAATTTTCTAGCAGTACGAATAATCGAAGCTTGAATGCCTTCCGGTTTATCCGTCGGGTTACTTAGTGCTACCTCAAATTGACCACTGAGATGTTCAATGGCAATCTTCCGCATATCCACATCTCCTTGCAGATAACGTTCTATAACGGTACCTGAAACCACGCAGCCGGTGGCAATGGCAATTGCGCCCGTTACCGCTAATGCACCATGGCATTTATGGGGCATAAAGTAGCGCACATTAATGGTGCCGCCGTGAATGGCGGGGGAGACCAAAATCGGTTTGGGGATCACTTTTTTGCTCACATCCCCTAACCCCATCATGGCACCAGCTTGTAGACGAATGTGCTCCAGTTTTTGCATAAACTCGCTATCGCCTTCAAGTTGCTCCGCCGTTTCATACCCCGTTTTATTCAGTTGGGGGGCATCGATAAGCACCACAGGCGTCGCCATATCGAGGCAAGAAACTTCAACACCATCAATGATATCGACCACATTTCCGGTAGGGAACAATTTCCCTGTTTTGGTTCCACTGGCATTAAGAAAAGTTAAACCAACAGGGGCAGCCTGACCGGGAACACCCGCAATCGTTGCATTACCGTTATATTCCACTTGCCCATTAGGGGTTTGAATGGTGGCGTTGATAAAGGTATTGGTGTTGACGTTACGCACCCTGACGGTGGTCATATCTCCGGTGATAGGTACTAACCCTTTTTCTAACGAGAATGACCCGACCGCACACAGAATATTGCCACAGTTAGGGGCTGTATCGACGATGCGCTCAGTAATAGCGACTTGTGCAAAAAGGTAATCAACATCCGCTTCTGGGTGTGTCGATGGGCTAATAATGGCCACTTTACTGGTTTGCGGGCTACCGCCACCAATACCATCGATTTGTAAAGGATGACCGGAGCCCATAATCGCTAAGATCAGTTCATCACGTTGTTGAATGTCGGTCGGGAGATCATTCGCGAGGAGAAAGACACCTTTTGATGTGCCTCCGCGCATTAATGTACAAGGAATTTGTTTCATCACGCGTCCTTTTTGAACGCCTTACCGTAAGAAAAATGGAGTGCGTTATATTGCACTCCATCTTTTTATGGGGTAAGGGCGATTAGATTAAACCCATATTGATAAGAATTTCCCACCAACCTAAACCAATAGTCATGTGAACTAATAAGCTGAGGAACGCGATAATCCCACCAATGATCCACCAAGAACGAATATCGTTATAGCCTGCACCGAAGACGATTGGGGCTGCCGCGCCTCCGTAATGGGTTAAGCTGCCGCCGTAAGCGTTAGAGAACAGTAGGCCCAGCGCTAACAGCATCGGCGGTGCACCTGCGACCATACCAACGGTGGCGAAAACAGGAACCATCGCCGCCACATAGGCACCACCAGAAGCGAACAGGTAGCGAATAGCGACACTGATAAACATGATGACAAAGAACGCTAACATCGCTTGGTCACCGAAGGAGAGGTGTTCGCTCATCACATCGGCTAACCATTTGAAGAAGCCTGCTTTGGTGAGCACGCCGGACATACCGATAATACCACCGTACCAAATCAGAGTGTTCCAGCCACCTTTGTTCTTCAGCACATCATCCCAAGTGACGACACCGAGGATCAGTGTTAATGCCATGACTGCAATGGCGACACTTGAAGCACTGACACCGATTTTATCTGCAAATATCCAGCCGGATAACGCCAGTACAAAGATAATGCTGAGCAGTTTTTCACGCACGGTCATCGGGCCTAAATCCGCTAACCCTTTTGCAGCGATCTCTTTGTTATTCACCTTTTTCAATTCAGGTGGATACAGTTTGTAGATAATTAGCGGAGTCAGGATCAACATGATTAAGCCCGGCACGGCAGCGGCTAATGCCCAACCACCCCAACTTAAATGGATACCCATAATGTCGGTCATCATCGCTAATGCTAGCGCGTTTGGTGCCATTGCCGTTAAGAACATATAGCTGGTGGTTTTGGTCACCATATACACGTTTACCAGCAAATAGTGACCCGCTTTACGGGGGCTTTTTTCAGGATCAGATCCTAATGCAACCGCCACACTGTTGATGATAGGGAAGACAATCCCACCGGCACGTGCGGTGTTAGACGGCGTTGCTGGGGCGATAATCAAGTCAAGGATAGCGGTGACATAACCCAGCCCAAGAGTGGTGCCACCTAATTTTCCAATAAGAATATAGGAGAGGCGCTTACCCAAACCGGTTATGACGAACGCGGCACTCAAGGTGAACGCGGCGAAAACTAACCATGTTGTACCGGATGAGTAACCACTTAGAACTTCGCCAACTTTGACGTCTTTAGTGCCTGTTACACCGATGATCACTGCACTGGCAGCAATCGTGGCTAACAAGATCACAGGCTCGGAATAAGGTTTTAATACCAGTCCCACAATGGCGGCAAGGTACAAACCAAATAACAGCCATGCAATACTCGGTAGCCCTGCAGGCGTCGGTATTAAGGCTATGATTATTGGAATGGCTATTAAAACTAATAGCTTCCATATTTTATCTTTTTGCATAGGCTAATCCTTCAAGAATATAAACTTTAAATTTCTTAAATCACATAAAACGAATATCTAAAATGTGTGGAAACCTATTTCTGGATATAGCGGTATCTTGAATAGTGTTATTTTTTAATAAAACTATTGGTTAACGCTTATTAACAGAAATGTTATTAATGATTGAAAAGCAAAATCAGTTTTTATTTAAAAATTATTTTCTCTGGTTTTAATTAATCAATTTTGTGATGTTTGTTCCTTTGTTAATGAATATTTAAATTGCTTTTATTTATGAAGCTAAATAAGCATTCGCAGGTAATCGCGCAAAAAACCACGTTAGAATTAATAAATCTGCGCTGCCTCCGGGGCTTAAATTCTTTTCAATACACTGCAAGTCAAATTGTTGAACTTTGCTTAAATCCTGTTCGTCTTGAATTCCTTGCTGCAACAAGCTAGTTGCTTGCTGTTTTACCCACTGAAGCCCCGTCATGCCTCCGCGATTGGCGATGTTGGTATCGTCATTGAGACTCATCAGCAAAATTAGCGTATCGAGTAAGGCGATATCGGCTTGTTTACCATCAGCCAGCTGTTTCAAGTAGTGGGGCAGTGCATGGGCAATCACCAATTGATAACCTTGTTCTGCTTCCCCTCTGGCGCCGGTGAATCCATACTCTTGGAATAAACGTTGTCCTGCTGTTGGGTGTTCTGCGGGCTGTTGCAGCTCAGCGGTTAATCCTTGGCACATGCCAGAAACGACTTGGCTAATTGCGCTGGGCGTAACTCGTTGCTGTAACCCGAATAAACGCCCCACCGCAGTGAGCACTAAACCTAATGAAAAAATTGAGCCTTTGTGGGTGTTTACGCCTTGAGTGGCACGAAACATCGCTTTTTCACAATCGATACCGATACCGCGAATTTGGCGAAGTAGCTGGTGAATCGGTAATTGATAATGTTCATAACCTGCATGCAAAAATAGCGGAAAGAATTTTGCAATCGCATTGGCACTTAAATGAAAATCGGTCAGAGCCATATCTTTATGGGCGCCAGTGTTGCATTTATCCACTAAACCCGGTTTAGGGGTTAAATTCACTTCCGCAAGCATCGCTTGCCAAGCCAATTGGCTGTAGTGATTCACCACGTCATCATTTAACGTACGTTCTTGGCTAATTTTTTGCTGGAGCATAGGCTAACTCCTCGATACGGCGCAAAATCTCTTCAAGGGAATGGCTGCGTTGGCGCGCGCACACCTTGGCTTCATTGTCACAAATCAAGCAGCGTCTAGTCGGTAAATTGAATTGGCTGCGAGAATATAAAACGCCATTTGCATCAAAAACATCAAAGTCCCAAAGTCGGCCGACGGGGGATAATTCTTCCGCTTCCATTAAGGCTTTTTTGACCTCAAGGGCATCGGCATTGACGGCGACTAAACATTCCGGTCCGGTAACGAAAGGGAATGATTGTTGTGATAAAAGTACCCACTGCCTGCATGAAGCAACTTGCTTAAGCGCATTTAAGCCTTGATTAAAAATGTCTCTGACCAGTTGATTGTCTTTAACCGGTCCCGGAAAAACGACAGTAAATGAAATCAAGGTTACCTGATGGAGACCAATCCACTCTTGCTGACGAGCCTGACGGGCATCACGGCTCGCCAGCAAGTCAGGTAAGGAAATGTCAAATTGCTCTTGGGTATCAGGCAGTGGGTAAAACATGTTCTACTCCTTCACTTGATGGACAACATCAATTACAGAACCGTCACGATAACGCACCACCGCCACCACTTTATCGGTAAATTCGATAGGATTTGGGGTACCTGTTAATAATTGGGCGCGTTCACGTAACCATTGAATAGAAACGGTTTTGACGCCTTGGCTTTCCAGTTGTTGCTTCAGCTCCGGGCGTGCTGGGTTAACAGCAATACCATGGTCAGTCACCAAAATATCGACGCTAGAACCCGGTGTAACGCAAGTCAGTACATCGTCCACCAACGTTGGGATACGACCGCGTACTAACGGCGCGACGATGATAGACAGTTTTGCCGCCACCGCCGTGTCACTATGCCCACCGGATGCGCCACGAATAACCCCATCGGAGCCGGTTAACACGTTGACATTAAAGCGAGTATCAATCTCTAAGGCACTGAGCACCACCACATCGAGCATATCCACCGAGGCGCCTTTAGAATCAAAGCAAGCATATTGGTTGGCACTGATTTCAATGTGATTTGGATTACGTGCGAGCGATTCTGCCGCTGCACGGTCAAAGCTTTGCACATCGAGTAACTTCTTAATTAAGCCTTTTTCATGAAGGTCTACGATGGTGGAGGTGATCCCACCTAACGCGAAGCCTGCATGAATATGATGACGGCGCATTTTATCCTCGAGGAAGCGAGTGACTGCCAGTGACGCCCCGCCAGTACCGGTTTGCAGTGAAAATCCTTCTTTGAAGAAGCCTGATTTTTCAATCACATCAGCGGCGGTACGTGCGATCAATAACTCACGCGGGTTGGAGGTCATGCGAGTGGCATCGGCACCAATTTTGTCGGCATCCCCCACACGTTTGACTTTGACAATGTAGTCCACTTCATCTTGCTTAATGCTCGATGGGTTATGTGGGTAAGGCAGAAATTCTTCGGTCAACATGACCACTTTTTTGGCATTTTCTGCGTCGATTTTGGCATAACCGAGTGAACCGCAGCTCGCATTACCCGTGTATCCGTTCGCATTGCCGTATTCGTCGCAAGACGGAACGCCGATAAATGCCACGTCGATTTTTAATTCGCCGCTATGAACAAGGTTGGCACGTCCACCATGGGAGTGAACTTGTACGGGTTCCGCTAATTCGCCGCGAGAAATCGCTTCGGCTAATGGACCACGTAAGCCAGAGGTGTAAATCTTAGTGACGACGCCATGGCGAATATGTTCAACCAGTGGCGAGTGGCAAGCGCTGAGTGAACTGGATGCCAAGGTGAGGTTGCGAAAGCCCATTTCGGCAATCACTTGCATCACCATATTGATGGTTAAGTCACCGCCACGGAAAGCGTGGTGGAAAGAGATGGTCATGCCATCTTTTAATCCTGAACGGCGGATAGCCACTTGCAGGTCATCACACAGTTTGCGGTTGCGTGGTTTTTGTACTTGCTGCTGAACTTTACCGATATCTTTGAATTCACGCAGTAATGCATCGTCTTTAGGTGCTAAGTAGGCTGATACGCGAGCCTGACGCAATGTATTGGTTGTCATAATATTCTGCCTCACTCTTCCCGAATGCCTGATAATGCCGCGCGTGATAACACTAAGCGGGCTCTTTCAATTACAGGGCTGTCTACCATTTTACCGTTGAGGGAAACGACGCCTTTGCCTTCTCGCTCTGCGGCATCAGCGGCATCTACCACACGCTGCGCATGGTCGACTTCTTTTTGGGTTGGGGCATACAAGTTATGCAGTAACTCAATTTGTCGTGGGTTAATTAATGATTTGCCATCAAAACCAAGCTGCTTAATGAGTGCGGCTTCTTTGAGGAAGCCTTCTTCATTGTTGGCGTCAGAGTAGACGGTATCAAAGGCTTGAATACCGGCAGAACGCGCAGCTTGTAAAATGGCGCACCGAGCATAGAGGAGTTCAATGCCTTCTGGAGACCGCTCGGTGCGCAAATTGCGGACATAGTCCTCGGCACCTAATGCGATGCCTATTAATCTTGGAGATGCGTGAGCAATATTTACGACTTGGGTGATCCCCATCGGGGATTCGATAGCCGCAAGTAACCCGGTGCTACCTTCTTCGCGCCCACAGCTTTTTTCAATGCGTAGAATTTCGTTTTCAATATCAATAATATCTTGTGCGGTATCGGTTTTCGGTAAGCGCACAATGTCGGCACCACCGCGAACGACGGCTTCGAGGTCAGCAACCCCATAAGCAGAATCGAGGGCGTTAACGCGCACGATGGTTTCAATATCTTGATATAACGGGTGTTGCAGTGTGTGATACACCAAACGACGCGCCGTGTCTTTTTCTCGAATGGTGACGGAGTCTTCGAGGTCAAACATCAGGGCATCGGCTTTATAAATAAAGGAGTTACTGAGCATCGCGGCGTTGGAGCCTGGGACGAACAGCATACTTCTGCGAGTGCGGCTTTTTCTTTCCGGTGTCATTATTTATCCTCCCATGGCAGAGCATCGAGATCACAGGCGCGAGCCAGTAAGGCTTCGAGGCGAGCGCGTAGAACGCACTCCAATGCACCTTTGTCATCCACCACAATTTCAGCGCCTTGAATATCGTATTTTTCAATCATTTCAAGCACGATGGCATTGATGGCATCACCAAATTGTTTTTCAACACTGCTGGTGATCTGCAATGAGACCTCGAGAGTGTCTTCAAGAGGCTCGATTCGTACCATGACATCACTGGATTCGAGTGTGCCGGCAACCGCTGCGTGTAGTATCTTCATATTTCACCTATAACTAATTCAAGCTTGTAGTGCGGGAGTAGGCGACGGAGTCTGCGCTGCTAGCATCTCTTGTAAATAGTGATACGTAGCAGGGGGCACAATCGGCTTGATCGCCGCAAGATCTTTTTTAGCGAGCAGTTTTCGAACTTGCGAGGCGGAAACCGCCGTGCCGTCGATCACTGTCCGCGGGAATTCGACCAGTTCAATGGGTGGGAATGGCATTTCATCGGTTTCCAGCCAGTAGCGCATGTCTTGGTTATATTGGTTAGTGACTTGGCAAAATGGCTCTGAGCCGACGAAACGATGGGTGATTCCCAGCGCCGGAGCAATATATTGGCGAAAAATCTTAATATCGATTTCTGTATAACAGTTGTTGGCTACAGTAATGTCTTTAATAAAATAACAAGGGAATGTAGCCCGTGAAATAATGTATTCCGAACCTTTATGAATAGTGAGGTTATTAATTCCTTTTGTGCCTTCTTCAATTAATTTCAGGCGAACTTTATACGGAAAACGGGAAGTATCTTCTTTGACGACAAATAAATGTAGCCAATCACAATTTTTTGATGCTTGCTCAATTAAGTAACGATGCCCCAATGTGAATGGGTTGGCATTCATCACGATAGCACCAATTTTTTTCCCCGCTTTATATTGAGCTTTTAAACTTTTAATATAGCGATTTAAATAGCAGCAGCTATTTTCCATTAAAACCATCACATTGGGTACAGTGGCTATAGTATGAAATCCGCACTGATGAAATAGCTCTTCATTTTGGTATTTGGTATAGATAAATAGGTGCGTGGTATTATTTTCATAAGCGAGGTTCACCAATTCAGTCGCTAATTTTAAGGCTAAACCTTCACCACGAACTTCATCGCTAATAGCAACGCATTTAATGACATTCTTCGCGAGACCACCACAGGCAATTAACTTTTCGTTACGTGTGATCGTAATAAAGACGTCAACGCTGGCATCAATGTCTAAATCATTCTCTTTTAAAAACTGAGTGATATCATTGAGTTTTCTGTTCTCATGACGTTTTACTTGGTTAAACGTTATGTTGTCGAACATAATGGTATCCTGCATCTCATTTAGAGATGTATTAAAAATGTTGCTAATGTTAAAGTTAATTAAATAAATATTTTTGGCTTGCCTTTAATTACCTAAGTTCTCAATTTTTATTTAATTATCCTTTTCAATATTCATATTAAATACACTGCATATAATATATTTGACCTATTTCATATTTCTAAAATGAGTTTGTATTTGTTTAATGGTTTTAATGTTTTTAATTACGAGTTATGAACTTTACTCAGTGGTTTTAATGTGTTTAATTAATATTATGTGCATTACTAAGCGGACTAAGTTATCTTTTATCTTCATTATTGGTATTTTTGCGTGTAACAATAATTTTACTTTTTAGCGAGTTATAGAGAGACGAGATGAAAACAGAGTTTTCACAGATCCCATTTAAAAAAGGGAATATTTTTTCATTCTCTGGAAGAGTCTTTCTTCTATTGTTACTGGCATCAGTGCTATTGACGTTTGGATTAGGCAAATATTTTACGGATACCACAGAAAACCGCATGATGGCGAACATTCGCGTACTTGCCATGAGCCAAGCCAAAATGATCGCTTCATTGGATGGCATCGTCAGTACTGTAAAAGATAAAGATATTCCTAAGCTAAAAATTATTGCCGATAAGCTCAATCAAGATTCCAGTTATGACTATGTCGTTATTGGCGATGAACATTCCGTTCGTTTATATCATCCGAATAGTGAAAAGATTGGCTACCCAATGCAATGGAATAAACCGGGGGCGCTAGAAAATGGTGAAAGCTATTTTATTAAAGGCGAAGGCTCCATGGGGAATGCGGTACGTGCAAAAACGCCTATCTTTGATGAGAACGGCAAAGTCATTGGCGTTGTTTCCATTGGTTATCTCACCACCAAAATAGATACCTCATTAGCGGAGGTATTTGTGCAAACATCAGCAACATTTTTAGGGGTGTTGGTGATTTTGCTATTTCTCTCTTGGGCATTCGCCCGATTAATTCAGCGGCAAATGCTCGGCATGGAACCTGAAGAAATAACCCAATTAGTGTTGGTGCAAAAAGGGATTTTTGATGCGGTGTTTGAAGGCATTATTGCCGTCGACCGTTATGGAAAAATTATTAATATCAACCATAACGCCAGAAAAATGTTAGCGCTGAGTGAGTCGGCAAAACAGTTAATCGGTAAACCGATTTCTGAGTATGTTTCTCCCGCAGGCTTTTTCACGAAAGAAATCGCGAAAAACCATCATGACATAGTTTGCGAATTCAATGGGTTGAATGTGATAGCTAGCCGAGTTGCTATTATGGATGGTGAGTTGCTGGCGGGAGCGGTGATCAGCTTCCGTAGCCAAAATGATATTGAATCCTTAAATGCGCAGCTTTCTCAAGTTCGCCAATATGTGGATAATTTGCGTACATTGCGCCACGAACACTTAAATTGGATCTCCACGTTAAGTGGTTTGCTGCAAATGAAAGAGTATGACCAAGCCTTAGCGTTAATTAAGGGGGAGTCGGAATCTCGGCAACAATTAATTGACTCACTGCGCGAACAATTTGCAGATAAACAAGTGGCCGGGTTGTTATTTGGTAAATATCACCGTGCGCGAGAATTGGGGTTACAGCTTATTTTTGTGCCGGGTTGCCAACTCCGTGAATTACCTAACTCATTAAATAGCACGGAACTCTGTGCTGTATTAGGAAATTTATTAGATAATGCCTTCGAAGCCAGCTTAAAGAACGAAGCGGGTAATAAACAGATAGAATTGTATATCTCAGATGAAAATGATGAGATTGTGATTGAAGTTGCTGATCAAGGATGTGGTTTTCCTCTTGAGCTGCAAGATAAATGGTTTGAACGCGGAACAACAACAAAAACGGATGCTGTCGATGGGCATGGGATAGGACTATTTTTGGTGGCTTCCTATGTTAATCGATGTAATGGGGCGGTGATCATTGAAGATAATCAACCGTATGGTACTGTATTCTCTATTTTTATACCGAAAGTGAAGACGCAAAATGGCTAAGATAAAAATCCTCATTGTCGAAGATGAACTGCTCCTTGCGGAGATGCACGCGGAGTACATTAAAGCTTATCCTGCTTGTGACAAAGTCTGGCTTGCGGGCAATCTTGCAGAAGCAAGAAAAATGATTGAGTACATGAAGCCGGACTTGATTTTGTTGGATAACTATTTACCTGACGGGAAAGGGATTGATTTAGTTCATGAACTGCTTCAGGAACGCAATAGTGCAGATATTGTGTTCACCACCGCCGCCAGTGATATGGAGACAGTCTCTGAGGCGATTCGCCTCGGTGTGTTTGATTATTTGGTTAAGCCGATAGCCTATGAGCGTTTAGGGCAAACGTTAGATCGCTATATTCAGCGTAAAGCGGTTTTGCAGGGCGCCAATAAAACCAATCAAAGCCAGATTGATGACATGTTTAATACCTATGCCCGCGGTGAGAGTAAAGAAGAGTTACCGACGGGGATTGATGCGATTACGCTTGATAAGGTGCTCGCGTTATTTGCAGTACCCGATGCGGAATATACGGCAGAGACAATTGCAGAAACCATAAAATTAAGTCGCACCACCGCTCGCCGTTATTTAGAGTATTGCTTAGCTCAACGTAAGATTGAAGCGGAAATTGAGTACGGCAAAGTCGGGCGCCCACAAAGGATATATCGGGGTAGTTGTTAGTTGCTGTAGGTAGACGATTGAAGTCTGCGTGAAGATGTTTGCGCCAATTTCCCCAAAAGGTTGTTATGAACGTACTGATCCTTGGCGCTCGAGCGCCGGCCTGTCTTGAATGGGCGCGAGCGTTTAATGAGGCAGGATGGACTGTCAGCGTCGGTGATTCGCTCAGTCAGCCGCTGAGCCGCTTTAGTTGCTCTGTGCAAAATTATGTCCGCTTACCTGAACCTCGACAGGATCCGACTGCTTGGATTGAAGCCCTTGCGACAGCGATTGAAAATCAACATATCGACCTGCTGCTACCCACTTGCGAAGAAGTGTTTTACTTGTCTTATGGCCTTGAACGGTTGCAGCCGTTGTGTCGGGTGTTAACCAGTGAATTTTCATTGTTGCATCGTCTGCATCATAAAGGGAATTTTGCAGCCATGACGAATGGCTGGCCTGTCGCTGCCCCTGAAACCCATCTACTGACCGATAGCCAAGCATTACTTGCATTTATGGATGATGCTGCAAGCTGGGTATTCAAACCCGCATATTCGCGATTTGCCTCACAAACCATGATCCGCCCGTCAGCCCAAAAGCTAAACAACGTGCACCCCACTCAGACCGAGCCTTGGGTAGCACAGCGATTTATCGAGGGGCAGGAGTTTTGCAGTTTTAGTGTCTTGGTTGATGGTGATCTACGTGCTCACAGCTGTTATCAGCCACGTTATCGAGTCGGTCGGGGATCAGGGATCTATTTCCAACCCAGTACACCGGAACCCGTACGCCAATTTCTTGAACATTTTGGGCGCGAGACGGGGTATAACGGGCAAGTAGGGTTCGATTTTATTCAAGACAAAAACGGTCAGTTCCATGTATTAGAGTGCAACCCGAGGGCGACCAGCGGTGTGCATCTGTTTGATAATCAGCGACAGTTATTAGTAAATAGCTTGAGTCATCCATCAGAACAGATTCTTGAACCGACATTAGAACCTCGAATGATCGCACTGGCGATGTTGTTATTTGCCGCACCACGACGCGCCTTGAGCCCGACGTTCTGGCGTGATTATGCTGCCGCCCGCGATGTTATCGTGCAAAAAGGTGACTGGTGGCCGTTGATAACACAAGTCGGAAGTCTCACGGAAATCGTTGCTCGGGCGGTATCTCGGCGCTGTGGATTATTAACGGCGTCTACAGCAGATATCGAATGGAACGGCCAGCCGCTAGACGAGCGTGCCCCATGAAATTATTGTGCGAAGATCAAATTGTTAGTGAGAGCTCCAGCCCGAATGACAGCTTGGCTCGGCGTTATGTGCGCGCTTGTGCCAGTGAGTCTTTGATAGGCAATGTGAGCACGAAAATGGCGTTGCTCGATACGGGAACGCAGCAATTTCCGGTCAGTATCACGGACGGCAACGAACCCGACGACAACTGCTATGTGGTGTCTCCTCAAACAGCCTACAGTGGTTACGCCCGTGAAGAAATCAAGCGCCTCGGTCGGCCCTATCTGACTTGGCCGTTGAAGTTACTGACTCAAGCCGTTGAGTGTCTACTGAATGCGGGAAAGATCAACAAATTGGTGCAGGTAAACAACTGGCTGCTATCGACCAATCTTTATCCTAATGATTGGGATGTCACTGAATTGCCAGCTATCACGACATTGCTGAAGCAAAACTTTCCTGAGCATGGAATTGGTTTTCGTTCACTCAATGATTTTAGTAACCGCGAATTACGACAATGTTTGCAAAATCTAGGCTATTTGAGCGTTCCTAGTCGACAAGTTTATCTTTTCGATGGCAGATCTGGGGAGCAAGCGCCGTTTCTCAAGCACCATAATACTCGGCTGGATGCCACTTTATTGCGACGAAGCCCGTATACCGTTGTATCCGGTAGCGAATTGAATGATGACGATTTCAAGAGAATAGAATATCTGTATAACCTGCTTTATTTAGATAAATATTGTACGTTGAATCCCCATTATAGTGCGCAATGGATGCAGCAGGGGCAGCGTGAGGGTTGGCTTGAAATCCGCGCTTTGCGCACGGTGGATGGACGTATTGATGGCGCGTTAGGCTGGTTCACGTCTTCTACTATGATCAGTGCACCTATAGTTGGTTACGATACCGCATTGCCTCAACGGTTTGGGCTGTATCGACAATTGACCCGTCTGTGCCTGCAAGAAGCGGCTGAGCGTCGTCAGGTGCTGAATTTTAGCTCTGGCGCGGCTGAATTCAAACGCTTACGAGGTGGTAAACCGCAGATCGAATACAGCTTGGTCTACATCGCCCATTTATCTTGGGGACGACGCCTTGTCTGGAAGGTGCTGAGTTTTCTGTTACATGGTATTGGTGTGCCGATGATGAGGAAGCTAAAACTGTGAAGCCGTTTGAACATCAATAGTGGCCTGTGGCTATCAGTGACAAGTTGCGAAACCAACCCGTGGCGTGCCAGTTGCATGATATTCCGCTGGTGCTGTTTCGCGACAGTGACGGGCATGCTGCTGCGCTGCCAGACCGTTGTCCGCACCGTTTTGCGCCATTGAGCGCGGGAAAAGTGTGTGATGGGCAGATTGAATGTCCTTATCATGGCTGGCGGTTTTCCGCCGACGGGCGATGTACCCGAGTGCCCGGTACCGACCTTGCGGCGGGAAGTAAGCCGCTGCTCGAGAGTTTTCCTTGTTGCGAAGCTCATGGGCTAGTTTGGGTTAACCTAAGCACAGAGCGCCCGCTGCTCCCCCCAGTTGCACCTTCTGAGAGCTCACAGATAGTCGATACATTTTGGATCACGGATGACGTGCAGTGCTCGCTGCAAGATGCGGCAGAGAATTTTCTTGATGGTTTTCACACCCATTTTGTTCACTCTGGCTGGATCCGTCATGACCGGCAACGGCAACAAATTAGCGCCCGAGTTCACTCACTGGCAGATGGCGTCGAAGCCGTGTATAGCGAAGAGGGCAAACAGTCAGGATTTATTTCACGATTGTTTGAGCGTGAGCGTGGAATCAGTATGGGGCGCTTTCGTCTGCCGTGTTTGGCGGAAATTGAGTACCGCGACCGCCGTGACGAGCTCAATCTGCTGGTTAGCGCTTGGCTAGTCCCTTGTGGAAATGACCAGTTACGCCTGTTTGCACGGATTGCCACTCGACGCGGAAAGCTTCCGGCAGTCATCAAACGTTATGTATTAAGCAAGTTATTCCGCGTGATCCTCCGTCAAGACCGTCAAATATTGGAGAAAGTCAGTGCCAATAAATTGCGTTTTCAAGGAACCTTACCGACACCGTTGGATGGTGAGCAAGATTTACTAGGTCCTAGTATTCGCCAATTACTTGCAGATGGTGAGCCGCTGATGTTTGAGGAGAGGGAGTTCTGTTTTCGGCTTTGAGTCGCTGCGAGGAATATTGCAATACGCTTTCCAGACATATTTGGAGCCTATAAAAAGGCTCTTTTTATAGGTCAGTGCCATCAATCTCTCTTTCCATCTTTTTTCTCAAGTATAAGCCTTCAATTGCATTACTCGGCACTAATGTCATTAA
The DNA here is from genome assembly GCF_013702265.1 of Providencia rettgeri. Taxonomy (GTDB): domain Bacteria; phylum Pseudomonadota; class Gammaproteobacteria; order Enterobacterales; family Enterobacteriaceae; genus Providencia; species Providencia zhijiangensis. The sequence goes on from NZ_CP059348.1 coordinate 1,730,850, forward strand.
ATGGTGTTGACGAGAGTCAACAAACTGCATATTGTTAATGCATGCAAAGCAAATCCGTAGAATGGTTGACCGCTGTACCCCGAAGAAATCTAAGGGTTGATTCGGTTTTTTAAGGCAAGGCGGGTAACCGCCTTTTTGATGAGGAGAGCAGAATGGAACTCTACAATTTCACATTGACGTTATCAGGCGTTCAAATGGAGACGGAGGGTCTTGCCGATGCTCTGTATTCTAACGGTTGTGATGATGCACTAATTTGCTACTACGGTAGCTCAGTCTATATAGAATTTGACAGAGAAGCTGAAAGCTTAGATTTGGCAATCAAATCAGCGATTAATGACATTGAAACTGCTGGTATTGGGGCTATCGTTGAGTCGGTGGACTCGGCTCTAGTTGGTTTGAGTGATATTGCCCAACTTTCCGGTTTAACTCGTCAAGCCATTGCTTTACTTAAGGACGGCTCACGAGGTAAAGGCGATTTCCCTTGTCCTATCCAACGTATTAGTGGCCAGTCACCACTTTGGGATTGGTCAGAAGTTGCTAAATGGTTGAATGATAGCGGTCGCCTCGACAGTAAAGGCGTTCAGGCTCGAGAGCAGTTGGTGAGTAACGCACACACATTGAGCAAGTGGAATCTTGCGTTAAGAATGCGGTCATTTGGAAATATTAAAGAAGTAGAATCCATCGCATATTCACTTATTTCATAATATTTGATCTTTGAGGGCTTTACGATGACCACTTTTTATCAACTGACAGCAACAAGCCTTGGCGGGCAGCGTATTTCTATGGCGGACTACGCGGGTAAGGTGGTTCTCGTCGTGAATACCGCCAGTCATTGTGGCTTTACACCGCAATATGAAGGTCTTGAAGCACTCTACAAAAAATATGCAGATCAGGATTTGGTACTGCTGGGTTTCCCTTGCAATCAATTCGGGAAACAGGAACCTGGAGGTGCTGAGGAAATCGGGCAAACCTGCTACATTAATTACGGTGTAAGCTTTCCGATGTTCGAGAAAATAGACGTCAATGGAAGCGCCGCACACCCAGTATTTCGTTATCTAAAAAGTGAGTTACCTGGGCTGCTAGGTGGGCGAGTTATGTGGAATTTCACTAAATTTTTGATCGGACGCGATGGTAAGCCAATTAAGCGCTTTGCTCCGTTCACAACCCCAGAAAAAATGGAAACTGCGATTGTTGCGGCACTGGAAATTTAAGCGCTTTAGTATTTGCAGATTAAATACGAAATATACAGTGAAGAAGAACACTGAAAATATCGATTAAACTAAATAACGTATATATAGGGGAACTTTAGTATCTGTGGCTAGATAATTGACATCTACAGGAATGTATTTTCTCTGTGTCGGATTAATATAGTTTTGCTCGGTAGGCTTGTGATAGTAGCATATACTGTAAAATTGGGATTAATAATATTGTTGATATAAATTATACATATGTTTAAATTTGAAGTTTATTGACTATATTATTAACACGAATTCATATAAACAGCATGTGAGTATCTTTGGTAAAAATTACTGTTCAGGTAATAAGGCCACTAGATTAGGAAAATTCATAATGAGCAAGTTTGATAAAGTTGATTTGGCATATGACTTTTTAGTTTCGAGAGAAAAAAACCAAGAGTCTTTTACGGTAGAGGAGCTGGCTGAAGCTACTGGATGGAAAGCTCAAACATGTAAAACCTACCCAACCAAAACATGGAGTAAATTTATATCTAGAGATGGTAATCAATATACTACTCAAGGAATAAAATATATTAGTAAGGAAGATTTTCGGCATGTAAATACTCAAAAATATAAGGACTCAACATCTCAATCAGAAAGAAGTATTAGTTTACGAAAAGCTAGAGAATTTGCGTTACTTGCAGTTGCAACATATAACAACCCTTTTACTGACTTCAAGACATTCGGTTTTATCGTAAATATTATTATTGCATATACATCTCTTTTTCATGCCATTTTTGCCAAAAATGGCACACCGTATACTTATCTTGATGATGATGGAAATCCTAAATTAGTAGATGGACAAGAAAAAGCATGGGAGTTAAAAGCTTGTTGCCAAGAATATTGGCCTGGTATTGAGTCTGCAGAAAAAGCAAATCTACTATTTCTTATTGGGCTAAGAAATATAATTGAGCATCGAGGTCTTCCTGCAATTGATTTATTAACATTTGGTGAGTGTCAGGCTGCAATTAATAATTTCGAAAATATTCTAACTGAAGAATTTGGAGAGGATAATGTGTTGATGATTAATTTGGCGCTTGCTATGCAACTGACAAGAGCCACTCAACAAGCACAGATTGATGCCATAAAACAATTTCAAACAGAAAATTTTAATGTAGTTAAAAAATTCATGGATGATTATAAAAATGAGCTATCTGATGATGTAGTTCAAAGTCAACAGTATAGATTAAGAGCATTACTAGTACCTTTAGTTGGAAAAAATGCTAAACAGTCAGATTTAGCAGTTGAATTTATAAATGTTAATAATTTAAGTGAGGATGAAGTAGAAAAATATGAGTCTGGCATAGCATTCATAAAGAATGTAGAAAATCAATTCAAATTAAAGCCTAAAAAAGTTGTTTCACTGGTTGAAAAAAAAGAAAAGAGTTTCAATATGGCAACTCATACCAAATTTTGGAAGTATTATGAAGCTAGGCCGATTCAAATCGACAAAAAGTTTAAAGGAAAATATTGTGGTTATATAGAGGGTTTCGATGGCTATCTATATTGCCAGGAATGGGTACGATTTATTTTATCTATCTATAAAGATACAGAGGAACTAAAAAAAGTTCTCGCTTCCTAATCAATAAGTAGTTTTTTAGGGGGTAAAAATCCCTAATAATGCTGGCAAAGTACTTACTAGTTTAAGCGCTATCATGATGTAAATGGTAGCGTTTTAATATTTTTTGTATACGTACCTTGATGTGTGATGATGATTTATTTTAAATAAAACAATGGGGTAAATTGGTTTGTTATTATCATTAAATATGGAGATCAAAGTATTTAATTTTAAATTAGATATGACATGTTTACCTTATCAATGCTAACCATCAAGTTAACTTCTGTTCTATCAACAAACAAAAAACGCACTTAACAGTATTATTCCATGCAGATATTCTGAGGCTATTTCCCTTTCCCCAAATTCTGTAACTCATTTTCCATAATCATCACTTTCTTCTGGGCGCGTTCATCGCCTTGCTTCGCGGCGAGTCGATACCAATATAAGGCTTTCGCATCATCTTGCGGTACGCCCATTCCATACTGATAACACGCTCCGCTGGCATACTGAGCATCACGGCTGCGCTGGTTGGCGGCCTTGATAAACCACTGGCAGGCTTTCGCTTGGTCGGCGGTGATGCCATCACCTCGAGCGTAAATTAACGCTAAATTAAACTGGGCGGAAACTTCCCCTTGCTGAGCGGCGAGGGTGAGCCACTTAATAGCGGAAGCGGTATCGCGTTTGGTGCCTTGCCCTGCTAAGTAGAGCATACCTAAGCTATTTTGTGCGGGAGAGAAGCCTAACTCCGCAGAGCGCGTAAAATACTGAAACGCAGCGGGGTAATTGATTTTGTCATACATCCCCGTTGCGGCTTGATAACCTAATAAATAGAGCGCTTGTGGCTGATTTTTTTCAGCTAGAGCGAGGTAGATTTGATTGGCTTTTTGAGGGTCTTTATCTCCGACGACACCTGTTTCATACCAATAAGCTAAAGTTAGCTGCGCTGCGGGTAACTGCTGTGCTGCGGCTTTTTCTAGCCAACTTAATGCTTGTTGTGGATTTTTTTCCAACAAGTTTGGAATGCCTTCTAGAGTATATTCCGCCATATTCATTTGGCCGATAGGGTCGCCTGCGTTGGCTGCCGCTTCCATCCAATGCAACATCTCTTTGGGGTTTTTACCGACGCCAGCTCCTTGCTGGTACATCAACGCGAGGTTGATTTGTGCTTTGGTAAAATGTTGGCTGGCGGAAAGCTTATACCAGTACACCGCTTTATCGAGCTGGCCGTGAGATTGATAAAACATGGCTAAATTGAACTGTGCTTCCGCTTGCCCGCTATCCGCTAATTGAATTAACGTTTTTTCATCCACGATTGAAGAGGGGGAAACAGGAGCCGCCGTTTTTGCTTGACTCAAATTAATGAATAATGAGCAAAGGATGATGAAGGGGAGAGTAAACTGTTTCACTGAGCTTCCTTGGGATGAATTTTAACCATTTATTCCTAATGGGTAGGTTAACGGGTTGCAGCCAGCGACGCAATTGCCATTCTTGCTATTCTTAAAATTATTTTTACACATTAAATGATGATAAATCATGATGTTATAAAAAAGATTAAAAATAATGAAAAAAAAGATGAACCTTTTGAGGCTATCAAGGGTCTTAATTACATATATATCACTGTTTGCTTGTGTAAACATTCATATATTTACCCTCAACATTCATTTCTTTACATGAAGTAATGCAATAATGCATCTATATCGTGTAGTTTGAATTAGTAGTACGATCCTTAATAGAATGCATTATGCCCAGTTTTAGTCGCTGGGCTTTTTTTTGCATAAAATACGACTCTTCCTACAAATACCGCTTTATTTTTATCTCACACCGCTACTTTGTTCGATAAATAAACACATAGTAGTGACATCAATAAATAATCACCTATCTAAATTCATTTTCTATTCAGTTTTTATTACCACCAAGACGAAATATCCGCAGGGTGCTGCGTGGTATGTTTGTGGTGTGTATAAGGTATTACTCTGCGAGTAAAGTGATTAAAGATAGAACAATATGCTTAACATATAGTGAACAAGTGATTATTTAATGGGCGATAATAATTTCATGATTTTGTAAAAAATTGAAGTTAATCACGATATGAATCTATAAGCATGGTAATTAATGCTAGCTAAATTATTAGTTTTGGTGCATAAATAGCATATATTGCTTAATTGATTATTCTGTTTGGATTGGCATATATTCGCCGTAATGCTGAATAAATAATCAAATATGCTTTAACTCATTGAATTTTATGTTCGCGATTCATAAACAATATTTACACACAGTTTTGTTTGTTTTGAGGTCAGGGATTGATACTCCTCCTACCAAAAGTGAATCTTCTAAAGCTTGAATTCTTGAGACCATAACAATGCGAGGGTGCAGACAGCGCCCCGTGGTTTTTTTGCATACGTACAGGTTGTATTAGAGGTAACTTGTGTCCACAACAAATAACAAAGAGGAAGTCAGTCTTAACGCGTTTAAGCAACCTCGTTCATTCTATCTCATCTTTTCTATTGAACTCTGGGAACGTTTTGGTTACTACGGTCTTCAGGGGATCCTCCCAATCTATCTCAGCCAAGTGCTTGGCATGTCGGAAGCGGAATCTATTACGCTGTTCGCAGCATTCTCTGCACTGGTTTATGGCTTCGTTGCCATTGGTGGTTGGCTAGGGGATAAAGTTTTAGGGACTAAGCGTGCGATTGTTCTTGGAACGGTAGTACTGATTGTCGGTTATGCCTTCGTTGCCTACTCTGGGCATGATGTGTCGATGGTTTATCTCGGCCTAGCTACCATTGCGGTAGGTAACGGTCTGTTTAAAGCGAACCCATCATCATTATTATCCACCTGTTATGACAAAAATGACCCACGTTTGGACGGTGCATTCACCATGTACTATATGTCCGTTAACATTGGTTCATTCTTCTCAATGCTGGCAACGCCATGGTTAGCAAAACATTACGGCTGGGATGTTGCATTCTCCCTCAGCGTAGTGGGTCTGATCATCACCTTAATTAACTTCTATATGTGCAAAAAATGGGTCGCAGACCACGGTTCAAAACCGGACTTTGCACCTGTTGTTATCTCCAAATTACTGATGACTATCGTCGGTGTGGTTGCCCTGATTGCGATTTCAAACTGGTTACTGCACAACTTAGGCATTGCGCGTGCGGCACTGGCGGTAATTTCTCTAGGTATTTTAGTTATCTTTATCAAAGAGATGATGGCGCTCAAAGGTATTGCTCGTCGCCGTATGGCAGTCGCGTTGATCCTGATGCTCGAAGCGATTGTTTTCTTCGTACTCTATAGCCAAATGCCAACCTCACTGAACTTCTTCGCACTGCATAACGTGGAGCATGAAGTTTTCGGTTTTGCGATTGAACCTGCTCAGTACCAAGCCTTAAACCCATTATGGATCATGATTGGTAGCCCAATTTTGGCGGCAATTTATAACAAAATGGGCGATAACTTACCGATGCCACATAAATTCGCTATCGGGATGTTACTGTGTTCTGCGGCGTTCTTAGTGCTGCCATTAGGCGCAAAATTCGCGAACGAAGCGGGTATTGTTTCTGTTCAATGGTTAGTTATCTGCTACGGTTTCCAAAGTATCGGTGAGCTGATGATTTCAGGTCTGGGTCTGGCGATGGTGGCACAGTTAGTTCCACAACGTCTGATGGGCTTTATCATGGGCGCATGGTTCTTAACTAACTCTGCTGCGGCATTTATCGCGGGTTATGTTGCTTCTATGGCGGCTGCACCTCAAGGCGAAATCACCAGTAAAGTTGAATCACTGGCTGTCTACAGCGATGTATTTATGAAGATTGGTCTGGTAACGGGTGCGATTGCTATTGTGATGGTATTCACCGCGCCGTTATTAAACCGTATGACGCAAGAACAGCATTAATTTGTTCTGTCAGTGATAAAATTGAAAAGGGCGATAGAAATATCGCCCTTTTTTAATGCATGATTATTCAAAGCCTATGTTATTTAAAATACCGATTGCTAATTAATTTCATCGAACGGTTATTGCCGTTGACTAAAATGGTGCTCGCGCTGCGGCTATGCAGATCATTCGAGATACCATTCATCAGGACCGTTGGCGTGATAGCCGTCGCCGAGAAAATCACATCGGACGTATTCACCATCATATCCAATGTTAAAATTTCTCCAATTTCGATGCCCATTTGTTGGCAACGAATCGCTTCTTGCGCCGCTAACAGTTTATTTTGTTCGGTATCTTCTTTGGCTTTATTACGTGGAACAAGACGTGCTTGCATGTCGCCACCTAATGCACGGGCAATGGCTGCACTAATGATGCCTTCTGGTGCACCACCGATACCATACATCATATCAATAGGGTGCTCTGGTAAGATTGTTAGCAGTGATGCAAGAACATCGCCGTCAGGAATGGTGATGACGTTGGCGCCAAAGTTACGGATGGTTTTAATAATGTGCTGGTGGCGAGGTTTATCGAGAATGGCAATGTTAAGCATGGAAATTGGCTTATCCAATGCCGCAGAGAGAAACTCGAGGTTTTTTTCTAATGGATTTTTTAGGTGAACGGCATCCTTTGCTGCTGCACCGACGACCATTTTTTCCATATACATATCGGGGGCTTGCAGCAATGTTCCTGTTGGTGCGGCCGCTAAAACGGCAATGGCATTGTGCTCATTACATGCCACCATCCGGGTGCCATCAATGGGGTCGACCGCGATATCTAAATGATGTTCGCTAGATTGCTTGCCGACTTGCTCACCAATATACAGCATTGGCGCTTCGTCAATTTCCCCTTCGCCAATTACGATTTTTCCATGAAAATCAATTTCATTGAGTCGATTTCGCATGGCTTCAACCGCAGCGTTATCCGCCGCATTTTTATCTTGTTTCCCTACCCATTCAAACGCGGCAATGGCGGCAACTTCCGTCACTGATGCGATAGCAGACGCGAGTTCATCGCTAATTTTCATTTTGGTGTGATCCCTAGGACTAAAAAATTATCGCGCCTATGATACGTTTTTTGTGATCAACTTGGTAATTTTTTGGCGAATAAAACGGCGTTTTATTGAGGTTAAAGCGGAAAGTTAAGGAATGGAAAGGGCGGAGCGAACTCCGCCATTTGACATATCAAAGACGCATTACAGCATTTCGACGATGGTGATCCCGCCAATAATTGAAATCAATGCCGCAATGGTACTGAGTAATACGGTTCCCGCAGAGGTTTCAGTATAGGCTTTATTACTGATAGCTAACGCAGGTACAGCCGTTGCCGTCGGTAATACACCGATAATAAATGCCGCTTTTAATAAATCACTTTGTAACCCTAATGCGAGGCCAGTTCCAAGAATAAGCGCCGCCTGTACAAAGTTTTTCACAAAAACGTTAAAGATAATTTCTTTATTGATTGTGAGTTTAATACCGGAAAGTAATAAACCGAGGAAGAAGAGGGCCACACCACCTGCCGTTTTCCCGAGTTCATTGACTGAGTTTTGTAGGATTTCAGGTAATTTTACGCCACAAATTGCCAGAATTGCCCCTAAAACAGGCAGGAAAACTAATGGCTGAATGACGGCTTTACCAACAGACTTCAGAATACCATTGCCATTTGCTGATCCGCTGATCATTAATAAGGTAAATGGAATGATGATGACGGTATAAATTAAGTTACCGAGAACCATGGCAATTAAACCGGATGAACCGACAGTTGCCAGTAAAACGGGTGGCCCACAGTACGCCATATCTGGGAATGAAACAGACAATGCTTGCATCGCAGCATCGGTTTTATTGTGACGGAAAAATACTTTACCGACCACAAAACCAATGACATAGGATGCAATTAACCCGACTGCTAGTGCTATCAAGTAATCCACATTCAGTAAAACTGAAGGAGGGGCTTGAACGGCAGCAAGGAATAATGCAAATGGTAAGGCGATTTTGACAACAAAGTCGGCAAACGCTTGCGAATATTCCCGTTTCACGAAGCCATATTTACCCGATAACCACCCTACGGCAAGACCGAGTACGATGGGACTTAGGGCTTCAAGTATTATGTGTAATAACATAGGTATTCCTTTGCGTTATTTAGGACAATACATATTTTTTAAATATATCGATAAAAGACAGTCGTTATTTGTTAAATAACTTATTGGTGAATTTGTCTATAAATTAATAACATAATCACACGAAAATACACCTATTATCTGCATATTTTCCCTAATAAATAAAAAGTATCAAAAATGGATTATTGAAATTAATAAGTTATTAATAAAGTAATAGAGGATTGAGTGGTGAGAAAAATAATTATTTGAAAATGTGTTTTTCTGGTCTGAAAAATATTAAAAATGTACTATCATTTTATGATAGTTAAATAATAAGATGATAGAATAGATTAATTCGTGAATACTCTTAAAAAGAGTTATTTTGTAACAGTTTGTTACCCACTGTTGGCAATTTAGTTATTCGTCTCTAAACTAGGACGATTATTGAATAATGTCGATTGATACTGTGTATTCTAAGATCCTGTTAACTAATCTTGGGTTACTGGCATTGGATTAAAGAAGGAAACCTATTTGTGGATACATGGATACTCCTAGGGCTCATTTTAATTGCGTTTGTGATAGTTGCCCCTGTGCTAGCTATCATTGCGATTAATCGCACTGGTCGAATGCAATACCAAATTAACCAGTTAAACCAAAAGGTTGCCTCGTTAGAAGCCGAAATAGCTCGTGATAACGGCCTTCAGCCTGTTCACGCTATTGATATGGATGAAGAAAATCCAGTATCCCATCAAGGTGATATCCAACATAATAAGTATCAAGTGGATGCACTTGAAATTGCAATCCAAGATACTCAACGCCAAGATCCTCAACACCAAGCACCTCAAATTATGCCGCAGCCGGTGGCAGTGTCCAGTGACAAACAAGTTAATGCAGTTAACCCAAATCGTTTTGATAAGCCAAAGCCAAGTCAGGCGACATCATCTCAGAATAAAACAGAAGATAAATCCATTTTTGCCCATTTCTTCACGTGGCTAGTGACAGGTAATCCGCTGGCGAAGATAGGAATTTTATTATTATTTTTAGGTGTTGCCTATTTACTGAATTACAGCGTACAAAATGAGATTATTTCACCTGAGCTAAGGCTTGTCTTCAGTGCGGCGGGTTGTTTAGTTTTACTAGGTACAGGTTGGTGGTTACGCACGAAGAAAGCGTTATTTGGTCTGATATTACAAGGCGGCGCTATTGGCTGCTTATACATTACCGTTTTTGCCGCTTTCAAGTTATACACCATGATCCCCTATGGATTTGCATTTGCGGCGATGCTAATAATCTGTTGTGCAAGTATTGGGTTGGCATTATTACAGCGTACGATTAGCTTAGCAATTTTAGCGTCGTTAGGGGGTTATTTAGCGCCAATATTACTGTCCACTGGGGGCGGTAGCCATATTGTTTTATTCTCCTATTACTTAATGTTGTCGATAGGGATTTTAGTTATCAGCTTCTGGCAAGCATGGCGCCCGTTAAATTTAGTCGGCATGTTTATGACTTATGGCGTGGCAATACTATGGGGAATGGACAATTATCATTATGATTATTATCTATCATGCCAGCTATTTATTATTGCTAATTTGATTGTATTCAACGCATTAACTCAGTTATTCGCTTTACGCTTCGAACATAATAAACAGCTCGTTGTTGATAATACGCTATTATTTTTCCCTCCATTAATGAGTATCGCCTTGCAATTTGCTATTTCGGATGGCATCGGATTATTGCCAGCATTTATTTCTCTGCTTATCGGTTTACTGTATCTCATTGCCAGTTTACAGCTTCATAAACGCTTTAATGCTGCGGGCAAGAATATGGCTCTAGGTAATATCATTATTGGGGCTAGCTTCGTAACCTTGGCCGTACCGCTTGCCTTGTCATTTGGATGGACGACGATTGTTTGGTCATTACAAGGTTTCGCTATGCTGTGGTTTGCCCTCAATCAAGGGCATAAAAAATTAGCGTTGCTGTCGTCATTGCTTATTGCTGTTAGCGCTTTAATGATATTAAGTGACTATCCATATTATTATTGGAGCGATAATGTTATTTACATGCTACCGAGCCTGATAGCCGCTTGTTTCTGTGCTGGCGGGTTATTTCATGTGCGCCAGAAAGACGCGAGCTATTTTACCGCGCTCAGTTATGCATTTTTGCTCCTTGGGTTATTAGTTTGGTTCGCCTGGGTGCCCGAGTTTACTGACATGCTGTCATGGAACAGTGAAACGGAAAGCTTAATTATTTTGGCTGTGGTGCTGATCTCAGCATGGTGCTGGCGTCTTGGTGGTCAAAAAATCAATTGGATACCATTAGTTTTATGCCAGTTTTCATTATGGGCAGTGGCTTACTATTACTTAACATTAGATTTTATTTATGCAGAAAATCCGATGGGGCGTGGTGAGGGTTCACTGATTTGGCCTGTTATCTTGGGCAGTTCAGTTCTGTATGTGATGCACGCTTATCGTACCCAAAACTTGTATATTCGACGTGGAATGCACGTTGCCAACCTATGGTTAATTATTGGGTTTGGTGCGACGCAAGTTAACTGGTTTGTGGCTAACCTTCCGTGGGGAATGCACGAACTGGGTTACTTTATCTACATTATGTCGATAACCTTAGTGGTATTAATTCTCTACTGGTTGCAACATAACAAATTTGTACCAATGCGCCGTAAAGGCTTGTTGTATTGGTATAGTCTATTACCACTTATGGCAGTGCTGGTGGTGCTTTCATATTGGTCAAACTTTGAAGATGGCAAACTCACGTTTTGGAGTTACGTCCCATTAGTTAACCCGCTAGATGAAGCGGGATTATTTAGCATTGCAGCGTTGTTATTGATGCGCAAAGGTTTTATCGAGAAACTAAGAAAAATAACGCCTATTGAAATTGGGGTAGTGAAAGGTTTAATGGTGGTGATCATTGGATTAGCTATCTTCTGGTATAACGGCATCATTCTTCGTGCGACAGCTGATTTCGCGAATATTCCTTGGAATGAGAATATCTTATTTGATTCGCGTCTCGTTCAAACGGTGCTTTCCATTAGCTGGGCGATAGCCGCGCTATTCTGCATGGTGATTGCAGCCGTGAAGAAAAGTCGAGCATGGTGGGTTGGTGGTGCAGCGATTTTTGCTTGCGTGATCGCAAAACTATTTCTTATTGATGTGTATGGGCAGGATGGCATTTCCCGTGCGGTCTCTTTTATTGCCGTGGCGGTGTTGATCTTGGTTGTGGGTTATTTTTCCCCATTACCACCAAAGCATAAAACGGACATTGAGGTACAGGATAAATAGTGATGAACTGCATGAAAATAGCCGTGAAAAACCTAACAACATTAGGTGCATGGGGCGCTCTCTTTTCCTCAATATGCTTATTATCATTTGGAAGCTATGCTAGCGATTCTAAAGCCAATGACCTTAGCGCTAATGATTCTAAGCAAGCAAGCCCTTACGATTTTTATCAAGGAGAAGAGCTTACCACTCCGGATAGAAGCAGCCCGTTTTACTGGTTAGAGTTACCCGCAGCAGCCTATATGGGATCTGCGTATCCAGATACTCTGCAAGATATTCGTATTTTCAATGGAACAGGGAATGAAATTCCAACGGCGTTATTTTTCGATACCAATAAATCTGTTGCGACGACCAATGTTAAATTTAATTTTCAACGCTTAGTCACTCGTGCAGATAATGTGAACCCTAACGATGATGCTCAATTTGATAGCCAATATATACTGGTGGAAGCTGAGCCAGGTAAAACAACCCGTATTGAATTGCCGAATTTACAACGAAAAGATAAAACCAATTATCAAGCCTATTTACTGACGCGTGATCAACTCAAAGACAACGGTGTTTTATCGACTTTAGATTTAGGTTGGGCTCAGAATAATCAGGACTGGCAAGCCAAAGTTTTTGTTTATTACAGTACTGATAAGAAAAACTGGGTAAATATTGCATCGAATCAACCTGTCATGAGCCTGAAATTAGACTCAGGCGTTGTGGCGAGTAATACCATTGAATTATTAAGAGGGGAAAGTACAGGCCCCGTCGCGCCATACTTGATGTTAGTAACAGTTAGTGCACCAGAGAGTGATACTCCACTTCTTCAATCTGTGACAGGATTGCTGTATGTGATGAACTCTTTCCATCGTCAGGAATCTTTCCTCTTTGAAGTGACGAACGATGGTATCACTCGAGAGCAAGTGATTTATCGCTTGCCAACGCCGCAACCATTGAATGAAATCAGCATTAAGCTACAACAATCTAATCGCGTGGTACCGCTGAAAATAGAATATATTGCCAATAGTGATGAGGAGTGGAAATTGTTGGCGAATGTGATGGTTTTCAACCAAATCAATGATGGTGATAAAGCGAGCAATCCTAATTTAATGATCCACGATAAGCAAATTAAAGGGCTTAGAATAACGGCATTAAAAGGCAGTTGGGATGAGTTGCCACCTACGATTTATGGGTTGCGTGATGCCGTGAATTTGATTGTGAATATACAAGGAGCTTCGCCTTATTTGCTTGTGTGGGGAAATAAACAAGCCACCTTAGATAATGTTAATTACACTCAACTTATTGGTAAAAATGAAAGTGTTGAAAACGTGATGGAGGATTTCCCTGAAATCACAACGACAGGTAAAGTATTGGAATTAGGTGGTGTGGAGAAAAGAACCCAAGATAAGCCCGTGGAAGAAGGCTTACATTGGATGACTATCGCATTATGGGTGTTGCTTGTTGTCGGTATTTTCGCGCTGCTTTATTTCTGCTGGTATCTTTTCAAAGAGGTTGGGTCATCAAATAAATCCAACTCAGACGATCTTTAATTAAAAAAGGAACCTTAGGTTCCTTTTTTTGAATCCATCTGCATCAATAGAGGACTGGATCATGCCTAAAGGACAGTGTTTATGTGGGTCAGTAAAACTGACTATCAATCAGCCTATCGATACCGTTCATGTTTGCCATTGTGGCATGTGCCTAAAATGGAATGGCGGCCCAGGAATGACCATTGGCTATGAAGGTGAGCCTGAAATTGAAGGTAGCGAGTTCATTACCCGTTTTGCTTCATCAGAATGGGCTGAAAGGGCTTTCTGTAAGCAGTGTGGTACTCACCTATTTTATCACCTGCATTCGCCGTCAACGTATTACATTTCAGCCCCGCTATTTGAAGAAAGCAAAAATGCTAAAATGGGAACGCAGATTTATATTGATTGTAAGCCGAGTTATTATAATTTTGCTGAAAAGACGCCAATGCTAACTGAGCAAGATATATTGAATCTGTTCGCCAACAAATCCTAAACGCCAATCTTATAGCAGGTATTATTGCCTGCTATTTATCTTAAGGTAATCTAAACATTCATTTGTAATGTCAGCGTCAAAAATTTCAATTATAATTAAGCCATTCTATTTTGTTTTTTACATAATGTTGAAAGGTTATGCTTAATCTAAGGTAAATAGAAAAGGATAAATTATCTATTTTAAACGTAGGGAGAGTAACCTGAGGAATGATTAATGAATAATATGAAAGGAATGCGCCACGCTAGTAATATCGCTTGGGTATTACAATGGGTCCTTAACGTAGGTCTAATTGTGCTTGCTGCGGTGTTAGTTTTCTTTCTAGCAAAAGAAACATTTACGATGGCATCGTTAATGTTTGGAGGTAACCAAGAGGCTAAAGCGTATGAGCTTTTAGAAGGAATTGTCATTTACTTTCTGTACTTTGAGTTTATTGCTTTGATTATAAAGTATTTTATGTCAGGTTATCATTTCCCATTACGCTATTTTATCTACATTGGTATTACGGCAATTATCCGTCTGATTATTGTTGACCACAGTGATCCGATGACTACACTACTGCATGCTGGCGCTATTTTAGTGTTAGTAGTTGCACTTTATATTGCTAATACTGAAAAACTAAAACGTGAATAATAATCTTTAGATTAATTTATCAATCACGCTAAAGTGAATAATAATCATTTCCTTTAGCGTGAGCTTAAATAAATAAAAAAATGACTTAAACAATATAAAGCGAGATTAAGCATAAGCTAAAATAAAATTTCAGACAGTTGGATTTAGAATAAAACTAATAATATAAGCATTATTAACTAGAAAGATTACCTGCTTTTTATTCTATTAAAATAAAGTAAGAAAGTGTTTTACTTTTCTAAATGGGTTATTTACTGTGATAAAGTTTCTATTCTAATAACATAAGTAACTTGCAACTATGACAACTAAAACACTCCCCCAGAAAAAGGGTTTTTTAAATCGTGTTGAGCGCATCGGTAACGTTATGCCAGATGTGACAATGCTATTTGTTTACGCCCTAGTAATATGTTGGTTTTTATCCTATCTACTCTCATTTGTAGATTTCAGTTATCACCATCCTATTTCTAAAGAAAAAATTTCCGTTATTAATATGTTTCAGTATGAAGAAATCATATTATTTGTGACATCAGCGGTTAAAAATTTTATTAATTTCCCTCCTCTCGGAATAACAATTGTTGCCACCTTAGGGATTGGGATTGCAGAAAGTAGCGGCTTTATTAATACTGCGCTGAAAAAAATGCTTTCTTTTATTTCACCTAAAATGTTGACCCCAACCGTTGTGTTCGTCGGGATCGTCTCTCACGTTGCTTCTGACTCAGCCTACGTTATTTTGATGCCAGTCGCGGCAATGATGTTCTATGCCAGTGGTCGCCACCCTTTAGCGGGTATTGCAGCGGCATTTGCCGGTTTGGCGGGTGGATTCACAGCAAGTTATACGCCATCGATTATTGACCCAATCATGCAGAGCTTTACGCAAGATGCCGCGCAAATGTTAGCGCCAGGCTACAGTGTAAACGTGCTGTGTAACTATTTCTTTAGCTTGGGCGGAACCTTCGGCGTTATTTTTACTTGTTGGTTTATCACCGAAAAAATCGTTGAGCCGTGGTTAAATAAAAACGCACCAATCACCAAATCTGATGTTGATACAGATGCTGAGCAAGATATTAGGTAAAATCACACCGCAAGAGCATCGCGCATTCCGTGTTGCTGGGTTAATGGTGATTGCATTAGGCGTGGGGTTATTTGCGCTGTTATGGCCTGAAAATTCACCACTACGTGGTCCAGACGGCAGCTTAACCAGCCCGAAAGCTCCGATCATGCAGATTGTTGTGCCATTATTGTTCATCTTTTTTGCACTACCGGGCATTGTGTACGGTTATATGACCAAATCTTTCACCTCGACCAAAGATGTGGTTAAGGCGATGGAAAATATTACCAAATCACTGATCCCATTTATTGTGTTTGCTTTCTTTGCGGCGCAATTCCTGTATTCGTTCCAACACTCTAACTTAGGGACATTATTAGCCTTATCGGGTGCGGAATTACTGCGAACTTTAGATATGCCATCGGGAATGACGGTATTTGGAGTGATTTTATTAACTGCCGTGTTAAATATCATGATCACGTCAGCGACTTCAAAATGGGCGATTATGGCGCCAGTTTTAGTACCAATGTTAATGGCAGTCGGAATTTCGCCAGAATTAACCCAAGCGGCATTCCGTGTAAGTGACTCTGCGATGAACGTAAGTACACCAATGTTCCCGTTCTATCCGCTGATTTTAATGTATTGCCAAAAATATTATAAAAATGCAGGTATCGGAACCTTATGTTCCATGATGATCCCATTCACCATCGGTTTATTAATTACCTTAACAGCAACACTGTATCTGTTCTGGGCATTCGATATTCCAATCGGTTTTGACAGCGGTTATACATGGCAGCCTGCGCAATAAGTAAAAGGTATGAGAAATGAAAGAATTAGGTAAGAAGTTAGAAGAACGTTTTTATCGCTATGTGGCCATTGAAAGCCAGAGTGATGCCGCGAGCTCTGTTGTACCAAGCACAGAAGGTCAGCGCGAACTGGCAAATCTTCTGGCAAAAGAGTTAGAAAGCTACGGCTTGAAAGATGTGTATGTTGATGAACATGCCATTTTATATGGAATGCGTCCAGGTAATAAACCGAATGCCCCTAAAATCGGGTTTGTGGCTCACTTAGATACTGTCGATGTAGGTTTATCTCCGGTGATCAAGCCGCAAACATTAAAGTATGAAGGTGCTGATTTATGCCTGAATGCGCAGGAAGATATTTGGTTTAAAACCGCTGAACACCCAGAAGCTACAGCGTATGTGGGTGATGAAATTATTTTCAGTGACGGAACCAGTGTTCTGGGTGCGGATGATAAAGCGGCCATTACGGTTGTCATGGAGCTGATGGATAAGCTGCAAAATGCAGACTTTGACTGTGGCGATATCTATGTGGCGTTTGTGCCAGATGAAGAAATTGGTCTTCGTGGCTCTAAAATCATGGATCTTTCTCGCT
The DNA here is from genome assembly GCF_013702265.1 of Providencia rettgeri. Lineage (GTDB taxonomy): Bacteria > Pseudomonadota > Gammaproteobacteria > Enterobacterales > Enterobacteriaceae > Providencia > Providencia zhijiangensis. Next base: position 1,748,036 of record NZ_CP059348.1, read on the forward strand.
TCAAAGTGGATTTTGCTTACACCATCGATTGCTGTGCGCTTGGTGAAGTGGTTTTTGAAACCTTTAATGCGGCTTCTATTGAAGTGGAAATTAAGGGGATCACTGCTCACCCAATGTCAGCGAAAAACGTATTGTTAAACCCAATTCGTGTGGCACATGATTTTATTGGTTGTTTCGATCGTTTTGATACGCCGGAACACACTGAACACCGTGAAGGCTATTTCTATATTACAGATCTAGCCGCAAACCCGAACGAAGCGAAAATCAAAATGGCGATCCGTGATTTTGACCGCCCAAGTTTTGAAGCCCGTAAGCGTTTCATTGCTGAAAGTATTGAACTGATTCGCACTCGTCATCCACGCGCGAAGATTGAGTTCAAAATTGATGATGTGTATAGCAATATCAGCGATTCAATCGGTGAAGATCGTACTGCGGTAGATATTATTCTCGAAGCGTTAAAAATTCATAATATCGAGCCAAATATCATTCCAATGCGTGGAGGCACTGACGGCTCAGCGCTGTCTGCTCGGGGAATTGTGACACCAAACTATTTTACGGGTGCGCATAACTTCCATTCTCGTTTTGAGTTTTTACCAATAACTTCATTCGAGAAGAGTTATTTAGTGTCTGAAACGATTTGCCGCCTTGTCGGGCAAAAGTAGTTTATATTTGATTTAGCTTTAGCTCGTTTAAAGTAAGAGCATTAAAACAGATAGCTGCTAATTATTTAGCAGCTATTTTTTTGAGATTGATTTATTCAAGTTTTAAATGTTATTTAATGAACTATCATTGGAATAATAGTTTTAAATCTTGATTTAAAAAGAAGATATGACTTATTGATTTTTTCATTTATTATCCTCTCATTATGGCTGCAAGTAATAGGAGAGGTATTTGATTAATATAATAATTATTGATGATAGTAATATTTCGATTCGAGGTATTGAAGCGATACTCACTCGAAATACTCGCTATAAAGTTGTCGCAACGTTTCCTTCTTTAGACCCCGTGATCACGTGGAACCGACAAAATAAAGCAAATGTTATTTTGATTAATCGGGAACATTGCCATTTTGATTCATTAAAAACTTTCACGACAATCCGCCGTACTCAACCTGATGTTGGGCTCATTATCTTCAATATTCGTCATAATGATATGTTTGTTGTGAAAGCATTGGATATTGGCATTTTTGGCATATTGAGCGCCAGTATTGCAGAAGAAGAGCTTATTGAGGCTCTGCAAATAGTGAATGCGCGTCAACGAATTATCTCTCCTGACATTGCTCAACAGCTGGCTTTACAAAGATTAAATCAACGTGAACAGTTAGATATATATGAATTGCTTTCCGCAAGAGAGCTTGAAATTATGCTCATGATCACAAGAGGGCTTCCGGTTAAGCATATTGCGGAGTCATTATCTTTAAGCCCAAAAACGGTAAATACCTATCGATATCGAATGTTTGGTAAACTTAATATCTGTAGTGATGTAGAATTAACACATATAGCAATCGGTTATGGTTTAATCACCGCAAAACAGGGTTCATCAGGGTGGAACAACAGTTTGATCCAAAAGTTTTCTTAAAAACAGTCACAAACCAACCCGGCGTTTATCGTATGTATGACGCTGGGGAAACCGTGATTTATGTCGGGAAAGCGAAAGATCTGAAAAAAAGGTTATCGAGCTATTTCCGTGAGAATGTCGGTAGCCGCAAAACAGAGCAACTCGTCAAGCATATCGCCTCTATTGATGTGACGGTAACCCATACCGAAACTGAGGCGCTACTGCTAGAACATAATTATATAAAGTTGTATCAGCCTCGTTATAACGTCTTGCTACGAGATGATAAATCTTATCCCTATATTTTTCTGAGTAGCGAAACACACCCCAGAATTTCTAGTCACCGTGGCGCGAAACACGGGAAAGGGGAGTATTTCGGTCCGTTCCCAAGTTCTTATGCGGTGCGTGAAACGTTGGCAGTGATGCAAAAACTGTTTCCCATCCGCCAGTGCGAAGATAGCGTTTACAGAAACCGTTCAAGACCTTGTTTACAGTACCAAATTGGTCGCTGTTTAGGACCGTGCGTGAAAGGCCTAGTGACGGATGAAGAGTATGACCAGCAAGTCAACTATGTGCGTCTGTTCTTAACGGGTAAGGATAAGCAAGTTTTGACTGGGTTGGTCGAACGCATGGAAAAAGCGAGCCAAGAGCTGCGCTTTGAAGATGCCGCGCGTTTTCGTGACCAAATTCAAGCCGTGCGTGCGGTCACAGAAGAGCAATATGTGTCAGGCGGTGATGATGACCTCGACGTTATCGGAGTCGCATTCGATTCTGGTTTGGCTTGTGTTCATGTTCTATTTATTCGCCAAGGAAAGGTTCTGGGCAGTCGAAGCTATTACCCAAAAATTCCAGCGGGGACTTTATTAGAAGAAGTGGTTCAAACCTTCTTAGGGCAGTTCTATTTACAAGGCAGCGAAAACCGCACATTGCCAGGGGAAATATTAATTGATTTCCCATTGACGGAAAAAGAGTTGCTGGCGGAATCGTTGTCTGGGATTGCGGGCCGTAAAATTAATATTCAAAGCCAGCCACGAGGCACCCGTGCCCGCTATTTAAAACTAGCTCGAACCAACGCTTCTATTGCGCTATCTACCAAACTGGCGCAGCAGTCGACGATCCAACAACGCATGGCTGCGCTGTCAAAAGTCGTGAATATAGATAATATTTCGCGCATGGAGTGTTTCGATATTTCCCACACGATGGGCGAGCAAACCGTGGCCTCCTGTGTGGTGTTTGATAAAACAGGTCCTGTGAAGTCAGAGTATCGCCGATACAATATTACGGGGATCACGCCTGGGGATGACTATGCTGCAATGCACCAAGTGCTAACTCGTCGTTATGGTAAACATCTGGATGAGAGCAAAGTTCCCGATATTATCTTTATTGATGGTGGTAAAGGACAGCTGGGTCAAGCGCGGGATGTATTTAATTCCCTTGAGGTGGATTGGGATAAAAACCATCCTTTATTAATTGGGGTTGCTAAAGGTAGCGACCGTAAAGCAGGGTTGGAAACGCTGTTTTTAAAACCCGAAGGTGAAGGTTTTGCGCTTCCCCCTGATTCGCCGGCATTGCATGTCATCCAGCATATTCGTGATGAGTCACATAACCATGCGATTACGGGGCATCGCCATCGCCGTGCGAAAGTGAAAAATACCAGTGCGCTTGAATCTATCGAAGGGGTGGGGCCAAAACGCCGCCAAATGTTATTGAAGTATATGGGGGGGTTACAACCTTTGCGTAATGCGAGCATAGAAGAGATCGCAAAAGTGCCCTCGATCTCATACGCGCTGGCAGAAAAGATTTATAATGCATTGAAACAGTAGGTATCTTAGGGCAACATACTAAGGTATCCGTCTTGGACAAAGAGTTAGTGAGCGCGATGAAATTAAATATACCAACGTGGTTGACCTTATTCCGTGTCATCCTGATACCGTTTTTCGTATTAGCATTTTATCTTCCTGTCAGTTGGGGACCTTTCGCTTGTGCGCTGATCTTCGTGATTGCCGCTGTAACGGATTGGTTCGACGGATTTTTAGCGCGTCTATGGAAGCAAACGACCAAGTTTGGTGCTTTCCTCGATCCTGTTGCCGACAAGGTTATGGTTGCGACAGCGTTAGTCTTAGTGACTGAAAGTTACGATGTTTGGTATGTCACTTTACCCGCAGCAACCATGATTGCTCGTGAAATCATTATCTCTTCACTCAGAGAGTGGATGGCAGAAATTGGTAAACGTAGCAGTGTGGCTGTTTCTTGGATCGGTAAATTCAAAACTACCGCGCAAATGATGTCGCTGGTGGGCTTATTATGGCGTCCAAATCCGCTGATCGAACATCTGTCTATTGCTCTTTTATATGTGGCTGCAATTCTGACTTTCTGGTCAATGTTCCAATATTTAAAGGCTGCGTGGGGCGATTTGAGCGAAGCGTGATCGAAATGATTGAAAAAACAGCGAACGATCCAATTATTTCAATAATTGTATTGACTCGATAGGTGAAATCAGTAGAATGCAACGCATCGAACGGCAACGTGGTTTACGAAAATAAATAAGTAAATCAGCCAGTTTGAGAGCAGAAACTGAAAAGTGAAGCTTAAGCGGGAATAGCTCAGTTGGTAGAGCACGACCTTGCCAAGGTCGGGGTCGCGAGTTCGAGTCTCGTTTCCCGCTCCAAATCTTGAAAAAGACTAGGGTGTAAGGCGCGTTAGCAAAGCGGTTATGCACCGGATTGCAAATCCGTGTAGCTCGGTTCGACTCCGGGACGCGCCTCCAAATTCTAGCCCAGGTGGTGAAATCGGTAGACACAAGGGATTTAAAATCCCTCGGCTGTAAGGCTGTGCGGGTTCAAGTCCCGCCCTGGGCACCATATTCAGTAAATGGACCAATAGGTCCATTTTACTTTAAAGATTTAAACTAGTTAGTTAGTAAAGTTAACAACTAGATATGCAGTAAAGCAGTATTAAAAATTTGGCCCAGGTGGTGAAATCGGTAGACACAAGGGATTTAAAATCCCTCGGCTGTAAGGCTGTGCGGGTTCAAGTCCCGCCCTGGGCACCATATAAAACTTCACTGAGTTTAATCAGGAAGTTAGAAAAAGAAGAAGCCACCCAATGGGTGGCTTTTTTGCGTTTGAATATAAAAATAATTATCGTTTTTCAATGGGTTCTGCGAATCCTGTTTTTTGTCATTTTTCTCCCATTTTTATCAAGATCCCGAAAGACTAAGTAAAAATAAGTAAGTCAGACCCATCCCACCTTGAACTGTGCCAATATCAGCGTTTTAGAAAAAGGAGAGGGTGATGTCTAATATGAAAACTGAAATTGTGGTTGTCCGCTTAACGAAGCATGAGCGTGCGATGTTAGATGCGATAAAAACCACACCATTACTTGCTGATTGGTTGAAAGCGCTCGCTTTTTCTCAAGTAGAACAGCACGAAAAGAGTCAAAATCCTAAATAAACTGGTCTGTTCACTATGTTTCTTGCCTATACATCTTAAGTATAAGGTGAATATCAGGTATATTAGTGTTCGATTGTAAGCTACCAAGAAAAATTACTATGATTATCAAACCTAAAATTCGTGGTTTTATCTGCACTACAGCTCACCCAGCAGGCTGCGAAGCCCATGTTCGTGAGCAAATTGCCTATGTGAAATCTCGTGGTGAACTGAAAAATGGACCGAAAAAGGTTCTGGTAATTGGTGCATCCACTGGTTATGGTCTGGCTTCTCGCATCAATGCGGCTTTTGGCAGCGGTGCAGCGACCATCGGTGTTTTCTTTGAAAAGCCGGGCAGTGAGAGCAAAACAGGTTCCGCAGGCTGGTACAACGCAGCTGGTTTTGACAAAGCAGCGAAAGAAGCGGGTCTGTATGCGAAAAGCATCAACGGTGATGCATTCTCTAATGAATGCCGTCAAACCGTAATCGACTTGATTAAACAAGATTTAGGTCAAATCGATTTAGTGGTTTATTCACTGGCTTCCCCAGTGCGTAAAATGCCTGAAACGGGTGAAGTTGTACGTTCAGCATTAAAACCAATTGGCGAACCGTACAAATCTGTTGCGCTGGATACAAACAAAGACGTGCTGATCGAAGCCGTTGTTGAACCGGCCAACGAGCAAGAAATCGAAGACACCGTGAAAGTGATGGGCGGTCAAGATTGGGAATTGTGGATGAACGCATTAGCGGATGCGGGCGTTCTGGCTGACAATGCACAATCTGTTGCTTACTCCTATATCGGTACTGATTTAACTTGGCCAATCTACTGGCACGGTACATTAGGCAAAGCGAAAGAAGATTTAGATCGCGCAGCCCATGCTATCAACGAAAAAATGGCACAGAAAGGCGGTTCTGCACACGTTGCTGTACTGAAATCTGTGGTCACTCAAGCGTCTTCAGCAATTCCTGTCATGCCTCTTTACATCTCAATCGTGTTCAAAATCATGAAAGAGCAAGGCATTCATGAAGGTTGCATCGAGCAAATTCAACGTCTGTTCGCAACGAAATTATTCAGCGGTGAAACACCAGAAACTGACGAGAAAAACCGTCTGCGTCTGGATGACTGGGAACTGCGTGATGATGTGCAAGAAACTTGTCGTCAAATCTGGAAACAGCTTAACGACGACAACATCAATGCACTGACTGACTATCAAGGCTACAAAGCAGAATTCTTACGTTTATTCGGCTTTGGCTTAGATGGCGTTGATTACGAAGCAGACTTAAGCGGCGAAGTTAATTTTGAAGTGAAAGAATTAGTTTAATAGATAACTATCTATTTCGCTGAAACCCCCGAGCGCTGGTAAAACGGTTCTCGGGGTTTTATTTTTTGAGCTCTAGGATAATAATGATCAATTAGGCTTTTCATGGTGAGCCTCAAAAAGGGAGCGCAGGGATGTTGATTGTAGAAATGTTAAGTACCGGTGATGAAGTGCTGCATGGCCAAATTGTTGATACCAATGCGGCTTGGCTAGCGGATTGTTTATTCCAGCAAGGAATACCGCTGCATAGCCGTACAACAGTTGGTGACTCTCTTGATAGCTTAGTGGAAACATTTATCGAACGTAGCCATCATGCAGATGTGGTTATTGTTAATGGTGGGTTAGGCCCAACGAGTGATGATCTCAGTGCCTTAGCGGCTGCAACCGCTGCAGGCGTACCACTTGTAGAGCATCCTGAGTGGATTGCGGTAATGGAAAGCTATTTTACTGCTCGAAGACGTGAAATGCCGGCTACCAATCGTAAGCAGGCCATGTTACCCGCCAATGCTGAACTTATTGATAATCCTGTGGGAACCGCTTGCGGTTTTGCGCTGCATCTTAATGATTGCTGGTTCTTTTTTACACCGGGCGTCCCTTCTGAATTTAAAGTCATGGTTAATGAACAGATCATTCCTCGTTTACGTCAAAAGCTTACGTTGCCAGAGCCACCAATTTGTTTGCGTCTAACCAGTTTTGGTCGCAGTGAAAGTAGTCTTGCAAGGCAGTTTGACCCACTTGAATTACCAAAAGAGTGCGTGTTGGGTTACCGCTCTTCAATGCCAATCATTGAATTAAAATTGACAGGGCCTGCAAATCAACGCGATGCGATGGAGCAAGTTTGGCGAGTCGTGAAAGCGGGTGTCGGTGATAATAAAGTATTCGAAGGAACCGAAGGTATTGGCGCGTTAGTGCAGAAAGCGCTTGAACAACAACAGCTTTCGGTTGTGACTCATGAACAGTTCAGCGCGGGTTTACTCTATTGGACATTGAATGCAGCAAAAGTACCTGTCACTCAAGGGAATATTGAAAAATCGGCAGCGCATTCAGATTTGGCCACATTAGTCCAAACTGCAAAAAATAGTCGGTCGCTAAATCAGTGTGAGATTGGTTTAGTGGTTGGTAACTATCATGAAGGTGTGTTATCTCTAGCGCTATCAACACCAACGGGCAGTTATGCTCAGAGCGTAAATTATTTACCTCGTAATCACTCAGAACTCGAAAAACAGCAGGTTAGCGTGATGTTAATGTTGGATATGCTATCCCGCTGGCTAGAGGGGCGGCCAATCATTGGGGACTATGAGTGGTTAGAGCAAATTCAAGTGATGGAAGTTAGCTAAAGTAATTAGCGTGCCGTTAGGATTATTTGCAAAGCCACCCTCAATGAAAATGGGGGTGGTTAGTATCCGTTATTCAGTGGGTGAGATAGTTTCAATCATAAAATTAAGCCCAGAAATTCCTTTTTCACAGGCTTTATCTTGAAAAATGGAAGGGGCTTTTTCAATTTTACGTTTTAATGCGGCAATTTGATTGGCATAAATATCTGCGCCTGCAATGTCTGGGTTATCTTTTAAATATTCGATAAACACGTCCACATTCTGATAAAAATAGTCACAAGGTTTATCTGTGACATCAATCTTAGACAGTTCTTTTAAAGAGTCAGGTAAAATATTATCTTTGGCCAACTCAATATATTCACCGTCTTTCACTTGTTGAATTGCGTTATCCACCTTCGCTTTTAAATTAAATAGCATCACGGCGACAGAGATCAGTGCAATGAGTAAAACAGCATTGGCGGCTAAACTAATACTCAGTAAATATTTTTTCATTGGTTTCCTCAAATTAGTCTCAATAACCGATTCATAACGCAAGAAATTTAAATTTTCTACTTAATAATCTAGCAGCAATGAATCTAGCTGTAACTAAGACAATCCTTGAAGCTTAACAAATCATCACTTATTTATTTTATGCCGTTTTGTGCCTTTCAATAATGGAGCGCTTTAATGGGATGAATTGATACGCTATGATCATACCAATTTATATGCATAGCTAATTTATGTTAAGTCAGATTTTTAGCACGTTATTTAACGAAATGCTGAATACGTGAACGGCAGTTAAAAGGAAACTCAATGGACAATATCACGATTAAAAATGTTGAAGAGATAGAATTAATGCGAGAATCTGGTCGATTACTTGCCAGCGTTTTTAAAATGTTGGATGAGTTTATCGTTCCCGGAATATCCACGATGGAAATTAACGACAAAGTCGAAAGCTATATTGTGAATGAACTTCAAGCACGCCCTGCCAGTAAAGGCCAATATGGTTATCAATATGTTCTGAATACATCAATTAATGAAGTTGTTTGCCATGGTGTGCCAAAAATCGATGAAATCTTAAAGCCAAAAGATATTGTCAACGTGGATATTACCCTTGAGAAAAATGGTTTTATTGCTGATTCAAGTAAAATGTATGTGATGCCAGAGGCTTCCCCGCTTGCCCGAAAATTAGTGAAAGACACCTATAATGCCATGTGGGAAGGGATCAAGCAGGTAAAACCAGGAGCGACGTTAGGTGACATTGGTTCTGCTATCCAACATCATGCGGAATCAAACGGTTATAGCGTCGTTCGCGAATATTGTGGGCACGGCATTGGTCGAAAAATGCATGAGGACCCGCAAGTATTACATTATGGAACCCGTGGACGCGGTGTAGTTCTAAAGGAAGGGATGACATTCACCATTGAGCCGATGATCAACCAAGGTGGCATGAAAATAAAAACCAAAAAGGATGGTTGGACGGTCGTGACGCGAGATAAAAAGCTTTCTGCGCAGTCGGAACACACCATTTTGGTCACTAAAGATGGTTATGAAGTACTGACCCTGCGTGACGAAGAACGCTAATCCGACTTAGCTATAATTCGATTTAGTTCTAATACTGTCTACTTCTGATACTGCAAATCGCCATATTTACCATAGATTGAATATGGCGATATTTTTTATTAAGTTAAATTTTATACTTAAATTCTGAAACTATTCATTTATTGATGTCATTTCAACTTTAGTTATCGTTATTGGATAACAGCCCTGAAGCTTATTACCAAAATACCCAACAAAAAGGTAATTTCCATAGATATTACGGATTTGATCGTGTTATATATCGGCAAATAAACTTTTCTGGTGCCACGCATGTTTAACCTCTCTGAGTTAATTAACGATACCCCCATTGATTCTATTCTGTTATTTATTGTCACCTTCATTTTATTAATTATTTCTGCTTATATTGGGAAATATATTTTTAAACGCCGCAGTGCTCATGAAGAACTAGCGGATGATGAGGCGAAAATTATTTTAGGGGCGATTTTGTCGCTATTGGGTCTGTTGATTGGCTTTGTATTATCGATTTCTATCAATGGCTATAACAACCGCCAACAAACAGAAGAAAACGAAGCGATTGCGATTGGAAATGCCTATCAACGAGCCCAATTACTCAGCGGTGATGAGCGGGCGGAAGCCTCATTGCTTATTCAACAATATCTTGAAGCGCGTATCGAATTTTTTAAATCGGGAGTCAGTGATGAAAATAGCCAATGGCGGATGACATCGCTGACTAAACAAGGGCAACTTTGGGAAATTGGTGTGAAGCAGGCTCAAGAATCGCCGAACCCTGTGGTCTCTTCGGTTTTATCGGCATTTGGTGATTTATATGTTTCTCAACAAAAAACCATGGCGAGCTGGCGACACCAAATACCGAATGCTGCTTGGTTCTTACTGATATTTTTCGCTGTCTGCTCGAATGTCCTGATAGGCTATAACATTCGAGGAACAAAAGGTAAAAACTGGCTCATTGTGATTTTGCCATCTTTGACGACATTGGCACTGTTTATGATTGCAGAAATTGATATCCCGGGAGAAGGGGTGATCCACGTTACGCCGGACGATTTACTTTTATTGCAGGACTTCTTATTTAAAGATGGTGCTTGGCTGGGAAAGTAAGTTAGGCAGTGCAGGAATGAAGGAAAACCCTCTGAGTATAAACTCAGAGGGTTGAAGGATTATCGAACGATAATACCTAATAAAATTCCGATAGCGCCGAAGTCGGCATCACTAAAGGTCGTATTTGCAATACCGATGTCACCGAGGACAGGCAGTAAGAATACAGGTAAGAAGGTAATCAACAGACCTTGAGCAAAGGCACCAAGAATCGCACCACGGCGTCCACCTGTTGCGTTACCGAAGACCCCAGCCGCCGCACCCACGAAGAAGTGTGGTACAACACCCGGAATAATTACCGTCATGTTCAGCGCATACAAAACAAACATGCCTAATACACCCGCTGCAAAGCTGCTTAAGAAGCCAACTAATACCGCATTCGGCGCGTAAGGGAAGACCACTGGGCAGTCTAAAGCAGGTTTTGCATTTGGCACCAGTTTGTCAGAGATCCCTTTAAATGCAGGAACGATTTCGGCGATAACCATACGCACACCTTGCAGAATGATGTAAACACCCGCTGCGAAAGTAATGGATTGCATCAACGAGAACATAAACCAGTTTTTACCGCCGCTCACTTCACGAACAAAATCACTGCCTGCAAACAAACAAGTAATGATAAAGATAATGAACATAGTGAACGAAATAGCCACTGGTGTATCACGCAGGAACAGTAAGCTTTTTGGCACATTCATATCTTCAGTAGAATGTTCTTTATTACCAAATTTGCTACCGATAAAGCCCGCTAACACATAAGAAATCGTGGAGAAGTGACCAATTGCCACATCATCAGAACCAGTGACTTTTTTCATGTACGGGTGTGCGATCGCAGGGAAGAACACCATACAGAAACCCACAATCAATGAACCAACAGCAACGAGCATGGTTCCTTCCATACCTGCGGTCGCTAAGATAACCGCAATCATCATAGACATGAATAAAGTATGGTGACCTGTCAGGAAGATAAATTTCCATGGGGTCAGGCGAGCAATCAATATATTGATTAACATCGCAAAGAACATGATCATGGCCATTTCACGACCGAAGCTTTTTTGTGCAATAGACACAATCGCTTCGTTGTTCGGCACGACACCATTGATACCAAATGCGTGTTGGAAAATTGCGGAGAAATCACCTAAAGAACTGACAACTAACCCTGCACCGGCACCTAAAATCACAAAACCCATGATAGTTTTGATGGTGCCTTTAATGCATTCAGTGACAGGTTTCTTTTGGGCAATCAGACCGATAAGTGCAATCAGACCAACGAGCACCGCCGGTTCAGAAAGCACATCTTGCATCAGAAAACGAAAGAATTCCATGAAGCCTCCGGTTACATCGCGCCGAGTTTCTGTAAAGCCACGCTCAGACGTTCTTTCATCGCGACTTTATCAATCATATTTTCTAGAGCAACAATTTCGCCGCCAACTTGTTGAGCAACTAATTGTTCTGCGATATCGGTGGTGCCGACAAAAATATCACTCACAGTGCCTTTTGCAGAGCCTAAGTCAACGTGGTCAACATCAGCCGCAACTTGCAGATCTTTTAAAATTGTCTTGATGCTCATTTCCATCATCAGACTTGTACCTAAACCATTTCCACAAACAACAGTGATTTTCATAATATTTACCTATGACTCAATTATTCATATTTAGCGATGATGTTAAGGATGTCATCTACGTTTTCTGATTGCATGATGCTATCAATATCTTCTTGGTTATCAAAAAGTTCAGCTAGTTTTGCAATCGCGCCGATGTGGCTGTTGCTGTCTGTTGCTGCAAGAACAATCAATAACTTAATTGGATCGTTACCCTCTGAACCAAACTCAACCCCTTGTTTAATGACTGTTAAACCGAGAGATAACTGGTTAACACCGTCTTCAGGGCGGGCATGTGGCATTGCAATGCCCGGGCCTAATACATAGTAAGGGCCGATTTTTTCGTGAGATTGAATGATGGCATCAATATAACGAGGTTCGATGAATTTATTATTAATTAAGGGATTACAGGCAATTTTTATTGCATCACGCCAGTCATTGGCGCTGTCAACCACCTGAACCACATTCGGGGTTAGTAACGTAGTTAGCATTGGCTTGGCTCCTGGTAAAAAAGAAATTCTATTAGATGTTTTAGTAATGGAATGAATAGTAGTGATCTATGGTAGCGCTATCTAGCTGAATTATTCATTTTCGTGATAGCGCTATCATTTTGGCTAAATATCGTTAATAAAATCATTTTTAGTGCATTTGGCAGTTAATTAACAAATCGGAGCTGTGATAAGTTATCGTCGTTGAATAATAAGTTTAGACGAAACAAAGTAATTTCATGCAGAAAACCCGAAAAAGAAAGAATACAGGCAGAGTCACATTACAAGACGTCGCGAAATATGCGGGAGTCGGTTCAATGACGGTATCACGCGCCTTGCGGACACCGGAGTTAGTCTCGGATAAATTGAGGGAGAAAATCAATGAAGCTGTTGAGGAGCTCGGTTACATTCCCAATTCCGCTGCGGGCATTTTAGCATCAGGTCAAAGCCGAACCATTGCAGTGTTGATCCCATCATTACGAGACAATGCAAGCTCAGTTTTTCTGCAAGCTTTACAAGAAGTCTTGAACAAAAATAATTATCAAGTTGTGATTGGTAGTCACGATTATCAGCATAAAAAAGAGTCTGAGGTGTTACTCACGCTGTTGCAAAGTAGCCCCGCCGCATTGGTGATTTTTGGTGCAATGAATTCTGAAAGTGCTTTGGGAACTCTGAATAATTTGCCAATCCCCGTCATTAATGTGACGGGGGATCCCGCTCATCGCTTTACACTGAATATAAAAAATAATTTAGGGGAAGCCGTCAGTTTCCTAACGCATTATTTACTGCAAAAAGGCCATCAGCGTATTGGTTATATTGGTGCTCAGATGGACAGCAAAATGCAGGGGCAGCAACTGAGTGGCTGGAATAATACTCTGTTAAAGCATAACTTAAGTGCTGAGCAAAGCATTACGACGCCTTATGTGGCAACCATGGACTTTGGTCGGCAGGCGATTAGCGAAATGTTGACCCGTCAACCAGAATTAGAGGCCGTGATTTGTAGCCATGAAATGATAGCCTTAGGGGTCATGTTTGAGTGTCAGCGGCGGCTAATCAAAATTCCAAAGATGCTGGCGGTGGTGTGCGTTGAAGGGTCGGAAAATTGCGATCATATTCATCCATCGCTAACATCTGTGCGCATTGATTACAGTAAAATGGCGCGGGATACCGCGAAAAAACTCTTAAAATGGTTAGGGGATACTGAAGAAAGCTTTGCCGATATTCAGGATGAAATTGTCTTCCCTTATAAATTTGAGGCAAGGCAAAGTGGTTAGAAATCACCATATTTGTTGCACTACATTGTGTATCGGGTCACAGAATCACGTAAAGGTTAAAAGTTATTTTTAATCTCGAAATAAGAATGCCGTAGAGGTCACTGTTTATTTATCTTTATGTGCTAATTTCCTCATTATATCTATCGTGCATGTTCGGATTTTATGCAGAGATAGATGCTTTGTTTAACTTGAATATCGTTATTACACAGGGGATAAGTACATTATGAAATCAATAAAAACACTCATATCTGCCGCAATTTTAGTTTCGTGTGGCGCGACGGCTGCAACAACTGGTTCTGAAGTTTTAATGGTGCAAAATGGCGGAACGCCGAACAAGGTGTATTCTGCAAATAAACCCACGATCAAAGTTGCTACTTATAATATTGGTAAAAATGAGCTGGCGGCAGATGTCGCTAATTTAGATGAATTGAGTAAAGCGATCGCTAAGATTGATGCGGATGTTATTGTCTTAACTGAAATTGATAATAAAACTGCACGCAGTAAGAAAGTGAACCAATTAGAGGAAATTGCCAAAGCTAACAAAATGGATTTTGCGTTTGGTAAGGCACTTGATTTTGATGGTGGTGAATATGGCGTAGGAATTTTATCAAAATATAAAATTGAGAAATCCCAAGTTGTAAATTTACCATCTGGCGGAGCAGAGCAGCGGGTGGTGTTGTTATGTTGTTATCACAAATTACAAAGCCTGGCTTTGATTCCCCCATTATTATCATGGGAACTCACTTAGACTGGCAGAAAGATCCTACCATCCGCATTGGCCAAGTTCGTCATATTCTCGATGCGACGATTGGTGATACCGAAACCGGTTTTGATAATATTGCTGCCTCTATCAAGATTCTTGCCGGGGATTTCAACTCAACCGCCAAAGAGCAACCTATTCAGGAAATCAGCTATTTTTGGGATCCAGTTGAGAAAAAAGGGGTTAATTATCGCACATGGCCTGCGGTTAACCCTGCCATTGATATCGACCATATCTTTACCTATAAAGGCCAAGTATGGGATGTGAAAACCATGACAATTCCAACAGACAGTAAAGACTTTCAATGGTCAAAAGTCAGTGACCATTTACCTGTTATTGCAGAACTTGAGTTACAAGAACAGTAAGTTATTGGGATAGTGGACAGGCCTCTATTTGAGGTCTGTTTTTACTTGAATCACTTACTTTTGCAGTAATTTTTGACGTTGAATATAGCGGACTTGCGCTATTCCTAAGTACTCTTCTATAGCGGCGTAAATACGTGAGCTTAATGCGTGAAAATCCGCTTCACTTTCTAAGGCAGCTTTAGTTAATGCAATGAATTCATGCATAAATTCTTTAATTGTTGAGAATTTATTGGCGACGTTTTCATAGTAAAATTGGTAAACATAGGACTCTTGAGAATGGCTGAGTTCGGTATTATTTTTGATGTTGTTGGTTGCCAGCAACAGTAGTTGTGTATTTGTCATGATGGGTCCTATTTTTGTTTTTTTGAATAGTACACAAGTTACTATAAATCTTTTATCAAAATTAGTCGGATAATTTTAGTTTTTGGTTTTTAAATTAACCCTAAAATTGTATTTTCTATTATATCATTATGTTAGCAATTTATTTCTTGGAAAGAATATTGAAGGGTGAAAGTCATAATTTAACCCTGTAATTATTAATGAAATTCTATCATATTAAAAAATATGAAAATAAATATCACATCAGATGATCTCTCTGGTAAATCTTAGCTTCCCCTTGTTTTCTGCGTGTAGGGAGCATGTTTTCGATGTTCTATATCATGTGTTAGTACGTCTATTTCATATGTATCTAATAACTATTTATATTCTTTTTTATTTTAATAATAATTATGATTAATTCCAAAATTCAATTTTAATTAATCATTTGTTCATTGTTTTAATATTATTTAATTTTTTATTAAAGATAATAAAAAGGGATAAATAAAACTTATCCCTTTGGTTGACTATTTAAATTCGCCAATTAACCTTTTAGTTCTCTCGCACATTGTTGTAAATGCTGGAAAGAAGTGAATCGAGTTTGGTGATGTAATTTAAATTGCTCATTAGGTTGATACGTTAAATCAATATTTGCAAATTGAGCCATTGCTTGTGCAACATTTTCACAGACACCTCCCGCTACAGCTCCCAAAATAGCAGAGCCCAATAATACAGGTTCATCCGCTTGAGTTGAAATCACCGGAACACCACAGGTATCGGCTAGGAGTTGGCGGATCAGCGGGTGCTGACCGGCGCCACCACTGATAGCGATATTTTGGATAACAGCACCTGATTGCGCCTGAGCATCAATGATTTGTCGTAATCCATAGCCAATACTGCAAACACCGGCGGTATAGAATGCAAGTAAGTTATCAAAGCTGTTATCCATGGTTAAGCCCGCAATGATGGCTTTCGCATGGGGATCGGCGAAAGGAGCTCTATTGCCTAAAAACTCAGGAACAATATGAATACCTTTAGCTAATTCAACTGCTTGAGATGGGATACCTGATTTTTCTAATACTTTATCCGCCAGCATAACGGGTAATGATTTACCTTGCTCTTTTGCCATCACTTTGGCTTGTGCAGCCATCGGATGTAAAGAAAGTAGTTGGTCAATTGCCGCACCAGCAGCACTTTGCCCACCTTCGTTGAGCCACATACCCGGTACCATTGCTGAATAATAGGGGCCCCAAACACCAGGGATAAACACGGGTTCTTGGGTGGTGGTCATCGTGCAGGAAGACGTACCGAAAACATACGCCATATTTGCAGTTGCATCACCATTCACCCCAACTGTGCCAATTCCACCAGCATGAGCATCAATCATTCCTGCGGCAACGGGTGTCCCAACTAACAATCCCATTTGTTCAGCAGCTTGGGCGGTTAAGCCGCTTCCATTTGGTGTACCTGGTTCGACAATTTCCTGACCAATGCGAGCAAAGTTTTCATCCGCTAATTCAGCGAGACCAATTTGGCGAAAATAGTCAGCATCCCAGCGTTTTTCATGGGCCAAATAAGTCCATTTACAGGTTACTGTGCATGTAGAACGCGCTAAAGAACCCGTTGATTTCCACGTTAGGAAATCTGCTAAATCAAAAAATTGCCACGCATTATCATAAGCTTGGCGGCGATTCTCCTTTAGCCAAAGAATTTTTGGGGTTTCCATTTCAGGGGAAATCTTGCCGCCAACATAATTCAATACCGGGTGTTTTAGGCTATTGATGCGCTCAGCTTGTTCTGTGGCTCGGTGATCCATCCAAACAATAATATTGCGTTCAGGATCTTCACTTGGACTGACGGAAATAGGTTGCTGGTTTTTATCTAAAACAACCAGAGAGCAGGTCGCATCAAAACCAATTCCTGCGACACGTTTCGCATCAATTTTGGCATCTGCCATTGCATGTTTCACACAATAACAAACGGCATTCCAGATTTCGTTACTTGATTGCTCTGCGAAATTGGCACCATCACGATAGAGCGTAATATCGTGTTTAACAGACGCAAGCATGTTGCCACTCAGATCAAAAATACCTGCACGCGCGCTGCCTGTACCGACATCAATACCAATGACGACGTCGTCATTTTTACTTTGCGTAGGGCTGTTCATATGTCCTCCCACAATCTTTATGGTTATCGGTAAAAATTAAAGGTCAACGCTGTTTGGTAGGATCACAAGATCACGGATGGTGATATTTCTTGGACGAGTTAACATAAATAGAACCGCTTCAGCGACTTCGATAGGTTGCATTAAGCTGCCATTGGCTAATGCTTCTTCCATTTTTTCTTTTGGCCAGTCATCCAGTAATGCGGTGACAACAGGTCCTGGTAATACAGCACCAACGCGAACACCGTATTGAGACACTTGGCGGCGAGTTGAATGGACAAATGCTTGAACTGCAAATTTAGAGGCGGTGTAGATAGGCTCCCAAATCACGGGTACCACACCAGCGATTGAGCTAGTAAACAGGACATCCCCAGATTTTTGCTCAATAAAGTGAGGGAGTACTGCGCGAACGCTCCGGAATGCAGCATTGATATTTAAATTTAATACTTTATCCCAAACATCTGGGTCGCCTTCTGCGACTGGGCCACCGATATACGCGCCTGCGTTAGCGTGGAAAATATCTAAGCGACCCGCTTTGGCTAAAATGGCGTCTAACATGCCATCCACTTGTTCTGGCTTCATTAAATCAACAACCAGAGGAATTGCATTGTCGCCTAGTTCGGCAACTAACTGATTTAATCGGTCTTCGGCACGGTCAATTAAAACAACTTTCGCGCCAGCTTTGAGTAGGGTACGTGCGCACTCAAGTCCAATACCAGAAGCCGCACCTGTGATGGCGGCAACTTTGTTTTCTAATGAGATAGCCATGATGTTCACTCCGGATAAGTTAGTTAATCAATAGAGAAGTCAAATTGAGTATTAGAAATTAATGTAATTTTAATAAGTTACGAGGGGATTTGGCGGAATGTATTCAGTGAGTGAGAATGCAGGCAAATCGCCATATCAACTCGATTCTAGGTTAATTTCGATGTCGCTCAATCGATGGAGCAGTATTGCGACTTTTACGCTTTGGTGTCAAGCTAGGAAAAAATGGAGGCATAAATTTGTGAGCAAGATCAGACAAAACAAGAAAACCACGATCTATGACCTTGCAGAATTGGCAGGGGTTTCAGCCAGTGCCGTTAGCGCTGTATTGAATGGAAATTGGCAAAAAAGACGTATTAGTACCCAATTAGCTGAAAAAATTATGCGAATAGCGCAGGAGCAAAACTATTCGGTGAATAAGCAAGCGAGTCTATTACGTAGTAATAAATCCAAAATTATTGGGATGTTGGTTCCTAAATACGATAACCGTTATTTTGGGTCGATTGTGGAACATTTCGAGGAGATGGCGCGTGAACGTGGGCTATTTCCTATCATTACCTGTACACGCCGTGATCCTCAATTAGAGTTAGAAGCCGCAAAGGCAATGCTCTCATATCAAGTGGATTGGTTGATATCAACGGGGGCAACCGATCCTGATAAAATTACACAAATCTGCCACGCATCAGGTGTACCGACACTCAATTTAGACTTACCCGGCACCTTGGCACCTTCGGTGATTTCCGATAATTATCATGGTGCAAAGCAGTTAACGCTCAATATTTTGCGCAAAAGGCAGCAACGAGCCGCATCGTCAGAATCACTGGTGTTTGTGGGAGGGCGAGAAGAGGAGCATAACACTCGAGAGCGAATTCGAGGATTTATCGATGCTCATAATTCCTTGAATATAGAGGTTCCTCAACATCATATTTTGACTTGTGGTTATGCGCCAGAAAAAGCCGAACGGGCACTCTCGACATATTCTTCGCAGCATTCATTTTTACAAAAAGAAACTCCGCAAGACCCTCAATATATTGAACTTTGTGGGCTATTCGTCAACTCGACTATCTCATTAGAAGGGGTGATGAGGTGGTTAATGAAAGAGGGGCACACAGGCGCGCATCAGCCGCCGATGGGGTGTTTTGACTGGGATCCGTTTGTCGCATTACTTGGGAATGATATTGAGATGGTTAAACAGGATGTTCCCGCTATGCTAGAACAAATTTTTACCTTGATAGAATCGGGAGAAAGCCAGCCTCAGCTTATTGAGGTGATGCCTGTCATGGTAGGTAAAACAGAATAAATAAAATCAGGCTTAAAGTAGAAATATTAAGCCTGATTATTGGTCTATTGACTATTTTTACTTAAGGTTTTTATTTAAAGCATCTAAACGCAATTGATGGCGTTGATTATAAAACTTCACGTAGGTTAAATACCCAGCCAAAATTGTGGATAAACTTGCTGTCGCTAACAGCATAAATGTCACCATAATTTGGTATTTAACTGCCTGTAAAGGATCGACTCCCGCAAAAATGAGCCCTGACATCATACCAGGTAAACTCACGATCCCAACCGTCTTGGCGGAATCCACCGTAGGGATTAATGATGCGCGAATACTTTCGCGAATAATGGATGCTGACGCAATTTTAGGCGTGGCGCCCAAGCTAAGCATTTCTTGAATTTGCTGTTGTTGGCTATTAAAGCGCTGCCCTAAGTTATTGAAGCAAAGCCCTACGGCAATCATGGCATTCCCTGCAATCATCCCTGTAATTGGGATCACTTGCATTGGGGTAAACGCGATGGCTTCAGTGAGAATTAATACCAGCAAGGTTAAAAACGTACCTGAAGTAATCGCAATTAATGCGGTTGGAAATAGCTTATCGAGGTATTTACTGCGTTTTTTGGCATTCCACGCGGCGTTAAAACAGATAAATAGCACCAATAAAACTGTGAGTGCTTTATGGTCGACGTGAAAAATATATTTGAGGATATAGCCGGCAATTAATAGTTGAACAATGGCGCGACATGTACTCCAGATAATATCTTTTTCAAGAGAGAGTTTCTCTTTATGGCTAATAAAAATAGCCACTAAGACTAACATGATAGAAAAGGCGAGCGACTCATTGGAAATAGTAGGTTGATGCACGGTTAATTCCTATTTTTCGCTATGGTGTACGGGAAAGGTAATAATATCGTCAGCATGGCCAATTTCATCCTGGTCATGAGTCACCCAGAGGACGGCAATATTATTCTTGACCGCTAATTGATGAATAAGCTCATTCACTTTGATTTTATTTTGTTCATCTAAGGCGCTGGTGATTTCATCCAGTAATAAGATTTTCGGAAGAAATTGCAAATTACGGATCAATGAGACCCGCTGTTTTTCTCCGCCTGAAAGTTCATTAATGCCTTTTTCTAGTATGGTATCCGGCAGTGAAAAATAGCTTAAATCATCAAGGATTTTTTGCTTATCAAATGGCTGATTGCGTATTTGATAAGGAAAAAAGAGATTGTCATACACGGTATTGCCAAAAAGTGCAGGCGTTTGAGTGCAATAGGAGACTTCTTGGCGGTATTTCTCTGGCGCAATTGCGTTGATGTTTTCGCCGGCAAAGAGGATTTCACCGCAACTTGGTGGGATGAGTGAAGAGACAATTTTTAATAATGTACTTTTGCCACAACCAGAAGGGCCCGTGATCAATTTAAATTCACCGGGGTATAGGTCAATTTGCACATTATCTAAAATTATCTTCTGACCAACCTGAAAACCGATATTCTTAAGTTGTAATAAGGGCTGTTTTGTTTCCATATTTGACCTAATCCATCTAATTCTATTATCGATATTACGGGTATTATGCGCCAATTTAGGGTAAATAGACACCGCGTTATCTGGAATAGGCTTGGCAAATTAGATTTGCATGAAGAAAATAGTTGCCTTATTATTTTAATCAACGTCTTGTTAGGAGATGGCATTCCTCCTAGTTTAACCGTCCTTGATGTGGACTGATGATGCCTACGTAAACCTTTTCATTTGAATGGGCACGTAGGTTATGTGCCCGAATTTAGGGCATAAATGTCTGCAGGAGCTTTTCCTTGCATTTATTCCCATCTAACTTGTAAGGAAAGTGGCAATGTACGCATCCCTCATTTCTATTGCTTTAGGTTCCGTTTTAGGTGGCTGGTTAAGATGGTTGATTGGGTTAAAGCTGAATAACCTGCACCCTCACATTCCATTTGGTACTGTTTTCGTCAATTTAGTTGGCGGTTTTATCATTGGTTTTGCTGTCTCTTACTTTGCGAGCGCGAATATTAATCCCGCCTATAAACTGTTTATTGTCACGGGCTTTTGTGGCGCATTCACCACGTTTTCAACATTTTCTCTGGAAGTGTTGGTGATGTTGCAAGAAGGAAAGTTGGTGGTGGCATTTAGCACAATCGCAATTCATGTTCTCGGCGCTTTATTATTTACCTTACTCGGTATGTTGTGCCATAACATGCTCTCTCAAGGATAATGGGCTTTAATTAAGTATCTATTCCCCATCTATTATTTTCGTACGATTAATCGCCTATTTGCGGATGTGAATAGGCGATTTTTGTTTCTATTTTGAGCAAAAAAAGAGGATCGCGAAATAAAGCAGAATATATTACTAACTATGATAATGAGCCTTTTTTATCATGATATAACTGCATCAAAATTGTGAAAGCATAAAAATATATATCAGGGCAATAGATTATAAATTTATCGTTTCCCCTACACTGAAAAAGTATGAATTATCATCAAATATAACGCATAAAACATATCCTATTAAAAACGGTTCTAAATACGAAACTATCGTTCTGTATTTTCATTCTCTCCCCTCATATATGACTTTTTAATCTACGACTTTTTACTAGTGTATTATCAGCCTTACACTGTAACTTAATCTATACATCTATTTATTCAATGTTATGATGAAATTGTTGATTAAATGTAATGGCTTGGATGGATGTGTGCTATTTGGCTTTATTTCGTTCTTTATTTTGAATGAATAAATCTGACATATCAAAATTAATGGATTAAATAACTAAAACAGAAATAAATAAAAATAATAAATGCGGGGAAAAACTTATGTCACAAATGTTAGCTCTGTTATTAATTGTCGGGATACTGTACATCGGGGATGCCATTGCAGTACGAACAAAAGCGTGGATCCCATCGGTGTTTGTTTGCGCGGTATTATTCCTTTTAGGTTATTGGACATTCTTTCCTAAAGATATTGTGAGCATTGCGGGAATACCAAAAGTTGTCGCCGTGATGCTGATGTATTTACTCATTACAAATATGGGTACATTGCTCTCATTGAAAGAACTTTTACACCAATGGAAGACTATCTTAATTTCGTTATCCGGTATTTTGGGGATCATAGTCTTTATTTACGGGGTAGGTTTAGCGCTATTTGATTTAAATACAGTATTAGTGGCAATCCCGCCATTAGTCGGTGGCATTGTCTCTTCATTAATTATGTCAAAAGGTGCCGCGGAAGCTGGGCTGGTGGATCTCTCGGTATTTGCCATCTTAATTTATGTAATGCAAGGTTTTGCCGGTTATCCGCTAACGGCCATTATGTTGAAGCGTGAAGGTCGCCGCGTGCTTGAGCAATATCGCAGTGGTACATGGAAAGAGTCATTGGTTGTTGACGGTGCGGATGATGTGGAAGTCAAAACACTGGCATCTGAAAGTGCGATGCCTCGCATGTTCAAGCGAATTCCGAGTCACTATAACACCAGTTATTTCCAATTTTTACGCTTAGTGGTGGTGGGGTATCTCGCCTATTTAGTTTCTACCGTTGCCGCGCCTTATGTCAGTATCAGTCCCTTTGTTTTGTGCTTATTATTTGGTGTTATTGCCTCGTCAATGGGCTTTTTAGAAAGGCAGCCATTGCAAAAAGCGAACGGTTTTGGTTTTGCTATCATGGCATTAATGCTATTTATCTTTGATACGTTAAATCATGCGACACCAGATATGTTGTTGAGATTGGTCTACCCAATGGTGGTGTTGATCGTGGCAGCGGTCATCGGCATGTTTATCGCGTCTTGGATTGTTGGAAAAATTCTAGGTGTATCAAAGGAGATGGCTTTCGCGGTCTCATTGACGGCACTGTATGGTTTCCCTGCGGATTATATCATTACCAATGAAGCCATTAATGCACTGACCAAAGATGAAAAAGAGCGTCAGATTTTAACTAGCCATATGTTAGGGCCAATGCTAGTTGGTGGTTTTATCTCTGTCACGATGGTTTCCGTGGTATTAGCGGGGATTATGGTCGCCTACATTGTGCCTGTTGCGGCATAACAATAAATAGAATATTAGAATTTAACACGCTGAAAAATAATAGTTTAATAAAGCGAAAAGAATAGAAAAAGGACAGGACAATGGTTAATAACAGCATCACAGCATCCATTAAAAAACACACAGAAGCGATGATTACTTTTCGTCGCGACCTTCACTCACATCCAGAATTGCCTTTTGAGGAAGTGAGAACTACGAAGCGTATTGCTGAAGAATTGGCAAAAATTGGTATTGAGTATCGCCTCACTGAACCTACCGGAATTATTGCGGACATTAAAGGCGGTAAACCCGGAAAGACGGTTGCCTTACGTGCGGATATCGATGCATTGCCCGTTCAGGAATTGAATGATTCCCTTGAGTATAAATCGACAAATAAAGGGAAGATGCACGCGTGTGGGCATGATGCACATACTGCGATGTTATTAACCGCAGCCAAAGCGTTATATGAAGTGCGCGATGAGTTGAAAGGAAATATTCGCCTGATTTTTCAACCGGCTGAAGAAATAGCGCAGGGCGCTAAAGCGATGGTAAAACAAGGCGCGGTGGATAATGTCGACAACGTGTTTGGTATGCATATTTGGTCTACGACGCCTTCAGGAAAAGTATCGTGTAATGTCGGCGGGACATTCGCCTCTGCGGACTTATCGGTCGTGAAATTTAAAGGGCGTGGTGGACACGGTTCGATGCCGGAAGCGACCGTTGATGCTGCAATCGTTGCCTCATCATTTGTGATGAATTTGCAAGCGGTGGTTTCCCGTGAAACTTCTTCGCTAGACTCAGCCGTTGTGACTATCGGAAAAATGGACGTGGGCACCCGATTTAACGTGATTGCAGAAAATGCGGTACTGGATGGAACGGTACGTTGCTTTGACATTGAAACCCGTACTCGCATTGAAGCGGCGATCCGTCGTTATGCCGAACATACTGCCGCAATGTACGGCGCTACCGCTGAAGTGGATTATATCTATGGTACGCTGCCTGTGATTAACGAAGAGCGCAGTGCATTATTGGCGCAGTCGGTGATCAGTGAAGCGTTTGGTGAAAATGCATTAATGGCAGAAAGACCCACACCAGGTGGGGAAGATTTCAGCTTTTACATGGAAAACATTCCGGGTTGTTTTGCATTATTAGGTTCAGGTAACCCAGAAAAAGATACTCAATGGGCGCATCACCACGGCTGTTTTAATATTGATGAAGATGTGATGGCATCAGGCGCAGAACTGTATGCGCAATATGCGTGGTCTTATTTGCAGCAAGATAAGTTTTAATAAAAGAATGAGATTTAATGCAGTAAATAATCTGTTCGGGTTTCACGACATCATAATCGATTATTAAATTAAGCCTGAGCAATAAATAGATTGCTCAGGCTTTTCTTTTGTATTTTAAATCGAGATATGAACCGCCAATTCCCATTTAATTAAACGTTAATTGGGAATTTTATTACGAATTATGGTGAACAAAAATAGCGTCTCTAAGACGTTGTTGCAGCTCGAAGCGTTGTTCTTGGGTAAGCTTATCATCATGAGAAAGCTGCATTAGCATTTCATTCATATTATGAACGGAGTTTTCATCCAGCAATAAGGCGACTTTGTTTGTTATTTCTTGATAGTAATTCACAGCAAATCCTCCAGCTTATTGGGCTAATTAATTCTGTTTATCAATCACCATGACTGCCATGGTGTTGGGTTCAAGCGCGCGCATAATGTGGGGTTCATCACCTCTATAATGAATATAGTCACCGACATTGAGCTCAACAGGGTTGTCGAGTGGCCCAACTAATGCTCTGCCAGACATCAAAATAATATGCTCAGTGACATCATGCATATGGGGCTCTGAAACGCGGTCACGACCGGGTTGAGCGACAACCGTATAAATATCTCGCTGAGAATTAGGGGGCGCAGAAGAGAGCAAATAGGCCAAATAGTTGGCGTGCTCTGCACTTACTGGGGTGCCTTCGCCATGGCGGATCACCGTCACTGCTGCGCGTTTTTCTTCAATTAAACGGGAAAAAGGGATATCCAGAGCAACACATAATGCCCATAGGGTTTCAATGCTGGGATTGCCGCTACCGGCTTCCAATTGGGATAGTGTGGATTTAGCTATTCCCGCTTTACGCGCAAGTTCAGAGAGAGAAAGCCCACTTTTTTGCCTTTCACAAGCCAATGATTTTGAGATTAATTCGATAGGGGGCGTGAATAAGGTCAACTTTAACATCCTATTTGATTGCACTTAGCCTAAAGTAACGACATAATGAACGAATGTTTTTTATATCGAACGGTCGTTCTATGCAGACATCTTCATTTCAGTTTTCTATTCTCCATAATAGCACAGTGAAAAATATTGCACTGGTGTGTATTGCAGACTTAATTGTGGGGATTTCTTACGGCGCATTAGCTCATTCACAAGGCTTTGATTGGTGGGTGCCGTTGATGCTGTCCATTTTTGTGCTAGCGGGTGCATCCGAGTTTCTGTTTATTGGCGTGGTATTTTCAGGGGGAAGCCCGCTGTCTGCGGCCTTAGCTGGGCTATTAGTCAACTCGCGCCATATTCCATTTAGTTTTGCCGTCAGTGAATTAACGGGAAAAGGGATAAAGTCGCTGCTGGGATATCACATTATGAATGATGAAAGTGTGGTTTTTGGCTTGGCGCAAGATAGTGAACGCGAGAAAACCGCCGCATTTTGGTTATGCGGATTAGGGATTTTAATCTGCTGGCCTGTCGGTGTGGTCATCGGAGAAATTCTGGGAAGCTTTATTCAAGATACCCATGCGCTAGGGATGGATGCCATGTTTCCCGCCATTATCTTAGCGCTGAGTTTACCCGCGTTGAAAGATAAGCACTTAAGACTCGCGGCGATAGTCGGGGCTGTAGTTGCTGTGGTAACAACACCGGTATTACCGGCGGGGATCCCCGTTTTACTGGCCTTGTTGAGTTTAGTTATTTATATAAGGAAATGATGATGATGGAACATCCTTGGTTAATCGTCAGTGGGATTTTCATTTTAGCGGTTGGGACGTACTTAATGCGGGCATCCGGCGCATTGCTAAAAGGGCGGGTCAATTTAACTGAACAAAATAAAGCCCTATTTTCAGCAGCCGCCATTGTGATTTTATTTTCAGTCGCGATGACCTCAACGCTCTTTTCAGGTAATGAATTATCGGATTTACCGAAAATAATTGGGGTGGTGGTGGCAGGTATCCTGACTTGGTGCCGTAAGCCATTTATTGTGATTGTTTTGTCGGCGGCGATAGTCACAGCGCTATTGCGCTGGTTATTTTAGTTAAAAAAAAGCCCCTATGGCATTAGGGGCTAAAATTAGGGATATACCTAAACGTTATTGTGTCTATTAAGATACTGATTTTTAATTAACAATGCCAAAAGGTTGATGTTATCAGTGTAACAGGCACAGCCTATGGTTTAGGTTGATTCATTCATTATTTAGCTGCGGGTGCCGTAGCAGGAACCGGCATTGGCATCGGTTGTGCTGGTTTGAATTCAGGTACTTCCACGACAGACATCTTCACCATGTAGCGTTTGCCATCTTCAATTTTAGGCGTATCGTTCGCCAGTTTTTTCAAGGTTTCATTCGGTTTGGTGGTTTGTTCAGTCACGCTATACACCATATTATGATGATTTCCACCGTGATGGCGTGGTGATTTGTTCATATCAACATTAGCGGCTGCGGCAGCAAAGCCGACAGACAGTAAAACGGCAGCAAGTAAACCTTGGTTTAATTTGTTCATCTTTTATCTCCTCATTAACGTGATGAGAGGATAATTCATCAATTAGATTTCCCTCGCAATGGCTTTTACCTGCTTTGACTGAAGCTCCATATTTCCTGCACGTTTTATCCTTTCTTTACACATTTTATTGAAAATAATGAGATTATTTTACGTAGGAAAGGGCGTGAGAGGGTAAAGAAGATAACCCAGAAAAATCTCTGGGTCATTGACGGTTAGCACGCGATTTGCGGTTGCTGTGGCTCGAGAGGAGGTAAACCATAGGCTGCGCGAGCACGGTCACAGGCTTCATTGTGGATGCCGTTATGCCACGATTGTTCGAATTCTCGGCATGGCGTAGGGCGCTGTTCATAAATAGAGCAAGAGACACATTCCCCGACGGTGCCACCAAGTGCAGTACAGCGGGTATTCGGCTTTTGATTTGTACCTTGCATGCAGCTCATAAAGGGGGTGATTTGCTCGGTTAAATGTTGAGGAACTGAACCACCGCCAGCTTCTGCTTCTGCCCAGTAAAATGAGACGCGAAAGTAAGCACAACAAGCACCACAGCTGACACAGGGGTTATCTGAAGGATCAGTTTTTAGTATATGAATAATATTGGTCATATAAAAAATCTAACAATGAAGTTGATAGTTCCCGTAGGAAACGGGAGACGCAACACAGGCAGGAGGCCTAAGAAAATGTTGCTCAGCCGCTATTATGTTACGCAGCTTTACGTATTGGCAATATTTTTTAGAGTAAAAGACCTATATTTCCAATAAAGTCAAAATAAAGTAAAAATTTCAAGCTGTTGCAGTTTGATGACATATCGAGAATGGAAAATAGCAGACACAAAAAAACCTGCCGTTTGACGGGCAGGTTTCAATGAGTGTTAGGAGATTAGGACGATTAAACGTGTTTTAAATCACCGTCGTCATCTTGGTTGAAGATTGACTTGTCCGTTTCGCCCATTAACTGGCTAGTGACGGTACCCGCTGTCATGGAACCACTCACGTTCAGAGCGGTACGACCCATATCAATCAGAGGCTCGACTGAAATTAACAGCGCAACTAACGTGACTGGTAATCCCATTGCTGGCAGTACAATCAGTGCGGCGAAGGTTGCACCGCCACCCACACCAGCAACACCGGCAGAGCTGATAGTTACGATACCGACTAAGGTTGCAATCCACAGAGGGTCAAATGGGTTGATCCCCATAGTTGGTGCGACCATCACGGCTAACATCGCAGGGTAGATACCCGCACAACCGTTTTGACCAATAGTTGCACCGAAAGAAGCCGAGAAGCTTGCGATAGATTCTGGCACACCAAAGCGGCGAGTTTGCGTTTCAATATTCAGTGGAATACTGGCTGCGCTCGAACGGCTAGTGAATGCAAATGTCAGTACTGGACCTGCTTTCTTAAAGAACTTGATTGGGTTTAAGCCTGTTGTTGCCACTAAGATACCGTGAACCACAAACATAATAGCTAATGCAACATAGGACGCGACGACGAAAGTTCCTAAGTTAATGATATCGGCTAAGTTAGAGCTTGCGACCACTTTGATCATCAGCGCCATTACACCGTAAGGGGTTAAACGCATGACTAAGCGAACGAGTTTCATTGCCCATGCTTGCATCACATCGATAGCCGCTAATGCTTTTTCACCGCGCTCTTTATCATCTTTAAACAGTTGCAGCGCAGCTACTCCTAAGAAGGCAGCAAAAATAACTACACTAATGATAGATGTTGGGCTTGCACCCGTTAAATCCGCAAACGGGTTTTTCGGGATAAAGGACAGGATTAACTGAGGAACCGTTAAATCTGAGACTTTACCAATATAATTTGTTTCAATGGCCGCTAGACGTGCAGTTTCAGATTGACCTTGAACCAGACCTTCAGCGGTTAAGCCGAACAGGTTTGCGATCAAAATACCCACTAAAGCCGCAATGGCTGTGGTAAACAGCAATGTGCCAATGGTTAAAAAGCTAATTTTCCCTAAAGAAGATGCCTTATGAAGTCGAGCGACCGCACTCAGAATAGAGGCGAACACCAGAGGCATAATCACCATTTGTAACAGTTGAACGTAACCATTACCGACGATATTAAACCAAAGAATGGAGTCTTTTACCGTTTGGTGACCGGAACCATACACGAGGTGAAGTCCGACACCATAAGCAACACCGAATACGAGACCCAGTAAAACTTTTTTGGACAGGCTCCAACCATTCGATCCGAGTTTTGCTAACAGTATTAATAGTGCTACGAAAATCAGCACATTGATAATCAGAGGAATATTCATTCCGCACTCCAAATTGTAATTATTTTACATAATGATTCTTGTTGTTAATCCTTAATAGGTATAAGGATTTCATTTCTTCTAACAACTGGTTATATGATATCAGTTGAAGTTAGTCATTACTTATAATCAAAAGTTATAATTTAGGTTGATTCATGCTTACAGTATATTACAAAAGTGAGCTTTTTGTCGGTAAGTGTATATTTATCTGATTATTAAAATAATTTAGTGCGCTTTCAATTTGCTGGAACCAATCAGAGGAATGACCCGTTGGAATTAAGACCGCACAGACGGTCAAAAGCACGGCAATAAAGCGTTCCCCGCGTTTACTGGACTTGCCGCGTAAGATGGGAAAACAGAAACGTGTTGGTAGAGGCCATAAAAAAGGTACTCCAGATGGGGTCAGCATATCCGCCACTAAATGACTCATATAACCTAATAAGAACGCTTGGATAAGGTCGCTAGGTAAGTCCCAATAGTGAGGTAGCCATTGGTAGCTGCTGATCAGTAAAATGAGCCAAGCAATCAGGCTGTGAGTGAACCCGCGATGTCCACACAGTTTTGATATCGGTAATGAAATAATGCGAAAAAGCCGCCCGAGGATAGATGAAGGGTGGTCAATATCCGGCAATAAGGCACCCAGCAACACCCCTGGCACCATATGCAGCCAATCACCCTGAGCGAACTCTGGGGTAATTTGCAATTTATGAGCCATTACAAGTGAGGCGACGGAAAAAAGCAGATGCCCTTCAGCAGTCATGGTGGATAAAATACCATCTGTTTATCTATACAGTAGGCGGGCAGTATAAAGGGTTTGCAGGAAATATGGTAGTAGGGGAGAGTTAAAAAAACTCTTATTTATTAGTTAATAACCGTAGGTTTTTATACTTTTTTGAAATTTCCCCTACGTGAAAAACGTAAGGGAAATCGTGTTTTGTTAACGTCTTTAAGATTAACGTAAATTTTCTGGGCGTAAATCGTTCAATGAGGCGATTTTAACATCAGCCAGACCCCAACGAGGATCATTGAAATGCTTGCTATCAGGTACAACGATAGAGCGCATTCTTGCCGCTTTTGCAGAAATCATCCCATTAAAGGAGTCTTCTAAAGAAGCACAATGGATAGGCTTGGTGGATAACTCGGCCGCGGCTTTTAAATACACTTCGGGATGAGGCTTACTTAATGGTAAGTCTGCTGCTGAAACGACGGCAGAAAAATAATGGCGGATATCAAATAAGTTCAGCACTTTTTCCAGCATATAATCTGGAGACGCAGAGGCTAAAGCGATGTTCAGATCCATTGAGCGGCACAGTTCAAGTGCATGCTGTACACCTGGCAGTAATGGGCGTTTTTCTTCCACTAAACCAATAACGCGGTCAATGATACGCTGTTTTGTTGCTTCTAAACTACAACCTTGCCAAGGAGATGCGTTGTACCAAAGTTCAACAACGTGATCGATACGTAAACCGAGGGTGTCAGGAAGAGTGTGCTTAATGGATAAATCGACGCCTAACTCTGCAAAAACTTCATCTTCCCCTTGTTCCCAAAAAGGTTCCGAGTCAATCAGCAAACCATCCATGTCAAAGATGACAGATTGGATAGGTAATTTATGATACATAGCAAACTCCATTCATTTAGATACCCGCTTAAAAATAGGGTATGGGGATTGTCGCTGTACTTTAATCACAGTCATTTTGGTTTCTGAAACGATTCTAACAAGCTATGACTTGGGGTTATAGAGATATCTGTGCTATCACATGATTTTATTGAAAATTTGAGATTAGTTATTGATGTAGATTCGATTCACTCTTTGAATAATCCGAAACTCGGTTTTTAACTATCATTTTTTTATAGAAATTTGGAGCCAGCAAATATTATCAGCTATGATTAGCGTAGAAAAAAACTTTAAGGAATAGTTGTAATGAATTACCACAAGGCAAATTCTCTTGCGATTGGCAAACGTATTTTGGGCTGGATCGTATTTTTTGTGGCGTTAATTTCTACATTGACATCGTTAATTAAATTAGCTGCTCTGAAAGGAATTCAAGGCGAAGGAATTAACGCAGTTGCCAATGATTTTGTTAAATTAATGGCGGAGATGACTCGACAAAGCACGCCGTTTCTCAATGTATTCTGGAATAATTCACCAGTCCCTGAAGTGAGTCATGGTTTTTCAGGTAGCTGTATCGGATTTTTTGTTATTTTTATTTTTATCTTTGTAGGGCTTGCTTTAAGCGCATCAGGCTTACGCATGTATCGACAAATTAAATTCATTCGCGAAAGCATTGAAGATCACGTCATTCTTGAAAATGCAAAAGGCAGTGAAGTGACTAAAGAAGAGTTAGAATCCAAAGTCACTATTCCTCGACATACTATTTTCAAACAGTTCTTTTTGATGTATTTTTGGCCGATTGTTTTAGGGATCGCCATTTATTTTGCATTGAAACTTCTGAATTGGTAGTTTTTTATCATGTAGGTAGCTTTTCATAATGTAGGCCGCTTTTCATTATGTTGGCTTTTCATTATGTTGATAGTGCCCATCATGTTGGTATTTTCCCATCATGAAAAATGCACAGCATCGGTGTTTATTCCGCTGCTGTGCATCTCTTATTTTCGTCTAATTGATTCGCTGCTATTCGTCGTCTAATAAATTATCAATAATGCTGCGAGCATGCAGATAGCTTTGCTCATTACCAAACATGTTGGCTTGATTGAGTAAAAAATAAAGTTGATAGAGTGGTTGTCTGTCTAAAAAGCCCGTTGGTAATGGCCAAACACTTTGGTAGCCATCAATAATTTGAATCGGAATTTCTTTATATAATGGCAGCATCGCGATATCACATTCCCGATCACCCCAATAACAGGCCGGGTCATAGAGTACGCCATCCATTTGGTTGGTGACCGCGCAGTTTGCAGGCCACAGATCCCCATGTAATAAAGAAGGTTGAGGTTGATGGCCGGATAAACGGTGCTTAACAATATCCACCAGTCTTTGAATATCACCAAAAACCATGCCTTTTTCAGATGCAATTTGTAATTGAAGACCGATACGTTTTTCTGCAAAGAATGCATTCCAACGTTTTTCCCATCCATTAGGTTGAACAATGGTACTGAGCATAGTATCAAAATCGAACCCATAACTTGGCTGTTCTTCCCATTGATGTAATCGCGCCAATTGTTGACCAAAGTGCCATGCATTGGTGCTATCAAAATGTTTTAACGGGAAGTATTCGAGGAGAAGAAAGCTATGGTGCTTGTTGCTACCCAAGCCGTAGACTTTGGGAACGGTGATAGTTTGGCTTTTCGCTAGCATTTCAAGCTGCTCTGCCTCTTGTTTAAAAAGAGGGAGAAATTCGCGGCGATTTTGTTTTACGAACACTGTATGCTCGCCATAATCGATTCTTAGGGTGTGATGAATATCCCCACCAGAAAGAATCACTTTATTTCGCAGCTCTGCCTCACCAAAGTGTTCAATTAATAAACGATTCATCGCTTGCCACATGATCCACCTCGCTGTGATTTGGTCTTCACTCATACCATACTATAGCGTCAATTTAGGAATTAACAGTGATCATTGTTTAATAATTACGCCTTATTCCGAAATGATTGATGGCTGATTTTGTTCAAGAATTGGGGGGATTGCTTTTGATGATAACAAATGGATATCGCTTTTCCTTTTATAGAGAGAAAGCTTCAAAATAGAAGAGAGTCAAATAGAAGAAAGAAAAAGCTGAATAGGTTTTTAGCGTATTCAGCTTTATATCATTAGGCCGTATGCAAATCTTGGCGCGTGGTGTGGGATTTGCGGCGTGCGAGAATTAATTTGCTATAGAGTAGGGCGATAACAAAGTAGCCCGCTTGGATCACCACAATGGTTGGGCCCGTTGTCGCATTAATATGGAAGCTGACAATCGTACCGAGTACGCTGGAGGTGACTGAGGCGATAATCGCCACCACCAACATCCAACCAAAGCTCCGACACAGAACAAAGGCGATGATCCCCGGCGAAATCAACATTGCAATCACCAGAATGATCCCAACGGCCTGTAGTGATGCCACGATGGTTAACGCTAATAGCGAAAGTAATCCGTAATGCAGCCATTTAACCGGCAAGCCGATAACACGCGCTTGGTTTGGGTCAAAGCAATACAGCATAAAGTCTTTACGTTTGAGTAAGATAATCGCAATGGTTATCCCTGCAAACAGTAAAATTTGTTTAAATTCTTCGTCGGTGATCCCCAAAATATCCCCGAATAAAATATGAGTAAGATGCTGTTCAGTATCGATTTTCGCGAACATAACCAAACCGACAGCAAACATACCCGAGAAGACAATCCCCATGACAGTGTCTTCTTTTATTCGACTGTTCTCTTTTAAATAGCCAGTAGCAACTGCGCAAAATAGCCCTGAAACAAAGGCGCCAATCGCCAGTGGAATGCCAATTAGTGACGCGATAATAATTCCGGGTAATACCGCATGGGAGATGGCATCTCCCATTAATGACCAACCTTTCAAGACTAAAAAGCAGGATAAAATAGCGCAGACGGTTCCTGTAACAATTGCCGTGATCAGGGCTTTTTGCATAAATGGAAATGCAAACGGAGCCATCAGTAAATCCATAAAATCACTCATGGGTCGCTCCTTGTTGCTTACTTTGATGCAGATCAGCGACTTCGCTACGGGCTTTGCGACGAGAAGCAAAGAGCCCATGTTTTGGTGCAAAGAAGAACGCCAGTAAGAAAATCACCGTTTGGAACGTAACAATTAGCCCGCCCGTTGCGCCATTTAAAAAGTAGCTGAGGTAGGCACCAATTGCGCTGGTGGCCGTTCCGATAGAGACGGAAATGATCAGCAAAGTTTTAAATTTATCTGTCAGTAAATAGGCCGTTGCACCCGGAGTGACCACCATAGCAATAACTAGAATAGCCCCGACAGTTTGCAGTGCGGCAACGGTACATGCGCTTAATAAAGTGAAGAAAATAATTTTCAGGCGTAGTGGATTTAAACCGATGGAACGAGCATGGCTTTCATCAAAAAAGACTGCCAGTAAATCTTTCCATAGGCACATCAGGACAACAAATGAAACGGCGATAATAATCTCGACTTGAAGAACATCAGCATCGGCGATCCCTAAAATATTACCGAAGATAATACTTTGCACGTTCACTGAGGTTGGGTTCAACGAAACAATTAATAGCCCCGCCGCAAAAAAGGTGGAAAAGATAAAGCCGATAACGGCATCTTCCCGTAAGCGGGTGAGATGTTTAACAAATGTCATGGCGAGGGCGGCGAGAATACCGGTAAAAAAAGCCCCTGCGGCGTAAGGTAATCCAAGCGCATAAGCGCCCGCCACACCGGGTACAACAGAGTGGGAGAGGGCATCTCCCATCAGCGACCAACCTTTGAGCATTAAGTAAGCTGATAAGAAAGCACACACCGCTCCGACGATGGCACTCACCCAAATAGCTTTAACCATAAAGTTGTACTCAAAGGGTTGCAGTAACAACTCAATCATTCAGATTCCTTAGGCTGATTCTTTCTAACCGGTGCATCGTGATCGTGACCATAGAAGACGGCGGCACGTTCGTCATCAGTAATCACCGTGACAGAGCGTGGGTCATCATCGTCGTGAAGCTCTTGACCAGACAGGTTAATATGACGCAGTACGCCACCAAATGCTTTTTGTAGATTACGCTGGGTAAAGGTGGTTTCGGTTGGACCACTCGCCAGCACAGTGCGGTTTATTAAAATCACATGGTCACAAAATTCAGGCACGCTTCCCAAGTTATGGGTTGATACTAGAATTAAATGCCCTTCATCGCGCAGACTGCGGAGTAGGTCAATAATGGCATTTTCTGTTTTTACATCGACCCCAGTAAAGGGTTCGTCGAGTAACAGAACTTTACCTTGCTGGGCGAGGGCTCGAGCCAAAAACACCCGTTTTTTCTGACCGCCGGAAAGTTCACCAATTTGGCGATGTTCTAATCCGGCTAAATCTACACGTTCTAAAGCCATTTTTACGGCGTCTTTATCTTCCTTTTTAGGAATACGAAAGAAACCCATTTTGCCGTAACGCCCCATCATCACCACATCAGAAACTAGCACTGGAAAATTCCAATCCACTTCTTCTGTTTGTGGTACGTAGGCAATAACATTCTCTTTTAATGCGGCTTTAATCGGCTGGTCATTGAGAGTCACACTACCGGACGATGGCGTCACTAACCCCATAATGGTTTTAAACAGTGTAGATTTACCACTCCCATTCACGCCCACAAGGGCGCAAATGGAACCACCGTGAATATTGAAACTTGCATCATAAATCGCGGTATGACCATTGTTGTAGGTGACTGTTGCGTCATCAACAACCAGAGTCGGATGTTCGAATTGATTTGTATGGCTCATTTACTGTGAAAATCCTTTTGCGATGGTATCGACGGTTGTATTCAACAGGTCTATATAAGTTGGTACAGGGCCTTCAGCGGTTGATAGTGAATCGACGTATAATACTCCGCCGTATTTTGCGCCAGTCTCTTTACTGACCTGCAGAGCCGGTTTGTCTGAAATAGTACTTTCGCTGAAAACAACGGGAATGTTGTGTTCACGAACCGTATCAATCACTTTTTTAACTTGCATTGGTGAGCCTTGCTCTTCAGCATTGATAGGCCACAAATAGACCTCTTTAAAACCATAATCTTTAGTGAGGTAGCTAAATGCGCCTTCACTGGTCACTAACCAACGCTTATCTTCAGGAATACGATTCAAACGTTCACGTAAAGGTGCATCAAGTGCCGCAATTTCTTGGGAATATTTTTTCGCGTTTGCATTATAGGTGTCTGCATTTTCTGGATCATATTTCACCAGTGCCTTACGGATATTTTCGATATAAATTTGTGCGTTAGCAGGGGACATCCAAGCGTGAGGATTCGGATTATCTTTATATTCCCCTTCACGGATTGGCATCGGCTCAATACCTTCAGTGACGACAACCGCAGGCACATCTTTAAGGTTTTCAAAGAAACGCTGGAACCAAACTTCCAGATTCATTCCGTTCCATAAGATAAGGTTAGCATCGTAGGCTTTCATAATATCTTTTGGTGTCGGTTGATAACCGTGAATTTCTGCACCCGGTTTAGTGATGGATTCGACAATTGCGGCATCACCGGCTACATTTTGAGCAATGTCTTGTATTATAGTAAATGTGGTGACCACTTTAAATTTTTTAGCTAAAGCGGGTTGGCTGACAAATAAAACGGCAGCTAATGCAATAAATGTAGTACGTAATAGCGTTGATAATCGGAATAAACAGTTTGTCATAAAATAGATCCTAACGTTGGGTCACGAGTTCTATTAACTAAATTAATCTCATTAAATGGTTAATCTAAATAAGTGCGTTGTTGGGTTTGAATATAGCTTCTCATTTATATTGACCTATTTGACTCTACAATGAGTATGGTCTTTCTGGCTGATAGTATTTATATCCCAATTGATAATGATTATCAATATCAATTATGAAAAATCCCGTTAAATGGTAAAAGGGTTATTTTTTGTAATCGATGAGTTGCTGGTTATCATTATTATTTAACACGACTAAAACACGTCCAGAAGTAAAAGTTAAGTAAAAAATGTATTATTTTTCTAAAGATTAGCTATTCTTTCGGTGTTTTAATTTGCAGAGGATACAACAGTGAAAAAAATGGTCGGCAGTGCGCTTGTACTTTTGCTATTGGCAGGTTGTTCAAGTGATCCCAATAAAACCGCGAACAGAACAAGAATGCTAGATAATCGCAATCAAATGCCAAATACGGCAGCTAATACTAGCTATCCGCGAACTCCTTATGATGAGTTTATTCGTGAATCCGCGAATCGCTATAGTGTGGATGAAACACTGATCAGAGCCATTATTGAAGTAGAATCTAACTTCCGACCTGAAGTGGTGAGTAAATCTAATGCTATTGGTTTAATGCAAATTAAAGCATCAACAGCAGGGCGTGATGCATATCGTTATCAAGGACGTTCTGGTGAACCAAGTTCTAGCGATTTAAAAGATCCACGCAAGAATATTGATATCGGCACAACGTATATTCGTATTCTCAAAGAGCAACATTTGGCGGGTATTAGCCACCCGCAAACGATGTATTATGCGACCGTTGTGGCTTACGTGAATGGGGCCGGGGCATTATTAAGAACATTTGATAATGATAAAACTAAAGCTATCGCGATGATAAATAATTTATCGCCAGAAGAATTCTATCAACATGTTCAGTCTAAACACCCCGCACCGCAGGCTCCACGCTATTTGTGGAAAGTTAAGAATGCGTATAATGCATTAGCGGTGAATTACTGATATTCCGTCATTAAGTGTGGGAGTTGCGCGATAATTTCAACGATGCCGTTGATGACGAATTGCACTCCCATACAAATTAATAAAAAACCCATTATCCGCCCAATGGCATCAATCCCACTGTTCCCTAGCCATTTCATAATTGACGTTGCGCCCCGTAATCCTATCCAAACAAACACACTGGCTATTAGAAAAACAATAATGGGTGCGACAGTGATAACCCATGGCGCAAAACCAATATCCCCTTGCAAAGACGCGGTGGAACTAATAATGATTGCGATGGTACCTGGACCTGCGGTACTTGGCATCGCGAGGGGGACGAAGGCAATATTTTGGTTGCCTTGACGTTTTTTGGGAACACTTAAATCATCAGTGGAGACATTACTGTTGTCTTCACTATTTTCTGAATTAGGAAATAGCATCCCAAAACCAATAAAGACCACGATAAGTCCCCCTGCAATACGTAGTCCAGGAATAGAAATTCCGAAGGTGTTCATGACTAATTGGCCCGCATAAAAAGCGACGAGCATGATACAAAAGACATAAATTGCAGCCAGCAGTGATTGGTGGTCACGTTGTTCTTTGGTCATGTTGGCGGAAATACTGAGCATCACGGCAATGGCGGTCAGTGGGTTAGCCAGTGGAAGGAGTAAAACTAAGCCAAGGCCAACGGCTTGAAAAAGTTGTAAAATATCTTGCATGTCGAAAATTACCCTCCAAATTAATCTAGAATGGCTTCTCGTTGGAACTATAACAAACATTGTTACTAATTTGTGGAATCAGAAGGGTATTCTCCCATCAAATATAGGATAAAGAGACTTTTTTTACGTGAAATTGCGTAATGTTTTCACTTAATGAATGACAAAGTTGTTCACATTAACTGTGGATAACATCCCGATTCATGTGTGAATAAGTGTATTTATTTGTTGAATAACAAAGAGGTATGCAGCTGGATTAAAAACATTCAATATTTTGAGCAAAAAAAACCTTTTTATGTGAGATAAAAAGGTCAAGGGCATTATTGCTAGGGAAGCTGCGATTAAGTGGTCCGCAGCTCCCGATATGACGCCCCAAACCGTCCTTTATCGACGTCCTGTGGCTCAATTTTCCAATTTTCAGCCCAAAATCGTCTCTTCGTGGCTGATTTTGGCCCTGTTTCAGGCCAATTTCCTCATTTCAGGTAGATCTCGCCTGTGCCCGTATCAATTGGTCAACTCGAACCAGGTTCGCCAGGGTGAATAACATCGCCAGTTGACTGTCATTTTTAGCCAGCCCCTTGTACCTGGCTTTGACGAAACCAAACTGACATTTTACTATCCGAAATGGATGCTCAACCTTCGCTCGGATACTCGCTTTCAGGTATTCGTAACGGATGGCCAGCTTGTTCTTGCGCGGGTGTTGCTTCAATGCATTCACTTTGCCGGGACGCTTGGCGATAAGCCAGTCTGCGCTGACATCGCTGAGCTCATCGCGCTTTTCGGCCCCCTGATAACCAGCATCGGCTGAGATAAACTCTTCATCGCCATGCAGTAACTTGCCAACCTGATTGAGGTCGTGCTCGTTAGCCGCCGTGGTCACCAGACTGTGGGTCAGGCCACTTTTGGCGTCCACGCCAATGTGCGCTTTCATGCCGAAGTACCACTGGTTACCTTTCTTGGTCTGGTGCATGTCTTCATCACGGCTGTTGTGTTTGTTTTTGGTAGAGCTGGGGGCTTGAATGATGGTGGCATCCACCAAGGTGCCCTGGGTCATTAGAACGCCACACTCTGCTAGCCAGTGATTAACGGTACTGAAGATTTTGCGGGCCAGTTCATGCTGCTCCAGCAAATGCCGGAAATTCATGATGGTAGTGCGGTCTGGAATGGCTTTATCCAGTGACAGGCGAGCAAATTGGCGCATGGAGGCGATTTCATAGAGGGCATCTTCCATGGCCTCATCGCTCAGGTTGTACCATTGCTGCATGCAGTGAATACGCAGCATGGTTTCCAGCGGATAGGGCCTGCGACCATTACCGGCCTTGGGATACACAGGCTCGATAACGCCAAGTAATTTGTCCCAGGGAAGCAAGTCATCCATTCTGCCAAGGAAAACTTCTTTGCGGGTCTGGCGGCGTTTACTGGAAAACTCACTATCGGCAAAAGTCAGTTGCTGGCTCATCCGGTTACTCATTCTGGGTTCAGGTTACAATACGATGATCTCACATCTCGGACTTATTCGCACCTTCCCTAGAGGGGGTTTATGTTCATTTGTTAGTGAGTATATACAGTGCTATCTGTTTTACTGACAGGTTATGTAAATTCGTTAAAAGATTATTGTCAGGCGATAATCTTATTTCTTGGTAATATAATTGGAATATTCTTTACAAACTCTTTTTTATTTTAAAAACTGCTTTACGGTTTATTGTGTATTCTAAATTCCATGTTAAATAGAATTTTAGGATAGCCAATGAGAAAGTTACTGTCGCCATTAGTTACTTCATCAATGCTGCTTGTTTTGGCTATTGCTGCCGTACTGATCCTATTTCCACAAACGTGGAAACAATCTATTTTTCCTTCGCTCTCTCAATTATTACCCGCTTCAGTCAATTCCTTTATGGAACAAAACGGATTGACGAATAATGCGTGCGATAGTTTAGAAAATAATTTAAGAAGCTTTACAGATTATCTGCAAGCAAATGCAGATGTTGTCGAAGTGAAGGGAATGAATGGGTTAGAAGAGCAACTTGCTAATATCCAAGCCAGATTAAATAATTTACCCAGCGATGTGCGTAATTCTGTATGTGAACAAGAGTATGCCAATCTTGAAGGCCTAAAAAGTGTTTTTTCTTTAGGATATCGTTCATAAAATAACAGAGTACTCCTTCACTCTGTGTTATTAAATATTATTGACATCGGTGCCAATTCTTATCGTTTTATCCATGATATGCTTGCCAGATGAATATCAATTTAGGATCTGTGATGAGCATTTTTAAACTTCCATTTGTGAATTGGTTAGCGCTCAATGGATTTGCTGCTTATTATCTGCATATCAAAGAGGGTTTTTTCTGGAGTTTTTCTGGTTGGATGGGAATTATCGGCATCCTGATTGCCTTAGAGGCTTTCGGCTGGATTGGCGCAAGTTTATATTATTTTTTTCAGCAAAAAACCTCACCAAATCCTATTAGCCCTGCGTCTTCTCTTATTACTAGAGGCCCTTATCGGTTATCTCGTAATCCGCTGTACCTTGCTTTTACCTCGATGAGTTTAAGCTTCGCTTTATTTTCGCATTCACCTTATTTCTTGGTTTCAGGTTTGGTCTTTTGGTTAATTACTGACTTGTATACCATTCCCCAAGAAGAAAAATTCTTATCTGAACGTTTTAAAGAGGAGTGGGCTAATTATATTCAGCAAACTCGGCGTTGGTTATGATTTACCTTGGTCTAATTCGTTAATTATTCATTTTTAATAAGCGATTTTACCTATTTAATTGTGAGTTACTGTAATTATAATCTTCTTATTTAGCTTTTGATGCGAATTTTGACATTTTTCAAGGCGGTTTCCCTTCGGTAAATGTAAACTGGTATAACCCAAAGACTTGTGAGGTTATTGCCGTGAACAAAAAAGTGTTATTAGGTGCTATCGTTTCTTCAGTATTACTGTATTCGGCATCGGCTGCTGCATGCCCTTACTGCAATGGAAACTATGATCACCGTTATCAAAACAATTATCACCAGAACAATTATCGACAAAACGATTATCGCCAAAGTAATGAAATCGCTAAGTTAGCGAAAGAGTTTGATGATAAGCGTTTTGAATTGAATAAGCTGTACGATGCTGGCGCCAAAGATGATGACGCGAAAGTAAAAGCGTTGGTGAAAGAGCTTGATGATTTATCACTGCAACTTCGAAACGAAGAAGACAAACAATATAACCGCCCATATCGTGATGGTCGATGGGGGGGACGCGGTAATCATCGCGGTTGTTGGTAACGTTTTGTTGTAATAAGGCTATTCAAAGTCATGTTGAGTAGCCTTATTGTCGTTTTTTGCAGGATGATGGAATGGTATTTTTCTCCCCTTAACGATTTATTGTAAAAAGTGTGGTGAGAGATGAAAAAAGGCATAATTACCACGTTATTGGCGTTATCAACCTTTGTGTTGCTGGCTCCGAGAGCCTCTGCACAGCTTGTTTATACCGCAGATGAAATGAGTGCAATCATCGATAAGCAAGGTATCCCGTATCATGAGGATTGGCATGCTATTTATGCTGATCATATTAATTTTGAACTCTGTTCAGCCACCACAGATTTAGCCTATCTTATTAGTGCATTAGAGCATCCGACAACCCTGAATCTTTCATTATCGCGTTCAAAATCACGTATTGCTTGGTTACCCGAATATGCGGTGAGAACGGATTGTAATGGCTATGGTAATAATGTTCTTATTATGTCGGCGGACTACACGTTAATGAGCCCGGAGCAACAGTAATTTTAGCGCTAGAATAATCAACAACTGGCTATCGCCATAAAATATGTCTGTGTTATGATTACGAGTTGAGTTGCTAGCGATGTGCATAATTGCGTTATCAATTATATCTGCCTCGGCTTATATAATG
This sequence comes from Providencia rettgeri, assembly GCF_013702265.1. Taxonomy (GTDB): domain Bacteria; phylum Pseudomonadota; class Gammaproteobacteria; order Enterobacterales; family Enterobacteriaceae; genus Providencia; species Providencia zhijiangensis. Next base: position 1,790,324 of record NZ_CP059348.1, read on the forward strand.
TGTACATAGTTGTGTGCCTATCTCGCATAGTGAAGTGAGAAATCGTCAGTAACGTATTGATTTATAAACTTTGGAATAATCAAGCAAGTGATCTTTCGTGTGGGTCACCACTGCTGATAAGGATTTTTTAATGCCTGTTATTACTCTTCCTGATGGAAGTCAGCGTCAATTCGACCATGCAGTTTCTGTCATGGATGTGGCTCGCGATATCGGTGCCGGCCTAGCAAAAGCATGTATCGCTGGTCGTGTTAATGGTGAGCTGGTGGATGCTTGTGAACTGATCGAGCATGACGCAAACCTGTCAATTATCACGAGTAAAGATGATGAAGGTCTAGAAATCATTCGTCACTCTTGTGCTCACTTATTAGGTCATGCAATTAAACAATTGTGGCCAAATACCAAAATGGCAATCGGTCCGGTTATCGACAACGGTTTCTATTATGATATTGACCTTGACTATACGTTGACCCAGGAAGATTTGGACAAGCTAGAAAAGCGTATGCTTGAGCTTGCCAAAACAGATTATGACGTGGTTAAAAAACGTGTTTCTTGGGCGGAAGCTCGTGAAACATTCGTAAACCGTGGCGAAGATTATAAAGTTGAAATCTTGGATCAAAATATTAGCCAAGATGATCGCCCAGGTTTATATCACCACCAAGAATATATTGATATGTGTCGCGGTCCACACGTACCAAATATGCGTTTCTGTCACCACTTTAAATTACAAAAAGTAGCAGGGGCATACTGGCGCGGTAACAGCGACAATAAAATGCTGCAACGTATTTACGGTACAGCATGGGCAGATAAAAAGCAGCTTGCTGCGTATCTGCTGCGCTTAGAAGAAGCGGCGAAGCGTGACCACCGTAAAATTGGTAAGCAATTAGATTTATATCATATGCAGGAAGAAGCGCCGGGTATGGCGTTCTGGCATAACGATGGTTGGACAATTTTCCGTGAACTGGAAACTTTTGTACGTACCAAACTGAAATCCTACAATTACCAAGAAGTTAAAGGTCCATTTATGATGGACCGCGTATTGTGGGAAAGAACAGGTCACTGGGAAAACTACAAAGATGCAATGTTCACAACCTCATCTGAGAACCGTGAATATTGTGTTAAACCAATGAACTGCCCAGGTCACGTTCAGATCTTTAACCAAGGGTTAAAATCTTACCGTGATTTACCATTGCGTATGGCAGAATTTGGTAGCTGTCACCGTAATGAGCCTTCAGGTGCACTGCATGGTTTGATGCGCGTACGTGGCTTTACCCAAGACGACGCCCATATCTTCTGTACTGAAGATCAAATTCTGGGCGAAGTGACTAGCTGTATTGAGATGATTTATGACGTTTACAGCACTTTCGGTTTTGAAAAAATCGTTGTAAAACTGTCTACTCGTCCTGAAAAACGTATCGGTACAGACGATATGTGGGATACGGCAGAAGCAGACTTAGCCAATGCGCTGAAGTCGAAAGGTATTGAGTTTGAATACCAGCCGGGCGAAGGTGCATTCTACGGTCCGAAAATTGAATTTACACTGTATGACTGCCTTGACCGTGCATGGCAATGCGGTACTGTACAATTAGACTTCTTCTTACCAGGTCGTCTAAATGCTTCTTATGTTGGTGAAAATAATGAGCGTATTACGCCAGTTATGATCCACCGTGCGGTTCTGGGTTCACTAGAGCGCTTTATCGGGATCTTAACGGAAGAATATGCAGGTTTCTTCCCAACATGGTTAGCACCACAACAAGTTGTTGTGATGAACATTACAGATAGTCAAGCAGACTATGTTCAAGAATTAGTTAGCAAGCTGCAAAGTGTTGGCATTCGTGCGAAAGCGGACTTACGTAACGAGAAAATCGGCTTTAAGATCCGCGAACACACCCTGCGTCGTGTTCCTTACATGTTGGTTTGTGGTGAGAAAGAAGTTGAATCAGGTAAAGTGTCTGTTCGTACCCGTCGTGGTAAAGATTTAGGCAGCCTTGATGTTAACGAATTCATGACTAAACTACTGGAAGAAATTCGCAGTCGTCAGCTCAATCAGATGGAGGAATAAGGTATTAAAGGCGGAAAAAAACTCCCAACAGCACGCCCGAATCGTATTAACGAAGAGATCCGTGCAACTGAAATCCGTGTTACTGGCATTGACGGTGAACAACTTGGTGTAATGAGTGTGCGTGACGCACTTGCCAAAGCGGAAGAAGCTGGTGTTGATTTAGTTGAAATCAGCCCAAACGCAGAGCCACCAGTTTGTCGGATCATGGATTACGGCAAGTATCTTTATGAGAAAAGTAAATCTCAGAAAGAGCAGAAAAAGAAACAAAAAGTTGTTCAAGTGAAGGAAATTAAATTCCGTCCAGGAACAGATGAAGGAGACTACCAAGTTAAATTACGTAGCCTCATTCGTTTCTTAGAAGATGGTGATAAAGCGAAAATCACACTGCGTTTCCGTGGTCGTGAAATGGCTCATCAACAAATCGGTATGGAGATGCTTAACCGCATCAAAGCTGATTTAGAAGAGCTAGCCGTCGTTGAATCATTCCCTTCACGTATTGAAGGTCGCCAAATGATCATGGTGATGGGACCTAAGAAAAAATAATAGGTCATGATTAAGAACGCGAGTGGGGGGATTGTACCTCACTCGCGTTTTTTTATTGTTAGACTTGGCTATTTACATGATCCTCTGCGAATAATTTGAATATCTGCTTGAGTAATCTCACAATAAGCAGTAAAATCCGCGGTCGAATCGCTTTGTAAAACTCGCTTTGTTCGAGTTAGAGCCAAAAAAGAATATCGCGTTTGGGTAATAAATTGTTTAAAAAGACATTACCGAGGCGCTTGCTTTAGAGAATGTAGCAAATCTCTTTATCCAGTTGGAGGAATGAAGTATTAAAGGCGGAAAAAGAATCCCATCAACACGACCAAATCGTATTAATGATGAAATTCGTGTTCCTGAAGTCCGTTTAACCGGTTTAGACGGCGAACAGTTAGGCATCATGAGCGCACGTGAAGCGCTTGAAAAAGCTGAAGAAGCAGGTGTAGACCTCGTTGAAATCAGCCCAAATGCTGAACCGCCAGTTTGTCGTATCATGGATTACGGCAAATTCCTTTATGAGAAGAGCAAGTCTCAAAAAGAACAGAAAAAGAAACAAAAAGTTGTTCAGGTGAAGGAAATTAAATTCCGCCCTGGTACAGATGAAGGTGATTATCAGGTCAAACTACGCAACCTGATTCGCTTTCTAGAAGATGGTGATAAAGCGAAAGTAACACTGCGTTTTCGTGGTCGTGAAATGGCTCACCAGCAAATCGGTATGGAAATGCTTAACCGCATCAAATCTGATTTGGAAGAGTTAGCATCTGTTGAATCATTCCCTTCGAAGATTGAAGGGCGTCAAATGATTATGGTGCTAGCACCTAAGAAGAAATAATTAGGCAACCAAGTAATAGTTTCACAGTAATGTGAGTATTATTCGCCTAATTAATTCGTAGTTAATCACAATGCGAAGTTGGAAATAAAAGAAATGCCAAAGATTAAAACTGTACGTGGCGCAGCAAAGCGCTTTAAAAAAACTGCAGGCGGTGGCTTTAAGCGTAAGCATGCAAACCTTCGTCACATTCTGACTAAAAAGTCTACTAAGCGTAAACGCCATTTACGTCCGAAAGGAATGGTATCTAAGGGCGATCTGGGTCTGGTTGTTGCTTGCCTGCCTTACGCATAAGTAAACATTTAGTTAATTAAGAATAAAGACGATAGGAGATAGCTATGGCTCGCGCAAAACGTGGTGTAATCGCACGTGCACGTCACAAAAAAATCATGAAACAGGCGAAAGGTTACTATGGTGCACGTTCACGTGTTTACCGCGTAGCATTTCAAGCGGTAATCAAAGCTGGTCAATATGCTTACCGTGACCGCCGTCAACGTAAACGTCAGTTCCGTCAACTGTGGATCGCGCGTATCAACGCTGCGGCTCGTCAGAACGGTCTGTCTTACAGCCGTTTCATCAATGGCTTGAAAAAAGCTTCAATTGAAATCGACCGTAAGATCCTAGCAGACATCGCAGTTTTCGATAAAGCAGCATTCACTGCTTTAGTTGAAAAAGCAAAAGGCGCTTTAGCTTAATGTTTGCTTGAAGAGAGGAAGGAAACTTCCTCTTTTCATTTATAATGTTTGTATTAAAAATCAGCTTGTGTTAATACTTTCAGTCAATATTAGTCACTTTAAACCTGTGTTTTTGAGACTCTTTTAATGAACAACGTTATTTTTCGTTTCTTTTTTTACTTTAGCACCTGAATCTCGGGGGCTTTTGCGTATAGCGAGTAGAATAGAAACGAAAAGTTACGCTAAAGCCTCCGTCAGGAGGCTTTTTTGTTTTTGGTTTGATAGAAAATACAGTAAAATCAGTCAGGTATTCACATCTTATTAATATGATTTGTGATGATAAATTTAGTGAATAACTAGCAAAAGACCGAGTGGTCATAAAGGGGAAACAATGCCACATCTCGCTGAATTGGTTGCACAGGCAAAAGCAGCCATTGAACAGGCCCAAGATGTTGCGACGTTAGAGTCAGTGCGTGTTGAATTTTTAGGCAAAAGCGGCCACTTCACACTCCAGATGAAAACGTTGCGTGATCTGCCTGCGGATGAACGCCCAGCAGCAGGGGCTGTGATTAATGAAGCTAAAGTCCAAGTTCAAGATGCACTGAACGCCCGTAAAGATGCAATGCAAGCCGATATTCTGAATGCACGTTTAGCATCAGAAAAAATCGATGTTTCATTACCGGGTCGCCGTATGGAAAATGGTGGATTACACCCAGTAACTCGCACCATTCAGCGAATTGAAGAGTTTTTTGGTGAGTTAGGTTTTTCTGTTGAGACAGGGCCTGAAATCGAAGATGACTACCATAACTTTGACGCTCTGAACATTCCTGCTCATCACCCAGCGCGTGCTGATCACGATACTTTCTGGTTTGATGCGAAACGTTTGTTACGTACTCAAACATCTGGTGTGCAGATCCGTACGATGAATGGTCAGCAGCCACCAATCCGTATTATTGCGCCAGGTCGTGTTTATCGTAATGACTACGACCAGACTCACACCCCAATGTTCCACCAAACTGAAGGCCTGATTGTTGATAAAGACATTAGCTTTACCAACTTAAAAGGTACACTTCATGACTTCCTGAACAACTTCTTTGAAGAAGAAGTTCAAGTTCGTTTCCGTCCTTCCTATTTCCCGTTCACTGAGCCTTCTGCTGAAGTTGATGTTATGGGTAAAAACGGTAAGTGGCTGGAAGTATTAGGTTGCGGTATGGTTCACCCTAATGTATTACGCAATGTCGGTATTGACCCTGAGGTCTACTCTGGATTTGCATTCGGTATGGGAATGGAGCGCTTAACCATGTTGCGTTATGGCGTATCTGACCTTCGTGCATTCTTCGAAAACGATCTTCGTTTCCTCAAACAGTTTAAATAAGGCGGGTCTATCTCATGAAATTCAGTGAACTATGGTTACGCGAATGGGTGAACCCGGCGGTAAGCAGTGAAGAATTATCAGACCAAATCACCATGGCGGGTCTGGAAGTTGATGGTGTTGAAACCGTTGCGGGTCAATTCCACGGTGTTGTTGTGGGTGAAGTTGTTGAATGTGGACAACACCCTAACGCAGATAAACTGCGTGTCACGAAAGTGAATGTTGGCGGCGATCGCTTATTAGATATCGTATGTGGTGCACCAAACTGTCGCCAAGGCTTACGTGTTGCCGTGGCAACCGTTGGAGCTGTATTACCGGGTGATTTCAAAATTAAAGCGGCGAAATTACGTGGCGAGCCATCAGAAGGCATGCTGTGCTCATACTCTGAGTTAGGTATTTCTGATGACCACAGCGGCATTATTGAATTACCACAAGACGCGGTTATTGGTACTGACATCCGTGAATATCTAAAATTAGATGATCACGCGATTGAAATCAGCATTACACCAAACCGTGCAGATTGCTTAAGTATCTTAGGTGTGGCGCGTGATGTAGCGGTTATCAACAAATTAGATTTAGTTGAACCTGCAATTAGCCCAGTAGCTAGCACAATTAAGGACACGTTCCCAATTCGTGTTGAAGCACCTGCTGCCTGCCCACGCTTCTTAGGTCGTGTGATCAAAAATATCGATGTTAGCGCACCAACGCCAATGTGGATGAAAGAGAAACTGCGTCGTGGTGGTGTTCGTTCTATTGATGCAGTGGTTGATATCACGAACTATGTTCTGTTGGAATTAGGTCAACCACAACACGCTTATGATTTAGATCGTTTAAATGGCGCAATCGTTGTGCGCATGGCGAAAGATGAAGAGAAGTTAGTACTGCTAGACGGTACAGAAGCTACTCTGAAATCTGACACGCTGGTTATTGCTGATGAAACTCAAGCTTTGGGTATCGCAGGCATCTTTGGTGGTGAGCACTCAGGTGTTAACACTGAAACCAAGAACATTTTATTAGAATGTGCATTCTTCGAACCACTGGCTATCACCGGCCGTGCTCGTAATTACGGTCTGCACACTGATGCTTCACACCGTTTTGAACGTGGTGTTGACTCTCAGCTACAATTTAAAGCGATGGAACGTGCAACCGCATTGATCGTGGAAATTTGTGGCGGTGAAGTTGGTGAAATCATTGACGTTTCTAGCGAAGCACATTTACCGAAACCAGCAAATATTAAGCTGACGCGTAAAAAATTAGACCGTTTAATCGGTCATGTGATCGCAGACGAAACGGTGACTGATATTCTGACGCGTTTAGGTTGCCAAGTACAAGTTTCCGCAGATTGCTGGGATGTTGTGGCGCCAAGCTGGCGTTTCGATATGCAAATCGAAGAAGATTTAGTTGAAGAAGTCGCTCGCGTATACGGATATAACAATATCCCAGACGTACCGTTGCGCGCTGATTTGATTATGACTGACCATAAAGAAGCTAATTTACCGCTGAAACGTATTAAAGCGATGTTAGTTGACCGTGGTTATCAAGAAGCGATTACTTATAGCTTCGTAGATCCTAAAATTCAAAGCCTATTACATCCGCAGGAAGAAGTACTTTCCTTGCCAAATCCAATTTCAGCGGACATGTCCGCAATGCGTTTGTCTCTGTTGACTGGTTTATTAGGCACTGTGGTCTATAATCAAAATCGTCAACAAAACAGAATTCGTTTATTTGAGACAGGTCTACGCTTTACGCCTGATAATCAAGCAGAATATGGTATTCGTCAGGAAAACATGCTGGCGGGTGTGATCACGGGCAACAAATTCGATGAACATTGGTCATTAGATAAACAAGTTGTTGACTTCTTTGATTTAAAAGGTGATCTTGAAGCTGTTTTTGAATTGACTGGAAAACTAAATCAAATTACATTTAAATCTGAAGCACATCCAGCACTACATCCTGGGCAAAGTGCTGGGATTTATCTGGAAAATGAACATATTGGCTTTATCGGTGTTGTTCACCCAGAACTAGAACGTAAACTCGATTTAAATGGTCGTACAGTCGTGTTTGAAGTTCGTACTGATGCAATCGCACAGCGTGTTATTCCAGAAGCGAAAGCGATTTCGCGTTATCCGTCGAACCGTCGTGACATTGCTGTGGTTGTGCCAGAAACTGTAGCAGCTGCCGAAGTTTTAGCAGAATGTAAAAAAGTTGGCATAAATCATATAGTTGGCATAAACTTATTTGATGTGTATTGTGGTGAGGGGATAGCAGAGGGTTATAAGAGTCTCGCTATCAGTCTCGTCTTCCAAGATACCCAGCGTACCATGGAAGAAGAAGAGATTACCGCGACCGTTGATCTGTGTGTTGCTGCGTTAAAACAGCGATTCCAAGCCTCCTTGAGGGACTAAACTTATGGCGCTTACTAAAGCTGAAATGTCAGAAAATTTGTTTGAAAAACTAGGTGTTAGCAAACGTGATGCGAAAGACCTTGTTGAAACTTTCTTTGAAGAGGTTCGCCTTTCCTTAGAAAACGGTGAGCAAGTTAAATTATCTGGATTCGGTAACTTTGATTTACGTGATAAAAATCAACGTCCCGGTCGTAACCCTAAAACTGGGGAAGATATTCCAATCACTGCTCGTCGTGTTGTTACTTTCCGTCCAGGCCAAAAATTAAAAAGCCGCGTGGAAAAAGCAACGCCAAAAGAGTAATCCTATTCTCTGAATAGCAGAGTAATAAAAAAGACCGCCTAGGCGGTCTTTATTTTTAAGTAAAACATTTTTAAGTAAAAGACATCTTTTAAATACGGTGAAATAGACTTTTCTCTTGATGGATTAACGCGGCAATATAATTTTCAGCGAGTTTAGTTACTTCAGCTTCTTTTCGAAGCTCAGCAAGAGATTCCTGACTATTATGTTGCGGTGTACTGCTTGTATTGATCAAGTGCGGTGCGAAAATCATAGCTAAATTTCTGATGGACATTTTATGGGATGCCTCATCATTGGAAATGAGAGCGCAAAAGCGAGTAACAAGTTGCAATGTTAATGGCGGTGGTGCTAGGCGACTCAATGCACTGTGGATCCTTTTGTCGCAGTTTTTTAAAATCGAAGGGGCTTTATTTTTTAATTGTTCACTATTTTTAATTTGTTGGGTCACATCTTCTTTGTTTTTAACTGCATCAGCACAAGCTTGTAAATCATCAAATGAAATATCTGATTTGAAGTCGATGTTGTTAGTTTTTCTGAGTAATTCCCCAGCTATTTTTTTAAACGCGCTGGTTAATGTTTGTAAAGAACAGTTCACGGCGAGTGTAAGATGGCCATTCGGGTCATTTATCATATTAACGAGTTCACTGACAGCATTTTTGCTACCTTCAGTACGAAGTATACCTTCACTTGTTGCATACTCATTATGTTTAAGAATCTTACAACCAAGCAGGTTAATGGCGTGATTTTTCTCTCTATCTATGTCAGAAAGACGGTCATAATTATTAATGAGTAGCTCATTGCTTTGCTGCAATTTATCGGTTTCGTTTTTTCGTGTTTTTTCTGCACGCTGGGCTTTATGTTGAGCGACTGCGTTTAATGCAGCAGCTCGTGCCGCATCGACTCGAGGATTCCCGGTTAAACCCGCTTTGGGAATGATGCCATCTTGAGGTGATAAGTTTTTTGCGGAAGTTTCATCTGCAAAGGAAACCGCGCGAGATGATGCCCCCTTGTTCGGAAGGCTAATCATAACAAAGGCTTCATCTGAAACAGTTTTTTTCTTGCTTACTTGTTTGCTTTGGCAACTAAAAAGTAAAGAAAAAAAGCTAGTAAATGATTGAGTTACTTTTCTTAGCGATGTTTTAAAATGGCTGTTAGCCTTATTTTCAGTTTGGCCAGTTTCTTTTACGTCGAATGTAGAGAGCGATGATTTGGGGGAATTATTAACTGTGCTTAGTGCCATATGCAAACCCTCATTGTGGTTAAAAGTGGAATTAAAATTGGCAGCAGTTTAAATTTTTTCTTATGCTCTCTCTTATATAAAACGCGCTTATTTTTTAATGAAAGATAATTATTGTAAATGTAATGACTATTTCCTTGAAAAACTTACAAAAAAAACAACATCAATCCGATATGGGGTTGATTATTTTGTTGTTACTGAGTCTTTGTATCATTGCAATGCTATCGCTCAGTGCAGGGGAAATTTGGTATTGGCCGAACCAATGGATGGATGATTCTGCACAATTATTTGTCTGGCAAATTCGCTTACCTCGACTTCTTGCAGTTATCACCATTGGTGCATCATTGGCAGTAACGGGCGCCATTATGCAAGCATTATTTGAGAACCCATTGGCGGAACCGGGATTGCTAGGGATCAGTAATGGTGCTGGAGTTGCGGTTGTTTTTACTGTATTGCTCTCCTCAGGAGTTACCTACTATTGGTTAGTTAGCATAAGTGCCATTATTGGCGCTTTAGTCCTCACGGGCGTTTTACTCTATTTTGCTCGTCATCAACATTTGAATAATGCCAGCTTATTATTAGTTGGTGTTGCGCTTGGTGTGATCAGCGGTGCGTGCATGACATGGATGGTCTACATGAGCAGTAATCTAGATTTACGCCAATTACTGTATTGGATGATGGGCAGCTTCAGTGGTGTTGATTGGCGTCAAATAGGATTAGTCATTGCTTGCCTCCCATTTTTATTTTGGGCCATAAGTCAGGGAAGAATTTTAAATTATTTATTGCTGGGTGATATTCAAGCTTATCAATTGGGTATTTCTACGCATCGTTGGCGATTAATATTAATTATCATTACTGGAATATTAATTGGACTCAGCGTGGCAATTGCGGGGGCAATTAGTTTTATAGGATTAGTGATCCCCCATATATTAAGGCTAAGTGGGATCACTGATAACCGTTTTTTATTACCAGCCTGTGCAATTGCTGGGGCGCTAAGCTTATTAATTGCAGATTTGTTATCCCGATTATTGATAGATAATGCTGAAATTCCGATAGGCGTGATTACCGCGACCTTGGGCGCCCCTATTTTTATTTATCTTCTCGTCAAAAATCATACGTGGCGACAATAATATGAATAAAACAGTGATGATTGAAACGCAAAATCTGACTGTGGGAAGCCGGTTACGAGGTATTAACCAGCCCATTTTTGCAGGGGAGCAGATACATCTATTGGGTGCGAATGGAGCAGGAAAAAGCACATTACTTTCAGTGTTGAGTGGTTGCATATCTTACACAGGAGCGATTTTTTTTAATCGTGTGAATCTGAAAGATTATGCTGTTCAAGATCTTGCAAGGTTTCGCTCTTATCTCACACAGCAAACGGGTATTTTACCAAGTTTAAAAGTGTTTCAATACTTATCCTTGTTTATTGAGCAGCATGTCGTTCCGCCCGCAATTTTTAGCGAATTATGCGAAGATTTTCAACTTTCACCATTGCTATCTAAACCTATTAGCCAATTATCAGGTGGGGAATGGCAGCGAATTCGGATAGTCGCTGTATTTTTGCAGGTATGGGATCGGGACTGTTTGAGCGGAAAAATAATCTTATTTGATGAACCAATAAACAATTTAGATATTATTCAGCAAGGAATGCTAGATAAATGGGTGAAATGTTTTTGTCATTGCGCAGGAACAGTTATAATGAGTGGACATAATCTTAGTCATTCTTATAAAAATGCAAGTCGAATTTGGATGATGAAGAAAGGCGCGATTATCTATGAAGGTGAGCCTGACAATGTCATGACAGAAAGTCATTTGTCAGATGTATTTATGGCTGATATAAAACTCAATCAGAGCTCATCGAATAAAGTATGGCAAATTAACGATCATACTAATTAGCTAATCGTGTTCTTATTGCCCGTATCACGGCAATTATTGCAGTAATGATGACTGGTGTTGAGGTTCGGTTAAAGTAATTTTAACTAGAATATCCTATTCATAATGAAACTAGGCTACAGACAATATGAGCAATTTCCTTCCGTTTTCAAAACCAGCAATCGGGGATGAAGAGGTTAAGGCAGTAGAAAACGTTCTGCGTTCAGGCTGGATAACTACAGGCCCACAGAATCATCAATTAGAAGAAGATTTTTGCAAACGTTATGGTTGCAAGCATGCGATTGCCCTTGCATCGGCAACTGCAGGTATGCATGTTGTTTTGATGGCGCTGGGTATCGGTCCTGGTGATGAGGTTATCACTCCGTCACAAACATGGGTTTCAACTATCAATATGATTGAGCTGCTAGGTGCAACGCCAGTTATGATTGATGTTGATCGTGATACCCTCATGATTCAGCCAGAAGCAGTAGAAAAAGCCTTAACGAGCAAAACGAAGGCAATTATCCCTGTTCATTATGCGGGTGCGCCTTGTGATTTAGATGCCCTGCGTGCCATCGCGAAAAAAGCAGGTGTTTACCTCATTGAAGATGCGGCTCATGCAGTCGGAACACGTTATAAAAATGAGTGGATTGGTGAGAAGGGCACTGCCATTTTTTCATTCCATGCAATCAAAAACGTAACCTGTGCTGAAGGTGGTCTAGTCGCCACTGACGATGATGCACTTGCTCAGCGTGTTCGTGCATTAAAATTTCATGGTTTAGGTGTAGATGCGTTTGATCGCCAAATGCAAGGCCGTAAACCGCAAGCCGAAGTGGTTGAGCCAGGTTTCAAATATAACCTATCTGATATTCATGCGGCGATTGCAGTAGTACAATTATCCCGCGTTGAGTATTTAAACCAGCGTCGAGCTGAACTGACGGCACGCTACCGTGAGTTACTAAAAGACTCTCCATTACAAATGTTATCTGTGCCAGAATACCCACATTTACACGCTAACCACTTATTTATGGTACGTGTTGATGAATCTGTGTGTGGCATTGACCGCGATGCATTTATGGAGAAGCTAAAAGAGCATAATATTGGTACGGGATTACATTTCCGTGCGGCTCATACACAAAAATATTACCGCGAAAAATACCCAGAGCTGTCATTGCCAGAATCAACATGGAATAGTGCAACGCTTTGCTCATTGCCTCTGTTCCCAGACATGACTGACGCGGATGTTGAACGGGTAGTAAGTGCGATTAATACAGTCCTTTTGGAGTCAAAATAGTGTCATTAGCTGATGAATTTGATGAGATTAAAAAAGTCTCAGTGGTAATCCCTGTTTATAACGAAGAGCAAAGTTTGCCTCAACTGTTAGAACGTACGATTAAGTCCTGTAAACAACTGACTCAAGCTTATGAGTTAATTCTAGTTGACGATGGAAGTAGCGACCGTTCTGCAAAAATGTTGGTTGAAGCGGCTGAAAATCCAGATAACCATGTGATTGCGATCATTTTAAACCGCAACTATGGTCAACACTCTGCGATCATGGCGGGTTTCAATCAAGCGGATGGCGACTTAGTTATCACTCTTGATGCGGACTTACAAAACCCACCGGAAGAGATCCCTCGTTTAGTACAAACAGCGGCTCAAGGCTATGATGTTGTTGGTACTCGTCGTGCTAATCGTCAAGATTCATGGTTCCGCAAAACGGCGTCAAAAATGATCAATGCAATGATCACCAAGGCGACCGGTCGTTCAATGGGTGACTATGGTTGTATGCTGCGCGCTTATCGCCGTCACATCATTGAAGCGATGCTTCAATGCCATGAACGCAGCACATTTATTCCTATTTTAGCGAATACCTTTGCGCGTAGAACCATCGAAATTGATGTAGCGCATGCTGAGCGCGAGTTTGGTGATTCAAAATACAGCTTTATGAAGCTGATTAATTTAATGTATGACTTATTAACTTGTTTAACGACTGCGCCTCTGCGTTTGTTAAGCGTGGTTGGTAGCATTATCGCTGCTGGCGGCTTTGTGCTGGCAGTGTTGTTAATTGTTTTACGTTTACTGTTCGGTGCGAGCTGGGCAGCTGACGGCGTATTTACACTGTTTGCGATACTCTTTATGTTTATCGGCGCACAGTTTGTTGCTATGGGATTATTGGGCGAATACATCGGTAGGATCTATAATGATGTGCGCGCGAGACCTCGTTATTTTATTCAAAAAGTCGTCGGTGCAGACCTTAAAACCGACAAAAATCAGGAAGAAAACTAATGAAAGCTATTGTTTTTGCCTATCATGATATTGGCTGTGTAGGGATAAAAGCGCTTGAGAAAGCGGGTTTTGATATTCAGGCAGTATTTACACACACTGATGATCCAAATGAAAACCACTTTTACTCTTCTGTAGCTCGTGTCAGTGCAGATATGGAACTTCCTGTTTTCGCTCCAGAAAACGTTAACCACCCACTGTGGATTGAACGTATTCGTGAGATGAAACCCGATGTGATTTTCTCTTTCTACTATCGCGATATGTTAAGCGAAGAACTGTTAGCATTAGCACCGAAAGGCGCTTTCAACCTGCACGGTTCTTTACTGCCTAAATACCGTGGTCGTGCACCAATCAACTGGGCACTGTTAAATGGTGAAAGCGAAACTGGCGTAACGCTGCACAAAATGGTTGCTAAAGCTGATGCTGGCGATATCGTAGCGCAAGAAAAAGTGGCTATCACGGATACTGATACTGCCCTGACTCTGCATGCGAAAGTCCGTGAAGCAGCAGAAGTTCTGTTAGATAAAACTCTGCCATTAATCGAAGCGGGCAGCTACAAAACTGTTGCTCAAGATGAGAGCCAAGCAAGCTACTTCGGTCGTCGTTGTGCTGATGATGGTCAAATCGACTGGAGCCGCAGCGCGAAAGAAATTAGCTGCCTGATCCGCGCAGTGACTGAACCATACCCAGGCGCGTTCACCTATTTAGGTGCACGTAAAATGATCGTATGGCGTGCTCGTGTATTAGACGATAACCAAGGTAAAGCTGCGGGTACCGTATTATCTAGCGACCCACTGCGTATCGCATGTGGTCAAGGCGCACTGGAAATCGTTAGCGGTCAAAGCGAAACTGGTCTGTACATGCAAGGCAACCGTCTGGCTAACGAAATGGGCATCGTAACTGACGTTCGCGTTGGTGCTAAACCAACTGCGCAAGTTAAGCGTCGTAAACGTGTTCTGATTTTAGGTGTGAACGGCTTTATCGGTAACCACTTAACTGAGCGTCTGTTACAAGATGATAACTACGATATCTATGGTATGGATATTGGTTCATCTGCAATTGAACGTTTCATTGGTAACCCTCGTTTCCACTTTATCGAAGGTGACGTAAGCATCCACACTGAGTGGATCGAATACCACATCAAAAAATGTGACGTTATTCTGCCACTGGTTGCTATCGCGACACCAATCGAATACACCCGTAACCCACTGCGTGTATTCGAATTAGACTTCGAAGAAAACCTGAAAGTTGTTCGTTACTGCGTGAAATACAACAAACGTATCATTTTCCCATCAACTTCTGAAGTTTATGGTATGTGTGATGATAAAGAGTTTGATGAAGACGAATCTCGTCTGATCGTTGGTCCAATCAACAAACAACGTTGGATTTACTCTGTATCTAAACAGTTACTTGACCGAGTTATCTGGGCATACGGCGCGAAAGAAGGTCTGAAATTCACCTTATTCCGTCCATTTAACTGGATGGGACCACGTTTAGACAGCCTGAACTCTGCGCGTATTGGTAGCTCACGTGCAATCACTCAGCTGATCCTGAACTTAGTTGAAGGTTCACCAATCAAGTTAGTCGATGGTGGTGCGCAAAAACGCTGCTTCACAGATATCAAAGATGGTATCGAAGCACTGTTCCGCATCATTGAAAACAAAGATGGCAAATGTGATGGTCAAATCATCAACATCGGTAACCCAACTAACGAAGCAAGTATTCGTCAGTTAGCGGAAATGCTGTTAGAAAGCTTCGAAAAACACCCGGCTCGTAGCAAATTCCCTCCATTTGCTGGCTTCCGTGAAATCGAAAGCGCTAGCTACTATGGTCAAGGTTACCAAGACGTTGAGCATCGTAAACCAAGTGTTGAAAACGCACGTCGTTTACTTGACTGGGTTCCGACGATCGACATGAAAGATACCATTGAAGAAACATTAGACTTCTTCTTACAGGGTGCTGTAGAAGAGCTGGAAAGCAAAAAATAATGAAAAAAGTTGGCTTGAGAATCGATGTGGACACCTATCAAGGTACATTGAAAGGGGTTCCTCAATTACTTAAAGTGCTCAAAGAGCATGATATTCAGGCCAGCTTTTTCTTCAGTGTAGGACCCGATAATATGGGGCGCCATTTATGGCGCCTTTTGCGTCCTAAATTTCTGTGGAAAATGCTACGGTCGAATGCGGCATCTTTGTATGGTTTAGATATTTTACTGGCGGGTACTGCGTGGCCAGGTAAAAAAATCGCCAAAGATTTAGGCTATTTGATGAAACAAACCTTGGACGCTGGGCATGAAGTCGGCTTACATGCGTGGGATCATCAAGGATGGCAAGCCAAAGTGGCTAAATGGAGCGAGGCTCAACTCACTGAACAAGTGAAATTGGGTGTCGACGCACTGCACAACGCGACAGGTCAACGAGTCACTTGTTCAGCGGTAGCAGGGTGGCGTGGTGACGAGCGTGTACTCGAAGTTAAACAAGGGTTTAATTTTGACTACAACAGCGACTGCCGTGGAAAGTTCCCATTTAGACCTATTCTACGTGATGGTTCGTTGGGAACAGTGCAAATTCCTGTGACGTTACCGACCTATGATGAAGTCGTTGGTACAGTGGTAGCGGACGAAGAATTTAATGATTTTATTCTTCAAGCAATCAAAGATGACCAAGGTGTTCCTGTTTACACTATCCATACGGAAGTGGAAGGAATGTCAAAGTCACAACAATTTTCACAATTATTGGAACGAATTAAGCAAGAAGAAATCCAATTCTGTACATTGAGTGAATTGTTGCCTGAAGACATCAATACGCTTCCAAAAGGAAGAGTGGTTCGCGCCCCATTCCCGGGACGAGAAGGTTGGCTGGGCTGCCAAGAAGAGGAATAAAATACCCATGTTGAATAACCGAGCGAGCAAAGTAGGAGCCTCTCTGCTGGCTCTTTTTTTTGTCTTGACCTATTTGTTGCCGTTAAACAGCCGTTTACTTTGGCAGCCGGATGAAACCCGTTATGCGGAAATCAGTCGCGAAATGCTACAACGCGGCGACTGGATTGTGCCGTACATGCTGGATATTCGTTACTTTGAAAAACCAGTGGCGGGGTATTGGATCAACAATATTAGCCAAATGATTTTTGGTGACACAAACTTTGCAGTTCGTTTCGGTTCTGTCTTCTGTATTTTATTGAGCACTCTGCTGGTTTACCGCATGGCAAAAATGATGTGGCGTAATAGCCATGTTGCTTATGTGGCAAGCTTCATCTACATTTCGATGTTCTTGGTGTTTGCAGTAGGAACATACAGCGTTCTCGACCCGATGCTATCGTTATGGATAGCCGCCAGTATGTTCTGTTGCTTATGGGCAATGAAAGCTCGAGAGGTTAAAACCAAACTCGCCGCGTGGGGAGCTCTTGGCTTGGCTTGCGGTATGGCATTCATGACCAAAGGCTTTTTAGCCTTAGCCATTCCCGTCATCGTGATGCTACCTATCACCTTGTATCAAAAACGTTTTCTTGAAATGCTCAAATATGGACCATTAGCGATTATCACTGCGGTGATCATCAGCTTGCCATGGGCATTAGCAATAGCCAAACAAGAACCGGATTACTGGAATTACTTCTTCTGGGTTGAGCATGTGAAACGCTTTACGGCGGATGATGCTCAGCACGTCGCGCCATTCTGGTACTACATTCCGATTATTTTGCTTGGGGCTATTCCGTGGATGGGCTTAGTACCTGGCTCCTTAATTAAAGGGTGGAAAGAACGTAAATCTAGCCCGGATATGTTCTTTTTATTATGTTGGTTTGTGGTGCCGGTGATTTTCTTCAGTGTTTCACGCGGAAAATTACCGACTTACATGCTGCCGTTTATGGCACCATTGGCGCTATTAATGGCGAAATATGGTGTGGATTGTGTACGCAATGGCACCATGAAGGCATTGAAAGCTAACGGAATTATTAACATTGTTATCGGGATTGCCGCCGTGATCGCGGTGATTATTGTCAGCAGTGTGATCAAAAAGCCCCTATATGAGCATGATGAATGGTCAAAAATGGTACTGGGTGTTGTCGCATTTTCGATTTGGGCGATCATCGGTTATCTCTGCACGGTACTGAATGCAAAATACTGGTTATGGGCGGCGTCTTGCTCATTGGCAGTCAGTTTATGTATTGGTAGCGCATTGCCAAATAACACGATTGACTCGAAGTTACCGCAGAATTTTATTCATCAAAATCATGATCTTTTGATGAACAGCCAGTATTTGATGGCAAGTAACGTTGGCGTGGCTGCGGGACTGGCATGGGAAACCAAAAATTCCAATATTTATCTCTATAATAGCAGCGGTGAATTAACCTATGGCTTGGAATACCCAGACAGTGCGCATCGTTTGGTTAAACCGGATGAATTTGCGGCTTGGCTAGCGAAAGCTCGCCAAGAAGGGCAGGTCACCGTGGTGTTCTTATTAGGTAAAAAAGAAGGTTTGCCAGACATTCCTAAGCCGGATGAAGTCATTAAGAATTCCCGTATGGCAATAGTGGTTTACCATAAACAATGATAGCGCAATTACTTCTATTACTTCTTGTCAGTGTGTTGACTTGCATTGGGCAAATTGCCCAAAAGCAAGCGGTCGTCACTTGGCAAGGAGACAAACAGAATAAAGCCGCATCTGCCATTCGTTGGTTGGTGCTGGCGGTATTAATGCTGGGATTGGGAATGCTGTTTTGGCTAAAGTTATTGGAAACAATGCCACTCAGTATTGCCTACCCGATGCTCAGTATTAATTTCGTCTTGGTCACATTGATAGGGCAATTTGTCTACCATGAGCAAACTGGACTAAACCACTGGCTTGGGGTTGCCTCAATCATGATAGGGATACTACTGATGAGTATAAGTGTATGAATAAAGGATACTTATGGGTACTCGGTAGCGCGCTATTAGTCACCGTCGCACAACTTAGTCTGAAAGCGGGAGTTGTGGAACTTCCATCGTTCTCTCTAGGTTGGCACTGGTTGCAGCTAGAATGGCTAGCAGATAATGCGGCAAGTTTAGGGATTATCTTTGTCGGGTTAGTCTGTTATGCGTTATCAATGTTGTGCTGGTTATTCGCGTTAAAATACATTGCGCTCAATAAAGCCTACCCGCTTATCAGTCTCAGCTATGTGTTTGTTTATATACTGGCAGTGGTGCTTCCATGGTTCAATGAGCCTGCCACTGGATTAAAAGCCGCGGGGATAGCGTTTATTCTGTTAGGCGTATGGCTGATCAGTCGACCTTCCAAGCCTTTAACCAAAAAAGCTAAATAGCATCAGATAATTAGCCTTAGGTGTTTATTTTCTGCGCGTTGTACATTATAGTCTCGCGTATTAGGATATCACTTAAGGTGATTGTTTTTTAGTTATCTATACCCACGGGTTATCTATAAGGTACGCTATGATAGTGAATCTCAAATACCTACCATTGCTGTGTTGCCTCGTGTTGATTGGCTGCTCTTCATCCGTAAAACGGACATCAGCACCGCCAATGAAAACCCAATTGTCTGATCCAATCATGACTATCGCTCAACTCAAAGACCAGCTAAGCCAATGGTATGGTACGCCGTATCATTATGGTGGCATGAGCCAAAACGGCGTGGATTGCTCGGGTTTTGTCTATCGAACATTTAGTGACCGCTTTGCTATTGAAGTCCCCCGTACGACGGTTGACCAAACGCGTTTAGGTACGCGGATTGATAAATCGGATTTAATGCCGGGTGACTTGGTATTCTTCAAAACGGGATCAGGGGAAAACGGCCTGCATGTTGGGATTTACGATACGGACAACACATTTATCCATGCATCCACTAGTAAAGGCGTAATACGCTCATCGATGGATAATAGCTATTGGCGAAAAGTGTTTTGGCAGGCTCGGCGTATCTAATTTCGTTTCATTCCTCATTAATTCTTCAGTGATTATGCTATCTTAGGAGCAAGTTTTGCTTTTAGGATAGCCGAATGTCTACATTACGTTTATTTATCTCTGAATCCTTCGACCCTTGGTTTAATTTAGCGGTAGAAGAGACTATTTTTCGCCAAATGTCCGCCAACCAACGCGTGATGTTCCTATGGCGTAATGCCGATACCGTGGTCATCGGTCGTGCTCAAAATCCATGGAAAGAGTGTAACACCCGTAAAATGGAACAAGATAATGTTCGGTTAGCGCGTCGTAGCAGTGGTGGCGGGGCTGTATTTCAAGATTTAGGGAACACCTGTTTTACTTTTATGGCAGGAAAACCCGAATATGATAAAACCATCTCAACACAAATTATTGTGGATGGACTGGCACAAGTCGGGATCCACGCAGAAATATCTGGGCGCAATGATTTAGTTCTTGAAACCGAAAATGGCCCGAGAAAAATTTCAGGCTCAGCCTACCGTGAAACTAAAGATCGTGGCTTCCACCATGGCACTTTATTGATTAATACCGATTTAAGTCGTCTAGCAAACTACCTCAATCCCGATCCTAAGAAACTGCAAGCCAAAGGGATTACGTCAGTACGTTCTCGCGTTGCCAACTTAAATGAGCTAGTACCTGATATTTCCCATGAAAAAGTGTGTGAAGGGATCATAAATAGCTTCTTTAGCTACTACGGTGAAACAGTGGAACCAGAATATATTTCACCGGAAAAACTCCCTGATTTACCTAATTTCGCAGAGACATTCGCGAAGCAAAGTAGCTGGGAATGGAACTTTGGGCAAGCGCCTGCTTTTAGTCATATGGCAGATACTCGATTCCCATGGGGCGGTATTGAATTCCACTTTGATATTGAAAAAGGCGTGATAACGCGCTGCCAATTTTTCACCGACAGTCTCGAACCATCGCCATTGGAGTGGTTAAGTCAGCAACTCGTGGGGCAAGCCTATCAAACGGAAACTGTGCGTCAGTTGATGGCAAAAATGACCGTATTGTGGCCAGAATTGACTGAACAATTTGCAGATTTAGAAGGTTGGTTGGTGAACGAACTGAGATAAAAAAAGAGCCGATTATTTATCGGCTCAAAAAATAGATTTCGTTGGAATGGGTGTTTGAGGGTGTAACGAAAATCTAATGCGCGCTTAATGATGGCAATTGCAAGTCATAAAGGTTTTGCATTCTGGTAACTCACCTGCTTGACGGAATTTAGCAGGGGTAGTATCAAAGTGTTTTTTGAAAATACGGGTAAATGTCGCTTGTGAGCTAAAGCCATATTGCAACGCGATATCGAGAATAGGTAAGTTGCCTTCACGTAATGATTTAGCCGCTTCTAATAGGCGACGTTTACGAACATATTCACCCAGTGTGCAGCCCTTAAGCTCTTTAAATACACGCTGTAAATGCCATTTCGAATACCCGCTTTTATCCGCGATAGTATCAATTTTGATGCCTTCATTACGTTGTAATTGGCTTTCAAGCCATCTAATGATTTCATTGACTACACTTTCTGACATATCTACCTCCTACTCTAGTAGGCTATTGTTCATTAATAACTAATAATAACTCATGAAATTATGGTCTATTCTTCCTTTTTTTCCGATATATCGATAGGCTAATCGTGCGGTTTTTGAATGAGAATAACTATTGTTACGATAGTTTTCATTAAAATGCGAAAAACTAAACATACATGAATGAATGTTAATTTCTAATAAAATACAATTAGTTATGTTTGTTTTTGTGAGTGAATATAGCTTTATTTAAGCTGCCAATAGACTTGTTCAAATTTATTGTTGGTGCTGTTCTATTTTATTAACCAAGTAAATTATTGAAATTTTATTTGACGCAATAATGAACAAAATACTTCAAGACAATATAACAATTAACAGGAAATTCCGAAGTGAATTGTTTTCTTAACGATAGTGCGTGTATTGAAAGGTTCATTTACCCATAGAATTTAAGATTGGGATAAATGAACCTGATTTCAATATGTAGTTACTTATTAATTACCATTGATAACTGACGTTCCAATAAAAATTACGACCTTCCTGAGGCACGTCCATAGAAGAGACATAGTTTCTATCAAACGCATTCTTGAGGGTTAGGGTAGTATTGAGCCCTTTGATAATTTGGTCGGCTTTGTAGTTTACGTAAAAATCATGAACGCCATAACCAGCCCGCTGGAAAATCTCACGGCGGTAGCGGTCTAGATCGTTAGAATTTTTTCTATCAGGCAGTTTATAGGTACTATCTCCCGTAATTTTTGTTCTTGCGGCAAATTCGCCAGTCCAGCCCACATTAATTCCGGTGTTCGCTATAGGTGCATTGAATTTAATCATCATCGATTCAGGTCGAATAGAAGAAAGAGCGTGATTTTCTAAATCTTCTTTTCCAGAGGTTAAATTATGGTTGAGGCTCAAATCAAACCACTGAGACTGATAGTGAATAAAGCTATCGAAACCAGCAATGGTGGCCGATGGCACATTGGCATAGAAAATTTCTTCAGGGAACCAGACATAATATAAATCGCGGTTCACTTTCCTTTTATATTGGCTATGCATCGCAATGTAGTTATGAGCTTTAGTATGGAAATAGGTTGTTCCAAAGCTGAGCGTATCACCCGTTACCACAAAATCGTCGAAGCTGAGTTTTAGGCCTGCTTCTGTAGTTTTATTGGTTTCTGGTTTTAAATCAGGGGACGTTCTAAAGATTGAAGTGCCAGCCCATTTGGTGGAAAAGTGAAGTGAGTTATTGTACAACTCCGCCATTCTTGGCGCGCGATAGCCTTCGGCATACGAGGAGTGAAGACTTAGCCAATGCGTTGGTGTCGCGCTAATGGCAAAACGTGAAGACCAATTGGTATGTTTGCTTTTAGCAAAACCATCGCGATTGACACTATATTGTGTAAAACGCGTTCCAGCTGAAAGCGTCACAGGCACATGGGCAAACGTGAGTTCATTGTTTAGCCAACCGGAGGTATTTGATAACTCTGTGGGTGGATAGCTAATTGCATATTGATTCGGTTTTTGTTTTTGTTGATAGTGTTCAATACCGCTTTGAATATTGCTGTATGCCCAGCTCGATACAGGCAAAGTAAAGTGGTTTGAAAATTTAGAACCATAGGTATATTGATTACGACTTTCGGCACCATACTCCGTTGGTTTTTTAGCGGCTTTAACTAAATCTAATTGGCTTAGGCTGAGATCAGTATAATAAATATCCCATTCACCTTCCCATTGAAGCTTGTTTGTCGGTTTAAAAGCCTGATTAATGAGGATATCACGCTGATGAGCATTACGTTGAGTTGGGGTATTTGGGAACATCTGTTTCTTTGTATCTACGGAAGCCGGTTGTTTAAGGCTTAGCCCATCATTGCGATACTCTCTCAGCTGTAATCCAAGGTGATAAGCAGGGTTTGCCATCCAGGTGGTTTTAAGCATCCAGTTATGAATTTTTTCTTGGTTATCAAAAGGGGCTGAATCAATTGATGCCATTAAATATTTTTTGCGTTGGCTATAGCTGAGTAGGGCATCAACAGAATCACTGCGTCCAAGTAATGTTCCCCCCGCATAATAACCATGGTCATTACGGTTGATACCACTAAATAAGCGCCCTCCGATATTTTGTCCGGGTGCTAACACTTCTGAAGCGCTGAGGGTTTTAAGGGAAATAACACCAGCAAGCGCGCCGCTGCCGTGTTGTACAGAAGATGCGCCTTTATGTACATAGGCTTTACTGATCAGTGAGGGATCAATCAGTGTGGCATCAAATAAGCCAGAATTAAAATCCTGAACCACATTATCCACCATAATTTTGACACCACGGGAGTCGTAGCCTCGCATCTGCACTGACTGTCCATAGGTACTGCCAGCACCCGTCACAAAAATACCAGCCTGACCTTTTAATAGGTCGAGCGCAGATGTGGCGGTTTGTTGTTCTGGTGCGGTTGCGTCAATCACCTCAAATTGCTCAGCAACGGCAAACTTTTCGTGGCTCAATGGAGTGGTGGTGACGTGAATGATATCGTCGGCGGCAAAACTTGCAGTATTGAACCCAGTCATAGCAAGGGCGACGGTTAATGTTGATAAAGAAAATACTTTGCTGTGTGAAGCACCTGAAGTTGATGCTGATCTCAATGTAAGCGCCATTAGGAAATCCTTTCCTGAGTAATATGATTCTAGCAGCCAAGATAATAAAAAAATTATCTATGGGTAGCACATAGTTAAAAACGAGAATCATTATCGTTAATAAAATGACGGCATCAAGTGTTTTTCGGTTAATAATATTAAAATAATTGAGATTACAAGGTAATTATATTGTTGAATGAATGTATTGGTAGTGACTTATTTGGGCGAGGAATGGAGATAAGCGCTTTAGATTATAATACAATTTAAAGCGCTTATTTTGGCTATGGACCGCGAGACTTATTTGAAGCGGAAGTTAACCGCGTCAGCCAGAATTTCAATCAACTGTTCGGTGTCTTCCCAACCTAAACATGGATCGGTAATCGATTGACCATAAACTAGAGGTTGGCCTGCACAGATTTTTTGATTACCTTCTTTTAAGAAGCTTTCTGCCATCACACCACTAATTGCTGTGGAACCTTGCTTAATTTGTTGAGCGATATCTTGTGCCACATCTAATTGGCGACGATGAATTTTCTGGCAGTTACCGTGGCTGAAGTCCACCACTAAATGCTCAGCTAAACCAAATTCATTTAATTTTTCACATGCTTGTGAAATGTACTGCGCTTCATAGTTAGGCTTCTTGCCACCACGCATAATGATATGCCCATGAGGGTTACCACTGGTTTGGTAGATGGTCATCTGCCCGCTCTTATCTGGCGATAAAAACATATGTTGTGCTTTGGCTGCACGAATAGCATCAATAGCGATGTTGATATTGCCATCTGTACCGTTTTTAAAACCAACAGGACAGGAGAGCGCCGAAGCCATTTCTCGGTGGATCTGACTTTCAGTGGTACGAGCGCCAATCGCTCCCCAGCTAATTAAGTCCGCAATATATTGCCCCGTCACCATGTCGAGGAATTCGGTGGCGGTTGCTAACCCTAATTGATTAACTTCAATCAAAAGTTTGCGCGCTAAACGGATACCGGTGTTTACTTGACATGAATTATCAAGATGCGGATCAGAAATTAAGCCTTTCCAGCCCACAACGGTACGCGGTTTTTCAAAATAGGTGCGCATGACAATTTCTAAGCGATCTTGATATTTTTGACGTAACGTATTTAGCTTATTAGCGTATTCAATTGCGGCATCAATATCATGAATAGAGCAAGGACCTACAATTACCAGTAAGCGCAGGTCTTCACCGGATAGGATCTTTTCAATTCTTTTACGTGACGCTGTCACGTTATTGGCAATTGCTTGGGATATCGGAAATTCCTCAGCGAGCGCTTGTGGTGTAATTAAACTGTCCACTCGCTGAGTTCGTAACTCATCTGTTTTATGCATTTTGTTTCTCAAAACTTTTACTCGGCTGAGCCATTTCGTACAGCCGTATTAGTGACTAAGGTCACAATAAACGAAACTGGCTCAAATTCAAACCACCAACTTGGGTTGAATGAATAATTTTTTATATTTTATTTTGTTAAAAAATACGACGTTGTAATCCCATCGTATCAATCACTTTCGCTGAAATTTCTTCAACAGAGTAGTTGGTAGTATTTAAGTAATTGATTTTATTCTGTCTAAATAGAGCTTCTACTTCAGCAATTTCAATACGACACTGACGAAGTGAGGCGTAACGGCTGTTTTCACGTCGCTCTTCACGAATTGCCGCGAGTCGTTCAGGACTGATGGTTAAACCAAAAAGTTTATGGGTATAGGGGCGTAATGCGGCAGGCAGCTGTAAATTGTCCATATCATCGGCAGTGAACGGGTAGTTGGCGGCTTGTATGCCAAATTGCATCGCTAAATATAAGCTTGTTGGAGTTTTACCGCAGCGAGAGACGCCAATTAAGATCACTTGCGCTTGTTCAAGGTTACGCAATGAGATGCCATCATCGTGAGCGAGGGTATATTCAATTGCTGCAATACGGGCATCATATTGATTCATATTTTGCATGGATAACCCGTGGGTACGATTAAGTTTTGGCTCTGGCTCTAACCCGACTTCTCTCTGTATTGGGGCGACCAAACTTTGCACGATATCCTGACAAAAACCCGCACTTTGAGTAATGATTTCTTTCACTTCAGGGGAAATTATTGAATAAAACACCAGTGGTCGAAGGTCTGTTTCAGCATAGATAGTGTCGATTTTTTGTTTAATTTCAAGCGCTCGTGCTTGCGTAGTAACGAACGGTAAGGTGTAAGAAATAAAGGATAATGGAAATTGGGATAAGACGGCGTGCCCTAACGTTTCAGCTGTGATTGCAGTACCATCAGAGATGAAAAAAACGGTGCGTTGGACTTGACTGGCATTTTTACTCATAGAATTTAATTCGCTCATAACTGGCTTCTTTTTATCGTATTTTTTCTGAGTTTTGGAAAATATTGTAAGTGAATAAACATTTAAAAATCATTTATGGGGGGAAGTATAGACAAATTTTGAACAATTTTTAGAACAAAAAAATTTTATTAATTGATGGAACGATTCACCAGTCCATCTTCCCATAACGTCTGTGCTAGTCTATTCGCGAGGCGAATTTTCGCCAACGAGATTTTTTACGATTTGTTGTCTGTCACTAAATTGCTATAAAAGGATCGCTTTCAATGTCCACAAATGGCCTTACTCCGTGTAATGTACTTTGGTATAACCAATTAGGGATGAATGATGTTGACCGTGTTGGAGGCAAAAACGCTTCTCTCGGTGAAATGATCACCAACTTGTCCGATCTTGGTGTATCCGTACCAAACGGTTTTGCGACAACCGCACAGGCGTTTAATGATTTTCTGGAGCAGAGCGGTGTAAACCAGCGTATTTACAACCTGCTAGATGAAACGGATATTGATGATGTGAATCAACTGGCGACAGCCGGTGCTCAGATCCGCCAATGGGTGATTGATACCCCATTGACGCCAGCATTAGAGCAGGATATTCGCGAAGCTTTCCTTCAATTATCTGAAGGTGAAGCAGAAGCGTCATTCGCTGTTCGCTCATCAGCAACCGCTGAAGATATGCCTGATGCCTCATTTGCTGGGCAGCAAGAGACATTCCTCAACGTTCAAGGGATTGATGCGGTTTTGGTTGCCATTAAACATGTATTTGCGTCGCTGTTTAATGACCGTGCTATTTCTTACCGTGTACACCAAGGTTACGATCATCGTGGCGTCGCGTTATCTGCGGGTGTGCAAAGAATGGTGCGTTCTGACCTCGCTTCTTCCGGTGTTATGTTTACTATCGATACTGAATCTGGTTTCGACCAAGTTGTCTTTATTACTTCCGCTTATGGTCTTGGTGAGATGGTTGTACAGGGCGCGGTAAACCCAGATGAATTCTATGTCCATAAACCAACCCTACAAAATAATAAGCCTGCGATTGTACGTCGTACATTAGGCTCTAAAAAATTGCAGATGGTCTATGCCGACAGTAAAGAGCACGGTAAACAAGTGAAGATTGAAGATGTGCCAGAAGCGCTACGCAATCGTTTCTCTTTAGCTGATCACGAAGTGGAAGAGCTGGCTCGTCAAGCTTTACAGATCGAAAAACACTACGGTCGTCCAATGGATATCGAATGGGCAAAAGATGGCCATAATGGTCGTTTGTATATTGTTCAAGCGCGTCCGGAAACCGTTCGTTCTAACCAACAGGTTATGGAACGCTATCAACTGAAAGACCAAGGGCAGGTCTTAGTTGAAGGTCGTGCAATCGGTCATCGTATTGGCGCAGGTTCGGTTAAAGTCATCCATAACTTAAGTGAGATGGATAGAATTCAGCCGGGTGACGTATTAGTGACGGACATGACGGATCCTGACTGGGAACCTATCATGAAAAAAGCCGCTGCTATCGTGACAAACCGTGGCGGTCGTACTTGCCATGCGGCGATTATCGCGCGTGAACTTGGGATCCCTGCCGTTGTTGGCTGTGGTGATGCAACTGAGCGTTTGAAAGAAGACCAAGAGGTCACGATTTCTTGTGCTGAAGGGGATACTGGCTTCGTTTATGATGGCAAATTAGATTTTGAAATTCACAGCTCTGAAGTGGATAACATGCCTGACTTGAACGTCAAAATCATGATGAACGTGGGTAACCCAGACCGTGCATTTGATTTTGCTTGCTTACCAAACGAAGGTGTCGGCTTAGCGAGACTCGAATTTATCATCAACCGTATGATCGGTGTTCACCCAAGAGCGCTGTTAGAGTTCGATGCTCAGACGCCAGAATTACAAGCAGAAATCCGCAATATGATGGTCGGCTATGACGACCCTGTTGAATTCTACGTTAGCAAGCTGACTGAAGGGATTTCAACACTCGCCGCTGCATTCTGGCCAAAACGCGTGATCGTACGTTTATCTGACTTTAAGTCCAATGAATATGCCAACTTAGTCGGTGGGGATATTTATGAGCCTGAAGAAGAGAACCCAATGTTGGGCTTCCGTGGGGCTGGGCGTTATGTGTCGGATAGCTTCCGTGCATGTTTTGCACTGGAATGTGAAGCTGTTAAACGCGTTCGCAACAAGATGGGTCTGACTAACGTTGAAGTGATGATACCGTTTGTTCGCACAGTAGCACAAGCCGAGTCGGTGGTTGCTGAGCTGGCAAAACACGACCTGAAACGTGGTGAGAATGGCTTAAAAGTGATTATGATGTGTGAAATTCCATCTAACGCACTGCTAGCTGACCAGTTCCTTGAACACTTTGATGGCTTCTCCATTGGTTCTAACGACATGACTCAGTTAACCCTCGGTCTTGATAGAGACTCGGGTGTTGTATCTGAATTGTTTGATGAGCGTAATGATGCGGTTAAGGTAATGTTATCAATGGCAATCAAGGCTGCGAAGCGTCAGAACAAGTATGTCGGTATTTGTGGTCAAGGTCCATCAGACCACCAAGACTTTGCACAATGGCTGGTAGATGAAGGCATTGATAGCCTATCGTTGAACCCAGATACTGTGGTGCAAACTTGGCTAACAATCGCTGAAAATCAATAATTTAATTATTCATTTTTAGATTGTTCATTATAAGAAGGTCGGTAAATAATAATTATTTACCGACCTTTGTTTATATATAGAGGCAACCTATTACAGCAATAGAATTAAACCTAATATAAGTTTAATTTACGTAAATATTCATAATATATTATTCAGATTTTCAGCAAAATAAAACTATAGTCTCATAAATAGATTCATTATTAATGTTAAATAAAAAGTTATTAAATAATTAAAACCATTAAATCCATTACTCTAATTATGCGTAATTACGTATAAGGAGAGTAATTAGAATATTATATTGCCACTGTAATAGTGAGAGTTGGGGATGGGGGATGTAGGGATAAAAAAAAAGCCTATCATGGGCTGACAGGCAAAGACTACACACAGCAATTTGGTTAAGTAAGTTACGTTAGAAATTAAATAACATAACTTATTAATTCGTTATCGAAGAGATATTAACAGGGATATATTAAACTGTTTAAATAAGTTAATCACTCGGAACACTCTTAATAAGATATTACTTATTGTTCCCAAATGATTATTCATTCGATGGGGGGAATATTAACATAATTAAAGATAAAAACTAACAGTAGTGTGTTAAATATTGTTTCTAAATATTAATGAGAATAGATAGTCGAGAAAATATGTTCAAAATGAAACATATTTTCTCGAATTAAATGAAATTTATTTCTTCATTAAGAATTCTTCTTCAAGGAATTTTTCGGTGGCCTCTAAATTCTCACTTGGTGGAGCCACTTCATTCATCCACGCTTTGAGCAGGCTATAAGAGACAGCCAGCACCACAGGACCAATGAATAAGCCAATCATACCGAATGATAAGATACCGCCGATAACACCCACTAAAATAAGTACCATAGGAAGATCTGCACCCATTTTAATCAGCCAAGGGCGTAATACGCCATCCATTGTGGCAACCACTGCCGCCCAGACACCGAGAATGATTGCCCAGGTGGTATCCCCAGTCCAAAATAGCCATAGAACGGAAGGAACCATGACTAATAGTGGGCCAAGTTGTGCGACGCAGCAGATAAAAATCAAGACCGTCAAAATGGCGGCGTAACTAATACCCGATAGAGCTAAACCGACGCCACCTACAATGGCTTGAATTAACGCGGTAACAACCACGCCAAGTGCGACTGCACGAATAGATTGTGCTGCAAGTACCACCGCTGCGTCGCCACGGATGCCCGCAAGACGTACGGCAAAGTGACGAACACCGATTGTCACCAGCTCACCTTTATAATAGAGCAGCCCACTAAACAGTAACATTAATACGAGGTGGAATAAGAAGCGGCTGGCACTAACGGCCTGCGTTGCAAACCATCCTGCGGCTTGACCGAAATAAGGTTGAACTTTAGCCAATAACGCATTACCACCACTCGCGACTAAACTGTGCCAAGCGTAATAAAGTTTCTCTCCGACCATAGGCACTTGATTCAGCCACTCTAAATCCGGCAAGGTGATACTAGCCGGTGACTTCGCTAATTCGATAAGCGGCGCACTGTTTTGAATTATGCTGCCAATCAAAATACTGGTTGGAATAACAAAAAGAAGGAAGATCAATAGAACCATGGTCAGTGAAGCAAGCCAGCGCTTATTCCAAAGACGTGCTTGTAGTCGTAAGAGAATTGGCCAAGTAGCAATCACCATCATCCCCGCCCATACGAATCCTAAAATAAATGGGCTTAAGACCCAAAAACAGGTCGCTATCATAAAGATAATGGAGAGCAGTCCCAGGACGAGTTTGGGTAAATCCAAACGTTTTTGCGATTTTTCCATTAATGATCAATCCTTAACAAATGAAAATTCTGTGGGGTTAGGGCTTTTACAGGTGAAAATAACGTAATTATTTTTCATGCTTAAAAGAAACGATATTGTGATATGGTTTTACTGACAATGTCACCGGCAGATGCGCTATCTTTACAGGCTGCGAGGGAACACTTCAATAAACCTTGTGCCTATTGTGCTACTTAAACTAAAGATAGTACATAACGACAAATGCGATTACTCAACAACAAGAGTCATGATTAATAATGATCCCGCGTATATCTGAAGCACCACATCTTAGTCAGCTAGCTATCCAATTTCTGCACGAGCTACAACAGCAAGGTTTTACTGGTGATACTGGCACCAGTTACGCTGAGCGCTTATCCATGGCTACTGACAACAGCATTTATCAGCTATTACCACAAGCCGTCATCTTCCCTCGTTCCAGCGCTGATGTACAAATTATTACCCGCGTTGCTGGGCAAGATAAATACCGCGAATTAAGTTTCACGCCGCGTGGCGGGGGAACGGGCACCAATGGGCAATCGCTCACCGAAGGGATTGTGGTGGACATGTCCCGCTATATGAATCGAATTTTAGAAATCAACCCAGAACAGGGATGGGTAAAAGTTGAAGCTGGCGTGATTAAAGACCAACTCAACCAATTTCTAAAACCGTATGGCTACTTTTTCTCTCCGGAGCTATCCACAAGTAACCGAGCAACATTGGGCGGAATGATCAACACTGATGCCTCTGGACAGGGGTCTTTAGTGTATGGCAAAACGTCAGACCATGTTTTAGGTGTCAAAGCGATGGTTTTAGGGGGCGCTTGCCTCGATACTCGCGCTATGCCTATCGAACTCGCCCAAACGATTGCGTTAGAGGATTCAGTCGAAGGGCGTATCTATAAAACCGTTCTTGAACGCTGCTTAGAACAGCGTTCGTTAATCGAAGAAAAATTTCCAAAACTAAACCGATTTTTAACGGGCTATGACTTACGCCATGTTTTTAATGATGACCTTACTCAGTTTGATTTAACGCGAATTTTAACGGGGTCTGAAGGCTCGCTGGCGTTTATAACGGAAGCCACTCTGGATATCACGCCGCTACCGAAAGTGCGCCGTTTGGTGAACGTCAAATATGATTCGTTTGAATCCGCGTTGCGTAACGCACCATTTATGGTGCAGGCGCAAGCGCTCTCTGTAGAAACCGTCGACTCGAAGGTTCTGAATCTCGCGAAAGAAGATATTGTTTGGCACTCTGTAAAATCGCTGATCACTGATGTGCCGAATAAAGAGATGCTTGGGCTAAACATTGTTGAGTTTAGTGGCGATGATGAAGACGAAATCAATCATTTGACTGATAGCTTATGCCAACGCCTTGATGAATTGATGGCGAGCCATCAAGCGGGCGTGATTGGCTACCAAGTTTGTCATGACCTTGCTGATATTACCCGTATCTATAATATGCGTAAAAAGGCGGTGGGGTTATTGGGCAACAGCAAAGGTGCCGCGAAACCCATCCCATTTGTTGAGGATACCTGTGTACCCCCCGAACATCTTGCGGATTATATTGCGGAATTCAGAGCGCTATTGGATAGCCATAAACTGAATTACGGAATGTTTGGTCACGTAGATGCGGGTGTTTTACACGTTCGCCCAGCACTAGATATGTGCGACCCTCAGCAAGAAATGTTAATGAAGCAAATTTCGGATGAAATTGTTGCTTTGACGGCAAAATATGGTGGTTTATTGTGGGGGGAACACGGTAAAGGCTTCAGAGCGCAATATAGCCCAGAATTCTTTGGTGAAGTGCTTTACGGTGAGCTGCGCAATATTAAGGCGGCATTTGACCCTGATAACCGTTTGAACCCTGGAAAAATTTGCCCTCCAGCTGGTGTAGATGCCCCAATGAAACAGGTGGATGCAGCTAAACGTGGCACATACGATCGTCAAATCCCAATTCAAATACGCCAAGAGTTCCGCGGTGCGATGGATTGTAACGGCAACGGGCTCTGTTTCAACTTTGATGTGAAAAGCCAAATGTGCCCATCGATGAAAATTAGCCGTCAGCGTGTACATTCGCCGAAAGGTCGTGCAACGTTAGTTCGTGAATGGCTACGTTTATTGGCGGAGCAGGGCGTCACACCAGAGCAAATTGAAAAAGGCGTGAAAAGCGAATCTCCATCGTTACGTGGATTGATTGAAAAAACGCGTAACTCATGGCGGGCGAAACAGGGGGATTATGATTTTTCCCATGAAGTGAAAGAGTCAATGTCTGGGTGTTTAGCTTGTAAAGCGTGCTCGACTCAATGCCCAATTAAAATTGATGTGCCGTCTTTCCGAGCAAAATTTCTTGCTCTGTACCATAGCCGTTACTTGCGACCAGTTCGTGACCATATTGTGGCGAATGTGGAAGCCAGCGCTCCGTTGATGTCAAAAGCGCCGGGCGTTTTTAACTTCTTCTTGCGTCAAACAGTAATTCAGAAACTTAGCGAGCACACCATTGGTATGGTGGATTTACCGTTATTTTCTCAACCGACGCTGAAACAGGAGTTATCAGGGCATTCGGCGACCTCCCTGACATTGGAGCAGCTTGAAGGCATGTCTGCCAGCCAGCGTGAAAACCATGTGCTTGTGGTGCAAGACCCATTCACTAGCTATTACGATGCCAAAGTGGTGGTAGACTTTGTTCGCCTGATTGAAAAATTGGGCTATAAACCTGTGTTACTCCCATTCTCACCGAATGGTAAAGCGCAGCATATCAAAGGTTTCTTAAGCCGTTTTGCGAAAACCGCACGTAAAACATCGGACTTTTTAAATCGCGTTGCTAAACTGCAATTACCGATGGTGGGTGTCGACCCTGCATTGGTACTGTGTTATCGCGATGAATACCATGAAATTTTAGGTGAGCAACAATGTCAATTTACGGTAATGCTGGCTCATGAATGGTTAACTTCATTACCGGAACAAACCAAGAATGACGGAACGGATGAGCAGCCTTGGTATCTCTTTGGCCACTGTACCGAATCAACGGCATTACCTAATAGCGCCAACCAATGGGCGACACTGTTTTCCCGTTACGGGCGTAAACTCACAAACGTGAGTGTTGGATGCTGTGGAATGGCAGGAACGTATGGTCATGAAGTCGCTAACCTTGAAAATTCAAAAGGTATTTACAACCTGTCGTGGAAACCTGCGATAGAAAAACTGCCCCTAGAACGTTGCTTAAGTTCGGGATATTCCTGTCGTAGCCAAGTAAAACGAATGGAAAAAACGGCAATCAAACACCCAATTCAAGCCTTACTGGAGATTGTTTCATGATTTGGAAGCGTCAATTTAACTTGCAACAAATGGCGGCGATGGCTGAAAGCTGTATGTTAGGCCATATAGGGATTGAAATTACAGGTTTTGGTGATGACTACCTTGAAGGTACCATGCCAGTCGACCATCGCACCAAACAGCCTTTTGGTTTGCTACACGGTGGTGCCTCGGTTGTATTAGCTGAATCCTTAGGCTCAATCGCAGGCTACCTATGCAGTGAAGGTGATCAACGTGTAGTTGGTGTGGAAATTAACGCAAACCATATTCGTGCTGCGCGAGAAGGTGTGGTGAGAGGCGTATGCAAACCGATTCATCTGGGGCGCCGTCAGCAAGTGTGGAATATCGAAATTTTTAACGAGAAAAACCAACTGTGTTGCACCTCCCGTTTAACAACTGCCGTATTGTTTGAATAATCAGCAGTTTGTTTCTTTTGATACCCTCAGTTTATTTGAGGGTATCAATCCTATATTTATCTTTCATATCAATTCTTTATAACTTATCTAATTTATTCATTCTCATTCAATGAATGTGGTACTAAACCGAATATCACTTTATTAATTTGTGTTATTTTTATGTACTCAATAATACATAAAAAATATTATCATGAATGAGATTTATTTCTTAATTATTAATTGGTTAGATATTTCCATAAACTAAAATCCTGTCAGTAAACCGTTCTCATCGCTATAACCTCTTAAAACAAATGGTTGAAGTCATATGGGTAATCATTACCATGTCATATAGAGAAGAAATCGCTGATAACAGGCTGAAAAACCATAAGAAAAGTGAGGTCAATATGACTGGTGGTGTAGAAACATTTTCATTGGATGAAAATTCATGGCAGGGCGTCAGCCTAACCCCAAGTGCCGCTAAACAGATCAATAAGTTAGTTCTTCAAACACCGAATAGCAAAGGTCTATCCCTCGGCGTGAAACAGTCGGGATGTGCAGGTTTTGGATACGTCTTCGAGATGATTGAAAACCCAACAGATGACCACTTAGTGTTTGAACTCGATGGTGCACACTTGTATGTGCCTAAAAAAGCAATGCCATTCATTGATGGCACGGTAGTGGATTATGTCCAAGAAGGGCTTAACCATATTTTTAAATTTAATAACCCGAAAGCTCAACATGCCTGTGGGTGTGGTGAAAGCTTCGGCGTTTAACTTGTGAAGCTAGATTATGTCTCAGAGCAATGTAGAAGTTGGCGAAGATGTTCAAAGCTGGCTTGATGAAAAACGTTATAAAGAAGGCTTTTTTACCCAAGTTGCCACCGATGAGATGGCGAAAGGGCTAAATGAAGATGTGGTTCGTGCTATTTCTGCGAAGCGTAATGAACCTGAGTGGATGCTGCAATTTCGTCTTGATGCCTTTAATCACTGGAAAGGCATGGAAGAGCCACACTGGCTGAAAGCCCATTATCCAAATTTGGATTACCAAGATTACAGCTATTATTCCGCGCCATCGTGCGGGTCGTGTGATGATGCCTGTGGCTCACAGCCAGGCGCGACGCAATCAACAGGCGCTGCGGAAGAAGCGAATTACCTGACGAGTGAAGTCGAAGATGCCTTCAATCAGCTTGGCGTGCCTGTCCGTGAAGGCAGCAAAGTGGCGGTAGATGCAATTTTTGACTCCGTTTCTGTATCGACAACCTACCGTGGCGACTTAGCCAAACACGGGATTATTTTCTGTTCGTTCAGCGAAGCGATTCAAGAGTACCCTGAACTGGTGCAAAAATATTTAGGTAGCGTCGTTTCTAGCCACGATAACTTTTTTGCTGCACTGAATGCAGCCGTGGCATCGGACGGAACCTTTGTTTACATCCCGAAAGGGGTGCGTTGCCCGATGGAGTTATCGACCTATTTCCGTATTAATGCGGCAAAAACAGGGCAATTTGAACGCACAATCTTAATTGCGGATGAAGGCAGTTATGTGAGCTACATCGAAGGGTGTTCAGCACCGGTGAGAGATAGCTATCAATTGCACGCTGCGGTTGTGGAAGTGATTATCCATAAAGATGCCGAAGTGAAGTACTCGACAGTTCAAAACTGGTTCTCGGGTGGTGATAGCGAAACCGGGGGAATTCTCAATTTCGTGACTAAGCGCGCCCTGTGCGAAGGGGAAAATTCCAAAATGTCATGGACACAATCCGAAACGGGTTCTGCCATTACGTGGAAATACCCAAGCGTGATTTTAAAAGGGGACAATTCGGTTGGGGAGTTTTTCTCTGTCGCACTGACCAATGGTAACCAACAAGCGGATACGGGCACTAAAATGATCCACATCGGCAAAAATACCCGCTCAACGATTATCTCGAAAGGGATTTCGGCAGGTAAAAGCCAAAATAGTTATCGTGGGCTCGTCAAAATACTCCCGAGCGCCCATAACGCCCGTAACTTCACCCAGTGCGATTCCATGCTGATTGGTACCCAATGTGGCGCTCATACCTTCCCGTATGTGGAAGTGAAGAACAATACCGCGCAATTGGAACATGAAGCGACAACGTCGCGCATTGGCGAAGACCAGCTGTTTTATTGCTTACAACGTGGGATCAGCGAAGATGATGCTATCTCAATGATTGTTAACGGCTTCTGTAAAGATGTTTTCTCAGAGTTGCCATTAGAGTTTGCCGTTGAGGCACAAAAATTATTGGCTATCAGCTTAGAACACAGTGTGGGCTGATCCTAATCGAGTTTAGTTGCGCTTGAGCGCTAAAGGCATGTTGATATGTTAAGTATTAAAGATTTACATGTAAGTGTAGAAGGTAATGAAATCTTAAAAGGGCTGTCTCTGGAAATTAAACCGGGGGAAGTTCATGCCATTATGGGACCAAACGGTTCGGGTAAAAGTACCTTGTCCGCCACCCTAGCAGGTCGTGAAGATTACCAAATTGATAGTGGTGAAGTGACGTTTAATGGCAAGGACTTACTTGAGTTAGATCCTGAAGAACGTGCGGGTGAAGGGATTTTTCTTGCATTCCAATATCCGGTTGAAATTCCGGGTGTGAGTAACCAATTTTTCCTGCAAACGTCAGTGAATGCGGTGCGCGAATATCGCCAGCAGGAGGCGTTAGACCGCTTTGATTTCCAAGATTTTATCGAAGATAAAATCGAATTATTGGATATGCCACAAGACCTGCTCACCCGTTCAGTTAACGTGGGTTTCTCCGGTGGCGAGAAAAAACGTAATGACATTTTACAGATGGCGGCGTTAGAACCTAAGTTATGTATTTTAGATGAAACCGATTCTGGTTTAGATATTGATGCGCTAAAAATCGTCTCTAATGGTGTGAATTCACTGCGTACTCCTGAGCGCTCATTCATTATCGTGACTCACTATCAGCGCATTTTGGACTATGTAAAACCTGATTTTGTTCACGTCCTGTATCAAGGGAAAATCATCAAATCTGGTGATTTCAGTTTAGCGAAAAAACTGGAGGAGCAAGGCTATGGCTGGCTTATTGACCAACAGTGAAAGAGCAGAAAAACGCGCTGCGGTTAATGCTTTAAATCAGCAGGCAATGCGCCGTTTTGAAACGCTATATGAGCAAGGATTAGGTGGAAAATCTCAGCACGCTCAAACCCATTGGAGTCTCGCTAAACACGTTGGGCTGCCCGCTTTTCGTCATGAAGATTGGCACTATACTCCGTTAAATAGCGTGTTAAATACCCAATACCGTTTTAGCTCGCAAGAACAGCAGGCTCCGCTAAGTGATGCGCTCGCATTAGCTATCGATGCTTATCGTGTTGTGCTAGTGGACGGACGCTACAATGCGGAACTCAGTTCTGTCGATACGGGGGAATTTCAAGTTTCTCTTCTCGATAGCCAAGACTGGCTACCTGATGCGGTGAACAGCGAGATTTTCTTACATTTAACGGAATGCCTAGCCGCTCAACCGCTTATTATCCAGTTAGCTGCCAATAAAGTTGCGACTAAGCCACTCTATTTACTGAATATCTCCAGTGGCAGCCATGATCTAGACTCGGTGAACATGAGCCAATATCGCTACCATTTGACACTGGGAAATAATAGCCAGTCTCAAGTGATTGAACACTTTGTCAGTCTAGATGATAAAGCACATCTGACTGGTGGGCGATTAACGGTCGAAGTGGGTGATAATGCGCAATTTACCCACTTCAAGTTAATGACAGAAAACTCACAGGCTCAGCATTTCGCTCATAATGACATTGTGGTGGGGCGTGATAGCCAAGTGAAAAGTAGCAGCTTTTTATTAGGTGCAGGGCTAACCCGTCATCATACAAGTAGCCGTCTTGACGGTGAAAATACGGAATTTGAGTTAAACAGCCTGTTGTTGCCGCAAGGTAATGAAATAGCCGATACACGCAGCTATCTTGAGCACAATGCGGGTTATTGTAATAGCCGACAGTTGCATAAAGTGATCGCCATGGATAGCAGCAAAGCGGTATTCAATGGCATGATCAAAGTTGACCCTAAGGCGCTGAAAACAGACGGTCAAATGACTAACAATACCTTATTGCTGGGTGAAAAAGCGGAAATCGACACGAAGCCTCAACTGGAGATCTATGCCGATGACGTTAAATGTGGTCATGGGGCAACGGTTGGGCGTATCGATGATGAGCAACTTTTTTATCTACGCTCTAGAGGGATTGATAGCCAAGCGGCTAAGCAGATGATCATCAATGCATTTGCTGCTGAGTTAACAGAATCAATTACTATCGATGGGTTAAAACAGGCTGTGATGGCGAGTATTCATCAACGTTTAGCGGAGGTGTAAACCGATGCCATATGACGTTGAATCGGTCAGGCAGGACTTTCCTGCCTTAGCGCAATCAGTAAATAACCATCCATTGGTCTATTTAGATAGCGCGGCGAGTGCTCAAAAACCTCAGCAAGTTGTGGATGCGGAAAGCCAATTTACGTTGCATCAATATGCGGCAGTGCATCGTGGTGTTCATACGCTTAGCGCGAATGCCACAACGCTGGTGGAAAATGTTCGCCAAAAAGCAGCGGATTTTTTGCACGCGGCTTCCCCTGAAGAGATAGTGTTTGTTAAAGGGACAACGGAAGGGATCAACCTTGTTGCTAATAGCTTTGGGCGCCAGTTTATCCAGCAAGGCGATAATATTATTATCACTGAAATGGAGCACCATGCGAACATCGTTCCTTGGTTTATGTTGGCGCAAGAGCGTGGTTTTGAAGTACGGATCCTGCCTATTCTTGAGGATGGTACCCTTGATGTCTCTCTGCTCGCACAACTCATAGATGCGCGCACAAAGCTATTCAGTTTTACGCATATTTCTAATGTGCTTGGTACCGTTAACTCGGTGAAAAAATTGATTTCACAAGCGCGTGAAATTGCAGGCCAGCATGGAAATACACTGACTATCCTCGTGGATGGTGCGCAAGGGGCGATGCATCAGCAGGTTGATGTGCAAGCGCTGGATTGCGATTTTTATGTCTGTTCAGGTCATAAGCTATATGGACCAACAGGTATTGGGATCCTTTACGGCAAGAAGGCATTGCTTGAGAAGATGCCACCTTGGGAAGGTGGTGGGGCGATGATCCGCCAAGTCAGCCTGAAAAAAGGGATCACATTTGCTGATGTTCCATGGCGATTTGAAGCGGGTACCCCGAATATAAGTGGAATGATTGGTTTAGGTGCAGCTTTAGACTATCTCAATGGGTTGGGATTAAGTAAAACTTTTGCGTATGAAAAGCAATTGATGCAATATGCGACGGATTTGCTTAAGCAAGTGCCTTCCCTTCATTTATATGGTAATGACCAACGTGAAGGTGTGATAGCCTTTAATTTAGGTGAACATCATGCCTATGATGTTGGCGCATTTCTGGATAGATATGGGATTGCCATTCGTACTGGGCACCACTGTGCGATGCCATTAATGGAACATTATCAAGTTCCAGCGATGTGCCGTGCATCTATTGGTATTTATACAACTAAGCAAGATATCGATGCTTTGTATAATGCGTTATTGCGTATTAAACAATTACTCGGCTAAACACCGACGATATATCAAAGTAACTGTATTGCAGCACATAAAGATTGTAGCGAATAGATAGAAGGAAATATTATGTCGGCGTTACCCGATGAAGCGAAGCTATTACGCAATTTTGCACGTTGCCAAGATTGGGAAGAGCGCTATTTGTATATGATTGAACTGGGCGGGCGTTTACCGGCGTTATCTGAAGCTCAACAGGTGGATGATAACTTGATAGCGGGTTGCCAAAGCCAAGTGTGGATTGATATGCAAAAACAACCGGATGGCCATGTTGTTCTTGCTGGAGATAGTGATGCCGCGATTGTTAAAGGGTTAGTGGCGATTGTGATTATTCTCTTTCAAGGGAAAACACCTGAGCAGATCCTTGCGGTGGATGTAAAACATTTTTTCCAGCAATTGGCGCTTGAACAGCATCTTACACCTTCTCGAACTCAAGGTTTAAATGGCATGATCAAGTCGATTTTGGCGAGAGCTCACCAACTTCTTTAAGTGTTCTGTGGGAAATCTTCGGAATTTCCCACACTTTTCTTTTCTTCCTATTATTCTTATCCTAGAAAATATACCTAAGTAACTTACTGTATTTTATTGTTAAACTAACAATAACGAGACAACGTTAGCTCATATTCAAATTATTAGCGTACTAAAATATTTATTAGGTATTAAAGATATTCGAGATAGTTGCTATTATGAGCGATATTGTTTGAATTTTGTAATGAATCTTATTTTCCTTGGAGTAGGTATGAAAAGAGTTTTGACGGCGGTAAGTCTGTTTGTCATGAGTGCGGTGCTGGCACCTGCGCAGGCTAAAGATTATCCATTACCCAATAACAACACACGCCTGATCGGGGAAAATATCACCTATGTGGTGCCTAACGATGGGCGCCCACTGGAAGCTATCGCAAGCGACTATCAGATTGGTTTGTTGGCGATGTTAGAGGCGAATCCAGGAACAGACCCCTATTTACCTGAAGTGGGTAAGCCACTGATTATTCCTGCTCAAATGTTATTACCTTCGACACCGCGTACCGGTATCGTGATTAACTTGGCGGAAATGCGTCTTTATTATTACCCTGAAAATAGCCATAAAGTAGCTGTGTATCCGATTGGTATTGGTCAGCTAGGACGAGATACACCTGAAATGGTAACGTCCATTAGCCAATTGATTAAAGACCCTACATGGACACCAACCACCAATATCCGTAAACATTATGCACAACAGGGGATCACACTCCCGGCGGTGGTACCTGCTGGCCCAGAAAACCCGATGGGGCTGTATGCGTTACGCCTGTCTTATGGTCGTGGCGAATACTTGATCCACGGTACTAACGCCAATTTTGGTATTGGGATGCGTGTTAGTTCTGGTTGTATTCGTTTGCGCCCAGATGATATTAAAGCACTGTTTACCCATGTTCCAAAAGGAACTCGCGTTCAAGTTATCGATCAGCCAGTTAAATATGCAAAAGAGCCAGATGGTAGCTATTACATTGAAGTGCATCAGCCATTGTCACGTAAAGACAGTGATGATCCACAGACAATGCCAATCAAGCTCACTGAAGATTTCCAAGCGTTTTTAGCGAGTAATCCGGGAATTGATAAAGCGAAAGTTCAAGCAGAGTTGTCTAGACGTTCAGGATTGCCAGTGAGGGTGAATGTTGGGGATGATTCAGAACCGATGAAACGCGATTATCAGCAGTTAAAACCCATTGCGCCATTCACGATTACTCAACCACAACCTGTATTTGAAGGGGAAGTGAAATCTTCTATTCCAGCGAAATATCAGTCATTTAAAAGCTAATGACTGCCCGCCTTAAATGAATTTCGAAGTAAAAAATAAGGGCCTATAAAATAGGCCCTCAACAATAATTCAGCGATTAAGCTTTTCTAGATAACATCAAGCCGGACTTATTTTTTGTAAGTACGTACTTGGTTGTCCAGACGTTGGTTTGCACGAGCTGCTTCTTCTTGTGCAGTTTGTACATCAGAACGCAGAGACTGAACGTCGTTGCTCAGTTGGTCAACTTTACCGTTCAGAGTTTGCACGTCTGAAGAGAGCTTTTGCACTTCAGTGCTGTTAGAACAACCCGCCAGTAATGCTGAAGCTAATACGATAGAGCCCAGTACAATTTTAGTACGAATCATTATTTTACCCTCTAGATTGATTTATCTTGAAAATATAAAAGCAAGTAACCAAAAAATAGACTTAAGAGCGTTATCTTAAAGCTACCTCTATCCCTTTAAAACAACCTAATGTAAATTAGGGTATGGTACTTACTAAGTCTTATGCTAGTACGTAATTCAAAGTTTTGCTAGAAATACTTTATATTTAACAGGGTGAAAACGAATAAAAATTTCAATTAAGGGTTATTTAGTTTGAAATTTGAGCGAATGGTTATCGTTTTATGATTTATTTTGTAAATGTTTTGTAACCAAAATCTGGGTGAATATATCTTCGCGGATCATAACGTAACTTATTGAAATTATGTTTCGCACGGATTGCTAAATTTTAGTTATTCCAGATAATAAAAAACCCTACTGCCGTGAAGCAATAGGGTTAATATCACGCTAGGTTATGCAGGACAACTGTTATGCAAGGCAACTACAGAACATGTACTGATGAGGTATTTGTTGTACCACTTTGTACTAATGCTCCGGATACCATCACGACTGCATCACCTTCTACCGCCAATCCGCTTTCTAACGCAGCACGCTTACCTTCACGATAGAAATCATCGGTTGATTCGAAAGGACCCACGATCATCGGAATAACGCCTTTTACTAACAGTAATTGACGAGCAGTTTCTTCGTTAGTTGTCAGAGCCAGAATCGGTGCAGTAGGGAAGTATTTACGGACTGATTTTGCAGATTTACCACCATAAGTTGCGACAACGATTAATGGTACATCCAGTTTTTCAGACATTTCAACGGCACCACGGCAGACAGCTTCAGTCACACGTAAGCGCTGGGTTGGTTTTTGATTTTCAATACGCGTTGGCATAACGCGGTCAGTACGTTCACAGATAGTTGCCATGATAGTCACAGCTTCAACTGGATATTTACCTTTCGCACTTTCCCCAGACAGCATAACAGCATCTGTACCGTCTAAGATGGCGTTTGCAACGTCACCAGCTTCTGCGCGGGTAGGGCGTGGGTTTTTGATCATTGAATCTAGCATTTGAGTCGCAGTAATAACGACCTTGCGAGCTTTAACACATTTTTCAATCATCATTTTTTGGGCGAAGATAACTTCTTCTACTGGGATCTCAACCCCTAAGTCACCACGAGCAACCATGATACCGTCAGAGGCTTCAAGGATTTCGTCGAAGTTATTTAAACCTTCTTGGTTTTCGATTTTAGAGATGATTTGAATGTTTTCGCCACCATGTTTTTTCAGGTGAGCGCGAATTTCTTCAACGTCTGAACGTTTACGGATAAATGAAGCGGCTACAAAGTCGACACCTTGTTGGCAACCGAAAACGAGGTCTTCTTTATCTTTTTCTGCTAGTGCAGGTAAGCCGATAGAAACGCCCGGTAAGTTAACACCTTTTTTCTCACCAAGATCGCCATTGTTTAATACTTGGCAAATCACTTCAGTTGCAGTGATGTTGGTTACAGTCATACCGATTAAACCATCATCCACTAAAACGGTGTCACCCACTTTAAGGTCTTTGGTTAAGCCAGGGTAAGTGACTGCAACGCGTTCTTGGTTACCGATAACGGAAGTATCTGTTGTGAAAGTGAAAGTTTGACCTGCAACGAGAGAAACATCATTGCCGCCTTCCAGTTTCATGGTACGGATTTCTGGACCTTTAGTGTCCAGCAGAATAGCTGCTTGTTTACCGGTTTTTGCACAGACAGAGCGGAGGTTGTTGATACGTTGACCGTGTTCTTCATAGTCACCGTGGGAGAAGTTAAGGCGCATGACGTTCATGCCT
The DNA here is from genome assembly GCF_013702265.1 of Providencia rettgeri. GTDB lineage: Bacteria > Pseudomonadota > Gammaproteobacteria > Enterobacterales > Enterobacteriaceae > Providencia > Providencia zhijiangensis. The sequence goes on from NZ_CP059348.1 coordinate 1,833,988, forward strand.
GCATCCAATAACTGAGTTAATTTCTCTTCTGATTCGGTTTTTGGACCGATGGTACAAACAATTTTGGTTTTTTTCATGGCAGTCTATCTAATGGTTATAAAGGAAATCGGTATTGCCGCCGATGCTTAATGCGCAAGATAGTCTATGTTGCGCAACTCATTTATAAGAATAGGCGACAGTCTGGTATTCAAAATCTAGTTATTTAAAAAACGTCACTTTTTGACTCTTATTATAGTGTAGATGACATTTTTCATTAAAGCTAACATGCTGATTTGTCTTTGTTGAAACCTTTCAGCTTGAGGGATCATTATAAACAACATCAAACTGTGAGACAAATCAAATTTTGCTAAATTTGATGCAGAAGTAATTAAGATCAAACAACAGCGAGATTTTCAGTTGAAAGTGGGTTGCGCAACAAAATAAGGGAAAACAAAATCACAATCAAGATAAATATGATATTTGAAAAGAGTACTTTTATTAGGGTTACTAAGGGGCTCAGGATAAAAAATAATTCGGGAATAAGAAACGAGTCAGAATAAATAGAATGGTGCGTCCGAGTAGACTCGAACTACCGACCCCCACCATGTCAAGGTGGTGCTCTAACCAACTGAGCTACGGACGCACTGAGATGAAGCTTGGTTTGTCACTGATGACAAATTAAAATGGTGCGTCCGAGTAGACTCGAACTACCGACCCCCACCATGTCAAGGTGGTGCTCTAACCAACTGAGCTACGGACGCACTGAGATAAAACTTTGTTTGTCGCTAATTTGTCTGTCACTAATGATGAATTTAAATGGTGCGTCCGAGTAGACTCGAACTACCGACCCCCACCATGTCAAGGTGGTGCTCTAACCAACTGAGCTACGGACGCATATCAATCATTACTGCTTTAACGACGGGGACGAATATTAACGTTCTGCTGTCAATCTGGCAAGGGGAAAATGTAATTTTGCGAGAGTTTGCTCGTATTTAAAACTATTCGCAGAAAAATATTCGCCACCTTGCCATAAAATGCTGAAAATTACGCCAATTATCGCGTTGAGCGTAATAAAACGACGCTGTCAGGTTGGCGATGGATCCACAAAATTCGTGTTGCCATACCAATAGCCGCAGCGGTGAGTCCGATAATAAATCCTAACCAGAAACCTTTTGGTCCCATGGGCTCGGTAATGAAGTCGGTCAACGCCAAGATATAGCCAGACGGTAAACCTAAAATCCAATACGCCGTAAAGGTAATAAAGAAGATTGAGCGAGTATCTTTATACCCACGTAACACACCGGCACCAATAACTTGAATAGAATCTGAAAGCTGATAAAGCGCGGCATAGAGCATCAAGCTAGATGCCAAAACAACCACTTCAGGATTCTTGTTATACATCATCGCGATAGGCTCACGGAATGTGCTGGTAAAGATGGCCGTTAAGCAAGCTAGACTTAATCCTACCGCTAAACCAGTATAAGAAGAGACTTTTGCGGCTTCAGTAGACTGACGTCCCAAGTTATAGCCAACTCGAATGGTGACAGCGATACCCATTGATAACGGGAACATAAACATCACAGAACTAAAGTTAAGCGCTACTTGGTGACCTGCGACCGCAACAACCCCTAAAGGAGCGACTAATAGGGCAACAACTGCAAACAGGGTGACTTCAAAAAACAGTGCTAACCCAATCGGTGTTCCGAGCACAATAATGCGTTTCAGGGTATCTGGATTTGGCGCGCCTAATGGTTGCGCAGGACGGATATCTCTCTGATTTGGTGCGTGCTTAACATACCATCTCATCATCAGACACATTGCCCAATACACCGTTGCTGTCGCCACGCCGCAACCAACACCACCTAAGGCTGGTGCACCAAAGTGACCATAAATGAAGATATAGTTCACGGGAATATTGACCATCAAGCCAAGAAAACCAATGACCATGCCGGGTTTCGTTTTTGACAACCCTTCACATTGGCTACGGTACACTTGATAAAATAGGTAACCTGGGGCTCCCCACATAATCGCGTGTAGGAAACGAACCGATTTATCGGCTAACTCTTGGTCAATATGGGGCATGTTGCTGATGATCAGTTTACTGTTATACAACAGCAACATGATACTAACGCCTAAAATAAAGGCTAACCACAAGCCTTGTTGAACTTGATCGCCAATCAGGTTTCTGCGACCTGAACCGTTCATTTGAGCGATAATTGGCGTGAGCGCCATGAGAATACCTTGCCCTAATAAAATAGCAGGCAACCAAATAGAAAAACCAACAGCCACAGCTGACATTTCGATTTCGCTAACACTTCCCGCCATGATGGTGTCCACAAACCCCATTGCAGTTTGGGAAAATTGGGCGAAGAAGATAGGGATACCGAGAGCCAACAAGCTACGCGCTTCTGTAATATATTTCTGCACGCATACACCTTCACAATAAGTTTCGAATTAAAAAAAGAAAAAAGCGGAATGAAATTCTATGATTTACTAAAAAATCAGATAGTTAATGCTAACCCCTTATTCTATCTCTTTTATGTAATCAATCCAACATAGTTATAGATAAGAATAATAAAACAGCAGATTAGTATAGAAACCGTTTAAATGTTTTGTGATGGCAGCATAAATATAACCACTCAAATAAGATAGATCTCTGAAAATTCTTAGGTAAACTGAGTTTATTAATTCACTGCACGAGAGTCATTATGTTTACAGGCATTGTTCAAGGAACCGCTCCAATTATCTCAATCACGGAAAGAGCTAATTTCCGTACTCATGTCATGAAATTCACGCCGGAATTATTAGTGGGTTTAGAAACCGGTGCATCCGTTGCGCATAACGGTTGCTGTTTAACCGTGACTAAAATTGAAGGGGAGAACGTTAGCTTTGATTTAATCAAAGAGACATTGCGCCTCACTAATTTAGGTGAGTTAAAAGAAGGGGACGTGGTTAATATTGAGCGTGCTGCTAAATATGGTGATGAAATTGGCGGACATGTGGTTTCGGGTCATATCGTGACCACCGCAGAAATTAGCAAGATTTTCACCTCTGAAGATAATCATCAAGTTTGGCTCTCTATTTATGATAAAACCTTGATGAAATATATCTTACATAAGGGATTTGTGGCGATTGACGGAATTAGCTTAACGGTTGGTGATGTTATCAACAACCGTTTTTGTGTGCATCTGATTCCAGAAACATTGGCGAGAACAACATTGGGTAGCAAGCGACTGGGTCATAAAGTCAACATTGAGATTGACCCACAGACTCAAGCTATTGTTGATACTGTTGAGCGTGTTTTGCATCAGAAAGAACAAGAAATGTTATTGAAGCAGAAACAAGAGAGTGAAGACTCAGTAGACAGCGAAAAATCATCAATCTAGTTTTGAGAAGGTTATAGCTCTGTGCAGAGCTATAACCTGTTGAATCGGTAGGTAATAAATTCACCAGAATATTCTATTACTTCTCACTAAAATTAACCGAAAAAATGGCATTGTCACGTTCAATCGCGTCAACAAGTTGTTTGAAATGAGCGCTTTTTTGATACATTTCTAATGCTTGTGCATTTTCCCACTCTTCAAACACAATGTAGCCATTTTCTTTTGCCATCAGATCATACTGCAAACATCCTTTTTCCATCCGGCTGCGTTTGGCAATTTCGCGAACGATTTTTTTCGTTAAATACCCATCCTTTTTTTCGGTAGTGATTTGGGCATATACAACAATACTCATACCATTCTCCTTATGTACTCAGAACTATCTTAATGGAGACTTTGTTTTTGTATTGTAAAAAAGCGAATAATTTGACTTTAAAAATGCCGACGGTGTCATGGTAAAGTAACGCTTAAAATCGCGATAAAAGTGGGATTGGTCATAATAACCCGTTTCAAACCATCGATAAGTATCTTGTTCTTTCACCATGGTTTTCATCACTTGCTCTAAGCGACAATTGATCTGGTAACGTTTTGGTGTGATCCCAAATTCTTTTAAAAACTCTTTTTGAACTAAGCGCGCACTGTAGCCAATGTCATCGGCAATTTCGGTAATTTTTTTATTTGGATTGCGATAAAGAGAGTCCAGAACGTGATCGATAAAATGTGCCTTTTTCGCTGCCTTAGTGACATAAAAGCACTCATGCAACTCTTTGAATGAAGAGTTAGCCAATGATTTAAACCAATTATTGCTCCATATTTGGCTAAGCGGAGTAGGGATATCCGTATAATTTAACGTGCGTTGGGGAAGTAAAAAACGTAAGGCATCGTGGCGAATACGTAGAACCATCACGCTGGCATTATTCGGGATAGCCGTAAATATATTGACTCTGGGGATGATTAGCTGAAATGGATTGACGGATGTATGCTCGTGAGTCGACATACTGATATTTTCAGTCGAAACCCATATTTCAGCTCCTGTGCCTGGGAAGATCTTAATAGCATCAGTAAATTTCTTGATAATCAAAACTGAACTAACAAATTCTTTTAATTCATCAGGAGGATAATACTGTTTCAGCATGGCTCTTCAAAACGTCATAATTGAATATGCTAATAATAGCGTGTTATAGATAAAAAATTAACTCTATAAAATACGTATTAACTAAAATAAAAAAGTCAGCCACGTTATCAATAATGGTAACGTGGCTGATTATTATGAAGCTAAAAAATAACGTTAACTAACGATTAGTCATGTTGATACTCAGTGTGCTTAATCGCATTATTTGATTTGCTGGCACAACGCTGCATGAAATAGCCTATAATCATTGGGATCACCGTAAATGCCATCACGCCAGTCGTGGCGAGTAACGGGTCAAAGGTGAGCGCAGAGACTAATAAGCTGGCTAAGAAACATAACCCTAATTGTAAGGCATTTTGTAATGCAGCGGCCTTACCACTGGCGGATGGGAATGTGTTAAGGGCTTTGGCTACGGCAATTGGGTATGATGCGCCATTCATGGCGGCCATAAAGCAGAATGGTACTAAAATCATAGTTAATGTTGGCTGAGTATAAATCGCCATCACAAATAATATAATCATGCTAACGGCATAACCGGCTAGCAGGATTGGGAACAACGTTTCAGCACGCACTTTAGCTAATACGAAGCGGCAGCCGTATCCTCCGACAATAAATGCCAGTGTTTGAGGGATATAACTTAGGCCGATATCCGCAGGGTTAAAACCCATATTGCGTAGAATAAACGGCGAACCCGTTAGCCATGCAAAAAAGCCAGCGCTACATGCTGCGTATACAAGCACGTTACCACTGAAAACAGGGGAGCTTAACAAGGTAGCAAAGGAAATTTTGGTTTGTGTCTGGTTTTCTTCTGCGATGACTTTCGGCGCCACTTTTTTTAGCATCAAAGTCGGTAGCAGGAGTAAAACGCCTACCATCATCAGTACGATGAAGATAAATTCCCAGTTTTTGTGCTCAAGCACCCAAGCACCTAAAAGAGGTGCTAATGCTGGAGAAAGTGCCACTAAAGGCATGATAGAGGCAAATACTTTTTGGGTATCAGCTTCGTTATAGCGGTCGATAACGAGGGCTTGCCATAAAACTGCAGCAGAACAAACACCAACGGCCTGTAAGAATCGAAGGATTAATAACTGAGTGGCATCGGTGACCCAAATCATAGCCAAGCAGCTAACAATAAATAGGGAAAGCCCTACAATGAGAATAGGTTTGCGTCCTAATTTATCTGAAAGGGGGCCCCATAGTAGCTGGGCAAAAGCAAAGCCAGCTAGAAAGATACTTAATGAGGCGCTGATAGCACCTTCAGTCGTATTTAAGGTTGTTTGCATTGAACCAAAGGCAGGCAGATACATATCGATGGCTAAAAACCCCAGCATGCTTAGGCCGGCAAGGTAAATCAAAAATCCAGAGGAGTTTTTTGTCGCAGTATTTGTCATAGTTTTGCTTAATCTGTATTTAAAATAATGTTAATAGTTATCTTATTGTATAGGCTATTTTTTTACGTTGTGAAACGGTAATATTTGGACTCTGCTATCAAATAATTTGAAAGGAAAGAAAATGTGGTCAGCTCATGCACTTGAAGTCATAGACGCAGTTGCTCGAACGGGAAGCTTTAGTGGTGCTGCGGATGAGCTGCATCGAGTCCCTTCAGCGATCAGTTACACAGTAAAGCAAGTCGAAGAATGGTTGGCGGTTCCGCTATTCGAGCGCCGTCACCGTGATGTGGTATTGACTGAAGCAGGGGTTATCTTTATTAAAGAAAGTCGAAGTGTTATCAAAAAAATGATTGATACTCGACATCAATGCCAACAAGTCGCCAATGGGTGGCGTGGGCAGTTCAGTATTGCCGTTGATTGCATCGTAAAACCGCAGCGTACGGAACAGCTGATTTTGGATTTTTATCGTCATTTTCCTGATATCGAACTGTATATCCACCCTGAAGTGTTTAATGGGGTTTGGGATGCATTAGCGGATGGGCGTGTGGATGTGGCGATTGGAGCGACCCGTGCTTCACCCATTGGAGAGCGCTATAGTTTCCGCGACATGGGCTTTATGTCATGGCGTTGTGTTGCAAGCCCCACTCACCCATTAGCGAAAATTCAGGGCAAACTGACGGATGACCAAATGCGTGAATATCCAAGTTTGTGCTTAGAAGATACCTCAAGAAGCTTACCGAAAAGAGATACTTGGGCGCTGGACAACCAACGACGCTTAGTTGTGCCTTACTGGGAAAGTGGTTTAGCGTGTTTGGCAAATGGTCTGTGTGTGGGGATGGTTCCAGAGCACCGTGCAGCACCTTTGTGTGCAGAAGGGAAGCTAGTTGAGCTGGAATTAGCGCAGCCGTTTCCTGAAAGCCCTTGCTGCTTAACATGGGTTGAGAATGATACATCTCCAGCGCTGAGATGGCTTCTTGACTATCTTGGTGATAGCGAAACGCTCAACGCGGAGTGGTTTGCGAGCTAATGTGCTGAGATAGACTTAGCGGCGATAATCAATAAATGGACCATCAGCCACGGAACGGCGCTCAACTAAACGCGGGTGAACTTCAATCGTTTGCGCATCTTCGCGTTTATTCACAATACGATCGAGCAACATCGCAAACGCCATTTGACCTAAACGCTCTTTTGGCTGGTGGATTGTGGTTAATGCAGGCGTGAAATAGCGCGCATTACGCACGTTATCATAGCCAATAATGGAAATATCTTGTGGGACGCGTAATCCCATCTCGTCAGCCGCACAGATTGCTCCCATCGCCATGATGTCTCCACCACAGAAGACAGCAGTAGGGCGGTGTTTGTTACTGAGGATCTGCATCATCGCTTTATAGCCTGATTCTGGCTCGAAATCCCCTTGAACAATCCATTCATCTTTCAACGTGACTTTGGCTTCTTCCATGGCTTTTTGGAAGCCGGTTAAACGCCCAATGCCTGTATTTCTTTCAAGGGAGCCAGGGATCACACCAATTTCACGATGACCACGGTCAATAAGATAACGACCTGCTAAATAACCACCGTGGAAAGAGTTATCAATAATACTGTCAGTGAAATCCCCGCGAGAGGTACCCCAGTCCATGACGACCATTGGAATATTTCGGTAATCTTCCAACATACCAATCAAGGTGTCAGGGTATTCTGAACACATCACAAGTAGCCCATCGACACGTTTTTGTGCCAACATTTGCAAGTACGCTTTTTGCTTACCTAAGTTATTGTGAGAGTTACATAAAATTAGAGTATAGCCTTTCTCATAGCAACTATTCTCGACAGACTCGATCACTTCTGCGAAATAGGGGGCTTCACTTGATGTTGCCAACAGGCCAATTGATTTGGTGTGGTTGACTTTTAAACTACGTGCAACCGCACTCGGAGAATAATTAAGCTCTTTGATGGCGGCCCAAACGGCTGTTTTTGTATCATCAGCGACAAAACGCGTCTTGTTGATAACATGGGAGACGGTTGTGGTAGAGACGCCCGCACGTTTCGCCACATCTTTAATTGTTGCCATGAGAAGAAAAAACTCCTAACCAAAACTTGGTCTCTAAAATAATTCTAGTTAAATAATTACCTGCATATTGATGCATAGTACCTTTGCTGGCAATAATTTAGCGATTTGTTGTCGATTTTGTCTGATCTAGCGCAAAAACGAAAGAAATAATTGATGTTATAACATGTGATATAGACACTGGTTTTACGTTTTTGTGCATGTATACTTAAATAACCTTTTTATTTTATGGTTATTTGATAATTCAATTTCTTTATATGAGAGGGTCTCATGGATACAGATTTTAAATATGGATTGCTAGCTGCGTTTGGCTCTTTAGCTGTAATTATTTTGTTTGCTGTGCACATTTTCTGATTTCATTTCCATCCTATCTAATAAGGATGAGAAATAATTAAGGGCGAGTATTATACTCGCCCTTAGTCATTTTAGATCTGAACTAAAATTAAGCCAGATTTTCTTCAACAAATTTCCAGTTAACCAGCGCCCAGAAGTTTTCTAAGTATTTTGGACGTGCGTTACGGTAGTCGATGTAGTAAGCGTGTTCCCAGATATCAACAGTCAAAACTGGCTTGTCGTCACCAGAAATTGGAGTTGCCGCGTTAGACGTGTTAACGATAGCCAGGCTGCCATCTGCTTTCTTCACTAACCAAGTCCAACCTGCACCGAAGTTTTTAACTGCGGCATCAGTGAATTGCTCTTTAAACTGAGCAAATGAACCGAATGCTTTGTTGATAGCTTCTGCAACTTTACCTGTTGGTTCGCCGCCTGCGTTTGGAGCCAAGCAGTGCCAGTAGAAAGTGTGGTTCCAAACTTGAGCCGCGTTATTGAATACGCCAGCTTCAGAAGTTTTGATGATCTCTTCTAAAGACAGACCTTCAAATTTGGTGCCTTTAATCAGGTTGTTCAGGTTAACAACATAGGTGTTGTGGTGCTTACCGTAGTGGTATTCTAGGGTTTCAGCAGAGATATGAGGTTCTAAAGCATCTTTAGCATAAGGTAGAGCTGGTAATTCAAAAGACATTGCGTACTCCTTGATTGCTTTTATTCAGTGTTTAGGGTGTTTGCTCGTAAAATGAGCGAAATTAAATGTACTGCTATTAATTAATCTACTTCTAGTATAGTGACGTCGAGCTGTAGTTAGCTATTGCGAGCATCGTAAGTTATGTATTTATCATAACAGAATACAGGTTACAGTAAGAAAAAACCTGTTCCATGATGCTATTTATGCCTTAATTGTTAGTAAGTTGCATAATTATTATTCCACTGCATGTCATTATTTTCATTGAAGAGCAGGGAAATACATCAAGTGTTATTAATTTGCTAATATATTAACAAATAACTCCCATGATTACACGGCAAAAACACCCAGAGTGAATTTTTTATAATAAAAAGAAAACGTTGCTATTTGCTTTTCACCTTTTGAGTACAGCAAATAGGAGTGCTATAGTATTCACCTTATAAAACTGGCATATTGTATGAAACAATCACGGAACAATTTGCGATGTTTTGACTATGCCGGCGATTACACCGGTCAATGTGTTCTGTCTAATGAGTTGCCTTGCAAATGATTCAAAGTGGCTCAGTGACTGCAAAATCAGCACCCACGTTTTAGGATATAAAATGACAACTATCGAAAAAATTGAGCGCCAAGTTAAAGAAAATCCAATTTTATTATACATGAAAGGCTCTCCAAAACTGCCTAGCTGCGGTTTTTCTGCTCAAGCTGTTCAAGCTCTGTCTTCTTGCGGTGAGCGTTTTGCCTACGTTGATATTTTACAAAACCCAGACATTCGTGCAGAGCTGCCAAAATATGCTAATTGGCCAACCTTCCCACAGTTATGGGTGGATGGTGAGTTAGTTGGCGGTTGTGACATTATCGTCGAAATGTTCCAACGCGGTGAATTACAAGCTCTGATTAAAGAAACTGCGGATAAATACCGTCCAGCGGATGAAACCATCACTGAGTAATCAAATGGTTGAATAAGCTTTCCTGCTTATATTGATAAAAACCGTATTAGCGTAAAACTAATACGGTTTTTTGTTTTTAGGGAAGCGAGATTATTGAGGTTCGCTAGGCAGTGGCCATCCGCCTAGTTTTTTCCATTTATTGACTAATTCGCAAAATAATAGCGCAGTACGGTTAGTATCATATAGGGCTCCGTGGGCTTGTTTGCCATCAAATGGAATACCTGCGGTGACACACGCTTTCGCAAGAATGGTTTGTCCAAAGACTAATCCGCTCAGTGCTGCAGTATCAAAGGTTGCGAATGGATGGAAAGGGTTGCGTTTTAACCCTGAACGCTCTGCCGCATTCATAACAAAGCTGTGATCAAAATTTGCGTTATGAGCTACCATGATCGCGCGATTGCAATCGGTATTTTTCATGCCTTTTCGAATTGTTTTAAAAATGGCATGTAATGCTTCATATTCGCTCACTGCACCACGTAGAGGGTTAGTGGGGTCAATACCTGTGAATTCCAGTGCGGAGGGCTCCAAATTCGCTCCCTCAAAAGGTTCTACATGAAAATGTAACGTTTCATCAATGGCCAGCCAGCCATCTTTGTCCATTTTGAGTGTAATGGCAGCTATCTCTAATAGACCATCAGTTTTGGGGTTGAACCCACCAGTTTCGACATCAATAACGACAGGGTAGTAACCCCGGAAGCGGTTAACCAGTGAGTTAGGGTTATTTTTTTCAGACATTAGGCTTTCAATTTACAGTTTCTGGTTGGCTTTCATTATGCCAAAGGGAATATATTTTTGCAGGTAGATACTGAAGAAATTTTAGGTGATGGTTATCATCACCTAAAATATAAAATGTATGCGAGGGATTAATTGCCTAATCCTTTGCTTGCACTTTTGTTTTCGATAAGCTCGATTTTATAGCCATCTGGATCTTCAACAAATGCGATAACGGTTGTGCCGCCTTTGACTGGGCCTGCTTCACGAGTGACATTTCCACCTACTTGACGAATGTCCTCACAGGTTTTAGCGACATCATCAACACCTAATGCAATATGACCATAAGCATTGCCTAAATCATATTCTGTTACGCCCCAGTTATAAGTTAACTCGATAACAGCACCTTCACTTTCATCACTGTAACCGACGAACGCTAAAGAATATTTGTATTCTGTATTTTCGCTCGTGCGCAGTAAGCGCATACCTAATACTTTGGTATAAAAATCAATGGAGCGTTGCATGTCAGTAACACGGAGCATGGTATGTAGTAAGCGCATAATAGTAGTTTCCCTATAAATTCTTCAGGCAATAATGCTTAAAGTCGAATCGATTTATCTATCAATATAACGTGGCAATATGACTAAATACAGCGATTGAGGTTTATTTTTTAGTCATATCATGGTTATACTCAATTTGAGGGAGTATATCATAATTTTATGTTTATATTACGGGTGGTTAACGATGGCAGAACAACTTGAGTTTTTTGACATACCAAGCCCTTGCCGAGGAATATGTCAAACCAACGAGCAGGGATATTGCCGAGGTTGCTATCGAACCCGTGATGAACGTTTTGGTTGGTTACAGTTAACTAACGCTGAAAAACGTCATGTCATCCGTTTATGTCGCCAGCGATTTTTAAGAGCAAATAATAAGAAAGTGGTTCAAGAAGACATGAATGACCCTCAACAGTCTCTGTTTTGATTGATAATAAAACCATTCCATGCAAAATGATTCAATAACAAATCAATTCACTTAAATTAATTTCAATGGTTACATTTCAATAAAATTTTATTTATTCAAAATGATGATGAAATTCATATAAATCAACTGTAAATGACATAATTTTAAGAATAACTATATTGCTTTGTTTTTAAAGAGTTTATTTGCTGTTGCATTTTTTATTGTTAGTTGTAATTACTATAAGGGTTAAAATAGATAGATTCGAAAGAAGAGTAAGGCTATTCTTATTAATAAGATAATTGATAGGTTGTCTTATTAAGTGATTATATTATTTTTATATGAAAAAGCATGGAGGAAAACAAGATATATATCACTCAATGATTTATTGATGCTCACTATATATAGGTATTTATTAGGTATTGGATCAATAAAAGGTTGTAAAGATAAAAGGGAATTAATATATAATTTAAAAAATAATATGTATTCGGTATATTTTTTAGACATTATAATTATATAAAGGAGGGTAAATTGGAATCTCAAATTGGAACTGAATTATCTCGTGTAGTCCGTATGTGGCGAGCATTGATTGACTATCGCCTCAAGCCACTTAAACTCACGCAAACACATTGGGTAACACTGCATAATATTAGCCAGTTACCGCCCGAGCAATCACAGATTCAATTGGCAAAAGCAATCGGCATTGAACAACCTTCTCTGGTCAGAACATTAGATCAATTAGAAGAAAAAAGACTCATTTCACGTCATACATGTGCAAATGACCGACGCGCTAAGAGAATCAAACTCACAGAGGAGTCGGAGCCTTTTATCAAAACGGTTGATCAAGTGATTAATAATACTCGGACAGAGATTTTAAGTAATATTAGTCATGACGAGCTAAGCCAGTTATCTTTATTGCTATTAAAACTGGAGAAAAACATTCTACGTTTACAGAACGATTCATAGACTACTAATTATTTTTTCTCATTTAATTTTATTACTATGAATATAATTAACCTAAATATATATTAAACTAATAACTATAGCCACCATGCACGTAATATGTGTTTCTATATAGATGCATGATTTTTTACGTGAGGCGGCTTTGTGTTCTATCACTATGGGTTAATTATTAGAAACATACGGTATTAAGAGGGATTAGAGAGTGAAAATATGAATAAAAAATTTGCTTCAAGAAAAATAGAGAATACATACGGTGTAAATTACATTTTACTTGAATAGATATCAATCAAAATTATTCAATAAAGTTCTGCTATGGAACCCATAAACGAAAAGATAGCGAAGTGCTCAGGGCGATAAAAATATTATTACTAATAAGCTAAAAAAATAAAACACTAATCATGATTTAAATAAAAAATGCGTTCATCGATTAATTAGTCGGTGAACGCATTTTATTTTGAATTTATGTCAAATTAGCGAGGTGATACAGTCACTGTATTTCCGCTGTTTGCGATCATAACACGCTGACCTACACGGAAAGCGGCAGGATCTTGTTTCTGAACAACAACAATGTTTTTACCACTGTCTAAACGGATTTCAAGCTGCACACCTTGGCTTTTGTTTAGAGCCCCTTGTGCTTGTTGACCAGCTAAACCACCTGCGATTGCCCCAGCCGCTGTTGCTAGCGTTTTACCAGTACCACCACCGACGGTATTACCTAACAGGCCACCGATAACTGCACCGCCAATTGCACCAATCACGTTACCATCTTCACCCGCTTGAATGGTCACTGGGCGTGCATTGAGTACCGTACCATAAGTCACAGTTTGGACTTGTTTAGCATCTTGAGCTGAAATAGTATCACCAGAAAGCGTACTTGTATTGACACAGCCAGATAACGCAACAACCGCAGCAACACCTACAAAAACTTTCTTAAGCATAATAACTCCTATGAGACTTGCTGTTCGTGGCAGTAACGTAGCATCGAAGATTTGTTCTTACCATAAGCACAACAACATCAAAAATTTATTTTTAGATAACAGAGCCTAGACTACTAATTTTGAATTAAATAATGCATCAACACTAGGTAAAATATCTCAAATTCCACCGAAAATCCCAATTCAAAGCACCCTTTGCTAAAGAATTATCTATTTTTTGACTATTTTAGAACATCAATTTATAGCAAAGGCTAAATAGGGGATTTTTACCTGTAATAAGAACTACTCACCTTAAGGTGTAGCAGATAATTACAGAATAAACCATTATAAATCAAATAAAATAATCAAGAGATAAAAAAACGATTTATTGCTGCTATTTTGCTCACTATTTTCATCTCTTCTATCAATTATTTATTATTCCTGCGAAGCGCTACGAGAAATTGAATCGATCAGTTGACAAATTTTTCTCTAAAAGCACAATCTTTCCTAGTTTATCTCAGCGGGTGAATAGACACGTTAAAGGGAATAATGATGATTAAATCGGGTCGCTATATCGGTGTTATGTCAGGAACCAGCCTAGATGGTGTTGATGTCGTATTAGCTGCAATTAATGATAAGTTTGTTGCAGAACAAGCTAGCTTGAGCGCCTCATTTCCGATTGAACTAAAAAAGCGCATTCTCAATATTTGCCAAGGGCAAGAAACAACACTTTCTGAATTGGGAAAAATAGACAGAGAACTTGGCACAATATATGCCGATGCCATTAATCAGCTTCTTCATCAAACGGGTCTATCTCCTGAAGATATCATTGCGATTGGTTGTCACGGGCAAACGGTTTGGCATGAACCTGATAGTGAAACACCGTTTACTATGCAAATTGGTGATAACAACCGTATCGCGGCATTAACGGGAATAACGACAGTAGGTGATTTTCGCCGTAGAGACATGGCTTATGGTGGGCAAGGTGCTCCGTTAGTTCCTGCATTTCATTTAGCCGTATTAGGGCATCCGACTGAAAAACGTATTGTGCTAAACATTGGCGGGATTGCTAATGTTACCGCATTGCTACCAAATGCATATGTAAAAGGCTATGACACAGGGCCTGGCAACATGTTAATGGATACTTGGGTCTGGCGTAATAAGCAACAAGCGTATGATAAAGATGGCGAATGGGCAAAAACAGGGACGGTGAATCAGGCATTATTAAATGCGATGCTTAATGATAGCTATTTTAAACGTTCAGCTCCTAAAAGTACTGGGCGTGAATATTTTAATATGCAATGGCTAGAACAGCATTTGGCGCATTTTCAATTGCTATCTCCTGAAGATGTGCAAGCAACATTGTGTGAATTGACCGCCGTATCTATCGTAGATCAAGTTAAGTTATGTGGTGGCTGCGAGCGTTTAATTGTTTGTGGCGGCGGCGCTCAAAATAAATTCTTAATGTTGCGATTAGCGACATTACTGCCGGGGATTGAAGTCGCGCCAAGTGATAAATATGGGCTGAGTGGTGATGATATGGAAGCACTGGCATTTGCTTGGCTTGCCGCTCGTACAGTTTCAGGCTTATCAGGTAGTCTTGCATCCGTAACGGGTGCAAGCAGAGATAGTATATTAGGTGCGATATACCCCGCAAATATTGATATAAAATAACCGCTTGAAAGGACAGTAAAATGAACGAACTTGAAGAGATCGATCTTGCTGCGGTACGACGTGAATATACAAAAGGTGGATTGAGACGCAAAGATTTAACGCCAGATCCTATTCCACTATTTGAGCGCTGGTTAAAACAAGCTTGTGAAGCGCGATTAACTGACCCGACAGCAATGTGTGTGGCAACAGTCGATGAAACGGGGCAGCCTTATCAACGGATCGTGTTATTAAAGCACTTCGATGAAAACGGATTAGTCTTTTATACCAATCTGGGAAGTCGTAAAGCGCAGCATTTAGAGCATAATAATAAAATCAGCCTGCATTTCCCGTGGTATCAACTGGAACGCCAAGTTCATTTTACAGGTGTTGCTGAGCGTTTAAGCCCGATTGAAGTACTGAAATATTTCCATAGTCGCCCAAAAGATAGCCAAATCGCGGCTTGGGCGTCCGCTCAATCTTCACGGATTTCGGCACGTGGAATCTTAGAAGGGAAATTTTTAGAACTTAAGCAGAAATTTCAAAATGGCGAGGTTCCATTACCGAGTTTTTGGGGGGGGTATCGCGTTGTTTTTAATAGTGTCGAATTTTGGCAAGGTGGCGCTCACCGCCTGCATGACCGCTTTCTATACCAAAGAGAAGGGGATGGCTGGGTAATTGACCGATTAGCCCCGTAATAAATGGTTTTTTAGCTGGCACTTAATTGATATGCGCTTTATGCTATAGCCTCGTTTAAGAAAATTGACAAACCATACTGGCGAGCCTTTGAGCGACGTCTCATTCTGCCAATTTTCTACATTAAAATAGATAGACAAAATTCAACTGATGGAGTCATTGATGTCTAGCAATAACCTGATTAAACAATTGCAAGAGCGGGGCCTCGTTGCCCAGGTAACGGATGAGGATGCGTTAGCAGAGAGACTGGCGCAGGGCCCTATCTCTCTCTATTGTGGCTTCGACCCTACCGCCGATAGCTTGCACTTGGGACATCTGGTTCCTTTGCTGTGTTTAAAACGATTCCAACTAGCCGGGCACAAGCCTGTGGCGTTGGTCGGTGGCGCAACGGGCCTTATTGGTGACCCGAGCTTCAAAGCTACTGAACGTAAATTAAACACCACAGAAACCGTTCAAGAGTGGGTAGAAAAAATCCGTAACCAAGTTTCACCATTCCTTAGTTTTGATTGTGGTGAAAACAGCGCACGCCTAGCTAACAACTATGATTGGTTTGGCAAAATGGACGTGCTGACATTCTTACGTGATATTGGTAAACACTTCTCTGTTAACCAAATGATCAACCGTGAGTCTGTTAAACAGCGTTTAAACCGTGATGATGTTGGTATCTCTTTCACTGAATTCGCCTATAACCTATTACAAGGTTACGATTTTGCGAACATGAATAAAGAGATGGGTGTTGAGTTACAAATTGGTGGCTCAGACCAATGGGGTAACATCACTTCAGGTATCGATTTAACTCGTCGTCTGCATCAAAACCAAGTGTTTGGTTTAACTGTTCCACTGATCACCAAAACAGACGGTACCAAGTTTGGTAAAACTGAAGGTGGTGCGGTGTGGTTAGATCCGAAGAAAACTAGCCAATATAAATTCTATCAATTCTGGATTAACACCGCGGATGCTGATGTTTATCGCTTCCTGAAATTCTTTACTTTCATGGAATTAAGCGAAATTGATGCGTTAGAAGAAGAAGACAAAAACAGTGGCAAAGCTCCTCGTGCACAGTACGTATTAGCTGAAGAAGTGACTAAATTAGTTCACGGCGAAGCGGGTCTAGCGGCTGCAAAACGCATTACTGAAAGCTTATTCTCTGGCGCAGTATCTGATTTAACTGAAGCTGACTTTGAACAGCTAGCTCAAGACGGTATGCCATGCATCACCCTAGAAGATGGTGCAGATCTCCAGCAAGCATTAGTTGATTCAGAGCTGGTACCTTCTCGTGGTCAAGCAAGAACGGCAATCAGCTCAAATGCAGTCTCTGTCAATGGTCAGAAACAAACTGAACCAATGTATGTATTCACTGATGCTGACCGTTTATTTGGTCGTTATACACTTATCCGCCGCGGTAAGAAAAATGACTGCTTAGTTAACTGGAAATAGCTCTGACGAACCTTTGTAATATATAGCCCGGAAATTTCCGGGCTATTCATATTGGCAAATGGCTACTCACTGATTTCTCTTCATTCGACATAACAATTCTCTGGGTTTTCAATGAAAAGCGTATTATCAATTCAATCCCATGTTGTTTTCGGCCATGCAGGAAACAGTGCTGCTGCATTCCCTATGTGCCGTATGGGCGTAGATGTGTGGCCACTTAATACAGTGCAATTCTCCAACCATACTCAGTATCCACAATGGACGGGCTCAGTATTTCCTGCTCAGCATTTGACAGATATTGTCGAAGGATTAGCAAAAATCCATAAACTGGCAATATGTGATGCCGTGTTAAGTGGCTATATTGGTTCTGCTGAGCAAGGCAATGATATTCTAGCGATTGTTCAAAAGGTTAAAGCGGCGAATCCGCAGGCACTCTATTTTTGTGACCCTGTGATGGGGCATCCAGAGAAGGGATGCATTGTTGCACCAGGTGTTGCTGAGTTTCTTTGTCAACAAGCGCTAGCGGCGAGTGATGTGATTGCTCCTAACTTGTTAGAGTTAGAAACGTTAGCGAATGAGAAAATAGCAACGGTAGAGCAAGCTGTTCAAGCTGCACGTCGACTATGTCAGCAAGGCCCTAAAACTGTATTAGTTAAGCATTTAAGCCGTGCAGGCTATCGTGCAGACCGCTTTGAAATGATTTTAGTCACTGCGGAACATAGCTGGCATGTTAGCCGCCCATTAGTAGATTTCGGTGAAAAACAGCCTGTGGGAGTTGGTGACTTAACGAGTGGTTTAATGTTGGTCAATATCTTAAAAGGTGAGCCACTAGATAAAGGCTTAGAGCATGTTGCTGCGGCAGTCTATGAAGTCATGCTGAAAACCAAAGAAATGGGTGAGTATGAACTTCAGTTAGTTGCAGCTCAAGATTTGATGGTTAACCCTCAACATAAATTCTGCGCCACTCAGTTAGACTGATTGAGCATAGTAGTAACTTATTAAATATAGTAATAAAAAACAGCGCCGAATAGCGCTGTTTTTGTAAATGCATTTCATACAATAGATTACTTTTTCAGTAACCCTTCCGCTTCTAATGCTTCTTGTACTTTTGGGCGCTTCGCAATCTTCTCACAATATTCGTTCAGATGGCTCAATGCGCTGATATCAACGCCAACTAAACGAGTCCAGTTGGTGACGGTAAACAGATACGCATCAGCAACACAGAAGTCACTTTTAGCGACAAAATAAGGCTGATTTTTCAGAATATCATTCACATACTGGAATTTTTTCAGTAAATTTGCGCGAACAACATCTTTATATTCTTCAGGGGTATTTGGCGCAAATAATGGGCCAAAATTCTTATGCAGCTCAGTAGAAATGAAGTTTAGCGCTTCTAACTGATGGTAGCGCTTCATTGAACCTGGCAGGGCAATTAAGTTTCTATTTGGGTTTTGATCTGCAATATATTGGACAATCACAGCACCTTCAGTTAATTGCTCATCATCATCTAAAACGAGAGTAGGAACTTGACCTTTAGGGTTAATTTCTAAGAAGTTTTCACCCGTTTCTGTGATTTTCTCTTTTAAGTTAACACGAACAATACTGAAATCTAATCCTGCTTCACGCAGAATAATATGAGGAGAAAGTGAGCAGGCACCGGGAGCGTAATACAATTTCATCATAAAACTCCTAAGTCATAGAATGGTCATCATTATTGTTCTTTCAAGTATACACTAGATTTAAAAAGAGAATTGCCAAAGGATGCGGGGCGGCTCCCAATATCTAAAATCACTCTAATGTATGGCAAGATTACGGGAGACGAGTATTTCTCAGGGGAATTATCTATTTAATTGATATTCCATTAAAATTAAGAATGTTACGGGATAGGTATCTGAGAGGGTTTTGTTATAATTTTGCCTCACATTGAGCTATTCTCTCAATCCTTAGCCACATTTTATGAGCTGTCAAAATGGCATCCATTTTTCACAATCTTAATTACTTAACCAAGCTAGATGCCATCTTAATGGCTCATAAACCGAATAGTAGTAAAGGATTAAAACGCTTTATTCTTGAATTTTGGTTTTTTGGTTTAATTAATGCTCGTTCTTGTCTGTTTGCTGGTTTCTTCTTTTTGGCTTTATTCCTAGTGCCAGCGAAAGGGATTCTAGGTATTCCTCGTTATGATGTTTTACTGATTTTCGCAGTCTCTTTTCAAGCGCTCTTGGTATGGTCAAAATTAGAAACATGGGATGAGCTAAAAGCCATTTGTGTATTCCATTTAGTGGGTTTTATGATGGAATTATTTAAAACCTCAGCGACAATTGGTTCATGGCAATATCCTGATGAGGCGTACACCAAACTTTGGGGAGTTCCTCTGTTCACAGGGTTTATGTATGCGGCAGTTGGTAGCTATATCATTCAATCTTGGCGTTTTTTTAATGTCAGGATTGAACATTATCCACCTTATTGGATGGCGACATTAGTGGCTTTAGCCATTTATATTAACTTTTTTAGCCATCACTATATTGATGATTATCGTTGGTACTTAACGGCGTTTATATTTGGTTTGTATGCCCGCAGCGTGGTGTTTTATACCCCGTTAGATAAAGAACGTAAAATGCCGCTATTGCTTGCATTTATGCTGATAGGATTCTTCATTTGGCTGGCGGAAAATTTCGGAACGTTCTTTGGTGTTTGGCAATATCCAAATCAAATCGGAGCATGGTCTATGGTACATGCAGGGAAGTGGGGGGCATGGTCGTTACTGGTGATCGTGACTTTCACGATTGTGGTACACCTCAAACACATAAAAAGTTGTGTATCCATAGCGCGCTAGCAACAAACAGTTTGTTAAAGACGGAGGTTATTTCCCCCGTCTTTTGGTCATTACAAATCTTGTCGCCACGCATCAATGGATAATGGCTCTCCAAAGTGACTTTCAATCAGACGACGCGTCACGTCATGAAGTGGAGCCGCTAAAACCTCCGCTGTATTTCCTCGCTCAACCACTTCGCCTTTATCCATTACGAGCATTTTGTCACTAATATGCTTCATCATGCCTAAATGTTGGGTGACGTAAATATAAGCGATATCTTGCTTAGCTTGTAAGTCGAGCATTAAGTTGATTATCTGTGAGCGCATCGACATATCCAGCGAGGCAAGTGCTTCATCAGCCACGATAATTTCTGGTTGCAGAATTAACGCACGGGCGAGGGCGATCCGCTGTTTTTGACCTGATGCGAGCATGTGTGGGTAATATTCTGCGTGATCGGCCAGTAATCCTACTTGGCGTAATGTCTGGATAATGCGTCTTTCCCGCTCAATACCGGTAAGGTTAGTATTCAGTTTTAAGGGTAATTCAAGGGTTTGTCCAATACGCTGGCGCGGATTTAAGGAAGTACTTGGATCCTGAAATATCAT
Organism: Providencia rettgeri; assembly: GCF_013702265.1. Lineage (GTDB taxonomy): Bacteria > Pseudomonadota > Gammaproteobacteria > Enterobacterales > Enterobacteriaceae > Providencia > Providencia zhijiangensis. Next base: position 1,854,651 of record NZ_CP059348.1, read on the forward strand.
GCGAATACGTTGGCTTCGGTAGCTATAATCGCCAAAACTTAGCCGTTGGCCACGGATTAAAATCTCTCCACCAGAAGGCTCCGTCACCCCTGACAACATGCGAGCCAAGGTGGATTTTCCTGAGCCGTTAGCGCCGATGATGGCTAAAGTCTGCCCTGCTTGTAGGTTGAAACTCAACGGCTTGACGGCTTGTAATTCATGGCGACGAAATAACCCTTCACGAAAACGGAACGTTTTTGTCAGGTTACGTACCTCAAGTAACGTTTCCATTAGGGTTGTTCCTCGGTATTCAGTGGATAATGACAAGCAACTAGGTGCCCTTTAATGCTGCGCAGTGGTGGTGCATCGATACAGGTTCGTTGCGCGTAAGGGCAACGAGGACCCAAACGACAGCCAATTGGTAAGTGTTCCAATGAAGGAATAGCCCCTGGGAGTGTATTTAAACGACCTTTATGGGGGATCGGGCTTTCAAAATCAGGAATAGAGCGAATTAATGCCTGCGTATAAGGGTGGCGTGGTCGCTGCAAAATATCATTCGGTGTGGCACTTTCTACAGTCTGACCGCAATATAGGACATTAATTCGGTCAACCAATTTAGACATCATTTCCATGTCGTGGCTGATCAGCAAAATTCCCATGTTATTGTTTTGGTTTAATTTATCTAATAAACGGAAAATTTGAGCCTGCGTGGTGGATTCCATCGCGTTGGTAGGCTCATCCGCAATTAACAAGCGAGGCTGATTAGCAATCGCAATGGCGATCATTACTTTTTGGCATTCACCATCCGTCAGTTCGTACGGATAACTGTGCATGATATCTTTGTGATCTTTGATACCCACTCGGTGCAATAATTCGATAGCGCGGCGTTTTCGCCAATTAAAGCGCTGCCACCAGCGCCCTTTGTATGTCCAGCCGGGGATTGATTGGATCAGCTGTTTCCCAATATCGGCCGCAGGGTCAAGACAGGATTGTGGCTCTTGGAAAATCATCGAAATATTATGGCCAATCAGGCGACGACGCTTGCGTGGACTTAGCTTTAAGAGGTCAATATCTTGGAAGCGAAAACGGTCCGCAGTGACGCGGATATTATCTTTGGTGATCCCACAAATGGCTTTCGCAATTAGGCTTTTACCGGAACCCGATTCACCCACTAAGCCACGAACTTCACCTTCAGATAAGGTCATGGAAACACGGTCAACGGCTTTGACGGGGCCGTTAGCCGTCATAAATTCAATGGTTAAATTACGAATATCAAGTAATGGCATTATTCCACCCCCGAATTAATCGCTCGGTGCAGTCCATCACCCAGTAAGTTCACAAATAAGACACTCGACATAATCGCAACACCGGGCAGAATGACTGTCCACGGTGCCACATAAATCAATTCTAACGTATCGCCTAGCATAGCGCCCCATTCAGATGATGGGAGTTGCGCCCCTAAATCTAAAAAGCCTAATGCCGCAATATCCAAAATTGCAATGGAGAGGGCACGGGTTAATTCAGTGACCAAAATAGGGGTAATGTTTGGCAGTACGGTGTACCACAAAATAAAGATGTTTGAAGCGCCATCTAAACGTGCCGCCACAATATACTCTTTGTCTAGCTCATCGTGCACGGCAACGTAGATGGTACGCACCATACGAGGGATCAGCGCGAGGCAAATCGCAAGCATCGCATTGGTTAAACTGGCACCCATAAATGCCACTACGATAATCGCCAGTAATAGAGAAGGGATCGAGAGTAAGGTATCCAGAACGTGGTTAAACACAGCGGATTTTAGTCCGCGGGTCATGCCCGCAAGACAACCTAACACTAAGCCGATTATCGTCGCAATCGCAGTGACCAACAAGGCTGAGCCGAACGTGGATTTAGTACCAATCAAGAGACGGCTTAAAATATCGCGTCCTAAATCATCCGTACCAAAGAAGAATGCCACTTCACCATAGTGTGACCATGATGGCGGTGTAATTTGGTAACCCAAAAATTGTTGGTCGATGGCATAAGGTGCTAAATAAGGGCCAGCAAAACAGAGGACGATTAAAAAAATCACCCCAAAAAAGCCGGTCATTGCCAGTATGTCGGAGGAGAAAATATTCCACACCACCCGTGTCGGGGATGGCATTTTCTGTTCACGATAAAAATTATCTGAGGACATACCAATCCTTATGTTTTAACGGGTCCATCATTGCGCCTAAAATATCGGATAACACGTTCACGGTGATCACCAATGCGCCAATTAACATCACACCTGCAGAAATCGCCGAGTAGTCTCCTTGGCGGATTGCAGTGACCAACCAGCGACCTAATCCCGGCCAGTTAAACACTAATTCTGTCACCATGGTTAATGTTAGCATCGTGGAGAATTGTAGCCCTAATTTCGGGATAATCGGCGGTATAGCGTTATGAAAAATATGGCGGCGAATAATTTTAAAGCGAGAAAGCCCACGAGTGGCGGCGGCTTTGACATAGTTACTGCTAGCCACTTCATCCGTACTAATGCGAACTAAGCGAATGACTTCCGTGGTTGGCGCTAATGCGAGTGTGAGTACTGGCAGGATCATATGTTCTAACACATTGATGATCATATCTTTACGGTATGGCGAATCCGAAAGCCACGCATCCACAAGGGCAAAGCCTGTCACAGGCTTCAAGTTATAAAGCAAGTCGATTCGCCCGGAAACGGGGAGCCATCCTAAGTGAAGCGAGAAAAATAGGGTTAGTACTAACGCTAAAACGAATACAGGCACGGAAAAGCCTAATAGTGCAAACGTGCTGATCGCGATATCAACGGGTTTGTTTCGCCAGAATGAGGCAATCATCCCTAACGGGATCCCAACAAATAACGCGAATAAGAAGGCGAGAATGCACAGTTCCATAGTGGCAGGGAATGTGTCTTTAAGTTGCTCGGTTATAGGCTCCCCGTTAATGCTAGAGACGCCGAAATCGAAATGCAGTAAGCCATCAAAGTAGAAGATATACGCATCAATAAGTGATGCGCCGCTAAGAGGCGCATTGGGCGTGAAATAGCTTAAGCTGAAACTGACCAGCGACAAAAAGAAGACCGTCACCAGCAATAGCAGAAATCGTCTCAGTGAGTAGATGATCATGGTTGCGGCTCCTGCTGCCGAGGTGGTGCTTTTTTCGGCTCTTGCATCTCGCGATAAACGCCAGCAAATGAGGTATTGCCGAACGCGCTGATCACCAATCCTTTCATATCAAAACGATAAGCTTGTAAACGCAGCGAGTAAGCTAATGGCAATATGGGCAGTTCTTCCGCGAGAATTTGTTGTGCTTGATGATAGTAATCAATACGGTCTGCCAGCTCTTGCGTTAGTAAGGCCTTATGCAAAACATCATCAAATTTAGAATCACACCAATGGCTTAAGTTGGTTTGTGAGCCAATGGCGGCACAACTGAGCAGTGGGCGGAAGAAACTATCTGGGTCATTACTGTCTGTTGTCCAGCCCGCTAGTGTCATATCGTGGGAGCGATCCATTAATTGATTTTCTTGGAAGCGACCTTCCACTGAGCGGATACTCATGACGATACCCACTTGAGCGAGGTCAGCTTGGATTAATTCCGCCATTTTCAATGGGCTAGGGTTATAAGATTGGGAAGCGACAGGAACCCATAACTCTAATTTCAGGTTTTCTAATCCCATTTCCTGCAGCATTTTTTTGGCAAGTTCAGGGTTGTAATCAGTTATTTTGGTTTGATTATCAAATGCCCAAGATGCACGGGGGAGAATCGATGACGCCGTCTCTGCGGTACCATAATAAATGGACTGCATGAGTCGCTCATTATTAATGGCATAAGAAATCGCTTGGCGAACCTTGAGTTGGTCGAGAGGCGGCTTACTGGTATTAAACGCAAGATATGCGATATTCATTCCCGAACGCATTGAAATACGTAGGCGAGGGTCATCACGTAGCACTTTTAACTGACTTGCGGCTGGGTACGCGAGGACATCGCACTCACCAGTGAGTAGCTTAGAAATACGTCCGGTACCCCCCGCGCCCATATCTACCACCACTTCTTCCATGCGTGGTTCACCTTTCCAGTAATCTTTATTACGCAATAAACGGACAAACTGCCCAGCTTGGTAATCATCAAAGTAGAATGGACCGGTACCGACAGGGCGCCAATCTATCATCTCTTGGCGATTGCTAGCAGAAAGCTCATCTGCATATTCCGCAGATAAAACGGGCGCGTAGTGAGTCGCCAAATGCCATAAGAATGAAGCATCCGGGGATTTTAATCGAAATTCCACGGTGTAGTTATTCAGTTTTTTAATACTTTCGACGCTGCTCGCAAATTGCAAGCTGTCAAAATAGGGGTAGCGCCCGCCATTAATGAAATGGTAAGGATTGCTGGTTTCAAACATGCGGGAAAAACTGAATACCACATCATCCGCATTCATATTACGCGTTGGTGTAAACCAAGGTGTAGTTTGGAATTTAACGTCCTTTCTCAGATATAACCGATAGGTCGCACCATTATCTAAAACTTCCCAACGGGAAGCCAACTCTGGGATCAGGCGATACGTAAAGGGGTCAACATCCAGTAAGCGGTCATACAGTTGTGCGCCTAGGGGATCAATAATTAACCCGCTACTGGCGAGTTGTGGGTTAAATGTGGTGACAATGCCATTGACGCAGTAAATAAAGCCATTTTGGCGAATATCGGCCGGGACATCATTGGCAATGGTGTCTTTGTAGCTTATGTCTGTTTGCTCTGCCAATGTTGAAAGAGAAACAGTAAATAAAAACCAAAGAGTTAAAAGGCGCATAGAGCTAATATCGTTGACCTGAATTGCCTTATTGTAGCGTAAAAATAGGCTAACTGGGTATAAGCAAAATTTGTGATTATATTTTGCTCGCAATGCTGGCGGAAGTGCGAGCTTTCAACTGTAAATGAGAATCAATAAGACTCTATCTATATGTAATGGTTACTATTATTTTTAATTTAATCTTAATGAGAAATAATCGCATTAAAATGCTTTACAAATGATACTAATAACTATTATCATTAACTCAGTCTCTTGAGTGCTTAGCTTTAGCAGACAAGGCATGACATTGCTCACATTGCTTCCAGTGTTTTATTGCTTTCAGTGTTTTAGTTATATAGCCAGCTCGGGTGCTGGCTTTTTTTTGCGTAAAAATCAGCTTTCCAAGCTAATTTGATGTTTCTTTATCAATCCTCGAAATTGGTCATAGCTCAGCGATAGATATTGAGCGGCTTTACGTTGATTAAAATTAGCGTGACGTAGCGCCTCTTCCACATACTGTTTTTCCGATTCTAATTGCCATTGACGTAAATCAAAAGGAAATGCGGGTGCTAATTTTGGGTTTTCTGATGATGCCGTTGGTATATCATGTAGCTCTGCGAGCTTCTCACCGAAAGGATCTAAAATAATCGTATCCACTGGTAAGTCACTGTCACCATGTCGATAAACTGAACGCTCGACAACATTTTTCAGTTCGCGAATATTACCTGGCCAAGAATAGCGCATCAGTGTTTGCTGGGCGTTGTCAGAAAACCCAGTGAAGTAAGCTCGTTTAAGCTCACGTACCATGCCAATGGCAAAGTGCTCAGCCAATAACAGGATGTCAGGAACACGTTCACGTAATGGCGGCATACGGAGTACTTCAAAGGCAATCCTGTCGAGTAGGTCAGCGCGAAACAGACCTTGGCGAGCCAATTCTGGAAGATTGGCGTTAGTGGCACAGACCAAACGAACGTCTACTTTCAATGACTGACTTCCGCCCACACGCTCTAATTCGCCATATTCAATCACACGTAACAGTTTTTCTTGGACAGACATCGGCGCGGTTGCCAGTTCATCAAGGAATAACGTACCTTTATCAGCACGTTCAAAGCGGCCTTGATGACGTTTCTGCGCTCCCGTAAACGATCCTGCTTCATGTCCAAATAATTCAGAATCCAGCAAGTTCTCATTGAGTCCGCTGCAATTTAAGGAGATAAAAGGCTCTTGCCAGCGGGGAGATAGATAGTGAAGACGATCCGCGATTAACTCTTTACCGGTTCCTCGCTCGCCAATAACAAGGACAGGTTTATTTAGCTTGGCAAGTTCAGAAGCACGTTCTAGGACATCGAGGAAATTACTCGATACACCAAGAATAGTATTGTTAGTCTCTTTCATGGTTATTTTTACCAAATTTTGGTTAATTTTACCTGTGATTAACTATAGTACAAATAACCATCGATAGATATCGAAATAATATTTTTGTTATTTATTAGTTGGTTATGTCATTCTGAAAAAGTTGGCACGCCAATTGCTATCTTAAAGTTGTAAAAGATTTTGATTGAAATAATTATCGATTTAATAATTTCAATTTTATATTCATGGAGCATCACGTATTGGTTGGACGCCAACATCGGGTTGAGGCTCTACAGAAAGATAACATCCATCAAGAGGATATAAATTATGGGTATTTTTTCACGTTTTGCCGACATCATTAATGCCAACATCGCTTCACTGCTTGATAAAGCTGAAGATCCGCAGAAAATGATCCGCCTGATGATTCAGGAAATGGAAGACATGTTAGTGGAAATCCGCTCCACCTCAGCACGTACTCTAGCTGAGAAAAAAAGTTTAGAGCGCCGCGTCGAAATGGGCGAAAAACAAATTGCAGAATGGCAAGAAAAAGCGGAACTGGCATTAATCAAAGATAAAGAAGATTTAGCTCGCGCAGCATTGATTGAAAAGCAAAAAGTCAGTGCCATGGTCGATACGCTAAAGCATGAACTGATTATTGTTGATGAAACACTGACTCGCTTAAAAGGCGAAATCACGGAATTAGAAAATAAACTGCAAGAAACGCGTGCAAAACAGCAATCAATGACCGTACGTTTAGAAGCTGCACAATCAAGCCGTAATGTTCGTCGCCAGTTAGACAGTGGTAAACTGGATGAAGCAATGGCGCGTTTTGAACAGTTCGAACGTCGCATTGACCATATGGAAGGCGAAGCGCAAAGCTACGGTATTGGTAAACAACGCTCTTTAGAACAGCAATTTGCTGAGTTAAAAGCAGATGACGAAATTAGTGCACAGTTAGCCGCGCTTAAAGCTAAAATCAATAAAGACGAATAATATTCAACACGCAAGGCGCAGTGATTTCATTGCGCCAGTGCGCTAGGCTAAATAACCATAAATAAGGAAATGTGATGGGCTACGTTTTACTGTCTCTCGTATTAATCATCTTTGTCATTTTTGTTCTGCCGATTTGGTTGTGGCTCCATTATGGTAAGAAGAACAATGGGCAGGGAAGTCAGCTTACTGAAAATGAAGTACAACGTTTGATGCAATTGGCAGAGCAGTCATCGCGTATGCAGCAACGTATCAAAACACTGGAAGATATTTTAGATGCCGAGCACCCAAATTGGAGGCAAAAATAATGACTAATTTTCGCAACCGCAAGTTATATCGCTTAACGGATAAACGTGTTTTTGGTGGTGTTTGTTCCGGTCTCGCTGAATATTTAGAGTTACCGGTTGCTTTGGTCAGAGCATTGGCTGTACTTGCCCTGTTTATGAGTTTTGGATTGACCTTGATTGTCTATGTGGTGATGTGTTTCTTTGTGGAAGCTGCGCCAAGCGGTTACCGAAGCGAGCAGGATATCGGACCAGAAGTGACGACACTATTAAACCAAATTGATGCTCAGCTACAAGCTGGGGAAATGAAACTGCGCCAAATGGAGCGCTATGTCACCTCGGACACTTATACCGTTAACAGCAAGTTTCGTCATCTATAACAACTGATTTGCACCATCACATAAATGGGAATAGAGTTTAATGACTGTATTCCCTTTATATTTTTATTGGGAGAGCGAGAACTAGGAGCATTATGAAACGGCTACAAAATGAATTAACTGACTTAATGAACCGTAGCGTTGACCGCCATGTAAGGCTTGCTGTCACTGGATTAAGTCGCAGTGGAAAAACCGCATTCATCACTTCTCTCGTTAACCAACTTCTTAACACCACCACGGGGGCGCGTCTTCCGCTATTTTCAGCAGCGAGAGATAAACGAATTTTAGGGGTAAAACGTATTCCACAGCGCGATATGTCAATCCCACGCTTTGCTTATGACGAGGGAATTGCATCGCTTTATGGCGATCCGCCGCAATGGCCGACGCCTACCCGTGGAGTGAGCGAAATTCGCTTGAAAATTCATTACCGTTCAAATGATTCGTTTGTTCGCCATTTTGTCGATAACTCCTCCCTGTACTTAGAAATTGTCGATTACCCGGGGGAGTGGCTACTGGATTTACCGATGCTAGATCTGAACTATTTAACCTGGTCTAGCCAAATGAAAGTGCTACTTAAAGGTAAGCGTGGGGAGCTCGCTAATGAATGGCTACAGCTTTGCCAAAAATGTGACCCATTAGCCCCCGTTGATGAAAATCTATTGGCTGAAATTTCCAATGCTTACACCGCATATCTGCATGAATGTAAGCAACAAGGACAGCACTTTATTCAACCTGGTAGATTTGTTTTACCCGGAGAGTTAGCGGGAGCGCCTGCATTACAATTCTTTCCATGGCCAAACATCGAAAAACAGGGTGAAAAACAGTTAACGCAAGCGGATAAAAACACCAATATCGGCGCATTACAGCGTCGCTATCAATACTATTGTGACCATGTGGTGAAAGGGTTTTATAAGGATCATTTCCAGCGTTTTGATCGACAAATTGTGCTGGTGGACTGTTTACAGCCTTTAAATAGCGGCGCAGATGCCTTCAACGATATGCGAATGGCGCTCACTCAGTTAATGCGAAGCTTTCATTATGGAAAACGCACATTGCTCAGACGCATGTTTTCACCATGCATTGATAAGCTACTCTTTGCCGCCAGTAAATCGGATCATGTAACGCCAGACCAACATGCAAATTTGGTCTCGTTATTGCAGCAATTAGTCCAAGATGCTTGGCAAAATGCGGCATTTGAAGGGATCAGCATGGACTGTGTGGGGCTGGCTTCTATTCAAGCAACCGAAAGCGGCATTGTGGACTACAAGGGGGAAAAATTACCGGCTTTAAAAGGTGAACGACTCAGCGATGGGCAACCCTTAACGTTCTATCCCGGTGATGTCCCAAAACGCTTGCCTAATGAACAGTTTTGGCAGCAGCAAGGCTTTCAATTTGAAAATTTTCGCCCTCGGCCAACGCCGTTAGATCAACCGTTGCCACATATTCGCATGGACAGTGCTCTGGAATTTTTGTTAGGAGATAAACTGAAATGAGTGAACCTCTAAAACAGCGCGTGGACTTTGCCGATAAAGCCGATAAGCCGGCCATGGAGCCATTAAAACAAGCGCAAACTTTTGATGAAAAAGCGTTTGAAAAATTTGTACCGGTCGATATACAAGAAGAACAAGATAGCCAAGATGGCGAAGTTGAAAGTCTCATCAATGAAGCCTTAAAACCTAAACGCAGTTTCTGGCGCAAGCTAGTCGGTGCGGCGGCAGGTATTTTTGGGGTGAGTGTAGTCGCTCAATTAGGACTTTGGATCCATCAATCATGGATAACTCAAGACTGGACCGCGTTAGGCACCGCAGCGGCGGGGGGCTTAATTGTGGTCGCTGGTGTGGGTTCAGTCATCGGCGAATGGCGTCGTTTGTATCGGCTCAGAGAACGTGCAGAGGAGCGTGATTTTGCACGTGAATTACTTCATAGCCACGGCATGGGGCAGGGTAAAGCATTCTGTGAAAAGCTCGCCAAACAGTCTGCATTACCGATGCAACACCCTGCAATTCAAAGCTGGCAAGCCACGGTTCACGATTCACATAATGACCGCGAGGTTATTGAACTTTATAGCAAATTAGTGCAACCGATTTTGGATGAGCAAGCACGTAAAGAGATCAGCCGTTCGTCGGCAGAGTCGGCCTTGATGATAGCGGTTAGTCCATTGGCAATTGTCGATATGGCATTTATTGCGTGGCGAAACATTCGTTTAATCAACCGTATTGCCGCCATTTATGGTATTGAGCTGGGCTACTATAGTCGGATCCGCTTATTCCGTATGGTACTGATTAATATTGCATTTGCAGGGGCTTCTGAGCTTATTCGCGAGGTCGGAATGGATTGGCTATCGCAGGATATTACCGCACGGTTATCGACACGTGCTGCGCAAGGAATTGGTGCAGGTCTTCTGACCGCTCGATTAGGTATTAAGGCGATGGAGTTATGCCGTCCATTACCTTGGATCGAAGACAAACCGAAATTAGGTGATTTTCGCCGTCAATTAATTGGCCAACTGAAAAATGCCATTCCCTCAAAAAAAGAGAATCCATAAGCTGTAAATTTTGCTGGCAGGATGAGTTGACAGTTTTAATTATCCTGCCAGTTATGCCTAAAAGGGCAATTCCCTGTCGAATTAATCCACAATCCTCGAGTTAAAGAAAGAAATGCTGCTGATATTTATTAGAAACTAGACGAGTGTCAACAATATGTGACACGGCTCTGTATTACTGGCCTGTTTAACGCTAAAATATTAGCAATTATGTTCTCTACAAAAGGTTTCATCATGCGCCTCGAAGTGACCTGCCAAGACCGAATCGGTTTAACGCGTGAATTACTTGATCTTTTAGTCCTACAAAACATTGACTTAAAAGGCATTGAAATTTCAGCTCAACGTCGAATTTACCTGAATTTTGCACCGGTAGATTTTCAGGTTTTCAGTACGTTAATGGCAGAGATCCGCCGTATAAACGGGGTAATTGATGTTCGCCGCATCTATTTTATGCCTTCCGAACGTGAGCATAAAGCGGTGTGGGCTTTACTGAATTCGTTCCCTGAGCCAGTTTTATCCATTGATAATAAACTGAATATTGAGCTGGTTAACCCAATGAGTTTGCAACTTTTTGGGGTTGATGAAACGAAAATCAAACAAAAATCCTTCTCCCAGTTAATCCCTAACCATGGTTTACATCGTTGGTTTGAACGTGAGTCTCCAGAACCATACACTGAACGAATTTCGGTCAAAGGCAGTGACTATTTAATGCAGGTTACGCCAATTATTCTCGCCGATGAAGATGGAAAATCTCACTGCACAGGGGCGGTGATCTTACTCAAATCCGTGGCAATTCTTGAAAATCAACGTAAGCAAGTAGCTGAAGTTGATATTGAAAATCGTGGATTTAGCCAGATTGTGGCGGTCAGTCCTGCGATGATCCAAGTCGTTGAACGTGCTAAACGTGTTGCTATGCTGGATGAGCCGTTATTGCTTGTCGGGGAAACCGGAACGGGTAAAGATATTCTGGCAAAAGCCTGCCATTTACACAGTGCTCGTGGTAATGCGCCATTTTTAGGATTGAACTGTGCTTCTATGCCTGATGATGTCGTTGAAAGTGAATTATTTGGTTATGCAGCAGGGGCTTATCCAAATGCGATTGAAGGGAAAAAAGGCTTTTTTGAGCAAGCGAATGGCGGTACTGTCTTACTGGATGAAATTGCTGAAATGTCCCCTCAAATGCAAATTAAACTATTACGTTTTCTGAATGATGGAACTTTCAGACGTGTTGGCGAAGAACATGAAGTCAAAGTCAATGTACGGGTGATTTGTGCGACACAGAAGAACCTACCTGAGCTAGTGGAACAGAAAAAATTCCGTGAAGATCTCTATTACCGCTTGAATGTTATAACGCTCACGATCCCTCCATTAAGAGAGCGTAGCGAAGACATTAAACCGCTCACGAAAGTCTTTGTGTCTAATTTTGCCAAAGAATTGAACATTGATGAGCCAAAAATCTCACCAGCATTAATTGAATCACTCAGCTCTTATTATTGGCCGGGTAATGTTAGACAATTACGCAATGCGTTATATCAGGGACTATCTCAATTTAATGGCAATATTTTGGATGTTGATGATATCCAACTTCCTGATGCAGTTAACGCGCCTGCGATTGCTTTAGATACATTAAATGGGTCACTGGATGAAATAACCAAACGCTATGAAGCCTCGGTGTTGGCGAGGTTATATCGTGATTATCCGAGTACGCGTAAATTGGCTAAACGTTTAGATATTTCTCATACCGCTATTGCGAACAAATTGCGAGAATACGGGCTCAGTACCAAGAAAGAGCAAGATTAACATGATAAAAAAGCTGTTTAAATTGTGTCTACTTAGCGTATTAATGAGTGTGAGTATTAGCGCTGTTGCACAAGAAAAACCAAATAATAAGTTGATTGATAAACTCTGTAAAAATGCAGAGCAATCCATGGAAGACGTGTATGAAAATGGCGCGCTGACTCAGTGTCATTTCCCTAATAGTTCGCTACTAAGCGCTTATCAAGAATATCGTAATCTGCTTGGTGATGATAAAAAGTTTTTAGAGGCTAAGTTAGAACCTAACAAAAACAAAGAAGTGATTTGCTCGGATGATAACTGTCAGTCGATTATTTATCGATGGAGTGGCGACAAAAAATTAGAAATTGAGCAAAGTTTTCCGGGGGGAGAAACTTACCTCCAATTTATTCAAGATAATAAAGAGACTTCGCTCGAAATAAGATATTTCCCTGACTAACGCCCATTCAGTCACTATCAATAAAACAAGCCACATAAATAAGCTCACTTATTCCAAATCAGTTAAAAGAATGGAGTGAGCTTACTCGATTAAACTAAATTTACATATTTTTCATCGTAAAACGACGTCCTGATCATTGCGGGTTGGTTGTTTTTTCTGCTATAAAAATGGTGAGCAAAGCTTTAATTTTTAAATTAACGATAAAAAAATGCTTAAGTCGTGCATTGATTATTAATATTAGCAACGCGGGTTTTATACCTTTAAGGAGTTGCAATGGAACAATTTACGATTAATTTTATTGTCAATTTCAAGCTACGTGAATATATGTCTAAATGTCACTATCAAGGTGATATGTTTGAATCCGCGAATACCGCCGCAGAACTTTATTTAATGAATAAGGCAGCGGCCAATTATTTAGCGAAAAAAAATCGTTTTACGTGGGATGCGTTAGTCAAAAATGGCGTTAAACCACGGGATTTGATTATTGATATTCTTACGTCTTGTTGCCCTGTGACCCAAGAGCAGGCTCAACGGGTATTAAGTACGTTGTCGCACTCGTTAGTGAGTATGATGAAGGAAAATATAATTTTTACGAATGTGGTCAACGCGAAAAATCACAAACCACTATTTTGGGCTTATGTTGATTAAAAACATGATTGATAACCCCTCAACCCCTATCAAATGAAGCCACAATCACCGAAAGCATCGGCGATTGTGGTTCATCATAATTTAAGATTATTTCAGGCTATTTAGCGCATTATCATAATCAGGTTCTTCAGTAATTTCAGGCACTAATTGGCTGTAAATCACTTTGTCGTTCTCATCTAATACAACGACAGAACGAGCCGTTAAACCTTTTAATGGACCAGTGGTCATTTCAACGCCGTAATCTTGGGCAAAATCACTACGGAATGAAGATAATGTCACCACATTGTCTAAGCCTTCTGCACCACAAAAACGTGCTTGAGCAAAAGGTAAGTCAGCAGAGATACATAACACAACAGTGTTGTCTAAACCGTTGGCTAATTGATTGAATTTACGCACAGAAGCGGCGCAAACACCGGTATCTACACTTGGGAAAATATTCAGAACTTTGCGCTTACCTTGGTAAGTTTCTAAGGTTGCTTCACTTAAATCTTTAGCGACTAAAGTGAAAGGTTTAGCTTGTGAGCCCGCCTGTAAAAAAGTACCTGCAAGTGAAATGCTATTGCCTTTGAGTTTTACTGTCTGTGACATTCGTTTTTCTCCCGTTTTATAGATTGAGTTACAGAAGATGAAAATATCAAATAATTTTTAAAATCAAATTATTACGTAATTTCACATTCCTAACTTTCTGTTTTTAAATCCTATTATTGACCGAATTGCATTGTTGCCTTCTCGGCGTGATAAGTAAGAAGGTTACGCTGCATTATACAAGTAATAAGCCCTATTAAGAGTTTATGTTTTTTATTATGTATCATCCTAAAATACCATATTCAACGCGATAAAAAGAGCGCTTTGTGCCGTGTTTTACTTGTTATATGATGAAGCGAAAGCTAATTTTAAACTGACAATCAAGTCAATGAGTTATTCGCCTATCACGGCTAATACCTTGGCATGTCAAATATCAATTTAGCAGTTTGTAATGGGTTAATTCATCAAAGCTTAGCGAATAACGCTGAGTAATCCTCTTTTTGATTAATAGATAGAAATAATAATATGCATAAACGTTCATTGACCTCTTTAGCTGTATTCATTTCATCACTTTTCCTTTCTACACCGGTTATCAGTGCTACGGTTCCTGCTGGTACTGTTTTATCCGAAAATCAAGAAGTTGTGCGCCATCTGAAAGATGAGCCAGCATCGTTAGACCCAATTAAATCTGTTGGACTGACTGAAGCTCAAGTGATGCGTGATTTGTTTGAAGGCTTAGTTAATCAAGATAATCATGGGAAGCCGATACCGGGTGTTGCACTAAATTGGCACACCGATGACAACCGCACTTGGATTTTTCAGTTACGCCCTGAAGCGTCATGGTCGAATGGCGAGCCTGTTACCGCTGATGATTTCGTTTACAGCTGGCGTCGTTTAGTCACGCCAACCAATACATCGCCATTTGCTTGGTTTGCAGCATTAGCAGGAATTAATAATGCGCAGGATATTATTGATGGTAAGTTGCCGCCAGAACAGTTAGGGGTGGAAGCTGTCGATAAACACACATTGAAAATTGTGTTAAATAAGCCAGTTCCTTATTTCCCGTCATTAACCGCAAATTTTAGCTTATTTCCGGTTCATCGCGGAACTATTGAACAATATGGAGCAGATTGGATTAAAGTCGGTAATTTGGTTGGAAACGGGGCATTTGAGCTGAATGACCGCGTTGTTAACGAGAAAATCGTATTAACACCAAATCCGCACTATTGGGATCATAAAAATACAGTGATCACTAAAGTGACTTTTGTTCCCATCAACCAAGAATCTCATGCGACTAACCGCTATTTAGCGGGGGATTTAGATATCACGGAATCCTTTCCAAAGCAGCGCTATCAAAAATTATTACAAGATATTCCTAACGAAGTTTTTACTCCGGACCAACTAGGTACCTATTACTACGCATTTAATACCCAGCGCGCGCCGACCAATGATGTCAGGGTTCGTCAGGCATTATCAATGGCAATTGACCGCCAATTGATTGCTAGCAAAGTCTTAGGGACAGGGGAAAAACCCGCGAATTATTTTACACCCGATGTGACAGCAGGTTTTAAGCCACAAAAAGGGCTGTATCAGACTCATAAACAAAAAGAGTTAGACCAACAAGCTAAAGCATTATTGAAACAAGCAGGGTACAGTGAAGCGCATCCTTTGGAATTGACGTTGCTGTATAACAGCTCAGAAAACCATCAAAAAATTGCCATTGCGATTGCTTCTATGTGGAAGAAAAAACTCGGGGTACAAGTTAAATTAGTTAACCAAGAGTGGAAAACCTATATTGATAGCCGTAACACCGGAAATTTTGATGTGATCCGTGCTTCTTGGATTGGTGATTTTAATGAGCCATCGACATTCTTATCACTGCTAACTTCTCAACATAGTGGCAATATTCCTAAGTTTAATAGTCCGCAATATGACGCATTAATGACTTCAGCCAGTATTGAAACGAATGATGCGCAGCGTAATGTGTATTACAACCAAGCAGAAGCCATTATTGCAAAAGAAGCGCCAATTGCGCCAATTTATCAATATACGAATGCGCGCTTGATTAAACCGTGGTTAAAAGGTTATCCGATTGAAAATCCAGAGGATGTGGCATATAGCCATAGCTTCTATATGATTAAGCATTAGAATGATATTTAGCCAGTGCAGATGTGCTGGTTAAATTTTGGGAGCCCCAAAATAAAAAAAACTCCTTCCACTGGAGAGTCGGAAGGAGGACCAAAAAGGAATAAACACTACAGAGCTAATAATAGGAAAAAACTTTGCTGTTTTATTGCTAATTTGTGTCAATCAAATGGGATCTCTCTAGCAAAAAGTGAGAAATTTCATTGGGCTATAAATTTTACATAACATCTTATTTTACTGTTTTTATTTTCCTTTGCTTAACACCTACTTAAACTTTGTATTTTGATTTTGTTATTGAAATCATTGCAATATTCCCTTTAATCAACTAAAAATACCTTACTTTTCAATTTAAGGAGATATTGCATGGCGTCGACCTATGGATCGCAATTTCAACACTCTAACCCCGTTCATGCCTTTCAGTTAGATGGAGACGGTGGTGTTCTTCCAATCGATTTAAATGCCACTGCAACACAGCAATCTCCATTTTGGCTGCATTACGATTATAAAAATAAAGAGACGTCTAGCTGGATCCAACAGACTGATTTGTTTAATGACCAAGTGAAATCGTCACTGACGGGTAAAATGAATCGTATGCGGATGGTGCGTATTGGTGATGGCGTTCTACTGACATTACAAACTCTGAATAACACGGCAGGACAACGCCCTGAACAATTGGTGGCCTTTCGTATTTTTATGAATAGCCGTTTGATTGTTTCATGTCGTCACCGACGTGTTCACTCATTGGATTCTGTTATTGATGATCTTAAAGAAGGCGTCGGTGCTCAGAGTACCGGTGAATGGCTTGCCGATGTCACCGATGCGATGACCGATGAAATTAGTGATTTCACCGATTCTCTTCACGAGCGTCTTATTGAAATGGAAGACTTGATATTACATGGTGAAATTCCTGAGCGTGGGGAATTAGCGTTATTGCGTAAACAGATTATTGTCGTACGCCGTTATATGGCGCCGCAGCGGGATATGTTCTCTCGATTAACCGCTGAAAAATTATTATGGTTAGATGATAACGACAGACGTCGTTTACAAGAAATTTCAGACAGATTAGGGCGCTGTATTGAAGATTTAGATGGTTTTATTGCTCGTACTGCCATTATGTCTGATGAAATTACGAATATGATGACGGAAATGATGAATCGCCGAATTTATACCATGTCATTAATGGCGATGATATTTTTACCAACCACATTTTTAACCGGTTTATTTGGTGTGAACTTAGGGGGGATCCCCGGTAATGAATTTAAGTTTGCTTTTAGTGCGTTCTGTTTATTACTCGCCTGCTTAATCGCTACAGTATTTTGGTGGTTAAAAAGAAGTCGATGGCTATAAGAAAGGTGAATTGTTCTGGATAATGGGCGCTAGTTTGAGATAAATCAATAAAGGGTATAGGGTTTTAAGGCAATATTACTCCCGCAGGTGAATGCAACGTTGAGCGATGAACGTTGTGCTCCATAATTGTAGTTTTTCTCATATTGAGTTCTTATACAGAATAATTGACCACTGTAATGCCGATGTATTTTACATCGGCTTTTTTTTTGCATAAAATCTGACGCCACCCCTGAATTTCTCCAGAGATAGCGGATCAATTTTTATTATCTTACTTAACTTCAATCACATCTAAGCGCTCAGCACTGTAGTCTGGCTGATCATCTTCATCAATCATTGGCTGAGCAGGCAATTCTTCGCGGTCAAAAGCCATATCACCACCATTGATCACTGCATCACCATGTGAAATATTTTTGAAATCAAATAGTTCAGTATCACATAAGTGAGATGATACAACGTTTTGAGTTGCTCTAAACATGGTTTCAATACGTCCAGGGTAACGTTTATCCCAATCGCGCAGCATCTCTTTAATGACTTGGCGCTGTAAATTAGGCTGGGATCCACACAAGTTACAAGGAATGATAGGGAATCCTTTAGCTTCAGCAAAACGCTCAATATCTTTTTCGCGGCAATAGGCCAGAGGGCGAATAACAATGTGTTTGCCATCGTCACTCATCAATTTTGGTGGCATACCTTTTAATTTACCGCCGTAGAACATGTTTAAAAACAGGGTCTGCAAAATATCGTCGCGGTGATGGCCGAGTGCAATCTTGGTCGCGCCTAACTCTGTCGCGGTGCGATATAAGATACCGCGACGTAAACGAGAGCACAGGGAACAAGTGGTTTTCCCTTCAGGAATTTTTTCTTTTACGATGCCATAGGTGTTTTCTTCGACAATTTTATACTCAACACCGAGTTCGTCTAAGTAAGCTGGCAAAATGTGTTCAGGGAAGCCCGGTTGTTTTTGGTCTAAGTTAACAGCGACCAAAGAGAATGAAATTGGGGCACTTTTTTGCAGGCTTTGCAAAATAGACAGCAGGGTATAGCTATCTTTTCCCCCAGACAGGCAGACCATGATACGGTCGCCTTCTTCGATCATATTAAAATCGGCGATGGCTTGCCCAACATCACGACGAATTCTTTTTTGGAGTTTGTTTAAGTTGTATTGTTCTTTCTGTGTATTCATTCTGTACTATTCTGTGTTGTCGCTGAGTATTTAACTTTATAAAAAATAAAAGAAATTTTGTTTTTTCTGTTATCGCTTTGCAGGCTAAAGTCGCTAGAGACAAAAGCTACGATGCATAAAGGCATTTACGAAACAGATAAAAAACAGAAGCTCATTTATGGAGGTGAAGTTTTCAGGGGCACATGATAGCAGATGGATGAGGATTTTTGATACAGGTTAGTGAAAAAGGTTCTATTCCATGGTCATACTCTTATAGATTTGAAGGTAAGTTAAGTAGGATAATATCCTGATTTATCGCTAAAATAGGCGCGAGACAAGCTTAGAGTGATTTTGGTTTAAGGGCATGACCCAAATACCAAAAGCGGTAAGTGTTCTGTCAGTGCTATACAAGGTGTGAATCTAACTTAATCTGCGTTATTCTTTTTTTCATATCCATATAAATTAATCCTACCAGACAAATACTCACCTAAATACACTTCACTGATTTTACTGAAACCTTGTTTCGAGATATTGTTTTCTAACCACTCAATGTCTTTGTTGATGATTTCGAGTAAGTCATAGTTAGCTAAGCCGTCAACTATAATTGGATAACGTATATTTTCATCGCCACTTTGGATAATGGTCAATTGCCCATTTTGTTCGAGAACAACGCGTTTTAGTTGCTCTATTTCGTATATGCCATTTGATCTTAGTTTGAACATCAAATCATTAGCGGAAACACCATTTTTTAGACATTCTTTAACGTTAACGCTGCCATTATGTACCAAGGTTATAGGCTTGCCGTCAATAATTCGTTTAATGAACGGATTATTTTCTTTTAAAAATTTAAGGGCAAAAACAAGCAAAGTCCAGATGATTAACACGAGTATAAATTGCAGTACTGTTATTGATTCATTGTAAATGACGCCACCGATAATACCGCCTAGAACATAGTTTTGGACTTGATCCATTGCGGATGAGGGGGCTAAATTCCCTTTGCCCATAAGGTTTATTTGAACAATCAGACATAGAATCCCCAATCCAAGTTTTATAATAATAGGTGTATAAATAATCATTTCATGCCTTATTTTTTTATGATTTTAATTTCGGGATTTGTTAACCAAACTTTTTCTAAGCTGTAAGTTTGTTGATCTAAGCTTAAATGAATGCGGTAATACCGGTCATCAATTTTAATGATGATGCCATCGGATAATTGTACAGAGTTAGAAAATATAGAATTTATATCTACACCTTTTTCTTTTGATAATAACCTTACGAAATTAACCATTTGGGATGATTTTGAGTGTATATTTTGACTATCGGTATAATCTTGATACTGAATACCTGAAATGAAAAGTAAAAATAGGAAGGCGATAATCGTTAAATCCCGATATTTAGGGAAGCTGCGATTAAGTGGTCCGCAGCTCCCGATATGACGCCCCAAACCGTCCTTTATCGACGTCCTGTGGCTCAATTTTCCAATTTTCAGCCCAAAATCGTCTCTTCGTGGCTGATTTTGGCCCTGTTTCAGGCCAATTTCCTCATTTCAGGTAGATCTCGCCTGTGCCCGTATCAATTGGTCAACTCGAACCAGGTTCGCCAGGGTGAATAACATCGCCAGTTGACTGTCATTTTTAGCCAGCCCCTTGTACCTGGCTTTGACGAAACCAAACTGACATTTTACTATCCGAAATGGATGCTCAACCTTCGCTCGGATACTCGCTTTCAGGTATTCGTAACGGATGGCCAGCTTGTTCTTGCGCGGGTGTTGCTTCAATGCATTCACTTTGCCGGGACGCTTGGCGATAAGCCAGTCTGCGCTGACATCGCTGAGCTCATCGCGCTTTTCGGCCCCCTGATAACCAGCATCGGCTGAGATAAACTCTTCATCGCCATGCAGTAACTTGCCAACCTGATTGAGGTCGTGCTCGTTAGCCGCCGTGGTCACCAGACTGTGGGTCAGGCCACTTTTGGCGTCCACGCCAATGTGCGCTTTCATGCCGAAGTACCACTGGTTACCTTTCTTGGTCTGGTGCATGTCTTCATCACGGCTGTTGTGTTTGTTTTTTGGTAGAGCTGGGGGCTTGAATGATGGTGGCATCCACCAAGGTGCCCTGGGTCATTAGAACGCCACACTCTGCTAGCCAGTGATTAACGGTACTGAAGATTTTGCGGGCCAGTTCATGCTGCTCCAGCAAATGCCGGAAATTCATGATGGTAGTGCGGTCTGGAATGGCTTTATCCAGTGACAGGCGAGCAAATTGGCGCATGGAGGCGATTTCATAGAGGGCATCTTCCATGGCCTCATCGCTCAGGTTGTACCATTGCTGCATGCAGTGAATACGCAGCATGGTTTCCAGCGGATAGGGCCTGCGACCATTACCGGCCTTGGGATACACAGGCTCGATAACGCCAAGTAATTTGTCCCAGGGAAGCAAGTCATCCATTCTGCCAAGGAAAACTTCTTTGCGGGTCTGGCGGCGTTTACTGGAAAACTCACTATCGGCAAAAGTCAGTTGCTGGCTCATCCGGTTACTCATTCTGGGTTCAGGTTACAATACGATGATCTCACATCTCGGACTTATTCGCACCTTCCCAAGAACGAGTAAAGAGATTTAGACAAGAAAGTGAATAATACTGCTGGGGTCATCTTAATCTGACAGTATTGAATAAAATAACTGAGTTTTATTAGAATGTAATTTATTTAAATGATAGCAATTATTATTAATGAATAATTAAATCAATATGCATTGTATTATATAAAGCAGATAATTATGCTGAGATCGTGACAAGAGTGACTACAACATCAGAAGCTTAAGAGTCTCACTTCAGTCGGGCTTTTGGGGATTTGTATACATGATGCGCTTAAGTAAGTCGAAGGCTATTCTGAACAACTGATTTTAATTGTCAAAATGAATGGTGTTTTTATTGATTAATGAGATTAATTATCATATTGTTTTCGGCTTAACTTATGAAGGAAAAGGCATGAAAAAGATAATTGATTCATTTTTTGTTGTAGCTTCATTTGTAATTGTTGCACTGTCATTTGTCTTTGCAGGTGGAATGCCTTTTGACCCAACAGAAGATGATAGTATCAAATAATTAATGGATAGAGTTTTGTCCGAGAGGTCGTCTAGTGCGACCTTTTTTATTAAATTGTATTTTATGTATGGATTGATGGGATTTAAAATTATTATTTATCATTGAGTTATCTATATATTCTGGCATTGAATATATTGTTAAATCCATATTGATTATTAAAATAATCGTAGTATCTATGAAAAAAACCTTGCTATACGTAAGGATGTATGAGTAAATGCACTCATCGGTTTGGAAGTACAGACCTATTTATGAAAGCAAGTTTTGAAAAGTTCCCCCGTCTAGCGTTATCCTATAGATACCCATTCGTAGTGAATTCCTTCTAATTAGTTCCATAAGTATCAAGAAAAATCAAACCTATATGCCATGTGGCAACAATTAAAAATTCAAAGGAATTCAATATGTCTAATACAATGACTGGTTTAGTAAAATGGTTTAACGAATCTAAAGGCTTTGGCTTTATTTCTCCTGAAGATGGAAGCAAAGATGTGTTTGTTCACTTTTCTGCAATCCAAAGTGATAGCTTCAAAACCCTTAATGAAGGGCAAAAAGTCAGCTTCTCAGTAGAAAATGGCGCAAAAGGTCCAGCTGCTGTAAATGTAGTGGCACTTTAAGATCGATATCTTTATGAGATGTCCTTGAGATAAAGACACTCTATCATTTTGAAGCAACCTAAAGTAACCATTCCGGTGTTAAATGTACTTTTGCAAAAGTACTATGAAAACTTAGACGTGTTAGTTACTTGATTGGTTATTATTAAAAACCTCGCTATGGCGGGGTTTTTTTATGCTTGCTTATATTTAATGTAAAGAATTGTAAGTGCTAGATTGAAATTTTCACTAGCGACACTATATAAGTGATGCACCAAGATAAAGAGTTAATCCATACGGGCAAATGGCTAATGGTGCTTATGTAATAGGTAGTTAGTTTTATATTGAAGGAGAAATTATGTCTAACATTAGATCTTTTTCATTATTTCCAGCATTATCTGATAACCTGCTTTCTAGCAGATTTGACCAAATGGATCGTTTATTCAGCCAATTAACTGGTAATCGACCATTAACCTCAGAACATCCATATAATTTAAAACAAATAAATGAATCAAATTATCAATTAACAGTCAGTGTTCCTGGTTATAAAGAGGATGACTTAAGCGTATCCTTAAAAGGTGGGAAACTCTATGTACAAGGTGAGCAATCAACTGAATTAGTTAATGATTCAGAGAAATGGATCCATAAAGGGATAACACAAAATAAATTTTCTCTTGAATTTAATCTCGGTAAGAATGTAAAAATTGAAAGCGCAGAGTTATCAAGCGGTTTGTTAACATTAAATATTGAATATGAAATTCCGGAAGAAGAGAAACCTCAGATCATAGCTATTGAAAATAAAGATACAAAATAATTTTTCTGTATTTTCTAACCCGTCAGCAATGGCGGGTTTTTTTTCGCCTAATATTTGTTAGTGCAGGGAACATCAAAGCCAGCTGTAAAAAATCGTAATTGTTGCTGCCACCAGCTTGGATGGTGCAATCACTGCCCGACCTACTGACTCCGTTATCCGAAATTATTGGCTACTCAGACAACGAATCGCGAAGTTCAAGCAAATGATACTTGGTTTGCAAGATAACACTAGAACGGAGCGCTTACGTTAATACCAATCAGTGAACGCTCTTGCGAAAAAAATTAAATTTATGAAAGCCAGAGTGCTTAACAAGTAGATAGAGAACTTTAAAAAGAGTGTCACTGTATCTGGTTGTTTTTTATCTTGAGCAATAATGAATAGGATGCAGGCAAGGGCAGGGATAAATATGAGTAAGAGAGTAATGGGGTTAGTATACATATATATTTATTAATACAGCTCTCTTATGTAATGAAAATTTTATCTTATAGTAAAGTATATTTTTAACAGGAAAGCAATATGGGAAACTGAGCAACAACGATTTGACAATAAAGTGGTCAACAAATCCAACTAGTTAAGCTATTAATATGTTAACGATTAATATAAAAATCTCACCAATGCACAGATATCACCCCATAGCGGGTTGGATAATTTAACTTAAATTGGATAACCATGACTACAATCACAATAGTGGTAGCGAACTTTACAAATGCCATTAACACAAATCAATTTGTGGTTGGTGAGCATTTGCTGGAAGATGATTGCGTCTTATTGCGTTGGCAATGAGAAATGAAAGGGCTTTGAAACAAGCCCTTTTTGGGGGAATTATTTTTTTGTATAAATAATTTTTTGTGTTTCATTAGAACAGTTACCTACAACAGTACCTTGTTGTGAGGCTGCTTCTTCATTTGAAACGACGGTAATGGTAAAGCTCTCTTCAGGCACGCCATTGTTAATAATTTTTTGCATAATTTCTTCAACAACGCTTTCACATGACGCACTCGCAATGGTTGGAATAAATAATGTTATTAATGTAGCAATAATTATTCTTCTTTTCATATGTAATATTCCTTATAAGCTGGAGTCAGTTAATAGAAATTCTTTTAAAAAAGCTTAATAAGTATACTTAAATGAAATATTTAAAGCTATCCATTGATAGTCGTAAAACACTAGAAGATATCTTTATCTCTAACCCGCTAGTGTTTTATTAATCTGTTAAATGTAGGCTTTTACTGGGCTACTCTCTGTATTGCCTTACCTCCAGCCTCTATGTCTTCGCCAACACCTTTAGTGGTATTACAGGCAGTTAATGTGAAAACAACAGCTAATGAGCAAATGAGGAAACTGATTTTTTTCAACATATTTTCTTCCTTTTAGGTGTGAAGTTATAAGTTACAAAAGATCATTTTTAATTATAGCAGAACAACTTGATTGATATTTTCATTTGAATAGAGCTGTAATATTAGCTTCTATCATTGATGTTGAATCATAAGGTCAGTGATATCTGACAAATGAAAATGAGTTGCTATATTTTTAGTATTAATACTTTAAGTGTTAACACTTATTTCGCTATCAATCAATATTAGCAATGAAGGGTACATTCTATGATATTAGAAGAGATATTTATCCGTATGCTTAATGTTTCTCAATGCTTATTAATCGGTCTTCTTTTAATATTATCATCCATCACTTTACCACTCTGGTTGGGGTTTTCTGTGAAAGGAAGAGATAGTGGATATCAGATGAAGAGTGAAATGATGTCACTAGCATACACGACAAATTTTGATGAATTGCCAGTGGCGAGAGCTTGAAAAGATCATGCTTTAGGTCATGGCGTTTAACCAGACGAGGTTTTTTTACTCATCATCTAAATGGAATTTGTGTAACATTCGATGCGCAATAGGCGCAAATATCAATCCTAGAGTGGTCATAAAAACCAGACTGGTGAATACACCATAAAAAGCGAAAAAAATCTTTCCTGAAATGTTTTGCGGAACAATGTATGGACCAATTCCATTAGCGATAAAGGCACTGTTGAATGTAGCATCATGCCAACTTATGCTTGAATCAAAAGCTATATGCCCGACAATGCCAATGAATAAAGTGGTAACGATAAGTGCAAAAGCGTAGCCAAAATGTAATAGCATTCGTTTTAAAAAAGAGCGGAAAGAAATTAATGGCATATTTTTAGATTCAAACATAATTTTTCCTAAAAAATAATTTAATGAAGTAATTACATAATAAACTGATGTAAGATTACCTAAAATTTTTATTTTGACAATAGTGTCATAAGTTAGGCGAAATTCGGGCATTTTTTCGTTTGTTGCAATTTATATTCTCGCCAAGTTAGCAGAATTGAAACTTATTAGTAGGATGGTGAGATGAAAAAAAATGAACTTATGGAGTATATCCAGAGTAATTATGGTGCAGTTGCTGAGTACCCATGGGCTAAATTTCCTAGTTACATCATTTATAGGCATAAAAATAACGCAAAGTGGTTTGCTGCCATTCTGACGATTTCATCAAAGAAATTATATGAAAGCGAGCGTGATGAGATGGTAAATATTGTAAACCTCAAATCTCCTCCTGAATTAGTGGGTTCGTTGAGGTTAAAGGAAGGGGTATATCCAGCATATCATATGAATAAAGAGCACTGGATTACTATAAAGTTGGACAGTGGATTTCCAGAAGATGAGCTTAAAGCGTTGGTTGATGAGAGTTACAAATTGACTGCAAAGTAATTAATCTAGCCCGTCCTTGGGCTTCTACTTTAATGCCATTCGATTGGCATCGGTGGGCTAATTTTGCAAGTAACCTCTTTAATTTTAATTACTTATAGTTGAAGTCATTAGGGTGATTATCGAGGCTACCCGTAAGAGCCGCAAATAAAACTGTTTTCCCATCGATTGATAAGTCATCGGTGATATTAAACCAGAGTAAATCCTCAGTATTGTTCTTTTCATCATTTGAAGAGAATACACCTGCCATCACATTCTTTTCTTTAGAGTACATAATCGCAATTCGCTCTGCTGGGCAATTGTGAGGTTTGCACGCTGTTGCTACTTGGTATTCATTACCGTTTAAAGTCACAGTATTTGATGGGGATTCAGTGCCACCAGTTAAGATCCATGACGGGAGGTCGTTGTTTTTTACAACTTGTTGGAGTGCTGTTTTAGTATTTGCATCACTAGCTAACTTACTGATAGTTAAATCGTTGCCAGCATGAGCATTGGCTGCGATGAAAAGAGCTGCGATGAGTGTCAATTTTCTAAGCATGTTAATAATCCTTTGTGTGTTTAAAGGTTATCTGGTTAGTGAAAAAGGTTCTATCTCGTGTTCTTATCGGTTTGAAGGGAGGTGTAGCTTCACCGGCGATTGTGCAACACTAAATCGATAGATGAGTTTTATTGAAGCTGGTTATATATATTTCATTTCAATGTAACTTGGAGTGTATATGAACAGAGCATCATTATCTAAAAGTTCTCCTGATGCGTATAACAAGCTGATTGAGATTAGCAATCATATTGATCAGCAAGCAGTATCATTAGGAATGGAAAAAGGGTTTATTCATCTACTTAAATTGAGAATATCTCAGATTAATGGGTGTGCTTTTTGTGTGAGGCTTCATACGCAAGATGCTCAAAAATGCCATGTTAATATTGATAAAATCGCATTGGTCGCAGTATGGGAAGAGGCGGATTATTTTTCTGAAAAAGAAAAGGCCGCATTCTTATTGGCTGAATCAGTCAATATGGTTCATTCCGGTCATATTCCTAGTGATATTTATAAAAAAGCTGCGGAATACTGGAACGATGAACAACTAGCATTAATTGAATGGATATCTATCATCATTGGTTCTTTTAATCGCATCGCTATCGCGAGCCGCTATAAAGTGAAGCCGTAAGTCTCTAGTCGAATCACAGGTTAATATTAGTGATACTTGTCCTATATTTACAATAAGTAAAGTGACTTCATTTTCAATCTACGTGACACTGGATCGTGCGTATTAATCAGCTAATGGAGTAATGACTTATGTTCCCAGAGTATCGTGATTTAATCTCGCAGCTTCGTCAGTCAGATCCGGATTTTAGAGCCTTATTTAATCGGCATAATCAACTCGATCATGAAATAGCCAGACTGGAGCATCCAGACAGAAGTGGGTATGGCACTGATGTTATAGAGTTAAAAAAAAGAAAAACTGCGCCTTAAAGAAGAGATTCATCAAATATTGAAAAACCCACCAGAACTAAGCTAACT
Source organism: Providencia rettgeri (assembly GCF_013702265.1). Classification (GTDB taxonomy): domain Bacteria; phylum Pseudomonadota; class Gammaproteobacteria; order Enterobacterales; family Enterobacteriaceae; genus Providencia; species Providencia zhijiangensis. The sequence continues at coordinate 1,881,782 of NZ_CP059348.1, forward strand.
CGATAGATTACTACAATTCATAGCCTCGCCAAGTGTGGGGCTTTTTATTGATTTTATTGGAAGCAATTTGCACTTAATCCTATAGGCGAAACTACCTAGCTAAGATAGTGTGTCTAAAAAGGAGAATAAACATGCCTGCATTTAACCCAGTAGAAATGATCGCTGAAGCGATGTTAAACACAATTAGTATGATTGCAACACCTGTGGAATACCTACTTTATAGTGGAAAAATAGCGGAAATATTTATGATGAGTGTATTTTATATTCAACACTAAGAAGTAAATTCATCAAAAAACGATACTTAGCATAAAGTGAAAGCTAGGAGCTTTATGCTAAGAGGATGACATAAATATTATTGTTCTGGTTTTAAATAAGCGTCGAGCAGTATTCGAAGCTCAACATCTAATACTGAGCTCAGTGCAATAAGATGCCCAACATATATCGAGGAGGAACCATCTTCATATCGGGAATATGCGCGCTCTGAAACTGAAATGGCTTCAGCTATCTCGGTGACCGTTATTTGACGAGCGAGACGCTGTTCTTTGATGAATTGTCCTAAAGAGAGGTTGTTAAGTTTTCTTTCGTTCATCGGTACAGCCCTAAAATTAGTGGTGGACAATAAATAACATAGATATGTTAAACGTTAATAGGGAAGTATCTGTATTTTGGTAATGATAGGATAATTTTATGATAATTATCCTAATGTATGGAAACTCACTATTACTGGTTTTTTAGTGCGTATTTAACCGCACTCTGCGCATGAATTGCTGTGGTATCAAAAACGGGAACGGAAGTATCATCGTCATTTACCAGCAACGTGATTTCAGTACATCCAAGAATAATACCTTCAGCGCCTTGTTCAACGAGTGATTTCATGATGCGTCGATACTCGGTTCGTGAAGTCTCAGAGATAACCCCTAAACACAACTCATTATAGATAATATCGTGAACGATTTTTCTGTCTGCCTCATTTGGTGTGACCACCCTTAAGTTAAATTTATCAATCAGACGATCTTTATAAAAAGCTTGCTCCATGGTAAATGCAGTACCTAACAACCCAATAGTTGTAATGCCTGATTGTATTATTTGTTCACCTGTTGTATCTGCAATGTGAAGGAGAGGAAGGTTGGATTTTTCTTCGATTTGTGGGGCGACTTTGTGCATGGTATTTGTACACAAAACCAAAAAATCAGCGCCGGCCGCTTGTAATCTCATTCCTGCTTTTGCTAAATGGTCGGCAGCAAGATCCCATTGACCGTGAGATTGAAAATATTCAACTTCAGCAAAATCAACGCTGTATAAAACAATCTTAGCGGAATGTAACCCTCCAAGTTTCTGCTTAATACCTTCATTTATTTGCTGATAATAGAGTTGGGTTGATTCCCAGCTCATTCCCCCGATAAGTCCAATCGTCTTCATTGATAAGTACCTCATATGTGTTGTTTTCTTACTATACTGAGCGTATTTATGGGGAGTCAATCCGGTAATATCAGTTTTTATCGATAATATAAATAAAGCCGAGATTATTTTTAACTGATATCTATCTTATCAGTTTTAATATTGGAATTATCTTTCTGTAATTAATCACATATTAGAGATTTATTTTATTATTACTCTTCGAGAAATTGATTAGTAACGCCATGAGACTGTTCAGTAAATCTTCATTAAATAATATTTTATTGCTGCTATACTACTAAAGTTACTTATTTTATTTTTTAGATAATGCGGGAATAAAATAAACCTAGTGACCTACACTGACTATTTTTTTGATGTTCAGTTTATGAATTTAAATTTTTTAGTTAAGGAGTTTATGATGGTAAGTAATAACCAAGCTCGTCGCTTATTAGGGATGCCGTTCAAGTTAAGTCGTTCTAAGCGTAATATTCAAGTTTCTGTGATTGCAAAGGAAAATGCTACGGCTTTACCTGAAGAGCTAAAAGATAAGCCGTTCGTTGCGGTACAGAAAAATAAAGCTACAGAAAAGAAAACCTATCACTCTATCAGCGTATTTTATCCGGAATATATCTAAGTTAATTTCAGGGTAAGATGTGACCCTCTAGATTGGCTAGAGGGTTTAAGTAATGCAATAATAAATCCCTTTCATATATCCATATCTTTTTTTGAATTATCTGATGGTGTTTTAGCATTGGAATGGTTCATGATCATTCAGCGATTTTTTGTGATCGCCACTCAGTTTCTATCTATTAAAGAAAATAAAATAGTGTGATAGTCATATTCTCTCGATAAAATCGAGATCGAGGATAATGATAAATACAACTAAAATGGATATGTGTAGATGAAATTATGCCAATGGATGCTATTTTTTTGTTTTCTATTTATAAATGGTTGTTCAACACAATTTAAAACTGACGATGAGTCAAATAAGCTGAAATTTAGTATTCAGCATGCAAACACGATCCCGATTAAGGATTCAGTTGAAACATTGACGGTGGCAGATATGTTGCCTGGAGATATCCTTTTATCTTCAGCTACGGGGATGAACTCGTGGGGGATCCGCTTATTTAGCGTGAGCGGGGTGAGTCACGCTTCTATTTATTTAGGGTTTGGTCAGGTGGCAGAATCGGTTGGGAGTGGGGTCAGAATTATTCCTCTCGACCAAGCAATCACAGATTCTAATAATATGGTTGTATTACGGCATAACTTATTGACGTCATTTCATGCAGAAAAACTGCGTGAGTTTTCTACTGCTAATGATGGAGGCAAATACAACATGAAAGGGATTATCATGATTGCGCCATGGATGCTGACAAAGCGCGTTTGTGAATTACCGCTGATTGGCCAGACTATCCGTAATTTTTGTCTTAAAACATTAGCTACAGTGCAATTAGGGGATGATATTGAACAAGCCAACGGTTTCTTTTGTTCGCAGTTTGTCCTAGATGCGTATAAATATGCCGGTGTGCCGCTATTTGAGGGGAACTCATCATGGATTACACCTGCCGATATTTTGCATATGCGTTCAGGGGACGTACCTACCTTTATGCCAACAGAGCGTTTAACTTATGTCGGACATTTAAAAAACTGGAGCTTTGGAGGCGCTATCCTCAATAAATGACGGATATTGCAGGTTAAGTTTTGATGAAATATTGCTAGCCAATAAAATAAAAAAAAGGCCAACTCAAATGAGTTGGCCAGCTAAACTGGAAGCAATGTGAGCAATGTCGTTGTGAAAAGACCGAGTAATTTACTCAACTATTCACGAGATAAAAGATAACTATTCTCATTTAAGAAATCAACCCCTTTTTTCATATAACTATTAAAATTTTTTATCTCATCGAAAATCCAAAAAGTGCTTAAAAAACAAATTGATTAATGGTTTTATTGGTTCATTTTGCTACAATCTCATTTAATTCTGGCGAAAAATATTTAGTATTTTTCGCTTTTTCTCCGAGTGCTGAAGTGAATTTAGATGCTGATAAAGGAATAATGTTGTGAATTTGTAGCCGGAGATCTCATTTATCTTTTGAGATAAGAGACATTTACGTACAGTTGATTATAATTTTACTGTTAATGTTTATTCGATAATTTATCAGGAGGGCTTATGTACAAAACGATTTTGGTCCCTATCGATCTCACTGAAGAAGAGTTGACCAGTAAAGCGGTTCGTCATGCGGTAAATTTAGCGAAACAATCTGGCGCAAAAATTCATCTGATCCACGTATTGCCTATCTCTTCGGCGATTATTAATGCGTATGCGTTGGGTTATATGGAAATTAAAGACCGAGCGACAGTGAAAGCAGAAGAAGACATGAAAATGTTGATGGATTCGATTGATCTTCCTCATGATGATGTCAGTTACACTATCACGTTTGGTTCACCTCGTGATGAAGTGATTAACACCGCAAAGGATATTAATGCTGATATTATTGTGATTGGTTCTCGCCGTCCAAATATTACGACCCACTTGTTAGGTTCTACAGCGGCAGGAATTGTTCGCTACGCAGAAACATCCGTACTGGTTGTTCGTTAATTTATTTTTTTTAAAACCTATGCAATGAAGTTTCCATAATGTTGCATAGGTTTTTTTATGTCGTTTACAAGATTATTGTTGAATTGGCATATCGGTATGGATTGAGTAGGATTTTTATGGAGAAATTCACTAAAGAATTAATGCGCATGGAACATTTTGTTTTGCGAGTTCTGCGTTTTTATTTTTTAGCGTTATTAGTGTTTTTTATTGGCTTACTACCTGGGATTATTGGTTTTTATTTTATTGAAGGGCATTCGATAATGGAATCTATGCTAAACGCATTATCAATGCTGAGTGGCCAAGCGATTGAGCCTGCACCAATCACCCAAACAGGCCGTTTCTTTATTGCTATTTATGGTTTATTTTTACAAAGTGTATTCATTATTAGTATTGGCTTAATCGTCACGCCATTTATTCATCGAATATTACATAAATGGCATCTAGAAGAGGATTAGATTGAATAAGTTGCCAAATGTTGTGATTATTTTACTGAATTGATTGTCAGATTAGTAAACCAGTTCACGACATTTTCATTTTATTCAGACTATACTTTTCTTGGCAAAACAATAACCATTAAACCGCTATCTCATCTATTCAAAAAACGAATAAATTGAATGAGAGATACATCCTTGAGAGGGGCTTATATGAATAAAACTATTTTGGTTCCCGTTGATATTTCTGAAGATGCATTGACCGATAAAGCGTTAAAGCAAGCCATTCATTTAGCAAAAATGGATAACGCTAACATTCATCTATTTCACTCAGTGCCGGATGTTTCAAGATTTTCGATGAGTTATAGCTATCATTATGATTTGCTCGCCTCATTTACGAAAAAGGCCATTGAACGCTCGGAAGAACAGCTGGTTGAACTGGTTAATCACATTGTGAAAGATATGGATTTCCCCGCGGATAGGATCTCTTATAAAGTGGAGTTCGGTTCGCCAAGAGAAAAAGTATTAGACGAAGCTGAGAAAGTTCATGCCGACCTTATTGTGGTTGGCTCACGTAACCCAAGTATCTCAACCCACTTATTGGGTTCGAATGCTTCAGGGATCGTCTCTTATGCAAAAATATCCGTTTTAGTCGTAAGATAGTTTTATTATTTAATCCACAGACTGGATTCATAAAAAAGACCTGGGCTATCAGGTCTTTTTCTTTGGAGCAATTAGGGTTTATTGACAGTTTCTTTTGCCTGTTCAATAGCTGTTAATGCCTGGCCGCATGCTTGCTCTTGCGTATCTTCAGGATAACTTGCGAGGGTTTTCCTCGCGTCTTCTAATTGCGACTTCATTAATGCGATTTGTTCACTCGCATTAGGCTCATTTTTATATTGTTCTTCCGCTTGTTGAACTAGCGCATTCATTTCTTTGAAATATTTGTCACAAACTTGTCCTGCATTTGCATTCAATGCAGTCAGCGAAACAAATAGGCCCAATGCAATTGGCAGAATATTCTTCATTATATTTTCACTTTCAAAAGTCATATTTCGGCCAGCATAGCATCCCATTTTTTAAAAAGACATCGGCCAATGATGAATATTTCAATGAGTTTTAATTTTTATCAAATTAATCATACCAATATTAAAGGAAGTGGCTATAGCATAAATTGCAAACTATAAATGAGAATCATTCTTGACTGCCTGTAATGATAAAGTGTACATTTCAGTACACTTTATTGAGATAACAAACCAACGTAAGGAATGATAATGAATAACAGTATTATGATTAATACTCAGAACTGGCCTGTCTGCGCGATGAATACGTTTCCAACGTCAATGGTGGAAACTCAGTCATGGTTATCGGAACTTGAGCAATTATTAGCGAAAAAGACCCCGTTTGTTTTAATTTATCCACCTATGGAACAGAAAGGGAAACCAACAGCAGAAGATATGGAATGTATGAAATTCGTGCGTCGTTGGTTGAAAGATGGAAGAGAGGCGATGGCAGAATATTGTCGAGCGATGGTGATCACGTTACAGCCAGATGGGGGGGATAAAGATGAAATGGAGCGCACTGCACCTGTTATTTCATCTCTGTATGGGCCTGAAGTTTTTTTAGTGGAAAGCTCTCTAGTTGCGCAACAGCGAGCCACTGAAATTTTAAATGGGCTATGATTTACTAGCACTAATTTTACGAATATAGCTAGCGATGATATCCACGGAAAGCCCGATTTGTTGATGGATAAATTCATCGCTAGGTTTAAAGTTTTCGACACAGAAGGTTTTGATAAAAACATCCGCTTTTAGCATCTCTAGATAACGGGATGAAATACTTAACAGTGTGGCTTTATCGACTTTGACAGTCGGAATTTGTGCAAGCTTTTCGGCAAGGCGCTGATAGCTTTGCACGGGGCCTTGTTCGAAAAAGAGTTGGCTAATATCAGGGAAGCGGTTGTATTCACCCAATATTAGGCGATATAGCCCGATAGATTGGGGTTTAATCACATTGATTAAAAAACGCGAACCATAAAACGATAATACCGCTTCTATGTTGTTTAAAGGCGGCTCTTTATGGTCTGGTTCGGTAAAAATATCGTCTATCATATGTGCCACGACTGCGGCAAATAAGCCTTCTTTATCTCCAAAGTTTTTATATAACGTCGACCGGGAACCGCCCGCGCGTTCGATGATCATATCTAATGTCGTGCCTTCAAAACCGTATTGCAGAAAAATATCCGCCGCAGCCATAATAAGTGCTTGATGGCGGCGCTGTCCTTTTGGTGTTTTGGCTGAACTTGTCTGGTTCATGAAATCAATTTCCTAACAAAATGGCGACACGGGACTAAATTATCTGAAAGAAGTCATAATTCAGTTTGTTATTTTCCTCTATGATGTATATGAATATTATCATGTTTAAATCAATATCTGAATTTTTGTCAAATCCTTGGGGGAGAGAATGAAGGATTGCATAGCGGATGAAAAAACGCAGGGAAAAGAAGTGCTTGTTGATACACAGAGAGAAATTACAAAGCTGTGTATTGAATGCGGTTTGCTGCTATTACAGCATGGTGCTGAGAGTATGTTGGTTGAGCAGTTAACAACACGTTTAGGCATCGCTTTGGGCGCTAGTCAGGTAGATAGTGCAATTTCATCTAACTCACTTGTATTAACCACAATCATCGATGGGCGTTGTTTAACATCGACTCGGCGGATTATTGACCGTGGTATTAATATGCATGTGGTGACTGAAGTTCAGCATGCAGTGATCCTCGTTGAACACCATTTACTTGACCGTAAACAACTACAAAAAAAATTAGCGGGCATCAAACCACTACGTTATCCCCGCTGGCTAATGGTGGTGATGGTGGCGCTTTCTTGTGCTTGCTTCAGTTCCCTTAACGGAGGTGGTTGGGAAAGTGCGTTGATCACCTTTATGGCGAGTGGCTGTGCGATGTATATCCGGCAAGTGTTAACATCTCGCCAGATTAACCCATTGATTAACTTCTGCATTACAGCATTTGTCGCGACATCCGTTTCGGGTTTATTACTCAAAGTGCCCTATTTAAATGTGACTGAAACCATTGCGATGGCGGCAAGCGTGCTGCTGTTAGTTCCCGGATTTCCATTAATTAATGCGGTGGCGGATATGTTCAAAGGCCACGTGAATACAGGAATTGCTCGTTGGATGATGGCCAGCTTATTAACGCTGGCAACCTGTATCGGCGTTGTATTGGCGATGATCATTTGGAATCTGAGGGAGTGGGCCTAATGTTTTTCATTGAGCTAATTGAGAAAATGGTCTTAGCGGCTGTCCCTGCTGTTGGTTTTGCAATGGTGTTTAATGTGCCAGTGAGGGCATTGAAATATTGCGGGTTATTAGGCGCGATTGGTTATGGTTCACGAATGATTTTAATGTCGCTGGGGTTGCAAATTGAATGGGCGAGTTTTCTTGCCGCGATTTTAATTGGCATGATAGGGATTCAGTGGTCGCGTTGGTGGTTGGCTCATCCGAAAGTTTTTACCGTTGCAGCGGTTATTCCTATGTTTCCGGGGATCAGCGCCTATATCGCAATGATTTCTGTGGTGAAAATTTCTCAATATGGCTATACCCCAGAGTTAATGGAAACGCTGGTTACTTACTTTTTAAGGGCATCTTTTATTGTCGGTGCGCTCTCTATCGGCATTTCGTTACCTGGATTGTGGTTATATCGAAAAAAGCCAAGTGTTTGATACTCACAAATGTTTTACTGTTAGAGCCCTTTAAGCAATAAATCACGCAATAGTAAAAGCGTTAGTTGATAGCAATTAGCGCTTTTTGTTAGCCAAGCTCGTTATCTATTCTTTGTATATTATTGCACAAATTCCGATATTGCTTTTGATGTAATAAAATTGAGTACCAATTGATATCAAAAAGACTTATATTTCATCCAACTAGCGAGTATACATAGTGCATTCGGCAATTTTTGCATGAATAACTTACGTGTTGTATTTAATAAATTGCTTTTTTTCCTATCAATGGTGTTATTTTGAAACAGATTTTTTATTTTTCGCGCATGATCATTGCGTTAGTATGTTTTTCCTCGTTATTTATCTCTTCCGTTTATGCTGCACCGAACAATTTCACTGAAGCGAAAACGTCCAGTAAAAGCCTCGTTTATGGTGATCAAAATCATCAGGGACAAGGAACGCTATATTGTGGCTGTGAGTGGGAATGGACAGGTAAAAGTGGTGGGCAAGTTGATTTAGCTTCATGCGGCTACCAAGTGCGTAAGCAACAGAGCCGTGCTGAGCGTATTGAATGGGAACATATTGTTCCTGCTTGGGTGTTTGGTCATCAAAGACAGTGCTGGCAGAATGGCGGTCGTAAAAATTGCGTCTCAACTGACCCTGTGTTTTCTCGAATGGAGGCAGATATGCATAACCTCGCGCCTTCAATTGGGGAGGTGAACGGTGACCGCAGTAATTGGAGCTATGGCCAGTTACCGGTTAATGCGCCTTATTCTTACGGTGCATGTCGTAGCCGCATTGATTTTAAACAGAAAATCTTTGAGCCACGCGACGAGGTGAAAGGGCAGGTTGCTCGGGTCTATTTCTATATGCATGACCGCTATAATTTATCCATGTCACGCCAACAGCAGCAGTTATTTATGGCGTGGGATAAACAGCATCCGGTGAATGAATGGGAACAAAAACGTGATCAGCGCATTGCTAAAGTGATGGGGCACCATAACCCATTTGTGACGGGCGAAAGAGCGTGGAGTTTAGGGCACAAGAATAGCGGTGATGGCTTAAATATGAGTGATAAGCCCAGCGAAAGAGTCCCTCAGCCTGTAACTCAATCTTCCCCAAACAAGGACGGTGTGATGCAGGTAAAAGGTAACCGTAATTCAAAGAAATATCATTTATCCCACTGTTCAGGGTTTAAAACCTTATCGGATAAAAATGCGGAATTATTTGCGAATGAAGCAGATGCTCAGGCAAAAGGTTATCAATTAGCGGGTAACTGTAAGCCTCGTTAATAGTATTGGACTGTAATAATTCAGTAAATTTAGCGAGTTATTACAGTTTTCTATATGCAATTTTTCACAGATTATCTGATAGATACGTGTATTTACACATTTTTTGTTAATTTAAAGTTGTCATTCAAAAAAAACTCGCGCTATATTTATTGTATGGAAACGTTGTAGGTTGATGATATTCGGGCCAATGCAATATTTTGTCGTGAGTTCGAGTATTTTTTATATTGTCATAATATTGTCACGCAGATTCTTTAGTTTACGAGTATCGCCTTTATAGGAGAAACTAATGAGAACTAGGTGTTTGTTAATCAATATGCGAAACCGGTTACCACTCCATCATGAAACTGACATGATGAGATTGCTAACCGGTTTTTTTATACCTGAATTATCAACCTAGGCAACACAAGAGCTTGAAGGGAGCTCCTCTCTGTTTTGAATAGTTCGTCATCTGAAATTGACATCATCGATACCTGGAAGGGTTAATACTATGAGTAGACAGAAAGCTGCAACAAAAGCACGTCGTGAAATGAAACGTACATCACGCAAAGACCGTTCAGGGAGGTATGATATGAACAACGTTACCTCCTTCGCTGAGTTTACAGGCATTGAGCCGATAGGCATGGCGAAAGAACGTCGCGATGAAACTCCAATAGCACCACGTAATGAAGCCCAGAAGCTCTATATTAATTCCATCAAGCACAAGCAGTTGATTTTCGCTAACGGTGAGGCAGGGTGTGGGAAAACTTATATCAGTACTGCATTGGCTGCGGATGCCTTGATTAACAAGGAAATTAGCAAAATCATTGTCACGAGACCCGTGTTGCAAGCGGAGGAAGATCTTGGTTTCTTACCGGGAGATATGTCTGAAAAGTTCGCGCCTTATTTCCGACCTGTTTATGACGTATTAATGAAGCGATTAGGCGCTTCGTTCCTACAGTATTGTTTACGCCCTGAGATTGCTAAAGTTGAAATAGCGCCATTTGCTTATATGCGTGGTCGCACATTCGAAAATGCGATTGTGATCCTCGATGAAGCACAGAACGTCACAGTCACTCAAATGAAAATGTTTTTAACTCGTTTGGGTGAGAACGTAACGGTAATTGTAAACGGTGACGTGACCCAATGTGATTTACCAAGCGGTGTTCAGTCAGGTTTAGGGGATGCGTTACAGCGCTTTAGTAGCGATGAAATGGTCTCGATGGTCAATTTCACGATTGATGATTGTGTGAGATCTCAGCTATGTCACAAGGCCCTGCTGGCTTACAATGACTAACAACTAGTTTAACTAGCTACACAGGCTAATTAATGCATGAAACTGCCCCATATAGGGGCAGTTTTTTATTAGTCGTCAGGGTTGTCCATGACGGCGTGACGTTCATGATGATAACCTTCTTCATCATAGCCATATCGCCAGTAAGGAATTGCGTAGATATCATCGCGACCAAAACCTTTCTCACGTCTAATAAAACGGCGTAATTCACGGATAATTTGATCTTCACCGGCAATCCAAAAGCCCACATCGGATTCTGGAATATCCCACGATTTGAATGTATTAATCAGATTGGTAGTTTGGCTAATGTCTCCGCAGATCCAATCAATTTCGATGCCTGCTGGCTTGGCTAACTCGCGAATATCCGCTTGGTGGTCAAGGCGTAGAACGACGCGTCCCGTCGCGGTAGCAGGCATTTTTTCCAGTAACGCCGCAATCGCAGGCAAAGAGCTTGAATCACCCGCCATAAAGTAATGTGCGCGGATAGGCAATAGTGGATCTGGGCCACCAGGGTTGGTGATCCCCAGCCAATAACCCGGTTTTGCATCACGAGCAAACAGATAAGCAGGACCTGTTACCCCTTCGTGCATGGCAAATTCAATATCGATTTCATTGAGTTCAGGGCGAATAGCGCGAACGGTGTAAGTGCGCACAAAAGGGCGCGGCTTATCTTCTGGCCAGCTACGTCCTTTTTCAGTGAGGAAAGGAAGCGCGGGTTGGCTTTGATGGTCAGGGGCAATAAAAATTTTGAGATGACCACCTTCACACTCCGTTGGGTAATTGGCTAACTTTTCACCCGTAAATGTGATGCTGCGAATAGAAGGGCTGATATCGACAATGGATTTAACTTGAATAAGCTGTGGGGGCGCTGGGCGGTAGATATTTTTTTCAACAGTCTGTTCACTAGCCACTAACCGTCTCCTTTCTTAATGATAATATTATTATATGTTAATTATTATCATTATCATATCATGAATGTTTATAGGAAAACTATTCAAAAGATGCAGGATTATTGAGCGTCTAATTATAAACATGCCGCAGCATTTTAATGCTGCGGCAAAGGGCTTACTTCACTTTCATGCCAGCGGCGGTCATCAACAATCTAAATAAGGAAGAGAATGCGAATAGTGCCAATACACTTCCTAACCAAATTGCTGCCATCCAACCGAGTTTCTTCCACCAAGGTGAGCGGAGAGTTGTATCAGTGATAGCCTTGGTCTGGGGTAATTTTTCCTCTGAAGACATAGTAACTCCAATAGGTATAAACCAAAATAACAGGGATAATGAATAGGGCGCCAACTAGCATAAAGCCTAAGCTTTCTGAAGGACCTGCCGCATCGCGGAAGGTAATTGCTGGCGGAATTAAATTTGGCCAAACGCTGATGCCTAATCCTGTAAACCCTAAGAAAATCAGCATGAGTGCAGCGAGAAATGGCACGCTATCGTGACGTTGACGTTTGGCGCTTTTTAAAATGATCCACACACAGCCGAGCACTAATAAAGGAACAGGTAAGAAGAAAAACAGGTTTGGTAAGCTAAACCAACGCGTATAAACCGCCTCATTTAACATTGGCGTCCATAAACTGATCACGCCAATCACTGCTAACATGACCAGTGTTAATGGAGTTAGCACGCGATACATGGTTTTACGCAGGTGTCCTTCCGTTTTCATGATCAACCAGCCACATGCCAGTAAGGCGTAAGCGATGACTAATCCAAATCCACAGAACAGAGGGAAAGGTGCGAACCAGTCAAAATAGCCACCCATATACACACGGTTTTCAACATGGAAGCCTTGAATAAACGCACCAATCACAATCCCTTGGGAGAATGTGGTTAGGATTGAGCCCCAAATAAAGGCGTGATCCCAGCGGCGGCGATGAGATTCATCGGCGCGGAAGCGGAACTCAAAGGCGACCCCACGAAAAATCAGTGCTAGCAACATAAAGGTAAGGGGGATGGATAGCGCATCTAAAACAATGGCATAGGCTAATGGGAATGCCCCAAATAGCGCCGCACCACCAAGCACTAACCAGGTTTCGTTACCATCCCAAACCGGTGCCACACTGTTCATCATTAAATCTCGGTCTTGGCTCTCTTTTAAGGCTGGGTACAAAATACCAATACCTAAGTCAAAACCGTCCATCACGATATACATCAACATACTGAAGACGATGATGACAAACCAAATTAGTGGTAAATCAATGCCCATGAGTTGCCTCCTCGGAGATACCTTTACGAATTAATTTCATCATGTACATGTAGCCGATGCCAAATACGCCGCCGTACACCACAAAGAAGGCTAGCAAGCTCACGCTCATGTGCATTTCACCATGGGCGCTCACGGCATCTGCTGTACGCTGTAAACCGTAGACAACCCAAGGCTGGCGACCAATTTCGGTGGTAAACCAACCGGCTAAGATGGCGATTAAACCTGATGGCGCCATGACGAACATAAAACGGAGGAACAATTTGGAGTCATACAGTTTTTTACGTGAACGTAGCCATAGCCCCCAAACACCGGCGGCAATCATCAACATGCCTAAGCCCACCATCACGCGGAATGACCAGAACACCATAAACACATTTGGCCTATCTTCCGGCGGGAACTCTTTCAGTGCAGGAACCTGTTTGGTGGTGCTGTGCGTCAAAATCAGGCTCGCCATATAAGGAATTTCAATGGCATATTCGGTTTTTTCTTTTTCCATATTTGGAATGCCGAAGAGGATCAGTGGGGTGGCTTCGCCAGGTTTATTTTCCCAGTGTCCTTCCATTGCTGCGACTTTAACAGGTTGATATTTTAAAGTATTTAATCCGTGAGCATCGCCGATGAAAGCTTGAACAGGCGCTAAAATCAGGATCAACCACAAGGACATGGAGAACATTTTCTTCATGGCAGAGGATTTATTGCCTTTGAGTAAATGCCATGCGCCGGATGCACCAATAAAAAACGCCGCAGCCAAGAATGCCGCAGTGGTCATGTGGAGTAAACGGTATGGGAATGATGGGTTAAAGATAACCGCTAACCAATCGACAGGGACAATTCGCCCATCGATAATTTCAAAACCTTGTGGTGTTTGCATAAAACTATTGGATGCAAGGATCCAGAAGGTTGAAATGATGGTACCGAGTGCAACCATGCACGTCGCAAAGTAGTGAAGCTTTTCGCCCACGCGGTTCATACCAAATAGCATGACACCGAGGAAGCCAGCCTCTAAGAAAAAGGCGGTGAGCACTTCATAGGTTAAGAGTGGGCCGGTGATGCCACCTGCAAAATCCGAGAAGAAACTCCAGTTAGTCCCAAATTGGTATGCCATCACCAATCCAGAAACGACCCCCATACCGAAATTGACGGCAAACACTTTTGACCAAAAATGGAACAATTTTATATAGTCAGTATCGCGGGTTTTGAGCCATAAACCTTCGAGAACTGCCAAAAAACTGGCAAGCCCGATGGTGATGGCAGGGAAGATAATATGGAACGATACCGTAAACGCGAATTGAATACGGGCAAGCTCCAGCGCAGTTAGTCCAAACATATTGACCCCTGAATGGAATTGATTTCGACACGCCACATTTCCAGCCATTGCGAAGCAATTGTGGGCTGTTCCTTAGCAATAAATAATTGATTTCGCTGGATTGTTAACACTCATAAATCCAACTAAAAATGTTTTGTGGTTATAGTTAAAAAAAGTCAGGTGAATGTGTGGATAAGTAGAACATGAGACGATAAACTATAATAGTAACAATTTTTAGCAAATCACCTATAACAGTGAGGCGGGAATGACGAGATACGAACAGTTAGCGGCACAAATTCGTCAACAGATTGAAGATAATATTTGGCAAGTAGGTGACAGGCTACCTTCACTAAGAGAGAGCGTTAAACAATCGGGTTTAAGCTTAATGACAGTGGTGCAAGCTTATCAATTACTGGAAAGTCAGGGGTGGGTCGCTGCGCGCCCGCAATCTGGCTATTATGTTGCAAATCGCAATAATGCATTTGCCGCCGCAAAAGGGGGGAAAGGGCTCCATTTAAATGAAAATGTGGAGATCAACGCCTCGATTTTCGGTGTTCTACAAGCTTGCAAAGACCCAGATATTATCCCATTTGGCTCTGCTTTCCCAGAACCCGCTTTACTGGATGATCCAAAATTAGCCAAGTCTCTCGCGTCGGTGGCGCGCCGTTTATCGAAAACCAATACCACCACCAACTTACCACCAGGAAATGAACAGCTGCGCCGCAATATTGCCCAGCGTTATGCAACTCAAGGGATCCACGTCGCCCCTGATGAAATAGTGATTACGGCCGGGGCGATGGAATCATTAGTGCTGAGCTTACAAGCGGTTACTCAACCGGGTGATTGGGTAGTGATTGAATCCCCTGCATTTTATGGTTCTTTGCAGGCAATAGAGCGCTTAAAACTTAAAGCGATTGCCATCAAAACTGACCCATTATTTGGGATTGACCTAGATGCATTAGAGGACATTGCGGATAAATACCCGATCAAAGCTTGCTGGCTGATGACACACTACCAAAACCCGTTAGGCGGCACGATGCCTCCTGCCAATAAAAAGCGGTTAGTGAATATTTTGAACAGTCACAAAATTGTGTTGATCGAAGATGATGTGTATGGCGAGCTTTACTTTGGTAATCAGCAACCTATTCCTGCAAAATCACTCGATTCACAAGGAAACTTTTTCCACTGTTCATCATTTTCGAAATGTTTAGCGCCGGGATACCGTGTCGGGTGGGTGGCAGCAGGTCATCATGCGAGCAAAATTCAGCATCTACAAATGATGAGCACCGTTTCTGCCAGCGTACCAACCCAATTGGCGATCGCGGAATACTTATCTCAAGGGGGATATGATAACCATCTGCGCAAACTGCGCCAAACCATGGAGCAGCGGCAACATATCATGCTGAGTGCAATCGCGAAATACATGCCGTCCACGGTTAAAGTGAATACCCCAAAAGGGGGCTATTTTTTATGGCTAGAATTTGAACCGCCATTTAACGCCATCCAACTGTATCAATTGGCGTTGAAGGAAGGCATTAGCATCGCGCCGGGGAGCATGTTCTCTACCAGCGATCAATTCAATCATGCATTTCGACTAAATGCGTCATTTGCATGGAATGACCGGCTTGAACAGGCGATGCAAGTTCTAGGTCGTTTATGCCATCGATTAACGGGGCTTAAATAGGGAAAATAGGGTGAGGGCGAAAGTCGCGTTCACCCTTGAAAGTTGATTAGCTGCTTGCAAGTCCGATGGCAGCAAAGGTTAACATTCCTCCTGCAACACCTTCTGTAATGCGACGTTTTTTATCGCTATATTGTTGGCGATTATGCATCGATGCGAATATCATGCCGATAGCACCGTAAATAATGATGCATGATGTGATGAAAGTCGCTGATAAGATTAAAGATTGTATTGCAACGCTTTCGGAAACATGGATAAAATTAGGCAGAATTGCGAAATAAACCAGTAACCCTTTAGGATTAAGGAAGCTAGTGAGAAACGCTTTGCCAATCACAGCTTGCGTGGAAACGACGTTAATCTGGAACTTTCTCGATTTCATGGCCGATAACAGCATACGAACAGCTAAGTAAGCGACGTAGGCGACTCCCACCCATTTGATGGTTTGGAAGATAATCGGTGAAGTTGCAACAATAGCTGCGAGGCCAAGTGCCGCTAAAATGGCATGGGTCACATAGCCGAGGATAATACCCAAATTGGCTTTCCATGCAGCAGCGATACCGCCTGATAGCCCTTGCGATGAGATAAATAAAATATCGGGACCTGGTGTGCAAATCAAAGGAATGACCGTTGCACTAAACAGCAATAACGTTTGTAGATCCATCCAAACACCTCTATTTATTATTATTTTCTTATGAAGAGAAAAAAGTTTGGTTATTATAGCTATTTCCCGTTGAAATTTGGTTGTTTTGTTGCTTTTCATGGATGTTTATTTGACATTTAATATCAAAAAATAAAAGCAAAAGAGGTTCGCATGCCAAAGAATACTGGCTCGCATTATGCAGAAAAACATGAGCTGGAACACAGTAGCTCATCCGCAATCAAATTAGATGCGATTGATAAACATATTTTGCAGGTGCTGCAACGTGATGGAAAAATTCAAAACGTTGAACTGGCAAAAGAGGTCGGCTTATCCCCCTCACCTTGCTTAAGACGCGTTAAGTTGCTGGAAGATGCTGGCGTAATTAAACGTTATGTTGCGGTGTTGGATGGTGCAAAGATTGGCGCAGGTTTGTCCCTGTTCGCACGTATTTGGTTTAAAACTCAAGATGCGCAAACCATTAATCAATTTGTTGCCGATATTCAGCAAATGCCAGAAGTGGTAGAGTGCCATTTAATGGCAGGTGAGTGTGATGCACTGATCCGTATTGTGACGGAAGATATGGCTTCCTATCGCCGTTTTCATGCCGATTATTTGACGCAAATAAGCAGTGTGCAGAGCATCAAAACGGAAGTGCCGATGGAGACAGTCAAAGTGACGTATGCACTTCCTTTATAAGTTTTATAAGCTTATGAAATCCACTTATTTACCCTTCTAGACTGCTCAATAATCATAATGGATATTATTGAGCAGCTTGCCAATTTGTATTGACTACTTATTCATGAGCGGATATAGCGCCAGAGATATTATTCTGGACGCTCAGGAATTTCAGCAAGGTGCTCATAAATATTGTCAACAACGGTATTTGGCACACAGACAATCTTTGTCAGTTTCTTATCTTTGTTATAAACCTCAACCCCTGATTCTATTTTAGAGCCTGAATGAGTTGTAAAAATGGTATAGGTATAAGTGCCGTTTTTAAAATCGATTTCTTGGGAAGCTGCATAACCAGTATCTGTATCCGCATAGCGGGTTTGGAAAAAGCCCTGCGTAAGTTGTTTAGGACTACGGGTAATTTCAATATCAGGCTGTTGATTTAATTTTCCAAACTGGTACTGATACTGACCATTAATCAACGTCACTTTGACCTGACGGTCATTTTTGTTAACGCATTGAAATACAGTCACTGTGTGTGAATCAGCCAGTGCTGGGGTAGACATGAGTACAGGTAATGCTAGAGCAAGTAGTGTACGGCGAAGTTTCATGGGATCCCTACCAATAAAAGAGTTATCAATATTTATGTTATCGGCATCGTATTCGGATGCTCAAGAGAGAGTTTAGCATTTAAAATAAATCCGATAGAATAAAATGAATTTAGGAAATGAATGAGTTTTGGGGATGCATGAATATATCGGAATTTTATGATAACTATCAGAAATATAAAGAGATCAGAGAACAAGTTTATTATGGGGTGTGTAATAAGCATAAATCTATAAAAAAATTAGCTGCTGATGTCAGAAAAATGAAGGCACAGCTCAGTTATTTACAGCCTTATAATGCAAATTTACTGGATATTTTAGGTGTTAGTGAAAATGGGCATAGTGCAATTATTGGGAAGATTTTGCAGTTTAAACATGATGGTGTTAATGAGTTTATTCCGTCATTTATTTACCGTCTCCTACAGCAGCCGTTAGATTTTAATGATAAGAAAATTAAAATTACAGTAGAAAAACATCGTATCGATATCATGATAAGAGATGATAAAAAGGTATTGATTATTGAAAATAAAATACACGGTGCCTGTGACCAACATGAGCAACTGAGGCGTTATATTGATATTGCAAAGCATTATAGGTATAAAGACGAAAATATTTATCTTATCTATATTCAGGGAAGCAAGTCAGACTATTATCCTAAAGAAAGCCTTTCCCATTATTATGAATCTTTTAAAGACCGTCTACGAGTTGCATCATTTCATACTGATATACTTTCGTGGATAGAAAACGATGTTGCACCTAATATTCAGGAAAAGGATGAACAGTTATATTACTTTATCAACCAATATATTGACCATTTAAAAGGCATTTATTCCATAAGAATAAAGGATGAAAGTATCAATATGAAATTAAATGATTATATTTTTGAATCTATGCAGTTGGATATCAATAACAAAGAACAGAATATCATTAAGTTACAATAGGATATTAATGTTATCTCGGATCTACAAAATAGATTGAATCGCTTGCTTCAAGAACAAAAAGAATCAATTTTTGATGACTGGTTTGATAGTTTGAAAAATAATTATCCCGAACTAGATGTTAGGAAAAATGTGGGGGATCAGTTAACAAAAGTTGGGGTTATCTTTAATTTTAAAGGTAATAAAATATCTGCATTGATTGAGAAAAATAATAGTTCTATTTATTTTGGATTAGGGAAACATTTCACAGAAGATAACAATCTAAATGCTGAAATGAAAAAGATAAGTACAATTATTTTAGATGGTGGATTTAAATTATCAGAATGGTGGTATGGGTGGAAGTATACTAGCTATGAGAATGCATTTTCGGATCTTTGTCATGTAATTGATGAAACATTAAATATGATTAAAGAAAATTAGAATTTTGGCTTTTACATAAAAGTCTATAAGCGCTCAAATTATGAGCGCTTATAGTGATGCCAACTATTCAAAGAGAATATCTTGGGAATTTTATGCACGTAAATCACGCTATCAAAAATGCGAAAAAGCAGGGATATGGGGCTACTCAAGCTTGTTGCTTCTGTAACCCTACAATTACGTTAATTTAAACGCCAATTGAGCGTTTCTATTCCACATCTCTCAGCTTGATATGGCCTGTTCTCGGGTTAACCAAAGCTACATTTTCCAGTGCGCGGATTTGCCATGCATCATTTTGCTTGGTTAGAACCGCCATAATGACTGTATCAACTTTATGCGGACCAATAGGGTGCGCGTCTCCAGCCGATAATCGACTCCAAAAATGAACAATTACACTCTCTTCGCTTAAGGAAATAATATCGATAAGCTCATTCTTCATGGTTGAGTTACGATAGATAGTTTTGTGAAGGGGGATATGCATTTCGATAATTTCATTGATACCTTTTACATAATGTCCAAATCGATTTACAAACGTGGCATTAGCATGAAACAGCTCACCAAAGGCGTCCATATCATGGTGATTCCATGCAAATTCAAAGGATAAGGGTATATCTTCGGGATTTTTTACAACATGATTCACAGGAAAATCCTATCTTGGTTAGTTTGATATGTTATCAATACTAGACGAAATGCACGAATGTGGCAGATAGATGGAAAAATTTGCTAGGACTTTCCGCAAGGATTAGATTATTACTATGACGTTTGTTAAATTAGGGGAGTAGTTTTAAAGCACGAGGGTGCTAATCGAATAATGATAATACAGGGTGAAATATGCGTGATGGAACTCTTGCTATTCAGGTAAAAAATCGGCCTTTACCGAACTGGCAAACATTAAAATTAATATTGAGTTCTTTAATTGTCTTTAATTTTTATTTAAATGTTAATCCAGCTGTGAAATCCGATTATTCAATATTGATTGAAGTCTTTGATTGGGTATTAATCCCGATGTTTGTCTTTATCGCGGCATATTTAAGCAAAGGAATTTTATGGCAAGGTTTGCGAGCCCATTTAATCCCACCTTTAATTATCTATTTCACATTTCAAACGATAGATGCGATCCCGCTTTATTTTACAAATCGATTAACTATCGAAGAATATTTACTGTTCCCTCAAAATGGTGTTTGGTTTTTCTTAGCGGTACCGATATGGCAAGCCGTTTTTTTATTACTGCCCTCATTTATAAAGAATAATGTCGGGGGAGTGACTGTCACCTTGCTGTTATCCATCATTATTGCGTTTTTTTCTAAGATATACTTGTCGGATGTTACTGGTTTTTTAGCGATTTCCCAGTATTTTCCATTCTTTGTTATGGCTTACTTTTGTGATGATAGAAAAATAGCTTGGCTCAGACAAAATGTATTTTTTATCGTATCTGCAGTAATCGCCTTGGTTGTGATATATATTTACATCCCCGCAGGGATTGAGTCTGAGTTAATAAAGATTTTAGGTGAAAATCAACTTGCTTATCATTTCTTTGAACATGTTTTTGTATTTCTAATGGGCGTGTTAATTTCTATTGCGGTGATTTGTATTGCATTATCGACTGAGCGATTTGTGAAAATAGCCAATAACGCATTAGGGGTGTATTTAATTCATCCAATTATCTGTTTCTTACTATTGACTGGGTTAAACTCATTTCACATTGAAGCGGGTTTTCCACTTTTAATTTTACTGACTCTTTTTACTATTACATTAGCATTGTTTCTTGCCAAGAATTCGACCATTCATTGGTTTTTAAATCCTGAAATAAGGGCAAGGAAATAATAGAGAATGGTAAGATTAGGAGAGAACAAGTTTTATAAAATAAGGCTTACCGAATAATCTCGGTAAGCCTTTATTAAGAAGAGCAAAATGGTTTATTTACGCAGGGCTTTAACTTGTTCTGGAGTCACATCACCAGCTTGTCCGCCCCATTGAACGCGCAGGAAGTTGACCAAATCCGCGATTTGTTGGTCATTAAGCTTGTCGGCGAAACCTGGCATACTTTGCATGTTTTGGTTATTTGGGAACGCTTGCTCCGGCAAACCATCTAATACGGCATTAATGAGATTGGTACTGTCCACATCACGCAGGGTCGAATTACCTTTCATCGCCACTGCCACATTAGGTTTACCGCTGCCATCATAGGAGTGGCAACCTGAGCAACTTTCCAGATAAACCTGTTTACCTGCTGCGTTACCATCACCCATTTTGAGCGGTAATGTAGCTGGTGGATTATCACCCATTAGGTAGGTCGCAATGGCCTTATTATCTTCCGGGGTTAAATGTTGCGTGCTGAGGTAAATAACAGGGTGCATATCGCTGTAGGCTGAACCTTGCGGTGCTAATCCAGTCATAAAGAATTGCTGGAGATCTTCTTTTGTCCAACCACGGGCAGCCAGTGCTTCAGGGGTAATGTCAGGAGCAGTGAAACGGCCTAATGCGCCGCCTTTCATATACTTATCTAGCTCCATTTCGCCGAGTGCGCCTCTTGGAGTGTGGCATTCAGAGCAGTGTTCAAGCACATTGACTAAATACTTTCCGCGTTCCCATTCTGGAGAACTGCCTTGGGAGCTATTCGGCAATGGTTTATCATTGAAAAATAATAGGTTCCAGCCAATCATCGCCATGCGTTGGTTTAATGGGAAAGGCAGTGAGTTTTCTGGTGGTGCGACATCAACCGCTGGGCGACTCATTAAATAGCTGTAGATAGCGTCAGAATCACTGCGAGTTATCCCTTTATAGGAGGTATATGGCATCGCAGGGTAGAGGTTTTTGCTTGGTGGCGAAACACCCTCAGTTAATGCTTTATGGAACTCTTCTTTTGTCCAACGGCCAATCCCATAGTCAGCAGAAGGCGTTAAGTTACTACTATAAATAGTGCCAAAAGGCGTATCGAGAGGAAAACCGCCCGCTAAAGGTGCGTCGTTTGCGCTGGTGTGACATGCTGCACAGTCACCGGCAAGCGTTAAGTAACGACCACGCTCAATTTGCTCGGCACTCGCGGTGACTTTTTGTACAGGGCCGTCTGGTTTGCGACTCTCATACCAATACAGAATCGCCCAGACGACGATAGCTATCGCTATCAACCATAAAATAATACGTTTGATCATTTTATCGTCTCCTTGATTAGTCCCGGAGTACTCATCACCACATCACGCACTGCTTCATAATAACGAACATAACCCGTACAGCGGCAAATGTGATTATTTAAAGCCGTTTTGATGGCTTCTTCTAGCTCTTCCTCGGCAATCGGGTTGCGTTGCAATTCTTCAACGAAAATTGTCGCCGCATTGACAAAGCCTGGGGTGCAGTAACCACATTGGAAACTAAAGTGGTCGATAAACGCTTCTTGTACAGGGGATAATTTAACGTCACCATTTTCTTCTTTGGTGGCAGCCCCTTCGATGGTACGAATGCTTTTGTTGTTGAAAAAGTGTGCGCCTGTAATGCAGGTCCGAACTTCTTCACTAGTGCCTGATGGGTTATCCAAAATCACCACACAAGCGTGGCAAATACCTTGACCGCAGCCAAGTCGTGATCCCGTGAGGTCAACATACTCATGAAGAAAATCAATCATCATGAGACCTTCAGGAACATCCATCGGTCCATATTGTTGACCGTTAATGTTGATGGTGAGTGGTAGAAAATTTAGGCTCATGATAATACCTCTAGAATATCGTTAGGACGAACAGGCAGACTCAAGAAATGGTGCCCCGTTGCATCAGCAATCGCATTGACGATGGAAGAAACGACAGGGATCATAACAACTTCAGCGACCCCTTTTGGTGGGTCGGTATCGGATAACCCCGGCAGGATTTCGCTAGTTTGTTTCCAAACCGCAACATCATTTGCGAGGGGTAAGTGGTAACGGTTAAAGTTCCACGTTCCATTTCCGGGTCCATCTTCGTAGAGAGGTAAATATTCATGGAGCGCGTGACCAATGCCCATCGCTAATCCACCTTGAATTTGCCCTGAAACCAGTTGAGGAACAATTAAGTTTCCGCATTCAACCACGGTATGGTGGTCGAGTAATTCGACATGACCGGTGGCCTTATCAATGGCAAGTTCAGATAAGGTAGCGACGGCGCTGTAATAGGTAACGCCAGCATTGTTTCGTTGAGTATCAGGGTAATACGCTTTTTGGCGATGCCACACTTGATAATCTTTATTTGCAAAACGTAGGGAAAGACCATCAACAGGAAGGCGGCGGGTTTCATCATTAATTTTGAAATCAGCTTCAGCCCATTCCCAGCGGTTAAAGACATGGCAAACTGCGCCAGTTAAACCACCCATCTCAAATGTACGGTCGATTAAGCGTTGTAAGCTAAGCACTTCTAGCCCATCAGCGGTGAGACCATTGGCAACCCAACGGGCATCTTCACGACGAACCACGAGCGGCGCTGCTTGCCCACCACCAATGCCTTCTTGCCAAATTGACATTGCCGCTGGCCACAAACCATATTCAAAGACTAATCGAGCGGCTTCTTCCGTACTGTGGGTGAAATAATAAGCGGAGTTACTGGCACTGGCTGGAGAGCAGTAATTTGGTGTCCAGAGCGGGTTAGTGGCGAGGCGCTCTTGTTCATCTTGCGCCATCGCAAATGGGTTTCCTGTCGAAATCATCGGCAGAACTGACCAATCTACAACTGAGAAATGGGCTTCTTCCGCAGGTTTACCTAACCACTTGGCACAAACTACGGCTTGGGATGTGGACATCCCCGTACCAATCTCTGCACCACTATGATAAATGGCTATTTTTCCTTCAGGCGTGAGTTCAACGCGCGCAAAGGAGGATTCAGCACCTGTACCGAAGTCTTTTTGAACGCAAGAAATGCCGGTACCAAATAGTTTGCCTGCATTTTTAGCTTCAAAGTCGGCTTTACGTTTCGCTCTTTCTTTCCACATTGGATGCTCAGCGCAACGGCTTAGCACTTCATCTGCGCGAATTGCACCACCGGGGATCGCCCCTTGGGTATTCTTCATTCCTGACTTGATGATGTTATTCAGGCGAAACTCAATAGGGTCGGCCTTGAGTAATTTTGCAGCTTCTTCCATGATCATGTCAGTGGCAGCCATAGCCTGTAACGTACCATAACCACGGGCAGATCCCGCATCAACCGCACGAGAAGCGATACCCACCGCAGATAAATCACTGCGAGGAATATAGTAGATGGCTTGGGCGCCGGTGGCCGCAACCATTACAACGGAAGGTGTAAAGTTACATCGACCACCGCCATCCCCAATAAATGAGGCGGAAAGTGCTTCAATTTTATGGGTTTTCTTATTGACTGCGAGGGTGTAGTCCATGTCAAACGCATGGCGTTTGATGGTGGATTGGAACTGTTCATAACGGTCGTTGGCTAAACGGATCGGAACGCCATCACCATACAGAGTTGCCATCGCACCATAATAAGGGAATGGGGTGTGATCTTTCGAGCCATAACCCACCGTAAAGCATGGATGTAAGAATATTTGCTTTATCGGGAATTTGGATTTTGCGAGCATTTCAGGCAGTGATGCGGCCACTTCTTGCGGGGATTGGGTTGGGATCACTAAATGAAAAGATTGTGTTTTTGCATCATACCAGCCATTGGCGTTATCGGGTTCGAGCGCTGAGGTATCAATAGATTGCGAGAAGTATTTACGCTTGATAACCAGCCAATCTTCTGGCGGATTTTCTAACTGTTTTGCGAGTTCATCCGCATAATACATGCCTTCTTGATCAAGCTTTCCACCTTCACGACCTTCAGGCCAGATTGGGAGATGCTTTTTCATACCAATCGGGGAGATAGGCATATCTTTCATGCTGGAGTATGTATCAGGTGAGAATGGTGTTTCTCCGCCGATACGAACCCCACGATAAGTTCCCCAAGGATCTCGCAGTAATGGTCCCGTATAAGCACCATATTGGATGACATCATCGTGGAATTTGAGTGTCTCTTTAGCGAAGTTAAATTTGGCAAAATCATGATAAATCAGTAACGCGACGGCTTGCCCTAAGTAAGCAGGGGTTTTTCCTGTCGGTAATAGTAAATCTTCACCATAGAACTCCGGGAAGGCGACGCCATCTTTTTCTAAATCACTGGCGGTAACAATACGGTCAGGCATTAAGCCATCATTAAGTCGTTCGAGATTAAAACCTTCGTAGATTTTATCGGCTTGGGTGACACGTAGAAGAAAGGCGTGCCCTTGTTGTTTGGGCCAGTGAGGGATATCGCGGGCTCGAATATCTCTTGCAAAGACTTTTTCACCTTGCACTTTGGCATAGCCATCAATTCGGAATTTGATTTTTTTATCGACAGGGTTCCAGTCGGGAGCCTGAAGAATTTTTTCCTCGAATAGCACATCAAAAGCTCGGCTATACAAAGGGGCGATATAACAAGAGATCCCCGCAACAACAGCACATTTGATAAAGTGTCTGCGGGATAGTCCGACATGGTTATTGCTCATAATATACCCTTACACTTATTTTCATTGCTTCAATTATTATTTTTTATTTCATTGCTAGTTTCGTAATATAAATATTTATATATCCAATAATTTTCTATCGAAATATGAGTAGAATTGGATGGATAATAAAAATGATGACGATTAGCATAATCTGCATATTATTATTTATAATATAAACAATAAAATTAATTATGTATAATGTAAACCATGAATATAGGTATATTAATATTGGCAGCAGGAAAAAGTGAGCGTTTTCAACGTGCTGGTGGTGAAGGAAGTAAATTAAATTATCGAATTGACCAACAAACTGTGTTCGAAAAAACGCTTGTAAATTCAATGAATAGTGAACTGCCTATTCATGTGGTCACTCGCGCTGATAATGTGAGTGTCATTAACAATTGTTTACATTTTAATATTCCATTTTCCGTATTAAATAGCCATGGGCTAGGGGAATCGATTGCGTTAGGCGTAAAAAATACCTCTAATTGGAGTGGTTGGTTAATTCAGTTGGGGGATATGCCATATATTTCTCACGAAATATTTATTCGAGTTGCGAACGAATTAAAAAATTATTCATTAGTACGACCTGTATATAAAAACATACCGGGGCATCCTGTCGGAATATCAGAAAAATATCGACAAAACTTGCTTAATTTATCGGGCGATGATGGCGCAAAATCAATATTACATCATCAATTGGTTTACGAAATGCAGATAAATGATGAGAATGTCATTAAAGATATTGATTATCTTCCGAATAAAAACTAAGAATAAAAATCAATAGGGACTGAATATGCTACGTGAAGATGTTTTCGTGATTTCTCAAGCAATTAAGTGGGCAACGGATGAGCCAGTCTGGTTATGCACTGTGCTGAATACGTATGGTTCATCGCCGCGAAGCCCCGGCTCTTTATTGGTCGCTAAAGGAGATGGGATGTATGTAGGTTCTCTGTCTGGCGGCTGTATTGAAGAGGATTTTTTGCAACGAATTCAGCAAGGTCATTATTTAAAAGATAGCCAAGTTGTTCGCTATGGTCAGGGCGGGGTGGAAGCCAAAGTCAATTTACCTTGTGAAGGGAGTTTAGATGTTCTGATCGAATATTTACCCTGTAACCCGCATTCTCATCAATACCTCTCACAGATTCAAACAGCACTGCTCGGTTATACCGCCATCATCAAAAAACTGACACTCCCCCTGCGAAGTGAAATCACGACGGTGCCAAACTCACAACATCCCACCCATATTGAGCGCAATGGCGATGAGATCCAGTTTTATATCATGGCGCCACCCAAACTGATTATTGCGGGTATCTCTAATGTCGGCGTTTACTGTGCTAATTTCGCAGTCACATTAGGTTTTGAAGTTATTCTTTGTGAGCATCGCGATGACGAATTGTTACGTTTTGCTGGGCAAATTGCTGAACAAGTTGAGATTAAAAAAATATTCCCTGCCCGATTTTTAGAAGAGAATCCAAGCGCATCTAATACCGCTATTGTGTCTTTGACTCACGACCCTCGTATTGATGATTTAACATTAATGGAAGCAGTAAACACATCTGCATTTTATATTGGCGCAATGGGATCAACCCGAACCAGTGCCAAGCGGCGAGAGCGTTTATTAAACTCAGGGGGATTAACGCTTGAAATGCTAGACCAGATCCATGCGCCTATCGGTATTCCAATTGGCAGTAAAACTCCACCAGAGATTGCGTTAGCGATTATGGCAGACATAGTGGCGCATAAGAATGGGCGGGGTTAGTACTATAGTGAATCATTAGTCCTATTATGATGGGATCATATTTTGAATGAACAATTTAGGATAAGACTTGTTCATCGATTCTGATAAATCGATTATTCTAGACTATTCGCTAAAATCGATCCTGCAGGGAGGTTGTAATGTGGTATATCCATCCGACTCGGGCTCAATACATATTACTGTCACAGTACCTTTCTCCTCTAGAAGCAAGAATAGATGCGGGTTTGCTCAACTCTGAAGGAATTGATTCTCTATTATTAGACGAAAACATAGTCTGGAATAACCAAATGTATGCCCAAGCTATTGGTGGCGTTAAATTATTGGTACCAAAATGCGAGTTAGAGAATGCATTAAATGTCTTGGATAAACTGTACCAAGGTAAATTTGCGATCACAGATGAATATGAGGATGGAGAAGCTAAACCTAAAATCACGCAAAAAAATGGCGTTACCGACTATATGAATATGTTACTGGTCTTTTTGCTTTTTTTTGTTACTGGATTGGCATTACCAATTCAAAGAGATGAGAGTAAAAACTAAGAAAATCAGTATTTTTTAACATGTGAAGGGATTTACCATGCAATCAAAACTAATTTATCAATGGAAATATAAAAGACGAGCAAGATTATCTTTCTTAGGCGCGGAAATTTTTTGGATAATCGTTCTGAGTATCATTCAGGTATTAGTCTATCAATGGTATTTGGATTCACATCCCGAAGATGCTGAATTAGTGTTTAAAAGTAATTTTTATTACCAATTTTCTTTTAGCTTGTTTGGACTAATGGAATTAGTATCAGCGGCTGTTCAAATATATATTTTCTCACTTATTCTTACGCAACGAATTCGGGATATTGGCATTAAATATCCATTGGTCATTGCGCTTATCTTTACGTGTTCATCATTGTTTATCACGCCACTAACGTTTATCAATCAGTCTAGTTTCTTGATGATTTTTATGGCTATTCAGCTCATTTTTTCGCTGATTGTTTTATTTACGCCATCTGCGCGAGAAACAAAGGTTAGTGTAAAAATGATGTGATGAATTGAATAATAGAGAGGTTATTTGAAATTAGAAATATTTTAACTTTCATGCATATAGACTGTAAATAATATAAAAATCATGGTGATAATATTCACAATAAAATCTTGATAAGACTAAGGTAAATAGGTCTTATTCTTTAAGTAACAAGTAAATTATTTTTTTGATGTTATACTTATTTATTAAGTATAACAAAATTGGTACAGAATACACTATCATCAACTTTTGGTCTCGTCACTCTACGAATATTTCAAATGTCTATTTATTTGAAATAGTGAGATAAAATTAAGTGCTAGTGTATTTTTTCGTGCGGTAATAATCAAAGTTAGGCACCTAAGCGCTTAAACTGACTATTTTGTTAGACCTATTAAAAATAGTTGAAATTTTTAGTGGTGTATTAATTAATAATCAATAAGTTAAAATATAAAAATATAAAAATATAAAAATATAAAAATATAAAAATATAAAAATATAAAAATATATTATTTTTGCTAAAATAAAAATTTTCTTCTAGTTATAGTTGTCAACTTTTTAAAAAAATTAAGCTGACAACTAATAATGGTGAAATAAGATACTTTAATATAAAAATATCATCTGATATGAAGAATGCTATAATAACATCGATTTAATATCTCGAGGTATATTGCTACCGACACGCTTATCACTAGGTGTTTTTGCAAAAGTAACTTGGTATCTTGTATCATCAATAAATCTTAAATGATTGTGATTTCCATCTTCAATGATTTCCATCCCCATTTTTCTTAGTTCACTTTTAATTCTCGGGGTGATGCCATCGTAATTATTGAATATAGCTTTGCATTTTTCTAAATATGCTTTATTTAAGCCATCAATTTTATTGTTTTTAATCACATCTTGCAATAAATGCTGTTTTCGCGTATTTGCTTTGACACTATCTAAATGTGTTTTTAATATATCAAGGATATGATCTGATATCTCACCTCTGTAATGCTCTTTTTCATCACCATGAGCTAGTAGTAATTTACCTCGTTTATTATTACTTTGTTTTTGTTCTTTGAAACGTTGATCTAGGATATTATGACGCATAGTTAAATCGTCAAACTCATCTTGTAACATAATATTTTTATGCAGAGCATCGTATAGTTCTTTCTCATGCTTCTCTTTTAGTTGTTCAATAATATTTTCTTGTTCTTCTAATTGATCAAATGCTTGCTCAGCAAGATCTTGAAAATCATTGTCTTTTGTTAATTTATCAAAACGTTCTTTAAGCAACACTCGTTGGTCTTTTTGACGTTTTGCCCTAACATCTCTAGGGCTAAAGTGTTGTTTTTTATTGAAACCATTAGTTATATGAGTTATGTGTGAAAGGATTAAATGCATCACATTTATTCCTGATTCATTCTCATTATTAATAAAGGCTTTCGATAAAAGTTTGTTATAACATGTATCATTACCAAAGCAGGGGTAAATAATATTAATAGCACCATCCCATGCTGAATATCTTGGAGTTAAGACGGAAGACATGCTCCTACTATTAATTTTCTCTTCAGAATAGATGACTTGGGCTAAACCAAGAAGCTGTTCTTGTAATTTATGGGGATTAATAAGTGGTTTATTACTATCATTTAAATTACTGATAATTACTAGAGGGTAATCTCTATTCTCCCTATAAATTTCATGTTTTAATGCATTAAATGATACTGAAGAGTTTTCAAAGCTAAAAACTTTTAAACCAGGAGTGTCATGATGTAACTGAGCGTTTTTCTGTAAAAAATTTACTAACCTTGGTTTTGTAGATGAAGGGATTTCTTTTACTAATGTGCTCATATCTCTAGTTTCTAGCAATATAGAAATAGTAGTAGAATCATCAGACGTTCTAATTCCAATTTCAGTATCCCAATATCTTCCATTTACAGTATGGTCTGGATGAGTAAGTAATATTGAATATAGAAAAGGCTGTTTATCTACTGCAACGTAACTTCTTACCATTGCTTGGTCAACTTTAAATTCTTCACCGCTCTTTAAGTTATCAACTGTAAAGTGTCTTTTAGTTAC
The DNA here is from genome assembly GCF_013702265.1 of Providencia rettgeri. GTDB lineage: Bacteria > Pseudomonadota > Gammaproteobacteria > Enterobacterales > Enterobacteriaceae > Providencia > Providencia zhijiangensis. The sequence continues at coordinate 1,912,291 of NZ_CP059348.1, forward strand.
ACTTTTTAACCAACCAGATATTGTTTTAAAAGCAGTTTCTGAGCTGTTTTTCCCTATAAGCTCTAATTGATTCACATAGATTAACATTTAGGTGCCTTTTTAACATCGTATTAAATTTTATTGATGATGTTTATTATAAGTTCATTAATTATTAATTGCATTAATAACTATATGTAATCTATTTTTTAAGCTGAATATGCTATTTATTGAAAGAAGAGAAAAGACTAAATACGTTAAATTAAAGAAATCAAGACAAAAACTCGAGATAGAATGTAGATATATTTACAATACGAATTTCAAATTAATTGGTTTAAAACATAAGAGAATCGTACTATTTAAATTCAGTTAGGTATGTAGTTGGTGAGATTAAAATTAACCACCCATGAGACGGGTGGTTAAAGGTATACAAAAAATGTTAATTATTTACACGTTAAACAAGAAGTTCAACACATCACCATCTTTAACGATGTAATCTTTACCTTCTGCACGCATTTTACCGGCTTCTTTCGCGCCTTGTTCACCACGGAATTTGATGAAATCTTCGAATGCGATAGTTTGTGCGCGGATAAAGCCTTTTTCGAAGTCAGTGTGGATTTTACCGGCTGCTTGTGGAGCAGTTGCGCCAACAGGGATAGTCCATGCACGCACTTCTTTCACACCAGCGGTGAAATAAGTTTGCAGGTTTAATAATTCGTAACCTGCGCGGATCACACGGTTCAGACCTGGCTCTTCAATACCTAAATCAGCCATAAACTCATCGCGCTCTTCATCATCCAGCTCAGCGATATCAGACTCGATAGCCGCACAAACAGGCACAACAACAGAACCTTCGGCTTTAGCGATTTCGTAGACTTTGTCTAAATATGGGTTATTTTCAAAACCATCTTCATTGACGTTAGCAATGTACATGGTTGGCTTCAGGGTTAAGAAGCTTAAATAACGGATTGCGGCTTTATCTTCAGCGGTTAAATCTAGTGAACGCAGCATGCCAGCTTGTTCTAAGTGTGGCAGGCATTTTTCCAGCGCTTCTAATTCCGCTTTTGCGTCTTTATCGCCGCCTTTTGCACGTTTTTGTACGCGGTGAATAGCGCGTTCACAAGTATCTAAGTCAGACAGTGCTAATTCAGTGTTGATCACTTCGATATCAGCGGCTGGGTCAACTTGGCCAGCAACGTGGATGATATTGTCATTTTCAAAACAACGAACAACGTGACCAATCGCTTCCGTTTCACGGATGTTAGTCAGGAATTGGTTACCAAGACCTTCACCTTTTGATGCGCCTTTTACCAGACCCGCGATATCAACGAATTCCATCGTGGTTGGCAGGATGCGCTGAGGCTTCACAATTTCAGCTAATTGATCAAGACGTGGGTCTGGCATTGGCACAACACCCGTGTTTGGTTCAATTGTACAGAAAGGGAAGTTGGCTGCTTCGATGCCGGCTTTGGTCAATGCATTAAACAGAGTGGATTTACCCACGTTAGGCAGACCAACGATACCGCATTTAAAACCCATATGTTTCTCACCTTAATAGCGGGGGCAGGCGAGTGCTGCCCCTAATGTTTAGAAAATTGGCGCTGATTATACACAAAAACTCGTGTTTGATGAAATCAACTCTTAGGCTGTGGCTTTAAAACCATGTAAGCGATTGATAGCTTTGTCCATTCCGTCGGATAACAGAATGTCCGTGCAGCGCACAGATTCATCAATCGCATCATCAATAAGCTTCTGTTCTGACAGCGGTGGCTTGCCTAACACGAAACCAACAACTTTATTTTTATCGCCTGGGTGCCCAATACCAATACGTAAGCGGTAAAAGTTCGGGTTATTGGCAAATTTACTTTGAATATCTTTTAAGCCGTTATGTCCGCCGTTACTGCCACCGAGTTTCATTTTGGCAACACCCGGTGGTAAATCGAGTTCATCATGGGCGACTAAAATTTCATCCGGATTAATGCGATAAAAATTGGCCACTGCTGCGACGGATTTACCGCTCAAGTTCATAAAGGTGGTTGGAACCAGCAAGCGAATATCATTGCCATTAAGATTGATGCGAGCCGTATAACCAAAAAATTTAGGCTCTTCCTTTAACGATTGGTTATGGCGTTGTGCCAATAAATCAACATACCACGCACCAGCGTTATGGCGGGTTTGCGCATATTCAGCGCCCGGATTGGCTAATCCAACAATTAATTTTATTTTACTCACGGGGACTTTTTCACTGTCAATGTATAGAAATTGGCGACTAGTTTACCTCGTGTCGGGGTGGATGTACAAAATTGTCATTGATAAGATTGCGCTAGTGATAATTAGTTTATGAATTATTCGTCAATACTATCATCAGTTGTTAAATTGATAAAAAGCACTTTTTGAGTAGATATCCTTAAACTCTTCTATACATGTGAAGCTTATCGCAAATAATTTTACTTAAAGAGCTATACTCTTTACATAAATATAAAGTTTTATCGAACTTTTCTTCAATGCTTGCGTATCAGTTTACTGATATTGGAGGTAGATATGAAACGGAAAATGGTTACTCTCATTGGTAATGGCTTGATGGGTTTGGGTATGGTGGTGATGGGAGGAAGCATCGGTTTAAACCTGTTTTCTCATATTGTTGATTTAGGGTTGTCCGATGACATCATCAATGGCTCACTGTTTGGGATCTTTATCGGTGCGTTGGTTTGGTTAGTGGGCGCAAGAATGGGCGGTAAAGAGAAAGTGGAAGACCGTTACTGTTTGGTGAAACGTCAATTTCATTCCCGTAACGATAACCACCGCTACCCATAACGGGTTAGGCTGAAGTTCATTTGAAGTTTATCAATAGAGATGAACAGAAGTGTATTATTGAAAATAGATAAAATCTAAATAAGAGTGAAATTCGATATCAATGATTTCACTCTTATTTTTTGTCTAAAACCATGTAAAGCGAAGCGGCTCAAAAAATAAAGCCCCTACGGTTGATGAACAACAGTAGGGGCGCTACTTATAAATTTTTGTATCGTGACCACAATGCATGTGGTGCGATAAAGCACATTTCCCGTCTCAATAATTTCATGAAAAACGACTGAAACTAGGATGTTAAAACGGGGTCATTAAGACCCCGCTTTAGAATTAGTGCTCGAACATCGCAGAAATTGACTCTTCATTGCTGATACGGCGAATAGCTTCGGCCAGCATGCCTGAAAGGGTCAGGGTGCGAACTTTGTTCAGCGCCTTGATTTCAGGAGAAAGAGGAATTGTGTCACAAACAATGACTTCATCAATCACAGAGTTTTTGATGTTGTCTACAGCATTACCTGAGAAGATAGGGTGAGTTGCATAAGCGAATACACGCTTAGCACCGCGTTCTTTCAGCGCTTCAGCTGCTTTACACAGTGTGCCACCAGTATCAATCATATCGTCAACTAAGATACAGTCACGACCAGAAACGTCACCGATGATGTGCATGACTTGAGAAACGTTTGCGCGTGGGCGACGTTTGTCAATGATTGCCATATCAGTATCGTTCAGTAATTTCGCGATTGCTCTAGCACGAACGACGCCGCCGATGTCTGGAGAAACAACGATTGGGTTTTCTAAATCTTTCTGCAACATATCTTCCAGAAGGATTGGGCTACCAAATACGTTATCTACAGGAACATCAAAGAAGCCCTGGATCTGCTCTGCGTGTAAGTCAACAGTAAGAACACGGTCAACACCCACACTTGACAGAAAATCGGCAACAACTTTAGCGGTGATTGGTACACGGGCAGAACGTACGCGACGATCCTGTCTTGCATAACCGAAGTAAGGGATAACAGCGGTAATACGACCAGCAGATGCACGGCGCAGGGCATCGACCATAACAACGAGTTCCATCAGGTTGTCATTGGTTGGTGCGCAAGTTGACTGGATGATAAAAATATCACCACCGCGAACATTTTCATTAATTTGAACACTGACTTCGCCGTCGCTAAAACGACCAACAGCCGCGTCTCCAAGATTAGTGTAAAGGCGGTTAGCAACACGTTGTGCTAGTTCCGGTGTAGCGTTACCAGCAAAAAGCTTCATATCGGGCACGAGAAAAACCTCAGGCTTGCGTCCAGAGAGATATTGTTGACCAACAGCATGATGGATAAGTCATTACTATCGGTGCAATACACGGGTTATCCCAGCGCGGAATTTGTGCACAGGAGAAACATTCGCTCCTTGAGCGACGAATCCTTGCACCCACGATGGGGATTTATTTAACACCTTCAGGGCATCCGCTTGGGTTTCAAATTCAGAAAACACACAAGCGCCTGTTCCTGTTAGGCGAGACGGAGCATATTCTAACAGCCAAGAAACGAGCTGTTCAACCTCACGAAAACGTTTTCTTGCGATCGGTTCACAGTCATTTGCATACGGAGCCAGTAATAATGCGGCTAAAGAGCGTTTTGGAGAATTTCTATTTAATTCTGGATCTGTGAAGATCATCGGGGTTGAGATTTCAATTCCGGGGTGTGCGACTAAATACCAACGCTCTTTTGGTTCTGCGGGTGTTAAAATTTCGCCAATGCCTTCGGCAAAGGCAGCATGACCGCGAACAAAAACGGGGACATCGGCACCGAGGTGTTTACCTAATTCGGCTAAGACCTCATCAGAAACGTGAGTTCCCCAATGCTCGTTAAGCGCAATCAGCGTTGTCGCCGCATTTGATGATCCGCCGCCAATTCCACCGCCCATCGGCAGCACTTTGTTGATGCGAATATCCGCACCTAACGCCCCTTGATGATTGAAGGTTTCGCGACAATAGGTTTGCAAGCTTTTGGCGGCACGAATAATTAAGTTTTTTTCAACATCTACACCCGGCATCGGGGTGAGCAAATTAATCTGATCATCCGAACGCGTGGTAAAGGTGATTTCATCACCATAATCTAAAAATTGAAACAGAGTCTGTAGCTCATGATAACCATCAGCTCGCTGCCCAGTAATGTACAAAAAAAGATTCAATTTTGCCGGTGATGGCCACGTTAACGTCATTTTTTCAGTGTCCAACTATCCATTTTTAACTTGATGACTTTATCCCCTTGCTTCAGCTCCATGTGGTTCGGCAGCATTGGCGAGGTTTTGGTATCGTAAGAGAGATAATCCAATTTCCATGTTTCGCCATTGATTTTAAACGTCACGGATTTGAGCAGGTGGTTGCTATCGAGAGTGTATTCAGTGGCGCGTCCCGGTGAGCCGACCAACCAAGCGGTGAGATCGTCAATAGGAATATCCATGCCTGTTAACTGATAAATTAACTCACTCGGCACATCACTCATGTGAGTTTGCCCATCTTTAGTCGTTAATTTGGTTAAATCAGGCTCTACACTGAGTTCCAGTTCACGCGTGCCTAATGGGTTAGTCAGTAATAAACGGTATTTTTCTGGGGTATATTGCTGCCAGAAAAACTTCGCGTAAGTTTTGGTTTCTGTTCCGGTACCTTGACCGCCAATGTACACAAAGGAGCCACGAGTTTGATAGTCACGCAGTTCAACCACTTGCGATTGATGGGCTGTCCACTGCGCATCCGTTGAGGATGAAGTGCCTTTCGTGGTGTCTTGAGAGGTAGTCACACAGGCAGTCAGCAGCAAGCAGGAAAGGGGCATTAATCGCCAAAAATTTCTGGCTGGGCGCATAAACGACAGAGCTGAAGAAAGTTGCATATCGGTTCTCAAAAGGTAATTTTCAGGAATATTGCGCTAATCTGTAGTGGTTATCAATGAAAACCTACTCAAAAGTAGGGAATTTGCTTTCTGTGCCAAATAGCGGCATCCTTGATGCATCTTATTGATATTGATATCAGACAGTCCGATAATCAACGTAAATTTTGGTGTGCATCATCTTTCTGATTGTTGATGATAGGCTACCCGTAGAAACAGACGCGTTAATCATCTACAATATACGAATATAAATCGCAGTAATGAGCTAAATACTAGCATCATTCTGACAAATAAATTAGCAATGTGAGCAATGTGAGTAAGTCGTAAGCACAATGACCCTATTAGCCTTAGGCATTAATCATAAAACAGCACCAGTGGCTTTGCGTGAGCAAGTCGCTTTTGGTCCTGAAAAAATCGACCACGCACTTGAGGAGTTACTGAAACAACCTCAAGTGAGTGGCGGCGTTGTGCTGTCTACCTGTAACCGAACTGAACTGTATCTCAGCCTTGAGTCTCAAGAAAAAGCGCAGGAACAGTTAACTAAATGGTTATGTGATTTTCACGGGATCACCGCCAAAGATCTGCAACCTAGTCTCTATTGGCACCAAGATGCGCGCGCAGTCAGCCATCTTATGCGCGTAGCAAGTGGGTTAGATTCGCTGGTTCTTGGTGAGCCTCAAATTCTCGGTCAAGTGAAAAAGGCGTTTGCGCTTTCACAAGATAATCATTCTCTATCTAGCGAATTAGAGCGCTTATTCCAAAAATCGTTTTCTGTGGCTAAACGTGTGCGAACCGAAACTGATATCGGTGCGAATGCGGTCTCTGTCGCTTTTGCGGCTTGTACACTGGCGAGACAGATTTTCGAATCACTCAAACATTTGAATATCTTGTTAGTCGGGGCAGGGGAAACCATCGAATTAGTCGCACGTCATTTGCGTGAGCATGGCGTGCAAAAAATGATGATAGCTAACCGAACGCTAGAACGTGCTGAACTTCTCGCCAAAGAAGTGAACGCGCAAGTTATCTCATTAGCCGATATTGATAACCGTTTAGCTGAAGCGGATATTGTGATTAGTTCAACGGCTAGCCCGCTGCCAATTATTGGTAAAGGGATGGTCGAACGTGCGATGAAAGCACGCCGTAGTAAACCTATGTTATTGATTGATATCGCAGTTCCTCGTGATATCGAGCAGGATGTAGAAAAACTCAGAGATGTTTATCTCTACACTGTTGATGATCTGGAATCCATCATTGCCCAAAACTTGGCGCAACGTAAAGCTGCCGCGGTTGAAGCGGAATTTATTGTTGAGCAAGAAAGCGGTCATTTTATGGATTGGTTGCGCTCACAAGCCGGAGTCTCTACAATTCGCGAATACAGAGAGCAGGCGGAAGCAATTCGGGCAAGCATGACCGAAAAAGCACTTGCAGCCATTGCCCAAGGTGCCAACCCTGAGCAAGTGATTATGCAGCTATCACAACAGTTAACCAACCGCCTGATCCACGCTCCGACTAAATCTTTGCAGCAAGCTGCGGGAAATGGGGATGTTGAGCGTCTAAATCTACTTAGGGACAGCCTAGGGCTGGACCATCAATAACCACTTTTTAATCATAGGTCTGATATAACGAATGAAGCCTTCTATTGTCGCAAAACTAGAAGCATTACAAGAACGCTACGAAGAAATTGAAGCGCACCTTGCTGATGCGGGTGTGATTGCTGATCAAGACCGTTTTCGTGCTTTATCAAAAGAATATGCTCAATTAACGGATGTCGCGAAGTGTTTTACTGCGTGGCGCACCGTTCAGGATGATATCGAAACAGCCCAAATGCTGTTAGATGATCCTGAAATGAAAGAGATGGCTCAAGAAGAGCTAAAAGAAGCTAAAGAGCGCAATGAAGAGCTAGAGCAACAATTGCAATTGTTGTTACTTCCAAAAGATCCTGATGATGAATATAACTGCTTTGTGGAAATCCGCGCGGGCGCGGGTGGCGATGAAGCGGCAATTTTTGCGGGTGATTTATTCCGTATGTACAGCCGTTATGCGGAAAGCAACCGCTGGCGCGTTGAACTGATGAGCACCAGCGATGGTGAGCACGGCGGATACAAAGAAGTTATCGCAAAAATTTCGGGTGATAGCGTGTATGGCCGCTTGAAGTTTGAATCCGGCGGTCACCGCGTACAGCGTGTTCCTGAAACGGAATCACAAGGTCGTATTCATACCTCTGCTTGTACTATCGCTATTTTGCCTGAACTGCCAGAAGCGGAATTACCGGAAATTAGTCCAGCGGATTTACGTATCGATACGTTCCGTTCATCGGGTGCGGGTGGTCAGCACGTTAACACCACCGACTCTGCAATTCGTATTACCCATTTACCAACGGGGATTGTGGTTGAGTGCCAGGATGAACGTTCACAACACAAAAACAAAGCGAAAGCGATGTCTGTGTTGGGTGCGCGTATTCGCCAAGCTGAAATGGATAAACGCCATGCAGCAGAAGCTTCAGAACGCCGTAACTTATTAGGTTCCGGTGACCGTTCTGACCGCATTCGTACATATAATTTCCCACAAGGCCGAGTCACTGATCACCGTATTAACCTAACGCTGTACCGTTTGGATGAAGTGATGGAAGGAAAACTGGATACATTAATTCAGCCTATCATCAACGAATACCAAGCTGATCAGCTTTCTGCTTTATCTGAGCAGGACTAATGCGTTATAGCGAATGGTTACAGCAGGCAGTCGTCAGACTGTCTGCCAGTGATAGCGCTAAACGAGATGCGCAGATCCTGTTGCAACACACAACAGGGCGCAGCCGTACCTACATCCTCGCTTTTGATGAAACCGAACTCACTTCCTATGAACAACAGCAATTAGAGGCGCTATTAGCTCGCCGTGAACAAGGAGAGCCGATTGCCTACATTGTGGGTGAACGAGAATTCTGGTCACTACCGCTGTATGTTTCCCCCGCAACCTTGATCCCACGTCCAGATACCGAATGCCTTGTCGAGCAAGCGTTAGCGCGCCTTCCTCAAGACGCCTGTCGTATTTTGGATCTTGGCACAGGAACGGGGGCTATTGGGTTAGCCTTGGCGTCAGAGTTACCTAATAGTCGTGTAACGGGCGTGGATTTTAATCCCGATGCGGTGGCGTTAGCGCAACGAAATCAACAACGTTTAGCCATTTCAAATATTCAGTTCTCACAAAGTGATTGGTTTACTTCACTCCCCAATGAACTATTTGATATGATTGTGAGTAATCCACCTTATATTGATGAGAGTGATATTCACTTGAGCCAAGGTGATGTGCGTTTTGAGCCATCAACCGCGCTGATTGCTGATGAGCATGGTTTTTCAGATTTAGCACACATTATTGCCACATCAAAACAATACCTAAAACAACAAGGGTGGCTGCTGCTTGAGCATGGTTGGCAGCAAGGTTTAACAGTGCGAGAGCTGTTTAATGAAAATGGGTACACCAATGTCGAGACCTGTCTGGATTATGGTGGTAAAGAGCGAATTTCCCTTGGCCAATGGAATGGTTAAGCGGGCAATTGCAGTGGAATTGTAATGAAAACAATAGCAAATATTGAGTTTAATCAGTTACCGTTAAGCGAAGGCATTATGATGGTTTCACAAATCATTCGTGCCGATTTCCCCTTTATGCAGGTACAAACGCAATTAGATGATTTAGTCGCTAAAGCGCGTGAAGCAATTGATTTGACTGCTGATAATCAGTCAAAGATAGAGCAACTGATTGCACTGTTTTATGGTGAGTGGAAATTTGGTGCGGCGCACGGTGTTTATGCGCTATCTGATATGCTGTGGTTAGATAAAGTTTTAGTTTCTAAGCAAGGTACTCCGGTCTCTCTTGGCTCAATTTTCTTATTTATTGCTGAGCAGCTTGATTTAGAGATTGAAGCTGCAATTTTCCCGACTCAATTACTCTTTGTCTCGACAAAACGCGATGGTTCCCAGTGGTTTATTAACCCTGTTAGCGGTGAAACCTTGTCACAGCACACATTAACGATGTGGCTAAAAGGCACGGTTGATCCATACTCCGAATTTATTTTTGATGAATTGGATGTAGCTGAACATAGTATTATTGTTCGCAAAATTTTCGACACATTAAAAGCGGCGCTGATGGAAGAGAAAAAAATGGAGATGGCATTAAAAGTCTGTGAGACATTGCTGATCCTCGATCCTGAAGACCCTTATGAAATTCGCGACCGAGGGCTTATCCTCGCGCACTTGGATTGTAACCATGTGGCGCTGAGTGACCTTAACTATTTTGTTGAGCACTGCCCAGAAGACCCCGTGTCGGAAATGATTAAGATCCAAATTTATTCGCTGGATAACCTTCCAGTTGTACTGCATTGATTAACGTATAGACAGTTTTTGTCTTCCTATAAAGGGTAAGAGTATGCAACAGAAAGTAGTCAGTATCGGTGATATTAAGGTCGCAAACGATCTGCCATTTGTTCTGTTTGGTGGCATGAACGTACTTGAATCTCGCGATATGGCGATGAAAGTGTGTGAGCATTATGTCACTGTGACACAAAAATTAGGCATTCCGTATGTATTTAAAGCCTCTTTTGATAAAGCTAACCGATCATCTATTCACTCTTATCGTGGACCGGGTCTGGAAGAAGGTCTGAAAATCTTCCAAGAAATCAAACAGACTTTTGGCGTGAAAATCATTACCGATGTTCATACTCCAGAGCAAGCTCAGCCAGCTGCTGAAGTGGTTGATGTTATCCAATTACCTGCATTCTTGGCACGTCAAACTGACTTAGTTGCAGCGATGGCGAAAACCGATGCGGTCATTAACATCAAGAAACCTCAGTTCATCAGCCCGGGACAAATCGGCAACATCGTTGAGAAATTCATCGAAGGTGGCAACGATAACATTATCCTGTGTGACCGTGGTGCAAACTTTGGTTATGACAACTTAGTAGTTGATATGCTTGGTTTTAATGTCATGATGCAAGCTTCTAACGGTTGCCCTGTGATTTTTGACGTAACGCACTCACTGCAATGCCGTGACCCATTTGGCGCAGCATCAGGCGGTCGTCGTGGTCAAGTTGCTGAACTGGCAAGAGCAGGGATGGCGGTTGGCTTAGCAGGTCTATTCCTTGAAGCTCACCCAGATCCAGATAACGCGCGTTGTGATGGTCCTTCTGCATTACCATTAAACAAACTAGAGCCATTCTTACAGCAAGTTAAAGCCATTGACGAAGTTGTGAAAAGCTTTCCTGCGTTGGACACCAACAGCTAATCATCGTTTCAAATGCAATTAAATGATGTCGTTTCCATGTTCGGCGCTGATCTCCAGCGCCGATATGGTGAAAAAATCCATAAAGTCACCTTACATGGTGGCTTTAGCTGCCCAAACCGTGATGGTACGTTGGGGCGAGGTGGCTGCACATTTTGTAATGTGTCATCCTTCAGTGATGAGAAACAGTCCGAACAACCCATCACCCTTCAAATCCAGCAACAAGTCTCTCGAATTTCCCGCGCAAATCGCTATTTAGCGTATTTTCAAGCTTATACCAGTACTTACGACGAAGTACATCGTTTAAAACAGTTGTATGAAGAAGCGCTACAACAGGCGGATATGGTTGGCTTATGCGTAGGAACTCGCCCTGACTGTGTGCCTGAAGCGGTGTTATCGTTACTGTCGGATTATCGCCAACAAGGCTATGAAATTTGGTTAGAACTTGGCTTACAAACTGCTCACGACAAAACATTACACCGTATTAATCGCGGTCATGATTTTGCTGCTTATCAAGCGACCACCCAAAAAGCCCGAGCACTGGGGCTCAAGGTTTGTACTCATTTAATTTGCGGTCTGCCAAATGAAAATGCTGTCATGAATATGCAGACGTTAGAGGCGGTTTTGGCGTGTGGCACAGATGGCATAAAACTGCATCCGTTGCATATCGTTGAGGGTAGTAATATGGCAAAAAGCTGGCGAGCAGGTCGCTTAGAAACCCTATCTCTAGATGAATATACCGCAACCGCAGGGGAGATGATCCGCCATACGCCAACGGATATTCTGTACCATCGTATCAGTGCTAGTGCGAGAAAACCGACATTATTAGCGCCACAATGGTGTGAAAATCGTTGGGTAGGTATGAACAGTTTGTACCAATATTTGCTTGCTAATGGTGGGCAAGGCTCTGCGTTATAGCGTCTCAAGAACCGTTTTAAAAGCATCGTTTATCATCTGTATTAACGTTTATAAATAATAATAAGGCACCTATGTACCCAATCCTCTCTGCTATTAAAAATACCAGCCGCCAATTTTGCTTAGGCGCGGTGGGCTTAATGTTCTCACTACATGCAATGGCGCAATACGATATTACGCCTGAAGATAAGAAAATATTTGAACAGACCAAAACGGCGGCTCAAAACAATGACGCTAAAGCGCAATATGAATTAGCTGGAATGTATTTGGCGGGAATTGGTGTATTACAAAACCAAAATAATGCCAAGTTATGGGCAGAGAAATCAGCACAAGCAGGTAATGCAGATGCGTATTCATTATTGGCGGATATTACGTTAATTAGTGGAGACAGAACGTTTACTGAGGAATTTGTCAAAGCCCGTGAATATGCCACTAAAGCCGTTGCTGGTGGGAGTATTCGAGGGAAAATAAGCTTAGCTGAAACGTTGATTACTCCTGAGTCAGGTGACGTTGATTACCCGCGCGCCATTACGCTACTTGAGGAGGTCAGTGCGTTAAATGACAAAGATTATTTTAATGCGCCTTTATGGTTAGGCATCATTTATTATGATGGTAATGGGGTGCCGCAAGATGAGAAAAAAGCCTTGGAATGGTTTGCAAAAGCTGATGCATTAACCTTCGCTGGTTTTGCAGAAGGTATGGCTTCATTTCAATTTAATGATGGTAACAATGGTGCCGTCAGAGATGATGAGCAGAAAGCGACAAAACTCCGTGCGATGGCTTGTGAATTAGGTAAAACCGAAGGTAACGAAATGTACTGCTACTGATTTTTAGCATACAGAATTGAATAGAAAATGCCGCTCTTGTTCAGCAAGTGCGGCATTTTTATTGTCAGCGTTAAGCTAATAATACGGTAACGCTGTTATGACTTAAGCTGCTTTTTATTTTCCTGAATCTGATGAACTTCTTCTAATGCACTTTTCAGTGAATTTTGGAAGCTGAGCACGCCATCAATCGGACGAACATTGGCACGCGCTAATGTTTTCAGTGGTTGGAATGGAATATCACACACAATAATGTGGGTGTCTTTACGAACGATATCAATAAATTTATGGAAGGCTTCCAGCCCCCCTGCATCAAATACCGGTACTGCATCCCACTGCATCACAATCGTTTCATAACCGTGACTTTTTACCCGCAGCTCATCAAAAATACGCTCTGCGGCGGCAAAGAACAGGGGGCCATTCACTCGCACAACCAGTAGGCTTTTATCTTCTTGAGTCTCTGGTAGTTGGGTTACTCGTGTCATATTGGCAATTCGGCGCATAAACAGCAGTGATGCGATAACAATCCCGACAGTGATAGCAATAACCATGTCGAATAGGACAGTCAGTGACATACACAGCAGTAAAACAATAATGTCGTCTTTTGGTGCACGGCGGATCAACGTAAACACTTTGCCAGCGGCACTCATATTCCAAGCCACAATCAGCAGGAGTGAGGACATAGCAGCGAGCGGTAAATAGGAGAGCAATGGCGCTAAAATAAGCAGGGTCAGCAACACTAAAATAGAATGCACAATGGCAGAAATAGGGGATGTTGCACCTGCACGGACGTTTGCAGCCGAACGGGCAATCGCCGCGGTTGCGGTGATCCCACCAAAGAATGGAGCGGCAATATTCCCTAGCCCTTGGCCAATAAGCTCACTATTGGAATGATGCTTTTTCCCCGTCATGTTGTCGAGCACGACGGCACACAATAGGGATTCGATTGCACCAAGAACAGCCATCGACAAAGCGGCAGGCATTAATGCGGTGATCATCGACCAACTGATGGGCGCACTACCCGGTAACTCCCAAGGCAACATAAACTGCGGCAGAATAGGTGGAATACCGTTACCTTGAGTTCCATCCGGTAGTAAATAGCTAAATTTAGAACCGATAGTTTCCACCTGAATATCAAACAGGGTTAGTACCCACATAATTAGGGTACCGACAATAATTGCAGGCAAATGTCCCGGTAGGCGAACTTTGAGTTTAGGCCAGAAAATCAGCACCAATAAAGTTGCAAGCCCAATCAAGGTGTCACTGTATTGCAAGGTTGGAAATGCCTTAGTCAATGCAATTACTTTATCGACATAGTTTTCAGGGACATGCTCCATATGCAGACCAAAAAAATCTTTGATTTGCATGGTCGCTATCGTAATCGCAATCCCCGATGTGAAACCAAGCGTGACGGACACAGGAATATATTCGATAAACTTACCGAAGCGAGCAAAACCCATTGCCAGCAAGATAATCCCTGACATTAATGTCGCGACTAATAAGCCACTAAGCCCGTATTGTTGAGATACGGGGTATAAGATAACCACAAAGGCGGCAGTTGGCCCAGAAACGCTGTAACGGGAACCACCCGAAATTGCAATGACAATCCCCGCAATGGCTGCGGTGTAAAGACCATATTGAGGTGGAACACCACTGGCTATAGCGAGTGCCATAGCCAGTGGAATTGCAATAATCCCAACGGTAATACCCGCAATTAAATCCTTCATAAAGCGGGCTGCGGTGTATTTCTCTTTCCAACAGGAATCAATCAATGCGCTAAAAGGGCGCAATCTATTAATATTTTTTGTACTCATTAAAACCCTACCAAAATAACAGGGTGAAAAATAAACGAAATGAAGATATGAGGATACGCCTAACTGAATCAAAAAAATGTGTTATTTATCAATGAAACTACAATTATCATAACGTTTTCAGTATCAAAAGTAAAAAAGCGTTATTTACTCCGTTAAATATCATTAAACGTATTTAAAATAATTATTAACTATCGATTTGCTATTTTAAACGGCGATTTAAAAGGTGTGATAATTAATTAATAGTAAATTTACCGCTTATTTAAATATCACCCAAAACGAACTAAAAAATAAGCGAAAATAATAACCATCCCCACAAGAGAACCACGCAATAACTGGCACGCTGAAATAATTTACGAGTGCCTTCCCAGCGACTTTCCATACTTCGGTTTTCCCTATTTTGATTCCCTGAGGATTGAGGAAATAGGAACCCGAGTGCGTTATCAAAGGATTGAGTATCTCCCTGTCGATAAATCAGCGCAAAGAAATGGTGGTCTAGCCATAGGCGGAAAATAAAGTATTGGCTAGCCAAAAACAGCCCGACACTCACTGCGAGGCTAAAGTGTGATATCGAATCATGAAGCAGTAAAGCGAATTGCCCCAATAACGCGAGGATGGCACCTACGGCAAAATAGCGCCAACTGGCAGTGAATACTACAATCACATCTCCTTGGTTTTTATCCATCAGTGAACTCATTGGTGTGTTCTCCGTACATGAAATTGCTGATACCAGTGATGTAACTGCTCAACAGTCGCTGAATTTAAAATCACCTGAGGGCGAACGTGTTCCACATGGGCGATTGCCTCATCGATATTTCTCGCCATATTTTGATGCACCATCCAAGCTACCACTACCGTCGCACTACGAGAATAACCTAACTTGCAATGAACATACACCGAACCACTTTGGGCGAGTCTGTCCATAGTTGTAACAGCTTTCTCAATATCCTCGGGGCTTAGAGGTAACAAATCAATTTGCGGCTGACTACAATAATTTTTACCTTGGCTGTAATTATTGCGAGGCCACTCGCAAGTCATATCGAGAACAGCTTGAGTTTGCAGTGGATATAACGGGCGTCCTCCCAAAACAATTTTTTCGTTCACAATACTGGGTTGCTGGCAGCGCTTGGCGTAGTAATGATAGGTACCCCAAGCGATCAGGCGATAAGGAAGTAAAACTAATGTGGCAGAAGGAGAAACCTGTCCAGAGGCTGTTTTCTGGAATACAGAAGCACCAGCACCTAAATAGCCTAGTGTGACGAAAGTTAAGGCGATTGCAGGCCATAGGAGCCACCATGCTGCACCTTGCACGAGAAAGGCGAGAACATAGCAGGCGATAGCGCCAAGGCCATAGTTTTTCGCTATTTTCAGGCTACGAGGGCTACCGGTATAGCGCCATTGCCAGCGAGTGTTAATGGGTAACAAGTAACTGATAATGACACCAACGGCGAAGCCGGTGATCACATCGATAAAGTGATGCTGCCATGTGGTAAGAACGGAGATCAAAATAAGGATTGACCAACTGTGTAGCACCCAGCGCCATTGGGTTGGAGTATGAGCCCTGAAACGTAGCCACAATAACCACAGTAAAATAATATGCAGAGAGGGGGCTTGGTTATAGGGTAAGTCAAACAGCTCTAGGCTATCGAACATCCAGCCGAATGCCCCATTGGTTTCAGGGCGCGGAAAGCTGAATTTAAGTGGAAAAAGTAAAAAACCAGCACAGGCGATCAGCGAGGCGGTAACTAAGCGCAAACCATGGATGTACTGTTCACGGGGGGTGACACAGATAAACAAGGAAAGTCCATAGAACAGGTCGATGCTCCAATAGGGAATGATGGTCCACGGCAAAAATGGAATGCGTGTTTCCCATCCGTATACATAAGAAGGCACATTGGGCAGTGTCGCGGTGTAATTATTGACTTGCCCATAGGTTAAAAAGAAAAAAGGGGCTAAGAATAGCAACCAAACTAACCCATAGAGCCAAATCTGGCGTCGTGATGTCGGGCGCGTATCTTGGGCTAAATGGAGCATGGGTTCGGTTCCTATTCTTAATTAATCGCATCTTGATGTACTGATAAAGGTACATCAATAAGTCATCTGCAAGCCAAGTGAGTTATTCGCGGGCTAAATGAGTGCTGAGCAGATAAAAATACAGGTTATTGGTGATGATACCAATAACCTGTTAGTTAAAAAGAAAAGTAATTAACGGCGCCTTGCAAGGGAAACGCTAAAAATGCCCCAGTTATCGATGGACTGCGTGATTTTTTCGAAGCCAGCTTCTTCGACTAAAGCATCCATTTCGCCTTGGCTACGGCAGCGCATTACCCACGCTTGTCCACCTTGGTGACTTGGCAGTACTCGGGCAATCATTTCAACCTGTGGGTGCCATGGTTGGCAGGTGTAGACGAGTAAACCACCGGATGGAATGGCACGAGAAAGCCCATCAAGGGAAGCGCGGATCAGGTCATTGCTTGGGAAAAGCTCATATAGACCGCTGACGATTCCCAACGTTGGCACTGGAGAAACTGCCGCGAGGTCGTCGGCATCAAATGCGTTACCTTCTTCAAAGCGAACTTTGTCTTCTAAGTAACGTTCTTTGATATGTAAACGGCCTTGTTCAACGTTAATTGGGCTGTAGTCACGAAGTAGAACGGAATCGACTTTTCCGTAGTCATTAATGGCATCAAAAATGTAGCGACCTTGGCCCGCGGCAATATCCATAATACGAACGGGTTTTCCGGTATTAGTCAGTTCACGAATAGCTTGGCGAATAATGTTTTCAATGTTGACTTTGCGCTGGCGGATCCCTTGCCAGCCAATACTGTTGAGGTACTGCCTATCGATAATGCGACCAAACAGACCGGAACCTTGCGCCTCGTTGCGATAGACATAGTCGAGAGTTGAGCCGGAATCAAAGCCTTTGTCGTAGCCAATACGCACGCCTTCAGATGCTTTACCCAACGTGCTCATGGACTTGCTCATGATTTGATAAGCAAGGTTTTTCGGGCAGTATTGTGGCAGCGGTACACTCAATGAGCGGAATGCATCGGCACTGGTGCTCCAGGTATCTTCGAATTGATAATCATGTTGATACAGTGGAAGTGCAAATAATTTATCAACAAACTGGCGAATCATCTCGATAGGAATATGGCGCTCTTTTTCACCTAATATGTCGTGATAAAAACCGGGAAGAATGTGCTTCTCTTTAATTGGGGTATTTAGGCGGTCATAAAACTGATGCTGTGGTTTATGGTGAACCACATGGTCACTACCAGAAATAAACAACTGGGTTGGCAAAGTGATGGCAGCGGCATCCGCGACCACCCGGTCTGCGGTGGTATACAGTTCAAGAAGAATGTTCACGGCAATTGGACGGGTGATCAGCGGGTCATTGTTAAACGAGTGGATACGCTGCTCATCGTGGGTTAAAAACTTGGCTTTTACATAAGAATTCACGTAGAACAAACCGCGAATTTTTTGCATTAACCCTAAGCCTGTACGGGCAAATGGGACGTACAGTTTGACCTTAAATGCGGGGGAGGCTAGCACCATACCACGGATTTTAGGTGCATAGTCATGCACCCATGTAGAGACCAAGACTGCCCCAACACTTTGACCAATAACAATAATATTTTCGAGTGGGATCTGATATTGCTCTGATACGTAATGGACAAATTCATCCACATCACGGATGGACGTGCCTAGAGATGGGCTGTAGCCACGGGGGCCTTCATTTCGGCCGTGTCCACGAGCATCCCATGCAAACATAGCAAAATCAGGGAGATTCAACTCATCCACTAAATGCGCAACACGACCAGAGTGCTCATGACCACGGTGAAACAAAATAATGGCTTTATCGGTGATTTGTTCAGTTGGCCAATAACGATAAAACAAATTGGTATGATCACTGGTGGTAAATTGAGATTCGACAACGGGACGTTGAGTCGAATAGTCAGTTTGAGCGTTCATAATTCTTCCTTAATTATTTTCCGGTACTGCACTTAATTCAGTCAGTGCGCGGCGAATACGATTATAGCAGGTATAGAACAACAGCAAGGCAAGGATGACAAACAGGATATTGATCCAACTTGTGGTCATCAGTTGCGGAAAAATACAGACAAACAACCCGAGCGCGCCAAAAACAAAAGCACGATCACTTTTGCCTACGGGGCCATCATAACGACGAGATGCGCCAATCGCTTGAGCAATGACGCCGATAAATTCAGTCAAAACACTGAGGAATAGGATCAGTAAAATCCACCAAAATGCGTGCGGGAAAATCAGCACGAAAGGTAGGTATAAGGCAACATCAGAAATGACGTCGCCTAACTCATTTAGCATTGCGCCAAGGTGACTTTTTTGGTTATGTTCACGTGCCAGCATGCCATCAATAGCATTGAGCGCCATACGAATGAAAAGGATAAACGGCAGCAGGATAAACAAATAAGGGCTAGGGAAAATGGCTAATAGAGCGCCAACGATAATGGACAACCCTAATGCTGCGAGGGTGACTTGGTTGGCTGTAATTCCCGCCTCAAAGAGCTGACGAACGATAGGGCGTAACAGATTCTGAAACTTCGGCTTCAGATCATAAATGGTCATTCACTCATCCTTAATATATACCGCATAGCGTGCAGTTTAGTGCTATATCAATACGCGATTATGTTTTAGCTGCAATAAGAGCTGTCCTAAGTTCATGATTGCAACAATTTATCGTTACAACTATTTATCATGATAGCAATTCATCCTGATAGCAATTCATCGTGAAAGCGATTCATCGTGACAACAAAAAGAGGCTCAACGGTTTCTTTCTAAAAGAACAACTGAGAATTTAGAGGGAATGGATGGAAAAAAGTTCGCGTGTTTCAAAAAAGAAAAGACGCACATTTTTTAAAGAAAATGCGCGTTTTATGAGGGTTAAATAGAATAAGCCATATCCCATTTATTAACGGCTTTATTATCTATGTTTTTATTATCATTGTGTTTGTTATTATCAATAGTAGAACGCATACGTTTAAATTGGCTTGGGGTCATATTTGTGAGTTCTTTAAATTTACGGCAGAATGCGCTGTGATCGGCATAGGCACATTTAATTGAAATATCCGTAATCGAATAGTCCTCTTCTAATAACTCAATTGCGTGTTCAAGGCGTTTCTTCTGAATATATTGCTGGGGAGTAATATGAAAGACCGTTTTAAATTGACGATTGAGTTGTGATAATGACAACCCTGAAATTTCAGCCAATGTCGTTATTTTAATAGCGGTATCAAAATGCTGGCTAATATAGTGTTCAACGCGTCCCAATTGACCATTTAATTTGGGACTCACTGACTTCTCATCCTGCAAATCCACCGAAATTCCCGCAACACCGATAACCTGATTGTTAGTATCAAAAATCGGTACCTTGGTTGTTAAACACCAGCCTAATAATCCCGCCTTATAGAGATGTAATTCCAGTTTATTGATAACACTGATTTTTTTCTGCATCACCAAATAATCTTGGGAACTATAACTCTGACCTAAATCTGCATGGAAAATATCTTCTGCAGTTTTTCCTATTACGCCATTCGGTTGGTCGACTTTACACCGTTTAGCCAAATTTTCATTGGCAAGTAAGTATTTGGCATTACGGTCTTTGACGAAGAAAGTCACATTAGGAAGCGTATTAATCAGTGGCATCACCAATCCAAGATGATTTAACAAATTATTAATATTATCTACGGGGAAAAGCATGTTTTCCTGACTAATCAACAACAGTTTATTTAAATCAATCATATTGCGCTCCAATGCATTCAACTAATTTTAATAGTTATCTGAAATGTTTTTAAATTGTGCAGAAATACGCATGGGTTGATTCGAAAGATATCAAGAGTTGTTTACATAAATCAAGCATTCTATTAACAAATGATATTAATAAGGATGAACTGATGCAGAGTAAATATAAGAAAATTGAAGTCATTGACTCTCATACCGCAGGGGAACCGACACGTTTAGTGATTGAAGGTTTTCCTGATTTGGGGAATTCAGACATGGCGTCGCGCCTGCAAAAATTACGCACAGAATATGACCATTGGCGCTGCACGACGATTTTAGAACCACGTGGAAATGACATTTTAGTGGGCGCATTACTTTGCAAGCCAGTGAATCCAAAAGCGGTCGCCGGAGTGATTTTCTTTAATAACGAAGGCTACTTAGGCATGTGTGGTCACGGCACCATTGGTTTAGTTGCATCATTGCATTACTTAGGGCGCATTGGCTACGGAGAGCATTTAATTGAAACCCCTGTCGGGGATGTGACTGCTAAATTACATGAAGATGGTAGCGTGAGTATTCAAAACGTCTACGCATACCGTTATCGCAAAGCCGTTCAAGTCAACGTGCCGGAGGTTGGGTTAGTGACTGGGGATATTGCATGGGGCGGAAACTGGTTTTTCCTCGTCGAAAATTCACCACTCGCTATCCAATATGGCAACGCCAAAGCACTGACCGAAGTTTGCTTAAAAATCAAACAAGCCCTCGTTGACCAAGATATTTTTGGTAAAGATAACCAAGAAATCGACCACATTGAGCTGTTTGGCCACAGCGAAGGCGCGGATAGCCAAAGTTTTGTGTTATGTCCAGGCGGTGCCTATGACCGTTCTCCTTGTGGCACAGGTACAAGTGCCAAGCTGGCGTGTCTTGCGGCAGACAACAAACTCGCGGAAGGCAAAATTTGGCGTCAGGCAAGTGTCATCGGTAGTCAATTTCAAGCTAGCTATCAGATTGCAGATGCTAACGGCATCATCCCGACTATTCGCGGAAATGCCTATATCAGCGGCGAAAATACCTTGTTGATCGATGAAAACGACCCGTTCCGCTTTGGGATCACGGTGGAGTGAGGTAAGCCAATGGATAACAAATATTCTGTGATTGTGGTGGGTGGTGGCATTGTTGGGCTCAGTATTGCGTTATCTGTCCAGAATCAAGGCACGGACGTTTTATTGGTCGACAAAAACCAAATTGGCTCAGGCGCTTCGTTCGGGAATGCGGGGCATATCGCCACTGAGCAGGTGTTTCCTGTAGCGGACCCATCTGTTTTGAAATCAATTCCTAGCATGTTGCTCGACCCGTTAGGCGCACTACGTATTGATTGGCGCTATATATTGCCGCTGACACCATGGTTACTGAAATTGTTGGGTAATATGCGCCACAAGCCGTTTATGCATATTCATCACGTTCTCTCCATGCTCAATGGGGCGTCATTAGACGCTTGGCAGGCATTTTCGAAGCAGTGGCAGTTAGAGGATTTAGTCAAAATCCAAGGTTCGCTGCTGGTGGCTGAGAAACCACCGACCCTCGAAAAATTGCGTCGCCACGGAGAGTATTTAAATAGCATGGGGGTGCATAACCAGCTGTTGGATCAATCCCAACTGTTGGCACAGCAACCTGAACTTGCCAATAACCAGATTGGTGGATTGTTCTATCCTGAGACAGGACATGTGGTGGATCTCGCCTTGATGCATGAGCGTTTAACCCAAGCATTCGTACAGTTAGGGGGAAAAGTCCTGACTGAGTGTGAAGTCACGGCGATTGATTCGTCATCAGCGAGTCAAGCTCGCTTGACCACCTCACAAGGCGCATTTATCGCCGATAAAGTGGTGATTGCAGGTGGCGCATTTTCGAAATCGTTAGTGAAGATGGTGAGCCGCATTAATGTGCCGTTAGAAACGGAGCGCGGTTATCACTTGATGCTACCAAATGAAAAAGGGCGTTTATCCATCCCTGTTTCCAGTATGGATCGCCGTTTTATTATGACGCCAATGAACGGTGGGTTACGTCTTGCGGGTACGGTGGAATATGCAGGGCTAAAACGTCCACCGAATATGCAGCGCGCTCGTCACTTTTTACCGTTAGCTAACCCAATGCTAAAAACACCATTGGATAGCCAGAATACCAGTGAGTGGATGGGGTTCCGTCCCACTATTTCCGATTCCTTACCGGTCATAGACCAAAAAGGCCCGTATGTTTTTGCTTTTGGGCATCAGCATTTAGGGCTAACACAAGCGGCAATTACCGCAGATATCGTCAACAACATGATCCACGGGCAACCGACACCGCTCGATTGCTCGCCTTTTTCGATTAAGCGCTTTCTTTAATTCAGGAGAATTATAATGAATTTCCATGGCATCCTTGTTCCGTTAGTCACTCCGTTTCATGATGATCTTTCATTGAATATCACGGCGTTAGCAGAGTTAACCGAAAAACTGATTGCCAGTGGTGTGACAGGGTTAGTTGTCTGCGGCACCACGGGTGAATATTACGCGTTAAATGAAGATGAACGCAAAACTGTATTAACCACAGTCAGTAAAATCGCCAAAGGGCGTGTGACGCTGATCGCAGGGATTAATGACTTATCTACCGAGGGCGCAATTAAACGCGCAGCACAAGCGAAAGAACTGGGCTACGAAGGACTGATGCTGTCGCCACCTCCGTACAGCTTACCTGACCAAAATGGGGTTTATGCCCACTATGAAAAAGTGGCGAAATCCACCTCGCTACCAATCATTATGTACAACTTCCCAGCCCGTATCGGTATCGAAATTGAACTGGATACCGTGGTGAAATTAGCTGAAATCGACAATATCGTCGCTATCAAAGAGAGCAGTGGGAGCTTTAGCCGTGCTCTGCATTTGCTACAAACGCCATTTAAAAACTTCGAAGTCATTTGCGGTTGTGATGACCAACCTGTGGACTTTTTCTTCTGGGGCTCGAAAAGTTGGATTGCGGGTGCGGGCAACGTTTTCCCTGCGGAGCAAGTGGCGATTTTTAATGCCGCACAAAAAGGAGATTGGGCGAAGGCTAAGCAGATCATGCAAGAGATTTATCCTGCTATTTATTCAATGGAGTCAGGTAATTATAACCAAAAAGCCAAAGCGGGTTGCTTAAAAGGCACCTTTAACGTGGGGCCAGTTCGTTTGCCTCTGTCAAATATTAGCCAGCAAGAACGTCATGAGTTTCTTGCGTTGATCAAGCCGTAGGGAGGTTGACTATGTTGATCACCAAAGAGCAAATATTTGAACGAGCGAAACAGAGCCAACTGTGGGCGGGTAATTTAATTGCTGACTACCAAAGTGGTAGCGCCAAACTCAAAAATTATACGCCTATCGATAATAGTACGATTGGTTATATTGCCGATGGCAGCGCGCAAGATGTCCATGCAGCCGTGAATATTGCTCGTGAAACCTTTGAAGAAGGGTGCTGGAGTGGATTATCCCCTCAAGAGCGTAAGCAAGTGATGCTGCGCTGGGCACAACTCATTGAAAAACACAGTGAAGAGCTGGCAGCATTAGATTGCGTGGATGCGGGAAAACCGATTACAGAATGTTTGAATACTGACTTGCCCGCCACCGTCGAAACTTTTTATTGGTATGCGGAAGCCATCGACAAACTGTTCGGCAAAATTGCCCCAACGGGTCGCCAAGAAATGGGACTGATTGTTCATGAGCCGATTGGCGTTGTGGGGGCAGTTTTACCGTGGAATTTCCCTGCTCAAATGTTTGCATGGAAAGTGGCACCGGCCTTGGCTGTCGGAAACTCGGTGATTGTGAAGCCTGCAGAGTTAACTTCCTTAAGTGCCTACCGCATGGTGGAACTGGCTTATGAAGCTGGCGTCCCTAAAGGTGCGTTAAGTTTAGTGTGTGGGCTGGGTGAGAAAGTCGGGGAAGCCTTAGGGCGTCATCCTGATGTGGACGTGGTGTCGTTTACTGGTTCAACGGAAGTGGGGCGTTTATTCTTGAAATACTCCGCTGAAAGTAACCTAAAAGAGATTGTTTTGGAATGTGGTGGAAAAAGCCCGCAAGTGGTGTTTGAGGATGCGGACTTAGATGCGGCTATTCCACATATTATGGCGGCTGCGTTCTGGAATATGAGCGAAAACTGTAGCTGCGGTTCCCGTTTAATTGTGCATGAAAATGTCAAAAAGTCGCTGCTTGAAAAGTTAACGGCTGCAGCATCAACATGGCAAGTGGGCGATCCTCGCGATGCGAGTGTCTCTATTGGTCCAATGATTGAACAGGCGCATTTTGAGAAAGTGAAATCGTTTTTAGATACCACCGTCAAAGAGGGTGGAAAATTGGTGACAGGAGGAAAAATACGCAGTGATCTCGGCTCAGGATGGTATATCGAACCGACTATCTTTGATGCCGTTACGCCAGAAATGTCTCTCTTTCGACATGAAGTTTTTGGTCCCATTTTAGCCGTCACATCGTTTAAAACCGATGACGAGGCGGTCAATTTAGCCAATGACACTCACTACGGATTGGCTGCATCGTTTTATAGTCAAAATGTCCATCGAGTGATGAATATTGCACGTCGTATCAATGCGGGGACGGTGTCCGTCAACGGATTTAGCGAAGGTAATATCACCACGCCATTTGGTGGTTTCCGTCAGTCAGGTTTTGGTGGAAAAGACAACGGCTTAGAAGCCTTTGAGCAATACACCCAAACGAAAGTTATCTGGTTTATCAATCAGTAAAATGACATTGACCTGAACCTTGCGAGGTTCAGGTTTCGACCCTTGCAAATACACAAATACAATTACAATCGTCGAGGAGTACATATGGAAGCCATCGTTAATACCATCGTTGGTTACATCTGGGGTAATGCTCTCGTATTCTTATCTCTGGGTGTCGGTCTCTATTTCACATTAGCAACACGCGGTGTTCAGTTTCGTTACATCATAAAAATGGTCTGTTTATTAAAAGAAAATAAAGCATCAAAAGACGGGATCTCCTCATTCCAAGCCTTCTGTTTAGCATTATCGGGGCGTGTAGGGGTCGGTAATATTGCAGGTGTCGCAACAGCAATTGCAGCAGGTGGCCCCGGTGCAATTTTCTGGATGGTGGTCATGGGCTTACTCGGAGGCGCGAGTGCCTTTATTGAATCCACACTGGCGCAAATTTATAAGCAGCGCTCAGATGACCAATATCGTGGTGGTTCGCCGTACTATATTGAAAAAGGATTGAAATTAAAGCCTTTTGCTATCTTTGTTGCGGCTGTGATCTGTTTATCTTACGGTGTGTTGGTGCCGGGTATTCAAGCCAATACTATCGCGGATTCATTCCAAACGGCATTTAATATTCCACCAATGGCAACAGGTGCATTAGTTACCGTGTTGATGGCGTGGTTGATTTTTGGTGGCGTGAAACGTATTGCGAGCGCAGCCGATAAAATCGTTCCTATCATGGCATTAGCCTATATCGTGATGATGGTGATTATTCTGGGCAGTCACTGGGATAGCGTACCGGGTATGTTTAGCTTAATTTTCCGCAGTGCGATGGGAATGGATGCGGTATTCGGTGGGATCGTGGGAACCGCAGTATCTTGGGGCGTGCGCCGTGCTGTGTTCTCAAACGTAGCAGGGGCAGGTGAAGCGACGTTCAGTTCTGCAGCCGCAGAAGTGAGCCATCCGGTCAAACAGGGGCTCATCCAAGCATTTTCTATTTATATCGACACGGTGGTGGTGTGTACGGCCTCCGGATTGATGATCTTAGTTACCAATATGTACAACGTATTCCCTGATGGCTCAGCGACCGCGCTTGTGGAATATGTACCGGGTGTGGCGGCAGGCACAGCATGGACACAAATGGCCGTTTCCACCGTATTTACATCGGCGGGTGCGGGGTTTGTTTCTATCGCAGTATTCTTGTTCGCCTTCACAACGCTCATGGCTTACTACTATATTGCAGAAACTACCATTGTTTACCTTGACCGTAAGCTGAAATACCCTGTGCTTAAGCTGATTTTGAAATTTGTCTTCTTGGTGATTGTGTTTATGGGAAGCGTGCAATCAGTCAGTATTATGTGGGGGCTGGGTGATATCGGCTTCGGCAGCATGAGCTACTTGAACTTGATTGCGATTGTTTTCTTGTCGAAACCTGCGTTGAGAGCATTACGTGACTTCGAAAGACAAACCAAATTAGGCGTTGATCCAGTGTTTGATCCAAAAGCAGCAGGTGTAGAAAACGCAGAGTTATGGGAAGAAATCAGTCGTGAATATCATTCACAAGGTGTTGGGATTGATAAGATCGATGGTTCTGGGAAGATAAACGAGAAATTACTTAAGGAAGAATAACTTAGATTAGAAATGGCGGTGAGGGAGGGATTCGAACCCTCGATACGTTGCCGTATACACACTTTCCAGGCGTGCTCCTTCAGCCTCTCGGACACCTCACCGTTTTTCTAAATTTTGTTGTAGAATTTGTTATAAATAACTTGTCCTTCAACGGGGCGCTACTATAGGGAAAAGAGCGCCTTCCGTCAACTCCCAATTAAATAAAAATCTACTTTTTTCTATCGTTTAGCTAAATAAAAACCAATTTGGTTACTCTCTAATCTTAAACGATTATTGTTGATGAGAAATTAACAGAAAATTGTTTATTTAAACTTCAAGAGATTAATCTAAATTTCGTTAACTCCTTAACAAAATCCTTATGTTATGGTGACAAATGCGTAGTGTTGACTTGAAAATAAACACTATTACGCACACTCTGGTGGAAACCTATAAGGAGTTGCCATGAATATTTTATTTTACCATCCATTTTTTGATGCCAATCAGTGGATTGATGGCATGCGTGCTCGATTGCCTCAAGCCAATATTCGCCAATGGAAGCCGGGAGATACCCAACAGGCAGATTATGCCATGGTATGGCTTCCTCCTTATGAGTGCCTTGCGGGTCGCCAAGATCTAAAAGGGATTTTTGCGTTAGGCGCGGGGGTGGATGCCATTCTAAAGCAAGAGCATGATAATCCGGGAACATTACCCGCGGGTGTTCCGCTCATGCGCTTAGAAGACACGGGTATGGCCATCCAAATGGAAGAGTATGCCGCCGCAAAAGTGCTGTATTACTTCCGTCGCATGGATGAATACCGTCAATTGCAATCCCAACGTCAATGGAAACAACTGCCAGCTTACACCCATGACCAGTTTGTGGTCGGTGTGATGGGCGTAGGGGCGTTAGGTCAAGCAGTGGCAAAACGCTTAGCCAGTTTTGGCCTTAAAGTCAGAACATGGAGCCGCTCTGAAAAGCAAATTCCAAATGTGAAAAGTTACTATGGGCAAGAGCAGTTAGCGGATTTCTTGTCAGGAACCCGCGTGATTGTGAACTTGCTACCAAGCACGCCAGAAACGGTCGGTATTCTTAATCATCAATTATTCGGCCAGCTAGAACCAAATGCTTACATCATCAACCTTGCTAGAGGTGCTCACTTAATCGAGCAAGACTTGTTGGAAGCGTTAGAAAAAGGGCAAGTTGCAGGGGCCTCTCTCGATGTTTTTGCCACTGAGCCACTGCCGCACATGCACCCATTCTGGACACATCCACGTATCGCCATTACGCCACACGTTGCGGCGTTTACGTTGCCGAATGAAGCGATGGATATGATTGCGAGCAATATTCAACGGATTGAAAAGGGCGAGCGGCCAGAGGGGATAGTCAATTTAGCCCAAGGCTACTAAATCCTCTTCATACTTCACGCTGTGGCGTTGTTGTCTGCTCTCGGTCACTCGGGTCACATACTTTTGTATGCTCCCCGAGATAACCTCGTTTGACGCCTAGCCACAGCGCGAATTATTTTGAGGATGCTTCAGTTATCAGATGTCTGATTTTTTAAGAAATAGTCTCTATTCATCATTGATGTCTTATCTCGATTTCTCAAAGCGTGGGTTTTCTGTTTTTTCAGGTATACTGCATCGCATCATGATCACGAAAAAGTGATTGCAGGAAAATCGTCAACAGGAAGAAACCCATGAATGAATTCTCAATCGTCTGCCGCATTTTAGGTACCTTATTTCAACGCTCTCCGGACGATGCGCTTGTGAAGCCACTTATCGATATGATTGCGCAAGATAAGCTCAAAGCCTCATGGCCGTTAGAGCAAGATGAGCTGTGGGCAAGAATGGCGAAGGCCGTGGATCACAAGGCTATCACGGCGGATTATCAAGCAATGTTTGGTAGTGAACCCACGGTTCCACCTTTTGCTCATCGCTATGATGAAGAAATCACTGAAGCGGAAATTCGCGAATTCCTTGTGACCCGTGGAATGACCTTAACTGATGCCCCAACGGATGCATTTGGTGCGCTATTGTTAGCTGCATCATGGCTAGAAGACCAAGCCGCTGAAGATGAAACCGCCGCGCAGGAAGAGCTATTCGACAGCTATATTCTGAGCTGGTATGGCGTATTTCTGGGAAAAGTGGAAGCTCATGCAACAACGCCGTTTTACCGTACATTAGCGCAAATTACCCGAGATTCCGTAATTGCACTGCGTGATGAGTTAGAATCTGACTCAGAAAATGATGATGAATAAGTGACGGCGTCACTTAAAGGCGGATGATTGAGATAAGATAGGTGCGGAACTGTCTTCTCTCATCATAGGTTAAAAGGATAGACACGATGACCTCGACAAAACTTCATGGCTTGATGTTGCTCTTTATTTCACCGTTAGCACTGGCACAAGTGGATAATGATTTGCCTAGCTACAGTAAACGCATGGTCAATTACAGCACTGAATTTCAATTTGATCCGCTTTACGGAAAAGTAAAAGAATTAACGCAAATCATGAACGATGAAAAAGGGCTTAACAAAAGAGTGACAGTGTCCTTTAATCTCCACGGCTGTCTCAATAATTTAAGTTATTACAATCGAGACAGTGGAATAGCGTTTGTGATTGTCAGAAAATTTAAGCAGCTTTATTTCTTGACTGAGAAGAAAAAGTTCAAAGGTTATAGCATTGATAAGATGTGTAATTTACAAACCGGAGATCTGCAAGATTGGAAATATTATTACCGTGATGGCCTTGTTAATAAGATCATTCAAGGGAAGAAAGAGATAGCGACGTTTGTTTATGGTAAACATTTTTTACCGATAGAAACGACCTATTTCAATGAAGATGAAGTCATGAATACAAAAAACGAATACTTTTTCACTAATGGCTTAGTCACTAAAATTCTGTTTCATACGACGAAAAATCAGCAACCGTTTGTCGAAACTACTCAAAAATGCACGCATTATGATTCCCATAAAAACCCAACAGTATGTACCAGTGTGGTGACATACAGTGATGGACGGGTAGAAAAATTCGATTTTGAATACAAAACGAGTTATTACGAGTGACTTTTTAGTATTAAAGATAAATGGCATTCCAATAAAAAAGCAACCTATCACAAAGGTTGCTTTTTTCATTTTTAGATTATCAATTTATCAATCAAAAATATTTATGGTCAATTAATCAACCATTGGAATAACTAATTTACCCGGTTTGATTTCTAAACCTTTAGCGAGTTTTTTCGCGGTCGCTTCTGCGGCGCTGTTATCCGGGTTGAGCACATAGACAGGCTGAGTCGCGAAGAAGGTCTCAAGGGAGCTATTTAAATACGGGATCACCACGGAAATCGCGGTCTCCATATTTTCGGGTGTAATTTTATATTGGGTAATTTTCAGCTCTTTCAAATAGATAGAGCCTGTTTGTGCATCAAAAACAGGGCGCGCGGTTAAGGTCAGTGCAATATCGGCCGCCGCAGCACCAAGCAGTGAATTCATTGTGACAGTGGCTTCGCCTTTTAATGCAATAATGCCCGGTTCGCTACGACCAATTTCTGATTGCAAGTTATGCAAGGTGATATCCGCATCTGCAAACCCAGTAATACCGATATTATTTTCGTACTTAACCTTGGTCGCAAGGTAACTGTTAATTTGTGATTCACTGATAGTAAATTCGGTTAATTTGTCGCAACCCGTGAGAATAAATAGCAATCCAAAGATAGATGCTAAGAAAATGTTTTTCATAATCACTCCTTTATACAGTAATAACCCAAGTGTAACGTATTACTGCCCGCTCAACATGACTGTTTCAATTTTTTTACGGTTAAATTGGCGATGAAGCGCCCACAAGGTGATAAAACCAATAGTGCCGAGCAAGAACCAAGGAAGCTGAGGTATATTCCATTGATGCCCAATATCGTACATCCAACCGCCACCGGTATAGCCAACTGCACCGCCTAGCGCAAGACCGAGTCGACTAAAGCCCATATAGCTACCACGGGCACGAGGGTCGGCAAGGGAAGCGCTCAGGGTTTCACGAGCAGGATCCGCGGTGATAGTGCCTAAATAGAAAATGCCAATCAACACAAACAGTATATTAACCGATGCAGTCATACCAATAGGGAACATGCTCAGGCTCATTAAAAATAGCCCGGCCATCAAACGTTGTTCTAAGCGGAAATGTTTTTCGCTCCAACGGGCAATTGGATAAAGCAGTGTCAGGGAAATTGCCGCTTCAATGGCGTACATCCATTTCACCGCCGTTGGAGTTCCTGCCAATTCGTTAACGGCGATGGGAAACATCAGCATTACTTGTACTGACAGCATAAAGTAGCCAGAAAGGGTAATCACATAGGTCACAAAGCGGGTGTCTTTCAAAACGCGGCGCATCCCATCTCGAATAGGGGCTTTGATGGTGGAAATGCGATAAGCAGGAAGTAACCAAGCATTAAGTAGAGCCGCAATCACAAATACCGCCGCGCCAGCCCAGCAAACATAGTGGAAGTCATACTGCAAAAGCCAGCTACCAATTAATGCCCCAATCACCGCTCCGGCGCTATCCTGCATAAATAATAATGAGTAAAAACGCCCTCGCTCATAAGGGCGAGTCAATTTAATCACTAAAGCGGTACGAGGAGGGTCAAACAAGGTGCCGCCAAGGGCAGACAATATACAAGAAAGCCATAATACCCAAGGGTCATAAGCCAAAGCCATCAACACAAAACCAGCGGCACGCAATAGCATCCCAATAATAATTAACGGTTTTGCACCAAATCGGTCGGCAATCGCTCCCCCAAAAATTCCAAATCCTTGCTGCACAAATTGACGAAGTCCAAGGGCAAACCCAACCACCACAGCTGCCCAGCCAAGCTGCTCAACAAAGCGAATTGAAATTAAAGGGAAAACCACGAAAAAGCCAAGAACAACCAGCATATTATCGAGTAAAAGGAAATATTTGCCGAGGCTTCTTGCCCGTGATACCTGTGCCATGAAACACCATAAAAAAGTAGTAACGGAAGGAATGATTCTTATTAATAGTATCAGGAGTTTGGAGGGAATGATGGGGTGTTGACCATGATATTTTTTTATCGATAAATCCGTCATATTTCCCATTATAGGGGTGTTGGCTGCGCTCGCTCGCCCTCGTCACATACTGATGTATGCTCCTAGGGACTCATTTGCTTGCCGCCTACCTCTAATGTGAACTATTTAGTATTTGGTGAGAGGGATATTTCCATTATAGGGGGGGCTACGCTCGCTAGTGGGTCACTACATTACAAATATGATAATGATACTCATTATGATCTTGATAATTATTATCACTAATGTATATTTCAAAGCTTGTTAGCATTTGTAAGGGAAATGAATACGTAACCATTCAATAAATAAGGTTTTTCGAACGAGTTACATCTATGGCATTGCACTTAAATTTACTTTAAATGCATAAATTGAAAAGTATAAAAAATATATCCTCATATTTTTTATACGCTATTTCGTCACGTCTATTTAATCATCATTAATTAATGAAGGCATTACTTAAATGATATTTCAAAATAAAAACATAATTAGTTTAATTATTATATGTTCTACAAACACAGCCTTAGCAAATCAAACCAATACCTCGACTCAAAAAGATAAAATTCTCGTCACAGCCAGCAAAATAAAGCCAAATAGCAAGCAAATAGACGCCAATGATATTTCTACCGTAAGAGGAACAACCAATTCAGATATATTTGCTAATAAAACTTCATTGCAAGTTAATAATGCACGAAATGAAGCGGGTGCATTAGATATTGGAATTAGAGGATTGCAAGGAAATGGACGAGTGCCAATTATCATTGATGGCAGTTTGCAATCAACCAACACATGGCGTGGTTATCAAGGCAGTACAGATAGAACTTATGTGGATATGGATTTAATCGATACAATTGAAATCGAAAAAGGGGCTTCGATGAGTAAATTCTCAGGAGGAGCCATCGGAGGTACGGTTAAATTAAAAACATTATCAGCAAGCAGCATTGTTCCTGAGGGTGACCAATTTGGTTTCTTATTTAAGGGGAATATTTACAATAATAACCGACGCCCAACTATCGCTTCAGATGAAAAAGGAGAATCTGGGTATCGTGTTTCAAACGGCGTTAAAAATTCACATTTTAATAATGGCTCTATCACAACTGGGGTTGCATATCGAAATGATAAATTTGATATATTACTGGCACATAGTGATAGAAAACAAGGGAACTTCTTCGCCGGTAAAAATGGTTATCATAAATACGAAAATACAGATGCTCCTATTAAGCCAGGGCAAGAAGTGGTTAATACCAGTTATGAAAGCCAGTCAACATTATTAAAAACCAATATTTATCTTAACCCATACTCAAGTATTGAATTAAATTACCGCCATCATGAACAAAAAGCGGGTGAGGTTTTAGCGGCGTATTGGTATCAATACGATGGGAAAATGCCACAGTGGTCTTTAGGTACCGCAGATATTGATACTGCCTCTTTAAATTATTCTTATAAACCCGATTCATTATGGGTAGATATGAACTTAGGCCTATGGTGGACAAAAGGGAAATTTAAACAACGTAATGGCACAACGGATGATGTTACCGCTCACTATGGTAATCAATATCAGCACCGTTACACCGATGAGCGAGTGGGCTTTAATTTAGAAAATACGTCTGAGTTTGCAGATTATCCTATCGATATCACTTACGGTGTGGAATATATGCAACAAAAATCAAAGCCATTGACTAAAACCTATCAACCGATTTGGACTCCAGAAGGAACAATACCCGGTGAGGAATTAGACCCTGTAACGCGTAATGCTAAAGGAACGAATAAATCCGTCTTTACCAATATGGCATATCAAGGGGAATGGGTGAGTACTTTAGTCGGGTGGCGTATTCACGCTTTCGATGTTGATGACCATGTTTTAGGTAAAAGTATTAGCTACGGTCCGAAAAATGATTTAATGGGTGAACTGCGTTTTCATGTAACTGACGAATTTGATATTTATACAAAATATTCTGATAGCTATAGAGAACCGAGTTTATTCGAGAGCACTGTATCAGGACAAACCTATTCGTATTCTCCGGATGTTCCATTAAAACCAGAGCATGCTAAATCATTTGAAGTTGGGATGAATGTAGAAAAAGAAAATCTTATATTTGATGAAGATAATACTGAATTACGTGTGGCTTATTTTAATAATGATATTAAAGGGTATCTTTCTCAAGGTGTAAACCCAACGGGAGTTTATTCTCCATATGTGGTGATGAAAAACTATGACAGCTTTAAACTCTCAGGTTATGAAATTGAACTGAAATACGATTCTAATTACGCATTTGGTTCATTCGATGCGACTTTTTATAACAATTCTGAGTTATGTTCAAGAGATGAAATGGAGTTAGGTCGTCTCCCAACCGCATGTAATTCTGTTGGGTTTGCTTGGGGGTTATCACCTTCACGGATCCCACCGAAAAAGGTTGTGACCGGAATTGTTGGGGTGAAAATGTTTGATCAAAAACTACAAACAGGTTTACGAGTTCGTTATAACTCAGGCAAAGATTACCCTCATGAATGGCTAGCGGGAACCGCTGCTGCCCCAGTAACTAAGCTGTACTCAACCACGACATTTGATTTGTTAGGCCAATATCATGTTTCGAAAAATATTCATGTGAATTTCAATATTGATAACCTAACTAATCGCTATGCATTTGACCCAGGAACTGTGATTTATATGCCTATCCCTGGAAGAACGTTTAGGCTTGGTTTGGAAGCGAAATTTTAGTTAATATCGTGATTGTTACCTTAGGCTTATATTAGCCTAAGGTAACATAGAATTCTTTGAGTGGATTTAATGAATTGATTTTTATGGTTTTTTATGACACCTATGGCGTGCTACAAAGGCTTGACACCAGCTCCAACACCTATTTACGCATGTTGTTTATCATAAATTTAGAAATAAGCTCGGTCATTTCTTTATGTACTTCACTTCTATCTCTCTTGTTTCCATCCTTACAAATAATCCCTTCGCCAGCATACTCTGCATCCAATAAGGCAACTGCACCAGGTTTACATAATTGCATAAAGCTAAAATGCATAGTGTCAGGGATCACAATATAAGATGACGTATTTTTGGGGATATATTTATGTAAGTAACCTGACTCTAATTTAGCGGGCATATCACCAATATCGATACCAGCTGCAATAATCAATGTGGGAGTTTGAATTTTCGCCAAGCTTTCTTGAGAAAATCCTCTTAATAAACCGGCATCTAAGGATATAACGGTGGTGATCCTAGGGTCTGCCATGTTGTTATTTAATGCAGGATTATTCAGGTCTAAAGTTGATGATAATTTGCAAGCGGCTAGGATGGCGTGTTCAATACAATCTTCTTGAAATAGCTGGGTATCAAACCATCCACCCGCTAAAGCAACGACTGTCCAACCACCTAAAGAATGCCCGATAGCAATAATATTGTTGTTATCGATGCGCTTCTTAAATAAAGGGTCTAACGTTAAGTAATCGATAACTCGGCTGAGATCTCTGGGACGTTCCCACAGTTGTTTGGCTTGCTGGCTGTCTAGATTAAATGTTGTTGTACCCGGATGGTTAGGGGCGGCAACGATATACCCTTTATTAACAAGCTCGCTCGCTAGCCAACTTAAGTTATTCCAACTTCCCGCATAGCCATGAGAAAGAATAACTAATGGAGATTTAATATCAGAGGGTGATCCATCATTTATAACATCTATTCCGTAAAAAGCAGCATTATCACTGACTTTTATTGAGTTGTTATTGGGAGGAGTGGGGTACCAGATAGCAACATTTAGCGGTCTTTCGCTGTCTTTATCGATAGTGATATTTTTGAATCCAACGGACGATGAAATCTGTGCAATGACGGAATGAGAGAATAAGGTCAAGATTAAAGCGAAATATAATCGGGACATCGGAGGTTCCTGAAGTATTATTAGTTTATGTATTTCTAATGCTCTAGCTTAAGGTCAAAAGCACGAAATAGGAGTATCTAGGGTTTATCTGTAAACATCAATCGTGTGTTTTTTACGGACACATGAAATAAAACAAAACCAACCGCTCAAAAAATGACTTAATTATAGAGAGAATTGAATTAGTTAAGTGATAAATTTAAGTTATAATTCAAGCATCGAAAGTAAGACTGGTAACACTACTAATTAAGGGCTAACGATGTTTGGTTATCGTTCAAATGAACCCAAAGTGCGTCTAATGACTGACAGAATGATTATCCGTTTAGCCTATGAGCGAGATAATTACCGACTTGCAGATTATTACAGCTTAAACAAAGAATTCCTGACGCCATGGGAACCCACCCGTGATAGCTCCCATTTTAATCCTTCAGGCTGGAATAATCGCCTACATGCCATGAGCGAAATGCATCGCCAAGGCAGCGCGTTTCATTTCCTTTTATTGGATAAAGATGAAAACGAAGTGATTGGCGTCGCGAACTTTAGCAACATTTTACGTGGCTCATTCCACGCGTGCTATCTGGGCTACTCGCTGGGTGAAAAATGGCAGGGGCAAGGGCTGATGTATGAAGCCTTAACCCAAATCATTCGCTATATGCAAAAACACCAAGGCATGCATCGCATCATGGCAAACTATATGCCCCATAATATGCGCAGCGGAAGTTTGCTCACTCGCCTTGGTTTTGAACGTGAAGGTTATGCGAAGCAGTATCTCGAAATAAATGGAGAATGGCGCGACCACGTCTTAACGGCATTAACCGACAATGAATGGAAGTCGACTAAAGCCTAAACATTTACTCTACAATCGTAGTCAGTCTTGCCATCCGCTGTTAAACTGCTGCGATTGTCTTCTTTTAGTCTAGCAATCATGAATTTATTAAAATCTTTAGCGGCAGTCAGCTCGATGACGATGATGTCACGGGTTTTAGGCTTCATTCGTGACGCCATTATTGCCCGTGTCTTTGGGGCAGGAGCGGCTTCCGATGCCTTCTTTGTCGCCTTCAAACTCCCTAACTTATTACGCCGAATTTTTGCGGAAGGGGCATTTTCTCAAGCATTTGTTCCCATTCTTGCCGAATATAAAAACCAGCAAGGTGAAGAAGCTACTCGTACGTTTGTGGCCTATATTTCGGGAATGCTTACGTTAGCATTAGCGATTGTGACGGTTGTCGGCATGTTTGCTGCGCCGTGGGTCATTTATGTGACGGCACCGGGTTTTACCACGGATGCAGATAAGTTTGCGCTAACAACAGATTTATTGCGTGTGACGTTCCCCTATATTTTCTTGATCTCATTGGCATCATTAGCGGGTG
The DNA here is from genome assembly GCF_013702265.1 of Providencia rettgeri. GTDB lineage: Bacteria > Pseudomonadota > Gammaproteobacteria > Enterobacterales > Enterobacteriaceae > Providencia > Providencia zhijiangensis. The sequence goes on from NZ_CP059348.1 coordinate 1,949,188, forward strand.
CGATCCTTAATACGTGGAACCGCTTTTCGGTACCGGCGTTTGCACCGACGCTATTAAACGTCAGTATGATTTTCTTTGCGGCGTTTGCTGCGCCGTATTTTGACCCGCCGATTATGTCTCTGGCTTGGGCTGTTCTTGTGGGTGGTGTGCTGCAATTGGGTTACCAATTACCGCATTTAAAGAAAATCGGTATGTTGGTGTTACCGCGTTTATCGTTCCACAATAGCGGCGTTTGGCGAGTGATGAAGATGATGGGCCCAGCAATTATCGGGGTTTCCGTCGCGCAAATTTCATTGATTATCAACACGATTTTCGCTTCGTTCCTGCAATCCGGTTCGGTATCATGGATGTATTATGCAGACCGCTTAATGGAGTTACCTTCAGGGGTGCTTGGCGTCGCGCTGGGTACCATCCTGCTACCATCACTCTCTAAAAGTTTTACTAGCGGAAATCACCAAGAATATCGCCATTTAATGGATTGGGGATTACGTTTATGTTTGTTACTGGCACTGCCATGTGCGGTAGGGCTAGCGATACTGTCTGAAGCTTTAACGGTTTCACTTTTCCAATATGACAAATTTACCGCTCACGACTCCTTGATGACTCAGTATGCATTAATGGCCTATTGTGTGGGGTTAACGGGAATGATCTTAGTGAAAATCTTGGCACCAGGCTTCTATTCTCGCCAAGATATTCGTACTCCGGTCAGAATTGCGATAGTCACTTTGATCCTGACTCAGTTAATGAACTTAGCCTTTATTGGACCTCTACAACATGCTGGTTTAGCGCTGTCTATTGGGCTGGCGGCGTGTTTTAACGCGGGTGTTCTGTATTGGCAATTACGCAAGCAAGATATTTTCCAACCGCTAGCGGGCTGGCGTGGTTTCCTCGTTAAATTGTTTGTTGCCTTGGCGGTGATGGTCGTGGTGCTATTTGGTGTGCTGCACTTTATGCCACCGTGGCAAGACGGCAATATGCTGATGCGTATGTTACGCTTGATGGGTGTAGTGATTGTGGGAGCTGGTAGCTACTTTGTGGCGCTGTATGTGTTAGGCTTCCGCCCGCGTGACTTTATGAAGCGCAGTATTGCGTAGTTCTTAATCCCCATCTGTATTAGCTTTACATCGAACAAACTCCCCCCTCAATCGAGGGGGAGTAGACAATTACGGATGATAAGCGCGCTCGCCATGAGTGGTAAGGTCCAACCCATCGCACTCTTCTTCTGGGGAAACCCGCAGACCAACTAGCTTATCCGCCAGTTTAAAGGCGATAAATGCCACAACACCCGACCAAACAATGGTGACCACAATACTTTCAAGCTGAACAAAGACTTGGTGGGGTAAAGTGACGTTGTCACGATAACCGAGACCCCCAAACAGCGTCGAGGTAAATACGCCTGTGAGTACGCAACCAACAATACCGCAGGTACCATGGATACCAAAAACATCGCACACATCATCGGCTTTTAACCAACGCTTTAAGACGACAACACCCCAAAGCCCAATAATTCCCCCGACAATACCAATAACAAGCGCACCAATAGGACCAACAGTACCTGCTGCTGGCGTGATAGCGACTAATCCAGAGATACAACCGGAGCAGCTTCCGAGCATCGAAGGTTTTCCTCGCAATAACCATTCCGTGAATGTCCATGAAAGGATAGCACCAGCTGTTGCAATCACCGTGTTAATAAACGCCAATGCGGCAACATTATTGGCACTGCCTGCGGAACCTGCGTTAAAGCCAAACCACCCAATGTACAGGACTGCGGTACCCATAAAGACCATAGGTAAGTTATGGGGCTTGAGCACCACTTGGCTGTAATCACTGCGTTTACCCAGCAAATAGGCGCCGACCAGTGCAGCGACAGCGGCATTAATGTGCACCACGGTGCCGCCTGCAAAATCGAGAGCGCCATCATCGGCCAGCCATCCGCCTTCAGCCCATACCATATGTGCGATAGGCACATAGGAGAAAGTAAACCAAATCACGGTAAAAATCAGGAGTGCAGAGAAACGCACGCGCTCCCCTAGTGCTCCGACAATTAATGCGAGGGTAATAACCGCAAATGAGCCTTGGAAGGCAACATGGATATACCGATTAATGGAACCTGATAAATCGTCGATGGACATCGCGCTTAGAAACGTTAAAGAGCCATTCCCAAAGATTTTATTTCCTGCGGTGAAGGCGAGGCTGTAACCAAAGACAAACCAAAGAATAATCACCACACTAAAAATCAGCATGACTTGGGTGATCAGCGACAACACGTTTTTGCTGCGTAATAATCCGCCATAAAACAGTGCAATGCCGGGGATGGTCATAAAAAATACCAACGCCGTGCAGATCAACATAAAAGCATTATCCGCTTTATCAACGACATTCACTTCCGACGCATAGGCGGGAAGTGCGAAATAACTTAAGGCGAAGAGTGCGGCAGGTAACCATAATCGTCTCATCCTTTATCTCCCTTAGAGTGCGTCATCGCCGGATTCGCTGGTACGAATGCGAACGGCTTGTAGAAGTTCAAAAACAAACAGCTTTCCATCGCCCACTTTCCCCGTATCTGCGGTACGAATAATCGCATCGAGAGCGGGTTCCAGTAGGTCATCACTGATAGCGATTTCCATTTTGGTTTTGGGTAGAAAACTCACTTCATATTCGGCACCACGGTAAAGTTCCGCGTGACCTTTCTGTCTGCCATAACCTTTGACTTCACAGATGGTCATCCCTTGTATTCCTAATTCAGTGAGTGCTTCACGAACATCTTCTAATTTGAACGGTTTAATAATTGCGATGATGTACTTCATAAATCCCCCTGTCTTTTTGAAAAGGCAAAAGAGATAAAGCAAGCATCGTGCCAAATGTTAAATTTTTGTTTTTAGGGTGTAATGGATTGAAATGAGGGAAATAATGAGAGGTTGCTCACCAAATAAGTGCAAACTGACTATCGGTTACAAAAAGTTGCTCAAAAATAGTGCAGGCAAGAAGATGAAAAATAGAGAATGGAAGCTGGATAGTAAAAAGCCCACCGAAGTGGGCTTTAAACAAAAGAATAAAACTACATTCTTTCGACGGTTTCGATACCTAACGTATCCAGACCTGCTTTTAACGTTTTTTGCGTTAATAAGGCCAGTTTTAAACGGCTTTGACGCTGTGCATCGGTGTCTGCGGACAAAATAGGGCAATGTTCGTAGAAACTAGAGAACAGACCCGCTAAGTCATACAGATACGCACACATAACGTGTGGCGTCCCTTCACGCGCAACCGTTAAGATAGTCTCTTCAAACTGCATTAATCGTGTTGCCAATGCCATTTCGTGTGGTGCTTCTAATACGATTGGCAGCGTTAAATCCGCTTCGGTAATGTCTGCTTTTTTGAAGATAGAGGCAACGCGGGTATAGGCATATTGCATATATGGCGCGGTGTTACCTTCAAAAGCTAACATATTGTCCCAATCGAAAATGTAGTCAGTGGTACGGTTTTTAGACAGATCTGCATATTTAACCGCGCCGATACCCACGACATTTGCAAGATTCAGCAATTCCTCTTCTGCCATATCCGGGTTTTTCTCACGGATCAGCGTTTGAGCACGTTCAACGGCTTCATCTAACAGGTCGGATAGGCGAACAGTACCGCCTGAACGGGTTTTGAATGGCTTACCATCTTTTCCTAACATCATGCCGAACATATGGTGCTCAAGCGCCATGGATTCTGGGATATAACCCGCTTTACGGACAATAGTCCAAGCTTGCATTAAATGTTGATGCTGGCGGGAGTCGATGTAATACAAGGAGCGATCCGCATGCAAGGTTTCATAACGGTATTTTGCACAGGCGATGTCGGTGGTGGTGTACAGGAAACCGCCATCTTTCTTCTGGACGATAACGCCCATCGGTTCGCCTTCTTTGTTCTTGAATTCATCAAGGAAAACGACGGTTGCGCCTTCACTTTCTACGGCTAAACCTTTGGCTTTTAGGTCAGCAACGATGCCTGGCAGCATGCTGTTATACAGGCTTTCACCCATCACATCGTCTTCCGTCAACGTGACGTTTAAACGGCGATAGGTTTCTTGGTTTTGTTGCATGGTGATATCAACCAGTTTACGCCACATTTTGCGGCAGTATTCATCACCAGATTGTAATTTCACAACGTAACCACGAGCACGAACGGCAAAGTCTTCATCTTCGTCGTAATGTTTTTTCGCTTCGCGGTAGAATTCTTCGAGATCTGAAAGTGCCATGTCGCTAGCATCTTCATTTTGCACTTTTTCTAAGTAAGCAATTAGCATCCCGAATTGTGTGCCCCAGTCGCCCACGTGGTTAGCGCGGATCACTTTGTGACCGATAAATTCTTGGGTACGTGCCGCAGCATCACCAATAATGGTGGAGCGTAAATGACCAACGTGCATCTGTTTCGCAACGTTAGGCGCCGAGTAGTCAATCACGATGGTTTCGGCTTTAACAGGTGCTAGGCCTAAACGGTCGCTGGTCAGCGCGTTTTCCGCGTGAGTCGCAATCCATGTTGGGTCGATAAAAATGTTGATGAAACCGGGACCGGCGATTTCAATTTTTGATGCGATACCTTCGAGATCTAATTGGCTAACAATTTGCTCGGCCAGTTGTCGGGGAGGCAGGCCCATTTTTTTCGCAGCTCCCATCACGCCGTTAGCCTGATAGTCACCAAATTGCGCTTTAGCTGATTGACGAACAAGGGCGTCACAGCCTTCTGGAGCTCCCGCTGCTAGCATTGCAGCACTGATTTTATCTGAAAGAATAGCCTGAATATTCACCGGATTACCTTAAATAACGAACATAGTTACCGCATTGTGCCATTTCGTGGGCGTAACTAAAAGGTGGAAGAGAAAAAACGGCAGGTTTTATACCATATTTTGGGGGAGTCGTGCTACAGTCTGGCGCTTGTTTCACTTTTTATTATCTTTGTTTTCTATTTATAGAGTCATGTTAATGCTAGATTTCGATAAAATTCCTCAGTTAAATGATCTATGGTGCGACCTACCTGACTTTGATCAAAAGGTTGCGGCGATGGCGCACTCTCTCAATCTTTCCTTGACCGATTATGTGATTGACCATATTTCCGTGCGTTGCCACCATCAGGAAACTGCTGAGCGTTGGCATGACGGCCTATTACAATGCGCTGAATTACTTTCTGATAACCTGATTAACGGTCGCCCAATTCGTCTTTATGATCTGAAAAAGCCCATTCAAATCGCTGGGCAGGATGTCTATATTATTGAGCTCCCTTTTCCTAAAGATAAAACTTATCCTCAAGAGAGCTGGGAACATATTGAAATGGTCATTGAGGTCGCGCCCGAATTATTGGAAGAGACAGCGCGTCGTTTATTACCGGATACGTTACCGGAAGGATACTCCTATAAAGTGAGTCAACCTAAAGGTCAGCAAGAAAGACTACCAAATCCGACTTTGGCCGTGACAAACGGCTTAATTACTCTCAAATATCACCCATTTTCCCTTAGAAACATCGTTGAAAGCGAAAAATAAGTGATGCAATTAACGTTATTGATCATTATTTAGAGCCAACTCTAAATGGTGTGATATCACGCAGATAACATTTAACAAAAAGTGGCATAGTTAGTTGAATGCCTAATAAAAAGCACGTTTTGACCCTCAATTTTCAGCTCATATTCTACTGAGCTTATGACCATTTTGGAGAACTTCATGGCGAAACTGGAAATTTGCTGTTTTGGTATAGAGTGCGCCGAAGTCGCGCAAGAATATGGTGCAAATCGCATTGAGCTCTGTTCGGGGGCAGCAGATGGGGGGCTAACACCAAGCTACGGCTATTTAAAACTGGCGAGAGAGAAACTTCATATTCCTGTTCATCCCATTATTCGTCCTCGTGGTGGTGATTTTTGCTATAACGTGAGTGAATTTGATGTGATCCGTGAGGATTTACAGATGATCAAGGAGATGGGGTTTCCTGGCGCAGTGGTGGGGATCTTAGATACAGAAGGGCGCATTGATATCGAACGGATGCAGACCTTAATGGAAATTGCGAATGGAATGGAGATTACTTTCCATCGTGCTTTTGATATGTGTATCAATCCGTTACTGGCATTAGAGCAACTTAAAAACCTTGGGGTGGCACGTATTTTAACATCCGGTCAGCAACAAAGTGCTGAATTAGGTTTACCACTACTGAAAGAGTTGCACGAAAAAAGCCGTGAAATGAATGGTCCAATCATTATGGCTGGCGCGGGGGTTCGGTTGGCGAATATGACCAAGTTTATGGAAATTGGTCTAACGGAAGTGCACAGCTCCGCAGGGAAAACCGTTCCTTCCAGTATGAATTACCGCAAAGCGGGTGTAACCATGGCTTCAAACAGTGAAACCGATGAGTTCACGCACTACTGTGTGGATGGACCAACGGTGGAAGCGATGATGGACTTTATTTCTATAACGGAAAAAGTGCCTGCATAAATCATAAATTCGGAATAGGACTGACTGAATTTGTGATAGGGAGAGTTAAGATAGGGAGGTTAAATACCTCCCTGAGGTTGATAACAAAGAGGGATAAAAGCGTGGTTTTTCCCTCTTTGTGTTATCAGGCGAAAATCAATGAATTGATTTTCCTTGTTAATTTTACAACCCCAAAAGAGCCATTTCCAAACCTGATGGGTTTGTCAATGGTCTAAGGGAGGTTAAATACCTCCCTTTGTTGTTAGATTTTTGAACTGAGTAAAAACTAAAAACCGCTGAATGAATTTTAAGGAAAAAATCATGCTGAAAAAAATTGTATTAACGTCATCACTTTTGCTCATCACAACTTCCTCGTTTGCTTTTTCATTAGCTGAAAAAGAGAAGCACCAAAAGTATGAAACGGAAGTTTCCTCTCAAATCTCTGCATTAAATAAAACCTGTGGGTCAGACATTAAAGCGAACTTTGATTGGGCAACCTTTTCAAAAGAGCAACTCGAAACCATTGGTATCGATGGTTATAGCAAAGAGATGCTCAAGGGAATAGCCAATGTCTGTGAACACTCTGAACTCGCAAAACAGTCAGTCGGTGAGAAAATCAAAAACATTACCTATTCCTATACCAAGCCTAGAGCGATTGGGTTAAAAGATGGCACGCTATCATTAGGCATGGACTTTGATTCGGCTAATGACGCAAAAGCTGTTGAAGAGTATTTAATGAATAATTTGTAGTCGTTATTTTTGTGGCACAAAAATAAAAACCCCCGTGAGTTGTCGATAAACTTTTGGGGGTTTTGTTATGTACGGCCGGTGAGAATTGTCGCCTGACAAGATTACGGTTTTTTCGCCACTAAAATCGCACGTAGAGGGGCTGGATACCCTTCGATGGTTTTGGTTTGATCATTAGGGTCTAAAAATTCTGCTAATGAATCCGTTGGCATCCACTCTGTACGGCGCTGTTCGTCTAACGAAGTCACGGCTTGGTCAACAATGCGTACGTCGACAAAACCACATTTCTCTAACCACACTTTGAGCATTTTGGCGGAAGGAATAAAGTAAACGTTGCGCATTTGTGCATAGCGATCGCCGGGGATCAGGCATTGGAATTCATCACCTTCAATCACCAAACTTTCCAACACTAACTCACCTTCACTGACGAGTTGGTCTTTTAACTGCCATAAATGGTCGAGTGGGGAGCGACGATGATACAGAACGCCCATAGAGAATACGGTATCAAAGGCTTTTAATGCTGGCAGTTGTTCGATACCGAGCGGCAGTAAATGTGCGCGTTGGTCATCACCTAACAGTTTTCTAACGGCTTCAAATTGGCATAAAAACAGTTCGGTAGGATCGATACCGACGACAAACTCCGCTTCTTCGCCCAGCATACGCCACATGTGGTAGCCACTTCCGCAGCCTACATCTAACACATGGCGGCCTTTTAATGGGGAAATATGTGGCAGAACGCGATCCCATTTCCAATCTGAACGCCATTCGGTATCGATATTGACGCCATATAGGGAAAATGGCCCTTTACGCCATGGTTTCAACTGCCCTAAGATATTGTTTAAACGGCGAGTTTCGCCTTCGGTTAATTCTGGGTCGCGCGTCGCAGTAACGCTATTTTTAATATCTAACTGGGTCGGCGTCATCACTGGCAGGTTATCTAACATTTTCTCCCATGAAGAGAACCCACCGTGTAGACCTTCTTTTTTCCATGCCGCCAGTTGAGCGGGCAGGGTTTCTAACCAATGGCTAAGAGGGCCAACGGCAATTTGTTGATAAAAACGACCGAAATCGATCATTACTGCCCCTCTTTTAATGCTAATAATGAACCGAAGTTAAAACACTGGAACCAGACTTCACAATGTGTGAATCCGACGCGTTTTAAGCGAGCTTTATGCGCTTCAACAGAGTCGGTGAGCATGACATTTTCGAGCATGCTGCGTTTTTGGCTGATTTCGAGTTCGCTATACCCGTTGGCGCGTTTGAAATCATGGTGCATGTTAAATAACAACTCACCAATTTGCTTATCTTCAAAATTAAATTTCTCAGATAACACTAAAATGCCACCGGGTAGCAACCCTTGGTAAATTTTAGTGAGCAATTTTTCGCGGTCATCGGGATTTAAAAACTGCAATGTGAAGTTAAGGATAACCATGGACGCGTTTTCAATATGAATATCGCGAATATCTCCTTCGATAACCTCGACAGGCGTTTGTGCTTTATACGCATCAATATGACGGCGGCAGCGTTCGACCATAGCGGGTGAATTATCGACAGAAATGATTTTACAGTTTTCTACTGAAATATTTCGACGAACAGACAGGGTGGCGGCACCAAGGGAACAACCCAGATCATAGACTTGACTATTTGGTGTCACAAAACGACCCGCTAGCATCCCAATCATGGTGATGATATTGGAGTAACCCGGTACGGAACGTTGGATCATATCGGGGAAAACTTCAGCCACTTTTTCATCAAACTTCCAGTCACCTAAATTGGCGATCGGTGCGGAGAAAAGGCTGTCTTTATGGTTTGGATCCTGACTTGACATAGACTTGTATTAATTAGCAGAACAAAAGTAGTGGCGGATTGTAGCAGAAAGGCATATGACCTGAAAACAACATAACCTGAAAAACAATCCGCACAGAAGCTAAGGAAATTAAAAGGAGAACGACACCATTTGTACCCAAGGCAGGTAATAGGCATTGGCGATGACCATCAAGGCGAGAGCCAGATAAGTCCCCATCATTCCCATTCGGCGTTGTGAATAGTCATGGTTTTTTAAACCGTAAGAGTGGAGCATGCGGCTTGCAATCAGCAGAATGCCACAAACATGGATCATCCAAACTTTGGCGCCATTCATTTCCATTAACAGTAATAAAATTAATGAAATTGGAATGTACTCGATGGCATTGCCATGCACACGGATAGCGGTTTGCAATTCAGAAAACCCACCATCGCCAACAGACACACGGTACTGATTTCTTAGCTTTACGACATTGAGTGATAGTCTCAGTATCAGTAAGGCTCCTAGTACAGCGTATAAAGAACTGACCATTTTTTACTCTACCTCTGTGGAGATAAATTAAATTTTCTAAATTTTAAAACCTAATCAGTAAATCTACAAATAGAAATATATCGCTATTGATAATTCATTTTTGAATTACTTAATGAGATTATCCGCTTTGAGTTGTGCCAAGACAGCAATCGCAGTGATAGAGCAGCGGTCTGCATCATTGGAATCTAGCCACGCTAATTCAGCAATTTCAGCCGCGGGTTGAGGAATGCCGTCATAATCGGCTTGGTAACAACGGATACAAACCTGAGTGCCATCTTGTTTGCCATCAGCCAATCCGGTGAATTCTCCGTAGAAACGGATGGATTCAGGGTGCAAGGTTAATGTGAGCTCCTCATCGATTTCGCGAGCAAGCGCCTGTTGGTCAGTTTCACCTTGCTCACGTTTCCCGCCAGGAATATAAAATAGGGTTTTATTATGGGAACGAACCATGGCAACTTTGCCATTCTGAATGGTAATTAAACCTAATTTATCAATGATTTTAGTGCTCATTTTTAGCCTTAACGCGTTGTCGTTTGTCGTGACTCACAGAAAAGAGCAGGTGATTTTACACCTGCGCCGACATTATTTTTTCTCGATAACTTTGACTAACTCATAACGGATGCTTGGGGCATCAGCGGGTGGGTTAGGCACATCAAACTGTTGCACCTCTAGCACGTAGTTATAGCCCGGTTCATAGCTGAATCCTTGAATGGATGAGTAAAAATATTGCCAATCATCAGTTGGCTTTTCTTTAATTTTCATGCATTTCATCGGTGCAACGCCGACACAGTCAGCCAGAGAGGAGTCGATATAAAAGATTTTATTGTTGCTGTTGGTGGGCTTCATCGTATTGGTATTATTTCCGTTTTGGCATCCTGCAAGCAGAACAAGAAGGGATGATGCGAGTAGAATTTTTTTCATAAAGGTTCCTCTAGTTTCAGGCAAAAGTGTCTGAATATGAGTAATTATAGCAAAATGAAACGGGTAATTATTCCCAAAAAAATTATGATCTAACAAACAATCAGATTTTAATCATCAATTAGATGAGCAACTTTTCTTAGATTAGTTACGATCGTTTTGATAGATAAGAACCATTTTTATTGATTGGAGATGGTTTTTTTGTATCAATTTCGCAGTTAAGCTGTATAGCAAACTGTTTGTCTAACAGAATTTCCTATATAATGTCTGCCTTTTTTGACATTCTGAATTTTCAGCTAAATGCCAAATTCCCGCAGCAAGCAAAAGCACAACAAGCTGAGTAAAAGGATAGAGTATGCGTACTAATTATTGTGGGCAATTAAATATCGCTCATGAAGGCCAGAAGGTCACTCTTTGTGGATGGGTAAACCGCCGTCGTGACTTAGGTGGTTTGATTTTTATCGATATGCGTGATCGTGAAGGTATCGTTCAAGTTTTCTTCGATCCAGAGCGTAAAGACATATTTGAGAAAGCGTCAGAACTGCGTAACGAGTTCTGCATCCAAATCACAGGTACAGTACGTGCGCGTCCAGATAGCCAGAAAAACAAAGATATGGCAACGGGTGAAATTGAAATCTTTGCTGAAGGTCTGGAAGTCTTTAACAAATCTGAACCTCTGCCGTTAGACAGCAATCAAACCAACACGGAAGAGCGTCGTTTAAAATACCGCTATTTAGATTTACGCCGTCCGGAGATGTCAGACCGTCTGCGTACTCGCGCGAAAATCACCAGCTTTGTTCGTAACTTTATGGACAAAGAAGGCTTTATGGACGTTGAAACGCCAATGCTAACTAAAGCGACGCCAGAAGGTGCGCGTGACTACTTAGTACCAAGCCGTGTTCATAAAGGCAAATTCTACGCATTGCCACAATCCCCTCAGCTATTCAAACAGCTGCTGATGATGTCTGGTTTTGACCGTTATTATCAAATCGTAAAATGCTTCCGTGACGAAGATTTACGAGCTGACCGTCAACCTGAATTTACCCAAATCGATGTGGAAACCTCGTTCATGAGCGCGGAACAAGTTCGCGAAGTGATGGAGCGTATGATCCGCAACCTGTGGCTTGACGTGAAAGGTGTTGATTTAGGTGATTTTCCAATCATGACCTTCGCAGAAGCGATGCGTCGTTACGGTTCAGATAAACCAGACCTGCGTAACCCAATGGAACTGGTTGATGTTGCTGATATCGTTAAAGATGTTGAATTTGCAGTATTTGCGGGCCCAGCAAATGATCCTAAAGGTCGTGTTGCAGCCCTGAAAGTGCCAGGCGGCGCAGCAATGACCCGTAAACAAATTGACGAATACGGCAATTTTGTGGGCATCTATGGTGCGAAAGGCTTAGCGTGGATGAAAATCAACGAACGCGCGAAAGGCTTAGAAGGCATTCAAAGCCCAGTTGCGAAATTCCTAAGCTTAGAAATTATCGAACAAATTATTGAACGTACTGGCGCAGCCGATGGCGATATTATCCTGTTTGGTGCGGGTGCGAAAAATGTGGTGACTGACTCCATGGGCGCATTACGCCTGAAAGTGGGTCGTGACTTCGAATTGACCAACTTAAATAGCTGGCAGCCACTGTGGGTTATCGATTTCCCAATGTTTGAAGAAAATGGCGAAGGCGGCTTAACCGCAATGCACCACCCATTCACTTCACCGAAAGATTTCACACCGGAAGATCTGGCGAAGAACCCTGAAGATGCTGTTGCGAATGCCTACGATATGGTTATCAATGGTTACGAAGTGGGTGGCGGTTCTGTCCGTATTCACCGTAGTGAAATGCAACAAACCGTATTCGGTATTTTAGGTATCAATGAAGAAGAACAGCGTGAGAAGTTCGGCTTCCTGTTAGATGCACTGAAATATGGTACGCCACCACATGCAGGTTTGGCATTTGGTTTAGACCGCTTAGTGATGCTGTTAACTGGAACTGATAACATCCGTGATGTTATTGCCTTCCCGAAAACGACTGCAGCGGCATGTTTAATGACCAATGCGCCAAGCTATGCAAACCCAGATTCGCTGACTGAGTTAGCGATTGCAGTTGTGGCGAAAGAAGAAGAGTAATGAAAAGTTATAAGCGCCCAGAATCGGTATTAGTCATTATGGTGGCTGAAAACACGGGGCGGGTGCTTATGATGCGGCGTAAAGATGATCCAGACTTCTGGCAATCAGTGACCGGAAGTTTGGAACTTCATGAAAACAGTGCTGCGGATGCAGCGCTTCGCGAAATCAAAGAAGAGACGGGGTTTAACCCGCAACCAAGTCAGTTACATGATTTGTCGAAAAGTATCATCTTTGAAATTTTCTCGCATTTCAGACATCGTTACGCACCGGATGTAACCCACTGTAAAGAACATTGGTTTAAATTGGTGCTGAGTGATGAACAAACGCCATTACTGACTGAACACACTGAGTTTTGTTGGCTTGAACCGCAAAAGGCGGCTGAACTGACAAAATCGTGGAGCAACAGCCAGGCTATTTTAGAATTTGCTGTTTAATTATTTTATTGACGTTTTTGGAGATATTTCATGGCAGGTCATAGTAAATGGGCCAACACCAAACACCGTAAAGCGGCGCAAGACGCAAAACGCGGTAAGATTTTCACTAAAATTATTCGTGAGCTGGTCACTGCAGCACGTTTAGGCGGCGGCGATGTCGCAACTAACCCACGTTTGCGTGCTGCTGTGGATAAAGCATTATCAAACAACATGACCCGCGACACATTAAACCGTGCGATTGCGCGTGGTGTGGGTAATGATGAAAACGATAATATGGAAACCATCATTTATGAAGGTTACGGTCCTGGCGGCACAGCGGTTATGGTTGAATGTTTAAGTGACAACCGTAACCGTACCGTATCCGAAGTTCGCCACGCGTTTACTAAAACGGGCGGTAACTTAGGGACTGATGGTTCTGTATCTTACCTGTTCACCAAACGTGGCGTGATCACTTACGCACCGGGTGTGGACGAAGATGCACTGATGGAAGCAGCACTGGAAGCTGGTGCTGACGACGTTGAAACTTACGATGATGGTGCAATAGATGTTTACACCACCTTTGAAACGTTTGGTGCTGTTAAAGACGCACTAGATGCTGCTGGTTTCACTAGCGAAGCCGCTGAAGTTTCTATGATCCCATCGATTACGGCAGAACTTGATGTTGAAACAGCACCAAAATTAATGCGCCTGATCGACATGTTAGAAGATTCAGACGACGTACAGGAAGTTTATCATAACGGTGATATCTCTGATGAGGTTGCTGAGCAACTGTAATTAAGACGATATCTGCGTAGAGAAAGCGGGCTGTGTCCAGCCTGTTTTCTCTAACGCCTCTCCCATCTTCACCTTTTCTTTTATTTGCTATATTTATGATGGCAGGAATGCTATTTACACTGAAATTGCGGTGGAAACCGTGATATTCCCTTGTTGCCATTGTGGCTGTCATTAGATGGGGATAAGATGATATGAAAATTAATAAAGGGCAACTATAGGTTTTATATGGCGATTATTCTGGGTATCGACCCTGGTTCACGGATCACAGGATACGGTGTTATTCGCCAACAAGGTAGGCAATTACTCTATCTCGGAAGTGGGTGTATTCGCACTCAAGTTGATGATTTACCAAGCCGTCTGCAGCGTATTTATGCGGGAGTCTCGGAAATTATCACCCAGTACCAACCTGATGTTTTATCCATTGAACAAGTCTTTATGGCGAAGAATGCGGACTCAGCACTAAAGTTGGGGCAGGCACGTGGTGTGGCGATTGTCGCGGCAGCAAACCAAAATATTCCCGTTTTTGAATATGCGGCTCGCCAAGTCAAACAAACCGTTGTGGGAACGGGCGCGGCAGAAAAAAGCCAAGTTCAACATATGGTGAAATCTATCCTAAAATTATCGGCTAGCCCCCAAGCGGATGCCGCAGATGCGCTGGCAATTGCTATCACGCATTGTCATTTTAATCAAAACCTACTGAAAGTGGGGGATCCGCGTTTAGTGTTAACCCGCGGAAGATTAAGATGAGGGCTGGATATGCATCCAGCATTTTTTGTGGTATAAACAGCAGAGTCAAAATTTAAGACGCTAATCAAATTAAAGGGGTTCAGTGTGATAGGTCGTTTACGTGGCATCGTGTTAGAAAAGCAACCACCCATTGTGTTACTTGAGCTACAAGGTGTTGGCTATGAAGTTCATATGCCAATGACCTGTTTCTATGAATTACCTGAAATTGGCCAAGAAGCCATAGTTTTTACCCACTTTGTAGTGCGAGAAGACGCGCAATTGCTGTATGGCTTCAATGACAAGCAAGAACGTGCACTATTTAAAGAGCTGATTAAAGTTAATGGTGTCGGCCCTAAACTGGCACTCGCGATTTTATCGGGTATGTCCGCTCAGCAATTTGTGTCTGCCATTGAGCAAGAAGCGATTTCCTCTCTGGTGAAACTACCGGGTATTGGCAAGAAAACTGCCGAGCGTTTAGTGGTCGAAATGAAAGACCGCTTCAAAGGCTTGAATGGGGATCTTTTCAACTCAGTGAGCGATATTGATTTACCAAGCGTGAAGAGCCAAGGGCCAAGCCAAGCAGATATTGAAGCCGAAGCAGCTGCTGCCTTGATTGCGCTGGGATATAAACCGCAAGAAGCTAGCCGTATGGTGAGTAAAGTCGCGAAACCTGATAGCGATTCTGAAACCCTGATCCGTGATGCCTTACGCGCAGCACTTTAATTGAGAGATTAATACGATGATTGAAGCTGATCGCCTAATTACTGCTGAAGTGTTGCATTCTGAAGAAGAAGCCATTGATCGCGCGATCCGCCCTAAATTACTGGATGAGTATATTGGGCAGCCGCAAGTTAAGCATCAAATGGAAATATTTATTCAGGCAGCCAAAATGCGGGGTGATGCGCTTGATCATCTATTAATTTTTGGGCCTCCAGGGTTAGGAAAAACCACCTTAGCGGGTATTGTCGCCAATGAGCTTGGCGTTAATTTGCGGACAACGTCAGGGCCTGTATTAGAAAAAGCAGGGGATTTGGCAGCCATGCTGACTAACCTTGAACCTCACGATGTCCTGTTTATTGATGAAATTCATCGCCTTTCGCCAGTAGTTGAAGAAATTTTGTATCCTGCCATGGAAGATTACCAATTGGATATTATGATTGGTGAAGGCCCTGCGGCACGTTCCATTAAAATCGATTTACCGCCATTCACGTTAATTGGCGCTACTACGCGGGCTGGTTCCTTAACTTCTCCGCTGCGTGACCGCTTTGGGATCGTACAGCGCTTAGAATTTTACCAAGTTGATGATTTGCAACATATCGTGAAGCGTAGTGCTCAGTATATGGGACTGGATATCACCGAAGAAGGGGCATTGCAGGTCGCGATGCGCTCTCGAGGTACGCCTCGGATCACTAACCGCTTATTACGTCGTGTGCGTGACTTTGCTCAAGTAAAAGGCAATGGCAGTATTGATGAGTTGATTGCGAGCCAAGCGCTGGATATGTTGAATGTGGATGCGGCAGGCTTTGACTATCTTGACCGTAAACTGCTGGTGGCCATCATCGATAAGTTTATGGGGGGGCCGGTGGGTGTTGATAACCTTGCCGCTGCGATTGGCGAGGAGCGCGAGACCATCGAAGATGTGCTTGAACCTTATCTTATTCAGCAAGGGTTTATCCAGCGAACGCCTAGAGGGCGTATGGCAACGGCCCACGCTTATTCTCATTTTGGATTAACGCCGAAAGAAGTCTAGCTTTTAAACGCTTGATTGATATATATGCGTATTATTTAAATAATATCATACGTATTTCAAATGAAATGAACCCAGCAATTTAGCCACAATTACTGGGTTTTTTTGTATCTATATTTCACTAAATTGCGAAATTATCATTATTTATTCAGCGAAATGGTATTGAGAATATATATAGTAAATTTTAAAAACACAGACAATGATAATGATTTTTATTACCATGTGGTGTTTTTTCGTATATTAGGGAAGCTGCGATTAAGTGGTCCGCAGCTCCCGATATGACGCCCCAAACCGTCCTTTATCGACGTCCTGTGGCTCAATTTTCCAATTTTCAGCCCAAAATCGTCTCTTCGTGGCTGATTTTGGCCCTGTTTCAGGCCAATTTCCTCATTTCAGGTAGATCTCGCCTGTGCCCGTATCAATTGGTCAACTCGAACCAGGTTCGCCAGGGTGAATAACATCGCCAGTTGACTGTCATTTTTAGCCAGCCCCTTGTACCTGGCTTTGACGAAACCAAACTGACATTTTACTATCCGAAATGGATGCTCAACCTTCGCTCGGATACTCGCTTTCAGGTATTCGTAACGGATGGCCAGCTTGTTCTTGCGCGGGTGTTGCTTCAATGCATTCACTTTGCCGGGACGCTTGGCGATAAGCCAGTCTGCGCTGACATCGCTGAGCTCATCGCGCTTTTCGGCCCCCTGATAACCAGCATCGGCTGAGATAAACTCTTCATCGCCATGCAGTAACTTGCCAACCTGATTGAGGTCGTGCTCGTTAGCCGCCGTGGTCACCAGACTGTGGGTCAGGCCACTTTTGGCGTCCACGCCAATGTGCGCTTTCATGCCGAAGTACCACTGGTTACCTTTCTTGGTCTGGTGCATGTCTTCATCACGGCTGTTGTGTTTGTTTTTGGTAGAGCTGGGGGCTTGAATGATGGTGGCATCCACCAAGGTGCCCTGGGTCATTAGAACGCCACACTCTGCTAGCCAGTGATTAACGGTACTGAAGATTTTGCGGGCCAGTTCATGCTGCTCCAGCAAATGCCGGAAATTCATGATGGTAGTGCGGTCTGGAATGGCTTTATCCAGTGACAGGCGAGCAAATTGGCGCATGGAGGCGATTTCATAGAGGGCATCTTCCATGGCCTCATCGCTCAGGTTGTACCATTGCTGCATGCAGTGAATACGCAGCATGGTTTCCAGCGGATAGGGCCTGCGACCATTACCGGCCTTGGGATACACAGGCTCGATAACGCCAAGTAATTTGTCCCAGGGAAGCAAGTCATCCATTCTGCCAAGGAAAACTTCTTTGCGGGTCTGGCGGCGTTTACTGGAAAACTCACTATCGGCAAAAGTCAGTTGCTGGCTCATCCGGTTACTCATTCTGGGTTCAGGTTACAATACGATGATCTCACATCTCGGACTTATTCGCACCTTCCTTAGGATAGGTCACATGAATAAATCTTCTTACACATTTGCGCTCACAGCACTCTTATTTGCGACGGTTGTTTCTGGTTGCACAAAAAATACCAAAGCTATTACCAATAAGGAAACCATTGAAAGTTGTTCTCGATATCTACCTGAGGGATCAACATATTGGGTGAGTATCGAGGGTGAAATTGACTTAAACAAGAAATTTCATGGGGACTTAAACGTGAATGTTCCAAAAGATAAGTTAAATGATCCAAAATATTCCGATGAAGGATTTAAACTAAAAGTTAATCAATTTATGGATTGTGTCGGTGGATTCATAAACGATAGTGTCGGTGATGTAGAAACCCCCGCGAATAATGATAAAAAGAATGCTAAATAATACGTATTATTGAATTTTATTGGAACCCGCATAAAGCGGGTTTTCTATTTGTTTTTACCTAGATACGGTTTTATTCAGGCATTTTTTATACAACTAGTTTTTCGTTTTTACGCACAAACTTAGAATAAATAAAATGGCAGAAGTTAGTACAACGGATGGGCCTGCAGGAGTATCGTAAAATGCTGATAGGGTTAATCCGCCAGTAACGGAAACCATACCAATACCAATGGCTGTGAGCGCCATTTGTTCTGGTGTTTTTGCAAAACGTCGAGCAGTAGCAGCGGGAATGATCAGCAAAGAGGTAATGATCAGCGCACCAACAAATTTCATTGCTATCCCGATAGTTAACGCCGTGACCATCATCAACAATAAGCGAGAGCGTTGGAGATTAATTCCATCCACAAAAGCTAGCTCTGAGCTAACTGTCATCGATAAAAGCGCCCGCCATCGATAAAAAAGCAACCCACAAACAACAACCACGCCAATTAAAATCGTTATAATATCTTCGTATGTTACTGATAACAAATCGCCAAATAAGTAAGCCATTAGGTCAACGCGGACATTTGCCATTAGGCTGACAACAACCAGCCCTAAAGAGAGAGAGCTGTGAGCCATGATGCCGAGTAACGTATCCACGGCGAGTTGAGGACGTTTTTCCAGCCACACGAGGATCAGGGCCAATAATAAAGTCACTGCGATCACGGCGTAAAAGGGATTAATGTTTAGTAGCAAACCGAAGGCAACACCTAGCAAAGATGCGTGGGCGAGGGTATCCCCAAAATAGGACATACGTCGCCAAACCACAAAGGAACCTAAAGGGCCTGCAGCAATCGCGAGTAACATACCTGCAATCCACCCAGGTAGCAGTAACTCAATCATGGTGGCAATCCTTGCTATGTTGGTGGGATGAGATCACATTACCTTCTAAGTCATGTTGGTGATTGTGTTGATGACGGTAAACACCTAGTTGCTGTGCGCCTCGATAGCCAAACATAGCGACAAATTCTGGGTGGTTAGAGACAACATCAGGGGTACCAGAGCAACAAATATGCCCGTTGATACATAAAACTTGGTCCGTTTTTGCCATCACTAAATGCAGGTCGTGAGAGACCATGAGAACCGCGCAACCGAGTTCAGTTCTCAATTGATTGATTAAGTCATACAACGCAACTTGACCATTAATATCGACGCCTTGAGCGGGTTCATCGAGAACCAACAAATCAGGTTTATTGAGTAATGCACGCGCAAGCAGAACGCGCTGGGTTTCACCACCCGAGAGTTTTTGCATTGGCTGATCAATAAGATGCGTGGCTTTAACCCGTTCGAGAGCGGGTAATAAATGCTCCGTGCGGACACCTTGCTTTAACATCATAAACCGCTTCACGGTTAGAGGTAGGGTGGTATCTAAATGCAGTTTTTGTGGAACATAGCCAATAGAGAGTGACGAGGCTCTGCTGATAGTGCCTGATGTGGGCGCTAATAGCCCCAATACCACGCGAACAATCGTGGATTTACCAGCACCATTAGGCCCCAATAACGTCACGATATCACCTTTGTTAAGTGCAAAAGTGACATCCTTTAATACGGGTTTATCGCCAAATGAGACTGAGATTTTATTTAAAGATAGTAGTGGTTGCATATGAAAACATCTTGCAGAAATCAAGTTGTGTTATATTATAACATTTCAATTTTAAGATCACGGAAAATGTTCATGATACACAAATCGAAACTTATTACCCGTAAATTCATCTGCAAAGCTACGTTAGCCTCAGTTTTAACCGCATCAATGTTACCAATGGCCAACGCTGATGTCGTTACATCGATTCGACCTTTAGCCTTCATTGCTGCGGGGATCGCTGATGGTGTCACTGATACACAAGTTTTACTTCCAGATGGTGCTTCGCCACATGATTATGCACTGAAACCATCGGATTTAAAAAAGATAAAACAGGCTGATTTATTTGTTTGGGTTGGACCTGAATTAGAAATGTTTTTAGAGAAGCCAATCAATGTGTTAGACCAGAATAAACGTCTGGCATTGGCTGAGCAGAAAAATATTCATAACTTATTAATGGCCGAAAACCACGAGGAGGAAGATAGCCATCAACATGCCGATGAACCTAATCATGATGCGGATCACGAACATCATCACCATGGTGAGTATAATATGCACATCTGGTTGTCCCCAGATATTGCAAATTTGGCAGCCGATGATATTTACGCGCGTTTAGTAGAGCTTTATCCTGATCAGAAAGATAAGCTGGACGTAAACCTTCGTAAATTCAAAGAAAACATGGCGCAAAACAATAAGAAAATTGCTAGTATTTTAAAGCCGGCTCAAAATAAAGGGTATTTTGTTTTTCACGATGCTTATGGCTACTTTGAAAAACACTATCAGCTCGCTCCATTAGGGCATTTTACGATAAACCCTGAGATTCAGCCCGGTGCCCAAAAATTGCATCAAATACGAACACAACTGGTTGAGCATAAAGCGCAATGCGTTTTTGCTGAGCCACAATTCAGACCTGCGGTTATTGAAAGCGTAGCGAAAAATACGGGAGTCAAGATGGGTACTCTCGACCCACTCGGTAGTGGGCTGGCAATTGGACCAGATAGCTACATGAAGTTTCTGACTCAATTATCAGAACAATACGCAAGCTGCCTGAATTAAGCATAGAGGAATAGTTTAAAGTGCAGCAAATGGCAAGTGGTATTGTGCAGGCATTTAACGGCTTGTCCAAGACCCATAAAATTGTGTTGAGCACGCTCACCGTCGCTACCATGGCCGTCGCGATTTGGCGGCCTGTACATATCCCTACCACGTATGAAAGTGACAGTTCTCCTGATACCGTCATTCCTTTTTCTCAATCTGCAATTGAGGCAGAAGGTGATGATTTAATTCAAGATAGTAGCGAACAGTTACCCGATGAAGGCGTTGCAGACAGCGACACCGATGCATCAGATGCGGATGGTACACCGCTCGCACATGAATATGTTGTCTCAAGTGGCGATAATTTATCGTCTATTTTGACCCAGTTTGGTATTGAAGCTGGTGATGTTGCGACACTTTCAAACCAACATAAATCATTACGTAATTTAAAAATCGGTCAAACCCTTAGCTGGACATTGAATACGGACGGCGAATTAGAGTCCTTAACATGGGATGTTTCTCGCCGTGAAACGCGTATCTTCAAACGTGTTGGGGCAACCAACAAATTTGAAGAAGTGAAAGAGATCCGTAAAGGCGATTGGACAAACAGCGTGATGACCGGTTCTATCGACGGAACGTTTGCTCAAAGCACAAAGAAAGCGGGCTTAACTCGTACAGAAGGCCGTGAAGTTACCAAAGCATTACAGTGGCAGGTGGACTTTAACAAGCTGAAAAAAGGCGATAAGTTTACCGTTTTAATGGGCCGCGAGATGCTCAATGGGACTCATGAACAGAGTCAACTAGTTGGTGTGCGTTTACAGTCTGGTGGTAAAAATTACTACGCTTTCCGTGCTGAAGATGGTCGTTATTATGACAGTGAAGGTAATGGTTTAGAACGCGGTTTCTTGCGTTTTCCAACGGTTAAGCAGTTCAGAGTTTCATCGCACTTCAATCCACGTCGTGTTAACCCGGTAACGGGGCGAGTTGCACCACATAAAGGGGTCGACTTCTCAATGCCAGTGGGTACGCCGGTATTAGCGGTTGGCGATGGCGAAGTGATTGTGGCGAAATACAGCGGTGCAGCAGGAAACTTTATTGCTATTCGCCATGGTCGCCAATACACCACGCGTTATATGCATTTACGTCAATTGCTGGTGAAACCAGGGCAAAAAGTGAAGCGTGGTGATCGCATTGCATTATCAGGTAATACTGGACGTTCTACAGGGCCTCATCTTCATTTCGAAATGTGGGTTAACCAGCAAGCCGTCAACCCATTGACTGCGAAATTACCAAGCTCAGGTGGTTTAACAGGTAAAGAACGTAAAGAGTACTTAGAGCTGGTTAAAGAGACTAAACCTCAGCTTAAATTGAAATAACCATTTCAGTTTCTTCATCCAAAAACTGGCAGATACTTGTGTCTGCCAGTTTTTTTTGTAATGCTCTTACACATTCATTTTTGGTTATCAAAATAGCCGTGATTTCTTGGGTATAACATGAATAAAGAACAAGATACCGACAGCAAAAAGGGCTATGTGCCAACGTTTCATAAATCCTATTTATTACCTAAATATTGGGGCGTTTGGCTAGGTGCAGGCCTCTTTGTTGCGCTTGCTTATATCCCTGTAAAAGTGCGTGATCCTATGCTGGCAAAAATAGGCAAATGGGTTGGACGATTAGCGAAAAGCGCCCGTCGTCGGGCAAAAATTAACTTACTCTATTGCTTTCCTAATATGGAAGAGCAACAAAGAGAAGAGTTGGTTGACCGGATGTTTGAAACCGCACCACAGTCTTTTGTCATGTTAGCTGAACTGTGTGTGCGTGGCGCAGAGCGCACATTAGCGCGTACGCAGTGGCATAACAAACAGATTATTAAGCAACTGCAGGAACAGCAAAGCAATGTGATTTTTATGGTTCCTCACGGCTGGGCCGTAGATGCTCCTGCCATGCTACTAGCGGCGATGGGACAGAATATGGCTGCTATGTTCCATCACCAGAAAAACCCTGTTGCAGATTATTTATGGAACAAAGCACGTTACCATTTTGGTGGGCGACTTCATTCTCGTGAAGCAGGAATTAAACCTTTTATTGCATCGGTCAGGCAAGGTTACTGGGGTTTTTATCTACCGGATCAAGATCATGGGGAAGAGCATAGTGAGTTTGTTGATTTTTTTGGCACATACAAAGCGACCTTACCCGCTATCGGTAGATTAATGAAAGTGTGTAAAGCGAAAATTGTTCCTTTATTTCCGGTGTACGATCACGTTAATCATCAATTGCATATCTATGTTCGTGAACCAATGGATGATATTGATGGGCAAGATGATAACTATATTGCACGTCGAATGAATGAAGAGTTAGAGTTTTTGGTTGAGCCTAATCCAGAGCAATATACGTGGATCCTTAAGCTCTTGAAAACACGCAAGGAAGGTGAGATAGAACCTTACCAGCGAAAGGATTTATATCGCTAGATTTCTTTTCAGAATCATAAAAAGCCACGGTAATAATTATCCGTGGCTTTTGTTTTTTAGGGGATTATATGTTTATCAGTATATATAATTGTGGAATAAATTTAATTTTAAAGGTGACTTTAAAATAATGCTAAAAACCCAAAAAGGATGAGTGATATTCTAAATGCATTGTTATATTCTTCCCGAGATAAAAGCGAGTGAAGATGACGGGCTGGAAAAATTATGGATAAAACGAAAACAACATTAGATCAGTGGATAACTTTACAAGCTGTAGTCGATTATGGCGGGTTCGCACAAGCAGCCGAAGTATTGCATAAAACACAATCTTCGATTAGTTATACCATTAGTAAATTAGAACAAATATTAGATATTGAAATCTTTGTAGTAGAAAAACGACGAGCCGTATTAACAGAACAGGGTGAAGCGTTATTAACATTATCACGAGAAGTAACCAATAAAGCGATTGCATTAGAAATAGCCGCAAAATTAATAAATAAAAAAATAAACAATAAAATAAAAATTTTCATAGATGCATTATATAGCAGCGATGACCTATTAAATAAAATTGGGAGCCTAATAAAAAGTAGAAAAGATTATGATGTCGAATTAACTAAAACACTACTTAATCGGGAGGATATATTGTCATCCAAAGAATTTGATTTATTGATATCTCATCATTATGTTGGCTCATTAAATCCTATCTTTTTAGGAGAGGTTGATGCAGTTCTTGTTACAGAGCCAAATCATTATTTACAGCGATGCACGAAAGATAAAATTAGGCATAAACTGGAAAAAACACCACACATTGTTTTGTCCTCTACATTTCAAGATAAGATACAGAGTCACCAAATTGTTAAGGTTGCAAATACTGAAACAGCAATTAAATTAGCTAGAAATTCAGTTGGCTACTCTTGGTTCCCTAGAAATATCATTCATGAATTGATAGAGAAAAATATCCTAAAAGAAGTTGAGAATGATATAGGTAATTCAAAATATCAATTCTATATGTATAAAAACAAGAGTCCAATAATCAATGAAATAATAATAAATTACCTATTTAATGATTTCCGAACTAATTAATTTTGATTTTAAATTTATTCTGTAAAGCATATAAGTATTTTTGATTTAAATTTAAAAAATTCAATATAACCATTCATTAACTTAATTGGATGGTGGTGCTATATTTCTGGCGAACAGAAAATATAGATTACATTTCGTCTTTAAAAGATAAATTTAAAAACATACATTCTATTTATAGGAAATATTATGCATATTCTAAATAAATCCCTAACTTTATTGGGACTGACTTTGGCTATCACGATGTCACCAGCAGTATTTGCTTCTGGCGTGATTAATTTTACGGGAGAAATAACGGAGCAAGCTTGTACCGTAGACAGTCAATCACGTAACTTAAATGTTGATCTTGGTAGAGTCTCCACCAAAAGTTTATCTTCCGCTGGAGAAATGGCTGGATTAACGAATTTCACAATTAAACTCGTGGATTGCCCTGAAGATACCAAAGTTACCGTTAATTTTGGTGGAAACCGAGATTCGGTTGACCAAGATATTCTGGCGTTACATCATGGTGCTGGAACAGCAAAAAACGTGGGTATCGCCCTGTATGAAAAAAATGCAACTTCTCAGATCAAATTATATGAAGATAGCAAAGAGGTTGCTTTAGCTGGAAAATCAGCAGAATTGGAGTATGTTGCAGCGTTTAAAGCAACGGGGGCCGCAACGGCGGGGCAAGCGAATAGTAGTGCAGTTTATAGTATTCAATATCAATAATATGATGGGTGACGTTTGTCACCCATATTTATTTTATGTTGGCATTCATATGAAAATAATTTATTCAGTTGTGCTATTTTTTTTCTGTTTTGTTTCTTTAGCATCAGCATCTGGGATCAGTGTAGGTGGAACTCGTTTTGTTTACATGGATAATAAACGAGAAATTTCAATTCCAATTTTTAATAGTAATGAAAAAAAACCTTTTTTGATTCAAAGTTGGGTAACAGGATTTAATGAGGATATTAAAGCGCCATTTATTGCAACACCTGCTTTATTTCGTGTTGAGCCAAACAGTTATGGAGCGGCAAGAATTGCGTATTTAGGTCAGCCTCTTTCATCTAATCAAGAGAAAATATTTTTATTAAATATAAAATCAATCCCTCCTAAGGATGAGAATATTGAAAATGAGCTTCAAATTATTATTAACTCCCAATTTAAACTTTTCCTGCGCTCAAACGATATTGAGCCATTGAATTTTGAAAATATAATTTTAACAAAAGAGAATGATGGAGTGAAAATCAATAATAAAACACCATATCATTTATCAATTAAAAGTATTTTAATTAATGGCGAGAGTATAAAAGGAACGAAAATGGTCTACCCATGGGTAGATAATTATATCTTAAAAAGAAGAATGGATAAGGGGCATGTAGTTACTGTCGAATTTATCAATGACTATGGTGCTATTGTGGAAAAGAAAATAACCAAGAGCTAGTGTATGGAAACACACCATTTAATCAAAAACTGGTTGTACAGTAAGAAAATCATTTTTATTAAGATTACATTTCTTTCATCAATTGGGTTTCCGTCAATCCTCTGCGCAAGTGAAATATTTGACATCAATGCAGTTAATACAGGGATTGGAAATCAGTTATCTGACCCTTCATTATTAAATTACCTATCTAAAATGGAAGGGCAACTTCCTGGTCGTTATCAGGTCAATATTTATGTTAATGGAAGTAAAGTTGCGGATGAGTTAATTGAGTTTATTTATGATGATGAAGAAAAAAAACTAAAACCCAAGATAAATAAAGATCAGTTAATAAGATGGGGTGTTAAACCTTCAATGTTATTACAAGAAAACAAAATTTCCTCAGCCGATGAAATTTTAGATATTAAACACTCAATTGATGGTAGTGACATTCACCATGATTTTTTTTCAAGCCGATTGGATATTAGTATTCCTCAAATTGCAATGGAAATGACGAGCCGAGGCTATATTGATGCTGCCGAATGGGACGATGGGATCAACGGGATGTTTATTAACTATTCAGCGCGGTTTAACCGAGCTTGGGGAAGCTCGAACAATCAACAAAATATTTATGTAGGTTTACGAAATGGAATCAATTGGGGAGCTTGGCGGCTGCGTAATCACAGTTATTACAATGACACGAATGAAAAGATTATTTTGCATAGTTTGCAAACCTTCTTAGAGCGGGATATTCGTGATTTTAAAAGTCATTTAATTATTGGAGAAACAGCGTCTGATAACGGGATCATGGATGTTTTTCAATATCGTGGTATCAAGCTAATGTCGGAAGAAAGCATGTTACCGCAAAGTCTCCGTGGATTTGCTCCTGTCGTTAATGGTGTTGCAAATACTAATGCGGTGGTCACTGTTCATCAAAATGGTCAAATTATTTATCAAACGTCGGTACCTGCTGGGGAATTTATATTGAATGACCTTTATCCAACGTCGTTCAGTGGCGATTTACAGGTTATGGTCGCCGAAGCAAATGGTTCAATAAGAACATTTACCCAACCTTTTTCTAATGCTCCCATCATGCAAAGGGAAGGTTCATTAAAATACAGCATTGAACTTGGAAAATATCGAGAAGATAAAGGGACGCAAAAACCTTATTTTATTCAATTCTCTGGGATCTATGGTCTGCCAATCAATTTAGCAAATTATGGCAATGTGTCGTTATTAGGTGGTGCGCTTATCTCAGAAAATGAACAAGTTTATGTTTTAGGAACTGGAGTGAGTTTAGGTTATTTCGGGGGGATTTCACTGGATATGAAATACTCACAATCACACTGGCAGCAATATTCAAAGGTAACTGAGCAAACCTACCGTTTTCAATATACTAAAGTTATTCAAAATACAGGGACGGGACTAAATTTATCCGCTCAATACGCGTTAGAGCCCGATGAAAGTCATGCTTATTTTCAAACCATAAGCATCGAACGATTATCAAAGAAACAACGTTTACAGATTGCGTTGAGTCAAGCTTTAGGAACATGGGGCTCTTTAAACATTAATGGATATCAGCAAAAATATTGGGGACAGTCAGGGGCCGATAATAACCTTACGGTCAGTTTTGGCTCTCAGTATAAATCTATTAATTACAGTTTTTCCTATTCTCATTCTGAACAAAATAATCCCCATAGGGTGGATAAGTTGTTCTCCTTTAATTGCAGTATGCCATTTCGTTGGAAAGAAAATGCGTATTGGGCTGTTTATAGCTACAACACGAGCCGCAATGCCGGCGGAATAAGTACAGTTAGCTTGAATGGCTCAGCCTTCAATGCCAATCAATTACAATACGACATTACTCAACAATATCATCATAAAAATCGACAATTCAGCCATGGTATCCGTGGTAATTACTTAGCCTCTTACGGTGAATTTGGGGTGGGTTGGGATTATGCTCCTGAATATCAATCTGCCCATGCGGCGGCGACAGGGTCACTGTTATTTCATCAAGATGGAGTGACTGCTTCACGGGCGTTTTCTGATGCTATTGGACTGGTTAAGGCTCAAGATATTGGTCATTTGAAAGTGAATAATGTGCCTTCACTGCATACCAATGGGCAAGGGTATGCGGTGATCCCAATGTTAACGCGCTATGAGCGCAATAAAGTGAGTGTGGATACCGCTACGTTAAAGGGTAATGATGATGTGGAATTGAATTCAGCGACAGTTGTTCCCACAAGCGGTGCAATTGTTTTGGTGGATCTCAAAGCGAAGCGTGGTGGGCGAGTGGTATTAAAATTGAAGAAAAATAACCAGTTACTCATGTTTGGTACCCAAGTTAATCTTCTCGCACAGCAGCATGTCGTCTCATCGGGCATTGTCGCGAATGACGGAGAAGTTTATTTGAGTGGGGTTCCTGCGCAGAGCGTTGTTCAAGTTAAGTGGGGAGAAGCGCGTACGCAACAGTGCAAGTTGCCTCTTCAGATTGATTTGAACAATCCAAATATCCAATTTATCGAAGGGACTTGCCAATAAGGGGGCTTATGAAACAGTTTGCTATCTCCAGCGCTATCTACGCCATTATGTTGCTGTTCTCACCAAGAATTCTCGCAGACTACCGAGCTGAATTTTCATCTTACACGGTACCGATATCTCAAGCGTTGTATGTTCCTAAAAATGCGCCTGTTAACTCACACATTGCGACGATAGAGCTGGGAACCTATACGCCATGGGTATGGTGGAATGAATCGGGGACAACGCGAGTGGGAATTAATTTACCCGGGATCTTTGATGATCATTATCAGATAGCAGGGGTTGGCGCTATTAAGGAAATTGGCCTATCAGGTATCGGCTTTGCACTACACGGTTCAGTTAATAGCCCCTGTTCAGCGAGAGGATATGTGAATGGTAAAAATAACCGCGATGGAAATCCGGCGAATCGCTTGCTGTGTCCAAGCAGCGAATCAAGGGGTAATTACAGTGTTACCTTGAAAGCCGCATTCTATAAAATCCGCCCTCAAGTGAATTCTCAATTATTACAATCGACTAGCGCTGCGATGCTTATTGTGTTTAATGATAAGTTTATTACTCAGGATGCATTTGGAAATGTTGAGCCAAAAATTTGGTTGTCACCGATTAATGTGATTGCTAATGGATGTGAAGTTAAAAATCGGGTAGTCAATGTCGCCTTTGGTCAGGTGGAAAAGTCAGGCGCCAATGGGGTGGGTATGACAGTTGCGAATAGCCGTAAACGATTCAAAATTGAGCTTGAATGTGATGAATCCTCGCCAATAAAGATCCGTTTTATGGGAATGGCTGATGCGAGTGGATTAGGTG
Source organism: Providencia rettgeri (assembly GCF_013702265.1). Taxonomy (GTDB): domain Bacteria; phylum Pseudomonadota; class Gammaproteobacteria; order Enterobacterales; family Enterobacteriaceae; genus Providencia; species Providencia zhijiangensis. The sequence continues at coordinate 1,978,185 of NZ_CP059348.1, forward strand.
GAACGATTGCACTCAATAATCCGAATCATCAGAAAACTGCAAAAGGCTTTGGCATTCAAATTAAACACAAAGGAAAACCCATTAAACTGAATCAAACGGTGCAAGTTTCCCGCTTAAATCAAGCGCAACACTACGTTATTCCGTTAGAAGCGGCCTATATTCAAACCGCAGAGAAAACACACGGAGGAAAGGCAGATGGAACGCTGCAATTTAATCTGCAATATCATTGAGATGACAAAATAAAAGGGAGCCTAAGCTCCCTCTAAAAATTGAACGACTAAACTATTATTCAACTACCAAGCTATCATTCAACCACTAAAATACGGCAGGTATTGGTGCTGCCGATGGTGCCCATTTGGTCACCTTGAGTCACGATAACCGTATCTCCGACCATCAAGTAGCCATTGTCACGTAAACGTGCGATGGCTTCACTTGCTGCTGCAATACCATCAGTATGCGTGCTGCAAAATACAGGGGTGACACCACGATACAGAGAACATTGGTTCAATGTTTTTTCATGGCGAGACATCGCGAAAATTGGCAAGCCAGAGCTAATACGCGACATAATACGTGCGGTACGACCTGATTCAGTCATCGCAATGATCGCTTTAACACCTTTTAGGTGATTGGCGGCATACATGGTTGACATCGCAATCGCATCTTCGGAACTTTCAAATTCAGCGTCTAAACGGTGTTTTGAAATATTCAGGCCCGGCATTTTTTCCGCACCAAAACAGACTTGCGCCATGGCAGCGACAGTTTCCGCTGGGTATTGTCCTGCTGCGGTTTCTGCGGATAGCATCACTGCATCGGTTCCGTCTAAGACAGCGTTTGCCACGTCCATCACTTCTGCACGGGTTGGCATTGGGTTGGTGATCATGGATTCCATCATTTGAGTTGCCGTGATCACCACGCGGTTTAACTGACGAGAACGACGAATTAATTTCTTCTGTACGGCAACCAGTTCAGGGTCACCAATTTCAACCCCTAAGTCACCACGGGCAACCATCACAACGTCAGATGCAAGGATCACTTCGTCCATGATATCGTCAGTCGCAACGGCTTCAGCACGTTCGACTTTGGCGACGATTTGGCATTCGCAGCCTGCATCACGCGCTAAACGGCGAGCATAATCTAGATCTTCACCTGAACGCGGGAAAGAGACAGCCAAGAAATCCACATTGATTTTAGCGGCGGTAATAATGTCGGCTTTGTCTTTTTCTGTCAGCGCTTCTGCGGACAATCCACCACCGAGTTTATTAATGCCTTTATTGTTGGAAAGTTGTCCACCGACAGTCACTTCGGTGAAGACTTGCAAACCTTGAACTTCACGAACCTTTAACTGCACGCGACCATCATCCAGTAGGAGAATATCGCCAGGTACCACGTCAGCAGGAAGACCTTTATAGTCGATACCCACTTTATGTTGGTCGCCTTCACCTTTACCTAATGAAGCATCCAGCGTGAATTTATCGCCAACATTGAGGAAAACTTTACCGTCTTTAAAAGTAGAAACACGAATTTTCGGACCTTGTAGATCCCCAAGAATAGCGACGTGACGCCCTAATCGAGCCGCAATCTCACGCACTTTATTTGCGCGAGCCATGTGGTCTTCAGGAGTTCCGTGAGAGAAGTTCAGGCGAACAACGTTAGCCCCAGCATTGATAATTTTTTCTAGATTATTATCACGATCGGTTGCTGGACCAAGGGTTGTAACAATTTTAGTTCTTCTAAGCCGTCTAGACATGTATTACTCCGTGACCTGTAATGGTACAAATATAAGTGAAACCATTTCACTCCATTTCGAAACCTATTTACTGCAAATAGGGGTGCTGACACGAGCACAGCTATTATATACAGCAAATTTCTTAAAGCCATCGGGAGAATAAAAACTCTTTGGGCCCGGTAGAATTAAGAAACCTCTTTTAACATTGTCATTTCCATCTTTCAGACATTATCAAACCGCGAATCGCGTAACGCTTCTTTGACCCGTTTCAAGTTATCTCTAAATTTTTCGCCTCTACGCAAAGTAAATCCAGTGGTTAATACATCAATGACGGCAAGCTGTGCCATTCTAGAGACCATTGGCATGTACATATCGGTATCTTCAGGGACATCAATAATAATCGATAAGTTGGCTTCTTTGGCGAGAGGAGAACCTTCAGAGGTAATTGCGATGACCGTCGCATCATTCTGGCGAGCGAGTTGCGCCATATCGACTAAGGCTTTTGTGCGTCCTGTGTGAGAAATCAACACAATCACATCCCCCTCACTACTATTGATGCAGCTCATGCGTTGCATGACAATATCATCAAAGTATATGACTGGAATATTAAAACGGAAAAATTTATTCATCGCATCGTGGGCAACCGCCGCAGAAGCCCCAAACCCAAAAAAGCTGATTTTTCGCGCTTGAGTAAGTAAATCAACGGCACGATTAATGGCATGAGTATCGAGGGTATGTTTGACATTGTCTAACCCGGCCATTGCGGATTCAAAAATCTTGTGAGTATAGGTATTGACGGTGTCTGTCTCTTCGATATGGCGATTAACGTAAGGCGTGCCATTAGCGAGATTTTGAGCCAGTTTTAATTTAAAGTCAGGAAACCCTTTGGTTTCCATTTTGCGGCAAAATCGGTTGACGGTAGGCTCGCTGACATCCGCCAATTGGGCCAATGCAGCGATACTTAAATGAATAGCACTTTGGGGCATACTTAAAATGACTTCCGCCACTTTTTTTTCTGATTTACTCAAAAAATCGAGGCTAGTTTTCATTTGTTCTAAAATATTCATATAGCAAAAGTGCCTATTTCAGCAAAAGGAGAAATATTTCTGCCATCAGCGTATGGTGGCATTAACATCCGGATATGACTGAAAATATACTACGTGTTGATAGTAAGCTATCTATACACTGAGCGTAACTAATGGCTTTTTTACGAAAATATGACCCGTATCTAATTTTCAACTTAGTAAACTCACCACATAAACCGTGATTTTCTAACAAAGCTGGAAGCATTCAGTGATAAAAAATTTTATTGATGTCTGGGTATGCTGTATTTTTCAGCATAAAAACTGTGACCAGCGTCATCAATATTTACTGAGCAGGAGCAAACGGGTACATTAGCAGGCAACCGATTGTATTTTTATTAAAAACGACACTCAGAACCTATCTCATTAGAGTGAAATACCCCCTTATTTTCTCTGGGCTCTAATCAGATAGTTTCTAAATTCCGCAGATTGAGGAGAACCAACATGGCGGTACATAATGCTGCTCAAGCTTGTGACCTGATTATTTTCGGCACTAAAGGTGACCTAGCGCGTCGCAAGTTACTTCCATCACTGTATCAACTGGAAAAAGCAGGTTATATCCATCCAGATACTCGTATTATCGGCGTTGGTCGTGCCCAATGGGAACGGAACGATTATGTAGAATTTGTGCAAAAAGCCCTAAATGACTTTTTGAAAGAAGAGCTAGATCCTGCGCTGTGGGAGCGTTTAAGCGCCCGCTTAGATTTCTGCAATTTAGATGTCAGTGAAACCGATAACTTCGTTCGTTTAGCGGATATGCTCAAACAAGACGAACAACCTGCCATCCACTACTTCGCGATGCCACCAAGTACATTTGGTGAAATGTGTCAGGGGCTGGGTCACGCAGGGTTGAACAAGCAACCTAACCGCGTAGTGATGGAAAAACCATTAGGTACAGACTTAGCCTCATCCCAGCAGATCAACAACGAAGTTGCCAAATACTTCGATGAAAGCCAAGTTTACCGAATTGACCATTATCTGGGTAAAGAAACGGTTTTAAACTTACTGGCGCTGCGTTTTGCGAACTCCCTGTTTATCAATAACTGGGATAATCGCACCATTGACCATGTGCAGATCACTGTTGCAGAAGAAGTCGGTATCGAAGGTCGTTGGGGTTACTTTGACCAAGCTGGTCAGATGCGCGATATGGTGCAAAACCATTTGCTGCAGATCTTAACGATGATTGCCATGTCACCGCCGGCAGACTTAACCACTGACCGTATTCGTGATGAAAAAGTGAAAGTGCTGCGTTCTTTACGTCGCATTGACCACACAAACGTGCGTGAGAAAGCGGTACGCGGTCAATATACTGCGGGCTTTGTGCAAGGTAAGAAAGTACCAGGCTACTTAGAAGAAGAAGGCGCCAACAAGCAAAGCCAGACAGAGTCCTTTGTGGCTTTACGTGTGGATATTGATGACTGGCGCTGGGCAGGCGTCCCATTCTACCTGCGTACGGGTAAGCGTTTACCTGCAAAATGTTCAGAAGTTGTGGTCTATTTTAAAAAGCCAGCACTGAATATTTTCTCTGAAAGCTACCAAGATTTACCACAAAACAAATTGACCATTCGTCTACAGCCAGATGAAGGGATCGATATTGAAATTATGAACAAGGCGCCAGGCTTGGATCATAAACATCGTTTACAGACCACTAAACTGGACTTGAGCTTCTCCGAAACCTTCAACCAAACGCATCTTGCGGATGCTTACGAGCGTTTATTATTAGAAGCCATGCGCGGTATTCAGGCATTATTCGTGCGCCGTGATGAAGTTGAAGAGGCTTGGAAGTGGGTCGATTCCATTATGGAGGCGTGGGCAATGGATAACGACGCGCCTAAGCCGTATCAAGCGGGAACTTGGGGGCCAATTGCTTCAGTAGCAATGATTGCTCGTGATGGTCGCTCGTGGAATGAGTTTGAGTAATATTTTATCTTTATAAAATAGAATAATGAAATGGCGGGGAAGCATAATCCCCGCCATTTTTTTAGCTAATATTGTCTTCTTTATCTTTTTTTATTCTTTCCGCGATAGAAATTTCTGCAAGCCATTGAATTTCACGTTGGCTAAATGACAAAGTTTTATTTTTTTCTGTTAATTCAAATGAAAGCGATGAATTTTTTATTTTAAGCATAGGGTAGCTATTTATTTCTTTTATGATTTTTGGATCGGTGAGTTTAATGGTTGAATGAAATACAACAGGGACATGTTTTGCAGGTTTTGATCTTGAAAAGAAAGCGCTGATTGGCATTGTAAATCCTTTAGTGATGCATTTATTGAATGCGGAGTCTGCCATGACTCATGACGCTTCTCTTTAATAATGTGATGGTTACCATGATGTAGACTCAAGGTAACCATTCAATTTGGGTTATCTTAAAGCACTAGCTCACTTCGACCTGTCGCAGCCATATGAATAATACCTTGCTCGATACGTAAACACGCCATTTTAGCCGCATCAGGAACCGATAACCCGGCCAATAATTGAGCGGTAAGCTCAGCGCCGAATAGGTCGCCAGTGCCTTTGGGTGTTACAGGGTAACGTTTGTGGCGAATAACGGCGACATCCTGTTTCGTTACACAGACCACTTCAATGCTTTCCTCATCAGGTTGAAAAGCGCTCGTAATGATGACCCACTGCGTGTGACCTTTGAGCAACGAGCGAGCTGCACGGGTGGCATCGTCTAGATTATTGATCTCTTGTCCGCTGAGTGTGGAAAGCTCAAATTTGTTCGGGATAATTCCCGTCGCGAGTGGGATGACTTCATGCCGATAAACATCGGCAATCGCTGGAGGAATATAAAAGCCACTATCTTCATCCCCCATGACTGGATCGACAATGACAGGCATTTTAGGGTGTTTCTCGCGCACAGAGGCAAGCCAATTTGCCAGGTCGTGAGCTTTATCTGGGGAACCTAAATAACCCGTTAAAATGGCTTTAACGCTGTTTAAGCTGCCGCGTTCAACGAAGCCTTGTAAATAACCGCGAAACCATTCACCGGGTAATTCGCCACCATAACAAGTGGCATAGTGGGGTGTGTTGCTTAGAATAACGGTGGGAACCGCAGCAACGCGTAATCCCTGTTTGGTCAATGCAGGCACAGCGATGCTATTACCTACACTGCCATACACAACTTGTGATTGAATGGAGACGACATCATAAGGAAGCGGGGTGGCATCGGCGGCGTTTTGAAAGCTATTTGACGTTAGCGTAAAGGTATCCATGACTCTCTCTTATTGGTGTTCATTATTGCTATTTTCTAACGGATAACACGATAAGAAGCGTGTTGGCGTTGATTGTCAATGGTAACCGAAAAAATTCACATTGAATGGGATGGTTACAGCATAAAAAAGGGTGATAAAAAATTTTTTTGCTTAGATCCTCTAAAAATAAATGCGAGAAAAATAACGGAATTATTCGCAAAATAGACGCTGCCACTGTATTGCTTAGCATATTAATGAATATTTATGCATAAATGTGACAAATTCAAAAAGTGTTTGCATTCATTGACTTAATAATTTTGGCATGATAGAAATAGCTTGAAACTAACAATTATATGAGGGTTCGGAGTAACTTGGATGGATGTCCATCCGATGAAATGAATGAGATATCATGCTTAGCGTGACTAGCATAAAGATCAGTAAGTCCCAAAGAAGATCAACACACAAGCTTTTCCTTTCCGCTATTCTTTCCAGTGAGCATCACTGGTGTGGCGCATTATAGCGTCCTTCTAGATTATTCAATCCGCTGAATAAAATCAGCATTCTTTTGTTTTTATTTGAATTTTAAACAGCTTAAAGCTTAACCATTAAGCTCATTGCCTTTCTATCTTGTTCAAAAAACAGGCTATGGCGAAGCTGTATCTAGAGGGATACTATAATGATTTATTGGATATTTTTAGCATTAGCTATCGTGACTGAGGTCATTGGTACGTTATCAATGAAACATGCCAGCGTAAGCGGTGATTTCACGGGTATGGCCGTGATGTATGTGATGATTGCGACTTCCTATATTTTACTGGCGGTTGCGGTAAAAAAAGTGGCACTGGGTGTTGCTTACGCCATGTGGGAAGGTGTTGGTGTTCTGTTAATTACGACGTTCAGCGTATTGTGGTTTGGAGAATCGCTGTCACCAATGAAAGTCGGTGGACTAGTTTTTCTGATCACGGGTATTGCATTGATCAAATCAGGCACCAAAAAAGCGACTGTTAGACAGTCAGCTCAGAAGGTAAAACAAGCTGCCAAGAATGCGGTTGATTCCGCCAAAGCCCGAGCTTTAGTGACAAAGACCGCTAAATCGGAGGTGTAATATGGCCAGTCAATTTGAATGGTGGCATGCGGCATTTTTGATCCTCGCAGTGGTACTGGAAATTCTAGCCAACGTATTTTTAAAAATGTCGGATGGTTTTAGACGTTATTGGTTAGGAATTTTGTCTCTTGTTGCTGTATTAGGGGCATTTAGTGCACTGGCGCAGGCAGTGAAGGGAATCGAACTGTCAGTCGCTTATGCCTTATGGGGAGCATTCGGTTTAATCGCCACAGTTGCTGCCGGCTGGATCTTGTTTAATCAACGCCTAAACTATAAAGGCTGGGGTGGGTTAGTATTGCTGCTTATTGGTATGGTGCTGATTAAAATGTCGTAACAGATAATTTGCTCAACAAAAGCATATTGTCAACGAAGTCATTAGGTTTTATTTAATTATATTCAACCTAATGACTTCACTTAATTTTCCTCTCTTGAATTTAATGTACTTAGTAAGCGTACATTTATAGAATATTTCACTTCAAACAAGCGTATAACGTTCCATTATCAATTCATTATTATATTTTGATTTTTTTGGCTATATTAGTTTCGTACCGAAAATAAAATAATTCATATATTTTACAGAATATTCTTAAAAATATATTTTATTTGAATTTAATTTATTTAATAATAAATGGAAAGCAAATTTCCACAGAAAATTATTTGATTTCAATATGATGCGCATTGATTTCCAGGGTTTAACTTCATTGGGTAAATCATTGCTTTATTTGGCTTTCAATTCTTGATTTTACTAATGTATTTAATCTTTCTTAAGTGATATTCTTTTCCCTGCTTTAAAAAGGAATGGTTTCTATTGAATTTCATATTGAGAATTGATGATTAATTTAAATTCTCATAATAACAAAATTATGCGAAAAATATTATGAAGCTAAATAAATTAAGTCTGGCAGTGACTATTGGAATTTCCTTATTAACGTCTCAAGGATATTCTGCGAATAATAAGCTTGAAATTGAGAAAAAGGTTGATATCAATATTGGCCCTGGTATTGATTCTGAAGATCTTTCGATTTCAGGCGATGGAAAGGTTATTGCGGGAAATGAAAGTTCGGATAATCGTGATTCGGGTGTGTTTCGTTGGTCACAAGACAAAGGGATCATGCATTTAGGCACGCTGAAAGCAGATAACAGCGGTCGTGCGTCAACAAATGGCGTTTCAAAGGATGGCTCTACGATTATTGGTTATTCAAGTACAGATGATGGGCGCGGAAGTGCATTTATCTGGACTGAACGTGGCGGAATGGAAGGCTTAGGTAGTTTACGTACGGATGGCATTAACGGTTCGTATGCCCAAGCAGTTTCTGATGATGGGAAGGTAGTTACAGGGCAAGCGTCAGTGGACGATAACCGCTCTGTTGCGTTTATTTGGACTCGAGAGTCAGGCATGGTTGGGCTGGGAACATTAAAAAGCGATAACACAGGAACTTCTGATCCTAATGGATTATCCGCTGATGGCTCAACGGTAGTGGGGGATTCAAGCACTCACTCAGGAAATATGCATGCTTTCAGATGGCGTAAAGAAACGGGCATGACTGACTTGGGAATATTAACGTCGGATAATTCAGGAATTTCATCGGCAAATGGCGTGTCTGCCAATGGTTCAGTTGTCGTAGGTTCTTCTGACACAGATGGAGGGGATAGCAATGCTTTCCGTTGGACTGAAAAAACTGGAATGGTGGGTTTAGGCACGTTACGAGCCGATAACTCTGGGCATTCAGATGCTGATTATGTATCCAGAGATGGCACCGTCGTTGTCGGTGGGTCTGACTCTGATTATGACAGCTATTCCACAATGGCATTCCGCTGGACTGAAAAAGAGGGAATGAAAGGCCTAGGGACATTAAAGTCGGACAATTCAGGTTATTCAGAAGCTTATGATATCTCAAGTGATGGTTCAGTGATTGTGGGGGAATCGAACACGGATTCTAATCAATATATGCAGGCATTCCGCTGGACTGAAGCAACGGGTATGGTGAATTTGGGAACACTGCAATCTGATAACCTTGGTAACGCAACGGCGTATTCGGTATCGGATGATGGTTTGGTCGTGGCTGGAACCTCAATCACAGACAGTGGTGAGAGCCATGCTGTTTTGTGGAAAATTAAGGAAGCCTCAACGAAGCCAGTTGATCCAATAAAACCGGTCGACCCAACGAAACCAGTAGACCCAACTAAGCCAGTTGATCCAGTAAAACCCGTAGACCCAACAAAACCAACGATTGTGACGGTAGATGCCACCAATAGTAGCCGCGCAATGTCTCGTACAGCAAGTCGTGGATTTGAAGTGCTCGATCTCTACCAAAATAGCTTAGAGACTCTCAGTTCAAGTCGCTGCCAGTTAGGGCAGGACAACTACTGCGTTGGGTTATTTACGCAATATGATACCGTATCAAGCAACCATCGTGTTGCTACTGGCTTGCATGGAACTCTGCGTTTACCAGCAGAAAACTGGACTGTTGGTGTGGCGATGAACTTCGCCAATAACACAACACTCACTAGCAATTATGATACTCGTGGTAGCAATCATCCTGCGGTGGGCGGTTATATTCGCTATCAAGAAAACCGTAATAATGAAGGTCTCTATGCGGATTTGTCGGCATCATACCTGAGCCAAGGCTTAGTGATCACCCGTGATACCTTACAAAATACGGAAGGTGGGCAAGGCAATGCGACTATCAAAGGCTATCAAGCTCGTGTAGGTGCAGGTTACGGTATTTCCGTTGCTCCTCAAACTCAATTGCTACCAGAAGTAGCATTGACCTATAAAGATATTAATCGCAGTGGGTATACTGAAGCGAAAAATGCGGAATTTGCTGCGCAATATGGTCGTATGGGTAACAAACGTACAGATATCGACCTTGGTATTCGAGTGGATCACAATATCAATGATGTAGTCACGTTAGATGGAAAAGTGGGTAGCGCATTCAAGCTAAATAGTGTTCGTGATGCATTTACAGGCTATGTACCGTACATTGGCGCTTATGCTTATGACAAAGGCTCAGAGAAAAGTGTGACTCCATATGTGGCTGCGGGTATCAATGTGAATGTCACGAAAAACTCTACATTACGCGCCGATGCTGGGTGGCAAAAAACGGATTATAACCATGATGGCGTTCAAGCAGGGCTAAGCTATTCGTACCATTGGTGATAATAGACAAAAAATAAATAGGTACAAAATAAATAAGTAAGTAAAAAAGAGGGCATTTAGCCCTCTTTTTTCAAGTATCAATCAAGACTAATCAATCGCCGCAACGATTTTGATCTCAACTTTATATTCAGGCTTCATCAGTGCGGCTTGAACAGTGCAACGAACAGGCGCGCTACCCGCAACAACCCATGCATCCCACGCTTGGTTCATGCCAGCAAAATCTGCTTTATCTGCAAGGAAGATAGTCGCATCTAAAATTTTGCTTTTATCGGAACCCACACGGCCTAACATGACATCAATAGCGGCTAAGGTATCTGCGGTTTGAATAATAATGTCGCCATCCAGTTTTTCTGGGACGCTAGTATAATAGACCACGTTGTTATGGATAACAGCTTCAGACCAACGGGTATCTGGGTCAATGCGTTCAATAGTCATAATTGTTCCTTATTATCAATGCTGAACAAGGATATCAGTTTGCTACTATGATGAAAATCAGTTCATTGATGAAACGATAATTAGCTCAGCAGCCATCTTGAACTCATGGTAAAGTGTGCCCATCAACGGTAAGCAATATAGGTTCGTAGTGTCTAACGACTTTTCAGCAGATGGCTTTCTAGCAAAAACAATTCCCGGTTTCCAACCTCGAGCTGCGCAGGTCACCATGTCTGACGCGGTTACTCAATCTATTGAGCAGCAGCATGTGCTGGTGGCTGAAGCGGGAACAGGAACAGGAAAAACCTATGCGTACCTCGTCCCTGCATTACGTAGTGGCAAAAAAGTGATTGTCTCTACGGGGTCGAAAGCACTGCAAGACCAACTTTATCACCGCGATCTCCCTACGATTATCGATGCGATGAACTACACAGGAAAAACGGCGCTATTAAAAGGGCGTTCAAATTACCTGTGTCTTGAAAGGTTAGATCAGCAATCCCTAGGTGGAGGTAGCCTAGAACCGGAGATCCTCGCTGCGGTTGTGAGATTACGCAGTTGGTCCATCGAATCAGAATTGGGGGATACCAGTACCTGCCATGATATTGCTGAAGATAGCCCCGTTTGGCCTTTAGTTACTAGCACCAACGATAACTGTTTAGGCAGTGATTGCCCCCGCTACCAAGAGTGCTTTGTACTCAAAGCGCGTCGTAAAGCTCTTGATGCCGATGTGGTGGTCGTTAACCACCATCTTTTTATGGCTGATAGAGTGGTGAAAAATACAGGTTTTGGGGAGTTGATCCCTCAAGCTGATGTGATGATCTTCGACGAAGCCCATCAAATCCCTGATATTGCAAGCCAATATTTTGGGCAGCAACTCAGTAGCCGGCAACTGTTAGATTTAGCTCGCGATATGATAATGACGTATCGTACAGAGCTAAAAGACCAAGCCCAATTGCAAAAAAGTGCCGATCGACTGACGCAAAGCACACTGGATTTTCGTCTTAACTTAGGGGAAAACAGCTTTAGAGGGAATTTACGGGAATTACTGAAATTATCCGAAGTTCAGCGAGCGTTAACGCTGCTGGATGATGCACTGGAACTCTGTTATGAAGTCATCAAAACGTCATTAGGGCGTTCCCAAAGTTTAGATTCTATTTTTGAGCGCGTGACGATTTACCGCAACCGTCTTAACCGCTTAAAGGATGTCACCATACCGGGTTATAGTTACTGGTTTGAGAGCTACGGACGCCACTTTTTATTAGCCTTAACACCACTCACTGTCGCTGATAAATTCAGTGAAATGATTGCGAGTACGCCGGCTAGTTGGGTGTTCACCTCGGCGACGCTTTCTGTGAACGAAAAACTCAGTCACTTTACGGATAGATTAGGGCTAAGTTCCGCGAAAACGTTGCTGCTTGCAAGCCCGTTTGATTATGAAAGCCAAACGTTGCTTTGCGTGCCTCGCTTTTTACCGGAACCTAATCAACGGGGTAGTGCTCAAAAGCTTGCCAATATGTTGCGCCCGTTAATTGAAAAAAACCGAGGTCGTTGTTTCTTTTTATGCACCTCTCATTTGATGATGAGGGAGCTAGCCGAAGAGTTTAAAGCGTCGCTGACATTGCCTGTTCTTATGCAAGGGGAAAGCAGCAAAAATAAATTACTGGCACAGTTTATTGCGGCAGGAAATGCTGTTTTGGTCGCTACGAGCAGTTTCTGGGAAGGGGTCGATGTCCGAGGCGATGAATTGACCTGCGTGATCATCGATAAACTCCCGTTTACTGCACCGGATGACCCGCTATTACGTGCTAGGATTGAAGATTGTGAACTCCGAGGCGGAGACCCATTTGCCGACGTTCAATTACCCGATGCCGTCATCACATTAAAGCAAGGGGTTGGGCGGTTGATCCGCGACACAAAAGATTACGGTGTTATTGTGATTTGTGACAATCGGCTCGTGACACGCCCTTACGGAGAGGTGTTTTTGCGAAGCTTGCCCCCTTCGCCACGTACGCGAGATTTGAATAAAGCGATTGAATTTTTGGCAACAAAGCGCGCGGAAGCGATTGAGAAACACTAATTTTATGCAATCCTGTGGGCGGTTTATGCTAAGATACCGCCCATCTTTCAGGTTGCCGTCATAAGGCGACAACAAAAAAACTAATATTTGCCGGAGTTTAGGCATGTCGAGTCGTATTCTAGCTGTTGATACAGCCACTGAAGCTTGTTCTGTCGCATTACTGTGCGACGGTGAAATTATTTCGCGTTTTGCCATCTCTCCTCGCGAACATACTCAAAAAGTATTGCCGATGGCAGAAGAAGTACTGGCGCAAGCAGGCATTAAACTAAATCAATTAGATGCACTAGCATTTGGGCGTGGCCCGGGTAGCTTTACTGGGGTTCGAATTGGTGTGGGCATTGCTCAAGGACTAGCGCTGGGTGCCGATTTACCCATGATCGGCGTTTCTTCGTTGATGGCGCTGGCACAAGGGGTATACCGCACAACGAATAGTTCCCGTGTGCTGGTGGCGATTGATGCGCGAATGTCTGAAATCTATTGTGCGCAATATCAACGCGATGAACGCGGTTTTTGGTTAGGTGAAGAAACGGAAGCTGTGATGCTACCCGCTGATTTCAAATTAAAATTTACGGAATTAGAAGGGCAATGGAGTCATGCAGGAACGGGCTGGGCGGCTTATCCTGAATTATTAGAAGGCTCATTGTTGACCGACAGCCTAATCACATTACCTGCAGCGCAAGATATGCTGCCAATTGCAGAGCAGCTGTGGCAGGCAGGAAAAGTGACTGCGGTCGAGAATGTCGAACCGACTTACTTGCGTAATGAAGTGACTTGGAAAAAATTACCCGGTCGCGAATAACGGGTCGTGAATAAATAGAAGCAGCATGATTTTTGTCGAATGAAAAAAATAGCTATCAGGGTAAAACCGATAGCTATTTTTTTAATCTAAGATATAGAATCGCTGTTTAATTGAGCTATTATTGAATAAATAAGCGTTAATAAAAATTGGATTGCACATATAATGTGATAAGGAATACCAGCAGTTTTAATACGAACTATCTCATTCTATAATGACGGCTAATTGGAGGTGGTAAATGAAAATTCAATTTAGCTACCGCTCAGCAATGAAAACGCTATTACTTGCGGGCATATTAGCGCTAGCAGGTTGTGTATCAATCCCTCAGTCTATTAAGGGGTCGGTACCTAATCCTGCAGATAATCTTAAGTCGGTACAAAATGCACCGGAGATGTATATCGGTCAAGAAGCGCGTTTCGGTGGTAAAGTGCTGTCTGTCTTTAATGAGCCAAAAAGAACGCGGATTGAGCTAGCCGTCATGACATTAAATAAATATGACGCTGCACCTGAATTAAACTCTCCGTCGCTTGGTCGTATTTACGCGTATATCAATGGGTTTGTTGAGCCAAACGATTTTAAAAACCGCTATGTCACTGTTGTGGGTAACATAACTGGAGAACAAGCGGGGAAAATCGGAGAGGTACCTTATCAGTATGTGACAATGAATGTCACTGGCTTCCAGCGTTGGAGTATTGCACAAAGTGTGATGATGCCACCGCCGGCAGGTCCATGGGGTTACGGGTATTATGGTTCCCCATATTACTATAATCATCCTTGGGGATGGGGCTATGGATACCCTGTGGGGCCCGCCCAAGTGCAGACGTATTTAACGGAAGATTAAGCAATAGTATTATTCTGCTAAAAATCCTAGTTAAGCTAGGATTTTTTTTATAAAAAAACTGAGCGGGAGTGGGCTATTAACTGCTTAATTCTCCAAAAATTCCTGACAACGGTGTATAATTACGGGTTATAAGCAGACTAAAGTTCTGGTGAATTAATCATAAGTTGAATAGGGCGGCATTGACCGCCTTATTTTTATCTCGAAGGAATGAAATTTATTTAGTGATATAGCTCCCAACCTTAACATTGTCTAATTTTCAAACTGGTACAATGAGTTAATAATTTGTTAAAGGGTTGTGTAAAATAATAACTCACTAAATTCAGGAGTGACATTTTGGAAAAAATCTGGCTAAAAAACTATCCTGCTGATGTACCTGAAGAAATAAGTCCTGATGACTTCGCGTCATTAGCAGAGTTACTTGAAAATGCCGTTTCTCAATATGCGGATCAGCCAGCGTTCATTAATATGGGCGCCGTAATGACCTACCGTAAACTTGAAGAGAGAAGCCGCGCATTTGCCGCCTACTTACAAAATGGACTGGGTCTTAAAAAAGGTGACCGAGTTGCTTTAATGATGCCAAACTTGCTGCAGTATCCTATAGCGCTGTTTGGGATTTTGCGTGCGGGTATGGTGGCGGTTAATGTTAACCCTCTGTATACCCCGCGAGAGTTAGAGCATCAGTTAAATGATAGCGGGGCGACAGCGATTGTCATCGTTTCTAACTTTGCGCATACATTAGAAAAAATCGTTTTTAATACCAAAGTTAAACACGTTATTTTGACCCGCCTGGGGGATCAGCTACCGCGTCCGAAAGCCACAATTGTGGATTTTGTGGTGAAATATGTAAAACGGTTAGTTCCAAAATACAATTTGCCGGATGCCATTTCATTTCGTCGGGCCATGCATCAAGGTTATCGAATGCAATATATCAAGCCGAATATTATTGGCGAAGATTTAGCATTCTTACAATATACCGGTGGCACGACAGGGGTAGCCAAAGGTGCGATGTTAACGCATCGTAATATGCTAGCAAATATTGCCCAAGCTAAAGCTGCGTATGGCCCTGTTTTACATTTTGGTCATGAATATGTGGTAACGGCACTTCCGCTTTATCACGTCTTTGCGCTTACCGTAAACTGCTTATTGTTTATTAGTGTGGGTGGTGTGAATCTACTTATCACCAACCCGCGAGATGTGCCAGATACGGTGAAACAATTATCCCGTTATCCATTTACATCGATCACGGGTGTTAACACGCTCTTTAATGCATGGCTGCAAAACCCGGAGTTTCAGAAGCTTGATTTTTCCCGTTTAAGACTGTCTGTTGGAGGCGGAATGCCTGTCCATAAAGCGGTTGCTCAGAAGTGGCAAGCGCTGACTGGGCGGCATTTACTCGAAGGTTATGGCTTAACAGAATGTTCCCCATTAGTTTCTGGTAACCCATATAATTTAACAGCTTATAGTGGTAGTATCGGGCTACCTGTTCCATCAACGGATGTGAAGTTTTTAGATGATGATGGGCATGAAGTTCCTCGCGGTACTGCTGGGGAAATGTGGGTAAAAGGCCCGCAGGTGATGAAAGGGTATTGGAATCGCCCTGATGCGACCAGTGAAGCTATCGTTGATGGTTGGTTAGCAACTGGTGATATCGCCGAAATAGATGACGAAGGCTATATTCGTATTGTTGATCGCAAAAAAGATATGATTATTGTCTCTGGATTTAATGTCTACCCGAATGAAATCGAGGATGTTATTTCCATGCATCCTGATGTTATCGAATGTGCAGCGATTGGGGTTCCAAGTGAAAGTACAGGGGAAGCGGTGAAGGTTTTTGTGGTTACCAAAAATTCTGCATTGACCGCTGCTGATCTAAAAACATTCTGCCGTCGTTCATTAACGGCTTATAAAGTACCGAAAATTTTTGAGTTTCGTGATGAGTTGCCGAAATCTAACGTAGGAAAAATTCTACGAAAAGAACTACGAGCCGAAGAGCAGCAAGCACGAGAAAAATCACCTTCATAGTCAACTAGCTAGTGAATTAACAAAAGCAATGTGTGTAACGCCGGTTTTTACCGGCGTTACTGTGTCAATCAGATACACTTAACCAAATTTATAATAAAGAGAAACTTGTTTTGAATTACCGTTTAGTCACAACAGATAGCGAATTAGCCCAAGTCTGCCAAGAGGCCAGTGATGCGCCGTGGTTAGCATTAGATACCGAGTTTGTTCGCACCCGAACCTATTACCCACAACTGGGTTTATTGCAGTTGTATGATGGAAAACAGGTTTCACTGATTGATCCGCTATTAATGACGGATTTTAGCCCATTTAAGGCGCTGTTAACCAATCCAAACCAATTGAAATTTTTACATGCAGGCAGTGAAGATTTAGAAGTATTTATGCATGATTTCGGTTGCGTGCCAGAGCCGATGATAGATACCCAAATCGTAGCGGCATTTTTGGGTTATCCCATTTCTTGCGGCTTCGCTACGCTGGTGGCAGAGCATTTGGGCATCGAGCTAGATAAAAGTGAATCTCGAACAGACTGGCTCGCGCGCCCTTTAAGTTTGAAGCAGTGTGATTATGCAACGGCGGATGTACTTTATTTACTGCCACTAGCCAAAATTTTGATGGAAAAAGTGACAGAAGCAGGCTATTTAGCTGATGCCCAAGACGAATGCCAGCGAGTGGTTGCTCGTCGTCAAAAAACAGTTAAACCTGAAAAAGCCTACTTAAATATCACCAATGCATGGCAATTACGCGATGAACAGCTTGCTTGCTTACAGCTGCTGGCGGCATGGCGTTTGGATCAAGCAAAAGCGCGGGATATGGCGATCAATTTCGTTATTAAAGAAGAAAACCTGTGGAAAGTTGCGCGTTATTTACCGGGCTCTTTAGGTGAATTGGATGCACTCGGCTTATCGGGACAAGAAATTCGCTGCCATGGTCGCCGCTTGTTAAGTATTGTCGAAGAAGCGAAGAAACTGGACGCCAGCCAGTATCCAGAACCTGTTGCTAATATTACTGAGCAGAGCCAATACAAAAGTATTTTTAAAGAGATCAAAGGGGTGGTGAAAGAGATCGCCGAGAATGAAAAATTCAACCCAGAGTTATTAGCATCTCGTCGACAAATTAACCAGTTATTAGCGGTGCATTGGGGGCTAAAAGAGAAATCCTGTCAGCCTGAACTACTTGCTGGTTGGCGAGGTCGGTTACTAGAAGCGCCATTAACCCAATTACTTAGCCAAGCGTAATCATAATAAAGGCACAAAATAGCGATAATTTTGTGCCTTTATGCCATTTTCAAATCACTTTTTTCTCTTGGGTATTTTGTTACTCATATCAATAAGCTTTATTCTCATCCCGTCAATATTAAATATTTATTCTTCTTTAAATAATGAAGATTATTATTTAGCACCAATCTAAAAATAACACCGTGCTTTGATATTAACGGCTCTATTTAATGCATTTCAATTCTGTAATTACTCTTAAAAAATAATAAATATAAATAAAAATCGAACTTAAAATAACCCATTACAGCGATGATTAACATTTATAGGGGGAGGGTTGTTTTATAGTTAATTGAAAAATAAAAAGAAAAAATATCATTCTAATACAATGATTTTTAATTGAATTATAAATCCTCTATTTGTAAATAAAACTCATTCTCATAAAATTATTTCCAGTTTGTGGGCCCGCAAATACGTCCAAGAGTACAGAGCAAAAAGCATCATCTCCTTTTAATTTCTTATTAAATGTATAAGGAAATAACGTATGAATAAAAGCACTAAAGTTACATTAATTGCTATGTTGGTGGGTGTTTCTACTTGTGCGAGTGCGGTAACGGAATCTGCACAGAGCCAAACGTATGAAACAGAAAGATCGAATGTAACGGTAGGAGAAACCCAAGCTTCTCATGGGCCTCATGGGGGTGCTGTAGGTTCTCCGGGTATTGGCCATCGTTATAAAGGCGAAGGAAAAAGAATATCATTCTCAAGTTTAGCGAGAATTGTGATGTTCCCTAAAGAAGGTAATGTTTATGTTGTTCCTGCAACGCCAAACGGTAATATCGATATGGGGAAATTTCAGTTTTCTAAAATCGCCGATGCTGAAGTTTATTATGGGGATTGGTCACAAACTGGAACAGAAGACGATGCTAAGCACACTGCATTCTTCTCTGGCCAAGATGCGACAACAGCTGTGCCAACCGAAGGTAAAGTTACTTACACCATAGCGGGAATTAACCAATATGATGGTGAGAAGAAGCTTCCAGGTAGTTTTGAGGCGAACTTTGGTGATAAGGACTATGTTGGTTCATTACAAGGAACTGCACACCAGTATGATTTTAAAGGGCAAATAATGGATGGTGGATCGTTTTCTGGAGATGCCATTGTTAAAAATCTCGAAAATACTCAGCAGAATACAGGTTTGAGTTATGGGCGCTTCTTTGGTGAGAATGCGGAACATGTTGGTGGTGTGTTGGTATTTAATGATAATCACAAACATGATATCGCCTTTGGTGGTAGCCAAATCGAAGAGTAATTTCTTTATTTAACACTCTTTGTTTAGCAATATCGTTGTTATCAGGTAGGCAAAAGTTATTTTGCCTACCTGTGTTTTTATGGAAGAAGAAAAAGGAAGACGGATGAAAAAAATAATCAGCAAGATTGAGGTATTAATTCTATTATTGTTCTCTGTAAATTCATTTTCTGAGCAAAATTATGGACAACAACAATATGGGCAACAACAATATGAACAAATAATCGGGTTTTTAACTGAAATAAATAACACGAGAAATAACTCGTTAAATATAATTCCACTTAAAATAAACAAAAATGTCGACGACCTTGGTTTTATTCTTTATGATTTAGTCAATCGGCAGCAATTCCAAAAAATCGATGAAATATTGCCTGATTATATGAATGATATAAATCACGATAAAGGTATGGTGGATTATATTTCAGCAGAGAGAGCTTATTTTAATGGTGATTACCCATTAGCACTAAAGTTTTATTTAAAAATAGTTAATGGAAACCCTAACTCAGTGTTTGCTGAAATGAAATTAGCACATGTGTATATAAAAAATAGCTATCATCATGAAGCATTAACGTTATACAAGAAAATAAAAAACAAATATCGATTAGGTTTACCTGAAGAACGAATAAAACAGATAGACAGTGAAATTACAGCATTAGAAAATCGAGCTAATTGGCAGGGGAATTTTAATGCGGATTTAAAGTATGACACAAACTATACCGAGGCTCACGGTAACAAGGAGCAGCAATGTAATTCGATGTGGTGCATGCAAGGTAGCGAAATCAAATCCGGTTTGGTGTACGGGTTTTCAGGGAATACCAACAAAGTTCTTTGGCAATATCGAGGGCACTCGCTATTAGCTGGCATAGGTGGCCATGTGTTGGAATATCCACATCGCTCAGTAAAAAGGCGTTTTTCAACTTACTCATCAGTAAGTTATCAGTATCTTTATGGAAATAAAAAGGTCACGTTTTCACCAATTGTAGATATTAATTGGCGGGGGCATTTATTTGATTATTATAGTGTAGGGGCGAGCATTACTGGGGCATATTCCCCCAGCAATAAGCTTTATCTGCTATCCAATCTAACGTATAAAAATCAAATTTTCTTTGGTAAGCGAATATCACGCTCAGGTTATGATATTAATTATAGTATGACGGCAATTTACTCGGTTAATCCGCAATGGAGTCTATTTTCAAATATATATGGCGGTAAAAATATTGAAAAATATAAAAGTGATAGCTATCAAGTATCAGGTTTAACAGTGGGATCAGTTAATGTTTTTGGCTCGAATAAGTTAGTCAATAAACTGACAAGTAGCAATTATGATTTTTTTGATTTCGACAGTGCACTTAATACAAAACGTAGCGATGAATCGTGGGAGTTAAATAGCCAAATAACTCTATTAGGTCATACATTTCTATCATTAACACCAACACTCTATATTAATTACAAATTCAATGATAGCAGCGCAAAAATAAGCTATTCCTATAATAAAAGCGAAGTGGGTTTAAATTTAAGTAAAACGTTTTAGTTCGTATTGAGATTTAATATGAAAGTAACAGCAGTGGTGGCAATGAAAATTGCCACAGGGTTAACTATGGGTGTCATTTCACTTTCGTCTTATGCCAACTCAAGGGAACAGGTGGGCAATATACAGGTAAAAGACCAGACTGATACGATTAAAATGCGGGATCAAAAAGGTGCGGATGACCAATATGATAAAGATGAATCAAATATCTATATCAGTAAAGAAGCGGCCGAACGCTATAAAGGCACTAACCCCGCTGATATTTTGAACCACGGTGTCGGTGTTTATAGTGGGGATGCACGTAATAGTGGGGCGTTAGACCCAAATGTGCGAGGCATTCAAGGTCAAGGGCGTGTACCTGTTACTGTAGACGGTACGGAGCAAGCCATCACCGTGTGGCGTGGCTACAATGGTGCCAATAACCGAAACTATGTAGACCCCAATATGATCAGCAGTATTACTGTAATAAAAAGCCCGATGTTAGATCGTGATATTCGTACCTCTATTGGCGGTGGAGTGGCAGTAAAAACCCTCAGCATAGATGATATTGTCCCATCAGATGAACGTTTTGCTGTCGACCTTAAATTGGAAACACGCACTAATTCGACAAAACCTCGGATTAACCAATTGCACCTTGGGAGTGATTATCGAGATGACCCGGAACTGATGGAGAGTGCAGCCAAGTATAATGATAGTCTGTCGTTAGTGAAGTTCAGAGACCCTAAGACAGTAGCAGAGCCAGACCAACCAGGAAGTTCTAATTTTTTTAATTTAAAAGACAGTGCGATGCGAGTGGCTCTGGGGTTACGGCAAGATAAATTTAACTTGCTATTTGCTTATAGTCATCGAAACCAAGGTAACTACTTTGCAGGGCGTCATGGTGCAAACTATTTCCGCAAGCCTATTGTCACTCGAGACAAGAGATATTCTAGTAAAACATTAGACCCTAATGTCCCCTTTGTTGCCAATGTCTACTTACCGACCAAAGAAGTAGGGAATACCTCCAGTAATATCGAAACTTTCCTTCAAAAAATGAATTTGCAGCTCTCTGAATCACAGAGTGTCTCCCTCGGCTATGTACATACTAAAAGCCATTATGGGGAGATTATGCCCTCGCAAATTCGTTTTCATGACTTGGCAGGGGAAATTCCCCAATGGCCGTTGGCAAATCTTAGCTTAGGCTCTTTCTATGTTAACTATGGATTTAAACCCAGTGAACAACCGTTTATTGATTTTCAGTTAAGTTATTGGCTAACAAAAATGGATTTAAACTCCAATACGGCGGGTGACTTGCCTAGGCAAGCGATGGAGTATGACTGGTATGTAAATGGTAATCGTAGAAATCCACATGTTAATGGGAAATTAGTGGATGGAATAAAACTGAGTCAACTCAATGATAGACAAGGGATTTCCTTATCTAATAAGACCCAATTACTGCCTAGCTTTGATGTGACTTTTATTGGTAACTTTACGAATGAGAAAATTCACAGTCATGATGATATTTATGACCCTAATGCGGAAATACCTAAATACAGTACATTTCGAGCGATACCTCGTGAAGGAAAGCGCCAAGAGTACAGTGGAGCAATTAGATTGGATTGGCGACCAACGGATTGGCTAAATGTCAATGCAGGTATTCAGTATCAAAATTATTGGTCGCGAGATTTATTAAGAGAACGCCGATTAAAAGTAAAAGATGAGCGCTTTGCTGTGCATCAAATTGAGACAGCCATGAACTTTGAATACTCTCGACCGTTAACGGAAGAGGAAGCGCGTAAAGTGAGAGAATATGTGGATAGTCAAGGGCGTACTTTTGATGGTTACAATAAGATAGGTCTCTGGCCGGACAGTAGCATTGGTACATCTAAAATTGAATGGTTTGTCGCAGAAGCGTTATCACTCCCTAAGTATTCCCTAAAAAAAGCCGAACACTATTATACAATCCAAGAAGAGCATGAAGGATTTCGTATTACCGGATTCGACTATATCAAATGGCGAGTGGATGAAGATGGCAAACTCACTACGGAGAATAACCCATTCTATAATGGGGAAATTGACCTATCAGAAGAAGTGATTGACCCGATTAGCCAGAAAAAAGTGAAAGCAATCATAGCCTATCGCGCTCCAAATAAAGAATGGGACTATATTTCAGTCAGTGAGAATGAAAAGTATAAAAACCCAGGTAAACGTATTAATTCCGCGTGGAGCCCATCATTGGGAGGTTCAATTTACCTTTCAGAAAATGATCGCGTTTTTGCTCGCTATGCCGAAACCGTTAGAATGCCAAGTATTTTTGAAGATACCATCGGTTTTTCTGGTGGAGGTAAAGTCACTATAGTGCATCGCCCCTTTAAGCCAGAACGCAGCCATACTTTTGAAATCGGTTATGTACGTAATTTGCAAAGTTGGTTAAAAGCAGAAAATGCCGCCGATTTTAGAATCAACTATTACCATAATATTATCGATAATGCGTTTGACCGTGATGGTAATTTGGTTTTTGCGCAAATGGATCAGCACAGAACCGCCGGATTAGAAGTGTTAGCTCGCTATGATAATGGGCGTTTCTTTGGCGATTTAGGGGTAGATTTCCGGCTGAAAAATGAAGTTTGTGACGATGCTTCGATGGCTCGTTTAGACCCGTTGAACAAGTACAAAGGGTCAATATGTACTGAAGGCGGTTTCCCGCATGGTTACCTCCGAACTCAGTTACAACCTAAATACAGCATCCATACTAATCTCGGTATGCGCTTCTTTAATGAAAGTTTGGAAGTTGGCGGGCGTGTACGATATCACGCCAAGACAGAAAATAAAGATGAAGCACAGATGGCGAGCAAGTTTGGTCCTTCCTATTCACCTTTAAACAATAATCCGATGAGTTGGAATGCAGTATTTGTTACTGATGCCTATGTCACTTATCAAGTGAATAAGAACCTGTTAGTGGAGTTGTTAGCCTCTAACGTATTAAACGAATATTACATTGACCCATTGACGCGTAGCATGATGCCTGCGCCGGGAAGATCTCTTCGTTTAAGTGTGACCAGTCACTTCTAAGGCTCAGCCCCAGCAAGTATGCATTGCTGGGGCTGATTAGGAATATCGCCATGAATTATTTTCGAATTTATTATGGATTACCGCTTTCTGGCTTATTACACGGCACAATTATTTATTTCTGTTTTTTTGCGTTCAATTCATTGTCATTCAAAATGACAGCACCGTTAATTTCGCCCGTGGTGACCGTCGCGTTAACTCAGTTTTTAGTTGAGCAACAAGTGAGTATCCCCCAAGAAAGCCAATCGGTAACTGGCGGTGAACTCAATGCCATTGAAGAGTTTGAGTACGCGAATATCAAGGTTAGCAAACAGCGCAGCCAGCAAGATAATGCCTCAAATATCGTCGCTGAAAAAACACCCAAAGAAGTGAAATCTGAAAAGCGTAATCCTGTAAAAAATAAGGCTAAGCCAGAAGAAAAAGCCAAGAAAGAAAGCCTTCGGGATGATTTACAAACCCAAAGAGCAAAAGAAGGCGAAAACACAACAAATTCTTTAGCTGCAGGGCAGCAAGATGACCTCACTCATTTTTCTGATGGTGAAAATAACACCAATGCCAAACAACGCTATCTAGACCAGATCAAACGGGAAATTGATAGCCATAAACAGTACCCGCGACGAGCACGCAAAATGCGTATGCAAGGGGATATTCAGGTTCAGTTTGATGTCACAGAGAACGGTGAGTTGGTCAATGCAAAAGTGGTAGATTCAGAAATGAGTCAATTTTTCGAACAAGCGATATTGGATGCAATTAGGCGTAGCAAGCCACTCGGCAAGCCACCTGAAAACATGAATAGAAAAATGACATTAGAAATTAACTTCAGATTAGACTAGTACTGAAATCAACAATAAAATCAAGCCGCTATGGCGTTATTTAATATAGCGATATAGCGGCATTGTACAATATTACTGTTCTGCGGGTTTTGCTTCTTTGACGTCTTTACCTTCTTCCGCTTCAGGAAGGGTGACGTTTAATTCGAGAACAGAAATATCATCATCTTTTTGTTCAAATTGTACGGATAACATTTCTGGGTCAACTTGAACATACTTGCAAATAACTTGCAAAATATCTCGCTTCATATCAGCAAGATAAGCTGGCTCACTATCACCGCGGCGACGTTCAGCAACGATGATCTGCAGTCGCTCTTTTGCGATATTTGCTGTCGTCTTTTTTCTCGACAGAAAGAAATCCAATAAAGCCATTATTTATCCCCCAAATAGACGCTTTAAGAAGCCTTTTTTCTCTTCTTCAATGAAACGCATAGGGCGATCTTCACCTAAAATACGTTCTACACAGTCGCTATATGCTTGTCCTGCTTCAGAGTCAGAGTCCAGAATGACAGGTTCACCTTGGTTAGATGAACGTAAAACAGACTGATCTTCTGGGATCACACCCACTAATGGAATGCACAGAATTTCCAAAACGTCTTCCATACTCAGCATATCACCACGAGTTACTCGACCTGGGTTATAGCGAGTTAACAATAAACGTTCTTTAATTGGGTCTTGACCTTTTTCTGCGCGGCGTGATTTAGAGGATAAAATCCCTAAAATACGGTCTGAGTCACGAACAGAAGAGACTTCTGGGTTAGTTGTGATAATGGCTTCATCAGCAAAATAAAGCGCCATTAATGCACCACTTTCAATACCGGCAGGAGAGTCACAGATAATAAAGTCAAACGCCATTTCGTTGCTGAGTTCATCCAGAATTTTCTCAACACCTTCACGAGTCAGAGCGTCTTTATCACGAGTTTGTGATGCAGGAAGAATATAAAGGTTTTCAGTGCGTTTATCTTTGATTAACGCCTGATTAAGAGTTGCATCACCTTGGATAACGTTAACGAAGTCATAGACTACTCGACGTTCACACCCCATGATTAGGTCAAGGTTACGCAGACCGATATCGAAATCGATAACTACGGTTTTCTTCCCTTTTTGAGCTAGGCCGGTAGCTATGGCCGCGCTTGAAGTGGTTTTACCAACGCCACCTTTACCTGAAGTAACAACAATTATGCGTGCCATGAATAATTCCTTGTAAATAAGGTCTAATTTAAGTATTCAATATTAAGTTTGTTATCAACTAAACAAAGTTTAGCTGCTTTGGCGAGAAATTCAGTAGGTATCTGATCACTCAACCAATACTCGCCTGCAATGGACACTAGCTCTGCTTGCAAATGAGTACAATAAATCTGGCTTTCCATATCACCAGAGGCACCAGCAAGGGCACGACCTCTCATAACGCCATAGATATGAATATTACCATCTGCTAATAATTCTGCACCTGCACTAACATTACTTGTGACGATGAGATCACTATTTGGTGCATAAATACGCTGACCTGAACGAACAGGAGTATTGATAATACGGGTTTTGCGATAAGCAGATTCGATAGGAGCAGGTTGCGGGGCAATATCAGATTTCGCAAAAGAGACGTCATCCGTTGAAGGTTCTGGCGCTTTTTTGCTTTTACCTTCAATAAGCACTGGCAAGCCCGCTTCATTGATCTTTTGTCTTAACAGTGGATCAGTACAACCACTGACGCCCACAATTCGAAGACCAGCAGAGACAATCGCTTTGTGAATACTGTACATATCCGCGTGGTGAGTTAATTCTGCAACATTAATAACAACAGGGGCATTTTTAAGAAAATCAGGAGCCTGATTGACCTTGTCTTGCAGCGCTTTTTTGATGAGTTTAGGCTCTTCACTGTGTAAGTGAATGACTGAAAGAGTAAAACTGCTGCCTTTAAGTTCTATTGGCGATTGTGGCATCTATCTAGACTCAGCAAATTAAAATTTCCGAAACAATCCTCGGGTGAAGATACTCAGTAAAACAATAGCATGTTATAGTTACTGCATACTTCAAGCAAGCTTACGAACCAAGAAAAAGAGTTAAATATAATGATTTGTGCAATTTATAGAAGCCCGAACCGTGATCAAACTTATTTATATGTCGAGAAGAAAGATGACTTTTCACGCGTTCCAGAAGAACTCCTCAAGCAATTTGGCAAACCACAGTTTTCAATGTTAATTTCATTGGATAAACGTGAAAAGCTGGCAAATGCGGACATTGAGCGAGTTCGAGCTGACCTTCAAGACGTTGGTTACTACTTGCAATTCCCACCTCCGGTTGAAAATTTACTTTCTGAATATCGCGAATTAAACGACTAAGATAATTTAGGATGATCCTTAAAAAGCCATTATCGTCAGGAGGATAAAAATGAAGCCAACGTTATTATATACATTAGTCGCTGGTGTGCTTTTAGCAAGTTGTAGTGCTCCACAGACTCAAAAAGCTGCAACTCAAGCAAACGAAACTCGAATTCTGACAACGGCACAAGAAGCTGCGATTGAGAAAGAAGTTATCGCGCTAGATAAAGCTTTTCCAATTGAGCAACGTGAACCTTCACAATTCCCGGCTTATGTGGAATTGCTGAAACAACATGCTGCGGCTCAAGGTATCAAACAATCTACGATCGATCGTGGCTTTGCTAACATTTATTTCCTTGAACGTGTCGTAAAAGCGGATAAAGGGCAACCTGAAAAACGCGCAACAGTGACGTTAGCCAGCTATTTAAAAAATGTCTTACCACAATCTCGTATTAATGCGGGTGTTGAAAAGTACTATGAAAACCAAGCTGTATTAAACGCAATTAGCCAAAAATATGGCGTGCCGCCCCAATACATTGTCTCTTTATGGGGACTCGAAAGTGGTTTTGGTCGTTCACAAGGTAAAGAAGATGTGATTTCAGCGCTTGCCACACTCTCTTTTGAAGGGCGTCGTGAAGCACTGTTTAGTAAGCAATTATTAGCAGCACTGGAAATCATGGATAAAGGCTATATCCCAGAAGATCAGCAACTGAAAGGTTCATGGGCTGGAGCGATGGGGCAGAGCCAATTTATGCCAACTTCTTATTTATCCTATGCCGCAGATGGTGATGGTGACGGTAAAATGGATATTTGGAATAACAAAGCCGATGTCTTTGCTTCAGTTGCCAATTATTTATCCACCGAAGGGTGGCAAGCTGCATTACCATGGGGCTATCAAGTTTCACTACCTGCTGATTTTAACCGTAGTTTAGAAGGGGTTAAAACGGAACAAGGGAGAACCGTTCAGGAGTGGGAAAAATTAGGGGTTAAATTACCTGCATTTTCCCAACTTTCGCCAGATGTGAAAACATGGGTGGTTATTCCTGATGACCCTGAAGGTCGAACATTCTTAGTGACCCAAAACTTCCGCACGATTATGCATTGGAATCGTTCATATTATTTCGCATTAAGTGTTTGTATGATGGCGGATGGCATCGCTGCAAAAATACAATAACGATAATAGGAGTTACCGACATGTATCAACATCGCGACTGGCAAGGTGCTTTATTAGATTTCCCTGCCAATAAAGTAGTTTGTGTGGGCAGTAACTATGCCAAACATATTAAAGAAATGGGTTCAGCACTACCTGAGGAGCCTGTCTTATTTATTAAGCCGGAAACTGCCCTGTGTGATGTGAACCAACCAATTGTTATTCCTAAAGAATTGGGCTCAGTTCACCACGAAGTTGAGATGGCGATTTTGATCGGTATGCCTCTTAAAAATGCGGATGAAGATAGGGTTGCTCGTGCAATCGCCGGTTATGCGGTAGCACTTGATTTGACCCTAAGAGACTTACAGGCAAAGTTTAAGAAAGCAGGGCAGCCATGGGAAAAAAGCAAAGCTTTTGATGGTTCATGCCCGATTTCTGGATTTATTCCCGTCAGTGGTACCAGTGACCTGCAAAATATGTCACTGAGTTTAGAAATCAACGGCGAGGTTCGTCAGTCTGGCTCGACCCGTGATATGATCACGCCAGTTTTACCGCTAATTAGCTATATGTCCCGTTTCTTTACCCTACGTCCTGGGGACGTTATTTTAACCGGAACACCGGAAGGTGTGGGGCCATTGGCTTCTGGGGATATGTTAAAGCTAACGATTAATGATAATTCACTGACCACTAGAGTCATTTAAGTATAGGATTTTGCAGTATTATGTCTCAGTTTTTCTGGCAGGTTAAAACCTTAGATGAAATGACCGATGAAGAGTGGGAGTCTCTCTGTGATGGATGTGGGCAATGCTGCTTGCATAAATTAATGGATGAAGACACCGATGAGATCTATTTCACTAATGTGGCTTGCAACCAGTTAAATATTAAAACCTGTCAGTGCAGACATTATGCAGATCGTTTCAAATATGAAGCGGATTGCATAAAACTGACTCGGGATAATCTGGAAACATTTGCTTGGTTACCAAGTACCTGCGCATACCGCTTGTTAATGGAAGGAAAACCGCTTCCTGCTTGGCATCCATTGAAAACCGGTTCAAAAGCTGCAATGCATAATGAAGGTATCTCAGTTCGCCATATCGCAGTACGAGAAATTGATGTGGTAGAGTGGGAAGACCATATTATGAACCGACCAAACGACAGATAATGCATCACTAATCGACTCTTCTAAAAACCCGCTTCATTTATACTGAGCGGGTTTTTTTATCTCACGCCCTCAGCTAGATCCAACGCCATTAATTCGATGAAAAACGACAAATTGAATGAAAAACAACCAATCTTAATAGCCTGTCAAGATCTTTTGTTAAGAAGAAGATATTTGCACTTTGTGGATCCTATTGAAATTGATTACTGATAAATGAGAACAAATTTGATTTATATTTAGCAATATTTGAATGTTAAATATTCTTTAATAAAAAGTAGAGTGATATTTAAATAATATTCAGTCAGCCTAATTCACACGCATGGTGATTTTAAGTGCTATTTCATAGCATATTGAAATAATATACTTTTCCTGTCCTATTTCGCTCAAATATCTTATTGTCATTGAAGAACTAATTTAATGAGTCAATGTTATCGAAATAGAACTATGATTAACGTTATTGTCACGTTAGTTCACTGAAAAGATGAGTAGAATAGATAGTGTTAAAATCGATTAGCACTTAGCTTTAAATGCTTTTTTGTTCAAAATGAAGACATAAGGTAAATCAAAAACTCACAAAATGCGTTTTTAGGAATATTCCTAATATGCATTTTTTAGGCAATTTTTATAAATTTGGTCGAATTGTTATTTTTGAAAAATAACCTTATATATCACTGAATTACGTAAATATGTCAAATTTTGACGCAGATCAAGTTTTTGGCTAAAAAGTACCACTTATTTAGTATTGTTAGATCAGAAATGATTATTTCCGCTTACATAGCCTCATACCTTGATACTCTTAATAAGATTAAATTGTCAAAGCCTTATTATATGACAGGAGCATTATCTTGCGGTATTTATGATTTTTTATTATAAATATTTTCCCTGCCTCTTTACTGCATTTTTTCTATTCCCTCTATGATAGTGTTAGTCACTAAGAAATTGTTGTTATATAACTTTTTACTTCAACCTAAGGCGCAATAAAGTTATAGATAATTCCTTTACTCTTGTTGAGAGTTAATTGGGTGTTGGAATAATAATTCGATATTTAATTTTATTTATTGGCAAATGTTTCAATATGAACATCGAGTGATTCAATAAGAATAATTTATCAATTACGTATTTTTAACACGTATGGAGTGAATTTATTTTGTAATCAAAAGAATAGAAAAAGTGTCTAAATGTAAATAAAAATACAAAATTTAACTTATATCGCAAATTTAAAATATTCACAAAAATCTCATATATCTTATAAAAACAAATTTAAATGTTATATATTTGAATTTGTTCTTTGTAGTTATCTTATTTGGCCTCTAAATATGACTTATTAAGTGTAATTAATATATTGAATATTTCGATTAATAGATCGTTTGTAATAGTTTGAGCCTATCAAAATGTTAATAAGCTAAGGTAAAAACGATTTAATGACACATAAGTTTTTATGTATTCTTTGCTTCGAATTAGTGGTCATACAACTTGTTGGTCAAAAAACAGATATCACTGAGCTATTGCTGATGTGCGCATTACGGTGATCCGTTGAAGCTCTAAATATGCTGACTTCTGGCTGTATTTTAATACGGTCGGGCTCTGTTTTTGCTGTTACCCAAGAATGAATTAAAGACCTCTTAATAATTTGTATAAGCAATAAATAAAAAACTCATCTTAGGAATTGAAAATGAAAAAAGTTTTACTGACTGCTATCGCAGCAACAGTTCTTGGTTTCACAACAGCAAATGCAGCAACTTCAGTTGGCGGTGGCCAAGTTAACTTTAACGGTAAAGTTATGGATGTTTCTTGTAACGTTTCCGTTGATGGTCAAGGCAGCGATGCAACTGTGTATTTAGCACCTGTTTCTTTACAAGAAGTTAAAAACGGCGGCGCTAACACTATTTTAAAACCAAAAACTTTTGCTATTGAAATCAGTGATTGTGCACAAAGCGGCAAACCTGTTACTGATACTGCAGCTTTAGGTGTGCGTTGGACTGGTGGTAACTTAGCCGCTAATACTAACGGTAGCTTAGCTAACACTGTTGTTAACGGCGCTAAAAACATCCAATTAGCACTGTCTACTGACGGCGAAAAAACCACTAAAATTTTTCCAGGTCAAGCAAGCCAACCAAAAGCAATTGGTGAGAAAAACGGTAGCAATACCCGTTTCACTTACTATGTTGGTTACTCTACAGCAACTCCTGACACTGTAAGCGCGGGTGAAATCCAAAGCTACGCGACTTACGAAATTACTTATAACTAATTTTTCAGTCAGTTTTTATCGGCATTTTCGATAAAAGCATGAGTTAGTAAGCGGTGGGTTAACTGCCGCTTTTTGCTTTGAGGCCCACATGAAAGCCATTCTATTTAGTCTTTGCTTACTGTCGAGTGTGACAGCATTTGCAAATAACATCATCGTTAACGGTACTCGTTTTGTTTATCCTAGCGATGAAAAAGAAATCACTATCCAATTAAATAATACGGCTGACCGTCCTGCTATGGCCCAAACATGGCTTGATACAGGTGATGCATCTGAAACACCTGATACCATTAAAACGCCATTTCAACTCACGCCGCCGATTTCCCGAATTGAAGCAAAAGGTGGGCAAACCATCCGCATTAAGCTGATGGATAAATCCGCCTTACCGCAAGACAGAGAATCCTTATGGTGGCTGAATCTGTTAGATATTCCACCAATGGTCAAAAATAAAGCAGAAGAAAATCAAAATGTGCTGCAATTGGCTATTCGTTCTCGTTTTAAATTTTTCTATCGCCCATCAGGCCTAGGTAGTCGCGAGCTCGCTCCTGAACAACTCGTTGTTAAAGCAGATGGCAGCAAACTTAATATCGGCAACCCGTCGCCATACTTTATTACTATTACAAAAATTTCTACTGATGGTTCTAACGGATTGAATAATGAAACAATTTTTTTAGAGCCTAAAAGCCAGTCGACGGTGACGCTCAAGCGTGCACTGACGTCAGGAACTAAGATTATTATTAACAATATCAATGATTACGGCTCAGATGTAGCGGTAAAAACTACCGTTAAATAGGATTTAGAATGAAGCAGAGAGAGTTAAAAAATAAATATACAAACTTACTCTCAGTGACAGGTTTAGTCACAGTCTGTGCTTTACCGTCGTTTTATGCTTGGAGTGAAGAAGATACCACGTATGAATTTAACAGCGGTTTCATTATAGGTAGTCAAGAAAACGTTGATTTTGACAGATTTAATACGACAGGGATCGGCCCAGGAAAATATTCCGTTGATGTGTATACCAATGGGAGTTGGAAAGGGCGATACGACCTTGATTTCGTCGCAAAAGAAAATGGACAGTTAGGAACCTGCTATACCCCAGCTCTGTTATCTGACTTGGGTATTAATGTCGAAAAATTTGCACCGACGGCGAAACCCGATAGTAAAGAGTGTCTTTTTTTAACTCAGTGGAATAGTGACCCTGATGTTAGCGACACATTTCATTCATCAACGTTACGAGTTGATATTTCTGTTCCTCAAATTTATGAGCAGAAATCATCTCGTGGCTATGTCTCTGAACAATTCTGGGAGACAGGGATCCCTGCATTGAATCTGGGCTATATGAGTAACTATTATGATAGTCACTCAAACGGCAACAATAATGCGAGTGCTTATCTCGGATTAAATGCAGGATTAAGCTATGACGGTTGGTTATTAAAGCATATTGGAAATTTAAATTGGCAACGTAAAGAGGGTGCTAATTGGCACAGTAACCAAACCTATTTACAACGTCCTATTGTTGGCTTGAAGTCTAAGGCAACCGCTGGTCAGTTTTATACTGACGGGGATATGTTTGACAGTATCAGTTTATTAGGGGCTAAAATTGCCACTGACGATACGATGTATCCTGATAGCATGAGTTCTTTTGTACCTGAAATTCGTGGTGTTGCACAAAGCAATGCCCTTGTTACCGTCAAACAGAATGATGTCGTTATTTATCAAACCTCGGTTTCACCAGGGCCATTTAACCTCAATGATGTGTACCCATCTGGTTATGGTAATGACCTTGTCGTGACTATTAAAGAGGCCGATGGAAGTGAGTCTTCTTTTAGTGTGCCTTACACGTCGATGGCGCAGTTACTACGTCCCGGTTATACCCGTTATCAACTGTCAGGCGGTAAATCAGATGCTAAAGGTATCAGTAACCAACCGTTTATTATGCAAGGTACTTTGCAGCATGGTTTAAATAACACTTTCACACTGTATGGTGGTGTCACGGCATTTGATGACTATCAGGCTTATTTGCTAGGTGCGGGTGTGAATACGGTTATTGGTGCGGTTGCTGTCGATGTTACCCAATCAAGAACGGTATTCAATCAAAAAACGGATATGGGGCAAAGTTACCGTTTTACTTTCAACAAGTTATTTTCTGATACTGACACAAACCTTGTGCTAGCGGCATATCGTTATTCAACAGAAGATTATTACAGTCTTTCTAATGCGATTTACACGATTGATGCGGATAAGAAAGGAATAGATAGCTCATTAGGACGTGAGAAAAACGGTTTTAGCTACACAATTAACCAAAATTTACCGTACGACTTAGGAAGTTTCTATTTTACTGGACGTATTTCAAGTTATTGGAACCGTAGCGGTATCGAAAAACAGTATCAATTAAATTACAACAACCAATTTGAACGCTTTTCGTATGGCATCTCATTTATGCGAGTTTATTCAGATAATACGCAAAGAACGCAAGATGACCGTGTGAGTTTAAATGTGAATTTCCCCCTCTATTTCGGGGATCGCAATTACGCTGCCATTACCTCAAACACCATCTTTAATAATGATAAATTTGGTTCTTCACAAGTGGGCGTTAATGGATCATTTGATACAGAAAATAATTGGACTTATGGTTTAAATACGTCGTTTGAAGAACACGGTAATAGTAACTTTGCACTGAACACGGGATACCAAACTTCAGTTGTGAATACGAATGCTAACTACAGCCAAGGTAATGGTTATCGCCAATATGGTGCTTCAGCTAATGGATCAATGGTGGTGCATGCTGGTGGAGTCACATTCTCGCCAAATACCTCTTCAACGATTGCATTAATAGAAGCGAAAGGCGCGGAAGGGGCTTCTGTCATGGGATCACAGAATACCAAAATTGATAGCCATGGGTATGCGTTAGCGCCTTATGTTCGTCCTTATCGTATTAATAATGTCGACATTGACCCGAAAGGTAGCCCAGAAGATATCGTATTTAATAGCACCACTGCGCAAGTTGTACCGTATGAAGGTAGCGTCGTAAAAGTTGTTTTTGATACGAAAGTTGAGAAAAACGCGGTGTATAGCGTGGTTAGACCAAACAATAAAGCGCTGCCATTTGGTGCCAATGTTTTGGATCCTCAAGGGAATTACATTGGTGTTGTAGGGCAAGGTGGTACCGTTTTTATCAGTAATAATGAATCTAAACTTGCGACAGTGAAATGGGAAGGCGGCGAGTGCTCGTTCCCATTAACGGCGGAAAACAGTCAGGAGAGTCTATGTCAATGATCAAAAAATGGCGCTGGCTAATTGGTGCTGGTGTTCTCCTTACTACTCAGTATGCATTAGCTTTTGGGTATGCAGATGTTTGTTATCGCAAGAATGTAAGACCCATAGATCTCAATATGACTTTAGGCAATGTTGTTGTTGATCCAAACCTTCCTGTTGGAGGGGTTATTATGAGAAAACAATGGCCTATGCGTACTAATGGCTATCAATCGTATTTAACATGCTATGGAACGAATGCGCTTCAAGCTGAAGTGGTGATGGGCGGCCTGCGTCATTTAGGTGATGGCGTTTATCAATCCAGTATCCCAGGGATAGGAATGAAATTTGAACGTGGTGGAAACCAAGTCAATATTCTCTATCCCGGTACTCATACGATTTACGGCGGGCGAAATGGTGTAAGCGTATACCTTGAAAACTCAACGTTCACATTAACGTTGATAAAAACCGCACGAAAAACAGGTTCTGGCACAATTGCTAATGGGCAGTACACCGAATATGGTTACAAACATAATACGGATCCGCTAATTCGGACGTATCTACAAGGAAATGCAATCACCATTGTATCGCCATCTTGCTTAATCAATGGTGGACGAGAACAGAATGTGACACTCGCGCCGATAAAACGCAATCAATTGACCGCTTATCAAGCACCTGTGGGAGAAATTGATTTTGATATTACCATGGAGTGTAACGGTGGTATTACCTCTTCAGGCTTAACTACATTTAATATTGATTTTCGTGGAAATGCTTCGGCTAGTGATGTTAATGGTGTATTAAGAAATGAAGAAGCTGGAACTAATGGTGCAAAGGGTGTTGGTATTCAAGTGATAGAAAGAAGTAGTAAAGCACCATTAAGTTTTACTCATAGTTATAAAGTAGGTACCGTAGTGAATAATCAAGATGATTTGTTAATTTTTCCTTTAACAGCTCGATACTTTCCTTATGAAAGAGCGATTTCGGCAGGTGATGTTCGGTCGCATTTGGTTTTCAATGTAACCTACGATTAAAAATTACATTAATTTTCTATAATGAATCGCATATTTTTAATGAAAGATATGCGATTTTTTATTTTTAAATTAATACTGGTCAGTGGTGTGAGGTCGGATGTTTTATTATATATATAATATGCAATTTTAATTTTTCGAGATAAATAAAAAATACCCAGGAAGCTAATTTTAATCGATAAAGATTAATTACTACATTAGCCTTAGCTGGGTATTTTTAGATAATCAAAAAAAGATTATTATGCGTGATGTTTAGATGGAATAATTACACTTTCTGCTGCGTATTGTAATTCTCTATTCGGAATATCGAATGAATGGTCATCGTTATTATTAATTTCACTTTTATAACCGTTAAAGAACCATTCGATGGGGCACATTAAAATCTCAGCAATATCAAGCAGATGGTCGATTGGGATCTTGTTAATACCATTTTCATACCGCGATATTTGCTGCTGACTTAAATGTAACTTATTTGCTAGATTTGCACCTGACAAGCCTAGCTCTTTTCTCCGGTTTTTTATTCTAAGACCAATGACACTATGAATGTCCATATGACATACTCAACTTATTATTAAGGTTATTATCAGTCGTTTTCACTATATATTATATTAAATTACAAGCTGGTTTAAAAGCTAATAATTAAATTTAACGTCAAATTAAAGTGTTTAACTTTCAATGATAGTCTTTCATTTAATGATAGTCATATTAAAAAGTTTGACGCTTGTTGCTGTAATGCCATTTTGAATATTCTGAATTAAAATTACAATAAGAATATCCCGCTAGAATTATGCGGTTAAACCTGTCTGTTTAATAAAATCGACATTTTCTTGTTTGTAAGTCAATTGTTTAATATATTGATTAGTTTAGTTAAATTGTTCCATTTTGGAACTTTTTGGTTGGTTAGGAGATATTCTGTATTTCCCATCTCCTTAATAATTATTTATTTTGAATATAAATGGAAATATAAATTAATGAATTTAAAATACAACATTGTGATTTATTGGTGAATTAAAATTTAATTTGTATTTTATTTTATTTTTATTATCAAATATAACTAAATTCATTATATGAAATAATAAAAAAGAAATTTCTTTAACGCTACACTAAGTATAAATATCAAGTATACTTGAGTTAACTTAATTCGCTTTATCACTGAGTGTGCGAGGGTAACATGAAACTGTATATCTATGATCATTGTCCATTTTGTGTTCGTGCCAGAATGATTTTTGGCTTAAAAAAAGTTGCGGTAGAAGAAGTTATTTTGTTGGATAACGATATCGAAACCCCAACACGTATGATAGGGCGCAAAATGGTACCTATTCTAGAGAAAGAAGATGGTAGCTATTTACCTGAGAGTTTAGATATTGTGCGTTATGTTGACCAATTAAGTGAACCCCGTTTAGCAGCAGGAGAAATTAGCCCTGAAATTGATAGCTGGTATAAAGCAGTTTCTTCGACGGTATCTAAATTAGTGACACCACGTTTTACTGAATCTGAATTTCCTGAGATAGCGACAGAGGCGGCTAAAACCGCATATATCCAGCGTGTTAGCAAGTTTCATGGGGATGATTTATCCGTACTGCGTAAAGAAACGCACACGCTGTTGATTGAGTTAGAGCCGCATATGGATCTATTAGATGTATGGCTAGAAAAGCGTAGCAAAGCACTTGTGGATATTAACGACTTTATTATCTTCCCTGTGTTGCGTAGCTTAAGTATCGTGAAAGAAATAGGTTTTAGTACCACAATTCATGACTATATGGATCGCACATCAAAAGCGACGGGAATTAATTTGTTATTCAGCCAAGCTAAGTAGCCTTTAACGGATAGCAATAGAATAAGATAAAAAAACCGCCAGATTAAAAATGGCGGTTTTTTATTTTGTAATAAGGGCAGAATTACTGCATATAATCACTCAAGGTATAAACAAGTTTATAATGCCCTTGTGTCAACGTTAAATGATCTTTGGTTAATGTTACTGTTGCTCCATTTTTCAGCATACGGTTAATTAAGCTATCCCATCGTGAAAGATCCTCATCTACGCACTCTAATTCTGTTTTACTTAATGTTTTAACTTTTAATGTTGCATTATTAATTGTGCCCATTCCGTTAAAGTCATTACACATAGAAGCGGAGACAAACAATTTTTCACCGAATGAAATGGACGGTGCGGTCTGTTTTTTAGCAATGCGCTGACCATCCACTTCAGTTAAGACAAAATTATGATGCATCAACTGCTGCTCAAGGGATTGCTGACTGCTACCCGCCTTGACTTGATGGGTTTGGCAAGCGGCAAGTAACAAACCAAAGATAGTGAGCGGGATCAATCTTTTCATGATGCAAGATCCTGCTATGGCTTCACAACGTTCGGGCAGTTCTCGCCACGACTGATTTGCTGAATATTACTCAGTGTTGTTAAGCTGATACTTGTTAAGGCTTCTTCAGTTAAAAACGCCTGATGACCAGTAAATAAGACGTTATGGCAAGAAGACAATCGGCGGAAGATATCATCTTGAATCACATCATTAGATTTATCTTCAAAGAATAAATCTCTTTCATTTTCATACACATCCATGCCTAATGCGCCAATTTTTTGGGATTTAAGTGCATTAATAGCAGCCGCAGAATCGACTAAAGCTCCACGGCTGGTATTGATGATCATCACGCCCGATTTCATGCGATTAAATGCATTTTCATCCAGTAAATGGTGGTTCTCCGGTGTTAAAGGACAGTGCAGAGAAATAACATCGGATTCCCGATACAAGGTGTCTAAATCGACATACTCGGCACCCAGATCAAGGACGGCTTGGTTAGGGTATGGGTCATGAGCCAGTAAGCGCATCCCAAAACCTTTTAAAATTCGTAGTGTGGCTTGGCCAATTTTGCCCGTACCAATAATACCAGCAGTACGGTTATGCATATTAAAGCCAGTTAAACCTTCAAGAGAAAAGTTAGCATCCCGAGTACGTTGATACGCACGATGAATACGGCGATTCAAGCATAGCATCATGCCAACAGCATGTTCTGCAACAGCTTCAGGGGAATAAGCAGGAACGCGAACGACTTGGATGCCCAACTCATTGGCGGCATCTAAATCAACATTATTAAAGCCGGCGCAGCGTAACGCGAGAATATGCACATCGAGAGCAGCGAGCTCTTCCAGCACAGCACGGTTCGCTTCATCATTAACAAAAATGCAGACTGCATCAGCACCGACGGCGTTTTTAGCCGTCTGAACAGTTAATGGAAAATCAAAGTATTCAATATTAAAATTAAACTCTGATTGTTGGTTGACCTGTTCCATATGTTTGCGATCATACTGTTTGGTGCTATAGGAAACAATTTTCATCAGAGGAACTCCATAATTTATAGGAACCAATAAATGACAAAGTGTAGGTAAAATAAACAAACCTACAAAAATATGCGTTCAGAATAAGACAATTAGTGATGTAAATCACCTCTAAATTAAGAAAATATCTTACTGTTTACGTTTGATTTTCGTTTGCTCACTATCTTTAACAAAGACGGCCATTTTTAGTGTTAAAATAATGCAACTGTTAAGTTTTATTTTTCTTCTTTTACAGAATAGATTGGTTTTAAAGA
The DNA here is from genome assembly GCF_013702265.1 of Providencia rettgeri. Taxonomy (GTDB): domain Bacteria; phylum Pseudomonadota; class Gammaproteobacteria; order Enterobacterales; family Enterobacteriaceae; genus Providencia; species Providencia zhijiangensis. Next base: position 2,017,299 of record NZ_CP059348.1, read on the forward strand.
ATAAAGAAAGTTAAGGAGCAGCGTGAAAATTTGCATTATTGGTATATCGGGAGCAGGAAAAACAACGCTCGCTCAAAAGTTATCGGAAGAATTTAGTCTCCCCGCATATGGTTATGATGAAATTTATTGGGATAAAACCCAAACGGAGTACGTTAAAAATACGCCGGAAACTATGAATTCGCTGATTTCGGAGATCAAATCTAAAGAAAGCTGGATAATGGAAGGCTCTTATGACAAGCGTTTAGCGCCTTTTTTTGCCGATAGCTCATTAATTATTAGGCTCAACATTCCTTATCGAGTTTGCGCGTATCGGATCATTAAACGCTTTTTAATATCGCAATTAAAGGGTGTGCGACCAAAAGAAACCTTCATGAATACGATAGAGCTACTGCGTTTCGCAAAGCAATTTGATCAGCGATTGGATGATTTTTTTGCAGCTAATCCGATGTTTGCCGAAAAAGTGAAGGTTGTGCATGATGCACAATCATGTTTTCATGAAATTACCAACCATGCAACATCGCATAATCATTAAGAACTGACTGAAAATAATGAAGTAACAGAATGAACGGATAGGGTTAAGTTGTTCATTTCTGCTTTAAAAGATTAGAATATATTTATCTAAATAGAGAAAGTTATTATGGATATGACCTACATTGCAATGCAAGTTGTCGGACTGCTCGTTCCGATGCATCCTTTCGCTTTATTTTCGTCCATCTCATCAATGGTATTTATTGTTGCCTCATGAAGATGGTACTTAGAGAATATTCATGAAACGGGCAATAAAAATACTGTTTTTCTTATTAGGGGTGAGTGTTGTGCTCCTAATCATATTATGGACAACATTAACCCGTTGGGCGCCCGTTGTTGCTAAACATTTTTTACCCACACCAGTGACACTGTCACTTTCTGAACCACAACTTGTTAATCATCAAATTAGATTCCCGAGTGTGGGATTAAGTGCAAATAATTGTTCTCTTGCAACAGTAACGGATGCCCGAATCTCTTTTTTCCCGATTAGGGCCAAAGTTGATGGGCTTGATGTTAATGCGGAATGTTTGGATGGAATCAAAACGAGTGAGGAGTCACCAAGTTCTCCTATAAACATCACCGAGATACTGGATGCTATCCCTCAATTTTCACTCGTCATTGATAAGATCACACTGCATTCTTGGGAGCAGTATCAAGGTAGTTTATGGTTACGCAGTACCGCTGATTCTCCACTTATGTTGGATTATCAAGGGAAAAATGTACGGGTTTCTTCTTTTGTTAATTCGCAAAATCAACTGATTGTGCAGCAATTTTCGGCAACATTACCTCAGAGCACATTAGCGTTAGAAGAGTTGCAAGCTCTGGATCAAAATAAGCCACAAGAAGAGCCTCAACATATTGAATTAACAGCGCAATTGGCTTTACCTCTGACGACGGCTCAACTGCCCGAAACGGGAGATATCGAAGCCCAATTTAAGCTTATTGAGTTAAATAAACGCTTAAATACAAAACTGCATTGGCAGCGCGATCAAGGCTTACTGACCGTTACAGATCTTGAGCAGCAACAAGAATTATTCCATCTTCCATGGCAGGTTTCATCATCACAAGTGACCGTAACGGATGGGCAATGGCGCTGGAATGATGGACAAATTCCACTTCATGGTGGAATTGCATTTCAAATTGATAACTGGAATCAAACCCTGAGTGAGTTTGTGGTTTCAGGACGTTTGAACATGTTGACTGATGCGAAAAAAGGAAAAGCTAACTTAGTCCTTACGCTTGAGCCTAGTCGTATCAATCTCCTCGATGCGGATATTGATTTTAGACTCAACGGTCAAGTGAAATACGATGACATGGTACTGGATATCAATTTGCCAGCGAAAATTGCAGGCCAGTTGGTTTCACCCACCGTCGCATTTATGCCTGGTTCGTTATTGAGAGCCTATGGGCGGGTTTCACCGACGATTCTGTTACGAGAAATACGCTTACCTTTGGCGGGTACCCGGTTAAATGCCGAAGGAATTTCGGGGCGCTTACAAGCAATTTTAAAGGTAAAAGAACAATATTGGGGTGACTTTGATATTCATCTCGATGGCAGTGCGAATAAGTTTAATATTGATAAAGGTAAATGGTTCTGGAATTACTGGGGTAATGCTCAGCTGCCTGCGTTAGCGGCTCGTTGGGATGTTAAAGGCAACGGCAGTTGGCAAGATACACAATTAACGCTCAATAGCTTAAATACGGGATTTGACCAAATTAAATATGGTTTACTCTCCATGTCTGCTCCACGTCTTAAATTGACATCCCCGTTGGTTTGGCAGCGTGATCACGCAAAAGCGGATTTTTATGGCGCATTACAATTAACCAGTAATCGAATGTTATTTGGTGCAGATAGCTATTTGCCTAAAATTACGGCAAATGCGGAACTTAAGGGTACATCCCCAGCCAGTTTTCAGTTGAAAGGGGATTTAAGTACCAGACAAGTAGGGCCTATTGTTATATTTGGACGCTGGGACGGTGAACGTCTGCGTGGTGAAGCACGTTGGCCGGAGCAGTCAGTTAAAGCATTTCAGACATTAATTCCGAAAGACCTAGGTATTGAATTACGTGAAGGTAAACTATTTTCTCAAGCTGCTTTTTCCATGACTCCAGAAAATGGTTTTATTGCTGGTGGACATTGGCGAGTGCAAAATACGAGCTTATGGATGAAGGATGGTGAGCTTAATGGTTTGGATTTTGTCTTACCGTGGAAATTACATAATAGTACGTGGACATTAGGTGAGAAATCACCCGTTGAATTACGCATTAAGCACGTCTCGAATTTGTTTGAATTCACCGATATCAAAGCGGATTTATCAGGAACGTATCCGCCAACGGAGACTCATCCGATCCAGCTTAGCAATGTTGGTTTTAAAATGTTAGGCGGGGAAATCAATCTCGATTTACTGCGCTGGCCACAAAATAAACCGGCAACAATTAGTGTTCATCAAGTGGAGCTTAGCGAGCTATTCACAAAACTAAAAGTTTCACAATTTGCTGTTTCTGGTCGAGTAAATGGTGAGTTGCCATTTTACCTTAATAATCCTGATTGGATTATTAAAGGGGGATGGATGGAAAATAACGGGCCTTTGACATTACGCTTAGATACCAATTTTGTGGAGTCTATTGCCAAAGATAATATTTCAGCAGGATCGGCGATTGGATGGCTACAATATCTTGAAATTCAACGCAGTCGTACCGATGTGAATGTCACAAACTTGGGATTACTCACCATGTCGACTATTCTTGAAGGGTATAACACTAAAGAAGCCAAGAAGCGTGAAGTTCACTTAAATTATCACCATGAAGAGAATATTTTTCAGTTATGGCGCAGTTTACGTTTTGGTACTGGCTTAGAAGAATGGCTCGAAAAGAATATATAAAAGGGAAAAGGACTAACGTGAAAACATTAAAATTGATCATGATGATGGCAATGGCGTCGCTATTAACGGCATGTTTACGCGTAGAAGTCGCTACGCCAGATAAGCCAATTAACATCAATATGAATGTTAAGATTGAACATGAAATCCAAATTAAAGCTGACCGACAAGTCGAAGAATTATTAAAGGAAAACAGCGATCTATTCGGTGAGGTACCTGCAAAATGATGAACTGGTTTAAAGTCGTCACGTTATGTTCCACATTAAGCATATTTTCTGCATTTGCTCTGACGGTGGAAGAAGGTAAAACTCACGGTATGGTGGGAGAAACCTTATCGGGATATTTGGCGGTAATTGACCAAAGTAGTGCAGATGCAAAGCAATTGGTTGAACATATCAATGCCGAAAGAAAAAATCGATATACAGAAATTGCAGATAAAAATGGGCTTAAAACCAATGATGTCGCAAGAATGGCAGGGCAGAAATTGGTTGAACGGGCGCCGACGGGAGAATATGTACGCGGTATTAATGGGCAATGGATGCAGAAAAAATAAAATGCGCACGAAAACTAATATAGTGCGCACTATTTTACGAGGCCTACTGCTAAGCAATCAGTAAATCAATATGGTTTTTCGCATGTGATTGCGCTTTCTCTGCGGATTCAGCACCTAATGCAGTACCTTCTGCGAAAACGAATTCAATGTCTTTAATGCCAATAAAATTCAAAAATAGGGTGATGTAAGGCACCATGATATCCGTTGGGGTGTCTTTATAAATACCACCACGGCTTGTCAGAACATAAGCACGCTTATTGGTTAATAAACCCACAGCACCTTGTTCGGTATATTTAAAGGTATGCCCAGAACGGGCGATAAAATCAAAGTAATGTTTCAGCTGAGAAGGCACTGAAAAATTGTACATCGGTGCGGTTATTACTAAAACATCGCTCTGTTTAATTTCATCAATGAGCTGATTTGATAGGTTTAAATGTGTTTGTTGCTGCTCGGTTTTAGTGTCAGTAGGTGCAAAAGCTGCTAAAATTTCGCCATCAATCGCAGGGATTGGCTGGTTAACTAAATCTCGAACTGTAAATTCATCATCGGGATTTTTTTCTTGCCACTGTTGTACAAAATAATCAGCCATTTTATTGCTGTGTGAATAATCTGCCAAAATGCTTGATTTCAATAGTAATACTTTACTCATTATTTTCCTCGAAACTCATGTGTCTATCTCATCAGATAATGATGATACTCGGTATGTGGCAGATTAATAGGAAGAAATTTAGAAGTCATGCTTCAAAAAAACTGATGGTATTTGTATGAGATAACTAAAATCATAAAACAAACCTAAATATTATCTTTAGCCACCACATGATTATAGATAGATGAGTGGCGTTATAATGAATTGAAAAATAAGGATTTAAGAATGGATCCCATTCTATCAGCATTACATGCTGAAATTGAACAAACATCACTGCGTGATCAATGGCAACTGAAGAAACGCCTTCACGGTATTGCAAAAATACAAGATCAAAAATCTCGTATGGCAGTTATCGAAGTTATCAAAGGGGATATTGAAAAGGCAAAACAGAAGGTTGAGAAAAAACGCCTGAATATGCCGAAAATTGTTTACCCTGAAAATTTACCGGTTAGCCAAAGAAAACAAGCTATTTTTGATGCGATTAATCAGCATCAAGTGGTGATCATCGCGGGTGAAACGGGATCAGGTAAAACCACGCAAATCCCTAAAATTTGCTTAGAACTTGGCCGTGGCGTGAAGGGTTTTATTGGTCATACTCAGCCAAGGAGATTAGCGGCTCGCTCGGTGGCTTCGCGTCTTGCTCAAGAGTTAGAGTGTGAGCTAGGCACAAATGTCGGTTATAAAGTTCGCTTTAGTGACCAAGTGAGTGATACCACCCAAGTTAAATTAATGACGGATGGTATTTTGCTGGCGGAATTGCAGAATGATAAATTGCTGCTGCAATACGACACTATCATTATCGATGAAGCCCATGAACGCAGTTTAAATATTGATTTTATTTTAGGGTATTTGCGCCAATTATTGCCTAAGCGCCCTGATTTAAAAGTCATTATTACATCAGCGACGATTGATCCAGAACGATTCTCTCGACACTTTGGTCATGCGCCAATTGTAGAGGTATCAGGGCGGACATATCCAGTTGAAGTACGTTATCGCCCAATTATGGGGGATGATAATGACAGCGAACGCGACCAAATTGACGGTATTATCGATGCCGTTAATGAGTTAGGACGTGAAAGTGCTGGCGATATTCTGATTTTTATGAGTGGTGAGCGAGAAATTCGTGATACCGCCGATGCCTTATCCAAGCTACAACTACGTCATACGGAAGTCTTACCGCTGTTTGCACGGTTATCTAACAGTGAGCAAAACCGAATTTTCCATCCTCATGGTGGCCGTCGGATTATCCTTGCCACTAACGTCGCAGAAACCTCTCTGACGGTTCCGGGGATCAAGTATGTGATTGATACGGGTTATGCGCGTATCAGCCGTTATAGTTATCGCACCAAGGTACAACGTCTGCCTGTTGAGGCGATTTCGCAAGCGTCTGCTAATCAGCGTAAAGGGCGATGTGGTCGTGTCTCGGACGGTATTTGTATCCGCTTGTATTCTGAAGAAGATTTTTTATCTCGACCGGAGTTTACCGATCCTGAAATCCTGAGAACCAACTTAGCGTCGGTCATTTTGCAGATGACCTCAATCGGACTTGGGGATATCGCGGCATTTCCATTCGTTGAAGCACCGGATAAGCGCAATATTCAAGATGGTGTCAAATTACTGGAAGAGCTTGGTGGGATCCAACCTCATAAAGATGCAGATAAAGGTTATCGATTAACCGATATCGGACGCCAGTTAGCACAATTACCCGTTGACCCGCGTTTAGCGCGAATGGTGATTGAAGCCAGAAAGTATGGAGCGGTACGCGAAACAATGGTGATCGTTTCGGCATTATCGATTCAAGATCCCCGTGAAAGACCGCTGGATAAGCAGCAAGCTTCTGATGAAAAACATCGACGTTTCCATGATAAGCAATCGGATTTTCTGGCATTTTTAAATCTGTGGGACTATTTAAAACAACAGCAAGAGGAATTATCTAACGCACAATTTAGAAAAATGTGTCGTCAGGATTTCCTTAACTATTTGCGAATTCGCGAGTGGCAAGATCTCTACACTCAGTTACGCCAAGTTGTGAAAGAGCAAGGGTTTGCGATCAATAGTGTACCGGCAGATTTTCGCAGTATTCATGTCTCGCTATTGGCAGGATTGCTCTCTCATATCGGTCAGAAAGATGCTGAAAAACATGAGTTTACGGGGGCGAGAAATGCGCGATTTACTATCTTCCCAGGCTCCGGTTTATTCAAAAAACCACCGAAGTGGACGATGGTCGCTGAACTGGTTGAAACATCAAAGTTGTGGGGTCGGATTGCGGCTTCCATTGATCCTGAATGGATTGAACCGCTAGCTGAGCATTTGGTAAAACACCACTATAGTGAGCCCCATTGGTCAAAATCAGAAGGTGCTGTGACAGCATCGGAAAAAGTAACTTTATATGGGTTGCCGATTGTGGCTTCACGCCAAGTGAATTATGGTTCGATTGATCCATTATTATGCCGTGAACTCTTTATTCGTCACGCACTGGTGGAAGGCGACTGGAATACCCGTCATGCGTTCTTCAGAGCTAACCTAAAACTGTTATCAGAAGTGGAAGATTTGGAACACAAATCACGTCGCCGAGATATTTTAGTGGATGACGAAACGCTATTTGCGTTTTATGATCAGCGTATTCCGAATGATGTGATTTCCTCTCGTCATTTTGATAACTGGTGGAAAACTGCATCAAAACAGCAACCGGATTTGCTCAGTTTTGAAAAAAATATGCTGATCAAAGAAGATGCCGGGAATGTGTCGGCGCTTGATTACCCAAATTATTGGTATCAAGGTGATCTCAAATTCCGTTTAAGCTACCAGTTTGAACCCGGCACTGACGCTGATGGCGTCACCGTTCATATCCCATTAGCCATTTTGAATCAGGTACAAAATGTGGGCTTTGACTGGCAAGTACCGGGCCTACGCCACGAATTAATCGTTGCATTAATCAAATCATTGCCTAAACCTATTCGTCGGAACTTTGTGCCTGCGCCAAACTATGCTTCTGCATTTTTGGAGCGAGTTCCAACTCCTGAAGGTAGTGTATTAGATAAGCTAGAACGCGAACTGCGTCGAATGACGGGGGTAACGGTAGAGCGTGAAGCTTGGCAATTAGACCAACTTCCAGTGCATTTAAAAATGACCTATCGAGTGGTGAATGACAAAAATAAAACCATCGCGGAAGGGCAAGATCTGGATGCCTTAAAAGATAGCCTTAAGGAAAAAGTGCAAGAAACACTGTCCGAAGTTGTGGATGATGGAATTGAACAAAGTGGCTTGCATATTTGGAGTTTCGGTGAGTTACCACAACGTTATGAACAAAAACGTGGGGGATATTCAGTTAAAGCTTATCCAGCGTTAGTGGACGAAAAGAACAGTGTGGGGATCCGTGTTTTTGAAACTGAACTCGAGCAACAGCAAGCAATGTGGGGCGGAGTTCGTCGGTTGTTACTCTTGAACATTCCTTCACCAATCAAATATTTGCATGAAAAACTGCCGAATAAATCCAAATTAGGACTCTATTTTAACCCTTATGGCAAAGTGCTTGAATTAATTGATGATTGTATTGCGTGCGGTATTGATCAGCTGATTGCAACTTATGGCGGCGCCGTATGGACTGAAGAGCAGTTTGAATCATTAAAAGAGTACGCGAGAGCGGAATTGAACGATGTGGTTGTGAATATCGCCAAGCAAGTTGAGCAAATCTTAACGTCGGTATTTGCTATCAATAAACGGTTGAAAGGTCGCGTTGATTTTTCGATGGCGCTCGCATTGTCTGATCTCAAAGCTCAAATGTCAGGATTGGTATTTAAAGGGTTTGTGACGGAGCAGGGCTGGAAGCGATTACCGGATATTTTGCGTTACTTAAACGGTATTGAACGTCGGTTAGAAAAGTTAGCCATCGATCCAAATCGTGACCGCGCGCAGATGAGCAAAGTTGAACACGTGCAAACCATGTGGCAGCAGTGGATGAGTAAACTCACTCCATTGCAAAAGCAGTTACCGGAAGTACAGGAAGTTCGCTGGATGATTGAAGAGTTGCGAGTGAGCTTGTTTGCTCAACAGCTTGGAACGCCATATCCGATTTCGGATAAACGTATCATTCAAACCATGGAAAGTTTAACGCAGCAACTGTAGTTTGGGGTTAATGATAGCGTTAGGCTGATGATAATTTATTGGCTAATAAGATAATTAATGCGCGATGTGGTAACTTTATCACTCGCGCATTTTTTTATTGTGAAATAGCCATAGAATTGATTACGGATAAGCTTTATGGCTCAACCCTTTTTTAGTTACAACATGCTAATGGGTTTGCACTATTTCTGCATTAGCAACTGAGTTGTCCTCAATATATTTAGCAAGCTAGCGCTGTTTGGGATTTATCGCTCAATAGCTTGTTCTATTTGCTGCTGAGTTGCTAATTTAAATTGAAAGCCTTCGATACGATCTTGCGCTTTAATTTGAGGTAATTTTTGCTGAAAGTGGCTTGGCGATTGCGGAGGGAATGATTGGGTTACGGCTGTTATTCTTTGAGACATCGAATGTGTCGCTTCTGATGGGGAATGAATAAAAGTAGGGCGATCAGCAAATGTGACTGTACGCAGATTCGTTGGGGCTATGTGCATTTTAGTTTCCTTATTGGTGAATAGTCATTCAAAAACTACATCACAAAAAAGGATGAAAATTGTAAAAAACGTGGGGGTTGAGCAGGGGGAAATAAAGATAATAAAAAATGAGCTAAATTCAATGGGTTAAATTTAGCTCATTAATAAAGAGTGGATTACGCTAACAGGGAATATAAAGCTGGTACTGAGGCTATCGCAATCCCAAATGCTAAAATTTTCTCAATTAACTTCAATGGCGCTTTTGCTGTTTGTTGTGAACGAGCATACAGAAAAATAATGATCCCTGGTGCATAAAGTACCACGGAGAGCATCAAGTTAATCAATCCTGATGCGTACAATAGCCATAATCCATAGACAGCGGCAACAAAACCAACCGCGAGCAGGGCTTTGCTATGGCGTTGATAAGCAACTTTAACTAAGAAAGCACCGACCAAAAAGTAAGGAACCAAAATCATCTCTGAAGCGATAGTCAGCAGGGTATTGTAGTTACTGCCACTTAACCAAATCAGCACTAAAGATAATTGAACTGCACCATTGGTGAACCATAACGAAGAAGATGGCGCATCATTCTTATTTAATTTATTGAAAATTTTAGGGAATGATTGGTATTGTGCGGCAATATACGGAACTTCAGCCGCCATAATTGTCCAGCTCAAATAGGCACCACAAACAGAGATAATCAAACCAGCTGCAATAATGATGTCACCACTAGAGCCAATTAAAGAAACCATTAATGTTGCCATCGACGGGTTTTTAATCTCAGCCAGATCGGCTCGAGGCATGATCCCAAGAGATAAAAGCGTGACAAGAATATAGATAATTAATGCAGAGCTTACCGCAAAAATGGTAGCTAGACCGACATCTCGGCGGTTTTTCGCGCGAGCGGAGACGACAACAGCACCTTCAATACCAATAAAGACCCACAAAGTAATCAGCATGGTGTCTTTAACTTGCTCCCAAACGGGAATACCAAGGTCAATGCCGCTAAAATCGGCATCAAAAATATCGAGCTTGAAGGCAAAGAACGCGAGTACGATAAACAACCCAAGAGGGACTAATTTCGCCATCGTGGCGAGCTTGTTGATCCCCGCCGCCGTTTGCACACCGCGAAGAACTAAATAATGCACGACCCACAGTAAGATAGATTCACCGATCAGAGCTTGCCAAGTATTTCCATCGCCAAACACAATGTTATCCGGCGTGTCAGTAAAGAAGCTGATCGCAGCAAAAACAATGACTAAATAAGAAACGTTGGCGACAACAGCACACAACCAATAGCCCCATGCAGAGCAAAAACCAATAAACTCACCGAATCCTACTTTTGCATAAGTAAATATTCCACCATCCAGATCAGGACGAATTCTGGAAAGGAGTAAAAGAGAGAATGCAAGAAATAAGATCCCGACGCCCGTGATGGACCAGCCGATAATTAATGCTAATGGGCTTGCCACTTCAGCCATATTCTGCGGAAGGCTAAATACACCAGCACCAACCATTGAGCTAAGAACTAGCGCGGTGAGTGCAGTAAGGCTTAATGTATTTTTCAATGTATATCCTGGTTGTTGTGCAATCAAAAGTTAAAATCACGTTAAGATAGCAATGCTATAAATGGATTCACTGTCACAGCTTTTAAATCCAGTTGGATCGCCTGCTAAATTAGAGTGTGGATTCTACGAATGAAATGCGACAGATGCAATGGGAAAATATGCACAGAACAAGATGTTTTATTCACTTTCGTTGTTTATGGCAAATAGGCTCACATTTTATAAACTACTCACTCGAGGTTATAAAAAAGTATGGCAGAGCAAACAAAAAAAGCCAGCTTGATATTTAAGCTGGCTTTCATAACAAAATAGAGCTATCTAATTATTTGAACAGGTCTGCACTGATGGTGACGCTGCCACCATTCGACTGCCATTCACGAGTGATATGGTAGTATTTTGCACCTTTAGCTTCTGCACGCTTGGCGATTTGATAACGAACTTCTGGGGTATTGGTGTAATAACCGGAGAAGGTAATAGAATCAAATGGAACCATCATAGCTGCGGCTGTTTTGTTCACTTCTTCAATGACATAGCCACTTGGTAATGTCACGCTAGTACGACCTGGTTGACTTGAGGAAGTTTCGAAGAAACGGCCAACCGCTTCGGTTGGTTCTTCTGAGCTTGCAACGCCTGGGATCAGAACTTTATCAGCAGCTTCACCACCTTGTGCTAACAACGCACGACCCGCTTCTGAATCAGCGGGAACAACTGCTTCTTCTTTTTGAATTTGGCGCTTAGGTGCATCTTTCTTATAGATATATGCGGTTGCTAAAGTGTTACCGCCGTCATTCATGGCTACGTTACGAACCACATAAAATGAGGCTGCATCTTTTTCTTTGGCTTTTTTCGCGATTGCTTCGTATAAGTCAGGTTCAGATGGGTAGAAACCACTTACAGTGACGGCATCAAAAGGTTGGTACACTTTTGCGTCCGCTTTAGACATTTCTTCAACACCACCGAAAACTCGGCGAGCAGATTCTTCACGTTTTGATGCATCTTTTGCGTACACATCAGCAACAACACGCATGTTGCCGCTGTCACCTACATCATCAAGGCTTTGAATGTAAAAGGCATAAGCCCCCATCTTATCAGCCCTACGGGAAACTGCATCGGATGCTTCATAGATAGCATTAAAACGCCCAGTGACGGTTATACGCTCATAAGGTTGTAATTCAGTAGCCTGTTTTGGCGTTAATTCAACAGCCGCCTGTGTAGCGGTTATACTAGTTAATGATAGCACCGCGGCTGCGATGACCGTAGTTTTCAGCTTCATACAAAATCCTTCCGCCTTGCGCAATTTATTATAAACATGCTGAATAAATAGTGGTAACACATGGCGGTGATTATTACACGTAACTGCCCATGTTGTCGCACTATTTTATTTTTATAAGATACAAATAATGATTGACTAGTCAAATTTACCAGTTTTTTTAAAGTATCCAGTATTTTATTGACCTAAAACTAAGATTTCCACGGTGAATTCCATTTACTGTCTTAGAATCGTGATCAATTATGGATCAATAAGGCTAATTTCAGTAGGTTATTAGGACATTTTACATCTGTTCAACGACAAAATAGGACTTTTCCTTTTGATAAGGCAGTCATTTTTTTGGCGAATAACCTACAACATAGATTACTTCGAGCTTTAAAAAGGGAATATTATGCGAATTGGTATACCAAGAGAACGACTTGCCAATGAAGCGCGTGTTGCCGCTACACCATCAACAGTTACCCAATTGTTAAAATTGGGTTTTTCGGTGTGTGTCGAGCAAAATGCGGGACATTTAGCAAGTTTTGATGATGCAGCTTATGAGCAAGCTGGTGCAGAAATTGTCTCTCGTGAGAGTGCATTTTCTGCGGATATTGTATTTAAAGTGAATGCACCATTGTCGGACGAAATTCCTTTATTAAAAGAAGGGGCGACTTTAGTCAGCTTTATTTGGCCGGCGCAGAACCCTGAGTTAATGGAGGCATTAAAAGCCCGTAATATCAACGTAATGGCAATGGATGCAGTGCCGCGTATTTCTCGGGCACAATCACTCGATGCATTAAGTTCAATGGCAAATATCGCCGGTTACCGCGCGATTGTGGAAGCAGCTCATGAATTTGGACGCTTCTTCACCGGTCAAATTACTGCTGCTGGTAAAGTACCGCCAGCAAAAGTGATGATCATCGGTGCGGGTGTGGCGGGTCTGGCTGCGATCGGTGCGGCAGGTAGCTTAGGCGCGATTGTGCGAGCATTTGATACCCGCCCAGAAGTGAAAGAGCAAGTTCAAAGTATGGGTGCCGAGTTCCTCGAATTGGATTTTAAAGAGGAGGCGGGTAGCGGTGATGGTTACGCGAAAGTGATGTCTGAAGCCTTTATTAAGGCAGAAATGGCGCTATTTGCTGCGCAAGCAAAAGACGTGGATATTATTGTAACGACAGCGCTTATTCCGGGTAGACCAGCACCGAAATTGATCACCAAAGAGATGGTCGAATCAATGAAGCCGGGCAGTGTGGTGGTTGACCTTGCCGCACAAACGGGTGGTAACTGCGAGTTGACCCAAGCGGATAAATTAGTTGTCACTGAGAATGGTGTCAAAATCATTGGTTACACCGATTTACCAAGCCGTTTACCAACGCAATCGTCTCAGCTATATGGGACCAACCTTGTTAACTTGATGAAGCTGTTGTGCAAAGAAAAAGATGGCGAAATCACGATTGATTTTGATGATTTAGTCATTCGCGGCGTTACTGTTATCAAGCAAGGTGAAATCACTTGGCCAGCACCGCCAATTCAAGTTTCAGCTCAGCCACAAGCGAAGCCGAAAGCCGTTGAAAAGGTGAAAGCGCCAGAGAAAAAAATGTCACCGGTAACCAAGATGGCACTGATGGCACTGGCTATCATCCTGTTTGGATGGTTCGCCAACTCAGCTCCAGCCGAGTTTTTATCGCACTTTACCGTCTTTGCGCTGGCTTGTGTGGTGGGATACTACGTGGTGTGGAACGTCACCCATGCGCTGCATACCCCGTTGATGTCGGTCACTAACGCCATCTCAGGGATTATTGTTGTTGGTGCATTGCTGCAAATTGGCAGTGGTGGCTGGGTAAGTTTCTTATCCTTTATTGCGATCTTGATCGCAAGCATCAATATTTTCGGTGGGTTCACAGTAACTCAACGCATGTTAAAAATGTTTCGTAAGGGATAAGGGGTAACTTATGTTGTCAAGTGGAGTTGTGACAGCAGCCTACATCGTTGCTGCTATCCTATTTATTTTCAGCCTCGCGGGGCTATCTCGCCATGAAAGTTCTCAACGCGGGAACACATACGGCATTATCGGTATGGGGATTGCCCTGATTGCCACCATTTTGGGGCCTCATAGCGCCAATGTGGCTTGGATGATTGTGGCAATGGTGATCGGTGCCGTGATTGGTATTCGTTTAGCCAAAAAAGTTGAAATGACCGAAATGCCTGAGCTGGTTGCTATCTTGCACAGTTTTGTGGGTTTGGCAGCGGTACTTGTGGGCTTCAACAGCTTTATTGCAAGTGAAGGTCACGCCAGCAGCGTGATGGAAAATATTCATTTAACGGAAGTTTTCTTGGGTATTTTCATCGGTGCGGTCACGTTTACAGGCTCAATTGTGGCTTATGGCAAACTGTCAGGAAAAATGTCATCTAAGCCGATGATGTTACCAAATCGCCATAAATTAAACCTTGCGGCCTTAGTCGTTTCATTTATTTTGCTGGTTATTTTCGTTAAAACTGACAGCGTTGGCCTGCAAGTTTTCGTGATGCTAATCATGACTGCGATTGCATTAGCCTTCGGTTGGCATTTAGTTGCCTCTATCGGCGGTGCAGATATGCCAGTGGTGGTTTCCATGCTGAACTCATATTCAGGATGGGCAGCGGCAGCGGCAGGTTTTATGCTCAGTAATGACTTGCTGATCGTGACTGGGGCCTTAGTCGGTTCATCGGGTGCCATACTTTCTTATATTATGTGTAAAGCGATGAACCGTTCGTTTATCAGTGTTATTGCAGGCGGGTTTGGTACTGATGGTTCATCAACTGGCTCTGAAGAAGAGATGGGCGAATACCGCGAAACCACAGCGGAAGAAGTCGCTGAAATGTTGAAAAACTCAACTTCAGTGATTATTACTCCGGGCTATGGTCTGGCTGTGGCTCAAGCGCAGTATCCGGTGCACGATATTACGGCAAAACTGCGTGAGCGTGGCATCAATGTTCGCTTCGGTATTCACCCAGTTGCAGGGCGCTTACCGGGGCACATGAACGTACTGTTAGCGGAAGCGAAAGTTCCTTATGACATCGTATTAGAAATGGATGAAATCAATGATGATTTCGCTGAAACAGATACGGTGCTGGTTATCGGTGCGAATGATACCGTTAACCCAGCGGCGCAAGAAGATCCAAACAGCCCAATTGCGGGTATGCCTGTGTTAGAAGTTTGGAAAGCGAATAATGTCGTTGTGTTTAAACGCTCAATGAATACAGGGTATGCAGGGGTACAAAACCCACTGTTCTTTAAAGAAAATACCCAAATGTTATTTGGTGATGCGAAAGCCAGCGTGGATGCAATTTTAAAAGCGCTGTAATTGCTTATCATTGACGGTATAAAATAAAACGCCCTGAATTCAGGGCGTTTTTATATCTGAATATTTTCTTTTTTATTATTAATCGAATTATGAGTAATTGATAATGGCCACTAAGAAGATAATAGTAAAAAGCTCACAAATATGTCTATTTAAGAGCTTCTAAATTTGATGTTTATCGCCAATTTAATTAATCATCCGCGGCACTAATAGGGCATACAAAGCCGTCAGGTTTAATCGCTAATAAATCGCATTTTAGCTTATCAATAACATGTTCCGCCGTATTTCCTAAGAACGCAGCAGAAAGCCCAGTACGACCTAATATGCCGAGTACCACGACACCCGCATGTAGCTCTTCACACATGTCAGGAATGATTTTTTCAGGTAGCCCTTCACGAACATGGGTGTATTTCTCATCAATTGCAAACTTCTGCCGCAGGCTTTTCATGGCTATCAGATGCTGACCGCGTAGGGCATTGTTATACAAGCTTGGGTCAAAATCAGGCAGTTCAATGGCAATGTTCATTGGCGCAATGGGGTAAGCGCTGACTAAATGAATTTCCTGCTCTTTAATGATCCTTCGAGCGAGATCTTGGGTTTTCTCAACCAACTTGATATTTAGGTCATCATGGTAAGATTCTTCATTAGAAAGATTCACCGCAACCACCACCGAACCGTGATCTGGCCAGACTTTATCTTTCACCATCCAAACAGGACACGGGCATTTTCTTAATAAATGCCAGTCTAATGGGGTAAAAATGATGGATTCTAAGTTGTCAGTTTGGTGCGCCATTTTCAGTAGAAGATCATGTTGACCGCTAATGACTTCCTGAATGATGGCTTCATAAGGCTTGTTGTGCCAAATGACTTTAATTTCTATCTCAATACCCGCTTCTAAATAAAAATGGGCTTGTTGCTTGATCCACGCGGCTTTTTGGCTGATCACCCCTTTGCGCATTGCATTGCGTTCCTCAGGAGAAAGCAGGGTAGTCATATCATAAGATAGGTCATAGATAGGCAGGAAGGCTTTTATCCGTCCGCCATTACGCTGTACGATATAAACTGCACGCCTTAATGCCGGTTGATCATCCTGATTTGGGTCGATTGCTACTAAAAGATTTTTATAGTTAGCCATGCTGACATCCTCTCAATAAACGGATAGTTCCATCTCTCTAAACTATGTTATTGGGGATAAATACGCAAGAAATGTGATTAAAAAGTAACAACGGATCACAAAGTTTGTGACCCGTTTATAGGAATATTAGCAAGAAACTGGGGATACTTTACCAGCGATATCAGTTAGTTTTGCCATATCGTCGATGGTAATATATTTACCTTTAACGCTGAGCATACCGCTTTTTTGGAAGCGACCTAACAGACGGCTAATTGTCTCAACGGTTAAGCCAAGGTAATTACCAATATCACCACGAGTCATGGTGAGTCTGAATTCTCTTGGAGAGAAACCACGCTCAGCAAAACGATGAGATAGGTTAAGAATAAATGCAGCTAAACGCTCTTCCGCATTTTTCTTAGATAATAAGAGGATCATTTCTTGGTCCCCTTTAATTTCACCGCTCATCAGGCGCATAATTTGTTGGCGCAGGTTAGGCATTTTGCCAGATAAATCGTCCAGCGTTTCAAATGGAATTTCACAAACCATTGAAGTTTCTAGCGCTTGAGCAAAACTTGGGTGCTGTGTATGAATAATGGCATCAAAACCAACGAGGTCGCCCGCTAAGTGGAAACCGGTGATTTGCTCATCGCCTTCTTCAGTAATGGTGTAGCTTTTAATTGTGCCAGAGCGAATAGCGTATAAAGAACGTAATTCATCGCCTGCTTTAAATAAAGCTTGGCCTTTTTGAATAGGTTTTTTACGTTCGATAATATTATCGAGTTGATCCAGTTCGTGTTCATTCAGAGTAAAAGGAATACACAGCTGACTAATACTGCAATCCTGGCAATGAATAGCACAACCACCAGACTGGATGCGACGAACAACTCTTTTTTCTGGGATCATATTAAATGCTCAATCAGGTTAAAATTATTGATATGAGTCAATTTTAGCATAAGATAATTGAACAGGTAAGGGCTATATAAGACAGAAACGAGTTATTAAATAAAAAAGCAAAGAATGCTAAATTTACCAATCTAATAGATTCAGCAGATCATGCTAATTTACAGGATATTAGCAATTGCAAGATTTGACCTATATTAAATACATAAATTTAATATATAAAAAGAGAGATAAAAAACATAGTAAAAACATGTTTTATTTTACATAGTTTATTAGCATTAAATTAACACAAGAATAAACAGAAAAATATCATTTTTTCCTATTAACCTATAAAAAGAGGTCATAATGAGTAACAATTTGATGTCGTTGCCCCCATTAATGACAGCTGTCGACATTATTGATCCAAGCGTTTCGGATGAACTGCAGCTAATAGAGATTCCGCTCCCTAAACTCCTTCCTGGTCATTTAATCGTTAAAGTGGAAGCCGCAGGTGTTAACCGTCCTGATATTTTCCAACGCAAAGGTTCATACCCGCCACCACCAGATGCATCGCCAATCATGGGACTTGAGGTATCGGGTACGGTTGTGGCTAAAGCCGATGATGTGACGCAATGGACGATAGGTGACCGTATTTGTGCGCTTGTGGCAGGTGGTGGTTACGCCGAATACTGCTTAGTGCACCAAGATATCGCTTTGCCATTAGGAAATTTATCCTTTGAAGAAGGGGCGGCTATCCCAGAGAACTTTTTTACTGTTTGGGCGAATATGTTCCAGATTGGTCAGCTGAAACAAGGGGATACAGTACTTATTCATGGTGGCACCTCGGGTATTGGTAGTGTTGCTATCCAACTCGCAAAAGCATTTGGTGCCACGGTGATAACGACGGTTGGCTCAGAAGATAAAGCGGTAGCGGCGAAATCACTTGGTGCGGATTGTGTGATTAATTACCGAACAGACGATTTTGTGAAAGTGACTCAGGAGTATACAAATCATCATGGTGTGAATATGGTCGTCGATATTATTGGTGGCGACTATGTGAACAAAAACTACGTAGTAGCAGCAAAATTTGGGCGGATCATCCAAATTGGCATGATGAAAGGAAACCCAACTCAGCTGAACATGATGCCATTGATGGTAAAACGTTTAACCCATACAGGGTCAACAATGCGCTCTCGAAGTAATGAAGAGAAAGCGCAAATCGCTAAAGAGCTGCATCAGCAAGTATGGGGAATGCTACAGAACGGTAAGATAAAACCAATAATTAACAAAATATATACATTATGTCAGGTGGAAAGCGCACATCACCATATGGAATCAGGGGATTTGATTGGTAAAATTATTTTAGTAAACAGTTAGCTACGGCTTAACTATTTTTTAATGTTTATATAATTAGATAATAATTACGTATGTTATTATTTTTTTATTTATAACAAATAATTTACATTATCAAGTCTTTTAAGCGTAAATATCTCTTTACAGATGATTAATTTTTGAATTTTTGTGCCTGCCCACAAATCCGAACAAAATTAAGATGAGTTTGTTAATGTTTTAATGAAGATGGATTATATCTATAGACAAGTTGGCTCATTAACGGCTTGTCTACTACTGAATATAGGTTAAGGATATAAGTCTAGTCATATCATTAACAAGTTGTCATTCGACACAGACATCCCCCCGTTATTGCACTTTCCAATGATAATAAGTTGAGTAACTTAATGCAGCTGGTGCCAGCCAGCTGTAGTTTGAAGGTGTAGTGATAATGAATAATTTTAAAAATAAAAACATGAATGTCGATGCATTGTTCCTCGGACCTAAATCTGAAAATGCGGTATTTTTTAGAGAAATGATGGAATACGCAGTGACTGAGCATATGCATTGGCGTTCTGGTTATCATCCCGAAGATCCCGATTTAATTACTACCGTCGATAGATATGCACCTGAATATCGGGATACGTTATATCGCACTGAAGGTATCCTTAATCAGCTTTCCTCGAAATTGAAAACTACGTCAGTGCCTTGGTTTTCACCGCGTTACATGGGGCATATGAACGCGGATACACTGATGATCTCCAATCTCGCGTATGTCATGGCAATGATGTACAACCCAAATAACTGCGCACAAGAATCTTCGCCAACGACGACGGTATTAGAAATCGAAGCGGGGTTAGATTTATGCGGTATGTTTGGGTATGACGTGCAAAAATCTTGGGGGCACATTACCTCTGGTGGCACAGTAGCTAACTATGAAGGGTTATGGGTCGCGAGAAACATCAAAACCTTGCCTTTAGCCATGGCATCCCATCCTCAAGCCAAACAACTTTTAACGGATATTTCAGAAACCGCATTACTGAATATGCGAACTAGTGATGTACTGGATCTGATTGATGAGTTGAAAAAACAAGGATTGTTTGAAGAGATCCGTAATCTGACCTGCCGAGGTACCGGCGTTGAACAAGGTAAACTCGGTAAATTATTAGTGCCGCAATCCAAGCATTATTCGTGGATGAAAGCGATGGATATTTTAGGGTTAGGGCAGCAAAACATTGTTCAACTTCCCGTGGATAAACGTTATCGCACGGATGTGGCGCAAATGCGTGACATCGTTTTCTCTCTCATTGAAAAGGGTGAACCGATCCTAGCCGTGGTTGCCGTTGTCGGAACCACAGAAACAGGTGCTATTGATAACGTCGCTGAAGTCATCAAATTACGGGAAGAATGTGAACAACGCTTTGGCGTTTCATTCTATGTGCATATTGATGCCGCGTATGCGGGCTATGCCTGTGCGATGTTCCGTGATGAAAACAACCAATTCCTTGAATATGATGCGCTTATTGAGCGTTACCATAGCGAAGGTGTTTTCCCGCCAGATATCGTTTGGCCAAAGCCCGATGTTTATCAAAGTTTCCGTGCTTTAAACCAAGCTGATTCCATCACAGTCGATCCGCATAAAGTTGGTTTTATCCCTTATGCGGCAGGGGCGATTTGTATGAGGGACAAACGCATTGTCGATTTGATTTCCTATCATGCGGCCTATGTGTTTGAAGAAGTGAAAGAAAGTAGCCGTAAAACCGATAAGCAACAGAATGTATTACTGGGTTCATCGATTATGGAAGGCTCAAAAGCAGGTGCGACGGCAGCGGCGGTATGGGCTGCTCATCGGTTAGTTCCGCTGAACTTATTGGGGTATGGCAAGGTCATCGCAGCAGGGGTTACAACCGCCAATTGGATGATCGAAAAAATCAATGCCAGCGAGCCGTTTGTGATTGATGGGCGTGAGTTTACATTGGCAGCGATGCCTGCACCGGATTTCCACATGATCAATTTTATGTTCAGGGAGACGGGCAATACCTCATTAGAGAAGCAAAACCAGTTAAATAAACGTTTGTATGAACTCTGCTCTTATGCGGCAGGACGTACTTATGCAAATGACTTTTTAACCTCGTCAACATCACTAACCCATGAAGAATACGGTGATAATCCTCAGAATCTGTGTCTAGAAGCGAATTTCAAGGAAGAGGAATGGCATAAAGTCCATTCAATTTATGTATTAAGGGCCGCAATTATGACCCATTGCCTGCGTGATAAACAGCACTTCGAAAGCTACTGGAATGAATTAAGAAACATCTTTGAAGACAAACTACAACAGCTCATTGATGAAGAAAATAAACGTAATCATTCCATCCAAAAAGTTAGTGTTTAATTAATTTTGTTAGGATCTCAATATGAAAAATCGCACACTTGGTAGTGTTTTTATTGTTGCAGGTACTACGATCGGCGCTGGAATGTTGGCGATGCCAATTGCAGCGGGAAGTAACGGGTTTTCAGTCAGTTTAGTGATGTTGTTTGGGTTGTGGGCGCTAATGTGCTACACCGCATTATTGCTGGTTGAGGTTTACCAACATGAATCTCATGAAACGGGGATAGGTAGTGTTGCTCAGCGCTATTTAGGTTCTGGTGGGAAGTTCATTACTGGTTTCAGTATGATGTTTTTAATGTATGCCTTAACCGCCGCGTATGTGACAGGCGCAGGGCAAATTATTACTTCAAACCTGAAAGGCAGTTTTGCCATTGAAATGGCAGATTGGATGGGGATTGTCATCTTTACCATTATCGGTGGTGGGGTGGTTTGCTTTGGTACCTCGTCTGTCGATTTTATTAACCGCATCTTATTTACTGCCAAGATTGTGTTTTTAGTGATCATTCTTGCGATGATGTTCCCGCATGTTGAACAAGTGAACTTGCTTTCTTCACCAACAGAAAAAATCCTGATCCTCGCGGCTATCCCTGTCTTCTTTACATCATTTGGTTTCCACGGAAGTGTACCAAGTGTCGTGAAATATATGGGCGGTGATGTCAAAAAACTGCGAATTATCTTTATCTTAGGAAGTGCGATTCCGTTAGTTGCCTACATTTTATGGCAAATCGCTACGCTGGGCAGCATTAGCACAAGTACCTTTGTGGGGATTTTAGCTGAAAACTCAGGGTTAAATGGATTGCTTGAAGCCATTAAAGCAGTTGCGCAGTCAGGTAAAACTGAACTCGTCGCTCAAATGTTTATGAGCTTAGCATTAGCCACATCATTCCTTGGTGTTGCGTTAGGCTTGTTTGACTTCTTAGCAGACTTGTTTAAACGCCAAGATAACGCTTCAGGGCGTATTCAAACTGGGTTAATTACCTTTTTACCACCGCTGGTTTTTGCCTTGTTTTATCCGAAAGGCTTCGTGATGGCGTTAGGTTATGCGGCAATCGCGCTGTCTATCTTAGCGTTATTACTGCCAAGCGCGATGGCTCTGAAATCACGAGATGTTAACCCTCGTAAGTATCAAGTACTCGGTGGCAAGCCTGCATTATGGATTGTATTCCTGTGTGGTATTGCGGTTATTGGTATCCAGCTTGGTATTGTTTTCAAAGTTCTGCCTGATATTGGCTAACACTAACGAGTTATTGTTTTGATTTAGAAAGCCAGTTCTCTCGCAGAACTGGCTTTTTTCATTTACGAAGATCACTAAAAACACTTTTTGTACGCTAAGACGCTAATTTTCTCGTTATCATAATGATAATGGTTATCATTAGCACGCAATGATAAAAACAGATATATCTAATTCTGGCATTATTCAGAAAACCGATTATGATATTAGATATATCGGTTTTTAATTTTTGCACATTCACTGAGAGATCAAATGGACAATCCAAAAACCCTCGATACATGCCTATGCGAGGGTAAAAGTGTTCGGCGCATGTTTAATCCAAAACAACTGCGTATTTATATTTTGCATTTACTCGTAGATGGTGCGAATTATGGTTATGAACTGATAAAAAATATTAGTGAAGGAACGGCAGGATTTTATTGTCCAAGCCCTGGCGTGATTTATCCGACACTAACATTGCTGGAAGAGGTGGGTTTTATTTCAACCAGTAAAGGAACGGGCAAAGGGCGTAAATGCTTTGCCATTACGCCGGAAGGTCGCTGTTTTTTACTATTAAAGGCAGAGATTCTTGCTGAAGTGAAAATGAAGCTAAATTATGCACAAGAACTGAAAGCCGGAAATCAATTTGCCAATGAAATTGAGTTAGCGGTTGATAAATTCAAGTCATTACTCAGACACAAAATTGTTTTACAACAGTTATCGAAACAAGAATCCGCCCAAGTGGTCAACATTATTAACCAAGCTGTGAAACGCATTGAACAAGTGAATGCGGCGCTATTAATTTCAGAAGAGAACGTAGTAGAAGGAAAATAACATGGCAAAAACCCGTCATATTATCCAAGTTAAAGAGCAAATTCATATGAAAGAAACTATGCAGCCAGAACAAGTGATGCAGCCGGAAGAAAATAAGCAAATTGAGCCAAAAGAAGAACCGGCAGATTCTGCACCGAAGAGTAAGGTGAAATTTAAAGAGGTCGTTTGCCCAAGTGTGCCGATGTCATACTTTAAGCGAGCAAAAAAACAGAAATATTAAGTTGAGTTCCACGTAACATAGAGTGGCAAAACAGTTATTCATAAAATGAGAGTAAATAGGGTGATTGGCCCTGAGGAATCCCCTAATGATTTTGATAAAAATCATAAATTTAAGGTAGATGCACATCTTGTCATGTGATCAAATGGTTCTGCGAAAAATCAATAACCAGACAACAAGATGTGCGAACTCGATATTTTACACGACTCTCTTTACCAATTCTGCCCTGAATTGCACTTAAAACGACTCAACAGTTTAACGCTGGCTTGCCACGCATTACTTGAATGTAAAACGCTCACTCTTACCGAACTTGGTCGTAACCTGCCAACGAAAGCCAGAACAAAACATAACATCAAACGAATCGACAGATTGTTAGGTAATCGTCACTTGCACAAAGAGCGACTCGCTGTATACCGTTGGCATGCCAGCTTTATCTGTTCAGGTAATTCGATGCCCATTGTTCTTGTTGACTGGTCTGATATTCGTGAGCAAAAACGGCTTATGGTATTGCGGGCTTCGGTGGCACTACATGGTCGTTCTATTACTCTTTATGAGAAAGCGTTTCCGCTTTCAGAGCAATGTTCAAAGGCGGCTCATGACCAATTCTTAGCCGACCTCGCAAGCATTCTACCGAGTAACACTACACCGCTTATTGTCAGTGATGCAGGCTTTAAAGTGCCATGGTATAAATCCGTTGAAAAGCTAGGTTGGTACTGGTTAAGTCGAGTGAGAGGGAAAGTGCAATATGCAGATTTAGGTGCGGAAAACTGGCAACCTATCAGCAACTTACATGGCACCTCTTCAAGTCGAACAAAAACTTTAGGCTATAAGAGGTTGACTAAGAGCAACCCAATCTCATGTCAAATTGCACTGTATAAATCACGTCCTAAAGGCCGAAAAAATCAGCGTTCGACACGGACCAATTGTCATCATCCATCACCTAAAATCTACTCCGCTTCGACAAAAGAACCATGGGTTTTAGCGACTAACTTGCCCGTTGAAACTCGAACACCCAAGCAACTTGTTAAGATCTACTCAAAGCGTATGCAGATAGAAGAAACCTTCCGAGACTTAAAAAGCCAAGCATACGGTCTAGGACTCCGACATAGCAGAACTAGCAGCCCAGAGCGCTTTGATATCATGCTACTGATCGCCCTAATGCTTCAACTGACATTTTGGCTTGTTGGCGTACATTCACAGAAACAAGGTTGGGATAAACACTTCCAAGCAAACACTGTCAGGAATCGAAATGTACTCTCAACAGTGCGCTTAGGCATGGAAGTGTTGCGGCATTCTGGCTACACAATAACGAGGGAAGACTTGCTCGTAGCTGCAATCCTGCTTGCTCAAAATCTATTCAAACATGGTTGCGCTTTGGGGAAATTATGAGGGGATCCCTCAGTGATTGGCCTCCATTTCACCGATAAAGATTTGCGTTACTTTATTAATAATTATTTTGTCACAGTATTATTTTGACATTGAAGTAATAAAGAAGCCCCTAGCGCAAGTTTGCAGCTAGGGGCTTTATTATTTTAGATCTCGAGCATAGTTTGAATTCGTTCTATCTCTTCAATCCACTGCTGCTGAAGTAAAGGCTTCTGATGAGCAACTTTACGTTGTTTATCGGCTGCTAACTTTTCCTCCAATTCTAACAGTTGTTCAAGAAGGTCATCTTCATGAGAATGAGCAATGGCTTCTGGTATATTTTCAGAAATCAAACGGGTCTGATTCTTTTCTAATTCGTCCTCTGATAAGGCAGATTGGCTCTCTATCTTCAGGTAAATTTCCTCAAGACTCAGATACTCTTCCAAGCGATTATTGTGAATATACCAATAACGCTGGCAACTATTCTCAATTAACCATTTATCATGGCTAACCACCAATAGCGCCCCTTCGAATTGGGATATTTGCTCACTTAATGCTTCCTTACCTTCAAGATCAAGGTGGTTTGTTGGTTCATCCAGCAAAATCAACGCGTATTGCGCCAAACTGAGCCCAATAAATAACAAACGTGCGCGTTCGCCACCACTTAACGTTGCCACTTTTTGCTGATGGCGAGAATAGACAAAACCTGCACTGATCAGCGCCATTTTTCGTTGTTCATCGGTGAGAGGGGCAAAATGCCGCAACGCATCGATTAAACTATCGTGATCATTCAATTGTTCTAACTGCTGATCGTAATAACCCACTGAAATCGTTGGATGAAACTTTAACTGAGTTTCATAACGCAAATCCGCGAGGTATTGCTGCCAAATCAAACGCAATAACGTGGATTTTCCGCAACCATTGGCGCCCATAATGGCAATTCGGTCACCGCTTTTCACTTGCGAAAAGGGGACTGAAAACAGAAATTGTCCGTCCGGCGTGGTGACTTGCGTATTATCCAACTCAAGCACTCGATCGGCAGGAATCGCTTTGCCATTCAGCAGCAATTGCCATTGATAGCCTTCAGTGAGGTCGGTTTGATCCTCTTTTAAACGATCTATTTGCTTTTCCATCTGCTTCGCTTTGCGGGCAAGCCCTTCATTATCATAAACCTTACCCCAAATGGCTAACCGTTTGGCACTTGAAGCAATACGGTCAATTTCCTTTTGCTCAGCGTTAAAGCGATGCTCATCGGCGCGGTCGGTTTCTGCTAATGCTTGGCGTGCTTGGCTGCATGGAAGACGATAAAAATGCAGAGTTTTATCCCGTAAAATCCACGTACTGTTTGTCACCTTATCCAACAAGGATTGGTCATGAGAAACCAACACAAAGCTACCTTTCCAGCTCTGAAGGAAATTCCCTAACCAAATAAGGGTAGGTAAATCCAGATGGTTACTCGGTTCATCTAACAGCAATAAATCAGGCTGGCTGATTAACGCGCGTCCTAACAGTAAACGTGTATGTTGACCACCACTAATGGCATTTGCTGATTGCTCCCACTGATGAGGTGCAAATCCCAATTCCGTTAATAGCACTTCTGCTCGCCAACGTTCGGAAAGATGTTCTTGTGTAGGCAATTTTTGCAGTAGCGCATTTATCAAGGTTAACGGGGCGACTTCTGCCGGAAGATGCTGCTCGATATATGCCGTAACACAATGATTGGCATAGGTAATTTTCCCGTTATTTGGTGATAACTGGGAAGTTAACAGCTTTAATAAGGTACTTTTGCCGCTACCATTGTGACCAATCAGACCAATACGGTCACCTTGCAGTAAAGTGAAGCTGATATCAGACAGTAATGAGGTGGTGGATGTATCGTAGTTTAATGATTTTACAGATAATAATGTGCTCATAGCTTACTCAAATTCTAGGCGTAAAAACGCCGGGTATCGTCGATACGACAACCCAGTAAGCTGAGAAAAGACTCTTTAGCTGCTTTGCTCAGGCAGGGTTATCGCAGTGTAACACTGTGAAAGCCTGAGCTCTGGCGATTACCAAAGAAGTGTGAGTATTCAATAAGATCACACAACAGCATAAGATTAGCCTCCTTTTTTATTTTCAATATTTCGGTTGAACAATGGGCGGATGATAGCAAAGAGGAGGATTTTAGAGCAATAGCAACCATTCACTCTGTTTATCTGTTGTTATGAATCATTGGTTATAAATCATTCTTATAATGGCGTTGCTTTGATGAATAAAACTGCTGAGTGTTAGGGTTTAGCGCCATCGATGGTTAAAATTGAGCCTCAAACAACAAGAGAGATAATAATGGATATACAAATTAGAACGGCAACCCGTGAAGATGCCCCGTTGATTTTAGAGATGATTATTGAGTTAGCTGTCTATGAAAAAGCGCGTCATGAAGTAAAAGCCAGTGTTGCTGATATTGAAAACTCATTGTTCGCACCAGATTCCAAAACCGAAGCGTTACTGTGTTATGTTGACGGTAAACCGGCGGGTTATGCCGTATTTTTTACCAGTTATTCAACATGGTTAGGCAATAATGGGATTTATTTAGAAGATTTGTATGTTTCACCCGAATGTCGTGGCGCGGGTGCAGGGAAAAAGCTCCTCAAGCACATTGCTAAATTGGCTTTTGAACGTCAGTGCCAGCGCTTAGAGTGGAGCGTATTAGATTGGAATCAGCCAGCCATTGATTTTTACCAAAGCATCGGAGCACAACCACAAGACGAATGGGTGCGATATCGTATGGATGCTGAAACAATTGCGAAGTTTGCCAATTAATTTGCTAGCAAAGCGATATTAACTGCTAAAAAACATTAACGCTTAAATAATATTTTCATCACCAAACCAAAGCCAGCAAATAACGTTGCTGGCTTTATTGTTACTTTTTTATATTCCTATCTACACTTGAAACAATCCCTTTTTTCGAGTGGATGACTTTTTTGTGATATATAGCGACTTAACCTAAGTTAAATTCTGATAAAGTTATAATAAATAATAAGATAGCCTCGTGAAATGGCTGTTATATAGACTTTGTCCGTTATAAAAATAATAAAAAAATAAAATGTAGATGATATTTATTTCAAGAGAAAACAGTTTTGTGATGTGACTAATTAATTTAATTAACGACCAAAAACAACTGTGGTTCACTAATTTATTCAATGAATAGAGAAGGGATGGTATGAAAATAAATAAGCGCAAAGTATCGTTTTATCTTATTTTGGTTCTGGCAATTATGGCGGCCGGATATTATTACTGGAGCCAAAATTCGAGTAGTCTTCCAGAAGGGTTCGCACAAAGTAATGGCAGAATTGAAGCCACCGAGATAGATATTGCGACTAAAACCGCGGGACGAATCGATACCATCCTTGTCAAAGAAGGGGATTTTGTCCAACAAGGGCAAGAGCTCGCCCGTATGGATACCCGTGCCTTACAGGAACAACTCCATGAAGTACAAGCTCAGTTACGCCAAGCGATTAGTGCGGTTGCCACGGCAGAATCAGGGTTAGTACAGCGCAAAAGTGAAAAGCTGGCGGCTCAGGCTGTAGTCCGTCAACGTGAAGCGGAGTTAGATGCCGCGCAAAAACGATTAAATCGTTCTCGTGTTTTGGTTAAAACTAAAGCGGTCTCTCAACAGCAAGTGGATGATGATACAGCACAAATGCAAGGCTCGAAGGCTGCGCTTGAAGCTTCGAAGGCCCAAGTTGCTGCATCCACCGCTGCCATTGACTCTGCACAAGCGGGGATTGTCCAAGCGAAAAACCGCGTAGAAGCTGCAACGGCCACAGAAAGACGCATTACGGCTGATTTAGAAGACAGTGTTCTAAAAGCACCACGTAATGGCCGTATTCAATATCGAGTTGCAGAGCCCGGTGAAGTTCTAGGTGCGGGTGGGCGCGTGCTGAATATGGTTGATTTAAGTGATGTGTATATGACTTTTTTCTTACCAACAGAACAAGCTGGTAAGGTTGCTCTTGGAAGTGAAGTTCATATTATTCTCGATGCCGCCCCGAATATTGTGATCCCAGCCAAAACCTCATTCGTTGCCAGTGTTGCACAATTTACGCCTAAAACAGTGGAAACTCAAAATGAGCGTTTGAAACTAATGTTCCGTGTTCGTGCACGTATTTCCCCTGAATTACTGAAAAAACACCTTGAATATGTCAAAACAGGTTTACCTGGAAAAGCGTATGTTCGTTTAGATGCACAAGCTGCATGGCCAATCGATCTTGAGGTGAGATTACCAGAATGACCGATAAATTGATGGATGATGTGATTGTTGATTTACAGCATGTCAGCCAACATTACGGTGATAACTGTGCGTTGGATGACATCACTCTCGCCATTCCTGCTCGAAAAATGGTAGGGCTGATTGGCCCTGATGGCGTGGGCAAATCAAGCTTAATGTCACTGATTGCAGGCGCCCGTGTGATCCAGCAGGGGCAAGTCAACGTGCTCAATGGCGATATGCATAACAGCGACCATCGTCGCAATGTCTGCCCTAAAATTGCCTACATGCCTCAAGGGTTAGGGAAAAACCTTTACCATACGCTTTCCGTGTACGAGAACGTGGATTTTTTCGGCAGATTATTTGGGCAATCCAACGAAGAGCGGGCGTATCGCATTCAGGATCTTCTTGAAAGTACGGGACTCGCCCCCTTTAAAGACCGACCTGCAGGGAAGTTATCGGGCGGGATGAAGCAAAAGCTAGGATTATGCTGCGCGCTAATTCATGACCCAGATTTATTGATTCTTGATGAACCGACAACGGGGGTTGATCCCTTATCTCGAGCGCAGTTTTGGGATCTTATTGACCGTATTCGAGAACGCCAAACCAATATGAGTGTGCTGGTGGCCACGGCCTATATGGAAGAAGCGGAGCGTTTTGATTGGTTGGTGGCTATGGATGACGGCAAGGTGATGGCAACTGGGCATGCTTCTGAATTAAAAGCCCAAACGGGTTGTGATGACCTTGAAGCTGCTTTTATCGCGTTGTTACCTGAAGAAAAACGCGCGGGTCACCAAAAAGTGGTGATCCCGCCTCGAGATACACGAGATGATGATGTTATCGCTATCGAAGCTCAGGACTTAACCATGCGTTTCGGTAACTTTGTGGCGGTGGATCATGTGAATTTTAAAATTCCGAAAGGGGAGATTTTCGGCTTTTTAGGTTCCAATGGGTGTGGTAAATCCACCACCATGAAAATGTTAACAGGCTTATTGCAAGCCAGTGAAGGGCAAGCGTGGCTGTTTGGGCAAGAGATTGACCCAAAAGACATTGAAACCCGCAAGCGCGTCGGGTATATGTCTCAAGCTTTCTCCCTGTACAGCGAATTGAGTGTTCAGCAAAACCTTGAGTTGCATGCCAAATTATTCCACATTCCCGAAGATAAAATTAACCAGCGCATTGATGAAATGTGCCAGCGTTTTGACTTAGACGATGTGAGAGAAACACTCCCTGATGACCTGCCACTAGGGATACGCCAACGCCTCTCTTTGGCCGTGGCAGTTATCCACCAGCCGGAAATGCTGATCCTTGATGAACCGACTTCTGGGGTTGACCCCGTCGCGCGGGATATGTTCTGGAACTTAATGGTCGACCTTTCAAGACGTGACGGCGTCACTATTTTTATCTCCACCCACTTTATGAACGAAGCGGAACGCTGCGACCGCATTTCATTGATGCATGCGGGCAAAGTACTGGATTGCGATACGCCAGAAAACTTGATTAAAAAGCGTGGGTTAGACACTTTAGAAGCCACGTTTATTGCCTACTTACAGGATGCGGTTGGCGATAAAGATACAGGCAAAGAGACTGCCCCTGAATTTCATGTGGATGCAAAACTGAAAGAGCAAGCGGCGGAAGCACTCAAAAAACGCTTTAGTTTACGACGCTTATTTAGCTACAGCATTCGTGAAGGGATGGAGTTACGGCGCGACCCCGTGCGTTCCACATTAGCGTTATTAGGAACGGTGATCCTGATGTTTATCATGGGATATGGGATCAGCATGGACGTGGAAAATCTACGTTTTGCTGTACTCGACCGAGATCAAACCGGCTTAAGCCAGGGCTATACGCTGAATTTGGCGGGTTCTCGCTACTTTATTGAACAGCCTCCATTGCAGGATTATGAGCAGCTCGAGTCAGGGATGCGCAGTGGAAAAATCACTGTAGCCATAGAAATTCCGCCTAATTTTGCCCGTGATATTGCCAAAGGAAATAACGTTAAACTGGGCGTATGGATAGACGGTGCAATGCCAAACCGAGCGGAAACGGTGCGAGGGTATGTACAAGCGATGCATTTAGCGTGGTTAAGCACAATGGCGGCTCGCCAACCGGCTGGTGTTGCGGGAATTCCGGCTATTGATATCGAAACACGCTATCGCTATAACCCGGATGTTCGTAGCTTACCGGCGATTGTTCCCGCCGTTATTCCTCTGTTATTGATGATGATCCCTGCAATGCTCAGCGCGCTCAGTGTGGTGCGTGAAAAAGAGTTGGGTTCAATTATTAATCTTTATGTCACCCCGATCACCAAATTAGAATTCCTGCTCGGTAAACAACTCCCTTATATTGTTTTAGGGATGTTCAACTTTGTTTTACTTTGCATTTTATCTGTCTATGTTTTTGGTGTGGAATTTAAAGGTAGTTTCTTGTCATTGAGCTTGGCGGCGTTTTTGTACATCACCATAGCAACCGGAATGGGGCTGCTGATTTCCTGCTTTATGAAAAGCCAAATTGCAGCCATTTTCGGGACCTCAATTATTACCTTGATCCCCGCAACTCAATTTTCCGGCATGATTGACCCCGTTTCTTCCTTGGAAGGGATTGGTCGCTGGGTAGGGCAAATTTACCCAACATCCCATTTTTTGACCATTACACGGGGAACCTTCTCTAAAGGGCTTAATTTCTTTGATTTACAAGCCTCATTTATCCCGCTAGCCATCACGATCCCGATTGTGATTGGCTTGAGTGTTTATTTCCTGAAAAAGCAGGAGGCATAGGGATGTTTCGTAAAATACAGAATATTTTTAACTTGGGCGTGAAAGAGTTACGAAGCTTAGGGCGTGATAAGGCAATGCTGGCGCTGATTGTGTTTGCGTTTACTGTCTCGATTTATTCCTCTGCAACAGTGACGCCGGGCTCGCTGCATAATGCCCCGATAGCCATTGCTGACCAGGATAAATCCCAGCTTTCAAATCGTATTATTAATAGTTTCTATGAACCGTATTTCTTGCCGCCAGCGGATATTGTGCCGAATGAAATAGATGGCTTACTAGACAGAGGCGCTTATACATTTGCAATTGATATTCCCCCTAACTTTCAACGGGATGTACTTGCAGGGCGCCACCCTCAATTGCAAGTTAATATCGATGCAACACGCATGAGTCAGGCTTTTTTGGGTAATAGCTATATCCAAAATATTACCTTAGGAGAAGTGAACGAATTTCTGGCGAAATACCGTAGTCAAGGGCGTTTACCGGTTGATCTTGAAGTTCGTATGCGGTTTAACCCAAACTTAACGCAGTCTTGGTTTGGCTCGGTGATGGCTATCATTAACAACATCACAATGTTATCGATTGTTCTAACTGGTGCAGCGCTGATCCGCGAACGTGAGCATGGTACCGTCGAGCACTTAATGGTGATGCCGCTAACGCCTTTTGAAATCATGATGTCAAAGATTTGGTCGATGGGATTAGTGGTACTGATTGCCTCGGCAGTCTCGCTGTTGCTGGTGGTCAAAACCTTGCTGCAAGTACCGATTGAAGGGTCGATATTGCTGTTCATGTGTGGAGTTGCGCTCAGTCTATTTGCCACCACATCGATTGGGATTTTTATGGGGACCATTGCGCGCTCAATGCCACAATTTGGCCTATTGATGATCTTAGTGTTATTACCATTAAACATGCTTTCAGGGGGGATGACTGCCCGGGAAAGTATGCCGCAACTGGTACAAGACATCATGCTAACCATGCCGACAACCCACTTTGTTAGCCTAGCACAAGCGATTTTATATCGTGGTGCGGGATTCGAAATTGTATGGCCACAGTTTGTTATTTTAGTGGTCATTGGCAGTGTATTCTTCAGCTTCGCATT
Source organism: Providencia rettgeri (assembly GCF_013702265.1). Taxonomy (GTDB): domain Bacteria; phylum Pseudomonadota; class Gammaproteobacteria; order Enterobacterales; family Enterobacteriaceae; genus Providencia; species Providencia zhijiangensis. Next base: position 2,050,111 of record NZ_CP059348.1, read on the forward strand.
AATGCGTTTTCGCAAAACCATTGCCACAATGGCATAGTTTTTATTGCATCAGCTCCCATTAAATTATCTCGAATTATTTCTCACAAAACGCTTGCAGATTTTATTGGCAAGCGTTTTAATGCCACTCTATAAAATGCCATGCCTATCAATTTTTAATTAATGATTAGGTTTTGCCTATCAAATCGATAGCAACGACTGATTGGATTAAGTCTCTGCGAAACAGTAACTTAATAGTCAACCAAACAGGAGGACATCAAATGTCATTAATTAATACTCAAATCAAACCTTTTTCTAATCAAGCTTTTAAAGACGGTAAATTTATCGAAGTAACAGAGAAAGATGTTGCGGGTAAATGGAGCGTTTTCTTCTTCTATCCAGCGGACTTCACTTTCGTTTGCCCAACTGAATTAGGCGACATTGCTGACCATTACGCTGAATTCCAAAAAATGGGCGTAGATATCTATTCTGTATCGACTGACACCCACTTTACTCACAAAGCATGGCACGAAAGCTCTGAAACTATCGGTAAAATCAAATACGCGATGATCGGCGACCCAACAGGTGCTCTGACTCGTAACTTCGAAAACATGCGTGAAAACGAAGGTCTGGCTGACCGTGGTACATTCGTTGTTGACCCACAAGGTATCATCCAAGCTATCGAAATCACTGCGGAAGGTATTGGTCGTGACGCGGCTGACTTACTGCGTAAAGTTAAAGCTGCTCAATACGTTGCAAGCCACCCAGGTGAAGTTTGCCCAGCTAAATGGAAAGAAGGTGAAGCAACACTGTCTCCATCTTTAGATTTAGTCGGCAAAATCTAATCGATAACCCTCGATAAGAATATTGCAAAATAAGCCACGTTGCAGGCGCTAAACACAATTAAGTAAAAGCCTGCAACGGGCTATTCGACGGGTATATGTACCCGATTTTATGACCAAGGGGATTACATGCTCGATAATAATTTACAGGCTCAATTAAAAGCCTATCTGGAAAGATTAACTAAACCCGTAGAATTAGTTTCGAATTTAGATGACAGCGCAAAATCAATTGAAATAAAACAATTACTTGAACAAATTGCATCGCTGTCTGACAAGGTGACTGTGCGTGAAGAGCGCGATGCTGCACAAAGAACACCTTCATTTTTAATCACCAACCCAGGGACTAATATTGGCGTGCGTTTTGCAGGCTCACCATTAGGCCATGAATTTACCTCTTTAGTGCTAGCACTTCTGCAAGTGGGTGGTCATCCATCCAAAGAAGCACAAGAATTATTGGATCAAGTGAAAGGGCTGGAAGGCGACTTTAACTTTGAAACTTACTATTCATTATCTTGCCATAACTGCCCTGACGTCGTGCAGGCGCTGAACTTAATGGCGGTATTGAATCCGAACATCAGCCATACGGCGATTGATGGTGCGCTGTTCCAAAACGAAATTGACGAACGCAACATCATGGGTGTTCCCGCTGTTTTCTTAAATGGCAAAGAGTTTGGTCAAGGCCGCATGACATTAAGCGAAATCGTGAGCAAGGTAGATACCAATGCTGATGCGCGAGCGGCAAAAGCGATTAGCGGACGTGATCCATTTGAAGTTCTGATCATCGGTAGTGGTCCAGCGGGTGCATCCGCTGCGGTTTATACTGCGCGTAAAGGTATTCGAACTGGTGTTATCGGTGAGCGTTTTGGCGGGCAGGTCATGGATACCGTTGATATCGAAAACTATATTTCGGTATTGAAAACTGAAGGCGCAATTTTAGCTGGTGCTCTGAAAAATCATGTGGATAGCTACAATGTGGATGTGATTGATGGCCAATCCGTCACTAAGCTTATTCCTGCTGAACAAATTGGCGGATATCACCAAATCGAAACCACATCAGGCGGTGTGATGAAGGCCCGCAGTATTATTATCGCCACTGGCGCACGCTGGAGAAACATGGGTGTTCCGGGCGAACAAGAGTACCGTACAAAAGGGGTGACATTCTGTCCTCACTGTGATGGTCCACTGTTTAAAGGTAAACGCGTTGCAGTAATCGGTGGTGGTAACTCCGGTATCGAAGCCGCGATCGATTTAGCGGGTATCGTTGATCATGTGACGGTATTGGAATTCGCGTCAGAATTGAAAGCGGACTCCGTGTTACAAGCTAAAGCCCGTAGCTTGAGCAATATCGATATTATTTTGAATGCTCAAACCCTTGAAGTTAAAGGCGATGGCAGCAAGATGACTAGCTTAGAGTACAAAGACCGCACCGATGAAAGCGTGCATTCTTTGGAAGTGGCAGGCGCGTTTGTTCAAATCGGTTTATTACCAAATACCAATTGGTTAGGTGATACTGTTGCTCGCAACCGTATGGGCGAAATTGAAGTTGATGCTCGTAACGAAACCAGTGTGAAGGGCGTATTCGCCGCTGGTGACTGTACAACAGTGCCTTATAAACAAATTATCATTTCCGCCGGAGAGGGAGCAAAAGCCGCATTGAGCGCATTTGATTACCTGATCCGCACAAGTACCAGAACCGCTGAATAGCTCATAGTTTAGCGGGTTGTAGCCAAAAGGCACTCGGGGGCGAGTGCCTTTTTTTGTGTGAGCCTAAGAATCAAGATAAGAAAGGTATATTCATTAGTATAAGTATTAATCACTTCACCCACATATCCACAACCCTCGCAAGCACTGGCAGTAACTGAGTCAATATCACACTGCTCACAAACCATAGAATGATTTTATTGGCGCTGGCGGCTAAAGCTTCTTTGGTGGAATAGTTGGATTTAATCACGGCGATATTGGTTTTGACTTCATGCAGATCATTTTTCATTTTATTGATCTCTTTTTCTACGCTATTTAACTTTGAGTCCATATTATTTCCCCCATGAGATACCCTTTGGTGATGTTGTTTAAATGAATTATCGTTGTAAGAGACGAATAACATTAAAGGGGCTTGTTTTTCTCGGAATTGATTCGCCATTGCGTTTCTCCTCAATCCTTTTACTGAACGCGCTCATCCATTAATTGCGTTTTGAACAAACGAATGGGCATAAAAATCGGTGTATGGGTAGGAGGGTATTTTGATGAAGGATGAGAGTCAAAAAATAGCGTGAAGATAGCGTTGAAGTTACTCCTAAAAACGTTGGGTTATTAGCTAAAGCCCTGTGGAACAGGGCTCTTTATCAGTGTAGGCAGAGTCAATCAATCGGTTGTTAAAGTGAGAAATTAATGAATATCTTCGTGACTACGGTACACCAAAGAAAGCTCTGGATGGTGCCATAAGCTGGCTGGGGTGACAGTCGTGCGTTCCCAAGGAATGGAACCAATAAACCACAGCTTCCAGAATTTTAATTTGGCATTCGGATTTTTTGTTAATAATTCTTGGAAAGTTTCAATTTCACCAATACGAATAGATAAAGCAGATTGGTAAATGTCGAACACAAACTTTGAGCAAAATTGGCGTGATGAATCATATTTAAACCCGGTGTGATAAAACTTATTTAAGCGGGGGAAAACTTGAGTCACTAATGCTTGTTTTTGTGCCTCGGTTAAATGTGTGGATAAGCGACGCACACTGTAACGATGCTCAGATGAGCGGGCAATAAAACGGGATAATGTGGTGGTGGTCGATAAAGGAATGCGGCTTTCTGCGACTAAATAGTCGTCACCATCATGGCCGATGATCATGCCTACATGGTTACTCCAACACTTTGATGCAGATGCGATTTGGCGAAAAACTTCAGTGCCGATACTGGTGAAAACAATGTCGCCGACTTCTAGTTCATAAGGGTAATTTATTTTTGTCATAGTACACCTCAATAGGGTGAAAAATTGCATTGAGGTCATCTTATAAGCCGTTCAATACCGTCGGCAATCAGAATAGCGGCGAATATCATTTCTGTTTAACTCGGGTATATTTTCGCCAATGCCTCACTTAATAACTGAATATTTTGGACGATTTCGAGCTCGGTATGGGCGGCATATCCAAATAGAATGGCATCATTATTTTGACTGCTAATGCAATAACGAGATAGAGGTTGAGCTCCAAAACCAAGGTTACGACACTGATCTAGGATAATCTCTAAGCTATAGCCTTTTTTCACCAAGCAGACGGTATGGATCCCTGAATCATTCATCTGTGCAGTAAAAATATGCGGGAGATATTGATTGATAGATTGGCAAAAAACAGTTTGGCGTTCATAACAAATTTTGCGGATCTTTCGAATATGTCTCGCGTAATGACCTTCTTGAATAAACTGGGCTAAAGCGGCTTGTTCTAAATAACTACAATGGCTGTCACTGTAATATTTCATCATCGTAAAAGCGTCACTCAGACTTTCTGGCACAATTAAAAATCCAAGGCGAAAACCGGGATACATCATTTTGGAAAATGTGCCGGCATAAATAACGCGTTGATGATTATCCAGCCCTTGCAAAGCTTGGATCGGTTTGGATAAAAAACGAAACTCGCTGTTGTAGTCATCCTCAAATATCCAAGCATTATTCTGTTGCGCCCAATCTAATAATGCGAGGCGGCGGGGTAAGCTTAAGGTTGTTCCAAGTGGAAATTGATGGGATGGCGTGGTGTAAATTAATTTGGCATCACCATGGTGTGCAGCTGCATATTCAATATTCATTCCTTCATTATCGGAGGGGATTGGTGAAATATTGGCTCCAGCAGCGGTTAAAATAGCACGAGCACTGTCATAACCAGGGTCATCGAGCCAAACAGTATCATTTTGTTTTAATAAAACTTTTGCCGCCAAATTTATCGCCTGTTGGGTTCCATTGACGATAATAATTTGTTTTTCATGACAATGAACGCCACGGGTTGAACGCACATAATCAGCCAGCAATTTTTTGAGTGGTATATAGCCATCAGGGTGATTATAGTGCGTGATATCATGCTTGGATTTTCGCCAAACTCGCCCTAATAGTCGCCCCCATAGGTCATGGGGAAACTGATCAACACAACCAACGCCAATGTTAAATATTGAGCGCTTATTGGTATTTGGGCGAGACTGTTCCCAGAGTGGCTGAAGGTTATTCAATATGGGGTTCAGATAAAGTGCAGGGTTTTCTTGTTGGGAAACCGCTTGTTTGGTGCTAATTGGACGAACTAATTCATCAGGAATTTGTGCAGAAACATAGGTTCCAGAGCCTTGCTTTGAGTATAAATAACCTTCATCGATTAAGCGTTCAAACCCTGCAATTACCGAGTTACGAGAGATTGACATCATCTCAGCTAGCGCCCGAGTCGAAGGTAATTTTAGGCCAGCAGCAATTCGTCCATCCAATATTGCATTACGGATCGTATGGTAAACCCCTTCATTAATTCGACCCTGTTCAATCAATAACAGTGGGAACTGAGCTTGCTGCTTTCTTCTCATAAGTGGATCCTAAATAAATAACAAAAGTGTATCTTATACAGTACCAGATAGCTCTGTACTATAACCTCATTCAGTTATATGTCTACAAATGGAAGGGTTATTATGAATAATGCAGAACTACCGGTATCTATTGAGTTTGTTTCCCCTGAGCACTACCCAGAATGGTTAGTTTATTGGTTGGAGTATCAAAAATTTTATCAAGTGGATTTAAGCGAAGAAATTACATTAAAAGCATGGGCGCGTTTCTTCGATGAAAAAGAACCAATGCACTGTGCTGTCGCGTTGGAAGGGAACAAAGTGGTTGGTTTTGTTAACTATCTTTACCACCGTTCCACTTGGGCAGAAAATGATTTTTGTTATTTAGAAGATCTCTATGTGACCCCTGAAGTTCGTGGTCGCCATGTGGGAAAACAATTAATTGAGTTTGTTCAGCAACAAGCACAGCAGAAACAATGTGGACGTTTATATTGGCATACCCAAGAAACCAATTTACGCGGACAAAAGCTATACAATTGGGTAGCAGAAAAACCGGGCGTTATTGAATATAGAATGCCGCTATAATGGATATTTAATATGAAGTCCCGCTGCTTTTTAACAGCGGGATATTTGTACTGAAAATCTTAATTGGCTAATTGTGTCCGTACTTCCATTAATGCAAAGCCCAATAAGTTTAAGCCTTTCCACGTGAGTGGGTTTTCAATATTCTCCGCATCTTCCGCTAAGCCAATTCCCCATATTTTATCGACAGGGCTCGCTTCCACGAGGACACGCTCATTTGTTGCCAATAAGAACTGCTTTAGCGCATCATTTTGAGAAAATTTGGCTAAATTAGCTTTTACAACAATATCAAATCGGTTTACATCCCAGATATCTTGCTTAAAACCACGAACTTCTCGTCCATAGGCTTTTGCAGCCCCAGGATTCGGAGCATTGATAATTTTTTGCAGAATTTCACTATCGCCAAATAAACGCGCTTTTTCTGCCATCATAAAATGTTCGGCACTGGCGAAACGGTTACCATCAACGATAAAAGGAGCAGGGTACCATTGGCTAAAACAGCTTTTCGTGACTTGCTGTTGTTTGGATTGATGTCCCCAGAAAAAGACATATTTAAATTTTTTACCTGTTCGGTAGAGCTTACAAAGATTTTTTATATCCATAGGACTAACTTGAAAAATAATAATGAGATTTAGTGAGAGTAACGATAAATAAATGTGTTGGCTATCGGAATAACCTGCACTCTATTTTTGAATAAAGCTCACACTCTGGAAAGGTATCTACCTACATCGCTTTTTTTAACTAACATCTCATTGATTTTAACGATATAGTCACATTTATCAATTCATAATGGTTTGAAAAACAAGAATTTCTTAATCATGGAAAAGATCTTACTCGTGTTGTGGCCGTTGTTTGCTCTCATCGCAATGGGTTTTGTTTTACGTAGAACAGCACTATTTTCTGCCGATTTTTGGCCTAGCGCAGAAAAACTCAATTACTTTGTTTTATTCCCTGCATTATTAATAAACAGTTTAGCGAGTGCGCCACTCAATAATCCCAAATTACCCTATCTTGCCTGCGCCATTTTTTTCATTCTTGCTGTAAGCTCACTGCTTGTCGTGATAAATAAATATTTATTTAAAATACCCATTCCACGATTTGGGGCACACATTCAAGGGATTATTCGTTTTAATACTTATTTAGGGTTGGCGATTGTTGCGGATCTTTTTGGATCAGAAGGGATTGCGATTTCAGCAGTGATAATGGCGATTTTGGTTCCCAGCTGTAATGTCATTGCGGTACTGTCGTTAAGTGCAGGGAAGAAAGTGACATTAAAGCAATTGATCATGCCTATTGCTAAAAACCCATTAATTATTTCTTGTATCATCGGAATATTATTAAATTTATTACCAATAGGTTTACCATTTGGGTCTGATCAATTTTTAAAATTGTTGGCTGCAGCCAGTTTACCTTTAGGGTTAATTTGTATTGGTGGGGCACTGCAAACAGCAACACTCAGAAAAGAATTTAAACCTATTATGGTTTCAACATTGTTTCGCTTGCTTGCTATGCCAGTTCTAGCCTCATTTACGGCTTATTTATTTGAATTACCAACATTAGAAAGTGTGCTTTTGGTGATCTTTTTTTCTATACCTACCGCACCAACGTCCTATATTTTAACTAAGCAGCTTAATGGAGATAGCCAATTAATGGCAGGGATTATTACTTTCCAAACTATTCTTGCCGTTATTACATTGCCGCTAGTTTTAACATTAATTACCCAATAAGATTATTTTTATATAAAAAAGCAGCATCATAATAATTACGATGCTGCTTTTTACGATTATGTGCAGTTAGATATGCAATTATTTAACCAGTTTACAATCACGACCTTTGTCGTCAGAAATACGATTATTAACAGCATCATCTTCAGAAATAGTGGCTAAGTTTAAGCCTGCTTTGCTGCTCCATAGTTGGAAGTTTTCACCAACATAGCGAGCGCCGCTCGCGGCTTCTTTGCTTTTCAGTAAAATCAGTTCATCGCTGTAAAGCATCACTGCTGTATCTTGATTAGGAAAAGAAACTTTAATTTTTTGTCCATCACAGTTATAGGTTTGTGTTTTAGCTGCAAATGCAGATGAAGATGCAGCCAAAATTGATAATGCAGCGATAGAAGAAACTAAAAGCGTTTTTTTCATTGGATTTCCTTAATACCTTTTAAGTATTTATACCAGCGGTCATAAACATTGAAACCATAAGCTACAGCGATATAGTATTACTTTTAAATATAATTGCATAAACATTTAATCACTATTTGATTAAATTTAATAATATTCTTAATTTTATTTTCATCCCCTTCATAAGTAACGATATAAATATTTCAAGATGTTTATTTTATATTGCTAACAAAGGGACTAACGCTGGCTTAAGGGCTATTAAATAATCCATAAGCGTTATCTTAAAATTAATTTAATTATATATATTTTCTATATTCAATGAAGTACAAGATTAGCAATAGGTAAAAACAACTAAATAATAAATAGAATAAAATAAGATTTTAACTTATTAAATTTTCAAGGATTAAATGCAATTTCTTGTGAGTATTCGATGAATAACATACACTGAAGGCGTAAAATTTACGTCATTTGATAAGGAGTTAAGCGTGTCTTTGGAACAATGCCGAAAATATGAAAATCTTTCTATAGAAGAGACAATCGAAACACTCTCATTACTCTATTCAAATGCCATTGAAGCCTTGAGAAATGCCATTGCAACCTATGTTGAAAATGGAACGTTACCCGATGCTAACGCCCGAGAAAATGGGTTGTTTGCCTACCCTGAGTTGTGTGTAACTTGGGAAGGAAAGGTTGATCATTGTGAAAAAACGCGAGCTTATGCCCGTTTTGTGAAACGGGGAGATTACAGTATTACTGTGACTCAACCTGACTTGTTTCGAGCTTACCTCGTTGAGCAATTAACCATTTTTCAACAAGACTATGACGTATCTTTTGCAGTTCGTCCGTCTAAAACTGAAATTCCATATCCATTCGTTATCGATGGTTCAGATTTAATTCTTGATAGAAGTATGAGTAGCAGTCTGGCTGCTCATTTTCCTATTACCGATCTCTCTCATATCAGTGATGATATTACGGATGGTTTGTATCATGTGACGGATGATATGCCATTATCCCACTTTGATGCACTCCGTGTTGATTTCTCTTTAGCGCGACTAAAACATTATACGGGAACACCACCAGAGCACGTTCAGCCTTATATTTTGTTTACCAACTATAACCGCTATGTTGATGAGTTTGTGAATTGGGCCTGTGAGCAAATTCGTGATCCAGAAAGCCGCTATATCGCATTATCTTGTGTAGGGCATAACTATTTAACCGCTGAAAATGCCGATCCGCAATTTGCCACATCCGATTTAACGTGGAAAAAATTTCAAATGCCTGCATATCATCTGATTGCACGTGATGGGGCAGGAATTACATTAGTGAATATTGGCGTTGGTCCAGCAAACGCGAAAAACATTTGCGACCATTTAGCGGTATTGCGCCCTCATGCGTGGTTAATGATTGGTCACTGTGGCGGGCTACGAGAAAGCCAAAAAATTGGTGACTATGTTTTAGCACATGCCTATTTACGTGATGACCATATTTTAGATGATGTATTACCACCAGATATTCCTATTCCAAGTATTGCTGAAGTTCAACGGGCGCTATATGACGCTACTAAACAGGTGAGTAATATGCCTGGTGAGCTCGTTAAACAGCGTTTACGTACCGGAACGGTGGTCACAACGGATGATCGTAACTGGGAGTTAAGGTTTTTTGCAACCGCCCGCAGATTCAGCCTCAGCCGAGCCGTTGCGGTGGATATGGAAAGTGCCACAATTGCCGCACAAGGTTACCGTTTCCGTGTCCCTTATGGCACATTACTCTGTGTATCTGATAAACCGATTCACGGAGAAATCAAACTTCCAGGACAAGCAAACAGTTTTTATGAAGGCGCAATATCGGAGCATCTACAAATTGGGATCCGTGCCATTGACCTGCTACGACAAGAAGGTGATAAGCTGCATTCCCGAAAATTAAGAACATTCGATGAGCCGCCATTTAGATAATCTAGAGGAGGGGAATACGTGATCCCTAAACTTGAAACAGATAGATTAATTTTAGCAAAACATGAGGTTAGTGATTTTTCAGCACTTTCGCAGTTATGGGGACAACGCTCAATGGTTCAGCATATTGGCGGTGTTCCTTCAACGGAGCGCGAATCATGGATGCGTATGCTCGCATATGGCGGACTTTGGCCTCTACTCGGGTTTGGTTATTGGGCGGTGAGAGAAAAAGCGACAGGAAATTATGTGGGAGATCTTGGGTTTGCCGATTTTCATCGCATTGTTGAACCCCACGTTAAAGGTATTCCTGAAGCGGGATGGGTGATTGCGCCTGAATATCAAGGTAAAGGTTACGCGACGGAGGCGATGCAAGCTGCATTGTCTTGGCTGATCGCGGAGCAAAAACACCAAGAAAGTATCTGCTTTATAGGGCCTCAAAATATACCGTCACTGCGTGTCGCTGAAAAGTTAGGGTATACGCAAGATAAAGAGGTGTTTATGAACGGCAGCATCTCGGTATTGTTACGTAAAAATCTTACCCAGTCTTAATTATCCCACTTTTGATAACTATTAATCCTATTCTTGTTTATAGAATAGGATTGTTCCTCTCAGTAGACTCTTAAAATTATTTGGTCGATTTTAAGGTCACTATGTCTAGCCACTTTCTTGCATTCGAAAAACCCATTATTGAGCTTCATGAAAAAATCGAAGCATTAAATGCCTTTAAGCAAAAGGGTCATCCATCAGAACTAAAGCTTGATGAGGAGATCCAATTATTAGAAAAGAAATGCCAATCCCTCACGGAGAATATTTTCTCTTCTTTAGGTGCATGGGAAATTGTGCAATTAGCTCGTCATCCAATGCGTCCTTACACACTGGACTATATTTCTCTTATATTTACTGAGTTTCAGGAATTAGCGGGGGATAGAGCATTTGCTGATGACAAAGCGTTAGTGGGGGGATTAGCGCGTTTAGACGGTCGCCCAGTTATGGTAATGGGGCAACAAAAAGGGCGGGATACGAAGGAAAAAGTAAAACGTAATTTTGGAATGCCATCCCCTGAAGGATATCGAAAAGCACTTCGATTAATGAAAATGGCGGAGCGATTTAAACTGCCGGTTATTACATTCATTGATTCTGCAGGGGCTTACCCAGGCGTTGGCGCTGAAGAACGTGGGCAAGCAGAGGCAATTGCGCGCAATATTCAGGAAATGTCTTGCCTAACAACGCCAATTATTTGTGTGATCACCGGAGAAGGTTGTTCTGGAGGCGCTCTAGGAATCGGAGTGGGTGATAGAATTAATATGCTGGAATACAGTACATACGCTGCAATTTCTCCAGAAGGCTGCGCCTCTATTTTATGGAAAGATTCCCAAAAAGCGCAAGTTGCGGCTGAGGTGATGGGAATGACCGCGCCGAGACTAAAAGCGCTAGGAATTATCGACACGATTATTCCTGAGCCGTTAGGTGGAGCACATCGAAATTATGCATTAGCTGCACAATATCTTAAGCAGCAACTTATTCACGATTTAAGCGAGCTGAGTGCATTAGATCAGGATACATTATTGGAGCAGCGCTACCAAAAAATAATGGCAATTGGCTACTGCTAATGTTATTAGTGAGGCATTAATGAACACTAAAATTAGGCTGTATTATGTCTGTAGATCTTAATTTACTGAAAGTATTTGTTGCGGTGGCCACACAGGGAAGTTTTGCTAATGCAGCAAAACAACTTTCGATGCCAACATCAAATGTGAGTCGGCAAATTAAGCAGCTTGAAACTCAACTTAATTGCCGATTGATTGAACGAACTACACGGAAAATGCGCTTAACTGAGCAAGGTACTTTATTATTAAATAAGAGCCAAAAACTGTATTTAGAATTAAATGAAACCTTGCAAAAAATTAGCGCCTCAGAAATATTAAGTGGTACTTTGCGGCTAACGATTCCAAGTGAATCTGGCAGTGTATTATTTGCAGATTTACTGGCTCAATTTGCGCTTGCCCATCCGAGCCTTGCCATTCATTGTGATACGCAACTAGCGCCTTTAGATGTTATTAGTGATGAAGTGGATTTATTGCTAACTTTTCATCGCGGAGCGTTAATGGATAGTAGCTACCACTCAAAATTAGTTAAATCTTGGGAGAGTGTTGTCGTTGCAGCCCCGCAGTTAATTGAAAAACAGGGGCTACCCAGTACCGTAGATGAGCTCAGTATGATGCCCTGTATCACGAGTTTTAGTGCGCTGCAAGGGCAACCATGGGTTTTTAGTACGCATCATGGTCAGTTAAAAAAAGTCAGTATAAACAGTCAGTACCGTGTGAATAGCGGCATTCTTGCCAGTGCGGCGGCACTCAATGGATTGGGATTCGCTATTCTATCAAAAGAGGGATGCCAAAATGCAATTCAAGCGGGAACGTTGGTGGAAGTCAGTTTTGATGATATGTATCCAGCGCCGATTGAGTTACGCGCGGTTTACGCCTCAAAACGTTCACTTTCGCCGAAAGTTGATACCTTTTTGAGTTACTTACTGAAAAATATCTAGGCTGATATTGCTATCAGCCTAATGCCATAATGTTCGTAAACATTATGGTGGTCTGAACTATTTATTTCCGCGTAGGCGCAACGTTAAGCCTTTTAATAGGTAACGTAATAGTTGGTCGCCACATTCACGATAATTTTTATGTTCTGGGTTACGGAAAATAGCACTTAATTCTGGCTTTGAAACTCGGAAATCAACAGATTGGTAGATATCCAGTAAATCAACGTCTTTCAGTTCAAAGGCAACACGCAATTTTTTGAAAATAATATTGTTATTGATTCTATCTTCAACTTCTGGTGCTGGGCGACTTTCATCTTTGCCACGGCGATGATAAATCAATCCGTTAAGAAAGTGACCGAGTACAAGGTCGCTACATTCAACGTAGTCTGGATCGGTATCTTTCTTTAGCCAAAGGCTCATTTCTTCTTTTGTGACTGAAAAGTCTGCAAGTTTTACGATTTCAACCATCTGAGCATCGCTCAAATCCAACATATAACGAACACTTCGTAAAACGTAATTATTTAGCATGGGGTTAATTATCCAACGGATCGATTAAAAAACAGGCTTATATTAGCCATGAAACGTTATTATAAAGCAAAGGCGGCTACCGATGCTTTATAAATTATTGGTTAACCCATAAAGTAAATAAGTCCATAGAAAAAGACTAAAGTTAATCCGACAGTGACCAGCATATTTTTCAGTAAAAATGCTGCTACAACGCAAAATAGCGCTCCCCAGAGATAAGGATTATCAGGGAAACTGCGTAATTCATGATTTTCTAATAAAATGACAGGGGCACAAATTGCAGTAAGCAAACAAGGCGCAGAATAACTGAGTGCTTGGCGTACAATTAATGGTAATCGTATTGGTAATTGAGGGATCAGAAAAATATAACGCAGAGAGAAAACAACAGCCGTTAAACTGATAATTAAAATCCAGATCATTTTTCTTCCCTTAATAAACGAGAGACACCAACAGAAACAAACATCCCACCAACGCCGGCAATTACAATTGCACTACTGATCGAATACATCGATAGGGCAATCGCAGTAATTAGTGAAAATAAAACACCACAGGCGGTACTTATTTTTTTAGTGAGTGGAACGACAATGGCTAATAGTGTCGCGACAACTGAGAAATCTAAATGTAATTTACTTAAATCACCCACCAAATTTGCCATCACAATGCCGCATAGGCTGGTGACTAACCACACAAGATAGAAACTAAACCCCGCACCAAATAAATAGGCAAAGCTGAGTGCTTGTCGCTTGGCTGCACTAATGGCGAATAGCTCATCAGTTAATAGAAAGCCAATGCTTAAACGTTGTGGTGTCGTGAAATCTTTTACGTGAGGACGCATGGTTAACCCATATAAAAGATGCTGCGATGTAATAAAGAAAACAGAAATCACAATCGTAATATAGCCAGCTCCTGAATTGAGCAAACCTAGAGTGACTAACTGAGCTGCGCCTGCAAAAACCATGGCGGACATTGCGATGCTTTGCCAAAAAGAAAGCCCTGTTTCAATGGCCATGGAACCCGCAAGAATCCCCCACGGAATAACTGCAAGATTTAAGGGTAATGTGTGGACAGCTCCATCCATCATTGCGCGCTGCCATGGCTTTGGTTGTTGAGACGACATCGATGTGCACCTGTATGTTGAAATGTCATTCATTAAATAAAAGTTTAAAGAGAGACAATGTTGATTTAACTACAGGTATTTAGAGTAAAAATCATTATTCGATACGCTGTAGGCATCCATTGTTATATCGTGAAATGTGGAACAAATCACTATCTCTACCTACAAGCTTTAATTAGCATTAATAACTTACTTTTATTTAATTTATGAAGTTTTATATCATTTAAAAAATATTTTTAGCGTGCTGCTGATTAAGTGATTTTGATTGAAATTTAATTTCAATTTTCAATGTATAAATCTATACAAATGGCTAGTTATACAGCAAATAACTAGATTTATATTTCATATATAGATCTGTTAATGGTGATATCTTTTATTAAAAATAAAAGGTGTGTATCATAGTATCCATTAAGCAATAATGTGAATTAATTGTTATAACTTTTATTGAGTTAGCGGGTTTATTATGCTTGAAAATTTAGGTATTACAAACTTATGGACTTATCTTATCGGTGTGATTTTTATTACATTGGTACCAGGCCCTAATTCTCTATTTGTTTTAACGAGTAGTGCAAAATATGGTGTAAAAAATGGTTATAAAGCAGCACTTGGTGTATTTACTGGTGATGCATTGCTCATTTTTTTATCATTTTTAGGTGTTGCGTCTTTAGTCAAAACGTCTCCTATATTCTTTAGCGTGATCAAATATGCAGGTGCTGCCTATCTATTTTACTTAGGTATTAAAACGTTATACTCAGTATTGCATAAAAAAGAATCTGCAGCAGACGTTGATGGGATCATATTAGAAACAAAAGGGACTTATAAGAAAGCTGTCTTTTTAAGTTTGCTAAATCCAAAAATGATCATTTTTTATGTTTCATTCTTCATTCAATTTATTGATCCAGCGTACCCAAGTGCAGGGGTGCCGTTTTTTGTGCTCGGCGTGATATTAGAAGCATGCAGCATGTTTTATCTATCAATGCTGATATTTGGTGCTGTTGCAGTGACCAACATGGTAAAACACAATAAAAAACTATCAAAATTTTCAAATAGTTGTATTGGTGCCGTCTTTTTAATGTTCGGTGCGAAATTAGCATTAACAGCCTAATTTATTGATTTATAAATTTTTATCATAGAATAGCTGGCGAATGTGCCAGCTATTTTTTTGTTTCTAATTTATCTTTTCAGGTTTTTTCCTGTTTGCCTTCAGAGTGATGCCTGTCATCATGGTGCTAATTTAGTCACGACTAAGCAAGCCGCTGTACAAGGAAGTATGAGTACGGCCCAAAACCATCGAGTTGATATTCATTGAGGTTGTTATGCACATTCTGGGATTATTAATCTATTTTATTCCTGCGATTTATTTCGCTGTCCATTCAATAAAGAGTAATCAAAACTCTTATTGGTTGTTCATTTTATTTGTTTTCCCAATCTTGGGTTCGGTTGTTTATGCGCTGGTCGTTTGGATGCCGGCTATGCGCTATTCTCGCCATGGATATAAATTAGAAAAAGCGATTAAAAAACAATTAGCACCCAATAAAAGCATTAATCAAGCTCTAAAAGAGTATGAATTAAATCCGACCACGAATAGCTGTGTAACACTAGCTGATGCATATACCGATAAAGGTGACTATCAAAATGCGATTAAATACTATCAAGAATCACTGCAAGGAATTAATCAGTATTCACCGGATATTATGTTGAAATATGCGGATGCACTGTATGAAGTGGGGGAATACGCGCGTTGTAAAGAGACGCTAGACTTATTGTGTGAAAAAAATCCAACGTTCAACTCGAATGCGGGGCATTTTTTATATGCTCGTTCTTTAGTACGCTTAGGGTTGGTTACAGAAGCTGATAATGAGTTTCGTGCCTTATTAAGTCATCGTGATCATATTGAATACAAGGTTGCTTACGCTGAGTTTTTATTTGAACAAAAACGAGTGATTGAAGCGATGCCATTAATTGATGAAGTGATTAAAACCTATTCACTTTTACCCAAGGCAGCACAGAATTATAATAAGCACTGGTATCAAACGGCTGTAAAACTAAAAAACAGTAAGTTAATAGGGTAAGTTAGCTTTCAAGCACAATTATTAAAAACATCTCGTTATTGGCTCTCCATTGCTTGTATGGAGAGCCAAATTATTGCAGTTATTCTTATTATCGTAATTATTCCTACCAGCGTTTTACATCTCTATCAGATTGAGTGACGGAGGTACATTTTGCCAATAGTGGTAATGTTTTCTTTTTCAAATCATCCATCAAGCTATAAATAACGGGAACAAACAGTAAGCTGAGTACCGTTGAGCTCATTAACCCCCCGATAACTGCAACTGCCATTGGCGCCCTAAATCCTGCATCGGCTCCCGTTGTGAGCACGAGGGGGATCATTCCTGCAATCATGGCAAAAGTAGTCATAATAATTGGACGAATTCGCTCCTGACCTGCTTCGATAATAGCTTGTTGTCGATTTAAACCGGCTCGTTCTTTTTCAAGAATAAACTCTACCAAAAGTATCGAGTTTTTGGTGACGATCCCCATCAACATTAAAATACCGATAATGACAGGAAGATCTATCATCGCACCATATAACACTAAGGCGATAATGGCTCCCCCGATAGAGAATGGTAGTGCCACCAAAATCGTTATAGGTTGCATAAAATCTTTAAACAGAATAATGAGTATGGCGAATACCAGCAGTACACTGAAAAGCATTGTCGTACTAAAACGTTCAAACATGTCGAGCATGAACTCCATATCACCATACTCTAATGGCTCAATACTTTTTGGTAGTGATTGATATTCAGGAAGTTCGACAGCGTGTTCCAATGCTTCGCCAAGTGATAACCCATCTAAATTACCTTCAATAGACATTTTTCTGGCACGATTTATGCGGTCAATCTGTGATGGTCCATCGCTAAAATTAATGCTAGCAACGGATTTAAGTGGCACAGTTAAATCATTACCACTACGAATATAGAGATTACGCAACGCGCTTACGTCATTTTTTTGATTGTCAGGTAAAACAACCTGTAACGTTAATTGCCTATCCGGTAAATTAAACTTAGCGCTGCGAGAGTTTGATTCTCCCATTGTAGCCACTCTTAATGTATTGGCGATTTCTTCTACATTAACTGCAGTTCTTCCTAAATCTTGCAGGTCAGGGGAGATAATCAGCTCTTTACGTAAAAGTGGTTTAACAACACGCACATTATTAATGCCATTTACGTTGGCAATTGCATCGCGTAGCTTATGCATTTGAATTTCTAGCTCTTTGGGATCAGCTCCTGTAAAGGTTAATGAAAATTCTTTATTTCCTTCGCTATTACTGAAGGTATAGCGTGCATCTGGAGTTTGTTGTAATAGATGCGAAATTGAGTTTTCAAACTGTTTTTGTGACATTTCACGTTCATTTGGGTCTGTTAGTGTCAGAATTATTTGACCTTTATGCTGAGCGATTCCATCGGCGTCATCACTGATCCCCGCAATGGTATAGATTGACTTTATTTCAGTACGTGACTTCAATTGTTCAGCCATATTCCTAACCGCGTTTTGAGTTTCTTCGACAGGGGTTCCCGGCGGTAATTCCACTTCAATCTGGCTAACACTAATATCGCCTTCAGGCATAAAGCCAATAGGCAGATAAGTAATACTGGAGATTGAACCAATCAAAAATATAAATGCGAATGAAAGGGCGAGTTTGCGATGTTTCAATGTCATCACTAACAATTGAGAATATCGATTGATCCAGTTAGGTACAGAATGTTCGGCCGATTTCTTTTTTGCGGGTAATAAGACATAGGCTGCCATTAATGGCGTGACTAATCGGGCGACTAGTAATGAAGATAAAACAGCCGCGGAAACGGTAATACCAAAAGGCACAAAGTATTTACCAACAAAGCCGCCAATAAAACTGACGGGTAAGAATACCGCTACAATAGTGAGTGTGATGGCGACAATGGCAAAACCTATCGCGTCCGAGGCTTTTAAAGCTGCTAAATAAGGGCGCTCACCTCGCTCTATGTATTTTTGAATATTCTCAATTTCGACAATGGCATCATCGACCAAAATACCGATGACTAATGTCAATGCAAGCAGTGTCATACTATTAAGTGAATAGCCAAATATTGCCAATACCAAAAAGGTGGGAAGAATAGATAAAGGTAATGCAATCGCCGCGACTAAGGTAGCTCGCCAACTTTTTAAAAAGAAGAAGACAATGATAACGGTTAAAAACGCACCTTCTAATAAAGTTTGGATCGTTAAATGGTAGCTTGATTCTGTATATTTCACGGTTGATGAAACAAGCTGAATAGAAATATCAGGGTGTTTCAGTTTTAATTGTGCAAGCTCATGTTCAACATTATTTGCTACCTCGGTATCACTGGAGCCTTTAGCGCGAAATACGGCAAAGCCAACTACATCTTTACCATTTAATTGCGAAATAGTTTTGGCTGTTTTTTGTCCTTGATAAATTGCAGCAATATCCCCGAGCTTAATCCACTGCTGATTACCAATAGGCAATTGGATATCTTTAATTTCATCAACATCCTTTTTTTCACCTAAAATCCGAATCGTATGTTGTAGGTTATTATATTTAGACGAACCACCCGCGGAATTTTGATGCACGCTTCTGAGTAATTCATTAATGCTCAGAATAGACAATCGTAATGCTGCAAGTTTATCGGCATCTGGCTCGATGCGAATAACGCTATCAGCACCACCAAGGCGACTGACTTTTTGTACTCCGTGGGCCGTAATTAACTGTTTACTGACTGTATCATCAATAAACCAAGATAAATCGGCAAGGGATTGGCTATCTGATGAAACGGCGTAACGTAATATTGCACCGCCTTCGATATCAATACGGTTAATTAATGGTTCATCAATCGTTTGCGGTAAATCACTGCGGATTTGTGCGATTTGTTCACGAATATCATTGGTTGCAATATAGGCATCCACGGTTAAATCAAATTCAACGGTGGTGGTGGAAATGCCTTCTGTGATGGTTGAGGTAATATGGCGGATCCCTGGAATACCAGAGACCGCACGTTCAACGGGTTTCGTGATGGCGTTTTCCATTTCCGTTGGGGATGAGCCATCTTGCGTAATGGTCACTGTGACTATTGGAAAATTAACTACCGGGTTTGCAGTAACAGGCAATTGATTAAAAGAAAATATACCCGCAATCGTGAGCGCTAAGAACATAACGATAGTAGGAATAGGGCGTGTGATTGCCCATGAAGATAGCTGGAGTTTCATTGACTATCCTTGACTGGGGTCACAGTATCATTTTCAGTTAAAAAGGCTTGGGCATTGGTGACAACAACGGTATCAGGCGAAATAGGGGACAAAATCTCGATACGGCCATCATGAATTTTTCCGGTCGTTATTTTTTGCTGCTTCACTTTATTATCAACGACAGTAAAAATAACTCGTTCACCATTATCTAATGTTCGAATGGCACTGTATGGGAGCGTAGTTTGCAGTTTTTCTAAATTGGAAATAATCGCTGTACCTGATTCTCCGGCTTGCAGATTGTCTTTATTTTCAGCAAGAGAGATACGAACTTTTCCTTGTTGTGAAATAGGATCTACTTTTGGCGCTAAGTAACGTAATTTTCCTGCTATTTGCTGATTATTAGGCGTTTTTAATTGAATAGACGTCAGATTTGATAAACGTTTTAATTCTGAAATATGCGCTAAAGCATCAAATTCAATTTCACCATCTTCAATGATTTTAAACAGTAATTGGTTATCTGTTAGCATTCCTCGGATAGCATGGCGCTCACTAATAACGCCAGAAATGGGCGCAACGATCCGTGATTTATCTTGCTGACTTTTTTCTTTGGCAAGCTGTGCTTGCAGTTGGCGAAGTTCCGCTTTATTAGCTTCCAATAGCGCATTCGCCGCTACAGACTCAGATTTTGCTTTTTCAAAATCATTAGCAGAAATAACCCCAGTTTTAGCGAGAGGTGCAAGGCGAGAGAGTTCTTTCTGCGCCTGTTCTGCCACGGCTTTTTGCTGCTTAATATAGGCTGTGGCTTTTTCAGTTTCAGCTTGTAACTGACTTACAGATGCATTTTGGAGTGGGGATTCTAATATAGCCAGTAGTTGGTCCTTCTCAACCCATTGACCTTCTTCAACCAGTACATCAATCACCATTTGTTGCTGCAAAGGTGAGCCGATCGCAATCTCATTTTTTGCAACGAATGTGCCCGGTAAGGTCAACGTTTCCACATAGGGTGTTTGTTTAGGCGAAGTCACATTCAATCGCATGGTTTCAGAAAGAGAAACTAGCGATATAAACAGCATGTAGAATAACAAAGAGGTAATACTAAGACGTTTCATAAACCGATAAACCCTAATCGTGATATTGAGGGTAAATTAATGAAATCGCCTCAGCATTACCATAAACCAAAGTTAAACCTTAATTTTCCGTTAAGGTTAGTTATTTCAATACCTAACGTGAAAAACGTTTTGAACCTGCAACACACAAAATGACACCAAGCGTAGACATGATCATGATGCTATTAACTGTTTCATTAAGCAGCCAAGCAGAAAGCACTAAACCAATAAATGGTTGTAATAGCTGCAATTGACTAACGCCCGAAATTCCGCCTTCAGCAAGCCCTCGGTACCAAAAAAAGAAACCAATTAGCATACTAAATAGAGAGACATAACCTAGGCCCATCCATGCTTCAAATGGAACAGTAGAAAACGTTGATGGTAAGCGCAAAATACTGAATATCAACATGATGGGTAACGCTAGAACCAACGCCCAGCAAATGACCTGCCAGCTCCCTAATGATTTTGAAAGTACCGCGCCTTCTGCGTAGCCCAATCCACAGACAATCACAGCAATGACCATATATAAGTCACCTTGCCATGCGTGAGTGGCTCCTTGAAGAATTGCGAAGCCGATTACAAATAAACTTCCCATGACTGAAAACAACCAGAACAATTTGCGAGGGCGCTCGCCTGCTCGTAAAACGCCAAATAAAGCGGTAGACAAAGGAAGCAGTCCTAAATATACAATGGAGTGAGATGAGCTAATGTACTGCAATGCCACCGCAGTTAAGAATGGAAAGCCAAGTACCACACCAAATGTCACGATAAAAAGAGGAATCAAATTTTGTCTTGCTGGAATTTTTTGGCGTAGAACTATCAAAACAATCAGAGCCAAAATCCCAGCGATGGTAGCCCGCAGAATGGTCAAATAATCGGGTGAAAATCCACTGATAGCAAGTTTGGTTGCGGGAAGTGAGCCACTAAAAATAGCAACGCCAATAAAGCCACTGATCCAACCACGAGTGGTATGAGAGGGAGTCGTTATGGAAGCACCGTGCGATATTAATGATTTACTTTGATTCATAATTGACCGTTATTATTTGTAATTGAGTTTTGCTAAGCTAATCGACATAATCATGACAATCAAAAAATTGTCATAGGTACAATTTCATGACTCAGAATCGTTATAAGCAGTATGTTGACTTGCTTTCAGCGCAGATCATGAGTGGCGAATTGAAAGCGGGCGCTCGTTTACCAACACATCGCCATTTTGCGGAAAAATCGGGAGTTTCTTTAGTCACAGCTTCGCGAGTATATCGAGAGCTTATTGAGCGGGGCTTGATCATCGGGGAAACTGGGCGAGGTACCTTTGTTCGAGATATCAATCTATTGCCCAAGTTAAGTATTGAGCAAGATGTCGCTAAAAATACATTAGACCTGAATTTCAGTTATCCGATTGCGAAAGAACAAACCAAACTATTACGGGAATCGTTACGGGAAATAGCGGTTGGGGGTGATTTGGAAGGAATTCTTTATTATCAACAGCATACAGGGCGAGAGCATGAAAGGCAGACAGTCGCTAAATACTTAAAACAGCGTGGATTAACTCATGCAACGGCAGATACCGTCGCTTTAGTCAGTGGTGGGCAACATGGTTTAGCAACCATTATTTTAGGTATGTTCAGTCCTGGAGATATTATTGCCGTCGATGCTTTAACTTATCCGGGGTTTAAAGCTCTAGCGAAAATCTACCATTTAGAGCTTATATCCGTGCCTACGGCAGAAAATGGTCCAAACTTACAAGCGTTGGATAAGCTATGCCAACAGAGAACAATTCGAGCCTACTATGCGATGCCGACACTGCATAATCCGCTAGGTTGGGTGATGAGTTTATCGGAACGTAAAAAGCTGGTGGACTTAGCCAGGCAGCACCAATTTTTCTTAATTGAAGACGGGTCTTATGCCTTTTTGCAGCGACCAGCAGTTGTCCCATTAGCAACGCTTGCACCTGAAATTACATTTTATACAACAGGTTTTTCGAAGAATATTGCAACTGGCTTACGTGTCGGTGCGGTACTGGCACCCCAGCAATATATTGAAAATATCGAGCGTATCATCCGAATTACAACATGGAATACACCGGCAATAACCACTGCTATTCTCTGTGATTGGATCGAAAAAGGTGAGGTCGATAGCATTGAAAAAGATAAGCGGCGAGATGCAAAGATCCGGCAAAAAATAGTCCAGAAAATTTTCACGGATATACCCTATATTGCGCATCCAGCCAGCTATTTTGTTTGGCTACCCTTACCGGAAGGTGTGCGCGCAGATGTAGTGGTCAGTGAATTAAAAAAACAAAATATCGCGACTAGCAGTGCGGAGTCTTACAGCACATCAAACGCGGTACCGCAGGCGTTAAGAATAGCAATTAGCACCTTAACCCATGAAGAGTTGGCAGTGGCAATCGAAGCAATTAGGCGCGTTGTATTGTATTTGATTGATTTATAAAGATGATAAGTATGAAGGAATAAAAATAGTGGAACATATCAAACATTTTACTGCGACAGCGATGATCTGTAATGCTCGTGGGGAGTTTCTATTACATGAGCACCCTAAGCTAGGTATTTGGTTACCGCCTGGTGGCCACATTGATCCGAATGAAGAGCCGCAAGATACCGTTGTTCGTGAAGTGTTTGAAGAAACCGGTTTACGGTGCCGAGTGATTGATTGTCGCTATCCGTTACACGCTAAGGTTAACGATTCTGAAGGCACGTTTTCTTTACCGATTCCCTTAGCTATTTTAAAAGAATTTATTGCAGATAAACGCCAAGGTGATCATTGGCATATCGATATGGTTTATCTCTGTGAGCTAATAGACGAAGAAACCCAATGCAATGCGGATTTTCATTGGGTTTCTCTGAATAAAATGAATGACTTAAATCTTCCTAAAGATGTGGTGGAGCTTGCCATTATGGTGAATGAATATTTTCAAAATGGTTCGACTTATTCGAAATGAATTCAGTCATGATGAAATATTAAAAAAGAGCAGAGAGATACCCAGAATAATTAATAAGGCACCGATAACTCTATCCATAATGAATTGATATTTTAAGATTTTATTTCTAATCAACGGTGCTGCAAAGAATAGAGCAATTAAGCTAAACCAAACCCAATGTGCAAAAGAAATAAATAATCCGTAGCTGAAGTTTAACCATTGAGAGTTACCAGCTTGGATCACTTGGGTGTAGACCGAAACAACGAAAAACATCGTCTTAGGGTTGAGTGCATTAGTTAAAAAACCCATTTTAAATGCGGAAAATGAAGAGGGTATTGATGCCGGATTAAGGTCATCGCTGGCGTTAATTGCTGTTTTGTTTGTTAAGGATTTAAAACCAATATACACCAAGTAAGCGACACCAAGGAGTTTGGCTGTCATAAATAATGTAGGGGAACTCATAATGATTAGAGTTACGCCAAAAATGGTATACAGCACATGAACTTGTACTCCAGCAGCAATACCAAGGGCGCTGAGTAAACCCGTTTTGGTGCCGTAGGAGTAGCTATTTCTGGTGACCATAGCGAAGTCGGGACCAGGGCTAATAACCGCCAAAATAGTGATGGTGGCAACAGCGATAATTTCATTCATAGTGGGATCCTAATGGTAATAAAAACTGACTTAATTTCTGGATGGAAAATAAATTTGATTAACTTGATTTGTTGATTATCAATAGATTGTAAATAGAGGAAAAGCGATTTATTCTCAATGAAATCTGTCAGTTTTCATTACCTATTTAATTGTGAAGCTACTCATTTTATAAGCCCCTTAATTTTATGAAGACATCAATTCTATGAAACTGCCTCCATTAACATCGTTACGGTTTTTTGATGTTGCTGCACGCTATGAAAGTATTATTAAAGCCGCGCAAGAGCTGCATGTAACGCACAGTGCAATTAGCCGCCAGATAAAATTACTTGAGGAGCATCTTGGGATTTTACTGTTTGAACGACGTAACCGAGCTATCTTTTTAACAGAAGAAGGTAAATTGTTATTTCAAACGACGACGCATTTATTCCAACAACTTTCTGATACCGTCGAAATAATTACTCAGCGTCCTCATAACCGAGTTGTTAGTTTATCGTGTGAGCCGACCATCGCTATGAAATGGTTGATCCCTCGTTTAACCAGTTTTTATCAGCAATATCCTGAAATTACCGTGCATTTAATCGCCGCTGGTGGTCCGATTGATTTTAATAAGGCGGGAGTTGATCTTGCTCTTCGCCGTAATGATTTCACGTGGGATGACAATATTTATGCGAAGAAAATATGCGCGGAATGGATGGGTATCATCAAGAAAAATGATAGCCAGCCTTATAATGAGATGAACTTGCTTGTACCGGCCTCACGGCCAAATGTTTGGCGTACATGGCAAACCCGTAGTGGCATTAATTTACAACATAATAAACAAATTAATTTCGAACATTTCTACCTGTGTTTGCAGGCTGCATTAGCAGGACAGGGTGTTGCTATCGCATCGTTCCTAATGGTTGCTGATGAAATGAACACACAACAATTAATGGCTCCAGAAGGTTTTATTGAAGATGGTTCGGCATATTACTTGCTTTCACCTAAAGAAATAAAAGCAGACACCCCAGCAGCTATTTTTATGGAATGGTTGGAAACAAACGTGAATCAAAGCCTATTGTTGACTCAGCAATCGGCATAAAATTTGTATAATTTTAAGGGTTTGGTTATTTAATCACCGAACCTACTTGCGTAGTGAAGTTTTTATGCCCTAACTATTTCGCTGCGTGCTATATTTCCCAGAATCGTTTTTGATGTCTTTATGTTGGAGTAAATAATGAGCAAAATTCGGGTTGGTGTCATTTTTGGTGGTAAATCCACTGAGCATGAAGTTTCGTTGCAATCAGCTAAAAATATTATTAATGGATTAGATCGTAGTAAGTTTGATGTTTGTCTCATCGGTATCAATAAAGAAGGGCAATGGCATGAGTATGATGAAGCGAACTTCCTGTTACATGGCGATGATCCCGCTCATATCGCGTTAAATACTCCAAAGCGCAGCATTGCCGTTGTTCCGGGCAAACAAAGTGAACAATTCATTTCTTTAGAAGATGCTAAACCTCTCCCGCAAATTGATGTTATTTTCCCAATTGTCCACGGTAATTTAGGTGAAGATGGCTCTTTACAAGGTTTACTGCGTATGGTGAATCTGCCGTTTGTTGGACCGGGTGTTCTAGGCTCATCAGCTTGCATGGATAAAGATGTCACCAAACGCCTTTTAAGGGATGCAGGGCTGCACATTGCACCATTTATTACGCTGCTGAAAAGCGGTCGTGGTGAAATAAGCTATGCTGCAACGGTTGAGAAACTGGGCTTACCATTATTTATTAAACCAGCTAACCAAGGTTCATCGGTTGGGATCAGTAAAGTTAATAATGAAAGCGAGTTTAACGCGGCATTAGATTTTGCATTCTTATTCGACGTAAAAGTGCTGATTGAAAGCGCAGTAAAAGGGCGTGAAATCGAGTGTGCTGTTCTTGGAAATGAACATCCATTAGCTAGCCCATGCGGTGAAATCGTACTGCATGACAGCTTCTATGCATATCACACTAAATACATTGATGAAAATGGCGCGTCTGTTGTTGCTCCAGCGGATTTAGAGCAAGATGTGAGTGAAAAGATCCGTACAATTGCGCTTGAAGCTTATCAAGCTTTAAACTGCAGCGGTATGTCTCGTGTTGATGTATTTTTAACTGAAAAAAATGATGTTGTGATTAATGAAATCAACACATTACCGGGGTTCACTAATATCAGTATGTACCCGAAACTGTGGCAACAAGGCGGTATGACTTATCAAGAATTGATCAGTCGTTTAATTGAACTTGGGATTGAAAAATTCCAGCAAACAGCCGCATTAAAAACAGCCTGTGATGACATTTAATCTCTGATATTTCTCGAAAACTTTGCCGATAGCAGGCTGCTATCGGCAATATCACGCTAAAGCTAACGCATTAATTCACAACGTTTTTATTACACCAAACATAATTGATGTAACGGAATAACGGCTCAAATCCAAATTTTTTATATAAATCAAAGCCTGCTTCTGAAGCATCTAAGAAGCAATGTTCGACTCGTTGTTGACGACAAAATGCGAGAGCATAATCAATAAGCTGAGAAGCATAACCTTTACCCTGAAACTTAGGTTCAGTACCGATATCGTCGAAACGCGCCAATTCGCCTTCAATGGTGACCGTCATGGATGTTGCGGGCTCTCCATTGACCAATAAGACGAAATGGAACTGTGGTGCGCCTTGCTGCAGGGCATCTTCATGGTAGCGAACATACTCTTGGATCACCGTATCGTGTTCTTCTGAAAGATAGAACGCAGAAACTAATGGTTTAGCCCAAAGGGATAAATCATGGTTTGCGAGCACGATATCTACCTGATTATCAGGCAAATCAACTTCTTTTTGCTGCGACAAAGTTAGCGCCATGGCTGTCGTGACGCTGTCACGTTTATAGTTAAGTGCTTCAATATCTTTGACGACTTTTGGCAGCATCTCTTCGGGGATCACCAAAGTGTGGTTCTTTTTCTGCGATACGAACAGGTTGTATGCTTGCATAAAAGCATGATGAGTAGAGTCGGGTTGCAGATAGATAAAATTGAACGCCGGGGAATTTAATGGCGTTAAATAACAAATTGTATGTTGTGCAATCTGGATACTGTGCTCACAAATCGAAGTCCAAAACGTCTTTTCGATCGATTGGTAATGTCGTAAATAGTAGAGCGGTATATTCATTAGTCAGTTACCTGATACAAAATGTGTTAGTCAAAATGGAGCAAATAACAAATCTAACCCCATGTAAAATTTTGTTAACTTATTGGCAGTAAAGCCTTTGTGATCTATCTATTGATAATAACTAAACCTTTAAAATCAGCAACCGTTGCGGCAGTTGTCATCTTATCTTTGGCCTTAGCTCTCACTCTTATGCAACGTTTTCAGTGTCATTAATCAATATCTATAAAGTAAATTTAAAGATGAATTAAGGCGTTTCGTGCGATATGCAGATAGATTGTCATTTAATGCTATCTTACATTGCACATTTACTCTATAAAATGTCATGTAAATTTATAAAAAGCTTTGTAACTCAATGAGATTATCTTATGAAATTCTCCATTATGATAGTAGAAATAAAGAGATCGTACCTGCATAAATATGCTAAATAGAGTGACGTAAATAAGATAAATAGAGTTGTAAACGTTATATTTTTCAATGTATTGTTTTTGAAAAATAAAAGATGACTGAGGTTATGTTTAGGTAATGCAAAAATTTATATTAGCCGCCCTGTGTTTAGTGAGTTATTCAGTGTTTGCCGAATCAGCTGAAAATCCTTTTGATAGACAAATACTGAAACACGATGGCAAAGAGACTCATTATTACCTGCTTAAAAGTGACTCTAACCCCTCTAAAGAATTATTGGTATTAATCCAAGGCTCCGACTGCAAAAGTGTCGTTAATAACCAAAATATGATTAAGAATTTTAGGGGAGTATTACCTAATAGTGATGTGCTTTTAGTAGAAAAAACAGGCTTAACACCTGATGTGGGGCTAGATGATCCAAATGCCTTAGAAGAGGATTGCCCTGTAGAATATATGAAGAGCGACTCTTATTTTGAAAGAGTGGATAACTATATTGCTGTGCTGAACCAGTTGAAAAATCAGTATCAGCATATTGTTATATTGGGTGGTAGTGAAGGGGCGATAGTGACGAATATTATTGCGTCTAAAGTTGATTTTATTGATGCTGCTATTTCGCTAAATGGTGGCGGACAATTTTTTATTAATGATGTGATTTACAGCATTAATAAAAGTTTACCTGCTGAAGAAGCGCAAGGTGCAATAGAAGGGTTTAACCAGTTTGCAGATGCGGTTTTGCATGACCATTTAGACGATGACCAATTTCCCAGTAATCACGGGCAAAATTGGTGGTATGAAGCCTTAACGATAGATAATAAAAAACTACTTCAAGGTGTTCGTAAACCCCATTTAGTGATCCAAACGCTCACCGATATTAATGTGGACGTGGAAGGTTCACAAAAAATGATGAGTGAGGTTAATAACCCAAATATTACGTATAAAACATATTCCACATTAGACCACTATTTTAAAGACAGTCAGGACAATAATCAGACAGCAGTTGTTATCGCTGATATTCAGGATTGGTACACAAAATTAAATATCAAAAAATAGGTTGTGTAGATACCCAGCTAAAGAATTCTTAGTTGGGTATTTAGGGATTCTATTCTGAAATGTAGCTGTGATATTTAAAAATCGGTTTAAAACCTAGTTTTTGATAAACCGACAAACCATCGCTAGACGCTTCCAAATAACACTGCTTGATTTTATGTTGAAGACAAACCTGTAAGGCATGTTTAATCAATGCCGTGGCAAATCCTTGTCTCTGGAATTCAATATCTGTACCAATATCATCTAAGCGCGCAACGTCATTGTGTAGCGTGAGTGTTAGTGATGATACAGGGGTCTGCTGATTAAATAAGACAAAATGCATGATATTAGTTTGCTTGTCTAACGCACGCTGGTGATAGCGAATATATTCATCAATGATGGATTCATCATTATCACAATCAAGTTCATTGACTACAGGAAACGCAGTAATAAGCGGTTTCGACCAGTCAGAGAGATTATGATTGCTAAGCTTTATGTGATAGCCATCTGGTAACTGATTTCCCGTTTTGAGTTCATTTCCCGTAAGGTCAAAGACCATCGCTGTTGATTCACCATCATCAATAAGATCATGTTGTTGTATACAATTTGAAAACTTGGGTAATTCATCGGTGTGAACAACTAAAATATAGGGTTTTGATTGTTGTTGAAACAATGTATTTGCCGCTTCAAAGCCAGCAATAGTTGCTCCTGAATGCAAGTAAATATAATTAAATGCGGGAGTTTTTAGCTCAGTAAAATAGGCAAACGTATTTGGCTCTACATGATGAGTCCTTAGGCAAATAGCAGACCAAAAAATATCTTCTAATGAGTAAAAACATGCTTCGTTGTGAGTCATTTCATGGTGTCCTAATAAATTAACTGAACGTTTCTAGTCTATTGAGGAAATTGAGATTGCTGCCACCATGGTACATGGGATAGCATTTATTTAATTAAGAGAAGATTAAGGAATATCTGTGAATAATATCCCCGAAACCATCACGTTCTTTGAGCGTTTATTACCGCTAGTTGTTTCCGGTGAAAAAGTGATCACCATTCGTGATGAAAGCGAGAGTCACTACGTACCAGGCTCGGTTGTCAAAGTACATGCTTTAGAAACAGGCAAGTACTATACCGACATTGAAATACTTTCTGTTGAGCCACTAAACTACGATGATATTTCCGAATATCACGCAACTCAAGAAGCGATGACATTAGAGACGTTGAAAGCCTTAATTCGTGAAATTTACCCCACTGAAAACTGCCTGTATGTTATTCATTATCGATTAACAACCGCAAGCGCTTAAATCACGATAATTGTTTTTTCACTAGTTTGATAAATGCTTTTGTGGCTGGAGACGCATCACTGTAATTATTAACAGCGAAGGCAATATCCCGAGTTACGCGGGGAATTAATGGTTTTACGACGATATTGTTAATATTTTCGGGGATTGCGAGTTGAGCCACAATCGATACGGCTTCATTTCGTGCAACCAATGAAAAAGTGCTAAGAAGCTGGCGAGTTCTAAATTGAATTTTAGGTGTCAGCTTTTGTGCAGAAAATAGTCCCATCACAATTTTACCTGAGCCGGCTTGAGTTAAGTTGAAAGGGTACTCACACAATTGTTTTAGTGTAACCCCGTTGTACTGAGTCAATGGATGGTTTAGCGGCAAAATAGCCACATATTGGTCGTGCTTTATGGGAAAAGTATCAAATCGTTCGTCTGGCAAGACCACAACACCAATATCTATGCGCTTTTCTTGTAACCATTGAGCCACGCTCTCATCGTCGCCCTCATCAACAATAATTTCAATGCTCGGGTATTGCTGACGAAAGACCTTTAATAATGGGGGCAGAATACCTGTTGAAGAGCCGGGGCCGAAAGATCCTATCCGTAAAACACCTTTCTTTAATCCATTGGATGCTAGCGCTTCTTGCCGCATTGCTTCTTGAAGGCTCAGTATATGTTGGGCGCGATTTAACAGCGTATTACCAATTTCGGTCAGAGTGACTTGATTTTGTTCCCGCGTAAATAGACTGACATTGAAATCTTTTTCGAGAGATTTAATGGCATGTGAAACCGCAGATTGGGAAATACTCAACGACATTGCCGCTAAGGTAAAACTTTTTAGCTCAGCAACACGGGTAAATATTTCCAGTTGGCTTAGTGTCATGAGTAAATACTCATTTGATTATGATCTTGGATAACAAATACCTTATCCGTATCGAATGACTGAGTCAATAAAGTACACAATATCTGATATGGATGGGGAAACATCGCGATGGAATTAAAAATAACAAAAAGGCAAGTTCAACAAAAGTCAGTCAATATTGTTGCTCTGAAAATGATTTGTGTCTCGATTTTATGGGGGGGAACGTTCATTGCTGGTAGGGTGTTACAAACCGATATATCACCATTATTTTCAGCGACGGTTCGCTTTATTTTTGCGAGTGTTTCATTGGTTATTTTGCTGAGCTGCACTCGTATTGGTTGGGTTAGAGTGAATTCGCGTCAGTTTTTTCAAATTCTAATATTGGGATGTAGTGGCGTATTTGTCTATCAGGTATTTTTCTTCTATGGATTACAGCTTATTCCGGCATCACGAGCAGCATTATTAGTTGCAATAAACCCCGCAATGATTGCGTTAATTTCCTACCTATTATGGCGCGAAAAAATCACGAAAATTAAAGGAGTGGGGATTAGTTGCTGTGTATTAGGCGCCATCATATTACTCTCAGGGAAGAATTCAGATGCGAGTGACTTTTTAATAAACCAAGGGGATCTTGCCATATTGGGCTGCGTGGTGAGTTGGGGTATTTATACTGTGGCGGGTAAAAATGTGATCCGTGAAATTGGCGCTATACATACGGTTGCTTATGCTGTGCTATTAGGAACCGCATTATTGGTTATCGCGTCAAGTATCACGGGGCAATTAACACTTAGCGCGATTACATATTTAACAAATATCGATGTTATGAGCCTGTTATACCTTGGTGTATTAGGCTCTGCATTAGCTTATATTTGGTATTACCAAGGTGTTGACCTGTTAGGTGCAGCTGGGGCTGGTTCATTTATTGCACTTAATCCGTTGACGGCGGTAATAATAGGAACGTTGTTTTTAAATGAAGAAATTACATTCTCTGCGCTATTAGGTGGAGTGGTGATTATCTTCGGGTTATGGCTAACCAATAAACCTCGAGTATAAAATAGGCGCTCTATGGAAATAATTGACTCCATAGAGCGATATTCATTATTTAATGGTTTTGTTGATTTCTGAATAAGCGAACAGGGCTTGAGCTCCGCCAGTATGGACAAATAATACCGGTGTTTTTTCAGTGGAGTTGTCTAAATAATCAATTAAACCTGCCATCGCTTTTCCCGTATAAACTGGGTCAAGAAGGATCCCTTCTTTTTGAGCTAATAGCGCTATTGCATCTAAACCACCGCGGTTTGGCATGCCATACATTGGTGCGAAAAAATCATCCCAAAGTGCAATGTCAGGCGTTTTTTTAATTTGCAGTAATTCTGCTAATTCATTTTGCAGTTTTTCAACTTTTGGTGCCTGATCTTGCTGTTTACGAGAAACGGTGACCCCAATGAGTTGTGAAGTAGGGAGTAATTCTTGTAAGCCAATTGCTAAACCTGCGTGAGTCCCAGCACTACCGGAAGCTACAATCACTTTATCGAACTCAATATTGACCGGTTTTTGTTGGGCAATTTCAATCGCACATTGAACATAACCTAATGCGCCCAGACCGTTGGAACCGCCGACAGGGACGATATAAGCATCTTGCAAGTCTAACGATTTAATTAACTCAGCCATTTGTGCTTGTGGATCGGTTAATTCGTCACACATGACGCATTGAGTACCAAATAAATCGGTGAGGAGTTTATTGCCATTATGCAGGAAATTGCTGTCTTCACTTTGAATAGGATTTTCTAATAAAGCGACACATTTTAGTCCGTACATTGCCGCTACCGCAGCAGTTTGACGAACATGGTTTGATTGAATCGCGCCCGCTGTCACGATAATCTTTGCATTTTGGGCTAAGGCATCCGCCATTAAAAATTCAAGTTTACGTAGCTTATTTCCGCCCATTGCTAACGGCGTCATATCATCGCGTTTAATGTAGATTTCTCGACCATATAAACGCGATAAATTATCGAGTCGATTCAATGGGGTCGATGCTTTAAGCAAGTCAACTTTTTCGAATTGAGTTAATTTTTGTTGAAGAGACATCTAAATTCCCCTGTATTAATTGGTAAAGCCTAAATAGAGATAAATGGCAAGTACGAAGCTTGCTGTTACTAATGCATAAGGCATTTGAGTACGGATATGTTCAATATGATCACAATCAGTGGCCATAGAGGCAACAATGGCATCTGCAGAAATAGGTGAGGTCATGTCACCGAAAATAGATCCTGAAATGGCTGCGCCAATCATATATTCAATTGGCATATCGACGGATAACCCTAATTGGACACCAATCGGGATCATAATGGCAAAGGTTCCCCATGAAGTCCCCGTAGCCAGCGACATAATGGCGCTAATGATAAAGATAAAGCCGATGGAGAATCCAGGCGCCATAATGCCTTGGGTAACCTCAGCAATATAGGCACCAGTATTCAGTTCAGAAGATACATTTCCCATTAGGAAAGCTAAAATCATAATTGAGCTGATTTTTAACATGCTGGCATAGCCAATAAATAGCTCTTTAAAGAAGCTATCAATATTTAATAGCCTTCTTCCGATAAACCAACAAAAAGAAACTGCGGTACCGAACATAACGCCCCAATAAACGGACGTTGAGCCGCTCCCTTTGCTGAAATCACCATCACCTGTGATATATAAGGCCACAGGAACCATTAATACAGTCGAAAGAATTGGGATGAAAAAGTTCAAGGCTGAATGGGCATTTGGATGCTCAATAATTTCTTCTTCTTCATTTTTACGTGAAGATTCAGCTAATTTTCCTGCCATGAAATTTTCTTGATACTTCATTTCGGCTTTTTTCATTGGTCCCCACGAAATATTGGTGAACACATAGAATAAAATGGTGGCCAATGAGAGCCATGCCATTAAGTTGTAGCCGATAGATTTAATTAAAATATCGAAGGGTTCACCCGAAATAAGACCTTGGGAAATTTGCACACCAATGAGACCCATAATCACCGCACCCCAACCATTTATAATGGCGGATGAACAAACGGAAACACAGGCTGTTTGAATAAGATAGGACATCTTTTCTGGGGCAACGCCATATTGTCTGGCTAAATTCTTAGTGGATGCTCCCGCAACTAGTTGGTTAATGGAACTTTCAATAAAAATTAAGGCCGTGATGACAATGGCGAGTAATTGCGTCGCGGTTCTGTTCTTAATTAATTTTGTTTTATTTGTCAGTAACTGAACTAATGCACGAACGCCACCTGTGACGACCACTAGGCGCATGATCCCACCAATCATGACCATAAAGACGATGGTGCGAGTATTGCCAGCAGAAGAAAATGTATCGATGATGCCATCCACCGTTCCGCGAATACCGAGTAATACATTGTGGTCATTAATGACGGTAAAACCGACTAAAATACCGAGCATTAATGAAAGCATCACCTGTCGAGTGAGAATAGCCAAAAGGATAGTGACAATCGGCGTAATAATTGTCCAAATACCATAGTCGTGCATGTGTTTACCTTGGATATTTTTATTGTATGACGTGTAGTTTGTAAGTATCAGGAAATCATAGCATTGATGGAAGTGGGCTGTCGGATATTTTCATTGTATTGCAGTAGATTGTTACAAAATCCATGCTAAAAGTCAGATAAACTGCAAGATTATGGTATTGAAGGGTACGCTATCTTTTGGAGATAGCGTAATAAGGGAAATTAAATTTGAGATTGCCACTGTTGATAAGTGATACGACTAATTTCTTCTGTCTTTGTCTCGCCAATAAGCTCAATAAATTGTGGGCCTAATGTCGCATAATATTGAAAGCCACATTTTTCTTGAGCAATTTTAGATTGTTGATTGCCTTGGAAATAACCGCACCATAAATTATCCAGTTTGAGATTTTTAAATCCATGTCGCATGATTTCTCGGATAGCTTCAGGAATAAACCCTTTTCCCCAAAATGGTACGCCTATCCAATAACTCACTTCAGCATCGTTATCCCCAATTGGAAAATTACTCTCTTTTCCGATAGATAAACCAATCAAGCCAATGGCTTTATTGTCCTCTTTTAATGCAACGGCAAATACACCATCACGCATGAAAATGGATTGAATAATTTTCGCACTTTCTTCGACGCTTTGGTGAGGTGGCCAGCCTGCAATAGGGCCGATGCGTTCGTCTTTTGCATAATGATAAAGGTCTGCCGCATCAGCAATATTCCAAGGGCGTAAAATCAGCCTTTGTGTATATAAAATCATGTTATTTTCTCTTAATTGCCTTGATAGTCATGCTACTTATTTTAGGTATTTATTTGCTTCAGGTAAGGGTAAAATATAGGGAGTTTAGGTACTTTTGAAAACTAATATTTTGAAAATAGATATTATTGAAAATAACTGTGTAGAACCGGTCAATAAAACGAGTGATGTGGGTGAAGCGAAGGTGGATTAAGTCATGAAAGAGCTGCAGCAGCATCAATTTGTATGGGAAGGGGTAGTCAGCATTGGTTCGACGACACTGGAAGGATTGCAAAATACAGTATTGTCTCCAGACTATGTGACGCTATGTATTTGTAGGCAAGGGGTTGGGATTTTCAATATTAATTTTAAGCGCTATGCCTTACGCAAAAATGAACTCTTTGTTTTGTATGATGACACTTTTGTTATGTTACAGAAGCGTTCTCGGAATTTTATTGTAGATTACATCCATATTGATAAGACGTTTGCCACAGATATTGCATTTGTTTTACCTAATTCATTGTTTGCCTATTTTAATTTTCAACCACGTTTATCGATGTCACTGGTACAATCCATACTATTTTCACATTGGTATCAGCTATTTTTATATTACCAACAAGAACGTGCGGAGTATGGGAAATTACAATTACGCCAACATTTACAAAATCTATTTTTAGAAATTGCTAATCAAGTCAATCATGCACAATCCCATTTTTCAGATGAACGTAGCCGTAAATCACAATTATGTTGGCAATTTTGGGCATTAATAACCCAACATTGTAAACAGCAAAGAGAGGTTAAGTTCTATGCGAATCAACTTGCGATTACACCGTTTTATTTATCGCAAATTGTGAAGGACTTCTTCAATGACCCACCCAAGGCACTGATTGATAGACAAGTGGTTTTAGAAATTAAAGCACTGTTAGAGAGAGGAACGTTCACCATTCAAGGTATTGCTGATGAATTAAATTTTGAAGACACCTCGTATTTATGCCGCTATTTTAAGCGGCATACTGGCGCGACATTAAGTGAGTTTAGAAAACGAGTGAATAAGCATTAACTCGGATCGATTTTTGTCGAATGCTTTTTAATAAAATCAATAAAACAGCGAAGCCTTGGTGAAACGGCTTGGTTACGATAATAGACAGCATTAATCGGCTGTTTCATTGTTATTGTTTTTTGTTCGAGCACTTTCACGAGTCCACCATTGGCAAAAGCATCTAAGCTTACAAAGTCGGAAGAAGAGAGAATACCCGTTCCTTGCAGCGCTAAATGATGGAGTACTTCACCACTGGCGCAGGCGATATGGGGGATAATTTTGAGTAAGCTGCCATCAGTGTTTTCGAGTGGCCAATAATTTAATGACTCTGGTGTTGTGAAACCCAGTAAACAATGCTTATGGAGATCCTCTATCGTTTCCGGTATTCCATATTTTTCTAAGTAAGCGGGGCTAGCAACTAGCCTTTTCTGGGTATAACCCAATAGTGTTGCACTGAGTGAAGAATCCTTTAATGTGCCAATTCTAAACGCCACATCCGTCTTTTTCTCTAATAGGTTTGTCACACCTTCATAGTTATTTATTTCTAACTCAACTTGGGGATATCGTTCATAAAATAGAGGGATCAACGGAACGATTACATGGGTTAAAAACGGGGTAGAAGCATCAATGCGTAGCTTGCCTGATGGAATCGATTGGCGAGCGGATAGCAAATCTTCGGCTTCTTGAGCTAGCCGGACTATTTCTCGCGCTTTTTGCAAAAATGCGGCACCTTCATCACTGAGTTTGATGGCGCGAGTGGTTCGGTAAAGTAGCGTGGTTTTGACTTTCTCTTCTAAACGCAATAATGCGCGACTCACGGTGGATATCGTCATGCATTGCTGGTCGGCTGCCGCTGTAATAGAGCCGTAATCGACTACGCTGATAAATGTTTGGAGCTCTTCTAATGTGATTTTCATTATTGCATTTCTCGCAAAAGTTATTCTCACCATAATGGGTTTTTCAACCTCTTTCAATATGGAAGAATTGCCGCCGGTCAATTGAGATTGGTTTATAAGGCATAAAAATGAGAATAAACACAGCATTGCTCGCGTTATCCGTTGGCGCATTCGCCATTGGTATTACCGAATTTTCTCCGATGGGAATGCTTCCCTATATCGCTGAAAATCTTAATGAAAGCATTCCTTCTGTCGGTGCGATTGTGGTGATTTATGCGCTGGGAGTGATGATTGGAGCACCGATCATGACGCTATTATTAGTGAGTAAGCGTCCAAAGGTTGCGTTGGTTTTTTTAATGGCGATTTTCACGGTGGGGAATTTATTATCGGGTTTAGCGCCTAACTTGGTGACGCTGTCACTTTCAAGGTTGATTACTAGCCTAAATCACGGAGCATTTTTTGGTTTAGGTGCCATTGTGGCGGCTAGTGTGGTACCTGCTGGTAAACAAGCGAGTGCGATTGCAGCGATGTTTATGGGATTGACCATTGCGGGTATTGGTGGAGTTCCATTAGTCACTAAAATAACGCAATTAATCGGTTGGCGTGAAGCATTCTATTTAATTTCGGGTATTGGATTGCTCACGATCGCCAGTTTAATTTTTGCTATTCCTGCGCATTTACAAGGTAGCCAGGTTAACGTTAAAAATGAATTGCGTATTTTAAGACGCCCATTAGTGATGTTAGGTATGTTATCGACGGTACTCGGAGCAAGTGCAATGTTTACCTTGTATACGTTTATAACACCAATGTTGATGAATTTCATTCAGGCATCGGACCAGACAATTACAATGATGTTAATGGTCATTGGTGTTGGTTTTAGTATCGGTAATTATCTTGGTGGTTATTTTGCGGATAAGAACTTATATCCAACGTTATTAACTTTGTTTGTATTATCGGCAATAAGCATGGTGATATTCCCAATAATTGCGACAAACATCGCTGGGGCTACCGTGGGTTTATTATTCTGGAGTATTGTTAGTTTTGCACTTGTTCCACCCATTCAAATTTTAGTGATGAATGCGGCTGTTGGCGCACAAGCGCTAGCATCTTCCGTGAATATTGGCGCATTTAATTTGGGAAATGCCATTGGAGCGGCTGTTGGTGCGGCGATTTTATCCCATGGTTACAGCTACACGACGATGAGTTTTATGGGAGCATTATTGGCGATAGTCGGGTTTATAGTGATTTTGCTGATCGTACGTCGGAAAAATAGCGAAACACAAACGCAGGACGTAATGTGTAGTGCGAATTAAAAAGCAAGGTTTGGAGTGTTCGACATATAATAACCAGAGATACTGATCTCGGTGAAATCAGTAAAGGGTTAAATATATGTCGACGAAAAATCAATGGGTCACAGATGAGCAGCGCTGGAATGCGCTGAAACTACGAGATAAAACCGCAGATGGTTATTTTGTGTATGGTGTGAAAACATCGAAACTTTATAACCATCCATC
The DNA here is from genome assembly GCF_013702265.1 of Providencia rettgeri. GTDB lineage: Bacteria > Pseudomonadota > Gammaproteobacteria > Enterobacterales > Enterobacteriaceae > Providencia > Providencia zhijiangensis. The sequence goes on from NZ_CP059348.1 coordinate 2,088,674, forward strand.
CGCTGCGGGACGATTACCGAAGAGAGATAATGTGCTGTTTTTTGATAATGAACAGCAAGCGATAGCGCAGGGATTTCATTCGGGAAAACGTCGTCGTCATGAAATGTCACAGCAAGCTCAGTTTTATCAAGAAAAAATTGAACTTGCTTGCCGGTATATTGAGCAAAATACCCAGAAATATACATTGGCTGAGTTAGCTGATTATGTCGGAATAAGCCCGTTTCATTTTCATCGATTATTTAAATTACAAACTGGGTTAACGCCTAAAGCCTATCGCGATGCTTATCTTCATCAAAAAGTACAAACGCAATTGCAGGAAAATGAGCGGATCACTGATGCCATTTATGATGCGGGTTTTCATTCGAACAGTCGTTTTTATGAAACAGCTAATTCGCGATTGGGGATGACGCCGACAGCATGGAAATCAGGTGGTGAAGGGAGCCAAATCTATTTTGCTCTGGCAGTTTGCTCGCTAGGAAATGTACTGGTTGCACAAAGTCCGATAGGCATTTGTGCGATTTTATTCGGCGATGACCCTGAGCAATTGCTAAATAACTTACAAGATAAATTTCCCCATGCTCAGTTGATTGGTGGAAATAAAGCATTCGACCAAGTGGTTTCTAAAGTTATTGGGTTTATTGAAGCTCCAGAAATAGGTTTTGATCTTCCTTTGGATATTCGAGGAACTGCATTTCAGCAACGAGTGTGGCAAATATTAAGAAACATTCCTGTTGGGGAAACGGTGAGCTATCGTGAAATTGCAGAAAAGATGGGTGCACCTAAATCGTTTAGAGCAGTGGCGAATGCATGTGGTGCGAACATGCTAGCGGTGGCGATCCCATGCCATCGAGTGGTGAGAACGGATGGTGGGTTATCGGGATATCGCTGGGGGATCGATCGCAAGCGCGCATTATTGCTAAAAGAATCGGCGAAAAAATAATAAAGCCTGTTTTGAAAAAGAATAAAGCTGCGCCAAGATTGCTATTGTCGCAGCAATTTTTAATATAAAAAGCATATATATTCTCTAATTAGATAGTTTGTTTTGAAATTAAATTATATTTTGCTATTTATTATAGTATGCAGTTTCTGTTTTATACCCTTCAAAAATTAATTTAATTAAAATCGTTTTGGTTTTTTTAAATAAACCCTTAGATTTTTTGGTTTTTATATTTTTCATGTTTTTTCCTTATAAATAATGACGTTACCCACCGAAAGATGAAAGTGATTGGTTGGGCTAATATAAATTTTGGGTATGGTTTGCCCTTTATGTTTTTTTCATATTCCATAAATGAAATCCTATTGCTGTATTTTGTTTATTTAGCTTCGCATGAGAAATTGACTTAAAAAAGTGACAGATTGGTTTTTTTGTAAAATACAGATCATCTCGGAGAAATCTGTATTACATTACAGATACGGGATTCGATTTTAAGGAAATGAGTGCGATGCTCTATAAACAAATAGCTCAAATGCTGCAGAGCAAAATCCATCGAGGGGAGTTTCTTGGTGGGGAGAAAATGCCGTCGGTACGTGATATTAGTCGCTGCCATGATGTGAGCATCACCACGGCTCAACTGGCTTATCGTGAACTGGAACGGTGTCAGCTCATTTATGCAGTACCGAAATCGGGTTATTTTGTGATCCCTGAAAAGGCCACGGCACCATTGCCTAAAGTGGCTAACTATATTCAAAAGCCTGTTCATATTGATAAATGGAACCCAACGATGGACTTCCTGCGTGTTGAAGAGCGTGCAGGAGTCACATCATTATCGTGTGCGGTACCTAATATTGCAGATAAAACCTTAGAACCGCTATGGCAAGAAATGAATATGGTGGCGCGACGTCGTAATCCGCTAACACTTGAGTATGATAGCTTACAAGGGTTAGCAGCACTCAGGGAGCAAATCTATCATGTGTCCGATTATCGTCAGTCATTTACCCCCGATGATATCGTGACAACTACCAGTGCCCATCAATCACTTTCTATTGCAATTCAAGCATGTACGCAAGCTAATGATGTGGTTGCTGTTGAATCACCGACGTTTCCTGGATTATTGCAAACGCTTTATGGGCTGGGCCGTAAAATCATCGAAATTCCAGTTGATCCCCAAACAGGGATTAACTTGGATAGGTTAGAAGAAGCTTTCCAATGTTGGCAGGTCAAAGCGGTGGTGGTCACGCCGACGTGCAATAACCCGATGGGCAGTATTATGCCGGAAAAGAATAAGCAAAGGTTGCTCGAGATGACTAATCGATATCAAGGTACAGTTATCGAGAATGATTGCCTAGCACCTCTTGCTTATGCCTATCCGCGACCGTCAACGATCCAATCTCTGGATACCGAAGGTCATGTGATTCTGTGCAGTTCATTTTCTAAAACCGTTGCACCGGGCACACGGACGGGGTGGATCATCCCCGGTAAATACAAAGAGAAAGTTATGCACTTAAAATACTTATCGCATTGTTCTGGCGAAGTTTTTATGCAGCAAGTGATGAGTAATTTCTTAAAAGAAGGGCACTATTTTTTGCATTTACGCCGAATGCGTCAGCAATATCGTGAATTACAGTGCCAATATCGAGAATTAGTTGAAACACATTTTCCTGCTAATACTCGAATTTCTCGCCCTCAAGGTGGATTTTCATTATGGGTCGAGCATCCTGCCACAGATACGTCGAAATTGATGGAGATTTTGCATCGCAATAAAGTGACGGTATTGACGGGGGCCCACTTTGCTACAGGCGATTGTTACCCAAACCATCTGCGTATTAACTATGCTTTAGAACTGATCCCAAGACGGCGCAACGCGATAAAAATTCTCGGGGAAACTTTAAAAATGAGCATGCTGAAATAGGGCGGAAATAGAAAAAAGAAACCCGCTAATAATAGCTATTAGCGGGTAATTAAACATAAGGAATATTATTTATACAGCAAACTACGTTTACCGCAGTTTATATTGCCAATGCGAGAGTTTGTTTATTTTTAATTCGCATGCCGTTGAGCATACTTAACCATGCCAGCACTGTCACCACCATTAAGATAATAAAGATAAAATACGGAGGAAGTTCAGTCAGAACGAAACCCGTCATCATAGGGTTAAATGCCCCGCCAAGTAATCCTAGCGCCTGAGCAGAAAAATAGCTGGATTTCATGCCTTCAGGGGCAATGCTATCAATTAGCATATATTCCCCCGGTGCGTAAATGAGTTCGCCCAAAGTGAAGATAAATGAGCCTAGCGCCCATAAATAGAGGTTATCTCCAGATCCCATAAAGACAGCTAATCCCCCTAAAAAGAATATGCTACCAATGGTCATTAAGCGTCTTAAGTTATCCGGCGTAATACGTTTGCCTACCGTATATTGCAAAGTGACAACGACGACGGCGTTGACGGGTAAAATCACACCAATTACCGCTTGTGCAAAATCACTGTTGGCTACAGTGATCACATATTGGGAGATCCACGTGGTAAAAGAGCCAAATACGAGTGAACCAAGAAAAGTGGAGAGAATAAACCAAGCCAATGCACGGTCGTGGAGCATTGCTTTGGGGTTCCACACTCGAGGTTGACCATCAACATGGCTTGCAGGTTTGGTGCTTTGAACAAACCGCTGAATAAAAAAGATTGGAGCGGCTGCGGAGACCGCCGCCAGCCAAAATGGCAAATTAATGCTGTACATTAATAACCATGTGCCCATTGGTGGCCCGACCGTCCAACCGATATTAATAAAGGTGTAGTTGAGCGAAAATACTTTAGTCTTTAAGGAAAATGACAAAGTATCTGCAAAATAGCCTTTTAAAACAGTTGAAAAAACAGAATAAGAGCAGTTAATTAGTGAGAAAAATATAATCACCAATAGTGCATTGTTCATGAGCGGAATGGCGATAAATCCACAAATAAACGCTATCACCGCAATAAGCATGCAGCGTTTTTTGTCGACTTTATCCGCCAGCATGCCAAATCCCATACTGAACAACACGCCGACCGTTAAGGCGATAGTCATAGCAACACCGACGATATCGATCGCCATATGGTATTGGCGTGTCAGATAGATCGCCATAAATGGTAATGTGGCGCCGCGCCCGATGGTTAATAGCAGCGAAGACGCGAGCAGGGCAGTATTCGAGATATTGGATTTAGAAAACATGGCTCACGACCTAGGAGTACATTGTTGTTATAAAAATGATTGTTATAAAAATGTTTTATGTGATTTTGTTATATAAAATACATAAAATTACGGCACCAAGAAACGGGTTATTAGGGCGGGAAATCAAAACAATATTTTGATCATGCTATTGTGCCATTGCCAACCAATTATCTGGCTAAAGATAGCGATAGCACAGATAGTAGAGTTATCTGCTATCAGCTTAACTGCATAAAAAATCAATTAATTATTGACTCATCATCCGATTTAATCGGCATATAAACCAAGAGTCGGTTGCCTTTCTCAATATCAAAAGTTAGCGAGGTATAATCATATTGCTGAGCGCGACCTTGATAAATAATATCTCGGACTCCAGTACACGGCTGGTAAATCTCATGGCGATGCCATAAATCATAGAATGTCGATGATTCCGTACTTAACGTTTCAATGAGTTTTTTAATATTAGGATCGTGTTTGGTGCGTGCATAATCTCGGCGGAAACTGGCTAATAGTTGCTGTGCGACCTGTGACCAGTTTGCAAATCGCTCTTGATAACGCGGATCCATAAACAATAAATACAAAAAATTACGGTAGTAAGGTTCGGCTTGTGAGAAATGGAAATGTTCGTCTGCTTGTGAGTTATAGGCCAATACATCCCAGTGCAGATTGAGCACATAGCATAAATAGTGACTCGGAAAATCTGCGATTAATCGTGAAATTGCAGGAGGAACCGTATGCTCAGTATTCGCTGAAACGCTAGGTTCACGGTTTTGAGTAAGCAGATATAAATGTTGGCGTTCTGCGCTATTCAAACGTAATGCCTGAGAAAGACTGTCTAAAAATTGATTAGAAACGCCAATTTCACGTCCTTGTTCTAGCCACGTATACCAAGTTAGCCCAACTCCAGCTAATGCAGCGACTTCTTCTCGACGTAATCCTGGAGTACGGCGGCGCGTCGAGCAGGGTAAACCTACCTGTTCTGGCGATACGCTTTCACGTTTGTTTTTTAAAAAATTGGCGAGTTCAGGACGAGTTCGTTGTCTATTTTTCATAGCCTAATACTTTTAGTAATAGTATAAGTGGTTAAATTGTAACAGGATAATAGGTTGATTATAGTCCTCATTTATTCATCTGTCTTGGTTAATGAGTGTACTATGAATCAACAACAAAGAGCGGCATTAGGTGTTTTATTATTGGCGGGGTTTGTCACCATATTTGACCTGTTTGTGGTGAATGTCGCCATCGTGAGTATCGAGAAATCGTTAAATGCTAATTTGACAGAATTAACGCTAATTATTGTCGGCTATGAGCTGGCTTTCGGTTTATTGCTGATTACGGGGGGACGACTGGGGGATATTTTTGGTAAGCGAACGCTATATCGGATTGGAATGTTTTGGTTTGTATTTTCATCATTATTATGTGCGATTGCGCCGACTGCTTTATTACTCGTTGCAGCACGTCTCATTCAAGGATTATCTGCCGCGCTACTTTTCCCGCAGGTGTATTCCAGCATTCGGATTAACTTTACAGAATACCAAGCTAAAAAAGCGTTTGGTTATTTAGGCATGACATTAGGTTTAGCTGCAATTGCTGGGCAGGCATTAGGTGGCTGGTTAATTACGCTTGATCTTTTTGGGCTAGGATGGCGAACTATTTTTCTGGTTAACTTACCGATTGGCGTTATTGCATTAGGGTTTTCCCGTTATTTACTTGAAGGGGATAAATTGCAAATTAATCTTGATTGGTTGGGTGTGCTGTTATCCAGTGTTGGCATTGGTTGTGGATTATTGCCGTTTTTAATGCTGCCAGTATGGGGCTGGAATATGATGAGTAGCGGGTTATTCGCAGTGGGTTGTTTGGTTTTAGGCTGCTTTGTTTATTACGAAATTGAGCGAGAAAAACGCCAATTAACACCTTTATTCAGTATGCGAATTTTGCTCAATATACCTTTTATTATTGGGCTAATGGTCGTCATGAGCGTGTATGCAACATCATCAGTATTTCCTTTGTTACTTTCTATTCTGCTGCAAAATGGGTTTGGCTTAACGCCACTTACTGCAGGGTTGGTGTTTGTTCCTTCCAGCATTGGATTCGTTGTATCGTCTTTTTTGACACCAAAATGGGTTTACCGCTGGGGAGATAAAACCCTGTTATGGGGAGCTATCCTGTATGGGGCAAGCTATCTTTTGTTAATCGTCGCGTTAAGTGGTGGCCAATTTGGTGCCGGAATTTGGGCGTTATCACCCATTTTATGTGCGATTGGTTTTACTCAAGGCATGATTATGACGCCAATGCTTAATTTAGTCCTTTCCAAAGTGTCTCACAGAGAAACGGGAATGGCTTCAGGTTTGACGGCGACACTCCAGCAAATAGGTGCAGCGGTTGGTGCTACGGTCGCTTCGGTGATCTTGCAGTATGGATTGATTCATTTCGAAGATGGAAATTCTCTGGAAACTTTACGTCAAGCAACATGTTTAAGCTTGAGTTTCAATGTATTAATGGCGATATGCGCGGCGTTGTTGCTGAAGAGGTTGGTTGCGAAAGTGAACTTCAAACCCTGTTCGAATCATTAAAAAGAGCGCAAGGGAATGCGCTCTTTCGAACTTTCAACCTTTCAATAAAATGCGGTCATTATAATGAAGCGAGATAAATTCGGCGGCTCACTTCAGGGGTAATATCACGATGTTCTCCGAGTGTCACCATGCTATGTGCCACAAGGCTTTCGACTAAAGGCTCTACGATTTCTTGGTTGAGCTGATAATCTTTAAAGCGAGTTTTCACGTGCATTGATTCGAAAAAGTCTCTTGTTAATTCAATGGCTTTGAGTGCTTTTTCTTTTTCGCTGCCTTCACGGATATCCCAGACACGTTCCGCATACTGCGCCATTTTCGCTTGTTTCTGAGGTAGTTTTTCTTCCATTAAGGAAGGCAGGATGATAGCTAAGGTTTGGGCATGATCTAAACCGTAGAGAACGGTGATTTCATGACCTAACATGTGGGTTGCCCAGTCTTGCGGTACGCCAACACCAATTAAACCATTTAACGCTAATGTTGCTGTCCACATTAAATTGGCGCGAACATCGTAATTGGTTGGATTTGCTAAGGCTTTCGGACCAATATCGATCAAAGTTCTCAGTAGACCTTCAGCAAATGCGTCTTGAACATTGGCATTCACAGGGTAGGTGAGGTACTGCTCGATAACGTGTACAAACGCATCCACAACCCCATTACTGATTTGGCGAGGCGGTAATGTGTAGGTTTTAACTGGGTCTAAAATAGAAAATTGTGGGAAAACTTTATCACTCATAAAGGCTAATTTTGCATGTAATTCCTCACGGGTGATCACAGAACCTTTGTTCATTTCAGAGCCAGTTGCAGGGAGGGTCAACACTGTACCAAAAGGTAATGCGTGTTTAATAGTGGCACCACCGCTGGTCACTACTTCCCATTTATCTCCTGCGTAATTGACTGCTGCCGCGATAAATTTAGTGCCATCAATGACGGATCCACCGCCAACGGCCAGTAAAAAATCATAACCTTCGCGTTCAATCTGCGCGACAGCTTTGATTAAGGTTTCATAGCGAGGGTTGGCTTCAATCCCACCAAAATAGCCAATTTGGCGATTTTTCAATGCGCTAGCAACTTCATCGAGGGTGCCATTCTTGCGAGCACTTTCACCGCCAAATAGCACAAGGACTTTTGCATTCGCGGGAACCAATCGGTCCAATTCACTTATTTTACCTTCACCAAAAACAATGCGCGTTGGGTTGTAAAACTCAAAATTATTCATATACAAACCTTTGGTTGGGAATGGTAGGGGATGTCATTTGGCATCGGTTAGGGTTAAAAACGTTGAGATCACACTAGTATACACTCGAAACTATTCAAAGGATGATCAAAAAATTTGATTGGGACTTGGTTTATTTATCGCTGTATTTTCAATTTACTATCTTAGGCGGTACCGTGATTGTGGGGAAAGACAAAGGGATAGAATTAAATAATAATTCGACGCATTTAATGCGTGCCGACGTATAATATGACTCATTTAGTGTAATTAGGGTTTCAGCTGCATATGACAGAAATAAATAAGAACACACTCTCTTCGGAGTTGACGAAAGAAAAATTAATCAATGAAGGCATCAAACAGTTTGCTCTTTATGGTATTAATGGCGTAAGAACTCGTCAACTGGCTGAATGTGCGGGAGTTAACCAATCAGCCATCCCTTATCATATGGGAGGAAAGATGGGTGTCTATGCAGCTGTTATCCATAAAATTGCGGCAGATCTTGCCCAAATGAGCAATGTGAGCGTATTTGATGTGCAGTTTGAGCAATTAAAAGCACAGGCAAGCCATGAGGTAATAGAAGCTGAATCATTACTCCGGTTATTAATAAAAGGGCTGGGGTTGGCGTTGTTGTCACCGGGGCATGAATATTATTCCATATTAATCCTAAGAGAGCAGTTGGAGCCTACCGAAAACGCCGAGATTATTTTTAAAGAGTTTATTGAGCCTTTTCATTCTCGATTAACGTCACTTGTTCAATTTATTACGAATGAAGATCGGGCGACGGCGATTATTTCTGCACATGCTTTAATTGGGCAAGTTTTGGGATTCGTGATTGCGAAAAAATCACTATTAAAACGATTGAATCAAGAAAATATTGATAAAGATTTATTGGATAAAATCCTAGAGCAAGTGAGTGTATTTGCGTGTAATGCCATCATATCTCGTTAATTTTTAATTTATGTCATGTTAATTTTAAACCGTTGCATTAAGATGATAGAAAGCGATTAAGCTTAATCATCAAAGGTAAACGAATAGATTATGCGGCGGTTCATTCAATTAGATCTTCCTCCAGAACCTGTTATTAATGAAAAGTGTGTCCATAAGCGCTTGAAAAATAGTGTTTGTGACAACTGTGCGAGCAGTTGTCCAGTGGGTGCGATTTCTTTTGGTTTTATGGATGCGAAAATTGATAATGAACTGTGTTATCAATGCGGTAACTGCCTGTTTACCTGTCCAGTCGATGCCATTGAGAATATTCAGCCTCATGAACGAACCTACCAAAATGGTTTTTTGGTTATCAGCCATGATGAACCTCTCGCCAGCCCTGAAGAACTGATTGTTTGGCATCGCCAATATGCTATTCGAGGTATGCAAATTCCTGAACCGCTGGTGGACAAATGGTTGCCAGCCTTAGCCGCATTAAATTTAAAATTGGAAGCATTACAAGAGCCTATTTGGAGTTTGACCATCACCAAACCTGCGGAAGTGGACAATGGGCGTCGTAGAATGCTTTTTCGTCAAAAATTAGATAGTCAGCCATTAGACAGTGACAAGGTCAAAACGGGATTGAATGCCAGAAAACAGTTTTATCCTGAAGATAGCTGGTTCCATATTGCATTAGATACGGCGAGCTGTATTTTATGTGGTGCGTGCGCAAAAGTGTGCGATGAGCAGGCGATAGAGCTTGAAGACCATCAATTTAGTTTAGACGATAAGCGTTGTACAGGCTGTATGAGTTGCCAAGTGGTCTGTTTCCCAAAATCAATTCAAGTTCATCCTCATGTTGCAAAAAATAGCGAACCACAGAATTTCCATTATTTCGATGGAACATGCCAAAAATGCCAATTACCTTTTTCGGCATGGACTGCGGAAGAAACTCTGTGTCCAATTTGCGCACAACATAAACAGCAAGGCTGGTTATAAATGAGTGTGCCGCAAACAAAAGCTGAACTGCTTTTAACTATTGATAAAAACTTTAGTAAATTAATTAGTTACCTCAACTCAATCCCGCCAAAAATGACCTCAGATAACTCAATGGATGGACATGCCAAAGGAACGGAAATGAGTGTTCGTGACCTCGTTTCGTATCTGATCGGATGGAATGCACTTGTTGTAAAGTGGATCACTTCTGATGCTAAAGGCCAGCCTGTCGATTTTCCAGAAACTGGCTATAAGTGGAATCAGCTTGGTCTTCTTGCTCAAAAGTTTTACTCAGATTACCGTGAGTTAAGTTATGAATTGTTAGTGGTTGAACTTCAGGCTGTAAAAAATGAAGTTGTGAAGCTTATTGATGAGCGTACCGATGATGTTTTATATGGAAGATCATGGTACACAAAATGGACGATGGGGCGAATGATCTCATTCAACACATCTTCGCCGTATGCCAACGCTAATGGAAGATTAAGAAAGTGGGCAAAAAATAATAATATCAGTTTAAAGTAAGAATCAGAGTGAAATTATATGGACGAAAAATCGCTCTATGCCTAAATTGTTAACCTGACTACTTTTAATGTATAAAATAAGCGCCTTTATTCAGGCGCGTATTTACAAACTTAACGTTATTAATTCACTTCACTCTCTCGCATATTCTCAATAATCATTTCAGCAATTTGAGGGTTTAATGCGGCTGGCGTATCGTGCCCCATACCTTCAATCACTTCTAATTTTGCTGTTTCAATATTATCAAAAATATCCTGACCTGAAGTGACGGGGAATAATGGGTCAATAGAACCGTGGATCACCAGCGTTGGGGCAGTGATAGCACCGAGGAGAGGTCTTAGATCACCCGTTACTGCAACGGCAGCTAACTGACGTTTAGTACCTTCAGGGGAGTAATTACGCTGGAATGCTTGTGTAATATAGTCACGGCAATTTTCTTCATCGAACGGCACGCACGTTGAACCAATACGACGGTAAAATGCGAGTTGCCCAGCAACGTATCCGTCAAAATCTTGTTTAGGATCTACGCTAGGAGACATTAGCATTTTCATGACATCCGGCTCGCTTTGCGGCAATTGAGGATTGCCAGTTGATGACATAATTGGGCAAAGTGAAAGAGTGCGGTTCGGAACTTTTGATGCAACCACTTGCGCTATCATTCCTCCCATCGAACGCCCTACAATATGGGCTTTCTCAATGGATAAGCTATCTAGCAAGGCGATAATATCATCGGCCATTTCAAATAAGGTGTAGGGAACATCGACATGCTCGCCGTTTTGTAAGCGCTCAGCCATTTCTCCGATATTTAGTGGCGGGTAATTATCTAAATGTGGCGATAAACCCGCATCACGGTTATCGGGACGAATAATATAAAAACCTGCATCGACAATTTGTTGGCAAAATTCTGATGTCCAACTAATGTTATGTCCACCTAACCCTGCAATAAGTACGACTGCAGGGTGTTCTGGCTGACCAAAGGTATCGTAGTACAATGTTAATGGTGCTGTTTTTGTCATTTTATTTCCCTATTTTTGGCGATAGCTATTTATGCAATAACTCAGCAAGAAAGGCTAGCGCTAAAAAAAACAATCGTTACCAATTTAAACGCCATTTACTTTAGTTATTAATAATAAATCGACTTTGTTAGAGAACTTAGAGAGCTTTTTTCTGGTAATAATTGATCCCTAACAGCGCAAGCGCAGCCACAAATGACAATACCGCGACATGTAAATTGCCCATTAATCCATACAGAGAGACGAAAACACCACCAAGCGCAGAGCCTAAGGCGATTCCGCTATTAAAAAAGGCAATATACAGGGAGCTTGTGGCTTCAATATTGTGGGCGCTGTAACGCATCATCCAAGTCATTAAAGCGACAGATACGCCACCATAAGCAATTCCCCAAAGTACCATAGTGGACAATACCATCCATACACTCATTGGAAAGAATATATATGCGCCTAAACTTAAGATAAGACCGCTGGCTATCATCACGACCACAAAATTTAAGTGTTTGTTGGCGGTGAGCCCAAATAGAAAGTTACCTACGATACCTGCCAACCCGTAAATCAGTAAGATGCCCCCTAAAAGGTCGTTTGAAATCAAACCATTACTGGATAGCAGCGCACGAATATAGGTAAACGCCATAAAATGCCCGGATACAATAAGCAGCGTTATCAGCAGCCCATTGATAATGATGGGACGCTTAATTTGAGTGATAAACGTTTTAAATGTGGGAGACGTCATCGCGGGAAGAGAAGGCAATTGTGTGAGCAAAGAGAATAAAAGTAACAATGAAATAAAGGACATTGAGGCAAATGCGGCACGCCAACCTAGCCATTCGCCCATTAAAATGCCGAAAGGTACGCCCAGTACAGACGCTGCTGCCACGCCACCAAAAACTAACGAAGTTGCTAGCGCGACAGAGGGGGCTGCCACTAAGCGAGGCACTAACCCGCCTGCTAATGCCCAAATAATGCCAATACAAACGCCAACAAAAAGACGACTGATCAAGAGTAGCCAATAATACGGTGTTAAAGCCGCCACTAAGTTACAAAGGGTCAGTAAAATTGCTCCAATCAGTAACAGTGTTTTGCGGTCAACAGAACGCGTAAATAACACAATCAGCGGTGAGCTGATGGCGGCGGTGATAGCAGGAAGTGTCATTAAGAAACCGGTGGTTGCTAAGGAAACAGAGAAATCCTCCAAAATTGGCGTTAATAGCCCTACGGGGATCATCTCGGTTGTCACCACACTGAAGGTCGCCAACATGAGCGTCAGAATAGCCCCCCATCGCTGTTGAAAAGTTACATTGCCTTCAATCGTTATTGTGTTCGTCATATAAAGTTCCAAATAATTGCGGTCAGTAAATAGTTTCAAGCGTGAGTTGATCTTATCTGGGACATTATTGATAATAAATATCACTTCTGTGGCTTCATTGGGGACAAATCGTGTCTAATTCAGCGTCATTATTGATGGATAATTTGTTGGATTTAAAAGTCTTTGTGGATGTGGTCGAAACGGGAAGCTTTACGCATTCAGCGGAAAGGTTGGGTATTTCACGTTCGGCCGTGGGGAAATGTGTCACGCGATTAGAAAGCCGGCTACAAATTCGCTTATTGCATCGCACGACCCGCAGCCTTCGCTTAAGTGATGAAGGGCAAACCGTATATGAAGGGGCGCTCAAGATTTTACGTGAAGTCGCCAATATCGAAAATGAACTGAGTCAGGGACAACTACAGCCAAAAGGATTATTGCGTATTACAGTTCCAGTCATATTTGGGCGTTTGTACATCATGCCTATCGTTAAAGAATATGTACGGCGCTGGCCTGATGTGGAGGTAGATGTTCATTTCTCAGATGACTATAGCGATATTGTAGGTGAAGGGTTTGACCTTGCTATTCGTATTGGGGTAAATGATGATAACCGGCTGATCCGCAAAGTCTTAGCGCCGCATCGATTGATCACTTGCGCATCCCCTGCCTATTTACAACAGTATGGCACTCCACAGAGCATTTCAGAGTTAGTGAAGCATCAAAAGCTGGTATTTAAACATCGGGGCAGTGCTGTTCCATGGCAATTTCATACCCCGCATGGAAAGCAATTATTACCCGTATCAGGGCGCCTGACATTGAATGACACACAGGCAATTTTAGATGCCAGTATTGAAGACGAGGGAATTTGCCAATTAGGGGCTTTCTTAGTGGGAAATGCTATTCAGCAAGGGCGACTGATACCGATATTGAGTGAATTTTCTCGTCAAGAATCCTCGATTTGTGCGTTATATCCGACAAAACGTTATTTGCCGCTCAAAGTGAGCTACTTCTTAACGTTGATCGAGGAATGCTGGCAAGGAAAAGCGATTTGGGACATTTAACTGTCTTTCTTGGCATATAAATAGACCGAAGCCCGAGAAACCCCAAGGTGTTGCGCGATGGTATCCATGGATTTTTTAATATCAAGAAGGCCTTCTTTACGTAAAATTTCGATTAAAGCAACGCGGTCATCCGCCTTCAAGGTACGCGGAGTGGCGGCGATAGAAGCGGCGTATTGATCGATGCGAGTACGGATTGCTTCGCTGCCATTAGGTTCCAGATGCTCTTTAACGGGGCTGCATCCCACTTCTGTAAATTGTGACAGCATACTTTGCATACTGCGAAACTGGGTCATATCTAAATTGAGGCACAATGCGGCAACATATTGCCCAGTTTCATCTTTGATACCGATGGATGTACTTTTGGCTGGGCGTCCATCTGGAAATTGATTGGCATAATTGGCAATGATATTGGGGAAATCGGCAGATTCAATACGGGCGAGACCCAATTCGGTTGTCGGTTGACCTTCTTTACGACCAGATAGATTGTTATGAATCGAAATAATCGAATGCTCAGGATTTTTTAGATCATGAACAACCACTTCACAGAAAGGTGCAAATGTTTCACTTAGCCCTTGTGCTATGGCTTCAATTTGTGCCAATAAACTGTTTTCTTGTGGTTTTGCCATAACTCTACCCCTTCATCTATTTTGGATATCTCTTTAAATATTAAACTATTTTTTTCAATTCTAATAGAGAAGGGGCATAAATTGCTTAAGCTAACATTAATTCTGCGAAGCGCTTAATGTCCACATTTCCGCCGCTGATAATAATCCCAACGCGTTTGCCGCGCAGCTGTTCTTTCATTTTCAAGGCGGCAGCGAAAGAGAGGCAACCGGTCGGCTCCACAATCATTTTCATGCGTTCAGCATAGAACTTCATGCGATCGACTAATTGCGCATCGGTCACGGTTAAAATGTCATCCACATTCTGTTTGATCAGCTCAAATGTGTAGTTCCCAACATGTTGAGTTTGAGCGCCATCCGCGATAGTTTTCGGAGTTTCAATATGCACGATTTTCCCACTACGGAAAGATTGTTGCGCATCATTGCCCGCTTCAGGTTCCACACCGTAGATTTTGCAGTTTGGTGATAAAGCTCGTGCTGCCAACGCACAACCAGACAGTAATCCACCACCGCCGAGACAAACAAATAGGGCATCAAGCTCGCCAACTTCCTCGAACAGCTCTTTCGCGGCAGTACCTTGACCCGCAATAATGTCCACATGGTCGTAAGGTGGGATGATGGTCAGCCCTTCTTTTTCTGCAAGATCGCGACAAAGTTGCTCTCTATCTTGGGTATAGCGGTCAAATCTAATCACTTTAGCGCCATAGCCTTGGGTGGCGGCAACTTTGACTTCTGGAGAGTCAATCGGCATCAATATGGTGGCTGGAATCTTCAAAATTTGCGCCGCCAGCGCGATACCTTGCGCATGGTTTCCTGACGAAAATGCGATAACTCCCGCTTTCTTTTGCGCAGGGGTGAGCTGTGAAAGGGCGTTTAACGCGCCGCGAAATTTAAATGCCCCCATACGTTGGAAGTTTTCACATTTAAAGAATAACTCAGCGCCAAACTCATTGTTGACTGTCGTGGACGTCATCACTGGGGTTTTGTGTGCAATACCTGCAATGCGCTGTGCTGCGGCTTCGATATCTTGATAGGTCGGTAATGTTAATTCAGACATGATATACCCCATTATTAAATGGCTGATTGGTAATAACTTGATTTTTATAACAATGAACTAGCCGCTACAGCGGTTGCTTCAATTTCGATCCCCGCACCAAAATGCAGTTCACTGACACCCGCAACAGCGCGAGCAGGACGAAACTCGCCAATCCAATTGGCATAAATTTGATTAAACACCGGCCAATTGCCCATGTCCGCGATATACACCCGAACCTGAACCAATTGTTGCCGACCGACACCACTGGCAGATAAGCAAGCCTCTAAATTTGCTAATACAAGTTCAGCTTGCTCAGCAAAGGGAGCGTCCGCATGGACATTTCCTTGGCTATCCGTGGGCAATTGCCCCGATACAAACACGAAACCATTCGCCGTGACGGTGTGGGAATAGTGCCCTCTTGGTGGAACCAACTGGGAAGCATTAGTGTAAACAATATTGCTGCAAACGATATTGGTAGAAACGGTATTTTGGCTCATTGATTTTCCTCATTCGGAAATTTAATTTATATAATTAGTCTAATATTGGACTATATGTTTAGTCAATGGCTTTTTTGCTGTTTAAATGAACTAAAAATTTTCGTCAAATTGCCGATGATATCTGTGCAGATCAGTCTAAAAATGAGAAAAATTGTTATAGACGGCATTTTGCTCACGACTTTATACATTGCTGGTCAATCTTCCATAATTAGGGGGATTTGGTGCAAGAATTGGGAAAATAGCGGGGGAATATTTAAATTATTGGTATTTAATTCCAGATGAATAATTAAGCAGTAAAGTTAAATAATTAGGAATAAGAATAATCAAATTGAGATGAATAACTAAAAATGATAAGAAGTTGTTATATAACTACATTTAGGAAATTAACATGGCTAAAATTACCTTTGACCTTCTGGCTATTTATGGCGAAAAAGGGGACACCGCAGGATTACAATATTTACAAGAATCCCTGCTTCCTTTCGCTGCATTTGAAGAAAGCTTACCCAAATCGCTCTTTGATTATGTGATGGAGAGTAAATCCCCTGAAATTCTTATGAAACTGGGGCAGTTGGACAAAGAAAAAGCCACAATTTTGTTAGACAAACCGGGAACGGTGGATTGGTGGTGGGGAAGCCACAGTTTTGATGCCGGCTCGTATAGCAAAGTGATCCGCCAAGGTAAAAATGCTCGCCATAAACTGTATTCCAAAGTGGGTGATGATATTACGCCAGCGCAGATCGCGCGTTTTGCAAAAGTGGTCGCGGCGGCTTGCCAAGAGGTGAATATCAAAATTCTGACGCCAGAATTGCCGTCTTGGATGCTGTATTTACTGTGTGATGCGTTTGTAACCACCTTTGAAAATTCACGCCATGCTAAATATGAACACCGTAAACACTGGAACTACGATCTGCTCAGTCAGTTAGTGGAAAATGAAGCCGAACAACCGGGTAACACCGTGCTATACGGTATTTTTGATAGACAAAACCTGTCTGATTATCACTACGAAAATATGGCGTTATTATTCGCTATCCCAGGTTTAAAAGAATACTTAATTGCTGAGCAAGATTTTATTCGCCAAAGCCTGCTGAGCAATTTATCCGCCAGTGGTCAGATCCAATTGATCGATATCCTGAGAAAAGACGAGGCGCTGTATAGCGTGTTTGCCGATATTTTAGTGCTATTGGCAACCAGTTCACTGAAAACCGTGCGCTCAGCGGCTGAGCCAGTAATGTCTATTCTGCCGGAAGAGGCGGTTAAAACCCACTTAACCAAAGTACTGCTTGAAGGAACGCCAAAACAGCGTACGCAAGCGGCGGATCTGTTTGCCCGTATTGGTAAAGATAGAGATATTCTTGAAGCAGCATTGAAAGTGGAAACCAATAAAACTGTCCTCAAGAGTATTGAAAGTGCGATTTCTCGTTTTGATGTGATGGATTGTGCGAGCGAAGTGGAAGCGGTAGAAATTCCAGACGTTATTCCGATGGAAGATACGCCATTGCCAGCAAGCGCCGTCGATATTTTGGTCTCTAACTTCCGTGAAATGCTGCAAAAAGCGAAAGAAAATGCTGAGCGTGAACTGGAAGAAAATAAACAAGAAAAGCATAAATACACGTGGTCACAACGCCATTACAAAGAGTTCAGTCAACACAGTGAAGACGAATGTGCGGGCTTATTAGCTAAATTAAACTCGGGCGTTGGGGTGATCACCGATCATGAATACAATGTCATCAAGCACAAAGAGCGCATTAATAATTTACCGGAATTCACGCTATTCCACGCGTTGCGTTTGCTGAGTCATAACCGTTCTGATGTTGAGCATTTTTCTCACTATCAACTCACTCGTGATGTTCCTGTTCGTATCCTATCGCAGCTCGATTTACGCCAATTAGAAAAAGGGCTTGAGCAGTGCCATTTTAAAAATGCGAGCCGCTTAATTGCTGACTTATGCCTGCGTTCATACAGTGATGGATTAGGGCTATTTAGAGCGCCGGAACAAATTTGGCCGTTCTTTATGCAGTACCCTGATTTCTTAAGTGAAGCGCTGGGTCTTATCCCACAGCACCAAGGGCATCGTTATTATCAAGAGTATGATGCGTCTAACGCGGTAACCATTTTAGGTAAATACCCGACCATTCCAGCGCGATTCATTCCTCGCATTATGGAGTTGGCGCTGGGTGAAAACAAAACCCACCGTTTAAGCGCTCAAAAATTGCTGGAAACCTTACCAAGCATTCACGTCAATGCGGCAGAAGGATTGGACTCTGGTAAACAAGAGATCCGCGTGACTGCCATCGAATGGTTAGCTCGCTTAAAACATCCAGATTCCCTAAAACCGCTGTACGCGTTGCTGAAAAAAGAGAAACGTGAAGTGGTAAGAGCCGCATTATTAACGGCATTAGAGCAATTTGGCGAAGATATTTCCGGTTACTTAGCACCAAAAGTTTTGCTAGCAGAAGCGCAAAAAGGCTTAAAAGCCAAAGCACCGGCGAGTATGGCATGGTTTGATCTGGACGCTATTCCAGCCATGACCTGGCAAGATAATAAAAAGGTGGACGCGGACATCATCCGCTGGTGGATCATTCTGGCGGTGAAGTTAAAAATGCCTGCGGGTAATGGGCTATTACAGCGATATATCAGCTTATTATCATTAGACAGCCAGCGTAAGTTAGGTAGCTTTATTCTGAACAGTTTTATTAGCCAAGATGTGGCGGGACCGTCACTGGAAGCGGCGATGGCGGAAGCGGAAAGAGACGCTCCATCACGCTTGAAAAACTACCAAGATTGGGTAAAACGCTGGCCTGAATACTATGCCAAGTATGAAAACTTCACCCTTGAGCAGACCATCAACGAGATCAAAAACGAAGTATTAGGTCGTTATTTAGGCTCGGCTATCAGTGAAAAAGGGATGCTTGCGCTGATTTGTGGTGTGGAGGGACATGTTGCCGTAACCATGCTGCGTAACTATATGCGAGACCATTACCAGCGTCGCGCTCAAATTGAAGCGATGATTGACGCGATTGCCGTCAGTAACGACCCGCTGATCATCCAGCTTTTATTATCACTATCGCGTCGTTATCGTACCGCATCGGTCCAAGAAAAAGCTCGCGGATTAGTCTCTGATATTGCGCAGCGTAACGGTTGGAGCGCGGATGAACTGGCAGACAGAACCATCCCAACTGCAGGTATGGACGAAACTGGCACCTTAGTACTGGAATATGGCGATCGCACATTTACGGCTAAACTCGATGCCCAACAAAAACTGGTGTTATTTAACCCAGAAGGCAAAGAGATCAAAGCACTGCCAGCGGCACGCAAGACTGATAATGAAGAGCTGATTAAAGAGTCGAAAAAACTCCTGACATCCAGCAAAAAAGAGCTTAAGCAAGTTATTGAATTACAGACTGCGCGTTTGTATGAAGCGATGTGTGCAGAGCGTCTGTGGAGTACGGCAGATTGGCAGGAATACATTCAAAATCACCCAGTGATGCGTGGTTTAATTGAGCGACTGGTTTGGTTAGAAGTGAAAGATGGCAAAGTGATCAACCAATTCCGCCCATCCGATGATGGTTGCTTATTGAACCTCGATGATGATGAAGTCGAATTAAGCGCAGACTCCAGCATCAAGTTGGGTCATGCGGCGTTACTGTCTGATGCAGACCGTAAAGCGTGGATTGCCCACTTTAAAGATTACAAAGTTAAATTCCTATTCTCGCAGATGGATCACACCATTCCAGATCTGGCGTTAACGCTCACGGAAATCGAAGATAGAAAAGGCTGGCTAACGGATACCTTCACCTTACGCGGCGTGTTAACCAAAATGGGGTATCAGCGCGGTCAAGCGGAAGACGGGGGAAGCTTCTGTCATTACTTCAAATATTTCTCCAGCCTAGATTGCTATGTGTATATGGAATTCAGTGGTAGTTATGTCCCAGAAGAAAATATCCCTGCGGTACTGTATTCCTTGAGTTTCGACCAAGCACAAAAAAGTTCGTGGGATAGAGGCTATGTGGAACTGAAAAACGTGCCGCCGATCCTGTTAGCCGAAAGCTATGCTGACTACCTGAAAGTCGCGGATGCCTGTAGCGGTTTTGATCCTGAATGGGAAAAGAAAACCCCGTGGTAATCATTGATTAATCGACGCATAAATTTAGGAAACCAAACATGGCTAAGGCGAAAAAAGTAACAGAAGGCGTTCTGCGTGAAAGCGCAGAAGTGCGCTTTGCGGATGAATTAGAGCGATTAACCCAAGCGGATAAAGCCAACCCAAAACCACAAGGTTGGCTACGTTCCCCGCGGGCGGTTCGTCAATTTATTCTTGGGGATGAAGCACTGCAAATTACCCCCAAGTTTTTTGGTGACGATGCGCTAGTAGATCGCGCCATTGTGACCTTACTGGGTAAACAAGGGTTAATGCTGGTAGGAGAGCCGGGTACGGCGAAATCCATGCTGTCCGAGTTATTAGCGGCGGCGATCAGCGGTGACTCCGGTTTAACCATTCAAGGCACGGCGGGTACCACGGAAGATCATATTAAATATTCGTGGAACTACGCGCTGTTACTGGCGGAAGGTCCAACTGAGAAAGCATTAGTGAGTTCACCGCTCTACCAAGGAATGCAACAAGGCAAAATTGTGCGTTTTGAAGAGATCACTCGCTGCCCACCTGAAATTCAGGACGTGCTGGTCAGTATGATGTCTGAGAAGCAAATGATGATCCCTGAAATGAAAGATAATGCGCGGATCAGCGCCAAATCAGGCTTTAACTTGATTGGTACTGCCAACTTACGTGACCGCGGTGTGCATGAAATGTCATCGGCACTTAAGCGTCGATTTAATTTCGAAACCGTCAAACCCATCCAAGATCCGGCATTTGAAATTGAACTGATCAACAAACAATTGACCGTTGAACTTGGCGAGCTGGATGGCAAAGTGACAGTCCCAACAGATGTGATCGAATTATTAGTCACGACGTTCCAAGAATTACGTTCAGGCAATACCAAAGATGGTGGGAGTATTAAAACCCCAGATGCGGTGATGTCTACGGCGGAAGCGGTTAACATCGCTTATGCCTGTGCATTGGAAGCGCATTATTTAGGGGATGGCACGCTGAGCGCAGGCGCGGTCGCGCGCCAGTTGATTGGTGTGGTACTCAAAGATAATGCGGATGATATCAAACGGATGCGTTATTACATTGATAACGTTGCCCGCGAACGTGCGAAACAGAGCGAAGCATGGAAAGCCTTTTTCGATGCATCCCGTGAATTCTGGCAATAATATCCGTCGTCGCAGTGTGGTGGTAAATACATCACCACACTGTCCCTATGAGAGACATCATCGGTGAGTTTATCAAACATCACATTGCCAGAACGGCTACAGCAGGCGCTTGAACAGTGGAAAACACTGGGGGAGCAACAGCTCTATTTTGCCCCCGTTCGTCACCATAGTCCCGCCTGTGCTTATAGCGTATTGAGCTTAATTGAGCAGGTTAAGCCTGATTACGTGCTGATAGAAGGTCCCGACAGTTTTAACCCATTAATCGCGGGTTTATTGGATAAAGAGACTCGGCCGCCAGTGGCGATTATGGGGCAAACTACCCTGAAAAGTGCGCCCACTGAACAAGATGAAAGTGACGCTGTCACGAGGTCGGCTTATTTCCCATTTTGTGAATATTCCCCTGAGTGGCAAGCGTTACACGTAGGGCAGCAGCATCAAGCTCAACTGCGTTTTATTGACTTGCCATGGACAGCGCAGGTGGAACTTGACTTAGAAGGCGAGAATCAGCATCAAAGCTTGCAACGGGAACGTTATCTTGCCCATAGCTTATTTATTGCTCAGTTGGCGAAAAAGTGTGGGTGCCGTGATCACGATGAGCTGTGGGAACATCTGTTTGAGTTGCGCCCATTAACCTCGGTTGCCAATTGGGTTGATTTCTTCCGTGATACCTTTATTTGGTGTGCCTTAGCACGATTGGATTATGAGCCGGAAGTGCTTGCTTCTGAAGGATCAATTCAGCGTGAAGCCCATATGCAGGCGCATATTCAAGCGATTAAATCCGCAGAGCCAAACGCGAAAATTGTGGTCGTGACGGGCGGTTTTCATACCCTGGCACTGCTTGAAGGGCTTGGGGATGGGGCGGCGCAGCAATTTAAACTCTCTTCCGAGCAACAAAAGCAATTTACGGCTCAGCAAAAGTTGGCAGAACGCGACAGCGCTTGGCTTATCCGTTATAGCTTTGACCGGCTCGATGCATTAAATGGTTACGCCTCCGGCATGCCTTCTCCCGCATTTTATCAAAAAGTGTGGGAAGGGTTGTTGGCGCAGCGAGCGGATCAGGCAGCGCAAAAAGTGGCAGCGACGGCTGCATATCGAAATCAGCTCGGTATTCAGTTTTTGGCTTACGTGGCTGAAGTATTACGAGCAAAGCAATTTGATGCAGCGCCGGGATTCTTATCCGTCAAACTCGCCGCAGAACAGAGCTTGAGACTTGCCGCATTTCGTGGGCACACGGGGGCGGGTCGCTATGATTTATTAGATGGGCTGCAAAGTGCGTTTATCAAAGGCAGCTTAGATGAAAGCCAAGATGAGCTGTGGCAGCAAATCAAAACCTGTTTTTCTGGCTTTACCTTGGGGCAGATCCCCAAAGGCACCATCACACCGCCATTGGTGTCTGAAACCTATTCATTGGCGAAAGGCTTTCGCTTTAAATTGGATGACACGTTAGCCAAAGTGAGTCGCTTAGACGTTTATCGCAATAAGCAACACCGCTTGCGCAGCCGTTTTCTGCATCTTTTGAGTTTCTTAGAGATCCACTTCGCCAAACCGCTTTCTGGACCTAATTTTCTTTCAGGCAATCAGATGGATTTACTGTTTGAAGAGTGGCAATACGCGTGGACGCCGAATGTGGAAGGGGAGCTGATCGCGCTTTCAGAAAAAGGCACCCAATTAAAAGCCATTGCGCTGAATAAAATTTTGGCAATGGAAAAACAGCTTGAAGAGCAAGGTATCAGCCGTTCAAGCCAAAGCGCGGTGACGTTGCTGATGCAGGCAGCGTTGATTGGACTTCACCAACGCATTCCAACGCTGTTTACCTTGTTAGACCGTTATATTCAGCACGATAGCCAGTTTGAATCATTAGTGGCCTGTGGCCATAAGCTGGTGCATCTATGGCGCGGGCGTAGCTTTTTTGATCTTGAAGAAGAAACGGGCATCAAACAGCGGATTGATAAAGTACTCTCTCAGGCTTTTTTCTGCTTAGATCAGGTGGCTCAAGGGGATGAACAGCAGCAAGAACACTATTTTAATGCGTTACTATCTTGCCGTGAATTAATCACCTTTATGCCGGAAATTAGCCGCGATACGGATTATTCCGCAGAATTTTATGCACAATTGAGCCGGTTGGATGGACGCCTTAATCACGCACCGCTGATTAAAGGGGCGGTGGATGCTATTCGTTATCTTGGTGGCCAAATTGATGAATCGGTACTGACCCAGGAAATTCAGCGGACGTTCAGTTTAGGTAGCGACCCGGAACTGGCTATCGGCTACTTCATTGGCATTATGCGTACTGCACCGGAATTGGTTGTGCGTTTACCCCTATTAATAGAGTTACTCAATGAACTGTTGGGTGAGTGGGATGATGGACGTTTCTTGCAAGTGTTACCGGATCTGCGCTTTGCTTTTAGCCAATTAACCCCGAAACAGAATGCGCAAATGGCGCGGGTGGTCGCGCAAAAATTATCGATGGATACCCAAGATTTAACCCTCCATCAGACACAATTCAATCAGCAACAATTACTCCAAGCCATGGAACTCGAACAAAAAATTCAGCATCAGATTGAAAATCAAGGGTTAACGGAGTGGTTTTCACTGCAAAATGAGGGGCTATCTCATGGATAAGCAGCCAGAAGACGCGCAACTAACCGAAGAGCAGCTTCAATTAGCGAAACGCTGGCGTCTTATTTTAGGTCAATATGCGGATGGCGCACTGGGACAAGCGGCACTAAATGGCGATGAGCTCAGAATCGAGCGGTCATTGGATTTTTTATATCGTCGTGAATATCAACGTCGCGGTTTACGCCAAGAAGACGGGCGTCATGGATCGCTAGATGCGTCCCAACTGACAGCGGTTAACTGGCTGAACCAAGCCCGTAAATTGTTCCCAAACAGCACCTTTGAGCGAATGCAGTCGCAGGCATTAGAGCGTTATGAAATCAGTAGCTTATTAAAAAGTCCACAAGCCTTGAATGCGATGGAGCCCACCAAAGCCTTAGCCAAATCGTTATTAAGTTTGCGCGGTAAAATGAGTGAGGAGACGCGGGATGCGGTGAAGAATATTATTCGCAAAGTGGTGGATGATATTTTAAGCCAGATGCGTAATCAGTTTCGCCAAGCGCTAACGGGACGTCGTAACCGTTTTAAGCGATCGCTGCTCCCCAATAGCCGTAATTTTGATTGGCGAGCCACCATTGCCGCGAATTTAAAGAATTATGATCAACAAAATCAGCGCTTAGTGATTAAAACCCCGTATTTTAACTCCCGCCAGCAACAGCACTTGCCGTGGGATGTGATTTTGTGCGTCGACCAAAGTGGCTCTATGGCGAGTTCGATTATGTATGCGGCGGTGTGTGCCAGTATTTTAGCGGCATTACCGACGGTACGTGTCTCTTTGGTGGTGTTTGATACTCAGGTGGTCGATCTCAGCCATTTAGCCCACGATCCGGTAGAAGTACTAATGACCGTGCAGCTCGGCGGGGGAACTGATATTGCGAAAGCGATGCATTATTGCGAGAGCTTGATCCGTAACCCGAAACGCACGGTGATTTCCTTGATCAGCGACTTTGAAGAAGGCGGGGCGTTGAATAATTTGCTCAATTGCACGGAGCGCTTGAATAGCCAGCAAGTGAAATTGTTGGGATTAGCTGCTTTAGATGATGATGCATTACCAGTTTATGATACGGAGATTGCCCAGAAGCTGGCGGATCGCGGTATGAGTGTGGCGGCGTTAACCCCAGAGCATTTTGCTCACTGGCTGGCTGAGGTGATGCAATGAGTTGGAAAACCGTTTATTTACATTATGATGACGACGCATTAGCTGTATTTGCCAACGTCGGATTGGTGCGCCGAGCTCGTAAGGATCTGGAAAGTGGTAAAGTTTCTCCGGTTTGTTTAGCGGATGGAACTTTTACCAGCGATGGCCAGAACGTCACATTAGATCCTCAAGGGGTTCAAAAAGCCAGCTGCGACTGTTCGGCTTCGGTTTGCTGCAAACATATTCTGGCGGCGGTACTTTGGGTACAAACAAACAGCGATGAACAATCGATTGATTCTACAGAAGATAGTTCGGAGTCTGTCGATATTGAACCACTATTACCTGAGCTGTTGGCATTCGATGTTCCCACATTAATCAAGCAAAACAGTAAGCCCGATTGCCGCTTGGCGGTGAAGATCTTACAGGATTGGCAAGATCACACCGTGATCTTAGACGACCAAGCTAACCAACTGAAAATCACGATCCCTCAGTACGACGAGCCAATTATCTATATTCGGGGTAATGGTTTTCAAGGGATGCTGTCGTCACTACCTGAGAAGCAGCAAAAAGCCCTACATTTGGCCGCGATCGCTAAGGTCTTTCTTCAGCATAATCAGACGTGGAATTGGCCTGACGATCTCATGCCTAACCGCGAGGCCACGCTAGCATTGAGCGACGATGAGCAAGCGGTGATTGCGACTATCCAGCGTTTTATTCACGATATGCTGCGTCAGGGGCTTTCTCATATAAGCCAAAGCAGCGCCGCGCAGTTGCATTTATTGAATATGTCAGCGCGTGCGGAAGGTTTGCCTCGCTTAGCCAATTATTTAAAGCGTTTAAGCTATCAAGTGAAATTATTAGCCCAGCGCCATTTCACGATGGATGAAGGGCAGGTTTTGCGGTTTATCGCGCAGATCAGTGGCTATCTTTACCAATTAACTCACTCCAGCGACGATAAAATTGCACAATTGCGCGCCTTTGGTCGTCGCCAATATGACAGTAAAACGGACATTCTTTCTTTGATCCCTATTCATGCCGAGTGGTGGCAAACTCAAAGTGGCGCCATCGGGGGAACATTTAGTTTTTGGGATAACCAAGAGAAAAAAGTGGTGCAGTGTAGTCAAGCGCGGGCCAATACCCTCGACCCGAATTTCACCCGTCACACTGTCTGGCAAACGCTAGCGATTTGGAAACAAACGGCAGATAGCCTGATGCACAGTGGTTTTGAATTGCACAATCCACGCTTATCCGATGAGGGTAAACTTGCGGCTAGCGGCGATAGTTATGCCGTCAGTAGCAGTGCAGTTAGCCAAGCACCGCACATTTCATTCGATGATTACCAAGCATTGAAAAGTGAGCTGGGGTTTGATGATTGGAAATCGGCAACGGCCTATTTCAATGCGCTCACCGATGATACTCAGTTTGAACCGGTTGTTCTGCATATCGACAGCTACGAACCGCTGCATTGGAATGAAATCGAGCAGTGTGTCAGTTGGGCTGTGCTGGATGGAAACCAAAATCGGGCATTTTTGCGATTAGACTGGCAAGGTACGGAAAATCACAAAATTGAAGAGTTGCGTTTTATCACTCAGAAAGGTTGGGAAATTAGAGCGGTATCCGTTCAAGTCAGCGTGTCTCAGCAGCAATTACAGCTAACTCCGAAAACCCTCTGGTTGAAAAAAGAGCAGGGTATTGAGCTGTTCTACCTTGATTTTGAATCGGTACCTCGTAAAAAACAGTCATCCAAGTTTATGACGACGATTGCTGAATATATGGCGAAAAAGCAGCAAGACCGCACAGCATTTGCGCCAGTGCCAACACTGGCACAGCAGATTACCCGTCCAATCTTGGCGGTATTGGAAACACAAAGCTGCACAGGGCGCGCACAGTTATCAGCGAGTCAAATTGACGAGTTAAACTTTGTGGTCAGGACATTGCAGGATTTGGGGATGTTATGGTTTGCTAAGCAACTGGCGCACTATTTAAAACGGGAAAACCAAACCGCCGAAAATTTATTGCGCTTGGTATACCTTTGCGACCAATTTGAGCGTTCGCAAAAATTGATGCCTTTTGAGTTGAATAGCTAATTTAGCTCGTAAAAATAGAACGGGGAAAAGGAGTTCCCCTCTAAAAGTTTCATGATTCTAAATGAGTTAGAAACGTCCGTAGTAGCTGATTCAGCGCTTGTTGCTCTTCATTCGACAATGACGCCACCAAACGGGATTGGTTTTCAGTATGGGCGGCGACCACTTGGTTAATTAAATCCAACCCTTCCGTTGTTAAACTCACCAAAAAACCACGGCCATCATCAGGATTGACATGACGCGCGACATAACCGGCTTTCTCGAGCTGATCGATGCGGTTGGTCATCGTGCCAGATGTCACCATCAAGGTCGCTAGCATATCGCTGGGTGATAGTGTGTAAGGGGAACCTGCACGGCGCAAAGTGGCGAGCACGTCAAAACTTGATCGGTTTAGACCAAATTGGGCAAATACCTTCTCCATTTCACGGGTCAGGTGATGGGCAACGTTGCCTAAGCGACCAATCAGCCCCATGGCGCTGATATCAAGGTCGGGGCGTTCACGTTCCCACTGTTGAGTGATTTTATCGATTCTATCCATAGGCAAATCATACAATAATCTATCTTGACGTCAAGGTAGTTTGAATTTATCTTGACCTCAAGATAAATCAACGTGAGCGTATTCATGAATAGATATTGGGTTCTGTTTTTAACGGCATTAGCACCGATAGTTTGGGGAAGCACCTACTTGGTGACAACGGAAATGCTGCCTGCGGGTATGCCTCTGACGTTAGCGATGCTCCGCGCCTTGCCGGCGGGTTTGCTGTTGTTGCTATTTTTACGCAAATTGCCTCAGGGGATTTGGTGGGGACGAGTACTGATTCTTGGCATTTTAAATTTTTCGCTATTTTGGTGGTTGTTGTTTATCTCCGCATACCGTTTACCGGGTGGCGTGGCGGCAACGGTGGGAGCGATTCAACCGCTGATTGTGTTATTTCTTAGCCGTTGGCTATTAAGCAGCCCGCTATCGAGTATTTCGATATTTGCCGCACTAAGCGGTATTTTCGGGGTGGCTATTTTATTATTGACGCCAAGTGCTGCGTTAGATTTAACGGGGATTATTGCGGGCTTAGCTGGGGCATTTTCTATGGCTGCAGGAACGGTACTGAGCCGTCGTTGGCAGCCTCCAGTCTCAGCATTGACCTTTACCTCGTGGCAATTAACCGCAGGTGGGTTAGTCTTACTGCCTTTCGCCCTATTACTTGAACCTACGTTACCTTCCTTGAGTTTGTTAAATATCGCGGGTCTGAGTTATTTAACTTTGATCGGTGGCGCACTGACTTATGCATTATGGTTTCGTGGTCTCGCTATCTTAGGACCCAGCTCAGTAGCATCGCTGGGATTCTTAAGCCCGATGAGCGCTGTTATCCTCGGGTGGCTGTGGCTAGACCAGCAACTCAGTCCATTACAGTTACTCGGTATGTTGGTGATTTTACTCAGTGTTTGGGGTAGCCAAAAAGCAGAGCGTCAATTGGCCTTGAAAAGGCAGCAACAAGCCGTTTAAATATCAAGGGCACTTCTAGGTGCCCATTTTTAATGCGTGGTGACTATATGTGTGGTGACAATGTTATTTCCTGATGAAGAGAATACGATTGAGATTGCGCCTGATGCTTATCTCCTTAAAGGCTTTTTGCTTGGGCAAGGAGAGCCGTTATTAGCTGCATTATTTGAGGTGATTGCTCAAGCGCCTTTGCGTCATATGGAAACCCCAGGCGGGTACGCCATGTCTGTGGCAATGACCAATTGCGGTGATTGGGGCTGGGTTACGGATAATAAAGGTTATCGCTATTCTGCCGTCGACCCGATGACTCAGCGGCCATGGCCCATGATGCCCGCTCTATTTAAACAGCTGTCGGAGAATGCCGCTGAAAAAGTGGGTTTCTCTCATTTCGATCCCGATGCTTGCCTTGTTAACCGCTATGGTGTCGGGGCTAAAATGTCGTTACATCAAGATAAAGATGAAGCAGATTTCTCCCAACCGATTGTTTCTTTTTCATTAGGATTGCCCACTATCTTTGATTTTGGAGGAAAGACGCGAGAGTCTCCACGTCAAGCTGTTCCATTGGAGCATGGCGATGTTCTGGTATGGGGCGGGCGTTCGCGGCTCAATTATCACGGTGTACGACAAATCAAATCAGGCGTTCATCCTCAACTTGGGGCTTACCGCTTCAATCTGACCTTTCGTCGCTCGCAACCTAAGAAGTGACTCGTTTCTGCAAGCTAAAAAATATCATTGAACATTGAATGATATGCGAATATAACTGTTGGCTTGTTTTTAACTTAACGGTAGGTTGCCAATGTACAGCTTTATTAATGATTATAATGAAATAGCGCACCCAGCAGTGATGGAAGAACTCAATAGCTTAGTGGGTAAGCGTTTTGAAGGGTATGGTACCGACACGTTATGTGCCAGTGTGGCTGAGCAAGTGAAACAGCGCATTGGACGCCCAGATGCAGATATTCATTTCTTTAATGGTGGAACGATCACCAATTTAACCACCATCTCCCATGTTTTAAGACCTCATCAGGCGGCTATCGCGGTAGATTCAGGGCATATTGCGGTGCATGAAACAGGGGCAATTGAAGCTACAGGGCATAAAGTTTTCACTGTTCCTTCAGCATCGGGTAAGTTAACCCCAGCGCTGATTGAGCAAGTTTTGGCACATCATACCGATGAACACTGTGTACAGCCAAAATTGGTGTATATCAGTAACTCCACAGAAATTGGTACTGTGTACCGTAAAGATGAGCTGGTTGCGCTGCGTAAAGTGTGTGATGAGCATGGTTTATGGCTGTTTATGGATGGCGCGCGTTTAGCCTCCGGTTTAATGTCCCATGCGAGCGACGTAACGATTGAAGATATCGCTCAGTTGACGGATATTTTTTATATCGGAGGCACTAAGATTGGCGCATTGACCGGTGAGATCCTGGTGATTTTAAACCCAAGCTTGAAATCTGATTTCCGCTTTAGCATCAAGCAAAAAGGGGGGTTACAGGCGAAAGGTTGGTTATTAGCGGCTCAATTTAAAGCGCTGTTTAAAGATGACCTTTATTTCAAATTGGGTAAGCATCTCAATGAGATGGCGATGCACTTAGCGGCATTCTTTACTCAGCAAGGTTTTGAGTTCTTAGCGCCTGTTGAATCAAACCAAGTGTTTGTGGTGCTACCGGATGATTTAGCGAAGAAATTGCTGGAGCATTATGTTTTAAGCAGTATGCCAGCGCCGGAAGCGGGTAAAACCTGTGTGCGTCTGTGTACTTCATGGTCCACAAGCGAACAAGATGTCGAGAAATTTATTCGCGTATTTAAATCACTGCGTTAATCTCAAGTCAATAACGGTAAGCCCATATAGCGGGCTTACTTTTGTTATTATTCTGCTGGTTTTTTTAATCCGTTCAGAAGTATATCGATACTGGCAATACTCTGTTTTAGCCGCGTTTCACTCTTATCTTGTGCTATCCAATACGCTGCTTCGGACAAGCCGCCATTGAGTAATGCTGCGAGGGCGCGAGGCTCTACGTTGGCAATGGTTTTATCCTCCACCAGTTTGGTGATGATCTTTTCAATGGCATCCGCACACTGTAAGTTAGATTTCGCGATGGCTTCCCCTAACACCGCTTTAGCATCCCGTAAAATTACTTGCTGATATTCAGGCTCGAGCGCCATTTCTAAATAGGCATGACAGCGGCGTTGAAAGCTTGACCACAGGTCATCGCTGTTGTCCGTGATTGTCTGTAAACGTTGGTTCATTTCAGCATCTATTTGTTCGACAACCGCCAAGAATAATCCCTGTTTGTCTCCAAAATGGTGATATAGCGCTCCGCGAGTCAGTTCAACACTGGCCGTTAAATCATCCATTGATGTTTCTGCATAGCCTAAACGGCAGAAGAAATCTCGTGCCGTCGCCAGTAATAGGGCGCGAGTTTGTTCCATTTGGGCTTGTGTTCGTCTTGCCATAAAACCTCTTACATACATTGCGTATGATTATTTACATTCATCTCGTATCAATATATCATTTTTATACATACATACCGTATATATATTGAATTTTTATTATGGAGATACTACATGCTGAGCCGTTACCAACAACTTTTCCACGCTTCAGGAAGCTTCCAATTTGCTTTGGCAGGGCTTTTGGCTCGCTTAGCGTTACCCATGATGGGGATTGGGATTATTACCATGCTGTCAATGTTGCAAGGAAGTTATGCACTGGCAGGTGGCGTTTCAGCTACTTTTGTGCTGACTTACGCCTTATTATCGCCGCAAATTTCTCGCCAAGTGGATAGCCATGGTCAGTTTCGCGTATTGCCGTTAGTGACTTTTATTAGTGTTCTGGGTATGGGGCTAATAGTGGCGTCTACGTGGTTAGGGCTTTCTTATATTTGGCTATTTTTAGGGGCATTTCTGTCGGGCTTTATGCCGAGCATGTCCGCTATGATCCGTGCAAGATGGACGCAGATCTACAAAGGGGATCCGCTGCTGCAAACGGCTTATTCATTGGAAACTGTCTTCGATGATTTGACGTTTATTGCGGGGCCTCCGCTATCCGTCGGGCTGACTGTGACACTGTTCCCACAAGCGGGAATCATGATTGCGGGTATTTTATTATTATTGGGCGTTTTACTGTTAGTTTCTCAACGTAAAACGGAACCTACCTTAATCGATAATCACCAGATGATGAGCAAAAAGACGTCTATTTTGTGTCTACCTAGCTTGCAGTTGCTGATTATTCTCATGATTTCGTTGGGCGTAATTGTGGGAACGGTGGATATTTTGAGTGTGACGTTGGCGCAGATGCAAGGGCAACCTGCGATGGCGAGTTTAGTGTTATCTCTGTATGCCATTGGTTCTTGTGTGATGGGGGTGGTATTTGGAGGAATGCGTATATCAATGCCTTTGCCGCGTATGTTGCTAATCAGCGGGGTTCTGACATTGCTATCGATTATTCCTTTGCTTTGGGTGACGGGCATTTGGTCGCTGGCGATTGTGATGTTTATTTCAGGATTATTTTTTGCGCCAACGATGATTATCGGTATGTCGCTGGTGGAGAATATTGTTCCCGATCACCGTTTAACGGAAGGGATGACATGGCTGCTGGCGGGACTGAATATTGGAGTGGCATTTGGTGCGATGCTTTCAGGTAAAATGGTGGATGAACTCGGAATATATGCAGGATATTGGGTTGCTATTGTTGGCGGTATTTTGGTGGTGCTGTGTTCGCTACTGAGCTATGGAATATTGATGCGCCAAGAAACGTCAGTTTGTTCCTCCTAAGGGATTGATGACATGCTATGATGTGCAGCAATTCATTCCTAGAAATAAAATCGATAGGTTAACGTCAATATGGTGATTTGGGTGGATGCGGATGCGTGTCCGAAAGTGATTAAAGAAGTGTTATATCGCGCGGCCGATAGAGAAAAAGTGCAAATTACATTTGTGGCGAACCAGCGTTTGTCGGTTCCTCCTTCTTTATTTTTAAAGACACTGCAAGTTCCTGCAGGGTTTGATGTCGCAGATAATGAAATTGTTTTACGTGCACAGGCCGGTGATTTAGTGATTACAGCTGATATTCCATTGGCGGCGGAAGTGATGGAAAAGGGCGCGGTGGCATTGAACCCTCGAGGTGAACGTTACAGTGAAGCTACGATCCGTGAACGTCTGACCATTAGAGACTTTATGGATACGATGCGAGCTAGTGGCGTGCAAACCGGTGGGCCCGCTAGCTTAAACCAACGAGATCGCCAGCAATTTGCTAATGAGTTAGATAAGTGGTTGCTGCAACGTCGAAAATCATTGGGATAGTTTTTTAGTTCGTTCACATACGGTGGATTTTCAATAACCTGACGTAGGTTGCATCCCGAAGGGTTATCCCTGTCTATAATAAAAAAATCCTCCGATAATGTGAGACACCATGATGGATCCACTACACAGTATTCTGATCACCTTGTTTTTGTTTGTTTTGACCTTTTTTAACCCCGGTGCCAACCTATTTACGGTAGTTCAAACGACATTAAGTTCAGGTAAAAAAGCTGGATTAACTTGTGGTTATGGGGTTGTTCTGGGGGATGCGATTTATTCAGGGTTAGGGCTATTTGGGCTGGTGGCATTAATGACGCAGTTTGAATCGCTATTTTCCCTGATTAAGATTCTAGGTGGATTATATTTATTGTATTACGCGATCAGTGTCTTTCGAAATAAAACGCAACTGTCTCTTGCTACCGAAAAAAATACAGAAAATTTCCCAACAGGTGTTTATTTTCGTCGAGGGTTAATTGCTGACTTATCTAACCCTCAAACTGTTCTATTTTTCATGAGTATTTTCTCTACTACTATTTCACCTTCGACACCATTGTGGACTAAGTTGGTGATTTGGTTAGGAATTGTGGTGGCTTCTTTAGTTTGGCGTA
Organism: Providencia rettgeri; assembly: GCF_013702265.1. Taxonomy (GTDB): domain Bacteria; phylum Pseudomonadota; class Gammaproteobacteria; order Enterobacterales; family Enterobacteriaceae; genus Providencia; species Providencia zhijiangensis. The sequence goes on from NZ_CP059348.1 coordinate 2,122,083, forward strand.
TTATCTTATGCCAGACATTTTCACTCTCTTCTGTAAGACGAACGTATTCCCGTATCCATAAAGTGATAGGCAAAGTGGTCGGATTGATTTTAGGCGGGTTAGCTTCTAAATTAATTTACCAAGGTATTACTGAGATTGCCTTTAAAAAATAAGCTTCACTGAAAGGATCATAAATGGGAATAACTGCATTGTATTTAGCTGCTGTGTTGACATGGATTGTTGCGCTATTGCATTTTGCGTGTCTGGTTTGGGGCGCTGCTGGATTTAAGTGGCTCGGAGCAGGGGAACGGATCGTTAAACAATCTCAAGAAGGGCACTGGTACCCACCATTTACGGCGATTTTTGTCGGAACGGTATTAACCATTTGGGGGTTGTACGCATTCAGTGCAGCTCAAGGTTCTTTTTCTTTACCCTTTACTCAACCCATTCTAATTGCCATTGCTGCTGTATTTTTAATTAGAGCAGCAATATTTCCACTGATCAAAAGCCGCTTTAAAGGTAATAGCGACCTATTTTGGTATGTCAGTTCTGGGTGTTGTTTGATATTAGGTTCACTGTTTTTAGTGGGCGCACTGTTACGCTAAACAGGAAGTACGTTAAACAGGCTTGGAAATGGTTAATAAGGTGACAGTTGTCACCTTATTAATATTGAAGAACACGCGTAGCATTATTGAGCGGTGGATTTTACCCACTCAGTGACTTCTTCAAATGTCCCTTTGAAAACAATTCGATCCTGTTTTTTGCTCAACTGATAGCGGTACATCGGATCATAATATTCATGAAGTAGTGGTGTAAGCCATGAGAAATGAACATCTGTTTTTTCCGTTTTACGTTGAGCAATCAGCGCATCATCAAGTAGTTTAGTTAGCTCAATCGCTCGCTGGGAACCTAAACGTTTACGGATGGCATGTAGACCATGGTGTAGGTATTCGCTGTAGGCATTCCAACCTTGTTCTTCACCAAATGCGGCAAGAAAATCGTGGGTCATTCGGTCAAAATATTCCTCTTTTAACCTTTCCATTCGGCGCTCAATGGGGTCTTCAACCACTGCAATTGTTGCTGCTTCCATTGCTTGGCGTAGTGAATCAGGAAGGCTGTTCACCCCAATGGCACGTCCTTCATCCTCAAGTACCCACCGGTTGTGATTAGGGGCTTTTTTTAACATAGAAACCGCTAAATGGTTTTCAAATGTAGCCTGTGAAAATTGGGCTTCTAAAGTACGACCAAAGGAAGAGCCTCGATGATGAGCAATACCTTCTAGGTCAATACTATCTTCAAGCCTTTGAACTAATAGCGTTTTGCCATTCCCAGTGCAACCACCAATTAATATGACTGGACGCTGAGCTAATTCGTCAATTGCATCAATAGTCGTTTGGCGTAAGTTTTTATAGCCACCATTGATAAGTGGGTACTCAATGCCCGCTTCTTTTAACCATTGTTGGGCTATATGGGAGCGCATTCCGCCGCGAGCGCAGCAAAGATAACCTTCTGGATGTTGTTGACACGCTGTTTTCCACGCATTAATTCGATTTTCACGTAATTCACCAGAGACTAATTGATGACCCAACTCAACTGCTTTATCGGAACCTTTTTGTTTATAACAGGTTCCAACGGCGGTGCGTTCATCGTCATTCATTAAGGGTAAATTGAGTGCCGATGGCATGGCACCTTGTTGAAATTCAACGGGGGCACGAACATCAATGATTGGGGTGTCAGAAGCAAGGATCTGGCGAATTTCGGGTGTGGAGAGCGCTAATTCCATAATAAATAAAATGATTCATATCAATTCGGATTTCGATAAAGGCTACTATACTCCTAAATAGGGATGATGGCACCTTATCTGGGACGAAAAGAGAACGGAGTGCTATATTGGAAGTCGTCTTTCAACTTTCGAAGGAGTAATGACATGAAAACCCTAACACTGCAAGAGATGACTGAAACGCAAAGAATGCGGGTGAGGCAACGACTGGCTCAAGAGCGTAAAAGTTTAGGGCGCGAGTTGACCAATTCAGAAGAAAGCAAAGTCAAAAAATTGATCATTACCGAAATCTCGGCTGAAGTTGAAAAAGAAGCCAAAGCCTTAAGAACCCAGAAGAAAAAAGAGCGCGTAACTGGAAGCAATGCGACTTACAACTGGTCATCTAATAACCATACTCGCGGTTATCGCTAGCAAGTTTTTTGTCGTAAATTCAACATCAACACCACAAAGCACCTATTAAGTAGGTGCTTTTTTTATGTCATGAAAAAACACAGTGTTTTGATTATTACAAGCGTATACTGATTATTAGCATTCTTATAATTGCAATTTAAATAATATCAGTGAGCTGTAATAGGAGTCTGGTCATGACAGAAGAACACGAACCGTTTGGCACTTTACTTGGCTACGCCCCCGGTGGTGTTGCAATTTACTCTTCCAATTACAGTTCCATTCCCGATTTAGGTGAACGGGACGATATCTCGTTTCGCAGTTATATCAATAATGAATATATGGGATATAAATGGCAATGCGTTGAATTCGCTCGTCGCTTTCTCTATCTCAATTATGGTGTGGTATTCACCGATGTTGGCATGGCATATGAGATTTTTTCATTACGTTTCTTACGTCATGTAGTGGATGACGGTATCTTGCCATTGCGCGCGTATCAAAATGGCAGCCAAATGAAACCCACTGCAGGAAGTTTACTGATTTGGGCGGAAGGTGGTGAATTTGAGCATACTGGGCATGTTGCTGTGATCACTCATGTGCTTGAGAATAAAGTGCGAATTGTGGAACAAAATGTTTTACACCATAAACTTCCTGCCGGACAGCAGTGGACCCGAGAACTCCCTCTAAGCGTCGATAATGGAAGTTATACATTGTCTGATACATTCACCGATACGACGATCCTCGGTTGGATGATACAAACGGATAATAACCAGTATGCTTATAAAGAACCTGAAATTAATCCACAATTAATGGAGCTGCACGCGGCTCAGTTGGGTAGCCAAATCAACTTCAATCAAAGCTGGTTAGATGAATCTAACCCGATTGAATTAGCTTATATAAAGGCTAACCATGGGCATAAATTGAATGCCAATCCCCATGAATATTTCACGATTTCCAGTACTGCCGAAAATCAACTAATGCAGGCAACAAATGAAGTTCATCTGATGTATTTGCATGCGACTGAAAAAGTCCTCAAAGATGACAACTTACTGAAACTTTTCAATATCCCCGAAATTCTCTGGCCACGTTTGCGTTTATCATGGCAAAACCGCCGTCATGATATGGTAACGGGTCGCCTTGATTTTTGTATGGACCATCGAGGGTTGAAAGTTTATGAATACAATGCGGATTCAGCATCTTGCCACACTGAAACAGGACTAATTATTGATAAGTGGGCAAAAATAGGGGGGCTCAGCACTGGCTGGAATCCAGGTGGGCGTCTGCAAGAGTTACTTACGGATACATGGAAACACACTACTGCAAAACCGTTTATTCACATCATGCAAGATAAAGATAGTGAAGAGGATTATCATGCGCTATTTATGGCTCAATCCATCACGGCAGCAGGTTTTGAATGCAAAATCATCCATGGTTTGGATGAGTTGGTTTGGAATGAAACTGGCCAAGTGGTGGATGGTGAAGGGCGAGTGCTTCAATGTGTATGGAAAACATGGGCATGGGAAACCGCTCTGGAGCAGTTACGCCAAGAGAGCGAAAGTGACCTTTCTGGTCTACCTATCTTAACCGGTCACCCTCATCATAATGATGTCCGGCTGATTGATGTGCTGTTGCGTCCAGAAATTCGTGTTTTTGAACCGTTATGGACGGTGATCCCTGGAAATAAATCAATCCTGCCGATTCTATGGTCACTGTTCCCGCATCATCCATATTTATTGGATACGGATTTTGAAATTAACGATGAGCTACGCCAAACAGGGTATGCCGTGAAGCCTATCGCAGGGCGTTGTGGTAATAATATTGGTCTGGTTGATCATCAAGACGATATTCTGGATGAAACTTGTGGGCAATTTGCCCATCAAGAGAATGTTTATCAGCAATTATGGTGTTTACCGAAAGTGGCAGAACGTTATATTCAGGTCTGCACATTCACTGTGGGAGGGCATTATGGTGGTGCATGTTTACGTTCTGATCCTTCTTTAGTCATTAAGAAGGACAGCGACATAGAACCGCTTTGGGTGCTTGAAGACGATGACTATCTGAAGCAAGGCTAATAAGAATAAAAGCAAAAAAATGGCACTATCTTTAATACTGAAGATAGCGCCACTTTCGAGATATAGATTAGAACTGGTACACTAAACCCAGACCTAAGACATTATCAGTATTGATGTTGTGATCACGAGTGAACTCATTTTTATTCAATAAGTTAATTTTGTAATCAACGACGGCGGACATGTTGTTGTTGAACTCATAAGCTGCGCCAACAGCCAGGTATTTTACTAAATCTTTGCTGCCATATTCGCCAAGATCTTTCCCTTTAGATTGGTTATAACCAATTGAAGGGGTTAAACCGAAATCTAAGGTATAAGTCGCAACAACTTCTAAGTTTTCTGTTTTATTAGCAACGGCTTCGGCATCATCTTCTCCGTAGCGAGTTGCATTCAGTGCTTGACCATACATAGCTGCGATGTAAAGGTCTTCCCACTCAAATTTACCCCCGACGTTCCACACTTGCGCGCGTTCGCCTTTTGCTCCAATAGCACCATCACGCTGGCTTGGTGTGCGACTTGAGTTTGCATAGCTTCCCCCTAAGGTGACGCCGTAACCTAATTCATAAGCGGTTGATAAACCATAACCATCACCGTTATTTTTTAGTGCATCTTCACCAGAGGATTTATTCTGATCGCCATTTTTGCCTTGGTATTGCAAGGCAAAGCTTAAGCCATCAACATAGCCGAACATGTTATTGTTACGATAAGTCAACAAGTTACGGTTGCGTCCCATCATGAAATTATCTTCTTGATCCATGGTATCCGCGCCCCAAAGTGGGAGAACGTCAGTCCATGCATTGACATCGTAGTTCACACCATAATTGCGACCGTAATCCAAAGAACCAAAATCAGCGAATTTTAAACCGGCATAAGCTAAACGGTTTTGATTTTCATGGTCACTTTCTGATTTGTTGGTTGGAGTTTCCCATTCAAAACGGCCATAACCTGTGAGTTGGTCGTTGATTTGAGTATCACCACGGAATCCTAAACGAACGCGTGAATCATCACCATCTTCACCACTTTTTGAGTCGGCGATATAGTGGCGAACATCAACTTGTCCATAGACATCAAACTTGTTGCCGTCTTTGTTATAAACTTCTGCCGCGTTAGCTACGCCTGCGACTGCCAGAGTTGTGATAAGTGTTGCTAATTTACTGTATTTCATATAAAAACCCTTTAAACCACGTATAAAACAGTTGATTTTGTGTATGCATAGGAAATAAACCGCGCTTATTATCAACGGAAGGTATCAATTCAGGCAATATATAATTAAATGAGAATCATTCAATAAGTCGATTCTACTGAACTAAATATAACTACTCGCAAATTATTTCGTAAAACCGCTATTTGGGGAGTGCGGATGGAGGAAGGGGATTTCAGGATTATCGTATAGTGAACTGGAACGGCAACATTTAGAATGTGATGCATACCAGATGGTCATAGAAGGATAATAATTGATGCCATGGACGTTTTCTCATCCTGCTGTTGTTTTTCCTATTAAGCATTCTTTCTTGGGAAAATGGCTAAGTTTACCTGCGATGATCCTTGGGAGTTTGAGCCCAGATTTATTATATTCGTTTGGATTGTATCGATTAGCTTCAGAAGCTCATCATATTGTGGGATGGCTATCTATTGGGTTACCTCTTTGCTTTATTATTTATGTCATTATTCTGAAGCTGGCTTCGCCATTATCAACCGTTATACCTTTTGTGATTAAAAAAACACAGGCCTGGTCTATCCTCAGTATTTGTATTCTCGCTATATCTTTCTTTATTGGCGCATTAACGCACATTGTTTGGGACTCTTTTACTCATGATACGGGCACGATGGTGCGGTCATGGTCATTTTTGCAATTCAATTTATCCATGACTGATAAACAAGAAATTGCTATCTATAAAGTTTTACAACATTCAGGTTCATTACTAGGTTTGCTCTATTTAAGTTATCAATATTGGCGATATTATCGAAAGCAGACAAAAGTACAGCAAAACATTGATAACCAAAAACTCAAAAAGATAATAGGGATTGGGACTGCTTCCTTACTATTCGCACTGCCGATTGCCTATTACCTCACACCCAAATTACCCAATTTTCACTTTAACCGCTTCGTTTATTTAGAACTTACCATGACGGTGCCATTTTTCTTTGGTGGTTTAGTTATTTATGGGATATGGGTAAATTTCCATCAGTACGGTAAACAGTCTTAAATATCACCATTAATTCACACTTATCTGAAATTAATTATTGATTTGTTCCATAATAGAAGCCAATGAAAACTCAACTAAAGGAATACAAGGGTGAAGATTAAAAATATCATATTTACGGTTTTTTTAGTGATTGGGATCCTATTTCTGCTTGGTACCGCATTCTCGCTCTATTCCAGCATGAATATGACAAAAAATGGGGTAGAAACAACAGGGATTGTGACTGATCTGGATGTCAGTGTTTCAGAGGATAAATCAAAAAGCTATTTCCCGATTATTGAATTTACGACGCAAGATAATCAAAAAATTGAATTTCGCTCTTCCATGGGTAGCAGTAGCTATCGTGGCAGCATAGGGCAATCTATTGATGTGTTGTATGATCCAACTAACCCCCATGATGCGGTGATTAATTCTTTCTTTGGAATTTACGCGTTAAGTATTTTTTGTGGTATTTTCGGCGTTGTATTTACATTAATTGGCGGTGTTCCGTTTGCTTTTGGTATGGTAGGTAAAAAGAAAAATACGCGCTTATTACGTGAAGGTACACCAATCCAAGTAAAAATTACTGGGGTTGAAGAAAATACGATGATCCAGATAAACAAGCAGTCGCCATACCAAATTTTGGCGGATGTGCATGATAAAAGCACGAATACAATCAAGCGTTATAAGAGTGAAAATATTTATTTTGACCCATCGCCATATATTGATAGAGAAACAGTCACAATTTACCTCGATAAGAATAATGCCAATAAATATTATATGGATATAAGCTTCCTACCAAAAATGAAATAGTGAAGGTTAGCCGCCTCGATGAATTTAGGTTCGAGGCGGTTATTTTTACACTAAGATTTAGCCAATTCGGGTGTTTCACTCATACTACGACGAAGCAATAGCATCACGGAAAAAATAGCCACGCCAACAATAAATCCAATCATATTGGTCACTTGCCAGCCGACAAAATAAAAGGCGACTCCCGCTAATAAGCTGCCAATAGCACCAAAACCAAAAATAAGAAAATCGGTCATTCCCTGTATTTTACCTCGTTCATGATCGCGGTATGTTCGCGGTAATAAGTGTGTGGTGCCAATTAAAATACAGTTCCAGGCAAGTCCTACTAGTGTCATTGATATTAAAAAGTGCGTATAACTGGCCCCCGTTAAATTTAATAAATTCGCCACCATCAGGCAGGCTATTCCCAACCACAAGAAAGGTTTTACGCCAAAGCGACTGATCAAATGTCCTGTAAAAAAGGAAGGGGCAAACATACCTAAAATATGGCATTGGAAAACAAAGGCGATGGAAGTGAATGTAAAGTCTTGAGCTTTCATTGCCAATGGAAATGCGCCGACCATGTAAACGACCAAGGCATAACTTATTGCGCTAACGAAAGCGATTAAAATAAGTAATGGTTGAGAGTAGAGTTTTGAATATGAACGCGCTTGTGGAACATCTGCAGAAAATGTCGTTTTACGCTGAGTTGTTAACGGGATCATTAATAAAAGTATAAATGCCAAAATATAAATGATCGTCAGTGCCGCGAAGGTGCCCATAAATGGATATTGGGCAATAAGTGTGCGTGTTGACATCGCTAATGTAGGCCCTACTAATACCGCGACAATACCACCACTCATGACTAATCCGATGGCTTTTGCACGCAGAGCAATTGGTGCTTCTTCTAAAGCGGCGAAGCGATATTGTTGAGCTGTACCAATCGCGATACCTGTAAAAAAAGTTCCCAGAGAAAATAGCCAAAAACTTTGAGTGTAAATACCTGAAATAGCGAAAATTGCGCCCATTAATCCACCAATATTTCCCAACATAAAGCCAGCTCGACGGCCAAATCGCATCATGAAATGCGCCATGGGAATGGAGGCTAAAATCAAGCCAATATATTGTGACAATAGAGGGATGGTTGCATAGGCTGGGTCATCCGCTAATTGCGAACCAATCAGCACAGCAACAGAAAGAACGAGGGCATTACCCGTTGTAAATAATGCGAGAGCGGCGGCGAGCCAAAAAACTGAGCGAGGCATAATCATTCCTTATTGTTCATAAAAATCAACAATAGTAGAGGGAGAAAACGAATATGCCGGATGATACAACTTCAAGTTAACTTTAAGTCAAGCGAGGTTTTTGGCCAATTTTGCGATATTTTGTTTTAAGCTGGTAGAGAGAATTTTTTGGAACTTAGGGCACTGTAAATGGTTATCTGCTGAGCACTGTTCGATATGCTGTAACCCTTGTTTAAGCTTTTGGAGTTCTTGGATTTTCTGATCAATTTCATCTATTTTTTCTCGCAAAATAGGGCGTTCAATTCCATTTTCTGGCAGGCGATTTAGCATGTTTGCTATTTCATCCAGTGAAAATTGAGCCTGTTTAGCCAGAATAATAAGGGAAAGATGAGTAAGAACTTCAGGGGCATACAACCGAGTTAAACCTTTTCGGCCAATCGGTTGAATCAAACCTTTGCTTTCATAGAAGCGAATAGTTGCAGAGGTAAGGCCGGTTAATTCAGCAACGCGAGTAATAGTGAGCGTTTTCATGATGATTGACCTTGAAATGAGTATCCTATAGCTAATGGAGATAAATTCGGACTTGGAATTACTTTGATAAATGTACACCAAAATAGTCAATGACGAGACAGATGATTGCGTTGTCTGTGCTTCTTCCTTTAAAAATATCGATTCAGTGGTTATTATCGTTTCATAAAAATGAATTATTATTAAATAATAATACTGATTATCAGGATGATTAAATGCCGAAAAGACCGCTCACCTTTGATTCTGACGCTTTACGTTCCTTTGTTACAGGGATTGAATTAGGCAGCTTTGCATTAGCGGCTGCGCGGTTAGGGCGTTCTACATCTTCCATTAGCGCTCAATTGAAAAAACTTGAACAACAAGCTGGCACTGATTTAGTTCAAAAATCAGGTCGAAATTTAGTGCTAACACCGCGCGGGGAAATCATGTTTAGCTATGCACGCCGGTTGTTAGAGTTAAATGATGAAGCGAGTTCTGCTTTAGCTGCATGTGGCCTTCAAGGGGAAGTGCGGGTCGGTTTTCAAGAGGATTTTGGTGAAGTACTTTTGCCGCCGGTGCTGAGCCAATTTTCTCGCGCGCATCCTGATGTGCAAATATCAGCAACAGTCACGCAAAACCCACCGCTTATTCGGTCAATATTAGAGAATAAACTGGATCTCGTGCTTTGTTGGCATGGTAATGATGAAACGGCATTTTGTGAGTCTTTAGGTCAATTATCCCTACGTTGGATTGGCTCCCCGAAGTTCGATCTTTCATATTATCTGAACAATAATATACCGTTACCGCTATTGGTCTTTGATGCGCCATGCCTTATGCGCATGAAAGCCATTATGGCTTTAGATAAAGCAGGTATTCCATGGAGAATTGCCTTCACTAGCGGAAGTTTAAGTGGAATATGGGCGGCTGCCGCGGCGGGTTTAGGTATTACATTAAGAACTGAAATTGGCGTACCTTCATCGTTACAACTCTATGATTTATTTGAGTTACCAGACGTTGGGTATATGGGCGTTAACTTGCATCGAGCTGAAGAAAAAATGTCTGAAGCGGTAGCATCGCTGTATCACACGATTACCGAATTTGTTGCGGATAAAATCATCGCGTGATGAAGATTGGCTTCTGTATGAAGATAGTTTTTATATAAAGACAGATTTCCATCACGCGAAAGGATTGGCACATTAAATTTGTATAAAACTGAATTCACCACCACGAATAAATTGCACATTGAATAAGCCATTTTCAATGCATGCTTTCATTAACGGAACATATTTTTTGACATGTTCTTGTGCTAAATGAATATCCAGAACGTCTTGGTTTTCCCAGCGCTCAATCGTGATAAATGTTTCTCCATCAATAAAGGATTCATATTGAAGGCAGCCAGTTTCTTTATGTGAATATTCATACTGTAAAATGTCTGCAATACGCCTAAGTTCATCTTTTTTATCAGCTAAAATAGTCGCTTTTACGATAGCGGTAATCATATCTAAACCTTAATTATTTTGTTTATCTTGGGATAGACGACAATATAAATAATCAAGCTCATTTTAAAAATCAGATAATTTTTGATACAGGATCCTGAATATCAGGATGATTGATAGAGCAAAAGTTAGAGATCTCAGAAAGATGACAATACTGAAAATAGCTGCTAAATTATCTATTCATTCATCTATTCATTTATTTATTCATTAAGCGGCTAATACCATGACCAATCGCTCTGAGATGATACGTCAGTTACTCCGTAACGGACCAACAACAGCAAGGCAAATAACTGATATAATGAATATTAGTCAGCCAACTTTGTCTCGAGCGCTAAAAGTATTAGGTGACGATATTGTCCGAATTGGTGCTGCATCCTCTATTCAATATGCATTGCGTGATACGTTTCGAGGGTTTAATTCTGCTCCTATTTATCGCATCACAGAAGAAGGAACATTACGACCTCTAGGTCAGTTGATTCCTGTTTATCCAGATGGATTTGTTATGGAGCAGGTTGATGGAGTATGCCTTTATAGTGATGGCTTACCATGGTGGCTATTTGATATGCGCCCACAAGGATACCTTGGTCGAGCTTATGCATCCGCCTATTCAACGCAACTTGGAATATCGCCAAACCCAGATCGCTGGTCAGACTCCGATATTATAAGAGCCTTGCTCGCTCATGGGCATGATGCAGTAGGAAACTTATTAATTGGGGAACAGGCAAGAAACCAATTTCTGGAAATGCAGGCACCAACTCCTGTTGATCGAGCCGCGGTGTATCCAACATTAGCGCGAGCGGTTAGCTCGGGTGAGGCTCCTGGTTCATCCGCAGGCGGTGAGCAACCAAAATTTTGTACTTACACTGAACGAGGTCATGTCATCGTAAAATTTACGGCTCTCGATGATAACCCTGTAAGTGAACGTTGGCGTGATCTGCTACAAGCTGAGCATCTAGCATTAAAAGTGCTGGGAGTAGAAACAGAGGTGTTTGATTTTGAAGGTCAACGCTTCCTTGAAATTCCTCGATTCGATCGCATTGGTTTACTCGGCCGTCGAGGGCTTTTTTCTTTACAAGCTCTGGATGCAGAATTTGTAGGGCGGGCAAGGGAGCCTTGGCCTGTGTTGGTTAATGAATTAGTTAAGCAAAAACATGTACATCCCGATGCTATCACCAGTACAGCACGGCTTTGGGCATTTGGTATGCTTATCGGTAATACCGATATGCATCATGGTAATCTATCGTTTATTAGTAGCCATGGCCGTCCATACCATCTTGCACCAGCTTACGATATCCTACCTATGGGGTTTGCGCCTAAGTCGGGTGGTGAAATCGTCAATACTCTTAGGTCAGTAACACTACTTGAGGGGATCAGTAGAAAAACTTGGCGGGAAGCGTTGGAATTAGCTGAGACGTTTTTTACTTTAGCCAATGATTGCGACTGTTTTTCTGAAAACTTTGCTTTATGCTTACAAACGTTACGCGTTCACATCGATGAGGCCAGTTCGCGGATATCAAGACTTGCTGATGAGCTATGATGCTAAAACTTAGCCTAAGTATGGGTTATAAACATTTTCGGAGCGATTATGCGTTTTGATATGGTTGATTTACGGTTATTTGTAAATACCCACAAAGCTGGGAGTATTACAGCAGGGGCCAATTTATCTAATTTAAGTTTGCAATCAGCCAGTGAACGTATTCGAGGTATGGAAAATGAGCTTGGTGTTTTATTATTGACGCGCTCTTCGTCGGGGATAAAACTGACAAATGCAGGGTTGGCATTATTAAATCATGCGAATCAGGTGCTATTGCAAATCGACCATATGCGCAGTGAATTGCGACAATACAGCCAAGGTCTACGAGGGTATATTGATTTATTATGCAATTCTTCAGCACAAGCTGGTTTTCTTCCAAAAAAATTAGCGGACTATCTGCAAAAATACGCGAATATTAGCGTTGGGATCCGTGAAATGCCGAGTGAAAAAATCATCAGTAGCCTCAATAATCAAATGGCAAACTTAGGGATTGTTGCAAATCCGTCGTCATTATATGACTTGGAATTTAAGTTCTTGTGTGATGACCACTTGGTTGTTTTCGCGCCATTATCTAAATCTAACGATTTAAATGATCAAAACATCTTTTCACTCAGCCAAATTGACCATCATGATTTTATTGGGCTTTCTCAAGGCAATGCTTTGCAGGATTATATTGACCATCATGCACAAAACTTGGGAACTACATTAAATTATCGTATGCGTTTAGCAACAATGGATGCGGTGATGCAATTAGTGAGTGAAGGGCTTGGCTATGCCATTTTACCGAGACAAGTAATATCTCGGTTTATCGGAATATATCCAGGAAATATCATCCCTTTATCTGATGAATGGGCAAAGCGCAAACTGTATATTTGCGCCCGAAGATTTGATGAATTACCGAGTTATATGGATGAGTTTGTTAAGTTTTTACTTGAATAACATATAAACGCCCAATGCGATTAATCCAAAGAAAAAACAGCGTCTAAATATTTTTTCACTAATCAAATTTCTACAATATTGACCTGCGTACATACCAATAATTGCTGGAATAAGTGCAATTGAAGAGGTGTAATAATCTATAGTCTCACTACTATTTTCCCTTATTAATAAGATGGCTAACGCAATTGTTGACGTGGTAAACGCGAGACCTAATGTTTGTATTAATTCATTTTTATTAAGATTTAATGATTGTAAATAAGGAACGGCAGGGATAACAAAAACCCCCGTGGCTGCGGTAATAACCCCAGTGATATAACCAATTAGTGGGGATAGCCATCGTTCATTTTTACTCGATATTGACGATTTAGGGAGGAACATGGCCACCAGTCCATAAATGATTAATATCAGACCCAGTGCAGGAAATACCCATTCTGATGCTGAGCTCAATTTTGGTAATGGGCTATAAACAGTGCCAATAAAAATAGCGATAATAAATAAGTAAAATCGTCGAGCTAAGTTTAAAAACTTACCACCAATCATAAGCTGCCATATATTGGTGACGAAAGATGGAATAATCAGAATACTTGCGGCAACAGCAGGTTCCATGACCGTTGTTAACAAACCCATAGATAGTGTTGGCAAGCCTAGTCCAATAACGCCTTTAACAAATCCCGCAAAAAAAAAGATCACTAAAATTAATGCCATATAGGGTTCACTTTTGAATTGATGAGTATTGCTTAAAGGGTAATCAATTAAATAACAATAACCTATACGGATTATTTTTAGGGGAGCTAAGGAAAATACAGAGCAAGGCTTTCAGTAAATTATGGCTATTATTGCGCTCAATGTTTGTCATTTCGATGGTTATCGAAGTGATATTAATACGAGATTGATAACCTATTTAACGGTTAACAAGGAGACATAAAATGATCGCAGTGATATTTGAAGCACGTATTGCACCGAATAAACAGGGACGTTATTTATCTTTAGCAGAAAAATTAAAGCCGTTACTGAGCGATATTGAAGGGTTTATTTCAATCGAGCGTTTTCAAAGCTTATCGAACGAGGGCAAGATATTGTCACTGTCATGGTGGGAAAGCGAATCGGCAGTTTTGCAATGGAAACAAAATATTTTGCACATGGATGCTCAACAAGAAGGCCGCGAAACGATTTTTGATTTCTACAAAATCAGTATTGTTAATATGGTTCGAGAATATGCGTTTGAAAAGGATAAATAATAATGTTTGATATTCATGTGGTTTTAGACGGCAAACCAGGGCAATTGGCGCTGTTAGGAAAAACATTAGGTAATAACCATGTGGGTTTGGAAGGTGGCGGAGTATTTACCGTCGATGGGAAAAGCCATGCACATTTTCTTGTTAAGGATGGGATAAAAGCGAAAACTGTTTTAGAATCGATGGGATTATCTGTCGAAATTAACAAACCGATTATTCGTAAATTAAGACAGGAAAAGCCGGGGGAGCTAGGGGAAATAGCACAAATATTAGCGGATCATGATGTGAATATTTTAGTGCAATATAGCGACCATGCTAATCAGTTAATACTGATTACCGATAAAGTGGATATTGCTGAGTTAATCACGCGTCCTTGGGCGGTAGAGAATTTTTTGAATGACCATAAAAACACCAACAATGACTGATACCACCACATTAGAATTATCTATAGCCGCGATTGGAGCGGCTATTTCTGATAGTTCTAGGGTAAAAATACTGTGCGCTTTAATGGATGGAAGGGCGTGGACAGCAACGGAGCTGGGCGTAGTTGCGGAAATTTCAGCATCACCGCGAGCAGTCACTTAACAAAGTTATTGGACAACCAACTGATCACGGTTATTTCCCAAGGAAAATATCGCTATTTTCGAATTGCGAATGAAAGCGTTGCCAATATGATTGAAAGTATCATGGGATTATCTGCAAGCAATGCCTCTCAAGCCAAAATAATGACACCGCCGAACTTAAGAAAATCTCGAACTTGTTATAACCACTTGGCCGGTGAAGTGGCCGTTCATATTTATGATGCACTTAGGCAGCAAAACTGGCTCACTGAGAATGGAACCGAGATTACGTTATTAGGTATTGAGAGCTTTAGAAAAATGGGGTTCGATTTTAATTTCAAGCATTCAACAAAGGTTTGTTGCCCATGTTTAGATTGGAGTGAGCGACGTTTTCATTTAGGCGGCCAAGTTGGTGCGGCTTTTCTTGTGCATGCCGAAAAGCAAGGCTGGCTGTTCAGGCATGCGGGTTATAGAGAAGTGACTATCAGTGAAAAAGGGCGTAGGGCGTTTGCGAAATACTTTGGTATTAATCATTAAGATATATTTCGACCCGTTCTTTTCCTTTGCCGATATTCACTCTTTTTAACCGAATGGTACCAATTTCAGCTGTGGATCTGACGTGTGTGCCGCCACAGGGAACTTTAGAAAACCCTTCAATTTTCCAGTACCTACGTTCATTAATTTCATCATCAAACCCAGTCTGAATTTGATGATCCTCAAGAATGATTTCATTGGCCTTTACGGCTAAATCGGGAAGCAGATTTGTGATACTTTCTAGCAAGCAATAAAAGGCTGGGGTTCTATGAAAGAACCCCGATATTATTTACTTCGCGGCTTTAAGCAGCGCATCCCAGTCATCCGGTGGATGACCTTTTTTCAGCATTTTACCGAATACTTTATAGGCGTCCGTTTTACTGCCGTAAGTGCGCAGTGTGCTGTCATCATTAACCCATGCCAGAACAATGATTTTTTGGCTGAAATTATATCGGAAGAATAACCGGTACCGGCCATTACCAAATTTGGCTCTGGACCAGTTCGTGTATTTCTCACTGATGGCATTACCCGGCCTGAATTCCGGGGTGCGGGGATCACTTGTGATGTTCGCTATTGATCTCAGCAGATGAGCTAAAATCTTTGTGTCAGCTTTTTTCTGATAAGTATCATTGAAAGGGTCCATCTCATGAAGTTATTGGTTATTGTGTCCCATTAATTCAATTTAACATAATATGCATTATGCGAACCTAAGTGTGAAATGAAGGAATCCAGCGTAATCGTGTTGGTTCGTTTATCGCTTAAACTGCCTTTTATCTATGACCAATTAAGCTTTTAGCCGTCGCTTCATGTTCGCCAGTTAAAGTTCCATGAGATTTAAAATGTGAGCTTGGGGATCATACTGGCGTTGTTAACTTTGACGATTGAACTTCCTTACCCATTTTGTCATCGGTACTTTTAAATGACAGATCACCTCAATGCATTATGAATAAGTTAAGATTTTATTTAATAGCAAATGAAGCATCCAAAATACTAAAGCACAGACTACTCTCAAAAGTTATCACCCTACGTTTGACGCCAAACAAAAATATAGCGGTACATTACTTCTATAATGACTGGCTATATTTACTCATATAGATGTGGTCACATGGCTAACAAACTGAATCTTAACTGGCCTGAATTTTTAGAAAAATACTGGCAGAAAAAACCCGTTGTATTGAAAAATGCATTTCCTGATTTTGTCGATCCTATCACTCCAGATGAACTGGCCGGTTTGGCGATGGAACCGGAAGTCGACAGCCGCCTAGTCAGTTTTATTGATAACAAATGGGAAGCGAGCCATGGCCCGTTTGAGGACTACAGCGAATTAGGCGAAAAAGGATGGTCGCTGCTAGTGCAAGCCGTCAACCATTGGCATATGCCTGCCGCTGAACTGGTGAAACCGTTCCGCGTACTGCCTGAATGGCGTCTTGATGACTTGATGATCTCCTATTCGGTGCCTGGCGGTGGTGTTGGGCCACACATTGATAACTATGATGTTTTCATCATCCAAGGAATGGGACGCCGCCGCTGGCGAGTCGGTGACGCCCTTCCCATGCGTCAGTTTTGCGCACATCCAGCATTATTGCATGTCGACCCGTTTGAGCCGATTATTGATGTAGAAATGGCGCCGGGCGATATTCTGTATATTCCGCCGGGATTCCCTCACGATGGTTTCACCTTCGAAGATACCATGAACTATTCTGTCGGATTTCGTGGCCCGACTGGGCGCGATTTGCTGAGTAGTTTTGCAGACTATGCGCTGGAACAGGATTTGGGCGGAATAAATTATGGCGATCCTGACCTGAAAGTCAGTAAAAATGCAGGAACCATGGAATCTCATGAGGTTGAACGCCTACGAGCAATGATGATTGAAATGGTCAACAAGCCCGGTGATTTTGAACAGTGGTTAGGCCGTTTTGCAACCACCCCTCGCCATGAGCTGGATATTGCCCCTGCAGAACCGCCGTATCAGCCGGAAGAAGTACTGAGCACTTTGAATGCCGGTGAAAAATTGATACGACTAAGTGGGTTGCGTGTTATGCGCATCGGAGATTATTTTTTCGTGAATTCAGATGGTTGGGATACCTCAGAAATAAAGGGTGCCGACGCATTATGCCAGCTTACGGAAGTCGGAATGAATGAGCTCGGTGAAGCATTGGAGAACCCAATTTTTGTCGCTGAGTTGACCGAATTTATCAATCAGGGATATTGGTATTTCGAAGAGTAAATAACATCAGCCTAATAAGATAAAACACCTGCAAACGGGTGTTTTATTTCAGCGTTCCCCTGCTTTCAAACTATCTTCGACTTATCGCCAATTTTGCGGCAAACAATAGAAACAACAATCCGGTCACGCGATCCATCCACTTAACCACCGCTGGCTTTTTCAAAATTCCAGAAGCATACCGAGTTGCGGCAATAAGCGTTAATGACCACAGCGTGCCAATCACTACGTGTATAGTAACCAGAAGAAATGTCCAGCCTATAGGAGAATGTCCGGTTGGAATAAACTGCGGTAAAAATGAAACATAGAAAATGCCCATTTTGGGGTTAAGCACATTACCCAACATCCCTCTTAGGAACCAATTGCTTGCAGGATTTTTTACTTCTTGACTCAAGCTAAATTGTTGTCGTGGTCGTAGTAACAATTGAATGCCTAACCAGAAAAGATAGGCTGCCCCGCACCATTTCAGCAATGTATAAGCAAGTTCAGAAACCGCTAATAAAGCCCCCAAACCAAAGGCCACTAATGCGCCCCAGATAAAACAGCCAACATCAATGCCTAACGCTGCATGGAAGGCTTTTCGGCCACCTTCAACGGCCGCGGTACGGAGAATGAGTGCGGTATCAAGACCCGGAGTTATGGTGAGAAGTGTTGCTGCGAGAGTGTAAGCAAGTAGAGAATCTGTAACGGACATGCGCTATCTCCGAAAGAGTTAAGACTACTGAAATACTTACACAGTTGCAACAGTCATGGCGATCAGTGATGAAATCTTATCTTTCATTACGATTCATTACTCGTCATAAACTCAATAAACTTTCTTGTTTTCAACGGAATATAACGGGCATAGGGATAAATTAAAATAAACGGACGCGTTGTTCCTGCGTACTCTTGCAAAACTTCTACCAGCTCACCGCGTTGCAATTCTTGCTCGACAGTAAATCGATATACTTGCATAAGGCCAGCACCATTTTTCACTAATGTCAGAGTGGCCAAAAAATCCTGCTGGCATAACAAACGCCCTGTCGTCTCTACTTTTACAACATTCCCTTGTGAACGAAATGTCCACGGTATTTTTCTACCGCTACTGGGTAAGGAATACTGAATACATTCATGATGCATGAGGTCAGAAAGTGCATGGGGTGTGGAATGCTGCTGCAAATATGAAGGTGCCGCCACAATGATGAGTTCAGCATCCTCAAGGCGACGGGCAATTAATCCTGAATCATGTAACTCACTTCCTCTGATAGCAACATCATAGTTATCCTCTGAAAAATCAATATTTTCATTACTGACCTCCAGATTTATTTTCAACTGAGGATACAGAGAACAGAACTGATTTAATCGAGGGAGTAATCGATAATGCGCATAGAGTGTTGGAACACTAATCCGAAGTATCCCTACTGGAACCTGATGTTCCCCAGAGATTTTGTTTTCGGCCTCAATGAGCTGATTCAGCGCATTTCTGCAATCCAAATAATATTGTTGCCCCGTGTCGGTTGTTCGCATACTGCGTGTCGTTCTAACAAATAATCGGGTTTGCAATCTTTTTTCAAGTCGGCCAACAGAACGACTGACAGCCGCTGGTGTAACGCCAGCTGCATTAGCCGCCGCTGTAAAACTACCGGTTTCTACGGTAAGGCAGAACAATTCGATACTGCCCATTTGCATATCATCAAAATAGCGTTGCATAGCCACCTGAAAGATTAGTTACATAATGTATAAACTATAATAACACTGCGGTTATTTTTCAATTTTAAGTAATGAATTATTGTCATAGGCAACATCAGTACAACAACGCCAACTTCTGTAATCAGTCGATGGCACTACAGAGAATAATAAAATGCCCTATATCAATATCAAAGTGACAGATGAAGGTGTCACCGACGATCAAAAAAAACGCCTCATTGAAGGTGCAACCACCCTGCTCAATCAGGTTCTTGGCAAGCCGAGATCGTCTGTTTTTGTCGTAATTGATGAA
Source organism: Providencia rettgeri (assembly GCF_013702265.1). Taxonomy (GTDB): domain Bacteria; phylum Pseudomonadota; class Gammaproteobacteria; order Enterobacterales; family Enterobacteriaceae; genus Providencia; species Providencia zhijiangensis. Next base: position 2,141,521 of record NZ_CP059348.1, read on the forward strand.
ATCAAAACCGATAACTGGGGAGTTGGCGGGGAGACCGTAACCGATCTTAGAAAAACGAAAATTCACGATAAGTTGGAGATAAAAGTATGAAAGCTGCAGTAATTCATCAATTTGGTGGCCCTGAAGAAATAAAATATGAAGAGTTAAAAATGCCTCAACCGGGTTCAGGCGAAGTGCTCGTTAAAACACTGGCAATTGGCACTAACCGACTTGACCATTATGTACGTTTAGGTGAAATTTCACCCGATATCACCTTTCCCCATATTTTAGGTTCTGATGCAGTTGGCCAAGTTATAAATTGGGGCAAGGATGTCACTGGATTTAATGTTGGTGACCGTGTTATTTCAATGCCTGGTTATCCACTGGAGCCGTCAGAAGCACATATTCGTCCAGTGACAGTTGCCAGTAGTTACGCTATTCCGGGAGTTCACACTCAAGGGACCTATGCGGAATATATTGTCGTACCTGCGCAGTGGTTACTGATTGATAATACGGATTTACCTGTTGAACAAATCGCTGCACTTCCAGTCCCACTACTTATTGCTATTCGTTCTGTTGAAATTGTTGGTGAAGTTAAAGCCGGAGATACCGTTCTGGTGCAGGCTGGTGCGTCAAGTACAGGGATGATGAGTATTCAAGTGGCGAAAGCACTCGGTGCTCGCGTGGTAACAACAGTACAGAATTCAAACTCTGTTGAAACAGTTAAAGAATTTGGCGCCGATTTTATTATTAACACCTCTGAACAGGACTTTGTTTCCGCCATCCATGAATGGACCGAAGGGAAAGGCGTTGACGTTGCAATTGATAACTTAGGTGGCGACATTCTTCAAAAAACAATCAATGTAGTGCGGCCAGAAGGCATTATTGTCTCAATGGGCTTTATGGCAGGTACGCAAGCGACAATCGATGTGCGTAACTTTTTCTTCACTCAAAAACAGCTGCGAGGAACATTGGTTGGCGATATAGAAGATTTTTCAAGATGGCTTCCTGCTATTAAAAAAGGGTTAATCAGACCATTGATTGACAGTACGTTGCCGTTATCTCAGGCAGCTTATGCTCATGAGCGAATTGCAAACAACCAGGCACGTGGCGCAATTATACTTATCCCTTGATATTATTTCGTCTCAGCCACCGACCTCTATAAAAGTCGGTGGTTTAATTCCTATCTATCCTCATAAATCAAAACATCTTTTTTAACAGCTAATCAAAAGATCAGCCAATCTTTCTGATTGTTCGTTATAAATAGAATCTTACTTTAAGCTTATTCTGTTATCTCAACTGATTAAATTCCAATATGATTAAAAACTATCAAGAAAACTAATTTATCCAGCTAATGGAGTATCAATATGTTTGTCACTCGCAAATTCACCAAAGGAATTTTATTTGTATCGGCGTTAGCGTCATGGCAAGCATTTGCTGAATCAGCACCGCTTTTGCACCCTCTTAAGCTCAATCAAGCCACGATCTTTTTACGCGGTGCTGAGTTAACGAATAGCGCCACTGTTAATTTACCGCAAGGCGAAAGTAAACTGGTTTTTACCAATGTTGCTGACCACCTTGATCAAAAAAGCCTTTCTATTAGCTTAGATAATGAAGATGTTTTGATCCGCTCAATTGACGTGCAAACCGTCGCGGTGGAACCTGTCTACACGGGTGAAGTGGCAAATTTAAAAACACAAATAGATGCGATAACCAAACAAATTTCAGAGCTTAATATCAAGATAAAAGTGGGTGATGACCAACTCGCTTTACTGAAAGATCAGCGTTTTTTTGGTGAAACAACAACATTATCCCTTGAGCAGTCCGCATCTAAATTGGAGTTTATTCGCAAGCAAATGTCTGCGATATTGAGTGAAAACTTAGCGTATCAGCAGCAGATTGATGAATTGACAGAGAAACAAGCATTATTGCAGGCAAAATTTGAAGGAATTCTTCCCGATAATATTGGTGAGCAGACGCAAATTGTGTTGACGGTTGATACACCCAAAAATTTGAGCACTAACATGCAAATCTCGTATGTCACCCCCGATGCCGGTTGGTCTCCAAGTTATGATATTCGCGCTAAAGATATTGATAAACCAGTCAAGATTACCTATAAAGCTGATGTTATTCAAAATACAGGCTTGGACTGGGATAAAGTTAAACTCACCCTTTCCTCTGCCAATCCAACACGCAATATCACCCCGCCATTTTTAGCACCATGGCTATTGTCAGTTTACGATCAATATAATCAAGGCTATATGAGCGAAAAAATGTCCGCGACCATGGATATGGAAGTAGCAGCACCCGCGCCAGTAGCGGAACTCTCTACAGTAAAAAAACGCAGCCCGGGTATGGCAAACTATGTGTCAACCAATACCAATGGCGTGAATCTCAGCTACAACATCGAATTACCTTTTAGCTTAGCCTCTACCCCTAAAGCAAAATCTATTACCATTAAGCAAGCGGATATTGACGCAAAATATCGTTATACATCAACACCAAAAATGGCTGAAGAAGTCTATTTGCAAGCACAAATTGATGACTGGGATACACTGAATTTACTGAATGGCCCTGCAAATATTTACTTTATGAACAGTTATGTCGGTGATTTTTACGTAAATTCAGGGCAATTAACTGAGACTCTCGATATTCCATTCGGCGTGGATGATAACATTCAAATTTCTCGTGTGAATAATGCGGCTATGCGTAAAAAACCGTCCTTTATGGGCTCCACAGTTGAGCAAAAAGAAAGTTTCTTAATTAAGGTGCGTAATACACGGAAAAATGACATTAAACTATCTGTTTACGACCAACTCCCGACGAGCAGAGATACCGATATTAAAGTGCTCAACCCTGAATATAAGGGCGGAAAATTGGATGAAACAGAGAATAAGATTGAATGGGATTTAACGCTTAAACCTCAAGAAACGGTCGAGTTGCCGTTAAGTTATACGCTGAAATACCCTAAAAATAAGCAGATTAATGGATTATAACTCGCTAAATAAGTTAATTATTTTATCGGTGTAAAAGAACTAAATAGGGGCTTGGAAGCCCCTTAATAATAAGGTTAGAATGATTCAAAACAAACAACGATAACAACCTGAGGTACCTAATGATTATTCTAGTAACCGGCGCAACATCAGGATTTGGTGAAGCTATTGCTCGCAAATTTATTCAACATAACTTCACTGTGATTGGGACAGGACGCAGAACTGAAAGATTAAATGCATTACATCAAGAATTGGGTGATAAATTTTATCCATTAACTCTGGATGTACAAGACCGAAAAGCCATTCAACACGCTGTCGCCAATTTGCCTTCCCACTTAAAAAACATCGATCTTTTAGTCAATAATGCGGGGCTTGCTTTAGGATTAGAACCCGCATTTGATGCAAATCCGGATGACTGGGAAACCATGATCAACACAAATACCAAAGGCTTAGTCAATATGACTTATGAAGTGCTGCAAGGTATGGTGGAGAAAAATCACGGGCACATTATCAATATTGGTTCAACAGCTGCATCTTGGCCATATAAAGGCGGCAACGTTTACGGCGCAACCAAGGCGTTTGTGAAACAATTTTCCTTAGGATTACGTGCAGATTTAGTGGGCAAAAAAATCCGTGTGACCGATATTGAGCCTGGGTTAGTCGGTGGAACTGAGTTTTCAAATGTCCGTTTCAAAGGTGATGATGAAAAAGTCACAAATACCTATAAAGGCGCGGATGCCCTTACTGCTGAAGATATTGCGGAAACAGTTTATTGGGTGGCAACACTTCCGGCTCATATGAACGTTAATACACTGGAATTAATGCCAGTGTGCCAAACATTTGCTGGATTAACCGTACATAAACAATAATAAATTTTCGTACTATTCTATAAAGACGGCATTATTGTTTATTAGTTATACTCTGGCTATAGATCGAGTATTGAAACGAAAGGAAATTACATGAGCACGTCACAAAAATTTATCAAAAATGGTCTGGCTGCAATCTGCTTCTGCCTCCCTTTGATGTGGGTTAATGCGGCGCAAGCAGCTAATACATCATGCGCTGCGGGTAGCACTTGTGTTTCTGTCGGTAATGGTAGTAATGACCCGTTGAATAAAGAACAGGCGCGACAAGATAAAGAGCAGTGGGATGAGACTAAAATGCTGCGTTCTAAAGTTAACCGCCGCACCGAAAAAGAGTTTGATAAGATTGATGCCGCATTTGATGCGAAAGATAAATGTGAGAAAAGTTTGAATCTTAATGCGTATTGGGAGCCAAATACTCAACGTTGCCTTGATGTTAACTCAGGCCGTCCAATTATCAATCCATAGTTGAAAATAGAATATCTCGGTAAAATAAAGGGCGCTATTTGCGCCCTTTTGCTTAGATATTAAATTAAAATTTATATAAAGATTAAAATGCAGGAACCGAAACAAACTCTTGCAGTTTTTCACCATCTAAATAATGTCCCAATTCTTTTTCTTCAGGACGCAATAAATAAGGAATTTCACCCAGTAATGGCGCATTAATATGTTGTTGCATACGCTGAATAATTTGAGCGTAATGTGCCAAGCCTGGGTTGATTCTATTGGCTAACCAACCGACTAACGGTAAACCATCCGCTCGAATAGCTTCAGCTGTCAATAATGCATGATTGACACACCCATGCTGAATGCCGACAACTAAGATCACGCCAACAGATTGTTTTTTCAGCCAATCGGCATAAAAAGTATTATCATCAAGAAGATAACGCCATCCGCCATTACCTTCGATAACGACTATGTCGCTTTGCTCATGAAGGTGGTCTAACCCTTTGTTGATTTTATTAAAATCGATACTGTTTTCATGGCTGTAATTATCGCCAAGTCTGACAGGGTTAACTTCATCATACGAGACAAGGTCTTGCGAAACACGGTGAATAAGAAGAGCATCCTTATTGCGCTTCCCTTCAGGTGTATCGATACATTGATCTGCAATAGGTTTGTACCCTACGGCTTTAATACCTTGATTATTAAGTGCTTGTAATATTGCTAGTGTTGATACCGTCTTCCCGACATCTGTATCTGTCCCGGTAATAAATAGATTGTTCATGGTTGTTCTATCCTGAAGTGACAGACTAAGGTCAGCAAAATGCTATAAAAATGATATGAATTCAGTTTATGGGAATGGGGAAATGATAAGTTTGCGTTAGCTCAATTTTGTGTAAGATAGTGAGAAGTTTATCAAATTGTATTAGCCTTGCAGTAATTGCAACAACAGTGAGCCATCATAAAGTGCATTCTGAATTAATGCCGTTTCACTTTCTTTAATTGAAATCGTTGATTTATCAAGCATTAATTTATTACTGTAAAGCGGGTTCCCATATAAAGAGATAAAATATTGTAGACGAGTAAGCCAGTAATTTTGCTCATCAGTTAAAGCAGAATTAACTAAAATCAATTCGGTTCCAAATAAATTAATCATCATTGCTAATGGATAAGCAAGGCGCTGGGCTGTTATATCGAGTAATAAAATACATAATGGATCATTTTCTATTACACCTCGATTAATTGTATTAATATCGATGCTCTCTTTATGCAAAATGGATGCAGGATAATCTGCAAGTAATTCCCTTGCTTGCTGAACAATTGCAGGAATGGATATCTTAGTTTCTAAGCAGCCCTTTCCTCCACAATAGCAAGATTGTGGCCTTTCTGAATCAGTTTGAGTATGCGCAAATAATATAGGTTGATGTGTTATTGCATCCAAAGAATAACCGTGATTCAGCACCGCGATATTAACCACATCTTGAATTTGTAGATAAATAATATTTTTTTGTGGACGAGACTCTGAATATTTGAGGTGGTCGCCGATAGCCAGGGCATTAACAGTAGGGTGAAGATAGACGGGCAGACCTGTTTTTTCTGTTAGCAATTCACCGATATCCAGTTGGTGAACATGGTAGTCAGGCAACCTATGAATAACCCCAGAATAAGAGTCTAAGAGACCATCTAATAAGATACTGATCGCCGTGACTCTTTCTAAGTGAGATGCGTTTTCTTCGAAAAATAGACCAATCAGTTCCGATAACCGATCACTAAATTGTTGATTGCCTTTTACATCAAAAGGATAGCTTTTTTCTGTGAGGGTTTTAGCATTAATTTCTTTTAACGAAATGATGGCGTGTTGTTGTTCAATTCGAATGGCTAAAAATTGCCAACCTTCACTTTCAATGACTAACCCAACAGCTGGACGCCCTCTTAACCCTAATACTGGAAATTCACGTTCCTGTATCAAGTGAGCATCCATCAGTTCACGGGTAATTTTGGTGATACTCGCTGGGGCCAATTGAGACTGTTTTGATAACGCAATACGGGAAATAGGACCATGCTGTGCAATAATTCGGTACACAAGCCCAGTATTTAATTGCTTTATTTGGTCGGTATTCCCCGTTTGGTTTATCATCTTAACACTCAGAAATCGTTATAAATTATGATTGATTATGCCTGATACAAATGAAAATGCGGCTACATTTACATATAAAACGTGATACAAATCTCGTTAATCATTTCAAATTCTACGCCTTATATATCCACAATATTGTGCAGCAGTAACTCAGTCAGTTTTTTGGCTGCAGCAGGTGGCGTTCGTCGCGTATTGTAGACTAACCAGACCTCTGAAGTAGCTTGAATATTCGCGAGTTTTAGATATCTCACGCCGTCAATCTTCATTCGTGTAAAGGATTCAGTGATGATAGAAATTCCCATTCCAGCAGACACTAAGCCTAGAATGGTCATAGCTTCCCCCGCTTCTTGGGAAATAGTAGGAACCACCCCTTCAGAGGCTAATAATTGGTTAATCTCATCATACAGCGCCGTACCCACTTCCCGCTCAAAGAAAACTAACGGGTAAGCCGCAAGCTGCTTAATATCGACCCCACTTTCTTCGAAAGCCAGTAAAGGATGCCCTTCATAAACAGCAACCATGAAAGGCTCTCTGAATAATAATTGATAGTCCAATTGTTCAGGCAATATTGTATTGCGCATGATGCCAATGTCTATGCGCCCAGTCACTAAAGGCGGGATTTGCTGCTTCGTATTCATTTGATGCATATGAATGGAAACATCAGGGTATGCTTCTCGGTATTGGCGCAGGCTCATAGTGACTTTATGCATAAATGGCGTTGTGGACGTAAAGCCAATAGACAGTTCGCCAAGCTCCCCTTTTTCCATCCGAGCCGCTTTGGTCGCTGCCGCATCGACCTGTCCTAAAATTTGGTAGGCTTCTTTGAGAAACATGGCACCGGCTGGCGTTAAGGCGACATTGCGGTTATTGCGCTCTAATAATTTGGCATTTACCATCTCTTCAAGAGCTTGGATCTGCTGGCTTAATGGTGGCTGAGACATGTGCAAGCGCTCAGCCGCACGTCCAAAATGTAGCTCTTCGGCAACAGCAATAAAATAACGTAGGTGGCGTAATTCGATGTTCATCTGATTGATATTTTAAATGTATCATTATGTATTATTAATATATTAGACAAAAAAATAGAAAGTTTCTATTCTTTGAACGAAATCAAGTCCGTCTAGTCGTCAAGGAATTTACATGGAACAGCAGTCAAATAGCCTCTCAACGAGCCAATCTCTCCAAGGAAAACAAACCAAAACCTTGACCAATGCAGCCCCGAAAAAACACTATATTCAACGGGATGATGCGCTGTATCTGCGTGTAACGCTGTCATTTTTTACTGTGGGTTTTGCAACATTTGCGTTGCTGTACTTTGTACAACCTATTCTGCCAATGTTGTCCGCGGACTTTAATATTTCCCCGGCGACTGCCAGTTTATCACTCTCCTTAAGTACGGGATTAATGGCATTGGGGTTATTGATCACCGGCCCTATTTCCGATGCAATTGGTCGTAAAAATGTGATGGTCATTTCCCTGACGTGTGCTGCACTCTTTACGTTAATGAGTTCAATAATGGAAAGCTGGCAAGGGATTTTGATCGCTCGCGCATTAGTGGGGTTATCGCTTAGTGGTGTAGCGGCCGTCGCCATGACCTATTTGAGCGAAGAAATACATCCGAGCTATGTTGCACTGTCGATGGGTTTATATATCAGTGGTAACTCTATCGGAGGAATGAGTGGACGCTTAATGACTGGGGTAATTGCCGACTTTTATTCATGGCGAGTCGCAGTTGTTATTTTAGGCTCATTGGCGTTGTTGGCGGCGATTGGATTCTGGCGTTTATTACCACCATCCCAACACTTTCGTGCAAGCTCTCTGAAACCTAAAAACCTTTGGGTTAACTTACATTTACATCTACGTGATACGGGTTTGCCCTGGTTATTTGTTGAGGGCTTTATCTTGATGGGCGGTTTCGTCACCATGTATAACTACATTGGATATCGCTTACTTGAATCACCTTATAATTTTAGTCAGTCTGTCGTGGGATTCTTATCTGTTATTTATTTAACAGGAACTTACAGTGCGACGAAAACAGGGAGCTTGACCCAGAAACATGGTTTTGGGCGAATTTTAATTGCAGCCATTGCGATGATGTTAATCGGCGTAATTTTGACGTTACACAGTAATATTTGGGTCATTTTATTAGGCATGACAGTATTGACTACCGGATTCTTCGCCGGGCATTCCGTTGCAAGTAGCTGGGTGGGACGTCGCGCTAAACGGGCAAGAGGACAAGCATCGTCCCTCTATTTGTTTAGCTATTATGCGGGTTCCAGTATAGCCGGTACATTGGGCGGTTTTTTCTGGTCGGCATATGGCTGGAATGGCGTCGCGTTATTTATTGCGGCGCTTCTACTGGCCGGCGTAGGTATCGCATATAAGTTAAAAACCAAATGTTAGTGACTTATAAATTACCGAATAATCCAATAAGTTAACTGCTGCTAAAGGTTAGAATTCACATCCTCATCATGGTTAATAGAAAATATATAAATTAATCAATGATGAGGATCTTCAATGAAAAAATTATTATTATTTCCTTTATTACTCTGCTATAGCTACTTTGCCCTGCCTCATGGCTATATCGAGTATCCCGCAAGCCGAGCCTACCTGTGTAAATTACAAACCAATAAAAACTGTGGCGCTGTCCAGTATGAACCTCAATCGGTTGAAGGATTGAAAGGTTTTCCTCGAAAAGGGCCGAATGACGGCAAAATTGCCAGTGCAGGTATTGCGGCTTTTTCGCCTCTCGATGTTCAGCAACCTTTTCGTTGGACTCGCATGTTTATAGAATCTCCCGATTTTGATTTTTTCTGGCGCTTAACTGCTATCCATAAAACAACGAAATGGGAATATTTTATTACGCGGAAAGATTGGAACTCAAGTGAGCCATTAACTCGAGCGCAATTTGAATTAACACCATTTTGCAAATACGAAAAAGTAGAGACACCGGCGAGTTTAGTGCAACACAATTGCAGGCTCCCTCAAAATTATCAAGGTTATCATGTTGTTTTAAGTGTTTGGACGATAGATGACACGGCTAATGCATTTTATCAAGTTATTGATATAGAAGTTGATTATAAGAAATAACAGCAAGAAAATTCCATGATGGGATAGTATAATACCCTACTTCGCTATCCCTTAATTTCCTGATTAAGCTAGTTGATAAACACGGATGTTAATGCTACTTTTGTTTTATAAAGCAGAGAATGTTGTAACTAAACATAGAGTTGAATACATCAAATGTCCAAACAACAGTTAATTAGTTCATTCAATCTATTAGAGTCGAATATTAATCGGCTATGCCAATTGCTTCAGGCGCAAAAAGATATCCATGCGGCTGTATTTAGTTTACCGGAAACCCTTAAAGGGAATGAAAACAATGAAGTCAATTCTATCTTTGTAGATAAACATACGGGACACGATGCAATCATCCAAACAACAGAGCTATTTAAGCTATTGTTTATTCATAAAAAATCAGAATTAGTTAGCAATAAAACCGCGATACGTTTGCCTGGCGCGATTTGTTTAGCTCCCTCTTATACCGAATATAAACAATTTCAGCAGTTAATTTCTGATATCAACCAATTAAAAATAGACATAAAGCAGATAGTGACCCATGTTGATGATGCTCATCGTTTTGAATTTATAAGAGAAAGCTTGCATGGGCTACTTACGCTGAATACCTATAGAACCCTCACCGCTGTTGTCGACCCCGATACCATTCGTTTTGGGTGGGCAAATAAGAAAGTGATCAATAAAGTAACTCAAGAAGAGATGCTCAACCGTTTGCAAGCCAGTTTAGAAAGCGGAAGAACACCGGCTCATTTACAGCGCGAACATTGGCAGTTACAGTTAGAAACTGAGATCCAGTTAGTTCGCTCCCTTCCCCATGATTGCATTCTAAAAACACAGCGTCCGGTAAAAGTTCAACCTATCGCCCGAGTTTGGGACAAAGAAACACAGAAACAGACTCAATATCCTTGTGCCACGCCGATATTGGTTTTTGCTGTTGATAAAGCATTGAGTGACATAAAACTAGGGGAGCTGGCGGATTATCATCAAGATAGTATCGCACTGCGTAATCGCCCAAAAGCTAAGCCAGTTGAATTACTGATACCACGCTTAAACCTGTATATAGAGCGATAAAAAAGCCCCTGCTCTATTTCTAGTTCAGGGGCCGAAAACCTTATCTTAGATAAAGATAATTACGATTTCATGCTGCCAACCATATCTTCTGGACGAACCCATTCATCAAATTGAGCTTCAGTTAAGTAGTTCAATTTCAGAGCAGATTCTTTCAGAGTCAGGCCTTCTTTGTGCGCTTTTTTCGCGATTTCAGCTGCTTTGTCGTAGCCGATATGGGTATTTAGCGCAGTCACCAGCATCAGAGATTCGTGCAGTAATTTCTCGATACGCTCACGGTTTGGTTCGATACCTTCCGCACAGTGTTCGTTGAAGCTACGCATACCATCAGCTAATAAACGGATAGATTGTAAGAAATTATCGATAACCATTGGACGGAATACGTTCAATTCAAAGTTACCAGAAGCACCACCAATGTTAACTGCAACATCGTTACCCATAACTTGAGCACACAGCATGGTTAATGCTTCGCACTGTGTCGGGTTAACTTTGCCTGGCATGATTGAGCTGCCTGGTTCGTTTTCAGGAATCGAAATTTCGCCGATACCACAACGAGGACCTGATGCTAACCATCTAACATCGTTAGCAATCTTCATTAAAGAAGCTGCTAAGCCTTTTAATGCACCGTGTGCGTGAACTAATGCATCACAGGTTGCTAATGCTTCAAATTTGTTCGGTGACGTCACAAACGGTTGGCCAGTTAATTCAGCGATTTTTTTCGCAACACGAACCGCATATTCAGGGTGAGTATTCAGCCCTGTACCAACAGCCGTACCACCTAATGCAAGCTCACAAACATGTGGCACTGCATTTTCAATATGTTTTTCATTATGGGCTAACATCGCCGCCCAGCCTGAAATTTCCTGACCCAATGTTAATGGCGTTGCATCTTGTAAATGCGTACGACCGATCTTAACAATGTCTTTGAATTCTTTTGCTTTCGCATCGAGGGTTTTATGCAGAACTTTCAGTTCTGGCAGCAAATGCTCACGCATCGCGACAACGGCCGCTACGTGCATTGCTGTTGGGAAGACGTCGTTAGAGCTTTGGCTCTTGTTAACATCGTCATTTGGGTGGATCAGACGGTCGTTACCGCGCTGTCCGCCGAGGATTTCGCTACCACGGTTAGCAAGTACCTCATTCATGTTCATGTTACTTTGAGTACCAGAACCAGTTTGCCAGATAGCGAGAGGGAATTCTGTTGGATGCTTGCCAGCAAGGACTTCGTCTGCCGCAGCGATAATCGCATCACCGCGATCTTTTGGCAGTAAACCTAAATCCATGTTCACGCTTGCGGCCGCTTTTTTAGTAACGGCTAATGCGTGGATCAGAGCAACAGGCATTTTCTCTACAGAGATACGGAAATGTTCTAAAGAACGCTGCGTTTGCGCGCCCCACAAGTGGTCAGCAGGTACTTCAATTGGTCCCATTGAGTCTTTTTCAATGCGAGTGGCTGCCATTACTAGCTCCTTAGGTACATATTCAGAATAATTAATTTTAGAATCATCTGCTTGCAGGTAAGCAAATAACCGAGCAGTATAATGCCACAAATTGAATTTCAATTATGAGACTTGGTCGAGCTTATTGTGCTGTAGTAAAAAGGAAATTAGTTGATTTTTGCAAAAAGAGAGATTTGATATGCTAAAAATGATTAACCAAATCCAACACTATGATTGGGGAAGTAAAACGGCCCTCAATGAACTGTATGGTTATCCTAATCCGGATAATTTACCTATGGCTGAACTTTGGATGGGCGCTCACCCCAAAGCCAGTTCTGAGGTCATATCCCCCTTAACACATCAGAAAATCTCGTTAAACGCATTCATTAACGAAAACCCAGAGAAAATACTGAGTAAACATATTGCCGAGCACTTTGGCCGCCTGCCTTATTTATTTAAAGTACTGTGTGCTGCGCAACCGCTATCTGTTCAGGTTCATCCTAATAAACATGATGCAGAAATAGGATTCACTAAAGAAAATGCACAAGGGATCCCGTTAGATTCCCCTATCCGTAATTATAAAGATGATAATCATAAACCAGAGCTGATTTATGCTTTAACGTCTTTTAAAGCAATGAATGCATTTCGTCCTATAGATGAAATTGTCGAATTATTCAGCTTTATTGCAGCCGCTCACCCTGAAATTCAACTATTTGTCCAAACACCAAGTGAAGAACGACTTAAAAAACTATTTGCACAGATTCTTAATCTGACAGGCGAGCAAAAAGATCTTGCTATAGGGGTATTAAAAGCCGCACTGAATAGCAAACAAGGAGAGCCTTGGAATTCAATTAAACAAATGGTGAACTTGTATCCAGACGATAATGGTTTATTTACACCTTTAATGCTAAATATCGTTGAATTACAACCAGGTGACGCCATGTTTTTAGCCGCTAGAACCCCTCACGCCTATTTAGAAGGTGTTGGGTTAGAAGTAATGGCTAATTCAGATAACGTCTTACGAGCGGGATTGACCAGTAAACATATCGATGTTCAAGAATTGGTTGATAATATTGATTTTAAATCAATTAAAGCTGAGGATTTGTTCAATATCCCCGAAAAATCTGGAAATGTCTGGAAATATAAGATCCCAGTAGAAGATTTTTCATTTAATATATATTCTATTGACTGCTCGGGGGTATCCATAACTAACCATGTTGCTTCAATTTTGTTCTGTATTGAAGGTAAGTTAGTATTGCGATCAGGTAATCAAGAAATAAACATGAATTCTGGTGAATCTGTTTTCTTACCTGCTTATGAAGATAACATTTCTATTAAAGGAAATGGTCAATTAGCCCAAGTATTTAATTTTTAGGTCGTATTCTGTATTTAGCCGTTGGTACACACAGCCAAACGGGTAATAAAAACTTATATTATTTTTACATAAGTACGTTTTGTACGTACTGAAAGGATGGATGTTGATAATGAAAAAGTCATTAGTTGCGGTAGGTGTTATCGTTGCTCTGGGCGCAGTATGGACTGGCGCATCATGGTACACAGGTTCAAAAGTTGAAGCTGAACTGAATAAAGTGATTACGAATTCCAATGCGTTTATCACCGCTAACGATCCAAGTGCTGATGTTGTCTTTAAATTAGAGAACTATAAACGTGGTGTGTTCTCTTCTCAAGCTGACATCGTCATTACTTCAACCACTTCTGCTGACGAAAACATCGTCTTTAAAGCGGATATCTCACACGGTCCGCTGCCATTATCTCAAGTGGCTAAATTCAACCTGATGCCAAAATTGGGTGCAGTAAATGTTGAATTAGCGAACACTAAAGTGACTAAAGAGCTGTTTGAAGCGACTAAAGGCAAGCCATTCATGCATGGTTCTGCAGTTATCGGCTACAGCAAAAACGTGGATTCTAGCATTGAGCTGATCCCTCTCGAATACACAAAAGATGACGGTAAGTTCTCTTTCAGTGGTGCTAAATTTGATATCGCAACCGGTTCTGACTTAAGCACCGTTGATGCATCTTTAGTGACTGATAGCTTAGTCATTAGCAGCACCAAGGAAGAAGGCTCTATCACTATGAAAGGCCTGAAGCTGGTTTCTAACGTAACGAAATCTCAGCACGGCTTCTATACTGGTACTCAATCTTTCGTGATCGCAGATACTGATGTTAGCATCCCTGAGACTAAGTTCTCGTTCAAAAACTTAGACGTTTCAAGTGATACTTCTATCAACGGTGATGATGTTAAAGGTAACATTTCTTACAAAATCAGCGATGTGAAAGCGTTAGAGCAAAACTTAGGTTCTGGTGAGCTGACTGTTGCTATCGAAAAATTAGATGCGAAAGCATTAGGCAAGTTTGTTGAGCAATACAACCAAGCACTGGCTGATGGCTTAGCAACAGGCAACCCAGGTGAAGTTAGCGAAAAAATCGCAATGCAGATGATGACCACCACTCTGCCAGAGCTGATGAAGAGCAAGCCTGTATTCACTATGAGCCCGTTCTACTGGAAAAACGATGCTGGTCAAAGTTCTATCGACCTGAGCATCACATTCAACAAGTGGAATCAAGACGAAATCACTGCGTTAGCGATGCAAAACAAAGTGGATGAAGCGTTCAAGCAACTGATCACTTCTTTTGACTTCAGCATGAAACTGAACAAGCCAATGATCATTGAGTCAATGACTCAAGCGATGATCTTAGATGGCGGCGTAGCAGTATCAGCAGAAGACAAGAAAGCGGTTCAAGAACAAGTTTCTGAAGAGTTCGCAGGCGTTCAACAAATGCTGACAGCAGATATGTTCTCTAACCCGTTCGAAGAAATGTTCATGACTGATGAACAACGCGCAGAAAAAGCAAAAGAGAAAAAACACCCTTGGATGATCGACAGTGAAAACGATTTAACCATGACTGTTAAATTCTCTGGTAACGACCTGACCTTCAACGACGACAAATATACCTTAGCTGAATTCTTAACTAAGATGAAAATGATGCCGGGCGCAGAAGATGAAATGGGTTACGAAGAAGAAGCTCAACCAGCTGATGGTGCAGAAGTTGCAGAACCTGCAATTGAAGCAGAACAACCAGCAGAAGCGCCATCTGCACAGTAATTGATTCTTAAGATGATTTTTCCTTAAGATAAATCAAGTAAACGCCAGTCACACAGACTGGCGTTTTTCTTTTTATCACCCTCTTTTTCATTGATTTTTACTCAATTACAGACAAAATGGAGGCAATATATCTATAAGGATCATTTATTGTGATAAACAAACAACTCCCACTCACGGATTTACATCGCCACCTTGATGGCAATATTCGCCCTGAAACCATTCTTTCCCTTGCACAACAACATCATATTCAGCTTCCAGCCGATGAAATTGAAGCATTACGCCCTCACGTTCAAATTATGGGACAAGAAGCCGATTTAGTGGGCTTTTTGACTAAACTGGACTGGGGTGTTGCTGTCCTCGCGGATTTAGATGCTTGTAAGCGCGTCGCATTTGAAAACGTGGAAGATGCGTTCAACGCAGGCATCGATTATGCTGAATTGCGTTTCTCCCCTTACTATATGGCCATGAAGCACCAGCTTCCTGTTGAGGGTGTTGTCGGCGCAGTGATTGATGGTATTGCCGCTGGTTGTCGCCAATATGATATCCAAGTCAATCTGATTGGTATTTTAAGCCGTACATTTGGACAGCAAGCTTGTGCTATTGAATTAGACGGCCTTCTCGCTCATCGAGATAAACTGTGCGCTCTCGATTTAGCGGGTGATGAGTTAGGATTCCCAGGCGCCCTATTTGAAGAGCATTTTACCAAAGCACGTAATACTGGACTCAATATTACCGTTCATGCTGGTGAAGCCGCGGGCGCAGCCAGTATTTGGCATGCGATCAAGCATTTAGGCGCTCAACGTATTGGTCATGGCGTAAAAGCCATTGAAGATCCTGAACTGATTGAGTTTTTAGCCAAGAATAATATTGGGATTGAAAGCTGTTTAACTTCAAACATTCAAACCAGCACCGTTCCTTCACTAGCTCAGCACCCATTGAAAGCATTTTTATCCCACGGTGTATTAGCATCCATTAATACCGATGACCCTGCTGTTCAAGGTATTGAGCTGCCATACGAATATAATGTGGCTGCACCGCAAGCGGGCCTAACACAGTCTGAAATTGAGCAAGCTCAACGTAATGGTTTAACCATGGCATTCCTTTCCGACAGCGAAAAAGCTGCATTAATGCGTAAAGCAGCCAGCCGATAATCCCCGTTATAACCGCCTATAACCAATCCTAGGGCAGAACGCTTCTCTGCCCTTGTTAACCTTTCGATATTTCAAGTTTTCTCTGTTGCTAACTTATTTATAGTAATAAACCCATTAGTATGTTGTAACTAAACTGATGTATTGATAGAGGCAGCTATCGCTGCCTAATCATGCTAATTATTGTTTTTCTAATCGTTTGGCATATTTCTGGGCTATCACCGCACACACCATCAATTGAATTTGATGGAAAATCATTAATGGCAGCAAAATAATCCCCACTGTTGCCGCTGGGAATAAAACGTTCGCCATCGGCACGCCGTTCGCTAAACTCTTTTTCGAGCCACAGAACAAGATGGTAATTTCATCTTCCTTGCTAAATCCAAGAAGGCGCGCTGACATCACGTTAATCACCATTACCACCACTAACACCACGCAAGAAACTAATGTAATGATAAACAATGAATAAGCATCGATAGTTTGCCAGATCCCCTCCACTACCGCTTCACTGAACGCCACGTAAACCACCAGAAGAATCGATGAGCGGTCAGTGGTATTCACCAATCGTTTATGGCGATTAATCCAGTTAGCAATTAACGGACGACACAAATGGCCAACAATAAACGGCACCATTAATTGCAACATAATAGAGCCAATTGCGTTCAGAGTGTCCATGGCTTGGCTACCATCGGTATCCATGAGTACTCCCACCAAAACCGGTGAGAGGAAAACCCCTAAAATACTGGATGCCGAAGCACTACAAATCGCAGCAGCAACGTTGCCCCCTGCTACCGAGGTAAATGCAATCGCTGACTGCACGGTTGCTGGCAACGCACATAAATAAAGGAATCCCATGTATACCGTCGGTGACATCCAATGAGGCACCATGAAACGTAACGCAATACCAATAATGGGAAAGAGAATAAAAGTACTGGCAAATACCAGTAAATGAAGCCGCCAGTGCCCCATCCCTGCAACAATAGATTCTCTGGATAATTTAGCGCCATGCATAAAAAACAGTAGCGCGATTGCCGCTGTGGTCAAGTGCTGAAAAACGGTTTTAACTTCCCCTTCACATGGGAAAATACTGGCGATAACAACCACGCCAATCATGATCAACAGAAAAGAGTCTATTTTGAGTTTTGCTAATAAATTCATTCGATTTTCCACAAATAAAAAGCCAGGTTTCACTCTGGCTTTATCTTCAACGTTGAACCTTAGAAAATATTTTCGATGGTACGTTTTTCTTTTGCTGATTGGATACCTGCCTCAATCAGTTTCATAATATCGATAGCTTCACTTGGCGTCACAGGATTTGGCTTACCGAGGCGGATAGCATCATAAATGGCTTCATAATAGCCGCCATAGTTGCCTTTTTCATTGTTCCACGGCTTCGTCACCATTTCATCACCTTGTGACAGGGTCACAACACCATGATTCGGATCTTCCCCCCAATGCTCTCCTTGCGGAATCGCGCCGCTTTTTAACGCATCTTCTTGAGTATCCAGACCATATTTCACGTAACTGCCCTTCATTCCATGAATGGTATAGATTGGCATTGGCGCAGCGGCAAGCGTCGTTGAGTGTAGAACCACTTTTTTATCTGCGTAATCCAGCATTGCATGGAAATAATCCACCGCTTCCGCCCCCGGACGAATAATACCGAGATCCACCGTAATCGCTTTTGGCTTGCCAAAATATTGCAGGACTTGGTCAATAACGTGCGGCCCTAAATCGTACCAAATTCCTGCCCCTGGAATATTGGCTTCGCGCCAGCGTTGTCTAACCACGGGACGAAAACGGTCAAAATGAGATTCATAATATTTAATCTCACCTAAACAACCATCTTGCAGGATTTTTTTCACGGTACGATAACCCGAGTCCCAGCGGCGATTATGGTAAACCGACAACAATTTACCTGCTTTTTCAGCTCGTTGTTGAAGGTCTTCGGCTTCTTTGACATCGAGTGTAAAGGGCTTATCGACCACCACATGCTTACCCGCTGCTAGCGCTTTACAGGCTAATGGGTAGTGAGTGTCATTAGGGGTTGGGATCACCACCAGTTCAATTTCAGCATCTGCGAACAACTCTTCTGGTGTGCCCACTACCTTAACATTAGGATGGTCGGCATGAACTTTGCTCGCATCGCTACTGGAGATTGTGGTTAGTTCAAACTCCTCTAACATGGCTAAAAATGGGGCATGGAAAGTTTTGCTGGCATAACCGTACCCGACAATCCCAACTTTAATTGGCTTGGACATGTTGACCTCACATTAGTGGCATATTTTGCTATTTTAAAAAAGTACCATCAGAATGAATCAATTAGCAAATAAATCTATGATAGGATTATTATTTATCTGTATTATTTAGTGATAACGGATCCCTTATTTATGACTTCTGTTTATAACGCAGACCGCATTACTGGCTGGCTATTAGTCCCTGCTAGCTATTTACTGCTGACATTATTTGCTGCTTGCAGCATGACCGTGATGTACTGCATTAAGTTTTATGAGATTGTAACCACCGTTGAAAGCTGGAGTAGTTTCATTACTCCTCAGTGGTATTTGTCATTCGCTATCAGCCTAGCTATGTCACTATTTAGCGTACATGTAGCGCAATTGATGTTTAAACGCTCTCGCTACTTCCCCCGTCGTTTTACTATCTGGCTATTAGCATTAATGTTAATCGGGCTAAAAACCTTCGCCTTTTCCCCGATCGATGACCAGACAGCCTTACAAATCCTTGCGTGGCCACTCTTAGGCGCTGCTTTTTTCGTCCCATATATGAAAGTTTCTAAACGTGTGAAAATGACTTTCACACAAGATCGATAAGCATCACAAAAATAGCTTTGATATCATAGCCTCCGTTAAACTGACTGCGGTCAGTTTTTGGGCTTTTTTCTCTCTTCAGGCTATGAAATGACCGACTATCTTCTACTTTTTATTGGGACAGTGTTAGTCAACAACTTTGTCCTCGTTAAATTCTTGGGATTATGCCCATTTATGGGCGTATCAAAAAAACTAGAAACTGCCATTGGGATGGGGTTTGCGACAACGTTCGTTATGACCCTCGCCTCTATTTGTTCGTGGCTAATCGATACGTTGATCTTAATCCCACTAGATTTAGTCTATTTGCGCACACTGAGCTTTATCCTTGTGATTGCTGTCGTTGTGCAATTTACCGAAATGGTTGTGAGAAAAACCAGCCCAACGTTATACCGCTTATTGGGGATCTTTTTACCGCTGATCACCACTAACTGCGCAGTTCTTGGGGTGGCTTTATTAAACATCAATCAATCCCATAATTTCTTGCAATCTGCGGTCTATGGCTTTAGCGCCGCCGTCGGATTCTCTTTTGTGATGGTGCTTTTCGCTGCGATCCGCGAGCGTTTGGCTGTCGCAAATGTCCCAGCGCCTTTTAAAGGTTCGTCAATTGGCCTGATCACGGCAGGGTTAATGTCCCTTGCATTTATGGGCTTTAGTGGTTTGGTGAAATTCTAATGATGTCTTTGTGGATTGCGATTGGCATATTAGCCGTTTTCGGGCTGATTTTTGGTCTGATCTTAGGCTATGCCTCATTACGTTTTAAAGTTGAAGAAGACCCGATTGTTGAAAAACTGGATGCGATTTTACCGCAAAGCCAGTGTGGTCAATGCAGTTATCCGGGGTGCCGTCCCTACGCAGAAGCCGTTGCCAATAACGGTGAGATGATTAACAAATGCGCCCCTGGCGGCGAGCAAGTGATGCTCAAAATAGCCGAATTGATGAACGTGGACCCTCAACCGATTGATGGCGATGAAGAGGCGCAAAACCCCGTTCGCAAAGTAGCGGTCATCGATGAAGAAAACTGCATTGGTTGCACCAAATGTATTCAAGCTTGCCCAGTGGATGCCATTGTGGGCGCCACTCGCGCTATGCATACCGTGATTGAAGATTTGTGTACAGGCTGTGACCTGTGTGTAGCCCCTTGCCCTACGGATTGTATTGAAATGGTACCGGTTAAAACCACAACCGCTAACTGGAAATGGGATTTAAACACCATTCCTGTTAAAAACATTACGGATGCACCTCTTTCTTCAGCTAAAGAGGGTTCCCATGCTTAATTTATTTAAGTGGTTGAAAAAAGATAATGTTTGGGACTTCGATGGCGGCATTCATCCGCCAGAGATGAAATTGCAATCTAGCCAAACGCCTATGCGAGTCGCTTCCGTCCCTGACGAATTGATTATTCCGCTGCAACAGCATTTAGGGCCTGAAGGTGAACTGATTGTTAAAGTTGGTGATACTGTACTTAAAGGGCAGCCGCTCACCAAAGGTACGGGTCGCACAGTCCCCGTCCACGCCTCAACATCGGGAACCATTGTTGCCATTGAGCCGATGGTTACCGCTCACCCTTCTGGGCTGAAAGAGCTGTGCGTCAAAATTAAATCTGATGGTTTAGATACTTGGGCACCTTTGCAACCCGAGCCTAATTTCCAACAACTTTCACGCGCCGATTTACTCAATAAGATTGAGCAATCAGGGATCGCAGGTTTAGGGGGCGCAGGTTTCCCAACGGCCTCTAAACTAGCAGGCGGTAAAGACGCCATTAAAACATTGATTATCAATGCTGCTGAGTGTGAGCCCTACATCACTGCAGATGACCGCTTAATGCAAGAGCATTCCCAAGAGGTCATTGAAGGTTGCCGCGTTTTACAACATTTACTCAATCCAGACCAAGTGCTGATTGGTATTGAAGATAATAAACCCGAAGCTATTAAGGCATTAAAACGTGCGCTGACGCCTACAGACTCGCAGATTTTTGTGCGCGTGATCCCAACCAAATATCCATCGGGTGGCGCAAAACAGCTCACAAAAATCTTAACCGGAAAAGAAGTCCCTTCTGGCGCACGTTCTTCCCAAATTGGCGTGCTAATGCAGAACGTCGGTACCGTCGTTGCTATTAAACGCGCGGTGATTGATGGTCAACCACTGATTGAGCGTGTCGTGACAGTGACGGGCGAAGCAATTAAACAACCTGGTAACTTCTGGGCGCGTTTAGGCACTCCAGTTAAGCATCTGCTTCAACAATCCGGTTTTGAACCGGAAAATGAGCAAATGGTGATTATGGGAGGCCCATTGATGGGCTTTACACTGCCGGATCTGAATGTGCCGGTGGTGAAAATCTGTAACTGTTTATTGGTTCCTACCCAAGAAGAAATGGGTGAAAAGCCCGTCGAAGAAGCCTGTATTCGTTGCGGTTTATGTGTTGATGCCTGCCCTGCGGGATTACTGCCCCAGCAATTATATTGGTTCAGTAAAGGCAACGAACACGAAAAAGCGCAAAAACATAACCTCTTCGACTGTATTGAGTGTGGCGCTTGCGCTTATGTTTGCCCAAGTAATATTCCGTTGGTGCAATACTATCGTCAAGAAAAAGCTGAAATTCGCGAGATAGATCAAGAAGAACGTCGTTCTGCAGAAGCGAAACTACGTTTTGAAGCCAAACAGCAACGAATGGAACGCGAAAAACTTGCCCGTGAAGAGCGCCATAAAAAAGCAGCGGTTCAAGTGGATACTGCGGATAAAGATGCGGTTAATGCGGCGCTGGCTCGTGTTAAAGCGAAGAAAGCATCAACCTCTGAACCAATAAAAATTATTTCGGGCGAATTGCCGGATAATAGTGCCGTTATTGCAGCAAGAGAAGCGCGTAAAGCCCAAGCTCGTGCTAAACAGGCGCAAAAAGTCGCAGAGCAAACCCAATCTGACAACCCTGCTATTGCAGATGGTGCTGAGGGTGATGACCCGCGCAAAGCCGCCGTGGCTGCCGCAATTGCTCGTGCAAAAGCCAAGAAAGCAGCTGAGCAACAAACTTCAGAACCTGTAGTTGAAGCTTCGGTTGAATCTGCTGAAGAAGTTGATCCGCGTAAAGCTGCCGTTGCTGCTGCCATTGCCCGTGCGAAAGCGAAGAAAGCCGCTGCGCAACAGACTTCAGAGCCTGCCGTTGAAGCGCCAGTTGAAGCCGCTGAAGAAGTTGATCCGCGCAAAGCCGCTGTTGCTGCGGCGATTGCCCGCGCAAAAGCCAAGAAAGCGGCTGCGCAACAGACTTCAGAGCCTGTTGTTGAAACTCCGGTTGAATCCGCTGAAGAAGTTGATCCGCGCAAAGCCGCTGTTGCTGCTGCCATTGCCCGTGCGAAAGCGAAGAAAGCCGCTGCACAACAAGCTTCAGAGCCTGTTGTAGAAGCGTCAGTTGAAACCGCTGAAGAAGTTGATCCGCGTAAAGCTGCCGTTGCTGCTGCCATTGCCCGTGCGAAAGCGAAGAAAGCCGCTGCACAACAAGCTTCAGAGCCTGTTGTTGAAACTCCGGTTGAATCCGCAGAGGAAGTCGACCCACGCAAAGCTGCCGTTGCTGCGGCGATTGCCCGCGCAAAAGCCAAGAAAACGGCTGCGCAACAGACTTCAGAGCCTGTTGTTGAAACTCCGGTTGAATCCGCAGAGGAAGTCGACCCACGCAAAGCTGCCGTTGCTGCGGCGATTGCCCGCGCAAAAGCCAAGAAAACGGCTGCGCAACAGACTTCAGAGCCTGTTGTTGAAACTCCGGTTGAATCCGCAGAGGAAGTCGACCCACGCAAAGCTGCCGTTGCTGCTGCCATTGCCCGAGTTAAGGCAAAGAAAGCCGCTGCCCAGCGATCTACAGAACCGCAATCAAATGAACAAACCACTACAGAGTAAGTGATAAACAGATGAAATTTAGACCGCTTGATAGCAAAGCACGCCGTTTAAAAATTGCTAGCGCCCCATTTACTCATGATAACCAAAGCACCAGTCAAGTCATGTTTTGGGTCCTGCTTGCAGCTATCCCTGGTATTGCAGTGCAAACCTATTTTTTTGGTGTCGGAACCTTATACCAAATCGCCATTGCGATGGTCACAGCCGCAGTAACGGAAGCCATCTCCATCCGCTTACGCCAGCAGCCAGTGTTACCTGTTTTGAAAGATAATTCCGCGATTGTTACCGCGTTATTACTGGGTGTGAGCTTACCGCCATTATCACCTTGGTGGCTGATTGTATTGGGCACTGTATTTGCCATTATTATTGCTAAGCAATGCTACGGCGGCTTGGGGCAAAATCCATTTAACCCTGCGATGGTCGGTTATGTGGTATTGCTGATTTCATTCCCAGTGCAAATGACCAACTGGTTGCCACCTCAAGAATTGCAACAGCTGCATATTTCTGGCTTTGATAGCTTGATGGTGATCTTTAGCGGGCATACCTCGACAGGGATAACTCTGGATCAATTACGTACCGGTATTGATGGTATGAGCCAAGCGACTCCGTTAGATAGCTTTAAAACGGGCTTACTCACTCATTCAATTTCCGATGTACTACAGCAACCAATCCTGCAAGGTTCTTTAGCTGGTATCGGTTGGCAATGGGTGAACCTTGCCTATCTAGCAGGCGGATTAATTATGTTAAGTCGTCGCATTATTAGCTGGCATATTCCCGTAGCATTTATTGGTACCTTAGCCCTGCTCGCTGTGGTTAGCTGGTTAATTGACGATAGCCGCTATTCTCCACCATTAATCCAATTATTGTCAGGGGCGACTATGTTAGGCGCATTCTTTATTGCAACCGACCCAGTCACTGCATCAACAACACCAAAAGGACGAATTATTTTTGGTGTGTTAATCGGCTTCTTAGTGTGGGTGATCCGCGTTTATGGCGGGTATCCTGATGCTGTGGCCTTTGCTGTCTTACTTGCCAATATCACCGTACCGTTAATCGACCACTATACGCAACCTCGCGCGTATGGACATAAGTAAGGAGCCAGCATGTTAAATACAATGCGCCGTCATGGCACAATCTTGGCTCTGTTCGCGGCGGGTACAACTGCACTGAGCGCTGCTGTATATACGCTAACGAAAGATATCATTGCCGAGCAAGCCGCCATTGTGCAGAAAAAATTGCTCGACCAAGTGGTACCTGAATCCTTATATGACAATGAGCTCGCCAAAGAGTGCTATCTGGTCACCAATGAAGCTATACTGGGAAATAAACTCCCTCGACACCTGTATATAGCCCGTAAGGATGGTCAACCTGTTGCTGCCGCTTTAGAAAGCACGGCTCCCGATGGTTATTCCGGCGCGATCCACTTGTTAGTCGGTGCGGATTTTAAAGGCAATGTTTTGGGTGTACGAGTCACTGAACACCATGAAACACCGGGGCTTGGGGATAAAATCGAAACCCGTATTTCCGATTGGATCACCCATTTTACAGGCAAAAAGTTAGAATCTGCACAAGACCCTCATTGGGCTGTGAAAAAAGATGGTGGTGATTTTGACCAATTTACAGGCGCCACGATCACGCCTCGTGCGGTCGTCAATGCCACAAAACGTACCGCTGCATTTATCCAAACGGTACCGGAAGAATTAGCGAATTACCCAATTTGTGGGGATGAATAATGAGTAGCGAAACTAAAGAATTATTTGCACAAGGGTTATGGAAAAATAACTCTGCATTGGTACAACTACTGGGTTTATGCCCATTATTAGCAGTATCATCAACCGCGACTAACGCATTAGGTCTGGGGCTAGCAACGACCCTCGTTCTCGTCTGCACTAACGTCGCGGTATCCGCATTTCGTCGCTGGGTTCCTGCTGAAATCCGTATTCCTATTTATGTGATGATTATCGCCTCCGTGGTGAGTGCCGTACAAATGCTGATCAACGCGTATGCGTTTGGTTTGTATGAATCGCTGGGGATCTTTATTCCGCTGATTGTCACAAACTGTATCGTCATTGGACGCGCTGAAGCTTATGCTTCTCGCAACACAGTGCCTTTATCTGCCGTCGATGGTTTGGCGATGGGATTAGGAGCAACAGCCGCACTGTTTGTACTCGGCGCTATGCGTGAAATTCTTGGTAACGGCACTTTGTTCGATGGCGCGGATCTACTGTTAGGTTCATGGGCGAAATCGTTACGTGTGGAAGTCTTACACCTTGACTCACCTTTTTTACTCGCTATGCTGCCACCGGGCGCGTTTATTGGCTTAGCCTTAATGCTAGCCGGTAAATACCTTATCGATGAAAAAATGAAAAAGCGCGCAGCGCTAAAATCAGGTCAACAACCAGCTCGTGAATACCAAAAAGAACAAGGTTGTGGCACTCATATTTCTTAAATTTGAAGCTTTGTGAGCAATGAATAAAACTAAACGAATCGAAATTCTCACTCGCCTGCGCGATAACAATCCTCATCCTACAACGGAGCTAGAATTTAGCTCCCCTTTTGAATTACTAATTTCGGTGCTGCTGTCTGCACAAGCCACCGATGTCAGCGTCAACAAAGCGACGGCAAAACTTTATCCAGTCGCCAATACGCCAGAGCAGATGGTCGCCCTCGGCGTTGATGGCATCAAAGAGTATATTAAAACCATTGGGTTATTTAATACTAAAGCCGAAAGCGTCTATAAAACCTGTCAGATTCTGATTGAAAAACATCATAGCCAAGTCCCTGAAAACCGCGAGGCATTAGAAGCCTTGCCGGGTGTTGGGCGTAAAACGGCAAACGTTGTACTCAATACCGCATTTGGCTGGCCGACCATTGCCGTCGATACCCATATCTTCCGCGTGTGTAATCGCACCAAGTTTGCTCCCGGCAAAGATGTTGTGGAAGTCGAAGAAAAACTATTAAAAGTGGTTCCTGCTGAATTTAAAGTCGACTGCCACCACTGGTTTATTCTCCATGGTCGTTACACATGTATCGCCCGCAAACCACGCTGTGGATCTTGCATCATTGAAGATCTTTGTGAGTTTAAAGATAAAATTTACCCTGAAAATTAATCAACTTAGCCCAAGATGCGAATTTCCACACAGTTATAAAGTCATTCGCATTTTTTTCTTGCTCTAAGACTTTGTCTTACGCAACAATAGAGCCAAACTCAACATCAAATAAACGGTAAGTATGTTTCAAGACAACCCATTATTAGCGCAACTCAAACAAACGTTGCACGCCAAAACACCTCGCGTCGAAGGTCTGGTGAAAAGCACTGAAAAAGGCTTTGGCTTTTTAGAAGTCGATGGACAAAAAAGCTATTTCATTCCACCTCCGCAAATGAAAAAAGTGATGCACGGGGATAGAATTTCTGCTGCTGTTCATACGGATAAAGACCGTGAATTTGCTGAGCCTGAAGAGCTTATCGAGCCATTCCTTAACCGTTTTGTTGGTAAAATTCAGAAGAAAGATAACGACAATCGCCTGTTCGTTATTCCCGATCATCCACTGCTAAAAGATGCCATTTCTTGTCGCCCAATCAATGGTATCACTCATGAATTTAAGCAAGGTGACTGGGTTGTCGCAGAAATGCGTCGCCATCCATTAAAAGGCGACAAAGGTTTCTACGCAGAAATTACAGAATATATTACCTTCGGTGATGACCATTTTGCACCGTGGTGGGTAACGTTACGCCGTCACCAATTAGATCGCGCTGAACCTGCTATGGTGGAAAGTGAGCGTGATGATGAAGGCTTAGAGCGTATTGATTTAACTGACCTTCACTTTGTCACCATCGACAGTGCAAGCACTGAAGATATGGATGATGCACTGTATATCGAAAAAACCGCCGAAGGCAACCTGAAACTGTATATCGCGATTGCCGACCCAACCAGTTATATCAAAGAAGGCAGTGAGTTAGACAAACTGGCATTAGCCCGTTCATTCACTAACTACCTTCCAGGCTTCAACATTCCAATGTTGCCTCGCCAGCTGTCTGATGATTTATGTTCACTGCGTCCAAATGCTCGTCGCCCTGCTCTGGTTTGCGTTACGCAAATCCTGCGAGACGGCTCAATTGATAGCAATATTGAGTTCTTTAGTGCGTGGGTTGAATCGAAAACTAAGTTAGTTTATGACGAAGTTTCTGATTGGTTAGAAGAAACGGGTTCTTGGAAACCACAGTCTGATGCCGACACTCAGCAAATCCTGCTATTAAAAGAGATGGCAGATAAGCGCTTACAATGGCGCCATGATAATGCCTTAGTCTTCAAAGACAGACCGGATTACCGCTTTGTTTTAGACGAAAATGGCAACGTGGTGAATATCGTCTCAGAAAGCCGTCGTACCGCAAACCGCATTGTTGAAGAAGCGATGATCACCGCTAACTTATGTGCGGCTAACGTACTGAAAAACAAATTAGGTTTCGGTGTATTTAACGTCCATATGGGCTTTGAACCGCTGCAAATCGAACAAGTGGTTCAGACCTTGAAAGATAATGGCATCGAAGCAAAAGGTGAAGAGCTATTAACCCTTGAAGGTTTCCGTCAATTACGCCGCCTCTTGGATTCACAGCCGACTCAATTCTTAGACAGTCGTATTCGTCGTTTTCAAACCTTTGCGGAAGTCAAAGCGGATCCGGGCCCTCACTTTGGTTTAGGTTTTGATGCATATGCCACATGGACATCGCCAATTCGTAAATACACCGATATCGTCAACCACCGTTTGCTGAAATCGATTATTGCGGGTGCTCCAACGCCAGAAAAACCAAGCGAAGAGTTATCCCTTAAGCTGGCAGAACGCCGCCGTGCTAACCGTATGGCTGAGCGTGATGTGGGTGATTGGCTATATTCCCGCTACCTAAAACCGTTTGAAGGTACTGACACCAAGTTCCCTGCGGAAATTATCGATATTACTCGCGGTGGTGTGCGTGTGCGTTTAGTGGATAATGGCGCCGTTGCCTTTATTCCTGCACCATTCCTGCATAGTGTTCGTGATGAAATTCAGTGCAGCCAAGAGACTGGTAGCGTGCTGATTAAAGGCGAAAAAGCCTATCAATTAAACGATATTATTGATGTTAATATCGCTGAAGTGCGTATGGAAACCCGTAATATCGTGGCTCGCCCAGCCGCGTAGTCATTCTCCATTTCGTATTAAAAAGACCATCACTCAAATGATGGTCTTTTTTATATGGTCAAAATACATTCAATATGAATGAGTTAGCATTTAATGTTAAACATCTAACGTTTCTTGACATTTCTTTCTGATTATTCCGATCCGCCTATTCTTTTTTCATGATATTTTAATTCGGCTATATGCTGATACGTAATTATCATTATAAAAAATAAGTTGGAGTAAACATCATGAAACGCATCCTCTCTTTTGTCATTATCGCAACGGTGGCACTGGGTCTCAGTGCTTGTTCAAATATGTCAAAACAGAATAAAAACACAGCGATTGGAGCGACTGTCGGTGCTGTTGGAGGCGCAATATTAACGGATGGAAGCGCACTGGGCACAGTAGGTGGCGCGGCTATCGGCGGGATTATTGGACATCAAGTGAAGAAGTAAATTTAACACACGCTTTAATGACAAATGGGGGAATAATTTCCCCCATTTTTATTAGGATGGTTATTTCTTAAATACTACTAATCAACCACCTGCCAATTTAACTTGAAAACCTTTGGCTTCCAATAATTGCTTCAGCAAGTCACGCTTATCGCCTTGGATCTCGATATCACCGTCTTTTACTGCACCGCCACAACCACATTTTTTCTTCAATTCAGCGGCTAGTTTTGCCAGTTCAGCATCATCCAGATCTAAGCCTGTCACAACACAAACACCCTTGCCTTTACGACCAGATGTTTCACGACGAATACGCACGATACCATCGCCTTTCGGGCGCTCGGCTTTCGGTTTTTCTTCCTCAATGCGGCCAATATCCGTGCTATAGACTAGACGGCTGTTAGCGTCACTCATGCGATATCCTTAATGGACTGGTTAATTTGTTGTAAGGTCAGCGCTGGGTCTTCACTACGGGTGATCGGACGCCCAATTACCATATAATCGACACCCGCTTCAATCGCTTGTTGTGGGGTCATAATACGACGCTGGTCACCCACTTCGCTACCTACAGGACGAATACCTGGCGTGACTAACTTGAATTCTTGCCCGCATACTGCTTTTAGCGCTTTTGCTTCGTGTGCTGAGCACACGACACCATCAAGACCACACTGCTTAGTTAACAGCGCTAAACGCTCAGCATGCTCTGCCGGCGTTAAGTTAATACCAACACCCGCTAAATCTGAGGCATCCATACTGGTTAATACGGTGACAGCCGTTAATAAAGGAGCGTCTTTACCGTAGCTTTCAAGAGCTTGGCGTGCAGCTTCCATCATTCGTGCACCACCGCTAGCATGAACGTTGACCATCCAAACGCCCATTTCTGCCGCTGCAGAAACAGCGCGAGCAACCGTATTTGGAATATCATGGAATTTAAGATCCAGAAAAACATCAAAACCACGGTCATGGAGTGACTTAACAAATTGAGGACCATTAAATGTGAACATTTCTTTGCCCACTTTTAATCGGCAGTCGCGCGGGTCAATCCTATCAACAAATGCGAGTGCGGCATCCGCAGTTTCATAGTCTAGAGCCACAATGATAGGCGAGTCAGTGTTTACGCGAACGAGGTTCTCAGTTGAGGAGATCATTTCATAGCCTTTATTGAGTATTGTCAGAAATTAAAAGTGACACTGTCACTGACCATCCAGCCCGCGAATTGGCTTGATGGTGTCCCAAGAGCGACAAGATGGACAGTGCCAATAGAGCGAACGGGAGGTAAAACCACATTTGTGGCAACGGTAATCCGGCTTAGTACGAATTTGCTCACCCACCATTTTACGTAGCAAAATCAAGCTCTCTTTGGCTCGGCCTTCTTCTGCCTCCGCCAGATGGTAATCCATCAAACGGTAGAATAAACGCATGGTTGGATGACGCTGAATTTGGTCATTGATATAGCTAGCAGCCGCTTCGTGATTCTGTTTTTCAACGATAATATCGGCGAGATAAAGCTCAGCAATGGCGCCTGTATTTCCATCAACACATTGACGTAAATAGGTTTCCCAGCCTTCCGCCAGCCCAGTGTGTCGATAACATTCATACAGCATTGGCAACGTTTCAGACACCAGTTCTCTATCTTGATGATAAACCTGTACTAAGGCAGAAATCGCTTTATCATAATTGCCTTGCTCGATAAAAATACGCCCTTTCATAATCGAAACGCGTGCGCAGTTTTTATCCGCTTGCTCGCCTTTGTTTAATAGGCTTAAGGCTTCGTCGATATCATCACTCGCCAATTCTTGAGTCGCTAACTCACAGTAGAAATGGGCGATTTGTTCCCGTAGCTCTTCCGCGCCTAATTTCACCAGCTTGGTTGCCGTTTCAATGGCTTTGCCCCAATCACTGGTTAACTGATAAATCGATAACAAAGATTGCAGTGCACTCTGTTTAAAATCCACTTCATCGGTTAATTGCTGGAACATGTTTTCGGCGCGGTCATACACACCCGCGGTCATATAATCACGACCAAGTTGTTGAGTGGCTAATAAACGTTGTTCAAAAGAGAGCGCCGCACTTTCCACCAGCGACTGATGAATTCGAATCGCGCGTTCAACCTCGCCACGAGAACGGAATAAGTTACCTAGCGTTAGGTGAGCTTCAAAGGCGGAGCTGTCTTCCGTTTTGAGCATTTCGAGGAATAAATCAACGGCTTTATCTTGTTGATTAGATAATAGGAAGTTCACGCCTGTCACGTAATCACGGGACAAGCGATTTGCATGCTGCTGCTTATCTTGCTGAGCACTTCTGCGCCCCATGTACCAGCCGTAGGCAGCGGCAACAGGTAGCAACAGAAAAAGCAACTCGAACATTGAGGATTATTCCTTGTTCTGAGCTGTCACTAATTCGGTTGAGTCAGAAATAGTTTTCTCTCCAGCACCCAATTGTGATTCTAAACGTCTAATTTTACGACGTGCATTTTTAAGGCTAACAATGGTGCGCAAATAGAACACCGCACACACCAGCCACCCCAGCACAAAACCGACACCAAACAAGGTTGCAAGTAAGGAAGATAAAGAAAAATCCCCTTTTGCAATCAGGTAGTTAAATGTAATAACCTGATCATTGCTTGAACCTAGCGTAATCGACACAATAAAAACGGCGACCGCTAGTAATAAAATCAGAAAGTATTTCACATTTTTTCCCGTTATCAGTTCTTATCGTTCCAAAACATATCGCTGATAAGGTAGCATTTTCAGCGCATTCAGACAAAGTAAATTATTCGCCTGCCAAGTGTATTCGCACTAAAAACCGCCCTTTTTCATCATGATAATCCGATTAGCGTTAAATTCATTTCTCTAAGAATCGAGATTGATATATCCAGTAACCTAACAGTGCGAAAAGCCCACTAATCAGCGTGGAGGCAATAATATCAATTGGCCAATGCATCCCGAGTAGCATCCGACTTAAGCCGATCCCCTGTGCCCAGCATAATATAACGAGACCCAAGGCATATTGACGTTGTTGCCAAAACAGCATCATTAACAGCAATGCCCATCCCGCCGCAAAGAACATGTGACCAGATGGAAAAGAATAGCCCGTTTCTGCCTGCCAATGTTTACGCTGCCATTTAGGGATCAGCGAGTTCGACTTCACGGTATTTTTAATTAAATCCGCTCGCTCCCCGCGTTTTAAATCATAAAACTCCTGATGGGAAATTTGATACGTTTTCTCCAGCCATACCACATAAGGACGCGGTTCTTGGAAGGTGCTTTTCATGAAGGATTTCACCCCTTGCGCACCGAGAATACATAACGTGATAACCACCAGCAACTTCAGCCATTGATTCCGCTTATGACGAAAAACGATTAACGTTAAAAGAGTTAAAAATACAAACGTCACATAGCTATAAGGCAATCCTGCGCTATCCGTCAGCCAAAGTAACCATTTCATCGAGGGCTGATGCTCAGGAGACCACTGCCAGCCTGTGGCTATCATAACTATCGGCGGTAATAACAAAAAAATGACACTTATTGCGATAAGGTAGGCACTCTTTCTCATCTAGAATATTCCTTACGTTTTAATTATTTCCTAATTAACAATTTTTACATGGCCTGCAAATATCTCTGTTATAGTAGTATAGCGTCGGCTGTGTGCAAAGAATGCCGGACTCTATATGCAAACGTCATATAGTATCGATATATTTAACTTTAGTGACTATATGGTTTTGATGGCTATATAACTTTAGTTCCATATCGATTTACGTGTTTAATTCAGCAAGAGTTACTTTAACTAATGAAAGAAAATATGCAGCTAAAACGTATTGCCGAAGCCAAACTACCTACCCCTTTCGGTGAATTCCTAATGGTAGGCTTTGAAGAAATTGCAACAGGTCGTGACCATGTCGCACTGATTTTTGGTGATATTACAGGCGCAACGCCAGTACTCAGTCGTATTCATTCCGAATGCTTAACCGGCGATGCATTATTTAGTTTACGTTGTGACTGTGGTTTTCAATTAGAAGCTGCGCTCAAGCAAATTAGTGAAGAAGGCCGAGGGGTACTGCTGTATCACCGTCAAGAAGGTCGTAATATTGGGTTACTGAACAAAATCCGTGCTTATGCATTGCAAGACCAAGGATTAGATACCGTTGAAGCTAACCTAAAATTAGGGTTTAAAGCCGACGAACGTGATTTTACCCTGTGTTCTGATATGTATAAATTATTAGGCATTAATGAAGTTCGCTTACTGACTAATAACCCGAAAAAAATTGATATTATGCGTGAAGCAGGTATCAACGTTGTTGAACGTGTGCCGTTAATTGTTGGACGAAATCCTAGCAATGAACATTATTTAGATGTGAAAGCACAAAAAATGGGTCATATGTTATTTAAGCACCAATAATTACCCTTCTCAATCAGGAAGAGCATCCCTTGCTCTTCCTATTATTCTTGCCTTAATTCCCATTTTCATCATAACAATCGAATCTATAACAATTGACGAGTGATATATTCACATTCTTTTTATAAGGTTTATACTGTTCGCAACTTAATCCCATTCATTATTAAATACATCGAAAAATAAGAGTTGAACATTCCCACATAATAATCCGAATGGGAAATGTCTATTTTTCGTCTACCAAGGAGATAGTGTGAATAACCTGCATTCCATCCAGCGCATGAGAAGACTGCGTAAAAGTGAACAATTCCGCGACCTATTCCAAGAAACCCACCTCTCCATCAATGACTTGTGTTTGCCTATTTTCGTCGAAGAAGGCTTAGATGATTACGCACCGATTGCGAGTATGCCAGGCGTTGTGCGTATTCCAGAAAAACGCTTAGCCTATGAAATTGAGTGTATTGCAAAAGCGGGCATTAAGTCGGTCATGACCTTCGGTGTGTCTCATCACTTAGATGAAAATGGTAGCGATGCATGGCAAGACAATGGTCTGGTAGCGCGTATGTCTCGTATCTGTAAAGAGACCGTCCCAGAAATGATTGTGATGTCAGATACCTGTTTCTGCGAATACACATCTCACGGTCACTGCGGTGTGATGCACGGTGACGTGGTTGATAACGACCAAACTATCCATAATTTAGGTCTGCAAGCCGTTGCTGCTGCACGTGCGGGTGCTGACTTTATCGCTCCTTCAGCTGCAATGGATGGGCAAGTTGCCGCAATTCGCCATGCACTTGATGAAGCCGGATTTACCGATACGGCGATTATGTCTTACTCCACGAAGTTCGCTTCCGCGCTGTATGGCCCATTCCGTGATGCAGCAGGTTCATGTTTAAAAGGTGACCGTAAAACTTACCAAATGAACCCAATGAACCGCCGTGAAGCGTTGCACGAATCACTAATTGATATGCAAGAAGGCGCAGATGCGCTGATGGTCAAACCGGCGGGTGCATATTTAGATATTATCCGTGACCTACGTGAATGCACCCAATTACCTATTGGGGCTTATCAAGTCAGTGGTGAATACGCCATGATCAAATTTGCCGCGCAAGCAGGCGCCATTGATGAAACTCGCGTCACATTAGAAAGCTTAGGGGCCATTAAACGCGCGGGAGCCGATTTAATCTTTACTTATTTCGCCCTGCAATTAGCTGAAAATAAGATCCTGTAATCTCTCTTTAAGATAACAAAACGCCAATACTGGATATAAATACAGTATTGGCGTTTTTGTTCATTTCCGCTTATTTATTCAACGATACGAGCGTTAACTCGCCTTTTTTTGTTGAAATTCTAGCTGCTCGGATAGACGGTCTGCATACATTTGAGCTGTTTCTGGGGTCAGTAGCCCTGCAATCAGAAGATCTTTTTTACCATTTGCAAGGTTAGCAACGACGCCCCACGTTTCGATATCCATGGCTTCACAATCAAGTTCGTGATCAGTGACAGGCAAAATATCAAAGAAATCTTTTAGAGGTGCAATAGAAATTGCGGTGTACTCGGCATTCAAGCCTAATGGGAACTCTTTATCTGCATATAATCTTAAATCATGGACTTCGGTTTCTGGGGTTCTCATTACAACCGAATAGAGATTCGGAATATGTTCTAAAATGTCACGAACTTCGTCATTCGCCCCCGCACAATGTGAAGTGCTTAATAGAATGTCTGCCGCCCATAATGCACCCTTGAAAAAATCAGTTTCATTGATATTTGCCATATTGATTTCCTTTACGCTATTTTCGATAAATGCGGTCACTTCATTCCATCAAACTACTGAGCTTTTTCTGAATACTGACTATCACAATAACTGAGAAACTGGCTAAAAAACTTGAGAAATAACAATATTAAGCGTTAATAAAGAAAAAACGCCCACAAGAGCTTTGAATATACTCAAAATTCTGCAGGCGCCATAAACATAGATTAATTGAGCATTTGGCGGATCACATAATGCAAGATCCCACCGTGTCGGTAATATTCCATTTCAGTTGCCGTATCGATGCGGCAACGAGTATTCACCTCTTTCACTTTACCATCACCATATGTAATTTTGACGGTGATATTTTGACTTGGTGTCAGAGACTGCAAACCGGCAACATCAATACGCTCATCACCTTTTAAACCAAGGGTTTTGCGCGTTTCGCCACCTGTAAATTCTAATGGAATCACCCCCATACCAATTAAGTTAGAACGGTGAATACGTTCATAGGATTCAGCGATCACCACACGAACACCCAATAAATTAGTGCCTTTTGCTGCCCAGTCGCGGCTAGAGCCTGAACCATATTCTTTACCTGCAATAATGGCTAACGGGTGTTTTTGTTGCTGATACAGCATCGCCGCATCAAAGATAGCCATCTGTTTGCCTGTTGGAATATGTAAGGTATAGCCACCTTCTACACCCGGCACCATTTCATTACGAATACGAATATTGGCAAACGTGCCACGCATCATGACTTCATGGTTACCACGACGAGAACCGTAAGAGTTAAAATCCGCAACCGCCACACCGTGCTCTTGGAGATAACGCCCCGCTGGACTTTCCTTCTTAATATTCCCTGCCGGAGAAATATGGTCAGTCGTCACAGAATCTCCGAGAATAGCGAGAATGTTTGCCCCGTGAATATCAGCGACAGGCTTAGGTTGCGCAGGCATGTTTTCAAAGAATGGTGGATGGCGAATATAGGTTGAATCCCCTTGCCAATGGTAGGTTGACGAGCTTTCAACATCCAACGCACGCCAAGCTTCATCCCCTTCAAAAACCGCGTTATATTCCTTATGGAACATATCGGTTTTGACTTTCTCAACCGCGCTGGCAATTTCCGCGCTGGATGGCCAGATATCTTTCAAGTAGACAGGCTGCCCCTGTTTATCCACACCTAAAGGGTCGGTTTTTAAATTAACGTGCATATTGCCCGCTAGTGCATAGGCAACGACGAGTGGCGGTGATGCCAGCCAGTTGGTTTTTACCAACGGATGAATGCGCCCTTCGAAGTTACGGTTACCTGAAAGCACAGCTCCAACCGTCAGATCAGATTGCTTAATCGCCTCTTCAATTGGTGCAGGTAACGGACCGGAGTTACCAATACAGGTCGTACAACCATACCCCACAAGGTTAAAGCCCAGTTGATCAAGATAAGGGGTTAATCCCGCTAGCGCGAGGTAATCAGTCACGACCTTCGAACCCGGCGCGAGAGAAGACTTAACCCATGGCTGACGAGAAAGCCCTTTTTCTATCGCTTTTTTCGCCAGTAAGCCTGCCGCCATTAATACGCTAGGGTTAGAGGTGTTGGTACAGGATGTGATAGCAGCGATCACTACCGCACCATCGGTAAGGTCGAATTCCTGCCCTTGAAAATTCACGCTAGGATGCGCGTGCTTATCTTGTTTATTCAGCTCTAAATCCACAGCACCTTGGAATGCTTTCGGAACTTGGCTCAGTTCAACGCGGTCTTGTGGACGTTTAGGCCCCGCAAGGCTCGATTCGACCGTCCCCATATCCAGTGCTAAGGTACTGGTGAAAATCGGTTCATCCCCTGGATGGCGCCATAAACCTTGTTGCTTGCTGTACGCTTCCACCAGCGCGATTTCATCATCTTCACGCCCTGTCAGTTTCATATACGCAAGGGTAATTTCATCTATAGGGAAGAAGCCGCAGGTTGCCCCATATTCTGGTGACATATTGGCAATGGTCGCGCGATCGGCTAATGGCAGGTCGGCTAATCCATCCCCATAGAATTCAACAAATTTACCCACCACACCATGCTTACGTAGCATCTGAGTGACGGTTAATACCAAGTCTGTCGCGGTGATCCCTTCTGCTAATTTACCGGTTAGCTTGAAGCCCACCACATCGGGGATCAGCATGGAAACAGGTTGCCCCAGCATCGCGGCTTCTGCTTCAATTCCGCCAACGCCCCAGCCTAATACCCCAAGGCCGTTGATCATGGTGGTGTGAGAGTCAGTTCCAACCAAAGTATCGGGATAAGCAACTAATTTTCCGTCAACCTCTTCATGCCAAATCGCTTTACCGAGGTATTCAAGGTTAACTTGGTGGCAAATCCCCGTTCCCGGCGGTACCACCCTAAAGCGGTTAAACGCTTTTTGTCCCCAACGTAAAAATAGGTAGCGTTCGTGGTTACGCTTCATTTCGATTTCGACGTTGTCATCAAACGCTTGGGAATTACCAAACTCATCGACCATTACTGAGTGGTCAATAACTAAATCGACGGGAGATAACGGGTTAACTTGATTAACGTTACCACCAAGGGATTTGACAGCTTCACGCATGGCCGCAAGGTCGACAACCGCGGGAACACCGGTAAAGTCTTGCATCAGCACCCGCGCAGGACGATAAGCAATTTCTCTATCTGCATGGGCGTTTTTTTGCCAATCGATAATGGCTTGGAGATCGGCGTCTACGACGGATTTACCGTCGATATGACGCAGTAGGTTTTCGAGTAGAACTTTGAGGGATTTAGGAAGTCTCGCCCCGCTGCCTAATTGTTTCTCTGCAAGGGCAAGACTGAAGTAATTATACTGTTTGTTACCGACATTCAGTGTTGCTGCACTGTTTGTTTTTAAACTCAACGACATAACTCCTCCTTGGCGTTTTTATCACCTTATTTTTTTACGCAGTATTATTAATCATAGTCCTCATAATCATTTCCTCTATAGATTTTGTGCCAATTAAAGAATAGGAAGCTCAATTTCTTTGAAAAATTCTTCGATATCTTCGTTGTTACGCAAGGCAATGGCTTTATCCACCACATCACGCGTGAGATGCGGGGCAAAACGCCAAATAAAATCATACATATAGCTACGCAGGAAACTGGTACGCTTAAAACCGATTTTCGTGGTGCTGTAACTAAACTTATCGCGCATATCGATAACCACGAGATCTTTATCCACCTCAGGATCCACCGCCATGCTGGCGATAATGCCAATCCCTAAACCGAGCTTCACATAGGTCTTGATCACATCCGCATCTGTGGCAGTGAAAATAATTTTGGGTTCTAAGCCCACTTTTTGAAATGCGACATCCAGCTCTGAACGCCCAGTAAACCCGTGGGTGTACGTCACAATTTGGTATTCTGCAATATCTTCAATCGTAACATTCTTTTTCTCGGTCAGAGGGTGCCCTTTAGGGACAATCACA
This sequence comes from Providencia rettgeri, assembly GCF_013702265.1. Classification (GTDB taxonomy): domain Bacteria; phylum Pseudomonadota; class Gammaproteobacteria; order Enterobacterales; family Enterobacteriaceae; genus Providencia; species Providencia zhijiangensis. The sequence continues at coordinate 2,179,706 of NZ_CP059348.1, forward strand.
CAACGGTTCCAGTGGTAGCATGGCAACATAATAAGGTCGCTGTACAGATGGAGCGCTTCTGTTGCGATAGCGAAATCACTATTCCCTTTGCAAACTTCTTCAGCGATTTGGGTTGGCGAGCCTTGCTGCATATGCAAGGAAACATGAGGATAACGTTCAATAAAGGTTTTAATCACCGGTGGTAAGGCATAACGAGCTTGGGTATGCGTCGTGGCGATTTTTAAACTACCGCGATCAGGAATGGTATGCTCACCGGCGACAGAGCGGATGGCCTCAATTTTGGAGAGCACTTCACGGGAAATGCGTACCACTTCCTCACCGGCTGGAGTCACATGCGTCAAATGCTTACCACTACGCGCAAAAATTTGAATGCCTAGCTCATCTTCCAACATTCTGACTTGTTTACTGATCCCTGGTTGGGAAGTAAATAACCCTTCTGCTGTCGATGAAACATTCAGGTCGTGATTCACCACTTCAACAATATATCGCAGTTGCTGTAACTTCATACTCGCTCCACCTCTTACAGGAAATCATTTCTGCTATAGCTAAAAAACATTACATATAACAAAAAGTAATATTGTTTAATTTATATATAACCAATATAACATCAAACTAATGAGAATAAACAGTATGATGATATTATTTCATCTTGCTGTGAAAAAAAGACGGCACCCAAGTAAGGTATTGCAAAGTCAGATTATTTTTTTCTTCGACTATGCTTGAATAATTAGCATACGAATTTTATTTCCATTTTTGCGGTGAGCATCCTATTTAGACTACAGAGAGGTTATCTAGATGCGTATAAAAGTTTTAGCCCTGATGGTCGGTTTATCAACCCTATCCTTTGCGCCTCACTTATTAGCAAAAGAGCTATCTTACGGCCAGCAAAAAATCGTGTTATCTGACACCATCGTACCGGGTAATGATTTTTACCAGTACGTTAACCATGATTGGATTAATAAAGCGAAAATCCCAACGGGCATGCCACGAATTAACTCTTTCGTGGATTTGTATTTAAGTACCGAAAAGCAAACTCAATCGATTATCGATGAATTAAAGCAAGCCCCTGAGAGCAGCTTGGATCATAATCAGAAAAATATTCGTAACTTATATTTGAGTTATTTAGATGAGGCCAGCATTGAAAAAGCGGGTTTAACGCCAATCAAATCCGACTTAGCGGCCATTGCTAAAGCCAAAGATCATAATGATATTAGCCGTCTGATGACGCTGCCGGGTTATACCTCCGTGCTCTCTTATTGGGTGGATTTGGACGCCAAGGCGCCAGATACGTATATTCTGTATCTTGGTCAAGGTGGGCTGGGGTTACCTAATCGTAATTACTACCTTGACGATACCCCGCAAATGAAAGAGATCCGCAAAAACTACATTGCGTATATTGCGACTATCTTGAAATTAGCCGGCGAAAAAGACGTTAAGAAAAAAGCGCAGCAGATCTTCGACCTTGAAAAATCCATTGCTGAAGTACATTGGAGCCCAGAAGCTCGCCGTGACACCATCAAAAATTATCACCCTATGACCCTCGCTGAAATGAAGAAATTTACCGATGGTTTTGCGTGGGATAGCTTTATTCAGCACTGGAAGTTAACCGATCAGCAACTGGCGAAAGTGGTGGTTGAGAATGATACGGCGGTAGAAAAAACGGCGCAGATTTTTGCCAAAACCCCGGTTTCAGTCTTGAAAGATTATCTAACGTTCCAGTACGTGAACGACCATGCCAGTTATCTGAACAAAACCTTATCTGATGCACGCTTTGATTTTTATTCGAAAAAACTCAATGGCGTTGAAAAACAGCGGACTCGTCAAGAACGTGCACTTCAAACGGTCAATTCCCTGCAAGGTGAGCCTCTCGGACAGATTTATGTAGAGAAATATTTCAATCCACAATCTAAAGAAAAAATCCAAGATTTAGTCAGTTATGTGCGCGGTACCTTTAATGCACGCCTGAAAGATAATGATTGGATGGATGAACCCACCCGCCAAGAAGCGCTGAAAAAATTAGAGCAGTTTACGGTTAAAGTCGGCTACCCTGATAAATGGAATGATTTTAGTAGCGTTAATTTGAAACCAAATACGTTGATGGATAACTATAAGCAAATGGAAGCGTGGTCATACAACGATGCCATGAGCAAAATTGGTCAACCTGTCCGCAAATGGGAATGGGGTATGACACCGCAAACCATCAATGCGTATTTCAATCCAGTGCAAAATGAAATTGTGTTCCCTGCGGCTATTTTACAAGCACCATTCTTCGACCCAAATGTGGATCCTGCTTATAACTACGGTGCCATCGGGGCAGTAATCGGTCATGAAATGGGCCACGGTTTTGATGACCAAGGCAGCTTATATGATGGCACAGGCCAGTTACGCAATTGGTGGAGCGACAGTGCCAAAGCCCATTTTAAAGAGAAAACGGCCAAGTTAGTGGATCAATATAATGGCTTTACCGTCGATGGCCAGAAAGTGAATGGTGAATTGACCCTCGGCGAGAATATCGGTGATTTAGGTGGCTTAAATATCGCGCTAAGCGCCTATAAGCAATTTGCTAAAGAGAACTACCCAAATGGCGAGCCTCCGATTATTGATGGTATGACTGGCTTGCAGCGTTTCTTTATTTCCTGGGCCAGAACCTGGCAGGAGTTGTCGAATAAGGAATCTGAGCGCAACAAGATCCTCACCGATCCACACAGTCCAAATCAGTTCCGCGCTAATGGTGTTGTCCGTAATATCGATGATTGGTACACCACCTTCGGCGTTGATAAGGATAATGCCCTATACCTCGAGCCGGAGAAACGAATTAAGATTTGGTGATTGATTAATCGGTAAGATAACGTTGAAAAGCCTCTTGGATAAGAGGCTTTTTCTATTTAAGTCTTTTTATGACCGATAACATTGCCATTCATTCTAAATAATTCGTATTAGAACAAGGCGGCTAACACGGATATCTCCGGGAGCATACAAAAGTATGTGAGCCGAGTAGCCAAGTGACGCCAACGCAGTTATCACGCGAATTATACTCCAGAAACTTCCTTCTAAATAATTCGTGCTGTAGCAAGGCGGCAAATGAGCTAATCCCTAGGAACATACACAAGTATGTGACTAGGGTTAGTGAGTGTAGCCAACACAGCTACGGTGCGAATTATGACGAAGGAATGATGCCGCAAGCCATCCTAGCCCCACCACCGCCTAAAACCTCTGGATGATCGGAATAATTATCCCCACCCGCATGCACCATCAGTGCGCGGTTTTGGACATCTTTCAAGGATTTTAATTTTGGCGCTAACACGCTGTAGGTAGCATTACCTTGGCTATCAACCACTAAGCCCGGTAAATCTCCGAGGTGGCCTGTTTTGTCATAAGGTCCTTTGTGAACCCCGGTTTTGGCTGGATCTAAATGTCCGCCCGCTTTTAATGCTGGTACGGTTTTACCGTCTTTTTCACCCGGTTCGCAACTTGGGTTTTCATGTACATGGAAACCATGCACGCCACCCGCTTGCAAGCCTGAGAGTTTAGGCGTGAAGAGTAATCCGTATTCAGTTTCAGAAATCACCACTTCACCAATAGCTTTACCCTCACCTTTGGCTGTCGCTTCTTTCAACTCTACCGTGGTTTGTGCCGCATACGCTGCGCTAGTTGTGAATAGTGCCGCTAATAAACATAATTTGAACTTCATACTGCCTCCAGTCATTCACTGTGATTATTATCCTTAAGCTAAACGTTAGCATAATAAATGAATGAAAATGGGCGATTACTGCTTTTGTTATGTGAGAGCTATCGAATTATGAATAAAAAAAGAGCCCAGAGGGCTCTTCTATTTGATTCCAGATTTGGCTTTGGCTTTTATTTTGAACTTCGTTACAGAATTCCAAACTATTATTCTAAATAGTTCGCGTTAGAACAAGGCGGCTAGCGCGGATATCTCGGGGAGCATACATGAGTATGTGACCCGAGTAGCCAAGTGACGCCAACGCCGTTATCACGCGAAATATGACGAATAATTACTCTTTGGGTTTCCATTGCCCATCCACATAAAACGCACTCCACCCCGTCGCCTTGCCATCTTTCTCGGACGAAACATATTGCTGTTTTGTCTTGCGGCTAAAGCGAACCACTGTTGGGTTGCCTTCTTCGTCTTGTGCTGGTGCTTCCGCTAAGTACGCCATTTTTTCCGGTAGTCTGTCTTTAAATCGTTGCAGTTCTGCGACTAATGGCGCACGTGTTTCCCTTGATTTCGGGAAGGTGTTTGCAGCGAGGAATACGCCAGCTGCACCATCTCGTAACACAAAATAAGCATCCGATTTTTCACACGGTAATTCAGGTAACGGTACTGGGTCTTCTTTCGGTGGTGCAATTTCACCGCTTTTTAAGATCTTGCGGGTATTTTTACACTCTTCGTTGGTGCAACCCATGTATTTCCCAAAACGTCCCATTTTCAGGTGCATTTCAGAACCACATTTATCACACTCAATCACCGGACCATCGTAACCTTTGATGCGGAACTCGCCTTCTTCGATTTCATAGCCTTCACATGCTGGGTTGTTACCACACACATGCAATTTACGACCATTATCAATCAGGTAGCTGTCCATCGCAGTGCCACATTTTGGACAACGACGTTTTGCTCTTAAGGCGTTAGTTTCTGCATCGTCGCCTTCGAGGATGTTTAATACTTCATCTTCAGGGATAAGATTGATGGTTTTCTTGCAGCGCTCTTTTGGTGGCAATGCATAGCCAGAGCAGCCTAAGAATACCCCTGTGGATGCGGTACGAATTCCCATATGACGTTCACAGTCAGGACAGATAATCGAAGTGATCACCATTGGGTTGGTACGCATGCCGCCTTCTTCTGGATCTTTTTCTGCGACATCAAGCTGCTTGCTGAAGTCAGAGAAAAATTCATCCAACACCGCTTTCCACTCTGCTTCATGATTCGCAACGTGATCTAGCTGGTTTTCCATGCGAGCGGTAAAGTCGTAGTTCATCAGGTCGTTGAAGTTTTCTTCTAAACGGTCTGTAACGATTTCACCCATTTTTTCCGCATAGAAACGGCGGTTTTCCACTTTTACGTAGCCACGATCTTGGATCGTTGAAATGATTGCCGCATACGTCGATGGGCGACCAATACCACGTTTTTCTAATTCTTTAACCAAAGAAGCTTCACTAAAACGCGCTGGTGGCTTAGTAAAGTGCTGGCTTGGTAGTAATTCCAGCAATGATAATTCAGCACCCACTTGAATCGCAGGTAATGTTTTATCTTCGTCATTTTTACGTAGTGCTGGCATGACTCTTGTCCAACCATCAAAACGTAACGTACGGCCTTTGGCTTTTAATTCGAAATCTCCCGCTTTCACCGTTAATGTGGTGGAGTCGTATTTTGCTGGGGTCATTTGACATGCAACAAATTGATTCCAAATTAACTGGTAGAGGCGCTTCGCATCATTTTCCATGTCTTTCAGTGAATCAGGTAATACATCAACACTGGATGGGCGGATAGCTTCGTGCGCTTCTTGGGAGTTATCTTTACTGGTGTAAACGTTGGCGTCTTTTGGCAAATACTGAGCGCCAAAGTTATCGGAAATATAACCACGTACCATGTTCACTGCATCTTGGCTCAAGTTCGTTGAGTCCGTACGCATATAAGTGATGTAACCCGCTTCATATAAGCGCTGAGCCATCATCATAGTTTTCTTCACACCAAAGCTTAAGCGAGTGCTCGCCGCTTGTTGGAGTGTCGACGTGATAAACGGTGCACTTGGTTTACTGGACGTTGGTTTATCTTCACGATCAATTACTTGATAACGTGCTTTTTCCAGTAATTTAACCGCTGCTTCCGTTTGGACTTTATTAACAGGTTTAAAGGCTTTCCCCGCTTGGGAAGTCACTTCTAAACGTAAGTTAACGGCGTTTTTATCCGCTAAATCCGCATGGAGCTCCCAATATTCTTCAGGAACAAACGCTTTAATTTCACGTTCACGCTCAACAATAAGTCTTACTGCGACGGACTGTACGCGTCCAGCAGATAATCCGCGCGCCACTTTTTTCCATAATAATGGAGAGACCATATACCCAACAACACGGTCCATAAAGCGACGAGCTTGCTGAGCATTAACACGGTCGATATTCAATTCGCCCGGACTTTCAAATGCTTGAGTAATTGCATTTTTAGTGATTTCGTTAAACACCACTCGGCTAAAACGAGAATCATCACCACCGATCACTTCGCGTAAGTGCCACGCAATAGCTTCCCCTTCGCGGTCAAGGTCCGTCGCGAGGTAGACGTGGTCAGCATCTTCGGCTAACGCTTTTAATTCAGAAACCACTTTTTCCTTGCCCGGCAGAATTTGATAATTCGCTTTCCAACCATGATAAGGGTCGATCCCCATGCGTTTAACTAACGCTTCTTGCGGATCCTTTTTAACTTTCTTTGTTTTGTCGGTCTTTGCTTTATCGGTAGATGAGCCTGTACTCTTTGGTGAGCCGGATTGTGAACCAGAGCCGCTTTTCGGCAGATCACGAATGTGGCCAACGCTGCTTTTTACAACGTAGCCACTGCCAAGATACTTATTGATCGTTTTGGCTTTTGCCGGGGACTCCACTATAACAAGAGCTTTACCCATATTTACCTTTACCTACTATCAACGAAGGCGCATTTTTCTATTCAAATGCGCAAAATGAGAATCTCTTTTTTATATTGCGACAGAATCACAATATATCAATATTTTTTCGCACAATAATTTGTAACGAAACGAATTTTATCCATCAGTCACATTATTTTGTAAAGCATACAAATTGCTCTAGTTGACTGATTTTAACCACATAATGCAGTTTAGCCGCATTGAAAAACACACACTGTACCTGATAAAATGCTAGAAGCAACCAATTATTTTTTCAAGAGAGGCATTCTATGAACAATGAGATTCAAACTATTTCAAAGCAAGAACTGCTTGAAAAAGCCAACGAAATCATCAAAAACCACGATGAGTACCTTGATGGCATGTTCGTGGATAATGTCGAGCAACATCGCGATGTTTTAGTTTTCAAAGGCGAATTCTTCCTTGATGAAAACGGGATCCCATCCCTAAAAAGTCCAGCAGCTTTTAATATGTATAAGCATTTGGCGCACCTATTTTCTGATAAGTACCGACTGCAAGAATCAGAATAGTCATAAAAAAATACCGGCTTTTATAGCCGGTATTTTTAAGGGTAGTTCAACATAAATATTGTGTCATGAATATTCAGTGAACATTATGGCTTTTTTATAAAAGCGGCTTTTGCCCACGCTGCCACCAGCGTAATAATAGCTTATCCGCACTCTCTGCAGCGCTACTGGTAAAGCGCTCTACCATTTTCTTGCTCATCACAAAACGGATGCTGATAATTTCTTTGGTTTCGATTGCATTGATGATCAAATCATCACTAACACCAATTTGGTCAACGAGCCCTTTCTCTAGCGCTTGCGTTCCATACCAATATTCGCCTGTTGCCACCGCTGCAATATCAAGAGATGGACGATTTTGATGAACAAAGTCTTTAAACAGTTCGTGAGTTGAATTCAGATCTTCAACAAATTTCTTACGCCCCTGCTCTGTATTTTCGCCAAGCATCGTCAGAGTACGTTTATATTCCCCTGCTGTGTGCAATTCCACATCCACATCGTGTTTTTTCAATAATCGGTGAATATTTGGAACCTGAGCGACAACACCAATAGAGCCTATAATAGAAAACGGTGCCGCAACGATTTTATTCGCGATACACGCCATCATATAGCCACCACTTGCCGCAACTTTATCAACTGCAATTGTTAGCGGGATATTTTTTTCTTTCAATCGCATCAACTGAGAAGCTGCTAAGCCATAGCCATGGACTAAACCACCTGGGCTTTCTAAACGTAGTAAAACTTCATCTTGTTGATCCGCAACTGCCAGAATTGCACTGATTTCTTCACGTAAAGAGCTAACTTCACGTGCATCCATACTGCCTTTAAAGTCTAAGACATATAAGCAAGGCTTTTTGACGGCTGTTTGCCCCATTTTCGCCCCGGCTTTCTCATTTTTAGACTTGGCTTTTTCCTGCTTTTTAAATGCCTTTGACCACGCTTTTTGCTCAGAATCATTCATTTTGATCTGCTGCATTTGACGTTGGCGTTCACGGTAACTTTCACCTAGGTCAGTAATTTTTAACGTGCCTTTACTTCCTTGACGTCTCATACCTACGCCAAATACAAATACTGCAATCACAGCAATGGCGACCACAATAGTGACCACTTTTGCTAAAAACAGTCCGTACAAAGAAAAATACTCCACAAGTTGATCCTTCTAATATTTAACGCTAATAAAAAAATGATCGCATGATTGTTCATAAACAACCAGTAAAAAAACTGTTATCAATAACCACAGACATGAAACAAATGTGGTAAATTGCCCTCCCGTGCAATCTACGCGATGATAACCTTCAACGCGACTCATGACGATAGGAAAAATTATGCTTCATTATCAGCCTAGACAAGATCTTTTAAATGGTAAAACTATCTTAATTACTGGCGCTACCGACGGGATTGGTCAAGAAGCAGCATTAACGTATGCACGCTTTGGCGCCTCTGTCATTTTATTAGGCCGTAACCCGCAAAAATTAGACGCGGTTAAACAGCAAATTATTGACTCTACCGGCGCATCCGTAGAAACCTATGTGATTGATTTACTGACTGCAACTGACGAAACTTGCCAAGTTATCGCTGACGATGTTGCCAAACAACACCCTTATTTAGATGGTGTATTACATAGCGCTGGCTTGCTAGGAAATATCGCACCAATCAGCGAGCAACCCACTCAACTCTGGCATGACGTCATGCAAGTTAACGTCAATGCGGGCTTTATGCTCACACAAGCATTACTTCCTTTACTAGAAAAAGCTCCTCGCGCATCGTTGATTTTCACCAGTTCAAGTGTCGGTAAACAAGGGCGCGCTAATTGGGGCGTTTATGCCGTTTCAAAATTTGCAACTGAGGGTTTAATGCAAGTCTTAGCCGATGAGTACCAAGGCTCTGGATTACGCATTAACTGCATTAATCCTGGGCGCACCCGTACCGCTATGCGTGCAGGCGCTGCACCCGGTGAAGATCCAATGACCTTAAAAACACCTGCCGATATTATGCCGACTTATCTATACTTAATGGGTGATGATAGCGCCGAGCAAACAGGAACCAGCGTGGACGCTCAGCCCAATTTAAAACCGATTAAAGCTTAAAATCGACTGAAACGGAGCAAACCATGAGCCAAGACCGACACGAAGAACGCCAACAACGTTTAAAGCAAAAAGTGGATGAGCGAATTGAAGCCGCCCAGTTGGAGCGCGGGATCCTGATTGTCTTCACTGGCAATGGAAAAGGAAAAACGACGGCAGCATTTGGCACCGCTTGTCGCGCTGTCGGTCATGGCAAAAAAGTGGCAGTTGTCCAGTTTATTAAAGGGGGTTGGGACAATGGCGAACGCAATCTTTTAGAGCCTCACGGCGTCCCCTTTTATGTGATGTCCACAGGGTTTACTTGGGAAACGCAAAACAAGCAGACTGACACACAAGCTTGCCTTGAAACTTGGCAGCATGCAGTGGAATTATTGCAAGACCCTCAATATGACTTGGTGATCCTAGACGAGCTAACCTACATGGTCAGTTACCATTATCTTCCTCTTGCTGAAGTAATGAATGCATTAAGTTGCCGCCCTGAAAATCAATCCGTCATTATTACGGGTCGAGGATGCCACCGTGATCTATTAGATTTTGCCGATACGGTGACAGAAATGCGCCCTGTTAAACATGCCTTTGATGCGGGGATCAAAGCGCAAAAAGGGATTGATTGGTAGCCACTGGCAACATACTCGTTAGCTGCCACAGGCTATTTCGGTGCTACATCCAGTTTTAAAACCCCAGCACTAAAAATAGCGGCGGTTTGCGACAAGAATTGCAAATATTTTTGTCGCTCTTCAAGACAATTATCTCCAGTTTCCCATTGGCTATAGAGCTCAGCCATATTCGATACGGCTACATGATATTGATTATAAAAGTTCTGTTTTTTTTCTGGGTCAGAGGATGCTCGGTAATCTTGAATCAGTGTGTTCACTTTCATCGCGTACTGCTGGATTTGCTGATCTTCAAAAACAGGAAGTGTGACAAGATAGTCAAATGTTAAACTCACCGTATTGTTTTGTACGGGTTCATTTTGACGCACAACCAGTTGCGTCATTTGCTTATCATCCGAAGAAATCGCCGTAATTAATTCTGAATAAGAGAAACACTTTGTTTTTATTTTACTAACTGTCGTTAGCGAATTTAATTCATCAGGGATCCGTGTTCCGATCGGGTAATCACAGTTGAATACGTTATTATCAATAATGAAATCATCACTACTCTCAACTCTCCCTTTTACTCGATAATCACCCACAGTTAATTCCTGTATGATTTTATTATGAATAGAGGGAATTCCATTATTACCGTATACAAAGCCATAAGAATAATAAAGATGCTTTTGGGGATTTAATATCCCCCCTTTATTACCAGGGTAAACCATAAAATAAATGTGCTGGCCTTCTCCGGTTGTCATGGAATGTAAGCCTTGCTTTAAATACAAGCTACCCACTGACGCTTTCGGGATCACCATCAGTTTATTATCAATAAAAAAAGAATAATTTTCCGACGAGTCATTACTAAAAAAGAAGCGCCCACTCTCTGAAGTATGTGGTTGATAAACATCACAACTTGTTATGCCAAAACTCAATAGTGCTGCATATTTCGCCGACTTTGCACATAACATAAACATTAAAACCTTTTATTGTTTCATTATGATAAAAATAGATTAGATGGACGAGTTGTACAATATAAAAGCCTCATAATGTGACAGATACCTTATAAACTCTTGATTGGCGTATTTTAAGTTTTAAATATCAAAATAACAAAGAAGTAAAAGTAATAAGTGGAATAACCCAGCCTGTTTTTACTTTATCACTTTCTAGTCAAAAAAAGACAACCAATAAATAATAATTTAAGATTAGGATAGTTTATTTATATTATCGGAAATGATTGTTTGATTTTAAGTCAATTTTTCCATAACAAACCAATTGCTAGATAAATGAAAACTGAATGAATTAATAATTGAAGTATTCAAAAAGAGTAGCAGATTATTTCGCTATTCTATTTAACTGAAACAAAAATAAAAAAGGCTATGGCAAATACCATAACCTTTATTTTTAACCATTCGAATAACGTTATACGATTAGATTCGAGTACGACGTTTAGCCGTTGGGCGTGAAGTTTGGCGCTTCGCAGCTGGACGAGATGCCACTTGAGTGTGACGTTTCACAGCACGGCGAATTTGGTTAGCTTTGATGCGGCGCTGATCACGCTCAACAGACACTTTACTTTCTGTTTCAACATCCAGTTCAACTAACTCTCTTAAATAGTTAGTTTGCTCTAAACCTAATTCAGTCCAACCACCACGTGGTAAACCTTTCGGTAAATCAATATCTCCGTAACGAACACGGATCAGGCGGCTCACTTGCACACCAACAGATTCCCATAGACGACGAACTTCACGGTTACGACCTTCAGTTAAGGTGACGTTATACCATTGGTTCATTCCTTCACCACCGCGATACGACACAGTTTTAAAGGATGCCGGACCATCTTCTAATTGCACGCCAGTGGTTAACTGACGAATTTTTGCATCCGTGATTTCACCAAATACACGTACTGCGTATTCGCGTTCCACTTCACGGCTTGGGTGCATTAAGCGGTTAGCTAATTCACCATCGGTTGTAAATAACAATAAACCACTGGTGTTCACATCTAGACGCCCTACAGCAATCCAACGAGCCCCAGTCAGTTTTGGTAAACGGTTAAATACCGTTGGGCGACCTTCAGGATCATGGCGCGTGCACAATTCCCCTTCCGGTTTGTAGTACGCCATCACGCGGCAAATTTCTTTTTCTGGCTCTTTTATCGCTAAGACTCGACCATCAAGACGAATTTTTGTGGAGGCTTTGACTTCAACACGGTCACCCAATGTTGCCATTTTGCCATCAACACTAATGCGGCCTTCTTTCAATAGACCTTCGATTTCTCGGCGGGAGCCATGCCCTGAACGGGCAAGAATTTTTTGTAACTTTTCAGTTTGTTGCGGTTTAGAACTCATGAGATCCTCAGCTGTCGCCTTCACAGGCGTCAAATAGCTTTTTGCACGATTAAAACACGTCTCACTCAATTAACAAGTCTTGCGTCATCGGCAAAAAGTGATGAATTTGAAAACCTGCGCATTATACACAGGTTTATTGTGATCCCCTATGACTAATCGTCTTTCCTGAAAGAATGCACCTTCAAGGAAGACTGGCTTATTCAAATGGGGTTGGGTCGCCAGTTCCGACACGGGCGACAACTGGTGTGTCGTCGGTAAAATCAATTACCGTGGTTGGTTTTTGCCCGATGTAACCACCGTGGATCACTAAATCCACTTGTTTATCCAGTAAGTCGCGGATCTCTTCTGGATCAGATTGGGTAAAATCATCTCCCGGTAAAATCAAGCTAGTGGACATTAATGGCTCACCCACCGCTTCTAACAGGTCGCGGGCAATAGGGTTTGATGGTACGCGTAACCCAATGGTTTTACGCTTTTCGTTCATCAAGCGACGAGGCACTTCTTTGGTGGCTTTTAAAATAAAGGTGTAATTACCCGGTGTATTGTTTTTGATTAAACGAAATACGGTGTTATCCACATGGGCATAATTAGAGATTTCGGATAGATCACGGCACATCAAGGTAAAGTTATGGTTTGAATCCAATTTACGGATACGGCAAATACGTTCTAGGGCATTTTTTTCTTCTAAACGACAACCAATGGCATAGCCTGAATCTGTCGGGTAGACGACAACACCGCCTTTATTCAGGATCTCAACGCTTTGGCTTATCAGCCTTGCCTGAGGGTTGTCCGGATGGATATAAAAAAACTGGCTCATAGTGACCTCTATAGTTGAGTATCGACAGCATCATCCGGTGAACGACCTAAAAATGGCACTATCTATCTGTTCTTGCAAAACAAAACGGTTCTTACAAAACACAATGGTCACAATAATATCTTTATCAAATAATATTGTGACTCAATAAAATAATTCATATACAGACTATTTTACACCCAAACCGTGATCCATCAACGAATTAGGTAATATTCTTACAAACTAGGGGGTTTTAGCTGCCCGTCAATTCACTTTATCCCTCATTCACTTTATCCCAGAGGGTCCAAACGGCTTGGTCATCATCAGGGAGCCATAAATTCCGCCCTAACTCAATCCACGAACAAGGGCGATGGAAGTCTGATCCAACAGAGGTTTTCAAGTTTGCCTCTTGTGCCAACTCTCCTAAAAATCGCTTCTCATTTGCTGGTTGCTGGCAATGAGAAATTTCCATCGCATCCCCTTGGCAGGCTTTAAAGTGATCGATCAGGCGTCTCAACCATTTATTCGATAATTGATATTTTGATGGATGCGCCAGAACCGCGACACCGCCAGATTGATGAATGGCATCCACGGCTTCTTGAATGCTGCACCACTGAGCAGGTACATAGCCAGTTTTTCCTTTCGCCAGATAGCGCTTAAACACATTATTGATGGTTTTCTCTTTGCCAATTTTGACAATATACTGCGCAAAATGCGCACGTGTGACCTGTCCGCCACCTGAAATCGCTTGGGCATTTTCCCACGCATCCTCAATCCCCGCCTTTTGCAAGCGACGACCTATCTCAATCCCGCGTTCTAGACGGCGTTGTGATTGCTGCGTGAGTAACGTTTCCATTGCTGGATGACTCGGTGAAAAATTCAATCCAACAATATGAATTTCAATATTTTCCCACAAGGTGGATATTTCAACCCCGTTAACTAATGTTAATGGACGTGAATTATCAGCAAGATACGCTTTGGCAGCAATTAAGCCATCACAAGTATCATGATCCGTAATTGATAAAATATTCACACCCATTGCTATCGCACGTTCGACTAACTCAGCGGGAGGCAATTCTCCATCTGATGCATTCGTATGGCTATGTAAGTCATAGCGAGTCATTATTGGCGTCGAATCTTGCGACATAGTGTTACCTTCTCCCTTTCGACTTAACGAAAATTAAAAATAAATACAAACTGCTATTGACACAAATCACGCGATCTAGTTTACTAGTACGCAAGATTGCTTGTATTCAAAAGAATTAGTATTCAAAAGCATTTAAAACTTAATTTGTTTATCCAGTGAGGCATGTATGACTATTTTCAATTTATCAAATCGTTGGTGGCGCGACTTCCCAAATTGGGCGGAAGCCGCACGCGCATAAATTGTTAATGCCTCAGTGCCGAACCCGCCCTCAACCAGCGGGTTTTTTTACGTCTAAAATTAGCTTAAGGCAGCAAAATGAACAAACAAAACACCACATTAGCACATTTTAATCATCTGGATAGCCCAATTAACTATCAACCGGATCCTACGTTGTTATTTAATCACCTGTGCCAGAATAAAGCCGCTACCATGCTGTTAGAGTCGGCTGAAGTCAACAACAAAGCCAATTTACAAAGCCTGTTAATCATCGACAGCGCATTACGCATCCGTGCATTTGGTCAACGGGTTGAAATTGAAGCGTTAACTGAAAATGGCCAAGCCCTATTGCCTTTAATTAATGTGCAATTAGCCGAGAAAGCAATTTCTCGCGATTTAACCACAAACCATCTGACCGTCATCTTTGCTCAACCAGAAAGCCAATTAGATGAAGATAGCCGCTTAAAAAGCGCATCATGTTTGGATGTATTACGCGCATTGCCTGCAGTGGCGCAAGCCCACTTCCCGAAACCAGAAATCCTGTTTATGGGCGGATTATTTGCCTATGACTTAGTGGCAAATTTTGAAGCATTACCAGAAGTCGCAGCCACAAACCAATGCCCAGATTTCTGCTTTTTTGTCGCTGAACACTATTTAGTGATCGACCATCAGAACCAAGCTGCGCGCTTAAAAAGCCTGTTATTTACCGCAGACACCCACATCGTCGAACAAGTAAAACAACGCCACAGCGACATTATCGTTGCGTGCCGCCCTTACTTACCCGCATTACCTCTGGGTGAACAAGACAACTTCAGCGTCACTATCAATAAAAACGATGAAGAATATGGGCGTGTAGTTAATACATTAAAAGAAGCCATCTACCGCGGTGATATTTTCCAAGTCGTCCCATCACGCAAATTCAGTATGCCATGTGCACAACCGTTGATTGCCTATCAAAAACTTAAGGCGCAAAACCCAAGCCCGTACATGTTCTATATGCAAGACAACGATTTCACCCTGTTCGGTGCTTCCCCAGAAAGCGCGTTGAAATACAGCAAACAAACTCGCATGGTGGAAATCTACCCAATTGCAGGTACTCGTCCTCGTGGACGTAATGCGCAAGGAAACATCGACTTAGATTTAGACAGCCGTATTGAATTAGCCATGCGTACCGATGAAAAAGAGCTGGCCGAACACATTATGTTAGTGGACTTAGCCCGTAATGATTTAGCACGAATTTGTGAAGCGGGTAGCCGCTATGTTGCCAACCTGACCAAAGTTGACCGCTACTCTTTTGTCATGCACTTAGTTTCCCATGTTGTTGGCACGTTACGCAGCGATTTAGATGTTTTCCATGCTTATCAAGCCTGTATGAATATGGGGACATTAACCGGCGCGCCGAAAGTTAAAGCGATGCAACTGATCGCAGAATGTGAAAAAGAGCGCAGAGGCTCTTACGGCGGCGCTGTGGGTTACTTTAATGGTAAAGGCGACTTTGATACTTGCATCGTTATTCGTTCCGCGTATGTCGAAAACGGCATTGCCACCGTTCAAGCTGGCGGAGGCGTTGTCCTCGACTCGTCTCCACAAGGTGAAGCCGACGAAACTCGTAATAAAGCCCGCGCGGTGATCCGCGCCATTGCCCAAGCCCACCAAGTTGAGGAGTTATTTTAATGGCTAATATCTTACTACTCGATAATGTCGACTCCTTCACCTACAACTTGGTCGACCAATTACGCTCTGGTGGTCATCACGTGGTGATCTACCGCAACACCGTTAATGCGGCACATGTTTTATCTGTATTGAATCAGCTCGATGATGCGATTTTAGTCCTTTCACCGGGCCCTGGAAAACCCAGTGACGCGGGCTGTATGCCGGAAGTACTTAAATCAGTAATAGGCACCATTCCTGTCATTGGCATCTGCTTAGGGCATCAAGCCATTGTTGAAGCTTATGGCGGAACAGTCTCCCCTGCAGGTGAAATTTTACACGGCAAAGCATCAATGGCGACCCACGATGAACAAGCCATGTTTACCGGCTTAGAAAACCCTATTTCAGTGGCTCGCTATCACTCTTTAGTGGGTAGCCAAATCCCTGAATCATTAACTATTTGCGCACAATCCAATGGCATGGTCATGGCGGTGCGCAATGATGAACAGCGAGTGTGTGGATTCCAGTTTCACCCCGAATCCATCTTAACCACCCAAGGAAAATTGTTGTTAGAAAATACGGTGGTATGGGCGCTTTCTTCCCCCAACAAAACAACATCACATTCGCACTAATGGGACACAGAGAGCCAATCATGCAAAACATTTACGATAAATTATTTAAGGCGCAAGCGTTAACTCAACAAGAGAGCCAATATTTATTTAACGCAATTATTCAAGGTGAACTCACTGAGCCCCAACTTGCTGCCGTCTTGATCAGCATGAAAATGCGTGGCGAACAACCACAAGAAATTGCCGGTGCTGCATTGGCATGCTTAGAAAACGCCCAACCTTTCCCACGCCCTGACTATCAATTCAGTGATATTGTCGGCACAGGAGGAGACGGCGCCAACAGTATTAATATTTCCACCGCCAGCGCATTTGTGGCGGCAGAATGTGGGATCAAAGTCGCGAAACACGGCAACCGCAGCGTTTCCAGTCGTTCAGGTTCATCGGATCTACTCGCCGCCTTTGGCATTGCCTTAGATCTAAGCGCTCAAAGCGCCCGTGATGCGTTAGACGAGTTAGGCTTATGTTTCTTATTTGCGCCGCAATATCACAGTGGATTCCGCCATGCCGCGCCTGTGCGTAGCCAATTAAAAACCCGTACTTTATTTAATGTTCTGGGCCCATTAATTAACCCAGCTCGCCCACCGTTAGCTTTAGTGGGCGTCTATCAAGATTCATTGGTTGAACCGGTAGCAAAAACCATGCAAATGCTTGGGTTTACCCGCGCTGCTGTGGTACATAGTGGAGGGATGGATGAAGTTTCACTTCATGCACCAACCCATGTCGCCGAGTTAAAAAATGGTGAGGTTCAGCAATATACTCTGACAGCTGAAGATTTTGGCTTAGCCCCTTATCAGCTGAAAGATTTGGAAGGCGGTACCCCAGATGAAAACCGTTTTCTACTGACACAATTATTACAAGGTCATGGTCAAGCTGCTCATGAAGCTGCTGTCGCCGCAAATGTCGCCATGTTGTTACGTATTAATGGCTACGAAGATTTAAAAGAAAACAGCGAACACGCACTCAATATTATTCGTAGCGGTAAAGCATTTGACCGCGTTCTGGCACTAGCTGCAAGGGAGCACTAAGATGAAAGGCACTGTATTACAAAAGATTGTGGATGATAAATTTGCCTATTTAATAGAGCGCAAACAGCGTCAACCGCTGGCAAGTTTTCAATCTGAAGTGCAACCTGCTCAACGAAATTTCTACTCAGCCTTACAAGCGAAGCGCCCTGTGTTTATTTTAGAGTGCAAAAAAGCGTCTCCATCCAAGGGGCTTATCCGTGAAGATTTCGATCCTGCAGTGATTGCGGGCATGTATGCCCCTTATGCTTCTGCAATTTCAGTTTTGACTGACGAAAAATATTTTCAAGGCAAAATGGATTATTTGACCATCGTCAGCAATACCGTGAAACAACCCGTTCTGTGCAAAGATTTCATCGTTGACCCTTATCAGATATACCTTGCTCGCTATTACCAAGCGGATGCCATTTTATTAATGCTGTCCGTATTAAATGATGAACAATACCTTGCCCTTGCCGATGTTGCACACCAACTGAATATGGGCGTACTCACCGAAGTGAGCAACGACGAAGAGCTGGAACGTGCGATAACATTGAAAGCCAAGGTGGTTGGGATCAACAACCGCGATCTGCGCGATATGTCTATCGATTTAAATCGTACACGTCATCTCGCTCCGCGTTTACCGGCTGGAACCGTGGTGATCAGCGAGTCAGGTATTCTTCAACATCAACATATTCAAAGCCTTGCGGATGTCGCGAACGGCTTCTTAATTGGTAGTGCTCTGATGGAGCAAGCGGACTTACCTCAAGCACTGCGTAACCTGCTGATTGGTGAGCATAAAGTGTGTGGATTAACCCGTGAACAAGATGCTAAAGCCGCATTTGCTGCAGGCGCTAACTTTGGTGGACTGATTTTTGCTGAAAAATCCCCCCGTAAAGTGACACTGTCACAGGCAAGGCAAATTATTCATGCTGCACCACTTAAATTTGTGGGCGTTTTCCGTAATCAATCCGCAGATTTTGTGGCGCATATTGCCCAACAATTGGCGTTGCATGCGGTTCAGCTACACGGTGATGAAGATAATACCTACATGGCACAATTACGTGAAATGTTGCCAACTCACTGCCATATTTGGAAAGCGCTGAATATGGCTGATAGCCAAATCGTCGATTATGACCCTGCGTTAATTGATTTACTGCTATTAGATAACGGCGCGGGTGGTACAGGAAAAACCTTTGATTGGTCATCAATACCAACAAATAGTGGCCACAAACTGATGGTGGCTGGCGGACTTAGCCCTGAAAACTGCCAGCAAGCCGCCCAACTCGTCTGCAATGGGCTTGATTTTAACTCCGGCATTGAAATCGAACCGGGTATTAAATCCGAACAAAAATTAAACCAAGTCTTTGATGCATTGAAATCAGCCCGTATGGCGATTTAGCACAAAGCCATATTAATCATACTGAACATATAAACTTAAAATGGATAATAAATAATGAGCAAATTAGATCCCTATTTCGGTGAGTTTGGTGGGCAATATGTCCCAGAAATTTTGATCCCAGCATTGAACCAACTAGAAGATGCCTTTATTGACGCACAAAATGACCCTGCGTTCCTAACCGAATTCCATGACCTACTTAAAAACTATGCGGGTCGTCCAACTGCATTAACTCTGTGCCGCAACCTGACAGCAGGAACCAAAACTAAACTTTATTTAAAGCGCGAAGATTTACTTCACGGTGGCGCGCACAAAACCAACCAGGTGTTGGGTCAAGCATTACTCGCCAAACGTATGGGTAAAAATGAAATTATCGCTGAAACGGGTGCGGGTCAGCACGGTGTCGCTACCGCCCTTGCTTGCGCCTTATTAAATATGAAGTGCCGTATCTACATGGGTGCAAAGGACGTTGAACGCCAATCTCCGAACGTGTTTCGCATGAAGCTCATGGGCGCCGAAGTGATCCCTGTACATAGCGGCTCTGCAACCCTAAAAGATGCTTGTAATGAAGCGCTAAGAGACTGGTCTGGCAGTTATGAAACCGCACACTATTTATTAGGCACGGCGGCGGGTCCTCACCCATATCCGACCATTGTGCGTGAATTTCAGCGCATGATCGGTGATGAAGCCAAACAGCAAATTTTAGATAAGGAAGGTCGCCTACCGGATGCGGTGATCGCCTGTATCGGCGGCGGTTCCAATGCTATCGGTATGTTCGCGTCATTTATTCCTGAAGAAAGCGTCGGATTAATTGGTGTTGAGCCTGCCGGTCACGGTATTGAATCAGGGCAACACGGTGCTCCGTTAAAACATGGTCGTGTTGGGATTTATTTCGGTATGAAATCCCCAATGATGCAAACCTCTGAGGGGCAGATTGAAGAATCTTACTCCATTTCAGCGGGGTTAGATTTCCCATCAGTGGGGCCTCAACATGCACACTTAAACAGTATTGGTCGTGCTGAATATGTTTCGATTACCGATGATGAAGCGCTAAACGCCTTTAAATTACTGTCACGCAAAGAAGGGATTATTCCTGCATTAGAGTCATCTCATGCATTGGCGTATGCCCTCAAAATGGCAGAGCAAAATCCAAATAAAGAGCAGTTGTTAATTGTCAATTTATCCGGTCGTGGTGATAAAGACATTTTTACGGTACATGATATTTTGACCAGCAAAGGGGAAATCTAATGACGCGTTATACTCAACTTTTTCAGCGTTTAAACCAACAAAATCAAGGCGCTTTTGTTCCCTTTGTCACGTTAGGCGACCCTGATGCTGAGCTTTCTTTAAAAATTGTCGATGCGTTAATTGCCGGTGGTGCAGATGCCTTAGAGATAGGCATCCCCTTCTCTGACCCTTTAGCGGATGGCCCGACAATTCAAAATGCCAATTTACGTGCCTTTAAAAGCGATATCACACCGACGTTATGCTTTGAATTATTAGCGCGTATTCGAGCCAAACACCCTGATATGCCGATAGGCTTATTGGTGTACGCTAACTTAGTTTTCACCAATGGGATCGACCATTTTTATCAGCGTTGCCAACAGGCTGGCGTAGATTCCGTTTTAGTTGCCGATGTACCAATGCGTGAATCAAAGCCATTTCGTGAATCAGCCATCGCCCACGGCATCGCCCCTATCTTTATTTGTCCACCAAATGGGGATGACGCACTGCTAAAAGAGATTGGAGAACATAGCCAAGGTTATACGTATTTACTCTCTCGCGCAGGCGTCACTGGCACAGAGCAGCGAGCGCAAATGCCATTAACCCATTTAGTGAGCAAATTAACCCAATATGGCGCAGCGCCAGCGCTTCAAGGATTTGGTATTTCAGAGCCAGCTCAAGTGACTGAAGCCATTCGTAATGGCGCTGCGGGGGCAATATCGGGGTCTGCTGTGGTAAAAATCATTGAAAATAACCTACAGCAACCACAAGAGATGCTCAGTAAATTAACGGAGTTTGTGGCAAATATGAAAGCCGCCACGCAGAAATAGTCGCCTTAATTTATTTTCTTCATTGTGTCAGAAAGCCATCCATATTTTGATGGCTTTTTTATTTCAAATAGCCGTTAATGTATTCAATTGCTTTTGTCAAATTTCTACTTCGAGGATAATATTTAAAATATATTAGGTAAAGTCACTCAGTCTAATTTAGTTTAAATATCTATCTTGGTATTTAATTATAGAATTAAATTTCCACTCTGATTATTGGTCTTTCTTGAAGTTGTGAACTCAATGTTAAATAAAATATACATAATTTAACATTGAGTTCTCTACTCATTATATTCTTTATTCTCTAAAAACGAAAAATCCGGGAATATATTCCCGGATTTCTTTACTGCTTTCTAATCCATTAGCGAGCAAGAATAAACTTGCTTAAGTCCTTAAAAAATTAGAAGCGGTAACCCACGCCAAACATAAATACAAATGGGTCTAAACGAGTATCAACTTTAACGCGGTCTTCACCTGCTTTGAATTTAACGTCAGTGTCAATATTCATCCACCAAACAGAGGCGTTTAACATCCAGTTTTCATCAAGCATGTAGTCCATACCTGCTTGCGCTGCAAAGCCCCAAGAGCTTGACAGGTCTAGGTCAGACAGACCTGCTTCTTTACCAGTGCTATTAAATTTCTCATCAAAGAAGAAGGTATAGTTCAAACCTGCACCTAAATAAGGACGCAGTTTATCTTCTTTGCCACCGAAGTAATATTGAGCCATCAGAGTTGGTGGTAAGTGTTTAACTGTTGCGATATTTCCTGTCGGGCCTGTACCAACTTTATGCTCAAAAGGAGTCGCTGCTAATAATTCCACACCAATATTATCGGTGATCATATAACCGAAAGTTAAACCTAATTGGGTATTATTATTTGCATCAAAATGACCTAAATTTGCATTGCCTAATTTAACGTCATCGCCACCAACATTTGGTCTTACCGTAGCCGTACCTGCACGGAATAAAAAGTCGCCAGCTTCATGAGCAAATGAAGCCGCTGGAGCTAAAGTTGCAGCAGCCAATACAAGCGCAGTGAGTTTTTTCATTGTCAATCCCATTCCTATGTTTATTATTTAGCAAAAATATAGCCTATTCTTAAATTTAATATTCAAATCAAGATCACATCTTTTGCTAATTTATATATTTCGTAATAAAGCTGAGTTTATTATTCCATTACTGGTTTTTTCTATTTTGATTTGAATCAATTTTCATGAAATAACTATTAAAATAAGAAATGATTTTATATTAATGGCTAATTAAACTGCGATTTAAATATATATTTAAAATACACCTTTAGGATTATTCTTTATTAATAGAGATGCACTCATTTATTGAGTAGCGCACCTATTTAGGCTAACTCCCAGACTTTTCTTATCTTTCTCTACCTATACGTCCGATACTCAGTTACAATCACCGTCAAATTTTTATTCCGTTTGTAGATAGGAGCAGTTACATGTCCATTTCGGCCAACTCACTCTTTCGTGACAGCATCAACTTTTTTAAAAACCAGTTGAATGGCCTCTTCACCATTGTGTTAATCGCCACCGCAATCAGCGTGATTGTCTACGCAATGTTAATTCCTAATGAACGGATGATTGGCGTGTTACTTGAAGCGCAGAACCAGCTACTTGAAGCGGGTAATGCTGGGTTACAAAATTGGGTACTGAACTTACCTGAAGACGAGAAAAACAGCATTCTGCGTGTGTCTATGGGCTTGATTTTATCCGTAGCATTGGGAAGTTTGGTACTGATGTGCGGCGTGCTTTCTTATATCGCCAATTTATCTCGCGGTGAAGCCGTGAACGGGACTCAAGCATTGGTTTCATCATTACCTAAAGCCCCTGCGATGTTCCTGCTGCTGATTATCTGTTCCTTATTAATTCAGCTGGGTATCACCTTGATGGTACTTCCTGGTCTGATTTTGGCGATTGGCTTTTCTCTTGCTCCTGCCATTTTAATGAATGAAAAAGTGAATCCATTTAATGCCATGGGCAGAAGCTGGAAGCTGGCGTTTGCCAATTGGCGTATCGCTGCCCCAATGATTTTAATTTGGATGGCAACGCAAATGTTAGTGAGTATGCTGTTAAGCAGCCTGCAACTGAATCATATTGTGGTCAATGGCATTTCATTCCTAATCAACAACATGATTGCCGCTTTTGCCTTAATTTACTTTTTCCGTTTATATATGCTGAGCAGCAAAAACGCATAACGCATAACGCATAAATAGAAACAGATTTAATGATCAAAAAGGGCGTCTCTTCAAAGTGACGCCCTTTTGTTTTTCATCCTATCGATACCATTACTCTGACAACTTACTATCGACGCTTCCTTCCTCGCTCTCCTTGCGCTCTTCAACGCTTTTTTGCTGAATATGCTGTTTACTCTGGATCAAGCGGATAGCGAAATAGATATCTGGCACTACCAGTAAATCATCATCAGAACGACTAATTTTATTTTGTGATAACCAACGGTTTAGGGATGTTCTTCGCCCAGCCAACACCAGCGTTACCCCTTTCGCTTTTAATGACGTCACGAGCTCATTAAGTGCAGAGAAAACGCTCACGTCGTTATGGGTGAAGCTAACGGCAGCGTCCACAATGACCCACGCCGGACGTTTACGCTGGCTATCGATATGCTTATTTAAACGATCTTTAAAATAGTTAACATTGAAATAGGTCAACGGTGAGTTAAAGCGATAAATCAGCACCCCTTCAACCGCCTGAATATCATTATCAGGGTTCATAGAGTGCAACATGCCCTGTTCATCGACCCCTAATAATTGATCTGTTGGGCGGAATATCACCCGCAAAAATTGCAGCAAACCTAACAACACGGCAAAACCCACGCCGCTGATCAAGCCGACCACTAGCACTGCGCATAAAGTAAAAACGCATAAGAAAAAGGCTTGTCGGTTACGTTTACGCATAGAATAAATGCTGCGAAAGCTAATCAGTGAAAACGTGGATACTACCAGCACCATCCCTAATGCAGGCATCGGAATATAACCCAACAAATCCATCGAAAACAGCAACACCACCAAAATAGTAAGCGCGGCAATGACCGATACCATCTGCGTTTTACCGCCCATCATATCGTTTACAGCAGTTCGGCTACTGGCCGCACTCACCGCAAATCCTTGAGATAATGCAGACGCGATATTCGCCATGCCTAAGGCGCGCAACTCTTGGTCTGCATCCACGGTATAACCATTTTTGCTGGCAAAGCTTCGCGCCGTCATCATAAAGCTCACAAAGCTGATGACTGCCAAGTTTAAGGATGGCGTCACCAAGTCCCGCAATAAGCCGGGATTAAAATCCGGTGCCGCTATCGAGGGTAATCCATTACCCAGATTACCGACGGTACTAATGCCATATTGCTCAAGATTGAAAACAATGCTGGCGCTGGTTGCCAAGACCATCGCAATTAACAATGAAGGCCATTTACTGCGTACCCGTTTGATGACCATCGTCACCGTTAGCGTTAATACCGCCACCGTTAATGTCGGAATATGGGTTTCCGATAGCGCGAGCGGTAGCGCCACTAAACGCTCGATAAACCCAGAAGGCAGGGAATCAATACCAAAAATTTTGCCTAACTGGCTGACAATAATGGTCAGTGCGACCCCATTTAATAACCCTTGTAAAATCGGTCCGGATAAGAAATCGGCAAACATCCCCAGACGAAAACGTGCCGCAATCAGGCACCATATTCCCGTCATTAAGCTCATCACAATAATTAATTGCCAACGGGTGTTTTCATCCCCCATCGCCAAGGGCGCAACGGCAGCGGCGATCACCGCACAGGTTGCCGCATCCGGCCCAATGATTAATTGTTTAGAGGTTCCAAACAATGCATACATCAACATCGGTAAAATACAGGCATATAGCCCGACAATGGCATTGATCCCCATGAGTTCAGCATAAGCAATTGCCACAGGCAGCGCCACGGCGGCGACCGACAGCCCCGCTTTCACATCCGGTCCCAAGTTCGCCAACTGATATTGGCTAAAGGTTTGTAAACCGGGCATCAGATTAAATAATCGCGCCTTTATCATGGAAAAATCTCTAAAAATTAATCAGTTAATTTCTTGTGTAGACTATTTATATCCGAACTATTAAAGTTTATCTAGGACTAAGTCAAATAAGGGTAAAATAGTGCAAATTTGATTGGTTTACAGGCTTAATTCTTGGTAAAAGAGAGCAAACTTTTAACAATCTGCGCAAAATCAGTTAAACTACGCCACTACGTTTAAGTTGACTCTGTTTGAATTGACTCTATTTAAGCTGATTATGTTCACGTTAAGGATCTGAATCCACCGTTATGAAACAACTTATTGATTTTATTCCTTTGGTTATCTTTTTTCTCTTTTATAAGCAATACGATATTTATGTTGCTAGCCAATCATTACTGATAACCACCCCGATTTCCTTATTGGTCACTTACTTTATTTATAAAAAAGTGGAAAGAGTGGCAAAAATCACCTGTGCGATTGTGATGGTATTTGCAGGGTTAACGGTGTTATTTCATAGCGCTGACTTTATCAAATGGAAAGTCACCATCATTTATGCTCTGTTTGGTATTGCTCTGTTTGCGAGCCAATGGTTTACAGAAAAACCACTCATTCAAAGAATGCTGGGTAGCAACCAAGAAATTAAATTAGCAGACAGCTATTGGTTAAAATTAAATACCGCTTGGGGTATTTTCTTTATTGCTTGCGCTGTTATTAATATTTACGTGGCTTATTGGATGGCTGAGAGTGTCTGGGTCAATTTTAAAGTGTTTGGACTGACGGCTGGCACCTTAATTTTCACAATCCTTAGTGTGGTGTATATTTTCAAACACATGACTAAAGAGCCTCAGGCAGAAAAGCCAGAAGAGTAATTTATTTCTTCGAATTATTATGATGATAAATAAGCTGCGCACTTTCGCAGCTTTTTTATGCCTATCACAGTGATTTGTTACAATTATCTGTGACTGGATGTACTCTAGCGGTTTACTATACTTATGTTTGTTTGCTATAAATGAGCAACAAAATCATAGTGTTTAATTCCTTTTAATAAAGAGTTTGATATGCAATTACCTAACGGTGAACTCGTTTTACGTACTTTGGCAATGCCTTCAGATACCAATGCGAATGGCGATATTTTTGGTGGCTGGCTAATGTCTCAAATGGATATTGGCGGCGCGATTTTAGCAAAAGAAATTGCTCTGGGTCGCGTAGTAACAGTGGCAGTCAATGGCATTAAATTTCAAAAACCAGTTGCTGTTGGTGATGTTGTTTGTTGTTATGCTCGCTGCTTAAAAACAGGGAAAAGTTCCGTCACTATCAATATTGAAGTGTGGGTGAAAAAAGTGGCAACCCACCCTGTAGGTCAGCGTTATCAAGCTACTGATGCGGTATTTACTTATGTGGCGGTCAATGATGACAATACGCCTCGTGCATTACCTGAAGATAAGCAACATTTCGAGTTAGAAAGTTCACTACCTCAAACTTAATTATTCAGATACAGTAAGGGCGCTTCATAAGCGCCCTTTTTTGATCCCGATATTTCCTAGCATTTAAGCTTGGCTTACTGTGCCATCCACTTTGAAGTAAATTTCAGTGGTATAGCCTTTCGCTGGCAGCTTTTCATATTTCCAACGGTTCATTGCACGCTTCACATCACGCTCAAACATCCCTTTCGGTGACGCTTCGACAAACTCAATGTTCTGCACTCGCCCATCTTCATCGATGTCATAGCGTACTTTCACATAACCATTTTTTCCTAGGCGACGAGCGCGGTCTGGGTATTCTGGCGCTTGTTTACTTAATGCTTTTGGACCACGTTGCCCCGTAGATTGGTTAGATGCTGTTGCATTATTTTTGACGTTAGTATCAGTTCCGCGCGTGTTGGTGACTTCTTTTGGCGTAGTATCTGTATTTGTGGATGGCGTTTTGTTCATCGCCAGTTGTTTTTCAACGGGTTTAACTGGCTCTTGAACTTTTTTCGGTTCTTTTTTAGGTTCTTTCTTCGGTTCAGGTTTCTTTTTTACTTCTGGTTTTTTCTGCGGTAAGACTATCGCCGGTTCAACAATAGGCTCGGGTTCAATGATAGGTTCAGGTTCAACGACCGGCTCTGGCTCTGCCTGTGTTTCGGCTGGTGGAGTGGCGGCTGGTTCAGCAAACGAAAGCATTGCTATCGAGATTGGCTCCTCAGGTTGAGGAAATTTCGGTTGATTAAAAATCCACGCCATAGCCAAGCCCGCATGAATTGATAATGAAACAGCAATGATGACTAACAGTCTGATACCACGCATATGCAATTTTTACCCTACACCGTTTACTTATTGAATATGGCTAATAGTTTAAATGCAAATAGCAATCATATTCAATAAGGTTTAGCGAACAAAGTTAAAAATGTGAGTATAAACGTGAATACCCTTACTCAATCCACTGTGTAAATAACAGGGAATGACGACGTTTATAGATGTCCATTTTGCGGAGCGAATAAATGTGCATATTGCGGCGAGAGTGTCTTTCTAACCAACGGCGACGGCGGCGAACGACTTGTCTTAGCATTCTCCAGCGACCCACTTCTTGCCTACTGCGTCTCATCTTTTTAATCCTTATCAGGTGTGTGTTCGTAACAGCGAAATATTATATGCCTTTACTCACGAGAACCAAGAGGAAGTTATCAAGGAAAAAACAAAATCATCACGCAAAAAATGGAGTTGAACCAATTAATTTATCATTAATTGCACTTTTATCTATTTAACTCAGTTTTTATTCAGAACTTTTACTAAATTCTGGTATGTTTATTCTTAGTCTATATTTAATAAGACATATTTTCTTTTTTCGACTCTTTTTCTCTCTGTCAGTGAGGCTTGTTATCCATTATGGCAACCGTCTACACCTTAATGAGTTGGTTACTATTTTTTCTGTATTGGTTAATTGTGGCTGGGGTTACTGTTCGTATCCTCGTCACACGTCGCCCCGTCACCTCAGCGATGACATGGTTGCTGATCATTTATATCCTGCCACTGGTGGGGATCATCGCGTATGCTGCATTTGGTGAACTTCATTTAGGTCGACGTCGTATCGATAAAGCCCATCAAATGTGGCCTTCAGTTGCCACTTGGCTGGAAAATCTACGCCTCTCCAAACACATTTTTGCTAATGATAACAGCCCCGTTGCGGAGCCATTATTCCAACTGTGTGAGAAACGCCAAGGTATTGCAGGCGTCAAAGGCAACCGCATTCAATTACTGACCACCAGCGAAGACTCACTAAAAGCCATTGCCAATGATATTAATAATGCTAAGAACTCTATCGAAATGGTGTTCTATATTTGGCAACCAGGTGGGCTAGTCGATGAAGTCACTGAAGCCCTTCTCAATGCGGCAAAACGTGGTGTTAAATGCCGCATTATGGTGGACTCCGCAGGAAGCTGGCATTTTTTCCGCAGTGATTATCCCGATAAAATGCGTGCCGCAGGGATTGAGTTTGTCGAATCTCTAAAAGTCAACCTTATGCGTTTTTTCCTGCGCCGTATGGATTTACGCCAGCATCGTAAAATCGTTGTGATTGATAACTATATCTCCTACACCGGCAGTATGAACATGGTGGATCCGCGCTACTTTAAACAAGATGCGGGTGTCGGTGAATGGGTAGATATTTTAGTTCGTATGGAAGGCCCAGTGAGCACCACATTAGGAATTGTCTACGCCTTTGACTGGGAAATGGAAACAGGACAACGCATTTTACCGCCACCACCAGATAGCAATATCATGCCGTTCGAGCAAGATAACGGACATACTACCCAAATGATTGCTTCAGGCCCGGGTTTCCCTGAAGAACTTATCCAGCAATCATTAATGACGGCGATGTTCTCCGCTCGTAAGCAGCTGATCATGACCACCCCATACTTTGTACCAAGTGATGATTTGCTGCATGCAATTTGTACCGCAGCGATGCGCGGTGTTGATGTCAGTATCATCATGCCTCGCCATAATGACTCTTTCTTAGTTCGTTGGGCAAGCCGCTCTTTCTATACAGAATTATTGGAAGCTGGCGTGAAAATTTACCAGTTTGAAGATGGGTTGCTGCATACCAAGAGTGTCTGTGTTGATGGGGAATTAAGCTTAGTCGGTTCAGTAAACTTAGATATGCGCAGTTTATGGCTGAACTTTGAAATTACAGTCGTGATTGACGATAAAAGTTTTGGTAGCGATCTGACGCTGGTTCAGTATGATTATATGGCTCGCTCCACACGCTTAGATATTGAAGAATGGGAACAACGCCCGTTCTGGAACCGTGTAATTGAGCGCCTGTGCTACTTCTTTAGCCCATTATTGTAATTATAATAACTATCATCACCATTGCTTAACTGTTAGGAAAACGTCATGAGCCAGAACCCAAGTATTAACCTAATCGATGAAGATGAAATCATTGAAATTGCCTATGACCTTTTCCTTGAAGGTGCGATGGAGAACTTAGAGCCTGCCGACCAAGTGATTTTCGCTTTGCAGTTCGAAGAGTGTGGCGCGGCTGAAATTGTGCCATTCAGTCAAGATTGGCATATTCTCGCCACTCAAGGATTACCTTTAGCGCAAATGAGTGAAGTGGTGATCGGACTTGCTAAAAGCCCAGAGGATGAGATTGACGATATCTTTGCACGAATTCTTATCAGCCGGAACCCTAAGCACCCTTTCCAACATATCGAATGGAAACAGTAAGTAGAAATAAAAGATGGGGGAAATATTCCCTCATCTTTTATTAAACTTTATTCTGCTAAATCCAACGGCAAATAATGCTTCTTAATATAGAGACGCAGATTATTGCGAATATAATCACTCTTATCTAATGGGTATTTTTCCCACGCCGCCGCAATATACGGTTCCACCCCATCAGCAAATTCAGGTGAACGCGCGACAGCTTGGATAGCGGTTAATGCAACTTCACTCTTATCCGCAATCATATATTCAAAGTAATTAGCGACCTTTTGGCTAAAATTGACATCATGGGAAGCCGCATACAACGCACTGACGGCAATCTGACTATCAGCATGATTAAATAAGTGTTGGAAATCTTCCACTTTGATCGCTTGCAATTCCTTGAGGATATATCCCGCAAAGCTCACCGTATCTGCATGTTCGCACTGTGCTAATTTGGCTAAAATAGCCGATTGAAACTTCGCTAAATCCGCTTTTTGATACCAATAAATCAGCTGCAATCCACGATTAATTTGCGCAATATTTTGGCTCTCAAGCGTTTGGGCTAAATAGTCCGATGAAGCAGCAACGGAATATTTTGCTAATACTTCCAGTGCCTTCACATGGTAAACGTTGAGTATTTCGTTATCTAATATACGAGCGAGTTGCTCAATGCCCTTTTCCGATAATGACGGTAACTTTTTCAGTCCTTCTAGCGCCGCCAGCTTCGTTTTTTCATTATCTTCATGATGAAATAGGTTGAATAACGTAGTTTCATCACCGCCCATCCGATGTCCAAACCAACCAGTATCATATTGCTGAATAATTTCATCTAGCCAGCGTTCATACCAATCCAAGAAATGACTTTCATAAGCAAACTGATACGGTGTTGGCGAGTCACACCATTCGTGGGTATAAACCAGTCGCCCGGCATGTTTGCCCGTCACCACCAGCAGGATGTCATACGTACAGCCGCAAGTGCCAAGGTAAAACAGCCCTTGGTGAAGCAAACTTTCCCGTGAGTCGTACTCTTCATCACTGCAATCTTCCGCTAAGTGACTGAGTGTTTGCCACTCTTCATTGCTCATGGTTGGGCTAAGCACGCAAGGTAATGCCACCGCATCATAACGATTTTCACTGTCTTCAAAGCGCTCTATACCGTAGTAAGGGCCTGCGCCTCCATTACCCAATTGCGTCATAAATTGCACATATTCTTGGGGTAATTGCACACCAGTACGTCGCTGCCACTGTGCTATCTGTGCCATATCCAAAGGTGGATTGAGCTGGTAATGGTGGCTGTCCGCTCCGAACAACGCTTCATCGCTGTCCATTTGCTTAGCAAGGGGGAGTTTTTGTTGAATACGTTGGATTTGGTCATCTGCATAGCGCTGGTTGATGGCTTGCCATGCTTGATGGATCTGCTGCAAATGGTCACTCATTAATGGTTACTGCCCTATAAGTTTTAATTATTTATTTTTAATATTATCGTCTTTAATATCATTGCCTTTAATATCATAGCTAACTGATTATTTTAAGTAGCAATTAGGTTTGAATTCTCTGAAAATTGTTTAGCATAAAAAAGGCTCCGCTTTATAAATGATAAAGGGAGCCTTAATACAACAATAAAACGCAAATCTTATCGATTACAGTGGGTCAATTTTCAAACAAGACACTGCATGCTTGAAACTTCCTTCTAGTAATGGGCGGGTTTTAGCGCATTCAGCATCCGCACTTGGGCAGCGGGTTCTGAATACACAACCTGAAGGCGGGTTAATTGGTGATGGCAATTCCCCCTCAAGCAGCTCAATTTGCTTATTTTTTTCCTTATCTGGATCCGGTACTGGCACCGCAGACATCAATGCGCGCGTATAAGGGTGCAGCGGGTTGTTATACACTTCGTCGTAAGTTCCCAGCTCCACCGCATGTCCTAAATACATGACGAGTACGCGGTCTGAAATGTGTTTGACCACCGCGAGATCGTGGGCAATAAAGATTAAAGAAAGCTTCATTTCCCGCTGAAGTTCTTGCAGTAAGTTCACCACTTGCGCTTGAATGGAGACGTCCAGCGCAGACACTGGCTCATCACAAATCACCAATTTCGGCTCTAAAATCAGCGCCCGTGCAATCCCAATGCGTTGACATTGGCCACCAGAGAATTCATGAGGATAGCGGTTGATCAGATTGGGTAGTAACCCGACTCGCATCATCATTTTTTTCACTTTTTCAGTGATTTCTTTTTGTGGCATCTTCGGATGATAAGTTTTTAGTGGCTCCGCGATAATATCTCCAATCGTCATCCGTGGGTTTAAGGATGCTAGTGGATCTTGGAAAATCATTTGGATATCGCTACGCACATTACGCCACTGTTTGTCGTTCATGGTGAGCAAGTTTTGCCCTAGCCACGTCACCGTGCCACTGGTAGATTTCACCAAACCAATTAATGCACGTGCAAATGTGGATTTACCGCAGCCAGATTCCCCCACCACACCCAAGGTTTCCCCTTCGTATAAACGTAGTGTCACCCCATCGACGGCTTTTAAACTTTTATCCGGCTGCCAGAACCATTGTTGTTTATCTCTGATGGAAAAATGCACTTTTAAGTCATTGACTTCCAGCAGTACCTGCCTATTTTCTTGGCTCATACTAATTCCTCCACAGGCTTAAAGCAGGCACGTAAACGTGATTGTGCAAAACTGGCTAATTGAGGTTCTTGCTCTACACAGTGCTGGTTTGCATATTGGCAACGCGGTGAGAACGGACACCCTTTTGGTAAGCGTAATAAGTTTGGCGGGTTGCCTGGGATCGTGGCTAAGTTATCGTCATCACCATCTAAGCGCGGCACTGCCGCTAATAAACCCAGCGAATATGGATGAGATGGCTGATAGAAAATATCTCGTGCGCTGCCATACTCCATCGTGCGCCCCGCATACATTACGAGTACCTTGTCACACACACCAGCGACAACCCCTAAGTCGTGGGTAATTAAGATGATCGCGGTATCAAATTCCTGCTTCAGTTCATTCAGCAAGGTCATGATCTGCGCTTGTACCGTGACGTCCAAGGCGGTTGTCGGTTCATCGGCGATCAGCAATTTTGGTTGGCACAGTAGCGCCATCGCAATCATCACACGCTGGCGCATCCCACCAGAAAACTCATGCGGATACATATTCATGCGTTTACGAGCTTCTGGCATTTTTACCGCATCCAACATACGTACGGATTCTTCAAAGGCCTCTTTCTTACTCATCCCTTTGTGCAGCATCAACACTTCAGATAACTGCGTACCAATTTTCAGGTATGGGTTGAGGGAGGTCATGGGGTCTTGGAAAATCATGGAGATCTCTTCCGCGCGCATGCGGTTAAGCTCTTTCTCCTTGAGGTTTAAAATCTCACGGCCATTAAACATGGCGGAGCCACCTACTCGGCCATTTTTTGCCAGCAATCCCATCAAGGCAAAAGCGGTTTGGGATTTCCCCGAGCCGGATTCCCCCACAATTCCCAGAGTTTCCCCAGCACTCAATTCAAAATTGAGTTTATTCACCGCCGTCACATCCCCATCTTGGGTAGCAAATGTGACGTTTAAATCTTGCACCGATAATAAAGGGCTTTTGCGTGTTGAATGTTCCATAAATTAGCCCCTTAGCGATCTTTCGGGTCGAGGGCATCACGTAAGCCATCGCCGATAAAGTTAAAACAGAACAACGTGATAACTAAGAACCCAGCGGGGATCAGCAGTAACCACGGCGTGACTTCCATAGAGTTAGCGCCATCACTGAGTAAAGCACCCCAGCTACTGAGTGGCTCTTGCGTTCCTAAGCCAAGGAAGCTTAAGAATGACTCAAACAGGATCATACTTGGGACTAATAATGATGCGTAAACCACGACCACACCCAGTACGTTCGGTACGATATGACGCAGGATAATGTGGCGCGTGCTAACACCGCAGACTAACGCCGCTTCAATAAACTCTTTGCGTTTTAACCCTAATGTTTGCCCACGCACGATACGCGCCATATCCAGCCATGACACCATCCCAATGGCCACGAAGATCAATAGGATATTGGTACCGAATAACGTCACTAACAAAATAACGAAGAACATAAATGGGAAGGAGTTTAAAATCTCCAGTAAGCGCATCATGATGGAGTCGACTTTACCACCCACATAACCTGCCAGTGAGCCATATAAGGTGCCAACCACCACCGCGACTAATGCCGCCGCTACGCCGACCATTAACGAAATTCGTCCACCAATTGCCACGCGCACAAGTAGATCACGCCCTGAAGCATCGGTTCCAAAATAGTGTCCCGTCGCCCAATCAGGTGGCGTCGACATCATTTCCCAGTCGGTATCATCATATAAAAACGGCGATAACATCGGGGCAAAAATCACAAACAGCGTGATAAAAAATAGCACGCATAGGCTAACAATTGCCGCACGGTTATGCATAAAGCGTCGTCTTGCATCTTGCCAAAGACTGCGCCCTTCAATATCCAATTGCTCAGAAAAATTTTCCAGAGCTTCACTATTTTTGTTGTTTAATAACATAGTGTTTCTCCGGTTCTAGTAACGAATTTTCGGGTCGATGACGGCATATAGCACATCGACAATAGCATTAAAGGCAATGGTCAATACCCCAACTAAAATCGTTAAGCTGAGCACTAACGAGTAATCGCGGTTCAGTGCGCCATTGACGAACAACTGCCCAATTCCCGGTAAGCCGAAAATGGTTTCAATCACCATTGAGCCCGTGATGATCCCAACAAATGCAGGCCCCATATAAGAGAGCACTGGCAGTAATGCAGGTTTTAACGCATGGCGGAAAATAATGGTACGCAGCGGTAATCCTTTTGCTCGTGCAGTACGAATAAAGTTTGAGTGCATGATCTCAATCATCGAGCCACGGGTAATACGCGAAATACTGGCGATATACGCCAAAGAGAGCGCCACCATCGGCAAAATCATGTGCGTGACATTACCACCATCCCAGCCTCCACCGGGGAGCCATTTCAAGTGAATGGCAAAAATTAGCACCAAAAGTGGTGCCACAACAAAGCTTGGGATGACAACCCCCGTCATGGCGAATCCCATGACTGTAAAGTCCCATTTGGTATTTTGATTTAATGCGGCAATCACCCCCGCAGTAACACCAAATAACACCGCAACCACAAAGGCTGTGGCGCCTAATTTTGCAGACACAGGAAAGGCTTTCGCAACTAAGTCGTTGACACTGTAGTCTTTATATTTGAAAGAAGGACCGAAATCCCCTTGAGAAAGTTGGAATAAGTAGTTGAAATACTGCTTATACATAGGGTCATTAAGGTGATACTTCGCCTCAATGTTGGCCATAACTTCGGGTGGAAGTTTACGTTCGCCGGTAAACGGGCTACCCGGCGCGAGTCTCATCATGAAAAATGAGATGGTGATAAGAATCAGTAAAGTCGGAATTGCTTCAAGCAAACGACGCAAAATAAATTTAAACATTGCCCTTTCCTACTTCTATTGCCATTTAGGTAATATTGCCATTAGGCTTATAGCTGGCTCACAAGGAGCCAGCCTGTTGTGATTAGTGCTTGATGATATACAGATCTTTAGTATGTAAGTTATCTAATGGATCTTTACCCGTATATCCACCCACGTATGGCTTCACTAAGCGGGTGTTCACATAGTAGTAGAGAGGCACGATACCAGAGTCTTTATCTAACAGTTTTTCAGCTTGTTGGTACAACTCAGCACGCTCTTCATCCGTTTTCACCTGAAGTGTTTTCTTCATGATGGCATCGAAATCTTTGTTTTTATAATGCACGGTATTGTTACTGCTATAAGAAAGCAGCATGTTTAAGAAGGATGACGGTTCGTTATAATCCGCACACCAGCCCGCACGCGCTACGTCATAGTTACCTTGGTGACGGCTATCTAAGAAGGTTTTCCACTCTTGGTTTTCCAGTTTCACATCAGCGCCAATGTTTTTCTTCCACATGGATGATGCGGCTATCGCGATACGTTTATGTAAATCTGACGTGTTATACAGTAAGTTGAATTTCAATGGATTTGATTTGTTGTAACCCGCTTCTTCCAGCAGCTGTTTGGCTTTTTCGTTACGCTGCTCTTGAGTCATGTTCGCATACCAGTCTGGTTTTTCTGTTTTCATGCCACTGGTAAACGGTGGTGTGAAGCCATAAGCAGGAATATCACCTTGCGCTTTCACTTTGTAAGTAATGACATCTCTGTCCATTGAAAGCTTTAACGCTTCACGAACACGCGGGTCATTAAACGGCGGTTTTTCATTATTAATTTCGTAATAATAGATACAGAGATACGGGTTTACACGCAGCTCTTTTGGCATGTTTTCTTGCAGTGACTTGAATTGTTCGATTGGTAAATTGCTATAGGTCATATCAATTTCACCACTGCGGTAACGGTTAACATCAGTGACTTCAGAGGAGATAGGCAGGAAAGTCACTTGGTCAATCACTGTGTTCGCGTTATCCCAATAGGTTGGACTACGTTCTAAAACAATACGTTCGTTAACTGTCCAATCTTTTAATTTATAGGCGCCATTACCCACAAAATTGGCTGGTTGAGTCCACTTAGCACCATATTTTTCGATTGTTTTTTTATTCACTGGTGACATCGAGGAGTGTGCCAATAATTTGGGAATATAAGGGACGGCTTCACTCAAGCTAATCACTAAAGTTTTATCATCCAGCGCTTTAATGCCCAGCTCTTCTGGTTTTTTCTTACCGGCAATAACATCATCAATATTTTTGATATGTGCATACTGCAAATAACTCGCGTATGGGGATGCGGTATCAGGATCTGCGAGTCTGCGCCAGCTATAAACAAAGTCTTCCGCCGTGACAGGGTCACCATTTGACCACTTGGCGCCATCGCGAATTTTAAACGTCCACTCGGTAAAATCTTTATTTTCCCAGCTTGTAGCAGAGCCCGGTAAAATTTCACCATCAGGACCGACAATCGTAATCCCTTCAAAAAGGTCTCTTGCTAAAGCCGACTCTGGAACACCTTCAATTTTATGCGGGTCAAGGGATTGAGGTTCAGAACCATTGTTGCGAACCATATTTTGTTTTTCAGCCAGTTCGACACCTGCTGGCACCACTGCACCATAACTTGTCGCCATCGTCCCTGCCATTAACCCAGCAGCAACGCTTAAAGCAACAAATGTCTTATTCAGTAATTTGCTCATTATTTTGGTTACTCCCATACTATTGTTTTGGTTGTGTTGTTGATGCATCTGCCTACTGAGTCAGTAAGCAGTTATTTTGTTTATTACAAAATTATTAATTAGTAGAATTAATATATAACCGCTTAATATCCATGTGATCAAGAGGGTCTTCACCTTTAAATCCTCCGATTGTGGGCTTGATCATCCTTGCACTCACACGGTAATAAACGGGAACTAGCGCAGAGTCCTTATCCAGCAAGGTTTCTGCCTGTTGGTAAATCTGTTGACGAGCTTGGTCATTCGGTGCAGTTAAAGCCTCTAAAAGGAGTTGGTCATAAGCTTTATTTTTATAGGCAGCGGTATTGTTGCTGTTTTCTGACAGTAATGAATTCAAGAATGCAGACGGTTCATTGTAATCGGCGCACCATGTTGCTCTTGCAACCTGATAATTCCCTTCATGGCGATTTTGCAGTGTGGTTTTCCACTCTTGGTTTTGCAGCGTTACCTCTGCGCCAATATTTTTCTGCCACATGGATGCGGCCACAATTGCCTGCTGTTTATTTTGGTCTGAGGTGTTATATAGCAAGGTAAACTTAAGCGGATTTTTGGCGCTATATCCTGCCTCCGCAAGCAACGCTTTCGCACGTTGATAACGCTGTTCTGGCGTGAGCTTTGCCCATTCAGGCTCTGCAAAATTACCATTATGGATAAACGTTGGTGTAAAACCGTAAGCTACCGTCTGTCCTTGATCGATAATTTTATTGGTGATGGTTTCTCTGTCTAAACCTAATTTAATGGCTTCGCGTACCCGAGGGTCAGTGAATGGGGCTTTTTGGTTATTAATTTCATAATAAAACGTACACAGAAACGGACGTACATACAGTTCGTTCGGCTTTTCCGCTTTCATCTTTTTGAACAATGTTGGGGGAATAGCCGAATTACTAATATCAATTTCTCCACTGCGATAACGGTTGTTATCACTGACTTCAGAGGTAATGGCTAAAAAAGTCGCTTGATCGATCTGCGTTTTTGCGTCATTCCAATATAGCGGATTACGCTTGATGATAATTCGCTCGTTGACCGTCCACTCATCCAACACATAGGCACCATTGCCCACAAAAGATCCCGGTTGAGTCCACTTATCACCATATTTTTCAATGGCTTTACGGTTAACTGGTTTCATTGATGTATGGGAAAGCATATCGATAAAATACGGGACTGGATGGCTTAGGGTGACTTGCAAATGTTTGTCATCAAGGGCTTTGACACCCAACGATTCTTTGGGTTTTTGACCTTTTAAAATAGCGTCTGCATTTTCAATATAAGCATTTTGTAAATAACTGGAATAAGGCGAGCCTGTTTTAGGATCCGCTAAACGCTGCCAACTATATACAAAATCCTCTGCGACAACGGGGGTGCCATCGCTCCACTTGGCATCATCTCGCAAGGTAAATGTCCATGTGGTGTAGTTCTCATTCTGCCAGCTCGTTGCCATCCCGGGCACGGCCACACCATTAATATCGTCGTAAACCAGCCCTTCCAATAAATTTAAAATAATATTGCCTTCAGGCACCCCTTCGACCTTATGAGGATCGAGTGAAGTGACTTCTGAACCGTTATTGACCACTATTTTATTTATGGAA
The DNA here is from genome assembly GCF_013702265.1 of Providencia rettgeri. GTDB lineage: Bacteria > Pseudomonadota > Gammaproteobacteria > Enterobacterales > Enterobacteriaceae > Providencia > Providencia zhijiangensis. The sequence goes on from NZ_CP059348.1 coordinate 2,218,313, forward strand.
GTTTTATTTGATGAGGATTTATCGGGGATTGATGAGGCTTGAGCTGAAATTGCTAATGAGAAAATGAGACAGGAAAGTAAACTGTGCTTAGTAGTAAGTTTCATCGTTGCGCCTTCTCCATTTCATAGTTACGGTTTTACAGTTAACGTTTCAACGTATGTTGAACGACGTTTGGCACGCCTCCACATTGTTGACTTACTGCTGCTCTAGTCACTGTTTCCTAAGTTGTTTTCTAATTTAACCGCCAAAAGCTTTCCTTAAAGGTGCAATTTTGCTCAGAAAGCTTATAAAAAAAAGCTATAAAAAATTACATTTAGTTAACATTTCAAATTAAAGAGTCTATTTAAAAGGGGTAACACACTATCTCAACTTTTAAATACTCAAATAAAAACAACTAGATAATAAAAAACCTTAAGTAACTCTTAAAATCTTTATCAACAATAATCCAAACATATCATTAACAATCTCTGATGAGAATAGTGAATAAATTTACGCAGCTCACATTTCCTTACTTTTTATGCCTAATTTTGCAAAAAGTGCGACACATAATCACATTTCAAATTTATCGCGTAGAGGAATTATTTTGGTTGTAAAGGACAGCTTGGTTGCACAGAACACGCCAAAATAATTGAGTGAGTATTTTGAACTCGAAAGGAATAATGGAATGACGGGAAAAGCGGATGAGAATAGCCGTCTAGTAAGACGGCTAAATAATGCTCAAACTATAAAAGCCCTGGAAATATGGCTTTAACACCGGTTACAGCGATTTCGATGCCTAATGACATAAGTAGCAGGCCCATGATACGGGTGACAACGTTGATGCCCGTTTGCCCTAAGTAACGAACCAGTAAAGATGCAGAACGGAACAACAGCCAACAGCAAAAAGCGAACAAAATACTGGTTAACGCTAAACCAATAAAGTTCTGCCAGCCAGTCCAACGTGATGACCAGACAATACACGAACTGATTGCCCCGGGACCCGCCATTAACGGAAGCGCTAACGGCACCACCCCAATACTATCTCGCACTGCGGTTTCTGTTTTTTCTTGTTTGTTCTGTTTGTCCTCACCAATTTTACCGCTGATCATCGATAACGCGATGGTGACAATCAGAATTCCCCCCGCAATACGGAATGAGTCAATTGAAATACCAAACAGCTGTAATATCGAGTCCCCCACCAACAGTGATGTGCAGAGAATAATTGCGACTGATGAGTTGGCTATCGTATTAGTTCTATTGCGGCTCGCAACGGTTTGATAGTTTGTCATACTAATAAACACAGGCAGGATACCAACCGGGTTTACTAACGCAAATAGACCAATAAAAAATTTAATATAGCCTGATAAATCAAGTAATGTTGCGCTCACCCATTAATACCCTCATAAAATTCTTAAACAAGAAACGCTTACCTGAACTAATTTTATCACTGAAATCGCTAAAATCCTTAGTTAAAGAACAATTTTGTGCATCTTAATAGAATTATTTATTGCAGCTTATCTTAATGACTAAAAAAGGATGATTTATTCACCTCTTTTTAGCGATAAATTAATCATTTATTTGCAAATCAAGGAATCCCGTAAAAACGGCATGCTGAATGGAGTCAGCTTGCATATTTTGTGATTTAGATCACTTTATTAAATTCCCTTTTTGTTAATCTAGTCTCAACTGATAAACGCAGTGATCAATCAGTTAATTTTTACTTTTTGAGCTATTTATCTGAGATTTATAAGCCAATTAGCATGGGTGAAAAGCATTATTATTAAGTTTATCTATACTGTTGTTTTAGGTACTTATTTAGAATGGCCACTTTGGACGCTCTAGCCACAACAGCTTTTTTTAGATGCTTTGCTCATTGGCTTAAAAATTTTAACTTTATCAGGAGTAATCTATATGTCCGTAACAAACGTTACTGAACTCAATGAACTTGTTGCTCGTGTCAAAAAAGCTCAACGTGAATTTGCCAGCTTCTCTCAAGAGAAAGTTGATCGTATTTTCCGCGCCGCTGCCCTTGCTGCTGCTGATGCACGAATTCCATTAGCAAAACTCGCGGTTGAAGAGTCAGGCATGGGAATTGTTGAAGATAAAGTGATTAAAAACCACTTCGCTTCTGAGTATATCTACAACGCCTATAAAGATGAAAAAACCTGTGGTGTTCTATCTGAAGACCCAACTTTTGGTACCATCACCATTGCTGAGCCGATTGGTATTATCTGCGGTATCGTTCCAACTACTAACCCAACCTCTACCGCAATTTTTAAATCATTAATTAGTTTAAAAACCCGTAACGCAATTATTTTCTCTCCACACCCACGCGCTAAAATTGCGACCAACCGTGCAGCTGAAATTGTATTGAATGCGGCCATTGAAGCTGGCGCACCGAAAGATATTATTGGCTGGATTGACTCCCCTTCTGTTGAGCTATCCAATGCCCTGATGCACCACCCTGACATTAACCTGATCTTAGCGACAGGTGGCCCAGGCATGGTGAAAGCAGCTTACAGTTCCGGTAAACCTGCGATTGGTGTTGGTGCGGGTAACACGCCAGTTGTTATCGATGAAACTGCAGACATCAAACGTGCCGTTGCCTCTATCTTAATGTCAAAAACGTTTGATAACGGCGTGATTTGCGCATCTGAACAATCTGTTGTGGTAGTTGATGCGGTTTATGACCAAGTCCGTGAGCGTTTCTCTACCCACGGTGGCTACCTGCTGCAAGGTAAAGAGCTCAAAGCGGTACAAAATATTATTTTGAAAGATGGCAACTTAAATGCGGCTATCGTGGGTCAACCTGCATTTAAAATTGCAGAAATGGCTGGGGTTGTTGTTCCTGAAACGACTAAGATTTTAATCGGTGAAGTCAAACTTGTTGATGAGTCAGAACCATTCGCTCATGAAAAACTGTCCCCACTCTTAGCGATGTATCGCGCTAAAAACTTTGAAGATGCGGTAGAGAAAGCTGAACAGTTAGTGGAAATGGGTGGTATCGGTCACACATCTTGTCTCTATACTGACCAAGATAACCAGCATGACCGTGTCAGCTATTTTGGCGAAAAAATGAAAACGGCGCGTATTTTGATTAATACCCCTGCGTCTCAAGGCGGTATCGGTGACCTGTATAACTTTAAACTGGCGCCATCTTTAACCTTGGGTTGTGGTTCTTGGGGTGGTAACTCTATCTCTGAAAACGTAGGACCAAAACATTTAATCAATAAGAAAACCGTGGCAAAAAGAGCTGAAAATATGTTGTGGCATAAACTTCCTAGTTCAATCTATTTCCGCCGTGGATGTCTTCCAATCGCTTTAGAAGAGATAGCCACTGATGGTGCAAAACGCGTCTTTATCGTGACCGATAGCTACTTATTTAATAATGGCTATGTTGATGAAATTGTCGATGTTCTGAAAAAACACCATATTGAGACCGATGTTTTCTTTGAAGTTGAAGCTGATCCAACATTATCCGTTGTGCGTAAAGGTGCTGCGCAAATGCAAGCCTTCCAACCGGATGTAATCATTGCCTTAGGTGGTGGTTCCCCAATGGATGCCGCGAAAATCATGTGGGTGATGTACGAACATCCAGAAACACACTTTGAAGAATTAGCGTTACGTTTTATGGATATCCGTAAACGTATTCATAAGTTCCCGAAAATGGGAGTGAAAGCAAAACTGGTCGCTATCACCACCACTTCAGGTACAGGTTCAGAAGTGACACCATTTGCCGTTGTGACTGATGATAAAACAGGTCAAAAATACCCATTAGCGGACTACGCATTAACACCAAACATGGCGATTGTTGATGCTAACCTTGTGATGAATATGCCTAAATCCTTAACCGCGTTTGGTGGTTTGGATGCGGTGACTCACGCATTAGAATCTTATGTTTCTGTTCTGGCAAATGAGTTCTCTGATGGTCAAGCACTCAAAGCACTGACCCTGTTAAAAGATTATCTGCCAGCAAGCTACCATGAAGGGGCAAAAAACCCAGTAGCAAGAGAGCGCGTTCATAATGCGGCAACATTAGCGGGTATTGCTTTTGCTAACGCCTTCTTAGGGGTTTGTCACTCAATGGCACACAAACTAGGATCGGAATTCCATATTCCACACGGTTTAGCTAACGCCCTGTTGATTTGTAACGTAATTCGTTTCAACGCAAATGATAACCCAACTAAGCAAACAGCATTCAGCCAATATGACCGCCCTCAAGCACGTCGCCAATATGCTGAAATTGCAGACCACTTAGGGTTAACTAAAGCAGGCGACCGCACTGGTGCGAAAATTGAACGCTTACTGGCTTGGTTAGAAGAAATGAAAGCTGATTTAGGCATTCCTAAGTCTATCCGTGAAGCTGGCGTTGCAGAAGCAGACTTCTTAGCTCACTTAGATAAACTGTCTGAAGATGCATTTGATGACCAATGTACTGGCGCTAACCCACGTTATCCGCTGATTTCTGAAATTAAACAACTGTTACTGGATTCTTACTACGGTCGTGAATTTACTGAACAAAGTGCAGAGCCAGCGGCACCAAAAGCTGAAAAGAAAAGTAGCAAAAAATAGTTAACATACTGATGGCTTAGCCATTAATAGATAAAAAAGGCTTCAAAAGATTTAGGGTCTCCCTAACGCTTTTGGAGCCTTTCTCGTTATTGCACCATCATAAACCGATGAGAATATGTCAAAATATTTCCTCGTCAAAAGAGTAAATTATTGATTTGAAATATATTCACCTCACCATCACTCTTATGCAGTGTAAATTACTAACACTTTCACCCTGATTTGATACACAGTTCACATTTATTCCCTTCATTACCTCTTGTATTCTTATTTCATCGAAGCAAGGCGGGCAGTTAATTATCTTGCATTAATTCATTTTCATTAATGGCTCTCACTCACTGATTTTTATAAATACAAGAGTCACCACATTTAAACTTATTAAGAGAATAATTATGTCATTATTAAATAAAGCTACACCAGCAATCTTATTAGCCTCTGTTTTAGCAACACCAGCCGCATTTGCGGAAGAAAATACACCACAGGGTAATCACGCGGCCACGGTCACTTTTGAAGCCCACGTTCGTACTGCTAGCTGTAACGTCTCTTCTACCACTGAAGGCGGCATGGTTAATTGGGGCGTATTTACCTCTCAAAGTGTGAAAGATATTGAGAAAAATACAGCGATTGGCGAAACCAAAAACTTTAATTTAGTACTAACCGAGTGCTCTCAACCTCAAAAGGATGACAGTACCGTATTAGTTCATGCATCGGGTTCAGCATCACAATACAACCCAAATTTATTTGCAAACTCTGCTGCTAAATCCCTAGCGGTAGAATTAAAAGCCATCAGTGAAAATAGTGGAAAAGTCAGTGTATTACCAAATAAAGAATCAACTGTCGCGCTGGCAAATAATCTTTCAACGAGTGGCTTTGCTAATATTCCGATGGAAGCACGCTTAATAAAAATCAATGATACAAATGAAGGTGATAGCTTAAAAGTCCCTGTCACATTTACTGTTTCTTATAATTAATTCCCCATATCAAAATACAATCAATAAGTGTACATTATGGGCAGAGGTCGTTGTTTGTTTCTCTATTGGGACTCTGCTCATTAAGGTAACTCGATGAAACTACGTATTAGCAACCTATCTAGTCTATTTTGCAGCTTATTATTTGTTTTTTCTGCCAATGCTACCGCCAAAGGCGTCAGCTTAGATGCAACTCGTATTGTGTATGTGCAAGGCGAGAAAAGCGTCGCAATATCGGTTGTTAATAGTGAAGCAAAAACCACTTATTTAACTCGTGCATTTATTACCACTGAAAATAATGACCGTAATACGCCATTTGAAGTGACGCCCCCTGTATTTAAAGTTGCCCCAAATAGCCAACAAGAAGTCAGAATTTTAGCAAAAAATAATACACTCCCCACAGATCGGGAATCACTGTTTTTATTTCATGCAATGATGATTGCAGGTCAATCTGAAAAAGTCGATGGGGATGGTTTAAATATCGGTTATGACCATGTCATTAAACTATTCTATCGCCCAAAAAATCTGCCATTGACGTCTGATGACGCCCAAAAAAAATTAAAATTTACGGTTAAAGGTTCCCAATTAATCGCAACCAACGATACACCTTATTACATTAACCTAGCGCAAGTTAAAATTAATCAGCAGCGTCTTGATGTAAGTTTAGAAAAGAAAAATACCACCATCCCCCCATTTTCGTCATTGAGTTACCCTATTTCACCTAGCATGAACAAAGGTGCCATTATTTGGCGCACCATTACTGACTTAGGGGGTACCCATGAATTCAATGCGCAACTTCCTTAACGTTACCATTTGTTTTCTCAGCGCATTCTCTTTTTGCCCGACTGCACTTGCTCAATCAAACCAAGATGCAAGTGTCGACTTAGTGGTAAAAGGTCATGTATCTAAAGGCAGTTGCTCTTTTTCTTTTTCCAATAAAACGGTGACATTCTCGCAGCCTATTATTGCGCGAAATATACAACAAGATCTTAATGGTGATGCTGCGACAGAGCCTTTCTCTCTTGAATATGTTTGCCAAGATTATAATGGCGAAGAGCTACCTGATTTACAGGTTTCATTGGCTGCAGATAGTCAGTCATCTATTACGAATGGCAAGCTAGCACCGAAAGAAAACATCACTCATGCTGCATTTTCATTGCGCCAATGTAATAGCGTGAAAGGAAATTGCCAATCCATTGATTTTACAGGAGACACCTCAACCATTGCATTTCCTGTCACTAATGGCGATAACGAAAAACATTTCGAGGCAAAAGTGGTGAAATTAGATAATACGCCAGTTAGCGCAGGAAAACTTAGCGCGGCTGTGGTGTTCACGTTTTTGCAACCATGATCGTGTGTAGATATGACCGTTGCTAAATATGAGAAGAAAGCCATGAAATTATTATTCAGCACTGCATTATTATCTCTTTTATCCAATCTAGGATGGAGTGCGAATAACGCTGAATTCGATTTTAATGTCAAAGTTATCGAACAAATGTGTCGAATTTCAATTGAGGGCACTTCCCTGAATGAAGTGGATTTTGGCAATATTACTGTTTCAAATATTGAGACCAATCAAGTCCAACCTATTCCAATTACAGTTACGCTCTCTGATTGCACCACCAATAATTTTCACAATGCTGTCGTCAAAGTATCCCCAAAAAACTATATTGACCCGATTACCTTTATTGATGAGCCAAGCAAAAATTTTGGTGTCAGTTTTTCTGAAAGTAATAACGTTGCAGCTTCTGCAAACTTTAGCGATTTTATTGAAAAAGGCAGTAATGCTTGGCAAAACATCAGCCAGGATCAACTGCATAAAACCCTTTATACTTATATTCGGTGTCCGTCTGGAAAAACTTGTGATCCGCAAATTGGCCCTTTCCAATCGACAATTACTTTTTCCTTTATCGTGGATTAAATAAGCTGATATGAAAAAACTGGCTGGCGTTACCTACATAATTTTATTCATGATGAGCTTTCTTGCTTACAGCGCTGGCTTGCGTTTAGAACAAACGCGATTAATCTTAAATAGTACCAAACCCAATGCGACATTTACCGTTGTAAATGATGATTTGAATCCCTATTTAATTCAAACCGCCGTAACTGAACAATTTGAAGGTGCCAAATCCCCTTATTTTGTGGTGACGCCGCCGCTATTCAGATTAGATGCAAACAGTAAATTTAGCGCTCGTATATTATTAAAAAATAAAAGCGAACTACCAACAGATAGAGAATCTCTGTTCTTTTTAAATACACGGGCTATTCCAGCGGAAAAGCATCCTAATGAACAGACAAATGATGCTAAACTCACATTTGTGACAAATATCGTGATTAAAGTCTTTTATCGCCCGAGTCAACTGACCGTACCTAATAACGCTGTATTCCAGCAAGTAAGCCTAAAGCAACAGGGAAAACAGTGGATGCTAAATAACCCTACACCGTATTATCTGACGGTGGTGAATCTTAAATATAACCAGCAAAGCTACAAGAAAAGCCTGATCCTCCCGCCATTTAGTGATACGGAAATAGCTGATTTACAAGGTCATATTTCCCAAGCCCGTTGGCAGATGATTAATGATTTTGGTGGTCTTTCAGACGTTATTATTTATCCACCAGCTAAGAATAAATAAGGCAATAAATTCCATGAGACTGATGCGCTTTTCTCTGTTTTTGTTTTTATTGACGATGTTAGGATTTCCCGTAATCACACAAGCTATTGATGATAGTTTGAAATTCTCATTGCAGCGGCTCACATATATTGCTGGCGATAACAGCGTGTCGATGAGTTTGCGTAACACTAGTCAATCGCCGTATCTTATTCAAGCTAATATGTTGTGGCTTGATGAATCCACGGGCTTGAATACTCTTGATAAATCAGAAAAAATTCCGTTTACCGTGACGCCGCCATTATACAAATTATCTAGCGATGAGTATTACAGCTGGCGAGTGTTATTTACTGGGAAAACACCCAGTTTGCCCACAGATCGGGAAAGTGTATTTTTACTCCAATTAAAAGCCATTCCCTCTACAGAGCCACAGCATGATGAATCAATGCAATTTACGGTGACGCGTTCTCTGCTATTTAAAGTTTATTATCGTCCAGCCAATTTAAAGGGAATGACATTAGAACAAGTGTCCAATCAATTATCCTTTCGACGCGAAAACAATTATCTTGTTGTGAAAAACAACAGTCCTATTTATGCGACTTTCGATAATCTTTCAATCAATGGCATTCCCGCAGATAGCGACATACTATTTATGTCAGTCGCTCCTTATTCTGAACAGCGTTACCCTTTTAAGCAGTTAATCGCTGGAACCATTAGTTGGGCGTTAATGGATGAATATCTCCTACCCACAAAACAAAAAAACAGCCTCGTGCAATAACTAAAATAGTCTAAAAATACACACAACAGGCAGGCAGCAGCACGTGATAAAGTTACCGAGTTTTAAAATAAGTCTGTTATCTTCTTTGATTTTGTTTCCGTTTATTGGATACAGCGAAGATTACTTTGACCCTAATTTATTGGATGAGCACCTAGGATTAGATCCTGCACAGGTAGATCTCAGTCAATTCTCCCAAGAAAATTCCTTACCTCTGGGTCAATATACCTTGTGGGTGACAGTCAATCAGGAACCTCAAGGTGAATACTCCCTGAATTTTGTGAAGAATGACAATAACCAAGTTGTTCCTGAGCTATCCATAAAACAATTAGCTACATTCGGAATTGATGTAGATAAAATAAAATCGCTGCGTGATCTTCCCCCTGACACATTAATTACCGACCTTCCTCATTATATTGATGATGCCAAAGTGACTGTAGATCTTTCCAAGCTACGAGTGAATATTAGCGCTCCTCAAATCGCGATGAATAACCAGGTTGCCGGGTATATTCCCAAAGAATTATTGGATGACGGTATCCCTGCATTTACCACTAACTATATGATTTCGGGTAACCGCTCTAATAATAAGCTCTCTACGGGTAAGCAATCTTCCGACAATTTATTTATTAATTTAAACGGCGGATTAAATGCTGGTGCATGGCGGCTCAGAACAAATATGTCTTATGCCTACAACCGCTATTCCGGTATGGGCAATAACCGCACAAAATCCAGTACCGATTTTGCGAACACCGCAGTATCTCGCCATCTTTATGATATGGGTTCTGACCTTTTAATTGGTGAAAGTAGCACCCGCGGCGAACTGTTTGATTCGATCCCTTTTAAAGGGGTTCAATTAGCATCCAACGACCAAATGTTACCCAGTAGTTTACGCAGTTTTGCACCCAATGTGACGGGAATTGCTCAATCCAATGCCCAGATTACAATCCGGCAAAATGGCTATGTGGTTTATCAAAATTATGTACCGCCGGGCCCATTTAGTATTGACGATCTGGCTATCGGAAGTAACTCTGGCGCATTAGATGTCACCATCAAGGAAGAGGACGGAACAGAGAGAACATTCACCGTTGCCTTTGCCTCCCTGCCTATTATGCAGCGCCCTGGTGGATGGAAATATGAATTAACCGCGGGTCGTTACAATGGCGGGGTCACGGTCGGATCGAAAGAAGCCGACTTTGTCTTAGCTAACGCTATTTATGGACTTCCTTATGACATTACTCTGTATGGGGGCGGTATTGGCGCACAAGATTATTGGTCTGGCATTGCAGGTTTAGGGCTTTCAATGGGAAATCTTGGCGCTATTTCTACTGATGTGACTCACGCACAAGCGACTCTAGATAATCTTCCAACCCAGAAGGGTCAAGCTTACCGAGTGCGTTACGCTAAGAATTTCGTAACAACCAATACTTCAGTCGATATCTCAGGCACTCACTATTCATCACAAGATTATTACACCTTTAATAATTTCAATAACCATAATTATCGATATATTGATGATATCGCGCCATGGACAGGACTTCCTGAAAAACGTCAATATTCAATCTCAGTTTCACAACCACTCAATAATTTCGGTTCACTCTATTTTTCAGGAAGCCGTTATGAGTATTGGGATAATCAGCAAAATATTACCCAAGTTTCCGCAGGTTACAATAATAGTTATAAAGGTATTTCCTACGGGGTTAACTACAGTATTGACCGGACTAAAAATAGCGATCAATGGCCTGAAAACCGTCAAATAAGCTTTAATGTCAGTGTGCCTTTTAGCCTTTTCTCAAATGACCCTATGCTAACTAATATGAGTAGTACCTATTCGATTAGCCATGATAATAACGGTCGAACAACCCAGCAAGCAGGCCTAAATGGTAATTTATTAAATTCAAAACTCACTTATGGTATTTCACAGAGTTGGGGTAATCAGAATCAACGAAACTCGGGGAGCCTCTACACCAACTATGCTGGTAATAGAGGGACAGTTTCCGCCGGTTATAGCTATTCTCAAAATTATAATGCATTTAATGGTAGCTTAAATGGTGGTGCCATTATTTATTCTGGTGGATTATTACTTGGTAAAACCATGGGAAATAGTATGGCTATCATTGAAGCCGAAGGCGCTGAAGGTACGCGCTTAACAATTGCGAATACGCAAATAAACGCCCAAGGTCAGGCTATTTATCCCTATTTATCTGACTACAGTAAAAATACCGTTGGCTTAGATGTAAATACCTTACCTGAAAATGTCACCTTAAAGCAGACATCGAAAAATGTTTACCCAACCTCTGGTGCTATCGTCAAAGTTAAATTTGATACTCGAATGGGTTATCAGGCACTTATCAATTTAATTCATCACAATGGTGTCGTTCCATTTGGTGCTGTTGCGACATTATTGGATGATAATCAAGATGATGAAAATACGGGATTGGTCGGTGATGATGGTCAACTGTATATGAGTGGGCTGCCCAATCAAGGGACATTACGCATTCAATGGGGAGCCAGTAAACCACAATCCTGTTTGGCACATTTTACGGGTTTAGATGTGATAACCCCGACGGAAGACCATCCTATTCGGGGTATATCAGCAATATGTGTGAGTGAATAACCCCACCACGACTAGCTTTTAATAAAGAAAGCGAGATCCGCTTTTCCTTGATATTCGCCACCTTTCACCTCTGGGGTTCGGCATAATGCCCATGTCACGTTAAGTAATATGGGTTTTTGAGTATTCTTAATACCTAAATCGACCTCTTCGCCATTAAAACTCATTAATTGTGAATTTTTATCATCATTACAGTTTAATTTCAGCGATTTACCCAACTCACTCACGCCGCCTAATACCCACGGTAGTTTTCCAACTTTCATCCCTTCATCAACGGGTTTTAATAAAAGTTTTTTCGGGTTACTTGGGTCGAAATCGGTCTCTTTCGCTTTAGCCACCATACGAATGGTATCTTGCTTCGTTCCATTACAGCTAAGAGTAATGGATGAGTTGTACTGCGCTTCCATATCATCCACAAAAGTATGCTGGATATGATTATTGGTTACAGCAGTGACTTCACAAAATCGTAAAATAGTTAAATCTGCTTCAATGTTCAATAAAATGGTATCTCTTGCTTCAAGATCAAACCCACCCGTCATTAAGTAAAAGGGTTTAGTGCTATTAAATGCAATTTTTCCTGAAACCAAATCTTGGCTTAAATAAATAGTTTGTGGTTGATTAACTGAGAATCTCAATTGTTTACGCCCTTTCGAGGGAATATCACGGTAATTATCTTGAGGGTAAAGACAAACACCATTAACTCGTACTTGTGGAATTTCTATCAACTTACTACTAAAGTTTCGCGTAAAAAATGTCCCAGCATAAACGGGTTCTAAATTTGTTCCGTGATCCATTATATTGATTTGATAATCAATATTCGGAATCAAATACCCATCAACCTCACCAGAATCACGGTTAGTGAGTGGCACGCCATTTAAATGATAGAAATAGGGAATTTGGTGCAACCCTGACATATCACAGGAATTCTTAGCTTGGCTGAACCCGACTATGGGAATGGTAAAATTCCAGGATTTTTTCACTGTGTTTGAATAAACGGGAGTTACATCCAGAAAAACATCGCCCGTCAGCGTTGCTGGTATTTCTCTTGGCACTCGCTCAGCGATGGTAAGATCAACAACACCTTGTAATTTCAATGTTGCTGTTTTTGCTAACGCTGTGGACGTATTCCACAGTAAAGAAAACAATAATAAAAGCGTGCCATTTTTAAATGCTGAAATACTAAATTTCATTACACCCTACCGTTTCGAGCAGATTTGCATTTTTTGATTATATGATAATGTACCAAAGTGTGAAATTAAACTGCCATAAAAAGAAAGCCCCATGTTAAAAATATGAGGCTTATCAAATCTTATTCAATCCGTTTTTATTCTATGAGCGCTGAAAACTTATCTTCCATGCATCCTTTTTAAGAACTAGCAAACTGAGTATTTCATTAATTCATTTACTTTATTTGACAAAAATATCTTAATAATCTGATATTCCTATTTGTAACTATATGACCCTCTAATCTTAATTAATGCTTATTTGAAGTTAAACGGTATTTTTTCAATTGCACCACTATTCATTAATTGAGCTTGCTTAATGGCTTCAGAGTAATGCTTTCGGCAAACAGAGATATACTTTTCATTCCCACCAATATCCACTTGAGCCCCTTCATATACAGGGATGCCATCACCACCAATCCGTAAAACTTTATTTGCCTTACGTCCACAGTAACAAACGGTTTTTAACTCAACTAACTTATCTGCCCATGCTAATAAATACTGACTTCCAGCAAACAATTCTCCAGAAAAATCCGTTCGTAAACCATAACAGAGTACCGGAATGTCTAAATTATCGACAACATCACATAATTGCTCTACTTGCTGTTTTGTCAGAAATTGGCATTCATCAATAAGTACGCAATGTACTTTTTGTGCATCATTCTCGTTCTTGATAATTTCTGCCATATTCGTTATAGGCGAAAATAATAACGCATCCGCAGATAAACCTATCCGCGAAGATACCTTACCCTGACTGAAGCGGTTATCGATTTCAGCGGTAAAAATCAACGTACGCATCCCACGTTCGTGATAGTTATAAGAAGATTGTAATAATGAAGTCGATTTACCCGCGTTCATCGCAGAATAATAAAAATATAGCTGTGCCATTGGGCGGTTCCCTAAAAAATAATATTCGCAAATACTTTAGCATAAAGGCTTTTTAAGATTAACTTAAACCTATGTAGATAACTAAGTGTATGAATTTCCATCTATCACTATGTTAAATTAGTTCCTTTAGATCACACATCATCTGTGTTGTAGACAATTAATCTCAAACTGATATTAACTTTATCTGGTATAGCCATTGGCACATATTGCCAAATTGATTCTGTCAAAAAAAGAAAATTTACGTTAAAACATCCATTGATACATCGACAAACAAAAGGTAATGGTTATCACTAGGCTATTAATATAAAATTTAGTGGCATTTTCTAATTACCTTTTTTCATTAGTACTGTTATTGATAATAGAGCAATTTATAGCAACGAAAATTTTTATAATTCTTTTGTAAAAAAATTGCATTCGTTAAAGATAACTTTTAAACTACCAAAGTAATTTAGCTATTGCAGAATTTAAAATAGCACTCTATTATTACTGTACACATGCCAACATATAAAATTGAGACCAGGAAAATGAGCGAATCATTAAAAGCATTAAATAACATCCGTACGCTTCGTGCTCAAGCACGAGAAGTTACTTTAGAATCTTTAGAAGAAATGCTGGAAAAATTAACTGTCGTTGTTGATGAACGTCGTGAAGAAGAAAGCCAAGCTCGCGCTGAAGTCGAAGAACGTAATCGCAAACTGGAAAAAGTTCGCGAAATGATTTTAGAGCAAGGCGTAGATTTAAATGACCTTCTGCAAACTATGGATTCTGGTAAAAGCACCAGCACTCGCGCTAAGCGCGCTGCTCGCCCAGCAAAATATAAATATGTTGATGAGAACGGCGAAACTAAAACTTGGACAGGCCAAGGTCGTACTCCAGCAGTAATTAAAGTTGCAATCGAAGAACAAGGCAAATCTTTAGACGATTTCTTAATCTAATATTGATACCCCTTCAAATTCTAAACACCCTTTTTATAAGGGTGTTTTTATTTATAGCAGCCTTATTAATATCCACTTATCATCCCCTATGCTCCACTCCCTTCACCTATTTTTAATCAAAAAGAATGATACAAAATAAAATATACGTTAAAGTAAAGTTACGTAATTTAATCCAGTGATATTCTTTAAGTTCCCTCTAAGCACCCTACACTAATTATTTTACGCGCCATGCGGGTTATATTGATTTATATTATATAACTGACATTTAATGACACTTAAAATCTGAGTACTCCCTTTTACATATTCCCATATAAAGCATCTATAAAAAAAGCCAACCATAAAGGTTAGCTTTTATCTGTACAACAAAGATTAGTAATTTAATTAGATTTCGATGATGAATCTAAATTAGCCGCTAACTCTTTAATCCACACGGAAAAATCATTTCCTAGCGTATCGTGTTGCATGCCATATTCGACAAAGGCTTTCATGTAACCTAATTTATTTCCGCAGTCATGACTTTTACCACATAAGTGGTATGCTTCAACGGGTTCCTTATTTTCCATCATTAATGCGATTGCATCCGTTAATTGGATTTCATCGCCAGCACCCGGTGCTGTTTTCGCTAATGCATCCCAAATTTTTTCGGATAATACATAACGTCCTACGATAGATAAATTGGATGGCGCTTCATCACGTTTCGGTTTTTCAACCATACGAGAAATAGGTTTACTATCACCTGGGTGTAAAGTCACACCGTTGCAATCCACAATTCCGTAGTTAGAAACATCTTCTTCTGGTACTGGCTCAACTAAAATTTGGCTAGCCCCAGTAGTTTCGTAGTGTTCTAACATCTCTTTAAGGTTGAATTTCGTTAAATCGGTGCTGTAGCGGTCTAAAATAACATCCGGAAGGATCACGGCAAAAGGCTCATCACCGACTAATGGCTTAGCACACAGAATGGCGTGACCTAAGCCTTTAGCAATGCCTTGGCGTGTTTGCATGATAGTCACATGACTTGGGCAAATGGATTTAACTTCATCCAATAATTGGCGCTTAACTCGCGCCTCTAAAATGGCTTCAAGTTCAAAACTGGTATCAAAGTGGTTTTCAATAGAATTTTTAGATGAATGTGTCACTAGTACAATTTCATTAATCCCTGCGGCAATACACTCATTAACCACATACTGGATTAAAGGCTTATCAACAACCGGTAACATCTCTTTAGGAATGGCTTTCGTCGCTGGAAGCATACGTGTTCCTAAACCTGCTACTGGGATTACCGCTTTACGCACCTTGCGTTTGATCATCTCGAGAACTCCAAAAATTTAATAAGCACCGTTTATATCTTCAATAAACTATACTGGTGCGTTTTTAGTGCGCGCCAGTATATCAGGATTCATTATTGAATAAATAGAGATAGGCTCGTTTAGGATAAATAGAACCTATATTCATTAAATAAGTGCATTATTTTTGAGCATCGGGATTAAACATTAACTTAATTTTCTGATTAGAATTATGAATAAGACACTTCCAATTCTCGCCTTGAAAATCTAATCGATTTGAATGATATGTTTTTAGCGTACCTAATGGAACATTGCGCGCAAGATGATAATGATGGTGCTCCGTTGTAATATTGGCTTCCAGCCCTGCGCTCGCCAAAATCACACTTTTAGATTTGGTATTAAAGTAACCAAGTAACAATGGGAACTGGCCAGAAAAGCCAGAGTCTTCCAGTAAGTGATTTATTTGATTAATAATATTATCAATTTGCGGTAACTTTTTATCTCGGTTGTTCACCGCACTCTTTAACAAATCATTAAACACAACACGAATTAAAAAGGCCGCCATCACACCTTCTTGCGGGGAGCGTTCTATATCAATGCAATAAAATCCAATTTGATCTTCCGATATTGCAGCGATGTCCAACAGCAGTCCAAAACGATTCGCTTCGTTTAATTGTCTATAGTTTATCTTATAGCCATTTATAACTTGCGCCACGGGAGGCTGTAATTGTTTCAAAATGGCTAACATATCCAACTTGTCATTACTCAAAATGTTCGAAATATTTTGGATTTCATTTTCAATGAGTGTTTCAGAGTCATACTGTTCTGGATACAGGGCCGCATGAATCGTCACTTTCACTTCATCAAGGTTTTTTATTGGCTTTAATAACGCATCTTTCGCCCCAAGACGAAACATTCTATCTAATTGCGTGAAGTCTGTGGTTGCCGAAATAACAATCACAGGTACATTAATATTGCGCTCCACCAGCTCCGCCATAAATGATTCTCCATTCATGACAGGCATATTGAGGTCACAAAGAATGACATCGGGAGTCACCTTTTTCTGCGTGATCAGGTCAAGTGCAAGCGCACCGTTATCCGCGATGTAGACTTCTGTTTCTAAACTTTCGAGGTATTCACGAAGAATAGTACAAAAAATTTTTTCATCTTCAACTATGAGTATTTTTCTATTTTTCATATCATACCTACCACGACAACCCTGGTTTCATAAGTAATATATTCTGACGACAATAGTCATATTATAAAATCATTAACGACTATATTTTTAAGTATAGTTATTTTATCGAGAAAAGAATGAGCCAATCTTTAAAAAATAATTGTAGCTGTGGTCATCCTCTGCCGTTTGACCAATGCTGCTCTCCGCTGTTGCTTGGGCAGGCTATTGCTGAAACCCCAGAGCAATTAATGCGTTCACGATACAGCGCTTATATCCATCACAATGCGGATTACCTCATCAAAACATGGCATCCAGATTGCCAAGCACAAGAGTGGCGAGAGGCTATCTTAGATAGTTTTGAACAAACTGAATGGCTGGGCCTGCGTGTCATTAGTTCTTCTCATGCTAAAAATCCTGACGAAGCTTATGTCGAATTTTCGGCTTGCTTTATTGATGAAAAAGCTGATCATAAACAGCTTATTCACGAACGTTCCCGTTTTCTTCGCATTGATACACAGTGGTATTACATTGACGGAATAACACCAAAAGTTGGGCGCAATGATGATTGCCCATGCGGCTCAGGAAAAAAATTTAAGAAGTGCTGCGATAGTTATTAATTCTCTGTTTATCAATTCGTATATTCATTGCACAAATTACGATGAGCCTAAATTATTAGGCTTTAGTCAGTTAAGGATTAGACAGTTCCATGCAACACAAAAATGTACAGAAAAAAATTCTCAGAACCATTTGTCCAGATGCAAAAGGATTGATCGCTAAAATCACCAACATTTGCTACAAACACCAGCTGAACATTATCCAAAATAATGAGTTTGTTGATCACCGTACTGGTCGTTTCTTCATGAGAACGGAACTGGAAGGGATTTTTAACGATGAAACTTTACTGGCTGATTTAGATGATGCATTGCCGGAAGGATCTAAGCGTGAATTAAACACTGCAGGGCGTCGACGCATTGTTATTATGGTCACAAAAGAGGCGCACTGCCTTGGTGATCTTCTGATGAAAAGTGCTTACGATGGGTTAGATGTCGATATTGCTGCCGTTATCGGCAACCACGATACTTTGAAAAACCTGGTCGAGCAGTTTGGTATTCCATTCCACCATATTAGCCATGAAGGGTTAACCCGCGAACAGCACGATGAAAAGCTCACTGCGCAGATTGATCAATATCAGCCTGATTACGTTGTCCTTGCGAAATATATGCGAGTGTTAACCCCTGCTTTCGTTCAGCATTACCCTAATCAAATTATTAATATTCACCATTCATTCTTACCTGCATTCATTGGCGCACGTCCTTATCACCAAGCCTATGAGCGTGGTGTTAAGATCATTGGAGCAACCGCTCACTTTGTGAACGATAATTTGGATGAGGGCCCAATCATCACGCAAAACGTTATCAATGTGGACCACACATTTACTGCGGATGATATGATGCGTGCAGGTCGAGACGTTGAAAAGAACGTACTGAGCCACGCTTTATATTGGGTATTGGCACAGCGCGTCTTTGTTTATGGAAATCGAACAATTATTTTATAACATAGCGCATCAGTTATTAATTGTAGTAATTTGTTGATTTATCACGCATTGAGATTAAAAAATCAGCATTCAGACATTTTTTTTCAATTAATACTTTACAGGGGCGCGTCATTTGATATGATGCCGCCCGCTGTGAACGATTACAGCAATTCAAAATCTGGTGGGATACCCAAGCGGCCAAAGGGAGCAGACTGTAAATCTGCCGTCACAGACTTCGAAGGTTCGAATCCTTCTCCCACCACCATCTAAGCAGTCTCTTTTCCCAGTTTATCAACTACCCCAATAAATCGATTTAACACACTTGAATGTGATTTTGATTTATAAATATAACAGTCACTTTTATCCAAAATTCCATTTAATGAGACATAGATCAGTGACCTATCAATCAGCTCATCCTCAGGATAGTGATCTATAATCCCGATAAAATCACCGTCTTGAATGAAACTCTGGCAACACCCAATATTGTCCATCTGTCGTATACTGGATTTACTCTCTGCGGTTTCAACTTTAGCCAGTAAGTCACTCATTAGTGAGCTTTTATAAAATGAAGGGTCACATAGCCAAGTACTTTGCTGTAGCAATACGACAACATCATGATTAAATTTTTCATATAACTCTTTTCTGCAATAAATACCTAACGGAGCATTCTCTATTTTTTTTTGTAATGAAAATCTTTCACTGACGACTAATTCAGAACTTAAAATTAAAGTATTCCCATCATAATCGACAATTTCATCTACCTCATCATAGTTAAATCTTAATATATTAACCTGTACATTATTTTTGTGTGCTGCTTGATATAAATTAATTAGATGATTTTCTTTTCCCCAGTCATAATAAATATTGGCTTCATTGACGATATAACCAGAAAAATGTTTTTTCGTTATTTCTTTCTCCTGCAAGTAGAGATCTCTAAGATCATTATAAAGTTCTTGGCCGTCCTTAGTTAATGTCATTCCAAATTTTTCTCGTTTAAAAAGCCGTTTACCCAAACTCGTTTCAAAGTCTTTTATGGATTTTGCGATGGGGGGTGTCGTGCGGTTCATCACCCTTGCAGCCTTGCTTAGCGAGCCATTTTCAACAACTGCCATAAACGCCTCTAATTTTCTTGAAAAGAACATATCTATGACCCCATTCTATTTATTGAAATGTAAACCAACATGATTATTTTAAATAACAGCATATTGATTAACCCATAATCTTCCACATCAAATAAAAATTTAAATAAATTTTTTCATTTGATGGTTAACAATATTTCATAAAAGTATTTTTATAATTTCCAACATGGCAAAGCAATATATTATATTGTTTCATTTGATTATTTTTTATTGCCCCACCATTAAATCACATTAAAATATAAATAACCAACTGACTTTAAATGAACTTTTTAGTAGTTAATTATAAAACTAACAAACATTTTTTAATTAACAGTCATAGATATATTATTATTAAAAATTAAAGTTCCCTAATAAATTATGGGCAATTATATAAACAAAAAATATTTAATAGTTACACTATTGTTAGCATCTGATAGAATCCCCTCAGTCATGTTCAAAGCAATGGGTGATAAGTAACCATGAAATTTATTTCGTTCAACATTAATGGTCTAAGAGCACGTCCTCATCAACTGGAAGCGATTATTGAGAAGCATCAACCTGAAGTCATTGGGTTACAAGAAACAAAAGTCCACGATGATATGTTCCCTTACGAGGAAGTCAGTAAATTAGGCTACCATGTTTATTTTCACGGTCAAAAAGCCCACTATGGTGTAGCATTACTCCTGAAAAATGAACCACTTGCCGTTAGAAAAGGGTTTCCAACGGATGATGATGAAGCTCAGCGCCGCATCATCATGGCTGATATTCAAACCAGCGAAGGAATTTTGACCGTCGTTAATGGCTACTTCCCTCAAGGGGAAAGCCGTGACCACCCGACCAAATTCCCAGCAAAAGAAAAATTCTATCGTGATCTGCAAGATTACGTAACATCAACGCAAACCGCGGATTCCCAATTGCTGATTATGGGTGACATGAACATCAGCCATACGGATTTAGACATCGGCATTGGTGAAGTTAACCGTAAGCGTTGGTTGAAAACCGGAAAATGCTCATTCTTACCTGAAGAGCGTGAATGGCTGGATAAACTACTGAGTTGGGGACTTGTTGATACCTATCGTGAACAGCATCCAGATACCACCGATTGCTACTCATGGTTTGATTATCGCTCCAAAGGCTTTGACGATAACCGAGGTCTGCGTATTGACCTTCTGCTCGCCTCAAAGAAACTCGCCAGCCGTTGTAGCGCAACAGGTATTGATTACGACATCCGTGGCATGGAAAAACCGTCTGACCACGCACCTGTTTGGGCCGAGTTTGACCTTACTAAGTAATCCCAAGCCTCTCTTTATAGGGCATAATCATATGCCCTATGCTTTCCCCTAGATCCCTTCCTACATTCGTCCTTGGTGCACACTAAATTCAATCAATGAATTGAATAACTGTTGCTGGCCTGTTGGCAATACAGGTTGTAGCGTCGCGTCTCTTTTTTGTTTATCAAACAGCGATTCAATTAACCATCCCACCAAATACAGTGCAGATAAACAACCACCTGCCGTTGCTACATGACCATCGCACACTAAAGGTTGATTTACTGGCTCCACTGACAATGTCTTCAGCACAGCCATCGCTTCAGGATGTGTAGATGCTTGACGTTTAGGCAACAACCCTAACGCATTGAGAATAAATGCCCCAGCACAAATAGAACCAATATATTGACGAGATGAGTCCAAGTTAATAGAGGGTAAAAAACTCGAATCAGCTAAAGCTAGTGGAACCCCCTCTTTGCCGCTACAGAACAAAACAGCATCCGCTTGGCTTGCCTCACACAAAGCACCCTGTGGAGTAATTTCTAATCCATGGGCAGAGCGTAATGTTGATGCATTTCCCAAAATACGTACGCGCCAATCCTGTCGATTACGCCCCAAAATATCCCACATCAGAAACAGATCGATGTCCGTAAACTGGTCAAATGCAATAATGGCGATTTCTTTCATGATTTGTACCTTTATTATTCCCCAGAAAATAATTAGGCTTTAAAGATAACAATCACCCTACCACCATACACAGTCTGTATTGAGCAAGAAAATAGAATGAAGAAATTAACCCGTGAAAGCTGGATTAAGATGGGATTTGACGTGCTAGACAGTGAAGGGTACACGCAATTTTCTATCGAGCGCATCGCCCGCAAATTGAATGTCACGCGCGGCTCTTTTTACCACCATTTTAAAGGGCGAGAGGCATTTATACGTGCTCTACTAACCTGCTGGGAAACCGAATATACCGAGAATATGCTCAACTATGCCAGTAAAGGCGAAAGCCTTGATGATATTTTGAGTCACTATTTAGATATCGCCGCCAATAAGAAACCCGACCGGGAAATCGCAATCCGTGCATGGGCACTCAGCGATAAAATCGTGGCAGAATATCAGCAACGCGTAGATGATACTCGCTTGGCTTTTGTGGTAAACAAACTAAAAAACCGTTTTATTCCTGACAGTTATGCCCAAACGCTAGGGAATCTCATTCACCTGTGTTTGATTGGCGGACAAATGAGCGGCCAGCGCCATCAACCTCAAGAATTCAACCAATTACTGCTTAGTGCGCTCAAGTTTAGAAATCCACTGCGCCTATTCTGACGGTGAGGATTTTTTCCCTTTACTCGCACTTGCTTTTTTCGCGCCCTTCTTTGCCCCTTTGTTATTGGCAACAGGTGGCAACTCACGAAACGCGCGCAAGTTTGTATATTGACGAGCTTGCTGAATTAAGTTGATTAACGTCTGGCTTAACGGCTGCATAAAATCATCATAGCGAGTCTGTTTTTCACTGATCTGCGTTAGCCTTGATTCCCAGTGAGCCGTCATATCGGGCAAGGTCGCCATATCTGGTAAAACGTGGATCAGCGCTCGCCCAGCAGGTGAGGCGTGAATATAACGCCCTTTTTTAAACAGAAATTGACGTTTAAACAGCAAATCGATGATCCCCGCTCGCGTCGCTTCGGTGCCTAAACCATCCGTTTCACGCAATACTTTTTTTAATGCTTTATCCTGCACAAAACGGGCGATCCCCGTCATGGCCGAAAGTAACGTTGCATCGGTAAATGGACGTGGTGGCTGAGTTTGCCGTTCGACCACTTCACCTTTTTCACACAAAAGATCATCGCCTTTTTTCACGATAGGCAATGGCATACCGTCATTTTCCGCGTCACGCTCTTTCCCGCCTAACACGACGCGCCAGCCCACTTCTGCAAGAAAACGCGCTTTAGCGTTAAATTTGCCATTCTCAATGTCTAAATCGATGGTGCATTTACGGTAAACCGCATCCGCCATAAATTGGATAATGTACTGACGAGCAATTAACTGGTACACATTGCTTTCATTTTCAGTTAAACGCACAGCGGCTGTTTTAGCCGTCGGAATGATGGCATGGTGGGCATCTACTTTCTTATCATCCCAACAACGGTTTTTCTTATCCAGTTCAGGTAATTCAAATTCAGTTAATGCGGGTTGGTGTACCGCAATCGCATTTAATACCGCATGACGCCCTGCAAAATGCTCATCCGGCAAATACCGGCTATCCGAACGCGGGTAAGTGATAAGCTTATGGGTTTCATACAGTTTCTGGCAAATATCCAGCACCTCTTGAGCACTTAAACCGTATTTTTTGGCAGCTTCAATTTGCAAAGCGGATAATGAAAACGGCAATGGTGCAATCTCAGTTTCCTGTTTATCTTGGTATTGCGTGACAATTGCCGGTTTGCCTTCAATGCGAGAAACCACATGTTCCGCTAATGGGCGATGAATTAAACGCCCTTCTTCATCTTGAAAATCGATGCAAGATTCACTTGGCTGCCAAATTGCGACAAAGCGCTCATCCTTTGGTGTGACAATGTGCGCTTTAACTTCAAAAAAGTCTTTCGGTACAAAGTGTTCTATCTCTTCGTCGCGCCTAACGACCAACCCCAATACAGGAGTTTGTACGCGCCCAACAGAGAGAACCCCTTGGTAACCACCTCGCTGTCCTAATAAGGTATAGGCGCGAGTCATGTTGATTCCATACAGCCAATCTGCACGAGCGCGGGCTAATGCAGAAACACATAATGGAATAAATTCACGGTTTTCACGTAAACGATCAATCGCTCTCTCAACAGCTTGAGGGTTCAAGTCGTTGATTAAACAGCGCTTCACGCTTTTGCGTTTTTCGGGATCAAGCTTGAAGTAATCCAGCACCTCATCCACCAGCAGCTGCCCCTCTCTATCGGGGTCTCCTGCGTGGACAACGACGCTGGCTTGTTTAAGTAGCGTGTCGATAGTGTTTAATTGTTTGGTTACTGCGGAACGAGGCTTCAATTGCCACTTCTCAGGAATGATCGGCAAATCTTGCAAATTCCAACGGGCATAACGCGGATCATACGCATCCGGTTCAGCCTGTTCTAAAAGATGCCCAATGCACCACGTGACCATCTGGTCATCGCCACATTGAATAAAACCATCCCCTTTACGATGAGGTTTTGGCAGTACATCCGCAATGGCCCGTGCAAGACTGGGCTTTTCCGCAATAAACAAACGCATAGATTAGTCGATCACTTCAATTAAAGGCACACCGCTTTGTGCAGGTAATAAGGTACCGACAGACTGTAACAAAACACCTTGCTGCTGTGCAATCTCTTTAATTTTAGCGACTTCCGATGGTTTAATCGCGATGAGAAGCCCGCCTGACGTTTGTGGGTCACACAATAATTGGCGCTGCATATCGCTCATTGGTCCAATTAAGTGACCATAGCTATCAAAGTTGCGCTGAGTTCCACCCGGCACACAACCCGCTTCAATGTATTTTTCCACATCAGCAAGTTTTGGCACTTTGCTAAAGGAAATCTGAGCACGAACACCGGAGCCTTCACAGATTTCACTTAAATGACCAAGCAAACCAAAGCCCGTTACGTCCGTCATCGCCGTCACGCCGTCTAAAGGCGCAACAACCGCACCGAACTTGTTCATTTGGCACATAGTTTCAGCAGCCAGGTGCGCATGTTCTGGTGCTAACACGCCTTTTTTCTCAGCCGTGGTTAGCACACCAATACCCAACGGTTTGGTTAGGAACAGTTCGCAATCTGCACTCGCAGCACTGTTTTTCTTCACATAATCTGTGTTCACGACCCCAGTCACCGCTAAACCAAAGATAGGTTCTGGTGAGTCGATAGAGTGACCGCCTGCCAGTGAAATTCCTGCATCCGCACAAGCAGCACGTCCGCCTTCAATCACTTCGCGAGCCACTTCTGGTGGCAATTTAGCAATCGGCCAGCCAAGGATCGCAATCGCCATAATTGGCTTACCGCCCATCGCAAAAATATCGCTGATAGCGTTCGTTGCAGCAATACGTCCGAATTCAAATGGGTTATCCACGATAGGCATAAAGAAGTCAGTGGTACTGATAATGCCGATGCCATTACCTAAATCATAAACTGCGGCATCATCTTTGGTTTCATTGCCCACTAATAAGTGAGGATCATGAAATTTAGCTTGTTCCGTATGTAAGATTTGCTCTAACACTTTTGGTGCGATTTTGCATCCGCAACCAGCACCATGGCTATATTGGGTCAGTCTAATTTTTTCTGTCATTGTCTGTCTCTTTAGAAATTCGCTATCTATTTAAAAATAGGACACAAAGCCTGTCATATCAGGTTGTTGAGCTTTTGCAGGTGCTTTTAATTCTGGGGTGCCTAAATAAAGGAAACCGACAATATGGTCATTTTCTTCACAACCTAAACCGTCACGCACGATAGCGTCTTCCGTCCATGAACCTGAACGCCAAATACCGCCAAAACCTTGTGCTAATGCGGCCATTTGCATCGCTTGTACGGTGCAGCTTGCGGCAACAATTTGTTCCCACTGTGGCACTTTGGGATGATCTTTCACTTTCGCAATCACGGTAATGATGAGCGGCGCACGAAATGGTGCATTACGCGCTTTTTCTTCAACTTCCGCGCCTAACTTGCCTTCTACAGCCGCTTTTTCAAGCAGTTGGCTGAAGCGAGCGATACCATCTCCTTGCATGACAACAAAGTGCCATGGCTTCAATGCCCCGTGGTCTGGCGCTCTCATTCCTGCGGCAAGAATATTGTCGAGCTGTTCGCCTTGCGGCGCTGGAGTGGTTAAGCGTGAAGCTGAACGGCGGTTCAACAAAAGGGTTAATGCATCCATATTGATCTCCGATTAAGAGTAAGCTGATGTAGTGCTCAGCAAAATAGAAATACCATCGGGCTATTGTACAACGCTCACAATGGTTTTGTTATGAATAATCCTGTATTACATTATTTGGTATCTGTCATCGTTTGATACTGTATAGGATTAAATCTATTGATTAATCTATCTATTAATCATCTGTCAAATAGATGATATTCTAAATCATTCGCGCGTCATCTTATGCCGCCAACTTGATTGATATCCTCACACTGGAGAAAAAATGCGACAACTCTGGGATATTTTCGCCACCGTCTTTAAGTTTAGCTGGCGAGTCATTAATTTCATTCGACAATTTGTTTTCAACGCAATTTTCTTCGTGTTGCTATTTTTAGTGATCGGCGGTTATTCTCTCTTGCAATCCGACAGCGAGCCAGAAAAAAACTATTTTGGTGCGCTGGTTGTTGATCTACAAGGGGTTGTTGTCGACCAGGTCTCTTCCCCGGATCCTTTCGGACGCATGAGCCGCGAATTGCTGGGTACCTCGAACAACTTAATGCAGGAAAACTCGCTATTCGATATCGTCGATACCATTCGTACCGCCGCTGACGATGACCGCATTACAGGTCTAATACTACGTTTAGATAATCTGGTTGGTGCCGATCAACCCTCCATGGCATACATCGGTAAAGCGATTGAAGAGTTTAAAGCCTCTGGAAAATCAGTCTATGCAATGGGCGATAGCTATACACAAGCTCAATATTACTTAGCTAGCTTCGCAGATGAAATTTATCTCGCCCCCCATGGCGCCGTCGGAATTTACGGTTTCTCAACGGATACCCTGTATTACAAATCTTTATTAGAAAAACTCAAGGTAAGCACCCATATTTTCCGCGTTGGTACCTACAAATCTGCAGTTGAACCGATGATGCGCGATAATATGTCACCTGAAGCCCGTGAAGCTAACCTACTTTGGTTAAATACCTTATGGGGTAACTATTTAGGATCTATCGCGGAGAATCGCCAATCTAAAGCTGAACAAATCTTCCCAGGAGCGGATAAGCTCATTGCACAACTTCGCGCCGTCAAGGGTGATACTGCGCAGTATGCTTTGCAGCAAAAATTAGTGGATAAGATTTACACTCGCGAGCAAGCCGAAAATGTGTTCTCTAATCAGTTTGGTTGGAATAAAGAAGATAAAACATTCAATGGCATTAGCATCTATGATTACTCCACTAAAATTGCCGATACCAGCAACAGTGACGGTAATATTGCGGTTATCGTCGTTCAAGGTGCCATCATGGATGGACCACAAACTCCCGGTATTGCTGGTGGCGAAACCCTCGCAGCTCAAATCCGTGATGCGCGCTTAAATGAAAACATTAAAGCCATCGTATTACGCGTTAATAGTCCAGGGGGAAGTGTCAGTGCTTCTGACCTGATCCGCAGTGAATTAGCCGCTGCGCGTACCGCGAAGAAACCGGTCGTCGTATCCATGGGTGGCATGGCCGCATCAGGCGGTTACTGGATCTCAACGCCAGCTGACTACATCATTGCTAGCCCAAGCACTTTAACCGGCTCTATCGGTATTTTCGGTGTGATCAATACCTTTGAAAGCTCATTAGAATCTATCGGCGTTTATACTGACGGTGTTTCGACGTCCCCATTAGCAGGCGTTTCTGTCACTAAAGGGATTAGCCCACAATTTTCTGATATGATGCAAATCACCATCGAAAATGGCTACCAAACCTTTATTGGCTTAGTTGCTCAATCTCGCCATAAAACACCGGAAGAAATCGATAAGATTGCCCAAGGTCGCGTTTGGATTGGTAAGGATGCGCTGAAGATTGGTTTAGTCGATGAACTCGGTGATTTCGATGATGCCGTCGCAAAAGCCGCCGAATTAGCGAAAGTAAAATCTGTCGAGCTGGATTGGATGCAACCTGAACTGTCCTTTATGGATCAGTTGATCCTTGAATTGACTAGCAACGTTCAAGTCATGATGCCTGATGCATTGCAAACATTCCTACCACCAGCGGTCGCTACTGATATTCGCCGCCAAGCTCAGTTCTTCTTAAAAATGAACGATCCACAAAATCGTTACGCATTTTGCTTAAACTGCGCAGAAATTAACTAATTATTCATTTTCACCCATGGCTCCCCTCTCAAGGCAATCATAGAGGGGGCTGCCATTCACGGTGGATGACGCTGGCGTAAACTGAAGTTTCCATCACAACAATCTGCAATATCTTGTTTTATCCATAGATTATCTCCAGTAAATAAGCCAAAATCCTTATAATCCAAATTATTCACACACAGAATTTCTTATTCATACAGAACTTTGTCTGTCATCGTTAGGTAACAAAATGCAGAAGAAATCGATTTATGTCGTTTATACGGGTGGCACCATCGGCATGCGCCATTCTCCTCAAGGCTATATTCCTGTTTCTGGTCACCTACAGGCACAATTAGCCCAAATGCCTGAGTTTCATCGCCCTGAAATGCCAACATTTACGATCCGTGAACACCAGCCTTTAATCGACTCTTCTGACATTACACCGGAAGATTGGCAAAATATTGCCGATGACATCAGTGAAAATTACGATAAATATGATGGTTTTGTGATCCTACATGGCACTGACACCATGGCATTTACGGCTTCTGCACTCTCCTTTATGTTTGAAAACTTGAAGAAGCCGATTATTGTGACAGGGTCACAGATTCCACTGGAAGCCCTACGTTCCGATGGGCAAACCAACCTGCTTAATGCACTCTATTTAGCGGCAAACTACCCGATCAATGAAGTGGGGTTATTCTTCAATAATAAACTGTATCGCGGTAACCGCACTGTGAAAGCTCATGCGGATGGTTTTGAAGCTTTCACCTCGCCAAACTGTTCCCCACTGATGGAAGCCGGTATTCATATCCGTACATTCAATGCCTGCCCAGCACCGATTGGCGTTGGCGAATTAAAAACCCATCGCATTACCCCGCAGCCTATTGGAGTTGTCACGCTCTACCCGGGGTTATCGATAGAAATCGTACGAAATATTCTTCAGCAACCGGTTAAAGCGCTAATCTTGCGCTCTTACGGTGTAGGAAATGCCCCTCAGCAACCGGAACTTCTGCGTATTCTTCGTGAAGCAACTTCTCGCGGCATTATTGTCGTCAACCTTACCCAATGTATTTCTGGGCGGGTAAATATGGAAGGTTACGCCACCGGACACGCATTAGCAGAATCTGGAGTGATCAGTGGTTTTGATATGACTTTTGAAGCCGCATTGAGTAAATTACATTACTTACTAAGCCAAGATTATACCTCTGAGCTTATTCGAGAATTAATGCAAAATAATCTACGTGGTGAATTAAGCTACGCCGATGAATAAGCCATAACCTACTGAGAAGAATGATGAAATCAGCATTACTGTTAGTCGACTTACAAAATGATTTTTGTACTGGTGGTGCTCTCGCTGTAAAACAAAGCGAACAGGTTATTGAAACCGCAAACCACGTTATTAAGCAATGCCAAAAACAGGGTATCACGGTGATCGCCAGCCAAGATTGGCATCCAGAAAACCACCTCAGTTTTGCCGTCAATTCTAACCAGCCTGTTGGCACCCTTGGCGAACTGAATGGATTGCCACAGGTTTGGTGGCCGGTTCACTGTGTACAAGGCTCCCATGGTGCTGATTTCCATCCAGAGCTTCATCACCAAGCTATTCAGAAGGTATTTACTAAAGGTGAAAATCCGCAGGTAGATAGCTACAGTGCCTTTTTTGATAATGACAGAGTCAGTCAAACAGAGTTGCATGCGTGGCTTCAGCAGCAGCAAATCAGCCATTTAATGATTATGGGCATTGCGACCGACTATTGCGTGAAGTTTACTGTGCTGGACGCGCTGAGACTGGGCTACCGTGTCGATGTGCTAACGGATGGATGTCGCGGTGTTAATTTAGACCCTGAAGATAGCCAGAAGGCGTTAGCAGAAATGCAGAGTGCAGGTGCTAAGTTAGTAACATTGCCACTCTAGCGTTCCACCACCCTACTAATGGGTTTCAATTTTGGCCCTGCTAATTTGCAGGGCTAACTATCTTATTCGTCGTTTTCTTGCGGTTTCAATGTCGCAAGCCTATCCCCTTGAAAAAGCGCTTTCAATTCTTGCTTACTCTTCATGGTAATTTGGCCGTCTGTACCGACCGTCATATGCTCCGCATCATGGTTATGGCGAGATTGCCATAACATCACCATCTGCAAGGTATTTTCTTTTTGTTCTGGCGTTAATGCCACGCCATCCGGCCATTTACCTAACTCCACTGCCGTCACTAAACGCTGGTAAATTTCTGGGGTCATGACAGACAGCAATTGGTCTATTTGTTGTGCATCCATTTCTACGCTCACGTTATGCCTCATCACATCAAGTTAGTGGCAATCAAGATAATTATTTTTTATGGTTTTATGAATATATGGCATTTTGAATAATCAGCCGAGTCGTTATTGCTGAACATATTTTCATACTTCAGCAAGCTTCAGCACGCTATCCTGCGGTCTTTTCACCCGTTTGGTCATCTGTAAAACTTAGCGATGCTGAATTTATGCAGTAACGCTGTCCGGTTGGTTGTGGACCATCAGGAAATACATGTCCAAGATGCGCATTGCAATTACCACAGCGCACTTCTATACGGTGCATTCCATGAGAGAAATCTTCGATAAATTTTATCAAACTTTCATCAATTGGTTGAAAGAAACTCGGCCATCCGCAGCCCGCATCAAATTTGGTCTCAGAAAGGAATAAAGGGGTTCCACAACAGAGACATTCATACACGCCATCTTTACGGTTATGCAATAATTGGCCACTAAATGGGGGCTCTGTGCCAGCCTCTTGTGTAACATACAGCTGGACTTGGTTAAGCTTTGATAAATCAACAGCTTGCTTATCTTTATTCGACATCGATTACCTACTCTTTTTCAAAAAGATGCGTATTAAAGCGATTTCGCACCCATTTCAAGCAACAAAAACTTAACAACGCTCAGTGGAAAACTATTCTAGACTATTAAGGTTAGAACTTTACGGTTTGATTTGTGATGAGCCTCACATATATCACTGATGGATGGTTTCATTATGCTGAACAATCCCGATAATACGTGCGGCTGTATTTGCTGCTGAAGTGACTGACAAATATGCAGATAGTGGTATCAGAATTGATTTTTTTCAATAATTGACACGATTCCGCTTGACGGCTGGCAAGGTTTTGGTAACTTTAAGTACATCTTAATTCACGAAATAAAATAGCTGGTGGAAATACTATGACTATCAAAGTAGGTATTAATGGTTTTGGTCGTATCGGCCGTATCGTTTTCCGTGCTGCACAAGAGCGTTCTGACATCGAAATCGTTGCTATCAACGACCTGCTCGATGCAGAGTACATGGCATACATGTTGAAATACGACTCAACTCACGGTCGTTTCAACGGTACTGTTGAAGTTAAAGATGGTCACTTAGTTGTTAACGGTAAAAAAATCCGTGTTACAGCAGAGAAAGATCCTGCAAACCTGAAATGGAACGAAGTCGGTGTTGATGTTGTTGCTGAAGCAACTGGTATCTTCCTGACTGACGAGACTGCTCGTAAACACATCCAAGCAGGCGCGAAGAAAGTTGTGTTAACTGGTCCTTCTAAAGATG
This sequence comes from Providencia rettgeri, assembly GCF_013702265.1. GTDB lineage: Bacteria > Pseudomonadota > Gammaproteobacteria > Enterobacterales > Enterobacteriaceae > Providencia > Providencia zhijiangensis. Next base: position 2,249,799 of record NZ_CP059348.1, read on the forward strand.
ACACTCCAATGTTCGTTATGGGCGTTAACCACAAAGCTTACGCAGGTCAAGAAATCGTTTCTAACGCATCTTGTACAACTAACTGCTTAGCTCCACTGGCTAAAGTTATCAACGACAAATTTGGTATCGTTGAAGGTCTGATGACCACTGTTCACGCAACCACAGCAACACAAAAAACTGTTGATGGTCCATCTCACAAAGACTGGCGTGGTGGTCGTGGTGCTTCTCAAAACATCATCCCATCTTCAACTGGTGCTGCTAAAGCTGTAGGTAAAGTTATTCCTGAGCTGAACGGTAAACTGACTGGTATGTCTTTCCGTGTTCCAACTCCTAACGTTTCTGTTGTTGACCTGACTGCACGTCTGGCAAAACCAGCAACTTACGCACAAATCTGTGACGCTATCAAAGAAGCAGCAGAAGGCGAGCTGAAAGGCGTTCTGGGTTACACTGAAGACGACGTTGTATCTACCGATTTCAACGGCGAAAAACTGACTTCAGTATTCGATGCTAAAGCAGGTATCGCTCTGAACGACAACTTTGTGAAACTGGTTTCTTGGTATGACAACGAAACTGGTTACTCTAACAAAGTTCTAGACCTGATTGCTCACATCTCTAAATAAGAGCTGTTAAGCAACCAGTGTGACTGAGCCGCCTCTTGGCGGCTCTTTTGTATCTTTCATACATTCAAAATTAAAGCCCAGCTCAATATACTCCAAGCTGCGTCCCCCGCTTCATTCAATGCCACTTGCAGTATCGTGAGTTTGTTATATTGTTATTTCTAGTTACTGCCCTATTTATAGGCGCTGTTCTATTTATAGTCGCTGATTTAGGTCGTGATGATGGACCAACAACCACAGGCGCAAGACAATGCATGATAAAATTTTTGCTTTACCTGTTATCAAACAAATTTCTCCTTACATTACCCAACGTCAACTTGGCGATTTGCCGCTGATCGTCATTTCCCATCCAAAAGTGCGTGGTGCCGTGAGCCTACAAGGTGCCCACTTAATTGACTGGCAACCCGCAGGTCAAAAACCCTGCCTTTGGTTAAGTCCAGAAAGTGCGTTTAAAGAAGGGGTTGCCATTCGTGGCGGTATTCCTATTTGCTGGCCATGGTTTGGACCTGTAAATAGCCCTAGTCACGGATTTGCCCGTATTTTACCTTGGCAATTTACGGCTCATAATGAACATGATTGTGGTGTCATTCTCACCTTTACCCTGACAGACAACGAATACACCCGCAAACTCTGGCCTCATGAGTTCACGCTGATCCTACGTATGAAGCTCGGGGAAACTTGCGAACTTGAATTAGAAAGCTACGGTGACTTCGAGGCCACCGCTGCATTACACAGCTATTTCAATATCAGTGATATCCAGAAAGCCACCGTTTATGGACTTGGTGGGCATTACATCGATAAAGTCGCCGATAGAGAAGCCTATATTTCAGAACCGCTAAAATTTAATAAGCACACTGACCGCATATATACCGAGCCAGAAGAATACAGTTTATTGCGTGATGATGGCTGGAATCGCACTATTGAGCTGCATCACTATCATCATAGTGACGTGGTGTGCTGGAACCCTTGGGCGGAGTTATCGTGCAGCATGCAGGATATGCCTAATAATGGTTACAAACAGATGGTTTGTGTGGAAACGGCTCGCATTCATATGCCAATGAAATCTGAAGCGCAAAGCCCTTCTCGCCTTTCTCTCGTGATGGTATGCCGCGAAAATAAACCGCAGCCACGGCAAGAATAACCACGCGTAAAATAATCGTAAGAATAAATGCAAAAATAAAACCCCAAAACAGCCTAGCCATTTTGGGGTTTTTCATTCTATTCCAACGTATAAATTAGAAGGTGTAAGTTACACCGCTCCACATAATCGCTGAATAGGATTTATTGACCATTGGGCTGTCTTTTACTTCACTAGACAGTTTATCAACACGACCCAGTGCAAACAGCGACCAGCTGTCTGTCATGCGATAATTAGCTGATAACTCCACATACGGTGTCCAGCTTGAATTTGGTTCATAACGTTTTAATCCACTATTTGCAGATTCTTTGGATGTCACACCGAATTCATAACGGTTCAGTTTCGCGCTATCCCATTTAATACCCAAACCTGGCGTTAACGACCAGTTATCACCTTTAAAGGCATACAGGTAAGCCGCTTCAGCACGCATGCCTTCGCTTTCCCATAACATGTCGATAGAGCCATTGAAACGCAATGTACCCCAGTCAGCATTATGGCGGTAAGTAAAACCACCCATCACCGTATCACGACGACGATCCAGCTTACGCATGTCGGCATTATCATTATCTTTTGGCTTAAAGAAATGTGGGTAGTAATAAGCATCTAAAGACAACTGGTCAACTTTATCATTCCACAAGTAGTAACCTACAGCTAAAGTGCGGAAGTAAAAATTTTCACTTTCATAATTTACAACGGGAACTGGCGTAATATAGTCGCTCGTTTTGATGCCTTTATAAGGTGTTGATTGCGCTAATACAGAGCCACCAACAGACCAAGTTCCAGCAAACGCAGCAGTTGAAACCGCACTTAACGCAATGGCAAGTGTGGTCATTTTGATTATTTTAGACATTTTAAATTAAACCCAAATTATTCAGATGAAGTTAACAATAAACAATGAATAACGTGGGAAATTTCACCCACGTTAATGAGATGGTTCACATTTAAAGCTAAATTACTTTGATTGTCTATCTTTCTCAATCAAGAATATCAGCCAAGTGAATGAATGATGTGCTTTTTTATTGAAAATCAATAGGTACGCGACGTGCTAGCGCACATAATAATTCGTAACCGATTGTGCCCGCCGCCTGTGCCACATCATCAACAGGTAAATTTTCGCCCCACAGCTCCACTTTAGAACCAATAGTTGCTTCTGGACAGTCACTAATATCAATCGTTAGCATATCCATGGAAACCGTACCTAACAGCGCACAACGCTGTCCCTGACACCACACTGGCGTTCCTGTCGGCGCATGACGAGGGTATCCATCGGCATAACCACAGGCCACAGTCGCTATGCGCATCGGTTTTTCTGACGTAAATTTGCTACCGTAACCAATGGATTGACCCGCTTCAATATCATGGACTGCAATAATTTCCGATTGTAGCGTCATCGCCGCTTTTAAATCATATTCAGCAATATCGCCCCATTTGCCACTCGGAGACGCACCATACAGCACAATTCCAGCCCGCACCCAATCATAATGGGTGTTTTTATGCCATAAAACCGCCCCTGAATTCGCAATGCAGGTCGGCAGTGATAACTGAGCAAATTGTTGAATTTTCGCTAACGGCGCTTGTGTTCCCTCAACCCTATCTGAATTTGCAAAATGGCTCATTAATGTCACATCCGCAACATTTTCCATCTGGCTCAATTGAGAGACAATATCCGCATACTCATTCATCGAGAAACCTAAGCGATTCATTCCGCTATTAAGCTTAATGTAGACAGAAATAGGTTTATTCAGTAAAGCTTGCTCAATGGCGGCTAGCTGCCAGCGACTGTGTACGCTGGTTGTTAATTGATACTGGTCAATAACTACCAAATCATCAGCTTGGAAGAACCCTTCCAATAATAAAATTGGCCCCTTCCACCCTTCATTTCTCAATAAAATGGCTTCATGAAGATCTAAAACGGCAAAACCATCAGAATCTTTTAGTCCGCGCCAAATTCGTTTAATACCATGGCCATAACCATCCGCTTTCATCACTGACCAGACCTTCGCTTGACCAACTTTCTGGCGGATCACCGCTAAATTATGTTCTAAATTATGTTGATGAATGACAGCACGAATTGGGCGTGGCATTGCGATTCCTTATTATTATTGATATTTACGTCGCTCAATTAACGCGCAGGCGATAAGTGACCCGTACTGACTAATTTCGTATTAAAACCATCGGTATATCTGAATACCGATAAATCATCCGCAGCGATGTCCGGCGTATTCCCTGAAATTAAATCAGCCAACAATTTGCCAGAGCCGCAAGCCATTGTCCAACCTAAGGTTCCATGCCCCGTATTCAAATACAAGTTGCTGAATTCTGTCGGCCCAACTATCGGGGTTCCGTCTGGCGTCATTGGACGTAATCCTGTCCAAAACTGTGCTTGATTAATATCGCCGCCGCCTTGATAGAGATCTTGCACCACCATTTTTAGGGTTTCACAGCGTTTTTTCAGTACATCAAGATTAAAACCAACCACTTCTGCCATTCCCCCAACGCGAATACGTTGGTCAAACCGTGTTACAGCTATTTTGTAGGTTTCATCCAACACAGTCGAAACTGGCGCTCGAGATTCATCGATGATTGGCATCGTCAATGAGTAACCTTTCAGAGGATAAACAGGAATCTTCACCAATTGCTGCAACATCTGAGTGGAATATGACCCCATGGCAACGACATATTGATCCGCCAGCAAAATCTCACCATCGACCTTAATACCGCTGATGCGCTTGCCATCCGTTAAAATTTGCTCCACATGGCAGCCAAAGCGGAATGTAACTCCAGCTTGCTCTGCCATTTTCGCCAGTTTTTTGGTGAACTGCTGGCAATCCCCTGTTTCATCATTTGGTAAGCGTAAACCACCTGTCAGCTTATGTTTTACAAAAGCCAATGCAGGCTCAGCTGTAATGAGCTGATCTGAGGTCAGTAATTCGTATGGCACACCTTCTTGCTGCAAAACCGCGATATCATTGGCCGCATTATCAAACTGTTTTGCCGTTCTAAACAACTGTAACGTACCGCCTTGACGACCTTCATAGCCAATGCCGGTATCTGCTCTAAGTTGGCGAATGCAATCACGGCTATATTCTGCGATCCGCACCATGCGGCTTTTATTCATGGTGTAGTGCTGCATGTCGCAGTTTTTCAACATTTGCCACATCCAACGTAATTGGAACAGACTACCATCGGGTTTGATCGCTAAAGGGGCATGTTTTTCAAACATCCATTTTACGGCTTTAAGAGGGATCCCCGGCGCACCCCATGGGGTTGCATATCCCGGAGAAATTTGCCCTGCATTACCTGCGCTGGTTTCTTCAGCCACATCAAGCTGCCTATCAATGACGCAAACTTCATGCCCTTCTTGTGCTAGATACCACGCAGTGGTAACACCAATAACGCCAGCACCTAAAACGAGAACTTTCATAGAACCCCTCAAGAGAACAAAATGGAATTACTGTTAGCATAATATTCTAGTTTTTATTTTCCAATACAGTTAATTAACATTTTTAACAAAAAAGTTAAATCCTCTATCAAATTTAGGTTCTCTTAAATCCAGTGAAATTTTATTCTACCCATTGAAAAGAGAATAAATCAATTTAATATATATAAATCAACTTGTTAAAAATAAACCCCCAAAATTAACTCTGATTAAATAATGAGTTAAACAGAGTTTTATATTCATTCATCAAAAGATTATTCCATTTCAATATTTAGAAGCTAAATATCGAATAACTCACCACGCCAGATAATAACATTGATAAATTCAAATTAAGCAGATGATTACACTAATCAATCAATCGGAAACAAAAAAAGCCAGTGCAAGGCACTGGCTTTTTGTTTGAAAATGGTAGTGTTAAATATTATTCGCGAGGTCAGATGGCATATTACTTTGCATATTGTGCCAGATCACGCCGCTATCTTTACCGTAGTTTCTGACGCAATCCATAATACGGTCATAGGCTTGCTCACGGCATAAATTGCTCAGCTGTTGGTAAAAACTTAACGCTAAACGACGGGCTTCAGGATTAGAGAAATAATAACGCCCAACTCGCGTGTATAACCCTCGTAATCCATTAATAATCAAACCATAGATTGGGTTACCGGACGCAAAGGCCAGTCCACGGAAAATGTTGTAATCCAAATCACTAAATGCATCTGAGTTATCTTCAACTTTATCTTTACCCGATAACACTTCTAATGAGGCTTCTGGATCATTACGAAATGCGGTACGAATAAAAATAGCCGCAATATTAGTACGTACTGCCAATAAATTATCAATTAGCTGAGGTACACGGTCGTGATCGAGTTTCGCCAACGTTTCCAGAATGTTTAATCCTGACGTTTCCCAGTAGTTATTGACCTTGGTTGGCTTACCATGTTGAATGGTTAACCACCCATCACGGGCTAAACGCTGTAAAACTTCACGTAATGTCGTACGGGTTACGCCGATTAATTCAGATAGCTCACGCTCCGCGGGTAAGATAGATCCTGGAGGAAAACGATTGTTCCAAATACTCTCAATAATGTACTCTTCCGCAAAACCTGCCGGACTTTGAGCTTTAATAACCATATTTTTATTATTCCAAACATTTTTAGACGGACTACGCGGAAGCATACCAGATTGTCACAATCTGAGATAGTTAGCTTTCCAATAAACCGCAGGTGAATCGTAAAAACCCCATATAATTAATGGATTATCTATTAGCAAATAAGCTTAAATTCTATAAAAGATAAGAGTAGTATGTAACGCGCTGTCACACAACACCAGTTAAAGAGGATTAAAAATCATAATGGATTTTAGTTTAAGAAGAGCATTTTTGAAGAATTTTTTGGGAAATTCTCCAGATTGGTACAAACTTGCTATCATTTTGTTCTTAATAATAAACCCAATTGTTTTCTACTTTGTTAACCCATTTATCGCCGGTTGGTTACTCGTCATTGAATTCATTTTCACTTTGGCGATGGCACTAAAATGCTACCCATTACAACCTGGCGGGTTATTAGCCATTGAAGCCGTGCTAATTGGTATGACTTCCCCCGCACAGATTTCTCATGAAATCAGTAATAACCTTGAAGTGGTTCTGTTACTGATCTTTATGGTGGCTGGCATCTACTTTATGAAGCAACTTCTGTTATTTGTGTTTACAAAGCTGTTAATAAACGTCCGTTCTAAACGAATTTTAGCGTTGTCATTTTGCTTAGCAAGTGCGTTTTTATCCGCTTTTTTAGATGCTTTAACCGTCATTGCTGTGGTCATTAGCGTTTCTATTGGCTTCTACTCAATTTACCACCAATATGCCTCTAGCCAGCCGAGCAATACGGATCTACAAAACGATTCCTTCATTGATACGGTTGAAAAAAAGCAGACATTGGAACAGTTCCGTGCATTCTTACGTAGCTTAATGATGCATGCAGGTATCGGTACTGCCCTTGGCGGCGTAATGACTATGGTGGGTGAACCACAAAACCTGATCATCGCGAAACATGTTGAGTGGGATTTTATTACCTTCTATCTACGGATGGCGCCAGTCACTATCCCTGTTTTCTTATGTGGGCTCGTGGTCTGTTTCCTCGTTGAAAAGTTCAAAGTATTTGGCTACGGGGCTGAATTGCCAGACACCGTGCGCCAAGTATTAACTGAACACGACAAAAAAATGAGTGCTAAGCGCAGCAAGAAAGAGCAAGCACAGCTTATCGTCCAAGGCCTTATCGGTATTTGGTTAATTCTCGCGTTGGCATTTCACCTTGCTGAAGTGGGTCTGATTGGTCTGTCCGTAATCATTCTTGCCACGACATTCTGTGGGATCACTGAAGAACACGCGCTCGGAAAAGCCTTTGAAGAAGCCTTGCCGTTTACTGCCCTACTGACGGTCTTTTTCAGTGTTGTCGCCGTGATCATTGACCAACAGCTATTTACGCCATTTATTCAGTATGTGCTGCAATCCTCTGAATCATCGCAGCTATCCCTGTTCTATCTGTTTAACGGGTTGCTCTCTGCGGTATCAGATAACGTGTTTGTCGGCACCGTGTACATTACCGAAGCGCTGAAAGCCGCGAATGCGGGTTTAATTTCAGCTGAGCAGTACCAACACTTAGCGGTCGCAATTAACACCGGAACAAACTTGCCGTCGGTTGCAACGCCAAATGGACAAGCCGCCTTCTTATTCCTGTTAACCTCTGCACTGTCTCCGCTGATTCGTCTGTCTTACGGTCGAATGGTGTGGATGGCATTACCATTTACGGTTGTGATGACCATCGTTGGTCTGCTAGGTGTTGAGCTCTGGCTTATCCCATTAACTGATTGGATGGAAAGCTTAGGGTTAATTTCTATTCCACGTTGATCAATATTGATTAATCACATTCAGGATTTAAAGCCGCATATTTATGCGGCTTTTTTTGTAATAAAACGTAAAAACTAAGCTAATCTTATTCTAATCTGATTTTGCTGCTTTTTTTATCACCCAGATAGAGGCAAAATAAGCCGATTATTAATGAAGGGAATTTATTATGTTCAGATTTTTTAATTACTGTTCTCAAGGACGTTCAGCTTGGCTGCTTATGGCATTCACTGCTTTTATGCTTGAATGTGCTGCTCTGTATTTCCAACATATTATGAAACTGCAACCTTGTGTAATGTGTATCTATGAGCGCGTTGCATTGATGGGAATTATTGCGGCAGGTTTAATCGGAGCGATTGCACCGAAAAGCACCGTCGTTAAAGTGATTGCGATTGTGGTTTGGCTGTATGCGGGTTGGCGTGGATTAGACCTTTCATGGGAACATACCATGCTGCAACTTTACCCGTCTCCGTTTGCATCCTGTGATTTCTTTGTCAATTTCCCAGACTGGTTACCGCTGCAAGAATGGGTACCGTCTGTGTTTGAAGCGACAGGGGATTGTGCGGTTAGACAGTGGGCATTCTTAGGGTTAGACATGCCGCAGTGGTTAGTTGGTATTTTTGCAGCTTACATCTTAGTTGGCATCATCGTTGCGATCAGCCTCTTCTTCCCAAGTAAAAAATAGCCTTTCTTTTTTCGCCCATCAACTGTGCTTGATGGGCGATTCAAATCATTAGCTCACCAAAATACTTAGATGCAGGCCCCACTACGGATTGCCGAAACGGCACAACGACGCCCATTTGCAAACTGGCAAACTGGGGTCTTTTCACCATTGAGTTCTAAATTCAGTGAAGGTAACCCACCCGCTGAAGTACATGCTTCTTGCGCACCTGGGCCCAAATTCACCACTTGTTGAGCATATTGAGAACCGGACGTTTCTGCTCTTGTCATCTTACTGTTATCAGGGCTACTGCACGCTGAAAGTAAAATGGATAACACGGTAGCTGAGCCCATTGCCACGACTGTTTTTAACAGCGCCTGACTTTTCCTTTTCATTCTCTTTCTCCGATAGTATCAGCGCTGTTTCGAGTCCCACTATATTTTGAATCTCATTAATGGGTGCCGCTTTTAGAAAACAGGTTGATGACCAATACACCAATGATAATTAATAGCATACCAATAATTGCGGGTAAATCGAGTTTTTGGTTATAAATATAGATAGCCGCCACAGAAACCAGCACAATTCCCAATCCTGACCAAATGGCATACGCTATCCCCAGTGGCATCACTTTCACAACTTGGGAAAGCCCCCAGAAAGAGACTGCATAGCCAATGACAACCACTAAAGAGGGCCAAAAACGGCTAAAACCATCCGACGCTTTTAACGTTGTTGTCGCAATCACTTCCGCAATAATGGACATTAATAAGAAGCCCAATCCTTTCATTGTTCACCTTTCTCTGTTTTTAGCCTAAAATTTGGCAAAAATTTAACACACAAAAAAGCACCGCACTAACCTTTAATTAGCACAGTGCTAAATGAATAAATCTAGCTTAATGATTCGCAGCGGTTGGCTGTTTTTCTACAAAAGCTGAGCGATAACGGGTATAGATAAACACGCACCAAGCAAGTGCTAAAAGGCTGATAATCGCCCCCACATACCCAATATTGGTCATTCCCATATGGGTAATCACTTGGTTCCCTAATAATGCCCCAGCCCCAATGCCAATATTAAATAATCCAGAGAAAATCGACATCGCCACATCGGTCGCATCTGGCGCCAAGTCCAACACTTTCACTTGGATCCCGAGGCTAATACACATAATCGCCATACCCCAGAATATGCAGGTACCAATCAACGTCCAAACATCACCACTTAATGGCATAAATAACACTAAACAAAGTGTCAGTAATGCCATCGATACCGGTAAGAATGAGAGTGTAAAGCGGCTACTGTAGCGGCTAAACAAGACGCTACCAAAAATGCCAGCCCCTCCAAAAATTAATAATAAGAGTGTGGCAAAATTTTGACTCTGTAAGGCAATATCGCGTACAAACGGTTCAATATAACTATACGCGGTAAAATGAGCCGTAATGACGACGGTGATTAACACAAAGACACCCATCAATGCGGGGCGTTTAAACAGAACCGGTAGGCTTTTTAACGAACCGGAATGTTCGCTCGGTAAACGAGGTAAGAATCGCAATAACGCAATCAGGGTTAATAACGCCAGTACGCCGATACATAAAAATGTCACTCGCCAGCCCATCCATTGCCCAATCACTCGCCCTAACGGTAATCCTAACACGGTCGCCAGTGCCGTTCCCGTGGCGAGCAAGCCCAAAGCTTGCGCTTTTTTACCCGCAGGCGCGACGCGGATCGCCAATGATGCCGTTATCGACCAGAAAACTGCATGAGATAACGCAATACCGATACGCGCGATAATCAGCACTTCAAAGCTCCACGCAATCCCGCATAGAATATGGCTGAGAATAAAGACAACAAACAAAATTCCCAGTAATTTTCGCCGCTCAAATTTCCCCGTCATCAGCATTAATGGCAGCGACATTACCGCGACAACCCACGCATAAATGGTGATCATCAGCCCTGTATGGGCAACGGTCATATCAAAACTTTCAGCAATATCACTCAATAATGCGACAGGAACAAATTCGGTGGTATTAAAGACAAAAGCCGCAACGGAAAGCGCCAATACACGGATCCACGCAGTGCTTCGAGAAACCTGGGACATGGTTTACGACATCCTGTTGATGATAATTAAGGCCAATAACAGCCTTCAGTACATTTTTGTGAATAATATCACATTCGCCATTCATCTTTAAAGGATTGAAAATTATCATGTTCACACTATTTTTTCACAGAGAAACGGTCACTCCCCTTTAATTTTCATATCAGTTTGAAAAGCGACAGAATCATTTCTTCTATGCTACAATCTGCAAATTACTTTTTATTCTTACAGGAATTCCTAAATGAAAACCCATTTTCCAACTGAGCCAGACGTAAACGCATTAGCAGACGAAGTAACTTGTTTAAAAAATCTTGTTACTCATATGCTTAAAGCTATCGGTCAAGCTGATGCGGGTAAAATTCTAATCAAAATGCAACGCGAAGTCGCTTCAATGGAAGATGAGAAGCAAGCTGAAACTTACAAAAACATTTTAGAACAAATCAAGACTGGTTATCGTCAATAAGAGCTTTAGCGATAAATGCGATTCTAAGCGCTAACTAAAAACAGCGAACTAAAGTGCACAAAAACCTAAGTTTCGTTCACTAGGATCCTTTATCTTTGATCTCGAATTAAACCATTCTTTATTCATTTAGCTCCCCCTTCAGATCCCTATGAAGGGGGCTTTTTTTTGCCTAAAATCCTACCTTTTCACTCACTCAAAAAACAAAAAACGCCACTCTTTCGAGTAGCGCTTGGATAAATACCCTGTCTGTCTAAATAACGTAATACGTGGACTTAAATCGGACCTAAATTCGTCATGACAGCGTAAACAATCGAGATAATCGAAATAATGACCCAAGTTAATACCAGCGGCCAGATAAACTTCAGCCACTTGGTGTATGGGATTTTCGACGTCGCTAACACTGCCATCAGGATACCTGATGTTGGGTTAATACAGTTCACGACACCCTCGCCCATTAATACCGTTTGAACGGTAGTTTGACGGGTGATTTCTAACAGGTCACCCATTGGGGTGAAAATAGGCACTAAAACTGCCGCTTCACCGGAACCTGAAGAAATAAAGAAGTGCATAATAGCAGCGGTACCGAACATTGAAATCGCAGATAATGTTTTCGGTAATCCATCCATCAGAGAAATAATCGAGTTCACGATGGTGTCTAAGATCATGCCATCTGCTAATACAATCGCAATCGCACGGGCCATACCAACGATAAATGCCCCGCCAACCATGCCAGCACAGCCTTTCAGGAAGCCGGTTGCAATATCATTCGGTGACATTCTGTTCAGTACGCCTACCCCTACGCCTAAGATGATAAACATGGCCATCATCTCTTTCTCGCCCCAACCCCACTCAATCGCACCAAAAATAAAGCCAATTAAACAGAATGCGGCATAGGATAATGTAATGACGTGGCGTAAAGAGATTTTTGAGGTCTCAAATTGGCTGTCATCAATCTGCACTTCTGGACGCACCATCCCTTGGCGACGGCTTTTCTTCGCGTACAAGGTTAAAAAGATAATCCCTGCGATCACAAAGCTAATATAAACCACAGTACGGAAGCCAAATGCCGATAGCAGCGGAACATCGGCTAAACCTTGAGATAACCCGACGGTCATCGGTGCCATTACCGAGGCGTTAAAGCCGGAGTAAGCCGCAACATAGACAATTGCTGCGCCAAACTTGTCATCCATTCCAACGGACTTCGCCACCAATAAACCTATTGGAACGAATGCAATTATCGAGTTCACCACAATCCCAGTGGTACCCAAAATGGAGAACACCACAAAGAAGATAGTAATTAACAAAAAGTCATTGAGCTTTTTACTGCGTGAAATATTACTCAGAACTTTGTTGATTGCACCCGTCGTTTCAAGCAGATGTAACGCGCCGCCAGTAAAGATAATCAGGAAAATGATTGGTGCGGCCTTCACTAAGCCGTCAGCAATCGACGTGAAAACCTGCCCTGGTAAAACGCCATGCTGTTCAGGTAAACGCTCATAACTCCCCGGAATGGTATAGGAACTCTTGACTTGGGTTTCCACGCCATCTTTGATAGTCGTGATCACTTTCGTTTCAGAGGCATATTGCCCAGCCGGAACGATCCAAGTCGCAACCGCTGCCGCTACTAAGATGAAAAAGAGCAATACATACGGGTTTATCCCATCAGAACGCTTTTTTTGTGGTGGTGTTGTTGATGCTTTTGATGTTGATATGGATGTTGCCATAGATTTATCCTGTTGGATTATTATTTGTTTTGTTAGCCATAATTACTGCGTAATGCGTTTTAACACATTGAAAAATAACTGAGCGCGCTCAGTTAAAGAGGGAATTTCAAGATACTCTTTGTCACTATGTTGATAGCCGCCAATTGGGCCTAAACCGTCTACCGTTGGTGTCCCCACACCCGCGGTAAATGAAGCATCTGAGCCACCACCTGTAGAAACGTCTTCCAGAGTGATTGCCAGTTTGTCGGCTTCTTGTTTGATGATGTCGATAAGCGCGGCACTTTCTGACGTTTTTGCCATTGGTGGACGGTTGATCCCGCCTGTCAGTGAAAGCTGAATGCCTTCTAGAACAGGCTGGCTGCACACTTCACGTACTTTCTTGTCGATTTCAATACCTTGCTGCTCAGAAGAGATCCGCACATCAATTTCTGCACGCGCATTTGGCGCGACGGTATTAACGGATGTTCCACCTGTGATCAGACCCACGTTCACCGAAAGCCCTTTATCGTGCTGAGAAAGCGCATGTAAGCTTTGGATTTTAAAAGCAAGTTCTTGGATAGCGCTGATCCCAGCTTCAGGAGCAATACCTGAGTGAGAGGCTTTACCTTGAATAGTCAGAACATAGGTTCCCACACCACGACGCGCACTAACAATGGCACCATTCGCACGTGCTGGCTCCATCACTAACGCATAGCGTTTACCTTTTGCACATTGCTCGATGACCGGACGTGACGAAATAGAACCAATCTCTTCGTCGCAGTTCAGCAGCACTTCAATTTTTTTGTAGCGCTCATCGTTGGTGGCATAAAGCTGTTTGATCACCTGATGCACCATGACATGGCTGCCTTTCATATCGATAACACCGGGACCATAGGCTCTATCACCCTCAATGCTAAATGGTCTTTCTGCTACAGTACCTTTTGGAAATACGGTATCCAAATGCAGCAAAATCAAAATTTCAGGCGTGGTCGATGGGTGGAAAATACGATAATTATTGCCCAATTTTTCATTTGGGATTATTTCCACCTCAAAACCCATTGATTGATAGCGTTCACACCAGAATGCAGCATGATTATCAACACCCTCTTTATCGTATGAGCCGGATTCGGTATTAACTACTTGCTTTAATAAATCCAGCATCTCTGCTTCGTGTACTAAAAATTCATTGTGCATGTTGAGTTCCTATTATTTATTATTTTATGGCGAGATTTTTCAATGAGGAAATTGACCTCGCACGATAAGACTTTTATTCCAAACAAAATGAAATGTTTATTACTCATAGGCGATAATATTATCGATATATTCCATTTGACGCGTAAAAACACGCTGCTATCTATGCACTTTTAATGCATATACAACAATGGCGAGTAACTAGGAGCTTAACCCAAGGTGGAACAACCCTATGATAATCCGACATTTAGCTTGATTGAAAAGGATACTTTCGCACCATAGCATAATAGATAAATAAATTACAAATAATTATTAATGCATAACTATGCGTTATTTTTTGAATCTTTAAAAAAGTAATAGTTACAGATAGAAATTATAAAAACAGTCAAAATCAATATATTAATTATGGTGAATAATTTTCAAAAATTAATGGCATGCTATTAATTTTAGTTAACCATAAATATGTAGCATTACACGCGGTCTTTATTTTTTTATTTACATTATTTAACGCTAATAAAGCGTATTCATCGTTTAACTTTATTTAAATTAAAATAACCACAAAGGAGTATTTAGTCTATTTGTTCAACATTTATAAGATAAATAAACATCAGCGTCTAAAAAACATACGGGATTTTTAAACTGAGAGTTTAATGTCATTCAATTTAGGTGCGATTTTCTTTCAGTATGTTTATTTAGCTCTCTTCAGCATAAAATGCGATACGCCTTTCTTCTACTAGCGTACCACTTTGCTGGCACTATTCGCTGGAATAGTTAGATAAAATGATAAATCGAATACGGTGGGGATAGAGGTAGGATGAGCAAATAAAAAAGGGAAACATGACGTTTCCCTTTCATTTTATCGCATTAACATCGTAGGCTATTTCAGATATTGGCCTGAGCGTAATGCTTCAATACGTTTATCTAATGGTGGGTGAGATAAAAACAGTTCGCTAAATGCTTTACCACGGCCATTGATACAAAATGCCATCAAGCGCCCTTCTTCTTGCGGCTCATAGCTTGTTTTCAGGCGTTGCAGTGCAGCAATCATTTTCTCTCTACCGACTAATTTGGCAGAGCCTGCATCCGCGTGGAACTCACGGTAACGAGAGAACCACATCGTAATGATGCTCGCTAAAATACCAAACACGATTTCTAATACCATCGAAACGGCAAAATAAACCATTGGGTTACCATTGCTGCTTTCACTTTCATTGTCATTGTTGTTTGACATAAAGCCAGCCGCAACTTGCGCCAAAATACGTGAAATAAAGATAACGAAGGTATTCACAACACCTTGCAATAAGGTCATGGTAACCATATCACCGTTAGCGACATGGCTGATTTCATGAGCAATAACGGCTTCAGCTTCATCACGGCTCATGTTTTCCAATAAACCCGTACTTACCGCAACCAAAGAAGCATCACGGCGTGCACCCGTTGCAAATGCGTTGATATCCGGTGCATGGTAAATTGCCACTTGTGGCATTTTGATACCCACTTGCTGGGATTGACGGCTAACAGTGTTAACTAACCACTGTTCCATCTCATTACGTGGATGTTCGATAACTTCACCCCCAACGGACTTCAGCGCCATCCATTTGGACATGAGCAGCGACACAAACGCGCCACCAAAACCAAACAATGCCGCCATGATCAGCAGACCTTGAGCACTACTTCCACGTATCCCGGTTAAACTTAAAATAATCCCGAACACAAACATAACAGCTAAGTTTGTGAGCAAGAATAAAGCAATTCTCATCATTTTTTATAGGTTCCTTGGTCAAAACAAACATCACGACAAATTTACTTCATAAATAAGGTTTTTTCACACCATTTCAAGTCCATTAACAGGAAAAAGTCATAAAATAACATATCTTTACACACAGCAATAAAAAATGCCGTTTTAATAAACGGCATTTAAATGATAACGATAAGGCACTACGAGAAACTGATCAGCTCACTTTACCTTTAGTTGGCTTGCCTTTAGAAACTTTTGCGGTTGTTTTTGCTGCAGCTTTAGCTTTATCGGCTTTCACTTTATCCGCTTTTGCTTTGTCTGCTTTATCTTTTGCTGCTTTGGTTTTGTCTTTCTCTACCGCTTTAGCTTTGTCGGCTTTTTCCTTCACCGCTTTAGAGGTTTCCTTCTCTTTAGCCTTGGCTTTATCTGCTTTTTCTTTCACTGCTTTTGCAGATTCTTTGTCGGCAGTTTTAGCTTTATCTGCTTTCTCTTTTACAGCTTTAGAGGTTTCTTTATCAGCAGCTTTGGCTTTATCCGCTTTCTCTTTTACAGCTTTAGAGGTCTCTTTCTCTGTTGCTTTTGCCTTATCTTTCACAGCTTTCGATGTTTCCTTCTCAGCTGCTTTAGCCTTATCAGTTGCTTTTGATGCTTTATCTTTTGCAGTTTTACTCATGTTGTCACCTGTCTCTTTGATAGAATCTACCGCTGATGGTTTGCTGGACTGCTTTGCCACACCCGCCCCAATACCCGCACCAATACCTGCATTTTTATTGATTGAGTTTTTTAGTTCATTTGTACAGACTTGCTCCGAACGACTGGTTGTTCCGTCATTACAGATAAATTGCCCGCCATCACAACGAGCAATTCCGCCTTTAGCGCCTGAACAAGGGTAGTTACTTGCATTCGCAGAACCCATTGACGACATCATGACCGCCATGACAGTTAATAAACCTACAGATAATTTACGCATTGTTTTGCCTCATTAATAAGGGATATTACTAACTGAAGTGTAGGATACTTTTGAAAAAGCGAAAGAAAACCCAATAATTTTTTAAATAAAAATTTAAGTTTAGTTGAATTTAAGTCTGTAGATAAAATACCAAATAAAATAAATCACCTTAAAATCAATTAATTATGGTATTTTTAGATATAAAAAAGCCAGCTTGCGCTGGCTCTAGAAAATACTTTTTATTTTTACTGCTTGGCACCAGAAAGCATCTTAGTGTTTTGATTCGAAAGGTCTATTGCCATTTTCACCGTTTCATCTAAATACGGATCTGGCGCTTCGTAATCTTTCGGTAAATCATCAATCGACTTCAATAATGGCTTGCCAAGTTTTGCATTGCGCTCATTAATGCGTTTCAGTTTGGTCGCATCAATTTCATCATCTTCTTTCTGACGCTGAGCATAGTTCAGAGAAATTAGATTCTTAGTCGCTTTCAATGACTTGTAACGCGCAATATCTTCATCGATATATTTGAATTCAGGATCAACACTGATACGGGCTAAATGCTTGGTTTTAATCGGAGATAAATCAGCGTTAATGTCCCCAGATTTAGTGTAATTCGCAGCCGGGATGCTATCCCAAGGCAATGCGTTATCTTCAAAGCTTTCACCTGTTTCTGCTGGATCTTGCCCTGTTGGCATAACCACATCTGGCGTCACACCTTCACGCTGAGTACTTCCACCATTTACACGATAGAACTTCTGGATAGTGTATTGCACTGAACCTAATGATGGCCATTCTGGTTTAAGCATTTGATCATAAACGCGGCTTAAACTTCTGTGCTGCTGTACCGTTCCTTTACCAAAAGTCGGTTCACCGACAATTAAAGCGCGACCATAATCTTGCATTGCTGCAGCAAAAATTTCTGATGCGGAAGCACTAAAGCGATCAACCAGAACCACTAATGGACCTTTGTAATAGATAACATCATCGTCATCCGCATCTTGGCGAACTTGACCATTGTTATCACGAACTTGAACAACCGGCCCTTTGTTAATAAACAGTCCAGATAATGCAACCGCTTCTGTTAATGCCCCACCGCCATTACCGCGCAGGTCAATAACAAGAGCCGAAACATTCTCTTTCGCCATTTTTTGTAGTTCAGTTTTGACATCATTAGTCAAACCAACATAGAAACCTGGAATATCTAATACACCAACTTTCTCTTTACCTTGCTGTTTGATAGACAGTTTTACCGCTCTATCTTCCAGTCGGATCTGTTCGCGAACAATTGTCACAATACGTGGCTTAGCACCTTTCGTATCTGAAACAACTTCTAAACGAACTTGGCTACCTTTTGGCCCTTTGATTAACGCGACGACGTCATCTAAACGCCAACCCACGACATCAACAATAGGTTTACCAACTTGACCAACACCAATGATTTTGTCGCCGACTTTTAATTCTTTGCTTTTAGCCGCAGGGCCACCCGCAACTAAAGAATTAATTGTCGTATTATCATCATCTTGTTGTAATACAGCACCAATCCCTTCAAGGGATAAACTCATTTCTGAGTTAAATTGTTCAGTGCTACGAGGTGATAAATAACTGGTATGTGGGTCAATTTCGCGAGCAAACGCATTCATGATTAATTGGAATACGTCTTCGCTTTGTGCCTGAGATAAGCGTTTCAATGCAAAATTGTAACGCTTAGTCAGTTTGTCTTTGATCTCTTTGTCATCTTTGCCCGTTAATTTCAAACTCAACCAATCATAGCGGACTTTTTGATCCCATAAACGGTCTAGTTCTTCTTTATCTTTCGGCCAAGGTGCTTTAGTTCGATCAACTTCAATAGAATCCGTCGCGTTTAAATCAATCGGCTGATCTAAACGCGCGAGTGCATATTTGAAACGTTCAAAACGACGTTGCTGAGAAAGGTTATACAGGTCATAGAACTTATCTAACTTGCCATCTTCAAGCCATTCACCCGTTTTTGCTTTATCTTTTGCATACTGGTCAACATCGGATTGAAGTAAAACATTATGCCCGTAATCAATCATATTGAGATAACGGTCAAATATTTTCCCAGAAAACTCTTTGTCTAAATCGAATTGGCGATAGTGAGAACGCGTAAAACGCGATGTCACCCGCTCACTCACGGTACCGTGCTGTGTATTCTGCTTTAAAAGAGGTAACTGAGCAGCAGTGACCGGAGTCACTGCCTGAGTATTAGCTATTGCGGTGCCGAAAGTCGCGAGACTCACAACAAATGCAACTTTGAGTAATTTGTTCATGACCTGAGTGACCTCCGTATCAGAACTTTAAATGTTCCGCGCGCACAATCATTGCCAGACCAGATGGCAATTGAACCCTAACACCATCTTTGGCAATTTCCAGCACAGAGGCATCCATCATACTGCTACCCACTTTCACTTTCAGAGTCTGACCGACTTTCAGTGTGTTGATATCAGTAACTGATTTCAAATTCTCTTCAGCTGGGTTGCTACGAGGTTTTTTCGGAGCTGTATTTTGTGGGCGTTCTTTTTTGTCTGATGGACGGCGACGAGATGTGCTCTCTTTGTTCGCATCATTTTGACGAGGTGCTTTGTCACTAGGCTTTTTCGCAGCAGGACGCTTTTGCGTTTTTTGTTGCTCTGCGCGTTGCGCTTGGACTCTCGCTTTCGCTTCAGCTAATTGTTGACGCGCATGGGCGATGTGCTCTGCATCTAATTCACCGCAGTCATCTCCATTTAAGTCAACACGTTTTGCGCCTTCTTTAACACCGTAAAGGTAACGCCAGCTAGAGGTATACATGCGTAACGCAGAACGTAATTGCGTTTTGCTAATACCATCTTCTTCGGTCAAGTTCCCTACGATATCTTGAAAAATTCCGACTTTAAGCGGACGTGCTTCGCCTTCAGCGATAAAACAGCGTGGAAAACGCTCTGCCAAAAATGCGATAACTTCTTTACTACTATTCAACTTAGGTTGATTTTCCATGAAATTTCCTGATAACAACGATTTTGCCAACCTCACGGGCATGAACAAGCGGACATTATAATCGTGTTGCTGACAATTGCCACGTTCCTATTGATTTTACATACCAATAATTAATAATATTTTGGTATAGAACACATTGCCAAGTGCTGGCATAACTGGTCTGTAAGGTATTGAAGCCCTTTTTCATCTTCTTCATCGAATTGACCGATATTTGGGCTATCGATGTCTAAAACCCCAATTATCTTGCCATTTACACTCAGAGGGAAGACGATTTCCGAGTTACTTGCCGCATCACATGCGATGTGACCTGGGAAAGCATGCACATCTTCCACACGCTGAACTCGCGCTTCGGAAAATGCAGCACCACAGACGCCTTTATTGAACGGGATCCGTACACAAGCGACTTTGCCTTGGAAGGGTCCGAGAACCAGCTCCTTTCCATCACTCAAGTAAAAACCAACCCAGTTGATACCGGATAAACGTTCAAATAATAACGCACTGCTATTTGCCAAACTGGCAATTAAATCATACTCTCCAGCGAGAAGTGCAGATAAACTATCTGAAAGTTCGAGATAATACTTCTTTTTATCCATATTTATTTTCAGTTATACATAAACAAGTAAAAAATATTAGTAAGCGTAGACCGTAGGTTAGCAAGTTGTCACTTTTACGTAAATTTTTTTACACTAGATTACAAGCAAATTAATTCATACAATGAATATATATGACCCACATTAATCATACTGCCATGAATTTGCAACGTTGTTGCCATTGTAACCAAAAAATAGTGACTCCGCCTTTTCGACCACGGCAAGTCATTGTTTGCCCAAGATGTTCTAGTCAATTAAATGATGGGCGTTCATGGTCACTCCGTCGTCTTGCTCTATTATCTATCACTTTACTGCTTCTTGCGCCCATCGCTTTTTGGCAGCCATTGATTTCTATTCATCTATTTGGCACCCAAATCAATGCTAATGTGCTTGATGGTATCCGCTTAATTAGCGAGCAAGGTGACCCTTTTACCGCCAGCATTGTGGCTTTTTGTGCGATAGCAGCACCGCTACTTTTGCCTATTTCGATTTTATCTTTGGTATTAGCGCGTTACCTGTCCATCAACATGCGTCCCATTTTACTGATGATGAAGCATCTCAAAGAGTGGGTCATGCTGGATGTCTATCTTGTCGGTTTGGGTATCGCCGCGATTAAAATGCAAGATTACGCGACGGTTTCTGTCGGGCACGGGTTGATTGCGTTTAGCACAATGTCTGTGATTAGTATTATTATTTTAATCCATATTAATCTCGATGAACTGTGGCGACGGCTTTATCCTTTAGAGGAAAATGCAGATGCTCCTCATGCAGAAACCTGCCTAGCCTGCCATTTTACTGGCGAACCCAATAAGAAAGGCAAGTGCCAGCGCTGCCACCGTCCCCTTCACCATCGCGAACCTTTGAGCTTACAAAAAACATGGGCCGCACTGATTGCCGCCATGGTGTTGTTGATCCCTGCTAACCTACTGCCCATTTCGACGTTTTATTTAAATGGGCGACGCTTAGAAGACACGATTTACTCCGGTGTTGTTTCCTTAATTGACTCAGGAAACTGGCCGATTGCCATTATCGTTTTTATTGCCAGTATTTTGGTGCCCTTCGTGAAGATTATCATCATGATACTGTTACTATTTTCAATTCAACTTAAAAGCCATACAGACCCTGTGTTACGGATGAAATTGCTGAAATTCGTTTCATGGATTGGGCGCTGGTCGATGTTAGATTTATTCGTCATCGCCTTGATGATGACCTTAGTTAACCGCGATATGCTAATGTCATTTACGATGGGACCTGCGGCTTTATATTTTGGTACCGCTGTTATTTTAACTATCCTTGCTGTTGAGTGGTTGGACAGTCGATTAATTTGGGATTCTTATGGAAAATCAAAACCATCAAAGTGAAACTTCAGATGAAGTTTCGGAGGTTATCAGCCGTAAAAGGACGACAATTTCGCCCTTTTGGCTGCTTCCCATCATCGCGATCATGATCGCAGGCTGGCTGCTATTCCAACAATGGGTGGAGCGTGGCACGCAAATTACTATTCAATTTTCATCCGCCTCTGGCGTTGTTGCAGGTCGAACGCCAATTCGCTACCAAGGTGTGGATGTCGGCATGGTACAAACCGTCTCTATCAGTGATGATATGAAAAGCGTCATTGTTACTGCCAATGTGAATAAAGACATGCGCTCTGCACTCACTTCAGGAACGCGTTTTTGGCTGGTAACACCTAAAGCCTCTCTAGCCGGCGTATCAGGCTTAGATGCTCTGGTAGGTGGGAACTATATTGGTATGCAACCAAGCACTGGTTCGCCAAAATCCCAATTTGTGGCGCTTGATACACCACCTCAGCGAAACTTAAACGAAGGTGAGTTACTGATTTACCTCACCGCCAAAGATTTAGGTGCATTAAACGAAAACTCCCCCGTTTATTACCGTAAAGTTCCGGTCGGTTATATTTCTGATTACTCCTTATTACCTGAAAATAAAGGCGTCTCCATCGCGGTTATTATTAAAAAGCGCTACGTTAATCTCGTCCGGTCAGATAGCCAATTTTGGAATATCTCCGGTATTGAAGGTGGATTCGACCTGAATACCGGCGCCAGCATCAAAATGGAAAGCCTGTCGGCAGTGATCAATGGCGCTGTCGCATTTGATTCCCCAGAAAATAGCCTGCCAGCACAAACAGGGCAACAATATGAATTGCAGCCGAGTAAAGAGGATGTCAAACCGCTTGATCAGCAAGGCAATATAGACTTGCAACTGACCCTCACCGCATTGGATACCTTCGGGGTAAATGTGGGGCAACCTGTTATCTATCGCGGAATAAAAATCGGTGAAGTGTTACAACGTCACTTAACGGATGACAATGTTCAGTTCCAAATTGCCGTGTTTAATGAATTTAAACATTTGGTTAAACAGGACAGTAAATTTGTCGCCAATAGCCGTGTCGATGTGCAGTTAGGTATGAGCGGATTACAATTCCAAGGCGCAACGCCGCAAGAGTGGCTAGAAGGCGGCCTACATATCATTCCGGGGAAAGGTAAAGATACATTACCAGACTCATTCCCGTTATATCGTACCGATGAAAATGCCAAGGCGGGTATTTTAGGTTCCGCACCGCCGACCACCATTACGCTAAACACCAATACCCTTCCCGACATCCAACAAGGCTCAGTGGTGCTATATCGTCAATTTGAAGTCGGTAAAATTGTTTCGATTAAACCAAACAATGACGGCTTTGCAGTGAATGTGTATATCTCAGGGCAATACCGTAACTTATTGACCCCACAAAGCGTATTCTGGGCTGAAGGTGGTGCTAAAGTTCAGTTAAATGCTGGAGGTTTAACGGTTCAAGCTTCCCCACTCAGCCGTGCGTTTAGTGGTGCGATTAGTTTTGATAATATTCAAACTGGCTCATTAGATACTTCACGCCAACATACACTTTACCCATCAGAAACTGCGGCAAAAGCGATTGGTAGTGCGGTAACGTTGACAACCTTTGATGCGTCTAAGCTATCCGAAGGCATGCCTATTCGTTATTTAGGTATTAACATCGGGCAAATCGAATCACTGAAGCTGTCTGCGGATAATCGTGAAGTGAAAGCGAAAGCAATTTTGTATCCTGAATATGTGGAGAATTTCACCAAAATTGGCAGCCGTTTTGCCATTGTCACCCCTGAGCTTTCTCCATCGGGGGTTAACAACCTCGATACACTGATCCAACCGTATATCAGTGCAGAGCCAGGACGCAGTAATAAGAGCCGTTTCCAATTTGAATTGCAAACTGCCAACATCACAGATTCCCGTTATCTCGATGGTCTCACCATTATCCTTGATGCTAGTGAGGCAGGTTCTATTCAGGTAGGAACGCCAATTCTGTTTAGAGGATTAGAGATCGGAACCGTCACCGGGCTTTATTTGGGAGAGCTTTCCGATCGCGTTTATGTTGCAACGCGTATAGGTAAAGAATACCAATATCTGATCCGTGATAATACCCAGTTCTGGTTATCTTCAGGCTACAACCTCGCCTTTGGTTTAACAGGCGGCGTAGTGAAAAGCGGGACATTCAAGCAGTTTGTTCGTGGTGGAATTTCGCTGGCAACCCCGCCAACAGTGCCACTCGCACCTAAAGCTAAACCTGATCAGCATTTCATTCTGAAATTAGAGCCACCAGCGGACTGGTTAGACTGGGGAACCCCTATCCCCAAAAAATAATCCCTAACAAGGCGTCATGTTTCTCAGCATGACGCCTTTTTTATTATCCACTACTGAAAATATATTTTGGAAATGAATTCCATTTATACTATGCTTAATTTCGTTGGGCTGATTTTTTATTGTAAAAATAAAGAGTAAAGAGGAAATGTTATGAGCATAGTTAAATTGAAAATCTCTTCCTATGAAATCAATGATGCCGTTATGGCTGATAAGCGTAGTGATACTGTGAGTATTCCTTGCGATTCCGATTCTGAATTTTGTATGCAATTGGATGGTTGGGATGAACACACGAGTATCCCTGCGACACTGGACGAAAAACCGGTTCTGCTCTATCGTCAGCGTTATGATAAAGAAAATCATCATTGGCTAATGAGAATTGCTTGATGAAGATGGTGGTATTCAATAGAACGGTCAGATGGGAAATAATACAAAAAAAAGAGGCCTGGTAGATTCCGATTACCGGGCCTTGGGAAATGGCTCTGGCAGAGCCGTGCGCTAAAATTGCCATTGAGACGTAACAAAGTACTCCCTAATACTAGCGTTCAGCTTACGTTCTTACCACTTAAATTAGCAATTATTTTACATATTTTTAACACAATTTATTGCTTAATTTTCCAAGATTGAACTATTTGCATGATAAGTTAAACCTATCTAAGCAATCAGTAAAACCTTTCAATTGCCATCTCCTTGATCTTTCTAGCTAAAGGCTAACAACACCTTACTTATTGCCACACAGTTTCTCTGCGGCTTGCTTCAGCGGCAATACACGCTCTTCAACTGATTTAGTGGTCTCAATAGGCGCTAATAACACATCAATCGGTTGTGCTTGGATCTCTTTCTTTTCCATTTGTGCCGTTGCAATATCATTCAATGGATGCTGCATTAACGTAGAAGGGTTAATGACCACCAATGCGCCGTTAGCACGACACTCTAACATTACTTCTTCACGCTTTAGCGGCCAATCATCACCAAACTGTTTTTTACTGACGCTCGCCAATGGTGCAGCCATCGCCGTACTGAATGTTCCACCCAGTACGAACGCACAAATTATGAATTTAAATTTCATTTAAAATGACCTTGTCAAACAGGGTTATACAAAGATATGCGCCATTATACAGGTTGATAGGTAGCAAAAATAGCCACTGCAAGGATGGCAATAGTACCGAGCAGCAATTCAGCCCAACTATTTATTATCAAATAATTGATCCGCCCTTGCTGTTGAAGACGTGGTACCACCCAATAACGATTCGTTAATGCCAATAGCACCATCAGCCCAACCAATGCAATTTTTAGCCATAACCAAGATTGGTATTCGGATAGCGTTGAGGTGAATGGCCAGCCCGGCAATAAAATCAGGCTATTAATAATTCCCGTTATTAGCACACAAACCACGGCAATATGCCCTAGTTGCGAGTAACGTTTCATTGAGACAACAATTTGTTTTTCTAGCCCTGCTTTTAACTGTTCTTTGCTACGTAAAAATTGAATACAAATAAGGAAAGGCCACAAGCCCCCAAACCAATACGCGCAACTAATTAGATGAATGAATTGATTAGTTTGATGAGCAACTCCCAACCACCCTTCATGCATCGCCGCATGACCAATGAAAGCGTGTAGCCCCAGAATAATGACGGAGAAACCAAGAATGAGGTAAAGTTTTAGGGTGATCGGCCGTATAAATAGAACGGCAAACAAACCAACCGCACTGAGGATTTCCCATCGCCAGATTTGGCCAAAGGTAGTGCCCAGCACACCTTGCCAAATATCCATATTCAGCGCATCTTCCCAACCATCGCCCATTAAACCAGATTGTGCAATCATCCAGCAAAATGTGGTGATAATCGTGATAACTGCACTAAAGATAATGCTTTTTTTCAGCGCATCTTGGAGCAGTTCGCGAAATTGCCCATGGGAAACTATCACCGCAAACATTGACATTCCACACATCAACATTGCGGCGATAAAGTGAGCAAATCGCGTTAAGGTATAAAATGCTTCCAGTGACATATTATTTCACAGTGAAGCTATAGTTCCCTTTGGTTTTGTGTCCATCAACAGAGACTACGCTCCATTGAACATCATATTTACCTGCTGCTAATTTGCTTTCAACAGGAATAATGACTTTAGTGTTATTGCTAGGATCTAACGCGGCTTTACCCGTTTTGATAACTTGCTTGTTCTCATCCGTTACATTGACCTTAGTAAAGTTAACTTCAATGCCTTCAGAAAAGTTTAATGTGATAGCTTCTGGTGCCTGCTCTAATGCCGCGCCCTCAGCAGGTAATTGATCTTTTAGATGCGCATGAGCAAATGCTTGTTGGAATGACATACCTAAGAACAGTACAGCGACCGCGCTTAATTTACGCCAAGAAGATTTTATTTGGTTGATTGGCATAGTAACCTCTTAATTTGCAGGTGAATTTAGATATATTGCCAATCATTATACGGAAAATAATACGATACGCAGCGATAAAATCAGATTTTATCATTCAGCTTGTGAGGCTCGACACAAAATGCGAATAAAACTCACTCGCAAAAATAGAACAAGCGCCATTCATCTCTGAATTGGCGCTTGATAAGTAACACGATAATCGAGCTATTTAAAAGAATGATTAAACGTGCGCAGCCGCCGCTAAACCTTTCAGATCTTTATCCAGCAGGAATAGTGATTTACCAGACTCACCCACCATGCCCAGTTTATCCAGTACCGATTTGAACAGTTTCTCTTCTTCATGCTGCTCTGCAACATACCATTGCAGGAAGTTGAATGTTGAGTAATCTTGGGTTGTCATTGCTAAATGCGCAAGTTTATTGATTTCTGAAGTAATTAATTGCTCATGTTCGTACGTTTTATTGAACACATCAGCGATAGAATCAAAATTTTCTGGTGGTGCAGCAATCGCGCCTAAGCGTGGTAATGCCCCTGTATCGCTAAGGTAATTAAATAAACGCTGCATATGCTCCATTTCTTCTTGTGAGTGAGCTTTCAAAAATGCAGCTGCACCTTCAAAACCTTTATCACTACACCAAGCGCTCATTTGCAAATACAGATTAGCGGAGAAAAACTCAAGATTCAGTTGTTTATTTAACGCTTCAATCATGTCAGCTTTTAACATATCTTTACCTTAATGATGATGATTTTATGAAGTTATATCCCACAGTAACATAATAAATGCATTCAGAAAACATTCTTCCTATAAAAATTAATTTATTGATTAACAATGATTTTTTGTAAAAATAACACGAATCAGTCGCATTAGCTTTTATTTATCATAATAATCCTAATTGCTTACTATTATCATATTTGAATTTAATTTTATTCGCTAACCATCTCACTATTTCATCAAGATTTTTTGAACTTCAATTGCTACAATTCATGCTGATGTTGTTAACTGTTAGGATTTGAAATGAGCCACAATCTTGCCACCCTCCCAAAAGAAGAGATGGACAAAATTAACGTTGACCTGCTGGCTTCCGGCGTTGCTTTCAAGGAACGTTATAATATCCCCATTATTCCTGAGGCCGTCGAACGCGAACAGCCAGAACATTTACGGGATTATTTTCGTGAAAGGCTGGTTCACTATCGCCAGCTATCGATGAATTTCGCTCGTATGCCCTACGAGCCAAGAAATCGCTAAGAATCGAATTTTAGACACAAAAAAAGGAGAGTTACACTCTCCTTTTTCATTCTATAAAACCACAGATTATTTGCTGGTGTTATAGGTGATGGTATTGTTTTTACAATCCACAGCGACACGGTAATGCAGGTCGGACTTCGACCCTCTGACCACTAAAGGTAGCGAGTAGCCATCTTCCGTTTTCGTCACTTCACTGTCGTTGATCCATGCAACCGCTTTTTTACCCACGGCCGCTTTTTCATCTGCCCAACGTGGTAATCGGTTATTCATAAAATCATTTTTAACCTGCGCCGCAATTTGTGGCTCAGTCAGATTACCACAGCTCACAAATGCAGCTGCTTTACCTTCTTCCTTGTTAGCACTGAATGCAAACGAACTTAATACAAGCGCACAACTGCCTAAAACCATTGCTATTTTTTTATTAACATTCATACCATCCTCCGGCATCTACGAGATGTAGATGAAATTGAGATCCATTTTACTCACCAAAACTGCAGCATCATTAACAACACGCACATAGGCTGCCGTTGTCTATCTAGTGTAGTTGTAAAAATAAAACCTATGAGCAAAATGACTTAACTGATATGAATTTATCAGAAATATATTTAAATGTTAATAGGATGTTTATTAATTATTAATTTTCATCATCAAATCGAGCAACAATTTGCTCTTTACCTTGATGGTTTTCCCTGATTTCTTGAGCGACTAGCGCAATGGCTTCTCCGCTGCTCATGCCTTCTGCCATCAGTTGGTGAATGCGTTCAACCGCTTCTTGTTGCTCTGCGTGGGAAAGTGCTGGCATACCTGAAAACATAATCAACCTCTTTAAATTGCAGACTTATTTACTACGTTAAGATTTTCAGCAAATTTTAACAGCTCTTGCCTTAATAAGGTAAGATTATATGGTAATCTGACATTATTCACTTGTGGAACCTGATTTTAATTGATTGATATGGCTATTAATAAAATACAACTCCCTTACAGCCCCAATGCGGCATTAGATTATTTTGCACCGTTATCGCACCAACCCTGGGCTATGCTGCTTCATTCTGGTCAAGCTGAACACTCTCATAACCGTTACGATATCATCGTTGCTGACCCCACTGTCACCCTATTATCTCGTGGCTTGCAAACTGAAATTCAAGCGCAAAATCAGCCTGCTCAATATTCAGAAAAAGATCCCTTTGCCCTGTTACAACAATATATGGATCAATATCAAGTCACCGAATTTTCTGATGAAACTCTGCCATTCCAAGGTGGTGCAATGGGAATTTGGAGCTATGACTTAGGTCGCCGTATCGAAAAACTCCCTGAACTTGCCACCACTGAACTGCAATTTCCCGATATGGCGTTGGGCATCTATTTATGGGCTCTTATTGTTGACCACCATGAACAGCGTGTGACCTTGTTCAGCCATCAAGATGTCGAGCAGCGACTCACTTGGTTACAAGCTCAAAAAGCCTCTCGTAAAGGTACATTCTCACTAACTTCATCATGGCATGCCAACATGTCTGAAGCGCAATACCATGAAAATATTGCCCGTATCCATCAATATTTACGTGAGGGGGATTGCTACCAAATCAACCTTGCACAACGCTTTAAAGCCAAATATAAGGGCAATGAGTGGGATGCATTTTTAACGCTGAATGAAAGCAACCGCGCCCCATTCTCCTCGTTTATTCGCTTACCCGATAATGCGGTTATCAGCGTTTCTCCTGAACGCTTTATTTTATTAGAGAAAGGTGAAATTCAAACTCGCCCGATAAAAGGCACACTCCCTCGCTTAGACTCACCAGAGGAAGACCAACTTCAAGCAGAAAAATTAGCCAATTCGCCAAAAGATCGTGCCGAAAACTTAATGATTGTGGATTTACTGCGCAATGATATTGGACGTGTGGCAAAACCAGGTACAGTAAGGGTTCCTGAGCTCTTTAAAGTGGAACAATTTCCCGCAGTTCATCACCTCGTTAGCACCATCACCGCCACATTAGACAGCCAATACCAAGCTACCGACTTACTGCGTGCCTGTTTCCCTGGCGGTTCCATTACGGGCGCCCCGAAAATTCGTGCAATGCAGATCATTGAGGAATTAGAACCCAATCGTCGACATGGATATTGTGGCGCAATCGGCTATATTAGTTTCTGTGGCAATATGGATACGAACATCACAATCCGTACGCTGATAACTGACAAAAAACAGATTTATTGCTGGGCAGGCGGTGGTATTGTTGCCGATAGCCAAGCCGATAAAGAGTACCAAGAGACCTTTGACAAATTACGCCTGATTTTGCCAAAACTAGGAAAACTCGATAGCGATGACTGAGCTGAATAGCTTTATTAACCGTTTTCAATTTACACTCCCGCTTTCTCGTCAACCCGCCACATCGGCGGGTAAAGCGGCTGCAGTGCTATTGCCAATTATCAATAAATCCAATCCGACATTATTGCTCACACAACGATCACCGCTATTACGTTCTCATGCTGGTCAAGTGGCATTCCCAGGCGGTTCTCGCGATCCTGAAGATACAAACTTAATTGCGACCGCATTACGAGAAGCCTACGAAGAAGTCGCCATTCCACCAGAGAAAGTACAGGTCTTAGGGCAACTGGCACCTATCTCCAGCATTGGGGGTTATCAAGTCACCCCGATTGTCGGTCTTGTACCCGATAATATTCGCTATCAGGCGAACCCAAGCGAAGTTTCCTCTATTTTTGAAATTCCCCTGTTTGATGCATTATCCCTGCAAAAACATAAATATGTGGATATCAACCGCTCGGGTCGCGAAAAACGAGTCTTTTTTTACTGGTATAACAATCACTTAGTTTGGGGGCTCACCGCATCCATTCTTCATCAACTCGCCCTACAACTGGATTAGCTTTCATAGTCAATAATCCTTTTATTCAATCATTTTTCCACTCTCCAAAATACAATTAGTGCTATTTATAACCAATCCACCTTATGTAACTACCTTATTTCAAAAAATACTTTAAACTTACTGGTTAACACTACGAAATAACAGTAAAGTAGCGCCCTTTAAAATAAATCACTATATCTTCATCTTTTGTTTAAGGAGTCCTGCGTGATAAGCGTTTTCGACATGTTTAAAGTGGGCATTGGCCCTTCAAGCTCTCATACCGTCGGTCCGATGAAAGCTGGGAAAGAATTTGTCGATGATTTGGTCAATAAGCAATTATTGCCATCCGTCACCCGTGTCGCAGTAGACGTTTATGGCTCTTTATCCCTAACAGGTAAAGGTCACCATACCGATATCGCCATTATTATGGGTTTAGCAGGCAACCTCCCTGCTACCGTTGACATTGAATCAATCCCATCCTTTATCAAGAATGTGGAGGAGACAGAAAAGCTGCTATTAGCCAATGGCACTCATACTGTTGATTTCCCTCGTGATGGTGGCATGAATTTCCGTCAAGATAACTTACCGTTACATGAAAACGGGATGACTATCCACGCCTTCGCTGGCGACAAGGAAATTTACACTAAAACTTATTATTCCATCGGCGGTGGTTTCATTGTCGATGAAGAACATTTTGGCCAAACCTCTTCAGACAGCAAACCTGTTTCTTATCCATTTAACTCCGCGAGTGAGTTACTCTTAAAATGTAAAGAATCTGGCTTATCGATTTCTAGCCTGATGATGAAGAACGAGCTGGATTTGCACCCTCGTGAAGAAATTGACGCTTACTTTGCGGATGTATGGAAAACCATGCAAGCCTGTATTGAACGCGGTCTTAACACTGAAGGTGTCCTTCCAGGTCCATTGCGTGTTCCTCGTCGAGCACCAGCACTGAATCGCTTAGTGACCTCTGCGAGTAAACTGTCTAATGACCCGATGAACGTGGTTGATTTAATCAACATGTATGCATTGGCTGTTAACGAAGAAAACGCAGCGGGTGGTCGTGTTGTTACTGCACCAACTAACGGTGCTTGTGGTATCGTTCCAGCTGTTTTAGCGTACTACAACCATTGCGTTGAACCCGTCACGCCAGAACTTTACTTGCGCTATTTCTTAGCATCTGGAGCCGTAGGCATTCTATACAAAATGAATGCGTCTATCTCCGGAGCAGAAGTGGGTTGCCAAGGCGAAGTCGGCGTTGCCTGCTCAATGGCGGCGGCAGGTTTAGCAGAATTATTTGGCGCAAGCCCAGAGCAAGTCTGCATTGCTGCTGAAATTGGCATGGAGCACAACTTAGGTCTAACCTGCGACCCTGTTGCTGGACAAGTTCAAGTACCTTGTATTGAGCGTAACGCAATCGCCTCTGTTAAAGCTATCAATGCCGCACGCATGGCTTTACGTAGAACCAGCGAGCCTCGCGTGTCTCTCGATAAGGTTATCGAAACCATGTACGAAACGGGTAAAGACATGAATGCTAAATACCGCGAAACATCTCGTGGTGGATTAGCTATCAAAGTCCAGTGTGATTAATCCGTAATATTAAGCCTCCCTCTTCATTACCCATTTAAGTGATGAAGAGGGAATTTTATCCTCACTCTTTCTACGCTTATTTAATTTTTTTAATTAAGTCGATTGAACTCCAATACGTTCATCAAAATAACACCCCTCCTCCTTTTGCTTTTCTCGTTTCAGCTTTCGATTTTTATCGTCTATGATCGTTTTATTTCTTCAATTCTCTCACCCTACTTTCTATTTTTTGAATCACTATTTTGATCCTGTTATTCCTTTAAATTCTATTGCTCACACCTGTTTTTGCTCACTTTTTGCTCTTCTTGACGAATTTCTTATTAAATAAACCCATTTTTTGTTACCGATAACAGAATATTATTCTGTTAATTATTTATTTATAATAAATATATTTCGCATAATTTCATATATTTGGAGTTATAGGTTTATTTATCAGTAATATTTGGATCTGTTTTTATTTTTCTGACGCGAAACAAGTTTTTTGGATTAATCCTAGTGATATGATCAGGCTGACCATTCAGCTAATAATTGCACTTAACTAATTATTAGCTAGCCACTTAGTTTGAATTTATTCAGCTACTATTTAAGGTGCAGGGGAAACACATAGAGAAGGAGTCCAGTTTCTAACTTCTATTCTATCGTCGATGATGTTTCGATTTATCTGTTAAGAGGGAAAAATAGTGAGTATAGCTATTATGATTGGTACCCACGGAGTTGCTGCCGAACAGCTACTCCGAACCACCGAGATGTTAATAGGCGAGCAAGAAAACGTCTCGTTTATTGACTTTGTCCCTGGGGAAAATGCTGACACCCTATTTGAAAAATACACACAAAAGCTGACTTCGCTTGATACCTCAGCGGGTGTGCTATTTCTTGTTGATACATGGGGAGGTAGTCCATTTAATGCAGCTACACGCATTGCCAATGGGCATGACAATTACGAAATCATTACAGGCGTAAATGTCCCAATGCTCGTCGAGACCTTTATGTGCCGCGATGACAACCCATCCATGGATGAGCTGATCACCGTCGCACTCGAAACCGGTCGCGTTGGCATCCGTCCATTCAAGTTTAAAGAAGTTGTTGCAGAAACTCCTGCGCCCGCAGCAGTCAGTGCACCTGCTCCTCAACCTGTTATTGCAGGTCCGGGCGAACACATGATTATTGCTTTGGCGCGTGTTGATGACCGATTGATCCATGGTCAGGTGGCGACTCGCTGGACAAAAGAAATGCGTGTGAAACGTATTATCGTTGTCAGTGATGAAGTGTCTAAAGACACCGTTCGTTCTACCTTACTGAAACAAGTTGCTCCTCCTGGTGTTACCGCCCACGTTGTTGATGTAGACAAATGTGTCCGTGTTTACAACAACCCAAAATATTCCGGCGAGCGCGTAATGCTGTTATTCACTAATCCAACCGATGTGCAGCGCATTGTTGAGCAAGGCGTTGAGATTGACTCGGTCAATATTGGTGGAATGGCCTATACCGAAGGTAAAACCATGGTCACCAATGCCGTATCAATTAATCAAAAAGATATCGATGCATTCAATTATCTGAATGACAAAAATATTGAGTTAGAAGTTCGTAAAGTCGCTTCAGACAGTAAAGTCCACATGATGGATTTAATTAATAAACTCAAAAAATAATGTTTTATAAATTCGTTCTTATTGAACCGTTACTCAAAAACAGACTTAGAAACTTGTTGGTTACAGGAGATTAAACAATGGAACTTACCGTTGTTCAAATAGTAATGGTCTTCGTTGTGGCTTGTATCGCCGGTATGGGATCGATCCTCGATGAATTCCAGTTCCACCGCCCTCTCATTGCCTGTACGCTTATTGGTATTGTTCTGGGTGATATGAAAACCGGTATTATTATTGGTGGTACGCTGGAAATGATCGCGTTAGGTTGGATGAACATCGGTGCGGCCGTTGCACCCGATGCTGCATTAGCCTCCATCATTTCAACCATTCTGGTTATTGCAGGTGGTCAAAGCATTGGTGCGGGTATCGCGCTGGCTATCCCACTGGCAGCAGCCGGACAAGTACTGACCATTATCGTTCGTACTATCACCGTTGCATTCCAACACGCTGCTGACCGTGCTGCGGTCTCCGGCAATTTAACCTCCCTGAGCATCATCCACATTTCTGCGTTATTACTGCAGGCAATGCGTATCGCAATCCCTGCGCTGATCGTCGCAATTTCAGTGGGAACTTCAGAAGTCCAGCACTTACTGAACTCTATCCCTGAAGTCGTTACCAATGGTCTGAACATTGCAGGTGGTATGATTGTTGTGGTCGGTTATGCGATGGTTATCAACATGATGCGCGCTGGCTACCTGATGCCGTTCTTCTATTTAGGCTTCGTAACTGCGGCCTTTACTAACTTCAACCTTGTTGCACTTGGTGTGATTGGTGTTGTGATGGCAATTCTGTACATCCAACTGAGCCCGAAATACAACAAATCCCAAGTTGTTGTCAGCCAATCAAACAGTAACAACAATCTTGATAACGAATTAGACTAGAAGGAACGTGAAAATGGTTGAACAAACTCAATCTACTGAAAAACGGCTGACAAAAAGCGATATTCGTGGGGTTTTCTTGCGTTCTAACTTATTCCAAGGTTCTTGGAACTTCGAACGTATGCAGGCTCTGGGTTTCTGTTTCTCAATGGTTCCCGTGATCCGTCGCTTATACCCTGAAAACAATGATGACCGTAAACAAGCGATTAAACGTCACTTAGAGTTCTTCAATACCCACCCTTACGTTGCAGCGCCTATTTTGGGTGTAACGATGGCGATGGAAGAAGAACGTGCTAATGGCGCGGACATCGACGACGGTGCAATCAACGGTATCAAAGTCGGTCTGATGGGACCATTAGCCGGTGTGGGTGACCCAATTTTCTGGGGAACCGTGCGTCCAGTCTTTGCTGCACTGGGTGCAGGTATCGCGATGACAGGTAGCTTGTTAGGCCCTGTACTCTTCTTCGTTCTGTTTAACCTTGTACGTCTGTTAACTCGCTATTACGGCGTGGCTTATGGCTACAAGAAAGGGATTGATATCGTTCAAGATATGGGCGGTGGATTCCTGCAAAAACTGACCGAGGGGGCTTCAATTCTAGGTCTGTTTGTAATGGGGGCGTTAGTTAATAAATGGACTCACGTCAACATTCCACTCGAAGTTTCGCGGATCAAAAACCAAACAACTGGCGTTGAAGATATCACTACTGTTCAGATGATCCTCGACCAATTAATGCCGGGCTTGGTTCCACTGTTACTGACCTTCGCCTGTATGTGGCTGTTACGCCGTAAAGTGAACGCTTTATGGATCATTATCGGCTTCTTCGGTTTAGGTATTCTGGGTGCTTGGTTGAATTTCTTAGCGCCATAATTCCTGTTAAATATCAAAAAAGGGAGGTTGCAGCCTCCCTTTTTTACTTTTAAGCTTGGTAGCTCGTCCACTTAGTCATGGGTACTCAAATGACCTTAAATGATGCCGTTTTAGCCATTATCATTTTGATCATGCTTGTATACGCAATCTATGATGAATTTATTCAAGGAATTCTGAAAGGCAAAACTCTACTAAAAGTTAACTTAAAACGTAAACATCGAGTTGATGCCATCATTTTTATTGTGCTCTCTTGTATTGTCATTTATACAAATATTGTTCGACATGGTAATTTATTAACCACTTATTTATTAATGATTACTATTTTTATGGCTATTTATTTAGCTTTCATTCGTCGGCCAAAAGTATTTTTTAAACAAACCGGTTTTTATTTCGCCAATACTTTTATTTTATATGAGCGAATTAAGACAATGAATTTATCTGAAGATGGTATTTTAATGATTGGATTAGAGCAAAAGAAAATCCATGTTCAAGTTAACCATCTTGATGATTTACAAAAGATTTATGATTTCTTCATTAATCATAAATAACTACTTTATATATTGGTATAAATATTAAGGTTAATTAAATGTTTAATTAACCTTAACTTTGTTAATATCGAAAATGAAAATTATTCTCATTTAAAATGATATATTTATTAATAATTAATATTTTGCCTTTATTAAAATCTATGTTATCTTTCGTCCCACGTCATTGGGGAGTAGCCTGTTCTGGAATGTATTCTTTCCAGAAAATCCGTGTCAACATACTCGTTTGTTTTTAAACGTGGTGCGGATGCCATTTATTGGTTGGCAAGACCATAGACACATAAATACGCCTTTTGGTTGGGGGTAATTTATGTGTATATGGAAACACCCAACCGAGATTATTGTTATGAGCTTTTACGCAACTCTCATCCTCGCCCTCGCACTCTCTATGGATGCTTTCGCTGTCGCTATTTGTAAAGGTGCAGTGCTCCATAAACCCCGTTTTCGTGAAATTCTCCGCACTGGTTTTATCTTTGGTTTTATCGAAGCTATCACGCCGATCATTGGCTGGGGTATTGGTATTTTAGCCAGCCAGTATGTTATCCGTTGGGATCACTGGATTGCGTTTGCCCTACTGTTCATTCTTGGTGGTCGTATGATCTGGCAAAGTCTGACAACCAAAGATGAAGATTGTTGCGCTAAACCATCAAGTCACAGTGCAGGAAATTTAGTGTTATCTGCCATTGCCACCAGCCTTGACGCTATGGCAATTGGTTTAGGTCTGGCTTTCCTACAAGTGGATATCGTCCATACGGCCATGACTATTGGCTTAACCACAATGATAATGGCGACAATTGGCATGATGATTGGCCGTTACGTAGGCCCATTATTAGGAAAAAAAGCAGAGATTTTAGGCGGGCTGGTGCTTATTGCGATTGGATTTAATATCCTCTTTGAGCATCTCGAATTATTTATGTACGCGCCATAATCTTTCCGTTCCCCCTGAACCATTCGGGGGGAACTGTTTGAGATTTGATACGGATTTTAGACTTGATATTGATAAACACGGATCAGAAAATCAGCGGTATAACTCTTCACTTCAGCCTGCTTTAATTGCTGTTTCACCTCTTCAGAAGCACGCCATGCAAACGGTGTCATTTCTAACAAAGCAAATGCCTCTTCCCCTTCTAGATCCATCGCATAATTTAAGCGAGTTTCGTCAATCAACTTAAAGTCAGGAAGATCTTCGTCTTTTGCAGGGTGTAATTTTACTTCATCATAAATCAGAGCTTTTAATTCTTGCAGATGTTCTGCTGCCGGCGTTACTGTAATTAAAATCCCCGCAGGTGTTAATACTTGGCTTAATTCTTGCGCTTTACAGGGGGCATAAATACGAATAATTCCACTCAAATTCGAATCCGCAAATGGTAAACGATGGCTTGAAGCAACACAGAAATTGACGGATTTATAGCGCTTAGCAGCAAAACGGATCGCCACTTTCGACACATCCAATCCATATACACTAACAGATTTAGATGCAGCCTCTAATGACTGAGCAAAATGGTCAGTGTAATACCCTTCTCCACATCCGATATCGAGTATATTTTCGCTGTTTTCAGGCAGGT
Organism: Providencia rettgeri; assembly: GCF_013702265.1. Taxonomy (GTDB): domain Bacteria; phylum Pseudomonadota; class Gammaproteobacteria; order Enterobacterales; family Enterobacteriaceae; genus Providencia; species Providencia zhijiangensis. The sequence continues at coordinate 2,287,525 of NZ_CP059348.1, forward strand.
ATTGAGCGAGTTTTTCAGCAACCTTATCACGCATTGGCTGATAATGCCCTGCATCTAAAAACTGACGACGGGACGTCATCATTTCTAGGCTATCACCCGGATCTTTAGAGCGCTTGTGTTGTACTGGCAGTAAATTAACATAACCCTCTTTGGCGCAATCAAACTGGTGGTTTGCGTCACAACGATAGCTACTGTTAATTAAATTGAGGGGTTTAAAACACAGGGGGCATTGATAATTCATATGGTTACACTGATTTAAAAATAATGCGCAGTATACCATATAAGCTGTCAAGCAGCGCCATGGAATTATACCCCATGGCACCGTGACGTAATCTAGAGGAGTATAGCGAACTTATTTACCTGCTTTAGCCGCTTCAGGTGCTTTGACTTCACCTGACTGTTTCACTTCACTCTTTTTAACTTCTTTTTTACCATGCTCTGCTTTGGCAACTTCGTGCGTTTTCACACCATGGTTTACATGTTCAGTTTTCGCAGTGGTATTTGCTAATGCAGCACCAGAAACAGCTAATGATAGAACAGTCGCGATTGCTAATAATTTTTTCATTTTGAACGCCTTATTTAAATTCAAACTAACGAGTCATTGATATAAAACTTATATTTTGGTGTAGCTAAAAATTTAAATGGCTTTTTCGGCACTTTTATCTTTAGTTGCACTCACTTTTTTCTCAGTTTTCACTTTTGCGTGATGAGCTTTCGCTGAGTGATGAGCTGCAGCAATTGGCGCTACTGGCTCAGTTTTAGTTGTTGTATTTGCTAAGGAAGGTGCGAATAAGTCCGAGATGTGAGATCATCGTATTGTAACCTGAACCCAGAATGAGTAACCGGATGAGCCAGCAACTGACTTTTGCCGATAGTGAGTTTTCCAGTAAACGCCGCCAGACCCGCAAAGAAGTTTTCCTTGGCAGAATGGATGACTTGCTTCCCTGGGACAAATTACTTGGCGTTATCGAGCCTGTGTATCCCAAGGCCGGTAATGGTCGCAGGCCCTATCCGCTGGAAACCATGCTGCGTATTCACTGCATGCAGCAATGGTACAACCTGAGCGATGAGGCCATGGAAGATGCCCTCTATGAAATCGCCTCCATGCGCCAATTTGCTCGCCTGTCACTGGATAAAGCCATTCCAGACCGCACTACCATCATGAATTTCCGGCATTTGCTGGAGCAGCATGAACTGGCCCGCAAAATCTTCAGTACCGTTAATCACTGGCTAGCAGAGTGTGGCGTTCTAATGACCCAGGGCACCTTGGTGGATGCCACCATCATTCAAGCCCCCAGCTCTACCAAAAACAAACACAACAGCCGTGATGAAGACATGCACCAGACCAAGAAAGGTAACCAGTGGTACTTCGGCATGAAAGCGCACATTGGCGTGGACGCCAAAAGTGGCCTGACCCACAGTCTGGTGACCACGGCGGCTAACGAGCACGACCTCAATCAGGTTGGCAAGTTACTGCATGGCGATGAAGAGTTTATCTCAGCCGATGCTGGTTATCAGGGGGCCGAAAAGCGCGATGAGCTCAGCGATGTCAGCGCAGACTGGCTTATCGCCAAGCGTCCCGGCAAAGTGAATGCATTGAAGCAACACCCGCGCAAGAACAAGCTGGCCATCCGTTACGAATACCTGAAAGCGAGTATCCGAGCGAAGGTTGAGCATCCATTTCGGATAGTAAAATGTCAGTTTGGTTTCGTCAAAGCCAGGTACAAGGGGCTGGCTAAAAATGACAGTCAACTGGCGATGTTATTCACCCTGGCGAACCTGGTTCGAGTTGACCAATTGATACGGGCACAGGCGAGATCTACCTGAAATGAGGAAATTGGCCTGAAACAGGGCCAAAATCAGCCACGAAGAGACGATTTTGGGCTGAAAATTGGAAAATTGAGCCACAGGACGTCGATAAAGGACGGTTTGGGGCGTCATATCGGGAGCTGCGGACCACTTAATCGCAGCTTCCCTAATGCAGCACCAGAAACAGCTAATGACAATACAGTTGCGATTGCTAATAACTTTTTCATACTAAGTACCTTAAGATTAATTTATTAAGCAAGGATGTTCTTGCCACACTAATAAATCATATCTGCAGATCATTTCGCAATAGGAGAATATTAAAGATTCTTAAATTTTTTATAGGTTATTTTAATGAAGAATTATTTTAATTTTGTTGATATTCCATTTACTTTAAAAGGTTAACTTTTAATCTTTTTTTGACTTACCGTAAAATTAATTTGTTTATAAATATCAATTAGATAAATTAAAAATAACTTTGATGTTAATTTTTTGATTTTAAAGATCATCTTCATTCCAATTTATTTGATATCTATTTTTTCTTCATTTTTCTTTTAAAAATTCACTTTTTATCTTGCCAATTTAATAAAGTTTCTTTTTTTTAAGATGCACTAACTTTTATTTTTATCTAAAGAGAAATTTTTCTGCTTACTTCAAGTAAAAAAGCCATTCAAATTTGAATGGCTTTTGACGTTACGATATTCGATTTGAAAATTAAAAATGAGCAAACTCAGGAATCGGTTTACGTCCATGAGCCTCTAAAAAATCTAAAACACGGCGTGGTGTGGTATTCAAAATTCGGGACTCTGGAAAATCAATGGATTTCAACATCTCAACCACTTCATCAAAACGCCCTAAATAACTGACATGATGTGAATCTGAGCCTAACGCAACCCAACCACCTGCTTCTTTCACCGCTTTCGCTATTTCTATGCAGTTCTTCTTACTACCCGCTCTAGAATGCAAGAAAGAGGAGTTATTCATCTCTAGTGCTACGTTGCACTCTTTAGCTGCTTGGGCAACGGCTTTTATATCAATGGGATATTTAGGGTTGCCGGGATGAGTAATAATTTGCACCTTTCCGCTACGAATAGTGGCGATCATCGCTTCCGTATTGTCTTCTAAACTCTGTGGTTCTAAAACAGGCTCATGGAAACCCGCTAAAATAATATCTAGATGACGAGCAATTTTTTCATTGCAGTCTGTCTCACCCTGCTTATTCTTAATGTTTGCTTCGATTCCATATAACAAGCCAACGCCATTAACAATGCGCGGCAATATCGGCATATTGCCAAAATGCCATTCATGTGGCGCATCTTGCATTTCAGGGCCATGATCGGTAATGGCAAATAGTTTCATTCCTCGAGCGGCAGCTTCCGCAAAGTATTCATTAACAGTACTAAATGCATGGGTGCTGGCGATGGTGTGCGCATGTAAATCAACTTGATACATAAAATATCCTTCTAATTCTTCTATTTGCCTTCTGACATTATTCAGATTGAAAAGGTTATCCCAAGCTAACATATCGCCATCAAGGATTCGATAACAATTCTGTTAAACCGCACTTATCGGATCTCTATTGTAGATTGCAGTTTATCTGACCCCCATTACACCAATAAAAAAACCCGCTTCATTTAAAGCGGGCTTCTATTAAAATGATATGGTTTAGTTCACTAAAATACGTTTATTGGTTGCGCCCCATAATATGGACATTTCAGTAAACAGCGCACCGCTAATATCTTCAACTTCTTCAGCGGTTATTTCCCCTTTCCCTTGCTTACCAAAGAAAACGACCTCATCCCCTGGCTGTACATTTTTAATATCCGTGACATCGACCATCACTGTGTTCATGGATGTTTTCCCAAGAACGGGGGCGCGCTGCCCATTAATTAAAACATGCCCTGCATTACTGAATACACGGCGGTAGCCATCCGCATAACCGACAGGGATGTTGGCTAATACAGAATCACGCTTCAACGTATACGTTCTGTCATAACCGACAGTGTTCCCTTTCGGGTAATGATTGACCGCCGCAATATTCGATTTAAACGTCATCACGCGCTTGTAATCTTTAGTGGCAACCGTATCACCATAAAAAATACCACCAACACGCACCATATCCAACCATGATTCTGGCACTGTTAATGTTGCATAAGTATTCGCAACGTGCAGAGTAACATCTTCACGTTTTAATCCTGTCACATTCAGAACTTGTTGAGACTCTTTTTTAAATTTGGCCAAATCTTTTCGGATTTGCGCCTCATCTTCTTCAGGATAATGAGACATAATCCCGACGATTTTTAAATTAGGTAGCTGCGAGATCAACTTAGCTTGCTGTAATCCTTCCGCGTTACTGACTTCCAAGCCATTTCGTGACATTCCCGCCGAGTTCAATGCAAGATGAATCGGAATAACTTTGCCCTGCTTCGCCGCTACAGCATTTAAGCGCTGCGCCATCTCCAAGTTACCAATCAACTCTTCTACATTGAATTCAGTTGCTTGAGCCATCTCTTTTTCCGTGGCGTTACGCACACGCATTAAACGACCTTTAAAACCTAAATCACGAACTTGCTTCAATTCTGTATTACTGGTGAGCCCTATACACTGGACATTATTTTCAATCATTACTGGGGTGACTAACGTCAGGTCATGCCCATATGCATCCCCTTTTAAAACAGCGCACATGCCCGCTTTATCACCCAATAATGCTTGCACTTTCTTGATGTTATAATCCAACGCACTGTGAGAAATTTCTATCCACGCATTGTTAACAAGCACAGGTTGAATTTGTGCTGATTGAGTTTGTGCAGATTGGGTTTCTATGATGTTAGTTTTCGCAGGTTGCTGACATGCAGTCGCCACCAGCAGAGGAAGAAGAGCAAGATATTTCAGACGAAATGCCACGTTGTTATCCTTAGCCATGGATCAGTGAGTTTCCCCTCACCTTTATTATTATGATTACGGGGAGTGAACATATACCTTGTATGTATATAGGCTATTGATAATAACAATCTGAATTAATTGAACAAGCAATAATTGCCAGAGTTTGAATAAAAAATCATTTTTAGTGAATTTATAGCAACCCCTGTACTACCCATCTTTTCCTGAAGGATGACTTACCGGAATACAAGTACTTCTAAACTGTCCTAATAATGTTTTTTACGAGGCTGCTCTCATAATCACTTTTTCTGCTTTAAATTACCTTGTTCGAGGTATGTTTTTCTTTTTGGATAATATTATTCTGGGTGCGTTTGTGTTTATGTGCTTGTGTTTTAATCATCAGCTTTGTTGGCTGTTCCGTTATCTCGTTTTTAACGCACGTTATTTTAACTAATAAATAAGGGAAACTATGAATTGGATAATTCAAAAGATAATGAATCCTCTTACGGGAGGCGTTGGCTCAGCGTTAGCACTCAATGGTGCGATATCACTTATCGTTCCATCATTGATTTTAACGACCACCAATATCTATATTCTATCGGCTATCCTCAGCCTTATTTTTATCTATATCTCGATAAAATATGATTGAGTTTTTTCACCCACAAACCACACAAGCACTCAGTATATTTTACTTTACGCTTATTCTTGGTTATTTAGTGATTCACCTTATTTGGGAGCATTTTGATAAGTTTGCCGAGGATTTTTCGTTAATTCGTTTACCTCAAAAGGTGGCAATTATCTACACCGCCGCCACCTTCGCGAGTAATTTATTCTTAATCGTGATTATGTTTAACCTAGATAACCCACTCAAGAATGATAGCGTTATGATTTTGCCATTGAGCCTCGCAGGGCTAACGGGTCTATGCTATTCGTTAGGGGCTATTGTTCCGAGGAAGAAAATTTATCACACTTAAAGTCCAATATTATGGACTTTAAGTGTGATAAATCATTATAACGTCCTTAATTTTGGACTTAATTCATGGTGATTTGACTATTAGAATATAAAGTCCTATATTTGGTACATTATTATGCATTTTTGCATATTAAGTCCATATTAGAGGACTCTATGAATAGAAAAAAATCACCATTGGCCTATGCAGAGCAAATCGGCGAACGGCTAAAACAAGCAAGACTTAATCAAAATTTAACCCAAACAGAGTTGGCCCAATTTGTGGGTGTTTCACGCAAAACGATCATGGCCGCTGAAAAAGGTCATACTCAGCTAGAAATGTTTATTGCCATTATGATGGCGCTAAACCTAACTGAGCAATTAGACCTATTTTTACCTCCGCAACCAATATCCCCTATTCAACTGATGAAATTACAAGGTAAAAAGCGGCAACGTGCATCTGGCCAACGTGCTGACCATACTGATACTAAAGAGGAAGAATTAGAATGGTAATGGAAGTTATCGATGTATGTTACAAAAGTGAAAGCATTGGGGCATTAAGTTTTGACTACTCTACAGGTCTTGGCGCCTTTGAGTATTCCACGAAGTTTATTAAAAAAGGTATACAGCTGTCTCCGTTAAAAATGCCACTATCAAAACATATTTATCGTTTTCCACAACTCAACTATCAAACATTTAAAGGGTTACCTGGACTAATTGCCGATTCTTTACCTGATGATTTTGGTAATGCTGTCATGAATGCTTGGGTCGCAAGCCAAGGTAAATCAATTGACAGCATTACGCCTTTACAGCGCCTGCAATACACTGGCAAACGAGGAATGGGGGCATTGGAATACATCCCTGCAACCAAACTTCATAACAACAATACAAAAACCGACATTCAAATTGAGTCTCTTGTTGCTATTGCACAGGAAGTTCTCGATTTGCGTAGCAACTTTAATGTGGAATTAAGTCGCAACCATCAAGATGATTCGGCTTCAATGATGGAGTTACTATCTGTAGGAATGAGTGCTGGTGGAGCAAGACCTAAAGCTGTTCTCGCCTTTAATCATGATTTTACCCAAGTTCGCTCTGGTCAATCCAATATACCAGATAGTTTCACTCACTATTTAATGAAATTTGATGGTGTAAGCGAGCACAATACAAACCAAGAAACGTTTGGAGATCCACTCGGTTATGGTGCCATGGAGTATGTCTATCACTTGATGGCGACACAGTGCGGAGTCGATATGATGCCATGCCACTTATTAGATGAAGGTGCTAGACGGCATTTCATCACTCAGCGTTTTGATCGTATCGGTAACCAAAAAGTTCACGTACAGACCTTAAATGGTTTAGCGCATGTGGATTATAAAAACCCTGGTTCATTTTCCTACGCTGAACTATTTGGTATCGCCCGTGACTTACGTTTACCCGCAGATGATGCATTTCAGCTATTAAAACGAATGGCTTTTAACATTATCGCTCGCAATCATGATGATCATTCCAAAAATTTTGCATTTATGCTGAAAGATAATAAATGGATTTTAGCTCCCGCTTACGATCTAGCTTATAGTTATAAACCCGGTAGTAAATGGGTAAACAGTCATTGGATGAGCTTAAATGGAAAAAGAGATGATTTTACCCGTGAGGATTTTTATTCTTTAATCAAGCTCAGCCCTGCATTTAGCAAACAGAAAATCGACAATATTATCGATGAAACTCTAGATGTAGTTTCCAAATGGAAAAAACTTGCCAAAGAGTGGGATGTTCCTGCTGAATTAGCCGATGAAATAAATAAAAATTTGAGATTAAATATCTAATTCTTAGTTAATAAATCAGTTAGCTATACACTAAATTTTTGCATGTTTACCCCGTCAACTCATTCATAATAGTAAGCATACAAGACAAGGAAGAAGGAAGAATGATGACTAAGCGATGGATAAAAACCGTTCTGTTCATCAAATTAGTATTGCTATGGATATTTTCGTGGATCCCCTTTCCTTGCGGCGGAGGCATTCTTAATAATGCTATCGATCGTGCATATAAACGCGCGCTTAATGATTTTCGCAATAGTAAAATTGATGAAAAGAATGCTGAAATGAAGAAAAATGGCGTTAACCTCAAAAATCTAAATAAAAAGCTTTAATTTATTGCTTATCCCATCATCAACATGCCAAACATTTCGGTTCATCATTAATCCTAAATATACCGAACAATCTCAGCCACTCCCCAAAAAACAAAAAGGCACCAGTAAGTAACTGATGCCTTTAATATTAATGATTTCTAAAAATCGCTATCGATTATAGCTAAATCATTCCCACTCAATGGTCGCTGGTGGCTTGCCGCTGATGTCATAAACTACGCGGGAAATGCCATTCACTTCATTGATAATGCGGTTAGACACACGGCCTAAGAAGTCATATGGCAAGTGAGCCCAATGAGCAGTCATAAAGTCGATGGTTTCAACTGCACGCAGAGAAACAACCCAGTCATACTTACGGCCATCGCCCATTACGCCAACAGAGCGCACTGGTAAGAATACGGTGAATGCTTGGCTAACTTTATTGTACAGATCAGCTTTGTGCAGCTCTTCGATAAAGATAGCATCTGCGCGACGCAGCAAGTCACAATACTCTTTCTTCACTTCACCCAGAACACGAACACCTAAACCTGGACCCGGGAATGGGTGGCGGTACAGCATATCGTATGGCAGGCCTAACTCCAGACCAATCTTACGCACTTCGTCTTTGAACAGCTCTTTCAAAGGTTCAACCAGACCCAGTTTCATATCTTCCGGTAAGCCACCCACGTTATGGTGAGATTTAATAACGTGCGCTTTACCTGTTGCTGATGCCGCAGATTCGATAATATCTGGGTAAATCGTTCCTTGTGCTAACCATTTGATATTTGGCAGCTTAGACGACTCTTCATCGAATACTTCGATAAATACGTGACCAATTTTCTTACGTTTCGCTTCTGGATCTGAAATGCCAGCCAGTGCGTTCATAAAGCGGTCTTCTGCTTTCGCGTGGATGATGTTCAGGTCAAATTTACCTTGGAACATTTCCATGACTTGATCAGCTTCATTTAAACGCAGTAAGCCGTTATCAACGAATACGCAAGTCAGGCGTTTACCAATCGCACGATTTAATAACAGCGCAGTGACAGAAGAATCTACACCGCCAGACAGTGCTAACAGAACATGGTCATCACCGATTTGTTCTTTCAGTCGAGCAACGGTATCTTCGATAATCGCCGCTGATGTCCACAACGCTTCACATTGGCACAGATCCAATACGAAACGTTTTAAAATATTTAAACCTTGATGAGTGTGAGTCACTTCTGGGTGGAACTGAACACCGTAGAAACGTTTCTCAACATCCGCCATGATGGCATACGGGCAGCTTGGGGTGCTTGCAATCGTTTTGAAGCTAGATGGAATAGCAGTTACTTTGTCGCCATGGCTCATCCACACATCTAAAACTGGCTTGCCATCTTCGTTCAGCGCATCTTGGATGTCGCGGAACAGGTCGCAATCTTCCAGAATCTCAACGTTCGCATAACCAAACTCACGTTCGCCAGACACTTCAACCGCGCCACCTAATTGCATGGACATAGTTTGCATGCCGTAGCAGATACCTAAAACAGGCACGCCCGCATTAAATACATACTCTGGTGCACGTGGGCTATCAGCCTCTGTCGTACTTTCTGGACCACCAGACAAGATAATCCCGTTAGGATTAAACTCTCTGATTTGCTCTTCGGTCACATCCCACGCCCACAGTTCACAGTAGACGCCAATTTCACGGATACGACGCGCAATCAGCTGAGTATACTGAGAGCCGAAATCAAGAATAAGAATGCGATGCTTATGGATATTTGTAGTCATTTGAGGAGAATTCCAGCAATTCAAGTCAAAATAAAAGGTGGTGACACCATCAACATGTGTGCCACCCTGAAACTTTTCGATTACTGTTTTAAAGGATAATAGCGCCCCGAAATGGCGTTATTATCCTAAACAATAATTACTGCCCTAAGCGATAGTTAGGAGACTCTTTAGTGATAGTCACATCATGAACGTGACTTTCTTGAATACCCGCACCACTGATACGCACAAATTCAGCTTTCGTTCTCAGCATATCAATAGTACCGCAGCCTGTCAGACCCATACATGAGCGTAAACCACCCATTTGTTGGTGAATGATCTCTTTTAAGCGACCTTTGTAAGCCACGCGACCTTCGATACCTTCTGGAACCAGTTTGTCTGCTGCGTTATCAGATTGGAAATAACGGTCTGAAGAACCTTTAGACATTGCGCCCAGAGAACCCATTCCACGGTACGCTTTATAGGTACGGCCTTGGAACAGGATAGTTTCACCAGGAGATTCTTCGGTACCTGCAAACATGGAACCGACCATCACACACGCAGCGCCAGCCGCGATAGCTTTAGAAATATCACCAGAGAAACGGATACCACCATCTGCAATAACAGGAATGCCAGTGCCTTCTAATGCGCCCGCTGCTTCAGCGATTGCCGTGATTTGAGGTACACCCACGCCAGTGACGATACGAGTTGTACAAATTGAACCTGGGCCGATACCCACTTTCACTGCGCTAACACCCGCGTCTGCTAACGCTTTCGCGCCTTCAGCTGTTGCAACGTTACCACCAATGATTTGTAAATCAGGGTATTTTTGGCGAGTTTCACGAATACGCTGTAAAACCCCTTCAGAATGACCGTGTGATGAGTCAATGAGCAGAACGTCAACGCCTGCTGCAACCAATGCATCAACACGTTCTTCGTTACCTGCGCCAGCACCAACAGCCGCACCTACACGCAGACGGCCTTGCTCGTCTTTACATGCGTTTGGTTTACGTTCTGCTTTTTGGAAATCTTTAACGGTGATCATACCTAACAGATGGAAGTTATCATCGATAACTAAAGCTTTCTCAACACGTTGCTCATGCATTTTTTGTAAAACGACTTCGCGTGCTTCGCCTTCTTTCACGGTCACTAAACGCTCTTTTGGCGTCATCACCGCAGTCACTGGTTGGTCTAAATCCGTTACGAAACGGACGTCACGACCTGTAATGATACCCACTAAAGAATTATCTTTAGAGACAACAGGATAACCTGCGAAACCATTGCGTTCAGCCATTTCTTGCACTTCACGAATTGTGGTTTCTGGGGTAACAGTGACAGGATCAGTCACCACGCCGCTTTCATGTTTTTTCACACGGCGGACTTCTTCAGCTTGACGCTCAATGGACATGTTTTTATGGATAAATCCAATACCACCTTCTTGAGCCAGTGCGATAGCCAGATCAGATTCGGTGACAGTATCCATCGCTGCGGAGAGCATAGGAATGTTCAGGCGGATTTTTGCGGTCAGTTGAGTGGACAGATCTGCCGTGTTTGGCAGTACAGTTGAGTGTGCAGGGACGAGTAAAACATCGTCGAAAGTTAGTGCTTCTTTTTTAATGCGTAACATAGGCAATATCCCACCAGGCAGCGTTATGAAAGGTATAAAATATTGCCGCGGCATTATACACACCGTAATCGGTTGCTTCCAGCACTTTTTTCAAAAAAAACTTGATAAGTCCGTCGGCTACGTTAGTATCAGTCAATTAAGTCATTGTTTTAAAATTTGATCTAGCTCACATGTCGACTCAACAAAATAGCGCAATTTACTCAGTCAGCAAGCTCAACCAAACGGTAAGAGAACTTCTTGATACCCAAATGGGACGAATTTGGTTAACGGCCGAAATTTCCAATTTTTCGCAGCCAAGTTCGGGACATTGGTACCTGACACTCAAAGATGATCGTGCCCAAGTTCGCGCGGCGATGTTCCGTGGGCAAAATACTCGCGTCACCTTCCGTCCACAAAATGGGCAGCAGGTGTTAGTCCGTGCCACTGTCACACTGTATGAGCCGCGTGGAGACTATCAGCTAATCATCGAAAGCATGCAACCCGCTGGTGAAGGTCTACTGCAACAGCGCTTCGAGCTACTCAAACAAACCCTTAATGCCCAAGGGTTATTTGATGTTATTCACAAGCAAGCCTTGCCATCTCCAGCAAAACGCGTGGGGATTATTACCTCTGCAACCGGTGCTGCCCTGCATGATATTTTAAATATCCTACATCGCCGTGACCCATCCCTACCCGTGGTTATCTACCCGACAGCTGTTCAAGGGGATTTAGCGCCTGCGCAAATCGCCAGAGCCATCGAACTCGCAAACCTACGTAATGAATGCGACGTTCTCATTGTGGGGCGTGGTGGCGGTTCACTGGAAGATTTATGGGCATTCAATGAAGAGATCGTGGCACGTGCCATTTTTGCTAGCCGATTACCGATCATTAGCGCCGTTGGGCATGAAACGGATGTGACCATCGCCGATTATGTTGCCGATGTACGTGCACCTACGCCATCGGCAGCCGCGGAGCTTGTCAGTCGCAATCAAACCGAGATGCTTCGCCAATTGAAATCAGGGCAACAGCACCTAGAGATGGCGATGGATTATTATTTGGCGGCACAGCAGCAACGTTTCGCACGTCTTCAGCACCGTTTACAACAGCAACACCCGCAATTACGCCTTGCTCGGCAACAAAATCAGCTTTCAGCCTTACGCCAAAAACTGACCAATGCCATCAGCCGCCAGCTACAATCGGCCACCTTTAAATTCGATAAAAACCAACGCCGCTTGATGCAAAATGACCTGCGCCCTCAATTACAACGCCAACAGCGCCAATTGCAGCAAACGCAGTATCATTTACAAAATATGCTGACTCAGTTAGTGAATAACTACCGCCAGCGTTTTGCTGTTGCCTGTTCCAAAATGGAGGCTGTTAGCCCGCTTGCTACCCTCGCCCGAGGTTTCAGCATCAGCGAAACCGCTGAAGGCGCTGTATTGAAAAAAACCAGCCAAGTGAAATTAGGCCAACAGCTCAAAACTCGCTTAAATGATGGTTGGGTTGAAAGCCAAGTGACCAATATTCAGAAGGTTCGAGCGAAAAGATCAACCAAATAGCTGTTTTTTCAAATATTCCGCACCATCTAGAATGGCATTATCCGCCGTTGGCATGATGCGGGAGTAATGTAAAAAGGCATGCAGTGTCCCCGGATACATTCGGTATTCACAAGGTATTTTATGCGATTGAAACGTTTGAAATAATGTCACGCTATCATCAAGTAACGGATCATATTCCGCACTCGCAATAAAACAAGGTGGAATATCTCGCGTAAGGTCATTATTAAACAAGCAATAGTAAGGCTCTTCACGGCTTCCTTGTTCGCCGAAGTAAGCATTGTCATACTCTTGGAGATCTTCTCGTCTTAACCCATCCCATTCACCGCCATACAAACGGCGACTGCTGGAATCTTGTAAGCCATACAATCCATACCACAGTAAAACTGCACAAACATCACCACAGTAGATTTGTTTATCCCGTAACCATAATACGGTAGCAAGGGATAACATCGCTCCAGCAGAGTCCCCCGCAAACCCAATGCGGTGCATATTCAACGAATATTTTTCAGCGTGTTGAGAATAAAATTGGCATACCGCTACCGCTTCCTCAATCGCTTGAGGATAACGAGCTTCAGGGGAAAGCGAATAATCAACACCTATCACAGTACAGCCTGAATACAATGCTAATAAACGCATAATTCGGTCATGGGTATCGAGGTTACCGAGGATAAACCCGCCACCATGCAAATAAAATAGTGTAGCAGGCGTATGTTCAATAGGATGATACACTCTCGTGACAACGTCACATTTAGCAGTTTTAACCGTCATGTCTTCAACACGAAAGAGCTCCGGAGCATTGGCATTCCAATAACGACGATCTTCATTATAAGCAAGGCGCTGAGCTTCATAACTTCCGTCGGTTGGCTCCACCGATGTCTGTTGCTCATAGTATTGAATTACTTTTTGCATCTCTGGCGAAATTAAATCAAGCACATTGATTTTATTGGTTGTTTTCATTGCAATCTCCACATTCTTATTCATTGATTGTAATGAATCCAAAGGGACAAACTGAGAGTGGCGTAGCCAATATTGAAAGCGTTTAGATAATCAGCCTATCAATCTTCCTTAGTGAGTAAGGCTAAAAATACTAAACGCTTTCCGTTAACTATCTATTGGTCAGAAGCGCACTTGACCGCCAATCATATAACTGCGCCCTCTTCCCGTTTCATTATTTCTGCCACGTTCTTCCATCACTGCGCCAGAGTTTGCACGGTTTAACACGTCGGTGTAGTTTTCATTAGTGAGGTTATTAATCGCCATCATTAACTTGAAGTGTTTATTGATTTCATAGTCTGCATACAGGTCAACTATAGTTGGCTGTTTTTCATACTTCTCCGTCATCGCATCCCCGTTCATGTCACCGTCAGGAATTGGGCTGATACGTTTAGATGGCCCCGTCCATGTCACTGTCGAGCCTACGGTCAGTTTTTCATCAAACAGGCGAACACCCGAATCTAAAGTCACATAATATTCAGGTAATTGGGTAAAGTCCCCTGCACTAAATACCGATGTACTGTTGATTGATACCGGTTGTTTGCCAGACTCTTTGGTGTAAGAAACCATGGAGTAAAATACCCCAGCATCGTAGTTCGCTTGCAACTCGTAGCCGCGCAAATTGACATCCCGAGGATCGTTCACATACATATCTGCACGTTGGAAAATATCTGGATTTTCTTTATCCCACACATCGTCGTTAATTAAGCACCAATCAAATTCTTCTTGAGAAGTTGCACGACATAGCATGAAGGATTTACTGGTAATGTAGTCCTTGATATGAGTGTGGAACCACAGCGCTTTCAGATTAAACTGGTCTCCTTCCACCACTAAATCTGGCTTAAAGCTATTAAAACCAATTTGCCAAGTTTGTGCTTTTTCCCCTTTTAGGAATGGGTTCATACTCTGACCGCCATTTTGAGAGAAAAAGGCTTCTTGAGAGTTCGGCGCACGCATTGAATGCGCATAACTCACAAATGGCTGAAATTCAGGAATAATTTGTGCAGAAACTAACACTCCGGGGTTAATGCCACTTTCTCGCAGATTTAACGTACTCGCTTCTTGAGGGAAGCATTTCTCGGTTTCATCACAAGCGGGTTTATATCCTTGAACGCGATAATTTAAATAATTGAGGTCGAATGTAGCAGTATAAATATCGTACTGCGCCTCAAATTGCGTATACAAGCTCGTAATATCTTGTGTACCACTCGGTGAGAATGGGTTGTAAGTAATTGTGTTTGGATCTTCTACCGGTTTTGTGATTTTTTGGTATTTAGTCTTCATTAATTTCGAACCAACCTGCCACTTAAAATCAGTGTCGCCATAAGAAAAACGGCTGGTATTGGAAATATTAATACTGTCAGATTTGTTTTCTGATTCTGCGTCTTTTAATGCACCGCCAATTGGCTCTCCTTGGAATTTTTGAGTATTAAATCCATGGCTCGCCAGCACTTCCACATCAATCAATTCATTGATTGGCGTGTATTTATATTTAAGGTAATAATCTTCGCTGTTAATCTTACGGCTAGTTAATTTGTTTTGTAAAAATCGGCCGCTGAATTCGACTTCATGACTATCATTCGGTTTATATTTTAATTTAGTTAATTGAGATTGCGGTTTTTGTTTGAATGTCGGGTCGGTTGCAAATTCATCCGTATCAAATCCATCACCATTTTTATAACTGCCTGGGATATTGTGCCCACTCACAGCAATTAAGCCGCCAAAATAACCGTCACCCTCATTTAATAACGTTTTTCCCGCAACCGAAACCATGCCGTTATAGCCGAGTCCATTATCTCCCCAGCTCCCTTTGCTACGTACTCCCCACAAATTATCTTTGAAAATCACATCATCAATAGATAAGGTCCGAAAGTTGGCGCTTCCCGCTAAGGCGTTAACACTGTTACTACCATTCAATTGCCCCTTTTCTACCTCAACTTCCACAATAAAGTTAGGGTCGATAAGTGAACCAAAGTCATTGCTCGGCTGCATGCCGTGAGTGAATTTACTCGGCGATATTCCGTAATAGCTCTGTGTGACACCATCCACCATCATGTTTACGCGCCCAAAGCCACTCAGCCCGCGAATATTCACGTTGATGGTGCCTTGGCTCGCATCCATTTGGGTATAGGTTCCGGGCATCGAACGGATAATTTTATCCATGGATTGTAATTTATTTTCGGTACCGACTGCGCTATAGGCCCCCGGTTTTTCCAAGGCTTTGACCAACGGCGTTTGTTTTTGTGCGCCCGACACTTTTAATTGGCTAAAATTAACCACATCATCTTTCTGCTTATTTGTCTGCTGTGTATTTTCAGACAAAGCGAAGCCGTGGAAGCTAGCGGAAATAGTCCCAGCTACCATGATTATTATTTTATTATTCATTAAACCATTCCTGTAAACGTACTGATAAAACAGCCGCTCACATTGCAAACGCAGAATAAATATGTTTTCTGCGAATAGGATTAGTTGTAAGTTTTTATAACTTCACAACTAATCCTTGGTAACCTTATTTTGGTTACTTATTATGGGTAACGCTATTTTAAATCTGGAAAATATTTCGCTTTATTTTCTAACATCAGAATAAAGCTATATTCTCTGGCAATATCATCCAAGGCATTAAAACGACCGGACTTTCCACCGTGTCCGGCATTCATATTGGTTTCTAATAACAATAAAGAATTGCCTTGTTTCAGATCACGCAGTTTTGCCACCCATTTTGCCGGTTCCCAATATTGTACTTGGGAATCATGTAACCCCGTGGTGACCAAAATATGCGGATAATGCTGAGCTTTGATATTGTCATACGGGCTATAAGCTTTAATACGCCAGTAATCTTCCTCATTTTCAGGATTGCCCCACTCATCGTATTCACCGGTGGTCAGCGGAATAGATGGGTCTAGCATCGTCGTTACGACATCCACGAATGGTACCGCAGAGACCACGCCTTCATACAAATCAGGTGTCATATTGACGACAGCACCCATCAGCAAGCCGCCAGCGCTACCGCCCATGGCATAGACATGGCCTTTTTCCCCATAGCCTTGTGCCAATAACGCGTTAGTCGCATCAATGAAGTCCGTAAAGGTATTCATTTTATGGACCGTTTTACCCTGAATATACCAATTCTTTCCTAAGTCCCCACCGCCACGAATATGGGCAATAGCATACACAAATCCACGGTCAAGCAAGGATAAGCGAGAAGAACTGAATGACGGGTCGATACCATATCCATATGCACCGTAGCCGTAGACCAGAAGTGGGTTTTTACCTTGTTTGAAACTATCTTTACGGTAAACCAATGAAACCGGTACTTTCACCCCATCTTGGGCAGTGATCCAAATACGTTCGCTTTGATAATTCGCTTTATTGAAATCCTTCACTTCCTCTTGTTTTAATAGCTGTTTCTCTTGAGTCAGCATATTAATTTCATACACCGAGGATGGTGTTGTCATGGAGGAGTAGCCGTAGCGTAATTTATCAGTATCTGGCTCTGGGTTGTTACCAATCCACGCCATATAAGCTGGGTCATCAAAGCTCACAGAATGTTCTTTGTGGGTTAACCAACTAATTTGACGAATATTCACTAAGCCGTTTTGACGTTCTTCAATCACCAACCAGTTATTAAATAATGCAAAATCTTCAAGGTCTATATCATCGCGAGGTGCGATAAAACTCACCCATGGTGCCGTGGCATTATCCGCAATATACAACCCAAATAATGGATGCTGATGATTAGAACGAATATAGAATTTACCGTTGAAATGATCAGGGTAATATTCCACACCCGTTTTGCGAGGTTGTAGTACTACCGCATCACGTTCCGGTTGGTTCGCATCCAGAAGGCGATATTCTGACGTTTCGGTGCTAGTGATCCCAATCAGAATATAATCTTTAGAGGTGGATTTCGCTAAACTGACATAGTAAGTATCATCTTTCTCTTCATACACCAATTTATCAGTAGATTGCGCCGTTCCATATTGGTGTTTAACCACTTGATAAGGCAACAGTGTTTGTTTGTCTTTATTAACATAAAACAGTGTGCGATTATCATTTGCCCACACAATATTGCCGGAGGTGTTAGTTAGGACATTCTCTTGCCACTTTGCATCATCAACTTTGCGGAACGAAACCGCATAATCATTACGACCTTGGCGGTCTTCAGCAATCGCGATCGTGGTGTTATCTGGGGAAATGGCTAACGCCCCCATTCGGTAATATTCAGTGCCTTCCGCGCGTTGGTTACCATCAACCAAAACTGTCCATTCGCCATCACTATTAATAGGGCGTCTTTCATAAATGGAGTAGTTTTTACCGGCGACAACGCGAGAACGGTATGTATAGCCATTGTAATTGTATGGCACCGACTCATCATCTTGCTTTACGCGAGATAATAATTCGTCGTAAATTTCCTGTTTTAATGGCTCACCCAATTCAAGCTGCTGCGTGGTATAGGTATTTTCTTGATTCAGATATTCAAGGATCTCTGGGGCTTCACGGTTATCGTCTCTTAACCAATAATAGTTATCGACGCGCTGATCCCCATGGATAGTCATAGTGTGGGGCTGTTTTTTCGCTATTGGTGCTAGCATTTTGTCCTCCGCAGCACTGCTGGCCGCATATAACCCAAGTAGTGTAACCACGCAATAAGTGGTGATTCTATTACGCATGGTTTTATTATGTATGGTTTTATGACGCATGGTGAGTCCAATCTATTTATCATTAAGAGTAAAATCAATAGGTAACCTAACCGTTATCCGTCCATTCTTGAGAATTTCTGCTGGCGGTACGGGTAACGGCGCCGCGCGAGATAACACCTGCTGCGCTTCTTTGTCTAAAGAACGTGTGCCTGATGAGTTCACTAAACTGCTATCAAGTAAAAAACCTTGGCTATCTACCGTAAACATCACCACCGGTTTCCCTATGCGGTTACGCCTTCCTGCATCTTCAGGGTAACGTTTATATTTATTCAATTTTCCAAGCACCATCGCTTCCCACTGTTTTTGTAGGCTATCAAGGGCTTCGGACTGGCTATTAAGTTCCGCAGCAATTTGCTGGCTTTGGACGAGTGCCGCCGCATCGCTGGTCACTGGCGCATCGCTGGCTTTCGAATCTGTGGTTTGCACCTTCTTCACTTGCTGCTGCTCTTGTTTCTGTTTTTTTAACTCGGGCTTTGGTTTTTTCGCCGTTGTTTTCGTCAACTGCACTTCCGCTTGCTCATTAACAGGCAATGGGGGAATAATGGCTTCTTCTGCTTGCGCTTTATGGGATTCACTCGCCACAGCCAGCTCTTGAGTTTGACCAATATTCACTTCCGTTAATTGTTTAGCTTGTGCTTCGATAGATAATTCCATCACCACTGAAGGGGGCGGCAGTGACTCCTCCCATCGCGCATTGTGTGTTATCCAGATAAAAAAACCCACAATGACAATATGCAGTGCCACGGCTAAAACCAGCCAGCCGCCCATTTTGGAGGTTCTACTCACATACCCACTTTCAAACGTTATTGTGCTCATATTCATCTTACGTGCTTTTACAGAGTTGCAAATGATAATTAATAACGAATGCAAATGGAAATTATTTGTAAATAAATGTGATGATTACTTCACAAAATTAACGATTTTAAATCATCATATTGCTCGCACTTGTTGATTATTTCGGCGTGTACCACACATAATCTGCATGCAAGTTATCGATTTCCTCGCCTTGCTCCGAAAGAATCAATACTTTCAATGACTCATCTGGCGCTAAATCGAGTACATGTAACGGCACACCAATCGCTCGCGTTGCATGATAACCCCCTGCAAATAGCAATGCGGGTGCCGGAGCATCCAATAATCCTTGAGCCATCGCCCTATCTCTTAGTTGCTGGATCACCAGCATCTTTTCCGCTTGTTTATCATCCAACTCACCATTGTGTGAGCGTTTAATGGTTTCGCTGATCAGTTCCTGAATAACGGGCTGCGTTGAATGTGTTCCAGTGAGCGTAGGCGGATTGTCATAAGCCTTCAGTACAGCATCTCGGTTAATATTCGCCGCTAAAACTGGGGATGGCTGAGCCAGTAAATACTTCACGAGTTCCCCATATTGCGCCCACGGCCAACCACTATTCCAATGTATAACCTCTTGCAGTTTTTCATCCCGAATATACGGGTTCCCCTGCATCTGTTTTTGAACATTGTTTACTCGACTTTGTTGATCAGGGGTAAGCATTTCCAGTAACACCGCACCTTGGGGGCGTATTTTCTGCATTTCTTGGGCGACCCACTGCTCGATTTGATGATGGTAAATATTGTCGTGTTTCTCCCCGACAATCACGCGAGGTGAGGCAGCAAGCTCTTGAATTAACTGCTGAGGAGTGATGGATTTGCCCGAATCTAAATCAATGATTTTGCCGGTTTGTGTGAGTTGGGGATCCAGTTGTTGGGCGGGTTTTGGTGTTTGTGAGGTACATCCTAACTGTGTGAAACTCAAAACGAAAAGCATCCCTAAACTCAACAGTGAGGGTTTTTTCGTTAAATAATTCAAAGAACGTGCTGATATCATTATCTTTTCCATATAGTGACTTTGAAGTCATTCAAAATACAGATAATGATAATCATTTTCAAATAAAAAAGACTCCCATTAACCACAATGGAAGTCTTTATGCGGAACTCGATGATTAATCAATCATTCGAGAAACTATTATAATGATGCTAATTACAGTGGGTTCGTTTGAGCTTCCACTGCGGCTAACGCCACCATGTTGACAATACGACGAACAGATGCAATAGGCGTTAAGACGTGGACAGGTTTTGCAACCCCCATTAGCACAGGCCCCACGGTGACACCATCAGAACTTGTCACGCGCAGCAAGTTATAGCTAATACGCGCTGCTTCCATATTTGGCATAATCAGTAAGTTCGCTGAGCCTTTCAGCGGGCTATCTGGCATCACATCTTTACGGATTGACTCAATCAACGCCGCATCCGCATGCATCTCACCGTCAATTTCCAAGTTTGGTTCACGCGCTTTCACTAATGCCAGTGTATCGCGCATTTTTTGTGCTGAACCACAATCTGAAGAACCAAAGCTTGAGCGAGATAACAGCGCCACTTTAGGCTCAATACCAAATCGACGAACCGTATCCGCTGCCATTAACGTGATTTCCGCTAACTCTTCTGGCGTTGGATCTTCGTTCACATAAGTATCGGCAATAAAGGTATTACCGGTTGGTAATAACAAGGCATTCATTGCCCCAGCTGTATGCGCACCTTCGCGGAAACCGAACAAGTCTTTGACGACTTGGTAGTGTTCACTGTAGCTACCGATTGAACCACAGATCATCCCATCAGCTTCACCACGCAGAACCATAATACCGCCGATAATCGTTGGGTTAGCAACTAATGCGCGACGCGCCATTTCTTGAGAAACACCACGACGTTTCATGATTTGATAATATTCTTGCCAGTACTCTTTAAAGCGTGGGTCATTTTCATTGTTGACCACTTCAAAGTCTTTACCTAGCTCAATATGCAGACCCAGTTTTTGGATACGCATTTCAATTACGCTAGGACGGCCAACCAGAATAGGGAATGCTAAGCCAAGGGAAACCAGCTCTTGAGTCGCATGTAATACACGCTCTTCTTCCCCTTCCGCTAATACGATGCGTTTTAGCTCTTTTTTCGCTTGAGAGAAAATTGGCTTCATAAATAAGTTTGTTTTATGGACAAACTGATTCAGTTTTTCAACATATGCATCCATATCCGTGATTGGACGTGTCGCAACGCCTGATTCCATTGCCGCTTTTGCCACTGCTGGCGCAATTTTCACGATAAGGCGCGGGTCAAATGGTTTTGGAATGATATATTCAGGGCCAAAGAATAAATCTTGGTTACCGTACGCTGATGCAACTTCTTCACTTTGCTCCGCCAGCGCTAAGTCCGCGATAGCGTAAACACAAGCCAGCTTCATCTCTTCGTTGATTGTTGTTGCGCCGACATCCAGCGCGCCACGGAAGATGAATGGGAAGCACAGTACGTTGTTCACTTGGTTCGGGTAGTCTGAACGACCTGTACAGATAATGGCATCTGGGCGAACTTCTTTCGCTAATGGTGGCAGAATTTCTGGCTCAGGGTTAGCTAATGCTAAGATCAGTGGGTCTTTTGCCATGGTTTTCACCATTTCTGGTGTTAACACGCGAGGGCCTGAACAACCTAAGAAAATGTCAGCATCAGGAATAGCATCCGCTAATGTGCGTTGACCGTTATCGTCAATGGCATACGCGGCTTTAGTCGCATCCATTCGCTCATCACGACCTTTATAAATCACCCCTTTTGAATCGCAAACGGTGATATTTTCGCGCTTTAATCCTAACGCCACTAATAAGTTCATACAGGCAATCGATGCGGCACCCGCACCGGATACAACTAAACGAACATCGCCAATGTCTTTTTTAACAATGCGCAGACCATTAATCACCGCCGCAGTACAGATAATTGCGGTTCCGTGTTGGTCGTCATGGAACACAGGAATATTCATGCGTTCACGTAATTTTTGTTCAATATAGAAGCACTCTGGCGCTTTAATATCTTCGAGGTTGATACCGCCGAAT
Organism: Providencia rettgeri; assembly: GCF_013702265.1. Lineage (GTDB taxonomy): Bacteria > Pseudomonadota > Gammaproteobacteria > Enterobacterales > Enterobacteriaceae > Providencia > Providencia zhijiangensis. Next base: position 2,309,779 of record NZ_CP059348.1, read on the forward strand.
GTTGGTTCCAGCGACGCGATGATATCAATCAGTTTATCAGGATCGGTTTCATCGACTTCAATATCGAAAACATCAATACCCGAGAATTTCTTAAATAGTACCCCTTTCCCTTCCATGACAGGTTTACCTGCCAATGCACCGATGTTCCCTAAGCCTAGTACCGCAGTACCATTAGAGATAACACCCACAAGGTTACCTTTCGCTGTATAGCGATACGCTTTTAGAGGTTCTTCTGCGATTTCTAGGCAAGGTACGGCAACGCCCGGGGAATACGCTAAAGCTAGGTCACGTTGCGTGGTTAATGGTTTGGTTGGTGTTACAGTAATTTTCCCAGGATGAGGAAACTCATGAAAATCGAGAGCACTTTGTTTTAATTTATCATCCATCATCAAGTCCTTTCAAAATTTGGTAAGGTAAGAGCCATCACAGTATAAACACATCTTGTTAGCAAATCATGATCACGCCTATGATTTCCAGAAAAATCTTTCATTTACAAGGAATTTACACGGATTTGCCACAAAAATACAATGGTGAATTTCTAGAGATACACAATATTGTTATTATTTTTATTCATATCATTTTTTAAATCACTTTAATTTTTTTCAATCTTAGTTATTATTTTTTTGAAATTAATGTATTATTCGAAAGCTCGTTTCTTTTTAGCCTTAAATATATCCAGCTTCATAGTTTTCGCTTCCATTATTCATGCTTTTATACAGCTAATTAATTTATCAATTAAGAATAATGATTTCATGTAATCTTAAATATATTATATTTTAACTATATCAATTCTAGTTAATCTAATAAGTTGTCAGACATAAAAAAGGAACCCACTATGTCTAATTATACGGTTATGATTATCGATGAACATCCTATCTTTCGTTTTGGACTATCTCATTTATTAAAATCAAAAGCTGACTTTGACGTAACGGCGGAGGTTTCAAATAGTAAAGAAGCGCTGAATATCGCTACCAGCAAACAACCCAATATGATACTGATAGATACTATTCTTCATGGTAATAAAACATTCGAGACGATTCGATTACTACGTAAGCATTGCGCTAACAGTTATTTGCTGGTTCTTTCACTCTCAACGATGAAAACCGATATCTACGCCGCTATCGATGCAGGTGCTCAAGGCTATTTATTAAAAAATAGCGAACTCGATATGCTGCTTAATAGTATGAAAAAAGCAATGGAGGGGCACCATGTATTTAGCGAAAAAGTTTATCAGCATCTGATTACCCGGCATCAATCCAAAGATCCTCTTTCCACATTAACTCGCCGTGAATGCGAAATATTGCACGAAATGGCAGCTGGATTAAAAAACCGAGAAATCTCTCAACTATTATTTATTTCTGAAGAAACCGTTAAAGTTCACATCCGAAATGTCTTAAAGAAATTACGAGTTCGATCTCGTTTAGAAGCCAGTTTAATATACATGCGTTCAAAATAAATTCATCTGATTTAATTTAATTAACGTAAGCTTCCTAAATTAATTATTTTATTATTTATATATAATATTATGAATATTAACTCTGCCTTAGTTATTATTAAATCGCTTATTAGATTAATAAATCTTTTCGATTCAAAGGGGTAGACCATAATTGTATTTTCCCGCATTATGTAGGGCATACATTGTTCGCCATTAGAGGAAAATCATATGTCCAACACCCCTGCATCCCCTTATATCATGTACGGAATTAAAAACTGCGATACCATTAAGAAAGCTCGCCGTTACTTAGACGATAACGCAGTTAGCTACCAATTCCATGATTACCGTGTTGATGGCATCACTGATGCACTCCTTTCTACATTTTTGCAACACATCGATTGGGAAACCTTGGTGAATAAACGCGGTACAACTTGGCGTAAGCTCAGCGATGAAGAGAAAAATGCAGTTGTCGATGCTGATAGCGCGAAAAAAGTCTTACTGGCTGAACCTGCGATGATCAAGCGCCCTGTTCTTGTTTCTGCTAATGGTCATTACCTTGTCGGGTTTAATGCCGACGACTACAAAAAATTCACAAAATAAAAGGTGACTCAATGAACTGCCCTGTCATTGAACTTGCAAAACAACTTATCGCCCGTCCCTCTATCAGCCCGGATGACCAAGGTTGCCAAGATTTACTCATCGAACGTTTGAATAAAATCGGCTTTACGGTGGAAAAAATGCCATTTGGGGATACTCTCAATTTTTGGGCTCACCGTGGCAATAATGGCAAAACCCTCGCCTTTGCGGGTCATACCGATGTCGTCCCTGCAGGCGATCACAGTAAATGGCAAACTCCGCCATTTACCCCAACAATTATTAACCAACATTTATACGGTCGTGGTGCTGCCGACATGAAAGGCTCCATTGCCGCCATGGTGGTTGCCGCCGAGCGCTTTGTAGAAAAACACCCTAACCATACTGGTCGTCTTGCGTTTTTAATTACCTCTGACGAGGAAGCGAAAGCTACCCATGGTACCGTGAAAGTTGTTGAAACCTTGCAAGCCCGTAATGAACCAGTCGATTACTGCCTAGTGGGAGAACCATCCAGCCAGTCTGCACTTGGTGACATCATTAAGAATGGTCGTCGCGGCTCTATCACCGCACACTTAACTATTTTGGGTACTCAAGGACACGTTGCCTACCCACATCTTGCTGATAACCCAGTACATCGTGCAACCGGCTTTCTGCAAGAGTTAGTCTCCACTAAATGGGATGATGGCAACCAATATTTCCCAGCTACCAGCATGCAAATCGCCAATATCAATGCGGGTACTGGTGCCGATAACGTCATCCCCGGTGAGCTAAAAGTGCAATTTAATTTCCGTTTTAGTACCGAACTGACCGATACCATGATCCGCGAACGCGTGACAGACATGTTAGAGCGCCACGGACTGAATTATCATTTAGATTGGTTCTTATCGGGTCAACCATTCTTGACGGGTGACAGCGAATTAGTGAGTGCAACGGTGCAAGCCATCCAAGAAGTGACGGGACATGCCACCACCTTATCCACCAGTGGCGGCACCTCTGACGGACGTTTCATCGCCCAAATGGGAACCCATGTTATCGAACTCGGCCCTTTGAATGCGACGATCCATAAAGTGGATGAGTGCGTTAACGTCGATGATTTGCAACAGATTGCCGTTATCTACGAACGCATCATGGAACTACTATTACTATGACTCTCTCCATCGAAATGTTGACTGGGCGCTCCACCGACCATTTAGTGACTTTGGGCGGTAATCATCGCCTACAGTTTAATACCACTAAAGCGTTTCTTGCCATGCAGCAAGCTGCGGCACGCGCAGGGTTTAAGCTACAATCCGCCAGTGCTTTTCGTGATTTTGCTCGCCAGCAAATTATTTGGAATGAAAAATTTGCAGGTAAGCGCCCTGTTCTTGATACCCATAGCCAGCCATTAGATATTTCAACATTAACGGAAGGCGAATTATGTGAGGCAATCTTGCATTGGTCTGCATTACCCGGGGCGAGCCGTCACCACTGGGGAACTGAGATTGATGTTTACGACCCACTACGTATTCCTGCAGGGCAAACCTTGCAATTAGAACCTTGGGAATATCAAGAAGGGGGTTATTTTGCTGAGCTTAATCACTGGTTAACCGACAATATGGCGACCTTTGATTTCTACCGCCCTTTCACCGCCACCAATGCAGGTATAGCGGAAGAACCTTGGCATATTAGTTATTGGCCGTTGTCCCATGAAGCTGAACAGCTATTGACGCCCGAAATTGTTAGACAGGTGCTCACCGAAGAAGATATTAGTGGAAAAACTTGGTTATTAGATAACCTTGAGTATGTTTTTAACCGCTATATTAAAGTGCCTGAATGATTTATCTGTCACTCAGCCTCTTGCTGAGTGACAGCTTTCCTGATTACAAACCTTCGTTATTCTGATCTGAATTTAACACATCGACGACAGGTAAACGGTACATAAAAATCAGCAACCAACACATCCCTAAAAATAGCCCGACTTTTAGCCAACCATAGCTGACCACCCAAATCGAGAAGGCAAACGTAATAACGATTAACGTCATAGCTTTCGGTTTTACACCTTTTGGTAGCGCGCGATGCGCTTGCCAGTGACGTAAATACCCGCCAAACCATGAACGATATAGCAACCAGTTGTGAAAGCGTGGTGAGGAACGCGAAAAACACCATGCCGCTAATAATAAAAAACAGGTCGTTGGCATGACGGGTAAAATAGCGCCAAGAAAAGCTAAGCCAACAGCAATCCACCCTACTGTAATGAATATGATTTTCTTTATATTCACTCAGGCTCTCCCGTTACAACAAAAAACATGGTTAAATGACCCCACTAAAGCCTACCAACTACGTCATGTGGGCAGGGTTACACATTATTATGATTAAAATAAGAAGGCAAATATGCATTGGTTAGCCGATTACTGGTGGGTCATCCTACTGTTATTAGTCGGGGTCATTTGGAACTCAGTCAAAGAGATGATGCGACTCGACCCCAAAAAATATTTAGATGACAAACCAGAGATTCCGCCTCACAAAGATAATAATCACCTGTGGGACGATGAAGATGACGACTGGCCTAAAGACAAAAAGCACTAATTTGTTGCCTTAAACTTTTCACCTCTTCAGGGTAATAACCATTCAGCCACTGTGCGACTTCTGCTCTTGCCCGTTTTAACCACTGTTTTTGCCCTGCTAACCCGAGTTGCCCAGCAATATGTTCAACAGATTGCCCTTGATGAAAATAAGCCCCAAGGGCTGAACCGGTGATTTCAACCGAATCTCGTTGCTGTAAAACCGCTAAAAAACGCTGTAATGACGCCTCACTTGCAGCCAACGAACGGTGATAATCACTAAAGCCAACCAATTCTAGCCAATCTCCATCATCAAGGTGCTGCTCAGATGTGCTTTTCAGACTAAATTCATTCAGATCCTGACGCCAGAATAAATCCCGCTGCAATCGCTGTTGCCCTAAATAGCAAATTGACTGCACTTCTGCGGATAATGGCAACACCGCCATCGCAGTGAAACAGCCACTACTCGCCTCAACATGCCGCCCAATTCGTACGATCTGGAACCCTGATGATTGCCAAAAAGCCAATAACTCTGGGGTTAAACCAAAGCTGACCGATAGGAAATCTAAACCGTCCTGAATGCCTTGTCCAATTTGCAATTCTAATAACCGGTAGCCAATTTTTTGGCGACGATATCCAGCATTCACGGCAATGCGCATCACTCTGCGAGAACGTAATCTCGGGACTTGAGGAAAATAGCAATGCGCTGCGAGGGATTGAGCAACCAGATTTCCCCGTGGTCGCCGTTGTCCTGCCCAAATTTGCCAGCTCAGTTTTTCATCTAAACCACCTTCATCCACCATCCATACAGCGCCGATAACATCCTGATTATGATGGCTTGCGACGGCAAAATGCTGGTGCTGTGCATCCAATAATCGGCGTAAATCCAACGGCGAGGTTCGATAATGTGCCGCGGTCAATAAACCGTAAAATGCATGGAGCTGTTTAGGATCATTAGCCAGTTGCTGCTGGCTAAGTAGCTTGAAGATAATCGGCTCTGACACGGCCTTCGTCGAAGTAGCGCTTTCCAATAATAAACTTTGATTAATCACCATTTCGAGTGGGTCATGTTCTGCAAAGCGGATCGGCTGAGTGAGCGACAGCGATGTGAAATTTTCGAGGCTATCACAAAATTTCATCATAAAACCACGCCCCGTACCTTCATAACCTTCCACCGTCGTGGTCATAAGTACCCGTGGGAAAAAGGCGATAATCTGCCGCAGAATATGAGATGGAATGGCAGCGGCTTCATCAATAATTAACCAATCAGCATTAATCTGCTGCCCTGATTGGCAATAGTGCAAAAGCGCATCAGGTGCCCAAAATTTGAGTTCATGCTGAGCATATTCGGCCATTACGCCAGTGGTCACTTTCGCTGGCGCGCAACACCAACAAACACCTTGCCATTCCTTAATCAGCATACCCGCAACCGTGGACTTACCTCGTCCACGCGGCGCTATCAATCCCCATATTCCATTCTCTGCACTCAGCAATTGTCCAAGAGCCGCTTGTTGCTGTTCTGTCGGCTGCCCCGTGGGGGCTATCCATTTGGGGTGATCGGGTAGCAAATTCAGTCCGTGCGGCTGTTTTTGTTCCTCAAGCTGTTGATCAATAAACAGTACATCAGGGCTATTCCGGAAAGTGCGTTGCAAATGATGCACAAAGTTAGGTGTGGGGATTTCACCAAATTGCTCATTCCATCTCACACTATCTGCATCATTTTGCTGCGCCCACAGAGATTGAGGTGGCGTGCAAAGCACCAATAAACTTCCTGCTTTTAGGGTTCCCGCTAAGATAGCCAGCGCCTCGCTATGTAACCCTTTACGCGCATCAAAAATACCATGAACAAATTCACGTCCAAGCAATAGTTGGGCTTTTTCTGGTGGAATACTATTGGGTAATTCAGGTGAGAGACAGAGCCAATCCCCCGCTAAGAAACCTTGCAACTCCTGAAGTTGAGATGTAACCCACTCATGCTCTCCAGATAAAACCAGTAAGCGGCGGAAACCGATATGATGTAACTGCTCTACAATCGCTTGTAATGAATTTTTCATCGCCAAGGTGACTATTTACCAATAAGTAATGACAGAATCCCTGCGGCAATCAATGGTCCAACAGGAACACCTCGGAATAAGGCAACTCCAATCACTGTCCCCACCAATAGCCCCGCCACCGTGGAAGGCTGGCTTCCCATCAGTGCAACACCCCGACTGCCTAGCCAAGAAACCAATATTCCAATCACGATTGCCAATAATGATTTCCAATTCAAAAAGGAGCTTAATACATCATTCGCTGAGATTTTTCCGCTCGCAATAGGCGCCATGACACCTATCGTCAAGATTAAAATTCCGATGGTTAACCCATATTTTTCGACCCAAGGGAAGAAATTATTCAGCGGCGTGATCCGCACCACCAGCAAAAATAGCATGGCTAACGTCACTGTCATGTTGTGGCTGATAATGCCTAATCCTGCCAATACCAGCAAAATGATCAGTGTAGGATCCACTTGGCTCATAATTTTCCCCTGTAAAATAAATGCATTGCGGCAACACAGTTCCACCGTGTCAATTGAATTAGTATGTTATTGATCTCGCGTTGAAGAGGCAAATCATCCTTCACCTTTAAACGCTATTTTCTATAGTTTATCTGAAAAAAGTTTATCTTAGAAAATAGGCTCTCCTTCATTCACGGAACCCCAATTAAACTTAAGTTAAATAATCAGAATATTCGAGACTCCACATTGTTTTTTCGCCCACTATTCCGACCTTCTTGATCAATATTTTTTAAGATACAGAGTGTTTCACTAAAAAAAACTGAAAAAAATCCCTTTCCCAGACAGCAAGTTATCTATTCGTATAATAGATTGCCGTAATCTATAAACACGATTTACTAGGATCTCGGCTATGTCTCACGATTTAACCACTTATTCAAACGCTCGCTTTATCGCACTGCGTCTACGTCCAGGGGAAGATGTCATTCTTACCTTACGACAACAGGTCAAACATCATCAGTTGCAAGCTGCATTTATTGCTGGCTGCGTGGGTAGCTTGACCGATGTCTCCTTGCGTTTTGCTGGGCAAGAAAATACCCATCTTATTTCTGGTAAGTTTGAAGTTGTGTCACTGATAGGCACCCTTGATGCCCAGGGTGAACATCTGCATTTGGCAGTTTCCGATGAAAACGGTCAAATGCGCGGTGGACATATGATGCCGGGTTGCACCGTCAGAACCACCCTCGAATTGATTATTGGCGAACTGGAAAATAAAACCTTCACCCGCGAGCCTTGCGCGCTCTCAGGATATGAAGAATTGGTCGTCACCTCTCGTTAACTTTCATTTTATTTTGATTTTTATTCTGGCTTTATTTTACAACTTATTAGGGATATTTAATTCATGGCAAACTCGTCAATCATTTCCAGCCGAACATTGGCTTTAATTGTTTTTTCTATTGCAATCAACATGGTGGTTGGGCAATTAAGTTCCATGTTAAAACTGCCTATCTTCCTTGATTCTATCGGCACTATTATCTGTGCACTGCTCGCAGGTCCTTGGGCGGCTATCTTTAGTGGCTTAGCGACTAACTTGCTTTGGGGCCTTTTAACAGGCCCTATCGCGGCGGCATTTGCGCCTGTTGCGATGATGATCGGCTTAAGTGCTGGTTTACTGGCACGCGCTGGCGGTTTTCGTACCCTACCACGCGTTATTTTATCGGGTGTGGTGATCACTATCGCACTGATGATCGTCGCCGTGCCTATTCGTACCTACTTATTTTCGGGTACTACCGGTAGTGGCGCAGACTTTTTTGTAGCCTATTTCCATGCTGTTGGTGAAAACTTATTAGAGTCTGTGGCTATCACCGTTTTAGGCGCTAATATTGCGGATAAAATAATTTCAGCCATTGTGGCTTGGTTGCTTGTTCGTCGTTTACCTGAGCGCGTTCAACGTACTTTCCCGAATATGGCTAAAGTGCGTTAGGGGTTAGGATGCACCCTTTTACTTCATTAACCTTATGGTTCTGGTTTAGCGCTAGCACATTGATGCTACCGCTAGGCTGGGGGTTAGTTCTCGTTGCTTTCGCTACCCTTGCCGCAGTCATCTTACGCTCAGCGTCATTCCATCGCTGGAAATTTATCGCAGCAATTATGTTACCAATGGCGGTAGGACTTTGGCTAATCCACGGAGGGTGGCTAAGTGAATTATTAACAGGCTCACCGCCACAAGCCCTTCAGCAGCAAAAAGCCATGGCTTTATGGCTGCGTCTGCTCGCCATCATTAGTGCATCTCAATTATGGCTACAGTATGTTCCTACTGAACGATTTATCCGAGCGCTATTTGCCAGTCGTCTCCCGGCCAGTTTTGCCTACGTGCTCGCCGGCCCTCTTTTACTTGTTGAACAACTTCGTCAACAGCTTGCCACTATTCGCGAAGCTCAGCTTGCCCGAGGGGTTCCCTTAGATGGCCACTTTTGGCAACGATTAACTACGTTACCCGCCCTATTGCTTCCTCTGGCGAGCCAAGCACTCAGTGAACTAACTGTCCGCAGTGCAGCCCTTGATATGCGAGGTTTTCGCTACACTCGCCATCGCACCACACTGAATAAACCTGCTGATAGCCGCCTTCAATATATATTGCGTTTTGGCTTATTAGCACTGATCGTAATTGAAGGAGGTATGGCGCTATGTTGGTAAATATCACGGAAAACAGGGTGGTAAACCTTCAACAACTTTCTTTTACACCTCAAGGCATCGATCACCCTATCCTTTCCGGGATTGATTTAACGCTAAACCAAGGTAATTGGCATTGTGTTTTAGGGGGTAATGGCAGCGGCAAAACCACATTAGCCCAACTGTTGGCGGGTTGGTTACCTGATCAGTTAACCGGCAAAGTCACTGGTAATGGTATGATCCTTGCTCAACCATTAGGAGAGCAATCTTTAGTTGAGCTATCGATTGAACGTCAATTCGTGCAGCAATCTCCGCAATTACAACTCTCTGGCTGTACGTTTACCGTTGAGCAAGAAGTGGCGTTTGGCCCCGAAAATTTAGGACTTCCACCTGAAGAAATCGTTCAACGGGTTGAACAGGCTCTTGAGTTAACGTTCAGCCAGAATTTACGTCATCGTCACCCAGCCACCCTCTCTGGCGGGGAAGCTCAACGCGTGGTATTGGCGAGCGCTCTTGCTATGCGGCCACGATTATTGCTATTAGATGAAGCTTTTAGCAGATTAACGCCCGCAGCCACGCATCGATTACTCACTCAGTTAAAAAATTACAGTGAACAAACTGGCTGTTGTGTCATTTTGTTCGAACGGCATTTACTGCCAGCTCTGCATTTTTGCAATGATTTTTCGTTGCTGGAACAAGGCATTATTGCTGCTCGAGGGGATATTGACGCCATATTTATACCCGCACAGCAGACAATCAATATGCCCGATGCGTGGCGTGTTGTCGGGAAATTAATGGCGCATGGTAGTTGGCATTCCCCAGTGCCTCACAATGAACAACAACTGATTCAAGGTATTGAGGCGTGTTATGCTGCAAATTAATCAATTAAGCTTTCAATACACCCCGAAAACCGCACATGCCATTGAAGATCTTACACTTACGCTTCGCGCTGGAGAATGGGTGGCATTAGTGGGAGACAATGGTGCGGGAAAATCCACCTTATTGCGTTTAATGGCAGGTTTATTGCCGCCTTCGCATGGGGAAGTCAATTTTAATCAACAACCCATCAGTGGATTGAAAGCCGCGGAACGCGCTCAACAAATTGGCATTTTATTCCAAGAGGCTGAAAAACAGATTTTTCACAGCACGGTGAAAGATGAGATTATGTTTGGATTACGCCGCCAAAAATTATCCTCGTCGGATATTGCTGAAAAATTAGAGCGAGCTTTAACACTTTGCCATTTAACAGATGTTGCGGATAAACATCCGCTTGATTTGCATTCCGCGCAGCGGCGCATGGTCGCTGTGGCCTGTTTAACTGCGGTCCAACCTAAATTGCTGCTGTTAGATGAGCCAAGCCGTGATTTCGATACACGGTGGCTAGGGTATTTTGAGCAATGGCTAGATTATCAAAAGCAATTGGGTACCACGGTTGTTACGATCAGCCATGATTTGGATTTTGCCGCGCGTCATTTTGCTCGGGCAGTACATTTATCCCAAGGTCGCTTAGTGGCTGATGGCAATATTGAAACGGTGTTACGCCACCCTGAGTTACAGCCAGATTCCGTTTTGCCATCCCCGACTTTGCATTCACTCAGCCATCAGCTGAATCTACCTATCGAAAGCCAAGCTGAGCGTTGGATTCAGCAATTTCTGGTAAAACCATAATTTAAAGGCAAAAAAATAGCCTGCGGTTGGCAGGCTATCATTGTTTCTTTCAAGATGATTTTAGAAACTTAGTCGAGTTTAACGCCGATACGACGAGCCACTTCTTCGTACGCTTCAATCAAGCCACCGAGGCTTTGACGGAAACGGTCTTTGTCCATTTTGTTCAGGGTTTCTTTATCCCATAAACGGCTACCGTCTGGAGAGAATTCATCACCCAGCACGACTTCGCCTTTGAATAAACCGAACTCCAGTTTAAAGTCGACTAAGATCAAACCTGCGTCCGCAAAAATCTTGCTTAAAACATCGTTCGCTTTGTAGCTCAGTTCGCGCATTTTCGCTAAGTTTCCTTTGCTCACCCAACCAAACGTTTCGCAGTAAGATTCATTCACCATCGGGTCATGTTTAGCGTCATCTTTCAGGAATAAATCGAACAGAGGCGGGTTTAAAATCATCCCTTCTTCAACCCCAAGGCGCTTAACCAGAGAGCCTGCCGCGCGGTTACGGATAACGCATTCAACCGGCACCATATCCAGTTTTTTAACCAAGGCTTCGGTATCAGATAACAAAGCTTCCATCTGTGTAGGAATGCCTGCTTCTTGCAACTTAGTCATGATGAAATGGTTAAATTTGTTATTAACCATACCTTTGCGGTCAAACTGTTCGATACGCTCACCGTCGAGTGCTGATGTATCATTACGGAACTCCAGAACTAATAAATCTGGATCCTCTGTGGTATAGACCGTTTTTGCCTTGCCACGATACAACTCAGCTTTCTTTTGCATCTTAAACACTCCAGGGATGTGATTACACTCAATAGAAATCAACCTGCACAGCAGATTCAGATAAGTAACAGTAGAATAAACCGCTAAAAATAGCGGATTCATTGTTAATTTTCTGCTCTGATTCAGTCAGTTATCCAAAAATTATTGATACCGTGCTAACTAACTGATATTCAATATTTTATGATTAACTGCTAATTATGATAATAAAATTCTCGCGCATACGCAAACGATTACTTAGCTGCAAATACTGATTTTTTGTCCATTTGTTTCACTGAGAATTTTATGATGGATAGATGTGCAGATGGGTAGTTAAAGTAATGGATGTTTGCTGATAACAATCAGTTTGTGGGTATATACGTCGATATCTCTACCCCAAAGTTGATTGACCCATTGCTCAAAGAATTCAGACTCAGTCTGGATTTGTGTTAGTGGTCTGTCTTCGAGCGTGCCATCGGAAGCATAAATATAATAGCGCTGGTAAAATGCCCAAGAAATCATAATTTCCCAGAAGCGCTGTCCATCTCGAGTATGCTCTTCATCCGTTACCATGATGCTATGATTGTCGAGTAAATGAATGAAAAATATTCGAGGTAAATCTCCAATATTATTCCGATGCAAATGAGATATGGTGCGCCAAACTTTAATTTGAGTGCATGTAGTTTCACCAAAGACAATATCACTACGCAGTTTCAATTCTAGCAAATATATCGTTTCTGGCTCCCTTCCAGTAGTCACCATCCGATATTGGTTTTTCTTACATACTTTCATTAATTGATATCCTTGAGGTACCACATAATTTGGTAAATTAAAAACAGTTGCACCCTCCTCTAGAAAACTTCTTGTATGAGCAATATTATTTAATGAATTTAGTAAATTATCATTAAAGTTTGTCCCGGCAATTCTTCTTGGCATCGTTATATTATTCCTACTATCCATTGGTTTCGATGCGTTATTATCCATAACTTTTCTTTCACTGTTAGCCATTACAGCCTGAAGTTTATCCAAAAAAAACGCCATCCCATAGGACGGCGTTTTCACTTGATAGAACAAATAAATTAGCTAACTAAACTTATTTTTTAGTCGGTGCTTTACTGAAAGCGGCTTTCAGTGCGGCGACCATTTCATCATTCTGTTTCTGAGTTAATGGTACGCCTTTGGTGTTGATAAACTGTAGGCTACTACGGTTATTCAAATCACCCACTTGAACTTTATAGTCATCTTCCGGTACCGATGGGTCATCAATACCCAGCGCTTGCCACTCAGAGCTGCTCAAGCCTTTGTAAGTCACCATGACGGAACCTGCTGAACGGCTACGGTCACCCACTTTCATACCAACGCTTTCTAATGCGTGAGGTAAACGCTCCCAAACTGCATCGTACGGTGCACGAACGATAACTACTGGTAAGCCAGTGTCATTGCTGCCAGTTTGAACATCAATGATGCCATAGGCGCTTTGCAGACTATTTTTGCTTGAGGTATCACGCAGGGTGTACAGAGCATCAGTTAAATCGTTTAATAACAGTTTGTTATAGCGTTGAATTTCCGCTGCATCTGTTACCGTTTCATCACCTTGGCGTAAGCCTAGGTTAGTCACGGTTAATGCAATCATGCCGTTTTCTGGCTGAACAGTGACTTTATGACGGCTCTCTAATGGGACGTTTTCGTCTGCACGATCCCATTTAATCCAGTCAGTTTCGATAGAACGAGAACCATCGTTCTTCGTAGAAACTGGGATGCCACGCTGTTCTAAAATCATGGTCACTTGTGACCACAACGCATTATTTTCAGGAGTATTATCTAGCAACAAACGGCTGGCTTCTGCGCTGTTTTCAGTGCGTGAACCGGCTAATTGTGAAATCGTCAGTACTGGTGGGCGAATATCTAACGCTTTCCCAACCGCCCCTGTTGAGGTGGTTTTAGGAAGATCATATTCACCGTTAGTTGCTGGTAAAGTGATCCCCTGCGGCGCATTCAGCACTTTCAATGGCGCAGCATTAAGATATTCCTCATCACCACTGACCTGACGTTTATAGCGCTGATCGCTGGAGCAGGCTGCCAGTAACACGACAAGTGACAGGCCAGCAACCTTCATAACCTTCGATTTTTGCAATAATGTTGCCATTAAAATTCCCTAAATTTTACAGTAAACCCGCGAGTTTCAAGGCATCTTCAACCTTTTGCTGTCCAGATACAGTTAACGGTGTCATTGGTAACCGTAAAGTATCATCCGCAATAAGACCTAAACGATGACAAGCCCATTTCGCAGGGATTGGATTCGGCTCAACAAATAACTGATGATGAAGTCCCATCAGCTGTTTATTCAATTCACGGGCCTCAGTATATTTGCCCGCAAGCGCTAAGTCACACATTTTTACCATCTGTGCAGCCGCGACGTTGGAGGTGACCGAAATGACGCCCTTTCCACCGAGTTGCATAAAATCAAGTGCAGTCGCATCATCACCAGAAAGCAGAACAAAATGGTCATCAACCAACTCTTTGATTTGATGAACACGTGCTAAGTTCCCTGTGGCTTCTTTAATTGCCACAATATTCGCCAATTTCGCCAAGCGGCCCACAGTTTCAGGTAATAAATCACATCCAGTGCGCGATGGTACATTATAGAGAACCTGTGGCAAGCTGGTGTTTTCTGAAATTGCTTTAAAATGCTGATATAAGCCTTCTTGTGACGGTCTATTATAATAAGGCGTTACTGTTAGGCACGCAACTACACCACTGTTTTCAAACTCATTTGTTAGCGAAATCGCTTCTGCGGTCGCATTTGCACCTGTTCCCGCAATAATTGGGATACGGCCATCAGCTAGCTCAAGCGTCGCTTTCACTACATCAACGTGCTCTTTATGGTTTAATGTTGCTGATTCCCCCGTTGTTCCCACTGACACAATCGCAGAGGTTTTATTTGCGACATGGTAATCCACCAGCTGTTTCAAGCTTTTTCTATCAACGTTACCCGCTGAATCCATTGGTGTGATCACAGCAACAATACTGCCTTGTAAAAAGTCTTTGTAGTTTACGTTTTGATTAGCCATCGCAATGCCCCCTAAATAGTGAGTTTCCATGTTACGTTTTCATTTCACAGAAGAAAACCACCCAAACGCAAGATTTTAATGAATTTTGTTAATGCCGATGACATTAACTTAAATAGAAGTAATAATTCAGCCATATTTGTCGCAAGAGTGAATCGCCCCACTTGGCAGATTCACAATTTTATGGTTTCCTTACCAGCATCCTGAGTCAATATCATTGACCTAAATTTAGTCAAAATAAGGAAGATACTTTGCCTAAGACTGAACCGCAATTTCTTGTTATTACTGCGCTGGGAACAGATCGTCCGGGCATTGTGAATACAATTACACGCCTTGTCAGTGAATGTGATTGTAATATTGAGGATAGTCGACTCGCTATGTTTGGCGAGGAATTTACTTTTATAATGATGTTATCCGGCAGTTGGAATGCTATCACGCTTCTAGAGGCGATTTTACCAACTAAAGGGGCAGAGTTAGATTTGCTGATTGTGATGAAACGCACGCATAGCGTACAAAAAACCTACTATCCGTCTACTGTAACCGTGAATGTGATGGTCGACGATGCGCCGCGTATTATTGAACAATTTACCAATTTGTTTACCACTCAACAGTGCAACATCGCAGAATTGATTTCTAAAACACAGCCTGCAAATGATACACAACCGGCTCAATTGGAAATTCAAATTACAGCCCATGACCCACTGGATGATAATGGCATAATTATAAAGAATAAATTTCAACAACTATGTACAATGCTAAATGCCAAAGGCAACATCAGTATTGTTAACAACCCCAAAATGCAGAGTTAACGGAGATATATGTAATGAACCCATTGAAAGCCGGTGATAAGGCACCTCAATTTAGCCTTCCTGACCAAGATGGTGAAATCATCAATCTTTCTGATTTCCAGGGTCAACGCGTATTAGTTTACTTTTATCCTAAAGCGATGACGCCAGGCTGTACAGTTCAAGCATGTGGACTGCGTGATGAGATGGATACACTAAAAGCAAAAGGTGTCGAAGTTTTAGGTATTAGTACAGACAAACCAGAAAAATTGGCTCGTTTCGCTGAAAAAGAGTTATTAAACTTCACACTGTTATCCGATGAAGATCATCAAATTTGTGAACAATTTGGTGTGTGGGGTGAAAAACAATTTATGGGTAAAACTTATGACGGTATCCACCGTATTAGTTTCCTTGTCGATGCAAATGGCACCATCGAGCACGTATTTGACGATTTCAAAACCAGTAACCACCATGAAATCGTATTAGCGTACATCAACGCTAACGCCTAATTACTGATACATAGTGACTAAAACCTAATCACTAAAAAGGGTTGCTAATTTAGCAACCCTTTTTTCTTACTGGCTCTTTTCTAGCCTTCTATTTTCTCTGTTGTCTCACTATCACTTAAATCTTGTGGCCACGCGTTAATCACCGCTTTGATTAAAGTTGCAAGCGGGATCGCAAAAAACACGCCCCAGAATCCCCATAACCCGCCAAAAATCACCACCGACAAGATAATCACGAGTGGGTGTAAGTTCACGGCTTCTGAGTACAACAGCGGCACGACGATGTTGCTGTCTAGCCCTTGGATCACCAGATAAACAATAAACAGTGACCAGAACTCAGTACCTATGCCCCATTGGAATAATGCCACCAGCACGACAGGGATCGTCGCCGCAACCGCACCAATATAAGGAATAAGCACCGAAACACCCACCAGTACGGACAACAACACTGAGTAACGCAAATCAAAATAAGCAAAACCAATGTAGGTACAGACGCCCACAATCACCATTTCCGTGACTTTACCACGCAAATAGTTGGTAATTTGCTGATTCATTTCCAACCAGACTTTACTCACTAACTGGCGATTTTTCGGGAGAAGTTTAACAAAGCTTTTGGTGATTTTTTCTTTATCTTTTAATAAGAAAAACATCATCAATGGTACTAAAACCAGATAGATAGCTAAGGTGAAAATACCAATTAGTGAGGCCACCGACGCTTTCACCACAGACTCCGCAACAACTGACAACCTACTGCGCACATTATCTGCCATCATATCAATGATGCCAGCATCTACCAGTGCGGGATATTGCTCCGGTAATCGGCGAGCAAACTCGCTAAAGCGATTGACCATGTTAGGTAAATCCGCCACGAGGTTGATCCCTTGTTGCCACGCTGTTGGTGCAATAATTAAGATCACCATGGCACTTATTCCAGCAAACAAGGTCAAAATGATGCTAACCGCTAAAACGCGGGATAAACCCAGTCGTTGGAGTAAATGTGTTGGCCATTCAAGTAAATATGCTAAGACAATTGCGACTAATAATGGAGCCAGTATACTGCTGAAAAAAAAGATGACCAGAAAGCCAATAACCAGCAAACTAAACAACGCAACTGCTTGCGGGTCAGCAAAGCGCCGACGGTACCATTGTAAAAACATTTCTAACATTCATTGGCTCCTGGGAATGTAAAAAAAAGACAGTTCCTAAATTGAAGAAAATTATACCGAATAACAGATTTTACGATAGCTTTTGCTATCATATCTCCCAATTAATTCGCGTTTTTTGTAGGTAATAAGTGAAGATATGCATGATGACTAAAAAACTGAAATATCCACTGCTCGCTATCCTGATGTCCGCACTTATCCATGGTGCTGTATTACCTGCCTATAGTGCTGTTGAAGATACCCTACCCGATATTGGTACAACCGCGGGAGGAACGCTCAGCATTAACCAAGAAATCATTATGGGTGATGCCATCACTCGTCAAATTCGAGGAAGTACCCCCCTCATTTATGACCCATTACTAACCCAGTACGTGAATAAACTGGGGCAACGTTTAGTGACGAATGCCGATTCTGTCAAAACGCCATTTAAATTTTACCTAGTCAATAACCCGAATATTAACGCTTACGCCTATTTTGGCGGTAACGTGGTTCTTCACTCTGCACTGTTTCGTTATAGCCAAAATGAAAGCCAGCTTGCTTCCGTTATGGCGCACGAAATCTCTCACGTGACTCAGCGCCATCTGGCGCGAATGATGGAAGACCAAAAAGCCACAACGCCGTTAGCTATCGCAGGTACTATCGGTTCTCTATTACTGGTGATGGCGAACCCGCAAGCCGGTTTTGCCGCATTAACGGGAACATTCGCGGGAATGCAGCAAGGGATGATCAGTTTTACACAAGCCAATGAGCAAGAAGCCGACCGTATTGGCCTGCAAACATTGCGTCGTTCAGGGTTTGATCCTCATGCCATGGCTGATTTTATGCAAATCATGTCGGACCAAACCCGCTATATGTCTAAACCGCCAGAAATTTTACTGACTCACCCCTTACCAGACAGTCGTTTAGCCGATGCCCGTAACCGTTCAAACCAATATCCTAAAGTCCATGCCCCATCTTCATTAGACTTTATGTTGGCACGTGTTCGTATTTTGTCCATGTACAGCCCTGCGGATCAACGCAATGCACTGGATCAAATCATCGAAAACTACAGTAAAGGCAATGCTCAAGAGCAAATGGCGGCGAAGTACGGTAAAGCATTATTATTATCTCAAGATAAAAAATACAGCGAAGCGGGCGTTATTATTTCTGAATTGTTAGCCAAGCAGCCGGATAACCCGTGGTTTATCGACTCCATGACCGATATCGATATTGAGCAAAAACAAGTTGGCAAAGCAGTTGCTCGTTTGCAAGATGCCTTGAAAAAATCACCGAAAAATACGGTGTTTATTGTCAACTTAGCGAACGCATACGTCAGTAACGGGCAATATAAAGAAGCCACTAATTTATTGAATAAATATACGTTTGATTACCCTGACGACCCTATTGGTTGGGATCTGCTTGCCGAAGCCTCAGCAAAACTAGGGGATCGTAATGCAGAATTGGCGGCGTATGCTGAAGGCATGGCACTGCGCGGTAACTATGACACTGCCATTAATTATTTAAGCGAAGCGAGCCGTAAAAGCCGCTTAGGCAGTTATGAACAACAACGTTTTGATGCGCGAATCGATGAACTTACTCGATTAAAAGAGCGCGATAGCAACGCAAAACCGTAAGGAATAAAAATAATGACGGATTCAATTAAAATTTATCACAACCCTCGCTGCTCCAAGAGCCGTGAAACGCTGGCTTTATTGCAAGAAAAAGGCATTACGCCAACAGTCGTTGAATATTTAACGACGCCACCTTCAGTGGCTGATATTGAAAAATTGCTGAAGATGCTTGGATTTGCCGATGCGCGCCAATTAATGCGCACCAAAGAAGATATCTATAAAGAGCTGAAATTAGCGGATAACAGCGTTACTCAAGCGCAGCTTATTCAAGCCATGCATGATAATCCAAAGTTAATTGAGCGCCCGATTGTGGTAAAAGGTAAAAAAGCCAAGTTAGGTCGCCCACCAGAGCAGGTGCTGGAAATTTTATAAGCAGGCTATTTGGCAGACAATAAATTGGCAGTCGATGGGCTGCCAATTTTTTATAATTTGAGAATATCTTTAACGAAAGGAATGGTCATTTTACGTTGAGCGACAATCGAGGCGTGATCAAGCTTATTTAAGATATCAAATAAGGTGCCCATCTTTCTGTCTAACCGTTTTAATACAAACCGACAAACATCTTCAGGCAATTCAAATCCACGAATACTGGCACGTAATTGCAGCGCACAAATTTTGTCTTCATCACTTAAAGGGTGCAGTTTATAAATTTGCCCCCAATCTAGGCGAGAGGCTAAATCCGGCAGCTTCAAATCAATCTGGCGCGGTGGGCGATCCCCAGTGATCAGTAAGCACGTTCGACCAATTTCTAAAATGCGGTTATACAAATTGAAGATGGCCATTTCCCACTCTTCATCTCCCGCGATGCATTGAATGTTATCAATACAGACCAGAGAAAGATGTTCCATACCTTCGAGCACATCAGGCACAAAGTAAGCGCGTTTATCCAACGGCACATAACCCACAGCAACACCTTGCTCAGACAACTCAGCACATGCCGCATGCAGTAAATGACTCTTACCGCCCCCTTCTCTTGACCAGTAATAGATATAACTACCATGAGGCTGATTAATCGCCGTTTTTAGCGCAGAGAGTAATCCCTCATTTTCCCCTGCATAGAAACTGGCAAAGGTTTCATCATCAGGAAGAGAAAGTGGTAATGAGAGTTGAGATGGTGTATTCAGAAGCGCCTCTGATTGTGCAGTTCAATTAACGCCATTGAGTTTATCATAAATAACAAGAAGAGATGAACAGCCTGACGGTTAATTGCCGGAGCTTTAGCCACTCCGGCAATCTATTTTACTTAATCGTGACTTATTTTTTATTTTCGTCTAAGACTTTCACTTCTGAAGTCACAAACTGTTTTTCTGGGCGAACAAAGGTAATAAAGCGGAATAACAGCGCCATCAGAATACCGACGATAGTCGCCAGCGCCATCCCTCTCAGTTCAGCTTGACCAATGTGGATCACCGCGCCACTCACTCCGATGATTAAAATCACTGAGGTTAAAATCAGGTTTTGTGGTTTGTTATAATCCACTTTTGAATCAATCAGAACGCGAATACCCGAAGCGCCGATGACTCCGTACAGTAACAGTGAAACACCACCCATGACAGGTACTGGCACTAATTGAATTGCCGCCGCTAATTTACCCACGCAAGAGAGTAATATAGCGATAATAGCCGCACCACCGATAACCCAAGTACTGTAGACCTTAGTAATCGCCATTACGCCGATATTTTCGCCGTAAGTGGTATTTGGCGTTGAACCAAAGAAACCCGATAACATGGTAGAGAAACCGTTTGCAAACATGGAGCGATGTAAGCCAGGATTTTTCATTAAGTCGCGCTCAACGATATTCGCAGTCACCACTAAGTGCCCAACATGTTCAGCAATGACCACTAACGCCGCAGGTAGGATGGTTAAAATCGCAAACCACTCAAAACGTGGCGTATAGAATGTTGGAATAGCAAACCATGGCGCTTCAATTACTGGTGTAAAGTCCACAATCCCCATAAAGTAGGAAAGCGCGTAACCTGATAGGAAACCGATTAAGATTGGGATAATCGATAAGAACCCACGGAAAACCACGGCGCACAAGATAGTGACCGACAATGTGGTGATCGAGATAATTAAGGTGCTTGAATCAACCGCTGCGCCTTCTTTAGGTAATAAGCCCGCCATACCCGCTGCCGTTTGCGCTAATTCTAGACCGATAACCGCGACAATCGCCCCCATCGCTGCAGGTGGAAACATCACGTTGATCCAGCCGCGCCCTGCCACTTTGACAATCAGTGCTACTATACAGAACAGTGCCCCGCAAATAATAAATCCGCCAAGCGCTAGCTCATACCCAAGAGGCAGTAAAATTAATACTGGAGAAATAAAGGCGAAGCTCGACCCTAAATAAGCGGGAATTTTGCCCTTACAGATAAATAAATACAGCAGCGTACCAATCCCGTTGAATAATAAAATCGTTGCCGGGTTCACGCCAAATAAAATAGGAACAATAACCGTTGCCCCAAACATGGCAAACAAATGTTGAAAGCTTAATGGAATGGTTTGTAGTAATGGTGGTCTTTCTTCAACACTTATCGTGCGGCGTGTCATGCTCGTCATCCTCTTATGCGTCGTGAATATTATTTTTTTTATCAAAAAAAAGCCGACTCTTCAGTCGGCTTCATTATTATTTAGTACCAAATATCTTATCGCCCGCGTCTCCTAGACCCGGAACAATGTAACCTTCATCATTTAAGTGTTGGTCAATTGAAGCCGTGTACAGTTCAACGTCTGGGTGCGCTGCTTCTAATGCAGCAATACCTTCCGGTGCAGCAACTAAAACTAAGACTTTAATGGAATTACAGCCGGATTTTTTCAGGAGGTCGATGGTTGCAATCATAGAACCACCCGTTGCTAACATTGGGTCTACAATCAGCGCCATACGCTCATCAATGTTAGAAACTAATTTTTGGAAATAAGGGACAGGTTGTAACGTTTCTTCATCACGGTAAATACCCACTACGCTGATACGTGCGCTTGGGATGCTTTCCAATACGCCGTTCATCATGCCAATACCGGCACGTAGAATAGGCACTACAGTGATTTTTTTACCTTTAATTTGTTCAATTTCTACAGGACCACACCAACCATCAATTGTTACTTTTTCAGTTTCTAGGTCAGCGGTCGCTTCATAAGTCAGTAGGCTACCAACCTCTGAGGCCAGTTCACGAAAGCGCTTAGTGCTTATGTCATGATCTCGCATCAGGCCGAGTTTATGTTTAACGAGAGGGTGTTTTACCTCAACGATCTTCATGGGTTTCTCCTACTTTTTTAAAACGTCACCGGACAAAAAAATCGCGGGATTATACCGCTTTTTTCCCTCAATGCCACTAGTATCATCTTGATTCAGGTCAAACAATCATCAATCACACGTTATTTGCTGAATTAGTATACACATAATATTTTTTATGGTGTAGGCAGCGAATAAAATCATGCGCTTTGCGTCACGACATCACGATTTATTGCATCAAATATTTCAGTCAGAAAGCTATCGCAAACGTTTGCGGAGCCTGATAGAATATCGGCAAATGAAGTTATCTTTTCCAAAATGCAATTGCCTTGGGGGCCGTAGTGACTGATAAAACCTCTCTCAGCTATAAAGATGCCGGTGTTGATATTGATGCAGGTAACGCATTGGTTGAACGTATCAAAGGTGTGGTGAAAGAGACTCGCCGTCCAGAAGTGATGGGAGGATTGGGAGGGTTCGGCGCACTGTGTGCCCTGCCACAAAAATACCGTGAACCTGTTTTAGTTTCAGGCACTGACGGTGTGGGAACTAAACTACGCCTTGCGATGGACTTAAAACGTCATGAATCCATCGGTATCGATTTAGTCGCTATGTGTGTCAACGACCTGATTGTTCAAGGTGCTGAGCCACTATTTTTCTTAGACTACTATGCAACCGGTAAGCTTGATGTGGATACCGCTGCAAGCGTTATCACTGGTATCGCTGAAGGCTGTAAGCAGTCTGGCTGTGCATTAGTCGGTGGTGAAACCGCTGAAATGCCGGGCATGTACCACGGCGAAGATTATGATGTTGCTGGCTTCTGTGTGGGTGTTGTTGAGCGCTCTGAAATTATTGATGGCACAAAAGTCAGTGCGGGCGATGCACTGATCGCGTTAGCCTCAAGCGGCCCTCACTCTAACGGTTATTCATTAGTGCGTAAAATTCTGGAAGTGAGCAAAACCAATCCAGAAACCACGCAATTAGCGGGCAAACCTCTCGCTGATCACCTGTTAGAACCAACCCGTATCTATGTTAAAAATGTCTTAGAACTGATCGCTAAAAACGACATTCATGCCATTGCACACATTACGGGCGGCGGCTTCTGGGAAAATATTCCTCGCGTTTTACCTGACAACACTCAAGCCATCATTGACGGCAACAGCTGGGAATGGCCTGCAGTCTTCGAATGGCTGCAACAAGCGGGCGATGTCACCACTCACGAAATGTATCGTACATTTAACTGCGGCGTCGGTATTATCATTGCCCTGCCACAAACCGAAGTTGAGTCTGCATTAAAACTGCTGACTGCGTTAGGTGAAAATGCATGGCAGATCGGAACCATTGGCGACTTACCTGCGGGTGAAGAGCAGGTTGTTATCCGCTAATGAAAAACATCGTTGTTTTGATTTCAGGCAGTGGCAGTAATTTGCAGTCGATTATTGATGCCTGCCAACGCCATGAAATCGATGGGCAAATCGTCGCAGTGATCAGTAATAAAAGCGATGCTTACGGTTTGGTTCGCGCACAAGAGGCTGGCATTCCAGCCCTTTGTGTTAGCTCAAAAGCGTTCACTGACCGCCAAGCCTACGATGCTGCACTGTTAAACGCTATCGAGCAATACCAACCGGATTTAGTGGTCTTGGCTGGTTTTATGCGCATTTTAACCCCTGATTTTGTGAAACATTTCACAGGGAAAATGCTGAATATCCACCCTTCTTTACTGCCTAAATATCCGGGGCTGCATACTCATCGACGCGCACTTGAAAATGGCGATAAAGAACACGGCACTTCCGTGCATTTTGTCACTGAAGAGCTCGATGGTGGTCCGATTATTTTACAAGGACATGTGCCGGTTTTACCGCAAGACACCGAAGATGATTTGGTTGAACGCGTTAAACTGCAAGAGCACCTGATTTACCCTCAAGTTATTGCGTGGTTTGTTTCTGGTCGCCTCGTGATGCAAGATGGTAAAGCCCTGCTCGATGGCCAGCCGTTATCGGCAACGGGCTATCAAGCAAATTAATGCGCGGTTAGATAAGTTTAAATATATTCGCTCAGATTTGGTGGCAGGTCTGAGCGAATAACTCAAGTTCAGCCATCTCCCCTCCGCAAGAAATGTTTTGTCGGGCAACCCGAGAGGTAGTTTTGAGCGGAAAGCAGGCGTCTGAATGAAATAAACAGACACCCGATAATATTAACCTGAAAAGTTATTTCACTCGTTTCCCTATTTCATCAATAACCCTTTCACCATCCTCTTTAGTAAAAGAGCCTTTCTGAGCTTCAGGTAGAATATCCAGCACAACTTCTGAGGGTCGACAAAGACTTGTACCAAGCGGCGTAACTACAATTGGTCGATTAATCAGGATCGGATGCTGGAGCATAAGATCAATCAACTGCTCATCAGAGAATTTGTCTTCATCAAGACCCAGCTCCTCATATGGTTCAACGTTCATACGCAGTAATGATCGTACAGAAATCCCCATATCTGAAATTAGTTTAATAAGCTCATCGCGGGTTGGTGGCACATCAAGATAGTAAATAATCGTCGGTTCATTACCGCTGTTACGTATCATCTCCAGCGTGTTACGTGAAGTGCCACAGGCTGGATTGTGATAAATAGTAATGTTGCTCATATCAGTATCTCATTACAAAATGATAGATAGCCGCCACGCTAGCGCGGCCAGAGTAAAAAATAAAACTGGCAAGGTCATGATAATGCCAATACGGAAGTAATACCCCCACGTGATTGTCATATTTTTCTGAGCCAGTACATGAAGCCATAACAATGTGGCAAGACTGCCTATCGGGGTAATTTTGGGACCTAAGTCGCAACCAATCACATTGGCGTAAATCATCGCCTCCTTGATAACACCAGTCGCAGCACTTCCGTCTATCGACAGCGCTCCAATCAGCACCGTCGGCATATTATTCATCATCGACGATAAGAATGCGGTCAGGAAGCCAGTACCGAATGTCGCAGCCCATAAGCCTTTATCCGCCAGTATATTGAGTAAGGAAGAAAGATACTCAGTGAGCCCAGCATTACGTAAACCATAGACAACCAAATACATACCCAGCGAGAAAATCACGATCTGCCAAGGCGCACCGCGAAGCACTTTCCCAGTATTAATGGCTTGTCCCCTCTTGGCTACCACTAGCAATACCACCGCACCAACGGCTGCTATCGCACTGACAGGGATCCCCAACGGCTCCAGAACAAAAAAACCAACTAATAGGAACAGCAGAACAATCCAGCCAGCTCTAAACGTTGCGGGATCCTTAATCGCACTACTAGGTATTCTTAGTAATGAAACGTCATATCTGGCAGGGATATCGCGGCGGAAGAAGAGATGCAGCATAACCAGAGTAGCAGCAATAGCCGCCAGATTCACAGGAACCATCACGGAGGCATACTGTGTAAAGCCCAGACCAAAGAAATCCGCTGAAACAATATTGACTAGGTTAGAAACAATCAACGGTAGGCTAGCGGTATCAGCGATGAATCCTGCCGCCATGACAAATGCCAGTGTTGTTGCCTGACTGAACCCCAGTGCGAGTAACATTGCAATCACAATCGGTGTCAGTATCAAGGCTGCGCCGTCGTTTGCAAACAGTGCAGCAACAGCAGCGCCAAGCAGGACTATCCAAGTAAACAACAGACGACCGTGCCCTTTTCCCCATCGGGAAACATGCAATGCCGCCCATTCAAAGAAACCAGATTCATCTAGCAACAAGCTAATGATGATGACCGCAATGAATGCCGCTGTAGCATTCCAGACGATATGCCAGACGACGGGTATATCATCAAATTGGATCACCCCCGTTCCCAGCGCTAGCACGGCTCCAATACTTGCACTCCAGCCAATACTGAGTCCTCTAGGTTGCCAGATGACTAAAACCAACGTCAGTATAAAGATACTCCCGGCAAGAAACATTTCCAGACTCCTTTATATATGTTTATGTGTATATAATTAAACTTATCAGCAAGAAGTACATGCAGATTTTTTCAGGCGTTCACGTATATCATCGCGCAGGCAGTGCCATACCGTCGTTACTGTTTCACTAGCCCATGCGGGAATGTGGGGAGAGAGACGATAGTGAATCCATTTTCCTTCCCGACGATCTAGCACCAGCCCAGCCTCACGCAGGATGGCCATATGACGAGAAATTTTAGGCTGTGATTCAGTAGTAACCGCACATATATCACATACGCACAGTTCACCCGATTCTCTGAGAAGCATGACAATGGCGAGGCGAGTTTCATCCGATAAGATTTTAAAAAGCTGAACAGGTTGTAGCATTACTTACTCCGTTTAGCACACCAAATACATATGATATATCATATATGTTTATTTTGAAATCATCAAAACATCTCGTAGATGAAAACGTAATTATGGCTTGGTTCTGCACATGAGTGAGCACTGTAAAGCGAATGACAAGACCTCGCGTTTCAATCCAACCATGAAAAATACGATGGTATTGTCTGACCGATGCATGAAACGATTGTGTAGAAAAATCAAACACACCTTTAAAGAAAACCGACTTAATCTAGCGTTTTTATTTCTATACTATGTTTATGTTTTCCTTAACGATGTCAAACTACATGCTAACCACTCCCCCTTAAACAAACTAATCTTCGACAAACTCACCCTCACCCTGCTTTCTGTCATTATTTTATTGCAAATAAGTGGTATCCTTATAACAGCGCTAAGTAATTAATTTTCTAGTTGATACTTTCGCCATAAATAGTTTTATAATTAACAACAATCGAGGTGTTTTATGACGACCGGGCAAGCTCATCTGTTTAAGTTGCGCCCACTTGAGCGTGAAGACTTAGCTTTCATCCACCAGCTGGACAATAACGCCAACATTATGCGTTATTGGTTCGAAGAGCCTTATGAGGCATTCGTTGAGCTCAGTGATCTTTACGATAAGCATATTCATGACCAATCCGAGCGCCGCTTTATTGTCGAATCTGACAGTGAAAAAGTCGGTTTAGTCGAGCTGGTTGAAATTGATTATGTTCACCGTCGTTCTGAATTCCAGATTATCATTGCACCCCGCTATCAAGGCAAAGGGTATGCAAGCCGCGCTGCAAAACTGGCCATGGACTACGCTTTTTCAGTGCTCAATTTGTACAAACTTTATCTAATAGTCGATAAAGAAAATGTCAAAGCTATCCATATTTATAATAAACTCGGCTTCCACACAGAAGGCGAGCTGATTGACGAATTTTTCGTCAATGGTCGCTACCACACCGCAATCCGTATGTGTGTGTTCCAGCACCAATATTTTGCAATGAAACAGCAGTCTGAAAACGCGTAATATTTCCAAGAATAGCGCGATAGAAGTCAAAGGTGATAATCGGTTTTTTTATCAGCATTAACCAGTCGAATACGGAGCAACAATGTCCCAAGAACGCCTCTATCATGAAAAAGAGCTCAGCTGGCTCTCTTTTAACGAACGAGTTCTCCAAGAAGCCGCGGATAAGCGGAACCCTCTTATAGAACGAATGCGTTTTTTGGGCATTTACTCCAATAACTTAGACGAATTCTATAAAGTCCGTTTTGCGGATGTAAAACGTCGCATCTTAATCAATGAAGAGCGCGGTTCCGCTAGCGGTGCCCGTCATCTGCTCAAACGCATTCAGTCTAAAGTGGCCAAACAGGAGCAAGAGTTCGACGTTCTCTATAACGACCTGCTCCTTGAAATGGCACGTAACCAAATATTCTTAATTAACGAGCGTCAAATTTCACCTCGTCAGCAAATTTGGTTACGCCAATACTTTCGCCAAAATCTACGCCAACATATCACGCCAATTTTAATCAATCGTGATACTAACTTAGTGGAATTTCTGAAAGACGATTACACCTATCTCGCCGTTGAAATTATTAATGGTGCTGAAGTGCAATACGCTTTATTGGAGATCCCATCGGATAAAGTTCCGCGTTTTGTTAATCTCCCGCCGGAGATGCCAAAGCGTCGCAAATCAATGATTTTAATTGATAATATCCTTCGCTATACCCTTGATGAAATTTTCAAAGGCTTCTTTGACTATGACAAACTCAACGCCTATTCCATGAAAATGACCCGTGATGCGGAATATGATATTGCCACGGAGATGGAATCTAGCCTGCTGGAAATTATGTCATCCACGTTAAAACAGCGCTTAACCGCTGAGCCAGTTCGCTTTGTTTATCAACGTGATATGCCCGATGAAATGGTCGCGCTGCTACGAGAAAAACTGGGATTATCGAGCGATGACTCGGTGATTGCCGGTGGTCGTTACCATAATTTTAAAGATTTTATTAACTTCCCGAATGAAGGAAATAAAAACTTACTCAACAAACCGTTACCACGCCTGCGCCACCGCTGGTTTGATAATTTTCGTAACGGATTTGATGCCATTCGCGAGCGCGATGTGCTGCTCTACTACCCTTATTACACCTTCGAGCACACATTAGAATTGCTGCGCCAAGCGTCGTTTGACCCGAATGTGTTATCCATAAAAATCAATATTTACCGCGTGGCAAAAGATTCTCGCATCATCGACTCCGTGATCCACGCAGCCCACAATGGCAAAAAAGTCACTGTAGTGGTGGAGCTGCAAGCGCGTTTTGATGAAGCCGCCAATATTCACTGGGCAAAACGCCTGACTGAAGCGGGTGTTCACGTTATCTTCTCCGCGCCGGGGCTTAAAATTCACGCCAAGTTATTTATTATCTCCCGCATGGAAGAAGGACAAATTGTTCGCTATGCCCATATCGGTACGGGTAACTTTAACGAGAAAACCGCTCGTCTTTACACCGACTATTCATTACTCACCTGTAACGAGCAAATCACCAACGAAGTGCGCCGAGTATTTAGTTTTATTGAAAACCCGTATCGCCCTGTGACTTTCGATAATTTGATGGTGTCTCCACAAAATACGCGCACCAAAATCACTGAATTAATTGACCAAGAAATTGCGAATGCTGAAGCTGGGTTGCCTAGTGGCATCACGCTCAAAATTAATAACTTAGTCGATAAAGAACTGACCGATAAGCTCTACGATGCCTCCAATGCAGGGGTTAAAATTCGCTTGTTAGTGCGTGGCATGTGTTCACTCGTCTCAGGGCAACAAGGCTATAGCGAAAATATCCAAGTCACCAGTGTGGTGGACCGATTCTTAGAGCATGACCGCGTTTATGTCTTTACCAACGCTGGCGATGAAAAAGTGTTTATCTCCTCGGCCGATTGGATGACCCGCAACATTGACTACCGTATCGAGGTGGCTGTTCGTTTGCTGGATCCGCGACTTAAACAGTTGGTTTTAGATATCCTCGAATTACAGTTCAGTGATACCGTCAAAGCCCGCTTTGTTGACAAAGAACTCAGTAATCATTATGTTCCCCGCGGCAATAAGCGCAAAATTCGCGCTCAATTAGCTGTTTATGAATTTTTAAAAGCACTCGAAATGCCTGAAACAAGAGCTTGATACTATGCCAATTGCCAGTTCATCTACCCCAAGACCACAAGAAATTGCGGCGATTGACTTGGGTTCAAACAGTTTTCATATGGTTATTGCGCGTATTGT
This sequence comes from Providencia rettgeri, assembly GCF_013702265.1. Classification (GTDB taxonomy): domain Bacteria; phylum Pseudomonadota; class Gammaproteobacteria; order Enterobacterales; family Enterobacteriaceae; genus Providencia; species Providencia zhijiangensis. Next base: position 2,339,371 of record NZ_CP059348.1, read on the forward strand.
CAATGGAGCACTACAAGTTCTAACCCGTTTAAAAAAACGTGTTCATCTTGCTGATGGGCTGAGTGATACCAACGAACTCAGTGAAGAAGCCATGGAGCGCGGCTTGGCGTGTTTATCGCTATTTGCTGAGCGTCTACAAGGCTTCACGCCTGATAACGTCTGTATCGTCGGTACCCATTCATTGCGTGTCGCCACCAACGTTGAAGAATTTTTGCGCCGTGCTAAAGCCATTATCCCCTACCCGATTGAGATCATTTCAGGGCAAGAAGAAGCGCGTTTGATTTTTATGGGCGTTGAACACACGCAGCCGGAAAAGGGTCGTAAACTGGTCATCGATATCGGTGGCGGTTCCACAGAGTTGGTGATTGGCGAGAAATTTGAACCAATTTTAATTGAAAGCCGCCGTATGGGCTGCGTGAGCTTCGCGCGTCACTATTTCCCTAATGAAACCATTTCCCCAGATAATTTTAATCGCGCCTATTTAGCCGCCTGCTTAAAACTGGAAAGCACCGCTATCCTATTTAAAAAGCAAGTTTGGGATGTGGCGATGGGAGCCTCCGGCACCATTAAAGCGGTACATGCGGTAATTGTAGAGATGGGCGATCGTGATGGCATTATTACCCGCGAACGCCTCGAAAAAATCAAACAAGTAGCATTGAAGTACAAAACGTTTAAATCATTAGAAATTCCGGGACTTTCTTCTGATCGTAAACAAGTTTTTGTGCCGGGTTTAGCTATCTTAATTGCGGTGTTTGATTCCCTCGACATCAAAGAATTGCGACTCTCCGACGGCGCCTTACGTGAAGGTGTTCTCTATGAAATGGAAGGTCGCTTTCGTCACCAAGATATTCGGCAACGCACTGCATTAAGCCTTGCCGAACACTATAATATCGACCGTGAACAAGCCAAACGGGTTTTGAAAACCATGGAAGAGCTGTATTATCAATGGCGCCAGCAGAACCCTAAACAGGCCAATCCACAATTAGAATCCATTTTAATTTGGGCGGTTATGCTGCACGAAGTGGGATTGAGTATTAACCATAGCGGCATGCATCGCCACTCCGCTTATATCTTACAAAACACTAACTTACCGGGATTTAGCCAAGAGCAACAATTACTATTAGCTACATTGGTTCGTAATCATCGCCGTGCCATTAAATACGATGAAATCCCTAAGTTTAACTTGTTTAAACGCAAGCAATTTATGCCGTTGATTCAAATTTTGCGCTTATCTATCTTATTGAATAATCAGCGCCAATCAACGACAACGCCTTCGTCTATGCGCATTGAAACCGACGAAGGTCATTGGACACTTTTCTTACCTGCGCAGTATCTCGCCCACAATGCGTTAATGCTGCTCGACCTTGAAAAAGAGAGTGCCTACTGGGAAGAGGTTCCGGGCTGGAAACTCACCATTTGCGCAGAAAATGAGCCATAGGCTTAAATGACTCAGAAATGAGTCTGATTTAGAAAATAGAAACAAAAAATAATGATTTGCGGTCAGTGTTGTTTTGTTCTTCTTATTCGAATTATGAACAAATTTGATATTTTTTTGGGATCAGCGACAATACTGGGTAGAAGTTTCGTCACCTCGCAGGCGAATTAATTTAAAGCGCTTCGGCGCCGAATGGTTTAAGGATTAACATGTCACAAACTGCTTTTTCAACTGATGCGGCACCAATAATCAATCCGCATTCACAAAGACTGGCGTACATCCGCCAGCAAATACTGACGTTATTCATGGAAGACGAAGAGTTTGTTCATGCTCTTGTCGAGAAAGACCAACACGTCAGTATGGATGATAAAGCATTTAGTGAAAAAATTAGCACAGTTAAAGAACTGCTTGTTGACCTCCACACCGCGGATATCGCCGATATTCTTGAAATGCTACCGTACGACGAACGTCTCGCACTGTGGCGCTTAGTCGACAACAACGAACGCGGTGAAGTGCTGGTTGAGGCCTCCGTCTCTGTTTGGGACAGCCTGATTAAAGATATGTCAGACCGAGAACTGCTGCGAGCGGTTGCTGGCTTACATGTGGACGAACAAGCGTATATCGCAGAGCACTTGCCCCGCGATACCATGCGCCGTCTCCTCACCTACTTAGACCCAAGCTTACGCAGCCGTATTCGTGAAGTTCTCCAATACGCCAAAGACAGCGTTGGGCAGATGATGGATTTCGAATTCGTCACCGTGCGTTCAAACGTCACCCTGAAAACAGTGCAACGCTATCTACGCCAACGAGGAAAAATTCCTGAAGCAACGGATAAAATTTTCGTTGTCGATAAAGATAATTATCTGCAAGGCGAATTACCCCTGACCACCATTTTGATCCAAGCGCCAGAACGTATTGTTGCCGACGTGATGAAAACCGATACCGTCACCTTCTTACCCGATGAAAAAGGGGAAGATGCAGCGAGCGCGTTCGAACGTTACGACTTAATTTCTGCCGCGGTTGTGGACAGTAACGGCTTGCTGATGGGGCGTCTAACCGTTGAAGATATCGTTGATAATATCAGCGAAGAAAACGATAACAGCATCCGCCGTATGGGGGGGTTAAGTCCTGAAGAGGACGTATTCGCTCCTGTTGGTCAAGCGGTTAAAACCCGTTGGACATGGCTTGCCATTAACCTGTGTACCGCTTTCGTCGCTTCCCGTGTTATCGGTGTGTTCGAAGATACGATTTCACAGTTGGTTGCCCTAGCGACCTTAATGCCAATCGTAGCGGGTATCGGTGGTAATACGGGTAACCAAACTATTACGATGATTGTCCGTGCCATCGCGTTGCACCAAATTCAGAACGGTAGTTTCTCCTTCCTGATGGTCAGAGAGCTTGGAGTCGCCTTTATTAACGGGGTGGTTTGGGGCGGTATTATGGGCGTCGTCACCTACCTTCTCTATGGGGATCTCGCTATGGGTGCCGTGATGACCCTCGCAATGGTGCTCAACCTCTTGATGGCTGCCATCATGGGTGTTCTGATCCCATTAATTATGATTAAGATGGGTAAAGACCCTGCTATCGGCTCTAGCGTGATGATCACCGCAATCACTGATACTGGCGGTTTCTTTATCTTCTTAGGGTTAGCTACCCTATTCTTAGTTTAACTGCCTACCCGCGTACTTTGCCTTAAGCTAGGTACGCGGGTTTATAAAAACCTGCCGTTTCCTGAAAAACCTCCTAGTCATACTAAAATAGAAATAACTGACAGATCACATCCGCGAGTATTATTTATTTAAATAGCCTTATCCACTGCAAATTAATTATATTATTTTATCTATACCTGTTATTTACTCTATTTAATTTCACACTTAATAAATGAGTACCATTATATTTTTTGCCTTTTTTGTGATTATTTTGCACATCAAAATATACAATCGTCTGTAATTGCTAGTTTATTAATATCATATCGTGGCATTCAATTATCATTTAGAATGGTAATTTGACCTTTTTTAACTAAAAAGAATCTTATGCTTGTTTTCAAGGTGGCGGTTTACAGAATATGAAACTTTCTGCTATAAATGAAGGCACGTTAGAGATACAGAGTATTACCTTGGTTTATTTTCCCTCGTTTTATCTCTCATATCCTTTGCCAAATAATATTAATTACTTCGCTATTTAACGTACCTATTATTACAAATAACCTCATCGCGCTAATATTGAAATGTTGTGTATTTAGAAGGACAGAATTATGACATCGCAAACAACCAGCCAGCCTGCGGCCAGACCGTTAGGCAAAGAAGATTATAAAACATTGGGCTTATCCTCTTTAGGTGGCACATTAGAATTTTATGATTTCGTTATTTTCGTTTTTTACGCGAAAATTATCTCCCAACTATTTTTCCCGGGCGATAATGAATTTCTCGCATTAATGGCGACGCTGGGTCTGTTTGCTGCGGGTTATCTTGCTCGCCCATTGGGCGGCATTATCATGGCCCACTTTGGCGATAAAATCGGTCGTAAGAAAATGTTTACTTTAAGTATTTTCTTGATGGCATTCCCAACTTTTATTATTGGTTTCTTGCCAACATTTGAGACCATTGGTGCCGCTGCACCACTGTTACTGTTATTAATGCGTATCATGCAAGGAGCTGCTATCGGCGGTGAAATGCCAGGTGCATGGGTGTTTATTGCCGAACATACTCCGAAACAGCGTTATGGTTTAGGCGTGGGAACATTAACCTCAGGGATCACTGGCGGGATTTTATTAGGGTCTATCGTCGCGATTATCATTGAGCGTTCTTATACCACCCAAGAAGTGCATGATTTTGCGTGGCGTATTCCGTTTATCTTAGGGGGCATTTTTGGTTTTATCTCTGTCTATCTTCGTCGTTTCTTACAAGAGACCCCGATTTTCAAAGAGATGGCAGCTAAAAAAGCATTAACCAAAGAGTTACCAGTAAAAACCGTGGTTAAATCCCATAAACAAGCTTGCATGATCACCGCTGCACTGACGTGGTCGCTGTCTACCGCTATCGTTGTCACCATTTTGATGACACCTGACGTGGTATTAAAAGGTATTTATGGCATCGATCGTAATATTGCGTTGCAAGCCAACTGCGCGGCAACTTTGACCTTAACTTTAGGCTGTATTTTCTGGGGTTGGTTAGGAGATAAAACAGGGACTCGTACATCGATGACCTTGTCTTGGGGCGGATTAGCGGTTACCGCTATCTACTTCTATTCATCATTGTCATCCGATATTTCTGCGAATACCTTAACGTTTAATTACGCATTAATGGGCTTCTTCGTGGGAGCAATTGCGACAACGCCAATTATCAGTACTCGCGCATTTCCACCAGAAATTCGTTTCTCTGGATTATCCTTTGCGTATAACTTGGCGTATGCGGTATTTGGCGGGTTGACCCCAATCTTAACAGGGGCATGGTTACAGCAATCCCATATGGCACCAGCATACTATGTTGCAGGAGTTTCCTTGTTAGCCGTTGCCGTGGCGTTTATCCCTCTGTCATACAAAGGTTGGACTCGTACCGCAGAAGAGGAACGTAATCCTGCGGCAGTATTGAAAACCAGCGTAACTCAATAAAACGAATTAGAACAATTACTCGCCTGTGGCTGTAAAGTCACAGGCTTTTTTATTTTCTTACGAAAAACCGTGCTTTTATCCATAGTTCTTTTCCATTTTTTCATATTTCCTCCATTTTCTTTTGTTCCCCTCAAGCTAAACTATTAAAATACGCAACTGATTAATTTTTAATATATACCTTATTATATTCAGTTAAATTTATTGGAATGGTTCCTAACTGATTTTACTCAACCTTGAGTTAAGCGAATTACCCACCATGACGACACAGAAACGCCGTACAATTTTGACTCGCTCTGCCCTGTTTGTTGCTCTGTTAGCTGCGGCTGGCGCAACGTGGTATGCCTACCATAAAAATAACCAAAATGAAGTACCAACCACAGCCAGTGCAACCCAAGGCGGACAAGCGAAAAAAGCAGGTGGAAGACCATCACGCCCACTTGCACCCGTTCAATTTGCCACTGCCCAAGAAAAAATCGTGCCGCGTTTTCTATCTGGTTTAGGTACCGTGCAGGCCGCTAACATGGTGACGGTCACTAGCCGTGTTGAAGGCCAACTCATGAATATCTACTTCACCGAAGGGCAATCCGTCAAAGCGGGTGATTTACTCGCGCAAATTGACCCTCGCCCTTTTGAAGTGCAACTTGCCCAAGCTGAAGGTCAATTAGCCAAAGATAAAGCGACTTTAGCCAATGCTCGATTAGACTTGACCCGCTACCAAAAACTGGCGGGAACCAAAGTCATCTCCCAACAAGAGTTGGATAACCAGCGCGCTACTGTATTACAAGCCGAGGGTAGCATCAAAGTTGACCAAGCCGCCGTTGATAACGCCAAGCTGCAACTGACCTACAGCAAAATTACAGCCCCTATTTCTGGACGCATCGGTTTAAAACAAGTGGATGTGGGTAATTTTATCTCTTCAGGGACTTCCACACCGATTGTGGTGATCACCCAAACGCAACCTGCTGACGTACTATTTGCCTTACCTGAAGGTGACATTCCTGCTATCCAACAAGCGCAAGCAGCAGGGAATAAAGTCCTGATTGAAGCGTGGGATCGCAATAATATTGCCATGATTGCACGCGGAGAGTTATTGAGTACCGATAACCAAATTGACCCAGCAACGGGCACACTGAAAATCAAAGCACGCTTTACTAACGAAGAGCAAAAACTGTTCCCGAACCAGTTTGTGAACGTCAAAATGCAGGTAGAGACCTTACAAAATGCCGTCGTGATCCCAACTGCTGCTCTGCAAATGGGCAATGAAGGTCACTATGTTTGGGTATTGAGCGACGATGATACCGTGACGAAACACATTGTGACGGTGGGCATTCAAGACAGCCAACAAGTGGTGATTGAAAGCGGTTTATCCGCTAACACCAAAGTCATTACCGATGGCGTCGATAAGTTAACAGATGGCGCGAAAGTTGAAGTGGTCAACGCTTCAAGCCTCGAAAAGAAACCGGCTTCCACAGAGAGAAAACCTCGCAATAGCGCGGAGAAAGCCTAATGCAGCCGGAAACACATAAAGGCGGTGGCCCATCCCGCCTCTTCATTCTACGCCCTGTCGCAACCACCTTATTTATGGTGGCGATTTTGCTCGCGGGGATCATCGGTTATCGGTTTTTACCTGTCTCGGCATTACCGGAAGTTGACTACCCGACTATTCAAGTTGTGACCTTATACCCCGGAGCCAGCCCCGATGTGATGACGTCGGCTATCACGGCACCGCTAGAAACGCAATTCGGTCAAATGTCCGGCTTACAACAGATGTCATCACGTAGCTCCGGTGGCGCGTCAGTGATCACCTTGATGTTCCAGCTCTCTTTGCCTCTCGATGTGGCGGAGCAAGAAGTCCAAGCGGCGATTAACTCTGCCACCAGCTTGCTGCCCTCAGATTTACCATATCCACCGATTTACAACAAAGTAAACCCTGCGGATCCGCCCGTTTTAACGCTCGCCGTTACCTCAGATGCAATGCCATTAACGCAGGTACAAGATATTATTGAAACCCGCGTGGCGCAGAAAATTTCCCAAGTGACTGGGGTGGGCTTAGTCACCTTAGCGGGGGGGCAACGCCCAGCTGTGCGCGTCAACCTTAATCCACAAGCCATGGCGGCAAAAGGATTAGACAGCGAAACCATTCGTACCGCTATCAATAATGCGAACGTCAACTCCGCAAAAGGGAGTTTTGATGGCCCAACCCGCTCTGTGACGTTATCTGCGAATGACCAGATGAAATCCCTTGAGGATTACCGCAAGTTGATTGTGGCTTTCCAAAATGGCGCACCAGTACGTTTGGGGGATATTGCGACTATTGAACAAGGTGCTGAGAACGCCTATCTCGGTGCATGGGCCAATAGCCAACAAGCAATTGTGATTAACGTTCAGCGCCAACCGGGCGCGAACGTGATTAGCACTACAGATACTATCCGCGCATTGTTGCCTGAATTGATTGAGAGCTTACCGGCATCCGTTAATGTGGATATTTTGACCGACCGCACCAGCACCATTCGCGCCTCCGTCAATGATGTCCAATTCGAATTAATGCTCGCTATCGCCCTCGTGGTGATGGTGATTTACTTATTCCTGCGTAATGGGATTGCGACGCTGATCCCCGGCATCGCCGTGCCATTATCGTTAGTCGGCACCTTTGCCGTCATGTATTTTTGTGGTTTTTCCGTCAATAACCTCACATTGATGGCGCTAACCATCGCCACGGGATTCGTGGTGGATGACGCTATCGTGGTGATCGAAAATATCTCCCGCTATCTTGAAAAAGGGGACAAACCGGTTGTTGCCGCCTTAAAAGGTGCAGGAGAAATCGGTTTTACCATCATCTCCCTGACCTTCTCTTTGGTTGCCGTGCTGATCCCGCTGCTGTTTATGGGGGATATTGTCGGGCGCCTATTCCGTGAGTTTGCGATTACGTTGGCGGTGGCAATTTTGATCTCCGCCGTGGTATCCCTCACCCTCACCCCAATGATGTGTGCCCGCTTGCTTAAACCGGAATCCCAACATAAACATAACCGCTTTGAAATCGCCTGTGAGCATTTCTTTGAGTGGATGATTGCAGGTTACGGTGTTTGGCTAAAACGGATCCTTAACCACCAATGGTTAACTCTGTGTGTGGCATTAGGAACTTTGGTACTAACCGTGCTGCTGTATATGTGGATCCCGAAAGGGTTCTTCCCTCTGCAAGATAGCGGCATTATTCAAGGTACCATTGAAAGCCGCCAATCTATTTCGTTTGCTGCAATGTCGAAGAAGCAGCAAGAAGTGGCGGGCATTATTCTGGCAGATCCGGCGGTTGAGAACGTCACCACCTATGTGGGGATCGATGGCAACAATGCCACTCTGAATAACGCCCGTATTCAAATCACATTGAAGCCCCTTGATGAACGCGACGATCGTGTTCCTACGATTATTCCTCGCTTACAACAAGCCACCAGCGGTATTACAGGGGTTAATCTTTACTTGCAGCCATCACAGGATTTAACCATTGATACGCAAGTTTCCCGTACCCCGTATCAATTCACGCTGCAAGCAGGCTCACTGGATGAACTTAGCACTTGGGTACCAAAATTGCAGGAAGCCTTAAATCAACAATCCGCACTCATTGATGTGAGCAGCGACTGGCAAGATAAAGGTTTAGTCGCGTATGTAAATGTGGATCGTGATACCGCGAGCCGTTTTGGTATTACCATGTCAAATATCGATAACGCGCTGTATAACGCGTTTGGTCAACGCATGATCTCCACCATTTACACCCAAGCTAACCAGTATCGCGTGATTTTAGAACACAATACCCAAACCCGTGATGGAATGGAGGCGCTCAATGATATTCGCTTAAAAGGCACTGATGGCGCCATTGTTCCGCTGAATACCCTCGTGAATATTCAAGAAGGTTATGGGCCTTTAGCGATTAATCACCTCGACCAATTCCCGTCAGTCACTTTCTCTTTCGATGTAGCGGGAGATTCTTCATTAGAAGAAGCAGTCAATGCGGTGAAATTGGCTGAAAAACAGATTGCGATGCCAAAATCGATTACCACCCAATTCCAAGGTGCCACCCTCGCCTTTGAAGCGGCGCTGAGTAGCACCGTTTGGCTGATTTTTGCCGCGATCATCGCGATGTATATCGTGCTGGGTATTCTGTACGAAAGCTTTATTCATCCAATCACTATTTTGTCCACTTTGCCGACTGCTGGGGTGGGTGCTTTACTCGCGCTAATGATGGCGGGCAATGAGCTCGATGTGATCGCCATTATCGGGATTATCTTGCTGATAGGGATCGTGAAAAAGAACGCCATTATGATGATTGACTTTGCCCTCGCCGCAGAGCGTGAGCAAGGTTTATCTCCATATGATGCGATTTATCAGGCTTGTTTACTGCGTTTTCGCCCAATCCTGATGACTACCATGGCCGCATTGCTTGGTGCGCTCCCGCTGATGCTCAGTACCGGTGTCGGCGCAGAACTGCGCCAGCCTCTGGGAGTCTGTATGGTAGGTGGGTTGATCATGAGCCAGATTTTAACCCTGTTCACCACGCCTGTGATCTACTTGATGTTTGACCGTTTAGCCCATCGATTCAATCGTCGTGGGCACAAGGCACAGGAGTCTTAATGAAACGCTTCTTTGCTTTATTTATTAGCCGTCCGGTGGCGACCACGTTAATCAGTGTCGCCATTACCCTGTGCGGTGCATTGAGCTTTCTATTTTTACCTGTGGCGCCATTGCCACAGGTAGACTACCCTGTGATAAGAGTGACAGCGTCACTTCCAGGTGCCTCTCCTGAAACTATGGCCTCCTCTATCGCGACACCGCTTGAGCGCTCATTAGGTAGTATTGCTGGATTAAATGAGATGACCTCGAGCAGTTCGTTAGGACGAACCTCCATTACCTTAGAGTTTGATTTAACCAAAGATATCAATAATGCCGCGCGGGAAGTACAAGCAGCGTTGAATGCCGCACAAAACTTATTACCTAGCGGTATGCCAAGCCGCCCTCGTTACTATAAATCAAACCCATCTGACGCGCCGATCATGATTTTAACCCTCACATCAAAAACCCTCAGTACAGGGGAAATGTATGATGTGGCGTCTACACGCTTAGCTCAGCGTATCGCGCAAATCGATGGGGTCAGTGAAGTTGCAGTAGGGGGTGGTTCTCTTCCTGCTGTGCGTGTGGAACTCAACCCAACAGCCCTATTTAATCAAGGGGTTTCCCTTGATGCAGTGCGCTCTGCCATCAGTAGTGCTAACGTGCGCCAACCACAAGGCTATATCAATAATGACGATAATCGCTACCAAGTTCAGACTAACGACGAACTGAAAAAAGCCGCCGATTACCGTCCAATTATTGTCCATTACAGTAATGGCAATGCCGTCAAACTCAGTGATGTCGCCGTCGTAAAAGACTCTGTCCAAGATGTGCGAGCCGCAGGGATGTCCAGTGGTGAACCCGCAATTTTGATCATCATTCGCCGCGAAGCGGGTGCCAATATCATTGAAACGGTCAAACGCATTCGCGAGGAACTCCCAGAATTTAAGGATATGATCCCCGCCGCCATTGATTTACAGGTTGCCCAAGATAGAACTCCGACCATCAAAGCATCGTTGGCAGAAGTCGAACGAGCATTAATGATTGCGATTGCGCTGGTGATCCTCGTCGTATTGCTATTTTTACGTTCAGGTCGTGCCACTTTAATTCCCGCCATTGCAGTACCTGTCTCGTTAATTGGTACCTTTACCGCCATGTATTTATGCGGGTTCAGCCTCAATAACTTGTCATTAATGGCCTTAACCGTCGCCACCGGATTTGTGGTGGATGATGCCATCGTGGTATTGGAGAACATTTCTCGGCACATTGAAAATGGTCGAAAACCGTTTATCGCGGCTGTTAAAGGGGTTTCTGAGGTTGGCTTTACCGTCGTTTCGATGAGTATTTCTTTAGTGGCGGTGTTTATTCCACTGTTACTGATGGATGGATTAGTTGGGCGATTATTCCGCGAATTTGCCATTACGCTCTCGACTGCCATCGCGATTTCACTGATTATCTCCCTAACGTTAACCCCGATGATGTGCGCACATTTACTGAAAAAACGCGGCGCAGCCAATACCAAGCAACGAGGATTTGGACGCGTTCTTATTCGGTTACAAGAAAGTTACGGCGTCACGTTAAATTGGGTATTATCTCATCGTCGCAGTGTGCTGGCGGTGCTGATTGCGGCAATTGGCTTGAATGTTTATCTGTATATTTCGATTCCTAAAGCCTTTTTCCCTGAGCAAGATACAGGACGTTTGCTGGGATTCGTTCGAGCAGACCAAAGCATTTCATTCCAGTCAATGAAACAAAAAATGACCAGCTTTATGCAGCAAGTGAAAGCGGATCCTGCCGTGGATAGCGTCACTGGATTTACGGGCGGCAGCCGCGTCAACAGCGGGTCTATGTTTATCTCCTTAAAACCGTTGGATGAACGCAAAGAGAGTGCCAACAGCGTGATTAACCGCTTGCGCATGAAACTGGCGAACGAACCCGGTGCCAACTTATTTATGATGCCCGTGCAAGATATTCGCGTGGGCGGACGCCAATCCGAAGCCAGCTATCAATTTACCCTGTTAGCCGACGAGCTGGATGCATTACGTTCATGGGAGCCCGCTATTCGCCGAGCGCTGGGGGATTTACCTCAGTTAACCGATGTGAACTCCGATAAAGAAGATAAAGGCGCGGAGATGGCATTAACCTATGACCGCGATTTGATGGCACAACTGGGGATCGATGTGCGTGATGCGAACAATCTGCTCAACAACGCCTTTGGTCAACGTCAAATTTCCACCATTTATGAAGCTATGAACCAATATAAAGTGGTGATGGAAGTGGCGCCGGAATATACCCAAGACGTCAGTTCGCTGGATAAAATGTTTGTGGTGAATAAACAAGGAGAAGCGATCCCCCTCTCCTATTTTGCTCGCTGGCAGCCCGCCAATGCACCGTTAAGTGTTAACCACCAAGGGTTATCAGCCGCGTCCACCATTTCCTTTAACGTGGCAGACGGCTATACCTTAAATGATGCCATTGTGGCGGTAGAGAAAACCATGACCGCTTTAGGCGTTCCCTCGGCGGTGCGTGGCACTTTCGCCGGAACCGCCCAAGTTTTCCAGGATACCTTAAAATCTCAGTTGTTTTTAATTTTAGCGGCGATTGTCACGGTCTATTTGGTACTGGGTATTTTGTATGAAAGTTATATTCACCCACTTACCATTCTGTCGACGCTGCCATCCGCAGGTGTCGGTGCGTTATTAGCCTTGGAATTATTTGATACGCCATTTAGCCTCATTGCCTTAATCGGCATTATGTTGCTTATTGGTATTGTGATGAAAAACGCCATTATCATGGTGGATTTTGCCCTTCAAGCCCAACGCAATGGGAACTTATCGGCGAAAGAGGCTATTTTACGCGCGAGCCTGCTGCGTTTTAGGCCGATTTTAATGACCACCCTTGCTGCGATTTTTGGGGCGCTCCCTTTGATGCTAGGCACGGGTGATGGCGCAGAGTTACGACAACCGCTGGGGATCGCGATTGTCGGTGGTTTGGTTATGAGCCAACTGCTGACCCTATTCACCACTCCGGTGGTGTATCTCAGTTTTGATAGTTTGAGACAGCGTTTTTCACGCAAAGCGCCTTCAATGCAGGAGAAATCCCATGAAGCTTAAACTCTCGAGCCTCAGTACTCGGTTATTTATCGCTATCTTTGCCACCTGTTTGCTGCTGGTTGCTATCATGCATCAAGGAGTCAGAATGGGCTTCCAGCATGGTTTCATCGACTACATTAAAGAGAATGACCAGCAACGCGCTGAGTTACTCGCTTTAGCGCTTGCCGAACAATATGAGGAGCAAGAAAGTTGGCGTTTTTTGGCGGTGGATGAGCGGATGTTTTTCCGTATTTTACGCAATGTCGATAATCAGCACCAAGGGCAAGGTCATGGCGGTGGTCATAAGCGAATGCGCGGTATGTTTTGGGTTTATGACACCAAAGACAACCTGATTTGGGGGCGTGACCTCCCCCCACCGGATCAAGTCATCCGCGTGCCCGTCAAAACGAACCGAGGCGCAACCGTCGGCTGGCTAGTCGCCAGTTATGAAAGTGGGATCAGCAACCAATTAGACCAACGTTTCGATACCCAGCAGATGCACATTAGCTGGGTAATTGCAGGGTTATCGCTGTTCGTGGCGCTACTAGTGACCCTATTTTTAGCTCGCGGCTTTTTAAAGCCCATCACCCGATTGCTGGAAGGTACTCAACAACTCGCTAAAGGTAATTTCAGTGCGCGGGTATCTGAAGTGGGTCAAGATGAGTTGGGACAGTTGGCGAAAGACTTTAACCATCTCGCCTCTACCTTGGAAAAAAATGAGCAAATGCGCCGCGATTATATGGCGGATATTTCCCATGAATTACGTACCCCGCTCTCCGTTTTACGCGGCGAACTTGAAGCCGTGCAAGACGGTGTGCGCCAAGCAACGCCTGAAACCATCAATTCCCTACTCAATGAGACTCAAACACTGATAAAACTGGTCAATGACCTGCATCAGCTTTCGTTATCCGATAGAGGCTCCTTGGTTTACCGTATGGAATTTATCGATATTATCCCGATTATTGAGATGAATTTAGGGCAAGCCAAATGGCGATTGGAAGATAGGCAGCTAGCGTTAGAAACTCAATTTTCTGCCCATTCCCATCTATTTGCTGACCCTGATCGCATCAACCAACTGTTTTATAATTTGATGGAAAACAGCCTGCGCTATACCGATCCTCACGGTAAAATTTCCGTCAACGTGAGCCAACATGACCAACAATTAGTGATCACGTGGGAAGATAGCGCACCGGGATTAAGTGTTGAACAGTGCCAGCGTCTGTTTGAACGATTTTACCGTGTGGAAGTTTCTCGTAACCGTGCGAGTGGCGGCTCAGGTTTGGGGCTGGCGATTTGCTATAATATTGTCGAAGCCCATAATGGGACTATTTCTGCGGCACCCTCTCCACTCGGTGGCGTGAAGATAACCATTCAACTTCCCATTGCGACGCAGGAGGAGCAATAGTGTCTTTGTCTGAATCCCCTTTATTGGGAGCCAATAGCGCCCATGTTCTGATTGTTGAAGACGAACCTAAACTTGGGCAGTTACTGTTTGATTATCTGCAAGCGGCTGGCTATGTTCCCGCCTTGCTGATGCGCGGTGATGAAGTCATCCCCTATGTACAAAAGCACTTTCCTGACCTGATTTTATTAGATTTGATGTTACCAGGACTCGATGGTATTTCAGTCTGTCGTGAACTGCGTAAATTCAGCGACGTTCCAGTGATTATGGTGACGGCTAAAACGGAAGAAATTGACCGTTTATTAGGGTTGGAAATTGGTGCCGATGACTACGTTTGTAAGCCCTTTAGCCCGCGAGAAGTGGTTGCCCGTGTGAAAACGATTTTGCGCCGTTGCCAAAGAGCCCCTTCTTCTGCGGGAAGCCAAGAGACTCAACTGATTATCGATGAAAATGCGTTCCAAGTCCGTTATGGGGATAAATTACTGGAATTGACCCCCGCAGAATTTCGCCTGCTAAAGTTTTTGTCAGATAACGCAGGTACGGTGTTTTCTCGGGATCAATTGCTGGATATTTTGTATGACGACCATCGTGTGGTCACCGACAGAACCATTGATAGCCACGTCAAAAACTTACGTCGTAAGCTCGAATCGCTGGATGACGAAAAAACCTTTATCCGCTCCATCTATGGTTTAGGCTATCGCTGGGACGACATCTAATCACAGCCAGCGTTTCTGTAACAAAATTATAACCCTGTTTTTTACATGGGAAATTTGGCATTCCCGTCATTTAGCGTTAAAATCCCCACCCTCGAATTTTTACACCAAGCCATCCGGCTTGGTGCTGACCTGACATCAGACTGAGAACTAACATGTTTACACCAGAATTATTATCCCCAGCAGGTTCCTTGAAGAACATGCGCTATGCTTTCGCTTACGGTGCCGATGCGGTTTACGCCGGTCAACCTCGTTATAGCTTACGCGTGCGCAATAACGAATTTAACCATGAGAATCTCGCTAAAGGGATCAATGAAGCCCATGAGCTGGGTAAAAAATTCTATGTGGTCGTCAATATCGCGCCACATAACGCCAAGTTAAAAACCTTTATTCGTGACCTCACTCCCGTGATTGAAATGGGCCCCGATGCACTGATTATGTCCGACCCCGGTCTGATTATGATGGTGCGTGAAGCCTTCCCGGAGATGGATATTCACTTATCGGTTCAAGCTAACGCCGTCAACTGGGCTTCCGTGAAATTCTGGAAACAAATGGGATTAACTCGCGTGATTTTATCCCGCGAATTATCGTTGGAAGAGATCGCTGAAATCCGCCAGCAAGTGCCTGAAATTGAGCTGGAAGTCTTTGTACACGGCGCGTTATGTATGGCGTATTCCGGTCGCTGCCTGCTATCTGGTTATATTAATAAGCGTGACCCGAACCAAGGTACCTGTACTAACGCGTGTCGCTGGGAATATAAAGTTCAGGAAGGTAAAGAAGACGATGTGGGTAACATCGTGCATGTCCATGAGCCAATCCCAGTTAAAAACGTAGCGCCAACACTCGGTGAAGGTGCTCCAACCGATAAAGTTTACATGATTGAAGAAGCGATGCGTCCGGGCGAATACATGACAGCCTTTGAAGACGAACACGGCACTTACATCATGAACTCAAAAGATTTACGCGCCATCGAGCACGTTGAAACGCTGACAAAAATGGGCGTTCATTCACTGAAAATCGAAGGCCGTACTAAATCATTCTATTATTGTGCTCGTACTGCCCAAGTCTATCGCCGCGCCATTGATGATGCAGTAGCGGGTAAGCCATTTGACCCAACCCTGCTTTCTACCCTTGAAGGGTTAGCACACCGCGGTTATACCGAAGGTTTCTTACGTCGTCATACCCATGATGCCTACCAAACCTATGAATATGGCTATTCCGTTTCAGATACCCAGCAATTTGTCGGTGAGTTTACAGGCAACCGAGTGAATGGCTTAGCGGAAGTCGATGTGAAGAACAAATTTAGTGTCGGTGACAGCTTAGAGTTAATGACACCGTCAGGTAATATCGTCTTCACTCTGGATGCATTAACTAACCGCAAAGGCGAATCTGTTGATGTGGCTCCTGGTAATGGGCATGTGGTTTATCTGCCGATCCCCGAAGATGTGGATGTAAATTTTGGCTTGTTGATCCGCAATCTTGCGGGAACGACTACTCGAGACCCGCATCAAGCCCAAGAAGAAAAAGCGTAAAAGCGGAAAAAGCGGAAACTACCGAGCATTCCATTAGCTTATTGCTAAACACGTTTTACTAAATAGAAGCCCATGGTCGATGACTATGGGTTTTTTCTTAGGTATTCGTGTAAAAAACGGTCATTTTATGCTTTATTTTAGTTGAGAATCATTCTCGTTATTGACAGTTTCGTTAAAAAGTGCACTCAATATCCAAATTTATGCAACAGATCACATCAATTGGTTATTCTATATCGTATAGTCACTGTCGAAAACGAAGAACTAGAAAGTCATAAATTAAGACTAGGAACCACCTCCTTGGCTGGCTCAATCTCCCTTGAGCTAGCCATTTCTTTTTTCTAGCTCCCCAAATT
Organism: Providencia rettgeri; assembly: GCF_013702265.1. Taxonomy (GTDB): domain Bacteria; phylum Pseudomonadota; class Gammaproteobacteria; order Enterobacterales; family Enterobacteriaceae; genus Providencia; species Providencia zhijiangensis. The sequence goes on from NZ_CP059348.1 coordinate 2,356,107, forward strand.
CTTACCACCAGCGATGAAAATGGTGTACAGGTCCAAAACCACTGCCGACTTCTAAACTATCCGCTTGCTCCAACGCCCCTTGCAAATAGGCTTTTGCTTCCACAACCGTTTGTTGCCAATTCGCAAAACGCGGTCTCAGTGCGGCTAACGCGGCTGATAATGTACATCCTGTACCATGGGTATTTTTGGTATCGATACGCACCGACGTAAAACGCCACTCGCCTTCTGGGGTGATCAACCAATCAGGGCTTTGAGAATCGATTAAGTGCCCACCTTTCATCAAGACACTTTGGCAACCCAATTGCAGTAAACGTTGTCCTTGCTCACGCATTTGTTCTTCAGTTTGTGCCATTTGCTCATCAAGTAATACGGCTGCTTCGGGCAAATTTGGCGTGATCAGCGAAACCATGGGTAAAAGCTCGCGTCTTAGGGTCTCTACCGCGTCTGGTAATAATAGCGGGTCTCCACTTTTGGCTACCATCACCGTATCGAGTACCACATAAGGTACGGGTGTTTTTTTCAACGCATTGGCGACCACTTGGACATTATCGCGATTAGATAACATACCGATTTTCGCGGCATCAATACGGACATCACTTAAAACAGAGTTCAATTGGGCCGCAACAAAGTCTGAAGGGATATTATGGATGGCTTGAACACCTTGCGTATTTTGTGCCACCAGCGCAGTCATCACACTGGTTCCATACGCACCGAGTGCGGAAAATGTTTTCAGGTCTGCTTGAATACCGGCTCCGCCTGATGGATCCGTTCCCGCAATCGTTAATGCATTCACTCTCATTAATGCCCCTCCATTGTCTTCAGAAAAATAATTGTCTTCAGAAAAATAATTGCCTTCAGAAAGATAATTGACCTTAGTCATATTGCGCTTATTGCATCTTTTTAACTTAATAAAAATCATTAAGTTAATTAAATAACGTCCTTAAATGAATTGTCTCATACACAATGCTAATTACTAGCAGATTATCCATTGACCTCAATAATTAAATGCGATTGATTTTCATCAAAAACAACGAGTTTAATTTGTATTTGAAAATCATCATGTTGCATGATGAATATTCATTGAAATATCTATTTTTGCTATGAATATCGAATTGATTTCTTACAGCAAATTACGATCCCAATAAGTCATTATCCTAATTTAACCATTTATTGCTGTCCTATTTAGCTTATCTTTATTAAAATAATTCACACTACAATTATTACAATTGCGATAATGATGTCATCATTGTCAATGTCTATCATGACTCATCTATCAGATAACACTAGATTGGATCCACAATGAGAGTTAATAAAAACATACAGTTGGTTGTAGGCGCATCGGCAATTCTGAGCGCTTCAATCTGCATGTCATCACCTGCGTTGGCTGAAGAGCAGTCAGTCGGTTTATGGGATAAATTCACCAATAATGTCAGTACCACTTGGGATTCTGACAAATATGAGCTGTATATCCCGTTCTTCACTTGGCATAACCGTCTTATGTACGATAAAGAAAAAACAGATACCTATAATGAAGAGCCATGGGGCTTTGGTATCGGTAAATATCGTTATGATGAAGATAATGACTGGCATGCGCTCTACGCGATGGCATTTATGGATTCCCATAATAAAGTCGAGCCAATCGTAGGTTATGGTTTCCAAAAAATGTGGATCCCAGGTGACCTTGATGGCTTCCGTATGGGAGCAGGTTTCACATTAGGTATCACCGCACGTGAAGAATATAGCTATATTCCACTCCCTGCACCCCTGCCTTTAGTTTCTATTGAATATGATAAGCTTTCTGTTCAAGCGACCTATATTCCAGGAACATACAATAACGGTAACGTCCTGTTTGCTTGGTTACGTTGGCAGTGGTAAGCGCTTGAGCTTACGCTCATCTCGCTAGAAACTGATTTAGCAGAACTGATTTAACAGAAAATAAGCGCATAAAAAAACCGGTAGATTAAGCATCTTACCGGTTTTTTGTTTTTTATTTATCAAGACTTTTTACTTATGCAGCCTTGCTCTCTACACCTTGTTTTTTGGCACCTGAGAATTGATAACCAACCCACAGAACCGCGACCCAGAGAGGCATAATCAGTACAGAAACGCGTAACCCATCCATTGTCAGAATAATAATCAAGATCAGCGACAAGAACGCTAAACATAGATAGTTACCAAACGGATACCAAATACTCTTAAACTTCGTTTCAATGCCCTGTTTATTCATCGCGGCTCTAAACTTCAAGTTAGAAACACAAATCATAATCCAGTTTAGCACCAGCGTTGTTACCACTAAGGACATCAGTAATTCAAACGCCTTGCCTTCCATCACAAAGTTAATCAAGATCCCGCCAGAAGTCGCGATACCTGAAATAATTAGCGCCATTACAGGCACGCCGCCTTTATTCACTTTTGCCATAAAGCGCGGTGCGTTACCTTGTTGTGCTAAACCATACAGCATGCGGCTAGTACAATAAGCACCACTGTTATAAACCGACAGCGCAGCAATCAAAATCACCACGTTCAATGCGTTGGCAACAAGCAAGTCACCCAACTCATGGAAAATCAGTACGAATGGGCTAGTTTTACCATCCAGTTGTACCCATGGATACAGCGCCAGTAATACCGCCAATGAGCCGATATAGAATATTAAGATACGGTAAACTACTTGGTTGATGGCTTTTGGAATGCTTTTATCTGGATCTTCCGCTTCTGCTGCGGTGATCCCGACTAACTCCAGTCCACCAAATGAGAACATAATAATCGCCAGCGCAACCAATAGCCCGTTATAGCCTTTGGCAAAGAAGCCGCCGTATTCCCACAAGTTACTTACTTTGGCTTGAGGGCCGCCATGGCCACTAAACAGCAAGTAACAGCCAAATAAAATCATCGCGATAACCGCAACAACTTTGATCAGCGCAAACCAAAACTCTGTTTCCCCGTAGGAGCGAACGTTAATCAGGTTAATCGCATTAACTGCAATAAAAAACACCAGCGCCGAAACCCAAATAGGTAACTCAGGCCACCAATGCTGCATATATTTACCCGCCGCAGTCAGTTCAGTCATCCCCACGAGGATAAACATCACCCAGTAGTTCCAACCCGAGAGGAATCCGGCAAAACCGCCCCAATATTTGAATGCGAAATGGCTAAATGACCCTGCAACAGGCTCTTGAACAATCATTTCACCTAACTGACGCATGATCAGAAAAGCGATAAATCCACACAATGCATACCCGAGTAATACCGACGGACCTGCCATTTGGATAGTGGTTGCTATCCCTAAAAATAGCCCTGTACCGACAGCGCCCCCCAAGGCAATTAACTGAATATGCCTGTTTTTCAATCCGCGCTTTAACGTCTGTTGCGCCATATCTTTACCCTTCGTCCTCTAGCTTTTTGTTATCGTCCACAGCTGTGATAATCACGCAAGTTTATTTGAATTTTTGCATGAACTCCACTCGCAATTACACCACTGTAAAGCTGGCTTTCTGCCTGTCTTCTAATGTTTCCAAATAATGACAAACTAATATCCAGTAAGACGTTGCAAAATGCAAACTCAAAATGGTAACAAACCCGTCACGCGGCAAACGCCGAGTTGAAAGTCATCCCCACCCTGATCGCAGAGATTATTCATCGCTAAGAGGTATAAAAAAGCACAAATAATTACAATGCTGATGATTAATAGCATATTTCGCATAGATAATGGGGTTCTTAATAGTCACATCATCTGGCAATATTAATCGATATTACCGTCTTTAGTTGCGTAAAATGGGCTATTCATCGTTTTCAAGAAAACAATTGTTTATTTTTGCAGCTCTTGATAAATAACTGGCTATTGTTGTGTGATTTTTATACATAAATCAGTAATACCGCACAACCAACCTTTGTCATGGTGAAATGAAGTTGTGTATACTTCAGTTACCGTAAAATAAGAATGAATTTGAGATGGCACAAGATAACCACGTAGCACTTGTTAATGCTCTAAGTAAATGGATTGAAGAGCATTTAGGTCGAGTCATCCACTTGGAAGAACTCGCTGCCTATTCTGGGTATTCCCTTTGGCATATGCAAAAAATCTTTAAGGAAGTCACAGGGATATCCTTAGGAAAATATATCCGTCAACGTCGACTGGCTGGCGCCGTATATTTATTAAGAAATAGCAGCCAAAGCATTTTTGATATTGCGTTAGATTTTGGCTTCGGCTCGCAATCTCATTTTACCTATATGTTCCGCAAAGAATATGGCATTACACCGTTTGATTTCCGTCAAAATGACCAAATTCATTTGGATGTAAAAGAGCCATTACACCTAACCCCGGATGATGAGTGAATTTGTTTTACGCGCATTAACCTGCATTTTTTCAGTTTTAATGCGATAAAACATGGGCATTCTCATCCTTTTTACTGAGCAACTTATTCGTTGCCCTCTTAGATAATTTACATTCTCGATAATCAGAGTAAGGTACGTGTAAAAGTTCTATTTTAGGAGGCATTGATGTCAATCAAACTGGTCGCCATTGATTTAGATGGCACGTTACTCAATTCGCAGCACCAAATTTCTCCCGCAGTGAAAGAATCCATTACCCGCGCGCACAAACAAGGTGTGCGAATTGTCCTTGCCTCAGGTCGCCCCTATTCTGGCATTTTACCTTACCTTCAAGAACTTGGATTAGATACTGCCAGCAACTACTGCATCAGTAACAATGGCAGCGTGATCCATCAAGCCAATGATGGCAGCCACCTGTATGAAAATCTGTTAGATTTTGAAGATTATCAATATTTTGCTGATCTGGCTAACAACGTGGGGGTCCATATGCACGCCCTTGCGGATAACACCATGTTCACCGCTAATCGCCATATTAGCCGCTATACCATTCATGATGCCTATTTCACCAATACACCTCTGGTCTATTGCCCCGTTAACGAAATGGATAGCTCGCTCAGTTTTACCAAAATCATGATTATTGACCATCCTGAGAAACTGGATGTGGGTATTAGCTATATTCCTGAAAATACCTTTGAAAACTATTCGCTAATCAAAACCAGCCCTTATTTTCTCGAAGTTTCGAATAAGGATGCAAGCAAAGGCTCTGCGCTGAAAGTGTTATGTGAAAAATTATCCCTCACGCCAGACAAAGTCATGAGCATCGGTGACCAAAATAATGATGTTGCCATGCTACAGTATTCGAGTGTTTCGGTTGCAATGGGAAATGCTGCACCACATATTCGTGAAATAGTGAAATTTGTCACCGACACCAACGATTGTGATGGCGTTGCTGTCGCAATAAACAAATTTATTATCTAGTGAGCGGTTAATTTAGAGTTCAAATCTCTAGACCAAAATACAATTTAACGGGATATGCCTAGACATCCCCATTCTGGCATATCCATCTCCTGCACTCCTTTTAGAACTATTTTATCCTTCACCTTACTTACTCTTCCAAATTTGATACTATCTGCCTCTTTCAAAAATTGTCATTCAACTATAAGTACAATAAAACCCACATCACTAACAGGTAGTAAAATGTTTTCGACTAAAGATATGTTAATTCTGGGGATGATGGTATTCGCCTTATTTCTAGGCGCGGGAAATATCATCTTTCCACCCATGGCTGGCTATCAATCAGGGACAGACTGGTTTGATACCTCATTAGGCTTTCTGATCACCGGTGTTCTGTTACCTTTCCTAACCTTGGTAACGGTTGCAGTAAAAGGGCGTGGTGAAAAGCTGTCTGTTGATTTACCCAAATGGGTTGCCGTCATTTTTTGGGTTGCACTCTACTTAATCGTCGGCTCCACATTTGCGATGCCAAGGGTAACGAATACCGCGTTTGAAATGGGCTTCTTACCATTAGGCTTTGTTGAAAAAAGTACATTCTCGCATCTCACTTTCGCACTCATTTTTAACTTTACCTCGATGTTCTTCATGTTGAAGCAAGGCACCATGATCAGCGCGATTGGTAAGTTTATGACTCCAGCGTTACTTATTTTGTTAGTGGTTGTGGGAATTGCCGTGGTCATTAACCCGCTTTCTGACATGAATCCGCCTGTTAAACAGTATGCTGAATTCGCCTTCTTTGGCGGTGTAATTGATGGCTATCAAACCATGGATGTACTTTCTGCGATGGCGTTTGGTGGGATTGTGGCGCGTGCATTGGCTTCGAAACAGATCACTGAACCTCGCCAAGTCGCGACTATCACCATTAAAGCGGGTTTAATTTCAGTAAGCTTACTCGCGGCATTGTATATCTGCCTGTTCTATTTAGGCGCGACCAGTGAACAAGTGGCGAATACAGCCACCAATGGCGGACAGATCTTCTCTCGTTACGTCGATGTCCTGTTTGGTGCAGTCGGTACGTGGATCATGTGCGGAATTGTATTACTGGCAAGCATGACCACGTTAGTGGGTGTGACCAGCGCCTGTGCGGATTACTTTGCGACTTTCCATCACCGTTTAGGTTATCGCTTCTGGGTGGTTTTCTTCACAATGCTAACCACCGTCGTGTCCACGTTTGGTCTCGACACCTTATTGCGCGTCACCATTCCGGCGCTGCTGATGATTTATCCTTCATCGGTCACTATCGTGTTCCTGCAATTTGCGCGCAAGTTTATGGCTGCTCCTCGAGTCACTTATGGGATCACCATTGCTGTCGTAGTTCTGATGAGTTTGTTTGATACGCTCAATAATATGAAACTGCTTAATGAGACGGTAAAAGCAAACCTGATCACCTACTTACCGCTGTTTGAGCAAGGTATGGGGTGGTTAATCCCTGGAATTATCGCGTTTATTATCTCGATGTTTATCGGCAAATTGACCGCAAAAAGCGAGCCTATTGCTGAGCAAAACTTAGCTTAATTTTGATATTTAAAAGCCGAATGTTGGCATATCGCTGACATTCAGCTTTTATTTTTTAGCATGAGCACGCACCCCCCAAAATTTAACTCAGCGCCTTGTGGCAATAAAACAGGTGATTGACCCTATGGTTACCATCAAGACACCTTGCCAGAAGCCCAGAGTTAATGCGGTGCTCAATAACATTGAAGAGAATGCCGTAGAGATCACTGGAGTGAAATAGGACAATGTCCCAAGAAAAGCCACATTGCCTTTGATGATTGCCACAGTCCAAAGCGCATTTGCCCCACCGGTTGCAATGGCAGTAACAAATAACAAACTGACACTATTCACATTGATATTAAATGGCGCTGGCGTCGAGAAGATAAATAAGATCCACAATCCGACCGATGTCATGATAAAAAACAGCACCATACCATTGCAGCCATTCGACATTCGTTTCGTAATATTGCTATAAAAAGCCCACAGCAGTGCACCAACAAAGGCTAAAGCGTAGCTAAGCGGGTTGCTTTGAATATTTGAAAGAATCGCATTTAGGGACAAAGGTTGATCCCCAGAGATAACCCACAATAAACCTGCAAACGCTAAAATAAGCCCAATAATCAGTAATAGGCTAAAACGCTGCCGATTAAATAAAACCGCTAACGCAATTGTGAAGCTCGGCCATAAGTAATTCACCATCCCCAGCTCAATGGCTTGCTGACGATTATTGGCAAGCCCTAGCGCTAAAATAAAGCAGATTTCATAGCTAACAAATAAAAATGCCCCCCAAAATAAATAGCGTCTAGGGAAAAGATGAATTTTCGGTAATCCCATTACAACAACCAAAACCAGGCTGCCTATCGAATAGATCAGTGCCGCACCACCAATAGGACCAAAGTTTTCGCTCGTACTGCGAACAAGGCCTACCATCGTGCTCCACAATAAAATGGATACGACCCCGTAAAATGTTGCTGCATATCGTCCGAGTTTCATCTTCCTGATCAACACCTTATTTCATATTTATCTTGGTTATTATTTTCCTCCAAAACCTTACGCTCTAAAGGCAATAAAGCAAGTTTTTTATATTTATTGACCAGAGAATGAAGAATAAAAAAGGCGCCTAGAAACAAATCTAAGCGCCTTCTATTTTCTTTCAACTGTGGTCAATTGCAGCCAACAGCGATCAGCGGCTTCAAAACTAATGGGCTTCGTTCTTAACCCACTGCTCAACTGACTCTTTTTCCCAAATTCCTTCATTGAGCTGTTTTTTCAGCTCTGGATGTTCATTAATATCAAATGTTGGAATTTTTCCAGCGCCTAATTGCTGGTTGTAATCTTTCGCGAGTTTGAATGCCACACCGGACAACAAGAGGATGGCAATCAAGTTGGTAATTGCCATTAATCCCATCGAAACATCTGCAAGCTTCCAAATCAGTGGCATTTCACCGAGTGCCCCGAACATCACCATCCCCAATGTTGCTAAGCGGAAAATAAACAGCCCGGCTGTATGGTTATTTTCCAAGAAAATCATATTGCTTTCTGCATAAGCATAGTTGGCAATGATTGATGTAAAGGCAAAGAAGAAAATTGCAATCGCAACGAAGATACTCCCCCAACTGCCCACCGCAGAAGATAAAGCTAGCTGAGTCAGCTCAATACCATTGATTTTACCCACTGGACCATCTAACACGCCAGAAGCCAAAATAATAATGGCTGTAGCGCTACAGATCACAATGGTATCCATGAATACACCCAACATTTGCACGTAGCCTTGGGAAGCTGGATGCGGTGGATAAGGTGACGCAGACGCCGCGGCATTTGGTGCAGAACCCATTCCGGCTTCATTCGAGAATAATCCGCGCTGAATGCCTTGCGTCATCGCTTGAGCGATACCATAACCAATAGCGCCGCCTGCGGCTTCCTGTAAACCAAAGGCGCTACGGAAAATCAGCATAAAGACATCAGGTAAACGCTCAATATTTTGACCAACTACCCAGAAAGCCAGCACTAAATAAGCAACAGCCATAATTGGCACAACAAATTCGGCAACTTTAGCAATTGATCTTAATCCACCAAAAATAATGATGCCACTGAGGATCACTAAGGCGATTCCAACATAGAGTGGGTTAAAATCAAATGCCACAGCAGTTGCTTGTGCAATGGAGTTCGCTTGAACTGCATTAAAAACCAAACCAAATGCAATAATTAAAAAGATAGAGAACAGTACACCCATCCAGCGTTGTTTTAAGCCTTTCTCCATATAATAAGAAGGCCCGCCGCGATAGTTACCTTGGTCATCTTTGGTTTTATAAAGCTGCGCTAATGTGCATTCAACAAATGACGTTGCCATTCCTAGTAATGCAACGACCCACATCCAGAATATAGCGCCAGGGCCGCCCGCCGTAATCGCGATAGCAACACCCGTTAGATTTCCAGTACCGACTCGAGCCGCTAGGCTGGTACATAATGCTTGGAATGAAGAAATACCTGAACTGTCCGATTGAGTGCTATTTTTCAGTACTCCGAACATGTGACCAAAATGCCTGAACTGAATAAATTTAGATCGTATTGTAAAATATAAACCGGCTCCCAGTAATAAATAAATTAATAACGAGCCCCAAATAAGATTGCTGATTGAGTTTATAAATTCTATCAAATTATGCTCCTTTTATTATATCCACTAATAGAGGTATTAGTTGGTGAGTTATTTAGCTCCATATTATTTAAGTAATTAAAAACATAAAAATAAAAACCATGATGGTTCATCATGAATAATCAATGTTATTAAACAAGACCCATGAATTATATTTTTTTTACTTTCTCTGTAAATTTTTTTCTGGCTATCAGCCTATTTAATACTTAAGACAGCGAGCAATCATGTAAATCAGAATAAAAAAATGAAATTAAATAACAGTTAAAACAAAGTGATACGACTTTATTGACTACTTTAAGAACAACCTCAATCAATTGATTAAAAACATGCCAATTTTTAACCAGAATTTACAGTTATAAGTAAAAAAACATTAAATTTAATTAACTGAAAGCGTATTTAATTAAAATGATATTTCCGTACTTTTTAAATTGAATAACTAATTGATGGCTTTTAATTATTACTCTTTTGAATAACCATTGAAGATAAATATTAAATATAGTTTGATACGTCTTTATTGAATTATATTTACGTATTTTAAATCTACCGATTAAACCTATTTCAGATCAAAATAATCATTTTGCAATCATCATAATAAGATTATTGCTAATGTTTTATGATACCAATACACTTATCGCTAATTTGCTTTCTACATCAAAGGGTAATATATGGAAATCCACATCAAAGTTTCTGACGATTTAGTCTCAACGCTCTCTGAAAAATCCTATGACGCGTTCACTGCTGAATTGCACGCCAGAGTTTTAGAAGTATACCCAGGTAGTAACCTTTTCATTACACATGACAGTGGTGCAACCACCTTCAATACCAAAGGCTTCCATGATGATAAAGAAGCGCATATCGTTCTTCATGAACTGGTTGAAGATGTTTTCCATCATGGTCACTGGTTAAAAGCATAATACTCTAGCCCTATTTTCCAGCCTCTCGCGATAACCGCTAGGCTGGAACTCATCGCTCTCACCCTTCTCCCTATTTCAAACCCTGATCAAGATCATAGTTAATGATGATGTTAGTCAACTTTGTATAAAAGTCCTTTTCTTTTAAGCGTTATATGATAATGTATATAACGAATTTTCATTTACATTGCTTTTGCTAATTTATAGCAGCCAGTATCTATTACTGGCTTTTTTTATAGGGAAAATTTAGGCGAACGCCTGAATTGAGTTCTCAGATATTCCGTCAATCTCGCAGAGAAAACTACTGCGATTTTTCACATAATGACACAATGGCAGTGCGTAGTTCCGGTGTATCACTAGTAATCAATTGATGATGCTCAGAGAATTTTCCACCTTGTACACTGACGCTAGCAACAAACGGTAATTTATCACTTTGCTCACTGGTTTGATAAAAACCACAGACTCGGTAACTTTCACCTTCTTTGAATTCGCTTTTCAGAACAATTTTGACATCATCAAAAGTCAAAGGGCTTCCTGAACTTAACTTGTTCTCGATAAGCTTTTCAGCTTGCTTGGTGACATCGCTATCACCGATTGTTGTATAAAACTGATAAGCAAATACGCCTAACGCCAATAAAATCACTATCAGTAGCTTGCTTTTTATACGTTTCAATCTCAAATCCTTCTCATACTACACTTATGGGCTTATCGATTATGTTAACACCTTTACCCTGTCAATAATAAGTATCTCGATATTCATGCCGCACAAAAAGCTCCATCTAATTGACAAAATAAAAATGAATTTGTTTTACATTTAAAATTTTATGATTTATATAATATTGACTCTCAGCCTTTATAATACGACCACAATTTATTTAACAAATATTTATCAATGTGAGGAAATAATGAATAACTGTGTTTGAAATATGAAACCCTCCTATATTTAGGTAAATCAGATTGAAATAAAAAACCACAATGACAAACTGATAATAAATAAAGAGGAGAATCAAAATGAAAAATTTAAAATCACTTATTTTAATCGGTAGTTTATTAGCGGTGAGTTTCTCTACATTTGCTTATCATGGTAATGGTTATCACCGAAATGGCAATGGAAGTTGGTGTAATGGATCTAACCAAGCTCAGTATGATAGACCATGCGATGGTAACTACCGTGGGCAATACATGGGGCGCCATCAAGGCATGATGCAATACTCCACAGCTGTACAAACCACTCAACCAGAAGAGGCGTTAAAGAAAATTACAGCGGAAGTGCCAAAAGGTGAGAATAACAAAAAATACATGGTGAAAGTGGCAGTGGTTGAAATCTCACCAAGCTTAGCCACACAGGAAGTCCAATAAATTTTACTCTGTATAACAATAGCCAGTAATATCTTTAATAATGCTGGCTATTACATATTAACTAAAAGTTAGCTATTTATACCTATTGGTAAATATCCTTGCCATAATGCTTGATATTTATTTCCATTCTCATTTTTGTTTAGGTGAATATAATATTCACCAACTTTTTGCAGTAATAAACAATCATCGACATCTTTTAAATTATCTTTATGCTGTTGCTGGCTATTAACTAAAAGTTGGCTAATTGCTTTTTGTTTAGCTTCTTGGGCATTTTTTGCCACAAACAGATCAAACTCATGCAGCTCTGCAAGTGTAGATGAAATATATCCGCCTACATTGATAAAATAGAGTTTGTATTCACTGTCTGATGGTTCTTTGCTCAAACTGATGTCGAATCCATCTGCCCAATTGATATCTGCATACCCATTCACATGGATTTTATCTTTATCCCCAAACCAAGCATCTCGCAATAATGGCCAAGCTTCTTCTGGCGTGTTGACTGCGGCAAACTGCACATCATGTACTTCAATATTGGATTTTCCGGCATTACCACCAACATAAAACATAAATAGCTTCATTATTATCTCTCTGTGATTAGTTATCGTTGTATATTTTAATATATAACCATATCAATTCAACGTGCAATAATTAACATTATTGCAAAAAATAACCATTAAACTAAATTGCTATTTAAAATCAAATAATTATATAAATTTAAAAATTAACCCCATCTAAAACCACTCCTTACAAACATAACAAAATGAATAAAAAATCACTTTAACTATATATTTATTTACAACTGAATTATTTCTAGTAATCTAATCACACAAAATAAATATATTTCAGGGACTCATTATGGATCGTCGTTCATTTCTAAAATCAAGCTCACTTGTTGCTGGTGGCTTAGCACTAAATTCAGTTTTAAATCAAGCAAGTGCAAATACTAACGCCCTCGTCAAACCGAATGCTCAACATCCGTTATTACTCAATTTCAATGAGAACTCATTGGGAATGTCACCTAATGCACAAAAAGCGGTCATCGAAGCCTTACCAGGTTCATTCCGTTATCCTGATGATGCGCGCTCCGAGCTTATCGGCAATATTGGTACACTGCATAGCCTAGACAGCAAGAATGTGACCCTCGGAAATGGTTCGTCAGAAACCATTCAGGCGGCTGTCGCCATGCTCGCAAATAAGGCAAGAAAAGAAGGCATAAAAATTCAGCTTGTTACCCCAGATCCTACATTTAACTATGCTGAACTCTATGCACTCCCACTCGGTGTAGAAATTACTAAAGTTCCATTAAAATCAGATTTGAGTTTTGACCTGAAAAAAATGGAGCAAATCGCCAATGATTTCGACGGTTTATCCATTATCTATATCTGTAATCCAAATAACCCAACGGCAATGATAACGCCACATACTCCGCTCGATAGCTGGATGAAAAAAGTTTCAGACAAACAGTTTTTTATTGTTGATGAAGCCTACGCCGAGTTTGTTGAAGATCCACAATTTGTGAGCGCAATCGAATTAGTCAAAGCAGGACAAAAAAACCTGATCGTGACACGGACTTTCTCGAAGATTTACGCATTAGCAGGCTTGCGAGTGGGATACGGTATTGCTACCCCAGAAATCATTGAAGCAGTCGATGAGTTTATCTCGATTGATAACACCAATACTGCGGGTGCAGTCGCTGCCATTGCTTCATTAAAAGATAAAAAATTCTTAGAATATAGCCTTAAATCTAACAATCTTTCGCGTAAAATCGTTGAAACTGCGCTCAATGAATTAGGCTTAGAATATGCGCCATCACAAGCTAACTTTATTTTCCACAAAGTAAAAGGCGATGTGAAAACCTATAAACAGCGCATGAAAGAGGCCAATATTATGGTTGGCAGAGAGTTTCCACCTGTTATGGGCTGGAACCGTTTAACCTTAGGTACCCCACAAGAAATGGAACAGTTCGTTGCGGTACTTAAAGAATTTCGTCAAAAAGGTTGGGTGTAAGTAAAAACTCCCTTCTTTACCAAGCATCTTCTACCATTCTCTATAAAGTAGAAGATGCTGATAACTAAAAAGGGCCTTTAAAAATAAAAAATGCGCCTGCAAAAATAAGAATAAAGCCAATAATATGGTTTATTGTAAAGCTCTCACCGAGATAAAGCACTGAGAACCCAACAAATACACATAACGTAATCACTTCCTGCATCGTTTTCAATTCAGCAGCGCTGTAATATTGATGCCCTAAGCGATTTGCAGGTACCGCGAAGCAATATTCTACAAATGCAATTAACCAACTAAAGAATATGACAATATATAATGGCTTATTCGTAAATTTTAGATGCCCATACCAAGCGAACATCATAAATACATTGGAAATAACCAATAAGATGACAGGATAAAATTTTGCAAGCATGATAAGCCAATGGCAAGTTCAAATATGCATATATTATGCGAATAACTCCCCCTAAGTTCAACCATCTTCCCATACTTGTTCATTATTGCTCTCACGTATAACCAACTAAATAGCTTGCATTTTTTCCCAATAGGAGAATAAATTGTACTTACTGGTACATTCTCTTATTTACTTTAATCTCACCGTGACTACAATAAACTCAATTAATGTATTTAGAGGTACACTTTATGACGGATTTTATCATTGCAAATCAAAAGGCATGGGATCAACAAGCTGCATCTCAACAACCTTGGTCTACTCCGGTTGACAGCCAAACAATTGAAGAAGCAAAAAGAGGAAATTGGGAAATTCATCTAACGCCAACCCCATTAAATAAAGCTTGGCTTGGTAACGTAAAAGGGAAAAAAATTCTCTGTTTAGCTTCTGCCGGTGGACAGCAAGCGCCTGTCCTGGCCGCTGCGGGTGCCATCGTGACAGTATTTGATTTGTCAGAAAAACAGTTAGAACAGGACAGCATGGTGGCTAAGCGGGATAATTTAACATTGACGACAATTCAAGGAGATATGCGTCATCTCCCTATGTTTGAAGACAATTCATTTGATATTATTTTTCACCCAATTTCAAACTTATATATTCCTGATGTTAATCCTGTATGGCAAGAATGCTTTCGGGTACTTAAACCGCAAGGTCGATTGCTCTCAAGTTTTTTTAACCCTGTCGTATTTGTTGGTGATAGAGAATTTATGGATGATAAAGAAAAAAGTTCTGCTGAAAATACCATTATTCGACCTCGATATACCATGCCATTTTCAGAATTAGATCATTTATCTCAAGAACAAATGGCGTTAAAACAAGCGAAGCAAGAAGCGTTTGTCTTTGGTCATTCACTGACTGACTTAATTGGTGGGCAAATACAGGCGGGCTTTAACATTGCAGGTTTTCAAGAAGATTGGCAGCCGAATCCTCGTTTTGTTATCGATAATTTCTTACCGACATTCCTAGCGACACTGGCAATAAAACCATAAGATCATAAGATCATAAGATCATAAGATCATAAGGCAGAGTTGATAATACAAAGACTAGTCTGCCTTTTAATTATTATGATTTATGACTATCGATTGCAATAACGTTCCCAGATCGGGTCAAATTGTTCAACGGGGACAATGTCATCAACTTTTTCAACCAGTGGAATAGATACCACTGTTTTACCATCTTTGTTTTTATGTAAACGAACAATGAATCGTTTATATCCGTAAGGTAAACCATCTTCAAACCCAAAAACTTCACCACAATAGTAGCCAGTCTCATCGCCCTCTTCATTCTGATTCAGGACATGATATTTCACATTTTTGTATGTTGCGGCTGATGGATATACCAGAAAATCTTCAACGGCGCTTTTGACTTTACTCTCCGCGTCCATCTCAGTATCTGAAGAAACTTCTGTCATCACACCTGCTATGTAGGAACAGCCAGCAACTAATAATAATACAAGGACTCTTAGTAACATTTTTCTCTATAGAATGGCGAATTAGAACACACTAAGTATTATTATAAATCGTCTAAAAAATAATTCGAGTGCAAATCTAACACAGAAATGTTGTATATGAATTTAAATGCTAAAAATCGCATTTTTTATTTGGTTTACGCCACGAAGGCGTTAAATTGATAAATTTCACTGGGTAAGCTGCCAGAAATACACTAAAACAGCTGCAGTGACTATCCAAATCAATGTTGCTAAACTTAAACAAATCCACGGTGTTAATTTGGTTGCAAAGACATAAACAGTGATTAAATACATTGCATAAGGGATTAATGACCATAAACCAAATAATGCTGTTTTTCTTAAGGCCTCCGCTCCTTGCTCCTGAACCACAATCACATGGGCAATTAATGCAAAAGTGGGAAACAAAGGAACCAATCCCGCAATATAATAAACTTTGCTTCGCGAGAGGATCGCAATAACTAAAACAGCAAGTGCACCAAATAGGCATTTTATTAATAAAGAAATCATAGCAAACTCAATAGGGTTAAGAGTAATTGTACTGATTATCACTCTAAACTACTCACATTGACTAGTTAGCTTTCATGAACAATCCTTTCCCGATCACATATTTAGACATGTGATTTTTTACACCCTATATGTTTATCGATGGTTGAATATTTTTTGCCATTATTCTGATATAACCTCTTTGTATAATGAAACAACTAAAGAGATAAAAATGACAATAAAAATTTCTGTACTCGTTGATAACAACACCCTGATTGACAGCTATTTCTGTGGTGAACCCGCAGTTTGCTACCACATTGAAGCTGACGGTAAAAAAATCCTATTTGATACTGGCTATTCCGACGTTTTCATTAACAATGCCAATATCCTCAATATCGACCTTGCTCAAATTACTGACCTCGTTTTATCCCATGGTCATAATGATCACACATGGGGAATTAATCACCTTATTCAATATTTAGACCGCCGAAATGTTGAATCACAGCAATCCAAAAAATTGATTTATCACCCAGACGCTTTGCAACCTAAAAGTTATCACTCAAAAGTTATTGGCGCGAATACCCCAAAAAATGTTTTAACAGCCTACTTTGATACTGTTGAAACCAAAGGTGCTTACTCTGTTTCTGAGAATGTGATTTTCTTAGGTGAGATCCCAAGAAATAACACATTTGAAGGGAAAGAGCCGGTAGGTAAAACTATCGATGAACATAACAACAGCGTTGATGATTATGTTCTTGATGATAGCGCCCTCGCGATTAAAACCTCCGAAGGGCTGATTGTTATTACGGGATGCTCACACTCAGGGATCTGTAATATTGTCGAGCATGCTAAGCGAGTCACCAAAATAGACAAAATTGTGACTGTCATTGGCGGGTTTCATTTACAAGAAGCTTCCGATGAGCTGTTAAACCAAACCAGTGACTATTTTAAAAAACAGAATTTATTGCAGATCCACCCATGCCATTGCACTGACTTGGCTGCCAAAATTCATTTAGCGAAACACGCCCCTGTTCAAGAGGTCGGAGCCGGCATGCAACTCATCTACCCTGCATAAAATAACACTTAATCATGTAGCTAATTGAAATAGCATTTATATTAGCTACATGGCTTCATACTGATTGCCTTTACAAATATATTTATGTTCTTGAGCCCAGATCATTATCGTGTTTTGAGCCTGATAACATTCTCGTCAGCTCTTCACATCGAATAATTTTTCCATTCATCAAATGGAAACAAGCAAATACTTCAAATTCACTCACTGTGCCCTCTTTCTTTATTGCTCTCGCAATATGTTGTGTATGAACACAGTTTTCACCTTCTGCAATTGACTTAATGTCTATCGTGATGCTCTCGGTGGCTTCTTTTAACACTTGCATATGCGTACAGAACTCAGTGAAGTCAATCAATTTCCCATCAACTACTTGCACATAATCCGATGAAAAAAATTGTTTAATTACTACCAAATCCCCAATTTGTTTACCAAGAACCGCTTTCAATGCCTGTTCCACAAATACCATCTTATTCATGCCTATTCCTCTATATAATATTATTTTTTCATTTCTTAATATTATATTTGGCCAACTCACATGACTTTCAATCACACTGCTTTTATTAGAATAAAAATAATTCTTATTTACATTAAGCAAATCCATTCATCTAATTTTTATCATCAAAACAAACTTATTGAATTTCATAAGTAGAAAGACTACAACGTAGAGTAATCGAGAAAGATTTCTTTTAAGGAATAATATGAAGCTGTTTAAATCTATTTGGCAGTTTTTTGGTATTTATCAAACACCCGCCGTTCGCTTAACTCATTGCATGATATTTTTATTGGTCATTGGCCAAATTATCATCAGCAATTGGATGTCTGTCAGTAAAAGTGGCGTGATCCCAGCAAGTGGGCTTGCGTATTATTTTACTTGGCTACACATTATCATTGGGTTTTGTTTATTATTTTTGGCGACTATTCTCATTTTTATCTGCCTTTCAAATCGAGGATTTAAATACTTCTATCCTTATTTATGGGGAGATCTCACTCAGATAAAAAATGATGTCAAAAGCTTATTTAATTTAAAGCTTCCCGACAGCTCACCAAAAGGGTTAGCAACAAGTGTCCAAGGGCTTGGATTGGGTGCATTGGCGCTAGTTGTCCTTTCTGGTGTGACTTGGTTTATTTTATGGTGGCAAAACTCACCATTAGCCCCTGAAGCGAGAAATATTCATAAAACACTCACGGGGTTAATCGAAGCTTATATTGTGGGGCATGGTCTCATGGGATTATTGCATTTTATCCTATGGAGAAAAGCACCCCATTAACCTACAGTTAATAGAATGAAGCATCCGTCGTACTATGTTTCTTCAATGTAATTTGCTTTCCATCCGAAATAAGTGTCAATACAAATTGGCACTTATGCGACACGCCCTGCTGGTTATACTCACATTGAGTATCAACAGTTAGCACAGACTGATCGAGCACTTTAACTTCTAGAATAAGATCATACGGCTTAGTTTCATCACTTGTATACCTTACGGAAATCTCTGAAAATAATTTATTATCATTGTAATAGGCAACATTGTATGAGCGATTATTTTCATCATAGTGAAACGTACTGAGCTTAGTTTTAGGTTCCGCGACCCATGAGCTATTAATGAAACCATCAGCATTATACTGGTAGGTTAATTTACCATCGGAGTCTTTTTTAGATAGAATTAAACAATTATTTCCAACTTCCATTTCTACTGGCCCATTAGAATCTTGACCAATCAATTTATTCTTCTCACGTTTAACAGAAAGCTCATTATGTACACTGTTGATATACTCATCTTTTGTACGAGTCATGCTAAAGCTTTCTATACAACCATCCTTTGCTATTTTCAAATCTGACTCATAGTTTATAGAACCATCTTCATTATAAACGACAGATTTAACATGCTTAACATTGCCTTTTACTGGATTAAAATCATACAGTTGAGCCATATTAAAAACAACCGGGTTATATTTATCCATAGGGACTGCACCGGCCTGAAATGGTAAAAAAAATGTTGTTATGCTGGAAGCCAGTGATAAGAACTTAATATTCATGCTGCCCTCTAATTTTTATATTTATTCTGATAGTTAAATTACTATTTATTTTAATGAACTTGAAATTTTATACGTAAAAACACCACCAGAAGGATGCGCCTAATTTTACTGTGCTTACGTTTAAAGTTAAAGGTAGACTACCTCACTGAGCTCAAGAAATTTAGAGCTTAGACGCGCTATCATACAAATGCTCTCGGCCATACTATCTTTATCTCTAACATAAAACTATTTTCATTTAAGTCATACATTTTTAAAATAAGAAAAAACCAGCACAATCTTTTAGCAAAGTGAAATAAGCTGCTAGAATTAATGTAAAGTTTCGCAAGTATGCCTGTTTTTAACAGATTATCTCATGGAAGATAAATTAATTTATTGAGAGTTATCTTACTGTTATATTGAAATATACAGATAATGCTGATTTACACAAATTTAAGTTCTACCTATACTCACCACTCAATTTTTCGTTAAGGAATAAACATGAATTGGTATTTAGAAGTCATCAAGAACAACTATGCTAATTTCGAAGGTCGTGCTAGACGTAAAGAGTATTGGATGTTTACTCTTATTAACATGATCATCATTATGGTTCTATATGCATTGATCATTTCATCTGTTGATTACACAACAGGTGAAATGGGTGGATTAGGAATGATTGCTGGAATTTTATTAGGGATCTATGCGTTAGCCACTATCGTCCCTTCTATTGCTGTATCAGTCCGTCGCTTACATGATACTGAAAAATCAGGTTGGTGGTATTTAATCTCATTTATCCCATTTGGTGCGATCGTATTGCTCGTTTTCATGTGCTTAGAGGGTACTAAAGGCGATAACCGTTTTGGCGCAGATCCAAAAGCATAAAAATAGTGCCCCTTATTAAGTAAGGGGCTTATTTAACCGTCTTTTAAAACTCTCTTCATAGCATCTTTAATCTATTTACTTCAATCCATTAGCCGCTAGTAAAATACAGTTTCCGTAACACTTCTTTTAGGTAACTTTATTGTTTTTCCATTTGATACGATTGTGAGTATAAAATTGCATTTGTGTGCAATATTTTGCTTGTCATAATCACATTTAGAATCGACAACTAAGATTGGCAATCCAAGTGCCTTAATTTCCATTTGAAGATCAAATGGCTTTGTTACGTCCTTGCCGTAACTAATGATACTTTCCGAGAACACAATATTATCTTTATAATATTTTATCGTCTCAGGAAGGTTATTTTTGTTATACGTGTTTTCGCTGTATTGAACTTTAGGCTCTGCACTCATTGAGCCTATAATTATCCCATCATTATTGTACTGATATATTAACTTTCCGTTACTATCAGTTCTGGAAATAATCAAGCAATTCGCAGCCACTTCCATTTCAACTGGCCCATTCGCATCTGAACCCACCAATTTATTTTTTTCTCGTTTGATTGAAAGCCAGTTATCAATGCTATTTAAATACTCATCTTTTTTTTGTTTCATCGTAAAACTATCAACACAACCATCACGACCAACCTTTAATGCAGATTGATAATTAATGGTTTCATCCTCATTATAAACAAAGGTATTCAATTCTTTGATATTGCCTTTAACTGGATTAAAATCATAGAGTTGAGCAAGATTAAAAACGATCGGGTTATACTCATTTTTTTGAAATGCAGCAGATTGGAAAGAGACGGTAAATAATGCCAATTGAACAATTGAACAATTGAAGCTAAGCATTTGTTATTCATATAATTCTATACCTCAGAATTGCTAATTTGCTGTGTTCTAAATTTATAACTATTCTTTTCTAATTTTTATTTACATCATTAATTTTACTACAAATAATCCTAGTCATATTAACATTTATCAAACTAACTTCCAGCGCCATTTTTTATAAAAAAACAGCAAATACGTATAAACACTTATTTGTTAAATCTCTTCACGTTGCATTCAGATAATCTTTAGGTAATAAGATTTACACGTATTTATACCTATTTAATTATTTAAATTTAATAAAAAACCGCACTAGGCGGTTATTGGTTCAAAACGAAACGGGATTAATTAATATAACTTTCAACAGGTTTTAGCGATAAAATAGCGCTTATTTTGTAGCCCGTTTTGCAGAAGAATTTTTCAAGGCACAAAAAACGGGAACTATTAAGCTCCCGTTATTAATAACACTAAGCAATAAATTACATGTGCTTAATGATTGCGTCGCCGAATTCGCTACATTTCAGTAATTTAGCGCCTTCTAATTGACGTTCGAAATCGTAAGTTACAGTTTTAGCCGCGATTGCGCCTTCCATACCTTTAACGATTAAGTCTGCCGCTTCAACCCAGCCCATGTGGCGCAGCATCATTTCTGCGGACAGAATGATAGAGCCTGGGTTTACTTTATCTTGGCCTGCATATTTCGGTGCAGTCCCATGAGTTGCTTCGAACAGTGCACATTCAGAACCGATGTTTGCACCAGGTGCAATACCAATACCACCAACCTGTGCAGCTAATGCGTCAGAAATATAGTCACCATTTAGGTTCATACACGCGATAACATCATACTCTGCTGGACGCAGCAGGATTTGTTGTAAGAATGCATCCGCGATAACGTCTTTAACAATGATATCTTTGCCAGTTTTTGGATTCTTGATTTTAACCCATGGACCGCCATCGATTAATTCACCGCCGAATTCTTCTTGTGCTAATTGGTAACCCCAATCTTTAAATGCACCTTCAGTGAATTTCATAATGTTGCCTTTATGAACTAAAGTCACTGAATCACGGTTATTATCGATCGCATACTCAATTGCCGCGCGAACTAAACGTTTTGTACCTTCTTCAGAACATGGCTTGATACCAATACCGCAATCTTGTGGGAAACGAATTTTCGTCACGCCCATTTCATTTTGCAGGAAGTTGATCACTTTGTCTGCTTCTGCGCTGCCCGCTTTCCACTCAATACCTGCATAGATATCTTCTGAGTTTTCACGGAAGATCACCATATCAGTGAGTTCAGGCTGTTTAACTGGGCTTGGTGTCCCTTTGTAGTAACGTACTGGTCGTAGGCAGATGTATAAATCAAGCTGTTGACGAAGTGCAACGTTGAGGGAACGAATGCCGCCCCCAACTGGAGTGGTTAATGGGCCTTTAATAGAAACGCGGTAATCGCGGATTAAATCGAGGGTTTCTTGCGGTAACCAAACATCTTTGCCATATAACTGAGTGGATTTTTCGCCCGTATAAATTTCCATCCAAGAAATTTTACGCTCACCGTTATAGGCTTTTTTAACTGCAGCATCGACAACTTTTAACATTGCTGGAGTGACATCAACCCCAATACCGTCACCTTCAATGAAAGGGATAATTGGGTTGTTCGGAACGTGTAATTTGCCTTTTGAATCAATGGTAATTTTAGCGCCTTCTGCCGGAACTACTACTTTGCTATCCATTAACCTCTCCTTCACTTGCGTATTTTGCTTGTTAATTTTTTGTAAGAGACCTGTCAATACTACTGCAATCTGCGTCGAACGCCAATGATTACTAAGCTAAGCTTTTATGCAGATCGCATTTAACGCATTATCTTCGTGTCCAAACACTCAATGAAACCAAAACAACTTCAATTAAATCATAATATTAAAACAAACATCAATACTCTAAAAAGTCAAATGCTAAGCTAAATAACCACCTAAATACTGAACGACCTTATTCCATAGCTTATCTAAAATACTCTACCCAAACATTCGTACTGCTCACAGAAATTAATATATTGTCATATTATCTTTATGATTTAATAGATTTAATTAAATTATTCGTACTTAATGGTTTTAATGCACACAAACCAAAATCGCATTGATTTTTAATAATTTTAAATTATTGCCAATTTGATTAAATTCTATTTAAATAAATAATGAAATACCGTAATAGATTAAGAAAGATAAACTTTTATTTATTAAAAATATAATTATTAATTCAAGATAATATAAAAGGTGAATATATGGAAAAGTTATCGGACTTAATCAATCTCAAGCAAAAAATCTTCTTACAGCATCCTTTTTTTCTAAAACCCATCAACCCATCCTTACCCGTCAAAGAGTCACTGGCATTTTTACCGAAACTTACATTCTTTATTTTGGCCTTTGGGGACATTAATAAATACATTCTTCCCTTTGAAAATCCTCAAGATGATTTAGAGATAGCGGTCAATAATCATGCTTTAGAAGATTCCGACCATTGGTATTGGTATATCGATGATCTCCGCACATTGCGTATGAATGAGTCACAACTTATTACGGATACCTTGGTATGGTTATGGTCGCCACAAATGGAAGCTAACCGTAAGCTCGTTTATGAATTAATCAGCGCCATTGTCAATCAACCGGCTAAAATTCGCTTAGCTGTCATTGAAAGTATGGAAGCAACAGGGCGTACATTCTTCACTTACGTCAATCAAATCGCTAAATTATCGCCAATACCACTGAAATATTGCGGTGAGATTCATTTGGCTCACGAATCTGGTCATGCCATGGGCAGTGATGCAGAATTAATTGATACCATTAATTATACAGATGAAGAACACGCTCTTTGTGTGCATTTGATAGAACGAATATTTATCGCTTTTTCTCATTTTATCGATGAAATAAATCAATAAGCTATAAATCAATAACACCATAAATCAAGGGAGAGCTGCCTGTTGATTGCTCATACCTCTCCCTTAAATAACCAACCAAGACAGCCTTACTTTATCGCCAAAATATCGCTATTCTATTGCGCATTACATAAATGACTTTCAATAAATAATGATGAACGCACCTAACCGTAACCGCACCAAGCACACATCCTCACCGTCAAAGCCACGCCGTTCATTGGCAACGAATTCATCTTCTCGCGTGGCACGCCCAACCCAGCCACGTAAAGTGATTATTTTCAATAAGCCATTTGATGTACTACCGCAATTTACAGATGAGCAAGGACGGGAAACGTTAAAAAACTATATTCCCATCTCTGATGTTTATGCCGCGGGACGTTTAGATAGAGATAGTGAAGGTCTGTTAGTCCTCACCAATGATGGCAAATTACAAGCTCAGCTTACCCAGCCGCAGAAAAAAACAGGAAAAATCTACTATGCTCAAGTAGAAGGCATTCCCGATGAAAGCGCGCTCGCAAAATTTCGTCAAGGATTAACCCTAAATGACGGACCCACCCTACCCGCAGGCATCGAATTAGTCAGTGAGCCAGAATGGTTATGGGCGCGAGTTCCACCGATCCGTGAGCGGAAGAACATTCCTACTTCTTGGTTGAAGATCACGCTTTATGAAGGAAGAAATCGACAAGTTCGTCGGATGACTGCCAATATTGGTTTTCCCACATTGCGATTAATACGCTACGCCATGGGGAATTTTACGCTCGATAACTTATCTTCCGGCGAATGGAAGGAGGTCACTGTTGTTTAAACCCAATGTTACCGTTGCCACCATTGTCCATGCCCAAGGGCGTTTTTTAGTGGTCGAAGAGTGGATTAATAACAAACCCACATGGAATCAACCCGCAGGACACCTTGAAGCCGATGAAACATTAGTACAAGCTGCCGTTCGTGAACTGTATGAAGAGACAGGCATTATTGGTAAGCCTCAGACATTAATTAAAATTCATCAATGGATAGCCCCCGATAAAACCCAATTTATTCGTGTCTTATTCGCCCTTGAACTGGATGCTCCATGTGAAACTCATCCTCACGATGATGATATCAGTGCTTGTCATTGGGTTAGCGCAGAAGAAATTCTGACTAGCCAATGCCTTCGATCCCCTTTAGTTGCCCAAAGTATCCGCTGCTACCAAGAAGGTACTCGCTATCCTTTAAGCGTTTTAGCCGCCTTCGGTGATCATTACGAGTAACATTATTCTCCTAACGCTGGTGCAACAAGGGGGCAACGTGCTAAAGTATGGGGCTTGATTTTTCCGCATTGAGACTATTTCCCATGTCAAATAACAGTACCAAATCAGATAACAGCCAAATTAAGGTCATCGTCGGTATGTCCGGTGGTGTTGATTCATCCGTTTCCGCTTACCTGCTCAAGCAGCAAGGGTATCAGGTGGTCGGTCTGTTTATGAAGAACTGGGAAGAAGACGATAACGAAGAATACTGCACCGCAGCGACTGACCTTGCAGATGCGCAAGCGGTATGCGACAAACTCGGTATCGAGCTACGCACTATCAACTTTGCCGCTGAATATTGGGACAATGTATTCGAACACTTTTTAGAAGAATACAAAGCGGGTCGCACCCCAAACCCGGATATTCTGTGTAACAAAGAGATCAAATTTAAAGCCTTCTTAGAGTTTGCCGCCGAAGATCTGGGCGCAGACTATATCGCAACGGGTCACTATGTTCGTCGCCGTGATGTTGACGGCAAAAGCCAGCTATTACGCGGCTTAGATAACAACAAAGACCAAAGCTACTTCCTGTATACCCTCAGCCATGAACAAGTGGCAAAAAGCTTATTCCCTGTGGGTGAATTAGAAAAACCAGAAGTACGCCGCATCGCCGAAGAAATCGGCCTAGTGACCGCGGAGAAAAAAGACTCTACCGGAATCTGCTTTATCGGTGAGCGTAAATTCCGTGACTTCCTTGGTCGCTACCTCCCTGCTCAACCGGGTCCAATCGTTACCGTTGACGGTGAAACCATTGGCCAGCACGAAGGCTTGATGTACCACACATTAGGTCAACGTAAAGGGTTAGGCATTGGCGGCACCAAAGACGGTTCTGAAGAACCATGGTATGTGGTGGATAAAGACGTTGAAAACAATCAATTGATTGTGGCGCAAGGCCATGAACATCCACGTTTAATGTCTACTGGCTTAATTGCTCAGCAATTAGATTGGGTCGATAGACAAACGCTAACGGAGCCATTGCGCTGCGTGGTGAAAACCCGTTACCGTCAAGCGGATATCCCTTGTACAATCACCCCATTGAGTGCCGAGAAAATCCAAGTCACTTTCGATTATCCGGTTGCGGCTGTTACTCCGGGACAATCTGCGGTATTTTATATCGACGAAGTCTGCCTCGGTGGCGGCGTTATTGAAGCCCGTATTCAGGAGTAAATGTGGCTAAAAACTATTACGATATCACGCTAGCTTTAGCGGGTATCTGCCAAGCAAGTCTGATGGTACAAAAGCTCGCTCATGAAGGTACCTTTAATGAGCAAGATGGTAAAACCATGGTCGATAGCCTGACCAACATGAATCCATCCACCACGCTGGATGTGTTCGGTAATGACGAAGCGAATTTAAAAACCGGTTTAACTGCCCTGCTGGGTATGTTAACCGGGGGTAATAGCGGGATCTCTGCGGAAATGACCCGCTATATGCTTAGCATCATGGCATTAGAGCGCCGCTTAAGCAAAGATGACAATGCCATGAACCAACTCGGTCAACGAATTGAGCAATTCGAGCGTCAAGCCAGCTATTTCGAACCGATGTCTGAAGGTGTTTTTAACGCACTCGCCGGAATTTATGTGGATGTAGTCAGTCCCGCAGGCCCCCGTATTCAAGTGACTGGCTCCCCTGATATTCTGAAAAATACCGTTGTTCAAGCCAAAGTTAGAGCCACATTGCTCGCAGGTATTCGCTGCGCAGTTCTCTGGCAGCAAGTTGGTGGAAGTCGCCTCCAACTGATGTTTTCTCGAAGCCGTCTGTCTAATCAGGCGAAACAAATTTTGTCTCACCTATAAATCTGGAGTTGCTACCAATGGAATTATCCTCACTGACCGCTGTATCCCCGATTGACGGCCGTTACGGTGATAAAGTCAGCGCTTTACGCACTATTTTTAGTGAGTTTGGCTTACTGAAATTTCGTGTGCAAGTTGAAGTTCGCTGGCTGCAAAAACTGGCTGCAACCGCTCAAATCAAAGAAGTTCCTTCATTTGATGCCAACGCAATCGCTTACTTAGATGAAATCGTCGCGAACTTCTGCGAAAAAGATGCAATGCGTATCAAAGAAATTGAGCGCACAACTAACCACGACGTTAAAGCAGTAGAATATTTCCTGAAAGAAAAAGTGGCGCATATCCCTGCTCTACATGCGGTCTCTGAGTTTATTCACTTTGCTTGCACCTCTGAAGACATCAACAACCTGTCCCATGCATTGATGCTGAAAACTGCTCGTGAAGAAGTTTTACTACCACAATGGCGTCAAATCATTGATAAAGTTAAAGCGATGGCGCACGAATACCGTACTTTACCTTTACTGTCACGTACTCATGGGCAACCAGCAACACCATCCACTATTGGTAAAGAATTTGCTAACGTTGCGTACCGTTTAGAGCGCCAATTCCGCCAGTTAGAACAAGTGGAAATCTTAGGTAAAATCAATGGTGCCGTTGGTAACTATAACGCCCACATTGCCGCTTATCCAGAAGTTAACTGGCACGAATTCAGTGAAACATTCGTGACCTCATTGGGCATTCAATGGAACCCGTTCACCACGCAAATCGAACCACACGACTATATCGCAGAACTGTTTGATTGCGTTGCACGTTTTAACACGATCGTGCTGGACTTTGACCGTGATATCTGGGGCTATGTTGCTTTAAATCACTTTAAGCAAAAAACCATTGCCGGTGAAATTGGTTCATCCACCATGCCACACAAAGTTAACCCTATCGACTTCGAAAACTCAGAAGGTAACTTAGGTTTAGCAAACGCTGTATTAGGTCATTTAGCAAGCAAATTGCCAGTTTCTCGCTGGCAGCGTGACCTGACTGACTCAACCGTTCTGCGCAACTTAGGTGTCGGTTTAGGCTATGCCCTGATTGCTTACCAGTCCACAATGAAAGGCTTGAACAAGTTAGAAGTTAACGAACAGCACTTACTGGATGAATTAGATCAAAACTGGGAAGTCCTAGCTGAGCCAATCCAGACCGTAATGCGTCGTTATGGCATCGAAAAACCATATGAAAAACTGAAAGAATTGACTCGTGGTAAACGCGTTACCGCAGAAGGCATGAAACAGTTTATCGATGGTTTAGAGCTTCCAGAAAGCGAAAAAGAACGTCTGAAAGCGATGACGCCAGCTAACTATATTGGCTATGCAGTTAATTTTATTGATGAAATCAAGTAATCAATAGTTGTTAAAATAGGCGGCATTCGTGTCGCCTGTTTTTTTCCTTTCCAAAAAATCTCAGATTCGACTATTTTTCCGATCTGTTTGACTTATATTTAGTTAAGATCTTGTTCCCTATCCCATCTCTTTCTACCATACTCACTATAATATTATCATTTGCATGCTTTCTTTATGTGAGGTTCTCAGATGCGCATTCTTATCGTCGAAGATAACGCCCTACTTCGTCACCATTTAACGGTTCAACTCAAAGAATTAGGTCATCAAGTGGATTCTGCTGAAGATGCAAAAGAAGCGGACTATTTTCTGAATGAAAGCCATCCCGATATTGCAGTCGTGGATTTAGGTCTTCCTGATGAAGACGGGCTTTCCATGATCAAGCGCTGGCGCAGCAACCATGTCAGCATTCCGCTTCTCGTCTTAACCGCACGAGAAAGTTGGCAAGAGAAGGTTCAAGCGCTCAATAGTGGCGCAGATGACTATGTCACTAAGCCTTTTCAATTAGAAGAGCTGGTCGCGCGTATGCAAGCGTTGATGCGCCGCAACAGCGGGTTAGCCTCCCAAGTGCTTGAACTTGAAAATTTTGTTATCGACCTTTCCCGCAAAGAATTTACGGTTAACGGCGAGTCGGTCAAACTCACCGCATTTGAATACACGATTATTGAAACCTTGCTGCGTAATAATGGAAAAGTGGTCAGTAAAGACTCCCTTATGCGCCAGCTCTATCCAGACGCAGAATTACGCGAAAGCCACACCATCGATGTGCTTATGGGGCGTTTACGTAAAAAAATCCAACAGTTCCATTCCCAAGAAGTGATTGTGACTGTTCGCGGTCAAGGCTACCGTTTCGATGTGAACAGCTAATATGAAACTGAGTAAATTTAGGTTCAAGCCCCTCTCTTTACAGGCGCGTTTTATTTGTGCAACGTCAGCCGTCATCCTTGCGCTAACCCTCGCCTATGGGATTGTGGCTGTTGTGGGTTATTTAGTCAGTTTTGACCGAACCACCTACACCTTACTACGTAGCCAAAGTAACCTAATTTACAGCCTTGCTCAGTGGCAAGATAATAAAATTGATATTCGCGTTCCCCCAAACTTTACGTTGAACAACCCCTCGTTGATCATTATTTATGATAAGAATGGGCAAACCGTCTGGCGCCAACGTGAAGTCCCTAGCGTCGAGCGTCTTATTCAACTCGACTGGTTAAAAAAGAATGGGTTATACGAAATTGATACTGATTTCGATGAAACGCGTCAATTGATGAACAATAACCCAGACTACAGCCATCGACTCAATGATATTGATAATGTCGATGAGCCATTAACGCACTCCGTTTCAGTTAACCAGTATTTAGAAACTGAAACCATGCCAGCACTGACGATTGTTGTTGTCGATACATTACCTCAAGACTTACAAAGCACTGGCGTTGTCTGGGACTGGTTTGGTTACGTGTTACTCGCTAACTTTATACTGGTGATCCCACTGTTATGGCTCGCAGCCTATTGGAGTGTGCGCCCCATTAAGTCACTGATTTCGCAAATTAGTAGCCTTGAAAAAGGCGAACGAGAAACGCTGGATGAAAACCCGCCAGCAGAGCTGCGAGGCCTAGTGCGAAATTTGAATATTTTGCTGAGCAACGAACGCAAGCGCTATAGCAAATACCGCACTACATTGTCCGATTTAACTCACAGCCTAAAAACGCCTTTGGCGGTCTTACAGTCCACATTGCGGCTCCTACGTTCCGGTAAGCAAATGACCATCGAACATGCAGAGCCTATCATGTTGGAACAGATAGGACGTATTTCTCAGCAAGTTGGCTACTATTTGCATCGCGCCTCGAACCAAGGGGATGAAAACCTGATGCTACGGGAAATTGCATCGGTGCCGTCTATCTTAGATAGCCTCTCTAGCGCACTGCATAAAGTGTATCTCAACAAAGGTGTCTCCATCACCGTCGATATCTCCCCTGAAATCACATGGCTAGGCCAGCCTAATGATTTTATGGAAGTGATGGGCAATGTTATGGAAAACGCTTGTAAATATTGCCTTGAGTTTGTGGAAGTCACCGCGCTTGTTGATCATGATAGCCTAACCATTTTTGTGGATGACGATGGTCCTGGCGTTCCCGAAAGTAAACGCAGCATGATATTTATGCGTGGGCAACGCGCTGATACCTTGCGACCGGGACAAGGTTTAGGGCTATCAATTGCGGTGGATATCATCGACCAATATGATGGCGAAATCACTATTTCGGATAGTCCACTTGGTGGTGCTCGCGTCGCCGTCACCTTTAGGCAGCAAGCGGTGATTGAAGATGCTTAGGCCTTGAATTGAGATAGCTAGGCATAAACGAAGATAATTCGTTCATCCGCATATGAAGATGGCTAATCTGTGAACTGACGCCCTCTAAGCCCTGTTTTACAATCCATTTCCGGTATACTATTTAGGAAGTTTTGTCATAACTAGGGAACAATAAGATGGATTATAAACTGAATCTTGACTGGCAGAGTTTTCTGGACAGTCATTGGCAGAAACGACCTCTGCTTATCAAACAGGGTTTTACGCGTTTTATTGATCCTATCTCGCCTGATGAACTCGCGGGATTAGCGATGGAAGATGAGGTTGATAGCCGTTTAGTCAGTCATCAAAACGGCCTCTGGCAAGTTGCCCACGGCCCATTCGAGAGCTACGATCATTTAGGTGAAGAAAACTGGTCAATCTTGGTTCAAGCGGTTGACCACTGGCACCACCCAAGTGCCCAACTGATGAAACCTTTCCGTGTCCTTTCTGATTGGCGTATGGACGATTTAATGATCTCCTACTCCGTTCCGGGTGGCGGTGTAGGCCCTCATCTCGACCAATATGATGTATTCATTATTCAAGGCGAAGGTCGTCGCCACTGGCGTGTTGGGGAAAAAATCCCAATGAAACAACACAGCCCACATCCTGACCTACTGCAAGTACAGCCTTTTGACGCCATTATCGATGAAGAGATGGAACCCGGCGATATCCTGTATATCCCGCCTGGATTCCCACACGAAGGTTATGCCATTGAGCCATCACTGAATTATTCTGTCGGTTTCCGTGCACCCAATGCCCGTGAATTAATGAGCAGCTTTGCTGATCATTTAATCTCCAATGAGTTAGGTAGCTACCGTTACAGCGACCCTGATCTTTCTTTCCGTGATAATCCGGCTGAAATTTTGCAAGGCGAACAAATTAAGTTGCGCGAAATGATGGAATCACTGATTCATGATCCTGAGCTATTCCGTAAATGGTTAGGTGAATTCATTTCTCAATCACGTCACGAGCTGGATTTGGCACCGCCAGAGCCGCCTTATGAACAAGATGAGATTTATAATTTATTGAAAGACCAGCAAGAAACCCTATATAAACTCAATGGGTTGCGCGCTCTTCGTGTTGGTGACCAATTCTTTGTTAATGGTGAGTCTTTAGAGACTAAATGCTATGAAGCCGCAGATAGCCTGTGCCGTTTCGACTCCGTCAACCATGCAAATCTTGGTGACGCGTTAGACGATGTCAATTTTATCGCCTTAATGACAGCATTGATTAATAGTGGATATTGGTATTTTGACGACTAATTATTCCTATAATTAACCGCCAAAAAACAGCAAAATGCCCCGAATGTCATCACCTCACATCGGGGCATTTTTATCACTAATTTTTATATTAAGAACGTATCAAAACTATTTATCAGTATTACGTTTTGCATGGATAGCCGTTAATTCCGCAATTCGCATAATCACGCTCACCGCCTGCTCCATGCCTTCTTGAGTAATAAACTCATGTTTACTATGGAAGTTATAGCCACCAGTGAAAATATTCGGGCATGGTAAGCCTCGGTATGATAACTGCGCACCATCCGTTCCTCCACGGATGGGCTTGATAACAGGTTCAATATCGCAATCCAGCATCGCTTGTTTAGCTAATTCAACAACATGCGGATATTTCATCACTTCTTTATGCATATTGTAGTAGCTATCATCCAATGTCAGTTCGATATAGCAGCTTGGGTGCAGCCCTTCACCTACTTTTTCCGCGATGCGAATAATATTTTTCTTTCTCGCTTCAAAATTGGCTAAGTCAAAATCACGGATAATGTAGTTCATTTCCGCTTTTTCCACGTTCCCCTTAATGGATGTTAGGTGATAAAAACCTTCATAACCTTCCGTATTTTCAGGGGTTTCATCCGGCGGTAACATGGAGTGAATTCGCGTTGCTAAACCTAGCGCATTAACCATCACGCCTTTGGCACTACCGGGATGGGTATTGTTCCCCACAATTTTGATGGAGACGTTGGCCGCGTTAAAGTTTTCGAATTCGAGTTCACCAACGCCACCACCATCAACGGTATACGCCCAGCGAGCATCAAATTCTTTAAAATCGATATGTTGTGCACCACGACCGATTTCTTCATCTGGCGTAAAGGCAATACAGATTTTTCCGTGTGGAACATTTTGCCCTTCTAAACGCACAATCGCGGTAATAATTTCTGCGATACCCGCTTTATCATCCGCCCCTAATAAAGTTTTGCCATCGGTCATAATCAGCGTTTTGCCAATCATTTCGTGCAATACAGGGAACATAACGGGGGATAAAACTTCATCACCAATACCCAGAGCAATATCGCCACCACGATAATTCTCAAGCACTTGCGGGCACACATTTTTGCCCGAATAATCTGGGGCGGTATCCAAATGCGAAATGAAACCTATCGCAGGCACATCCCAATCAACATTGGATGGCATGATAGCCGTTAAACAGCCGTGTTCCGACAGCGTCACTTTTTCAAAGCCAAGGATATTTAATTCTTTGGCTAACGCGCGGGCAAATTTTAGCTGGCCTGTGCTACTAGGTACTGTTTTTGCATTCAGTTTTGATTGTGTATCAAACGCAGTGTATTCAAAAAACCGCTCCAAGAGTTTGTCCATACTTCCTCCCCCTAAATATCAATGGGGATATTATGGGAAAGATCACAGAAACAATTATTGTTTCAAATCAGATTTGCAGCTAAAGAGTGAGGAAGATAACTAATTAATTTAATTTATTGTTCATTTTGGGCTGCACTTTTGGATAACGCAACGCGTTAAGTACTATGTTATATAATGACTATCTTATATAACTAAATGCGCTATAGCATGATTTCTAAGGTGGGAATACGATGGCAAAAACATTTTTAATTTACGGTGTCAGTAAAGGGTTAGGTAAAGCATTAGTTGAAGGCGTGCCTGACCAAACTGATACTGTGTACGGTGTTTCTCGCACTGAACCACCTTTCGGTGATGCGCAATTTCACTGGATACCCGCTGATCTTAGTGACACTCAATCAGCCTCAATCATCAAAAAGCAGCTAGGCGAAAAACCCATTGATACCCTCATTTATAATGTCGGCATTTGGGAAAAGCTCGCCTTTACTGAAGAGTATGATTTTGAGTCCACCAGCGATATTGAATTACTCACCATGATCCAGACCAATATCAGCGCCTGCCTGTTGAATTTGAAAGCACTTCTTAGCAACTTGCGTTTAGGTACCAATAGTAAAATTATTTTAATTGGCTCTACGTGGGGGCTGGATAATCATAATGGCAAAGAAGTCACCTTTAGCGCAACCAAATATGCCTTACGCGGGATTGTACAATCACTGAGAGAAACCTTGCGCCAAGATAATATTGGTATTTCTATTTTGAACTTAGGTTATCTCGCCACCGAATATCCGTTATCCATGCCCGTTGATGAAGTGATTGCAAAAAGTGAAGGTGCCTTAATTCCGCTTCAAGATGTGGTCAATGCCGTGCGCTTTATTCTTAGCACCAGCAGCGCCACCTGTGTAAAAGAAATAACCATGCCTGCTATGTTAGATGAGAATGTTTGATATCTACCATAAAAAAGGGAGCCAAAGCTCCCTTTTATTTTTATTCTTCGCTGTTTAACTTTGCCAGCAAATCATCCACATATTCACTAACCACTTTACTCGCCAACCCATAATGGCGCTCTTCAAATTCGCTTTCCACTTGGCTTGGTTCTAAATTCAGTTGTACCGTATGAGCACCTTGTAAACGCGCCTCATGTACAAACCCTGCCGCAGGATAAACATGCCCCGATGTTCCGATGGAAATAAACAGCGTGGCTTCCCCAAGTGCTTGGTAGATCCTGTCCATTTCAAACGGCATTTCACCAAACCACACAATATGCGGGCGTAATGGCTGTGGGAACTGGCAGCAATGGCAACGCTCTTCTACGGATAAATCCCCTTTCCATTCGAGGACTTGGTTTGACCAATTACAACGCACTTTTAATAATTCACCGTGCATATGCACCACGCGCTTGCTACCTGCACGTTCATGTAAATTATCAATATTTTGCGTCACTAGCAGAAATCTATCCCCGAGCACTTGTTCTAATCTTGCTAATGCGTAGTGCGCTGCATTAGGTTGAATATTCTCTTGTTGCAGCTGTCGACGCCGTTCATTGTAAAAGCGCTGAACTAATTGCGGATCACGGGCAAAGCCTTCAGGCGTTGCCACATCTTCCACACGATGCTCTTCCCATAAACCATCTGCTGAACGGAAGGTTTGAATCCCTGATTCTGCAGAAATACCCGCACCGGTTAATACAACCACGTTAATGTTTTGCATACTGAGCAGTCTATTATCAATGTAGTAAGAACGATTACGAAGTCGCTGACGGCGTTTACATTTATTTTTACTTATTTTTTTCAATCTACGGCGAAATCGCAACATCGGAAATTTCCTTTCATCCTTGCAGTGAATTTGTCGGTGTAAAAAGTGAAAGTATAAACAGGGTAAATTATGTTATTTATACATAATTTGGATAGTAACATACTAAAACCCTTCACCTCCTGCAAAGTAAAACAAATATCTCAATAACCTCGATTTAATAACTTTTTTATCATCAAAAAGACATTTTTTTCACTTTCAGATGACAAAAAACTTTATCCCCATCACACCTAACGGCTAAAATAGTCGCCATCTCACTATTTTGATTTCTCTTATTTGAAGGATTTGCATGGAAAAGTTTTTTGAAAGAATGATGTACGCTTCACGTTGGATCCTGGCGCCCATTTATTTGGGGCTATCACTGACATTGCTGGCGTTAACCATCAAATTTTTCCAAGAAGTATTTCATATTCTGCCCGATATTTTTAACATTCCAGAATCTGATTTGATCCTCACATTGCTGTCGCTCATTGATATGGCGTTGGTGGGTGGATTACTGGTGATGGTAATGTTCTCAGGTTACGAAAACTTCGTCTCCCAATTAAATTTGTCTGATCATCATGAAAAGCTGAATTGGATTGGAACCATGGATGCAACGTCACTGAAAAATAAAGTGGCAGCCTCCATTGTCGCCATTTCATCCATCCACTTATTGAAGATTTTCATGAACCTCAAAAACGTCGAAAACGATAAGTTGATGTGGTATGTGATCCTTCATTTAACCTTCGTGCTATCAGCGTTTGTAATGGGTTATTTGGATAAAATGACCAAGAAAGCCAAGTATTAATCTCTCTCAATACACGCGATTCGGCATAAAACAAGGGAAGCTTACCGTAGCTTCCCTTTTTGTTTCCAAAATTATTTTTTCAAAAACGGTAAAATATAGCTCATTAACTGCTCAGGACACTCTTCTGTCACAAAGTGGCCACACTCACCAAGCATCGCTCCTTGTAATTGGGTTGCTCGCCCTTGTAATGTCAATTGCGGCGCATCCCGGGTTGCCTGATCCGCCCCTATCGCCAATACCGGCATAGTGAGTTTTTTTTGCGCTCGCAGTTTATTTTGCTCAATCGTCTGTGGAATAGCGCGATAATAGGCAAAACCTGCCCTCAGCCCACCCGGTGAAGCATACGCATCAATATACGTCTGTGCGGCAACGCGATCACGACGATATGCCCAATGATCAAAAATAAAGTTAAGATACTCACGCTCTTTACCTGCTGTCAGCGTTTCCGGTAAATCTCGCACTTGGTTAAACATAAAATGCCAGAGGAAAATATTCTCCTCAGGATCCACAAAAATACTCGGTGCTGGCGCTAACCCTGGAATAACCGCTTCGGTTAAGGCTATCTTTTTCACGTCTGCGGGATAATCACTGGCCAGTGCATACCCCACCCACATGCCAATATCATGCCCTATCACTGAATAGTGAGTATGACCTAGTTGCTTCATCATTTCGTGTAATGTAGTTGCGGCAGCGCCCGTATCATAGCCATTGTCTGGCTTATCAGAATACCCTGTTCCCAGTGGATCGACAGCAATAGCGGTATAACCATTAGCAGCGAGCTCCGTCATCACATAGCGCCATGTATACCACGTTTGTGGCCAGCCGGGGATCAATAAGACCGGCTCCCCTTCCCCTGCGGTAACATAGTGAAGGCGCTGCCCGTTCACTTTCACATAGTGATGTTGAAAGCTGGCTTCATTCGCCTCAATGGTAGGAAGCGCAGCACTTTTGGCTGTTTGAGTTAGATTTCCTGCTGCTAACGTAGCTGTTGATTGCAAAGAGAGCGTCATCAGAGAAACGAGCAACACCTTTTTAAATACCGAATTCATATTTGTTCCATACACTTTTATGTGAGTAAAAAAGCCACTCATTCACGAGTCGCATTAATTATTTGTCGATCAACAATAAATAGGTTAAAGGTTTTTTTAATTCTTTGTCAATCGATAAACAATAATTATTTGTCATTCGACAAAGAAGTGATAGTATGAACGCATTCTCATTCAGCGCATCATTATCATGTTTTAGGGGGATCATAGTTATGGCGGGAAGACCGAGAGAGTTCGACCGAGACGCAGCATTGAATAAAGCTAAGCTTGTCTTTTGGCAGCGCGGTTATGAAGGCACGTCGATGTCAGATTTAGTTTCTGCTCTGGGCATCGCTTCTGCTCGCATTTATGCGGCGTTTGGCTCGAAAGAAAACCTATTTCGCGAAGCTATCGCCCTGTATCTAAGCCAAGAAGGCGCTTTTGCAGATACCGCGTTACAAGAACCAAATACACGTCTAGCGATAACGCAGTTATTAACCCAAGCTGTCGAAACTTACACCCAACAAACGCATCCACAGGGGTGCATGATTGTTTTATCATTGACCAACTATGCCAGTGAAAATGAAAACATTATGTCTTGGCTGGCGAGTTACCGGAAAGCCCGTACCATCGCCATCATACAACGTTTAAATGAGGGCGTAACTCAAGGGGATTTACCCAAGGAAACGAATACCCAAGCACTTGGCGATTATATATCAACACTATTTCACGGCATTTCGATTCAAGCTCGCGACGGGGTGAGTAAAGCGCAGTTGCTCGCGATGGTTAACGTTGCTATGACCGGGTTTGATTCTTTTATAACAGCATCAACTACCCACTGATTATCCGCTTCAATTTTAGGAAAAAATCGCTATGTCCTCATTCGGTTCATCTCGCAGTCATGCATGGGTTTGCACATGGCTTTCAACATCTCAACCCACCACCGGTGAGGCATTTCCGTTTCCATTGGAGATCCCAAACTTATTGAATAACCAAACCCTACAGCAAACACTGCGCATCACATTAGGCGGACAACAATTACGCCTTGTGTTTTCGAATCGTTATGGCTCTCAACCCTTAGTGCTGGGTGAAAATGCCATTGTTGTAAACTCACCATCTGGAAAATCATGGAGTGCGCCTGTTCTGTTTAATGGGCAATCTGGTGTTTCTATCCCCGCAGGACAAGTGGTGTACAGTGATGAAATCATCCATCCTATTGACGATTTGTCTGAAGTCACCCTACGAACCTATCTACCGGCCCCTACGCTTGTAGAGACCTTTCATTGGGATGCGCGACATTATTCTCAATTAACATCGGGTAACGGCGTTCATTCCAAAACGACGAAAGAAAGCCTGCCAATTAGTTCGCGTTTATTATTAGAGGCTGTTGAAATCCAGAATCAGGCGCCAAGCCAAGCGATTGTTGTCATTGGCGATTCCATGGTGGATGGCAATGGTGTCGAAATGGGAACTTATCACCGTTGGGTGGATTTTCTTGCTGAGCGTACCGTTTCTCAACACACTGCGGTGATCAATGCGGGGCAATCAGGCTCCCGTTTACTCAAAGATGGAATTGGCATCAGTACATTATCTCGCTTTATTCGGGATGTTATTGAGCAAGCTGGCGTAACCACTTGCGTTGTACAAGTGGGTCTCAATGATATAGGGCTTGCTCAAACTGCCCTAGCGCCTGCGGATATGACGCCTTCCGCTAGCCAGTTGATTGAAGGTTATCGTCAGTTACTTGATATAGCGCATCAGCATAATATTCGCGTCGTCGGCGTCACTCTTGTTCCGTTACGTTGTATAGACGAATATGGATTAGATAACTTCTATACCCCCGAAAAAGAAGCTATTCGCCAAGAAGTGAATGAATGGATACGTACTAGCGGTGAATTTGACGCATTAATTGACACTGAGCAACTTGTGCGCGACTCACAAAATCCTCAGCAATTAGCATTAATCTATGATTCCGGTGATCATCTCCACCTTAACCACGCAGGACATCTGTTGGTTGCGAATTCGATTTCCCTTGATACTGTTATTGGAGTTTAAAACAGTCATTAGCATTGAAAACCTTATCATTGAAAACCTTATCATTGAAAACCATAGGTACGAGAATAGCTTTTCGTACCTAATTATTCCGCTATTCTTTGATACGGCTTAACATTATCTTCAGCCACGCCATCATTCCCTATGTTACTATCCACCTACCTAATCCATCATTTAAAACAGCCTTGGATAACAGAATGAGTGACCATTTTGTCGGGAAATTTGAAGCCGAAATTAAGTTCAAACTACCCAATTCTGACACTTTTCTTAAGCAGCTTATCAATGATAACGCTGAAGCATTTACCGTAAATAATCATGAAGTTGATGACTTTTTTGATTATCAAGATGGGCACTTAGCCGCACAAAATATCAGTATGTCCGTGCGGGAGATGACGCCGTCTGGGATCAAACTCTGGATAGTCAAAGGACCAAGCAGCTCCGAGTGTAAAGCGATTGATATTGCAGACTGCCAACATGTCAAAAATATGCTGAGCACTTTGGGATATCAATGTTACCTAACGATTGCGAAACAGCGCAGCATCTATTTCCTGGGTGATATTCATATCACCATTGATTACTTAGAAGGTATTGGTTGGTTTGCTGAATTTGCGATTATGACGGACGATGAGAGTGAGCTAGACAACTTATATACAAAGTTACTGTCTACAGCGCAACATTATGGTTTTACTGAAGCACTAATTGAAACCCGCAGCTACAAGCAGATGTACCTAGAGAGTTTGATGAAATAGCCTTAGATAACATGATGAAATAAGGCGCGACTGTTGCCACTCGCGCCTTGTTGATTACTGACCGCTTAGAATACGGGCTGGGTCTAACTTACTTGCGCGTCTTGCTGGATACCAGCTGGCTAATAAGCTCAGAACAACCGTGGTGAACAGCACGTAAATCACATCCATCACATGCAGTTCGGAAGGCAGGAAGTCAATAAAGTAGACATCCCCTGATAAGATAGGATGACCGATAATCACTTCAAGTCCCTTAATCATCGTGGTTAAATTCAGGGAGATTAATACCCCCAGCACCACGCCGATAAGTGAACCAACCAGCCCCCCGATTAAGCCATACCACAGGAAGATAGCGCGAATTTGCCTGTCTTTTGCCCCTAATGTCCGCAGAACCGCAATATCGCTACTTTTATCTTTGACGGCCATCACGAGCGTGGAGACGATATTAAAACAAGCGACCCCGATGACTAAAATCATCGCCAAGTACATGACACTGCGAACCACCTGAATGTCGTTGTACATATAGCCGTAATCACCTATCCAGCTTTTCACCACCACATGATGCATGGTTTTCAGCCCAGCGTCATACACCACTTTATCGGCTTCGAAAGGATCTTTCGCTTTAATTTCAAAACCGCTAATGCCGTTTCCATAACCGAGATATTCCTGTGCATCCGCCAGCGGAACTAAGGCGAGCTGATGGTCGAGTAACCCACTTAAGCGGAAAATCCCCGTTACTTGGACACGAATACGCTTAGGCTGCTGAATTTTCATGCTGTCATCGGTATTCGGGATCATAATAGTCACCCAATCCCCGACTTTCACATTCAGTGAATTCGCTACCCCTTGACCTAAAATGATCGACTGTTTACCCGCTTCAAAATGTTGCCACGCATCATTTAAGATAAACTCTGGCAATGCACTGACTTGGGATTCGGTCTCGTGAGACACCCCCATAATCTGGATGGCTTTCAGGTTCGCGCCGCGCTCAAGTAGCCCCGTGAAATTCACATAGGGGCTGACCCCTTGAACACCCGGCGTTTTGCGGATCACATTTTGGGCGAATTCCCAATCTTGATAAGGGGCTTCAACAGCGTAAATTTGCCCGTGAGGCACCACCGAAAGCACGCGGTTATTCAGTTCTCGCTCAAAGCCATTCATGGCGCTTAAGCCGATAATTAATACCGCAACACCTAAAACAATCCCGAGGGTCGAGACAATCGATACCAAAGACACCATGCCTGTCCTACGGCGTCCTCGGCTAAATCGCAATGCCGCTAATAGCGTCAGAGGCATTTTAATCATTACATTGCCCCCAACGTAATTTCCTGTTGCAGATGACCATCACGCATTTCTAAACGGCGGGATAAACGGCTCGCCAGTTTCATATCATGGGTGACCACTAAAAATGCGGTTTTTTGCTTACGGTTTAACTCACCCAATAATTCAAAAATCGCATCCGCATTACGCAAATCGAGGTTACCTGTTGGCTCATCCGCCAGCACTAACGCTGGGTCATTCACCAATGCACGGGCAATCGCAACACGTTGACGCTCACCACCGGATAATTCAGATGGACGATGATTGGCTCGGTGCTCTAACCCTACCGCTTTTAACATTTCGGTGGCTTTCGCAAATGCCGTTGCTTTCGCCACACCGCCAATTAACAGTGGCATAGCCACATTTTCTAATGCCGTAAAATCAGGCAATAAATGGTGGAATTGATAAATAAAGCCAAGGTCTTTATTCCGAATAGCCGCACGCTCATCAGAAGAAAGCTGGTTAATCTGCTGCCCACGGAAAATCACATTACCTTGAGATGGCGTATCTAACCCGCCAAGTAAATGCAATAAGGTACTTTTACCGGAACCGGAGCTACCCACGATAGCCATGGTTTCGCCTTCATTCATCGTGAAGCTGACATTCTTTAACACTTCTGTGGAGAGTGCGCCTTCTTGATAAATCTTGCTTAAATGTTCACAGACCAGAAGTGGTTGGTTATTCATATCGTAAAGCCTCAGCAGGTTGTACCGCTGCCGCACGCCAAGAAGGATAAAGCGTCGCCAGCAAAGAAATCAGCATCGCGCACAGCGCAATAATTAAAATACCCGGATAGTCGAGTACAATTGGGAGTGCCACTCCCCGTGGTAATAAGCCAATTAGCGGCATAATTACGTTCAGTTGGCTCGACAGCAGCGTGCCCAATACGGTACCAATCAATGTCCCGATAATGCCCGCGCCCGCACCTTGGATCATAAAGATAGTCAGGATTTTGCTACGCTTGAGCCCCAAGGTTTTCAAAATCGCCACTTCGCCTTGTTTTTCCATGACTAATAAGGATAACGAGGTAATGATGTTAAAGGCCGCTACCGCGATAATCAGGCTCAGTAGCAAGCCCATCATGTTTTTTTCCATTCTCACTGCTTGGAAAAATTCGCCTTTACGCTCACGCCAATCTGTCCAAACTAACCCTTCTGGCAGTGTCTGTTTACTCGCCACATCCACTTGCAGAGGTTCGTCCAGATATAAACGCCAGCCAGTAATATTTCCGGTTGGATAACGTAGCATTCGCGCTGCATCAGGCTGAGCAACAATCAATTCGCTCGTATCCGCTTCGCCATTGGTTTGAAAAATACCCGCAACCGTAAATAAACGCTGGCTAGGTATACGCCCCATTGGGGTTAATTGGCTCACCCCGGGGATAATCAAGCGCACTTGGTCACCGCGTTTTACGCCGAGGGTTTCTGCCAGTCGATTACCGAGAAAAACGTTGTATTCACCATCGACTAAATCACGGCGATCCCCGCTTATCAGCTTATCGAGCAACAAGGAGGACTCATCGGAACGAATTCCCCCCATCATGCCCACCCCCACGTTAGTTCGGCTTTGTAAAACCACTTCCGACTGAACAATCGGCTCGATTTTCTTAACGCCTTTGAGGTTTTTTAAGTCCGTGATGGGATGTTGATTGGGATCGATATTTCCGGTATTTGAGGTCAATATGGCCTGTGGCATATAAGCAAGTATGCTATCTTGTAACGAACGTTCAAAACCGTTCATCACAGACGTCACGGTAATCAATGCCGCAACACCAAGGGTTATGCCTATCGCCGACAAGCTGGACACAAAACGTCCAAATTTATCGACCGCGCGCCCACGCATATAGCGCAGACCTATAAAGAGTGAGACAGATTGATGCATGAAAACGTAATGTCCCTGTTGCCAAAGCGAAGTGTTCAGGGATAATAAAGGGTACGATTGATGAATGGAACCACCCAACCGCGCTTTTGTGGTTTTTTTTATTATAAATACTATTTGTTTAGATCACTTTCAGACTACTCAATGAGTTCTGTGGGTCGTTTAATTAATTTTTAATTGCCTAACTAATCATTAATTAACTAGTTAGCTATGAGAAGCTGAATATTTCTATGTCGTCAAATTATCGTTATGAACTGCCCAGTCGTGCTGGAGATGTCCGCCATTTAGGCTGCTTAATTGGTGCTGCAGGCCCCTTAGAATGCGCAGAAATGATTGAACGCCATCAAGGTCCTGTCGTGATTGTCACACGTGATATGCAAAACGCATTACGCGTTCGTGATGAACTTCAACAGTTTACCCAACATCCTATAGAGACACTGTCGGATTGGGAAACGTTACCCTACGATAATTTTTCGCCACATCAAGAAATCATCTCTCACCGTTTATCCACTCTATACCGATTGCCAACCCTGCAAAAAGGGGCGCTGATCCTCCCAGTTAATACCTTAATGCAGAAAGTGTGCCCTGCTGATTTTCTAACGGGACATGCCTTGGTGATGGCTAAAGGCGATAAACTCTCGCGCGATAGTCTACGAGACGAGCTGGATAAAGCTGGATACCGCCATGTTGAGCAAGTACTTGAACACGGTGAATATGCCATTCGCGGGGCATTACTTGACTTATTCCCAATGGGTAGCGACCTGCCATTTCGTATCGACTTTTTTGATGATGAAATTGACAGCTTACGTACCTTTGACGTTGATACCCAACGCACCTTAGAAGAAGTTAGTGCAATCAACTTATTGCCTGCTCACGAATTTCCGACCGATAAAGACGCTATCGAGCGTTTTCGAAGCCAGTGGCGCGAACGCTTTGAAGTTCGCCGTGATCCCGAACATATCTATCAGCAAGTGAGTAAAAATACCCTACCAAGTGGGATTGAGTATTGGCAGCCACTGTTTTTCGCTGAGCCATTGCCTTCTTTATTTGAATATTTACCCGCTAACACCCTATTTGTTTCGCAAAATCTGCAAGAACCTGCAGAACGATTCCAACAAGACGCTCAACAGCGTTATGAAAGCCGTGGCGTTGACCCAATGCGCCCATTACTTCCCCCTGCCGAGTTATGGTTAACCGTCGAACAACTGAATCAGAACTTAAAAAATTGGCCTCGGGTGCAGCTGTCTACGGAAAAGTTACCGAAGAAAGCCGCCAATACCAATTTAGACTATCAGCCACTTC
This sequence comes from Providencia rettgeri, assembly GCF_013702265.1. Classification (GTDB taxonomy): domain Bacteria; phylum Pseudomonadota; class Gammaproteobacteria; order Enterobacterales; family Enterobacteriaceae; genus Providencia; species Providencia zhijiangensis. The sequence goes on from NZ_CP059348.1 coordinate 2,400,328, forward strand.
CGGATATTAGCACTCAAGGGCAAAGTAAAAATCCACTGGAAAAACTGCGTCAGTTCACCGAACAGTTTGATGGCACGATTGTGTTCTCCGTGGAGAGTGAAGGACGCCGTGAAACGGTGAGTGAATTACTCGCACGCCTGAAAATCCGTCCTGAAATTATCAGCAACTATTTTAGTCAAACCCAAGACCGCTTTGCCATTACGATTGGGGCGGCTGAACATGGTTTTATTCAACCAGAAAGCCACCGCGCATTAATTTGCGAAAGCGATTTACTGGGTGAGCGAGTCGTACGCCGCCGCAGTGACCAACGCCGCACCATCAATACTGACACGCTCATTCGTAACCTTGCAGAGTTACGCCCGGGTCAACCCGTGGTTCATATTGAACATGGTGTCGGCCGCTATCAAGGCTTAATCACCTTAGAAGCAGGTGGTATTCCCGCGGAGTATTTGATCCTCACCTACGCAGGCGAAGATAAACTGTATGTCCCTGTCTCTTCATTACATTTAATTAGCCGTTATGCGGGTGGTGCCGATGAAAATGCGCCGCTGCATAAATTGGGTAGTGACAGTTGGGGACGCGCTCGCCAAAAAGCGGCGGAAAAAGTGCGGGATGTGGCCGCTGAACTTCTGGATATTTATGCTCAGCGAGCCGCGAAAGCAGGCTTCGCCTTCAAACATGATAAAGAGCAGTATCGGGAGTTTTGCCAAGGTTTCCCATTCGAAACCACCACTGATCAAGAAATGGCGATTAACGCAGTATTGAGTGATATGTGCCAGCCACTAGCAATGGATCGCTTAGTCTGTGGCGATGTGGGCTTTGGTAAAACTGAAGTCGCCATGCGCGCCGCATTTTTAGCGATCAACAATAATAAGCAAGTGGCTGTACTGGTTCCTACCACGCTATTAGCCCAGCAACATTATGATAATTTCCGCGACCGCTTTGCGAATTGGCCAGTACGTATCGAAATGCTATCGCGTTTTAAAACGGCCAAAGAGCAGCAGCAAATTATTGCTGAGGCCGCTGAAGGCAAAGTGGATATTTTGATTGGTACCCATAAATTGCTACAAAGCGATATTCAGTGGAAAGATCTGGGTTTGCTGGTGGTGGATGAAGAGCATCGTTTCGGGGTTCGTCATAAAGAGCGCATTAAAGCGATGCGCGCTGACGTGGATATTCTGACCTTAACGGCGACGCCAATTCCACGTACCCTGAATATGGCAATGAGTGGCATGCGAGATTTATCGATTATAGCGACCCCACCCGCTCGCCGCTTAGCTGTAAAAACCTTTGTTCGCCAATATGATGATTTAGTCGTGCGCGAAGCGATTCTGCGGGAAACGTTACGCGGCGGTCAGGTTTATTATCTTTATAATGATGTGGAAAATATCGAAAAAGCCAAAGCGCGCCTGGAAGCCTTAGTACCTGAAGCGCGATTTGTTGTCGGTCATGGGCAGATGCGTGAGCGCGAACTTGAGCGAGTCATGACAGATTTCCACCATCAACGGTTTAATGTCCTGATCTGCACTACGATTATTGAAACGGGTATCGATATCCCAACGGCGAACACCATCATTATTGAACGTGCTGACCACTTCGGTTTAGCACAATTGCATCAGCTACGCGGTCGTGTGGGGCGTTCCCATCACCAAGCCTATGCTTACCTTCTGACGCCGCATCCAAAAGCCATGACTACCGATGCACAAAAACGCCTCGAAGCCATTTCTTCCCTTGAAGATTTAGGGGCTGGCTTTGCACTGGCGACCCATGACCTTGAAATTCGTGGTGCTGGCGAACTATTAGGTGAAGACCAAAGTGGGCAGATGACCACCATCGGCTTCACCTTATATATGGAGCTACTCGAAAGTGCGGTCGATGCACTGAAAGAAGGACGCGAGCCATCCCTTGAAGATCTCACCAGCCAGCAAACTGAAGTGGAACTGCGCATGCCAGTACTGCTGCCTGATGAGTATATCCACGATGTGAATATCCGCCTGTCTTTCTATAAACGTATTGCCAGTGCTAAAGACCAGACCGAACTGGATGAGCTGCGTATCGAGCTGATTGACCGCTTTGGGACTTTACCTGATGCAGGTAAATTCTTGCTATCTACAGCAGGCATTCGTTTACAAGCACAAAAACTGGGCATGAAACGTATTGAAGCTCATGAAAAAGGCGGGTTTATTGAGTTCAATGAACGCAACAAAGTCGACCCGATGTTCTTAATCAGCTTACTGCAAAATCAGCCAAAAACGTTCCGCATGGAAGGCCCTGTCCGTTTGAAATTCTTCCACGATTTAGCCGACAGAGCGACGCGTTTAGACTTTATCAAGCAGCTAGTCGCTGATTTTGATGAGCATCAGCTAGCGTCATAAACCAGAAATTGACAACAAAAAAGCCATCGATTCATGATGTTTCGATGGCTTTCTTTTATGTGGTTTTAACCAATAAATGACTACTTTTTATTATCTATAGAATGACCTATTGCTTCTAAGTGCCCCAGTGCATTGCTATTGCCCTGCGCCGCAGATTTTTGGAACCATTCTAAGGATAGGTGAGAATCATCGGATAAATGCTCACTGGTTTCATACATCATTCCCATCATATATTGCGCTTGAGAATGCCCTTGGCTAGCGGCTTTCAGATACCACTCAATGGCTTTTTCCTCATTCTCTTCAACCCCTTCCCCCACATCATACAGAGTACCAATTTCGTACTGCGCATCGAGGTCGCCACTTTTGGCTTTCAACATGAGTTCATTAAACGAGGGAATATTGCGCGACGTGAAACCTAAAAATCCCAGTAATTTTTTAAGCATGGTTTCTCTTTCTACTCAAACATTCCAAAGGTATTTTTGCCCGTTTTAACTTCCAGTACGGTAGACGGCTGGTAAGCTTTTGGTAGGTCATCTGGCTTCATACAGTAGAATGGCAAAATACTTTTTGCCCCTTCGCGCAGGGTTTCGCATGCTGCTTTACTGGACATGGTTAAATCTAACTGCCCATTTTCATTGAGAGGAATAAACACCGTTGGCTCATACGGCATTCTCACCTTACCAATCGTATCGCCAATACGGTAAATTACATCATAACCCACAATAATCTGCTCTAAACTTTTGGTGATCACACACGTTCTTGGTTCATTGCTCGAAAATGGCGGTAGCGACCTTCCTTGTAAGGATTGGATCATCAAAATGGTTCTGCATTCGCGTTGTGCGGGGTGCCAGCGAGATAACGACTCTTGCGTGAATGTGCCTAGAATACCCGTGACCGAACAGTTTTCATGTTCCACCATACGCGTTGCTCTAATGGGTTCGGTAGATAAAACAGTGGCAATTTTCACTTCGTCACTGCGCACAAAAGAGAAATAAACGACAGCAATTAGGCAAACAACAACGAATGCGGCTAACAACAACTTAATTTTTAGCTTCATCGCTTGCCCTTTTTTAAATAGTGAATGTGTTAGCTATTGTAGCTTATCTAGTATCAACTACATTAATTACATACAATAAATATGGTTTTTTAGATTAGTCTGAGTATGAGACATACATCTTATTTACTTACGCGTAATAAGTTTACCGCGAATAGTCGTAAATAATTAACTAAATCCATTTCAATATATTACATAAAATAAAAAAGCCATCTATTTATTTGTTTTATAACAAAAAAATAAATCCTACCAATTAATGAGTATCAAGAGTGAATTAAATTAAAAATATGTCGCCTTTTTGTATTAAATCACACTTAACCCAAACTCATTAGGGTAATTAGCTGACTTTATGGCGTCTATTTAATGAATAAATATTTAAAATATATGTACCGCTTTAACTGGGTACTATTATTCTAAATACATCTTTATTCTGATTGGAGGATACACACGATTATTCACTAATAACCGTATGTATCCTTGCGATTGCAGAACCGAAAAAACGATAACTACAGATTAATGTAATTTCAGTTTAGGTCGAATAATACGGTTAATGCTGCCAACCAGCATCATTAAGCCCGTTTTTATATAGCCATGTAATGCAATTTGGTGCATGCGATATAGGGAAATGTAGACGAAACGCGCTATACGCCCTTCTACCATCATATCTCCACGCATTAAGTTCCCCATCAAGCTACCTACAGTACTAAAGCGAGATAACGAAACGAGTGAACCATGATCTTTGTAAATGTAGTTTTTCAGTGGCTTATCTTTCATTAATGCCACGATATTGTCATAGCAAAGGCTTGCCATTTGATGAGCTGATTGCGCGCGTGGTGGAACAAAGCCGCCTTCCGGTTTTGCGCAAGATGCACAGTCACCAATCGCGAAAATTTTATCATCCAACGTGGTTTGCAGTGTCGGCTTAACCACCAATTGATTGATACGGTTGGTTTCTAACCCTGCAATATCTTTCATAAAATCAGGTGCTTTGATCCCTGCAGCCCACACCATTAAGTCCGCATAAATTTTGCCATCTTCTTTGGTATTTAAGCCATCGGCATCCGCGCTGGTCACCATGGTTTTGGTTAATACTTTTACGCCCAATTTATTCAATTCTTGGTGTGCAGCGCTTGAAATACGTGGAGGTAGCGCAGGTAAAATACGCTCGCCCGCTTCCACTAACGTCACATTTAGCGCATCAGTGTCTAACCCTTTAAAACCATAGCTCGTTAACTGCTCCACCGCATTATACAGTTCAGCAGAAAGCTCCACACCCGTTGCTCCACCGCCGACAATAGCGATATTCACTTTTTCTTCCGCATTATCACGTACTGAATAACGTAAGAATAAATTCAGCATTTCATCGTGAAAACGGTGAGCTTGTGCAGGACTATCAAGGAAAATGCAGTTTTCTTTTACGCCTGGGGTACCAAAATCATTCGAGGCACTTCCCAACGCCATGACTAAAATATCGTAATCAATTTCACGCAATGGCACTAACAGCTCGCCGTCTTTGTCACGCAATTCACCGAGAACCACTTTTTTATTTTCTCGGTCAATATTCGTGAGGGAGCCTAATTGGAAGTGAAATGCATTGTGACGGGCATGGGCTAAGTAGCTGATAGCATCAACACCATCATCCAGTGAGCCTGTTGCGACTTCATGAAGTAATGGTTTCCATAAATGACTTGGATTACGGTCAATCAGCGTGATATCCGCACGTTTTTTACGCCCTAATTTACGTCCTAAACGTGTTGCCAGTTCTAAACCACCAGCACCACCGCCTACAACAACGATTTTAGGTTGAGTTAAGGTCATACGCCCCTCATATAAAATATATTAATGTTATTTAAGATTTCTAATAACAAAAAACTTAAATAACACTAATTCGCCATGTTTTATTTTGTTTGAGTTTGAAGAATATCACGCTTGGGTATTTGGTCATACCAAATGTTGATGCAAATCAATTTAGTTGATTATTATGACAACGATCACGCTCGTCAAATCATTTTTTGAAAAAAAAGAAACGAGTCAGCTTTATTTAACTTAGAGACAAAAAAGCCCGAGAATGGCGTTATTCTCGGGCTTGGAAACCTAGCATTTTGTGAGGGTATTTTACTTCACTTTCTTAATACGCTCGTCCGTCGGTAACTGAATTGGCGAATTATCTTTGAAGTATTTCATCAGCGCTTCGTTATCCGGCAAGCTATAGATACGATCTTTACCTTGTTTAAAGGCAGAGAAACGGCTACCACCAGTTGCCAGAAATTCATTGGCAGCGACACGATAGCTTTTTTTCATATCGATTGGCTTGCCATTTAATTTCATGGAACCTGCAATCACTTTATCACCTACCGCACGACTATCATCCCATTCGTAATAAAAACCGTGGGAAACTGGCATGACTTGCGGGCGTTCACGATCCCACTGTTGCTCTAACGCTTGTTTAATTTGCGCTCCAGTTAATGATTGCGTAACGACCACATTCGAGAAAGGCTGCACCGTAAAGATATCTCCGTAGGTCAGTTCCCCTGCTTTAAGATCAGCACGAATACCACCGCTGTTCATAAAGGCAATTTGGGCGCCGCCCGCATCTGGAGTAGCAGCAGCATATAATTGAGCATCCGCGATAATCTTACCTAATGTTGAATCGCCACCCGCCGCTAATTTCTTATCCGCAGGCGCACTCAACGTACCCATGACTTGCTCAGCAATCGGTTTAGAAATGCGTTCATAGTTTTGGATAAAGCGGCTTAATTGTGGGTCTTTCTCATAACGGCTGGTTTCAACCGGAATATTTTTCGCATTAATACTGACGATATCGTTGGTTTTTCTATCAATTTCAATATTCAATTGAGACAATAATGTCCCGTTAGATTGTGCTGAAATAACTTTTTTACCATTAATATCACAGTTATACGCTTGATGCGTATGGCCGCTCACCACAAAGTCCACATCGGCATCGAGCTGCTTAACGATCTCAACAATAGGTCCTTTGATGTTATCGCAACGGTTAATATCTTTAACCTTGGTATCCACTTGCTGAGTTGCCCCTTCGTGGATCAACACACCAATGCTACGAATACCTTGCGCCTTAAGCAATTTCACTTGTTGGTTAATGGTTTCGGCTTCATTTTTAAACTCTAAGCCCGCAGTACCACTTGGTGTAACGATGGCAGGAGTTCCTTCCAGCGTTAAGCCAATAAATGCCATTGGTACGCCATCAAATTTCTTAACGTAATAAGAAGGGAATAGCGTTTCACCGGTCTCTTTGACAATCACGTTCGCGGCTAAATAGTTAAAGTCAGCCCCAGCAAAAGACTCTTTACCCACACAGCCTGCGGTTGGATGGCATCCACCATTTTGCTTTCTCAGTAACTCGATTTTACCTTTATCGAACTCATGGTTACCGACAGCACTGGTCTCAAGACCAATTGCGCTAAGCGCTTCAATAGTAGGCTCATCGTAGAACATCGATGACAGTAATGGACTCGCGCCCACTAAATCCCCTGCGCCCACAATAATGGTGTTGGCGTTTTCCGCTTTTAATTGCTTGACCAGTGTCGCAATGGATTCGATTCCACCGAGTTTACCATCCCCCGGCGCTTGTAATGCACCGTGGAAATCGTTAATACCAATGACTTGAACTTTGACGGTATCGCTCTGTTTCGTGGCACAGCCTGCTAATAAAGCACCTGATACCAGCAATGTCACTAAACTGATTTTATGATTCATCTATTCATTGCCCCCAATTACATTTTAAAGCGATAAGTGGTTGTCATCGAACCGGACAACGAATGTGCGCGACGCGACTCACCATCATACAGTTTTGGTGTGGAGTTATCAGACTCTTGCTGATGGTGCCAACCCATACCGCCACTTAATGAAACTGACAAGTTCTCAGTTGGTTTCCAGTAAGTAAATAAGCCAACCTGACCTTGTTTTAAACGCTCACCTGAGTAAGAGAATTCACTGTAGTTACTATTAGCCCCGACTGACCAAGTTGGGTTAACTTGATATTCAGCTTTTAATGCCAGCATGGTTTCGCCATCACGCACATAGTCGATATCTGCATAAGCTGGTGAGTTAAAACGTCCACGGGTGTTACCAATTGGGTTACGCGCAAATTGCCCTACACCATTAGTTTTATGTGCGGTGGTATGCGTGATACCTGTCATTAAAGTCCATGGCGTTTCTGGAACGCGCCACTCAATTTCACCCGCATAGTGCCAAGCACACTTATCAAAGTTTTGTTTGCCGCGTTTGGTATCTGTCGATGTACGTTTACCATCGCTACCGTATTCATGACCATAAATTTGAGAAGATAAGGTGATATCTGAGTTTAGTTTGTATTTGATCTCTAAGCCTTGTTGACGGAAAACATCATCCGCCTGACCAATAAAGTAAGAGGCTTTCAATGGTTTGGTGTTGTAGTTAATGCCACCCGTAACCACATGGTTGATATCATGATTGACACCATTTCCGTCACGGAAATACATTCTGTCAATATTCGGGCTATCACGACGCATTACTTTGCCATCAAGATAGAGTAAATCTAAGTTCCAATCGCTAATTGCGGTGTTGGTATAATAACCATTATAGGTGTTTAAAGATAAACGCTGGGAGTTGGTAAAAATACCTGTATTTTTCAACGTGAACCAACCCGCTTTACCTTTGAAATTAACGGATTCTAAGTCTAATTTGAATTTAGCGTAACGTTGACCAATTTTGTTATAGCCTTTCGCTTCACCATCATCGTTATATAAAATCGCTCGGGAGGCGAAGTCTTTACTTGCCGCCAGTTTGATCGCGCCATAATAAGAGGCATCAAACCCGATAAAATCGGCAAAATATCCGGATTGGTAATCTAACTGAATATTCTGACCCCAAGCTTGTGCAACTTGTTTTCTGTAACGCTGCTCATTGGCATCGTAACGGTTTTCTGACTTTAGGTATTTCCACATATTTCGTGTAGAAAGCTCTAACTCAGAGTCTGCAACAAATGAGTTTTCCTTGATGGCATTTTCCCAATCGCCAGCATTAGCCCCAAACGCAACGAAACAAGATGGAAACAATATTAACGCTATTTTTTTGACTTTCATTTAAATTAAACCTAGTCGTGATTATTAGAATATAACTACCCACACCCAATTTTTATTGGGCGTTATGACACCTTGCTATCTTTCAATAAGTAACAATTTTATTTAGCTTTAATTACTGCAATAGTCTTTAATGATTATTTAATTTAAGTTGCATCCTCTATTCTTTAAGCACAATTTATTTTCTGAGCATTAAGAATAAAATTTAATTATTTTATAAGTCGAAATAATTAATCCAAACATACGGATTTGATTTAAGTTCACACTATGATTTCAGACTTATTTGGGCAATATTCAACCACACTCTTAAGGAGCGTTTTGGGTTGATATTCATAATGAAAAGTATGCTAACGTAATTTTGTGTCAATTAACACGATCGGTGTCACAACAAACTAGATGCATTGCAAATCACACATCATTCGATGTGATATTAATCACTTTATTGGTATTACATCTATTAATTGAATTTCATATTTAAACAATAATTTTGCTATTTTAATCGCCTATATTTTAATGAAATGTTATTTACTAAAGTGAAATAACATTTTTATTTAAACCAATAATATTAAAGCATGACCTAGCTCTCCATTTTAAATAAATGGCCAAGTCAATCATCCTGTTTTTAAGCAATATACTGGTTTGATCAGTCACAATGGAGAATATTTATCACATATAGATAGATTATTTAACGCCAAATTTTTATTTGAACTAGGAATTATTCCTAGTCAATTCCATGTGGCAGCCAATATTGGCGCGTGTTTTTTACACATATATTGAATATAGATACAGTATTACTAATCAAATAGGACAATCTCTTTCCTTGTTCCTATTCAATTTATACCAATAAGGTTACCCGTAACTTATTCAGTGAATTTAAGATAAAAAAAACCGATGAGTTATTATCCCATCGGTTCATTTTCAACACGATTTAATTAGCGGCTACGGTGTTCTTGCCACTTTTCATGTAATTCGACTAATTGACGGTGACTTTGCTTCCAACGATCCACAGATTGTAGCTCATTCAATGAATACTGGCGGCCACTGTGATACAGCTTAGAAGCGCGGCTGTCATTTTGTTTCGGTAGGTTATCCAGTACGCTCACCGCACCTTCACGATTATTACAAACAAGGATCATGTCGCAGCCCGCATTCAATGATGCTTTCGCTCTTTCTGGATAACTGCCCATAATGGCAGCACCTTCCATCGATAAATCATCAGAGAAGATAACGCCATCAAAACCAAGCTGCTCACGTAATACCGATTTTAGCCAGAATGGTGAACCACTCGCAGGACGATCGTCCGCTTGAGTATAAACCACGTGAGCTGGCATAATCGCATCAAGCAATTCACGCTGAATAAAGTCTTTAAAAATAGACATGTCTTTGCCGCGAATTTGCTCGAGTGGGCGGTCATCTCGTGGCGTTTCTTTATGGGAATCGGCTTTGACGGCGCCGTGCCCTGGGAAGTGTTTACCTGTGGTTTTCATTCCTGCGCTGTGCATACCGCGAATAAAACGCTCTGCCATCACCATTGCAATTTCAGGATCTGCATGGAATGAACGTTCACCGATGGCGATGCTTTCATGTCCTAAATCCAGTACAGGCGCAAAGCTAATGTCGATATCCATAGCAATCATTTCTGCCGCCATTAACCAGCCTGCTTCTTGTGCTAATTTAGCGCCGTCCATCTGGTTGTTCAGTGCAGCAAAAGCTTGCGCAGAAGGTAATGCGGTAAATCCATCACGAAAACGCTGTACACGGCCACCTTCTTGATCCACAGCAATCAATAAACGGTGTCTTGATGCATCACGGATTTGTCGCACTAACTCACGCAACTGTGCCGCATCATGGAAGTTACGGGTAAATAAAATCAACCCGCCTACCAGTGGATGAGCTAAAATTTCACGCTCTTCGTTGTCCAGTTCATAACCCTGAACATCCAGCATTATCGGACCCATAACATGCCTCACTTGATTAATTTTCACAAATTCTCGTGTATTCACGGAGATTTTATATTGCCCAATCAAAGACCAAAATAGTCTCGTAATGGGGAAGAATCATTTAAAAACTGCGCTTCTTGACGCTGGCACCACTGAACTTCATACCACATTAACGTCATATATTTGACCCATGGCTCCCATTGTAGGCAGCGCTCTGCTAAACGCGGTTTATCTTTATAGGCGCCATAGGTGTGGCAATATTGCGTCAAAAAATAATCTCGTTGTTCTACCGTCAAGCTATTGAATTGAAAATAGGTTTCTAGGGACAACCCAATATCGGTATTTGCTGCATATTCCCAATCCACTAGCATTTTTGGCACCCCTTGCTCACACAGCACATTGCCCGGGTGAATATCCATATGGGCGGGTGCGAGCTTTAACACCTTTGGCATTGGCGTGCGGAGGAAGCGACGATGTATTCGCTTCCAGCGTGCAGAGACTCTTTTATTATCAATTAAATAGCCATAATGAGCAATCTCATTACGTAACGGTAACCGGTAATTTAATACGTCATGATTATGGAGCTTAGCAACGATCCCTGCCAAGTTTTTTTGAAATTCAAAGGAAAGAAATTGTTCGCGGCTAGGATGATCTCCATCAACCCATTCCAATAATAACCAATGGGCATTCCGCCCAATGACTTGGGGGGAATAAGAAAAATCTTTCAGTTCCTTAAGAACATGCGCTTCTTTACGGCGATTAACATACAACGCATTTTGCACTTGCCCATCTGAGCGGGCGATTAATTTAATGGTGGGAGCTTTGTCTTGGGTTTGAGTAGAGTCTCGATATTCAACTAAATAGCTGCCACCCGATAACCCCGCTAATGGAGAGACTTCCCAGCATGATGCTAAAACTGCTGGGAAGCATTCAGAAAGTAATGCAAACAGTGATAATTGATTACTCAATACTCTGTTTTCCAGACCACACAATTTCACCGGTTTGCACTTCCATTAACTGCATTTCAATGCTGCGTTCTTTGGTAGAGCCTGACATGACACTGTAAATCACATATTGCGCTTGGACATAACGCCCTAAACCAATCGCTTTACTACGAGTGACCAGACTATCATCCTGCGACAATCCCAATGTTTTGCGAGCAGCACTGACGACGCCTTGAGGAACCACTTTAAACTTATTGGTTTTCATGACTTCATTGGTTAATGCAGCCGTTACTGCCTGTGAAGGCAAGCTTCCACTGGTATTATTTTTGACAGAATCAACCAGTAAGACTTTGCCACTTTCAACGCCATCATCCGCCACCATTTTATTGACTAAAGGCTGTAATGCCCCAGCCCAATCAATGGTTTGCTGCTTTGGTGGCATCGGTACTGTGTCTGTTGGTGGTGGCGGTGTTAATTCCGGCTGCTTTTCAGGCTGTTTCGGTGTTCCACCCGGTTCAACAGGAACAATTGGGGGTTTAGGCCCTTGAGGGACTGACGGACAACCTGCCAAAATAAATGCTGCTGCTGCGACCAATAAGATCCGTTTCATTGTGACTCTCCAGCCGTTGAAGGTAAGAAAACATAGATACGCGCATTACGTGCAAGCGGGGATGTCGTGACCTCTTTTAGCATCACTGACGAATTAGCAGGGATAACTTGGGGTTGACTCTTTGTTGAATCCACTCTCAGTCCTTGCTCGTCATACCAAAAGATGCGATACATCACAGTGACCGGTTTCTTTTCAATATTGCTCATATTGATCGTTGCGGTCGCCGTTACGCTACCGACCTTAATCACCGGTTTTTCTACAATCACGCCCGCGGCTAGCACGGAAGGCTCCATCACGATGCGCTGCTGATCATTAAATGATAACCCTGTTTTTTTGTTCCAAGCACAACCACTGAGAAACAGCATAAGTAAGCCCAGTGTGGCGACGTATTTTAAGGTTGATGCAGCGCGTTTCATGATGAATTACTTAGCCAATAATGGGCCTAATGGACGTCCACCCACTAAGTGCATATGAATGTGGAAGACTTCTTGTCCTGAATGTTTGTTGCAGTTCATAATCAGGCGATAGCCATCTTCTGCAATCCCTTCTTCTTTCGCAATTTTCGCCGCCACGGTAAATAAGCGCCCTAATGCCAGCTCATCATCAACCGTCACATCATTCACGGTTGGAATTAATTTGTTCGGAATGATCAAAATATGCGTCGGCGCTTGTGCCGCGATATCACGAAATGCTGTGACCAGTTCGTCTTGATATACGATCTCAGACGGGATTTCACGTCGAATGATTTTACTGAAAATAGTCTCTTCTGCCATGACAAATTCCTTAATAATTTAATAGTTATCTATTTATTGCCCAGCGCGTAAATGGAATAAACGGTTGAAGTTTTCGGTGGTGATTTGTGCCATTTCCTCAACACTCACCCCTTTCAATACAGCCATATACTCCACCACATCACGTACATACGCAGGTTGGTTCTCTTTACCACGATGCGGTACTGGGGCTAAGTAAGGTGAATCTGTTTCCACTAAAATTCTATCCAATGGCACAACTCGTGCAGCTTCTCGGATCTGTTCAGCATTACGGAACGTGACAATACCGGAAAAAGAGATGTACATCCCTAAATCCAGTAAATCGATAGCCGTTTGTTGGTCTTCCGTAAAGCAGTGCAACACACCGCCACACTCGTCAACTTTCTCTTCGCGTAAAATAGACAGTGTATCTTCTCGAGCGGAACGAGTATGCACAATCACTGGCTTATTCACTTGACGACCAATGCGAATATGCTGACGAAATGACTCTTGCTGCAGTGCCGCATTCTCTTGCTGATAATAGTAATCTAAGCCCGTTTCACCGAGCGCGACCACTTCACTCCCCGCCGCTAATTGCGCCAACTTTTCAAAATCATAACCTTCATCCAAATTTAGTGGATGAATACCGCAAGAAAACGCGACATTGTCGCGCTTTCCAATTAACTGTTTCATGCTTTCAAAACCTGGCAAGGTGGTTGCCACGGCTAACATAAAGCCGACATCTCGTGCAGATGCCTTTGCGATAACATCATCGACGTTAGTGTGTAATTTTTCATAATCTAAACAGTCGAGATGGCAGTGTGAATCAACAACAAACATAGTCTACTCTTTTTATCTTGAAGGCGAAGCGAATAACGCTTCCCAGTGTAATAATTGGTTGGTCAGGATCAATTCCTGGTTCAGCGCAGGCACGGTTAATAGCTGATAACGACACGCTTGCCACTGGCTATACACATCTAATAGCTGCGAGCTGCTCATGGATGTTGCCAACAAAGTGACGCACGCCATTTTATCTTGGTTAACAACATACTGTCCTGCTTTTTGCTGCAATTTTATGCCATCGGCAATTAACCCGAGTAGCCAATTAATGCATTCAGGCCCATTGTCGGTATTTAACGCTGGCAGAAGCTTTAAAAAATCTTTCTGACGTAAGCTCTGCTCTAACTCGTTGCACAATAGCAGACGTCGTTGCCACTGCTCCGGCTCAAGCAACTGTAAAGCGGCAACAGGCGCGCCTTGGCACAAGGTTAACGCAGTCACTGCATCCTCTACGGATAAACCCGCCTGCTGTTTTTGCAGCCAATACAACGCAACTTGCTGGTCAGGCGCCGGTAAAAAGTGAGTTAAACAGCGACTTCTTAATGTGGCCAGCAAGCTATCTAATTTTTCACAGCTTAATAAAAAGTAGGTCTGCCCTGCGGGTTCTTCTAAGGTTTTGAGCAGCGCGTTAGCCGCAGCATCCGTCAATACTTGTGCATCGGGAATGGAAACGACTTTTGCACCACTTTGCTGCGCATGACCACTTAATGTATCAGTTAGCTTACGAACCGCATCAACACTGATGGTCGTTTTCCCTTTTTCAGGTTCTAGAACATGATAATCAGGATGTGTACCTGCCAACATTAAGCGGCAACTATGGCATTCTCCACAGCTTTTTAAACCATCTTTATTTTGGCAAATCAACCAACGGCTCACACCATAGCTTAATGCTTCAGCCCCATTGCCCGCTATTGAGTGAATCAACAACGCGTGGTGTCCACGCCCTGCCTGATAAGCGCTAATTAATTGACGGTAAGTTTCATTAAGCCATGGATACCAATTCATCATTAGTGCCTTATTTTGCCAGCCATGTCAGTAATGTGCTGCGAATATCGGCTTGCACTTGTTCAATATTTTGACTCGCATCGATGATTAAAATAGTGTCATCTGCCGCAGCCAGTTCTAAATAACGCGCTCGGGTGCGTTCAAAGAAAGCCAGCGATTCTTTCTCAATACGGTCTAATTCACCGCGAGAACGAGCTCGTTGTAAACCCAATTCTGGCGGTAAATCTAAATAAAGAGTCAGAGCTGGTTTAAATTCACCAAGAACTAAATCTCTTAATGAGGCCATTAAATGGCGATCGATTTCACGACCACCACCTTGATAAGCTTGGGAGGATAAATCGTGTCTATCACCAATAACCCATTTTCCTGCTGCAAGTGCAGGTTTGATGACGGTATCAACTAACTGAACACGTGCCGCGTACAACATTAATAGCTCAGCTTTGTCGGTGACTCTATCACCTTCAATGCCTTGCTTTATCAATTCACGTAGTTTTTCCGCAAGCGGCGTACCACCCGGTTCGCGGGTAAATACCATATCATGGATGCCAGCTTGCTTTAATGTGTCAACAACGGTGTTGATTGCCGTCGTTTTACCCGCACCTTCTAATCCTTCAATAACAATAAATTGGTTTTTCATTTCGTTTATCAATTCTTTTGCTCAATTTGTCGGTAAACCTTAACAGCGCGGTTATGGTCATTAAGATTGCGACTAAAAGTATGTCCACCTGTACCATCGGCGACAAAGTATAAATAATCTGTTTTTGCTGGGTGAGCCGCCGCTTTTATTGAGGCAAGGCTCGGCATGGCAATTGGCGTTGGTGGTAAACCATCAATTTTATACGTGTTATACGCGGTGTAGTTATCTAAGTCACTGCGATAAATTTTACCACGATAGTTTTCCCCTAACCCGTAGATAACCGTAGGGTCTGTTTGTAAGCGCATGTTTTTCTTCAAGCGATTCACAAATACCGAAGCAACCTGTGCACGTTCGTTGTCCACGCCAGTCTCTTTTTCAACAATCGATGCCATGATCAACATTTCATAGGCATTCTTATAGGGTAGATCTTTATCGCGACCTTTCCACTCTTCTTCCACCGCGGCTTGCATACGTTTATAAGCACGCTTAAGTATTTCAACATCACTAGTGCCCGCAGTGTATAAATAGGTATCAGGGTATAACCAACCTTCAAGGTTATCACCCTCTTTAAAATCCAGCATGGCATAAAGCTCAGTTGGCGTAGCATCTTGAGTCTTATGTTGCATATAAGGAGCGTCACGCAAAATATTGCTCCAATCCGCCAGTTTGTTACCTTCAATAAAACGAATACTAAATTGTGCTTCTTTGCCACTGGCAATCAACGCTAATAATTGCTCCACCGTCATGTTTGGCTGTAAGCGATAGGTTCCCGCTTTGAACTGAGCTAATTCAGGGCGTGCTTTTAGAAGAAGTTGAAAATTATGACCCTCTTCAATAAATTTTTCCTTGATAAGCAACCCTTCTAAGGCCACTCGCCCTGTCCCAGCAGGCACAGTAAAGATTGTCTCTTGGACAACGTTGATAGGCTTTTTCGCATAATCAAGAACTTGGCGATATTGCAGATACACCACAATCGCGCCGATAACCGCAAGGACAAAGACAATCAGTGTTATTTTTTTCGCTAATTTCATTATGGGTCACTTAAATGTATTTTTTGTCGATGAATGATAAGAGTTAAATGGTTATCAGCTTTAAATTTGTCGCTGTAATAGTAAATACTCAAACAGTTCTCTTGATTGATAACTGATTGTTTTATCCTCTGAAAATCGGATGCTTTTCACCGGTAAAACCGGCATTAAAGCATTGCAAATAATCACTTCATCACATTGAGTCAAAATGGCAGGAAAGCGCTCAACTTCTGCCAGATGGTACTGGCTATTATTGAGCTGCGCTATGATCTTTTGTCTCATTAATCCATTAACGCCGGAGTGACTAAGAATAGGCGTATAAACATCACGCCCTATACGCCAAAAAATATTGGCGCTACAGCATTCAACAATGACGCCATTCGTATCCAACACCACGGCTTCATCCAATTTAGCATCGTCAATTTCTTGGCGGATCAACACTTGCTCTAAGCGATTTAAGTGCTTCATGCCTGCTAAGAGTGGATTGCGGCTTAATGGAATTTGGCTGAGCAACAATGATGCCCCTTGGCACTGTAATGCGGCGTAGTGTTTCGGGAAAGGCGAAACCATTACGATGATTGTCGGGTGTTCAAACCCTTGAGAGCTATAACCTCGACCACCCTGCCCACGACTTAACATGACCTTCACCACAAACTCTTCATCAGTTTGTTGTTCACAAATCTCTTCAATATGTTGCGTCAGTTGTGGCCAATCTATCACTGGTAATTTGAGTCGAGCGGAATCTTGCTGTAAGCGTAAAATATGCTTATCTAACATCTTTGCTTGTTGATTCACGCCATGGATAGTCGTAAAGCAGCCATCACCAAAGGCGATAGCGCGATCGGTAATATCAATTTGTTGACAAGAAACCCCGTTAACCCAATAAGTCATGACCATTTCTTATAATAAAAGCTGATAAATCAGGCAGTAACATAGTGTGTAATATCATAAACTAAAGCAAAGAGTACTGCAAAAAGAAGGCAAAAATAAAGCCCCAGCATCAAAGACACTGGAGCTTAGAAATGCACGGTATTATTGATTATTCCGCGTGATAGCGACGGAAAATTAAGGAACCGTTAGTACCACCAAAGCCGAATGAGTTACACAGAGCATACTCCATGTTTTCAACTTTACGGGCTTCACCAGGAACAAAATCAAGCTTACAACCTTCATCAGGATTATCTAAGTTGATTGTTGGTGGAACGATTTGGTCGCACAGAGACAGAATAGTGAAGATAGATTCAACTGCACCCGCTGCACCTAATAAGTGACCTGTCATGGATTTTGTTGAACTGACTAATACTTTTGTGTCTTCGCCAAATACAGAGATAACCGCTTGCGCTTCCGCTAAGTCACCTGCTGGTGTTGATGTACCGTGAGCATTGATATAGCCAATATCACTTGGCTTAACGCCTGCATCGTTTAGCGCATTTTTCATCGCTAATGCAGCGCCTTCACCATTTTCTGGTGGTGACGTCATGTGGTAAGCATCACTGCTCATACCAAAGCCTGCGATTTCTGCGTAAATTTTCGCACCACGCGCTTTAGCATGTTCATATTCTTCAAGTACGATGATCCCTGCGCCATCACCAAGAACAAAACCGTCACGGTCTTTGTCCCATGGGCGACTAGCCGCTTGTGGGTCATCATTACGGGTTGATAATGCACGCGCTGCACCAAAGCCCGCCACACCTAATGGTGTTGTTGCTTTTTCAGTACCGCCAGCCAGCATTACGTCTGCATCGCCGTACGCAATCATACGTGCTGCGTGTCCAATATTATGAACGCCTGATGTACAAGCTGTTGCAATTGAAATGCTTGGACCACGGAGACCATACATGATGCTTAAGTGACCAGCAGCCATGTTGATAATTGTTGAAGGTACGAAGAATGGGCTCACTTTGCGAGGACCACCGTGTAACATCGATTCACAGTTGTCTTGAATGAGACCTAACCCGCCAATACCAGAACCAATCGCTAAACCGATACGAGTAGCATTGGCTTCTGTTACTTCCAATCCAGAATCTTTGATGGCTTGATAACCAGCTGCAATGCCATACTGAATGAATGGGTCCATCTTCTTCGCATCTTTGCGAGAGATGTCAAAATCTTCGTAATTGAAATCTTTTACTAAGCCTGCAAATTTAGTTGCGTGGTTAGTAGTATCAAAATGATCAATTAGGCTGATACCACTCTGTCCGCCACAAACAGCTTTCCATGATGAATCAACTGTATTGCCGACAGGAGATAACATGCCAAGTCCGGTTACAACTACACGACGCTTAGACACGTATGTCCTCCAAGGAGGGAATTAGTTACAAAAGAAACATAGGCGATCGAATGATCGCCTAGATAAGTTTTACCGCTATTACTCAGATGCTTTGACGTAGTCAATTGCAGCCTGTACTGTAGTGATCTTTTCAGCTTCTTCGTCAGGGATTTCGCAATCGAACTCTTCTTCCAGAGCCATAACCAGTTCTACTGTGTCAAGAGAATCAGCGCCCAAGTCATCAACAAATGAAGCTGTATTCACAACTTCTTCCTCTTTAACACCCAGTTGTTCAACGATGATTTTCTTAACGCGTTCTTCGATAGTGCTCATACTATTAAAATTCCTATCAAAACTCGCTTTCGCGATGGTTTTCGTAGTTTATGAAATACAGGAAAAGATACAACCCAATCCCGGCTGTGGAAACCATTATTTTGCATAATTTTGCATTAGGCAACACAAAAATATGCAAATGGTTCCCTCATTTCTTTAGATCATGTACATGCCACCATTGACATGCAATGTTTCACCCGTGATGTAAGCAGCTTCGTCAGAAGCTAAAAATGCTACAGCACTGGCAATTTCTTGTGCATCACCCAGTCTATCCGCAGGAACCTGAGATAAAATGCCTGCACGTTGTTCGTCTGTCAATGCCTTAGTCATATCAGTTTCGATAAAACCGGGCGCTACAACGTTAACAGTGATACCACGAGAAGCGACTTCACGAGCTAATGATTTACTAAAACCAATCAGCCCAGCTTTCGCTGCCGCGTAGTTTGTTTGTCCCGCATTTCCCATAACACCCACAACAGATGCAATGGAAATAATTCGCCCACAACGCTTTTTCATCATGGCACGCAAAACGGATTTAGACAAACGGTAAACGGATGAAAGATTCGTGTCAATAATATCTTGCCACTCATCATCCTTCATACGCATCAATAAGTTATCACGCGTAATACCTGCATTATTGACCAAAATATCAATTTCGCCAAATTCCGCACGGATCTGGGTCAATGTTTCTTCAATTGATGCAGGATCTGTCACGTTTAACGCTAAGCCTTTACCTTTCCCATCTAAATAGGTAGTAATCGCTTCCGCGCCTTTTTCGCTTGTTGCCGTACCGATAACAGTCGCACCGCGTGCAGTTAAGGTTAAAGCGATTGCTTTACCGATCCCGCGGCTCGCACCAGTTACCAGTGCAATTTTTCCTTCAAAGCTCATTGTCGTCCTCAGATAGTTTCTAAAGCCGAGTCTAATGATACAGGATCATTGACTGCAACGGCAGTTAAATTAGAGACAATTCGCTTGGTTAGACCAGTCAGAACTTTGCCTGGACCCATTTCAACCAATTGCTCAATGCCTTGTTCCGCCATGAATTCGACTGTTTCAGTCCAGCGCACCGGATTATATAATTGGCGCACTAATGCATCACGGATATTTTTCGCAGACGTTTCCATTTTAACATCAACGTTGTTGATAACAGGATAGGCCGGCTCACAAAATTCAATTTTTTCTAATGCTTCAGCTAATTTATCTGCAGCTGGCTTCATTAATGCACAGTGGGAAGGCACGCTAACAGACAGTGGCAACGCACGTTTGGCGCCAGCTTCTTTACAAGCAGCACCTGCGCGCTCAACAGCAGCTTTCTCGCCAGCAATAACAACTTGGCCTGGTGAGTTAAAGTTCACAGGTGAAACCACCTGCCCTTGCGCCGCTTCTTGGCATGCTTTCTCGATAGATTCGTTATCTAAACCGATGATTGCATACATTGCGCCAGTGCCTTCAGGAACCGCTTCTTGCATCAGTTTGCCGCGCAGTTCTACCAATTTAATGGCTTGTTTGAAGTCGATAACACCCGCACAAACTAATGCTGAATATTCGCCAAGGCTGTGACCCGCCATCAACGTAGGCATTTTGCCATTTTTTGCTTGCCAAACACGGAAGATAGCCACTGACGCTGCTAATAATGCAGGTTGAGTCTGCCATGTTTTGTTTAACTCTTCTTCTGGTCCATTTTGAACTAATGCCCAGAGATCGTAACCCAATGCTTCAGACGCTTCAGCGAATGTTTCTTTAACCAGCTGATTTTGTTCTGCTAAATCAGCTAACATCCCTAAAGATTGGGAACCTTGTCCCGGGAATACCATAGCAAATTGTGTCATGTCTGTTTTCTCAGTAAATTAAAAACGAACCAGTGCGGAGCCCCAAGTAAAGCCGCCACCAAATGCTTCTAATAACACTAATTGGCCACGCTGAATGCGACCATCGCGCACTGCTTCATCGAGTGCTGTTGGGACTGATGCCGCAGAAGTATTTCCATGACGATCCAGCGTAACAACCACTTTATCCATGGTCATATCCAATTTCTTTGCGGTCGCGGAAATAATTCGTAAATTTGCTTGATGTGGTACTAACCAATCAAGTTCTTCTTTTGCAATGTCGTTTTGCGCCAATGTCTCATCGACAATATGGGCTAATTCACGCACAGCAACTTTGAATACTTCATTACCTGTCATGGACAAGTAAGCTTGGTCATCTGAACAGCGGCTACGGTTTGGTAAGGAGAGTAAATCCCCATAACGCCCGTCGGCATGTAGATGTGTAGAAATGATCCCTGGTTCTTCAGAAGCACCGATCACCACAGCACCCGCGGCATCACCAAATAGAATAATGGTTCCGCGATCATTTGGGTCTAACGTTTTAGATAACGCATCCGCACCAATTACCAGTGCTTTTTTGGTCATGCCCGTTTTAACGAACTGATCAGCGATACTGATAGCATAAGTAAAACCAGCACAAGCCGCTGCCACATCAAATGCCGCGCAATCATTAATTTCCAGCATTTGCTGAATTTGACAGGCTGCGCTTGGGAATGCATGGGTTGCGGAGGTTGTCGCGACAATAATTAAACCAATTTCACTGCTGTCGACCTGTGCCATTTCCAGCGCATTTTTTGCTGCTTGGAAACCCATTGTGGACACGTTCTCATCGTCAGCTGAAATTCGTCTCTCTTTAATACCCGTACGCGTTACAATCCATTCATCAGAAGTATCAACCATTTTTTCCAGATCAGCATTGGTACGAACTTGCGATGGCAAATAGCTGCCTGTTCCTAATATTTTACTGTACATAGGTTATTGATCACTCCTGGGTAAAACAATATTAAGTCGAGCTGTTATTCTTTCGGGAACTTGTCGTTCAACAGCCTGTACCGCACGCTCAATTGCGGCTTTAAACGCATTTTCATTCGCTGCGCCATGGCTTTTGATAACAATCCCTTTTAATCCTAACAGAGTCGCGCCGTTATACTGGTCGGGGTTCATATCCCCAAAACGCTTCATTAGCCGTTTTTTCAACCATTTCTTAGCGAGTTGCATAAACCAACTGCTTTTTTTGTTCTCTTCACCGGCTGATTTTAACAATGAAAGAATGACACGAATCACCCCTTCCATCGTTTTTAGTGAGACATTACCTGCGAAGCCGTCACACACTAATACATCTGTTTTACCTGTCAGCAACTCGTTGCCTTCAACATAACCAATGTAATTAATTGACGCCGTTTCTTTCAACATAGCGGCGGCTTCGCGGATATTGTCCAGCCCTTTACTCTCTTCTTCACCAATATTGAGTAAAGCGACTTTAGGTTGATTGATGTTGGCAACTTCTTCCGCCATCACCGAACCCATCACTGCAAACTGCACGAGCATTTCACTGCTGCAATTCACGTTAGCCCCTAAATCGAGGACAACGGTTTTTCCTTTTTTCTGATTTGGCAAAATGGTCATTAACGCTGGGCGCTCAATACCTTCAATTGATTTTAACATCAATTTTGCCAAGCCCATCAATGCACCCGTATTACCCGCACTCACGCAAGCCTGTGCTTGACCTGTCTTCACTAACTCTAATGCCACTCGCATTGACGTCCCTTTGCTTTGGCGAATTGCGTGGGATGGCTTGGCATCGTTAGCAATGACGTTTTCGGCAGGGATAATTTCGATACGCGAAATTTGCTCCGCACTTTGTTGTGCAAGCAAAGGATGAATGGCTTCGGGTTGACCGACAAGCAGTAATTTTAATGCTGGATTAGATGCCAGTGCCTGCAATGCAGCAGGCACCGTGACGCGGGGACCAACATCCCCGCCCATGGCATCTAACGCGATGGTTAGACTAGCCAAAGTATCAACAATTACTTGCTGATAACCTTACGGCCACGGTAGTAACCATCTGCAGTCACGTGGTGACGCAGGTGAGTTTCACCGGAAGTTTTATCTACAGAAACTAGGGTAGCAGTCAGTGCATCATGTGAACGACGCATACCGCGTTTTGAACGAGTTGGTTTATTCTGTTGTACGGCCATTGACCTTACTCCTTAAGTACTTTTCTTTAAACTGGCTAATACGGCAAATGGATTTGGTTTCTCTACCTCAGGAGGTAGTTCACCATACACCATGTCCGCTTCGGACACTTCACAGTGTTCAGAATCATGAACCGGAACCACTGGTAGGGATAGAATTATTTCATCTTCTAACATTCCCAGCAAATTTATTTCACCAAATTCATCTACATAAACTGGTTCATACTGTTCCGGTAATGCTTCGGCCTTTTCGTCACTGACGACAGGACTAAAACAATACGATACGTAGACATGATGTTTGAAATCTTTTCTGCAACGTTGGCATTGTAGGGTGACATCCAATTCAGAATGCCCCTCTATGACCGTCAAGCGCTGATTATCAATTTTAAATGATAATTTGCTTTCAACATCACTATCTACACTGACTACTGATTCGGCAATTCGTGTAACTTGCTCAGGTGTGTAACTCCCGACATAGTCGAGGTTTTTCTGAGCTGCACGCTGCGCATCGATAGTCAGGGGTAATTTTACCTTTTGCATAAGGCGCGCATATTAACTTTGTAATGAACTATAGTCAAAGAAAAAGGCGGGATAAACTCGCCTTTTCACCAAAAAATCGCCGGTTAAGCGGATATAGTTTAAAATGAGTTAACCCTTTTGGCTATGAGTTTCGAGAAAAATCATGAAATCGATTATTTTGGCGTCAACCTCTGAATACCGACAAGCCTTACTTAAGAAGCTGGGCATCCCATTTCTTGCTGCTGCGCCCAACATTGATGAAACCCCTGTTCTACAGGAATCGGCTCAAGCTTTAGTGATGCGCTTATCTCACGAAAAAGCCAATGCATTGGCTCAACAATATCCACAGCATTTAATTATTGGATCTGACCAAGTTTGCGTCATTGACGATAAAATCGTCGGAAAGCCGCATAATTTTGATAATGCCTTTAAACAACTCAAGGCAGCGTCAGGTCATCGGGTGACTTTTTATACTGGGCTTTGCTTATTAGATAGTGCGACAGGTAAATTCAATCTCCAGTGCGAACCCTTCGATGTCTATTTTAGACAGCTCACGGATGAAGAGATCACCCAATACCTAAATAAAGACGAACCTTATCAATGTGCGGGCAGTTTTAAATCGGAAGGACTAGGCATTAGCCTGTTTGATAAACTTTCAGGGCGAGATCCAAACACGCTGATTGGTTTGCCAACTATTTTATTGTTGGAAATGTTACGCCAGCATGGGGTCAATCCACTCTTAGACTAAATAATAAGGTTAGCTAACCTGCAGGGTGTTGCTAACCTTTATTATCATTATTACTGCGCTTTTTTCGCTCTCAACACTTTCAGACACTGATTCAAATCGTTATGTAGTGGTGCAACAACTCGCATCTCTTCACCTGTTTTCGGATGAGTAAATTTCAGTGAATACGCGTGCAAGAACAAACGCTTCAATCCTGTCTCTGCCAGCTGGCTATCAAATTGCTTATCACCATAACGATCATCAAAAGCAATTGGATGACCTGCGTGTAAAGTATGTACGCGGATCTGATGAGTACGTCCAGTCACAGGGCTCGCCTTAACTAACGTCGCATTTTCAAATCGCTCTTCGACTTTAAAACGCGTTTCAGACGGCTTTCCTTCACTACTGACTCGAACAATACGCTCACCGCTTTGTAGAATATTCTTCAATAATGGCGCTTGTACAACTTTAGTATGTGACTGCCAATTACCGCGTACCAACGCTAAATAATCTTTTTGCATCTGTTTTAAACGTAATTGCTCGTGAAGAGCACGTAAAGCTGAACGTTTTTTAGCGACCAATAAGATACCGGAAGTATCTCTGTCTAAACGATGCACCAGCTCTAAAAAACGGGCTTCCGGACGTAATGCACGTAACCCTTCAATCACACCGAAGCTTAATCCGCTACCACCATGAACTGCGGTGCCTGATGGCTTATTGATGACTAGAATGGATTCGTCTTCAAATAGAATGCAGTCCGTTAATGCTGCTACCTTATCCAATTTCGCTGAAACAGGTGCAGTTTCACGCTCAGCAACACGCACTGGCGGGACGCGAACTTGATCCCCTTCGAGTAGTTTGTATTCAGGCTTAATTCGCCCTTTGTTGACGCGCACTTCACCTTTACGGATGATGCGATAAATCATGCTCTTAGGAACACCTTTTAACTTGCTCAGCAAGAAATTATCTATGCGTTGCCCTGCTTCGTCATCGCTAATATCAATAAATTGGACTTGGTTTTCTGTGTTCATTCGGGAATGCGTTAACTCTGATTGATGAATAAATAGTCTCACTTACATCGGTATATCATACCGACTCCACGAATTTTTTTATGTTTTTTTTTAAATTGGTCAATTTCTGCATGATCGGCTCAATTTCTTAATAAAATTTCCATATAACTTACGTTGCACTTGCTATAATGCACTTGGCAATGGAATAATAAGCGGTGCCAAGATGTTTAAAAACGAAAATTGGCTTTGCTATGTTAGCTTTAGGTGTTTTTGCACTTTCGGCTATAATTATTTTTAGCTAGTAGAATACAAGTTAGACGTAATACTGTAGGAATTTATTATTTGATGGCGTAACGATGCTGCAATGGCGTAAGACATCTAACTAAATCAAATAAATTAGCGAGCAACGAATTTTAGCTTATTGGGTTGGGAGTCTCCGTTTTCTAAGAAATCTACGGCATCCTGATTAAGAACGCTGAATTTTTAATCTAAAAATCAGGTTCACCGAATACTGCGCGTCTCTATACGAACGACTGCCGAGAGGTAGACGGCTTTGTAAAAATCATGAGGCCATCGGTTTACAGTAGCTCCTTCTTTCGCTGCTCTATTATTTAAAAAATAATGAGTAAGTAATAACATGAAAAGAATGCTAATCAACGCAACTCAACAGGAAGAGTTGCGTGTTGCCCTTGTTGACGGGCAACGACTCTACGATTTGGATATTGAAAGCCCAGGTCATGAGCAAAAAAAAGCCAACATTTATAAAGGTAAAATCACCCGTATTGAACCAAGCCTCGAAGCTGCTTTTGTTGATTATGGCGCTGAAAGACACGGTTTCCTGCCAATCAAAGAAATCGCTCGCGAATACTTCCCAAGCAATTATCACTCCCAAGGTCGTCCTAACATCAAAGATGTGCTGAAAGAAGGCCAAGAGGTTATTGTTCAAGTTGATAAAGAAGAACGTGGTAACAAAGGTGCAGCCTTAACCACATTCATCAGCTTAGCGGGTAGTTATTTAGTTCTGATGCCAAACAACCCACGTGCCGGTGGTATTTCTCGCCGTATCGAAGGTGAAGACCGTACAGAATTAAAAGAAGCATTATCTTGCTTAGAAATTCCAGATGGCATGGGGCTAATCGTCCGTACTGCGGGTGTGGGTAAATCAGCAGAATCCCTGCAACAAGATTTACTGTATCGCTTACGTCACTGGGAAGCGATTCAAAAAGCCGCAGAAAACCGTCCAGCTCCGTTCTTAATCCATCAAGAAAGTAATGTAATTGTCCGTGCTTTCCGTGATTATTTACGTCCTGACATCGGCGAAATCCTAATCGATAACCCGAAAGTGGTTGAGATGGCACGTAACCATATCGAAGCGATTGGTCGTGGTGATTTTGCTAGTAAAATTAAACATTATAGTGGCGATGTTCCTCTATTTAGTCACTATCAAATCGAATCTCAAATCGAATCTGCGTTCCAGCGTGAAGTGCGTTTACCTTCTGGCGGTGCGTTAGTTATCGATACAACCGAAGCATTAACGGCTATTGATATCAACTCCTCACGCTCAACCCGTGGTGGTGATATCGAAGAAACCGCATTCAATACCAACCTTGAAGCCGCTGACGAAATTGCACGTCAATTACGTTTACGTGACTTAGGTGGACTGATTGTTATCGACTTTATCGATATGACTCCAGTTCGCCACCAGCGTGAAGTTGAAAACCGCCTACGTGAAGCTGTTCGCCAAGACCGCGCGCGTATTCAAATCGCGCGTATTTCACGCTTTGGTCTGTTAGAAATGTCTCGTCAGCGTCTTAGCCCATCATTGGGTGAGTCCAGCCATCACGTCTGCCCACGCTGTACAGGTACGGGTACTATCCGTGATAACGAATCGCTGTCACTGTCAGTACTGCGTTTAATCGAAGAAGAAGCACTGAAAGAAAATACCCATGAAGTGCATGCGATTGTCCCAGTGCAAATCGCGTCATACCTGTTAAACGAAAAACGCCAAGCAGTTACAGAAATTGAACAACGTCAGCGTAACGTTCGCGTTGTGATTGTACCGAATGACCAGATGCAAACGCCTCACTTCCACGTCATCCGTATCCGTAAAGGTGAAGAAGTTCAAACCCTGAGCTACAACTTAGCCCAGTATCATGAAACTGAAACCTTAAACCACGGTGAAGAAGCGACGACTGAGCGTAAAGCACCTGAACAACCTGCTATTTCAGCATTTGCACTGCAAGAGCCAGTTGAAGTTCCTGCACTGAAACCAAAAGAAGCTCCGGCTAAAGCACCAGTTCGTGCCAAAGTGGATGAGCAACCTAAAGTTGGTTTATTTAGCAAAATTGCCGCTTTCTTTAAAGGCCTCTTTGCTGAAGAAGAAAAAGCCGTTGAAAAACCAGCGCAGAAACCTCGTCAGAATAACAATGACCGTCGCCGCAATAATGATCGTCGTCGCAATAATAACGACCGCCGTAATAACAATCGTCGCGACCGCGATGATAATTACGAAAATCGTGATAACCGCGACAATCGTGACAATCGCGATAACCGTAATAATCGCAATGCACAATCTGAAGATGCTGCAAACCGCAACAAGGGACGTAATAATAAGAATACGAACCAAGTTGAAGAGCAAATTACTGACAGTGCAAACCGCGAAAATCAGCAGCAACGTCGTGATCAGCGTGCAGAACGTCGTCGTCGTCAAGATGAAAAACGTCAACAACAAACTGCAAAAACGCAGCAAGATAACCAGCAAACAGCTGTTGATAATGCCGCTGTAGAAAAAGATGAAGAAGAACAACGCCCTGTTGCTCCTCGTCGTGAACGTCGTCAATTAACACAAAAAATTCGTGTAACTGACAATGACCAAGCAGCAGAAACGTCAATGGTTGCTGATACCGCCGTTGTTACAGAAAAATCTGCGCCGATTGCGGCATTACCAGCAGCAGTGAATGTTGAGAAAAAACAGGCTAATGTTTCTCTGGACGAAGATGACAACTTAGCGACTAACTCAGAACAATTGGATGATGATGAAAAACAAGACACCATCATTCCACGCCGTTCTCGTCGTTCACCTCGTCATCTGCGTGTGAGTGGTCAGCGTCGTCGCCGTTACCGTGATGAGCGTCATCTGAATAAATCACCAATGCCTTTAGCGGCGGCTGTAGCCTCCCCTGAATTAGCCTCTGGTAAAGTATTTATTCGCTACCCTGTTGTTCAACCTCAACAAGAAAGCATGGCTATCATGACCAATGAAGAGATGCTGGAACAACAAAATACCGTTCAAGCGCCTGTGGTAGCTGCACCGATTGAACATGTTGAAGTGAAAGCCGAGCTCACTGAAGCCCCAGTTGCTACTGAAACTGTTATCGAAGCACCAAAAGCAGAAACTGAAGCCAGCGTTGTTGTTGAAGCCGCTGCAATGGAAAGCGATGTTGTTGAAAATGTTGTTGTTGAAAATGTTGTTGCTGAAAATGTAGCAGCAGACGTTATCGAAGAGACAAAATCAGAAGTCGTTGAAACCCTGGTTGAAGTCCCTGTCGCTGAAGAAATCAAAACTGTTGTTGAACCTGTCGTTGCAGATGTGGTGATTGAAACCGCAGTGACTGCAGCAGTCGTTGAAACTACCGTGATTGAACCAGCTCCAACAGCAAATACAGTTAGCTTACATAAACGCCATGCATACTCACCAATGACGAAAGCCCCAGCGCCTGCTGTAGTGGCTTCAGACTTTGAAATTAAAGAGTATCAACGTGAGCCATCAACCTTTGAATCTAAAGGTGCAGGTGGACATGTGGCAGCCAATGTTGCGACATCAGAAATGGCAAAACCTGCTAGCTTCTGATTTTAGCAAGTTACTGACGAAAGCCTTGATGGGAAACTATCAAGGCTTTTTTGTTGGTAACATATTTCGCCCTCGCGAACTTGCATAAAACCCACAAAAACAAAAAGAGCCGTTAATTCGGCTCTTTCTACGTACTTAATCACTTCAGATTGGGGATTACTTGATATCCAACTTAGAAGAGAGCTCACCCATCTCTTTAAGCTTTTTAGAGATCTCGCGACGCTCTTTGGATAACTCAGCATTCTTGATGATGTAATCATCGATACGATCATCATAGTCGCTACGCATGTTTGCAATGATGCCATGGATATCATCAATGGACATGCCTGGTTTGATATACTCACTCAGGTTATCTAACAGCAGAACACGCTTTTGGTTATCACGAATTTTCTTTTCGTTATCCGTGATTTCGCGACGAATTTTATTTTTACGACGAAACATACGCACAAATTCCAGTACATTCTGGAAAGTTGGTTTGTTGGCGTTGTCCATGTTTAAAATCCCCTATTCAATAATCAAAATGTATTGTCTATTAACACAATACCTTCTTCTAGGGTCACCTTACAAGACACATTCGCTATTTTATTGATTTGAATTTAATGATTTGCATTGCCAATGCATCTTTAGACTTCAATTGCGAGCGTGCTCGTAAGCCATTTACATACAGACAAACTTCCTCCATTAAATTCCGCCTGTTTTATTAATCAATGTTAGTAATAACGTTCTTCACTGAAACAAAACACTTGAACATTGTAGCCTATAAGATACCATGAGGACATATGCGTATAATTCGGCATTATTTAACCACGGATGGTAAAGATCCATGCTCAGATTTCATCGATAAAATCAAAGACCCAATTGCTAGAATTAAAGTGGTCATGCGTATTAACCAACTCGCTAAGGGAAATTTAGGGAAACACAAATACTGTCGAGATGGAGTATGGGAGTTAAAAATTGAGCAAGGACCTGGATATCGAGTCTATTACAGCTTAGTTAGAGACGAGATTATTTTACTGCTTTTAATGGGTACGAAAAAAACACAGCAAGCAGATATTGGTATCGCAATTCAGTATCTAACCGACTATTTAAGGTAGGAACTAATATGGCTAAATCCCGATTACATGACGATGCAGTGGTTGAAATGCTGCGCAAAGACCCAACTCTCATCCCAATTTACCTACAGCAAGCCTTTGTACAGATTGATGAAGATGGCGGGCAAGCCGCATTTTTATTAGCTTTACGCCATATTATTGAAGCTCGAGGAGGGATGGCAGATATAGCCGAACAGTCCGGCTTATCCCGAGAAACTCTCTATCGAACATTATCCCCGACAGGAAACCCCACATTAAAAACACTACGCAGCATCATTAATGCAACTGGCATACCATTTTCTTCACTAGCAACGCTATCCCCCACATAAGTTTAGATTTTCTGCCAGATGGTTTACCATAGCATCAAACTTTTATGCGTTTGCATTACTCACCTAATCGACGATGGACCTCATTTTGAAAAATAAGCATAATCAGCCGACCTTCTTTATCCATGACTATGAAACATTTGGTAAGCATCCGGCTCTGGATCGCCCTGCTCAGTTTGCGGGTGTGCGGACAGACTTAGATTTCAACATCATCGATGAACCTGAAGTATTTTACTGCAAACCTACGGATGATTATCTTCCTCAACCAGAAGCGGTAATGATAACTGGCATTACCCCGCAAATCGCGATGGCCAACGGCGTGAATGAAGCGGAATTTGCGAAGCGCATTCATAACGCATTCAGCGTACCTAACACCTGCATTATGGGTTACAACAACATTCGCTTTGATGATGAAGTGACGCGAAATATTTTCTATCGTAACTTTTACGACCCATATGCCTATAGCTGGCAGCAAGGTAATTCTCGCTGGGATTTACTGGATGCATTACGCGCTTGTTTTGCATTACGACCTGAAGGGATCAACTGGCCAGAAAATGATGACGGGCTACCTAGCTTGCGCCTTGAACATTTAACCAAAGCTAACGGCGTTGCCCATGAAAATGCCCATGATGCGATGTCTGACGTTTTAGCGACCATCAATATGGCTAAATTGCTAAAACAAGCTCAACCCCGCATGTTTGATTATTTCTATCAACTGCGAAATAAAAACAAAGTTAACCAGCTGATCGACATCGTGGATATGACCCCGTTAGTTCATGTATCAGGGATGTTTGGCGCGGTACGCTCTTATATTAGCTTAGTTGCCCCTCTTGCGTGGCACCCGGAGAATAAAAACGCGGTGATTATGTGTGACCTGTCTGCCGATATGTCGCCGCTTCTCACGTTAAATGCGGATGAACTTCGTGAGCGCTTATACACACCGAAAGCCGAATTAGGTGACGAGTTCCCCGTCCCAGTTAAATTGGTACATATTAACAAATGCCCAATCCTTGCCCCTGAAAAGACCTTGCGAACGGTGGATGCTGAACGTACAGGCATTGACCGTGACCTGTGTATGCGTAATTTAGAATTGTTGCGTAAGAACCCTGATGTGCGTAATAAACTGATTGAGTTGTTTAGCGTCGCCCAACAATTTGAAGAGTCAAATGACGTGGATAGCCAAATCTATAATGGTTTTTTCAGCCCGTCCGATCGCTCTACGATGGACATTATTCGCGAAACGCCACCCCAAAATTTACCCGCATTAGATCTTAGCTTTGAAGATAAGCGTATGAAGGAGCTATTTTTCCGTTATAAGGCACGTAATTTCCCTGCAACACTCTCTTATGAAGAGCAACAGCGTTGGTTACAGCATCGCCGCGATTATTTTACTGAAAGTCGTTTAACGGATTATCTACAGCAAATTCAATTGCTCATGGAAGTTCATCATGAAGATGAAAAACGCTGCCAACAATTAAAAGCCTTAGTGAACTATGCCGCCGAATTAGCAAGTTAATAGTTAGCGATAGAAATGCAAATGGGCAGAAAACCTGCCCATTTTTATTATTTTTTATCTTTTAGTCATCTAGTGGTCGCAACCACAATCCCCTTCCCAATGTTTCCGTTTGGTGGTTTTTCCGAGTCCTGGGTTCATAGTGTTTGTTGGGTCGGACTCTTTATAGAACGATTTCAATTGTTCCGGTGCTTTATACAAATGCCCAACATTGTGCTCTGCTGGGTACTGAGCGCCCCGCGCATCTAGCAACTCCAACATTTTCTGTTTTAACTCTTTCGGATCCACGCCTTTTTTCAGGACATAATCTTGATGCATAACGTGGCACATAAAATGTCCGCAATATAATTTATGCACAATCAGATTTTCAATTTCTGGTGGCAGTTTTTCAAACCAATCACGGTCATTGCGTCTTAATGCTATGTCTAGCGGCAGGACATCTTCCACATCATTATTATGGACGGCATGATAACGAACAGCAGATCCCGCAGCGGCAAAGCGATGTAAGAATGCTTTTGCACCTTCTTCCGGTGTACATTCAAAATAGCCACCATCGGCTGTGGCGAAGAAGGATTTCAACCAGACTTTGGCTTCATCAATACCGTCTCCCGCCATTTTGAGCATTAAATGATGCTCGTACTTGTCACGGAACTGTTTCATGCGTGGTGGTAAATGAGAAGGCCACAGCTTGCTTAGCAGCTGCATGGTACGGTCAATTAAGTTTGATGGCAGCAGTGGTACTTTATTCAATACCGCATCCATACGTCCTTTAATGGTAAAGAAGGTTGGCATTTTGTCGGTACCAAATTTATCGATCATTAAGAACGTATCTTTGCCATAAATTTCTGCAATATCAAAGCAGCCACGGTGCATATACTCACCCGCGACAGGTAAGTTTTCAAACTCACTCAAGATATGGCGACGAATGTCTTCAAGGACATCTGGATTGTTCGAACCAATATAGAAAACTTGGGTGGCTTTGTCCGCAGGGAAAGTGTCTAAACGAACAGCGAAAACAGCTAATTTACCCGCACAGCCAGAGGCCTCAAACAAACGACGCTCATCCGCATTAAAGCGCGATGGTGTGTCTGCGTCGACATCACGCACACGTTCTGCGTAATCATGGTCAGATGCCAACTTTTCGCTATTTTCAATATCTTCGCTGCTATAACGGCGGTTTTGTAGGTTAGTTAAGATCTCTTCTGGGGTTTTCCCCAATTCGATACCTAAATGGTTTACCAGCTCAACTTTGCCATCTTCATTGACGCGTCCATATAAAGCTAACTCAGTATAGGCAGGGCCACGACGGACAAGGGAGCCACCAGAGCTGTTACAGATCCCTCCCACAACGGAGGCACCAATACATGAAGAGCCAATTAAAGAGTGAGGTTCACGCCCCAGTGGCTTGAGGATTTTCTCGAGGTCATAGAGCGTACTACCCGGCATCGCGACCACTTGGTTAAATTCGGGTAGGACTTGAATTTGATTTAGGCGTAACGTGCTGATAATGACGATATCGCGATCATAATCATAACCGCTTGGGGTTGAGCCTTCGGTGAGCCCCGTGTTTGCCGCTTGCATGATCACAATTTTGTCAGCTTCGACACAGGCTTTAAATACATACCACTGTTCGAGTAACGTGGTTGGGAATACAACGGCAATGGCATCACCCACCCCGGAGCGGAAGCCTTTGCGATAACGTTCTGTTTTATGGGGTTCGGTAAGGATATTCTTTTTGCCAACAATGTTCCTGAGTGTGAGTAATAATCGTTGGTTCTCAGGATTTTTTACATCATTCATCTCATGCCTTCCTGTCAGGGTCTTGTCATTAAACCCATCCACAATATCACATAAGATTAATATGTTAAGAAATTATTAATACCCTTTAGAAACAAAAACAGCACCCAAAGGCGCTGTTTTTATTAGTCTTCAATTTTGATTAGCCGTTTGCCGTTTGCCGTTTGCCGTTTGCCGTTTGCCGTTTGCCGTTAAATTATTTTGTTGCTTGCATACATTCAAAATAATTCGTGTTGTAGCTAGGCGGCGAATAAAGTCATCCCGATGAGCATACATGAGTATGTGATTCGGGTGACTTTATGATGCCAACAACGCTACGGCGCGAAGTATGAAGAATTGATTTCTCTAACTATTTCATTGTTGTAGCCAAAACGCTACAACATGAAATACAACGAGAAAATCACACGTCGCTCATCTGCGGCATCGGCCTACGGAACATACGTGTCAGCACCGCCATATACACCAGACCAACCGCCGTCCAAATCAAACCATAAACCATTGAATCTTCTTCGATATTCAACCACAGCACACAGACTGTTAGCGTACCGATGATCGGTAATATCAAATAGTTCATGATGTTCTTGAAGCCTTTAATACGACGTTCACGGATAAAGAATTGGCTGATGACTGAAATATTGACGAATGTAAATGCAATCAGCGCACCAAAGTTAATTAATGCGGTTGCAAAATCCATCTCAAACCAGATAGCGCCGAGGGCTAAGAAGCCAACTAATAAGACGTTATAAGCTGGTGTACGCCATGTTGGGCTAACGTAGCCGAACACTTTTTCTGGGAATACGCCATCACGACCCATTACATACATTAAACGCGCACTACCCGCATGAGCCGCCATACCCGATGCTAATACCGTGACACAGGAGAACACAAGAATAATGGCTTGGAAGAATGACCCGGCCACAAATCGCATAATGTCAGGCTGTGTTTCGTTAATATTCGCAAAGCGTGAAACGTCTGGGAAAAATTGCTGTAAGAAGAACGAAACGGTAATAAAGATCACACCACCAATCAGTGCAGTTAAGAAAATTGCACGAGGAATGACTTTACCTGCGTTTGGTGTCTCTTCTGACAGTGAACTTAACCCATCAAAACCTAAGAATGAGAAACAGAGTATGGTTGCCCCAGCTATCAGCGGGATCATTTCCGTTTTTTCATTCGCAAATGGATTGAATGTCCAGATCTCCCCTGTCCCTTCACCATTTGAAACCCCGTGGATCACTAAACCTGTAAATACCGCCATTACCCCCATTTGGATAATCGCAATTACAGTACTTAAGTTTGCAATCACGTTGATGCCTCGTAAGTTAGCAGCCGTCATTAAAATGACCAAGCCAATAACAAAATACGCAGGTTCAACGTTCGGGAAAATATCTTGTAAATAAATTTTCGCCAATAAAATATTGATCATTGGCATAAAAATGTAGGACAGCAAAGATGTCCAACCCACAAGGAAACCAATATGTGGACTCATTGATTTCTGGGCATAAGTATAGGCTGAACCGGCTGATGGGAAGCGTTTAACCAGCTTACCGTAGCTCAGCGCAGTAAACAGTATCGCAGCAAGTGCAATAATGTATGAAGTCGGGACGTGACCACCCGTCTTATCTGATACCATTCCGAAAGTATCAAAGATAGTCATTGGCTGAATATACGCAATACCAATCATAACAACTTGTACAAGCGTTAATGTCTTCGCAAGTTGAACACGGTTATTGGCGCCAGTTTGGTTGTGGCCGATATCTAAAGGTACGGAATTATTTTGCATGATAAAGCCCTCCCATAACTTTCGATTGCGTACTTCGACTCAATCGACAGTTACTGGGAAGACTTTGCATCTGCCTATAAGCAGAGAAGAAAGAAGAGAAGTGGAAAAGCGTCTGTGCGAAGCCGGTGTTTGCTCCGTAGTCATCAATGCGGCAACGACGACCGCTTGGCCCTGCTGCCAGTGCGAAAAAGTAAGCCATAAAAGCATTCCTCAAAGCTGTAGCATGAAATATTAGCTACACGTAAATATTTATTTATCTATCCGGCCTGATATCCGGCCCCGTTAAAATGAAAGAACCCTAAAAAGCAAAAAAACCGATGCCGGTTTTTATCAGGCATCAGTCATTTTTTAGTCCGCGCATTTTGCACGTCATACCTGTAAATAGCAAGCCAATTTGTTAACAAAACGCCCCCTTTTCGATGAGAAATTCTGATAATTTTGGACTTTCCGTTCTGATAGCTAATATGACATGCTTTTAAGACGATAAATGACACTAAAGCCGATTGATTATCCTTAATAAAATGCTAAACCGGTCGGTCTAATTTCGCGGCACTTTTTTCCAATAACATATCTAAACTTGAGTGCAGTAATTTACTTTTTACGGCTTTGGTTTCTGACTGCAATGGACTACCGACTTTGTTATCCATCGTATAGACCGTCACTTTTCCCTCTTGATGGTTATAAATCAATAAACCATCCACGCCATAATCATATTGATCTTTAAAATTACCCAGTACCGATTGCATACTGTTTCTCGCTTCAACATCACCATTGACGGCTTTACGGAGTGTTTCGATGGATAACCCCACCGGAACTGAGTAGACATACAACACTTCCACATCAGAATCACCATCATCACTGCCATTACACATAAAGCAGGCATCCCTTTGAACTGAAGAAAGCCGTTCCATTTTGCGTAATTCGATTAATAATTTTTGACCATCTTGATACGGTGATTGCGAGATATCGAGAAAAACTAATCGGTAAGGTCCCGGGTCACCTGCAAGGGCATGGGAAAGACCGCCTATAAATAGTAAAAAACTCAGACAACTAGCTCTAAAATAACGGTTAAATTTGGGCATAGTCTATTCCTGCTCGGCTCCATATCGCGGTGAGGAAGATTGACGCAGTTAGCGGTAAATAACCATATCTTTATTTCCGAATTACTGATTTTCTTTTTGGATACCTATTTTCTTTTTAAATAATAGTACAAAAAAGCCCTTTGGCGATTAACCAAAGGGCTTAGATAAATAAAAATTAATAGTTTAATTAGAAGTTGTAGTTAATGCCGATATTATAACGACGACCTTCTAATTCAGCGCCATAGGTTCCTTGATCTACACGGCGGTCTAGCACGTTATAAACACCACCAACAATGTTGGCATTTTTACTGAGTTTATAGCTCGTACCCAGGTCAAACATTGCGTAGGATGGTGTCCCTTTACTCATTTGCTGACCACGACCTTGATAATCTGAAGTTTCACTACGGAAATTCATACGACCCCAAGTTTGTAAATCTTCTGTTGTATCCCAAGTCAAGGTGGTATTTACCATGTGCTTAGGCTGCTTACTCAACGGCTTACCTTTATTTACACCACTTTTTTGCTCTGTGTGCGTATAGGTATAGTTCGCTGCAAATTCGAGGTTATCAAGAATTCCCCAGTTGAAAGTCACTTCAACACCTTGCATTCTTGCTTTGTCAACGTTGGCTTTATCGCTAACAAAACGGTACGGTTTACCTGGGCTGTCACCTTCACCATCGGCTAACGTACAGTCTCTGATTGTGTCAATGCTATTGTCACAACGTCTGATTTCAGTGATTTTATCTTTGAAATCAGTATTATAAATAGTAACCCCAGCGGTTAGGTTATCTTGATTATTCCAAATAACACCAATCTCTTCAGTGATACTTTTTTCTGGTTTCAGATCTGGGTTACCGTAAATGACGGCATTTCCTTTACCACCGCCAGTTGCTTGTCCCCAGTTTGCCGACGATTCACGTAAACTTGGTGCTTTATAGCCTGTAGATACACCACCTTTAATCGTCCATTGCTCATCTGCATGCCAAACGCCGTATAAACGAGGAGTCCAATGAGCACCGTAGTTTTCATCATTATCCATTCGCAGACCACCTGTTAATGCAAAGTCATTTGTCATTAACCATTCATCTTCTGCAAATAATGCCCAGCTGTATCTGTCTAACTCGCTATTTCCTGGCAGTTTGTTACTTTGATCTTTTAGCTTTTCCTTACGGTACTGACCACCAATACTGACACTGTGATCACCCAGTAAGAAAACACTTTGGTTACGGACGACTAAATCTTCCACCGTCATTTTACGACCTGGGTTTTTCGCTTCATCGTACTGAACATAAGTGTCCGTCGATGCAAGATCATAAGTACCTGTATGCGTTAAAGCTACATGGGTCATATCATACTTACTAAATCCGCTACCATCACCATAAGCAGCGGTATAACCCTCACGATAGTCACGATGCTGGTTATCTTTTTTAAAGTCTAAATCAAAGGCGTTTTGCTCATTTGGTGTCAGTGATAATGTACCCCCACCACTGGTCATGATTTGGCGACCAAATCCATCGATAATTTTATCTTCACTTCGGTGTGAATATTGACCCTGTAACTTTATTCCTAATAAACCATCAACTAATGGCCCTGAGGTATAGAAGCTACCTTGCCCTGTATTACCTGAATTTTTGCGTTCTGTAATGGTAGTATCTGCACGTAAACTCG
The DNA here is from genome assembly GCF_013702265.1 of Providencia rettgeri. Lineage (GTDB taxonomy): Bacteria > Pseudomonadota > Gammaproteobacteria > Enterobacterales > Enterobacteriaceae > Providencia > Providencia zhijiangensis. Next base: position 2,438,598 of record NZ_CP059348.1, read on the forward strand.
TTGTCCACTCTTGCTGAACACGACGAGTAATAATATTGATAACCCCGCCCATAGCATCAGAGCCGTAAAGAGAGGACATTGGACCGCGAACCACTTCGATACGCTCGATGGCAGGTAATGGTGGTAACCAGCCTTGTTCGATACCTGCCCCATCACTATTTGGTCGGATGCTACGTGTATCTACACGCTTCCCATCGATAAGGATCATGGTGTATTTTGCATCCATCCCTCGGATACTAATATCGGAGCTGCTACCACCACCGGTAACAAGAACACCTGGAACATCCTTCAGGGCATCCGTCACATCGCGATAAGCTTTAGTTTCTAGCTGTTCACGTGTCACAACGGAAATTGATGCTGGCGCATCTTCAATCTTTTGCTGATAGCCTGATGCAGTTGTTACAAAAATTTTATCGCTGCTGTCATCCGCAAAAGCAGGTACCGCAGTGATAGCCGCAATAATGCTAACTGCTATTTTTCTTTTAGTAAAAACAACCATTCCCAATTCTCCAAGAGATTTCTTTATCTTAACAATGAATTTTCTATGCTCAGCATGGGTCGTCTAACGCCCCAACGGTTTATTATTTTTTTGACATGATACTTTCTGAGGTTTACCACTTTTGAAGTTAAATCAATTAAGTAATTAACTCTCATTCGCAGGCGGTAACAATAATGTAAATGGTAATACTTATCAATACCATTATTGAATGATTCATGACTTTCCGTGATGAATTGTGTGACTTAAGTCAAAGGTTAAATCTTTTGAATCGAGATCTGCTGCGGATTACACATCCGCAGCAGATCAAATTAAAAACGAAGAAAGGTGAGCGCTTGCCAAAAAAAGACTAAATACAAGCGCGAAAAGACAGTAGAGACGGAAGGTTATTGATTAATATTCTGGTTAAACTGTGCGTAACCGCGTTTTGCCGCAGCGTGATACTCTTGGTTTAGTGGTGCTGTCATCTGCTGTGCTATTGCTGTCATTTCAGGGCCTGCGAGTTCAGGTGAACCGGTACGAAACGGTGGGCGCGGATCATACTCAATTGCCAATTCGACAAGGGAGGCAACCTCTTCTCCACGTAAGGCTTTGAGCACCAACAGTGAGGCATCAAATGAACCGGTTGCGGGTCCAGAGGTATAAATCGAACCATCGATGACAACATCACTGCCCCCTACGGCGATTGCCCCTACGTCTGGTAGCATCGGGACAACATTACTATTACTGGTTGCCCGCTTACCCCGCAATAACCCTGCCGTTCCTAGCATTAACGAACCATAGCAAGTACCAATCACCGTTTTTGCGGTATGCCCAACCTGAGCAAAAAACTGAATCACTTCAGGATCTTCAATAACCTCTGGAGGCACCATACCCGTGACTAAAACATCTAAATCATCAGGGCACTCATCGAATGTCATTGTTGGCATCGTTGGCCACCCTGTGTAGCCCTCAAGCAACTCTTTACGCTTCCAGATAAAATAAATTTCAGCGCCCACAATAGTAAAAACGGATTGTGCCCCATTAATGTCCATTGGCATAAATCCTGGGCAGACAAAAATACCCACTTTAAGTAAAGACGATTGTTGCGCCCTCCCCCCTGCAATCAGCGCCTGAATTGACGGTGTCGTCAACCCAGCGTCCGTGCTAATGACATAATCATATTTATTCATTCTATTACCTTTGGTTGTTTAATCATCATTATTATACTGATCGGTAAGATAATATATGATATACAATGAAGTAAACTATTTTTGTACTGAATGGTAATAAAATGGCACAAAAAGGTAGACCACGAAATTATGATAGCCATGAAGCGCTAAATAACATCATGGCGTTATTTTGGCGCAAGGGGTATTCCGCGACTTCACTTGAAGATTTGGTTGACGTCACGGCGATGAAAAAGCCGAGTCTCTACGCCGCTTTTGGAAACAAAGCGCGACTGTATGAATTAGCAATGGCACGGTTTGGTGAAATTGCGCAGGCACATTACGCAGCGGCACTTGCTGCTCAATCGCCAAATGAGCCGTTGTTTGCACGACTTAGTCGTTGGCTACGTGCCACCGTCTCCTTGTATAACGGAGTGGATGGTAAGACAGGCTGTATGGTGCTCTCCACTGCCGTAGCAGAAACCGATGACCCACAGGTACAAGCCTTCCTAAAAGACGTTATCCTTGCACAGGAGACGATGCTTATTACTTGTATCGAAAAGGAAAAATCGACCTTACGTGAACCTGAAAATGCGCGATTACTGGTAAAAATGCTTGTCGCATTGCTGCATTCAGTATCGCTACGAGCAAGAGCGGGTGAAACGGAAGAGGAATTGTCCACGCTAATTAATGCGGGAGAGATGGTGCTGCGTGCAATGCTAGTTATACCGGAAAACACCCAATCAACGTCATCCCCTTAGAAAACAAAAATGGGTAATGTCGTCAGCAAACTCACTGACTCACATTACCCATTAACATCTTAATTTTAAGAGAAAATTACTTCTCTAAATTCTCTTTATATGACGGGAAGCTCATCTCTTTATAACGGATAATCGAGGTTTTCTTCACGATTTTATATCCGAACCAGATAGCTAAGAATAAAGGAATACCGATATAGGTTGCAGTGACGCCCACCCAGTCAATTTTATCTTCTAAGAAAGCTTGGTAGTTTTGACCCAGTGTAATCACTAAGCACAAGATAAAGGCGAAAATTGGCCCGATTGGGAAGAATCCTGAGCGATATGGCAAGTCATTAAGATCTCTACCTTGCGCAATATAGCCTCTTCTGAAGCGATAATGGCTGATAGCAATCCCTAACCATGCGATAAATCCAGTCATACCCGATGTATTTAATAACCACAAATACACAGTTTGATTACCAAACATTGAGCTTAAAAAGCACAGACCCGCCACAACCGTAGTTGCCAGCAATGCATAACGTGGTACGCCACCTTTTGACAGGCGAGCAAAGATTTTCGGTGCTTTACCTTCACGAGCCAAGGTATACAGCATACGCGTTGAGGCATACATTCCTGAGTTACCCGCAGAGAGAACCGCAGTTAAGATAACGGCGTTCATCACCGCTGCTGCTGATAATAAACCTGCATTTTCAAATACTAGTGTAAATGGACTCACGCTAATATCTTTTACGTCATTACGCAGTAAACTTGGGTCAGTGTAAGGAATAATTAAGCTGATGATTAAAATCGCAAAGATATAGAACAGCAAAATACGCCAGAACACTTTACGCACTGCACGTGGGATATTTTTCGCTGGATCTTTTGACTCACCTGCCGCAATACCGATTAATTCAGTACCTTGGAATGAGAACCCTACGATCATCGCCACACCAATCATGGCAGAGAAACCACCTGCAAATGGTGCATCACCAATTTCCCAGTTATGCCAACCTGCGTTTTCTGCACCGTTCATAATACCGAAAATCATCAGCACACCGACGACGATAAAAATAATCACCGTGGTCACTTTGATTAGCGAGAACCAATATTCGGCTTCACCGAAGCCTTTAACGGAAATATAGTTCAGTAAGAAAATGATTGCTAAGAAGATAGCACTCCAGATCCAACCTGGGGTATCTGGGAACCAGTAGGTCATCACTAATTGTGCAGCGACAAGGTCAACTGCGATAGTGACAGCCCAGTTGTACCAGTAGTTCCAACCTAGTGCGAAACCAAAGCCTTCATCGACATATTTTGCGCCATAAGTCGCAAAGGAGCCGGAGACTGGCATGTATGCCGCTAATTCACCTAAGCTGGTCATTAAGAAATACACCATTAAACCAATAATGGCGTATGAGAGGAGCGCTCCACCCGGTCCAGCTTGTGCTACTGTGGCACCGGATGCCACAAATAAACCGGTTCCGATGGAGCCGCCAATTGCGATCATCGCGAGGTGGCGAGCTTTTAGTTCTCGACGTAATCTTGGTCCGCCGCTCATCGATGTCGTTGTATGTTGTTCTGCCATCTGTTCCCTGTATTTTATTTTCAGTCAATAACGCGGGGGATTCTAACAAACTCAAACGGCAGAACTAAGCAACTCTTTGCTGTTATAAGATACCTTCATAATCCAGCGATAATTATTAGCAAAACACGTTATGGTGAATAAAACGTCAATGACAATAATCCAGCAGATTCGTTATCGCGTTAGAAAGATGCTTCTGACGGTGATAAATCAGGTATAGCGTACGCTCAAGTTGTAACTCTTCCACTTCAAGCTCCACCAGCGTGCCATTCTCTAACTGCTCGGCAATCACGCGTCGAGATAAACAGCTGATACCCATCCCAAAACGTACCGCATGTTTAATCGCTTCGGAATTACCTAACTCCATCAAAATATGGAAGCCTGGAAGGTGTGCGAATAGCAGTTGGTCTAGTACATCGCGCGTACCAGACCCCCTTTCACGCAAGATCCATGGCGCATCTTTTAACTCTTTTAAAGTCACTTTTTTCTGCGCTAATGGGTTACTTGGTGCTGAAAACACCACTAACTCATCTTTTAACCACGGTTTTGAAATGAGTTCTGGACTATGACAGACCCCTTCAATCAGCCCCACATCCGCCCGAAACTCCATCACACCTTTAATGACTTCCTCAGTATTCCCAATGAATAACTCCAGTGGAATTTCAGGATTATCATGACGATACCCAGCTAAAATTTCAGGCAACATATAGTTACCGATTGTGGTACTTGCCGCCAAACGAACTGCGCCCATCTCTTTTTTGAACAGTTGCTCAACTTCAAATGCTTGTTCTAATAACGCTAATGCCTTTGGGTAAAGTAGGCGCCCATGTTCGTTAGTAACAAGTCGTTTACCTACACGGTCAAAAAGTTGCACGCCTAGCTGCCCTTCCAAGTCAGTCAGTGAAGCGCTCACTGCGGACTGCGATAATGCTAATAATTGCGATGCCTGCGTCGTGGAGCCACTTTTCAATACTTCCGTGAAAACTTCAAGCTGCCTCAGTGTAATACGCATACAGAAAGCTCCAAGATGATTATGTAGTTGTAATAATATTGTTAATATTAATCATTTATTAGCAATATACCAGAAGAAACTCTTAATCTGTTTTTTAGATAAATAATACAAAAACAATCAATTTAGATTATTGAATTTTTTGTTATATGCTTATTCCAACTTAATCTAAGTCGTCATAAAGAGTGTAGTCATGGATAAAACTGGAACCAAAGCAATCACACAAAATAATTCATTCCCTATTCTAAAACTTGTTCCGGGGATTATTTTAGCGGGAATTTTAACAGCCATTGCCATATACCTTGGGGAACAGTCATGGTTTATGGATATTGGGCTGGGCGCTCTCACTCTGGCTATTCTTCTTGGTATTTGTGTGGGAAATACCGTTTACCCTGCTATTAGTACAAGTAGCGATGCAGGGATCAAATTTGCTAAGCACTATTTTTTACGTGCCGGTATTATTCTGTATGGCTTTCGCCTTACTTTTCAGCAAATTACCGACGTGGGAGCTACAGGACTGATTATTGATGCCCTGACATTAACCTCCACTTTTTTCTTAGCTTACTGGCTTGGTAAAAAAGTATTCAAACTTGATGATGAAACCACCATGTTAATCGGTGCAGGTAGCAGTATTTGTGGTGCCGCCGCTGTAATGGCAACCGAGCCAGTGGTTAAAGCGTCTGCAAGTAAAGTCGCTGTTGCCGTTTCAACCGTGGTGATCTTCGGTACCATCGGTATTTTTGTCTACCCATGGTTATATCAGTTAAATGCACATTTCGGCTGGATCCCTGCAACTCAAGAAACGTTCGGGATTTATATCGGTTCAACTGTTCATGAAGTCGCCCAAGTGGTTGCCGCAGGTCATACTATTGGTCCAGATGCAGAAAATGCTTCTGTGATAGCAAAAATGTTGCGTGTCATGATGCTGGCACCGTTTTTAATTATCTTGTCTGCATTTATTAGTCGTAAAAATGCGGCCAACACACAAGAAGGCGCTCAGAAAAGTAAAATTACGATCCCTTGGTTTGCCGTGATTTTTATTTTGGTCGCCGCGTTTAACTCATTCAACTTATTACCTGAACAGCTGGTTAAACAAATTATTACGTTAGATACCATCTTATTAGCGATGGCGATGGTGGCATTAGGGTTGACAACGCATGTCAGTGCGATTCGACAAGCGGGGATCAAACCTTTACTGATGGCAGCTATCTTGTTCGCTTGGTTAATTTTTGGCGGTATTGTGATTAACGTTGTTATCCAGTCGGTGTTTTAACCCTCATTTTCTATTTGCTAAGTTTGTCTCCTTTTTTGAGCACCTCCGATTGCCGCTTTTCATAAGCGGCATTTTTTTATTGGTTTCATTTCTTTAATTATTAATGGCATACTCCTGAAAAAAGGAGTCAATCATGAAATATGTTGGAGCACATGTCAGCGCCTCTGGCGGCGTTGACCAAGCAGTGATTCGCGCCCATGAAATTGGAGCCACCGCATTTGCTTTATTTACCAAAAATCAGCGTCAATGGAAAGCCGCCCCCCTTAGCGACGAAGTCATTAAAAGCTTCAAACAAAACTGCACTAAATACGGTTATGGGAAACACCAAATTTTACCCCACGACAGTTATCTCATTAATTTGGGACACCCTGAATTTGAAGCATTAGAGAAATCTCGCGTCGCTTTTATCGATGAAATGCAGCGTTGCATGCAATTGGGGATTGACCTGCTGAACTTCCATCCCGGCAGCCACCTTAAACAAATTGACGTTGATGATTGCCTAGTCCTCATTGCAGAATCGATCAATATCGCCTTAGAAGAAACTGAAGGCGTTATCGCCGTCATTGAAAATACCGCAGGACAAGGAACAAACCTTGGTTTTGATTTTACGCATTTAGCTAAAATCATCGAACGCGTGAAAGATCAAAGCCGTGTTGGGGTTTGTATAGATACTTGCCATGCCTTTGCAGCTGGTTATGACTTACGTACAGCGGAAGATTGCGAGAAAACATTCCAACAATTTTCTGACATTGTGGGCTTTGAATTCTTAAAAGGTATGCATCTTAATGATGCGAAAAGTGAATTTGCCAGTCGTGTTGACCGCCATCATAGCTTAGGTGAAGGCAATATTGGTTATGCGCCATTTAGCTATATTATGAAAGACCCGCGTTTTGATGGTATTCCGCTGATTTTAGAGACCATCAATCCCGATATTTGGCCACAAGAAATTGCATGGTTAAAATCGCAACAAAATAGCTAACGCTTTCAGTAAATAAGACTGCTAATAAACCAAACGCATAGCAAACAAAAAGGCGGCCTTCTATAAGCCGCCTTCCCAATGAAATAATCGTAAAATAGTTACAATGATTTCATCTCAATTTTTGCCATCATATCGGCCAGTTTATTACGGTTTTTCAAACCAACATCCGGCTGAGAAACCGATAACGCAGAAATTGCAGTCGCCATACGGAGTGTATGTTCGCTAGTCTCACCATTTAATAAGCCGTAAGCTAACCCTGCAACCATTGAATCGCCAGCGCCTACCGTACTGACAACCTCACATTGAGGCGGTTTCGCTAACCAAGAGCCTGAAGCATTTACCCAAAGAGCGCCTTCTTCACCGAGGGAAATAACCACGTGAGAAATGCCTTTATCGCGCAATTCATGCGCCGCAGCAATAACATCTTTTAAATCCGGTAATTTGCGCCCTACCCATGTTTCTAGCTCTTGACGATTAGGTTTAACTAACCATGGTGATGCTTTCAGACCCGCTTTTAATGCTTCGCGGCTGCTATCAAAGATAATACAAGGGCATAACTGACGCAGGCGAGTCATCCAACGTGTGAACTCTTCAGGTTCAATCCCGTTAGGTAAACTTCCACTGACCACCACCATGTCAAAATGGCCAAGCCAATTAAGGGATTCCGTGGAAAAACGGTTCCAATCTTCTTTACTGACATCAAAACCAGAGAAATTAAAGTCTGTCGACTCACCGTTATTTTCTGTGAGCTTAACATTAATGCGTGTACGACCTGGCACCATGCTAAAACGGTTTGCCATGCCATTTTCACTAAAGAAGTGTTGGAATTCTTCTTGGTTGTCCTTACCCATAAAGCCGCTAACAGTGATATCAATACCAAGGTCACGCAGGACTTTCCCCACATTGACCCCTTTACCTCCAGCATTGAGACTAGCGGTCTTAACTAAATTGACTTCACCGACTTCGATGGAAGGGCATAGCCCCACAAGGTCATAAGCAGGATTTAATGTAATTGTAGCAACCCGGCGAGTCATAACCACTTATCTCCCTTATCATTATTGTCTTCGTGCAGACAGTCTTATCACAAGATTTTCAGGGCATAGTTATAACATTAATAACTGTTGGTTTCAGTGATATTTGTATTTTTTCCTGATTGTAATTTGAAAGTAACGTGGCAAAATTCCTTTCTTTATAAAAATAAGAAGAAGGAAAAATAATGTCGGGTCCTCAATACGTTGTTGTTGGTGTCGGTGTGCTGATTACGAACGGCCAAGGGCAAATTCTACTGGGTAAACGTAACAGCCAGCATGCACCTTACTGGTCTATTTTCGGAGGCCACGTTGACCCTGGAGAATCTTTCGAAGCCTGCGCAATCCGTGAAATAAAAGAAGAGATTGGTATTGATATCGATACCCCAACTGTATTTGGTCTCAGCAATAATATCGAAACGTTCCGACAAGAAGGTAAACATACGGTTTCTATCTGTATGCATGTGGAATATAACGGGAAAGTTGCCCCGCAGATCATGGAAGCGGATAAATGCGAAAGCCTGTTGTGGATCTCCCCAACTGACCCATTACCTGAACCTCATTTTGAAGCTAGCCGTAATGCGATCGAATTATGGCTCAGTAAACGTTTCTATCAGCCGCATATCTAAACCCAATATGCACAAACATCTCACTGCTTGTGCATATAATAACCACTCTTAACTATTTTTTATTTTATTATCTTTTAGATGTTTACATTATTTCCGACCTAATGTATCGTTCGGCTAGTACAGTGAAACAATCATTCAGGAGTCATCATGGAAGCCGATGTAACAAAACCACCAAAGCGCCCCTCTATTTTAGGCGGCTCAATGATCATAGCCGGTACCGCAGTCGGTGCAGGTATGTTTTCTATTCCGATGGTGACTTCAGGTGTTTGGTTTTCCGGTTCAGTTGTCTTACTGATCTACACATTTATCTGTATGTTGTTATCAGGATTAATGATTTTAGAAGCCAATATGAATTATCCAGCAGGTGCTAGTTTTCATACCATGGTGAAGGATTTATTAGGTTCTGGCTGGAATACCATTAACACTCTCTCCATCACGTTTGTGTTGTATATTTTAACCTATGCCTATATTTCGGCGGGTAGCTCGATCATCACCGAGAACATTTCAAAATATGTTCAAGTTCCGCAAGCGCTTTCTGGCTTTGTTTTTGCGGTGGTTATCGCGTTTTTTGTTTGGTTATCTACCCGTGCAGTTGATAGGTTAAGTACGATTTTAATTGGCGGGATGGTGATCACATTTGTGATGTCCATCGGCGGCATGGTCACTACCGCCTCACCGTTGATTCTTTTCAACCAATATGAAAATAGTCAAAGTGAATATTTACCTTATGCATTAGCTGCGTTGCCTTATTTACTGACCTCTTTTGGTTATCACGGTAACGTACCGGGATTAGTGAAGTACTACAATAAAGACAGCCGTAGTGTCATGTTGAGCTTAGTGTACGGCGCAGGAATTACGGTCACTATCTACATCTTATGGCAGTATGCTATCCAAGGTAATATTCCACGTTCGTCCTTTATTGCGATCAGAGAAAATGGTAACAATATTGGCGCGTTACTGAATCAAATGAATATTTCCGCACAGAGTAGCTTTATTTCGCAATTTTTAACGCTGTTCTCTTATATGGCATTAGCAAGCTCGTTTTTAGGCGTATCCCTCGGCTTATTTGATTTTATCGCGGACTTCTTTAAATTTAACGATAGCCATCAAGGGCGTTTTAAATCAGTCATTATTACTTTCTTACCGCCAACGGTTTTAGGTTTAGCGTTCCCTGACGGCTTTATTTATGCCATCGGTTTTGCAGGACTCGCAGCAACTATTTGGGCGGTCATTGTCCCTGCCATGATGGCAAGAGCAAGCCGTAAGCGTTTTCCTAATAATAGCTATCGAACACCCGGCGGAAGCTTTGTGATTGGGTTCGTCATCTTATTTGGTTTGATTAACGCAGCCGCACATATTTTGTCTCTGCTAGGTTTATTACCTGTCTATTAAGTTATTCAAAGACAATCATTGGTTAAAAAGAGATCCCTAGCGTGAAAACTAGGGATTTTTTTGATGTTAACATCTTGCCTAATCCCTTATCTGCGAGTAATTTTGTCGAACTCTTTTTGACAATAACAAAGAAGGTTATTTATGGCCAAGGCCAACGAAATCAAACGTGGTTTTGCAATAAACTACAACGGGAAATTACTGCTGGTTAAAGACATTGATATCCAATCTCCAAGCGCTCGTGGCGCAAGTACATTGTATAAAATGCGCTTTACCGATATCAAAACTGGCCAAAAAGTTGAAGAGCGCTTCAAAGGTGATGATATTTTAGACACAATTTCACTCACTCGCCGTGCGGTAAGCTTCTCTTATATTGATGGTGATGAGTATGTGTTCATGGACAATGAAGACTATACCCCATATATCTTTAAAAAATCTGATATTGAAGAAGAGCTGTTATTTATTCCTGAAGAAGGTTTACCAGGAATGCAGGTTTTAACAATGGATGGGCAAGTTCTAGCTCTTGAATTACCACAAACTGTCGATATGGTGATTGCTGAAACAACACCAGGAATTAAAGGCGCTTCTGCGAGTGCTCGTACTAAACCTGCAACAATGCCGACAGGCTTAACCGTTCAAGTTCCTGAATATATAACTACCGGTGAAAAAATCCGTATTCATATTCCTGAACGCCGTTATATGGGCCGTTGTGATTAATTATTTCGCCCTATTTTCTCAATAAGAAAATAAGCTTACATTACCTATGGGCATTCCGCCCATAGGCGTCATTATAAATAAACATCACCAATTCATCCTAGAATAGCATTCCATTTAATATTCAAAAATTAATATAAATATGACAATTTAGTTATTAGTCATAAATAACCGTGTAAACCCCTATTTTATTTTCCTTGTTAATCCATTTAAATGTTTGAGTTCCTTTTTGATTTGGAAGCATAGTCCCTTTTTCACTCAATTTATTAAACTTTACTGAGGTCGTTTTAACGACGCCATCATCATTCCAGCATTTTGTATCAATGCTCTGCTCAATACTCGTGATAACACAAGGTGATGCGACAATTGCGCCAACAAAGTGGATTGTGCCTGATGAAACGGGTTTTGCTTCGCTGTGCGTAGACGCCTTAGCGTGCATACCGAATGTTAATGCCATTAAAGAAAATACTGCTAATGTTATTTTTTTTACTGAGTGATCCACAAGAATTTCTCCGCTTAAAATTAAGTTATCGTCAATTACTAAAATTTATTTACATCTAATTGATGCATTACTTAATAAATTTTCGGATATAAGCTTAATTTGCGGAGGGGAATAGTTATTTCACTTATGGCCGCTATTTTTTATTTTTAAATAACCTCAAAGGATAGGCACGACCTTTAACTCCTTTAATTTAACTTAGATACAATAAATTTCATTGAAACTGATTTCATTTATATAACAAATCACTCTGTGTTTTATTAAAATCAGTCATCTACTCCAACAATCAAATTTGATATTTATTAATCAGAACGGCTATAAACAACTCTCTATATAAATTCATTTTCTTAGTGAAAATTTAATCTATTTAATTCCTTTCACTTATTAAAAGAGTGAAACTTCATAGCACCTAATGGTGAACATAGCTGTTTAGTTCACTTAACTTGAAGACTAATGCATAAAAAACACACGATAATGTAGTAAGAATATCCGCAACATATAGCTATCGGATACAGCCAATTGCTTTTACATTTAGGTGACAAACAATATAAATTTAAACTTCTTTACAATTCAGATTGAAATTTAAAAAATCCCCACTGTTTTTATAAAGATATTAGATAATAAACGTGACTATGATCATATTTTCTTTGAGAACGGTCTCTGTAAGGGCGCAAAAAAACTGGATTATTCGCATTCTGAAGGCAAGTTAATGATGGATCTCTCGTTTTATATAATGTTTTGTAAATTATCCCCCTATTAACTCGCCATTTCAGCTTTGTTTATGTATATTCTTTATGTTTGGTTAAAGAACTCAATATTCATCAGCCAAATATATAAAATAAGTACGATTTTTAGCAGCTTCTGATTATCTTTTTATAATCAACAGGTGTTAGAGCACAAGACAGCTGCTAATTTAGAGCATAATTTGTTCGATACATAAACACTTTCTGCGAAAAATACACTCAGTCGTTATAATGCGTTTTTCACAGGGATCAGTTTAAGTGTGTTGTGTAATTTCCACACGGCAACAAATAAAATGGCAAGGGATATTCTATTAATGTTAACTTCTGAAAAATTTAAGCGCTATGTCTGGCGCATTGTTCCGGCAGTCGCAATTGCCGTAACGCTTTCAGCATGTACGGCACCGAAAACATCGAAGAATGGTCAAACTACCGCAAGATCTTCAGATGTTCGCATGTTAAACGCAACATCGAATGACTCACTCGCAATGGCATCTCAAGATGAATTCGAAGATTTAGTCAGAAGTGTTGATACCAAATCCAAAATCATGGATCAATATGCAAGCTGGAAAGGCGTTAGCTACCGTCTAGGTGGAACCACTAAAAGTGGTATTGACTGTTCTAGCTTTGTACAACGTACTTTCCTCGAGCAATTTGGCGTGCAATTACCACGTACTACCTCTGAACAAGAATCTTCAGGTAAAAGTGTAAAACGCAACAATTTAAGAGCGGGTGACTTAGTTCTGTTTAAAACAGGTCGCACGATGAAGCATGTAGGGATTTATATCGGGGACAATAAATTTGTTCACGCCTCTACAAGTAATGGCGTTATCGTTTCTGAAATGACTAACGATTATTGGAGCAAGCGTTATTACGCAAGCCGCCGTGTGGTTAATGGTTCATAAAACCCAGAAACATTAATGCAGTAGTATATAGATACCTTGCCAATAAAAAAGCTTCCAGGCTCTAAACCGGAAGCTTTTTTATTGGGCCGAATATCATAAAGACGACCTTAATATTAAATAGTCTCAATGCCATTAGGCACAATAGAAACCAGAAGCCATTTCTGCGATAGCAACACCCGATGCTTTTAAACGGCACATTGCTGTTAGCTCATCACTCGCTCGGATAAATAAGCACATCTCTTTTTGCCATTCTAAAATGGCGTTATCGATCTGCATTTCCGATAACGATTCAGACAAATGCTTCATTGCAATACAATCTGTTGCACAGTCGTGGCTCAGCAATTTTAGCCCCACTAGCTTATCGCTATTAATATCATTCATAGGCACAACCTCAACATCCGTACCTATTTTTCCCGATAACCAGCGATAGCTTTGCGGCAGCCTGTGCACCACCGAAAGACCTAATTTTTCCACAAAAATTTCCTATTAAAATATGTCATCATTTTGCCAAGTAAATTGACTAGCTAAATCGCCATTTAATCTACATTTCACTCAATGAATATCGATTCTTTTAGATACTGAAACTCCCCCAAGAGACAACGTCCCTCTTCCTTGTACCTCTCTCTATATTAGAGAGCGAATAGAGCTACATAAGTCTTAAAGAAATCCTCGTTCAAACCGAACTTTTAACCCAATCAAAAAGTAACATGAATGTTAAAAGCAAGAACTTAAATATAACATTAAAAAAGTAGCATGTCGTTAAATTTTTGTGACACACATCATTGCATACGAATTTTTTTGACAAAAAAGTTAATTTTTAAACAAATTTTGAGAACAACCTTCAAAATAAACCATAATAAATCAATTTATTTTTTACATTATCACTGAAGTATATTAACAATCATCTATTTTTTAAGCTCATGCAACCTTATTTCGGATCATTAAAAAGTGAGCTCCACCTTTCATTGAAAACAGAAATTTAACAAATATTCGACTTAAGATAATTGATATGGATCATTTCTTGATAAATACTTTAATTACATTACGTAATTAGTCAGTTTTATCGATGTATTGTACAGGTTAATCTATGGGTATTATGAATAGTGTATTTGTGAGATAAATCAGAATGATATAAATAAAGGAATGGAACTAATCAGTTTGTCAGTTTCATCCTTGAAACTGATTCAATTAGAGATGCTATTTTGCGCGTTTCGCTAAAAGCACAAATAACATGGAGAGTGCCACACAGCCTACCATCGAACCTACCATCGGCCAGGCATTTTTAGCAGGGATCATTGATAACAACGTTCCCACCAATGCACCAATAGAAAAACGAATTGTGCCTGCAAGTGAAGAAACTGTTCCTGCAATATGAGGGTAATTATCGAGGATCACTGCCATCGAGTTTGAGGTGATCATGGCAATCCCACTCACATAAATCGCGACGCCAATCACCAATGTCCAGAAATCCATACCCAATGCTGTCGTCGTTAATAGCCATATTCCCATAACGAACTGAACAATAATCCCAAAATATAACATTCGCTCAGCGCCAAATTGCCTTACAAATTTGCCGTTAATCGTCGTCATAATGAATAAGAAAACAATATTAATGCCAAAGTAATAGCCAAAATGTTGAGGCGATACCCCATTAAGGTCGATATAGACAAATGACCCTGCATTTAAGAAAGAAAACATACCGGAAAACGAGAATGAGCTAGCCAAAATATAGAACAACACTTGGCGGGCTCTGAATAACGTCGCAAACTGGCGTAATGTGGTTCCGATATGGAATTTTTGTCGCCTTTCAACCGGTAGCGTTTCTCGGATAAATAAACTAACCAGCACCACAGCGATGACAGCCGCAATCGCAATGCTCCAGAAAATGGCATGCCATGAGAACCAGCGCATCATTTCGCCGCCCATGATAGGTGCCATCAACGGTGCAATGGTCATCACTAACACGACGAAAGACATACTTCTGGAAAATTCATCTTTAGTAAACATGTCACGCATCAAGGCGTTGATCACGACGCTGGCTGCGGCTGCCGCAAATCCATGAAGGAAACGCAGCCAGATAAATGTATCGATAGATTCTGCAACAGCACAAGCCGCAGAGGCTAGTGCAAAGACAATCACCCCACCTAAAATGACGGGTTTGCGTCCTAAACTATCCGCCATCGGACCATAAAAAAGCTGACCAATTGCAAAACCAAAAATGTAGCTGTTCAGGGTCATCTGAATGCGCCCTTCATCTACATTAAAGTAACCTGTCATTGCAGGGAAACTCGGTAAATACATATCAATCGCTAATGGCATTAGCATTGATAGCAAACCTAAAATTAAAATCAGCCCCAAATAGGATGAACGCTGTTGTTGCACTTATTAACTCCTGCTATGACATCATTAACGGGGAACCGTAATACTCTCAATCTCTGCTTCCGTCAGTGGACGGTATTCACCCGGCTCTAACTGCTCATCTAAACGAATTTCCCCGACTCGCTCACGATGCAAACCACACACATGATTTCCGACTGCCGCAAACATTCGTTTAACTTGATGATAGCGCCCTTCACTGATTGTCAGTCGGACATCACGTGGAGAGATAATTTCCAGCTGCGCAGGTTTCGTGAGTGATTTTTCACCATTTAACATGACGCCTTGTTCAAACTGTACCGCGACATCATCCGCGATATCTTCACTCAGTTGAACTCGGTACGTTTTCTCACAATGATGTTTTGGCGAGGTGATGCGATGAGACCACTGACCATCATCCGTTAATAACACTAACCCAGTCGTATCAATATCTAAGCGACCTGCTGCATGCAGTTTTTGAGCGACGGGCTCATCAATAAAATAGAGAATTGTCGGGTGCGTGGGGTCATCAGTTGAGCAAACATAGCCTTCCGGCTTATTGAGCATAAAATAGCGAGGCCCCGTAACTTGCACTAACACATTGCCATCATAGGCAACTTCATTATCAAGACCCACCTGCATCGAACCTGATTTTACTACTTCATCGTCAACCATGACATTACCGGCACGCAGCTCACGCGCCACCAAACTCCGGCTTATCCCAAGTTGCTGGGACAAAAATTTATCCAGTCGCATAGATTCTCTTAACTTGATGGAATGTCAGCGAGAGGTACAATAGCACCGCGCTGTCATAAGATAGAAAGATGGATTGCTGTGATTACTATCACATAATTTATTATACCAATAACCTGTTACAAGTGATAGCACAGCAAAGGGAACGCTTAAATTTAGACCTAGCCACGGATCTAACTTAAATTTAACATTAATAATCTGACTTTTTTGAAAAAACTAACTCATATGCCTGCAGCCTCATCCCGTTTTACTTTACGCCCTTACCAACAAGAAGCCGTTGACGCGACAATCCAGTACTTTCGACGTCACACTACGCCCGCGGTGATTGTGCTCCCGACAGGGGCAGGAAAAAGCTTAGTGATCGCAGAATTAGCGAGATTGGCTCATGGGCGCGTATTAGTTTTAGCCCATGTCAAAGAGTTAGTTGAACAAAACCACGCCAAATATCTAACTTATGGTCTAGAAGCAGATATCTTCGCAGCAGGCCTCAATCGCAAAGAATCCCACAGTAAAGTGGTCTTTGGAAGCGTACAATCGGTAGCGCGTAATCTTGAACACTTTGACGACAAATTCTCTTTAGTTATCATCGATGAATGTCATCGCATCAGCTTAAACGAAGAAAGTCAGTATCAACAAATTATCCTAAGCTTACAAAAGCATAACTCTGCACTGCGCATTTTAGGTTTGACCGCAACTCCCTATCGCCTAGGGCATGGGTGGATTTACCAATACCACTACCACGGAATGGTTAAAGGGGATGAACACTGTTTTTTCCGTGATTGTATCTATGAATTGCCGCTGCATTACATGATCAAAAACCAATTTTTGGTTCCCCCTGAACGCCTTGATATGCCAGTGCTGCAGTATGATTTTAGTCAGGTATCGGTTAACCAATCGGGAATTTTTAGCGAGCAAGAACTCAATTTATCCCTCAAAAAACAGCAGCGCATTACACCAAAAATTGTGGCGCAGATTATTGAGTATGCCACGCCGTTACAAGGGTGCATGATTTTTGCCGCTACGGTTGAACATGCTAAAGAGATCCTCAGTTATTTACCTCAAGATACTGCGGCATTAGTCACCGCAGAGACACCATCCCTTGAGCGCCAAAACATCATTCAGCAATTTAAAAACAAGCAATTACATTATCTTGTCAACGTTTCAGTACTGACCACTGGTTTTGATGCGCCACACGTAGACGTAATTGCCATCTTACGCCCAACAGAGTCCGTCAGCTTATATCAGCAAATCGTTGGACGTGGCTTACGTTTGAGTGAAGGAAAGAAACTGTGCCTAATTCTGGACTATGCCGGAAATCCTCATGACCTCTTTCGCCCCGAAGTGGGTAGCAGCAAACCCAACTCCACCAGCGTTCCAGTCCAAGTTTTCTGTCCACTGTGTCAGTTTGCCAATGTTTTTTGGGGAAAATGTACTGCAGATGGTCAAATTGTCGAACACTACGGGCGCCGTTGCCAAGGATGGGAAGAAGATGAGCAGGGACGCAAACAACAATGCGAGTTTCGCTTTCGATTTAAACAATGCCCTCATTGCGGCGCTGAAAATGATATTGCCGCACGACGTTGCCATAAATGCCAAGAAGTCCTCACGGACCCCGATGATATGCTTAAAGCCGCTTTACGGCTTAAAGATGCTCTAATCTTACGCTGCGGGGGAATGGAACTCACTTCAGGCTCGGATGCAAAAGGCGAGTGGCTGAAAATCACTTACTACGATGAGGATGGCACGTCGGTGTCTGAGCGTTTTAGACTCACCACTTCTGCTCAAAAACGCGCATTTGAATTCCGTTTTTTACGCGAGCATCACCGTGCCCCTGGCGTTCCCTTCCATTGGAATAATGCGAACGACATAATTTCACAACAAGCATTATTACGTTACCCGCAATTTGTTGTTGCGCGAAAAAAAGAAAGCTACTGGGAGATTAGAGAAAAAATCTTTGATTATCAGGGACGTTTCCGTCTTGCCGCATCATTAAGATAATCAGAAAAAACGCAATTAATGATGAATAAATCATGCCAAGTCAGAAAGATAATGATCTTAATGATTGCCCGCTAGCCGTTTTTTCGTTAAAATGCCGCCCGCCTTTGTATGTCTCGCTTCGCGAAATGATGTTACAGGGCCAAATCTCGAACCTGCTGCTGGGTCGCCTGTAGCAGGATTTTTATTTTTTCTTTTATAGAGAAATTGTAATGTTAACTATCAATGCAATTGAACGTAAAGAGCAGGGTAAGGGTGCGAG
Organism: Providencia rettgeri; assembly: GCF_013702265.1. Taxonomy (GTDB): domain Bacteria; phylum Pseudomonadota; class Gammaproteobacteria; order Enterobacterales; family Enterobacteriaceae; genus Providencia; species Providencia zhijiangensis. The sequence continues at coordinate 2,457,094 of NZ_CP059348.1, forward strand.
CCGCCGCCTGCGCAGAGCTAACCAACTGCCAGCTATCGTTTACGGTGGCAACCAAGAAGCTATCTCTGTTACTCTGAACCACGATGAAATCATTAACCAAGAAAGCAAAGCAGAATTTTACGAAGTTCTGACTCTGGTTGTCGATGGTAAAGAAACTAAAGTAAAAGTTCAGGCTGTTCAACGTCACCCATTTAAGCCAAAAGTGACGCACATTGACTTCCTGCGCGCTTAATTAAGCCCATAGCCGAGCTTTAAAGTTTTTTCGGGACGCCGAGTAAATAACGCCGCAATTGCGGCGTTATTTATTTTTAAGACAAGATTTCTAACGTAAGATTTCTATAGAAAATCTATCGTTCACTATTTATTACCGCGACGTTGCAACTGGTCACGTAAATTTGGCGGAGTTCCACGAATAGTCAATGTGTCTGTCACGGGATCCCAAAAGATACGCTCTCCCATTAACATCGCGTCAAAGCTAATCGTAATTCCCCCACCACTACCTGAAAATTTCGTCAACTGCTTTAAAGTACCGCGATCAGCAGGAAAACTCTCTTCCAATTGATAATCATTTTGGCGAGTGAAATCTTCAAAGCTTTGCTCTTCCACCATCGGTAGCTCTTTTGAGAGTTCCTTCAACTCAATCTCTTCGCCTGATTGCAATTGCTCACTGCAATAGCTATGAACTTGTTGGCGATAAGCTTGGCGAGTATTTTTATCCATCTGCGCATTATCACAAAAATCATCCAATGCTTGGACTAACCCTTTATTCTGTACCTTCGCATTCAAACCTTCAGATGCAGCCAAGAAATCCATAAAGAAATCAGAAACTTTACGCCCTACTCGCCCTTTAAGGAAAGTCAGATAACGCTTCGACTCTGGATTGGTTTCCCATTCAGTCAAATCAATACGTGCCACAATATCCGCATGAGGAATATCTAAGTAATGAGTCGTACCTAAATCGAGGGATTCAGTCACAAACATGCTATCGCAGCTATTAAGAACGGCAATCAGCAGGTATTCCACCGCTAAATAACGATATTGGCAGAAGAGAACGATGCCGCCTTCAGCAAACGGGTATTTTGCCAGCTCATCTTTTAAACGCACGGTCATTGCGCGGCTAAAGCCTAAAAACTCTTCTTCGCCCTTACGCAGTAACGTTAACGCTTCAGCAAGTTCACTCTCTTCGTTAAACTCACCAAATGCCTTACTTTTTGCACTGTATACACGATGTAATTCTGCCATCATGTCTTGCACAACATTGTCTGTCGTCAATAACGAATCACGCAACATGACTTCTAAAGTCTGTTCATCTCGTTTAATCAACTGGTGTAACGCTATCTGGGTAATTTCCAGACTCATTGTTGGCTCCTTTCGCTAGCAGAAATAATGTCGCGTATTCAAACACTGTTAGTATTTGTCTGCAACTGAAACCGTTAACCGCCATTTTTTTATTACTTTTATGGCGAACTATTATCCACTTCGGTGATCTAAATAAACATTATTATCAATTAAACGAAAATTTGTTTAAAGAAAGAAGAAAAGTCACCCACAATGGGCTATCATATGGAGCTTTCATTAATTTAGGATGTCATAATTTATGCCACAATCATCTCGCTATAGTGATGAAAAAGTTGAAGGTTTACTGTCTGACCTTGTTAGTGTGTTAGAAAAAAACCATACTCCCGTTGATCTATCATTAATGGTACTTGGTAACATGGTTACCAATCTGCTCAATACGTCTGTCGCCCCTGCTCAGCGTAAAATGATTGCAGAGTCCTTTGCCAATGCATTACTTTCTTCTGTACAAGAAGATAAATCACACTAATTTGGTTGATAAATAAACAGCATGGTCACCCATCAGCGCTACCGTGATAAAGTCTCCAACATGATTGGTTGGGGGCACTGGTTTGCACTTTTTAATATACTACTTTGCCTTTTGCTAAGTAGCAGCTATCTGTTTATTTTTGACTGGCCAGATACCTTCGCTGGTCGCGCTTATGCCTTCGTCAGTTGGTTGGGTCATTTCAGTTTCGTGGTGTTCGCCACTTACTTGCTAATCATCTTTCCACTGACCTTTATCGTTATGTCCCAACGATTGTTGAGGGTTATCTGTGTGGCGCTAGCCACCGCGGGACTCACCTTATTACTCTTTGATATTCGCGTTTTTAGCCAATTTGGCCTCCATCTTACACCGCAGGTTTGGGATTTAGTGATTAACCCCGCCAAAGGTGAAATGGCACGCGAATGGCAACTGATGTTCATCAGTATCCCCATTATCTTTTTGGTTGAGATGCTATTTGCGACCTGGAGCTGGCAAAAATTACGCAGCTTAAGTCGTCAAACATTTGGGCGCCCACTGGCAGGCCTATTCATCGCAACATTTGTGATATCGCATTTAATGTATGCGTGGGCGGATGCCAATTTTTATCGCCCGATCACGATGCAACGCTATAACTACCCGCTGTCTCAACCAATGACAGCGCGCAAACTTCTTGATAAATATGGGCTACTCGACCTGACTGCACATCAAAATCGTGTCTTCCAGCAAGGTAGTCCAACTGCACTGAAACTTCAGTACCCATTGAAGCCACTTAGCTATCAAGACCAAGGTACGGGTTACAATTTACTTTTATTGGTTGTCGATGATTTAGGTAATGTTTCTCAGCAAAACCAAATGAACTCACTGAAAGAGTTCAAAAATATCAGCTCCCAATTTACCAATCACTATACTTCTGGGTTACGCAATGATACCGCCCTATTTGGGCTGTTCTACGGTATTTCATCAAGTTATATTGATAATATTCTCAATGGTCGCCACCCTTCTGTCTTGGTTGAAGCTTTACAACATCAAGGCTATCAGTTTGGTTTATTCTCCACTGATGGGTTTAGCTCACCATTATTCCGACAAGCGATTTTATCTGACTACTCTTTGCCGACAAAAGCATCGGACAGTGACAAACAAACTATTGCACAGTGGAATTTATGGCTGGATAACGTGAAGCATGGCTCACCTTGGTTCTCATTCTTAAACATCAAGGGAGCGCCGGGAAGTAATCAAACGGATAACCAAATCAGCCAAGTCATTGATACGCTAAAGAGCCAGAACAAGCTTAACAATACCATTGTGGTGATCACAGCAAACTACAACAGTAACGGTTCGCAAGAGACTGATTGGGTGAATAAGAAACACTTTAACCGTGACAGTATGCAAGTTCCGTTATTTATCTACTGGCCGAATACTCCAGCACAACAAATTGATAAGCTGACTAGCCATCAAGACGTAATGACCACCCTCATGCAGCGTGTGTTACATGTCAATAACCCACCTGATGATTACAGCCAAGGTGAAGATCTCTTCAGTGCGCAGCGCACTTATCCGTGGGTGATCACCGGCGATAAAAGCGATGTCGTCATTACCACCAACAACGCGACAATGTATATGGATCATAATGGCCAATTTAATATCTATGACCCACAAGGCAACGAGCAGACTGACGACAAACCAGACCTTGCTGAGCTACTGAAAATCTTCACTGAACTTAAACGCTTCAATGAAAATTAGCGCTTAAATTTCAATCAGTCATCTGGGTTTACTCTTGATTTTGCCAATGTTTTGAGTAGTATATTTTTTGCCTAAAGCCCTTGTTGTAAAGGCATGTATTCATTAATCGGCACGTAGCGCAGCTTGGTAGCGCACGGTCATGGGGTGTCCGGGGTCGGAGGTTCAAATCCTCTCGTGCCGACCAAATTCTCACTCAAGCCAGCCTTTTCGGTTGGCTTTTTGTTATTCAATACTTCCCTTTCTTTGACCATTATCTGATAGCCAAATTGCATCGCTATCGGAATAATAGACACTATTCTTTTAACCTTTTATTAAGGACACAGTATGTCGCTATCCGTCACGGTTGCATTATCACGCCAAGAATTTATCGCCTTTAGCCGCTACTGCCATAAAAATAACTACTTTTTACCCAAAAATCGCAACTTGCTCACTTATACCCTGCTCTATTTGATTTTCTTTGCCGTCATGGGAGGATTATTCACCTTACTCCAACATTTTGATATCGAGCTTAATATGGGGCAATTTGTTGTCTCTGTTCTGATGGCGATATTACTTTATGCCATCTTTGCAATACGTTTGTTTAAAATATTGAACAAAGCGATTCCTGATGCGGATAGCTCGACTTTCTGCACAAAAACATTCACGGCTGATGAGAATGGATTACACATTGAGAGCGCTTATGGATTATGGCACTACAATTGGAATTCAATGCGTTTTATAAAACAAAATGGAGATACACATTATCTATTTATTGATAGAACTAGCGCCTTTATTTTCCCAAAACGAGCGTTTGATTCGCACGAAAATTATCTAAAGTTTGTGCAATACCTCACTGAACAAAATTATTTTTTAAATAATCCAGAATAAATCTTAGTAAACCAAATTAATTTAGCATAATCATCCATTATGCTTTATTTTAAATTTTGCGAGTAATTTATATTCACTACACATTTTTTTACACTTTATTTTTAGCTTTAACTAACGATTTATATTAAAAATTAGAAATAACTCCACGAATAGTATTTCGTCTATATTATCGTCCGATATCACCCTCTTTATGTGTAAAATTATTTATATATTCTGATTTTCTTAAGAATAATCTCTATTTTCACTATCAAAATTTCCTGCAAAAAATCCACTCACTTTCATTGTGAATACACATTAGCTTTGATTTTAAATGATTTTTAATTAATTAAATAGCTGCTAATACGTAAAAATACGTTACGTCACACTCAAACATAAAATCATATCCATTAGAAACCTTGATCTATCAGCCTTAAAATTATATAAAATAGCAAACTGATTTAAGCCAAATTAAAGTTGAAGAATATATTTCATTTACCAATAATTCATATTTAAAGCGAGTAATACCACTAAAGGACTCCTAAAATGTCAGATAGCTTCCAAAATGAAGTACCGAAGGCTCGAGTTAATATCAAATTAGACTTGCACACGGGTGGTGCGCAGAAAAAAGTGGAATTACCACTTAAATTATTAGCTGTTGGTGATTACAGCAATGGACAAGATAATCGAGCATTATCTGAGCGCGAAAAAGTTAATATCAATAAAAATAACTTTAATAGTGTACTCACTGAATTTGCACCGGCCATTAATCTCACAGTGAAAAACACCCTTGCCGGTGATGGAAGTGAAGAAAGCATCAACCTCTCTTTCAAAAACATGAAAGATTTTGAGCCTGAGCAAGTTGCCCGTCAAATTCCTCAACTACGCGCAATGTTAGCTATGCGCAATTTGCTGCGTGACCTGAAATCTAATCTCCTCGATAACGCAACGTTCCGCCGTGAACTGGAAAACATCCTTAAAGATCCAGAGCTCAGTGATGAACTTCGTGAAGAACTAGCACAGCTAGCACCGAAGAAAGATTAATTTGGATTATTAAAGGATTATGCTGATGTCTGTAAAAACTGAATCAACTCAAGGCGCAACAACTGTGCTGGATGACACCTCAAATCAAGGTGTTTATGCTTCTTTGTTCGAAAAAATCAATTTAACGCCAGTCGCATCAATCAGTGATATTAACGCATTCCAAGACAATGCAGCCTTGGCAGATGCAACGGCTGACGAACGCGTCACTGTCGCCGTTCAAGTCTTCCTCGATCGTTTAAAATCATCAGGTCAAAAAGTCGAGCGTTTAGATAGAAACCTGCTCGACCATCATATTGCTGAACTTGATAAGCAAATCAGCCAACAATTGGATGAAGTCATGCACCACCAAGACTTCCAAAAAGTTGAATCCACTTGGCGTGGCTTGAAATTCCTGGTTGACCGCACTGATTTTCGTCAAAACGTCAAAATTGAACTGCTAGATATTGCGAAAGACGATTTACGCCAAGATTTCGAAGATAGCCCAGAAGTCATTCAAAGCGGCCTTTATCACCATACTTACATTGCGGAATATGACACCCCAGGTGGCGAACCTATCGCAGCAATGATTTCTAACTATGAGTTTGACCGTAGCCCGCAAGATATCGCCTTACTGCGTAGCATCTCCAAAGTCTCAGCATCCGCACATATGCCATTTATCGGCTCTGTAGGACCAAAATTCTTCGGTAAAGAGACGATGGAAGAAGTGGCGGCAATCAAAGATATTGGCAACTATTTTGATCGTGCTGAATACATCAAATGGAAATCATTCCGTGACTCTGATGATGCTCGATATATCGGCTTAACCATGCCTCGTGTGCTTGGTCGTCTGCCATATGGCCCAGATACCGTACCTGTTCGTAGCTTCAACTACGTTGAAGAAGTTAAAGGCCCAGACCACGAGAAATACCTGTGGACCAACGCCACCTTTGCTTTTGCTGCCAACATGGTTAAAAGTTTTATCAACAATGGTTGGTGTGTCCAAATTCGTGGACCTCAAGCCGGTGGTGCTGTTAAAGATCTCCCAATCCACCTGTTTGATTTAGGAACGGGCAGTCAGGTCAAAATTCCATCCGAAGTGATGATCCCAGAGACCCGTGAATTTGAATTCGCCAATCTTGGATTTATCCCGCTGTCTTACTACAAAAACCGTGATTACTCCTGTTTCTTCTCTGCTAACTCGGCGCAGAAGCCCGCGTTATACGATACCGCGGATGCCACCGCAAACAGCCGTATCAACGCTCGTTTGCCATACATTTTCTTACTGTCCCGTATCGCCCATTACTTGAAGCTGATTCAACGCGAAAACATTGGTACCACCAAAGACAGACGCTTACTTGAATTAGAACTCAACAACTGGGTTCGTGGCTTAGTGACTGAAATGACCGATCCTGGTGATGATTTACAAGCTTCTCACCCGCTGCGTGATGCAAAAGTGGTTGTTGAAGATATCGAAGATAACCCGGGCTTCTTCCGTGTGAAACTGTACGCGGTTCCACACTTCCAAGTCGAAGGTATGGATGTTGATTTATCGCTAGTTTCACAAATGCCTAAAGCAAAAGCCTAACGGTTATTAAAGGTCATTCAGGATGAAAATCTACCGTCCCCTATGGACAGACGGGGCCTTTTTGGCCCCTCAGCAATTTCAACAGCAAGCCCGTTGGGACGGTCATGTTGCTGAAGTGGTCGCACAAATGGGTATCGCCTCCACGTGGGGCGTCATTAGTACCGAGTTTGATGCCAGTGCATTAACGCTCTCTCGCGTAAGCGCCCAAAAAATCGTGGTGCGCTTTCACGATGGCACACTGATTGACACAACCTTAGCTGATGCCCTTCCTCCGGTATTGTCCCTCAATGATTATGCGGATCGCCAGTCATTGGATATCGTTCTGGCATTGCCTTTAATGCTAGCCAATGGTGGAAACTTAGTTCCTGAAACAGGAACCGATCGCCCACGTCGATTTAGCCAAGAATGGGTTAAAGTTCAAGACTTATTAGGGCATGAACAAACAGACATTGCCGTATTACGTCACGTGGCAACACTGCGTTTTGCTCATGATGAGAATGAAGCCTATATGACCTGCCCTGTTGCACGCCTTATTCGCAACGCTCAAGGGATGTGGGAATTTGATAGCCACTTCATTCCTCCCTTACTTTCCTGTCAAGGAAGTGCTGAATTACGAACATTGCTTTCTGAGTTTATGCACCGTTTAGTGGCTAAGCGCCGTCGTTTAATGGCGCTACGTCGCGAAAGTAATGAAAAAATGGCCGACTTTGTGGTCGCTGATGTTTCACTGTTTTGGTTACTGAATTCACTGAATAGTGCCGAGCCGGTCCTCAATGAACTCAGCACCGCATTACATCGTCATCCTGAATTACTCTATCGAGAGCTAGCTCGTTTAGCGGGCAGCTTATTAACTTTTTCCTTAGAAAGTAAGCTGGAAGATATCCCGCTATACAAACATGAGCAGCCAGAGCTTGTTTTCCCACCTCTTTTTGCCTTGTTAAATACACTGCTTGAAGCCAGTTTGCCTTCTCGCGTTATTAGCATTGAATTGGCGAAAGAAGGTCCATTCTGGAAAGGTCAACTCCATGACGGTCGATTACGTGAAGAAGCCGATTTTTACTTATCGGTTCGCTCATCATTGCCTGCTCACTTATTGATCGCTCAATTTCCACTCCTTTGCAAAGCGGGCAGCAGTGATGATGTGGCGGACGTCGTTAATGTGGCACTCAATGGTATTCCATTGAAACCGCTCAGCCATGTTCCAACGGCGGTCCCTCTTCGCTTAGAAAACCAATATTTTGCGCTAGATATTGAAACACCTGCGGGTCAAGCCATGCTCTCTTCTGGGCAATGTGCTTTCTATGTTCCAAGCACGTTAGGTGACATTCAATTAGAGCTGTTTGCGGTACTTCGCTCATGAACAATACAACATCGCACCATACTATCGACATGATCTTCGCTCAAACTTGGCTGATGGTTTGTCAATTGCATCAAGGCACTGCCATCACTCAAGGGGATAATTTTTATCGTCGCGTTTGCCAACTCATTGATGAAACACGTCAAAAACTGCTTGAACATGGCTACCCTGAATCCGCCATTGAACATATGCAATACGCTCAATGTGCCCTGATTGATGAATCTGTGATGAATCGCCAACACCAAGATGATGGCTACAACACATGGATCCAATCTCCTTTGCAAGCACGCTACTTCAATACATTAGAAGCGGGAGACAAACTTTGGGATCGCCTACGCAGCATTTTAAATGAAACCGCTCCGAATCCTGACGTTTTGCTCTGTTTTCATCGCGTGCTTACCCTCGGATTTGTCGGTAAGTTTCGCCAAAAAGAGGCGCCAGAACGTGAACGCATCGTCGCTCAACTTAATGTTCAACTTCCAGACTATCTGATCGCTTCAGAATTGCCTCTCGTCGTAAAACCTAAATTACGGTTTAGCCGTCGCAGACTTTACTGGTTTGGTTGGGTAGGTGGCATCCTCATACTCGCCGCCATGTGGTGGGGATTCAGTGCATCGTTAGAACATTTACTACAACAGTGGATGACACAAGGATAGGCATGCAAAATCCAATCAAACAGTGTCTGACGCTTTTTGCTACGGGGCTTTTTTTGTGGCTACTCTGGGGATTTTGGTCTCTAGGGCAAAGTGTCACCATTTTTGTTTCCGTCTTCGTCTTAGTACTGACGGGGGGAATGTTGTTTTGGCAATATAAACAACGACGCCAAGTGTTATCCACTGAACATGATTATACGGGTGCATTTCCGGCTGATAATTATCAGGGGCCTGTCATTTTAGTCTGTGGTCAATCTCAAGCACTATTCCTGGATGACCAATTACACAGAGAAACAAATCAAGGTTGGTACATTCGTGTATCCGCCCCCACTGAGCTCGTTAAACTGATTGCCGCATTGGTGGAATATGCCCCTTCACTATCGGGTCACTTATCCTTACTTTACGTTGTATTACCCGAGCAACTGACTCAACAAGAAACCCTGACACAAGCACTACTCAACTGGCGTCGAGCGATTGGGGAAGGCCGTCAAAAAATCGGTGCTAAATTACCATTTTGGGTAACGGTATACCTTTCTAAACCTCATCACGCTGAAACCGCTATACATGTTGATGATGAACATACCCCTTGGATGACGTTACTCAGCCACCAAACTGAATTTCAGGTAGAGCAAGAAGGTGCGATGTCAGTCCCTTACTCCGTGTGGCTACCTACGCATTTCGGACAGTCAGAACAAAGCCTGCAATTTTCGCTGTGGCTAGACACCTTACAAAGTTGGCTAAACCAGGTTTTAGTGCCTCAATTCACCCTGCCTCAAGCTGGAGCTCCGAAGCAAATCCCTTCAGCATGGGCCATTCAGTGGATAGATATCACTAGTCAGCCGAACAATTTATGGCAGCAATTCATCCAAGAAAAAACCACATTGCCATTACACTCCTCAGTACAAACAACGGATTTACTCCCTTTGCCGGATGTCATGCTACGCCGCTTACATCATGATATTAGCTTAAGCCGAACGGAAAAAAGCCTCGGTGCAATTGGCGCTATTTTTGGGATTTTCTTAGTGGGTGCTTTAGTCGGCAGCTACCACCACAACCAACAACTCATTCGCCATATTGGTGAAGATATTGCTCGTTTCTCTCAGCTTTCAGATGTTCCACTCGCACCAAAATTGACCGCTTATCAGCAGCTCCAAGATGATGCCGCTGAGCTTGCACGCTGGGAGCGTGAAGGGATCCCAAGCGCTTACTCTTTAGCGTTATATCAAGGTAATCGAATATTGCCTTACTTACATACTCTGCTAGGAAGTTGGGCGCCTTCTCAACCTGAAATCGCCCCTGAAGCGCCGACTGCCCCACCTCAAATTGTCACTTTGGATAGCTTGTCTTTATTCGATGTTGGGCAATACACACTCAAAACGGGCGCGACCAAAGTATTAGTTGATGCGTTACTCAATATCAAAGCCAAACCCGGCTGGTTAATTATGGTTTCTGGCTATACCGATAACACCGGGAATCCAGAACAAAATCAAAAACTGTCTTTAAAACGCGCAGAGTCTGTCCGTGATTGGATGATTCAAACCAGCGATATCTCGCCAACCTGCTTTGCTGTGCAGGGATACGGGCAAAATAACCCCGTTGCCGACAACAACACCACTGACGGACGAGCTCGCAATCGCCGCGTAGAAATTCGCCTGATACCTCAAGCTGAAGCTTGTCAGATATTAGGCGTCAACACCGTACCATCGATGGATGGTGGTACACATTCCACACTAAAGGAGAAGTAGTTATGGCTATTCCAGTTTATTTATGGCTGAAAGATGATGGCGGTGCTGAAATTAAAGGTTCTGTAGACGTACAAGACCGTGAAGGCAGCATCGAAGTGGTTGCTCAAGACCATAACCTGTACATCCCAACGGATAACAATACCGGTAAATTAACAGGTACTCGTATCCATACGCCATTCATTTTCGTTAAAGAAATTGATGCTTCAAGCCCTTACCTTTACAAGGCTGTGACCACGGGTCAAACCTTGAAAGAAGCTGAATTCAAATGGTATCGCATTGATGACGCAGGACAAGAAGTCGAATATTTCAACACCAAGCTTGAAAACGTCAAAGTCGTGAAAGTCGCTCCAAAAATGCACGACATTAAAGATCCAGGTAAAGAGAAGCATAACCATCTCGAAGAGATTGAGCTGCGCTATGAAAAAATCACTTGGACATACAAAGACGGCAACATCATCCATTCCGATTCTTGGAATGAGCGTGCTACCGCTTAATTAAGACAAGCAGGCGTTTCGGCGTCTGCTTTTTTCTTGCGCCCCTTGCGCAACCTCACTCACACACAACACATTTTGCCATTAAACAAGCTATACGCGCTTTCAACCGCGCATTCCCATCGCCAATATCACCTTATGAACCTCGGTTAACGGTTAGGGGCGGTAGCGTGCCTAAACACATTGATATCCACCAGATTATCTAGGGAGAGAACATGGAAAATTCTTCAGTTATGTTATTGCGTCGCCTAAACCCTTTCTGTGCAAATGCACTAGAGGCAGCAGCTTCCTTGTGCCAAACACGCGCCCATGCTGAGGTTACCATCGAACATTGGTTACTCAAGCTGCTTGAGCTAGGAGAAAGTGATATCACTGTGTTAGCGCGCCGCTATGAATGGGATATTTCTGCACTTTGGCAAAGCCTGTTAACAGACATCGACAGCCTACCCCGCTCTATCCATAGCCGCCCATCCCTCTCAAAATCACTCCTAAACTTAATTCAAAACGCATGGGTGATAGCCTCATTGGATGAAGATATCGAGCACATTCGCAGCGTCCATATTCTTGCAGCGATGGTGAAACAACCCTCTTTAGTTCCGAACGACGCCCTTTGGCCATTAATGACCTTAAGCCTCACGCAATTACAACGTTTAAGACCAATGCTTGATGCTCAATCCGATGAACGCCCTGAAGTTCAGCAACTTGCGGCGCATAATCAATCTTTACCAGCAGAAGCGCCACTTGACTCGCAATCAACAAACGAAGCTCCAGCACCGAATGTCATCGGTAACACACTGAATGATGCCTTACTCGCCGTGCTGAATAAATTTACGGTGGATGTGACCGAAAAAGCACGCGAAGGCGTGATTGACCCTGTCTTTGGACGTGATGACGAAATCCGTCAAATGGTCGATATTCTGTCTCGCCGTCGCAAAAATAACCCCATTCTCGTGGGGGAACCGGGTGTCGGGAAAACCGCGTTAGTGGAAGGCTTAGCCCTACGTATCGTTGAAGGTAATGTTCCTGTCAGCCTGCAAACCACATCATTACGCACATTAGATTTAGGGCTACTGCAAGCGGGGGCTGGCGTCAAAGGCGAATTTGAACAGCGCTTAAAAAACGTGATTGAAGCCGTACAACAATCTCCTACGCCGATTTTACTGTTTATCGATGAAGCCCATACCATCATTGGCGCAGGCAACCAAGCCGGTGGCGCTGATGCCGCTAACTTACTCAAACCCGCCCTTGCCCGTGGTGAACTACGCACTATCGCGGCAACCACTTGGTCTGAATATAAGCAATATTTCGAGCGTGACGCCGCTTTAGAGCGCCGCTTCCAAGTGATTAAAGTTGATGAACCTGATGACGAGAAAGCTTGCTTAATGCTGCGTGGACTAAAACCACGCTATGCAAAATATCATGGTGTTCACATTACCGATGATGCGGTCAAAGCCGCTGTCACCTTATCTCGCCGTTACTTAACCGGTCGCCAACTCCCCGATAAAGCCGTGGATTTGCTCGATACCGCCAGCGCCCGTATCCGCATGAGCCTCGATACGCTTCCTGAAGCACTGACCCGTTTAAAAGCCAAGCGCAATGCATTAGAACTTGAACAGCAAGCGATCCTTGATGATTTGGCCATTGGCAACACCACCAACCAATCCCTACTGAGCGAACTAGTCACTCAAGATGCCCAAATCGCCATACAGCTGGCTGATTTAGAACAGCGTTTTGAGCAAGAAAAAAACCTTATCAGCGAGCTCTTAGAACAGCGCCGTCAATCTCAAGATGTCAGCGATATCCAATCACAGTTAGAACTTATTCAGCAAAATGAACCGCTGATCACCCCCGATGTGGATGTTAGAACGGTGGCTACTGTTATCGCCGACTGGACGGGTGTGCCATTATCCAGCCTCTTAAAAGACGAACAAACTGAGCTACTGGAGTTAGAAGACTCGCTAGGTAAACGCGTTGTGGGTCAAGAAAGCCCATTACTGGGGCTTGGACAGCGACTACGTGCAGCTCGCACGGGTCTCGCCTCAGAAAATGGCCCTCAAGGGGTATTTTTATTAGTGGGTCCAAGCGGAATCGGTAAAACTGAAACCGCCTTAGCTTTGGCAGATGTCCTGTTTGGTGGCGAAAAATCTTTAATTACCATCAATATGTCCGAGTATCAAGAAGCCCACACTGTCAGCCAATTAAAAGGCTCGCCTCCAGGTTATGTGGGTTACGGTCAAGGCGGGATTTTAACGGAGGCCGTTCGCAAGCGTCCTTACAGCGTCGTGTTACTTGATGAGGTGGAAAAAGCCCACCGCGATGTACTCAACCTGTTTTATCAAGTTTTCGACCGTGGATTTATGCGCGATGGCGAAGGTCGTGAAATTGATTTTCGCAATACCGTGATCTTAATGACAGCAAACTTGGGCAGTGACTTGTTGATGCAGCAACTCGAAGAGTTCCCTGAGTCTACCGACGGCGAGCTGCAAGAACTGCTGCGCCCAACTTTGCGCGAACACTTCCAACCCGCCTTACTCGCACGCTTCCAAACCCTAATTTATCGTCCATTAGGCCCTGTCGCTCTGCGCCAAATTGTTGAAATGAAACTGGCCAGCGTGATTAAGCGTCTTTACACCCACTACAAGCTTGAGGGCATTATCGAAGAAGCGCTCTATGACACGCTCGTGAGCGCGTGTTTATTACCCGACACTGGTGCCCGCAACATTGATAGCCTGCTTAACCAACAAATTTTACCGGTACTGAGCCAGCAATTGCTCATGCGCCAAGCTAACCACCAGCAAGCACAAAGCCTGACTTTGGGGTATAGCGAAGAAGACGGGATCACCCTGAGTTTCAGTGATATTGAGGAGATAAATCCATGAGCCTACTCGATACAGCAAAAAACCTCCTTCAAGGACAAAACCGCTATCGCCTAGAAATCCAAGGCTGCTCAGATTTACTGGACGTTGAACATTTTACGGGTCGTGAAGCCGCTAGCGATACTTATCGCTACCAAATTACGTTTACCTGCTCCGCCCAAGATCTTTCTGCTCAACAATTATTGCGCCGTAATGCCAGCCTGACCTTTTCCGCGCCGATAAATAATTTAATGGGACTCGCCACTCAGCCTAGCGTTGCCAAGCGTGTTCATGGGGTGGTGACGGATTTTCGTCGTCTCTCTGGCTCTGCGGATGAAGCTCGCTACCAGTTAGTTATCGAGCCTTTTTTTGCGCTACTGCGCCATCAGATTCGCAGCCACCGTTTCTTTATCAACCAATCTGTTCCCGATGTGGTTGAACAAATTCTGCGTGAACATAATTTCAAAGGCTGGGAATTCGAATTTCATCTCGAAAAAGAGTACCCAAAACGCGAACAAATCAACCAGATCAACGAAAGTGACCGCCAATTTATTGAGCGTTTACTCAGTGAAGTGGGTATTTTTTATCGCTTTGGTTTACAAGATGATACCCAAACTGAGGTGCTCCACTTTACGGATAGCCAACGCGGTTATGTGTATGACAAAACACTGCCATTAAATAGTCCATCAGGGCTGAGCGATAACCATGTTGACAGTGTTTGGGGATTATCTTTACGCCACCAAGTGGTTGAAAGTACTGTCTTTGCCAAAGACTATAACCACCGACTGGCGGAAGATACGTTGATTTCCGCCGTCGCAGACATGACCCGCGGTGATGGCGAAAAAATCAACTACGGCGATGTTTATCACTATAAAGGCCGCCACCTAACCCGTGGGGACAAAATTCGCCCTGAAACCGAAACCGCTAACTTCTGGGCAAGACTCGACCACGAACGCTTTTTAGCTCGCCAGACTTTACTACGCGGAGAAAGTAGCGCAGCAGACCTGACGCCATTATTAGTGCTAAGCATTCAAGATAACCCGCTCAGTTCGACGTTACCCAGCGTATTCAAGTCACCCGTTTTAATTACACGTCTACGTTTTACCGCCAGCCGAGATAAAGCGCTAACCGTCCGTTTTGACGCCGTGCCATACACTGAATCACTGTGCTGGCGCCCTGCTCTAAAACCACGCCCTGTCATTGCTGGAACATTAATGGCGCGTGTCACCAGCGCAAAAGACCACGACATTTATGCTCACCAAAATGAACACGGCTTTTATTGGGTCAAATTCGACGCAGATCGCGATGATAAAACCAAGGGCTATGAAAGTATGCCCGTACGTTTGGCGAAACCTTACGCCGGAGATACTTATGGGATGCATTTCCCACTGATTCAAGGGACTGAAGTTGCCATCGCCTTCCATGAGGGTGACCCAGACCGCCCTTACATCGCCCACGCACTGCATGATTCCCGCCACCCCGACCACGTGACGGATAAAAATAACACCCGTAATGTAATCCGCACACCTGCGAATAACAAACTGCGCATGGAAGATAAACGCGGGCAAGAGCATATTAAACTCAGCACCGAGTATGGTGGGAAAACCCAGTTAAACTTGGGGCATTTGGTCAACGCCGAACGCGAACAACGCGGTGACGGTTTTGAGTTACGCACAGATAGCTGGGGCGCAATTCGTGCGGGTAAAGGGTTGTTTATTACCACCGATAAGCAGGATAAAGCTGGTGGTAATGTGTTGGCGATGGAAGAGGCAATACAGCAACTAGAGCAAGCATTATCGATTGCTAGAAATTTATCAAATTCAGCGGAAATCAGCGGAACAGCAGCAAGTGATCTTGATGCGCAAGAGCAACTAAAGAATAATTTATCGCAACTTACTGCACCTGGATTATTAGTCCATGCACCCGAAGGAATCGGTGTTTTCACACCAAAACCAATTAGCATCGGTTCAGGTCAAGAAAGCATTGCTATTTCTGCATCAAAATCTATCAACTTATCAGCAAATAAAACTCTAACTATCAACGCAGAAAATGATGCCAATATTTATGCTCAACATAATGGCATTAAAACTTTTGCAAAATATGGAAATATTGATGTTGAAGCTCAAAATGATGCAATGTCACTTCTATCAAAACAAGATTTAAGAGTTCAATCGATTGATGGCAAAGTTCATATCACTGCTGGACAAGAGATTATTCTTAACTGTGGTGGGGCATATATCAAGATCTCGGATGGAAATATTGAATTAGGTAGCCCAAATAATATTTTACTAAAAACAACCAATGTTCAAAAAATGGGGGCTACTAGCTTTTCATCTACGCCACCCGAAATTCCTGTCGGATTTAGTGAACAATTCACTTTACGTGATAAAGACTCAAACAAAATTTTACCTTATACCGATTATACCGTGACGACAGAAGATGGAGAGGTTTTCACAGGAACATCAAGTGCTGAAGGGAAAACACTCGATATTATTACAGCAATTCCTACAAAATTGTCTGCTATTACTCATAGAAATAAAGACAAAGAAAAGCCTGAATAACGGTGGATAATTATGCAAAAAAATCAAACACAATCGAAAACAAATAACGTGGATGGTAGTAATAAAGATGCTTACTCATCAAGCGAGCCTAATCTTTATTATCATCCAGATACTAATGAATTAATTTTTGTCCCAGATGATGCTCTTGAATTAGAAAGCCGGCATTTATGTACGCTCGTAAAAAATAAACATAGTCGCTTAGCTCAAATTGATAACTTACTCGATAGCACATCTTTAAAAGAAAGAGAAAAAAACTCCGACGAGTTCGTTAATAAGCTATTAAACTGCCATGAAGAATACAATCAAGCTGCAAATGAACTTAATAAAATAGTTTCAACATTAACTGTCATTATTGATGAGAATGAGAAAGAGGATAAAAAAAATCGCTCATTACTAGATTCCAGTGCAGGTAGTGACAATCTGAATATTGTTGAGCTACTCAAAGTACAAGCTAGCGGTGGGTTTAAATATCGCTACGTTCGTTCCGATCAAATAGATACCAAAGGCAAACATGAAGTACATAAATTAGAACGTAGTGATATAAGTAACGAAGAAAAGAAAAAAATAATTAACCGGGTAATAGAAACAGATACAAATGGAAACCAAACAGAAAAACTAGCAGTTGATACTGAGCAACTAAAAGAAGCATTAAAGGAAATTGAACCTGCTTTTAAATATCAACTTTTTGAATTAGAGGGTGATAGCGGAACACTCGGTGAATGGGCTGGAAGCTTCCAAAAGTGGGCAGAAGACGTTAATAAAAGCTTGGACTCAACACCGCCAACTAAAACAAAATATGCATCCTTTGATAAAAAAGCACAAATCATGCGATGGAGTTACGGAGGTGATGGCAATATCGAAATTTCCAATGGCTCCCTTGGCGGAAATAAAGATAGAAAAGCACAAGCTAAAGCCAATATTTATGGCAACTTCGCATTTGCAGAAGCAAAAGCGGAAGGAAGAATTCACTTACCAAACCGCCAAGGTGTTCAATTTTTATACCCGACAAGAAATCCAAAATCCACAACCCGGGTCATTGGTGACTTTGGCGCTTTAAGCTACAAAGAAATGATGGCGTCGATGGGAGCTTTTAGATTTGATATCGCTCTCACATTAGCTGGCATGTTAGGAGCCAGCTTTGGCTTACAAGCAAGTGTGAATCTTTCAACTGAGGGTTTAAGAGGCTCTCAATCTTCAACAACAGATAATAATCGCATTCAATTAAGCGATGTTAAAGGATCTGATATCACCAAGTCTGCAGATGCTCTTGGCTTGAATTCGGAAGCCAGTGTATTTGTTGGCGTTAAAGGTGGTGTTGAGTTGGCTGGTGAGTTTCTCTGGTTAAGTCCAGAATTAACCCCTGCCCAACGGAAAAAATATGAACAAACTGATGGCTTCTGTTCTATTGCTAAAGTAGCAGGAGGAACAGATTTTATGCTAGGAGTAGGTGCAACTGCGCAATTCGCTATAACCGTTATAGATGGCAAGATATACCTTATTGCTCATGCAGAATTATGCTGGGGACCTGGCGCTGGTGGTCATCTTACTTTTGAGGTGAATATGGATAAAATTATGGAGGAATTTATGCCATGCTTTGTCCATATGTTACGTGATATTGACTATATAAAAATGTTAAGAATAATTTCCGAAGATGATTTTTTGGCTATTTGTAAATTACCAATTTTAATTGCTATGGGAGCAGGCATAGCAATTTATCAAGGTTTATATGATGCAACTCGATATTTCGAAACTGCTTGGCAAAACAAAAATAATCGAGAAAAATTAATGACTGCCATTATTAAAAATAATGGTGATGATTTTAAATTTACGCCTCCAGAAACAAAAGGGGCTGTTATTGCAGCTCTTTTAGAGCACGAATTTTGGGAAAATCATTTTTATGGACAAAGTCATAAATTAACCCCTGGCGAAATAGATGGAGTCTTCAGCACCAGAAAACGTGCTATTCTGTATATCCTTCGATGGGCTCAATCACAACGCGATTTTGATAATATCATTCAACACTTAAGTACCATACCTGATGGCTCTAAATTAAGTGTCCCTATCAATACCACATATATTCTGTCGTTTTTATCTTTAGGTGAAGAGACCAAAACTCATTACACTGACCGAGGTAAAATTTATTCTAGAGCAAGTCGCTATGCAGAAATTTTTGGTACACTCAGAGATAAATTACCTAATGAAGCATTAGCTAAACAGAATAATGGAACCCCTTTTAAAGAGTACATTACGATTTCCGATGTGACTAGCCGCACATTATGGTCTAGAGATGGTGTCAATTGGAAAGAAAATTTATACGGTAATAGTTAATTATATTCCCCCTATAAACTAACTTAATTAAAGAATTTATTACAATTCAAAAGGCAATCTTAAATGAGACACACTAAATTCCATATCTCTCTTCCTTTTATTCTTTTACTTACAGCTTGTGATAACACTCCGACAGCAGAACAACAAAAACAAGCTCAACAACTGGTCAATGATACTTTAAATAATATGGTGTTTGTTGAGGGCGGAACTTTTTTAATGGGAGATTTTGGTGGTAAAGATGGTAAATCCAATTTTGTTTATAGTCTTAGTAAGGATAATAAATTTACCCATAATGTAACCCTCGATAGTTTCAGCATATCAAAAA
The DNA here is from genome assembly GCF_013702265.1 of Providencia rettgeri. Lineage (GTDB taxonomy): Bacteria > Pseudomonadota > Gammaproteobacteria > Enterobacterales > Enterobacteriaceae > Providencia > Providencia zhijiangensis. The sequence goes on from NZ_CP059348.1 coordinate 2,476,422, forward strand.
GTAAAGTTTCCTGGGGAGAATATCTATTATGGATAGATTTAACTAATAAGCCGTTACCTAAAAGTTATATTGCAATAAAAGAGTGGACAAGTTATCCCCCCGCTAAAGAGTTTATTAAAGATAATTATTTAGCCTCTGTTGGTTGGCAAGACGCTAAAGATTATTGTCAATGGATTGGACAGCAAAGTGGTTTACCTGTTGACTTACCTACCGAAGCTCAATGGGAGTATGCGGCTCGTAGTCAAGGTCAATTTATATCCCTTGCAACATATAATCAACAATTCGATACTGAAGTAATGCATAGTTCTCGAGCCTTTGTGCCACTCAATACACGAAAACCAAATCAAATTGGATTATACGATATGATGGGCAATGGATGGGACTGGACCAATGATTGGTACGATGAAAACTATTATTCAGCTTCACCAAGTAAAAACCCCCAAGGTCCTATCTCAGGAATCAAGAAAGTGGCTCGGGGATCAGCAGGTACTGATATTTTTAAAAATTTAACGATCAACCGCTATGCTATGGAACCAATTCTAAACGATATCACCATTACAGGGCGAGGTTTTCGCTGCGCAATCCAATCCCCAACCCCTATCCAACCCGTAACTAAATAGCCATGATATTCTTTAATCAAACATACCGTACTGTTTTACTGATTAGTTTTGGGGGATTAATTGGCTGTGATGACGGGCAAAAAGCGCAGAATGCCGCGCAGTTACGCGAAATTTCGATGGAGAATATGGTGCCCATTCCAGGCGGGCGGTTTCAAATGGGGGATTTTGGCCCCCTTTTTGATGACAAACTGCCGTATAGCAGTGACCCGTCGACTCGACCGTTGCATTGGGTTTCGTTGTCGGCGTTTAAGATGGGAAAATACCGCGTGACGTGGGGGGAGTTTAATCGCTGGTTGGCGGTGCAGGGAAGAGAGCACCTTGAATCTTATACTGAGGGGAAAAAGAGCGAGCTGACCTATTTGTTGGAGATATTTGGCGACGATTACCCGGCAAAAGTCTCATGGTCGGATGCGAAAGCTTATTGTCAATGGTTAGGGAGGACGAGCGGCAAAAAAACGGATTTACCCACCGAAGCCCAGTGGGAGTATGCGGCACGCAGTGGCGGGCAGTTTTTGATTTACGGTAACAGTGATAATCAGATGTACTATGAGCAAGATCCTGCCCGCAACTTTACCGATTGGTCTGCCCCGGTTGGGCTCTTTGCGCCGAATCCCATAGGACTGTATGACATGATGGGCAATGGAACGGATTGGGTGAGTGATTGGTACAGTGAGGTGTATTACCAACATTCACCGGAAGAGAATCCTCAAGGGCCCGACAATGGTGAGGAAAAAGTGACCCGGGGCTACCATGACAGTTCTGATGGTGCATCGACGATCTCTCGGGGAAGTAAAATTCCTGATAATGAGTTTGGTAATGGATTTCGGTGTGTGGAAAATCCATAATCCCATTGAGAGGATTAATGTTTTATCCGGTATACGCTGTAATCGTTCGATAGCGACATCTGAAATTCAAATAGCACCCCGCCATTACCGACAAAACCTCGCGGCACTGTATCAACAGCTTCCCGATTGTCTTGAAGTTCTGCAAAATACGGATGTAAATCAGCAAGCGCCATTAAAGCAAGTTGAATTTATCTATGTGGACAGTTGTACGCGCGTGTTTGTGAACGATAAGGAGTTACGATAATGACAATGCCATGGCGTCTCTACACGCCTTTACTGATAGTTATACTTGCCGGGTGTGATAGTGGGCAAAAAGAGGCTGAATCGGCTAAGTTGCGTCAAGCCTCGATGGATAATATGGTTTCTATTCCTGGCGGACGTTTTCAGATGGGAGATTTTGGACCGTTAGTGGAAGATAAACTGCCGTATAGTCTTGACCTTTCAACCAAGCCTTTGCATTGGGTGTCCTTATCGGATTTTAAAATGGGCAAATACCGAGTGACGTGGGGAGAGTTTAATCGCTGGTTGGATGTGCAAGGAAGAGAACCCCTTGAATTTTATACGAAGGGTAAAAATAGTGAGGCCGTCGATTGGGAGGAGCTGGGGGATGATTATCCTGCAAAAGTATCGTGGCAAGATGCGAAGGCCTACTGCCAATGGTTAGGGATAAATAGTGGCAAAAAAACCGATTTACCCACGGAAGCCCAGTGGGAGTACGCCGCTCGCAGCGGGGGTCAATTTTTGATTTTCGGGAATAGTGATAACAAATTGTATCATAATAACGAAGACCCCAACCGAAACTTTACTATTTGGCCTGCTCCTGTAGGAAGTTTTGCCCCCAACCCTATCGGACTGTATGACATGATGGGCAATGGAACGGATTGGGTTAACGATTGGTATAGTGACGGTTATTATCAACATTCCCCCGAAGAGAATCCGCAAGGACCGGAAACCGGAACGAAGAGAGTCTTCCGTGGTTATCGTGGCAGCGTTGATGGCACATTAACGATCACTCGGGGCGGTGAATATCCTAACGATAAGTATGGTGAAGGGTTTCGGTGTGTAGAAAATCCATAATTCTATTGAGAGGATTAATGTTTTATCCGGTATGCGCTGTAATCGTTCGATAGCGACATCTGAAATTCAAATAGCACCCCGCCATTACCGACAAAACTTAACGGCCTTGTATCAGCAACTGCCCAACAGTCTTGAGGTGCAGCAAAATGTGGATATGAATCAGCAGACACCGCTCAAACAAGTCGATTTTATCTACGTGGACAGTTGTACGCGCGTGTTTGTGAACGATAAGGAGTTAGGATAATGAAAATGGTTTGGTGTTTAAGTTTGCCCTTGCTGATAGGGTCACTGGTAGGGTGTGATCACACCCCTACCGCAGAACAACAAAAACAAGCTCAACAACTGGTCAATGATACTTTAAATAATATGGTGTTTGTTGAGGGCGGAACTTTTTTAATGGGAGATTTTGGTGGTAAAGATGGTAAATCCAATTTTGTTTATAGTATTAGCAAGGATAATAAATTTACCCATAATGTAACCCTCGATAGTTTCAGCATTTCAAAAAGTAAGGTTTCATGGGGCGAATACTTGCAATGGCTAGATATCATGGGAAAACCTCTACCCGAGAATTATAAAAAACTGAAAGAACAAGTACGCTATGTATCGATGAAAAAATTTACCAATGATAATTATCTCGCCTCTGTTAACTGGCAAGATGCTAAAGATTATTGCCAATGGATTGGGCAACAAAGTGGATTACCGGTTGACTTGCCTACCGAAGCGCAATGGGAGTATGCGGCTCGTAGTCGAGGTCAATTTTTGAATTACTCAAGTGACGATGGCAAGTTTGGCGACTTTATTGATCCTTCTTCCAAAGCATATATTCCATTAAATATGCGCAAACCCAATCCCCTAGGGTTATATGATATGATCGGCAATGGCTGGGATTGGACCAATGATTGGTACGATGAAAACTACTATTCAGTATCTCCCGAAAAAAATCCGCAAGGCCCTCAATCGGGTACGACCAAAGTAACTCGAGGCTCTGCGGGTACCAATTTTATGGATAACCAGAATATTGAACGCTATGCTATGCCTCCTGTATTAACAGAGATAATGAGCACAGGGCGAGGTTTTCGCTGCGCAATCCAATCCCCAACACCTATTTCAACCGCTGAAAATTATAGCCAATAATTAATATTAAAATACTAAGTTAATATTTTTTGAATATCACAACCTACCTATTAATATTTAAACTCTTATGACTAAAAACATTATTTTACTGGGTGATAAAACCAGTCATGGTGGCACCGTTATTACCGCAACTTCCGATATTATTATTAATGGAAAAAGAGCAGCTAAAATAGGTGACTTAGTCAGTTGCCCCAAAAAAGGTCATGGCATTAATGCCATTATTGAAGGCGCTACAGAATTTACATGTAAAGGTATTCCTGTTGCCGTGGATGGAAGCAAAACTGAGTGCGGTTGTTATCTCATTGCCAGTATTACTGACTTTAATTTAGGATAATTATGTCTTGGAATAAAAAAGCATCGCTACAAGTACCTAAACCTCAAAAGCCTCCTTACGTTAAATGGATTATAGCGTTAGGTTTAACATTATTTTTTCTATTTTATTCACTCTATTTTAATTCTCAAAAAGAATCTCTCGATTCAGATAGAGGAAAGATTATCATCATTTTTGTGGCTATAGCCCCGCTCATTACTGTTTTAAGTGTATTCTTCGTAAAAATTATTTTTTATTTTAAATCAAAAAATAATTATGAATTCTTAGAAAATGAAAAGAAATATGCTGATAAAAAATGGGAGGAATGGGGTTCAAGAGCAATTAGCATATTAGACTCCGTTATTTTACTTCCTGATAAAATCACATTACCCTATATTTTAAAACATCAGAGTTCACATATCGCAAGCTACCAACTACCAAAGAGAATTGATTATTTACCTGAAGATAAATCTCCGTGTTTTATTTTACTAAGGACACTGCAAGATAAGATTCTTGAGGTCAGTACCAAATACCCTTTCTCTGTTCACTATTTAACAAATCAAGACCACAACACATCAAGAAAAGAATTCGAATATTCATGGGAAAAATTATTTCATACCCCACCACCACACAATGTAAATTTCACCCATGAACTAGATTACAACTACATCGAAGATACTGTAAGAAACAATGAAGACCTAATCCAACTGGTACTCATTGAGCAGGCTTATAACCAAAATCAATCTGCCGCGTTTGCAGCGTTTATTTTTACTTCCGATGAAGTCGCTTTGGCATATCAACTCAATACGATTGCTAATGTAAAAAGACCGATGCCAATCACAATCGATGAAGATAAACAGAATGCCATCCATCTATTTACTGAAATACAGACTGAATCAAAAAATACGTTTCTTTGTTTTTCTGACAATAAATGCCAAAACGATTTAATCGGCGCGATTTTCAGTGCCTCTGAGGTACTCCCTAAAATAGAACCCAATAAGTTACTTAACTTAGAATTTTTTATTGGTCCAGTAGGCGAATTTTCAAGTTGGTTAAATTTAGCCATCGCCATTGACTATGTTGCTCAATCCAAGAACTCAGCTTTAACACTTTCTCAAGATAATCAATCAATGTTTATTGGAACTATTACTTCGAGTCCATCGATATGAATATAAAATTGAATAAATCCGTAGTGAAGACATTTTCTTTCTTCATTTTTGTTGTCTTACTATGCCTTTGTGTTTGGTTCTATGGTGAACACTTTTACCTAGAAACAAAATTCAAAAAGTACATTACGATCGGTATTATTATTTCTTTTAGTATTATTTATAGTGCCGTTCGATGGGGATTTCATCACAAAAAAATAGCAGAGCACCGTGAAGAAAATAAAGACACGGGTACTTATCCAGATAAAGACAAAAAATCCATCCTCAATAACCAGAATTTATCCCCCATATTAGTCACCCTAAAATCCCAATACGGCACTTTCTGGCATTCCAAAGTCTCTATTCAACTCCTCCTCGGCTCCCACTCCGCGGTCGAAAAACTCGCCCCTAGCCTGACGCAAGAAATCTGGCAAGAGTGTGATGGCACCCTACTTATCTACGGTGGCGATATCGGGAGTTCCATAGACTCAGAGCGACTGGAAACCCTCAAACACCTGCGCCGACGTCGTCCGCTCGATGGCGTGATTTGGGTGACTGAAAATAGCATTTCGTCTCAGCTTTTAGACAACAACGTCACGTTCACTAATCTCAATACCGCAACAGCCCACAATGCGGGGCGTTCAATCCAAAACCTCTTCCAAGAATTAGGTTGGCGTGCGCCAGTTTGGGTATGGAGTGTCAGTGACCAACAATCCCTCAGCGCGGTCGAAACGCCCTCTATCCTCTGCATGACAGAACAAAATATGCCCGCCGAGGCGCTATCCCCTAGCTTGTTAAGCCTGATCCCCGCACTTGTGATCAACGGAACTCAAGCATTACTTCGCGAGCAGAAACATACCTATCTGCTTGCTTTTGCTCAATTTTTACAAAACGGTGGCAGCCAACAGCTCGCTACCGCATTAGCCCCACTCAACACTCAATTACGTACGCTGCCTTTTTCCGGCATCGCATTTAGCCCTTCTATCAATCCGTTAAATCAGCAACGTTTACCCAATAGTTGGCACCCTGATACCCGCTGGAAAAGCTGGTTGAATGTACAATCTGAACTGGCATCCGGTTTACAGCCTGCCTCTTTAGGCTTTGACAAAAAACGTCTCGTTCAATACGGTGCTGCCACCGCTATGACCTTGTGGGGCGCAGGCATGATTGTCTCTTACTTCGCCAATCGCCAGCTTATCGAAGAGAGCTACCAAAGCGCGAGCGTCGCTGCTAACGCCCAATTACCAGAAACTGAACGCCTCAAAGCCCAGTATGATTTTCAGCAAACCCTAGGCTTACTCAATCATCGCGAACAAACTTCTGTACCTTTCTGGCTCCATTTTGGGCTAAACAGTAATCAGCCACTATTAGCCCATTTATGGCCGCTATATCAACAAACGGTATTACCTCCTTTGCGTGATACCATCGCTCAGCAATTGGCTCAGCAGCTACAAGCCTATGCCCAGCTTTCCCCTAACAGTGAAGACCGTCGTCAAGCCACCCAAGGGGCGTATCAAAGCCTAAAAACCTACTTAATGATGAGTACCCCTGAGCGCATGGATCCCGCGTTTTTTACTGATAGCGTGCTCACGACCCTCCCCGTTCCTCAAGGAATGAACGAAGGTGAATGGCAAACCCTCGGCAAAGAATTACTGATGTTCTATGCCCAGCAATTACCGAAACACCCCGAATGGCAATTAACCGCCAACAATAATCTGATTAATCAAAGCCGCACTTTACTTATTCGACAAATTGGCCAACGCAGCGAAAGTGCCACGCTGTATCAAGAAGTGTTACTACAAGCGCAGCATCAGTTCCCAGATATGACCTTAGACGACATGACCGGCGATACCGATGCCAGCTTTTTATTCACCACCGATGAGTTTGTGTCAGGTATTTTTACCCGCAAAGCGTGGGAAGAATCTATTCAACCCGCCATCAAAAAAGTGGTTGAATCCCGCCGCAATGAAATTGATTGGGTATTGAGTGATAGCCAGCATGAACTTAGCCAAGATATTTCGCCGGATGTGCTCAAGCAGCAGCTTACTGAACGCTATTTTGCTGATTTTTCTGATAGCTGGTTAAACTTCCTCAATAGCCTGCAATGGCGCCATACTGAAAGTTTGTCCGATACTATTGACCAATTATCTTTGATGAGTGATGTGCGCCAGTCACCCGTCATTGCGCTGATGAATACCGTGGCTTATCAAGGGAAAACCGGACGCCAGCAAGAAAAGCTCGCCGATTCCTTTATGAACTCCGCGAAAGACCTGCTCAATAAAGAACAGAAACCGGTCATTAGTCAGAAAGCCGACTTTACGGGGCCGCTTGAAGAGACTTTTGCTCCAATTCTGAATTTTGTGGACCCGCAAGCGACTACGCAAACAAGCGATAACCTCAGCCTGCAAGCCTATCTCACCCGCATAACCCGTGTGCGATTAAAGCTTCAGCAAGTGGTTAATGCCCCTGACCCACAGGCTATGTCCCAAGCATTCGCGCAAAGTATTTTAGAAGGTAAAAATGTCGATTTCTCCGAAACGCGGGATATGGGCAGCTTAATTGCCGCCAGCTTTGGGCAAGAGTGGCAAAGCTTTGGGGATGCGCTGTTAGTCGAGCCGATGACTCAAGCGTGGCAGCAATTACTCACACCAACTGCCCAAGGCATTAATAGCGAATGGCAAAATGCCATTGTCAGTGAATGGAACAACGCTTTCGGCGGGCGCTATCCACTGAAAAACACCCAAAGTGATATCTCCTTACCATTGATGGCGCAATATCTGCGCCCCGATAACGGACGCATTCAGCGCTTCTTAGAAACGCGTCTGCAAGGCGTGTTACGTAAAGAGGGCAATCACTGGGTACCGAACAGCACCAACGCCCAAGGATTACGTTTTAACCCTGCTTTCTTAACCGCGCTAAATACCCTAACCGAGTTAGGCGATGTCGCTTTCGCCAATGGGGAAGCCCGTCTCTATTTTGAAATGCGTCCAGGCACCAGTAAAAACGTCATGCAGACTATATTGGTGATCGATAAGCAAAATCTTACTTACGATAACCAGTTCCCAGAGTGGCACCGCTTTGTCTGGCCTGCTGATACCATTGCATCTGGCGCATCATTAACCTGGATGACCACGTCCTCGGGCACCCGACTCTATGGCGATCATCGTGGTGTGTGGGGACTGATTCGTCTACTCGAAACGGCCAATGTCGCGCCTTATGCGGGCAGCACCAGCAGCTATACCGTTTCGTGGGTCACACCGGATGGTATCTCGCTGAATTACCAACTGCGCACCGAAATGGGTCAAGGCCCACTGGCGCTATTAAAACTGCGCAATTTCGTTTTGCCTGAAAAAATCTTTTTGGATTAGCCATCGATAGGACATCACCTATGCCATTATTAACTGCCTTGCGCACCGCTTGCTTTACTGGAAATCCGCTTGCCGCAAACCTGCTTGTTGAGCAACAAGTGGCACTATGGGAGCGCTGGCTACTGCCCATTACCGCCGAAAATCCAATGGGGGATGACCCTGGTTATGACGATGACTTCGAACGCATGAAAGAAGAAGTCAACAAACTCTCGGGGGCAGACACGGAGTTAATTTGCGCCCTTGCCGAGAACCTCCTGACCAACGTCTGCAAAGATGCGCGAGTTATCACCTACTATATTTGGGCACGTTTGCATCGTGAAGGGGAAACGGGATTAGCCGATGGACTCGGTCTACTCGCAGGATTACTGCATCGCTACCATGACAGCTTACTACCTTCGCGTCCAAATAGCCGAAAAGCCGCCATCGAATGGCTGGCAGGTCAACGTGTCCTCGACAGCTTATCTCTCTACCCTGAGGTGGATAGCAACGAGTTTTCGCGTATTGTGGCGCTACTTAGCGCGATAGTGGATGAGTTTAATACATGGGATGAAGCAAGCCGCCCTAACCTTGCGCCCCTCTTACGCGCCTTAGAAAATCGACTCGCCCAATCGGGTGGGGCTGATAGCGTCATCCCGCAAAATATCAAAGCGTCTGAAAATGTGGCGACAAAGCAAATTGCCTCGGGGATCAGCCCTATCGCCCCCATCCAATCGGGTCACGAACTGCTCGACCAAGCCAAAGTGCTCGCCAATTATCTGCGTAATCAACCCAACGGCTGGCTGTCGGGTCACCGACTGATGAAATCTGTCCGTTGGGATACCCTGCACCAATCGCCACCACAAAATCAGCATGGTTGCACGCGTTTAGCCCCACCGCGCTCAGATGCGAAAGCCCAATTAAAACGCTTATATCTGCAACAAAACTGGTTAGAACTCACCGAACAAGCCGACCGCCTATTTGCCGAAGGCGTTAACCATTTTTGGTTAGATGTTCAATGGTACTTACATCAAGCACTCAGTAAATCTCCCACGCCTTGGAATGGTTGGGCAGACGTTATTGCCTCGGATTTAAAGCAATTCTTATTGCGCCTACCGGGGTTAGAAAATCTCGCATGGGAAGATGGCACCCCCTTTGCTGATGAAGTGACCCTCGCATGGATCAAACAACAGATTCTGGAAGATAACATTCAGTCTCTGCACTCTATGCCAGTTCACGGCACGGATGACGATGATAATGGCTCGATATTTGCCTTAGAGCAAGAAGCATTAACGCAAGCCGATACCGAAGGGGTAGAAGCCGCCTTAGCATGGTTAATGTCTCGTCCGAACATTCAGACCACCCGCCAAAAATGGCTATTGCAATTGGTAATGGCAAGAGTGGCGGAGCAGTTTGCCCGTCATGATTTGGCGCTGAACTTATTGCGTGAATTAGATAATCGCGCTGAGCACATGCAACTGGCTGATTGGGAGCCGCATTCCCTGTTTGAAGTCAAAGCACGCCAATTACAACTTCTGCGAGGTAAAGCACAACGTAACACACCGGATAAAGCCGAGTTACATCACCAAATGTCTGAATTATTGGCTCAATTGACTCGCTTAGATCCTGTCCGAGCATTGGTGCTCTACCCTTAAATTAATCAGTGAGAGTGATACGAATGGATGATTTAACCCTTCGCTATTATGATGCAGAAATGCGCTATCTACGCGAAGCTGCGAAAGAGTTCGCCCAAGCTCACCCCGACCGGGCGGCACTATTAGATTTAGACAAAGCCGGCATTCCCGATCCTTTTGTTGAGCGATTATTTGAAGGTTTTGCCTTTTCGATGGGGCAACTGCGCCAAAAAATTGATGATGATTTACCGGAATTAACGGAAGGATTGGTCAGCCTACTTTGGCCTCATTACTTACAAACCATCCCTTCCCTGTCCGTGGTGGAACTCGCGCCCGATATTCACGATATGAAATTATCGTCGGTGATCCCAGCCAATTTTGAAGTGCTTTCACGCCCGATTGGCGAGAAGAAAACCGTTTGTCGTTACCGCACCACGCGGGATTTAACCTTAAACCCCATTGCACTATCCACAGTGAATTTAACCACTGAGCCTGATGGACGCTCCGTGATCCGATTACGCTTCGATTGTGCAAAACTGGTCGATTGGAAACAGAGCCCTCTTGGTGCCATTTCCTTTTATTTGGCGGGTGACGTCCCGACCACTTACGCCCTGCATCTCGCTCTCACCAAACACGTCGCAGCGACCTATATCCGTTTACCATCCTCCCCTGACCGTATTCGTTTACCGCTGTGGTTTTCCCCTGGAGGATTTGCCGAAGAAGATCAACTGTGGCCCAAAGGAGATAGCACATTCAGCGGCTACCAGTTGTTGCTGGAATATTTTTCTTTTCGCGAAAAGTTTTTCTTCGTCAACTTAAACGGGCTTGAAGAGATTCAATTACCCGAAGGACTAAGTCACTTTGAGCTGGAAATTGTGCTCGATACCCTGTGGGATAGCGACATTCCATTAAGTCGCGATAACCTAAAATTGCACAGCGTTCCGGTGATCAACTTATTCAATATTGAAGCGGACCCTCTTACCGTTAACGGGTTAGAAAGTGAATATTTACTGCGTCCCCGCCGCCTACAAGATGGACACACTGAAATTTACGCTGTCGATACGGTTCATGGCACAAGGCGAGGTGAACACATTCACTATGTCCCATTCAGCAGCTTTCGCCATCGAGGCGGCATGTTGCGCCGCAATGCACCAGAACACTACTACCACACTCGCGTTAAGCGCGGTGTTAGTGGGTTGCATGATACATGGCTGATTTTAGGGGGCGAGCGCGAGCAGCCAACCGCCGCTCTGGAAAGTGAAACCTTATCTTTGCAATTAACTGGCACTAACGGGCAACTTCCGCGCAAAGCGCTGCAAAGTACATTGCTAGACAGAACCGAAGAAACACAACAAACCCAGCTGCAAGTTCGCAACTTATGCAAACCAACCCTGCCTTGCTATCCCCCAGCCGAAGACCGTTTCCATTGGCGCGTTCTCAGCCACCTTGGCGCCAGTTTCCTCAATATGATGGACAACGTGGAAGTATTGCGCGGCACATTGGCACTCTATGACTGGCGAGAAGATGATTTAAACAGCCGTAAACTCGATGCCATGATCCACGTTGAACAGCACCTTATCGAGCGCTTCGAAAAAGGCTTTTTACAACGCGGTATTGCCATCGATATCACCCTCGATAGCAACGGATTTAACGGTGAAGGTGATATTCATCTCTTTGGTGAAATGCTCAACCGCTTTTTCGCACTGTACACCGACGTGCATCTATTTAACCAACTGACTCTCCATATTTTACCAACAGGAAATCGCCTCACATGGACAGAGAATCATCCTCAGTAAATCAGCTTTTTGATGCACTAGGGGAGCGTCTACCACTGGTTAACTTCTATCGGTTTTGCCAACTGCTAGAACAGAGTAATAAACAGCGCCCGCCACTTGGTAGCACCCAAGACCCGAAAACAGATATTATCCGGTTTCGTCCCCATCGTGGGATGGGTTTTCCTGTCACCGAAATTAAAGGTATCGACATTTAAGACCGCTACCGAGATAGCAATACGCCAAGTATTCGAACCACCTTTTTAGGGTTATATGGTGTCACATCGCCGTTACCCACCGCCTACCTCGATGACATCGCGCAACAACGGGAAGGAACCGAATCGCTCACGGATTTTCTGGATATTTTTAACCATCGACTCACCACGCAGTTTTACCGTATTTGGCGAAAATATTCCTATCCAGCGACCTTTTCCGCAGGTGGCGAAGATGAAACTTCTCAGTATTTATATGGCTTAATTGGCTTGGGGATCCCTGGCACCGCCCAACATGTGCAAGCGCCTTTATCCCGCTTTCTCGCCTTATTGGGTACATTGCGTTTTCCAACGCGCACCGCAGAAGGTGTTGCGTCTCTCGTTAAATTACTGGCACCTGAGACTCGCGTGAAAATCAAACCCCATGACCCGCGGCGCATCGAGCAAGCGACTCAAACGGGGCTGTCGTGCAAAACCCCAATGACCTTAACCAACAAACCCGTTTTAGGTCAGTATTCTACCGATGTAAACAGCCAAGTTTTGATTACCTTACAGACAGATAACTTTGATGAAGCCCGAAATTGGCTGCCTGACGGACAACTGTATCAAGATTTAATGGCGCTGTTGCATGTCTACCTAGGGTCAAGAGTCAATGCCCGTCTTTGTCTCAAATTACCCAGAAAGTTGCTCCCTAACGCGACGTTAAGCACTCAATCTCACCAAGGTGTTCAGCTGGGACGTACTGCTGCAATGGGTGCATTGGCGCCTAATGCCGCTCCCCGAGAACACATTATTACCTTAAATTTAGGGCGCTATCAGCGATTATCGGTAGCATCACACTCTACGCCGCCCTCACATTACGCTAATTATCGATTCTAATTCTGGGACTCCCCTATGAAACACATCCCTTTATTGCCATTTTGTGGCAAAACATTGGTGCTTCTGACTGCATTAAACCTCACCGGATGCGGGCTCACTCAAATGGTCAGTGATGGCACTCGCAGTGCAGCAAACGCGATATTTTATAAGCAAGTGAAAGTCGTCCATCTTGATTTCGTGGCGCGTGAAGCACTCAATACCGATGATACAGGCGCATCGCTATCCACCATCATTCGCGTATATCAATTAAAAGATACAGAAAGCTTTGATGAGAGTGATTATGCGTCGTTGTTTGCCAAAGATAGCCAAGTACTAAAATCCTCTCTCGTGGTCCAAAAAGATTTACGTATTCGTCCAGGTGAGTCGATTTCCCTCGATATGCCCCTTGAAGATGGCGCTGAATTTGTTGCCGTCGCCGTGATGTTCCATCACCCTGACCTTATTACCGACGACTGGCGCGTGGTGATCCCCAAAAAGAGGTTACTACCGGATGACCCACGCTTACTCACCCTCGCGGATAACTCCATGACCTTAAAACCACTTGGAGAAAAATAGCATGTCCCAACCTTCATTATATGAAATGTTGACGGGGTATTTTGCGGGTGGATTGGATATTGATGCTATCCCAGAACATGACCAAGTGATGGTGTCTGTGATGGACAATATTCGCCGCATTCTCAACGCCAGAGCGGGCAGTATCGAGCACCTTCCCGACTACGGGCTACCTGATATGAGTAAAATGATCCAAGGTCTCCCCGGCACCGCTCACAATATGATGACCATTTTATCGGCAACGTTACTCAAGTATGAGCCCCGCATCAAATCACTCTCTTTGGTGTTATTACCGCAAAACAGCTTTGGGGCGCTCCATTACGCCCTTGAGGTTGAATTACATGAGCAAGGTTTGATCCGTTATGGCACTGAATTTATGCCGGATGGGCGCATTCTCGTACACCATCTAAAAAAACAATTCGATACGATTTAAACCGACGACAGCGTGAGAAGACTATGAACCCAGATTTAAACACATTGCGCCTTGGTGGCGACCCGCGCACGCTGGCTGATTTTGCCGCGCTCAAAGAAGAATTAAATAAACGCTTTCACCCCGCCCGCCCAGATGTCGACTGGGCGCGTGCCCATGGACTTTGTTTGTCCTTATTCAACCAAAACGGTGCTGATTTACAAACTTGCGCATGGTTTACCCTGATCCGCCAGCATCAAAATGGCATCGCGGGATTAAACGAAGGCTTATCTTTACTCCAACATTTACTAAGCCGCCACTGGCAAGGATTATGGCCACAACAGACCCATGCCCGGGTTGAGATCCTCGCAACGCTGAGCCAACAATTGATGACTGGGTTACGCGCCCATGCACCTGTTTATGCAGACCTGCCAGCTCTGTATCAGACTGAAGCGACGCTAAACCAAATTGGACAGTTGCTACAAACATTAGAGCTCAAACACCTCACTCAGCTGGAGCGACTGCAAAACTTGCTCACCACCCAAGCCAAGCAGCTCGAAAATACCGATGTTCCTGATAGTGGCTTTATTCCACCAACGCCGCTGCAATTGCCAAAAACCTCGCCATCATCATTTCATGCCCGTACCGCCGCAACGCCAATTTCCATCAAGGCCAATGCCACCATCAGCACACCGACACCGACTCAGCCTTCTTACCGCAAAGGCATCTGTGTGGGTCTGGCTTTCGGTATTGTGCTCACCGGCGCGCTGTGTGCAGGAACTTTGTATGTCTTACACCCGCAAATCAATAACCACGTTTTAGCGCAAGCTCTCCCACAACTCCCTGACTTTACGCCGAATATCGCCTCAATTCTTGAGCAGCAATTACAGCCTAATGCCGCTCAACCCAATAGTTTTTCCCCAGAAAAACTCAAGATAATCGATAACTACCTCGTGGAATTAGAGTCCGTCTCCCCAATTTGGTCTCAGCAGTATGGATTAAGCATGGTGAGTTACCTCACAAAGCAATATGGTGAACGTCAAGAAGTCAGCGCATTTAACGACAAATGGCAGCAAAATATGCAAATTAATGCGCTATCTAGCGATAAATTGCAGAAATGGTCTGAAGGGATGGCGGAGTTAAACAATCTCAGTACGCGCTTAGACAGTCTTGATGGTAAACCTCGCAGCTATATCACGGGGTCTGAATTAAAAACCATTATTTTCAATGCCCGCCAGCATTTTAATCAAAGCGTTCCATTAGAAGAAGAATTGCGTCGCCTTGAGCAACTTCAAACCCAAGGCTCCGTTCCTGAGTCTGAATACCAACGGATTGATAACCATTTTAAACAGCTACTGAATCGCTATGCGTTGATAAAACAAAGCGAAAAATAAACCTATTTATTCCTAAGCAATACCTGTATGGAGCACCTTATTCGTGCTCCATTTTTTTCAGTGATATACTCGTTTTAAATTAACATGATAATTATTTTTCAAGGAATACCCCATGCTTCGCTGTGCTGCTCGTATCACCCACCAGCTACGTCATGCATTTCATTCTCGACCACGCTTTTTGGTCTCGCTTATTGTTGCTTTCATTACTTTCTTCGCTTTATTTCAAACACAAAGTCTGATTATTAACTTAATTATCAGTTGGAACGCATTTGCGTGGTGCTATTTGCTGTTTCTGTTCCAGAGAATTATTAGCCACAATGTGAAAGATATTCGTAAGCTGACGAAAATTGAAGATGAAAGCGCGAGCATGGTAATATTTTTCTTGATGTCAGGCTGCTGCGTCAGTTTATTAGCCTTATTCTTTGCCTTGGGTGGACACAGTGATATTCCGAAAGCCGATAAAATTTACTCTTATATTTTAACTGCCTCGACATTGATATCCTCTTGGCTGCTCTTACCCACCGGCTTTACCATGCACTATGCCCATCTCTATTACGGTAATAGTGAAAATGAAAAACCGTGGCTAATTTTCCCCGATAAAATCACCCAACCCAGCTATTCGGATTTTATGTATTTTTCATTCACCATTGCCGTCGCCTCACAAACAGCCGATGTGGAAGTTGCCTCAACCCCTATGCGACGTGCGGTATTGCTCCAGTCCGTTATTTCATTTGTCTTTAATATGGCCATTTTAGGGTTATGTATTAATATTTCTGCCAGCTTCTTTTAAAGGGTAACCCCCCTTTATCGGAATAATTTGCCGAAATAAAAAGAGTTAGCCTGCTATCACAATAAAAAAATATTCAATGCGGGATATTGACAATATCCCCATATAGATCTAAAAATACTGTATATTAATACAGTCTTTAGTAGAGGCTATTATGTTACGCATCGAAGTGTTATTTGATAAAAATTCACCACAAAAACCAAGTGGCTTGGTTTTACAAGCTTTAGAGTCTGAGATTTTACGCAAACTACAGTCACAGTACCCTGATATGGTTACTCGAGTAGGCTTTAGCTCTCAGCAGGCGATTAATATTTCAGGAACGAAGATTGCGGATGACAAATTACGCATTGAAGAGATCTTAGAAGAAATTTGGATGGATGACGGCTGGCTACCTGAAGCAAATACCGATGACTAGATGATTAGCAGAGAAATGGAAGGGTAATATCCATCTTCCATTTCTTAATTCATTATTCTTTGAAGTTAATCTGAATCACTTTCAATGTGTTTCTGTCTATCACTTATACGCTTCTACGTATAAAAACCGATAGCACCACAATTTACCATTCCGCCATTAACGAAAAAGTATTAATAAAGTTTTTGACGAAGATACGATTTAAACTCATTCACCGGATTACGTTTCGTTTTACTCACTTCAAGTACCCGAGCCTCTACTAAGCAAGTTTTCGCATCAGTGCATCGCTGAACTTCATTTAATTTCGTCGGATTCAACGCCAATTGTGGCTTATTGAAACTCTCCCCCATAAATAGCAAGGCAATAAAAATAATCCCGATAAATAGAGGCACTTCAATATACGCTTGTTTCATGATGAATGCTCTTGTTATGGTTGTTGAGGGTATATTAGTGCTTTTGCATTTTAGTACCTTAATATTTGGTTAAACCAACCTTAAGGGATGCTTAAGGGGGTAAATATCCTGGTTGCTGGGTGAGCGGAGTCTGCTTATACTCCGCAACAGAGGTAATAAATATGAATATTTTATTGGTAGAAGACGATCTTCAGCTCGGCAAAGCGTTATGCCGTGGACTAGAATTAGCTGGGTTTAATCCTTGCTGGGTCAGATTATTATCGGATGCTAAGCAGCAATTACAGACACGCAATTTTGATGTCATGCTTTTAGACTTGGGATTACCTGATGGTGATGGTCAAGAGGAATTAATTTCATGGCGCCAAGCTGGAGAATCAATACCGATTATTATTCTTACCGCCCGCAATAAAATGGATAATTTAGTGGCGAGTTTAGATTCTGGTGCCGATGATTTCTTAACAAAACCCTTTGAGATGCCAGAGTTGATTTCTCGCGTAAAGGCTATTAGCCGACGTATGGCTGGGTTTTCATCTGAAATTTGGCAATTGGATAATCTGCAATTAAATCCATTAAACCATCAAGTCACCTTGGATGGTCAATTATTATTACTCTCCGGCAAAGAATATCTGTTGCTATACGAGTTAATTAAGAATGCCGACAATGTCGTGCGAAAAACGGATTTAGAGCAACGTTTATTTGGCTTGGATGATGTGGAAAGTAACTCCCTTGAAGTCCACATTCATAATTTACGCCGCAAAATTGGTAAAGACAGAATTATTACTATCCGTGGCATCGGTTATTTACTAAAAAAAGAAGCGCAATCTAGTGAAGATTAAATCCTTTCTTGTCTACACATTTGGTATTCAGATTGGCGCAGTCATCTTTTTATGGCTGCTGCTAGTCGGTTGGTTACAATTTTTTTATCTACCTGATTTGGTCGATGATGATGAATTTAACCAACAACAGCAAATTGTCACACAAGGGATTGCGCGTACATTAGGTACAGTGTCAGATACCCCAGAATATTTTGATAAGCTCGCGGTTATTCTGCAAAAAATGTATACCGATGCCATGGAAAACGGCATTGAAACTAGCTATAAACCGTATATGGTTGTGCGGGATAATCGGGGACATGTGTTATATCGCAATAGTGAAAAGATTTCGGACCCATCACTAAAATCAGTCGAGATGCTAACTGCCCAACATAAAGATTGGCATTTCACCTCTGCATGGGATGATGACCATACCCTCGAAGTTGTGATTGCAGAATCGTATCTTGAGCGACGAAAGTTAATTGGTAATCCAGCCGAAGGCACTGCCATTCCTCTCGCCTTTATTTTGGGCATAATGTTAATCGCTATTTTGATCACCGCCTATTTTAGTATTCGCCCAATTAAACAAGTAGCTAAAATTATTTCATCGCGTCAACCGGGAAATTTAACGCCGATTGATACCAAAGATATGTATAAAGAAACTCGCCCGATTATTTCCGCGATTAACCAATTAATGGCACGAGTCGATGCCGCGAATTTACGCGAAAAACGTTTTATGGCAGATGCGGCTCATGAATTGCGAACTCCGATTGCAGCGGTAACAGCACAATTACATGTGTTAATGCATATCGATAATCCAAAAGAAAAAGCCGAGATTATTAATGATATGAAAGAGACATTAACGCGCGCCGCTTCTTTATCTCATCAATTAATTGATCTCGCACGTTTGGAAGCGGAAGATTTTGCCATTCGTAAAGAGAACATTGATTTACCGATGTTAATCAGTAATCTCATTTCATCGCATATTCCTTATGCTCTCAATAAACATATTGATGTGGAATTATCCAGCCCAGATTCTTTTTATATTGAAACTGATAAGCTGGCGCTGAGTAATGTGTTCACTAATTTAATCGAAAATGCGATTAAATATTCGCCAGAAAAAGCCAAAATAAAAGTGACATTGGCAGATCTCACCCCTTTTGGTGCCACCATTACAATTCAAGATAATGGACGCGGTATTCCAGAAGAGAGCCGGGCGCATTTATTTTCTCGCTTTTACCGTGTGCCTGGAACATTAGAAACAGGAAGCGGTTTAGGATTATCTATTGCCCATAACTTGGCATCAAAAATAGGTGCGACATTAAAAGTCACTGATGGATTAGAAAATAAAGGCATTGGATTTATTATTGATTTGCCTTGATTGAATCGGCAGTTGAGAATAATACCATTAATTAAAATAATGTTATTCAGTTAACATCCCGAGTGCGCAATAAGCATTACAATCCCTTATTACGTTAAATTACTTAGCCATAAAAAGGGGCAATAATGTCACAGGCGCTAATCATCATTGATCTTATTAACGATATTGTGGGTAAAAACGGTTTATCCAATAGCAGTTATTCCCAAGTCAATTCCCGTAATATTATTGAAAAGGCGAATCAAGCCGCTAATTACGCAAGAAGTCAGCGTATTCCTGTTATTTGGGTCAAAGTTGGCTTTAGCGATAATTATCAAGATATCCCCGCTGGCTCTCCACTTTTTTCACAAGCTAAACAGAAAGGCGCATTAAAATTAAGCGGCTATGGCTGCCATTGGGTGGAAGATTTGGAAGTTCATATGCAAGACAGAGTGATCATTAAGAAAGGCGTTTCTGCATTTGCAGGCAATAAACTCCACCAATGGCTCAACGATAATGATATTACTCAGCTCTATTTTGGTGGAGTCAGTTCGGTAATGGCAATCCAAAGTAGCGTGAGACAAGCCCATGATTTAGGTTATTTTTGCCATGTCCTCGAAGATGTGTGTGCCGCTGCAACCATTGAACTACACGAACAAAGTATGCAGGCGCTGGCAGGTCTAGCCACGATTTCATCCAGCAAGACGTTTATGCAAGGCAAATAACCGTCATGATGAGTATGTTGTAAACAATAATTTACAACTTTTAAATTAAAAATTAGTTTAATATTTAAAATATCTTTTGGTTGATTATTGACTTTGATCAATAAAAAACTAGAATGCTCCTACGTGATCAAGATCACACATTAACATTCGGAGCGAACATGAAAAGCATCAAAGAATTTTTCGTTAACCTGCAAGAAGTTGTTGAATTACTGTCCAAGCGTTTTATGTAATTTGCTTTAAACTTTAGTTAAACTATAGTCAATCAAACCTTTCATTTACCTCATTCAAGTATTTGCAAATTTTTGCTAACGGCCTTTTTTAAGGCCGTTTTTTTATTCAAATACGTTCTCAATAATTTCCGCCACTATCGCCGTTTTAATCGCAACTAACAGTAAATCTTTTCCGCTCATTCGCCACTCATACCCTGAGTAAGTTGGCAAACAGGCTCTAAACGAGGCGGGTAACGCTTTTTTAGCAATTCCCGGTGGCAACGGCTTACCTCGACGGATCTGTTTTTCAATTCCAGGTGGAAGCCCTTGATAACCCACTAGACCATAATTGATGGCAACAGGACGAACATCGCCGAAATTGATATTAATACTAATCAAAGAGTTATCATAATGACTTGAGTATTTCTTCACATCACAGTCATATTTTTTGCCCTTATGTTTATGCTTTTTATTGTGCTTATGATGATGGTCATCATGATCATAATAATAATAGTCACCCTTATGCTTACCATTTCCTTCATCACCTTGATGGTTAGAAGCCTGAGCAAATAGCGGCATGCAAATGAGTGCAGGTAGTAAGATTAATTGCAAAATAAATGTTTTTTTAGCTTTATTCTCGATGTGCATTTTATTGTGAATTCCTAACCATACCGGGTCGTAAAACATTATGCCCTACGTAAAAATACAGCAATAAGAAATGCCTCATTCACAGTAATGTTATGTAAATGTTAGTAATTTCAGCCAAACTTAAATCCTATTTGCTTATACTGGGTCGTCATTTATGGATAACGCAATAAAGGAGAATTTATGCAGCAGCAACTGCTCGACTGGGCTCGCCAGTTTAATCAAGACTATGCCACCCTCGCCTCTCTCTTAATGGTCCTTGGGCTGATACTGATTGTCGCCCTGATTTTGCATCTTTTTCTACACAAAATTTTGCTTCCTACGATTGAAAAAAGAGGATTAAAAGCGGGTTCCGGTTGGCAACATCAACTCACCCAATATAATCTGTTCAATCGAATTGCCTTTATTATTCAAGGTATTGTGGTCAACATTCAGTCCACCTTATGGCTATCTTCGGGCTCCACGACACAAATGGTATTGAATGTCGCTTCCCAAGCATGGTGCTTACTGTTTGGCTTGCTGGCTATTTATTCCATTTTAGATATCACACTGGGTGTATTACAGCGTGCGGCAAAAACGGCACATCTCCCGCTACGTGGAATTTTCCAAAGCATTAAGCTTATCGCCACTGTTTTAATTTCGATTATGATCATCGCGCTACTGATTGGTAAATCTCCGTTGATTATCCTCAGTGGGTTAGGTGCGATGACCGCCGTCATGATGTTGGTGTTTAAAGATCCGATTATGGGATTAGTCGCCGGAATTCAGCTCTCTGCGAATAACATGGTCAACATAGGCGATTGGCTGGAAATGCCGAAATACGGTGCCGATGGTGCGGTGATTGATATTGGATTGACCACAGTTAAGGTTCGAAATTGGGATAATACCGTCACCACCATTCCAACTTATGCCCTGATTTCAGATTCCTTTAAAAACTGGAAAGGCATGACCGAATCAGGCGGACGCCGTATCAAGCGCAGCCTACGCATCGATGCCAATAGTATTCATTTTTTGAAACCTGAAGAAGTTTGCAACTTTGAAAAAGCCAACTTATTAGAGCCTTACATCGAGAAAAAAGTCTCTGAAATTCAGGTCTACAACTCTACGTTACCAGAAGATAAAGCGACGCCACTCAACCAGCGACGCCTCACAAATATCGGGACATTTCGCGCCTATATTGAAGCCTATCTGCGTGCTCACCCGCAGATCCATAAAAATATGACCATCATGGTTCGCCAACTGGAGTCAGACTCAAACGGTATCCCAATTGAGATTTACGCGTTTACCAACACAACAGTATGGTTAGAGTATGAACGTATCCAATCGGATATTTTTGACCATATTTTTTCCATTCTGCCGCAGTTCAACTTATCTGTGCATCAATCACCTACCGGTAATGATGTTCGATTCTTAGGTCATTCAGCGAATAAATAACTCATCATAGGTAACTTATAAATACTACTTAATGATTAGCGAACATGGCCAACCTACCTAGAGGGGGAAACCCCTCTTATACTCACAGATCACACCCCACCATTATATAATTTCCAATATAACGATTGATAATAAAAATAGAACAAAACGGGTATCCAAGACAAAAAAACTCCTTATAAATTAAACAAATAAAAATATTTCCCTTGGTTTTATCAAAGATATTGTTGATGCATATCATGTTAGTGAGTGGGTATTTTTTCTAACATATTGAACATACCTAATACGTTATTTACATATAGGCAATGTCAATGCATAAAAATAAAACAAATACTCATTTCGCAGAACTGAGCAGGAGGGAATTTCTTCAGACCTCCGCAACCGTAGCGGGTGCAGCCGCCGTTGCAGGCTCAATCACTCTGCCTTTTGCTGCTCAAGCAAAAACACCAACCATCATGCCCGACGAAGTCAGTGAGAAAATCAGCTACAGCGCTTGTTTAGTCAACTGCGGTAGCCGCTGCCCTCTAAAAGTTCATGTGAAAGATGGCGTTATCAGCCGTATTTCCAATGAAACCATGTATGACGATTCAACACTGGGAGAGCACCAAATTCGCCCTTGTCTGCGTGGTCGTTCAGTTCGCTGGAAAACTTATAATCCAGACCGTTTAAAATACCCAATGGTGCGTGTGGGTAAACGTGGTGAAGGTAAGTTCAAAAAAATTAGCTGGGATGAAGCCACCACTATCATTGCGGAAAAACTGAAATACACCATCGATAAATACGGCAGCGATGCCATTTATTATCAATATGGTTCCGGTTCAACGGGTGCCAACTTGCACGGTCGAGCGGCCTGTAAACGTCTTTTAAGTTTAACCGGTGGATTTTTAGGTGACTACGGGACTTATTCCTACGCACAGCTAATGGAAATCACGCCATATGTTTACGGCAGTGTGGAAGAGTCTTATTTAACTGAAATCCAAAACTCCGATCTCGTGGTGATGTTCGGTCATAACTTGGCTGAAACCCGTATGTCCGGTGGTGGTCAGTTCTATGAAACGCTAAATGCCCTCGATAAGAGCAAAGCAAAAGTGATCATTATTGACCCTCGCCGCACTGATAGCGTCACAACGTTAGGCGCTGAGTGGATCCCTATTTATCCGGGTACTGACGCCGCGTTAGTGGCAGCCCTGGGTTATGTGATGATCCAAGAAGGCTTAACCGACGAAGAATTCCTGAAAAATTACTGTGTGGGCTGGGATGAATCAACCCTGCCCGCTTCAGCGCCACGTAATGCCTCTTACAAAGATTACATCTTGGGCAATGGTCCTGATGGTATTGCGAAAACCCCTGAGTGGGCGAGCAAATTAACGGGTATTTCGGTTTCACGAATCATTCAGTTAGCCCGTGAAATTGGTAACGCTCAACGAGCTTGGATCTCACAAGGCTGGGGCTTACAACGTACCGAAAATGGTGAGCAAGCCTGTCGCTCTATCATGATGCTGCCTATTATGTCTGGCAATATTGGTCGTTCAGGGACTAACACTGGTTTATGGGGTAACAGTTTTGCCTATCCAGTGGCTGGATTTGGCTTACCGAACCCAGTGAAAGCATTGATCCCAACGTATATGTGGTCAGAAGCGATTGTGCGCGGTAAAGAGTTAACCGCTGAAAATGGTGGGATCAAAGGCGTTGATAAACTGAATAACGACATCAAATTTATGTGGTGTTATTCCAGTAATGTCATCGGAAACCAGCATGGTGACTTGAATAAGACCCATGAAATTCTGTCTGATGAATCAAAATGTGAGTTTATCCTTGTTTGGGATAACCACGACACTCCATCGGCAAAATATGCGGATTTATTGCTGCCAGATGTGACCACCGTCGAAACAAACGACCTGATCAATAACTCCTATGCAAGTGGGGCTTATCACTATCTGGTGCGTCTACAAAACGCCATTGAACCACTGTGGGAAAACCGTCCAAACTACGATGTATTAGTCGAAATCGCAGAAAAAATGGGCGTGAAAGATCAGTTCACTGAAGGCCGCACCTACGCAGAATGGATTGAGTTTTGCTACAACAAAACTCGTGAAAAAATGCCTCATTTGCCTGAATTTAGTGAGACTGATGGTGCGGGGATCATCGACCGTAAGTTCCTCAATAGTGCTGAAAACGTGGCACTGAAAAGCTTCCGTGATGACCCAGTGAATAATCCACTGAAAACACCATCGGGCAAAATTGAAATTTACTCCGAAAAACTGGCTGAACGCGTGAAAAACTGGGAACTTCCAGAAGGTCAGCGTATTCCAGCTATTCCTGAATATTGTGTGAATAGAGAAGGTGTTGAAGCGCAAGCTGCACAGAAAAAACACTCTTTATTAATGACGGGCTTCCACGATAAAGGTCATGTTCACTCAACCTATTACAATGTGGCTATGCTGCGTGAAGCTATTCCTCATCAATTCTGGTTAAACCCAATTGATGCACAAGAACGTGGTTTGAAGAATGGCGACTTAGCTGAAATCTTCAATGATCGCGGGCGTATTCAGATTAAAGTCAAAGTGACTGAGCGCGTCTTACCGGGTGTGATTGCGGTTCCTCAAGGTGCATGGCGCACATTGAATACCGAAGGTTTAGATGTTGGCGGTTGTATCAACACCCTAACCTCCCATGTCCCTTCTCCTCTGGCGAAAGGCACACCACAACATACTAACCTTGTTGAAGTCAAACGCGCTTAAGGAGTTAATTGATGAAACAGTATGGCTTTTATTTTGACTCCACAAAATGCACTGGCTGTAAAACCTGTCAGGTCAGTTGTAAGGACGAAAAAGATTTAGATTTAGGTCCTAAATTCCGCCGTGTGTATGAATTCGGTGGCGGTAGCTGGCAGAAACAAGACGGTATTTGGCAACAAAACGTTTATAGCTACTACCTGTCGATTTCGTGCAACCACTGCTCGAACCCTACTTGTGTAGAAGGTTGCCCAACTGGCGCAATGCACAAACGCAGTGAAGATGGCTTAGTGGTTGTTGACCAGTCTATCTGTGTAGGCTGTCGTTACTGTGAACTGCGCTGCCCATACGGTGCGCCACAGTTTGACGAAAAGAAAAAACTGATGAGCAAATGCGATGGCTGTTATGAGCGTGTCGCAAAAGGAATGAAGCCGGTTTGTGTAGAGTCTTGCCCGCAGCGCGCTTTAGATTTCGATGACATTACCGTTTTACGTGAGTTACACGGTACGGAGTGCGGCATTGCACCGATGCCAGATCCAAGCCTGACTAACCCGAATATCGTCATCAAGCCACACAAAGATGCTAAACCATCGGGTGATAAAAGTGGCGAATTGAAAAACCCTGCGGAGGTCTAATATGCATGAGTTACCACTGGTTTTCTTTACTGTCTTAGGGCAATCCGCGGCGGGTTTATTTCTGTTAGCTTATATTGCGAAAAAAATGGGGTCAATCGACGATAAGCAGCTGAAAACAGCTAATATTATCGGGTTTATCATTGTGATGATTGGCTTGGGTATTGGCGCACTGCACGTCGGCCAACCTCTGCGTTTCTTCAACATGTTGTTGGGTGTCGGTCGCTCACCAATGAGTAATGAAGCGTTCTTAAGTGGCGTGTTTGTGGGCTGTGCTGCCGCGACGCTATTTTTCACTCACTTTGTTAAACAAGCCGCTCTGCGCGAGCTGTCTAACATTGCAGCTGTGATTTCAGGGTTAGCGTTCGTTTGGTCGATCCCACAAGTGTATAACATTGCGACAATTGCTAACTGGGATACCCAATTCACGACACTACAAATGTGGACAACCCTGTTTGTGGGGGGTGGCGCACTGGCAATGGCAATCGGCGCTCGTGGTTTAGGATTAACGGCATTTTTAGTCGGTACCTTTGCGATTTTTGCCAGCCGTGCCAGCTACCAAGCATTTTTAAGCGAAACGGCACCCGCATTAAGCGCAGAACAAACCGGTTTTTGGGGCTTCCAAGTGATTGTATTAGCAATCGCCTTAGCGGCATTCGTTGGGTTCGCTATCAAGCAACGTTCACCGAAAATTCCATTACTGACCTGCGCGGCAGCCGTATTACTCGCAGAACTGTCTGGTCGTATTGCCTTTTATAACCTGTGGCAAATCACCATGTAAGGTGCTATAACCACAGATTATGGTTAGCAGTATAAGATAAATAATAATATAAGAGCCTGAATTCAGGCTCTTTCTTTTAAGTTAATTGAAGCTTTAAATTAATTGCAGCTTTATAGGTAATATCATGCAAACTCTCGATACCACACTTTTTCGTATTTTAGGGGGAATGTTTTACTACTCTCCTGAAACCCCCACGTTTCAAACCTTGCAACCTGTACTGCGTGAAATCCCATCCCTATATGATTGGCAGGAACCCACTCAGCTGATTGCCGATTGCGAAGCATTAAGTGATTATCCAGCAGACTCGCTTACCTATGATTTTTCAATTCTTTTTGAAGGTCAAGGTGCGATGCCAGCACCACCATGGGGATCTGTGTATCTGTCTCATGACAATACCGTTATGGGGGATTCCACCAGCGCCTATCGCCAGTTTTTAATGTCCCATGGGTTGGTTACTGATACGGGATTACGGGAACCGGAAGACCAATTTGGTCTGATGTTAATGGCCATTTCAGCACTGGCAGAGCAAGGTCAAGACGACGCCATTGTGGAATTACTCGAACAGCATTTATTGCCTTGGGCGGAACGTTACTTAACGTTAGTCCAGCAAACATCAACTGAACATGGGTTTTACCCTACCCTTGCCAAAATCACTCAGGCCTATTTGGCTGGCGTGCAAAAACAGCTAGGTTTACAGCCTGCCATGGCCGAGCTTTTTCGTTAATAAACCTTAAAAGAGAATGAGTTTGCTAGTACGTAAGCAAACTCATTTTTATGTAGACGAATTAGAATGATGAGTTAGGTTGCTGTAAAAAGGTAATTTCTTCTCGAGTAGACGGTCGACCAAGGATCTCGTTGCGATGCGGATAGCGCCCAAACTTATCGATAATGGCCTTATGGCGCATTTCATAATCCAGCGTACTATCATCCCCCAACATGCGGAATAGCTCCACCGCTTGCAGGTGGATAAAGCTTGATTCTGAATGCATAAATGGCATCAACATAAATTTTCGCTGAGATAGCGTAAGCAGATGATAATCTGGCTGTTTAATGGCTTCTTGTGCCAGCGCTAACGCCATCGCATCTTGCGCGAATGCTCTTGGAGTATCTCGCCATAAATTACGTGAAAACTGGTCAAGAATAATAATTTCCGCTAAACGGCCGCGAATAGAGACTCGCCAATAAGCCAGCTCCCCTTTTGCCGCCTGTTCACTGAGCGCAGTAAAACGTTTTGCGATGGTTAAGTCGAATTTCTCGCTTTTTTCAAACCACTGTTTTGGGGTTGATTCTTCAAACCAAAATGAAAGCACTTCTTCCATGGCATTCATAAGTTACCTATTTATATTATTATTGCGATTATTATTACGATATCGGGTTCATCGTAGATAAAAATAGTTCAAATTGACAGGATGGAGATCTGAAAACACAAATTTGCAGATAAATATTTTGTTATTTGCGAGCTAGCCCTAAAATAATCGCAATAACACTCTGTAACTTCCTACTGTTTTTACTACATCACGTTTTTATTGCATCACGTTTTTATTGCATCAAGACAAGTATTCTTTTTTTGATAATGATAAATTCTCGATCACACATTCTTATTTGCTGTTTAATGTGAATTTAAATTTATCTATCGTATGAATACATACATTTATTTAATCCAATGTTAGAATTTGACTTACATTTTATAGACAAAGAACGCGCCCCTATATATTAAGCGTGTTAATTTGACATCTTGGGTGTACTTCATTAGCGGTGAGTGGGAAGGCAAGATAAATGGCAGGACATATGGTACTTATCGGTTGGGCTTTGTGGGTCAGTCCTTGTGGCACTGATTCATGTGATGCATTACCCGTGACCGAAACCATTTTTACCCAAGAACAATGCATGAGTCGAAAATCCTATTTAGAGGCGAAACGCCCTAATTTGTATTTCTTATGTGGTGAGGTTTATCGTGATAGCGATGAAATCGCCAAAGAGGAAAAGAGTGTCGTGCCCGCACCTAATCCACCATTACCCGTACGCAACTTACCTGAACGCAAATCACGTTGAGTTACGATTAAGTGGGTAAGGCGGTGGCCGTTCGCCACCCCTTATTAACGATTAATCGCCATTAACAATTAACGATTAGATAATCTCCGCAATTTTATTATCTGCATCGATAAAATCCCCTTGCTTAGCTGCATATTTCAGTTCCCCTGAACGGTGAGCGATGACTTGAACTTCCATTTTCATGGCCTCCATCACACCAATCACTTCCCCTTCAGTCACCTTATTTCCTTGAGGAACTAGCCAATTGAATAGCACGCCAGAAATGGGTGCGTTCACGCTGTTAGGGTTATTTTCAACGCCTTGAGTCGCTGGGGTAACCGTCGTTGGATTCACCGCCATTCCAGCAAACAGTTGAGCGGGCAAACCCAGTTCGCAACGTTTCCCGTCAATTTCAATAAATGACCGTGTTAACGCGTGTTCGGCTTGTGGTAACTGGCGCTTCGCAGGTGGAATTTCAACACTAAATTCCGTTTCAATCCAACGGGTATGCACCTTAAAATCCTCACAAAAATCTGCTTGTTCCATGACTGCACGATGAAAAGGCAATACGGACGCAACCCCTTCAATCTTAAATTCAGCTAATGCGCGACGAGCACGTACAATCGCTTGTTCACGGGTTTGACCGACTACAATCAATTTTGCCATTAGCGAGTCAAAGGTACCGGGAATGGTTTTGCCTGTTTCAACGCCACTATCAACACGGACGCCTGGGCCTGATGGCGTATCAAAACGTAAAATAGTTCCTGGAGTCGGTAAGAAACCATTTCCGGCATCTTCTGCATTGATACGAAATTCAAAAGCGTGACCACGAGGTTTAGGCGTTTCTTGAATACTCAGAGGCAAACCTTCAGCAATACGTAGCTGCTCAACCACTAAGTCAATTCCTGCCGTTTCTTCTGTGACTGGGTGCTCCACCTGCAAGCGGGTGTTCACTTCTAAGAAGGATAAAGTGCCTTCTTGGCTTAACAAAAACTCGACCGTTCCCGCTCCTACATAGCCGGCTTTACGGCAAATATCTGTGGAAGCACGAATGATTTGTTGTTCTAATTCAGGGGCTAAAAACGGAGCGGGTGACTCTTCCACCAGCTTTTGGTTTCGGCGTTGCAATGAACAATCCCGTGTTCCCACGACAACAACGTTACCAAGGGTATCGGCGATAACTTGCGCTTCAATATGGCGCGGATTATGCAAAAATTGTTCAATAAAACATTCCCCGCGCCCAAATGCCGCTGTCGCCTCACGCACCGCAGAATGGTATAACTCTTCCACTTCGTGCATCTGCCACGCCACTTTCAAACCACGTCCACCGCCGCCAAATGCGGCTTTAATTGCGATGGGTAGCCCATGTTGATGGGCAAATTGCACCACTTCTTGAGCGGTTTCAACGGGATCTTTGGTTCCTACCACAAGCGGCGCACCTACTTGTAAAGCGATATGTCGGGCTTGAACTTTGTCCCCCAAAATATCAATACTTTCAGGGCTTGGTCCAATCCAAATCAAGCCAGCTTGTTGCACTGCTCGCGCGAATTCAGCACGTTCAGAAAGAAAACCGTAGCCCGGATGCACCATAGTTGCACCGGATTTTTTCGCTATCTCAATCAGTTTCTCAATGTTTAAGTAACTCTGCGCTGGGGTATTGCCACCTAGCCCATAAGCTTCGTCCGCCATGTTGACATGCAATGCGTCAATATCGCTATCGGCATACACTGCCACAGACGCAAAACCATAATCGCGGCAAGCACGAATAATACGTACGGCGATCTCACCGCGGTTGGCAATCAATACCTTATGCTGTGCATTTTTATTATTGGTATTCATAAGCTTCATGACTCCCTTCAAGTTGATAAAATTCACGTAATGGATTAAAGCGGATTTTGCCATTCACAGGGATTTGCCCTGCAAGATCCAAATGATAGTCACACACCGCCCCTATCACCGGATATCCTCCCGTCAATGGGTGGTCATTTAAAAATAACACCGGCTGCCCATTCGCTGGGACTTGGATGGCACCAATACAGGTACCTTCACTTGGTAATTCATGCAACAGTTCACGACTTAGCGGCACTTCACCTGCAAGGCGTAACCCAATACGGTTTGAAGCGGCAGTCACTTGCCAAACTTGCTGGCGCAGTAATTCAGCAGCTTGTTCAGTAAACCAATCTGTTCTAGGCCCCATCACCACATCCAGTACCACCACATCATCTGCGGTCGGGTAGTCAAAAGCTGGCGATTCTGTGAGTGAAATGGCGCGATGGATCATTTTTTGATAAATCGATAAAGATTGCCCAACCATTAATGGTGCGGGACCGACTTGGGCTAACGTATCGAATGAGCAGCTTTCAAGAACCGGAGCTACAGCAAATCCCCCGCGTACGGCAAAGTAGCTACGTACACCTTTGGTTGGGCGCCCTAATTGAATGACATCCCCTTTCGCGAGGTGAATTGGTTGATAAGTTGTTGAGGTGTATATCTGCCCATCTTCCGTGGTGATGGTGACAGGACATTCAGCACCGGTAATACCGACCAACAGGTCTCGATTAGCTCGGACTTTTAAGCCACCTTGAGTCACTTCCAGTACAGTGGATTGGGTACAATTACCGACCAAACGATTGGCACTGTATAGCGCCGATTTGTCCATCGCTCCTGATTCGGAGATCCCTAACGCTGACTGCCCAATACGCCCTCTATCCTGAAATAATGTTTGTAATCCGGTCGCCAGCACGGTGAGATCATAAGTTTGGTTCTCATCGATAGGTTTAATGTCAGTTTGGCTCGGTAAACTATAGCTCACGGAACTTTTGCTTTGGTCAACAAATTGCACCCGATAACCCGCCTGTAAGAGGGCTGGCTCTGGGCGATTAATATCCCACACGGCTAAATCAGTCTGACCTATCAGTTGCCAACCACCGGGGCTAGCTTGTGGATACACGCTGCTAAATTCCCCCGCCAATGCCACTGAACCTGCGGGAATTCGCACACGAGGGGATTGGCGGCGCGGTACCTGTAATTGTGCTTGCTTCGATACCATATAACCAAATCCGGGCGCGAAACCGCTAAATGCCACCAGATATTCACTTTCAGTATGACGGCGGATCACCTCTTCGATAGAGACCCCTAAATACTCCGCCACTTCTGGTAAATCTTCCCCGATATAGTGCACGGGAATAGTGACTAACTTCCCCGTTTTAGACTCACCGCTTTCAATATTGCGTAGAGAAATTTGTTGCACGATCACATTAACATGCTCAATCGCTGGGTTATAACGCACTAATACCGTTCGTGCCGCTGGGGTTATCTCTTCGATACCTTTAATCGGGTAATGCGTTAATGAGTCCGTCAGTGCCATCGTCTGTTCGAGGCTCGGCAGTTCAACCATAAACGCGCTTAAATTGACAGGTAAGAAACGCATAAGACTCCCCTATACGTGGTAAGCGGCGTCAGGAACATCCGTGATAAACATATATCCCGGAGCATGACTCAACGCAAAAGGAACACCCGATTTCATTACCGCTGCTTGAGGCGTCACCCCACAAGCCCAAAATACGGGAATTTCACCGTCTTCAATGCGGACTGCATCCCCAAAATCAGGACGCATAATGTCTTGGATCCCCAATAATTCAGGCGCACCAATATGCACGGGAGAGCCGTGTACCGCGGGAAAACGCCCCGAAATCATGACGGCATCAGCAACACGGTCGGCAGGGATTGGACGCATGGATACCACGAGCTCGCCCTCTAAACGCCCCGCAGGGCGACATAGTTGGTTAGTTTTATACATCGGCACATTGGAACCGTCGGTAATGTGGCGAACATCAATACCCGCCTCTATCATCGGTGTTTCAAAGGTAAAACTGCAACCAATCAAGAAAGTCACTAAGTCAGGATGTTGCTGATAAATGGCCGTCGCATCCGTAATTTCATCCACCAGCTTGCCCTGTTCCCAAACACGATAACGAGGAATATCGGTACGCAGATCGGCGCCTTCGGCTAATACAGTTTGCCAACTCCCTGATTCGCACACATCCAAGACAGGGCAACTTTTGGGATTACGTTGAGCATAAAGTAGGAAATCAAACGCCCAATCTCTTGGCAACGCAATCATATTGGCTTGGGTCATTCCCGGCGCCATACCTGCTGTGGGTTTATCATAGCCATGGCGAATCGCTTCTCTCGCCGCTTTCGCCGCTTGAATGGCCTCTTTTGAGGCTTTCATTAATGCATTCATGCTTGGCCTCCCTTTCCTGCAAATGGACGGATACCAATTCCTTGCAGCTCAAAGAGTTCACGCACTTTTTTCGCCATCTCTAATGCACCGGGGCTATCCCCATGTACACAAATGGAACCGGCTTCAATGGGGGTGAATTTTCCATCAATAGCGACCACACCGCCTTCATTCACTAATTGCAACATGCGCTTAGCCACTAGTTCTGGGTCATGGAGGACTGAGCCCGCTAGCTTGCGAGAGACCAGCGTGCCATCGCTGTTGTACGCTCTATCGGCAAAAGCTTCTGCGACCACCTTCAACCCACTCTCTTTTGCCCAACCAATCAGTGGTGAGCCGGCCAATGCCACCAGCGTGAGTGAGTTATCAATCGCCAAAATACCATCGATGACTGCCATTGCTTGGCGCTTGTCATGGGCGATGGTGTTATACAGCGCACCGTGGGGTTTGACATATTCCACTTGGGTGCCTGCCGCCGTTGCAAGCCCCTTTAATGCACCAATTTGATAAATTACGTCTGCGGTTAATTCGTTAGATGCAATATCCATATTTCGGCGACCAAATCCGACTAAATCCGGATATCCCACATGCGCTCCTACCGTCACCCCCTGCTTTTGTGCGGCGATGAGCGTTTGGAGGATCCCATCGGGAGAGCCCGCATGAAATCCACAGGCAATGTTGGCGCTACTGACAATGCTCAGCATTGCCTCATCATTGCCCATTTTCCATTGACCAAAACTTTCACCAAGATCGCTATTTAGGTCGATTTGCTTATTCATTATTGTTCCTCAATCCTTGATAACGGCTTATTTTAAGTAGTTGAAAATTGCGCTCACGGACATGGCGCCCATATACCACGTTAAGGCACAGGTCACGACTCCCGACCACAGTAACCAGCGTGGGTAATGATAGCCTTCCATTAAATCTGCACGTTTCCAGCCAATATAGACAAACAGCGTCAGACCAATCGGTAAAATCAAGCCGTTAAAGCCTCCAGCGAACACCAATAAAGCGGCTGGCGCAGTTCCCATAAACAGGTAAACAGCCAATGAAACGGCGATAAACAGGATAGTGGCAATATTACGTTGTCTTTCCGTAATGGAAGATTTGAACGCTTTTAAGAAGCTCATGGAGGTATACGCTGCGCCGATAACGCTAGTCAGTGCTGCCGCCCATAAAATTAAACCAAAAATACGTAAACCGAAGTTACCCGCCGCGGCTTGGAAGGCTTGAGAGGCAGGGTTCGCCGCTTTACCTGAAATATCAATCGTCACGCCACTCGCAACCACACCTAAGATGGCTAAAAACAGGACATAGCGCATGACGCCGACGACGATAATTCCTTTGGTCGCTGCGCTAGAAACCGCTTTGATGTTTTCGACGCCAACTTCGCCTTTATCCAGTAAACGATGCGCCCCTGCGTAACAGATATAGCCACCGACCGTTCCACCAACAATCGTCGTGATCATCGCAAAATCAACGGTGTCAGGGAGTACACTTTGACGTAGCGCTTCACCAATTGGTGGATTAGATGCAATCATCACAAAGAGGGTTAAACCAATCATGACCAAACCTAATGCAATGATTAATCTATCAATAAAACTACTGGCTTTGCGGGACGAGAATATATAAATCGCTAAGAGCGCACTGAGTAAACCGCCCCACTTAGGGTCGAGGCCAACGAGTGCGTTCAGACCTAAACCTGCCCCTGCAATATTACCGATATTAAATATCAATCCCCCAAAGATGACTAATACAGCCAGCAAATAGCCACTTCCAGGAATTGTCGCATTGGCGATATCGGATGAGTGCATTTTGGTGAGTGTCACCACTCGCCAAATATTTTGCTGTACCACGAAATCAATCACGATGGAGGCTAAAATACCAAAAGCAAACGCAGCACCTAAAGTAACGGTGAATGTTGCGGTTTGAGTGATAAACCCGGGACCAATCGCTGATGTTGCCATTAAGAAAATAGCGCCAATCAGCGAGGAACGACGTTTCTTCACATATTCTGCTGTCGAGATATTTTCATGAGCTGCCATATGCATACTCCTCTGTAGTTTTTGTTGTTATCTGTATTTTGATGTTGTGCAAGTTTTTTAATACTGAGCTTGTTTATAGAGGCAATTTTCGTGCCATTGTTCTATCAATGGTATGGATTGTTAATTTATTGAATGCAGATTGTTGAACAATTAATACGGAGCGATGAATAATTAAGCAATCAAAATCGTTTCTGGTAAGTTAAAAATCAAATCTCGATCACTTTTTTAACAATTAACGCTTGTCTGTAACATTAAGAATGAGAGGCGTGATACGTCAAAGCACCAATTTAGTGCTTCAAAATGGAAATGCCCTGAATGAGTGCATAAAAGGAGTCTTGCTGCCCTACAGCGAATGTGTGAAGATAGCGCTCAAATACCTGTTTTAATGAACTGTTCACCTTACTTTTCTTCAACTAGGCTCGCCTTTTTATGAAAAAACAGCCCGTCGCACAAACCTTGTCAGTCACTATCGCAGAAACTATCCGCCATAAAATTACGATTGGTGAGTTAACGCCGGGACAACGTTTATCAGAAGCCGCATTGAGTGAAGAGCTGGATATTTCTCGTAATACTTTAAGGGAAGTCTTTCGCGTATTAACCCAAGAAGGTCTACTCACCTACGCTCCCAATAAAGGAGTGTATGTTTCCGTCCCAGATATGGCAGCAATTATTGATATTTACCAAGTACGTCGATTAATTGAATGTGATTCATTGACCCATGCTTATGCTCTGCATCCTGCCGTTCAAAAAATGAAACTCGCTGTCGCTGAAGCTCGAGAACATGAAAAAACGGAGAATTGGGTGGGTGTCGGTACCGCCAATATGAAGTTTCATACCGCGATTGTGGAATTGTCGGACAGTGAAAGGTTAATTAAGCTTTATCATAATATTGCCGCAGAGCTACGTTTAGCTTTTGGTCATTTAAATGATGCCAAACTGCTCTACGCTCCCTACATTGATAAAAACCACGCTATTTTAGAATTACTTGATGCGGGTAAAAACCAAGAAGCCGCTACTGAACTTCTGCACTATCTGGATTTATCTGAACGCACATTACTTGCCGCCTACAAGCGCAGTCAATCACGGCTATAAAATCCTCATTTTTGCAGAAGGCTCACTTTATCTCATGTCTTTTGTTACCCCTCTATTTTGTTAATTCAATATCTATGCAAATAATTTTGCATAGATATTGCAGAATTAAACACTTCATAAAAATCTCAACTCACAAAAATTGTATTTAACAATCTTTATAGATTAGATTAATCACTTTTTGTTATCAATTTATCAACACATGCAGATACAAATTGAAATATATATTAACAAAACATTCTATTTCAGAAACTTATTTTACAATTTGTTATAAGTAACCATTGTAAATAACTCTACTTTCTCGAATAAATGATTGTGGTTTTTCCGAATATTGGTTATAAAACTGAGCATAATAAAAATACAATGTTAAATAATATTAATATAAACGAGAATTATTTATGACACTAAACAACATCGTTCCAAAAAAACCGTTTAAATTTGGTTTAGGGTGGCAGATTCTAGTTGCGCTTATTTTAGGTGTTATCGTTGGCGCTTTATTGCATGAAAGCGTGGAATACAAAGATTGGTTAATACTGAATGTTCTCTCTCCCGCGGGTAAGATTTTTATTCAATTAATCAAAATGATTGTTGTACCTATCGTCATTTCGACCTTGATTGTGGGGATCGCTGGTGTCGGGAATACAAAACAATTAGGCACATTGGGTTTCAAAACGATTCTTTACTTTGAAATCATTACTACTATTGCCATCATTGTGGGTATTTCGTTTGCCAATATCTTCCAACCAGGTGTGGGCATTGATATGTCTCAGCTCACTCAAGTAGATATTTCTCAGTACCAAAAAACGACACAGGAGGTTGCTAGCCACCCTTCAGGGATCGTGAATACTTTATTATCTTTGGTACCGAGCAATATTTTTGCTGCTATGGCGAGCGGCGATATGCTTCCTGTGATCTTCTTCGCGGTTTTATTTGGTTTAGGTTTATCCTCTTTACCAGTAGCAAAAAAACAGCCGCTATTAGATGTTCTGCAAACTTTTTCTGAAACCATGTTCCGCGTGACTAACATGATTATGATGTATGCACCAATCGGGGTGTTTGCATTAATTTCCGTCACCGTTGCAAACTTTGGATTTACTTCACTGGTTCCTCTGCTGAAGTTAGTTATTTTGGTTCACTGTGCGATTATTTTCTTCGCCGTTGTGGTACTTGGAATTGTGGCTCGTTATTGCAAAATTAATATTTTTACTCTGATGAGAATATTAAAGGATGAGCTGCTACTTGCTTATTCAACAGCCAGCTCTGAAACTGTACTTCCTCGTATTATGGATAAAATGGAGAAGTATGGAGCGCCAAAATCTGTCACCAGTTTCGTTATCCCAATTGGTTATTCATTTAACTTAGATGGCTCCACCTTATATCAAAGTATTGCCGCCATTTTTATTGCTCAGTTATATGGTATCGAGCTGTCATTAGGGCAAGAGCTTATTTTAGTCTTTACCTTAATGATCACGTCAAAAGGGATTGCGGGAGTTCCGGGAGTTTCATTTGTCGTCTTGCTGGCAACGTTAGGTTCTGTGGGGATCCCATTAGAAGGCTTGGCATTCATTGCTGGTGTTGACCGTATTCTCGATATGGCAAGGACTGCACTTAATGTGGTTGGTAACGCGTTAGCTGCCTTGATTATCGCCAAATGGGAACACAATTATGATGAGAAAAAAGCCCGAGAGTATGAGGAAAGTTTTTAATTAAGGACTGAATATCTAGGCTCTTCTTATTTCTAACTAAAGCCATCTTTAAAATATTAAAGATGGCTTTGAATCAACGTGTTCATCGTTGATCTCCCCCTCACCCAGTCTTATGATAATCATTTTAGCATTCAATCGGTTATGCTAACATTACCTAAAATCAGTTGATTAATAGAAATAATATCTATCCTTATCAAAAAACGATTTATTAAATATTTTTTATTGCGCTATTATTTCATTCTATTGCTAATATTTATACACTATTGGATCTACGATTGATATATACTCAATGACGGCCTGCTAAGCGATAATCTCTTACTCAAAAACAGAAATTGATGAAAATATGCACAACCTAGTGAAAAATAATTTCTTATTAAAATTTATTGCGTTATTTTTGTTCTTTACGGCTATTCATTATGCAATGGGTTACCACTTCAAGATTTTCTACATCCTGGCTATCACAGGAATATTAATTGTCGTTAATGACTATCCTAAAGTGTATAAGACCATTATTGCCATTTATGCTCTGGTGGGTATCTGCTATCTGCCTGTAGGGTTACTTTACGGCTATCCCGATTATAATATCTTTTCATCTTTTTATTATACGGATAGCGAGGAAGCTAAAGGCTTTCTTAAAAACATCAATTACAAGTATTATTTATTCTCAATTCTTCTCCTGTGCTTCAGTTATTTCATATTCAAATTGAAGTTTGAAGTGAATAAAAAAAGCAAATATGTTTTCTCTGCTATTTTTTTGATAATCACTGCGATATCCCCTATTAAAGCTCTTTCTGAAGGAAGCTGGCGGTTGCTTTTAACATCTGGATTACCTGAGTATCGTTTCTTTACTGAAAGTCTTTTTTACCTAAACTATTTACAGCAAGAAAAAAAATCTATTGAAGGTGATGATACCTTTGAAACAGTCTCCTCCAATCCTAAATATCATGTTTATGTTGTTGTTATTGGCGAAAGTGTTCGCCGTGACTTCATGCACAGTTATGGCTTTCCAATAGAAAACACCCCTTTCACCGATACAGTAAAAGGCTATATATTCGATAATTATATTTCTGCATCAGGTTCAACCAATCTTTCGTTGTCAAATACCTTATCTTTATATCCTCAAATGCAAAATAA
This sequence comes from Providencia rettgeri, assembly GCF_013702265.1. Classification (GTDB taxonomy): domain Bacteria; phylum Pseudomonadota; class Gammaproteobacteria; order Enterobacterales; family Enterobacteriaceae; genus Providencia; species Providencia zhijiangensis. The sequence goes on from NZ_CP059348.1 coordinate 2,514,936, forward strand.
TATTATTTCTCTCGCAAACAAAGCGGGTTTCAAAACTTTTTGGATTTCGAGACAAGGCACTTATGGTAAACATGATGGTCCTGTAGCATCAATCGCCAAGCGTGCAACACATGCTTATTTTGTAGGTGGTAGTGCATTACTCGATAATAATGTTATGTCTCAAGATGCCCCTGTAATCCCTAAGTTTATTGAATCCTTAGAGCAGCCGGGTCAACATAAACTTATTGTGGTGCATTTAATTGGTAGTCATTCACCATTCTGCGATCGAATTGATAATACTTATGAGCAATTTCATATAAGTGACAAACTCTCTTGCTATATTCAATCTATCAAGAATACGGATGTCTTGTTATCTCAGATACAACAGCTACTTATAAAACAAAATACATCATGGTCTATGCTTTATTTCTCTGACCATGGGCTGTCTTTTATCGATAATCAAACTGATCTGATCCATGGTGATAAAACACGGCAAAATTTTGAAGTCCCGTTTTTTATTACATCGTCTGATTCGACTCAACGAGAGGTTATTTCTGCTCGTCGAAGTGCAATGAGTTTTATGACATTATTCTCTCAGTGGACAGGAATATCAGAGAAGAGCATTTCCCAATCATGTCCAATGATTTCTAGTCAAGAATGTGAAAATCAAAATACCGTCATTAATTTTGATAAAGATCCAATGAGCTTTGAACGGCTCAATCATGACGAAAAAAAATAAAATACCATTCAAAGGCGATAAATTAACTCAGTTTATCGCCTTTTTAATAGTTATTTTTACGTAATTTGAAATTTAATTAGTTACTTATGTGATATTTTCTCGCAAGATTTTATTTCATTGCTACGCTAAATATACACTTTAATTTAGGTCATTCTTTATTTGGATCAGCAGCAATGAATCAGGTCAGACGCTTTCTTTTATTCTTAAAAGTTTTACAGCACCTAATGATTATCTTTGTGTTTACGCTGTCATATTTTCTGTTTCAGAATTGGCTATAATTCGATAAAGTTGAGCCCAAACCAAATCCCCCTTTTCTAGTAAAATAATAACCCGACTATTTAGGGGGAACTTATGAGAAGTTATTTGGATGAGTTTTACATACGATACTTAAATGTTCTCTTCCGTGTTAAAACGCCGCATCCATCAAGATAAATTTAGGCTCTGCTCTTTGATAATGATTGATCATCGGTACTAACCGTTGGAAGTGTTCAGACGCACAATGTGAATCTAATGCAGCACGATTCGGCCACTCTTCAATAAAAACAAAATGCCCAGGATCCTTTTCATCAATATAAAGGTCATAAGCGATACATAGCGGTTCTTTCTTCGTGGCTTCAACAAGTGCCTTATAGAGCGGCAACACGATCTCTACCGCTTCCGGCTTGATAAAATCTTCAGCAATGACTTTTAGCATGGTAATCCTCTTTGTTTAGCTTGTTAAAATTCAAATCAATCCCTTTCAACTAAGCGAGCTTCAAAAGCTCTTATTGATTCAGCTTAACATCCACATTTCTAATTATCTGCGCTAATTTGGCCTTATCATCATCAGAAAGATAATCATGGTATTTTTCAACAAAGCGCTGGATTCGCTCTGCCCCAGCAATAATTTTCTGAGCAGCTTTGTTGATGTCATCTTGATGGGTATTCATGTTGGAACCTCATTAATCTACACCATGACAAAGAAGGTATCATGCGTTTAATAAATGATCATCAAACTAACCTTTGCATGATATATGTTAATTACTGAAAACTTACTCAGCATATAGGGTAGCGAAAGTACAAGGAAGAAATTAGAAAATGGATAAATGGCTGACAAAGAAAAAACCCGCTATATCTTTCGATATAGCGGGTTCTTATTTGGTGCCGGCTACCGGAGTCGAACTGGTGACCTACTGATTACAAGTCAGTTGCTCTACCAACTGAGCTAAGCCGGCTAATTTGGCGGAGAGATAGAGATTCGAACTCTAGGATGGTTGCCCATCGGCGGTTTTCAAGACCGCTGCCTTCGACCGCTCGGCCATCTCTCCATGGGGCGCGATTATGGAGGAATCACGGGGGCTTGTCTACCCCTGATAGTAAAATAATTGCATTTTTTTGTTCGTTTGACTAATCTTCACTCAATTGTTCTCTATTGCCCTAAAAAAATGCTAATATCTGTGCAAAATCAGTGTCTATAGCGTACCTAGGCGTATGATTTTTAATCTGATTAATCTAATTTGCCAGTGTGACGGCGTGGGACTGTATGTACAAACAATCATTATTAAAACCGAATGTTCTTTCTCGCATTTTTATTGCCTTTATTGTGCTGCTCGTCACAATGCTTTCGTTGTCCCTCTATAATTACTATCACGCATGGATGTTGGCGCACCAAACAGCTATCAACACCCTCGCTAATCGACTCGCTTATCAAATTGAAGATTATCGCTATCAAGCGGGTCACATCTATAAGCTTGCGAATGATAAAACCACACCTGACTCTGTTAACGACATTTCTGTGACAGAAATGCGCCACGATGTTTATTGGCTAAGTAGTAATAACCAGACCATTGATTCCATTGTATTTGGTCTCAATAAACCAAGCAGTAAAGTCTTAGCGACAAAGCTCGCAAACTATATGGAGATTGTATGGGGAGCGAGGAATGAATTTAACTCCATGTACTACCTGAATGGGCAAGACAACTCCTTAGTGTTGGTAACCACCCACTCCATCCTAAAACCTGAGATACGCTATAAAGAAAGCTATCTGACGCTAACCGCGGAAGACAAACGCTCTGATATGATCACTCAATCGACATTATTAGATCGCCGTGAAGTCATCTCCAATATGCAGAAAAATGCGCAGGATAATGTCTACTTCTATACCTATCGTTTAGTCTTTAACTCGCCAGGGCGTTTAAGTAGTGTGATCTCCTTTGATATTTCTATCAATTCAATCCTCCCTTTTACGCTACAAGGCGATGATATTTCGATTTCACAGCGCCCAAACAATCAAGAAAATAACCAAGCGGCCAGCGAACTCGTTGGCACCAGCTTGATGCTATCTCAACCCATTGAAGGTACGAATTACCAGATTAACTATACCCTTTCACTGAAAAGTATTATTTTCGGGGTGTTAAGTTACAATTTTTGGCTAATTACCTGCATGATTGCGGTCAGTATTTTGGCATTGATCACCACAATGTTTATCCGCAAGCGTATTATTTCACCCAATGCATCAATGCTGGATGAGCTTCAGTTTAAAGATGCCCTTAATAATGACATTCTTAACCATATTTCTTATGGCATCCTAGTCTTTGATTTTAATAGCAATAAAAAGCTATTGAGCAACAGTATCGCGAACCACTTATTACCGTCTATGGATCTGATACATATCAAAGAGATGGCAACCGATCATAATGATATCATTCAAGTTTCAATAGAAAACAATATCTATGAAATCATTTTGGTGAAAAGTTTAATTAAAGAAAACACCATTTTGTTTATCATCATAGATAAAGATAAAGAAGTTCTGACGCAAAAACGCCAAGAAATGGCTACGCGTGAGCACCAAAGAAATATCCAACTTAGAAAAGTGGTTTTCGAGAATATTTGTCAGGAAATTTTGCCTGCCATTAACCAAATTGATGCCAAATTTAATCAATTGAGCATTTCACTCGACGAACCTAAAAATCCATTATTATCTGAAATTCAAAACCAACTGTTTTATATCAATAATTGGTTTAGAAATATCGAGCTTATTAGCCAATTAGAAACTCAACAGATTGAGTTTAAAACAGAAAAATTTGCTATTGGTCAGATAATTAATCAATTTCTTAAACAAAACTTAGCCCATTTAAATCGTAAAGGACTTTCGTTCTATTTTTATAACAACATAAATCCGGACTCATTAATTGAAAATAACCCGGATTATTTCCAAACTTTATTCCAATCAATTTGGGAATATTCAATAGAAACTACAGCCTTTGGTAAAATTGTTGTTTCAATTGACTACATCACAGAAAAAAATGAAATTTCGATTGATATAAAAGACAGCGGAATTGGATTAACTCAGATTGAATTGAACAACTTGCAAAGCCCATTCACAGGGAAAGCGCAAAGTTCAAATCAATTCAAGCGTTCTGGCATGACCTTTTATCTCTGCAAATTATTAACGAAAAAAATGCAGGGAACATTTAGTATCAAGTCAAGTGATGCTATCGGAAGCCACTATCAAATTAGGCTTCCAGCGCAACCTCAGATGCAAAGCCATGAATACCCTGCTCTGCTTGAAGATATTTATATTCGCTTGAATATTCAGAATATTGATGCACGTCGGATTGTTAAACAGACCTTATCGCATTATGGTGCTGAGTTTCTTGATATTGATGAAAGCTCGCCACATAGTAATTGGGATCTCTTAATCGCCGACAATGATGACATTTCCTTTAATAACATAATTAAAATTAAAGGAAATTCATCTTCAATGACTTGTATTAACCCAAATTACATTGAAGTTAACTACAATTTCGCGGATGAACTTATCGATGCTATCTCATTATTGATAGAACAAGCAGATGAGACAGAAGATAATGATGAATCCGACCTACCTTCATCACTCATTCTACGAGAGAATAACTCTCATTCGAATAATTCTGTCGATAATATTCTTTCAGGCTATCATTTAATTCTGTCGAAGAGCGATTATAAAGATTTGTTTATCTCAACAGTACCGATAGATATTAATAAACTGTATAATAGTGAAAGTGTTGCGAATTTAACCGAATTAAAAGACACTGCACATCGTTTAAAAGGAGTTTTTGCTATGCTTGAATTCCATTATCTTCATAAACTTTGTGAAGATTTGGAACATTACATAGCAGATGAAAACGGATTTGAAATAAAAAATTGCATTAGAGAACTGGATGTCTCAGTGAAAAGACTAATGCCAGAAGGTAACCAATAATATGAATAACCTAAATGTCATTGTTGCCGATGATCATCCTATTGTTCTTTTCGGTATCAGAACGTCGCTTGAACAGATTGAATGGGTAAACATCGTCGGTGAATTTGAAGATTCTACTTCTTTAATTAATAACTTAGCGCGCCTGAATGCAGACGTTCTGGTTACTGATTTGTCTATGCCTGGCGATAAATACGGCGATGGTATTACATTAATTAAATACATTAAGCGTCACTACCCTGACTTATCGATTATTGTCCTTACAATGAACAATAATCCGGCGATCTTAAGCGCTATTCTTGAGCTTGATATTGAAGGTATCGTACTAAAACAAGGTGCGCCTGCTGACTTACCAAAAGCACTAGCAGCCTTACAAAAAGGGAAGAAATTTACCCCTGAAAGCGTCAGTAAATTGCTTGAAAAAGTGAATGCGAGTGGCTATGGCGATAAACGTTTATCACCAAAAGAAAGTGAAGTTCTACGCTTATTTGCTGAAGGCTTCTTAGTCACTGAAATTGCTAAAAAACTGAATCGCAGCATCAAAACCATTAGTAGCCAGAAAAAATCGGCGATGTTAAAACTGGGTGTTGAAAATGATATCGCACTGCTGAATTACCTTTCATCAGTCAGTATCGACAATTCCCCTTCTGAATAACCGTTTTTTAGCGCTAGAATAGAAGCCCGATCAGGGCTTTTATTTTTTCTATTCAATATGTTAACTGTTTAATAAGTAATTTATTCATTAGGTTTAACATACTTCACTAACGACTCCCTTAGCACACTGATCGATGTAGGCTTCGAGAGACAATCATTCATACCCGCATCAAGACAACGCTGCTTCTCTTCTGCCATGGCATTTGCCGTTAACGCCACAATCGGCTGCTTAAAGCCTTGTTCTCGCAACGTGCGCGCTAATTGATAACCGTCCATATTGGGCATATTCACATCAGAGAGGACGATATCTGCATGATTATGTTCAAGGAATTTCAGCGCATCTAATCCATCGACAGCTGTACTGGTCATAAAGCCAATGCTTGCTAACTGTTCTGTCAATAGCATCCGGTTAATAGGATGGTCATCAACAATCAAGACTTTAAACGTATTCAAATCTGCATCGGCACCTTCGAGATCGTGATTTTCTAAACTCTCTTTACTGCCTTGAGCCAGCTTAACAATGATTTTATCAATCAACATTGGCAACTTATCGAGCTGATAAGTGTTATAAAGCCAATTATTTGGTTGAGTTTCAAATAATTCACCTGAATATAAACTACTGAGTTTGAGTAAGTTTCTATTCTGTAAGACAACACTTTCTTGGATATCCGTGATCAACAAGTCATACGTCTCATTGATATCAATGGATGAGCCCGTCACCACATTAAAATCATGGTGTTCGAGCAATCTTACAAGAAAATCAATTAAGAATGCATTTTGTCCCGTTACGGCTATACGGTAATTTTTTCGGTACTCAGGAATAGCGGGTTCTAAATATTGCTGGCCGTATAGTGGAATGCGGATCGTAAACGTACTTCCCAGCCCCGCTTGAGAATCCACTCCAATATCACCATCCATCAAGTTGATGAGTTTCTCGCAAATAGCGAGCCCTAACCCTGTACCTTTATGCCCATTATTTTGATCGTAAACTTGGAAGAAGGGATCAAATAATTGCATAACCACTGCTGGGGTCATTCCAATCCCCGAATCTTTGACCTCAATTTTTAAATAATTTTCATCTTTCCAAATATGCAACATCACAAAGCCCGAGTCCGTGAACTTTATGCTGTTATTCACAATGTTGGAGATAACCTGTTGTAGACGCACTGGATCGCTAAGCATCAGGTCTGGAATGTTAGGCTCAATATAAGAGTAAAGCGACACTTGTTTTTTAGTCGCCAAAGGCACGTAATTAGCAAGGACATAAGCAAATACATTACGGCAATTGAATAGCTTATTTTCGATTTTCAATTGCTTGGATTCAATTTTAGAGAAATCCAAAATATCACTGATAATCTGCAACAGCAGCGATGACGAGTTATCCATCGTAGAGACTAATCGAAGCGCTTTATCTGATAAATCATATCGTTGTAATAATTCAATATTACCGATAATCCCATACAATGGCGTTCTCAATTCATGGCTTACCGTGGCTAAGAACATCGATTTCGCTTGGTTCGCCTGATCCGCAGCATCTGCGACATCCTGCAATGATTTTTCCATCTGCACGCGGATACTAATATCGATCAATACGCAGATAGCTACATCTTCATTTTGGTAACGTGAATTCACAAAACTAATCTGTAGATGGGTGCCATTCGTTGCAACAACATCAATATAGTTGCTGGATTTTTGACGAATAATCATCAAGATACGCTGTTTATCATCTTCACTCAGCAAGCGAAAATAGTTATGTGCAAGCTCATTACTCAGAATATTGCCGCCATCACTTAGCCTTAGAATAATGATCCCAACAGGGGCTGATGCCACAATTTTATGGTTAAACTGTTCATGCTCTTCAAGACGAATCGCCGTATTGGCCGCTGGCTCTAGCATTCGTCTTTCTAGCAACCAAATTAAAAAGAAAATTAACGTACCAGATAAAATATTAATTAATATTGCGTAACTTATTGATGTTTTTAAGTTATCGATTAAATACGATGTCTGGATTGAATAAATAACTGTTAGCTGCGAAGGTGCTAAGCGCTTCTTAAAAAACAGCTGAGTATAATCAGAGTTAAAACCGAAATAATTTATCTCTCCTGATGTCAGTAATGGTGAATTTTTAATATTCGCATCTGACGAAGTGTAGAGAACCGGTTGATTTGATGAGTTAATTAATGTGATTTCAACGGCCGGATTATTGCGTAAATTAAACTGATTTAAGTTGATCGCACGCTCAATCCCAATAAAACCAATAATTACGCTTTTCTCATAAATAGGGATCATCAAATAGAGTTGACCATTTGATGGTTGAGCGCTGTGAGTAATGGTATATAAATTACGCTCTTGCCCCTGCTGCCTTAGCTGCTTGTAGATCCGCGCATTGTCATAGACCACTTTTTTTAACGTATCAATATCAGAAACAGCAGCGCGAATTGAATAATCCATCATGCAATAACTACCTGTTCCAAAGACAAATACGTGATTTAAGCCTTGGGGTACCGCAATGCTATCTTTCCAGAAAATATTAAGTTGTTCAAAAGCAGAAAGGTAGTTCTGAGTCCGCTGCTTAAATGCATCACAATCTGCCGATGGCATGAGTGGGTATAGCGAGTACGACGTGGATGTGGGTAAAGTGATATCTTCTTGTTGAATACCCACTTTTTGTTGATGTTCTTCGTCTTTGAGCCGTTGCTGCTCTGTCATGGAATGGATCAGGCGAAGAGTAGCATTTGACTGCTGAATGTAAACTTGCAGGTTTTCATAACCAGAATGGAATTGCTGGCGCAGATCAGATTTATGCTCATTAAACTGGGTATAAAGGAAAAACAGAGTGATGAAAAGCCCCATTCCCCATAGCATAACGCCTAGGACACGAAAAAGATCTCTAGATAATCTGAGGGATGTTTTAAACGAGGGTAAATATCTCAATCCGTTACCTACAAGTACATTATCACTATTACTGAGTATACTCGATTAACTCAATGAAAAGCGACAACCAATAACTTCCATGTATATTGCTAGTGTAAAGATACAAAAACGGGCGGATAATCCGCCCGTTTCATTGATAAATGAGACTTACTCTTCGGTATCTGCATCAGTTTGTGCTTCACCGTCAACATCAATACCCTCTTCATCGGTATTTTCATCGTCTTCAGTTTCAGCAACACGTTGCAAACCAACTACTTTTTCATCTTCAGCAGTACGGATCAACGTCACACCTTGAGTATTACGTCCAACGACGCTAACTTCAGAAACGCGGGTACGAACCAGAGTCCCTGCATCCGTAATCATCATAATTTGGTCGGTATCCTCAACTTGGATAGCGCCAACAACTTGACCATTACGCTCGCTCACCTTAATGGAGATAACCCCTTGAGTTGCACGAGATTTTGTTGGGTACTCGGCTTCTTCAGTACGTTTACCAAAGCCGTTTTCAGTCACAGTCAGAATATGGCCTTCACCACGAGGAATAATTAAAGAAACAACTTTATCGTCGTCCATTAATTTAATACCGCGAACACCTGTCGCTGTACGTCCCATCGCACGAACCGCATCTTCTGCAAAGCGTACAACTTTACCTTGCGCAGAGAACAGCATGACTTCATTGCTACCGTTGGTTAAATCAACACCAATCAGTTCATCGCCTTCGTTCAAGTTTACGGCAATAATACCGGCACTTCTTGGGCGGCTGAAATCTTGCAGAGGGGTTTTCTTCACGGTACCGCTCGCGGTCGCCATAAAGACATAATAGCCCTCTTCATATTCACGCACTGGTAAGATCGCAGTGATACGTTCATCTTGCTCAAGTGGCAGTAAATTCACAATTGGACGTCCACGAGCACCACGGCTAGCTTCAGGCAATTGATAGACTTTCATCCAATATAAGCGACCACGACTTGAGAAACACAAGATAGTATCGTGGGTATTCGCCACCAACAGACGCTCAATAAAGTCTTCTTCTTTAATACGTGCTGCAGATTTACCTTTACCACCACGGCGTTGTGCTTCGTAATCAGACAATGGCTGATACTTCACATAACCTTGGTGAGATAGCGTTACCACCACGTCTTCTTGGTTGATCAAATCTTCGATATTGATATCTGCGGTATTTTCAGTGATCTCAGTACGACGTGGGTCGTTATAAGCATCACGAATTGCTTCTAGCTCTTCACGAATAACTTCCATTAAACGCTCAGGACTACGCAGGATAAACAGTAATTCTTCGATTTGTTTCAGAAGTTCACGGTACTCTTCCAGCAGTTTTTCATGCTCAAGACCAGTTAATTTCTGTAAACGCAGATCCAAAATTGCTTGTGCTTGCTGTTCAGTCAGGAAATATTGGCCTTCATGAACACCATATTGCGGCTCTAACCACTCAGGACGCGCTGCATCATCACCCGCACGTTCCAGCATTGCAGCAACATTACCCAGAGCCCAAGAACGGGCAATCAGCCCAGCTTTTGCTTCTGCTGGTGTTGGTGCTTTACGGATCAATTCGATAATTGGATCGATATTCGCCAGTGCCACCGCCAACGCTTCAAGGATGTGCGCACGGTCACGGGCTTTACGCAGTTCGAAAATAGTACGACGTGTAACAACTTCACGACGATGGCGAACAAACGCGGCAATAATATCTTTCAGGTTCAAGATTTTTGGTTGCCCCTGATGCAGAGCCACCATGTTGATACCGAAAGAAACTTGCAGTTGAGTCAGTGAATACAGGTTATTGAGCACCACTTCGCCAACGGCATCGCGCTTAATTTCAATAACAATGCGCATACCGTCTTTATCAGACTCATCACGCAGTGCACTGATACCTTCAACGCGTTTTTCTTTAACTAATTCCGCAATTTTTTCAATCAAGCGCGCTTTGTTCACTTGATACGGAATTTCGTTGACGATAATGGTTTCACGGCCATTTTTCTCATCAACTTCGACCTCGGCACGCGCACGAATGTACACTTTACCGCGACCGGTACGATACGCATCGATAATACCACGACGGCCATTGATAATAGCGGCGGTCGGGAAATCTGGGCCTGGGATGTGTTCCATCAAGCCTTCGATACTAATATCTTCGTCTTCTATATAAGCTAAGCAACCATTAATCACTTCCCCTAAGTTGTGCGGAGGAATATTAGTTGCCATCCCGACGGCAATCCCCGAAGAACCATTGACCAAAAGGTTAGGTATCTTCGTTGGCATCACTTCTGGGATTTGCTCTGTACCATCATAGTTAGGAACAAAGTCTACGGTTTCTTTTTCTAAATCAGCCAGCATTTCATGGGCAATTTTCGCCATACGGATTTCCGTATAACGCATTGCAGCGGCGGAGTCTCCGTCAACTGAACCAAAGTTCCCCTGACCATCTACCAGCATGTAGCGCATAGAGAAAGGCTGCGCGAGACGGACGATGGTCTCATAAACGGCGATGTCTCCATGTGGATGGTATTTACCGATGACGTCCCCGACGATACGGGCAGACTTTTTATAGGGTTTATTCCAATCATTTCCCAGCACATTCATCGCAAATAACACTCGGCGGTGTACTGGCTTCAGTCCATCTCGAACATCTGGAAGTGCACGACCGACGATAACGGACATTGCATAATCCAAATAGGAACTTTTCAGTTCTTCTTCGATATTGACTGGGGTGATTTCTCTGGCAATCTCGCTCATGGAACCACTGTCCCTCATAACTTCAGATTCAAAGAGTAAACTATACCACAACTCCCTTATTTAATTAAGAGATAAGAGAAGTGAGTATTTGTCTTTCAAGCTATGTATAATAGCGGAAAAATGCGCTTATGTGTCCGAATCTTGTAGATTTTCAAGCAATAGTCTCTCAAGGATTTTCATATTTGGCTCATAATCCCAATAAATTAACTCACGGGCGACTATCGTCCCATTACGAATTCCAACCTATTTTTGCATTTTGCAAAATAAATATAGTCCAATAGGTAAAAATAAGTAATGCGAGGATAGAAATAGATATAGGAGTTCCTCAGATGAATGATACCCAAGACCAAACGTACCTAAACGTCGACAAACAAGAAATTGAAAAGTTTGAATCGATAGCGTCACGTTGGTGGGATCTTGAAGGCGAGTTTGCCCCATTACACCGTATTAATCCGCTGCGTTTAGGCTACATCATGCAACGTGTAGACGGCATTTTTGGTAAAAAAATCCTCGATGTTGGCTGCGGTGGCGGTATTTTATCTGAAAGCATGGCGCGCGAAGGTGCAGATGTCACGGGTTTAGATATGGGCGCAGATCCGTTAATGGTCGCTCGTCTACACTCTCTGGAATCCGGTATTCCTGTGGAATACGTCCAAGAAACCGTCGAGCAACATGCAGATAAACACCCTCAGAGCTACGATATCGTGACCTGCATGGAAATGCTTGAACACGTCCCAGATCCAGAATCTGTGGTAAGAGCCTGCGCGAAGTTAGTTAAGCCTGGCGGACATGTTATTTTTTCCACCATTAATCGCAACAGAAAAGCATGGCTAATGGCTGTCGTGGCAGCGGAATATGTAATGAAAATGGTTCCGAAAGGCACCCACGATGCCAATAAGTTTATCCGTCCATCCGAATTAATTAGCTGGGTCGATAAAACGCAATTAAAAGAACAACATATGATGGGGTTACATTATAATCCAATCACCGATAAATTTTGGTTAGGGCCTAACGTTGATGTGAACTATATGCTGCATACGATCAGCGAATAAATAGCAAGCGGTACGTTTAAGAAAACAGCAAACGGTCTCAACTTTACAAAATAATTTTTAGTCGAATGTCGGTAAGTCAATTTTTAGCAACTCCACTTCTCATGCTGCTTACCGACATGATCAATTTTTCTTATCCAGTTGTTATCCACAAGAACCATCAAATTTGTACACTTGATAAAATCACACATTAACATTATCTTGTTATTAGATTCTTAACAAACTACTACATATAGTGGTCATCACAAATATAATATACAAGTCTCATGATTCTTCATCATGAGCTTTTTTACGTTTGGGACTCCCTATTTGTAACTCAACCAAGGTGTACTTGCTCATGAACCAGAGTCTGTTAGTCACAAAACGTGATGGACATAAAGAACGCATTGACCTCGACAAAATCCATAAAGTTATTACATGGGCGGCGGAAGGTCTTAGTAACGTATCAGTTTCACAGGTGGAGTTACGTTCTCAGATTCAGTTTTATGATGGGATCAGAACTTCTGATATTCACGAAACGATGATTAAAGCTGCTGCCGACTTAATCACCGGTGAAACACCAGATTACCAATACCTTGCTGCACGTTTAGCGATTTTTAACCTGCGCAAAAAAGCCTATGGCCAGTTTGAGCCACCAAAATTATATGCCCACGTAAAACATCTGGTTGAGATGGGTAAATATGATAAGCATTTGCTGGAAGACTACACCGAAGCAGATTTCGAGCAAATGGATGGTTTTATTGACCATTGGCGTGATATGAATTTCTCCTACGCTGCTGTTAAACAGTTGGAAGGGAAATATTTAGTTCAAAACCGTGTCACCGGTGAAATCTACGAAAGCGCCCAGTTTTTATATATTCTGGTTGCGGCATGCTTGTTTTCTCATTACCCACAAGCAACCCGTTTAGATTACATCCGTCGTTTCTATGATGCGGTATCAACATTCAAAATTTCTTTACCTACGCCAATTATGGCGGGGGTACGTACACCGACACGTCAATTCAGTTCATGTGTTCTGATTGAGTGCGGTGACAGCCTTGATTCTATCAACGCAACCTCAAGTGCTATCGTGAAATATGTGTCTCAGCGTGCTGGTATCGGTATCAACGCGGGTCGCATCCGTGCACTGGGTAGCCCAATCCGTGGTGGTGAAGCCTTCCACACTGGCTGTATCCCATTCTATAAGCATTTCCAAACTGCGGTAAAATCTTGCTCTCAAGGTGGCGTACGCGGTGGTGCAGCAACCCTGTTCTACCCTATCTGGCACTTAGAAGTAGAAAGTTTATTAGTCCTGAAAAACAACCGTGGTGTTGAAGGTAACCGTGTTCGCCATATGGACTACGGTGTACAGCTCAACAAATTAATGTATGAGCGCCTGATCAAAAACCAAGATATCACCCTGTTCAGCCCATCGGATGTTCCGGGCTTATATGACGCGTTCTTCGCCGATCAAGACGAATTCGAACGCTTATACGTACAATATGAGCAAGATGAGAAAATCCGTAAATCCAGTGTGAAAGCGGTAGAATTATTCTCATTAATGATGCAAGAACGTGCTTCCACAGGCCGTATCTATATTCAAAACGTTGACCACTGTAACACCCACAGCCCGTTTGATCCGCAGGTTGCTCCTGTTCGTCAATCTAACCTGTGTCTGGAAATTGCACTGCCAACTAAACCATTAAATAACGTCAATGACGAAAATGGTGAAATTGCCCTGTGTACGCTGTCTGCGTTTAACTTAGGTGCCATTGAAAGCCTCGATGAGTTAGAAGAGTTAGCTATCTTAGCAGTTCGTGCATTAGACGCACTGTTAGACTACCAAGATTACCCAATCCCTGCAGCGAAGAAAGGCTCTATGGGTCGTCGTACTCTGGGTATTGGTGTGATTAACTACGCTTACTACTTAGCGAAACACGGTGTTCGTTACTCCGATGGTAGCGCCAACAACCTGACGCACAAAACGTTCGAAGCGATTCAATATTACTTATTGAAAGCCTCAAATGAATTAGCGAAAGAGCAAGGCGCTTGCCCGTGGTTCAATGAAACCACCTATGCACAAGGCGTGTTACCTATCGACACTTACAAGCGTGAGCTCGATAAATTAACTGACGAACCACTGCATTATGATTGGGAAGCTCTGCGTAACGATATTAAACAATACGGTCTGCGCAACTCAACACTGTCTGCATTAATGCCATCAGAGACCTCGTCTCAGATTTCGAACGCGACTAATGGTATCGAACCACCACGTGGCTATATCAGCATTAAAGCATCAAAAGACGGTATCCTGCGCCAAGTGGTACCAGATTACGAAAACCTGAAAGGTGCTTACGAGCTATTATGGCAAATGCCTTCCAATAGCGGCTATTTGCAGTTAGTTGGGATCATGCAGAAGTTTATCGACCAGTCGATTTCTTCGAACACAAACTATGACCCAACCCGTTTCCCGAATGGCAAAGTGCCAATGAATCAACTGTTAAAAGATTTATTGTTAGCCTACAAGTTTGGTGTGAAAACACTTTACTACCACAACACCCGTGATGGTGCTGAAGATGTTCAGGGGGATCTGGAAGAGGTTGTTGAAACCGCAGATTCTGATTGTGAAGGCGGAGCTTGTAAAATTTAATAGGGATGGTTATGTCACATTCATACACGATTTTTTCTCAAAAAAAGAATAACCAGCTGCTGGAGCCAATGTTTTTCGGCCAGCCTGTGAACGTTGCCCGTTTTGATCAGCAAAAATACCCTATTTTTGAAAAACTGATTGAAAAGCAACTCTCATTCTTCTGGCGCCCAGAAGAAGTTGACGTGGCGCGCGACCGTATTGATTACAATGCGCTGCCTGATCATGAGAAACACATTTTTATCAGTAACCTGAAATACCAAACGCTGCTCGACTCTATTCAGGGTCGCAGCCCTAACGTGGCATTTTTGCCACTGATTTCAATCCCAGAATTAGAGACTTGGGTTGAAACTTGGTCATTCTCGGAAACTATTCACTCACGTTCATACACGCATATTATTCGTAATATTGTGAATGATCCGGCCATTATCTTTGACGATATCGTTGAGAATGAAGAAATTCTGAAGCGTGCAAAAGATATTTCTGAGTACTACGACACGCTGATCGAAATGACCAACTATTATCATATGTTTGGTGAAGGGACGCATACACTGGGTGGTAAACAAGTCACCGTTTCACTGCGTGCACTGAAAAAGCAACTTTATTTATGCTTAATGAGTGTTAACGCCCTTGAAGCAATTCGTTTCTATGTCAGCTTCGCGTGTTCTTTCGCCTTTGCAGAGCGCGAATTGATGGAAGGTAATGCAAAAATCATCAAGCTAATTGCTCGCGATGAAGCGCTGCACTTAACAGGGACTCAGCATATGCTGAACCTGTTACGCTCTGGTCAAGACGATCCTGAGATGGCAGAGATTGCCGCTGAGTGTGAAGATGAATGCTATCGCCTGTTTGTAGATGCGGCAGAACAAGAAAAAGAGTGGGCTGAATATCTGTTCAGCGAAGGCTCTATGATTGGTCTGAACAAAGATATTCTGTGCCAGTATGTGGAATATATCACCAACATTCGTATGCAAGCGGTTGGTCTGAAATTACCATTTGAAGCGCGTTCTAACCCTATTCCATGGATCAACGCATGGTTAGTGTCTGACAACGTTCAAGTGGCGCCACAAGAAGTGGAAGTCAGCTCTTATTTAGTCGGTCAGATTGACGCTGAAGTTAACACCGATGATTTGAGTGATTTCGAACTGTAATTATGGCAAGTCATAAAATCACCCTGCGTCTTACGCAGGGTGTGCAAGTCCCCTACCACACCGACGTTCACACCAGTTTATTGGACGCCCTTGAAGATAGCCGAGTGCCTGTCGAATACCAATGCCGAGAAGGCTACTGTGGCTCTTGCCGCGTAACATTATTAAAGGGAAAGGTTGGATACAAACGTAAACCGATCGCTTTTGTTCAAGAGGGTGAGATATTACCCTGTTGCTGCCATCCGCTTTCCGATATTGAAATCGAGTAGCGACGTTAGTAACACTGTATATCTAACCATAATATAATACCCAAAATAATTCGAGTTGCAGGTAGGCAGCAAACGAAGATAGTCGGGGAGCATACACAAGTATGTGACCCGACTAGCTGAGTGCAGCTAACACCCCTGCAATTTGAAGTATGAAGGGTATTTTTATAGATAACCGTACATCGCAGCAAATACCCAACCAAACACACAGGATACACCCACCCCGATTAAGCCCGGCAGAATAAAGCTATGGTTGATAACAAACTTACCAATGCGCGTGGTTCCAGAACGGTCAAACTGAATTGCCGCAAGGTCGCTTGGATACGTTGGCAGGATATAGTAACCATAACAGGCTGGTGCAGAAGCAATGATATACGCAGGGTCAACACCAATACCCAGAGCGATTGGAACTACTGCCGCTAATGCCGCCGCCTGTGAGTTCACAAATTTAGACACTAACAGTAAAACAACCGCATACGCCCAAGGGAAATCTTTGACTAATGAACCTAAAGTGCCTTTGATTTCATCCATATGAGCACCGAACATGGTTTCTGCCATCCACGCGATACCATATACCGCCACGATAGCAATCATCCCTGAACGGAATACTTCGTTTTTAGAAATCTGTCCTGGATTGGTTTTACAAATGATAATGATCAGCGCACCCGCTAATAACATGAACATCTGGATCACTAATACCATCGATAACGGCTTACCGTTAATTAATGGTCTGAGCTCAGAAAATGCGCCCAGCAATGCCACCACAACGATAGATGCTAAGAAAATCCACATTGCTACCCAGTTAATTTTAGGCAGCTTTTTATCCAGTAGCGTAACCGTCTCACCATAAACATAGTCATGGTTTTCAGGCACAGAGATAAACTCTTGGAATACTGGGTCTTTATCCAGATCTTTACCGCGGAACCAGCTAAAGATACCAATCGCTAAGATACCAATTAAGGTAGATGGAATGGTGATTGCCAATAAATCTAAAAATTCCAGTGATTTACCGTTGATAGATACGCCATTTAACATCGCGACTAAAGAGACAACGGCCACAGACACAGGGCTGGCAATAATCCCCATTTGCGCCCCGATACTACTCGCCGCCATTGGTCTTTCAGGACGAATATTATTCTTGATCGCTGCATCGTAAATGATTGGCAAAATGGTATACACCACATGCCCGGTACCACACAAAATGGTTAAAATACAGGTAACGAAAGGTGCAACAATAGAAATGTATTTTGGATTTTTACGCAGTAAACGTTCTGCGATTTGTAGCATAACGTCCAAACCGCCTGATGCTTGTAAGGTTGCTGATGCTGCAACAACAGCAATGATAACAAGCATAACGTCTACAGGCGGTTTTCCTGGAGGTAAACCAAAGCCAAAGACAAGTATAACTAGGCCAACACCACCTAGCAGCCCGAGCGCCATACCCCCTTTTCTTGCTCCGTAGAACAAGCAGACAAGAATAATGGCAAGTTGAATCATAAAGTCCATAGGTCCATCCTTTATTTATAGGTTTCCCTTATTATCCAGATGGTCTTAACGTATTAATTTGATTTATATTAATTTAAAAAACAATATTGTTTTATTTTCATTCCTAATATTTTGCCCTCATCACAAAATTCCCCTTTAGTTGCTGCCATAATGTTCAGTTAAATAATATAATGAGTAAAATCAATCCAATAAACCCCATTTTTTAACATTTAAACCCCACCGCGGTTACCCTTTCTATCATTCTTTAACATCATTTCACACATCGTTATCAACACTTCCTTTAGGGCAAACATTAAAGAATCTTTTATCTTATTTAGACTGTTAATATATATTTACACTCACTGTAATTCAGATTTGACAGAGTAATCGCAATCGCATAATCTGCTTAAATTATTAATAACCCGAATTCAATCAGAGGAATTTGTGAAGAATCGTACCCTTGGCAGTATTTTGATCGTGGCAGGAACAACAATTGGTGCAGGAATGCTAGCAATGCCGCTAGCGGCAGCGGGTGTTGGCTTCACTGGAATAGTATGTTTGTTAATAGGTTTATGGATGCTAATGAGTTATACCTCATTACTACTGGTCGAAGTTTATCAGCATAATCCTGCCAATATGGGTCTCGGTAGTGTTGCGAAAAAGTACCTCGGCCCCGTTGGTCAAATTGTCACGGGTTTGAGTATGTTATTGCTGATGTATGCTCTGACAACTGCCTATATTGGCGGAGCTGGAGTGCTTATCTCTGATAGCCTATCCTCTTGGTGGGGGATCACCGTTTCGACTCAAACAGCCATTATTATGTTCACTATTGTTGGTGGTGCTGTGGTCTGTGTGGGAACACACTCTGTTGATTTTATTAACCGTATTCTTTTTACTGCTAAGACGATTTTCTTAGTGATCATGCTTGCCGTTATGATGCCTCATGCCGAGGCGGTTAACCTAAGCACAATGCCTCTCGAAAAAGGCCTTATACTCGCCGCGGTTCCCGTGATTTTTACCTCTTTTGGGTTCCATGGAAGCGTACCGAGTTTAGTCAATTACATGAATGGTGATGTACGCAAGCTGCGTATCATTTTCATTACAGGGAGTGCAATTCCTCTGGTTGCCTACATTTTATGGCAAATTGCGACTCTCGGCGCTATCCCATCAAATACATTTATGGGGATCCTTGCTCAATCATCCGGTTTAAATGGGTTATTAACTGCTATCCGTGATGTAGTTGCCACTCCACGCGTGAATATGGCCGTGGCCCTGTTTATGGATTTAGCGTTGGCGACTTCGTTCTTAGGTGTGGCTTTAGGTTTATTTGATTACCTTGCAGACTTATTTAAGCGCAGCAATGATTTTATTGGTCGCGCACAAACCACGCTGCTGACCTTCGTACCACCGTTACTTGCCGCCCTATTCTTTAGTAGCTTTGTACAGGCATTAACTTACGCCGCTGTCGCATTATCAGTCCTAGCATTAATCATACCGGCACTGTTAACCATGCGCGTACGCAAGTTAGAAGCCAATGGCATTTACCGCGTCAAAGGCGGCACCCCAATCCTCACTTTAGTTCTGCTGTGCGGTATCGCGGTCATCGCCATCCAATTCGCCATCGTGGCCGGCTTCCTACCAAACGTAGGTTAATCCCAAGAATTTCATTCATAAAAAAAACACCCCAAATTGGGGTGTTATTCTTGGCGTTTTTTGATGTTTTTTTTGAAAAACTATCACTGCCATTTTTCAAAATAGTTCATGTTGTAGCTAGGCGGCAAACGCGCTAATCCCTAGGAGCATACACAAGTATGTGACTAGGGTTAGCAAGAGCAGCCAACAACGCTACAGCGTGAAATATGAAGAAAAATTAAAAGGATAAGCCGGCGCCCACATACCAACCATCTGCAAGTTTCTCATTACGATCATCATGCGCGCCTTTCATCTCAATCAGACGATAACCCGCATCAACCGACAGCGGTTTAAACACGGTGTAACGCGCACCTGCTTTCGCTTCCATGTAGGATTTGCTGCCTGAAGTCAGTGATTCTGGTGCGCCATACGCTTCACCGTAGAAACTTAATGATGGCAGTGCTTGCCAGCTTAAGCCGCCGCCTAATGCAGCCGCTGCACCATCTGAACCATCTTCAGGAGATAAATACAGTGCTTTACCGCCAACATAGGCATTAATTGGACCTAATGGCAGGCCGAACGTTGCACCTAGGCTACCTAGCTGACCATTGTGATCGCTGCGCGCCCATGAGCCATTAAATGCTAAACCAGAACCTTGAGTACCAAAACCACCGCTTAATTCGGTAAAGTGCTCACCTGCGCTGAAATCAGCAGAAATTGCTTGAGCAGCACCCATATAAAATGCAGAGGTCGCTGCAACAGCTAAAAGAACTTTGCGCATTATCATTTCCTTTATTATTAAAAATTAAAGTATCGTGACGATGTTACGTGATTTAGTGCACGTACTCAGTCTTTTTTGCTTAAATTTACGTTAGAACACCGTTTAACGCACAATAAGTGAAATTCATCAGTGATTTACTTCAATTTAATTCTTCATTTCCTGACTAAACTTCCTACTATGATTACAGTGATTGGTCAGAGCGATTAGATAATTAATTCTTTGCTTATTATACTGTTCATCAAGTTTATTATAGAGATGAAGTGATATTCTACAAATATTCATCCAGTTAGTTACTTTTGTGTAGTCTATAAATCTAATAGCTTGGGAGTATTGTGATGAAAAAAAGAGGTCTAACTACCGCTTCAGGCGCACCTGTAGTGGATAACAATAACGTGATGACAGCGGGCAAACGTGGCCCGATGCTGTTGCAAGATGTTTGGTTTTTGGAAAAGCTCGCCCACTTCGATCGTGAAGTGATCCCAGAGCGCCGTATGCACGCTAAGGGTTCAGGCGCATTCGGTACTTTCACGGTCACCCATGACATTACCCGCTATACCCGTGCTAAATTATTCAGTGAAATTGGCAAAAAAACTGATTTATTTGTCCGCTTCTCCACCGTAGCAGGTGAACGTGGTGCCGCTGATGCCGAGCGCGATATTCGTGGTTTTGCCATGAAATTTTATACCGAAGAAGGTAACTGGGATATGGTGGGCAACAACACCCCTGTATTCTATCTGCGTGACCCGCTGAAATTTCCAGACTTAAACCACGTCGTTAAACGCTGCCCTTACACCAATATGCGTAGTGCAGCCTATAAATGGGATTTCTTCTCTCATTTACCTGAAGCACTGCATCAATTAACCATTGATGTGAGCGACCGTGGATTACCAAAAAGCTATCGCTTTATGCATGGCTTTGGTAGCCATACCTATAGCTTTATCAATGCGAATAACGAACGTTTTTGGGTGAAATTCCACTTCCGTAGCCAGCAAGGTATCGAAAACCTTATGGATGACGAAGCAGAAGCGCTGATTGGTAAAGATCGTGAAAGCTCTCAACGTGACCTGTTCGATGCTATCCAACGTAAAGAATATCCTCGCTGGAACTTACAGATTCAGATCATGCCAGAAAAAGAGGCGTCAACCGTCCCTTATAACCCATTTGATCTAACCAAAGTGTGGCCACACAAAGATTATCCATTGATTGATGTGGGATATTTTGAACTGAACCGTAACCCAGATAACTATTTCTCAGATGTGGAACAAGCGGCATTTAGCCCTGCGAATATCGTTCCGGGAATTGGGTTCTCTCCAGACAAAATGCTGCAAGGCCGCTTATTCTCTTACGGGGATACTCAGCGTTACCGTTTAGGTATTAACCACTATCAAATTCCGGTGAATGCGCCGCGCTGCCCATTCCACAATTATCATCGTGATGGTGCAATGCGCGTTGATGGCAATAGCAGCAATACCGTAACCTATGAGCCAAACAGCGCAGGTATGTTCCAAGAACAACCGGACTACAGCGAACCGCCATTATCCATCGAAGGTGCGGCTGATCACTGGAATCACCGTGAAGATGAAGATTACTTCAGCCAGCCTCGTGCACTGTATGAATTACTGGACGATGCCGAACACCAACGTATGTTCCAACGTTTAGCGGGCGAGTTGATTGAAGCGTCAGAAGAGACGCAAAAACGTCAAATCGAGTTGTTTAAGAAAGTGCACCCAGAATATGGTGCGGGTGTTGAAAAAGCGTTGAATGCACTGAAATAAACAAGCATTTCCTGTTATAACCAAGCGCTAGAGCTTTCTAGCGCTTTTTATCTATTCCTTAATTCATTCCGCGTTTAATTCATCACTGTCTTTGTGTTAACACCCACTGCTTCACCTGCTTGCGAGACACTTTAATCCCCCCAGCTTTCAATTCAGGATCTAAACGATAAAATGCCATTGGGAATTGATACGGGGCTAATTTATCTTTTAGCCAATCCGCCAGCATGTTTAAATCCATTGATTCATCCGCGTCAATAACTGCCACCGGGCGCTGCCCAAATTGCACATCATCAACAGGAACAACAAAGCTTTGGTGCACATCAGGATGCGCATTGATCACCGCTTCAATATCTTCCGGCTGCACACACTCCCCACCACTGATAAACAGATTATCCAAACGGCCTAAAACCTGATATTCACCATCAATAAAGGCGCCTTTGTCATTGGTTTTAAACCAGCCATCCACTAAATTTAAAGGATGTAATTGCCCATCAAACCAATACCCTAAGGATTGGCTGTCCGACTGAATTTGAATTTCATCATCCACCAGCCGTACTTGTTTACCCGTTAACGGAAGCCCCACGCCTTTCTTACCATCTGTACGTTTAGCACACACGGTTGACGCCATTTCCGTCATCCCATAACCGCTCCAGCATACAATACCACGCTGCTCGGCTAGCGCCGTTAAACTGGTTGGGATCATGGCGCCACCCAACAACACTTCTTTTAACGAAATATTTAATGGCATCTCGTCATTCAGTAACCGCCATAGCTGAGTCGGCACTAATGATGCATGGGTGACACCCTGTAATGCCTCTGGCAATGGTGTAGAACGAATAGCGAGTTTTGCACCACTCAGTAACCAACGCCATACAATCCCTTGCCCTGAAACGTGAAATAATGGCAACGAGAGTAACCAGCAATCCTCTTGCTGATAATTCATGGCATTCAGTACGCCAGCCGCACTGTTCAAATGAGCCGAAACACTGTGTACTGCCGCTTTAGGTAACCCTGTTGAACCTGAAGTTAAAATTAACGTTGCAGGTTGCTCAGCGATTTTCTGAAAACTCACCGAAGGGAAATCATCATATTCAATAAAATGAGAATAAAGCTGGTGATCCAAATGGCGATAATCCGCTAACGCGTTCTGCTCATCGGTAAAATCAATCACTGCACCAATATCAAGATGCGGTAATAATTCATTTAATAACCGCTCAGGAAGGCGAGGATTGAGAGGCAAAACTTTCGCCCCACAAGCTAACAATGACAATTGACTGAGTAGCAGTTCGACGGAGTTTTTACCGCGCAAAGCGACACATTGCCCTTCTTGCACACCTTGCATCGTAAAGTAAGTGACTAAATCGGCAATCTGCTGATTTAACGCCGCCCACGTTACCGATTCGGTATCCGTAAAAAGTGCGATGTTATTTGGTTGAAGACTGGCCCAATGCTGCCAAGGCCAGTCGGTAAAGCGGCTAGACGATGATGCTAACTCTGCCATACAACGGTCAGCTCATCTAACTGTTGAACAGGAATTTGGCATTGTGGCCAAGGCCTCACTAACTGAGATTGGATCAGTGAAACCGTATCTAAACCAGGGATGGTGTTCGGTGTTAACCAATTTGCGACCCGCGCCAATTGGGTTAAACCAAAGCTACTTTCGATGGAGGAACTGATCACGGCTTGCATCCCTAACTGATGAGCTTGTTCCACCAAACTACGGCAATAACTCAAGCTGCCCGTTAAGGTCGGCTTAATGATAATCGCCGCCACACCCGGCTGTGCTTCAACCTTGAAGCCTTCTTCACGCACACTTTCATCCCATGCGATAGCGATGCCAGTCTCCGCGGAAAATTGCAAAGATTCCTCACGGGTTTTACATGGCTCTTCAAGGAACGCAATTCGTGCACGGTAATCTGGATTCACATATTTAGCAAAGCCATCTGCTTTTGCTCGAGTCCAGCTACGGTTAGCATCTAAACGCAGCTTTAGCTCAGGCACCGCTTCCAATAATAAGTTTGCCACCATGCCATCACGTACCGCTTCGTAGAGCCCCACTTTCACTTTGGCGACTTTTTCCCCGTCCATAGCATCAAGACTTAGGATCAGGTCATCAGGGTCACCGCTGCATAATGGCGCTTTACGATAATCCGCTTGTTGTGGAAGCTCACCGGTCAGCTCTGCTAATGCACAGCTACAGCCAAAGGCAACTGAAGGTAAATGGCTTGGCGTCATTGTGCCCTCATTCACCCATTCATTTAGCCATGCGATGGTTTCTGCGGTTGCTTCCTCCAAGGTTTCACGGCTAAATTCTGGCAGAGGTGAAATTTCCCCCCAGCCTTCGCTATCCCCATCTTGTAAACACACCAAAAGCCCATCACGGGTTTTTAGTCGTTGATAGCGAAGGATAACGCCTGCCTCCATCGGCAGGCTGAACGAGTAAAGTTTGGCTTTTCTCATTATGGGTTACGCTTATATTTAGAGAAATCTGGCGCACGTTTTTCGTTGAATGCGTTACGCCCTTCTTGACCTTCATCCGTCATATAGAACAGCATCGTTGCGTTACCCGCTAGCTCTTGCAGACCCGCTTGACCATCACAATCAGCGTTCAGTGCTGCTTTCAAGCAACGTAATGCCATTGGGCTGTTTTCCAGCATTTCACGGCACCAGCGTACGGTTTCTTTTTCTAAGTCAGCATAAGGGACAACGGTGTTTACCAGACCCATGTCTAACGCTTCTTGGGCATTGTATTGACGGCACAGGAACCAAATTTCACGGGCTTTCTTTTGACCGACGATACGCGCCATATAAGATGCGCCCCAACCGCCATCAAACGAGCCAACTTTAGGGCCGGTTTGACCGAAAATCGCGTTATCGGCTGCGATAGTTAAATCACACATCATATGTAAAACGTGACCGCCACCGATAGAGAAACCAGCAACCATTGCCACGACAGGTTTTGGACAGGTACGAATTTGACGTTGGAAATCTAATACGTTCAGATGGTGCGTACCGCTTTCATCGCGATACCCGCCGTAGTCACCACGGATTTTCTGGTCACCACCTGCACAGAAGGCTTTTTCGCCTTCACCCGTTAGGATGATAGTCCCGATATGGTCGTCATAACGCGCGTCTGACAATGCTTGGATCATCTCTTTCACGGTTTGAGGACGGAATGCATTGCGAACTTCAGGGCGGTTAATGGTAATTTTAGCAATCCCTTCTGGGGATTTGTGATATCGAATATCGTCAAAACCTTCTGAGCAATCTTGCCACTCAATCGGTGCGTACAGTTTTTCTTCGCTTGGATAAATCATTATCAAGTTCCTTTAACCACAGTGTGATAAAAAATAGTGAAGTGCAGCTGCATAATGTTGGGGATTTTCCCGATGCGCATTATGCCCTGCATTCTCAATTAGCGTAAACGGCAATGCATATTGTTGCGAAACGCCTCGAAATTTTTGGTCTTTCTCACCGCAAAAATAGCAGTAAGGGACCGATAATTGCTTTAGTGACTCAACTAAAAATGGTTGTTTGGATAGCGACGTATTTTCCAGCATATCAGCAACCGCCAATGGGTTATTTTGACCTCGGAGTGCTACCAGCTTTTCACGTTGGGCAAGAGTAAGGTCGGCAAAAACCGCTTGTTGGTACCAGTCATTCAAAACCTGTTCGATAGGCTGATGTCGAAAACGTTCTGCCCAGCGATGGTCGTTATCCGCACGCGCAATACGTTCTTGTTCACTCTGTAAACCGACGTTGCCCCCCTCTATCACCAAGCCTTGTAGCCCTTTATGAGCGCTAAAGCAGGCAAAGTGCATCGCTAAGCGTGCACCGAGCGAATAGCCAATCAACACAAATTGTGAAGCCGAGTAATGCGCTAACAGCTGAGTCAGTTGCTTGTCAAAATCTATAAAGCCTTGGCAATCGATGCGGTGTGAATCACCATGCCCCGGCAAATCGACCACTAAACGCGGATAATTGGGGCAAGCCGCAACAATCGATGACCAATCATCGTGACTACCTAATAAACCATGAAGGAAAACTAACCACGGTGTTTTTTCGCCGTTGGCAGTCTGTTCCTGACTCGGATAATAGTGCGCAGCTAGCACGGTAAACTTTCCACGTCTTGCAGTAGCTGTTTGAGTGTTCGGGCACCTTCATCCCCATCAACCACTAACTCAATCAGCAGTGTACCGTGTTGCTTGAGCCAGAATTCTTGCACTGTCTCTTTTAAGCTCGACCAATCTGTTGGCGCGCAGTATTGCAGACCAAACATCATCGCCGCACCTTCAAAGCTCACATTTTGTGGCATGCAATAATAGTTTTGGCGAGCTTCTGGGGAGGTTGGCAGCATCGAGAAAATTTGTCCGCCATTATTGTTTACTATAATCAATACGCTAGGGGCTGAAGGTTCACGCAACAATGCCAGACTGTTTAAGTCATACAGGGCGGAGATGTCTCCGACGATACCGAGTGTTGGCTTCGCTGTTGCTCGCTGTACGCCAGCCATCGTCGAGATCAGCCCCTCGATACCACTGGCGCCACGGTTACTAAATACCGGGTAACCCGCAGGCAATTGAGCCAGTGCATCAATTAAACGCACAATTAAGCTATTCCCCACGAAAAGTTGTCCGCGAGGCGGGAGAAGCTCTGGGAGTTGATGCGCTACCGCAGCTTCAGAAAATTGGTTTTGCAGCTGGGCTTGAACATGTTGCAAGGTACGATTTGTTAAGTCCATTAAGCCTTCGCACCATGCACCGCGCGGTTGAGCAGGATGTTGCTCTATCCACCCTTTTACGCTGCAAGTGAGTTTACGACCCTGATGGTTGGCAGGATCTAAACGCCCAGGGATGGTATCAATTATCCAGTACTCTTGAGGATGACACTGGCTTTGCCACTGTAATGCGCGTTTTCCTGTTATGCTGGAGCCAAATTGAACCACTAATTCTGCTTCATCTAACCACGCTTTGGCGTTTGGGTGCTGTAACCATAAATCAGCGCATGGATAAGGTTGTCCAGTCTGAGAGAGCACATCACCGATAACTGGCCAGCCAAGTTCTGCAGCCCACTTTGCAACAAGCTCGCCATCACTGCTGCTCATACGCCCAGCGATAACGACCCCTTTTTTCTGGCGCCAAAAATACCAATCCGCCACCAATGCGACAGCATGGGTCGGAGGTTCACTTAGCCACGGGTGAGACGATTGCCACCAATCACCTAAACTCGCTTGCCACTCAGTTTCCCCTTCCGTTTCACCATATAATGGTTCAGCAAAAGGGCAGTTCACATGAAATGCACCATGGCGTAACTGATTCATACCGTTATCTAGCGCAGAAACCAACCATTTCGCTGAAATATCGCGAGTAGGTCTTGGTAACATGAGATTTTCAAACGGATGACTAGCAAAAATATGGGTTTGGCGGATAGCCTGATTGGCACCACAGTCAATTAATTCTGGTGGCCTATCTGCTGTGAGGAAAATGACTTTTTCCCCCGTTAATCCGGCTTCTATCAATGAGGGATACAGGTTAGCGACCGCCGTACCAGAGGTGACAATCACGCCAACAGGTTCGCCACTCGCTTTCGCAAGCCCAAGAGCAAGATGGCCTAATCCGCGCTCATCAAAGTGCGTATGGCAATGAAGTTTTGCATTATTTGCAGCAGCTAACGTTAACGGCGTGGAGCGAGAGCCGGGAGCAATACAGATATTTTTCATTCCGTGGCGGGCTAGCGCCTCAATAATTACCTCAGCCCAACGGAGATTAAATGCTGAATTCGACATAATGTGCTCGGTAAATTATTCATGATGCTGAGTGTAATAGGATTGAGAAAAATTTCTTGATCTCAAAACAATTTTTCATGAACTAATTGAAAATAAAAAAGAAATAACCATTTTAGCTATAGGGTTTTTAGCCTGTTTTTCATTGTGCTTGGTTTTTCATTGCGTTTTCAGTAAGGATTTTAGCCCAGCCGCTTTGTTTTCAATTTCTTCCCACTCTTGCTCGGGATCTGAACCGCTCACAATCCCTGCGCCTGAATAGAGGGAAATTTGGGCGCCATCAATTTGAGCACAACGCAGCGAAACCGCAAACTCACTGCGATTTAAACTGATAAAGCCACCTGTTCCAGCATACCACCCACGAGAAAATGGCTCGTGCTCAGCAAGGAATTCACGGGCAACGCGACGGGGTAAACCACATACCGCTGCTGTCGGTTGTAAACGCTGCAAACAGTCACTGTCTGAAGGCGCTAGCAGCGTTGCTGCAATAGAGCGATATAAATGTTGGATTTTTCTCAGTCGGATCACCTTCGCGGGTGAAACATCAATACCTGTTACTGCACCTTGTAATTGCTGACAAATATCATCAACCACCACTAAATTTTCATGCTGGTTTTTACTGTCTTCCATTAACCATTTAGCATTTTCAGCCGCAATCGAATCATCGACATGGTTCGCAACCGTGCCAGCTAATGCTTCAGAGTTAAGTTGAGTACCTTGGCGCAAGTAAAGACGCTCTGGCGTCGATGACATAAAGCCGGAATGCGCACTAAACGCCATCATAAAATGGTAGCAATGGTGATTCACTTTTTGGCTAGCGGATAGAAACTC
Organism: Providencia rettgeri; assembly: GCF_013702265.1. Taxonomy (GTDB): domain Bacteria; phylum Pseudomonadota; class Gammaproteobacteria; order Enterobacterales; family Enterobacteriaceae; genus Providencia; species Providencia zhijiangensis. The sequence goes on from NZ_CP059348.1 coordinate 2,543,587, forward strand.
CGCCACAGTTATAGGCTGAGATAGAGACAATTTGGTTTCCCGTGCCATCACCACCTTTTCCATTTTGCCTGCGCGCATATCGTGAATTGCCCCAGTGAGTAACGCACACCATTCATCATGATCGGGAATATGCTGCTGCCCAATGATTTGAGTGGATAATGGGGATACATCGTTCGATACCGAATTTAGCTGCCGTACAAAGGCAATTGCGGCTTGGAGATCCTCAGCACCATCAATGTTTAGCGCAACAGTCACCGTTGAGCGCAAGCGGAAGATTTCTAATCGAGGTAGAAAATAGAATGCGGATTCTCGCTTAAGGGTTTCACTGATACCTTCACCCACACCATTCCAACCATTTAGCCCCCATAATCGCATATCAGGAATTTCAGTATGCTCGGAGATAAATTGCTCAGCATCCGTGATCGCATTAAATGATTTTACTGTGCCTAAAGCACTGCATTCCTCGGAACCAGTACGATGATACCAATAGAACTGAGGGTAGCTATCTTGAGATGATAACCACGCTAATCCCGGAAACGCCTCTTTTGCGTCCATCTTCCACGCTAAGCGGATATATTCGTTAGAATTGAGTACTAATGTAGACAAATGGGTCAGAATTTCAGCTAATAATTTATCAATTTTTGTTTTTGTCACTTTAGATTCCCACTGCACATCACAACGACATCGATTTACTTATAATTATTATATATCGCAATGTAATTTATTAATACATTCATTATTAATAGCACAAGATGTTTAAAAAACCGTCAGGTAAAAATCAAAAATGATACGCTTACGACATGTGCACGTTTTCGAAATCATGTCATATCAAGCTGTTAAATAAGAGCTTATACCCTTCTTATTTGTATAAATTGACTATCAAGTTACGAATTAAATATAAAATATTAATAATTCACCTTATAAACTATTTTTATTCTCTAATTGATTCTAGATATTGAATTCTAATTAAGACTAATTTCTTATTATTTAAAAACCATAACATTCACTTAGAAACTCAGTGACGGCTCTATATCTAGATTTGAAAATGGTAATTTATGTAATAGATAAATATTTAAAACTACAACCAATGAGTTATTTTTTAGCGCTGATTTTCATTTTTTAATATCAACATAAGCTCTACGTTTCTAGTAGGTTATGCGTTATAACTTTGAACGTGATAAGCCTATTGTTTATTACTATTAAAAACTTATAACGATAAAAATTTCACAGTAAATCGAAATTCATCATCATTAGAATCTTATAACTATTAAAAACGAAACGTAAATCGATAAATTAATCATCTAAGTAATAAGATAATTAGCTCTCTAACTTTATCATTCCATCTTTATTTAATTAATTGGAAATCCAGAATGAATACTCAGCTTAACTATGACCGAATTATTGAAAAGGAAAACATTGGCGATGCAACATTGGCATTATTAACCAATCAAGATTCCTTATCCGCAAGATCCGCAGGTATATTCACCCTTGAAGATTTAATTAATATTCACCGGCACGTCCAGTTTGCTTTAACCCTTCCCACTAAAGAAATTGATATTTTCAAATGGTTCGGTATTAATGATGAAAATGATTCATTACTGCCAGCTAATGAGTTAACTGAGATAATCCTGAGTATTCGTAAACACGCCAACACCTGGGATAATGTTGAGCTCAAAGTGAAAGAGCAATCTATCGATTTATCTTTAACCAGTCGTAATATCATACAAACTGGCGCCCAAATTCTTGAATATATTAACCATATGCCGATTATTCAAAAAATCTCAGACAGTTTAGAAGATTTATCGGAGAGTGATTTAAATCAGATTACATACCAAAACGACGACCAACAAATTGCCACCGAGCTTTTAAGTATTCTGCATTTAATAAAAGGAGATATAAAACAGCAATCAATTAAAACCATTCAAATTAAAAACACAGTCTCAGATTTTCGATCTCATATTACCGGTGGATATCTTTCAGACTATACCCATGTAGATTCATTACTCTTCACAATAAAAGGACTATATCAACAATTAGAATCTAACGAGGACCCCAGCAATAACGAGTCATTCTATAAAGAACTTATCGCCTTTAAGAAAAATGAACTACACCAATTAGAGCAGGAGTATAACCACTTTGTTAAGCTTTGTTTTACAGGACTTGCTGGAGGCATTATTGGTTTAGTGATTACAAGCAGTATTTTTGGCGTAAAAGCAGAAAGCATCCGAGATAGGAAGAATAAGTTAATTAAAGAAATCGAAGAAATAAATCACAAATTGCATCAAGAAGAGCTACTACAGAAAACTATCTTTGATATTCAAATTAATTTGCAAAAAATTGAAGGCTTATTTAAAGATGCACGCCTCGCTATTGACCACTTAGATTATATGTGGCTCGTGATCCTCACAGAGGTTAAACAATCTATTGATATATTTGCAAGGATAAACAATGCAGAAAAACTGATCCGGTTTATCACGCAATTCAAACGTATCATCACATCTTGGACTTCTATTCAAGATTATTCAGTTCATTTGATTAAGCTATTTGATGAGCTACAAATCAATGAAAAAAACTCACAATAAAAGGCGTTAATATGCATGATAACCTCGATTTACCTATGTTACCCTCCATTGACATCTACCAATTAAGGTGTATTTCAAATAGCATTAGTTCTTTTAATAAAAATATCCTTAACTATGATTATATTATCTATGGTCGAATTCAAAAAATCGCAATTAAGATTGAAAGGCTCAATGAACTGATTAGAAATTCCGTTCCTATTCTAAAAATTAAATTGAATTATATTATTAAAAATGATGATTATGCATTGCTATCGTCTGAAAATAGTGATGATTTATCAGATATGCGCCGAAAGATTGCGATTACAGGCTTTGTAGATGACTTAATGGATGTCAAATTTGAAATTGAAAAACTTATTTCAAAAACACGCTATACATTAGAATCATTATTAGTTTTTCATTTAAATGAGCCTAACAAACTAAAGCATTCGCAATATGCCAAGCAAAAAGAGTTTCTTGTGAACTCTAAAAATAGTAAGCAATCCAAGGTTAATGAATTAAATAACAATCTCTCTGTAATCCTTGCAGCGGAAGATATTATATTAAAACATAAAATTACAGATTTCTTTGACCGCTATTTTCAAGGGAAAGAACTTATCGACTCTATTGATATTCAACCAAATAAAAAAGACATTCTGAAAGCGGCTATTAGTTATATCCGTAACTTATTAACGATGGTGGATGATGGGCTCGAATTTAGTCAACTTGTTGATGTAAGAATCTATATCAGTGACCAAATTATTGAAGCGCGAGAAGAGATAAATACGATGGATAATAATATATTTCGACTCTCGCAGCTCATGAGCTATGCCAATGATATCAATCAAATAGAGGTCCACAAACAGACCATTATCACTCAATCTAGTGCTTTAAAATCTTATTGGGAATCTTGGTGTGGGTTTATGAGTGAGAAAGTCTCTGAGGAGTGTTTGAATTTCAGTCAAATTAAGACCGTTAGCCAAATGCTAATGACCTATTTGAACGATATTGAGTATCAATATCAACGACAATTACCAGATTAAAAAAAGCCCCGTTACTGTTAAGTAGCGGGGCTTTTATCGGAACTGATTTGTTTACTCTAAACGAGTTATCTATCTAAACTTAGTTAAGAGATGGCAGTGTTGATGTAGCAATATCAATAATCGGTTGTGGCCACAGACCAAACACGATAACCGCTATCGCACACAGCGCCGCAAACACAGTTCCCAACGTCATTTTTTGTGGGCCAGTATAACGGTCTGCATGTTCTGCATCACGGCTATACAAGCTCGCCATAAAGCGCAAGTAGTAGAATAATCCAAGTGCACTACCTACCACAACAGCCCCTGTTAACCACCACAATTGTGCGTAAACGGCCGAAAGAATGGCATAGAACTTACCGATGAATCCAAGCGTAATTGGAATACCCGCTAGAGATAACATCATCACTGTCATCACCATTGCCAAGACTGGCTTGTGCCAGAATAAGCCGCGGAATGCACTGAAGTCATCTTGGTCATCACCACGGTATGGGCTCGAAATCACGCTAACCACACCAAATGCACCCAAGCTCGCTAATAAATAGCTCACCAGGTAGATAGCAATAGTGACTTGTGCCAATTGAGCATCCACACGCATTGCCACTAACGTAACCAGTAAGTAACCCATATGGGCGATAGACGAGTAACCAAGCAGACGCTTAGCGCTCTTCTGAGTCAATGCCAGTAAGTTACCAAACAAGATTGACGCAATTGCAATCACACCAACAACAGCTAATAACGTATCTGTTTGCGCGATACCATCAACATGTGTAATCGGTGCTTCTAAGAAGATACGAACCAATACCGCAAAGATAGCGATTTTACTGCCGGTTGCTAAGAAAGCGGCAACAGGCGCAGGCGCACCTTGATAAACGTCTGGTGTCCATAATTGGAATGGGAACAACGATAATTTAAAGCCGAAGCCCACAATCATCATGCCTAAACCAACTAAAATCAGAGGCGCGTGAATGCTGCTATTCGCTAAGCTTTGACCGACTACGCTGAAGCTTAAGCTACCTGATTCTGCGTATAATAAAGCGATACCAAACAGCAGGAATGAAGACGCGGCTGCGGATAACACCATATACTTGATACCCGCTTCCAAAGTACGGCTGCGCTCAAAGGTATAAGCAACCAAACCAAACAGTGGGATAGAGATCAATTCGATACCGATGAACATCGAAGCCATATGGTTCGACATTCCCAGCAGAACGCCACCCGTTACCGCAATGCTCAATAAGAGGTAAAACTCTTCTTTGTTATCATTAAAGCCTTCTAACCAATGATAAGCAAAAATAGCGGTACCCATACCTGCGATCAGAACCAGTCCCGAGTAGAACAGAGCAAAACCATCAACTAACAGCAGTGAAGTCACTGCTCTTGGCAGTAATGCTTCCTCGCCCACTGATGTAGGAATGGCATAGCCATTAACCCAAATCAGTGAAACAAATGTCAGGAGAAAGCCAACAACCGTTATTGCGGCACTGGTTAAGTGATCTCGCCGCCACGCAATTGACAGCATCACAATCACTGCGGTCAATCCGGAAAGGATTAACGGCAGCATTGCTAACAATTCTAAAGTTGTTATTGTCATGGCGAATTACTACCCTTGTGTTGAAAGTGAAGCAGAATACAGGTTATGCAGTGTTTCCATCGAACCCGCAGACGTATCTAAGATAGGTTGTGGGTAGAAACCAATGATAACCAATAAAGCCGCCAGAACCAGTAAAACACCAAACTCACGAGCCGTTAGCCCTTTCAGTTCAGTTTCTGATTTCGGCGTTCCGTAGTAAGTCTGCTGCATCATCCATAGTGCATAGATAGAGGCAAACACCACACCAAACACCATAATGCAGGTCACTAATGTGAATTGGCTGAAGCTACCGAAGAAGATCATGAATTCGCCGATAAAGTTACCTGTGCCCGGCATACCTAAAGTTGCTGCGGCAAAGAATAAGGATAAACCCGGTAACCATTTGATGCGTTTCCATAATCCACCCATCATACGCATATCACGGGTCTGAGTACGTTCGTACAACTGACCACTGATAATAATCAGCGCCGCACCCGACAGACCGTTAGTAATCATTTGCACCACAGCACCTTGATAGGCCAGTGTTGATGCTGCGTAGATAGCCACAGTCACAAAGCCCATGTGGGACAAGCTACTGTACGCCGCTAAACGTTTAATATCCGTCTGTTTGAATGCTAACCATGCACCGTAGAAGATACTGATCACACCCAGCGTCATTGCCACTGGCGTGAATTGCAGTGAAGCTTCAGGAAACAGTGGCAGTACAAAACGTAATAAACCGTATGCGGCTGTTTTCAGCATGATACCGGAGATATCGACAGAACCCGCCGTTGGCGATTGTTCTTGGGTATCGGCCATCCAGCCGTGGAATGGCACTAATGGCATTTTTACTGCGAAAGCAATAAAGAAGCCCAGCATCAGTAAGAAACTAGCAGTACCTGACAACGCACTTTCAGTACCTAATAACGCGTTATAGTCGAATGTCAGTTCATTGAACGCAATCCAGTGAAGGATAACCAAGCCGACAATCGCCACCAGCATGATCAAACCGCTGACTTGCGTATAGATAAAGAATTTTGTCGCTGCCTTAACATGCTGACGGTTACCTGACCCTTTGTGTCCCCAATTCGCAATCAGGAAGTACATCGGGATCAACATCATCTCCCAGAAGAAGAAGAATAAGAACAGGTCAACCGCCGTAAAGATCCCCATTACACCTGCAATAATCCATAACAGGTTAAAGTGATAAGCACCTTGGTTCTCTTGCTGCTCGCTCCACGAACTGAGGATTGAAAACGCGCCCATGATGGCGGTTAACACCACCATCAACAGCGATAATCCATCAACCGCTAACGAGAAATTGATACCTAGCGCAGGGATCCATTCCGTTGAGTATGTGTTTTGCCACTCTGGAATACCTTGCGGGTTAACCAGCGAATAATCCCCTTGCGCCCAAAATAGTACCGCAAGGATAAGCGTGATCCCCATCGTCCCCAGCGCAACCCAACGAGGTGCGCGGTGACTGAATCGGTCAGCCTGCCAGCTTAGCAGGGCACCGATAAAGGGAATAAGTATTAGCCAATATAATTGCATGGCGCAATGTGTCCCTTAATTAAACCAAAAGCAGCAGAGCAAGAATCAGCACTGCACCCAGCCCCAGAGAGGCAACATACCAACGGATCTGACCGTTTTCACTCACTGCTAGTCCTTTGTTTGCCCAACGTGAAAGATGTGCAGGGATATTCATCAGTGAGTTAATCGGATCGCTTTCGAGTAACCATGCAATCCCTTTGAAAGGTTTTACAAAAATTACATCATACAACCAGTCGAAGCCCCATGCGTGGTACCACCACGTAGAGAAGAAACGACCAATTGCTGTTTTCGCAATCGCATCAACGATAGAACGTCTAAACAGATAGAGGAACGTCGCAATCAACAGACCTGCGATAGCAAAACCACCCGAGATAGCTTCGATGAACAGTTTACCGTCTTCAGCTTCCATTGGTTTTGCAGGGAATACGCCCTCTAATGGCTGATGGATCATCGCACCCACGAAGGTTGCGAGAATTGCCAAAATAGCCAGTGGTACAGTGTGAGTGATGCCTTTAACTTTATGCGTTTTGATTTTTGCTTCACCGTGGAACACGATGAAAATCATACGGAAGGTGTAAATTGCGGTCATTAATGCACCGAGGATACCCGCCCATAACAGCACAGTTTGTCCATCCACTTTCGCGCCCCACAAGATGGCATCTTTACTGTAGAAACCAGAAGTAAACAGAGGCAACGCGGCCAATGCACTACCACCGATTAACATCACAATATAAACGAATGGAATTTGCTTACGCAGGCCACCCATCTTGAAGATGTTTTGCTCGTGATGACACGCGATGATCACCGAACCTGCGGACAGGAACAGTAATGCTTTGAAGAAGGCGTGAGTCATTAAGTGGAAAATTGCCGCATCCCATGCTTGTACGCCCAGGGCCAAGAACATGTAACCAATCTGGCTCATAGTCGAGTAAGCAAGAACACGTTTGATATCCGTTTGAACCAGTGCTGCGAAACCTGCAAACAGCAATGTTACCGCACCCACAACACCCACTAAATGCAGAATGTCTGGGGTTAACAGGAATAGTCCATGAGTACGCGCGATTAAGTACACACCCGCAGTAACCATGGTTGCGGCGTGGATCAGCGCAGAAACTGGGGTTGGACCCGCCATCGCATCGGCTAACCATGTTTGTAATGGCAGCTGAGCTGATTTACCGACCGCACCACCTAATAACATCAGCGTTGCCCAGTTCAGCATCGATAAGCCTTCCGGAGACAACTGAGTCGCACGTTGTGCCATTTCGCTGAAGTTTAAGGTGCCCAATTCGTTGTACAGGATAAACATGCCGATAGCCAAGAACACGTCACCGATACGGGTCACGAAGAAGGCTTTCATTGCCGCTTTACCGTTCTCTGGGTTGGTGTAATAGAAACCAATCAACAGATAACTACACAGCCCTACCCCTTCCCAACCGAGATACATCAGCATCATGTTATCGGCCAGCACTAATACCACCATGCTCGCGATAAACAGGTTAGTGTAAGTGAAGAAACGTGAGTAACCTTCCTCGCCACGCATATACCAAGAGGCATACACATGAATAAGGAAGCCCACACCCGTTACCACACCTAACATGGTCAGTGAAAGACCATCAAGAGATAGGCTAAATGGGATAGTGAAATTACCCACAGACATCCAAGTCCATAACATTTGTGGATAAACATACCCAGCTTCATGAGTTAAAAACTCAGAGCCTGCATAAAATGCAACTAGAGCGGCCAGACCCACTGAGCCTGCACCGATAATCGCGGATACATTTTCTGACCAACGACCGCGGGAAAATGCGAGAAGCACAGACCCTAACAGCGGGAACAGAATCGTTAAATAGAGTAAGTTCATTCGCGCATCTCACTGACTTTATCAATGTTCAGGTTTTGACGATGACGATGGAGTTGCAGTAACAACGCCAATCCAATACTCGCCTCCGCTGCCGCCAGAGTGATTGCCAGAATATACATAATCTGACCATCTGGTTGCCCCCAAAAACTGCCTGCGACCACAAAGGCTAATGCCGTTGCGTTCACCATGATTTCCAGTCCGATCAGCATGAAAAGCAGGTTACGGCGAATAACAAGACAGCTCAGTCCCATTACAAAGATAATTGCCGCTAAAATCAGACCATGTTGAAGAGGTATCATTGTTTCTCCCCCGCATTACGGCTGTTGCTGACAAGATCAGCGCTGTTTTCTGAACGGTCACGACCCACGTGGAAGGCAACAACCAGACCCGCGAGTAATAATAACGATGCTAATTCAACGGCTAAGACGTAAGGACCAAACAAGCTGATACCCACTTCTTTCGCTGTGATAATCACACCTTCCGTTTTTTCTTGGTGAGAAAGGCTGGTGATCCCATACACTAAAATGCCCAGTAAAACGGCAGATAACACTGCGGGACCAATCCACGTTTTCGGTGTTAACCAAGCACGCTCTTGTTCTTGTACTGAGCGACCTAAGTTCAACATCATCACCACGAAAACAAACAGAACCATAATGGCGCCAGCGTAAACGATAATCTCCAATGCTCCGGCAAAATACGCACCGAGCGAGAAGAACACCATTGACAGTGCCAACAGAGAAACCACCAGATACAGTAGCGCATGCACTGGATTAGTATTAGTAATCACCCTCAAAGTTGCTAGAACAGCAACTAGACCGGCGATATAAAATGTAAATTCCATGAATATCGCTCCTTACGGCAACAGGTCTTTGACGTTGATAGGTTTCGCTTCGTTATCCGCTTCGCCTTTATCTTTACCTGCGATCGCCATACCTGATTTACGGTAAAAGTTGTAATCAGGATATTTACCCGGCCCTGAAATCAACAGGTCGTTTTTCTCATAAACCAGATCCTGACGACGCCAATCTGCCATTTCGAAATCTGGCGTCAATTGGATTGCCGTGGTTGGGCAAGCCTCTTCACACAGACCACAGAAAATGCAGCGAGAGAAGTTCACGCGGAAAAATTCGGGATACCAGCGTCCATCTTCGTGCTCGGCTTTTTGCAGTGAAATACATCCCACTGGGCAAGCAACCGCACACAAGTTACACGCAACACAACGCTCTTCACCATCAGGATCGCGCGTTAGCACGATGCGCCCACGGTAACGGGGTGGCAGATAAACCGGCTCTTCTGGGTACATTTGCGTTTCCCGTTTATCGAACGCATGTAGACCCACCATCCAAATACTGCGTACTTGGGTGGCGAAACCGACCAATAACTCTTTTAATGTCATGGTTCAATCACCCCTTACTGAGCGTTGTATAAAATCACTGCTGCGGTACCCAGCAGGTTAAGCAGTGTCAGTGGCAGACAAATTTTCCAGCCGAAGGACATTACTTGGTCATAACGTGGGCGCGGTAATGAAGCACGGATCAAGATGAACATCATCATGAAGAAGGCTGTTTTAATCGCAAACCACAGGAAAGCAGGCAGGAACGGACCATGCCAACCACCAAAGAACAGCGTTACAATCAGCGCAGACACAGTCACGATACCGATATATTCACCCACGAAGAACAGACCGAATTTCATACCGGAATATTCCACATGGTAACCGTCGGCAATCTCTTGCTCCGCTTCTGGCTGGTCAAATGGGTGACGGTGACATACCGCGACACCCGCAATCGCAAACGTGATAAAACCAAAGAATTGTGGGATCACGTTCCACATACCTTCTTGGGAATTCACGATGTCGATTAAGTTGAATGAACCCGCTTGCGCGACCACACCCATTAGTGACAAGCCTAAGAACACTTCATAACTCACCGTTTGAGCCGATGCACGCATCGCACCCAATAAGGAGTATTTGTTGTTACTTGACCAACCGGCGAACAGTACCGCGTACACAGCCAGACCTGCCATCATCAGGAAGAATAAGATCCCGATGTTCAGATCAGCGACGTGCCAAGTCGGACTGACTGGCACAATGGCAAACGCTAAGAACAGAGAACAAAATGCGATAACTGGTGCAAGCGTAAAGATTTTCTTGTCCGCAAACTCTGGGATCCAGTCCTCTTTAAACAACATTTTGAACATGTCGGCAATCAGTTGCCCCATTCCAAATGGACCTACACGGTTTGGACCGTAACGGTTCTGGAATAGACCGAGAATACGGCGTTCGCCGAGACTCATGTATGCCCCGCAGGTCACGACAACCAGCAAGATAACAACCGATTTAAGGATGGAAATCAGGACTTCCATCACCGCAGGAGAAATCCAATCCATCATGCGCCCCTCCGCAGATTATTCACTGACACGCCCGCCATTACCGGAGCAATTCCCGGCATACCCAGAGGTAAACCGATTTGACCCACAGCAAGGTGCTGACTAATGCGCACTGGCAGATTAAAGGTTTGACCTGCATGACTAAATTCAGCTTTTACGCCAGCATTTAGACCGAGTGTCGCCGCATCTTGCGCGTTCAACATGATATAAGGCTCTGGCATACGTTGCTGGATCACATCAGAACGTTGTGAGGTTTCATCACTACCAAATAGATGATAGTAAGGCGCCACAACCCACTGTGCTTCGCCGCTTTGGTAAGCCGCAGGAACCTCAGTGAAGTACGCTAATTTGCCTTCTGTCGAATTGAATAAACGCACACCCGGATCACCAAACAGTAAGTGTCCGCCCACCTCGGCTTGGAATTTGTTCCATGCTTGTGGTGAGTTCCAGCCCGGTGCCCATGCAAATGGAATTTGCTGGCGTGGCGCTTTCGGTTGGTTATTCCCTTCCATTGAGAACGCAAATGGTGAGTCGATATCTTGCGGTTGACGCGGTTCATGAACCGATTTGTCCGCCAGCATTGCCGTACGGCCGCTGTAACGATGCGGTTCACGCGCCAGTTTCTGTCCACGAATGCGGAAAGAGGCTTTCGGTGCCGTATCTCTAATACCCGCAAACTGCGGCAGTGCAGCCACACACTCTTCGATAACGTGGTCTAATTGTGACCAATCGGCATCACGTTGCTGCGCTTCAGTTTGCAGAGAATGCATCCAGCGCCAGCTTTCGTTCATCACGATGCTGTTATCGTAGTAAGTTGGGTCAAAGACTTGGAAGAAGCGTTGAGCACGACCTTCTTGGTTGATAAGCGTACCGTCTGCTTCAGCAAAACTTGCCGCTGGTAGCACTAATGTCGCTTTATCCATGATGTCCGTGTGCTGATGGTCTGCCACGATCAGGTGCTTCAATTTCGCTAATGCGCTATTGACGGCATCCACGGTGCTATGACGATAAAGGTCATTTTCCATCACGATAGCCACATCCGCTTCGTTCGCTTCAATGCGTGAGAAAGCATTTTCTAATGGCAATGCGTTCATCATCGCGAGGCCAAAGCTGTTGGCATGAGATGCGACATAAGACAGACCGACGTTCGCCCCTTTCGCTTTCAGCGCAAATGCCACGTTAGCTGCGGCTTCGATCACTGCATCGCTAGCGCTATGGCTACCACTGATAATCAGAGGTTTTTTCGCACCCGCTAAAGCTTGAGCCACAGTTTCTACTTTCGCTTTCACATCAGCCGGTAAATCATTCACTGCTGGTGCGTCACCGTTGATCAGGTTAGCAATCGCAAAACCGAAACGCGCTTGATCCGCCACTGGTGCACGGTAGTTGTAAGCCGCTACATCATCTAAACGCGTGTCATCCACGTTAGTGATAAACAGTGGATACTTGGCGTGTTGACCAATGTTTTGGATAGCCGCGATTTGCCAGTCAGCAACTTTCTGTGCCGCTGCCATTTCACGGGCTTTACCTTTCACCGCTTGGCGAACAGATAATGCCATACGTGCGCCCGTCTGAGTCAAATCCTCACCCAGAACTAAAACGGCATCGTAGCCTTCGATTTCACGCAATGTAGGGGTGTAAACACCGCCGTTTTGCAGGATGTTTTGCATCAGCGCTAAGCGACGCTGTTCATCCTTAGAAATGCCGGAGTAGAAGTTTTCCGCACCGACTAAAGCACGCAGTGCGTAGTTGCTTTCAACGCTAGCACGTGGAGAACCGATACCAATCACTTTCTTCGCATGATTGATGATCTGCGCACCGCTTTGCATCGCTTCAATCGCCGAAACCACCTGCTGGACGCCATCTTTCGTTAACAGCGCTTGGCGAGGACGGTCTTTACGGTTTACGTAACCATAACCGAAGCGACCACGGTCACACAGGAAGTAATGGTTTACAGAACCGTTATAGCGGTTTTCAATACGGCGCAGTTCACCATAACGCTCACCTGGGCTGGTGTTACAACCGATGCTGCACTGTTGGCAGATACCCGGTGCAAATTGCATATCCCATTTACGGTTATAGCGTTCTGAGTGCGTTTTGTCGGTGAATACCCCTGTTGGGCACACTTCGACGAGGTTACCGGAAAATTCACTTTCCAGCGTGCCATCTTCAGTACGACCAAAGTAGACATAGTTATGCGCACCATATACACCTAAGTCGGTGCCATCGGCATAATCTTTGTAGTAACGAACGCAACGGTAACACGCGATACAGCGGTTCATTTCATGACTAATGAATGGACCGAGATCTTGGTTTACGTGCGTGCGTTTTGTAAAACGATACTTACGCATGGTATGACCGGTCATCACCGTCATATCTTGTAAGTGGCAGTTACCGCCTTCCTCACAGACTGGACAGTCGTGTGGGTGGTTGGTCATCAGCCATTCAACAACACTTTCACGGAATTGTTTGGCTTCTTCATCATCGATTGAGATGTAAGTGCCTTCCGTTGCCGGTGTCATACAAGACATCACGAGGCGACCACGAGTGTCATCCGCGTTTTGATACTGCTTCACCGCACACTGGCGGCAAGCGCCAACGCTTCCCAGCGCCGGATGCCAGCAAAAATAAGGAATATCTAGCCCCAACGATAAGCAGGCTTGTAACAGGTTTTCAGACCCGTTTACGTCATATTCTTTGCCGTCTACATATATCGTAGCCATAGTCAGCATGCTTCCCAAAGGCCCGCTTTAGCAGGCGTTAAACATAAATACGTTCTTCGTCAAAAATTCGTTTAGCGGTTGCTCAATCGCTAAATGCTTACCAACGCTGCTTGAGCAGGTTTGGCTGGATCCCAGCAATCTGTACGATGTTACGCAGATCTTTTTTCGAGATACCCGCTTCGAACTCTCCACGGAAATATTTGATGGCGCTTTGTAATGGCTCAACCGCACCCGGTGCGTGTGCACAGAAGGTTTTGCCGGGTCCTAAGAAACGGCAAAGCTGTTCAAGAGTTTCGATATCCCCTTCTTGACCTTCGCCTTTTTCCAGTGCCTGTAGAATTTTTACGCTCCACGGCAGACCATCACGGCACGGTGTACACCAACCACAGGATTCACGCGCAAAGAAGGTTTCTAAGTTACGCACTAAAGAAACCATGTTAATTTCGTTATCGACTGCCATCGCTAGCGCTGTACCTAAACGGCTGCCTGCTTTTGCAATGTTTTCGAAATCCATCGGTAAATCGAGGTGATCGTTGGTCAGGAAGTCAGTTCCTGCACCACCCGGTTGCCATGCTTTGAGTTTTAATCCATCACGCATACCGCCCGCGTAATCTTCTAAGACTTCGCGCGCCGTTGTACCAAATGGCAGTTCCCACAGACCTGGATTTTTCACACGTCCAGAGAAGCCCATCAGCTTAGTGCCCGCGTCTTTACTCTTGCCCGCACTTAAATCGATATACCACTGGTCACCGTGCTCTAGAATTGCAGGCACGTTACAGATAGTTTCGACGTTATTAACGCAGGTCGGTTTACCCCATGCACCTGAACTTGCAGGGAATGGTGGTTTAGAGCGTGGGTTTGCACGACGACCTTCAAGGGAGTTAATCAGTGCGGTTTCTTCACCACAGATATAACGACCTGCACCGGTATGCACAAATAGCTCAAAATCAAAGCCCGAACCGAGAATGTTTTTACCTAAGAGACCCGCTGCTTTGGCTTCTTCGATGGCGCGACGTAAATGTTTCGCCGCTTCAACATATTCACCACGTAAGAAGATATAACCACGGTAGGCTTTTAATGCATAAGCGCCGATGATCATCCCTTCCACTAATAAGTGAGGTAGTTGTTCCATCAATAAACGGTCTTTATAAGTGCCCGGCTCCATTTCATCCGCGTTACATAAGAAATAACGCAGTTTCATGTTTTCGTCTTTTGGCATTAAGCTCCATTTCAGACCCGTCGAGAACCCTGCACCACCACGACCTTTCAGTCCGGCGTCTTTGACAAGGTTAACCACTTCATCAGGAGCCATGCCTTTGAGGGCACGTTCGACACCTTTGTATCCGTTTTTGCTGCGATACTCATCTAACCAGACTGGCTGCGCGTCATCGCGTAGGCGCCAAGTTAATGGATGAGTTTCCGCAGTACGGATCACAGGGTTTGCGGAGAAGTTTGTCATGGATACTGCTCCAGTAGCTTTTGAATATTTTCAGGCTGCACATGACTGTGGGTATCGTCATCGATCATCATCGTTGGACCCTTGTCACAGTTACCTAAGCAACAGGTTGGCAGCAGCGTAAAGCGACCATCAGCGGTGGTTTGACCTGGGCGAATACTCAGCTGTTTAATAATTTCAGCTTCTAAGCCTTGGTAGCCCGTAATATGGCAAACAACGCTGTCGCAATAACGAATAATGTGGCGACCCACTGGTTGGCGGAAAATTTGGCTATAGAATGTTGCCACGCCTTCTACGTCACTCGCAGGAATGCCTAAAACTTCAGCGATAGCGTGAATAGCGCCATCTTCTACCCAGCCACGATTTTTTTGCACAATTTTCAGCGCTTCAATTGACGCCGCGCGTGCATCTTCGTAGTGGTGTTTTTCCCCTTCAATTTCCGCACGCTCATGTTCGGTTAAAACAAAACCGTGATTAGCTTGCGGTTCGAAGGTATTCACCACGTCAGACTGGCTGTTACAGCCGCATTGGCCAGTGCCACATTGACCTTGTTTATCTTGTTCATTATGCATGGTTAGCGATCCACATCCGACATTACAAAATCGATACTACCCAGATAGACAATTAAGTCAGAAACCAAGCTACCTCTGATTGTCGCCGGAATTTGCTGCAAGTGCGCATAACTCGGGGTACGAATACGTGTACGATAGCTCATGGTGCTGCCGTCACTGGTTAGGTAGTAGCTGTTGATCCCTTTGGTTGCTTCAACCATCTGGAATGATTCGTTAGCTGGCATTACCGGGCCCCAAGACACTTGTAAGAAGTGGTTGATTAGGGTTTCGATATGCTGCAATGTGCGCTCTTTCGGCGGCGGCGTTGTCAGTGGATGATCAGCTTTAAATGGACCTTCAGGCATATTCTTCAGACACTGCTCAAGAATACGGATACTTTGACGCATCTCTTCCACTTTGATCATTACGCGGTCATAGCAGTCACCGTTGTGGGCGATTGGAATGTCGAATTCAAAGTTTTCATAACCTGAATAAGGACGTGCTTTACGTACGTCAAAATCCACACCCGTTGCACGTAAGCCTGCACCTGTCACGCCCCACGCTAATGCCTCTTCCTTGGTGTAAGATGCCACACCAATAGAACGACCTTTCAAAATGGAGTTTTTCAGCGCAGAAGTCACATAGGATTCTAGGCGTTTCGGTAACCAGTCTAATAATTCACGCAGTAATTTATCCCAGCCACGCGGTAAATCGTGAGCAACCCCACCGATGCGGAACCATGCTGGGTGCATACGGAAACCAGTGATCGCTTCAATCACGTTGTACACTTTTTGTCTATCAGTGAACGCAAAGAACACTGGCGTCATCGCACCAACGTCTTGAATATAGGTACTGATATACAGTAGGTGACTGTTGATACGGAACAGTTCAGACATCATGACACGGATAGTTTTTACGCGATCCGGTACTTCAATACCTGCCAGTTTTTCAACCGCAAGAATATATGGCATTTCATTCACACAACCGCCGAGGTATTCGATACGGTCGGTATAAGGAATATAGCTATGCCATGACTGACGCTCACCCATTTTTTCTGCACCACGGTGGTGGTAGCCGATATCGGGAACGCAGTTAACAATCTCTTCACCATCCAATTGCAACACGATACGGAATGCACCGTGAGAAGATGGGTGGTTTGGACCCAAGTTCAGGAACATGAAATCTTCGTTTTCATTTCCGCGATCTAAGCCCCACTCTTCTGGTTTGAAAGTCAATGCTTCCATTTCCAGATCTTGCTTTTGCTTAGTCAGAACAAAGGGATCGAATTCCGTGGCGCGCGCAGGGTAATCTTTGCGCAGCGGATGACCTTCCCAGCTTGGAGACATCAGCAAGCGACGTAAATTCGGGTGACCTTGGAAGGTGATCCCGAACATGTCCCATACTTCACGCTCATACCAGTTGGCATTGGGGAATAAAGAAACCACCGATGGCACGTTTAAGTCTTTCTCATTAAGAGCCACTTTCAACATGATGTCGCGATTTCGGTCAATGGAAATGATGTGGTAGAACACACTAAAGTCCGCTTCAGGCAGACCTTGGCGATGAATACGCTGGCGTTCATCGACTCCGTGTAAGTCGAACAACATCACATAAGGTTTAGGTAGTTTCTGTAAGAAATCTACAATTTCCAGTAATTGTTCACGGCGTACCCAAACCACTGGCATGCCAGTGCGGGTTGCTTGAACTGAAAAGGCATCCGGGCCAAATTGGTTGCGCAGTTCCAGAAGCACAGGATCATTAATGTGATCTTGTGTCTGCCATTCTGGCTGATTATGACTCGCTTGCGCTATCTGATCTGTCATCATTCTTCACCATAACGCTTGATCAGGTTTATTATTTCGCAACAACATTGCTCTGTTACGCTGTATGGCTAAAAGCCTTAAATTTCGTCAGGGGTACGCAGGTTGGTTACTGCGATACGTTCACCGTGTTTTCTTTCTCTTTCTGACTGCATATTCGCACGATAAACACCCTGATCACCGACAACCCATGAAAGTGGGCGACGTTCTTTGCCGATGGATTCTTGTAACAGAAGGAGAGCCTGCATATAGGCTTCAGGGCGTGGTGGGCAGCCTGGAATGTACACATCCACGGGAATAAATTTGTCGACGCCTTGAACAACAGAGTAGATGTCATACATCCCACCTGAGTTCGCACATGACCCCATGGAGATAACCCATTTTGGTTCAAGCATTTGGTCATAAAGGCGCTGGATGACGGGAGCCATTTTGGTAAAACAAGTTCCCGCAACAACCATAAAGTCGGCTTGACGAGGAGAAGCACGCAGTACTTCCGCACCAAAGCGGGCTACGTCATGAACAGCCGTGAACGACGTCACCATTTCTACATAGCAACATGAAAGACCGAAGTTGTATGGCCACAGAGAGTTTTTACGTCCCCAGTTCACCACATCATGAAGTGCATGGGATAATTTCCCCATATACACACTGTTTTCAACTTGCTGCTCAAGGGGATCAGTAACGATTTCTTGAGTTTGCAGTGGGTAACGGTCGTTCTCACCGTTCGGATCTATGCGGGTGAGCGTATAATCCATTGTATAATGCCTCGCTTTTTACTGCGGATGACGATTGCTGATTTTAATAACTTCACTAGGACCTTTAACTGCGCGACGTGAACGGATTGGAGTCCAATCGAGTGCACCAACGCGAATCAGATAAAATAATCCCGCCAACAATACCAAGATAAAAATAGCGGCTTCGATGAAACCGACCCATCCCGCTTCGCGGATGGCGACAGACCATGCAAATAAGAACATAGCCTCCACATCGAAGATCACGAAAAACATCGCGACCAAGTAGAACTTGGCTGACATACGAAGACGAGCACTACCGACAGAGTCAATACCTGACTCGTAGGGAACGTGTTTTGTTCTGGCTTTGGCGCGGCTACCCAAGAAATGACCTGCGGTCAACATGAAAGCGCAAAGACCAATAGCGCCGAGAAGGAATATAGCAAAGCCCCAGTTATGGGCTAACTCTAGGATTGATGTAGACATACTCGTTGCTTACTCATTACTTATGGTACTTAACTGCTCTTTTTTATAACACGGCAGTATTGCACCACAATTGCCCAGTTAATCGAGAAGAAAGACCAAAATTGACCTCAAAACTAAAAGATCCCCCAAACTAAAATCAGCCTGACGACCGCTGTTTGGTTTGCCCCTCTCTCACTACATTTTATTTTGCTCAAATGAGACAAAATAACCGTATTTATTACAAATAATTCACACGTGAAAAACATCTGCGAAACAAAAATAACTCATTAACTGCTAAAACGTGTCAGTGTTACTATACACAAATAAACACGCAAAGTAGTCTAACTGATTATTCGCTTTTACTACACCATTATCTCAGGAAAAACCTGTCTTAACAGACGAAAAAATGTGCTTTTTATTTGATCTAACGCACAGATTTATTGAAAAAATACTCAATTTGTTTACATAACATCCGAATTTAATTTAAGAGGCAGTAACGAATTTTTATTCATCATCCCCACTAAGCCTATGACTACTCTCAGCTATTTTATCAATTCAGCAAATAAATATTGTTAACAGCGTAACAAATCGTTAACTAACTAATGAATTTCATGTTATGCCATATACATCACAATTATTTCATGCTCTTACGCGTAAATCCATACTTAATAAGTGGTTAATTCGTGTATTTTGTCACCTATTGAACAGAAACATTGTTCACTTTTTTATCACCTCATTCTTAAGTAAAATATCGTACTGCAAAAATCGCCTTCCTCCCCTATTAACCACTTAATGAGTACGGTCAGTAAATTTCAGTTAAGAACATTTTGATAACAATTGGAATGCGTAAAATTGTGAAGGCGGTTTTCAGGTGGGATATTCATAAAAATAAAACGGCTGAGTCAGGATTAACTGATTCAGCCGGATAATGTCACTCTATGTATGTTTGCCACTTATCATTGATAAAAACCCTATTTTATCGATAAGGACAAATTGCTCTCTTATTGGGCGCTGTTCTCAGTTTGGTCAGCAACAGCATAAGAGATTTTTTTGTTTTCAATGGCATTAAAGACAGTGAGCACAAAATCTTTTTGCTCATCCGCATTTTTATATAACCAGTACTGAATATCTGGTAGACGCGGTAAACCATCTGACTCACCTAAAACACGCAGATCTGCGTTTTGCATTTCCATTGGGCGAGCAGTCACTCCGACTTCTGCATTCACCGCGGCACGAACAGCGGGTAATGATGCAGCTTCATAAGCCACATGCCATGGTAAGCCTGCTTCATCTAATGCCTGAGTACATAACTTACGGTATGGATTCGTTTCATCCATTACCACCAATGGAATTGGCTCATTTGTACGTAGCTGAAAATCAGGTGCGCTGTGCCATAAAATCGGGACAGTTCTTAATGCTGTTTTTGGGTGCTGAGGAATACGGCTTGTCGTCAATGCTAAATCAATTTCATGATTATCTAACATTGACTCAATAAACTGAGCACGTTTAATTCTCACTTCTACCGCGATGCGTGGAAATACGGAGGCAATACGGTTTAGTAAGAAAGGTAATAAGATATCGACTGTATCGTCGGATGCCCCGATACGCAATTCACCGTCTGCATCGTTATAGGTTAAAGATGCGGTGGCATCGTCATTAGCACGTAAAATCTGTCTCGCATAGCCGAGTAATTGCAAACCGTGGGCGGTTAATAGCTTATTACGCCCGTGGCGTGCAAATAATTCACGACCAACTAATTGCTCTAAACGTTGCATCTGCTGACTAACAGCGGACTGGGTTCGACATACTGCGGCAGCAGCAGCGGCAAAAGTGTTAAGATCAGCCACTGCGACAAATGTGCGTAGTAAATCGAGATCTAAGTTCATTATGGGACGATTGGAATTTATCATCGTACATTCTCTTTATATAATTTTATGATACCTGGTGTTTCTGCTCTCCTCCGTGAGAATCAGCGAGTCTTAAAAATAATCCAACTTTTTGCATTTCTAATCCATAGATCTGCATTTATTGTATTCAATACTCTATATTGCTATATCTATTTGATAATTAACTTAAACAGCTTAATTATCCAATTAGCGTTTTAAATTTCTATCAATTAAAGCGGGGTTGATTAACGTAAAACTCAATAAGCACGAATTAATTGAAGAAGACTAAATAGTAACATATTTAATGTAGTTGCAATTATTTTAATGTAAGCTCTTTATGTAACATATGATGTAAATTAACAATTTTATTAATTATCAATACACTAAACATTATAACCACGGTTTCACTAAGAATATTCTCATTAAAATAATCAATATTGCTAACAAAAAAAGCCAAAAACCACCCAAAACGCCCCGACCAATAGTTAAATTTATTTCTAATTTAATGATTTAAGATGCAAACTTACAGAGTGATACAATTTTTGTCACTTTGTCATTACGCGACTTTTCCGCCATTTTTTTACGACTCATTCACTAACACACTCCAAAACCACGATAATTATCAGAATTAGATTCCAACTTAATAGCCATAATAAGAACCATCATCTGACTTATTCAATACTTTAAGATAGCATATATCTGTTTTATGTCTAAACCAACCTTTTGCACCAAAAATTATCTAGCATCTTCAAAAGCTTCCGAGGGAGGAGTACAGTAGATAGTAACGCCGGAAGTCCCCTATGATTGCGAGCCCGTTAGGGTAATGAGAGAACCATGAATACGATAATGAAATCCAATAAGCTCGATAATGTTTGCTATGACATTCGTGGGCCAGTTTTAAAAGAAGCGAAACGCTTAGAAGAAGAAGGCAATAAAGTCCTAAAACTGAACATTGGTAACCCGGCACCGTTTGGCTTTGAAGCACCTGATGAGATCCTCGTTGATGTCCTGCGCAATCTGCCAAGCTCGCAAGGTTACTGTGATTCCAAGGGCTTATATTCCGCGCGTAAGGCAATTGTTCAACACTACCAAGCCCGTGATATCCACGATATGACCGTTGAAGATGTCTATATCGGTAACGGTGTTTCTGAATTAATCGTTCAAGCCATGCAAGCGCTATTAAACAATGGCGATGAAATGCTGGTTCCAGCCCCTGACTATCCACTCTGGACAGCGGCTGTTTCGCTATCGGGCGGTAATGCTGTTCACTATATGTGTGATGAACAACAAGGCTGGATGCCCGATATTGACGATATCCGCAAGAAAATCAGCCCACGTACCCGCGGGATTGTCATCATCAACCCAAATAACCCAACAGGGGCGGTGTACAGCAAAGAGCTATTAATGGAAATCGTCGAGATTGCTCGTCAACATAGTTTGATTATCTTCGCCGACGAAATTTACGATAAAATTCTGTATGACGATGCGCAGCACCACTCTATCGCTGCACTGGCACCTGACTTACTGACTGTCACGTTTAACGGGTTATCAAAAACTTATCGCGTCGCAGGTTTCCGCCAAGGCTGGATGGTATTAAATGGCCCGAAAAAACAAGCCAAAAGCTATATTGAAGGGTTAGAAATGCTGGCATCTATGCGCTTATGTGCTAACGTGCCAATGCAACACGCTATCCAAACAGCATTAGGCGGTTACCAAAGTATCAGCGAATTTATCCAACCGGGGGGTCGTTTATACGAGCAGCGTAACCGTGCATGGGAACTGATTAACCAAATTCCTGGTGTCTCTTGTGTTAAGCCACAAGGCGCCCTGTATATGTTCCCGAAAATTGATATTAAACGTTTTAATATCCACGATGACCAAAAAATGATCCTTGACCTGTTACTGCAAGAAAAAGTGCTATTAGTTCAGGGAACCGCATTTAACTGGCCACACCCAGACCATTTCCGTATTGTCACCCTCCCTTATGCAGATGACTTAGAAATGGCAATCAATAAATTTGGGCGTTTCTTAGAAAACTATCGTCAATAAATTTTCGTTTTATCAAAATAAAATAGCCCAAATAAGGGCTATTTTTTTATCTTAATAAAAACAAGTTTCTCTATGAAACTCCAAATTCAATAGTCTTTATTAGATTAATTAAATAATAGAAATAAAGTAAACAGCTGCTAAGAAAAACAGAACTAAAATTATTGGAAAATATTTCATCTCATCCTCAGATTATTTTCAATTAAATATCATCTTGATTGTAATGATTTAAATAAACCATTCAAATATTAATTGAAATAAAATATAAAAATACAATTGAGACCCTCCTAATATGAGCATCTTTATTTGTATTTATTTTTAGATTGAAAAATATTATTTATTAATTCATCTTTAATAGAATTTAATACTGACATTATCTTTGTCTTAACTAACAATCTATTAGCGAATAAATTCCATTATTCTGATATCCCTGTCGCTGTAATAGCGCTATAATTTTGCAGATTAATCCATCATTAATGAGGGTCTTATGAGTTACTTTTTTGCCCATCTCGCTAGAATGAAACTCATTCATCGCTGGCCACTAATGCGTAATGTACGTACCGAGAATGTCTCTGAACATAGCTTACAAGTGGCCATGGTGGCACATGCTCTCGCGGTCATTAAAAACCGCAAATTCGAGGGAAATGTCAACCCCGAAAAAATTGCGCTATTCGCCATGTATCATGATGCCAGTGAAGTCATCACCGGTGACTTACCAACGCCCATTAAATATCACAATCAGCAAATCGCCCACGAATATAAAAAAATCGAGAAGTTTGCCCAACAAAAATTGTTGGATATGCTGCCAGAAGAGTTGCAAGACGATTTTAAATGTTTGCTGGTAGAAGAACTGCAGTCTGAAGAAGAACATTTTATTGTAAAACAAGCAGATACTTTATGTGCCTATTTAAAATGTTTAGAAGAGCTATCCGCAGGTAATAGCGAATTCAAGTTAGCCAAAAGACGCCTTGAAAAAATGCTCGCGGAGCGCAATAGCCCTGAAATGGAATATTTTATGAAAACGTTTGTACCCAGTTTTACGCTTTCATTAGATGAAATCAGTAATTGATAAAATATAAGGAATGGCAAATGTCATTCCTACTTTTACCTTCCCTGATATTGCATTATCGAATATGAATGGCGGTTGAGCCGCTCGAAGAACTCAGGAAGCTCACATACATTCTTTCCGATCCACCGTTAATCCCTAATGTTGCCTTTCCATGATCTTTCGCGGTGATATTGCAAGAAAACCCTAAAGATGATTCATAAACACTGCCTGTCTGTGTCCAGAATGTAATATGCCAACAATTAGTTGTTGCTCCAATTAAATATTTAAATCCCAAAAACATCCGTCAAAATTTCTTTATCCGCAACAGGACCCAACTCTTTTTTGTCATCCAATAATACAACAGCCGTACCTAACGAATGCGTTAAAATAACCTTTTTAAATCTTGCCCCCAAAATTTTTCAAGTTTCAGGTAGCCATAATAATAATTCGATAATGCTTTTTCATTCAGATTTATATTTTCATTCTACGCCATAGTAACCTCCTAATTTTTTCACTGGTAAGGTGAAATTCAATCTAGCAGTATTCACGATGGAAACAGTAGCCGAGTGAATAATATTTCGTACTATTTTTAATTTATATTAAGAGAACTTAGGCTCTACTATTTAGAGCCTAAGTTATTTTAAAATGGGAATAAAACGGGGATCACAGCCACGCTGATAAACATCACAATTATCGTAAATGGCACGCCAATCTTAAGAAAATCTGCAAATTTATAACCACCGGGGCCCAATACCAATGTATTCACAGGGGAAGAAACGGGAGTCATAAACGCAGCGGATGCCGCAATACCAATCACCATCGCAAACGGTAGCGGAGAGACTTCCATTTGGCGCGCGGCGGCAATGGCAATCGGTGCCATTAATACTGCAGTGGCCGTATTGGAAATAAACAAGCCTATCGTCGCGCATAGAATAAACAGGCAGACTAGCATGACATGAGGCCCCAATCCGCCAGCTACCTTCATCAGTGCGTCTACCGCGAGGGCTATCCCCCCCGTATCCTGTAAAGCGATAGCGAATGGCATCATCCCAACGATCAAAATAATGCTCGGCCAATGAATTGACTTATACGCACTTTCCATATCAATACAGCGAAATTTTCCCATTAATAAACAGGCAATTAATGCCGCAATAAAGTTAGGAATTTCATTGGTGACCATCATCGCCACCATGAGTGCAAGGCAAAATAATGCATGAGGGGCTTGTGAGGAGGCTGGGGCAACGGCCTCAACTTCAGCGGCTAAGTTCAATACGATAAAATTACGTGGTTTGGTCGATAGAATACGGATCAGCTTCCAGTCTCCAATGACCAGCAAAATATCCCCTAAGCGCAGAGGTTCATCCACTAGCTTTCCATCAAGGGCCTTTCCATCACGGCGGATCCCTACGATGTTTAAACCATATCGGGTACGAAATTTAATCTCTCGTAACGTTTTACCCAATAATTCTGAGTCTGGGTTCATGGAAACTTCCGCCATCCCGACATCCCTTGATTGCTCGGAAAAATAATCCCCACGCAAGATCATCGGTTCAAGAAGTTGCTCACTGCAAAATTGGCGTAGTTCATCGTCAGTCACTGAAATATCAATCAGCAAAACATCGCGCTCGCGTAGCTCAGTTCCCCCCGTTGCACTCACCATCACACGGCGAAACTTACGCCAGCGCTCAATCCCCACCACGTTTGCACCATAACGGGAACGTAAATGAAGCTCATCAAGCGTGTGTCCTATCAGTGAAGAGCCTTTACGAATAGCTAATCGGCGAGCGCGTCCTGCTAATTTATAATCGCGGATCAGGTCACGGAAACTGCGTTGATATTTAACAGGTTGTTTATCCGGCTCATTGCTCCCTAACCAGCGACGAGTTAGCCACATATAGCCAATACCCGCGATTAAAATAAGCAGCCCTATCGGGGTAATTGAGAAAAATTGAAAGCTGGGTAATCCTTCGCGAACTAATTCACTGTTCACCACCATGTTGGGCGGTGTTGCGACTAATGTCATCATGCCGCTGATTAAGCCAGCAAAGCCCAGCGGCATCATTAATCGACTTGGTGAGGTTTTCATCCGTGCCGCTACACTGAGCACTACCGGAATAAAGATAGCGACCACGCCAGTGGAGCTCATAAATGCACCGAGCCCCGCCACCGTCATCATTAAAAAGACCAGCATTTTACTTTCGCTGCTGCCTGCGACTCGGACGAGCCACTCCCCCATTTGGTAGGCAATTCCGGTACGAACCAGACCATCACCGATGACAAATAGAGCGGCAATCAACAAAACGTTAGGATCCGCAAAACCCGCCGTTGCCTGTTGTAAGGTCAGTGTGTCACTTAATACAAACGCCACAATCACTAATAAGGCAACCACATCCATGCGGACTTTATTGGTAGTAAATAGAACAACCGCGATCAATAGTAGGGTTAGCACCCACAGCAATTCTCCGTTCAAAGTATCCCCTTTCGACGAAAAAAAACAGGCTAAAGATTTTAGTTAGTTAACCATGTTTTTCAGAGGATTTCTTTGATTAGATCGCAATTAGACGTTTTTCGACACGAAAAGCTCAAAATAGCCGTTATTGTCAGGGCCTGTCACGGAAATTTGTTCTAATGTACTAATAATTGCAGAGATTTCATCTCGTCTTGGCATACCTTCAGGATCATGAACCGCAATAACTTGGCAACCCGCACTTAATGCTGAATGGATCCCTGCTGGCGCATCTTCAAAGGCAATGCACTCTTCAGGAGGCAGCTCGAGGCTTTTCGCCCCTAATTGGAAAGGTTCTGGGTCTGGTTTACCTTTCGAGACTTTTTCAAACGTGACCCAGTGCTTCGGCTCAGGTAAACCCGCTGCTGCTCGGCGTCCGTGAGCAATTGGCACTGTGCCCGATGTTACAATCGCCCAAGGGGCACCTAATTTATTCAGTAAAGATAACAGCGCTGTTGCACCCGGCAGTGCAACAACACCGTCCATATCTTCGCTTTCCATTTTCTCTAACCAACGAAAATGGCTCTGTAGCTCTTCTTCGCTTGCATTAGGTAGGAAATGGCGCAATGTGGTCATTGCAGGTTTTCCATGGATATAGTCGATAATCGCTTGATGATCTTCACCAATTCTATCGCCGAATAAACACCAACAACGCTCAACGACAGCCAGTGAGTCCGCCAATGTTCCATCGAGATCGAATAAAAAACCTTTTGCTTTTAACTTCACATCAAACCCTTTTTTAGAAAATCAGCTACCTAATACAAGACGTAAATGCGTCCACCTAAAAAGATAGGTTAAGCATTGAGAATTTGAGAAACCTCAACCGCTGAAAGGTGATATTGGCGAGGACAAGCTTGCCAAATTTTCAGCATTCTTAAATATTTATCCCACATTGGTGTTTGTGAGTTAAAGCCATGAGTTCCGCTATCGAAATGGGTGTAGCGCCCTTCGGTATTGACCATAAAGCGCACGTAACTCAGATAACGCGCTTCCGTTGCAGCATCAAAGCCCAAAAACTGCACACGACGGCCATCCACACCATGTTTGTCTTCCATGTTGCCGTAAGAAACTTGCAGCGCATGGTACATTTCCATTACTTCAATAACCGTACGGCACGTTTGCTCGCTGAGTTCACCAAAATCCCTATCCAGCTCGCGCATTTGTAAACCAAATCCACGCTCAATGATAGTTTGTAGACGACGGTAACGCTCTGCGTTATCTGGGTCTAACATGGTCATCATTTTATATTGATTGGATAAAATTAAGCGTTCAGCATTGGTCATTTCCATCACAGCTCTCCGTTGATAATTTTCTGCAATCTTCGCATTCAATGTTGATAATGCACAGATTAAATATCACTTTTATTGATCTAAACAGTTATTTTGCGTTAATTACTGTTAAATAACGGTTTGTTATCAAATCGAATGCTAAATAAGGTTCAATGAACCGTTTAGATATCTTCCATAAAGGTATGATCTAACTGATTGAACGCTTTTTTCAAAAGTTCGGCTAACGCCATATAGTCAGGCTGCTGCTCAACGGGTGCCATCGCAATTCCCGCTTCAGTGAATTTATCGCGAATTTCATAGAACCAGCTTAATAACCCTGCCGGTAATGGTGTAACGGCACGCTTACCTAACCACCATAACCCTTGCATTGGCAAGCTGCAGGCAAATAATGCCGTCGCGACAGCTGGGCCTAACTGCCCGCCTAACGCAATTTGCCAAGCCAGCGTAAATATCGCAATGGGCGGCATAAAGCGGATCCCAAACCGAATCGCTTTATTGATACGTAGTTCAGGAAACAGTGGCGTTAGCTTTTTTTCCATAGGAAAAACCTTCAGATAGTGATTACCTAATCTGAAGCGTTTAAAAAAACCTGGAGGGGTACTTTGCATTGTGCTCATCAATTAATTTCCTACTACTTATTCATTTTTTTACTGCTATTGATTTTCAGTGACTATCAATTTCAATCTGCCATCACAAAAACAATATCAATCTATGGCTAGCTTACGTCAAATTCAGCGTGAACGCACACTCAGTTTTTAAGTTAATTTTCACAAATTTAGCTTTAATTAAGCTAACTTAAATGAAACCCGCTATTCTCTTGAATACGTAACTCACCGCTATAACTACACTTTATATGGCATTTATGATTTTAATCAACCAAACGCCCTATTTTTAAAAAAAACGTATAAAATATAAAATAGTTTTAGTAGAATCGACCGTAATTAGAATTACTGCCGAACTATGTTACTTAATAGTTCTCTTTAATAAGTCAACAACAGTGATATATTGGGGTTCTGCACGTTATTTCAACACGATACTGTGACTTATTTTTCACAGTTATTTAACAGCATCACGTAACGTTTGCGCGAGAAAACCCTGTAAAATCATCGACCCATGTACTTTTTTGCACATATCATGATATCAATCATGAATTGGTCGGATATAAATGCGCTAGGCTCTAGCGAATTACATTTTTCAACTAAGTCTGTGTGTCCTCATAACGGGCTTCACAACATCAACTAAGATAGGTATTTCCATGTCAAGTAAGCTGGTACTGGTTTTAAACTGCGGTAGCTCCTCACTGAAATTTGCAATCATCGATCCGACTAATGGAGATGAATTTCTATCAGGTTTAGCTGAATGTTTTAATTTACCTGAAGCTCGTATTAAATGGAAAATGGACGGTGAAAAACATGAAGCACCTTTAGGTGCAGGCGCTGCACACAGCGAAGCACTGAATTTCATCGTAAACACAATTCTTGCTGCTAAACCTGAATTGTCCGCACAGATTTCCTCTATCGGTCACCGTATTGTTCATGGTGGCGAGAAATTCACTTCTTCTGTTGTTATTGATGACGAAGTCATCGCGGGTATTAAAGCGGCAATCCCATTCGCGCCATTACATAACCCTGCTCACCTTATCGGTATTGAAGAAGCGAGAAAATCATTCCCTCATCTGATCACCAAAAACGTAGCGGTATTCGATACAGCATTCCATCAGACAATGCCTGAAGAAGCTTACTTGTATGCACTGCCATACGAGTTATATTCCGAGCACAGCATCCGTCGTTATGGTGCGCACGGTACTAGCCATTTCTACGTTTCTCGTGAAGCGGCGAAAAAACTGAACAAGCCAGTTGATGAACTGAACGTTATCACTTGCCATTTAGGTAATGGTGGTTCAGTATCTGCTATCGTTAACGGTAAATGTGTTGATACATCAATGGGTTTAACTCCATTAGAAGGCTTAGTCATGGGTACTCGTAGCGGCGATATCGACCCTGCGATTATTTTCCACTTACATGATTCATTAGGCATGAGCGTTGACCAAATCAACAAAATGCTGACTAAAGAATCTGGCTTACTGGGCTTAACTGGCGTGACTAGCGACTGCCGTTATGTTGAAGATAACTACGGCACTAAAGCGGATGCAACCCGTGCAATGGATGTGTTCTGCCACCGTTTAGCAAAATATGTTGGTGCGTACAGCGCGCTGATGGAAGGTCGTCTTGATGCAATTATCTTCACTGGCGGTATCGGTGAAAACTCTGCACAAGTGCGTGAGATCACGCTGAAGAAACTGGCAATCCTTGGTTTCGAATATGACCACGAGCGCAACTTAGCTGCACGTTTCGGTAAAGAAGGTGTTATCACCACCGACAACAGCCGTCCGGCACTGGTTATCCCAACCAATGAAGAGTTGGTGATTGCCCAAGATGCTGCACGCTTAACAGCATAAAGACTTTCTTGCCGCCAGCCTTATGCTGGCGGTACTGCTTTAGAGTAACCAAAAAACGAGGTTCCTGTGTCCCGTACAATTATGCTAATTCCTACTGGCACCAGCGTTGGTTTAACCAGCGTTAGTCTGGGTGTCGTCCGCTCAATGGAACAAAAAGGTGTCCAGCTGAGTGTGTTTAAACCTATCGCACAACCACGCGTTTCCGGTAATAAAGACCAAACCACTGAAGTTTTACGTTCACACTCCAGCATCACGACCATTGTTGAACCACTAACAATGGAATATGTGGAATCTCTGCTGACTTCATCAAAGAAAGATATTTTGATGGAAGAGATCGTGGCTCGCTACCACGACCACACTAAAGATGCGGAAGTGATCCTAATCGAAGGTTTAGTCCCAACTCGCAAGCACTCTTTTGCACAATCACTGAACTACGAAATCGCCAAAACCTTAGGCGCTGAAATTGTCTTTGTTACTGCGCCGGGCAATAGCTCAATCCAGCAAATGCAAGAGCGTTTAGAGCTGGTTCGTAACGAATTTGGTGGCCAACGTAATGAAAGCATCATTGGGGTTATCGTTAACAAAGTTAACGCACCCGTTGATGAGCAAGGTCGTACTCGCCCTGACCTGTCTGAAATCTTTGATGATTCAACCAAAGCGACTGTGGCAAATATCGATGCCAAAGCGCTGGAGTGTTTAAATCTGCCAGTATTAGCGTCAATTCCTTGGAACTTTGACCTAATTGCCACTCGTGCAATCGACATGGCAAAACACTTAAATGCAAAAGTCGTTAACGAAGGTGAAATCAACACTCGCCGCGTTAAATCCGTCACTTTCTGCGCACGTAGCATTCCACACATGCTGGAACACTTCCGCCCAGGTTCATTGTTAGTGACTTCAGCTGACCGCCCTGACGTGCTGGTTTCTGCCTCTTTGGCGGCAATGAACGGCGTAGAAATCGGGGCTATCTTACTAACTGGTGGCTATGATATCGATGCACCTATTCGCAAACTTTGTGAACAAGCATTTGAAACGGGCTTACCTGTGTTTATGGTGAACAGCAACACATGGCAAACTTCGCTGAATCTGCAAAGTTTCAGCCTTGAAGTTCCAGCTGATGACCATGAGCGTATCGAAAAAATTCAAAACTATGTGGCTCGCCACATTAGCAGTAATTGGATTGAATCTCTGGTTGCTGATTCTGAGCGTCCTAACCGTCTGTCTCCTCCTGCATTCCGTTACCAGTTAACTGAACTGGCTCGTAAAGCAGGCAAACGCATCGTGCTACCAGAAGGTGATGAGCCACGTACCGTTAAAGCAGCATCGATTTGTGCTGAACGTGGTATCGCAACCTGCGTACTGTTAGGTAATCCTGATGATATCCGCCGCGTTGCGGCATCTCAAGGTATCGAATTAGGCGCTGGCATCGAAATCGTTGACCCAATTAAAGTTCGCGAAGAATATGTTGCTCGTTTAGTCGAACTGCGTAAAAGCAAAGGCATGACCGAAGTCGTTGCTCGTGAACAGCTGGAAGATAACGTTGTTCTGGGCACATTGATGCTGGAAAAAGGCGAAGTAGATGGTCTAGTCTCTGGTGCTGTTCATACAACTGCAAACACCATTCGCCCACCATTACAGTTAATCAAAACTGCACCAGGTAGCTCATTAGTTTCTTCTGTATTCTTTATGCTGCTGCCAGAGCAAGTGTTTGTTTATGGTGACTGCGCGATTAACCCAGATCCAACAGCTGAGCAACTGTCTGAAATTGCAATTCAATCTGCGGATTCAGCAAAAGCGTTTGGTATCGAACCTCGCGTTGCAATGATCTCTTACTCTACGGGTAATTCCGGTGCGGGTAGTGATGTTGAGAAAGTACGTGAAGCAACACGTTTAGCTCAAGAAAAACGCCCTGACCTGATGATCGACGGCCCATTACAGTACGATGCTGCGGTAATGGCTGATGTGGCAAAATCTAAAGCGCCAAACTCGCCAGTTGCGGGTAAAGCAACTGTGTTTATCTTCCCAGACTTGAACACCGGTAATACCACCTATAAAGCAGTACAACGTTCTGCTGACTTAGTCTCTATCGGTCCAATGCTGCAAGGTATGCGTAAACCCGTTAACGACTTATCCCGTGGCGCACTGGTAGACGATATTGTTTACACTGTTGCACTGACTGCGATTCAAGCGGTACAAAACGAAAACGCATAATCTTAGTTATTAAGCTTTGTGTTAAAAGGTCAATCCGGAAACGGGTTGACCTTTGTTTTTTCATCGTTATATGAAAATGATATTCCCCTCATTTCATATCATTAACCTCTATATTTTCACAAAAATATTGAGGATGATTATGATTATTCCCCAAAGAGTCAGTATTAAGTTTAAACAGATAAAATTAACAGATCATTTTAAAGATACCGTTAAAAATGAGTTTTCCCGTAATATAATCGGTATTAAAAATATTCAAGAAGCCGAAAAAGGTGTCTGTTATGGATTAACACATGCTTTCTTATTTTATGCCCATGCAAATGATGAAAAAACATATATAAAAAATCTGGCGATAGCATTGAAAAAAACACATAACTCCAAGAAGAATATTCACCATTATCATACTTTTTTAAATGATGCCTTTTGTCAAATTATTTATAGACAGAAAATAATTGATTATGTTCTGCATATTGACCATGCCATAAAAAAATTTGATTTTCCAAATGATGACAGAGAGTTAAAACAAAGAAACATGCTTAACTCAATCAATGCCGTATTTTTTAAAAACAGTGCGTTATTACTGGATAATATAGGAGAAGATGATGCCATTGATTTTAAAAAATTATTACATCAGTTATATTTTTATACCTATTCCACATCAGCAAGTGCCCGGGATAATATATTAAAAATGAAAAGTCAATTTGAAGTTAATTTAATAAAATCAACTGTTCGAGAAATCAAGAAAAAATGTTCTAACTTTGCAATGACTGATTTATCAATCAACGGCATTAAACCATTTTTTGAATTAGTTAAAAACCACCAGAAAAAAATCATTAAGTATCAAATAACACAAAGAAATAGCCAATATAATATAAAATATGACGCCTATACGATTATTGATAATAATGTAAAATTAAATCCAAAAAATTATATAACCTTTGAGCAATTCAAACAGCGTATTAATAACCGACTACAGCAACAGAAAGATACCATTTGTGATTTTCTAACTAAAGATCATGCTATGGGGATCACGATTAAACATATTAACGATAAAATCATATTCACGTTCTTTGAGCCTAATAAAGGCCTTTATATAACAGAAAATAAGAAAAAGTTTTTTAATCTCATTGAAAAAATAATGTCTCAGCAAGAATGCTTAGTTAATTCTCAACATGAGAAAATCATCGAGATTAATACGTCCTACGCCGATAAACTTCATCAATATCCACTGTCCAATAAAATCAAAGAACCTAAATTTTATAAATCATAAAAATACAAAAGGACTACCAAAGTAGTCCTTAATTCAATACTCACATTTATTCTGGGTTTGAACAGCTAATCGCTTTATCCGCTTCATTATTGCGCGTTAACCATAATGACAGTGCTTTAAGCGAATCTGGCGTAAATTCATCACAACGAGCGGTAATTTCCTTGGGAGTCAACCAAGTTACTTCCACGACTTCACTTTCTTGCAAAGCAAAAGGACCGTGACTCACACAACTAAATAATCCACCCCACACGCGGCAAATTTCATTTTCATAATAGAAAGTACCATGTTCTGCAAACGGAACACCTGCAATCCCCAATTCCTCTTCAGCTTCACGCTTAGCTGATTCAAGGATCTGTTCATCTTGCATCACGACACCACCCGCCGTCGCATCCAAAAGCCCTGGGTAGAAATCTTTAATGTCCGTTCTCCGTTGCACCAGAATTTTACCCATTCCATCGTGCACCACGATGTAGGTCGCACGGTGACGTAAGTTTTCTGCACGCATTTGGCTACGGGTTGCTTGCGCTATTACATTATTATCTTCGTCAACGATATCTACCCATTCGACGAATTCGGTCTGTTGTTCCATCCTGAAAACCTTATTTAGCTTGTCCACCAAAATACTTTGATACAAGGTATTCTTTTCGCATATATGTTGCAAGAGATCCTAACCAAATTTGACCTTGCTTTCCATCACAAAAATCAATGCATCTCTTTAAGATACAGTACAAAATTCTTTTTTGTGAAGCGTTAACTGAAACCCAACAATTCCTATTTGCAAATGCTATAGTTATCTTTATAGGGTGGTAAAAATTGGATTATTTAGAGTGTGATAGCGCTTTAAATATAGGGGATAAAAAATGAGAATTCTAATAACAGGCGGAACAGGGTTAATTGGCACCCAACTGGTTCAAACGTTAGTGATGCACTCACATCAGGTCACCGTATTAAGCCGTTCACCGCAAAAAGTATACAGTTTATTTTGTAAAGCCGTTGAGTGCTGGACAACCCTTCAAGATAAAACAGACCTCGATGGCTTTGATGTGGTCATCAACCTTGCCGGCGAACCTATCGCAGAAAAACGCTGGACAGCAGCACAAAAACAGATCCTCTGTGACAGTCGCTGGAAAATTACGCAGCAATTGACGAATTTAATCAAAGCCAGTCAAAACCCACCGAGCGTATTCCTGTCAGGCTCTGCTGTAGGCTACTATGGCGACCAAGGCCAATCCGTCGTGACGGAAGAGGATCAACCCCATGATGAATTTACCCATCAGCTAGCGGCTCGCTGGGAAGCTATCGCCCAAGAAGCGCAATCGGATAAAACCCGAGTGTGTTTATTACGTACTGGATTAGTTTTATCCCCTAACGGCGGTTTACTTGCCAAAATTCTGCCTATTTTTAAAATGGGTGCTGGCGGGCCGATTGGTCATGGAAAACAATATATGCCGTGGATCCATATTAACGATATGGTGAAAGCTATTTTATTCTTGATGGAGACGCCAACCCTTTGTGGCCCATTTAATATGACTTCGCCTTACCCTGTCCATAATGATCAATTTGCCGCCATGATGGGGGATGTGACCAACCGCCCT
Source organism: Providencia rettgeri (assembly GCF_013702265.1). GTDB lineage: Bacteria > Pseudomonadota > Gammaproteobacteria > Enterobacterales > Enterobacteriaceae > Providencia > Providencia zhijiangensis. Next base: position 2,578,613 of record NZ_CP059348.1, read on the forward strand.
TCCTTTATCCGCACCCCTGCATTTGCAGTTAGAGGCGTGCTTGGGGAGTCCGCGACATTATTGCTTGGTGGACAGCAGGCCATACCTAAACGTTTAGAAGAGGCTGGCTTTGAATTTGAATTTATTGAACTGAGAATTGCACTAGAGGATTTATTAGCACCAAAATCATAATCATTTAAAACAGGCGCTATTTAGCACCCTGCCAACGGGTGAATAAATCATACTCAAGCTCGATATCAAATTGGTCAAGAATCCGGTTAACGGTCTGGTTAACAATATCTTGAATGGATTGAGGCTGATGATAAAACGCAGGCATTGGGGGCATAATCACCGCACCCATTTCTGCGGCTTGTACCATCAATTTCAAATGGCCAATATGCAACGGTGTTTCACGCACGCCCAACACCAATTTTTTTCCTTCTTTTAAAACAACATCTGCGGCACGGGTAACTAACGTGTCTGTATAGCTGTGAACGATGCCAGAAAGGGTTTTCATAGTACACGGCATGATAACCATACCCGCAGTACGAAAAGAGCCTGAGGAGATGGCAGCGGCAATATCGCGGCTATCATAAACATGGTCTGCGAGCTGTTGTACATCTTTAACACTGAATTCTGTCTCCAGTGCTAATGTCTGACGCGCTGCTGCACTCATCACTAGGTGGGTTTCCACATCTTTCACAGGTTTAAGCACTTCCAGCAATCGAATACCGTAGATCGCTCCACTCGCACCCGTTAACCCAATGATAAGTTTTTTCATGTTCAGCCCCAATTCACGTAATTTCCTGCATTATATACCAAATATCGTGAAGTAGTGAGTGAGGAACCTTATGTGGCCTTAAGGAAGGTAAAGACAATAAAAATAGAGAGCTGATTTTTCAGTTCTCTATTCTAGACAGATTAGTTCGATGGGATTGATGTTTTTTTCTGTCCTGCTATTTCAGGAGCTCTAGTCTTAAAATGTTTAGATGTTAAAGCCTTAGCATTAGATAGCACCAATAATCGTAACTCTTCAGTAGTTAACCGTTTAGTTTTACCGTTATTCATATTTAGCCTCTAGATATAAATATGCATAAACATATTGTATGCAGCGATAATATTATATCGCTTGCTGTTTAGAATTCAATCAGAAATAATCTAATTTATTGTTCTTCAATGTTTTCTCTGAATAGATTTAACTGAGCCAACTGTAATTCTTCAACAGTTGCATACATTACTAATTCATTTTCTAATAACTTAAAACCAAACTTTTCATAATACGAAATCAGTTCTGGATGAGGCTCTATAATATAAACCCCTTTACTATCTGAATATTGTGACAAAAAAAACATCGTAGCCACAATAACAAACATTGTTAGTCGCCCTGATAGCGGATGATCGGGATTATTTCTCACAAACGATTCAATGAGAAGAATGTGTAACTCACCATTTTCAGAGGCATAAATACCCAGCATGGCACCATCAATATTAGATTCATCATCTAACCTAATCCCTAGGTGAAAACTACTTTCACTCAAGTAATGAGGAAATTTATCTCTCCAATTCAATATTGAACGTTCATCTCTAGTTAAGGATTCAAAATCATCTTCACAAAGGGCATCGACTTTTAAACCTAATTGAGTGCTATCTATGAATTCTTGCAATAATTCAATCGTTTTAGAAAGATTAGATGTTAATGACAAAGTTCACTCCTAAATCTCGAATTTAATATTCAATACAGAGCAAAACTTTACTCACGGAATAAGCAGTCATCAATAAAGGAAACTTGAGCGGAGGGTAATTCAGACTAACTTCATTTTCAGCTTAGTTTTAGATGTAATCCTCTAAATAATTCATGTTGTAGCTAGGCGGCAAGTTAGCTAATCCCTAGGAGCATACACAAGTATGTGACTAGGGTTAGCTAATGCAGCCAACAACGCTACAGCGTGAAGTATGACGAGGATTCCCTAACGTTTAGCCTTCGTTGTATATCTCTAAATCCTCAACATCACTCTGATCTTTCAACTTCAACTCATCATCTTTACGCAGATTTTCCAGATAATCTAAATAGGTCTGGTCAATATCTTTGGTCACGTAGATGCCATCAAATACGGAACATTCAAATTCGTTGATTTCAGGATTTTCTTCACGAACCGCGTCAATGAGGTCGCTAAGATCTTGGAAAATTAGGCCATCTGCGCCAATCAGTTTACGGATTTCATCCACTTCCCGACCGTGTGCAATCAACTCATTGGCATTTGGCATATCGATGCCGTATACGTTAGGGAAGCGAACTTCCGGTGCTGCTGAAGCAAAGTAGACATTCTTTGCACCCGCTTCACGAGCCAGTTCAACGATCTGTTCTGATGTGGTACCGCGCACAATAGAGTCATCCACCAGCAGAACGTTTTTATCACGAAACTCTGCACGGTTTGCATTCAGTTTGCGGCGTACAGATTTACGACGTTCTTGTTGCCCAGGCATGATAAAAGTACGGCCCACATAGCGGTTTTTCACAAAACCTTGGCGATACGGTTTATCGAGGATATGGGCGATTTCTAACGCGATATCGCATGAAGTTTCAGGGATTGGGATCACCACATCAATATGCAAGTCTTCCCATTCGCGAGCAATTTTCGCGCCCAGTTTTTGCCCCATACGTAATCTTGCGTTATACACCGAGATTTTATCGATAAACGAATCTTGGCGAGCAAAATAAACATATTCAAAAATACACGGTGTCAATTGAGGGTTTTCCGCACATTGGCGGGTAAATAATTTACCGTCTTCAGTAACATACACCGCTTCGCCTGGCGCAACATCACGCAGGAATTCGAAACCTAAAGTATCAAGTGCTACGCTTTCAGACGCGACCATGTATTCATGTTCGCCAGTCGCTAGAATACGGCGACCAAGGACTAATGGGCGAATACCGTGAGGGTCACGGAATGCCACCATACCATGACCAATAATCAGTGCCACGCAAGCATAGGCGCCACGGATTTTTTTGTGCATTGATGCTACGGCACTAAAAATGTTGTCGGGTTCGAGAGGAAAATGATCAAACTTATCTAATTCGTATGCTAATACGTTTAGAAGAATTTCGGAGTCTGACGTGGTATTCACATGGCGACGTGCTGTTTCAAATAGACTCCGAGCGAGTTCGTGAGCATTTGTCAGGTTACCATTATGTGCAAGGGTGATACCAAAAGGAGAGTTAACGTAAAAAGGCTGGGCTTCGGATGCGCTGGAACTACCCGCAGTTGGGTAACGCACATGTCCAATACCCATTGAGCCTTGAAGGCGCAGCATGTGGCGCGTTTCAAAGACATCTTTTACTAAACCATTTGCTTTACGCAAACGGATATTGTTTTTACCATCAATAGTCGCAATACCCGCTGCATCTTGCCCACGATGCTGTAGCACCGTTAACGCATCATAAATTGATTGGTTTACCGGTGAAACACCGGCGATACCGACAATACCGCACATTTAGTCTTTCCTCATCAGCCAGACGGAGAGATATTCTCCGGTAGGAAACTTGACGCATTTTGCAGGTAGTCAAAGAACCACCTAATAATATGACTGAACTGCGGAATAAGCTGTGAACGATGCCAATCCTCACTTTGAGGAAGCGGTGTAAATGTATCGAGAAAGAACAATAGCGCCGATACAATTAATACCCCACGCAACGCACCGAAGCAAATCCCCAGTACACGATCTGTACCCGATAATCCGGTTTTTTGTACTAATGAGCTAATCACATAGTTCACCACTGCACCGACAATCAATGTCGCGATAAACAGTGCTGCAATCGCAATACCATTACGAACCAAAACATCCTCAAAGTTCGTAAAGTAACTCGCTAAGTAAGGATAGAACGTACTTGCTACGAAGAACGCACAACCCCAAGTGATTAACGATAATGCCTCACGTACAAATCCACGGATCAGGCTTACCAGTGCCGAGAAGCCAATAATGGCGATAATTGTGTAATCAATCCAGACCATATTTCATTCCAAAATTCGCATTCACGTCAGCGGCGAATGCATTCTAACAGAAAACGAAAACGTTTGCGTAACCATTTTTCATTGAATTTAAAAAAATCAGCGGCGAAAAGAAAAAATCATAATCGCCGCAGTAAGTTACTAAATACCCTTATTTTTTAGGGATAACTGAATGTCAATTTAAGGCTTAAAAGCTTGGATTATCCCTTTTGTGCCGGTAATTGCGTTCAGTTCAGGTAAAGCTGATTCCAGCTTCTGCCTTGACGCTTCAGGCCCCACATAAATACGAGTTAATTTGTTGTTCACCGGCTGCGCTGGCACCGTATAAACCTGATACCCAGACAGTCTTAGTTTCGCCACAATTTCTTCAACCTTGCTGGCATTATTGAGAGCAATCACTTGCACCACATAGGCTTTACCTTGAGGTTCTTGTTTTGGCTCTGGCTTCGGTTCTGGTTTCGGTTCCGGCTTTGGCTCCACCTTAGGCTTAGGCTCAGGCTTTGGCTCAGGCTTTGGTTCCGGTTTCGGCTCTACCCGTGGTTTTTCTGGAGTGACATTGGCAGGAATGGCGCTTCCATTTTGATTCACCACGTTTTGACTATTATTACTTTGATTTGCACTGTTTGCGGCTACAGGAGGCTGCTCACTTTGCTTTTGCTCAGTAATAGCTTCCGATAACATCGCTTCAGAAGTTCCTTCCGAAGAAGCGGTCGATGCACTGTGTGTAATTGGCGCAATTGACTCAATATCTTCTTCATCACCCGGTTTGGGAATAATCGGAATGGCTGCAAATTCATTCTCATTGTATTTTTTATCGCCATCCAGCAATGCAGGCAATACGATGACCCCTGCAGCGACTAAAACAATGGCGCCAGCAAGACGATTCTGGAATTTACTAGCCACTGGCTTTATCCTTCTGTTTTCTCTAATAGCATCATGACATGAGCCACGGTATGGAATGATCCACACACCACAATCACATCTTGTGGTTGCGCATCCGCACACGCTTGTTGCCAAGCTGCTTCCACGGAATCAAACTCATGTGCACCGTCAACGTGCTGGCTAAGCTCAGTCACATCTGCGCCACGAAACTCTCTCAGCGGTGCAAGATACCAGTCAGTTACCTGCAGGGATAAACAAGTTAATGTCCCTTGAATATCCTTATCCCCCAGCATTCCCACTACCGCACGAATTCGGCGACCTTCTGTCACTGGTAATTGCGCAAGTTTGGAGACTAAATAGCCTGCAGCATGAGGGTTATGGGCTACATCTAAGATCATTAACGGATGTTCACCAATGATCTGGAAACGTCCCGGTAACTGAGCGGTACTTAAACCTTGATGGATAGCTTGGTCAGTGATTTTCTGCGCTAAGTCCGCATCAATCTCCATCAAGCAGCTGATCACCCCCATCGCGGTTGCCGCATTGGCCAACGGCACATTCGGTAATGGTAAATTAGCCCATGACCTCTGAGAACTTTCCCAAGACCAATGTTGTCCCTGCTCTTGGTAATGCCAATCCTTGCCACGACGAAACAGCATGGTGCCAATTTTGTCGGCATAAGCGCCTATAGAGTCCGGCATATCAGGCTCACCCACCACGCCATAATGGCCTTGACGGAAAATACCCGCTTTCTCATGGCCAATATGCTCACGGTCAGAACCTAGCCAATCGGTATGGTCAAGCGCAATACTGGTGATTGCCGCGATATCTGCATCCACGACATTAGTTGCATCAAGGCGACCACCCAACCCTACTTCAAGGATCACAATATCTAACTCAGCTTGCTTAAATAATTGTAGTGCAGCTAAAGTGCCATATTCAAAGTAGGTTAACGAAATATTTCCACGCTGCGCTTCGATAGTCGCAAATGCTTGGCAAAACTCACTTTCAGTAAGTTCTTTGCCTTGGATCCGGACGCGTTCCGTGTAGCGCACTAAATGTGGCGAACTGTAGACACCCACCTTCAAACCCGCCGCCATCAAAATGGACTCAAGCGTATGGCAGGTTGTGCCTTTTCCGTTGGTTCCAGTGACAGTGACGACGCGAGGAGCTGGTTGAGTGAGATGCATTTGACGGGCAGCTTGCCCTACTCGTTCCAACCCCATATCAATATTTTGACTATGCAGGTCGGTGAGATAAGAAAGCCAAGCCTCCAATGGAGACTTGGCGGTAGGAATGATTAGATTACTCATCATCTTTTTTATGTTTAGCGCCTTTTGCTTTATCTGCACCATCGACAGCATCAGCAAGATCAATTTCCACGTCAACCACTTCAACAACCAGCGCTGGCGCGGTGTTTAGACTTGGTTGATTGGTTAACATCGCTAGGACATCAGCCAAACGATCACGCATATCTTGACGACGCACGATCATGTCAATTGCCCCTTTTTCCAGCAGGAATTCACTGCGTTGGAAACCTTGAGGTAATTTTTCACGAACGGTCTGTTCGATAACGCGAGGACCCGCGAAACCAATCAGTGCTTTAGGCTCGGCAACGTTGATATCACCCAACATCGCTAAACTTGCAGAAACACCACCCATAGTAGGGTCGGTCAGTACAGAAATGTACGGTAAGCCACGTTCTTGCATTTTCGCCAGTGCAGCACTGGTTTTCGCCATTTGCATCAGAGACAGTAACGCTTCTTGCATACGCGCACCACCACTCGATGAGAAGCAAACTAATGGACAGTTATCTTCCAATGCTTGTTCCACAGCACGGACAAAACGTGCGCCCACAACCGATGCCATTGAACCACCCATGAAGGAGAATTCAAATGCAGCTGCAACAACAGGCATCTCTTTGAGCGTACCTTTCATCACGACGATAGCATCTTTTTCACCCGTTTCTTTCTGGGCTGAGCTAATTCTGTCTTTATATTTTTTAGAGTCGCGGAATTTGAGCACATCTTTTGGCTCTAATTCGCTACCTAATTCCGTTGTTGAGTTTTCATCAAGGAAAGATTCAAGGCGTTGGCGAGCATGAATACGCATATGGTGGTCACATTTTGGACACACTTGTAGGTTACGCTCAAGTTCAGCACCGTAGAGGACTTGCCCACAGCTATCACATTTAGTCCAAACACCTTCAGGGATGTTTGCTTTATGGGATGGGGTTGAAGTACCTTTTTTTAAAATTTTCTCAATCCAGCTCATTAATGGACCTTTTCGTCTGATTGCACTCTGACGACACTTCGAATAATACTGCCCCTGAATTTTAGGGATGGTTATATAAGAAGCATCTATCAGTATGTTATTTTTTTGCCATTAAACCACAATGATATCTCACTGTAGATAAAAACTTTTTTCAAACCGATTATTGGTTATCGTTTTTTTGCGTCGCCGCACTCTTTTCTTTTGCCACTGCATTTTTTTCTTTTGCAGCAGCTCGACGGTGGCGAATAATTTCAATGACACCCGGCAGAATCGAAATAAAGATAATCGCGACTATCAGTAATTTCAAATTCTTTTGTACTATCGGTAAATCACCAAATAAATATCCTGCATAGGTAAAGAGTAGCACCCATAATAACGCACCTGTCACATTATAAAAGGCAAAATGACGGTAAGACATTTTACCCATACCCGCAACGAAAGGTGCAAAGGTTCTCACGATAGGCACAAAACGCGCCAAAATAATCGCTTTTCCGCCATGTTTCTCATAAAACTGATGAGTTTTATCCAAATAGCTACGACGGAAAATTTTTGAATCTGGGTTTTTAAACAGTTTCTCACCAAAGATACGCCCAATGGTGTAGTTCACTGCATCACCAATAATTGCTGCAATAATCATCAACAACACCATGACGTGTACGTTTAAATCATTACTTGGCAATGCTGCTAACGCACCCGCGACAAATAATAATGAATCTCCAGGAAGGAAAGGCGTAACCACCAGCCCCGTCTCGCAGAATAGGATCAGGAATAAAATTCCGTAAACCCAAACACCATATTCGGCGACCAATTCCGCAAGATGCACATCAATATGTAAAATAAAATCAATGATAAAACTGATAAACTCCATGGGGTTCCTCATGTGGAGATTTATATTAACGACCTTTACAGTAGCTCATCCGCGAGAAATAGAGGCCCCATCACATTCTGTGGCAGGTTAAATTTTTCAGGATAATCCACGCTCACTAAATACAGTCCTTCCGCTTTGGCTGTCGCCGCCGCTTTCGTTCTATCTTTTAATTCTAGAAGATGTGCCATCCAATCAATGTCTTGATTACCACAGCCTATCTCCAACAAACTGCCAACAATATTTCTCACCATATGGTGTACAAACGCATTGGCTTTAATATCCACAACCACATAGTTTCCGTGACGCGTTACATTCACGTGCATCACATTACGCCAAGGGCTTTTTGATTGGCACTGCACCGCACGGAATGAGGTAAAATCACGCTCACCCAGTAATGCTTGTGCCGCTTGGTGCATACGCTTTTCATCAAGGGGAAAATGAAAGTGCGTGACACCATTCGATAAAATTGCAGGTCGATAACGGTGATTAAAAATCACATAGCGATATCGACGTGCAGTTGCACTAAAACGCGCATGAAACTCATCATCCACAGGTTTACACCAGCGAACCGCTATATCGTCAGGAAGATGGGTATTCGCCCCCATCGTCCATGCCGCTTCTTTACGGTTAGCTGAAGTTTCAAAATGCACCACCTGCCCAGTCGCATGAACACCAGCATCTGTACGCCCTGCACAATTGACAGTGATTGGCTCTGCAGCAATTTTAGACAGAGCAGCCTCAAGGCAGCCCTGTACGCTTTTCACTTCTTGTTGGCGTTGCCAACCATAATAACGGCTACCGTTATACTCAATTCCGAGGGCAATGCGATGCAAGTTTGGGGACTCCGACATTAGTAATACAGCTCCTGAGCCAGTTTTTCTGCTGTCTCAACCGCCATTAACGCGCCACCAAAACGAACGTTATCCGCCACTGACCAGAATTGTAAAATTTCCGGGATACCGTAATCGTTACGAATACAGCCAATGCTTAAGAAATCATTACCTGATGCGTCAGTCACTTGAGTTGGGTAATCACCCTCTTCTGAGACCTGAATATCATCAAAACGTTCAAATTCTTCGCTCGCTTCTTCTGCGCTAACTGGGCGTAGTGTCTCTAAGTGCACCACTTGCGCATTACCATAAAATACGGGGGACTGAATAAAGCTTACGGAGACTGGCAAACCGTCGTCTTGCAGCACTTTACGAACTTGCTCAACTAAACGGCGTTCTTGCACAACACTGCCTTCGCCATCCGCTAATAATGGCAGCATGTTAAAGGCTAATTGCTTAGTAAAACGACCTTCTTCAGCAGGGATGCCATTCAATAAACGCGCGCTTTGCCCTGCTAATTCATCAACGGCGGCTTTACCGTACGCTGACATCGATAGCATATTGGTCAGTGTAATACGCCCTACACCAGCCGCATCCACTAATGGTTTGATAGACGTTAGTAGCTGGCTAACATAACTGTCTGCCACTGAAATAATATTGCGGTTACGGTAATCCGCTAATACTTGAGGGTTAACGCCCGGTACCACTAACGGTACATCAGGGTCTAACGCAAAAATACCACTGTTATCAATCACAATGCAGCCTTCTTGCGCTGCTAATTCCGCATACTGTGCCGCGGCCTCTTCACCTGCTGCAAAAAAGGCAATTTGTGCCTGCGACCAATCGAAGTCCGCGACATCTTGCACTTGATAGCTTTTACCGTTGAAGCGAATGCTCTCCCCTGCACTGCGCTCACTGGCTAGTAAATAAAGCTCACCAACGGGAAACTCTCTTTCTTGAAGCAGGGAAAGAATACCTTCACCCACTGCGCCGGTTGCCCCGAGTAATGCAATATTCCAACCTTCTGTCATGGTTTTTCCTCTAAAAAAAATCAAAGTGAAACAAGCCGTGATTCGCCACTCATTTCACCTAAAAGAATCTGTTATTAAATTTTTGTGGTAAAGCCTAATTCGCTCAGTAACTGGGCTGTCTCTTGGTTATCGCACTGAACTGTTAACGATGACCATTCACGGCGTTCTTGGTAATGTTTACGTAATTTATCGAACTCACCGGGAATGCCAGCCACTGCGCGCAGTGATGCATCATCACGGCGCACATCATACACGAGATGCACTAATCTTTTGAGCTGGCTTTGCGTTAATTTACCATTGAAATTAATGCAGTCGATATCCGGCTTCGGTAACAGCGATGTCAGAGACACGTTCGCAGGTTTACCTAGGAATTCACAATAAGCTTCAAAGACTTGGGTTGTTCCTCTTGCTTTTCCTTCTAAAGTATAGCCTGCAATATGCGGCGTACCGATATCCACATATGCCAGCAATTCTGTATCCAGATCAGGCTCAGGTTCCCATACATCCAATACCACACTCAGCGGCTTACCTTGTTCAAGCAACTGTAATAGCGCTTGGTTATCCACCACTTCACCACGGCTCGCATTAATCAAAATGGTACCGTCGCGTAAATTTGCCAATCGAGACTCATCCATTAAATGGAAAGTGGAATATTCACCCGCCATATTAAGCGGTGTGTGGAACGTTAAAATATCAGCCTGTTCCAGTAACGAATCGAATGGAACAAAAACTTCTTGGTCTCCTTTATCTGCTCGAGGAGGGTCACATAATACGGTATTAACGCCCCACGCTTGCAGACGTTTATACAAGCGCCCTCCCACATTCCCGACACCCACTATCCCTACGGTTTTATCGCGTAAATCAAAATTATCGCGCTCCGCCAGCATCAGTAATGCCGAAAAAACATACTCAACGACAGCAATGGCATTGCACCCTGGCGCTGAAGAGAATCCAATATTGGCTTCGGCAAGCCACTGGGTATCAACGTGGTCAAACCCTGCTGTTGCCGTGCCGACGAATTTTACTGGCGTATTGCTCAGTAATGATTTATTCACTTTGGTAATTGAGCGCACCATTAATGCATCTGCATCAGTCAGTTCCTGTTCTGGCACTGGGCGCCCTGGTACTGCTTTAACTTCGCCTAGCTCACTAAATAGTGTTTGAGCATATGGCATGTTTTCATCAACCAAAATTTTCACGGAATTCGTCCCAATAGAATGTGTGTCATGCCCGATTTGGCTGCCACACTATACTCCAAATCGTCGATAGGCTGAATCATTTACATGACAATGCTTTTGGTTGAAATTAATAGTCTAATCGGTGACATTTAATTTTTCTTTTTATTAAACAAACTTACAGATGAGTCTGACTACCTAATCCCAAGGATTTCATGTTTAATCAGCAAAACTACATTAAAAGTTATTCATTTTTCAGGAAGACATTTATTTTGAAAGGCATATTGATTGTGAAAAAAGTATTACTGTCGCTACCCCTAATGTGCTCGTTTTATGCCTATGCTGGCGAACAAAACTGCTCTGCGGACACCCTCGCTATCAACAATTTTAATAATTTCGTCTTTGCTCAAGAGCGCCCTTTTAACGACGCATTGAAAGAGATGAATTTACACACCACCAGCCAAGATGACTATATTAACAACACGGTTCAAACGAAGTTTGATGATTGTGGAGCCTTAATCGAATTAACGGGTCATGAAGTTGTCAAATTCAGCATCCACGACAGCGTATCCGTCAAATCCATTGATATGAGCATGAAAAAAAATGGTCACGGTTGGGACTACAAATCCGCATTTAAACTGTCTGTTATTAATCAAGATAATGTAGAAAAAACTATCTTGCAGCAAAAAATGAACGGGAAGTTTTTCACTGATCAGAATGGAAAAATAACCGAAGCCAAAGATTCTTCTTATACAACGACGCTCGACAAAGAGCGCATGTTAACGAGAGCTGTCACTACTTTTTTAACTGATGATAAAGGACGATTATCTGAATCCAACCGAGTCAGTACGCTCGAAAATGATAGTGTGAAAACAGCCTTCCATTATGATGCGAAAAATCGCTTAGTTCGTATGCAGTCTGACTCAACCGTCAAAGAGTTTACCTATGATGATAATGACAGACCGTTAATCGAAAAAACTATTGAAGAATTTTTTACCACCGAAACAACCATGACAACATGTAAAAGCTGGAATACGTTCGGAAGATGCACCGACTCGGAAAAAAATATCACCACATTAATTAAAGATGAACACGGAGGGAAAGATAGCGTGTACAACTACCACGCTAATATCAAATACGATTATGTATATTGATTTTCCCTCTACTATGGGGTCAGCTCTTTCATCCGAAATCGGTCTGGAGTGACCCCTGAAATTTGCTGGAACATTGCAATAAATGCGGATGCCGAGCTATACCCCACATCCAAGGCAACTTCATGGACACTTTTACCTTTATCCAGCCCTGCCACTGCATGTAAGTAACGCAGTCGCTGGCGCCACTCGCTGAATGACATACCCAGCTCTTGTTGGCAACGGCGAGATAACGTTCGCTCCGAGGTATAGGCCCGTTTTGCCCACTGGGCAAGCGTTGTATTATCCGCAGGATCTTGCTGTAACTCCGCTAAAATAGGCGCTAACAATTTATCTTTGCTGGTGGGTAAATAGGTATCTTGGCACGGTGAAATGGCAAACTGGTCAATCAACACTTCTCCCAAACGAATATCCTGCTCGGTTTCGGGCTGCACAATGCCCCGTTGATACATATCCGTCATAATCGTGTGGAAAATGGGACTTAATCGTACAACACAGGCCTTACTCGCCAGTCGCGGCGTATAGGCTTGGGCGAAATCAATAATACGAAATTTAACACTCTGCTTATTAAAACTCGCATGTTGGGTATTGGCAGGGATCCAGATGCAAAACTCTGGCGGTGCCATATAATGCTTGCCTTCCACTTCCATTTCCATAATTCCGCAAACCACATACAACAATTGACCAAAGGTATGGGAATGGGATTTGTATTCGGTTTGCTGGTTGATTTGTTCATGACGTAAGGCAATAAATTCAGGCTCAATAATATTGCATTCGTTAATCTGCAGAACATCACTTTTTAAATTATTCATAGGCTGTCTGAAAAGCGTTATCGATTGTCTGAATATCAGTATATATAATATTTCGGACAGATGTATACTCCTGTGACTGATTAGGGAGAACGTTGTTAATGAAATATTTCCTGTTTCCGCTGACCGCGGTTTTATTATGGTCCATAAATGCCATCGTCAACAAAGCCGCTGCAACGGCAATTGACCCTGCTGCCATTTCGTTTTATCGCTGGGCTCTGGCATTTTTAGTCATGACCCCATTTGTTCTGCGCTCGGTACTGCGCCATGCCAAAGTGGTTAAGCAACATTGGTGGCAACTGGCCATCTTAGGTGCTCTGGGGATGATGCTATATCAAAGTTTGGCTTACTATGCCGCACATACGGTAAGCGCGACATTTATGGGTGTTATGAACTCATTTATTCCGCTATTAACTGTGGTGATTAGTATTTTTGTTCTGAGGGTGATCCCAACCGTTGGGATTGTTGTTGGTTCCGTTCTGTCTCTGTTTGGATTGGCTTGGCTAGTCAGCCAAGGAAACCCAAGCTCATTACTGGATAATGGATTGGGTCAAGGCGAATTGCTGATGATCGTCGCTTCCGCCGCTTATGCCCTATACGGGGTATTAACTAAGCGCTGGTCGATTCAACTTTCTAGCTGGGACTCCCTGTATGTTCAGGTATTCTTTGGGGTTTTATTATTAATTCCAAACTTCTTGATGGCAGATGATGTAAGCCTTAACAGCAATAATATCGGGTTAGTTTTATTCGCAGGGATTGCCGCATCGATTCTGGCACCCGCAATGTGGATCCAAGGTGTTCTCCGCTTAGGCGCCAATACCACCTCTATCTTTATGAACCTTGCCCCTGTATTTACTGCCATTATCGCGGTATTCACCCTTGGGGAAGAGTTAAAGAGTTACCACTTAATTGGGGGCGGTATCGTGTTACTCGGTGTGATGTTAGCTCAACAGCTACGCACCCCGCTCACTCAAGTATTTTCCCGCAAGAAAAAAGCGTTAGAAGAAGATACTTGCCAGTAAGCCACATTAATAGCTAATAGCTCGGTTGATTAAAAGCCCCATAAATCTACTTCAAGGTTATGGGGCTTTGTTTTATATCCAATTGATTTCGCCTCTAAACTTACAGCACCTAAAAAGGGGCATAAATTGGATAATGACCGTTTTTAGGTGCAACTAGATAATAACAAAGTACCCACTAAGCTTTCTTCGGTGCCCGACTCGCTTTCAAGGTGATCCGCACCAACAACCCGCCGAGATGTTCACTCTTTAGCAACTGCAATTCTGAGCCGTGATAACTGGCGATATCTTTTACAAGCGCCAAGCCCAGCCCTGAACCTTCCAGTCCTTTGGCATTATTCAAGCGCCTAAAGGCTTTTAATGAACGGTGAATATATTTATTTTCGATACCCGGCCCTGAGTCTTCAACTTCCAGTTTAATCATGGAATTGCGACTTTCATCTGCCACGATTCGCACCGTAACAATCCCCTGTTCAGGGGTATATTTAATCGCATTATCAATCAGGTTCGCACACATTTCCGCCAGCAAAATAGCATCCCCTTTGACCCAGCAATGCTCTAATCCTTCATAGCCTAAATCAATCTGTTTACTCTCGGATTGTCCCAAACGGGTAAAACAGACTTGCTGAACAATTTCCACCAAATTAACCGCACGATAAAGTCTGATCGCCTCTTTTTCGTGCTCTTTTAAACGCGCAAGCTGCAATAAGCGGTCAGTTAATACGATAGTGTTATCCAAGGTTTTATTAATCGCCTGCAAACTTTGTTGCTTCTGTTGCTCATCATCGCTATTAAGTGCCACTGAAACTTGCGTTTTTAATACGGCTAGCGGGGTTTTTAGTTGATGGGAAGCATCCGCACTGAAACGTTCTTGACGCTTTAACATCCGTTTTAACCGCTCCACATAGCGGTTCAAGGCATCTACAAGCGGCGAAAGTTCCGACCATGGCAACACATTCGGGATTGGTGTGAGGTCATTCGCAGCGCGACCGAGCATTAAATTAGAGAGTTTTTTCAGTGGCGTTAATAGCTTACGCAACAGTAAATACGCCAATATCAGCGTCACGACCACCACGGTACCTTGGCTCATCAGCGCAGAGATCAGCAGTTGATTGGCGAAATCTTGCCGAGCATACACCGTTTCAGCAACGCGGATCTCCACCATGCCCTGGATACCACCTTCGTTAATCGGCTGGAAAAAGGTCGCCACACGAATGGGCAGCCCCATGTATTCCGCATCATAAAAGTAGACTAAAGCAGTGTAATGTTGAGAGCGCATCCAATAAGGCGGGATTGGCGGTAGGTCATCATAACCAGAAATGGTTTCCCCGTGAGGGGCGATGACTTGGTAAAACAGACGGTCATTATTATTCAGCTCAAAGCTATCGAGCACCACATAAGGAACGTTCACAGAAAGATGTTCATCCACCACCTGTAAGCGTTCCGCCACGGTTCTCGCCGACGCCAGTAATGTCCGGTCATAAGCGAGGTTTGCCGCGTTTTTAGCGCTATAATAGTGGGTATAAACGGAGAAACTTCCCAACAAAATGAGGGGGATACCGAAAAAAAGCAGCAACTGATGAAAGAGAGAGCGTGGATGAGAGACTAATTTCATACACTACACTGCTCTAATCGGTATCCCAATCCGCGTAAAGTATTGATATTGATATCTGAACCTGTGAGTTTTTTACGAACCCGATGCACATACAGTTCAATACTTTGTAAATTGGCTTCATCCGACAGCGAGAATACCTGCTCAAATAATTGTGTTTTTGAAACAGGTCGCCCTCTGCGATGAAAAAGTGTATTCAATACCGCGTATTCTCGCGGCGTTAAACCTAACGGTTCTGCCTTCAGTGAAAAATAACCGTCATCATGAAAACAGAGGTCACCAAAACATTGGTCGCTATTCACATTCCCTTGACTACGGCGTAAGAGCGCACGCGCTCGAGCCTCTAATTCAGCGATATCAAAGGGTTTGGTCAGGTAATCATCCGCCCCTGCATTCAGCCCTTTCACGCGGTCGGCCACATCTGAGTTCGCCGTTAATAGCAGAACAGGTGTTTCTTGATGACGTTTGCGCATCTGGGCTAATACATCTAAGCCACTCATTCGTGGTAATGAAACATCCAAGACCACCAACGAATAATTTTCGGTTTGTAATAGCTGATCGGCGATGTAACCATCACTGGCGATGTCCACAGCAAATCCCGATGCCGTTAAGGCTTTCTGTAACCACAAAGACAACTCGTCATGATCTTCAACCAATAACATTCTCATTAGTCGCCCACTCATTATGATTATTTATGCGTATAAGTTGGCACTCTCTCGATTGAATGAAAAGTGTTAAACGTGATTTTTACCGAAGCTATCACAACTATCCTTCGTTAACCTGCTACCACAAATAAAAATTAACATTAAATTAACACGACCAAGAAGAGTAAATATAAAACAATCTGATATGTATCACATAAAAATAATTTTATTTGTTAATGAAAGGTAAATGAAAGGTTCTCAATACAATGATGCATAGCGAACCAACATTGTCCAAAGCTATTCATCGACAGCGACATAACCAACAACAACCAAGTAACTTAATTATTGTCTAGTGAGGAATGAAGCATGAAGAAGTTCACAATCAATGCCTTAGCAGCAGCAATTTTTTTAGTTGGCGTTAACCAAGCAATGGCGTTACCCGAAAGAACAGAATGTATAGCCCCTGCCAAACCTGGCGGTGGCTTTGATTTAACCTGTAAACTTGTTCAAGTCTCCATGCTGGAAACCAAAGAGATCGAAAAACCGATGCGTGTGACTTATATGCCAGGTGGAATTGGTGCCGTTGCTTACAACGCCATCGTGGCTCAACGCCCAGCAGAGCCGGGCACCATCGTTGCATTCTCTGGTGGCTCCTTACTCAACCTTGCTCAAGGTAAATTTGGTCGTTACAACGAAAATGATGTTCGCTGGCTAGCAAGTGTTGGCAGCGACTATGGCATGATTGCCGTACGTGCCGACTCCCCTTATAAAACTTTAGGCGAACTGATGGACGCCTTCAAAAAAGATCCAAACAGCATTGTCTTTGGTGCGGGTGGCTCTATCGGTAGCCAAGATTGGATGAAAACGGCGCTACTGGCCAAAGCTATCGACTTAGACCCACGTAAAATGCGCTATGTGGCTTTCGAAGGCGGCGGTGAAACACTGACAGCCTTGTTAGGCAACCACGTCCAAGTGATCTCCGGCGATATTAGTGAAATGACCCCGTATATCAGCGACGGAAAAATTCGCATCCTAGCAGTGTACGCCGATAAACGCTTACCAGATGCCTTATCCAATATTCCAACTGCTAAAGAGCAAGGCTACGACATTGTTTGGCCAATTATTCGCGGATTCTATATGGGACCAAAAGTGTCCGATGCGGATTACAACCAATGGGTTGAAGCCTTCCAAAAATTACAACAAACCGACGAGTTTAAAAAGCAACGTGAATTACGTGGCTTGTTTGAATACAACCTATCGGGCCCAGAATTGGACGCTTACGTGAAAAAAGAAGTTGAGAACTACCGTGAGCAAGCGCGTTCCTTCGGATTAGCGAAATAACGGAGTCACCATGAGCCAACGCATATTTGCCATAGTCTGGCTAATACTGTGTGGGATCGGGCTGTATATCGGCTGGGGCATCCAAAGTGAGTTTACCTATGAACCACTGGGCCCCCGCCCCTTCCCGATAGCCATACTGTCATTAATGACCCTGTGCGCACTCGCACTTCTACTGGGTCGCCAAGAAACGGTTGAATGGCCAAAGCCTTATGTCTTGCGCCGTTTAGTCTTGTTAATCATTGCATTAGTTATTTATGCATGGGCGTTTGAGTGGTTAGGATTCCCATTAGCGACCACCTTATTAACCATCAGCGTTGCCCTGTTATTTGGTGCAACCCCGATAGCCGCTCTGATTTCCGGTCCGATTCTTGGTCTTTCGCTGTTTTACGCCTTCGACAAATTGCTCGATGTGACATTGCCCATCGGCGAACTTTTTAGCTAAGGAGAAAAGTATGGAAACGTGGATGTATTTATCTCAAGGCTTTGAGGTAGCGCTGATCCCGCAAAATATTATGATCGGGCTGATTGGCTGTTTCATCGGCACGATTGTCGGCATGTTACCGGGTTTAGGCCCTATCAACGGCGTAGCGATATTATTACCCTTAGCGTTTGCGCTCAAGCTACCGGCCGAATCCGCACTTATTTTACTGGCTACCGTCTATCTAGGATGCGAGTACGGAGGACGAATTTCCGCCATCCTATTGAACGTTCCCGGTGACGCCGCGGCGATTATGACCACGTTAGATGGTTATCCGATGGCGAAGCAAGGCCAAGGCGGTATCGCGCTCTCGATTTCTGCCGTCAGTTCATTTATCGGTTCCACCATTGCGATTGTTGGGATCATTTTATTTGCACCTTTACTGGCACAATGGTCGCTCGCTTTCGGGCCTGCTGAATATTTCGCGTTGATGGTTTTTGCTATCGCGTGTTTAGGCAGCATGATGAGCCAAAACCCCGTCAAATCGCTGCTCGCAGCATTGATTGGTTTGGCGCTAGCGACCGTCGGTGTCGATGCCAACTCTGGGGAATACCGTTTTACCTTTGACAGCGTTAACCTATCCGATGGCGTTCAGTTTATCGTCGTGGTTATTGGACTGTTCTCTGTGAGTGAAATATTACTCATGCTAGAAGGCACCGCGACCGGACAAGGATTAATCCGCAAAACGGGTCGAATGTTATTTAGCAAGAAAGAGGCTAAAGCCTGTGCTGGCCCAACATTACGATCCTCATTTATTGGCTTCTTTGTAGGAATTTTGCCGGGTGCGGGGGCAACTATCGCCAGCGCCATCACCTATATGACAGAGAAAAAAATTGCCGGTGATAAAGGGACATTTGGTGAAGGAGATGTTCGCGGTGTCGCGGCACCTGAAGCCGCCAATAACGCCTCTGCTTGTGGGTCATTTATTCCGATGTTAACTCTCGGTGTTCCGGGTTCGGGGACGACAGCGGTTATGATGGGGGCACTGACCCTGTATAACATCACTCCGGGTCCGGGGATGTTTACTGAACAGCCACATATCGTTTGGGGATTAATTGCCGCGCTGCTTATCGCTAACGTTGTGTTGTTAGTAATGAATATTCCGCTGATTGGTCTATTCACTCGAATGCTCACCGTACCGCTGTGGTTCTTAGTCCCTGCGATTGCTTGTGTCTCTGCAGTGGGTGTTTACGCCGTACATAGCACCACTTTTGACTTGTTACTGATGATGGGGCTTGGGGTATTCGGCTATATCTTAAGGAAGATGAATTTCCCACTATCCCCGCTGATCCTCGGATTTGTTTTGGGTGAGATGTTAGAGCAAAACCTGCGCCGCTCGTTGTCTATCAGTAATGGGGATTTTAATATTCTGTGGAGCAGTACGATTTCTAAGAGCTTATTAATTCTGGCGGTGTTGGTGCTGGTGTTACCACCGATTGTGAAGCTTATTCGTAAACGCCGTCATCAAACTGCGAAAGCATAATTCCAAACTGTACGTTATGACTGAAAGACTTAGCCCCATGAAAATGGGGCTTTTTTTGTTTACTAGCTCACTGATTTTCTAATTTCGGGTATCCCTGCTCACGTAGCCATTCGCGACCCACATCAATGGTTGGCGTTTGTACAATAAAGACAAACAAGGCACCGATCATACCGCCTAACAATGCGCCGCCTAGAAAGCCACCAGAAAAGAAACCAAAGAAAAACAACATGAAGGCCAATACGGCGGAAAGTAAAACCGCGAGTCCAGTGAGCTTCCAATATTTCGCGCCCATGCGTTTTTTACCTTCTTTCAGGCATTGACGAAACAAGCGCCCTTGCTCTTTTCTCTCTAATCCTGCTAATTCAGGAACACTCTTCGCCGTCCAATACGCCATCTTATCTACCTTTCTTTTTAATTAAATTTTGTCTAACGCATTTATACGCAGCTTAGAGGTAAGATACTTGCGGATAACTCTGATAATCGTCGTGAGAACGTCAATATTCAGTGGGCTGAGCGGTTTGTGTGGTCAATAAAATTTGCCCCATAAAGATTTCGGGGCAAACTTTTTATTAATAAAACGGATATTTCGTATAACTCAGCAAGGTAACATTTTTATTACTCGCGTCTTCGCCATAATAAACATGTTTTGATGGTGGTGTGAAAATCTGAACCGCTTCTTTTTGTCGTTTTTCAAAAAGTGGAAACGTGATTTTAGTGTTAAATGCACGCTTAATTTTGGCAGGGAACAGCCCCTTAATACTTTTAATCAATGCATTACCCAAAATTTTTAAATCATTTTTCCAAATCTTACACCGTGTGAAATCCATATTAGCTCCTTATTGATACATTAATGGAGCAAATATCATGGCACTATTTTCATTACGGTAATTTAATAAAATGATGATTATGGTGGCGACAATAATTAAGCCATAAAAAAAGCGAGAGCCTTAGCCCTCGCTTTCTATGCAGTGCATTTCAGTGAATGAAACTTATGCTTTGTATTTGCTCATCACTAACGTTGCGTTGGTACCACCAAAACCGAAGCTGTTAGACATCACTGTATTCAGTGCTTGCTCAGTTGGTTGGGTGATGATATTCAAGCCTTTCGCTTTCTCATCTAAATTTTCAACGTTGATGCTTGGTGCGATAAAGCCATGTTCTAACATCAGCAAGCTATAAATCGCTTCTTGAACGCCCGCTGCGCCTAAAGAGTGACCTGTCATCGCTTTGGTTGCAGAAAGTGCAGGGCAATCGTGACCAAACACTTCTTGGATAGCTTCTAACTCTTTAGTATCACCGACTGGCGTTGAAGTGCCGTGTGTGTTGATGTAATCGATTTTATCAACACCCTGCATTGCCATTTGCATACAACGCACTGCGCCTTCGCCCGATGGAGCCACCATATCAGCACCGTCAGACGTTGCGCCGTAGCCAACGACTTCTGCGTAAATGTGTGCGCCACGTGCTAATGCATGCTCTAACTCTTCAACCACGACGATACCGCCGCCGCCCGCAATAACGAAACCATCACGGTCTTGGTCATAAGTTCTTGATGCTTTTGATGGAGTTTCGTTGTACTTAGTTGACAACGCGCCCATTGCATCGAACTCACAGGTCATTTCCCAGCTCAGTTCTTCACCGCCACCAGCAAACACAACATCTTGTTTGCCCAGTTGAATCAGTTCAACCGCGTGACCGATACAGTGTGCAGACGTTGAACATGCAGAGCTGATGGAGTAGTTAACGCCTTTGATTTTGAACGGGGTTGCTAAGCAAGCAGAAATACCGGAAGCCATTGCACGAGTCACCATATATGGACCCACACCACGCAGACCTTTTGCACGCATACCGTCAGAGCCAGCTACTTGGTTACGAGGAGAACCACCACCAGAGCCAACAACAACACCCGTACGCAGGTTAGACACTTGGTCTTCCGCTAAACCTGAATCTTTAATCGCCTGTTCCATTGACAGGTAAGCATAGACAGAGCAATCACTCATGAAACGGCGGACCTTACGGTCAATCAGACCTTCAGTATCCAGCTTGACATCACCCCAGACATGGCTACGCAGCCCTGCCTCTTTAAATTCTTCTGAGAAAGTGATCCCGGAACGACCTTCCTTCAGAGAAGCCAGTACTTCTTCCTGGTTATTACCAATGCTGGAAACAATACCTAGGCCAGTTATGACTGCACGCTTCATTCGTTACCTCATGTCTATAATTATATGATTACGGGATTACAGGTGTCACTTTAGCTTACACTTGTACGCTGAACAAGTCCGATCAGGGTAAATATTTGTATTTTTTTTATCATGACACAAATAAGGCTTTTATGTGACGGTAGCCTTACAGTGATATCAGCGTTAGAATTTGAATATGATTTTGCAATAACGGGCTTAAACGTGAAAAAGACAGCTGTACAAACCGCTCACCTCAGTTGGAATGAGGAAGGCACACCGATTTCAGAACAGTTTGAAGACATCTATTTTTCTAACCAAAATGGCTTAGAAGAGAGTCGCCATGTGTTTTTGCAGGGAAACCATTTTCCACAGCGATTTCTAACACACCAAGATGAAACTTGTGTGATTGCCGAGACAGGATTTGGTACTGGATTGAATTTTCTCGCTTTATGGCAGGCCTTCAACCAATTCAAAGCCGAAAACCCCAATGCAAAATTACAACGATTACATTTTATTAGCTTCGAAAAATACCCTTTATCAAAAGCCGATTTAATCGCCGCACACCGTTGTTGGCCAGAGTTAGCCGAGCTTTCAGAGCAATTATGCGAACAGTGGCCACCCGCCTTACCCGGTAACCATCGAATTATTTTAGAAAATAGTGCAATCACCCTCGATTTATGGATTGGTGATGTAAATACGCAAGTATCCATACTTAATGACAATTTAAACAATAAGATAGATGCGTGGTTTCTAGATGGTTTTGCCCCTTCCAAAAACCCGCAGATGTGGAGCGAACAGTTGTTCGCTGCAATGGCAAAATTTGCACGTAAAGGTGGAACATTTGCCACCTTTACGGTTGCTGGATTTGTTAAACGTGGATTACAGCAAGCGGGCTTTACAATCATGAAGACCAAAGGATTTGGTCAGAAACGTCAAATGCTAACGGGGGTACTAGAAAATAATCTGACTCGCCCGATGGCACCTTGGTTTGCGCGTCAACCCGCATCTCATACCGATGATATCGCGATTATTGGCGGTGGTATTGCCAGCCTCACCTTAGCCCGTTCACTCAGGAAACGCGGTGTGAATGTCACTATTTACTGTCAAGACCAGCAAGTCGCCCAAAATGCGTCTGGAAACCGCCAAGGTGCAGTCTACCCCCTATTAACCGGGAACGATAATGCCCTAGAGCGCTTTTTTGTCAGTGGCTTCCCGTTTGCCACTCGCTTTTATCAGCAACTGAGCACGCAAGGTATCGAATTTAATGGGCAATGGTGTGGGGTAAGCCAAATGGCGTATAACCCTAAATCCACCAAAAAAATCGACAACATGCTGCAAACCGAATGGCCGGAAGAGTTTGTTGTTGGCAAAGATAGGCAACAACTCAGTGAACTTAGTGGTGTGGATGTCAATCATCGAGGTATTTATTACCCCTCTGGCGGCTGGCTATGCCCTGCGCAATTATGCGAAAGCTTAGCGCAAAAACTCGCTGAAGAAGGCGTTAAATTCCACTTTGGTCTGTCAGTCACCGGCTTACAACGTTCAGAAAACGGTTGGGAACTGACATTCGATAACCAGCAAACAGCCCATCATCAAACGGTGGTGATTGCCAATGGCCATTTGCTGAATCAATTTGAGCAGACTCAGAACCTGCCTATCACCCCTGTTCGTGGGCAAGTGAGCCATATTCCGACAAACCCAACATTGCAGCAATTAAAAACCGTGTTGTGCTTCGAAGGTTATATGACGCCGGAAGATACCACAAACCAGCACCACTGCTTGGGGGCGAGTTATCAACGCGATAATTTGAGTCTTGAATACTCTAAGGAAGAGCAGCAAGAAAATCTGCAAAAATTGCTCACCAGCTTACCGGATGTGGATTGGACGGCGCAGGTGGATATCTCTGACCAACAATCTCGCCAAGGGATCCGCTGCGTGATCCGCGACCATATGCCGCTACTCGGCAATGTGCCTGACTTTGATGCTTTAATGCAGCAATATGCGGATTTACCTGACCAACTGCGCCACGAACACGCCGTTGCCCCATCCCCAGCTTATCCTGACCTGTTTGTATTCGGTGCATTAGGGGCTCGAGGACTTTCCACGGCCCCACTGTGTGCAGAAATCCTCGCGGCGCAAATTTTTGATGAACCCATGCCTGCTGACGATGACGTACTTTCCGCATTACATCCAAATCGTTTTTGGGTGAGAAAGTTATTGGCGGGACGCCCAATCACCACGAAAGAAGCATAAGTGAAAGAAGCAGAAACGAAAAAGGGTTTCCATTTGGAAGCCCTCAGACCATTGACAAACCATCAGGTTTGGAAATGGCTCTTTTGGGTTGTAAAATTAACGAGGAAAATCAATTTATTGATTTTCGCCTGATAACACAAAGAGGGAAAAACCACGCTTTTATCCCTCTTTGTCATCAACCTCAAGGGCTTCCATTTGGAAGCCCTCTGTACGAATCAATATTAAACTTAATTCACGTTCAACTGCATAGCACAGCGATCTATCGCTTGAAACCCTGCATCCACTTCGTGTTGCAAGATATCTTGTAATTCACTCGTCAATTGCACCTCTTCCATTATCGAAAAACCAAGGCGCTGATAATATGGCGCATTCCACGGAATATCACGAAATGTGGTTAGTGTAACCTGACCAATCTGTAGGGACTGAGCGAACTCGATAACCTGCTGAATAAGCCGCTTACCTAAACCCTGCCCTTGCGCTGACTGCTGGACTGAAAGCTCCACAATATGCAGGCTATCACTCAAATGCTCCGCCATAATAAAGCCAACTGGCTGATCATGATTATCCACAGCAAGCCACTCTAAGCCATTCGCAATACACTCAACGTGGTTTTCTTCCGGTTGAACTTCACCTTGGGCAATCCAATCAAACTTCGGATGTCCGGCAAAAGTCTGCCCCGCAGACGCTTCTACCTCAGGTAAAAATTGGGCATCTTCATGGGTTGCTAATCGAATAGAATACATGCGGTCAATAGAGTCCATAAAACTAACGCACGGTATCTAACAGTGTTTTCCACATACCCAGCACCAAAACTTGGTCTGGCGGGGTCAATTCACCTGCTTTAATGGCGTTTTGGATACTCAGCTCAACGCGCTGATACAGTGCATCAACACTGGTTTCGTTCTCTTCTTCCAGCTCTGCTACAGCAAGGGTTAAGTGACCACGCAGATAGCCACCAGCAAACAGCTCATCATCGCTGGCGTGTTCAACCATATCATCAATTTTTGTCAGTATGCGTGTTTCAAAATCCGCAAGCATGCTTAATCCTTAACTATAGTGAGTGATTCTATTAGGCGAAAATATCTTCCGGATAAGGGAACAGTTCCGCGCAAAGTGGAGGTGTATTGTAAAACGATTGTAACGCATTAATAAAGCGCAGCGGTCTCTCTGGGATACCTTTTTCGAGGTACTCCATCACTTGGGCATGCACTTTGCGCATAAAAGCGATACGGTCGGGTTCGAAATCCCCTTCTAAATTGTCGCAACTCACATTAAACGGGATGCCCGTTGCCACACAGAAAAACCAATCTAGCGCTTGTGGTTTAATTTCAACCACTTCAAAGTCACACTGGGTTTTCTCATCGCGACCATCTGGGCAGTACCAATAACCGTAATCCACTTGCTGGCGACGTTTTTCCCCAGCAATGCACCAGTGAGAAATTTCATGGAGAGCACTGGTAAAAAAGCCGTGTGCAAATACAATTTGGCTGTATGGCGTGGTGTCATCGGCTGGTAAATAGATAGGCTCGTCGTCCCCTTTTACCAATTTGGTATTGTACTCTTCGCCGAAACACTGTTCGAAAATATCAATAAGTTGCTGATAATGATGTTGAGTCATGGAACGCTTAAATCATCTTAAAATAATGTGAGAAACCAAGCTTTAATCTCGTCACCGTGGCTGTCATTTAACAGCTTAATACTCATTAAGAGTGAAATCACGACGATCATCGGCCTGATAAGTTTTTGTCCTTTGGTTAACACTAAGCGAGCACCAAGTCTCGCACCAACCATTTGGCCGGCAAGCATAACAAACCCGAGCACCCAAAGAACATGACCTCCGATAATAAAAAAGATCAAAGATCCAAAATTGGAGGCGAAATTTAACAATTTTGCATGGGCGGTGGCTTTGGCGAGGTTATACCCTAATAGCAAGACATAAGCGAGCGCTAAAAAAGAGCCAGTTCCTGGGCCAAATGCGCCATCATAAAAACCAATTCCCATCCCCGCAGCAACCCCAAAAATTGGCATACTAACGCGCTGAGGCCTATCTTGCACCCCCAAAGATGGCGTGAGTAAGAAATAAAGCCCGACGCAGATGACCATCACTGGCAGCAACTGCTTTAAAAAAGCGGTATCAATGGATTGGATTAAAATCGCCCCGAGCATTGCCCCAATCATCGTCATGATCACGGGGAAGATTTGCTCTCGCAAATTAATGGCTTTACGCCGTGCAAAATAGAGTGTGGCGGAGAATGACCCACCGATAGCTTGTAATTTATTGGTCGCCAAGGTTTCCACGGGAGTGATCCCCACAGAAAGCAGCGCAGGAATAGTCAGTAAACCACCGCCCCCTGCGATAGAGTCAATAAAACCGGCAAGTAGAGCGACAAAAAACAACAGAGCGTAGACTTCAGGCGCAACGGCGGTAAGCCAATCCATTTTACATTCCAGATAAGTGAACTATCACGATGCAGATTTGTTATCTATTGATTATCTTATTGAAAGCTAAACAATATCACAGCCCGGATGGATTATAATCGAGGTTTCATCCCAACCTTTAACTCACAGTGGATACCCTTGCCAAGCAAGAATATCCACTGAAAAACGTCAATGATTTATTCGAATGGCGCCACTGCTGGCACAACATCCGCACACTGCCCGCGGTGACGCAAGAAGTGATCCATCAGCACAATTGCCATCATCGCTTCCGCGATAGGCACCGCGCGAATACCCACACAAGGGTCATGGCGACCTTTGGTGATCATCTCAACTTCTTCACCATCACGATTCAAGGTTTTCCCTGAAACGGTAATGCTAGAGGTCGGTTTCATGGCGATATGGGCAATAATTGGCTGGCTACTGCTAATGCCCCCTAAAATCCCACCGGCGTGGTTAGACGCAAAACCGTGGCGAGTGATTTCATCGCGGTTTTCACTGCCTTTTAAGCTCACCACACCAAAACCATCGCCAATTTCTACGCCTTTTACCGCATTAATGCTCATCAGCGCATGGGCGATATCCGCATCTAGGCGGTCAAAGACTGGCTCACCTATACCCGCTGGGACATTTTCAGCTACAACGGTGACTTTCGCACCGATGGAGTCACCCTCTTTTTTCAAGCCACGTAGCAGCTCATCAAGGGCATCCAATTTGCTCGGATCAGGGCAGAAGAATGGATTTTCTTCGACAAGCGACCAATCTTTAATTTCACACTCTACGCTGCCCATTTGGGTCAAACATGCGCGAATTTGAATCCCGAATTTCTCTTGCAGGTATTTCTTGGCAATCGCACCCGCAGCAACACGCATCGCTGTTTCACGGGCGGATGAACGCCCGCCACCGCGATAATCGCGCAGGCCATATTTCTGTTCATACGTGTAATCGGCGTGCCCTGGACGGAACACGTCTTTAATCGCACCATAGTCTTGGGAACGCTGATCGGTATTTTCAATTAATAGACCGATACTGGTGCCTGTCGTCACTCCGTTGAAAACTCCCGATAGAATTTTCACTTGGTCGGGTTCACGACGCGCCGTAGTATAGCGCGATGTGCCCGGACGACGGCGATCTAAGTCGATTTGTAAATCTGCTTCTGTCAGTGCGAGTCCCGGCGGAACACCGTCAACGATGCAGCCTAATGCTAGCCCGTGTGACTCTCCAAAGGTGGTCACACGAAACAGTTGCCCAATTGAATTTCCAGCCATTCCCTGTTTCCTATTTGCTTGCGATTCTTATACTTGTTAAGAAATATGATGTTATGCGTAATTATTATGTTTTATTTGATTATGCCGAGTAACGCAACTCTTTATTAATTAATATATTAATCAATATAAAGAGCAAAGTGCTCGTGATGTTCAACCAACTGTTCGCGGGTTAACATAAACACACCATCACCACCAAATTCGAAATCTAACCAGATAAATGGAATATCTGGATATTGCTCAATCAGATGCACCATGCTGTTACCCACTTCGCACACTAAAATTCCCTCTTCGGTTAAGAAGCGTGGAGCATTAGCGAGAATGCGGCGAACCAGTTTCAGACCATCGCTACCGGCTGCCAGTGCCAGCTCAGGCTCGACACGGAACTCTTGCGGCAGATCGTCCATATCTTCTGCATCCACATACGGTGGATTGGTAACGATCAGGTCATATTTAACGTCTGGCATATCACGGAATAGGTCAGAACGAATTGGGATCACGCGGTGCTCTAAACCGTGATTCGCAATGTTTTGCTCCGTCACAGCCAAGACATCCGTAGAGATATCAACTGCATCGACTTCCGCTTCAGGGAATTCATGGGCGCAGGCAATCGCAATGCAGCCACTTCCCGTGCACAGGTCGAGGATGGTTTGTGGTTCATCAGATAATAAGCCCACAAAATGGTTGTTAATCAGCTCACCAATTGGCGAGCGTGGAATCAACACGCGCTCATCCACATAGAATTCATGTCCACAGAACCACGAGCTATTAGTCAGATAGGCAACTGGAATACGGTCATTGATACGGCGTAATACGCGCTCAATAATCCGGTGACGCTCCGTTGGAGTCAGACGCGAAGTTAGTAGCTCATCCGGTAAATCCAGCGGTAAATACAGGCTTGGCAAAACTAACTGTAAAGCTTCATCCCATGGGTTATCGGTGCCGTGACCATAATAGATATTGGCAGCATTAAAGCGGCTCATGGTCCAACGTAAAATGTCTTGAATGGTATGAAGTTCTGCGACGGCTTCATCAACGAAGATCTTTTCCAAGAAGGGATTCTCCTGCCTGTGGATTAAAAGGGAAAATTTGAATGGCTAAAGTTTGCCACGAAGTGAAAGACAAATCAGCAGATTAATGCAAGAAAATACGCAGATAAGCACTTGTTTGCGCATTTTGGCGCTAAAAATAACCGAGCCCCGGATTTTCATCAAGGGCGCAGTGTCTATCATGATATTAAAAACGTTACGCTAATTCTTCGACTTCTTCCGCCGTTTTTTCTGGTTTTTTCACCGTTCCTGATTTTTTCACTAATAGCGCGTAAGCAATAGTGAGTAATAGCAGCCAACCGATACCCACATACAGCGCAATTCGGGTACTTTCGAAATAGCCTAATACACCGAAAATAAACACCATAAAGGCAATTGCAAGGATAGGTGCAACTGGCCACATCGGAACTGGGAATTTCAATTGCTGAACTTGCTCTGGCGTCATCTTACGGCGCATCGCAAATTGTGCCAGTAAAATCATTAACCAAACCCAAATCGTAGCAAACGTAGCAATCGAGGCGATCACTAAGAACACATCTTCGGGGATCACATAGTTCAGTACCACACCAATAAACAGCACCAGCACCATGACTAAGACGGTCATCCATGGCACCCCATTTTTGGTTAACTTAGTGAATGATTTAGGCGCCTGCCCTTCATGAGCCATGCCGTACATCATGCGACCTGCACCAAAAATGTCACTGTTAATTGCCGAGATGGCAGCGGTGATCACCACCACGTTCAAGATATTCGCCGCAGCTGAAATGCCTAAACTATCAAAAATCTGTACAAACGGGCTGCCATTTTGGCCAATTTGGTTCCATGGGTAGATGCACATCAATACAAATAGCGTTAATACGTAGAACAGTAAAATACGTACAGGCACCGCATTAATGGCTTTTGGAATAGTCACTTCCGGGTTTTTGGCTTCGCTCGCCGTGATCCCAATGACTTCAATTCCACCAAAGGCAAACATCACTACCGCAAATGACGCGATAACCCCACCGATACCATTTGGCATAAATCCACCATGGTCAAATAGGTTTGATACCCCAACCGCATGTTCAGCAGCTTGACCGAAACCAAACATCATAATGGCCGCACCGCCGACGATCATGGCGACAATCGCCCCCACTTTCACTATCGACAACCAAAACTCCATTTCACCGAATGTTTTTACGTGGCACAGGTTAATGGCACCGATAAAGCAGATAATACTGAGCACCCAAATCCACTGAGCCACATCAGGGAACCAGAGTTTCATATAGACCCCGAATGCCGTGACATCAGCCAAGCAGACAATTAGCATTTCAAAAACATATGTCCAGCCGGTGAAAAAACCCGCTCGCGGACCTAAATAGTGGCTAGCATATTGGGAGAATGACCCTGCCAATGGGCTGCGAACCGCCATTTCACCGAGCGCGCGCATCACCATAAAAACAGCGGCGCCCCCAATAATATAAGCCAGTAAAACGGCCGGGCCGGCAGTCTCAATAGCTTTGGCTGAACCATAGAATAACCCCGTTCCTATTGCTGAACCGAGGGCCATAAATCGGATGTGGCGCGCAGAAAGCCCACGCGCAAGTTGTGATGTGCTTTGCATGTTGTGTCCTTCGTATTTTTATCAGTCGTTTCGAAGAGAATTCGCAGCCGATACATAGTCGGCTGCTTCTAAAACACTTACTTATAGGAACTGCTGGTTTTTATGAATGAAAAACCGAGTTTGCTGCAAACAACGTGGCAAGTTTATGTTGATCAATCAGCGAGATAGCCGCCTCGATATCCGGTGCGAAATAACGGTCTTTATCGTAATACGCCACTTTATCACGCAGAGTTTTACGGGCTTTTTCCAGTTTTTCGCTCGATTTCAAGCCATCGCGGAAATCCATTCCCTGACACGCAGATAACCACTCAATGGCTAAAATGCCTGTCACGTTTTTCGCCATTTCCCATAAACGGCGACCTGCTGCTGGTGCCATGGAAACGTGGTCTTCTTGGTTGGCGGATGTTGGTAAGCTATCCACACTAGATGGATGCGCTAATGCTTTGTTTTCACTGGCTAATGCGGCTGCCGTCACCTGTGCAATCATAAAGCCGGAGTTTACGCCACCATTGTTAACTAAGAATGGCGGTAATTGGGACATGTGCGTGTCCATCAACATCGCAATACGGCGCTCTGATAATGCACCAATTTCGGCTAATGCCAGCGCGATATTGTCCGACGCCATGGCAACTGGCTCCGCATGGAAGTTACCGCCAGAAATAATGTCACCATTATCAGTAAACACCAGCGGGTTATCGGATACCGCATTAGATTCAATTAAAATCACTTCTGCCGCTTGACGGATTTGCGTTAAGCAGGCCCCCATCACTTGAGGCTGACAGCGTAATGAATATGGGTCTTGAACTTTCGAGCAATTTGCGTGAGATTGGGACAATTCACTCGTTGGCGATAACACATCGCGGAATAACGCCGCTACATCGATTTGACCTTTTTGACCGCGAACTTCTTGGACACGCGCATCAAATGGCTTGCGTGAACCTAATGTCGCTTCCACGCTTAACGCCCCACACACAATGCCAGATAACAGCAGATTTTCCGCCGCAAACAAGCCTTTTAACGCAAACGCGGTCGAGGTTTGAGTGCCATTCAGGAGTGCTAAACCTTCTTTAGCTTCCAACGTTAATGGTTTCAAGCCCGCTTTTTCTAACGCTTTTTTCGCAGGTAGCCATTGGCCTTCAAAGCGCGCTTGCCCTTCACCAATCAAAATCAAGCTCATATGCGCTAGCGGTGCTAGGTCGCCAGATGCGCCCACTGACCCTTTTGCAGGAATGAATGGGTAAACTTGTGCGTTAACCAGTGCAATCAGCGCTTCAATCACTTCCAAGCGAATACCTGAAAAACCGCGCGCAAGGCTGTTGATTTTTAATACCATAATCAAGCGAACCAGATCATCGTCCAGTGGCTCACCAACACCAGCCGCATGGGACATCACAATCGAGCGCTGTAAAGATTGCAGATCTTTGCTAGCAATACGGGTGTTAGCGAGTAAACCAAACCCAGTATTGATCCCATATGCGGTTTTATCTTCCGCAATGATTTGATTTACGGTCGCAACGCTTTTTTCGATAACACTGTGGGCATGTTTATCTAACGCGACAGTCACTGGCTTTTGGAAGACAACGCGTAATTCGTCGAGTGTCATTTTCCCTGGATGGATAGTTAATTTAGTCATCAATGGCACTCCTTAACGTGTTTTTAGCATAGGTAAGTTTAAGTTTTTCTCTTTGGCGCATTCGATAGCAATGTCATAGCCCGCATCCGCGTGGCGCATCACGCCTGTCGCTGGGTCATTGTGCAGCACACGGGCAATACGTTCTGCTGCCGCATCCGTACCATCACAGACAATCACCACACCTGAATGTTGGGAGAAGCCCATTCCAACACCGCCACCATGATGCAATGATACCCACGTTGCCCCGCTCGCCGTATTTAATAGCGCGTTGAGTAACGGCCAATCAGACACCGCATCCGAGCCATCTTTCATCGCTTCAGTTTCACGGTTTGGACTCGCTACCGAGCCTGAATCTAAATGGTCACGACCAATCACAATCGGTGCAGAAACTTCGCCACTTCTGACCATTTCATTGAACGCTAAACCTAATTTGGCGCGATCTCCCAAACCAACCCAGCAAATACGTGCTGGTAAGCCTTGGAAACTAATACGTTCACGCGCCATGTCTAGCCAACGATGCAGATGCTTATCGTCTGGCAGTAATTCTTTCACTTTGGCATCCGTTTTATAGATATCTTCAGGATCCCCAGATAACGCCACCCAACGGAATGGGCCAACACCGCGGCAAAATAGTGGGCGAATATAGGCTGGAACAAACCCAGGGAAGTCAAACGCATGTTCAACGCCCATTTCCAATGCCATTTGACGAATGTTGTTACCGTAATCGAACGTAGGAATACCTTGGGCTTGGAAAGCCAGCATCGCTTTCACATGTTCCGCCATGGATTTTTTCGCCGCCAGCGCAGTGCCTTGCGGGTCTTTCACGCTCTTTTCACGATATTCATCCCAACTCATACCAATTGGCAGATAACCATTGAGCGGGTCGTGAGCACTGGTTTGGTCGGTGACCATGTCTGGCTTAATGCCGCGACGAACCATTTCAGGTAACACTTCAGCCGCGTTAGCACACAGTGCGATAGAAACAGCTTTGCCTTCTGATGTGTACTTTTTGATGCGCGCTAATGCGTCATCCAGATCGGTGGCTTGTTCATCCACATAGCGAGTTCTTAAGCGGAAATCGATGCGGCTTTGCTGGCACTCAATATTTAATGAACAAGCGCCCGCTAACGTTGCTGCTAATGGCTGTGCGCCCCCCATTCCACCTAGACCGGCGGTTAATACCCAACGCCCAGTGAGGTCGCCATTGTAATGTTGACGACCCGCTTCAACGAAAGTTTCATAGGTGCCTTGAACAATCCCTTGGCTACCGATGTAAATCCAGCTTCCTGCCGTCATTTGACCGTACATAGCTAAGCCTTTAGCATCCAATTCGTTGAAATGCTCCCAATTCGCCCAATGTGGCACAAGGTTGGAGTTAGCGATTAATACGCGGGGCGCGTTTTCGTGGGTTTTGAATACACCGACAGGTTTTCCTGATTGCACCAGCAGGGTTTCGTCGCTATCTAGCTGTTTCAGGGATTCAATAATTTGGTCATAACATTGCCAGTTACGGGCTGCGCGACCAATGCCACCATAAACCACAAGTTCATGGGGATTTTCTGCTACGTCAGGGTCGAGGTTGTTCATCAACATGCGCAGTGGCGCTTCTGTCAGCCAACTTTTAGCTGTTAAGGTCGTTCCACGAGGTGCTCGAATTTCAATATTACGATATTTGTTATTTAACTTTGTCACGAATATACCCTCACTTAGATGCGTGTTTGACTTATTGCGTCTCCTTATAGATATAGTTGTATATACATGTACAATCAATTTATTTTTTAACAATTGTGATGACTAAAATAGACTCTAGCAATAAATATTATTTATTAAAAACAATATGATAAAAAAACACCCTTTGATTTTACTGGTGTTTTTTTATTCTAAATATGCCTACCAGATCACATTTAATTCACAGTTATTTTACATTTGATATTAACAAGAATGGTAATGAGCACAGCCAACAGCCCTGCGCTCAGATGAGAATAAGTGTGAGAATGAAATATCGTTAATTGAAAAACGCTATGAGGAAAAACTGCCTTTGAGTTTATATCGATGACCGGGAAACAATAACTTAGTACTGGTCACGATATGGCTTTGTGACCATGTTCGGCGGGTAATTTGCAGGCACGATGCGCCCACATGCACTTGCAAAAGCCGGGCACTGCGGTCATCCGCTTCTACCGCTTCAACAATATGCTCGCCCTGAGTCAGCGGCGCAACACGGGATAAATAATCGTGGGGAGTGATGGTCAGAAAGTCTTGTTCCAGATAATCCGGTGCTGCCAGCGCATTCACAAAACGGTCTTCAATTTGTACTGGAATATCATTCTCCAAATGGACAATCACGGAATGATAAACCGGCGTTTCTGGGGAAATATTTAACTCTTTAGCCAGTGTTACTGATGCACTGACTTTTTCTAACTTGTTAATTTTGCAGCTGTATTGATGATTTCTGGCGAGGATCTCATCTTCAATGCTGTGGATTTCAAACAAGGCAGATTGCCCTTTAGGCTCGGCAACAAAGGTGCCAACGCCTTGAAGACGCACCAATAACCCTTCAGCGGTCAGTTCCCGCAAGGCTCGGTTCGCCGTCATTCGGCTACAATCAAACTGCACTACCAACTCGGCTTCTGAAGGCACACGATCGTTGGCTTGCCACTCTCCTGATTGTATTTTTTCAATAATTGACTGCTTAACTTGCAAATACAATGGAACAGGAGTTTTCAGCTTCGGTTTTTTTTCGGCTGTCACGTTTATTTCCAAATAAGTAATGTGTGTGAGTCGTCAACATTGAAAATTAATCAAAATAATTACTGCCTATAGTGGAGATAAGATCCCTAGGCAGCAATCAGAACTTTATGAATAAATAGTATTATACTCGTCATACTTCAAATTTCAGCGTTATTGACTACGCTCATTCGCACTAGTTACATACTTATGTATGCTCCTAGCGACTCATTGACTTGTCCCCTAGCTGCACCTCGAATTATTTAGAGTATATAACCTGAAAATCAGAAACGCTTTTCTATTTTAACTCAAATAAACCATTAATTTTTGTGGGTGACTTTTCCTTGGTAAACACGCTGATTTAATGGATTACTGCCCTGTTCATAAATCATTTCTACCGGATCCTTGGCATTCCAGACCACAAAGTTGGCTTGATAGCCGACGCGTAGTTGCCCAAGGCTGTGTTCTCGCCCTAGGGCTTTGGCCGCGTGACATGTTACGCCAGCCCAAATTTCTTCAGGGGTTAGTCTAAATAATACCGCCGCCATATTCATCACCATACGCAGTGAGGCAAATGGGCTAGTGCCTGGGTTAAAGTCTGTGGAGATGGCCATGGGTACTTGGTTTTCGCGTAATAGTTCAATTGGCGGTAATTTGGTTTCACGTAAAAAATAGAACGCACCGGGTAATAATACCGCCACGGTTCCACTGCGTTTGAGGGCTTGAATACCTTGGAGATCTAAGTATTCAATATGGTCGACTGATAGCCCGTTAAACTCGGCCACCAGCTCGCTTCCCCCTAAATTAGAGAGTTGCTCCACATGCCCTTTTACTGGAATTCCTAATTTTTTCGCTGCTAAGAATAATTTCTCGCTTTGTTCAAGAGAAAAGCCAACACTTTCACAGAATACGTCTACCGCATCAAATAGCCCTTTCTTCCATAGCTGCGGCATAATTTCATCGCAAATAAGGTCAATGTAATCGTCCGCTTTACCTTTATATTCTGGTGGAACCGTATGCGCGGAAAGTAATGTCGAACTCACGTCGATCGGATAAGCTGCAAATAATCGTTTTGCCACTGACAGTTGTTTTTCTTCGTTGGCAAGATCTAAACCATAGCCCGATTTCATTTCAACGGTGGTGACGCCTTCACGGATCAACGCTTCTAAACGCGGTTTCGACACCTCAAATAGCTCAGCTTCACTCATGGCTCGCGTGGAGCGAACGGTAGAATTGATCCCGCCACCTTGTGCACTAATCGTTTCATAGGAGACGCCATTCATACGCTGTTCCCACTCTGCGGCTCGATTACCGCCAAACACTAAGTGGGTATGGCAATCAATCAGTCCCGGTGTGATTAAGCGCCCTTCAACATCAATGATGTGGCAACCGTTGGCATCAACTTGGTCGCTTGGATGAATGGCAATGATCTGCTCACCACGAATGATTAAATCGTAATTTTCCAGTAACCCGTATGCCGTTCCAAGTTCAGTATTCATTGTGGCGATCCGCCCGTTACGCCAGATCACATCATTTGCGTGTGCTTTAAATAACATAAATCATCCCATGGCAGCAGAAACCCGATTCGGCTTCACATATGAAAGGTACAAATAAAAACGTATAGATATGTATATACAATTAGACTACTTATCGGTCTGTTGTCAATGTCTACTCTCGTAAAAGTTATAAATTTGTTACGTAGCGCTAAAAATATTCTATGATAACCGTTCATGGGAAAAATGGGTTACACTACAATCCATTTTGTGGGTCCTGTTTTGCCCATCCAAGAAAGCATCATTTATTAACAATTGATTTATAAACAATGACTAAAAATAAATTCGCCTTAGAAGATGGCGACATCAATCTCTTTAAAGACGCTATTCAAGGTGCTAAGAAAATTCACCAAGACCAAATAGTGCATGCCCCTATTCGTGCGAAAGTCACTCAACCATCCAGTAAGAAAGTTCAGCAAGAACAAGTGGATGCTTCGTTTTATTTTTCTGATGAATTTCAACCACAGCTCGATAATGAAGGTCCTACTCGCTATTTAAGACCGGATGCTAACCCGTATGAGTTGAAAAAATTACGTCGTGGGGACTATGTGCCGGAGTTATTTCTGGATCTCCATGGGTTGACCCAAATGGAAGCGAAACAAGAAATTGGTGCGTTAATTGCGGCCTGTAAGCGGGAAAATGTCCATTGTGCCTGCATCATGCATGGGCACGGTAAGCATATTTTGAAGCAGCAAACGCCTCTATGGCTTGCCCAACATCCTGATATCGTTGCTTTTCACCAAGCCCCTAAAGAGTGGGGTGGCAACGCATCGCTGCTGTTATTAATTGAAACGACTGAGAGTGCTCGCCGTTAAGCACTCACTTCGTTCAGCTTTCATCACCTAGGATGCTCAAACTTAAGATTGAGTCAACGAAATCTGCGATGGGCTAAGCATCCATTCTAAGTGGCATTTCATCTGATCAGTATCCACTTCAACACATGCAATCGTCGATGTTGTAAACATTGGCGGTGCTTCGTGGGGACATAATTCTGAGACCAAATAGCCAACCAGTGGCAGGTGCGAAACCACCAAAACGGCCTTGGCACCACTAAATGCATAATCTCGAATCTGAGAGGCAATCCAATCCGCATTTCCTCCAGGGGTTAACCCTTCCATGATTTGCGCTTGTGCTGGTAGTGATAATGCATCACGCATCACTTGCAATGTCTGTTCTGCGCGTAAATAGGGGCTCACTAATACCGTATCAATCTGAGGTTGACGGGCTTGTAACCATTTCGCCATCAGTACCGAATCATCTTTTCCCTTTTGGGTTAATGGTCTTGCTGAGTCACTCGCCGCCTGAATCGCCGCATCGCCGTGACGCATAATATAAACTTGCATAATCCACCATCTGTGCCGCAGTCCCACGAGAGAACACGGGTCTTTTTGTTAAGATAATTATTGTTAAAGATAACCATCAGTTGGGGTGAGGAGAGATTCTGCAACAAACCCGTTGCAAATAAAATGATTTACATTGTTTTTTACTGACATTTTTCGTTATTCAGCCATAAAAAAAACCTGATAACCACAGCATTTAACTGCGGCATCAGGTTGATTAAACAGCGATTATCGCTTAGTGAATATCGCTATTTTCTTCCGTTGAAGATGCATTTTTTTCATGATCATTCACCGGATAAAACGTGTGATTAGACTGTGCCATTTCAATCAATAAATCACACGGCGCAAACTTATCACCATGTTTTTCCGCTAAGTGTTGCAACGTTTCCACGGTTTTACTGATACCAAGGCTATCCATATAACGGAAAGGCCCCCCGAAGAATGGCGGGAAACCAATACCAAATACCGCACCAATATCCCCATCTCGAGCACTACGAATAATCTTCTCATCTAAACAGCGTGCAGCTTCATTGAGCATTAACATGACACAGCGTTGAGCAATATCCGTGTGGCTCGTTGACGTTGAGGGGTGAATGTTAATCAGTGAATAAATACCCTGGTCAACTTGACGTTTTGTGGATTTTTTCCAGAAAGCCAGCTTACTTTTTGTCTGCCCGTAAACATAAAAACCACGGCTGTTTTTCTTCCCTTTACGGTCATCGTTGACCACTTTGTCGAGCGCATCAGGGGCTTTAAAGCGGTTACCAAAACGCTCAACCAAAATGGGTAGAATTTTGGTTCCAACATCGATACCCACTTCATCAAGTAGATGGAACGGCCCAACCGGGAAACCAAACTTCACTAATGCCTTATCAATATGGTCAATCGCCTCGCCTTCCACAAGACATTGCGCCGCTTCACACAAATACGGTGCCAGAATACGGTTCACATAGAAGCCTGCATCATCACCAACGACGATGGCGGTTTTACCTTGGCGCTTAGCAAAGGCAACCGTGGTTGCGATGGTAGTGGCATCCGTTTGCTGATGTGGGATCACTTCTACCAGCGGCATTTTATCCACGGGACTAAAATAGTGCAGCCCAATCACTTTCTCAGGATGGGGGCTACCTTCAGCAATACGATGGATGGGTAATGAAGAGGTATTTGAGGCAAAAATCGCTTTGCCATCTGACATTTTTGCGGTTTCTTGCACCATTTTACGTTTCAGTGCCAGATCTTCAAACACCGCTTCCACCACAATGTCTGCTGACTCTAATCCTTGATAGGTCAATGTCCCCGAGATCCGAGACATAATTGCATCCCGCTCCCGAGGCTGTAAACGCCTTTTACTCACTCGCTGGGAAAGCAAATCCCAGCTATAACGCAGAGCTTGAGCGATACCTTTGTCCGAGATATCTTTAATGCGTACCGGATATTTACCCAATACCGCACTCACATAAGCGATGCCACCGCCCATCAATCCACCACCAAGCACACCCACTTGTTTGATGATTTGCGGTTTAGCGTCCGCCCCAGTTTCATTTTTCAATGCGGTAGAGGCAAAAAATAGGCTACGTAATGCGGCAGATTCTGGCGTCATCGCCAGTTCACCAAACGCTTTAGCTTCTTCAGCGAACCCCGTTTTTAGCCCGCTATTCATACCCGCTTTCACCACCTGAATAATTTTTTCGGGTGCCGGATAGTGTCCTT
This sequence comes from Providencia rettgeri, assembly GCF_013702265.1. Lineage (GTDB taxonomy): Bacteria > Pseudomonadota > Gammaproteobacteria > Enterobacterales > Enterobacteriaceae > Providencia > Providencia zhijiangensis. The sequence goes on from NZ_CP059348.1 coordinate 2,617,945, forward strand.
GGGTTTTACTTAATGTTTTCTCTTTTGCGCTGGAAAACACTTTATTACGCAATAACTTGCTACTGAGTAAACGCTGTTGCCAAGGGAGAGGTTTACGTTTCACGCCTCCTTTCTGTGCCAGTTCAACCGCCGTATCCAATAGAATCGAAACCGGAACCACGTCATCCACCAGTCGCATTTTTAACGCTTGTTTGCCTTTTAATTGGCGTCCTGTCAGCATCATATCTAAAGCATTTGGGATCCCAATTAAACGTGGTAAACGCTGAGTTCCGCCGGATCCTGGCAGTAACCCTAACTGCACTTCAGGTAAGCCCAGTTTGGTTTTATCGTCATCTGAACAAATGCGCGCATGACAAGCGAGCGCTAACTCTAAGCCACCACCAAGGCACGCGCCGTGGATAGCCGCTATAATCGGGAGTGGGTAATTTTCAATTTTATCGAACAGAGTGTGCCCCTGCTTAGATAGCTCACTCGCCTGCTCTTTGCTCGTGCAGTTAGCGATCATGCTAATATCGGCACCTGCGATAAAACTGTCTTTTTTACCCGAAGTGATCACCAAGCCTTTCAGGCCTGATGTCGATTGTGCTTGCTGTAAAATGGCATGAAATTGCTGTGCAAACTCCGCCTTTAAGGTGTTCACTTTTTCATTAGGAACATCAATGTAAATCACACCAACATTGCCATTTACTATCTTTAATGTGAATGCAGGTTCCGTGATGACTGCTGAATGTTGCGCCATTATTCCGCCTCCAAAATCATTGCCACACCAAGTCCGCCAGCTGCACACGCTGTGGTTAACCCAAATCCGCCACCGCGTCTACGTAGCTCATTCAATGTTTGAGTCACCATTCTCGCCCCAGTCGCGGCAAAAGGATGACCATAAGCAATAGAACCGCCCAGCACATTAAATTTGTCCATATCAATTTCCCCAATCGCCTTCGACAAGCCAAGTTTTTCTTGAGCAAATTTTTGACTGGCAAACATTTGAATATTGGAGAGTGTTTGAGCGGCGAATGCTTCATGCATATCAATCAAAGTCAAATCTTGCAGAGAAAGCCCCGCGCTTTGTAATGCAATCGGTGTGGCGTAGGAAGGTCCCAGTAGCATATCTTCCCACACATCGATTGCCGAGAAAGCATAACTTTTGATGTACCCTAACGGGGTATAACCCAATGCTTTTGCTCGAGATTCAGTCATCATCAACACAGCAGCCGCCCCATCAGTTAATGGTGTGCTGTTGGCTGCGGTCACGCTACCGTGTTTTCTATCAAACGCAGGTCTGAGTTTCGCATAGGAAGCGAGCACGGAATTTTCACGCACATTGTTATCCTGCGAGAATGCTTCCTTGTAAGGTGGCATATACGCGGTCATCACCTCTTGCTCTAGCACGCCACTTTTCCAAGCTTTGGCGGCCAGCAAATGAGAGCGATGAGCTAATTCATCTTGTTGCTCGCGGCTAATATGGTAACTTTTCGCCATCTGCTCGGCGGTGTCTCCCATGCGTAATCCCGTCGAGTATTCCGCAACACCCGGCGCAACGGGCGCTAAATCTTTCAGACGTAATTTACTGATAAGCGATAATTTTTGCCCAAAGGATTTGGCCTTACTTAATGCCAATAGTGTAGCGGCAAGCTTTTTCGATACGCCGATAGGCAGCACAGAGGATGAATCTGCTCCACCCGCGACACCCACGGAGATATCCCCCACCATCATGCTTTGCGCCACATTCACGATCGCTTGAAAGCTGGTGGCACAGGCGCGAGAAACACTGTAAGCATCCGTCGAGACACTCATGCCAGTGCCTAACACAATTTCTCTGGCAATATTAGGCGCTTCTGGCATTTGAACCACTTGCCCGAAAACCAATTGTTCAATAATCGACGGGTCAATATCACTACGATGCAGTAGTTCTGCAACGACGGTTTTGCCTAAATCTACCGCTGGCGTGTTTTGGTAGGCTGTGGATTGTTTAGCAAAAGGCAAACGTAATCCACTAACAATGGCAATCCTTTCTTTTGTGGCATGTTTATTATCGCCATGGTGGGAGAGTTGATTCATGGTCGCTCCTGCTAAAAGAAAAATAAGTAGAATTGTTGTGATTAAACTGAGAGGTCTGACCTGTATCGATTGTTAACATATTCTTCACATTTATCAATCAGCGTCGATAAAAAATGCGAGCTCACACACAAGTTACAATTAATTGGCAATAAAGAGGGGAAATTAGGTTAGTTTTAAGCAATAAAAAACCCATTCACTTCTAAAAATGACGCATCCGCGAAATAATAGAGTTAATGGGCTTTAAAAAGGAATTCAAACGTTTGATTAACGCAAGCCTAATTGGAAAATCAGACTTTCTGCTTCACAGCTAAATGTAAAGTTAGCCGATAACTCTACACCACCCGCAACAGGGTTGATTGAGTGAGCAATTTCACACGGTTCTGACTCAACAGATTTGGCTTTTTCTGTGAGTGTTTTCAGCATCGCTTCAGCTTCTTGCTGAGTCGCAAAAACATGCTGATACGATGCGGTACAATCTTTATTTTCCAGAACGGTACCCACATCTACACAGCAGCACGCAGCTGTTTCATCCGCGCTACAACGTTTAATCGCATCAGTCATTTTATTCTCCCAATGAACAAACTGTTAAGTAAGTATCATAACGCTGAAAAAGTGCCAAACACTAGTGATATCAAATTTAGTTGCTAATAATTCAATATAAGTTTGATCTAGCTCCTTATATGAGCACTTATTACTCGTTAAGCTCATGCGAATGTTGCCATTTTGTTAATTGCATCGCATTTTCGAAAAGAAAAATCGCACAAAAACAAAACAACCTTGCAACATACCCAGTGGTCAGACCTATACTCATTGAACTGGTCTGATTTGTCGTAGAAGCAAGCGACCCTACAATTCAGCGCTTCTTGCGATAGAAGTCGCTTATTTAAATAAAACTACTAGAGGGTTTTGGTCATGAACCAGAAAAACCTATTTGCTCGATCAGCTTTAGCAATCGCAGTGGCTGTTATTTCTTCCAATGCAAGTGCAGCTGGTTTTTTGCTGAATGAATATTCAACCTCAGCCTTAGGACGTGCATTTTCAGGCGCAGGAGCCGTCGGCGACAACGCAAGTGAAGGCAGCCGTAACCCAGCTGCAATGATGTTATTTGATCGACCAACCATGTCTCTCGGTGCTGTTTATATCGACCCAACCGTTGATATTAAAGGCCGTGACAGCGATGCTTTTACTGCCAACAACATCGCTCCTAACGCAGTTGTACCTAACGCTCACTTTATCTTCCCAATTAATGATAAATGGGCTGTAGGTACCTCAATGACCACTAACTTTGGTCTCTCTACTGATTTCAATAAAGATTACGCTGCTGGCCCTATCGGCGGAAAAACAGATTTAAAAACGGTTAACTTAAATTTAAGTGGTGCTTATCGTATCAATGATAATTTTAGTTTTGGTGTGGGTGCTAACGCTGTCTATGCCGATGCTGAAATTACCCGCCATATGGGTATGGGTGCAGGAGCTGTTCCACCAATGTTTGGTGTTACCCCAAGTACAACCGCAGCATCATTGAAAGGTGATGATTGGGGCTATGGTTGGAATGCTGGCTTACTATATGAAATCAACCAAGATAACCGCTTAAGCTTTACTTACCGCTCAAAAGTGAAAGTGAAATTTGAAGACGGTAAATATTCTAATGACTTGCCTAAGCAAATTGGCGGTTTAGGCGGTACTACCGTTAAAGGGACTTTAGACCTTAACTTACCAGATATCTGGGAGTTCTCTGGTTACCATAAAGTCGATCCTAAGTGGGCACTGCATTACAGCGTTTCTTATACTGGCTGGAGCACCTTTAAAGACCTAACAGCTTACCAGAAGAGTAATGGTAAGGAACTGTTCCACAAACCAGAAAACTTTGATGATGCATGGCGCTTAGCATTAGGTACTACCTACTACTATGATGATAATTGGACCTTCCGTACGGGTATTGCATACGATGAAAGCCCAGTGCCATCTAAATACCGTTCAATCTCAATTCCAGACCAAGACCGCTACTGGCTGACCGCAGGTACCACTTATGCATTTAACAAAGATGCCTCTGTGGACTTAGGTATTGCTTATATGCACGGTAAAAAAGTGAATATTAACGAAAAACTGGCAGAAACACCTAGCTCCCCTGTGATTGCTTTCAAATCTGAAGGCTCTGCATGGTTATACGGCGTTAACTTTAACTATACATTCTAATCAGTTATATCTTATCGGGGGAGTTCCCTCCCCTGATATCTCCCTCTTCTATTTCTTCCTCTGCTTCACTTTCTTTTTATGCTCTTCGCAGAAAAATCATCCTCAAGCCAAATTTTTCCTTGACTTTTTTTTGTACAGATTTATATATTAATTATAGCCCGATGTTATTTTATTGTTAAAAACATTCCCGCGGCTTATTCATGTACTGATCCCAGTCATAAGTATCCACCCAACCATTTTTAAATCGATTTTTAACTACGATGCTGCCCTTCATCTTTTTGACATGAAGACGCAGTAAAGTTGCTCACTTAGCGCTCATTTGAGGAAAACCATGGAAAAAACATAGGAGGGCATTATGGGAACATTATTCACTATCAGCTTTGTTAGCGTGTTAGTCGTCAGTGCCGTGATTGACACAGTCATCCAACGAGGAAAACAGGACAATGACTAGCAGTTTATTTATCACTCTCTGATGTCCAAAAAAACATAGAGAGTGATAAACCCCACCAAATCAATCGATCAACCAATTAGTCAATCGAATCCAACTCGCCTTCAATGACCGCCGCATTTGGGTTATCTGCTGGTTGCAGCGTTCCCCCTTTAGATAAGAAATCATTACGTTGGAAGTAAGCTTCGCGGAACATTAAGTAAGGGTCGGAAGAGCTTTTCAGCAATCCATCAGAATCAAGTAATCTTGCCCGAGTCTCAATACCTTCCAGTGCCCATTTACCCGCTGACATCCAGAACGTTAAATAACTCAGCATTGGGTAGAGATCGTCTGCTAGGTTGCCGCCTTGCTCACGCAATGTTGCGCTGCCATAACCCGGTAAAACCACATATGGACCGTAACCCACATCATAGTAGCCTAACGTATTTCCGAAACGCTTCGGTTCTTCTTTAACTAACTGAGGGTTTGCCATGCCAGCAACATCAATTAAGCCACCGATACCAAACACCGAGTTCAAGAAGAAGCGGTTAAAGTGCTTAAAGCCTTGCTCCACTTCCCCACGGAAAAAGCTGTTTAACATACTGGCTGGTTCTTCAAGGTTGCCGAGAAAATTACTGAGTCCGTTTCGAGCAGGCATTGGCACGTAATCATTCCAAGCAACGGCTACAGGTCTTAAGACATATGGGTCTAAGACATTATAGTTAAAGTTAAACATTGCTCGGTTAAAGCCTTCTAACGGGTCTGAACGCTGCTGCGTTTCTGGGTCAACGCTCGCGCACCCAATCATTAAAACTCCCGCGAGAAGAACGCTACTTATGCGAAACTTCATCATTCTCTCCATCCTTTATTCCACCTTGCCATGGTGTTTTTATCATTATTGCTAATCGCTTTATCATAAAAGCAAATACAAAAACTTGTTAAGCGTTTTGAGTGGTTTAATTGCCATATTGATATAATTATAACCCATTTAATTATCAACTTATCATAAGAAATACATTCGAATTACCCCAAACGCTAGAGTAGCTTCAGTAAATGCTATTAATTAGTGAATTAACATGGAGATAGACTTATATGAAATTATTTTAGACTAAACCGTCAGATGCTTAAAAACCCAACAAAGAAAAGAATAAAAAAGATAAAAGCAGAGAATTTGGGTGTAACAGCTTGATTCGATGGAGGGTGGACAGTAAAATGCCAAGCGCTATTTATCAGCATCTCAATGTCCCCTTAGTTAAATGGATATAACGAGCCCCTCCTAAGGGCTAGTTGCAGGTTCGATTCCTGCAGGGGACAGATCCCGCACCAAGAACTTTCCCAATCTTTCTTCGTCCTATTTCGCTTTTACTTCTTCCCCTATATTATTTTGTCCATATTCCTATTTGATGGGCTGACCACAATGCGAACACTTTTTGCCTTATTGATTGGTATTCTTCTGATGGGTTGTACGATGGAGAAGTCGCCTTCCGTGGTTATGGTGGGGATGACAACAAACCAAGTGATGCAAATCGAAGGAACGCCGGATGAGCAAGCGAATCAGGATGGTTACCAGTTAATGATTTATCATGATAAACCACAACCAGAGGCCACTGCTAAAATAACAGACCGCTGGTTTATTTTTAAGAATGAGTATCTGTTAGAATATTCTACGCAATATTTAAATTCATCTAACGTGACAAATACGCCATTGAGATTAACTGCAAAACAAATATTATCTCAATGGATAGATAGCCAATCCTTGCCAACAAATCCATCTGCTCGCATGAATTAAAAGATAAAAAGCTGACATAAAGACTGTTATATCTCTTTAGAAAGATAATGCCGCTGCATGCCTAATTCAGGGAAATTAGGGAGTGACATTTGTTTCACATAACCCAGTTTTTCATAAAATGGCAAAGCTTGGAAACTAAAGGTATCCACCAATGCATTATGGCAGCCGAGTTTTTTACTCTCTTCTTCTGCAACGTGCATTAATTGGCTACCTAATCCATTCTTACGCATTGACTCATCCACCCACAGATAATCAATACATAACCATCGACCTTTAATTGATGCGAGAAGCCCCCCCTGCATGATCCCATTATCATCTTTGCTATACACACCAAGTTGTCCAAAATAGCTATTTTGTAAAAAAGATCGGTTGTAGCTTCTTAGCCCAGTAAATAATTCTTCTTTATCTTCAGGGGTAATCTCATGTGTAACTGTAATTTTCATAGCAACCTCATTTTATTTATCAGTATTTTTTATACTGCAGAAAAGATCCCACCAACAAATTAATTATCGCTTACTACCCGCATAAACATCGTATTACGAACATCCTAGTTAGACACCATTTACTTAACTAAAAACTAAACATTTTTTATCTTGCCTGTAATTTTATTCACCGTAAAATCCCCTAATCTTTCAGAAAAAATGTGAATAATATGACGCTTACCATTATTATTTTTGTCTTGGTCTATATCGCCATGGCATTTGGCAAACTGCCCGGCTTTAAAGTTGATAGAACGGGCGCTGCCGTCATCGGTGCGTTAGCCATGATGGCCATCGACAGCATTACGCCACCTCATGCCTGGAATGCTATTGATTACCGCACTATTGGCATGCTATTTGGTTTGATGGTGGTATCGGCTTCGTTTGTGGTTTCGGGCTTTTATAGCTGGACCGCAGATCGCGTGGCGATGCTCAAAGTCAGTGCGCCTACGCTGCTTGCCGTACTAATCGCCGTTGGCGGATTACTTTCCGCACTGTTAACCAACGACGTGGTTGTCGTCGCGATGACGCCGTTATTGGTCTCCATCACGCTATCTCGCGGGCTTAATCCCATCCCGTTTCTGCTTGGATTCTGTTTTGCCGCCAACAACGGCGCAACAGGCTCGCTGATTGGTAGCCCGCAAAATATGATTGCGGCACAGGGGCTAGATATCTCCTTCGTGGGCTTGCTTCAATCTTCAGCAATACCCGCACTATTATCCTTACCACTTACATGGCTGGTACTGGTTTGGCTATATCGCAATCGTTGGTACTTAGCTAAAGAGCCGAGTAATACGCCAAAAACGGTCTCTCCTCCAACGCCGCTCGATACTTGGGAAACCGCTAAAGCCGGTGTGATCACACTCGCGGTGATTGTGGCTTTTGTGGTGAGTGATATACCAAAAGAGTTAATCGCATTAACGGCTGCGGGTTTCCTATTATTGAACCGATCTATTGCTTCTAGCGATATGCTCAAGTTAGTGGATGGGAATTTATTACTATTAATCATGGGATTATTTGTCGTCAACGCGGCCTTTGCGGGAACAGGATTACCGCAGCAAATGCTGAACGATTTGCGTGCCCATGGTGTTGAGCTCAATAACCCTTTCATTCTGTTTTTAGTGACGGGCGTCCTTAGTACTATTGTCGGAAATAACCCCTCCGTCATGCTACTAGTTCCTTTTTTAACACCTGATGGTAATGCCGATGCATTAGGTGCCGCATTAGTGCTTGGCTCCGGCTTTTCCAGTAACTTATTTGTGTTTGGTAGTTTGGCGGGCATTATTGTGGTGGAACAGGCCGCTGCTTATGGTGTGAAAATTACATTCTCAGAATTTGCTAAATCAGGGGGAATTGTCGCGGTGCTCTGTATGTTATTAGCCACCGCTTGGATTCTGTTTGCGTTATAAAACTGACGCCTTTCTCAGCTTATTTAACTGAGAAAGGCGTTTAAGATTTTCAGGGAAGAATAGCAAATGAGCGAACAGGAAACCCACTCGCATTATTAGGTTTAGCGACAATATTAAAAATCACGGCGCCACGAGCTGGTAATTGATCTAAATTCGCCATCAACTCTATTTGGTAAGTATCTTGTTCTAATACGTAATATTCGCCTAATAGCGCATTATTTTGGCGAAAATCTTTTGCTGCATCAGTATCAAATGTCTCATGCCCAATGGCTTTAATGCCACGCTCTTCAAATAAAAATTTGAGCGCATCCATACCCCACCCCGGAATTTGGTTATTACCTTCAGCGTCTTTATTATCCATCGCTTCCTGAGAAGGCCAACGTTTATGCCAGTCTGTACGTAGCGCCACAAAGCTATCGGGTTCGATTCGCCCATACTCGCGCTCAAAGGCTAAAACATCATCGCGAGAAAATGCAAAATTAGGGTCTTGTTTCGCTCGATCAGATTGGTCGATAACAATCAGCGGTAAGACTAACTCTTGCAGTTCCAATTCATGTAAAAAGCGCTTTCCTTCAACAAAATGGCAAGGCGCGTCAATATGCGTACCGTATTGGCCAGGAAAGGTAAATTGCTGAGCAAAAAAACCGTCAGAGTAGCCAAATAATGTTTTAAATTCTGCAGAATCAAACATAAAGAAATGAGGAGAATCTTTATCAAAGCTGTGCGTTAAATCCACCCATTTTTTGGATTTTAAGACCTTTAGTGCATTTAAAATCTCGTTAGCCATCATTTTCCCCTATCTGTTTTTGGTCTTTATCAAGACAATTTTATTTTGCTATTTTTATTTATTCTGAATAGGTAATAACCAACTCTATGACGTTTGTCTATCTTTCTAAACGATCTGTTGCCAATTTTTTCACCAAATTGGCAACGAAGATTCGACTATTATTTAGAATAATTTGCCCACGCAGCAGGTTCAATAAAACCATCATAAATACGCTGAGAGCGAATATAATCTGCATACTCTTTTGATTCAAAAGCCTCTTTTAAATCTTTAGCCCATTGAGTATCGAGATCTTTTTGTAGCACAGAAACCACAACGCGATGTTCAAGTGGTGAATTTTCAACAACCAAACCATCCGCAATACGCTGCCCTGCACTCGCTACATAGTTACCATTCACTACCACAAAATCCACATCATCCAATAGACGTAAACCTTGCGCGGCATCTGTTTCACGGATATCGAGCTTATATTTTGCAGGTTCAATGTCATTGACGCTAAAGCTGAGCGTACTGACATTCGGCTTGATTTTAATCCAACCCAGTTGCTCTAAAATTCGAGCACCACGTTCCGCGTTTACAGGGTCATTTGACAGCGCGACAATCATGCCATCTTGCACGTCATCCAGCGTTTTGTGTTTATTCGAACGTAAGCTCTGCGGTGCGCTTGGTGAATCGGCCAATGCGACCATATTAATGTTATTTTTTTGGTTATACGCTTCCATATACGCGCGACTTTGGTTTACTGATGCGTCAATTGCCCCTTCTTCAAATGCAGGGTTAATTTGCCTATTCTGTGAAAATTGACGTAAGGTCACTTGGTAACCTTTTTTCTCTAAAATAGGCACAATGCCTTTATCGACCTGATCAATATAATTCCCGACACCGAAGCCAATCGTAATTTGCTTTTTATCTGAACTGTCTTTTTCTTTATTATCACCACATCCTGCCAATACAATGATTGCGGTTGCCACTAAAGATAAATTTATTATTTTTTGTTTGAACATTTGCTATTCCCTATGGTGATTACTTTCAATTTTTAATATTGCCAATCGACCGGAGTATAAACAGGATTTATTTAACGTCTTAGATCCGTTCGTTATAACTTAAATAGAAATGAATATAAAAATTAACCAAACTAAAATGGTTATAACCATATAACAAAATGGTAGTTCGAATAATGATGTGATTGATATGTAATGAAGGAGATAAAAAAATTTAAATAAAGTGAGTTATTTATGACAGTAAAATTTGATTTAATTAACAATATTCTTAACCTGACACCAGACTCAGAATTAGCGAAAACCCGCGCAGAAAGACCGGTTGCAACAGAGAATACTCAAGCCGCTTTTGAGGCCATTTTTTCTGTACCCTCTCAAATACTGCCTCTAAATGTGAAATATTATTTTGCGCTTTCCGTGGCAAAAATTACTGGTTCAGTATTACTCGCAAAATATTATGCTGAATTATTATCATCACAATCTATCGTCGAAATAACACCTGACATTACGCTTGCTGAGAAATATCTTCGAGTATTAACCAGTAATCCAAATCAAGCGGATTACGCTTTAACGCAACAATTTATTCAACAAGGATGGTCCGAGTCCGATATTATTTTATTGGCTCAGTTAATTACATTTGTCACTTATCAATCCCGCTTAGTTGCTGGATTGGAATTATTAGTTGGACAGAATCCGAATTCAGATAATAAAGCAGTTCAACACTTTCCAATTACAGCAGGAAATTGGAATCACGCAACGACAACACAATTGGGACAACCATCACCAACCGCTTTTACACAACTGCAATTAGGTTGGGAATCTTGGTTATCTGCACGAGATGTCAATTCGTTAAGTGACGATGAAACTCAAACGCTGAAAAAACATGGACAATTAAATTCTGAGTATTTCCTTCTGTTAGCTCATCAAAGCGAAATTTTAGCGCTACGTACACAGATAGACCGAGGTATTTTTTATACCTCAGGTGGATTACCTCGTTGGGAGAGAGAGTTTGCCGCCGCTGCAGTCAGTAAAGTGAATGGCTGCATTTATTGCGCCTCAGTTCATGCGCGCAAAGCTAGCCAGTATGCAAAAGAACATCTCGTTGATGTCGAGAAACTATTAGCAACACCCGCCGGAAGCGTACTTGCTGAAGGCTATGAACCAAGGCTTTTAGCTACCGTTTCTCTTGTCGCTTCGCTCTCAGCTACGCCTATTCAAGCCTCTGTTGAACAAATCGAACAATTACGTTCATTAGGATTAACGGAGCTAGAATTACTCGACTTAATTCAATCCAGTGCTTTTTTCTCATGGGCTAATCGCTTAATGCTGACATTGGGAGAACCGTTTGAACTCCCTGAAAATAAGGAGTAATACCATGGATAAGGTTATTGGATTAGCCGCTCTAGAGGCGCAAATAAATCAGGATTTGCAGTATCTTAATTTGCCGATTGGTTCATGGTCGCTATCAGATGAAGATCTTGATAAACAACAGATTAATGTTGCCATTATCGGTGCGGGCATGTCGGGAATTACTGCGGCTTTTGCCTTGAAATTACGGGGAATTAACGCCATCGTTTTTGACCAAGCAGCCTCAGGCAAAGAAGGCCCTTGGCAAACGCCAGCTTTGATGGAAACCTTGCGGTCACCTAAACAGGTTGTCGGTCCTGCTCTCGCCTCTCCCTCTTTAACATTCCAAGCCTGGTTTAAAGCTCAATTTGGCGATGGTGCGTGGGAAAATCTCGATAAAATTCCACGTTTACAATGGGGTGAGTACCTACAATGGTTTAAAACCATGACGGCACCCACACTGCTGAATCAGCACCAATTAGTCGATGTTAAATTAATCCCTCAAGGTCGTGAATTAACGTTTGACACTCCCAATGGACAGGTCTCTTTTATCGCGCAGCATGTTGTGATTGCAACGGGTATGGAGTCATTTAGCGAGCCTAACATCCCAGAATTTATGGATAAAATTCCAACCCAATACTGGGAACATTCATATGCAGGTAGCAACTATCAGCGATTTAACGGACTCAATATTGGCGTTGTAGGCTACAGTGCGGGGGCGATGGACAGTTCAGCCACTGCATTAGAACATGGTGCTAAGTCTGTTGAGTTATTGATCCGAGCAAAAGAGATGCCGCGAGTAAACCGAGGAAAGGTCGCCGGAAGTGCCGGTTTTACCAATGCCTATGGGTATTTTACCGATGCGCAAAAATGGCATTATGCCGACTATGTTTTGAAAGCGAAAACCCCAGCCCCTCATGGCAGCACACTGCGTGTTTCTCGCCATACTCATGCATATTTTAACTTCGATACGCAAGTCAATGATGTCACCGTCAAAGAGAATAAATTGCACGTTGCCACCACTCAGGGGGACTTCTCTTTTGATTACCTCATTTTAGCGACAGGCTATCGACTGAATTGGCAGAAACACAGCGCATTTCATCGCTTAGCACCGTTTATTAAAACATGGAAAGATGTTTATACCCCACCTAAAGGTGAAGAAAATGATGAACTTGCCGCACATCCCTATCTTGGTGAACACTTTGAATTACAAGCAAAATCGGGTTACGAGTTTCCGTTTATCGACCATTTTTATTGCTTCAATTTAAGTGCCTCACTCAGCATGGGTCCCGTAATTGGTCTGATCCCAGGTACCAATACAGGAGCTGAGCGTTTAGCGGATCATATTGCAGCTAAATTGTATCTGGCCCATCGGCTGCAGCACCTTGAGTTGGTTAAAACCAGTACAGAAAATGAGTTATTAGGTGATGAATGGCAGCCTGCCTTACCTCCCGCTCAGCGCGTACAACTGATTGAAAATGTGGAGTAAAGGATGATTGAATTTAACAATGTCCAAAAGATCTATGAAAAAAATGGGCAATCCTTAGTCGCTCTACAAGATATTAATTTGCATATCAATAAAGGTGATATTTTTGGTTTTATTGGTTATAGCGGGGCAGGTAAAAGCTCCCTGATCCGCTTAGTCAATCAATTAGAAAAGCCAACCGGTGGCTCCATCAAGGTCGATCAGCACAATTTAGCGGAGCATACCCCATCGCAAATACGGGCTCATAAAAAAAGCATCGGAATGATTTTCCAACATTTCAATTTGTTGGAAACCAAGACCGTTGAACAGAATGTTGCAATGCCTCTGGTTTTACTCGGCATTGATAAGCACGAAATTGCCCGTCGTGTAGATAACATTCTCGAATACGTTGAATTGAGCGATAAGAAACACCAATACCCTAACCAGCTTTCTGGTGGGCAAAAACAGCGTGTTGGAATAGCAAGAGCGTTAATTAATAATCCGCAAATCTTGCTGTGTGATGAGGCAACCTCTGCCTTGGATCCACAAACTACCGCCTCCATTTTGGCATTACTGCAAAAAATCAATCGTGAGCAGAAAATTACCATTCTATTGGTCACTCATGAAATGGAAGTCATTGAGCAGATTTGTCATCGTGTCGCCGTTATGGAATCCGGTCGCATTGTTGAAGAAGGCACAGTACTTGATATTTTTGCCAATCCTCAACATTCGACCACGCAAAAATTTGTGGGTACGGTACTCAATGAAAAAATTCCGGAGCGTGTACTCCATCAGCTTGAACATCAAGAAGATGTGTATCGATTAGAGTTTTTAGGCAAATCGGCTCAAGAGCCTGTAGTGAATGAACTTATCATAAAAAATATTATTAAAATCAATATCCTGTTTGCCAACATGAAAGAGATCAATGGCGTCGTTTTAGGCAGTATGTTTGTGCAAATGTTAGGAGATAAACAACATATTGATGAAGCCATAACCTATTTACGCCATCGTGGCGTTGCAGTGAATAAGGGGACAGTATGAATGAGTTTTTTGAAACAGCACTGACAAGTAAACAATTTTTATTGGCCATGTCAGAAACATTCACTATGGTGAGTATTGCACTTGTCCTAGGTTCACTATTCGGGATCTTATTGGGAATTTTATTAGTTATTACACGACCAGAAGGGATTTGGGAAAATAAACGTATTTATCGCGTGATTAACCCTATAATTAATATATTCCGTTCACTACCTTTTATTATTTTATTAGTGGCAATAATCCCATTAACGCGCTTTGTGGTAGGAACATCTATTGGCACCACCGCAGCCATTGTGCCATTAGTCATTTATATTGCGCCTTATACGGCAAGATTGGTCGAGAATTCATTACTCAGTGTCCATTCAGGCATTATTGAAGCCGCCGATGCAATGGGGGCGACTAACTGGCAAATTGTGTGGCACTTTATTTTACCAGAAGCAAAGTCATCATTAATTTTAAGTCTAACCGCTGCCAGTATAACGTTAGTTGGAGCAACCGCGATGGCTGGAGCTGTTGGCGGCGGTGGTGTTGGTGACCTTGCGCTAAATTATGGTTATCAACGCTTTGATAATGTTGCTATGGCAATTACGGTTGTGACCTTGGTGATTATAGTGCAAGGAATACAGTTTATTGGTGACACTTTGGCAAGAAAGGCGCGTTTTCACTAGTTAATATAAAGTCGATGAAATATCTTCATCGACTTTTATTGATTTCTCATACAATTACCCATCTTCCCTCCCCCTTTTCAATTCAACCTCAAAAAATATTTACACATAAAAAAGTCACTATTAACACGAATTTAATAAAAAAATAGGCTATTTCTAAAAATCAAATTTAAAAAAATGCAGTAAAATACCAATATATTTCAAATGATTCATATATAATCATAATAGTATACATCATAATGTTTATTTGGCCTCTTGGGACTAAAAACACCATTAAATGTATATTTTAGTCACTTTGATAACATCTTTAGCTACCTCGCGCGCTTTACGATGCATCGTCAGCGTTTTATTCACCTCTAACTGAAAACTGATTATGCCGACTATCGAACAACTTATATTGCTTTCATCCATATTGATTTTACTCGGTATTTTTTCGAGCAAACTGTCTGCAAGACTGGGTTTGCCTATGCTGGTTATGTTTCTCTTTATTGGCATGCTGGCAGGTGAGGATGGCTTAGGGAAAATTACCTTTGATAACGTCAATGTTTCTTATGCTGTTGGCTCTCTCGCCCTTGCTCTGATTCTTTTCGATGGTGGACTACAAACCTCAGTAAAATCAATTAAGCTAGTCTGGAAACCTGCATTCACCTTAGCGACCGTTGGGGTTTTGATTACTGCGGGTATCACTGGGTTAGCCGCTGCCTACATTTTAGGTATTCCACTTCTTGAAGGGTTACTTTTAGGTGCCATTGTTGGCTCAACGGATGCCGCCGCCGTATTTTCACTGCTACGCAATGCAGGCATTTACCTAAACGAGCGTTTACAGGCGACTTTAGAGATAGAGAGTGCAACCAACGACCCGATGGCCATATTTTTAACCGTTGGTCTGCTGCAACTTCTAATGAACCCACAAGCTTCCGGCAGTGAATTGGCGTTATTATTTGTTAGTCAAATGGGAATCGGTGCTGCTGTAGGAATTGGGGTTGGTTGGATTTCAATAAAAATCATCAACAAAATTAAGTTACTCGCCGCAGGTCTTTATCCTGTTTTAGTGGCTGCCTGTGGTTTATTTTCATTCGGTGTCGCCAGTAATTTAGATGGCAGTGGCTTCTTATCTATTTTTGTCACGGGTGTGGTTATTGGTAATCACTCGTTTGTTTTTCAACGCAATACCTTTTTATTCCATGATGGGCTGGCATGGTTAAGCCAAATCATCATGTTCGTGATGTTAGGCTTACTGGTTAACCCTAGCTCGTTAATTGAGGTATGGCAGGAAGGGTTGCTCATTGCGCTAGTATTAACCTTTGTAGCAAGACCACTCGCAGTTGTCCCAGTACTCAAACTATTTCGCTTCACACGAAATGAGATAGCACTTATCTCCTGGGTGGGGCTAAGAGGCTCTGTCCCGATTATTTTGGCTATTTTCCCCTTTATTTTTGGATTACCGGGTGCCAACCTTATTTTTGATGTTGTCTTCTTCGTGGTTCTAATTTCTGCAACATTACAAGGTTCCACACTGCCTTACTTTGCCCGCAAGTTAAATCTTATGCAGCCACCACCGCTTATACCCGCTGCGACATTAGATATTACCGCTGTCGACCAGATTGATGCTGACTTAGTCGAATATACTCTGGGCGAGGACTGCTCTGCTGTGGGGCGCCGATTATCTCAATTAGCACTACCGGACCAAACCGTGATTGCGATGATCACCCGAGAAAAAAGCGTGTTACCACCTCGCGGGTCAACAATCTTAATGGCGAATGATCATTTGTTTGTCGTCCTAAAACCACAAAATCGCTTATTCCTAGAAAGACTATTCTCTGGCCAAACGTCTTCGGAGCCAACCATTATGGAGTTACCTGAGTCTGGTTTAAGCTTAAAAGGTACAACGCGATTAAATGAAATTTATGAGTCGTATGGAATTTTGATTGAAGTTGATTCCGATAAAACACTCAATCAATTTATTCACGTTAATACTGAAAATGAACCCTCTCAAGGGGATGTGATTAAGCTAGATAACATACAAATAAAAATTGATGAAATGATCGGTCCACGTATCGTTACCGTTATTTTAGAACCAGTAAAAATCCAGCAGGAATAATATGGTAAAAATAGTGATAATCCATTTCCATTTTTCCACGCTTATTTTCTAATTTGTATGTATAAAAAATAAAAGCCCCAAAGGGGCTTTTATTTTTGCAAGTACTCTATATAAGAGGGCGATTAATATATTCAATGACTTTTACTAATTAACTTGGGTTAATTAATTTCACCGTTCTCATTTGAAACAATTTAATTACTGAACTTAATTTGTTTCATTATGAAACATGCGCAAAGAATTAATGTCATACGAGAGAATAAAGCGAGTCGTTAAACCCTTTAGATTCTCTTTCCTCAGATGCATTGATATCATCCTGGAGAACTTCACTGAAGAACTCTCCCATATTTACGCCTAATACCTTTAATACGCGAACTAAACAATCGATATCAATACGATTCACACCTCGTTCATAACGAAATAGTTGTTGTTCACTAATGTCGATCTCTTTAGCTAATTGGAAAACTGTATAGCCTTGAGCTTTTCTTAAAGATTTAATTTTTTGTCCAACTGCACAAGCGACAGGATATTTTGTATTCATAAACATTCTCGCTTCAATCTATATTAATTGAATAAAAATCAGCAGGTATTTTCTGCCATTTTCATTGTTATTTTATATGTACTATGTAGTTCATTGATAAAAACACGGTGATACATCCAACATCACTAAGAGAATGATATACTAGCCTTCTAATTAGTTTCAACTAGTCCAAAAATGACATTGCAACTATGTAACAAAATATTTTTCTCTATACAAACAAGACGAGTTAGCAAATTAGTTATTTATTATCAATGGCTTATACAAATTAACAGCCAGTGAATATCACCTAGTAAACTCAGGTGAAATAGCACATAGCAAGACAATTCACTAAAAACCAATCACTTTCCCGCCAATAAATCCAAAAATAAAGGAAATAAACAGAATAATTTAACACTGTAACAAAGTTAATCGTTTCACGATAACATTGGTGTTTTTTTGAGTCAAAAACCACATTAAGTGAGCATTTTCTGTAAAAGAAAGTAAAAAATATATGTTTTACATATATAACTATTTCGCAACATAAAACATCAATAACTTACATTTTTTGAACTGTATGCTACAAATTAATTAAACGCTATATTTTTAAAGTAACCTAGTGAATTTAATGCACCTACACATTCAACATAACAAAACATTAACGTTAAGGAAGTCGAACATTCACTTTACTTGATGAATATCACAAAAATATGAACATTACTGATTATCGATAATCTTATTTTAATATTATGAATACATAGACACTCGAAAATTATTGAACTTTAAGATTATCAAAACGAGAATAACTAGAATTATTCACCAATATACTACTTTACAGATGTTCTTTTGTTGTAATATCAATTAAAGTTTTATTTGCTGTTTTTTAAATATCAACTAAGAATATTCTCAATAGTCTATTTAATCCAAACCAACATAAGGCTGTTCATGTGGTATGGCATAATTTAATTTCTAGCATAATTTCATTGCCATCATAGTTTTTAATAAAAATTCATTTTAGATAAAACTATAAATGGATTAATCCTTTAACATTATCATTTAAGTGATTTTACTTATGGCATTGATATGCTTTATTTTTATTAACTAAATTTTGGTTTCAAAAAAACTAAGAGCACTACAATACAAGGAAAAGTCTCGTTATCGTTTCATTCACTATTTTGATTCA
The DNA here is from genome assembly GCF_013702265.1 of Providencia rettgeri. Lineage (GTDB taxonomy): Bacteria > Pseudomonadota > Gammaproteobacteria > Enterobacterales > Enterobacteriaceae > Providencia > Providencia zhijiangensis. The sequence continues at coordinate 2,636,398 of NZ_CP059348.1, forward strand.
TTAAAAATTCAAAAGTTTATATTAACAATATAATGGCCAATATAACGATATGTGCAATCTCAATAGGAATAATACTTTATACGTAATATGAATATTTAAGCAAAATAAACGAAGAATGGCTGAGAGAGGGATAGTAAAATCTTACTGGGCACAGCTATGCATAAACCAATTAAAATCAGTAGGTTAAGTTTTGTTTTTGGGGATTTATGACGTGATTTTTGATAAAAATGAAGTGGTGGGCGATAGCGGGCTCGAACCACTGACCCCCTCCTTGTAAGGGAGGTGCTCTACCAACTGAGCTAATCGCCCACTTCATGACGCTATTTTTGATGGTGGGTCGTGCAGGATTTCTCGGCCTTTGGCCTCACCCTACGGGTCGAACCTGCAACCATCTTGTTAGTCGCTAATGTTCACACCGAATAACCCAAACATCTTTCAAGTTACAGATTTTAATGGTGGGTCGTGCAGGATTCGAACCTGCGACCAATTGATTAAAAGTCAACTGCTCTACCAACTGAGCTAACGACCCATATTCAAGTATCTGTACTGCTTGAATGATTTACTTCATTTAGATGGTGGGTCGTGCAGGATTCGAACCTGCGACCAATTGATTAAAAGTCAACTGCTCTACCAACTGAGCTAACGACCCATCTATATTTCTGAATTGTTTTAATGCAAGAAAAGATGAAGTGGTGGGCGATAGCGGGCTCGAACCACTGACCCCCTCCTTGTAAGGGAGGTGCTCTACCAACTGAGCTAATCGCCCACTTCATAATAATCACATTGTCATAAATAATTGGTGGGCGATAGCGGGCTCGAACCACTGACCCCCTCCTTGTAAGGGAGGTGCTCTACCAACTGAGCTAATCGCCCAATCATTTATGTTTTCATCGTCAACGGTGGTGGGCGATAGCGGGCTCGAACCACTGACCCCCTCCTTGTAAGGGAGGTGCTCTACCAACTGAGCTAATCGCCCCGTCGTCGATGGAGGTGCATTATAGGGATACTGCGTTCTGAGTCAACGGTTTTTGAATAGATTTTTTCTGTTCGTTGCAAAAATAATCAAGATGTTTTAATTATCACCTAAGAAGTACCCTTTTTAATCAATTAACTACATTATCCTACTAAATTTTATTAGAAAAAAATCACTCAAAGCTCACCAGACTAAAAATTTTAGCGGTTATTTTCCCAATTTGATGATTTTCTTTATCTGTATAGAGATAAGCAGATTGAGGATTCACTACAGGGTGATAGAATAGAGGAACTTTTAGCAATGCTTACGATGATCATAAGCGCATTAAGAAACAACGTTTCGCAATTAAGGCAATCTCGATGAGTAAAATCAAAACCCGTTTTGCACCAAGCCCAACTGGCTACTTGCACGTTGGTGGTGCTCGTACCGCCCTGTATTCCTGGTTATATAGTCGCCACAATCAGGGCGAATTTGTCCTGCGTATTGAAGACACCGACTTAGAACGTTCAACTCAGGAAGCTATCGACGCCATTATGGACGGTATGAACTGGTTGAATTTAAATTGGGATGAAGGTCCTTACTATCAAACTAAGCGTTTCGATCGCTACAATGCCGTAATCGATACCATGTTAGAAGCAGGTACCGCTTACCGCTGCTACTGCTCTAAAGAGCGTTTAGAAGCTTTACGCGAAGAACAAATGGCAAAAGGCGAAAAACCTCGCTATGACGGTTGTTGCCGTGACCATGAACATAACCACACTGCGGCAGAACCGCATGTTGTTCGCTTCCGTAACCCGCAAGAAGGTTCCGTTATTTTCAATGACACCATCCGTGGTCCAATTGAATTTAGCAACCAAGAGCTAGATGACTTAATCATTCGTCGTACCGATGGTTCTCCAACGTATAACTTCTGTGTGGTGATTGATGACTGGGATATGGAAATTACCCACGTCATTCGTGGTGAAGACCATATCAATAACACCCCTCGCCAAATCAACATTCTCAAAGCATTAGGCGCGCCAGTTCCTGAATATGCTCACGTTTCTATGATTTTAGGTGATGATGGTAAAAAACTGTCTAAACGCCATGGTGCTGTTAGCGTTATGCAATACCGCGATGACGGCTACCTGCCACAAGCGCTATTAAACTATTTAGTGCGCTTAGGCTGGTCACACGGCGACCAAGAGATTTTCTCAATTGAAGAAATGAAAGAATATTTTTCTCTTGATGCTATCAGCAAATCAGCGAGTGCATTCAACACTGAAAAATTACAGTGGCTGAACCATCACTACATCAATACCCTGCCAGCTGAAGAAGTGGCTACCTACCTTGCATGGCATATCGAACAGCAAAATATCGATACCAGCACTGGCCCACAGTTAGTTGAGTTAATCAAATTACTGGGTGAGCGCTGTAAGACACTGAAAGAAATGGCGGAATCTTGCCACTACTTCTATCAGGACTTTGAAGAATTTGATGCTGATGCAGCGAAAAAACACTTACGTCCAGTTGCTCGCCAGCCATTAGAAGTCGTGAAAGACAAATTAATCGCTATTTCAGATTGGACGGCTGAAAATGTTCATCAAGCCATTGAAGCGACTGCGGCTGAGTTAGAAGTGGGTATGGGTAAAGTGGGTATGCCTCTGCGTGTAGCCGTAACTGGTGCAGGTCAATCACCTGGGTTAGATGTTACCGTTCATGCTATCGGTCAGGCTCGCTCTGTCGCTCGTATCGAAAAAGCATTGGCGTTTATCGCAGAACGCGAAGCATCCGCACAATAATTTTCTAAATAAGAAGCCTCTACACAAGAAGTTTCTAAACAAGATGCCTCTCTATAAACTGCCTCTTAACTTAAGGGGCAATTTTTTTCAGCTCCCATATCAAATGGGAATTGATTGCAAAATGTTCTATATTTCAGCAGTTAAACCCGAAAAACATATTAATATATTGACACTCCAACCGAGCTTGAATATGATGCCTCCCGTCCAAAAGATTTTGTTTGGGGCTATAGCTCAGCTGGGAGAGCGCTTGCATGGCATGCAAGAGGTCAGCGGTTCGATCCCGCTTAGCTCCACCATCTAAAAACCAGTTTAGATGGCTGAATTTCAAAACAAAATATTCGTTTGGGGCTATAGCTCAGCTGGGAGAGCGCTTGCATGGCATGCAAGAGGTCAGCGGTTCGATCCCGCTTAGCTCCACCAAACTCTTTCTTATCTCCCTTTAATTCATTCTTTCCTTTTCCAAATCCTATTTGCAGTTTATCTTAATAATTTAGCCTAACTCACTTTCCCCTACTGTACCGTCTATTCACATTTGATTTACTCATATATAATTAGCTTATAATTTTATTTAAATAGAATTATTCAGATGTGTCATCGCACATCGTCCGTATTCCATTTCAACTAGGTGAGTTATGCCACACATAGATGCCGATATCATTGTGATAGGAGCAGGCGTTTCAGGTTTATCAGTCGCAAATCAATTACAGTCGCAACCCCAAAACCCCCAACATAAAACAGTCCTTATCTTAGAAGCACGCGACAGGCTTGGCGGGCGCATTTATACGCAGGAAATTGATAACCAATTTTATGATTTAGGCGCTTCTTGGATCCACGGTATTACCGACAATCCAATCAGTGCAATCGCACAACAGCACCATATTCAAACTGTTGTTTTCAATTACCAAGACGCTATTTTCTATAAAAAAAATGGCTTGGTTTTATGTGAGAACGAAAAAGAGGCTTTTGAAGCGGGCCTTGATTATTTAATGGAGCAGTTTGAGAACATTTCATCACCTTGCCAATTTAACAATGCAGCTGAAGCGTTAAATAGCTGGTTGCAAAGCCCTGAATTCCACCATTTATTGACTGTCGATCACCATGCAAGTCAGTCGTTGTTTGAACAGCTACAAACAGGGTTACATGAATTTTTTGAAGCTATCGCTGAAGATCCCTGTGCTTGCACATTAGAGACATTATCCCCCTATTTTTTACAACTCGAAGGCTTTTGTGAAGGCGATGAAGTGATCTTCCCGCGTGGATATTCCCAAATTATCGAAACGCTATCGAATGGCCTGGATATTCGCCTTAACCACCCTGTTGAACATGTTCATTACTTAGATAATTATGTCACTGTCACCACGCTTGATGGACAACAGTTCAATGCCCATAAGATCGTTGTGACTGTACCACTTGGGGTGTTGAAGAAAGATAAAATTCATTTCACGCCTGCCTTGCCTGAAAAAACGCAGGAAGCTATTAATCAGTTAGGTTTCGGTGTATTCAACAAATTATTTGTCACCTTTGAACAAGCTTTCTGGCGCAAAAATTCACTCAATAACGTCAATAGTATGTACATTCATGAGTCTGATTATTGGTTGAATTTTATGGATGTGAGCGCGATTTATCAAAAACCAACATTGCTGTTTTTATTTGGTGGGTTGTCCGCTAAATGGCTTGAAGAGTGTGATGAACACACCGCATGGCATGAACTGCAAGAATCGCTCAGTAAGGTATTTGATAATATACCCGCACCTATACAGCTGATAAAAACCGAGTGGGAGAAAGATATTTACGCTTATGGTTCGTTTAGCTACCCCGCCCCTAACTATTCGGCTGATCAAATAGCCCAATTAAAACAGCCTATTAATAACAAAATTTTCTTTGCTGGAGAACATTTGGCGCTATTAGGAGCCGGTACCGTACATGGTGCTTACCTATCGGGTATAGAGGCGGCCAACAGCCTGCTTAACGCGCAATAATTATCGATTAAGCCTCTAACCCTTATTTTCGTTTTAGAGGCTTAACAATGCTATCTAGCCCTTCTATCTTCAGTCCGAGAGTCATCTCCATCAATTCCCCTAATCGCCCTGCTGGAAACTCCCCTTTTTTATAAAACCACAGTAGGTATTCCTCAGGAAGATCAATCAGGACACAACCTTTATATTTACCAAATGGCATGGATGTATTCGCGATATCGAGTAAGTCTTGTTTTTCCATTTATCCGCTCTTGTTTTAGATATAAAAAAAACGGCATTCACTGAATGCCGTTTCTCACTGTAACACTTTTTATCGTGATGACTACAGGATTAATCCAACCACCGCAGCAGATAAGAAGCTTACCAGCGTTGAACCGTACAGTAATTTCAGACCAAAACGTGCAACGGTATTACCTTGTTTTTCATCTAACCCTTTAATAGCACCAGCAATAATACCGATGGAAGAGAAGTTAGCGAATGACACTAAGAATACCGATAAGATGCCCACAGAACGGTCAGATAAACCCGATGCTACCGCTTTTAAACCATCCATTGCTACGAATTCGTTAGTCACCATTTTCACTGCCATGATGCCACCAACTTGTAGCGCTTCATTCGCAGGGATACCTAACATCCAAGCAAATGGATAGAACACATAGCCCAGCATAGTTTGGAAGCTAACATTGAAAATAGCAGAACAGATTCCGTTAACCATCGCAATCAGGGCGATAAAACCAATCAGCATCGCAGAAACGATAATCGCAACTTTAAACCCAGCAAGAATGTATTCACCCAGCATTTCGAAGAAGCTTTGACCTTCATGCAGGCTGCGCATTTGGATCTCTTTTTCCCCTTCTGGTGGGTATGGGTTGATCAGCGATAACACCACGAATGTACCAAACATGTTTAAGACCAGAGCGGCAACAACATATTTTGGATCTAACATGGTCATGTAGGCACCCACGATGGACATTGAAACGGTAGACATCGCCGTTGCCGCCATGGTGTACATTCTTCTTTCTGACATACTGCCTAATTGGTCTTTATAGGCAATAAAGTTTTCGGACTGACCCAGTAATAATGAACTTACTGCGTTGAATGACTCAAGTTTACCCATACCGTTTACTTTCGACAGCACCGTACCGATGATGCGGATAACAAAAGGCAGAACTTTAATATGTTGTAAAATACCAATCAGTGCAGAGATAAAGATAATTGGACATAACACTTGCAGGAAGAAGAATGCTAAGTTGCCTTCAATCATTCCGCCAAAAATAAATTTGGTCCCTTCTGCCGCATAACCCAATAAATGGGTAAATACGCCAGCAACACCAAGAACGAAAGACTCACCGATACCTGATTTTAAGAACAGGTAAGCGAGTGCAATTTGGATCACAAGTAATTGAATAACATAGCGAGGGCGGATCCCTCTACGGTTACTACTCGCTAGAATCGCGAGAGCGCCGATGATGACGATGGATAAAATAAAGTGCAGGATCGAGGTCATATTTGACTCCAACAAAGTTACGAATCAGTCTATGCGCATATTCTATGTAATAGACAACATTTAAATGAGATTAACGTCACATTAATATGAAAACTGACTCAGCCTATCTTTCAAAAGTCACGACCAGATCACGTTTCACGAGTAACACATTAATAACAACTGTAAAAATGTTAGCCAGAAAATAAGAAATGCCATTATCACAGTGGTCGATAATGGCATTGCGCATTAAATATAGGTCACGATTAGATATTCAGCAAACGAATTAACTCTTCTTCATCAATGACTTTTATACCCAATTCTGTCGCTTTCGCTAACTTTGAACCCGCCGCTTCACCGGCAATCACCAGGTCAGTTTTCTTCGATACACTGCCTGCGACTTTTGCGCCTAAGGCGACCAGTCTATCTTTAGCTTCATCGCGGGAAAGCGTTGACATCGACCCAGTCAGTACGACCGTTTTTCCAGCGAATGGACTATCAATGTCAGCACTGTTAATCACTTTCACTTCAGGCCAGTGGATGTTCGCAATGGTCAATAAATCATGAATAACTTGGCGGTTGTGCTCTTCACGGAAGAAATGCACCACATGCTTCGCCACCACTTCACCAATATCTTGAACGGTTTTCAGTGATTCTTCATCCGCTGCCATCACCGCGTCTAATGATGCATAATGTGCCGCAAGGTTTGCCGCTGTCGCCTCACCCACTTCACGGATCCCTAATGCATAGATAAAGCGAGCCAGTGTCGTTTGTTTGGATTTTTCGAGTGCATCAATGAGTTTTTGCGCGGATTTTGGTCCCATTCTTTCTAGGCCAGTTAATTTACCCGCTGATAATTGGTAGAGCTGCGCCGCGTTTTTCACATATTCCGCATCGACCAACTGCTCAATAATTTTATCGCCCATCCCGTCGACATCCATCGCACGGCGAGAAACAAAGTGTTTCAGTGACTCTTTTAATTGGGCACCACAAGTTAATCCACCAGTGCAGCGAGCCACCGCTTCCCCTTCGATACGTTCAATATCTGAATTACATACAGGGCAATGGGTCGGGAATAGAATTTCACGACTATCTGCAGGGCGTTTGTCCAGCACGACACTCACGATTTGAGGAATAACATCCCCTGCACGGCGGATCACGACGGTATCCCCAATGCGAACGCCCAAACGGTCAATTTCATCCGCGTTATGGAGTGTGGCATTGCTTACCACAACACCCGCAACTTGTACTGGCTCTAAGCGAGCCACTGGTGTAATCGCCCCAGTACGCCCCACTTGAAATTCAACATCTTTCAGTAACGTGATTTGCTCTTGAGCAGGAAATTTAAACGCGGTTGCCCAGCGTGGTGCCCGGGAAACAAAACCTAATTCTTCTTGAGTGGCAATATCATTCACTTTAATCACGACACCATCGATATCAAAACCGAGTGTCGGGCGAATTTTTTCAACATGGTGATAGAAATCGAGGACTTGTTGGCAACCAACACGTAATTGCACATGCTCACTCACTGGCAGCCCCCACGCTTTGAATTGCATCAAGCGCTCATAATGGGTATCTGGCAATGTTTTACCTTCCACTAGCCCTACACCATAGCAATAGAAGGTTAATGGACGTTTAGCCGTAATACGTGGATCTAACTGGCGAAGGGAACCCGCTGCCGCATTACGTGGGTTAGCGAAAATCTTACCATCCGTTTTACGTGCTTCTTCGTTCATCGCCTCAAAGCCTTTTTGAGGCATAAAAACTTCACCACGAATTTCAACACGGGCAGGAATATTATCCCCGCGTAAACGTAGCGGAATTGCTTTGATCGTGCGTACGTTGGCCGTGATATTTTCGCCAACAGTTCCATCACCACGGGTTGCCGCTTGAACTAGCTCGCCATTTTCATACAGCAAACTGACGGCTAGACCATCTAATTTGAGTTCGCAGCAAAATGTTAATTCAGTGTGGTTATGCAGTCGGTCTTTCACGCGTTTATCAAATGCGAGATAGCTTTCTTCATCAAATACATTATCTAAAGAGAGCATGGGAATTTCATGGCGAACTGTATCGAATGCAGCTAATGGTGCTGCACCCACGCGCTGAGTTGGGGAGTCTGTGGTGATCAGTTCTGGATGCTGCGCTTCGAGGCTTTTAAGCTCCTGCATCAGCTTGTCATATTCCACATCGGGAATTTCTGGTGCATCCATAACATGATAGAGGTATTCGTGATAGCGCAATTGTTGTTTTAACGCGTCTATTTTTTGCGTGAGTGCGTCTGGAGTTTGTTTCGTCGTCATGTTTCACCAATAGATATAAAAAACCCCCTGAATCGGGGGTTTTAATTAACTTAATGTATTTCGAATTCTAGCATGATACACCTCTATTTTTTGAGGTGTCAGTATTTTTCGTTCATCATCCAACACAACACCACCTGCATCTGATGCAATACGTTGTGCCGCTTGGAGCATTAATTTAAAGTTCTGGCTAGCTTCACCATAAGACGGCACCATCATAAAGATAGAGACACCCGGCGTGGTGAAATCAGACATGGCTTCTGGGTCAAATGACCCCGGTTTCACCATATTTGCCAAACTAAACAATACTGGCCCCGATCCCGCCGGATGAACGTGACGGTGGAAGATATTCATGGCACCGAATTGGAAGCCAGCCTGAAGAATACTTTGTAGTAATGCTTCACCTTCAAGAACCTGCCCATGATGCGCGGCAACATGCAGTACCAGAACAATTTCCTTTTCGTTTGCAACTGCCGCTTTTTCTGCCGGTGCACTAGGTGCTTCGTGCTCTACCTCGGTATGGGGCTGAGCCACAGGTTGTACTGCTTCTTGATGAGCAGAGACTTGTGGTACAGACTCTGGCTGTGCAGAAACATGAATCTTTGGCTCTGTATGAATGCGTACAGGTTCTGAAACATGTTCTTGTAAATCAGCTTCATCCACCATATTAATCGTCAATTGCTCAGGGGCATGGCGATTATCAACATGTGGAGCAAACACAGGCTCAGAAGCTGTTGGTTTAACTGGCTTTGAAGCAGGTTGTGGTGAGTGCTCCGCAGTTAAATTAAACTCAGGCTCAGCGTCACGTTGAATTGTATGGGGTTGAGAGACAGGCTCAGCGCGCGGCTCCTCTTTCACCATATAGATAGGCTGATCTTCAACAGCGGCTTTTTGTACCGGTTGATTTTCAGTAAACAGAGCAGAATCATCATATTCTGATGAATTTTCCTGCGTGTCATTCTTTCTACGTTTTACAGGTCTGTCGCGAAATAACTTAGAGCGCTCTTTACGGCTGGTCCATAAACCATGCAGTAATAAAGCGACAATGGCTATCGCACCTACGACCACTAATATTAGACGCAAATCCTGCATCGCTGCTATCTCTAGTTGATGAATAATGATGCCATCACGGCGGAAACTACCTTAAGATTATTTCTCAATTGCTCTAAGTGCAACCCTCAGAACGATTTTCTTACAAGAAAGAGAATATCCCGCCTTCGTTTGCTGCTTTTTTATACAAAATTATCACTAGTCAGTGTAATTTCATACCTATATGATACATGCTCACCCGCAAAGGAGATAATAAGAAGTATGACCCAATCGACATTTTCGCCACAAAAAAATCACTCTGGTTTTTATTACTTTTCACAAGGGTGGCGACTAATCACTCGTCCTGGCATTAAGCGCTTTGTTCTTTTACCCCTACTAGCAAACATTCTGCTTCTTGGGGGCGCTTTTTGGTGGTTATACAGTAAGCTTGGTGGATGGATTGATCAGGTTATGAGCTACATTCCTAGCTGGCTACAATGGCTTGACTATCTGATTTGGCCTGTCGCCGTCATTTCTATCTTACTGGTTTTTAGCTATTTTTTTAGCACGATTGCCAATATCATCGCTGCACCGTTTAACGGCTGGCTATCAGAGCATTTAGAAGCAGAACTAACCGGTAAGCCCGCTCCAGATACGGGTATGGCAGAATTACTAAAAGATGTACCACGCATGATTAAACGAGAATTTGTGCGAATTGCTTACTATTTGCCGCGAGCCATCGTGTTATTGGTGCTGTTCTTCATTCCAGGTATTGGGCAAACTGTTGCGCCCGTTTTATGGTTCCTATTCGGCGCTTGGATGATGTCTATTCAATATTGCGATTACCCATTTGATAACCATCGCGTTGGGTTCAACGACATGAAACAAGCACTCTCAAAAGATCGAGTGAATAATATTCAATTTGGTGGTGCAGTCAGCTTATTAATGATGATCCCAATTTTAAACTTAGTCATCATGCCCGTTGCGGTTTGTGGCGCAACCTTAATGTGGGTTGATCGTTATCGCGCTCGTTACGCGCGCTATTAGTCCTTCTCGAAATTAACACTTTCTAGGGATATGCAGGTACCTATCTGCATATCCTTCTCAACGGCTTCTGCTCTCAATCCAGCCCAATACCAGACTTTTCATCTTAGTTATAATAACGTGACTTTAAATAACCCACGGTTATATTCTAGCGTTAAATCATATTTGCAATAATCAGATGTTCGAGTATGTTGAATTCATATTCAATTTTGAAAACACACCTAATTCTTGGCTAACCGTTAATTTTAAGGATGTCCCATGAGCAAAATTTATGAAGATAATTCGTTGACCATTGGAAATACCCCATTAGTGCGTTTACAGCATTTTGGCAACGGTAATATTTTGGCAAAAGTGGAATCTCGTAACCCAAGCTTCAGTGTGAAATGCCGTGTGGGCGCGAACATGATTTGGGATGCTGAGAAAAAAGGCATCCTGACAAAAGATAAAGAACTGGTTGAACCAACAAGCGGAAATACAGGTATTGCCCTCGCCTACGTGGCTGCGGCTCGCGGTTATAAACTAACGCTAACCATGCCAGAAACCATGAGCGTAGAACGCCGTAAACTTCTAAAAGCCCTCGGTGCTAATTTAATCCTGACTGAAGGCGCCAAAGGTATGAAAGGCGCCATTGCTAAAGCGGAAGAAATCGTCAACAGCAACCCAAGTAAATATCTGCTATTACAGCAGTTTAGTAACCCAGCCAACCCAGCTATTCACGAGAAAACGACTGGGCCTGAGATTTGGAATGATACCGATGGCAACGTAGATGTCGTTGTTTCTGGCGTTGGAACTGGCGGGACAATCACAGGTATTGGCCGCTATTTAAAGCAGACAAAAGGGAAAAAAGACGTGGTGATGGTTGCCGTTGAACCCGCAACTTCGCCAGTGATCACTCAAGCTCTTGCAGGTGAAGAAATTAAGCCGGGACCTCATAAAATCCAAGGTATCGGTGCTGGTTTTATCCCTGGCAACTTAGACCTTTCTATTATTGACAAAGTCCTACAAATTACCGATGACGAAGCGATTTCAACCGCTCGTGAGCTAATGGAAAAAGAAGGCATTTTAGCCGGTATTTCATCCGGAGCAGCCATTGCAGCAGCTGCTAAACTTGCGGCACTACCTGAATATAGAGACAAAAATATTGTAGTCATTTTACCGTCTTCAGGTGAGCGTTACTTATCCACCGCACTGTTTGCGGATATTAATGCCGAATAATGATAGTTAGGTTAACATTACGTTAAAAAAGCACCAATTAGGTGCTTTTTTTGTGGGTGAGATCATAGATTAGCACGGATTGGGATGATTTATTATCCGGCATTTAGTATTAAACATAGTAATTATTTCACACCTCGAAATTAATCATTTTTTAGCCACTCACTGATTGAATGGCGAAATACTCACTAAAAGCGTCGTGTGAAATTTAAGCTAAATAAATGATAATTTGGTTGATACCAAACAAAGTAGAAAACCAAATGAATCGTTGATAATCTAAATTATACGCATGCTCAGCATATTTCATCTACAATAGGCTGTGTCATCATAAAAAACTTAAAATCACTGAGGAAATATTATGTTCCAGCAAGAAGTTACTATTACAGCACCTAACGGTTTACATACTCGTCCTGCGGCTCAATTCGTTAAAGAAGCAAAAGCATTTACTTCAGATATTACTCTGAGTTCAGGCGGCAAATCAGCTAGCGCAAAAAGCCTGTTCAAACTACAAACATTAGGTTTAACCCAAGGCACCGTAGTCACCATTTCTGCTGAAGGTGAAGATGAGCAACAAGCAGTTGAATTTTTAGTTAAACTGATGGGCGAATTAGAATAAATCTTCACTTTGCCATCTTGTTTTAACGTAATAATTCCCTGTCCCTGAATAGATTATTCGGGGACACCTGCTTAATCACTTATATCTACTGTTGTCTCTGCAACATCAAATCTCCTATCAGTAGTAAGGTAATATTATGATTTCAGGAATTTTAGTATCCCCAGGTTTTGCTTTTGGTCAGGCTCTCATCCTCAAAGAAGATCCTATTGTTGTCAGCACCCGTAAAATCACTGACGAGCAAGTTGATAAAGAGATCCAAAACTTCATTGATGGACGTAACAAATCAGCTGAGCAGCTTAGCCTTATCAAAGATAAAGCAGAAAAAAATCTTGGTGCGGAAAAAGCTGAGATTTTTGAAGGTCATATCATGCTGCTGGAAGATGAAGAATTAGAGCAAGAAATTGTATCTCTCATCAAAGGCGATAAAAAAACTGCAGATGCGGCAGTTTATTCAGTCATTGAAGACCAAGCACAAGCATTAGAAGCATTAGATGACGAATACCTGAAAGAGCGTGCCGCTGATGTACGTGATATTGGTAAACGCCTGCTTAGAAATATTCTGAATATGCCGATTGTGGATTTAAGCGCAATAACCGAAGAAGTTATTCTAGTCGCCCCAGATTTGACCCCATCCGAAACCGCTCAGTTAAACTTAGACAAAGTATTAGGTTTTATCACTGACCTCGGTGGTCGTACTTCCCATACCTCTATCATGGCTCGTTCACTGGAAATTCCTGCGATTGTCGGTACCACCGACGCGACCAGCAAAGTGAAAAGCGGTGATTTTATTGTGTTAGATGGCGTGAACAACACCATTTACCTCAACCCATCTGAAAGCGAAATTGATAAGCTGAAAGCCTTCAGAAATGAATACCTGCAAGAAAAAGAAGAGCTGGCGAAATTAAAAGATTTACCGGCAATGACCTTAGACGGTCATCAAGTTGAAGTCTGTGCAAACATCGGTACTGTGCGTGATGTCGCGGGTGCTGAGCGTAATGGTGCAGAGGGCGTAGGTCTATACCGCACTGAATTCTTATTTATGGACAGAGACGCTCTGCCAACAGAAGAAGAGCAATTCCAAGCGTATAAAGCTGTAGCAGAAGCCATGGGCAGCCAAGCCGTGATTGTACGCACAATGGATATTGGTGGCGATAAAGACTTACCATACATGAACTTACCTAAGGAAGAGAACCCATTCCTTGGCTGGCGTGCAATTCGTATTTGTCTTGACCGCAAAGAAATTCTACACTCTCAATTAAGAGCTATTTTAAGGGCGTCTAAATTTGGTAAACTGCGTATCATGTTCCCGATGGTTATTTCTGTCGAAGAAGTTCGAGAACTGAAAGCAGAACTTGAGATGCTTAAAGAGCAGCTACGAGAAGAAGGCAAAGCCTTTGATGAGGCGATTGAAGTCGGTATTATGGTGGAAACACCCGCTGCCGCAGTCATTGCGCATCATTTGGCGAAGGAAGTTGATTTCTTTAGTATTGGGACGAATGATCTCACTCAATACACTTTAGCGGTTGACCGTGGTAATGAGCTGATTTCACACCTTTATAATCCGATGTCTCCAGCCGTCTTGAACTTGATTAAACAAGTGATTGACGCTTCTCACGCGGAAGGTAAATGGACGGGTATGTGTGGTGAATTAGCAGGTGATGAACGTGCGACCTTATTGCTGTTAGGCATGGGGCTGGACGAATTTAGTATGAGCGCAATCTCAATTCCTCGTATCAAAAAGCTCATTCGTAATGCGAATTTTGCGGATACTCAAGCGCTAGCGGAACAGGCACTTGCTCAACCAACAGCCGATGAATTGATGAAACTTGTCGATACCTTTATCCAAGAAAAAACGTTATGCTAACAGCAGCACATTAGTTCGGTCCCATATAAAACGATTAGGAGAAGGTCCATGGGTCTGTTTGACAAACTGAAATCACTAGTTTCGGAAGACAAGAGTAGCAGTGGCAATATTGAAATTATCGCGCCATTATCAGGCGAGATAGTCAATATTGAAGATGTACCAGACGTTGTGTTCGCAGAAAAAATTGTTGGTGATGGTATTGCTATCAAACCTACCGGAAACAAAATTGTCTCCCCTGTTGATGGTACTATCGGTAAAATTTTTGAAACTAACCATGCATTTTCTATTGAATCTGATGATGGTATCGAACTGTTTGTTCACTTCGGTATTGATACTGTTGAACTCAAAGGCGAAGGTTTTAAACGTATCGCTGAAGAAGGCCAATCAGTGAAAAAAGGCGACGTTGTCATTGAGTTTGACTTAGCCCTGTTAGAAGAAAAAGCCAAATCAACCTTAACACCGGTTGTTATTTCCAATATGGATGAAATTAAAGAACTGAATAAATTAAGCGGTACCGTGACTGTCGGTGAAACAGTCATTATGCGTATTAAGAAATAATTGCGCTAAACCTTCAAAAACCGCTTAATAACAAACCACCAGCGACATTTTTGCCCTGGTGGTTTTTTGTTGGGTTATCTTTTCTAAACGGTTATTTATCAAAAAACGTTTACTTATCAAAAACGCCTGTCGACAAATAGCGGTCACCACGATCACAAATAATCGCCACAATCACCGCATGAGGGTTCTCTTTTGCCACTCGCAACGCACCTGCAACTGCACCGCCTGAACTCACACCACAAAAAATACCTTCACGTTTTGCTAAAGCGCGCATCGTGTCTTCGGCTTCTTGCTGATTAATATCGAGCACAGTATCCACTAATTTGCTGTCAAAAATCCCTGGTAAATATTCAGGAGACCAACGACGAATACCTGGGATTTGGCTCTTTTCAGCGGGTTGTAAGCCCACAATTTCCACATCTTGTGATTGGCTCTTTAAGTAACGACTTACGCCAGTGATGGTGCCTGTCGTCCCCATACTGGACACAAAATGGGTAATTCGACCTGCGGTTTGTTGCCAGATCTCGGGCCCTGTGGTTTTAAAATGGGCTAACGGATTATCAGGGTTATTAAATTGGTCTAAAACCTTCCCTTCGCCTCGCTTAGCCATCTCTTGAGCTAAGTCTCTCGCCCCTTCCATTCCTACTGTCGTACTCACTAAAATAAGTTCTGCGCCATAAGCTTGCATAGACGCTTTACGCTCTTGGCTCATGTTATCTGGCATTAACAGCTTCAATTTGTAGCCTTTCACCGCGGCAATCATCGCTAACGCGATCCCTGTATTGCCACTGGTGGCTTCAATAAGCGTATCTCCCGGTTTGATCTCCCCGCGTTTTTCCGCTTCGTTGATCATCGAAAATGCCGCTCTATCTTTTACTGAGCCGGCAGGGTTATTTCCTTCAAGTTTTACCCAGATTTCCGCCTCTAGACCTTCCGTTAGCCTTTGCAAGCGAACCAACGGCGTATGACCAATAAACTGTTCCAACGTTGACACTGTGTTTTTCCTTATAATAATTTTTTATTGATTGATAATATAATTAACAATTAATTCTAAAATCAATCATCCCTTATTAATCTACGCGCTTTTAGCGAGAGAGGGGAAAAATAATGGGTCTTTACCCTGATAAATTTGTGTTTGTTGGCTGCCAAGATAGTAATTTTCTCCCCTTGTAGGAACAGTACGCGCATCCTGCCATACCACGGACAAGGTTTCCTCACCCCAACCTAAAGGTTGCACCGTTAATTGCCAAAAGTGCCCTCGGGGGCCTGATTCAATGATCCTTACTGGCAATTGGTGCTTCTCATCCATTTCTTTCTGCAAGCGAATATCCCAAGGACGAATAAACACATCGACCTCCCCTTGCTGAGCGCTCACCTGAGCGAGTGGGAAGGTAAAGTTCGCTATCTGCAGCTGTGAACCGCGGATCTGCCCAGGGATTTTGTTAACCTCCCCCATGAATTCAAGCACAAAACGGGTTTCCGGTGATTGCCAAATTTCATTAGGGGTGCCAACTTGTTCGATATGCCCTTGGCTCATCACGACAATGCGATCTGCGACTTCCATCGCTTCCTCTTGGTCGTGAGTCACAAAGACACTGGTAAATTTCAACTCTTCATGAAGTTGACGCAACCAACGACGTAACTCAATACGCACCTGTGCATCTAGCGCGCCAAACGGTTCGTCTAACAGCAAAATTTGTGGCTCTACCGCTAACGCTCTCGCCAATGCTACCCGCTGTTTTTGCCCCCCAGAAAGCTGAGAAGGAAAACGCTCAGCCAAATGGGCTAATTGCACCATCTCAAGCAGCGCCATTGCTTTTTGCTTAATCGCCGCTTTTGAAGGTCGCTGTTTTCGAGGTAATACAGTCAAACCAAATGCCACATTCTCAAACACCGTCATATGGCGAAACAGCGCATAATGCTGGAACACGAAACCAACATGCCTATCTTTTGCATGTACTTGGCTCACATCCTGACCATGGAAACGTAACGAACCGTGGCTTTGCTGCTCTAGCCCCGCAATGATACGCAACAAGGTAGTTTTCCCCGAGCCAGATGGCCCCAATAATGCCACCATTTCCCCTGAGCCGATATCCAATGAGATATTGTTCAGCACTGACGTTTTACCAAACAATTTGCCAACATGATTAATTTCGATACTCATAATTAATGGACTCCTGACTCAGTTTGCTGTCGGCTTAAATGCCATTGCAAAGCACTTTTCACAATCAAGGTAATAATCGCTAATAACGCTAAGATAGCCGCAGCCGTGAACGCGCCTACCGTATTGTAGTCTTGATGAAGCAACTCAACTTGCAGAGGCAATGTGTAAGTTTCACCACGAATAGCGCCAGATACCACAGACACCGCGCCAAACTCGCCAATTGCACGCGCATTGGTTAATACCACGCCATAAAGCAGCGCCCAGCGAATGTTAGGCAGTGTCACTCGCCAGAACATTTTCCAACCCGATGCACCCAATAATGTTGCAGCTTCATCCTCTTG
The DNA here is from genome assembly GCF_013702265.1 of Providencia rettgeri. Lineage (GTDB taxonomy): Bacteria > Pseudomonadota > Gammaproteobacteria > Enterobacterales > Enterobacteriaceae > Providencia > Providencia zhijiangensis. The sequence continues at coordinate 2,653,739 of NZ_CP059348.1, forward strand.
GCTTCCCTGACTTAACATCAATGGCACTAACTCTCTAACGACAAATGGGCATGTCACAAAAATAGTCACTAACGCCATACCCGGCCATGAAAACATCACCTGAATATCAAAGCCTTCTAACCAACCGCCAAACCAGCTATTCGAACCGTAAAAGAGTAAATAGAGTAACCCCGCCACGACAGGCGAAACCGCAAAAGGAATATCAACTAAGGTCAATAACAGCTGGCGCCCCGGAAACTGAAAACGCGTCACCAACCATGCCAGCATCACGCCAAAAACCAAGTTAACAGGTACTGTGATCAAGGCGATAAGAATTGTTAACCCGATAGCATGGAGCATATCTGGGTTACTTAAGTTGACGAGGACTTCACCCAACCCCTTCTCAAATGCAGTAATAAAAATCCAGATAATTGGCACCACCAGCAGCAATACTGAGAAAAACAGCCCAATTCCAATAAGAGCCCATTTTCCCCAATTGATATTTCGGCGTTGAGTGACTGGAAATGGTGTGACTTGCCCCATTAATGCCCTCCTAAGCGTTTACCAAAGCGGCTTTGGATCACATTCACTGTGAATAAAAGAAGCAATGACACCGCCAAAATTACCGATGCAATCGCACTGGCGGCAGGATAATCAAACTGCTGCAATTGGCTGAAAATCATTAAGGAGACCACCTCTGTTTGCCACGCAATGTTTCCGGCGATAAAAATAATCGCCCCAAATTCACCAAGACTGCGTGTAAAAGATAAAACGGTTCCTGCAATCAGCGCAGGAGAAACTTCAGGTAACACAACGCGGCGGAACGTTTGCCAGCGTGTTGCGCCTAGTGTTTGTGCCGCTTCTTCGTATTCAGGCCCTAACTCCTCCAGTACAGGCTGAACCGTTCTGACCACAAACGGAATGCTGGTAAAGGCCATCGCGACGGCGATACCTAACCATGTATTCACCACTTTGATATCGAACTGATGCAGATACTGCCCATACCAGCCTGATGTGGCAAATAAGGTCGCGAGTGTCAGTCCCGCTACCGCGGTAGGAAGTGCAAAAGGTAAATCCACCAACCCATCTAAGAACAAACGTCCAGGAAAGCGATAGCGCGTTAAAATCCATGCCAGCAACATACCAAAAACCGCATTAAACAGGCTTGCGACCAGAGCCGCCAATAAGGTTACTTTATAAGCAGCAACCACTTGAGGGTAACTGATCACAGCCCAATACTGCTGCCATGTCATATCGGAAAGCTGCACCACAAGAGCGCTTAAAGGCAATAACAAAATCAAACAGACGAAAAACAAGCTGCTGCCTAACGTCAGTCCGAAACCGGGTAAAAACCGCTTTCCTGATTTACGCATTAACGACGACCTTGTTCCATAAGTTGATCAAATTCCCCTCCCGTAGAAAAGTGGTTATTCATCACATTGTTCCAATTGCCAAATTGTGATTCCACTGTAAATAGCTGAGTTGACGGGAATTTGCTTTTATTCGCTTCCATTACCTGCTTGTCATTCACACGGTAATTAAAGCGAGTAATAATATTTTGCGCCTCTGGGGTATAGAGGTAATTCAAGTAGGCTTTTGCCGCTTTTTCTGTGCCATTTTTTTGCACATTTTTGTCAATCCACGCGACTGGGAATTCCGCCAAAATATCGATTGGAGGCACGATCACTTCGTAGTCTGATTCGCCGTATTGGCTACGGATGTTATTCACTTCAGACTCAAAGCTAATTAAAACATCCCCTAAACCTCGCTCGATAAATGAGGTTGTTGCACCGCGACCGCCCGTATCAAACACTTCAACGTTTTTCAGGAATTGCTGCATTTTTTCGCGTGTTTTGGGGCTATCTTTCCCATTTTCTTGGTTAAACGCTCCCCATGCTGCTAGATAAGTATAGCGACCATTTCCCGACGTTTTGGGGTTTGGGAATACCAGTTTCACATCACTACGAGCGAGGTCATCCCACGTTTTAATGCCTTTCGGATTGCCCTTACGAACTAAAAACGCCATTGTCGAATAATAAGGTGAGCTGTTATTCGGCAAACGCGCTTGCCAATCCGCCGGGATTAGTTGCCCTTTATCATGAAGAATTTGCACATCGGTCACTTGGTTAAACGTCACCACATCCGCTTTTAATCCTTGCAAAATGGCCAGCGCTTGCTTTGATGACCCCGCGTGAGACTGCTTGATGGTCAGTGGATCATTAGGATTTTCCTGCGCCCACTGTTTTTCAAATTCAGGGTTTAATGCCGAAAATAGCTCTCTTGAAATATCATAGGAACTATTCAGTAATTCCGTCGCGGATAGGGATGCGCTACTCATTAACGAGAACATCGCCAAACTCGCTAAGCCTGTATTTTTAAAAATTGATTTTTTCATATGATCCCTACTTGTGACTAAACCCAAACATAATCTAAAAAACAATGTATATGTTTTGGTTATAACTTTGTAGTTATCAATCATCTTTTGATATATCAAGTTGGAATAACAAAGAGGTTATAGCAATAAGCCATAAAATTCAGAGGGAATTGAAGAAGTTAATACAATGAGGAAGGTTCATTCAAGCTGCCGCTATCCGCGACAGCTTGAATTGTCACGATAAGATTATAGAGATAATAATCTTTCAATTGATGGCGCGTAGTAATAGCTGCCAGAAACGGCTTTAGTCATGCGCAGCAGATCATCGTATTTACCGTCAGTTTCACCAAACATGCTCAGTAATTGCTGTTCAATATTATGGATCGTTGCGCAGTAGGCAATAAAGAATAAACCGTGTTTACCGCTTGCCGTGCCGTATGGCAAGCTATGGCGCATAACAGAGAGTTCTTCCCCCTCTTCTTCAATCACTACGCGAGAAACGTGAGAAGTTTTATTACGTGCATCTTCGTCTAATTCAACGCTATCGTGTTTAGTACGACCAATCATTTTCTCTTGTTCATGTTCAGAGAAACGAGACCATTTTTTTAGGTCATGCTCATAGCGCTGTACCATGACATAGCTGCCACCAATGTCATCGCCTTGATTAATCAACGTCACTTCAGCAATTTCTTCGCCTTGAGGGTTTTCTGTACCATCAATGAAACCGCTTAAATCTCTATCTTCAACCCAACGGAAACCATGAATTTCTTCAACCACTTCAATGGATGAACCAAATGCTTTTAGCGCGGCTTGCGCCAGAGAAAAGTTAATGTCATGACGTAATGACTGAATATGAATAAACATATCGCGCTGAGTTGCCGGCGCTAGCCCTTTGCCGAGCGTACGAAATGGCTTTAATTCTGGTGAAACGGCGGAGTGTCCGAGCTGCTTCCAAACATCTGAACCAAATGCAATCACGGCACCAAGACGATCATCAGGGAATTTTGCTTGTAGTTTGGTTAATTCATCAACAAAAATCTTGCACCCTGATTTCACCTCTTCGAGCGATCCGGTCACCATGGCTTCAATAAAAATACCAAAACGACTATGTTCCTTCAAAATACCACTTTGGGAATGAGACATGCATAAACCCCTTAGAATGAATAAATTACACAAACCTATACTTTAAATTAGTTTATCGCATTAATAATGATTTTCACCTTGTTTTAACGCAAGAGTTGGTCAGTCTAGAAAATATCAGAAGGGTCTGACGAGAGAAAAGGATAAATAGGAATATTATCAGTAGATTAGAACCGTAAGTTATTGCCTATTAAATCGAATAACTTACGGCCTTTCGTCCAAAATCTTAGCTAAGTAACTTATTTATGCCAAATAATTTGCGACACTTTCCATGTTTTCAACACTTCATCCGCAGGCATTAAATTCTCTGGACCTTGCCATTTCCCGCTAAATTTATAAACCACTTTGCTACTTTGCGGTGCAACACACAGTACCGTCGGCACATTATCAACCGCTTCCCCTAAGGAGCATGAGCCGTAAGCCTTCTGGTAAATGTCACTAAACTCAGTACCAATTTGGGTATCCCATTCAGTGAGCATATCAGGATCATTCACGACAATACGAGATACCGTGCCTTTTTCAGGGCCAAAGACTTCGACTTCAACGTCTAAATCTTTCATAGCTTGAAACACAGAAACCATTTCACCATTTTCAAGCTGCATACCACCACGTACTGCATAGCGGTCATCCAGTTGATTGTTAATCACATCACGATCCATTGGGGTCAAACTTGTGATTGCCCCCACGCCGGCTTCTGAAATCATCAGAGGGCTATGAAACCATGTGGATGGTGAGAATAGGCTTTTACCAGCACAACCCGATAGCATCACCGCGCCACCGAGTAGAGAACCTTTAAATAAGGTTACGAATGCGTTTTGGGACATATCATCCTCTTTAGCGGGTCATATAATGCATACTGAGACCGTTCATTTCATAAAAGATTCACGCTATTTGCTAAACCTTCAAGAAAATAATCACTGGTAGTTTAGAAATCCACTTCGTGAGTCAATCTTTTCGAATAGATCAAACGCTCAGCTTGCTCTTCTTCATATAACATTTTTTCAAACATGCAGATTGCCGAGTCAGACTCTTCGCTGACCAACAATTCAATTCTGCCACAACCACGGGCTATCAATTTTTTCTCTAAACGACTCACTAACGCATTAGCAATACCGCGCCCACGAAATTCAGGATGAACGGCTAAATACACAGCGGTACCACGAATTCCATCGTAGCCCCCCATAATGGTTCCGACCACTTCACCCGATACCTCGGCGACAAGGAAAAGATCGGCGCCGCATTGTAGTTTACGCTCAATATCTAATTCAGGATCACCTGAAATTTCATTCAATTGGCAACGTTCCCACAATGTAAGCACTTCTTCATAATCATTTTGGCGAAATATGCGTATTTCCATCATCTTGTCCGTTTGAGCTAAACTGTCTGCCATTATCACTGCTTTTGATACACAATCAATAATCAATATGCCTTTTTTACCTCAACGGGGTATACTTTACCCAATTTATTTCTCCCGACGGTTTTATTAAAAAACAATGAATTACCCAGATATTGAACGCGTGAAAGCCTATTTGCAAAGCTTGCAAGATACCATCTGCCAGAAAATCACAGAATTAGATGGCAAAGAAACCTTCCTTGAACAAACTTGGGAACGCACTGAAGGTGGCGGTGGACGCAGCCGAGTCTTAACCCAAGGTGCACTTTTTGAACAAGCCGGCGTGAATTTTTCACATATTAAAGGTGAAAAAATGCCCGCTTCAGCGACAGCACATCGCCCGGAATTAGCAGGACGTAGCTACCAAGCCATGGGCGTTTCATTAGTTATCCACCCTCTCAACCCTTATATACCGACTACACATGCCAATGTGCGCTTTTTCATTGCTGAAAAAGAAGGTGCCGATCCTGTATGGTGGTTTGGTGGTGGTTTCGATTTAACCCCCTATTATGGATTTGAAGAGGATGCAGTCCATTGGCATACCGTCGCCAATGAACTTTGCACCCCTTATGGAACAGAGGTTTACCCTAAATTCAAGCAGTGGTGCGATGACTATTTCTTCTTAAAACATCGCAATGAGCCCCGTGGCATCGGCGGATTATTCTACGATGACCTCAACCAATGGGACTTTGAGTCTTGCTTTGCATTCACTCAGGATGTCGGCAATGGCTTTTTACAAGCCTATGTACCTATTGTCGAAAAACGTCGAGAGATCCCATGGGGTGAACGAGAACGCCAATTCCAGCTTTATCGTCGTGGACGCTATGTGGAATTTAACCTTGTCTGGGATAGAGGCACACTATTTGGCTTGCAAAGCGGTGGGCGCACAGAGTCTATTTTGATGTCTATGCCACCATTAGTACGTTGGGAATATGACTATCACCCAGAAGCGGGTAGCCCAGAAGCTAAACTGTATACCGATTTTTTGATCACCGGTAAAGATTGGCTCACACACAATAAATAATACAAACTTTTGTAATTAATCAGATTTCTATCTGCTGATTTTCATAATAAAAATTAGCAGGTATTGATTTAATTACTTAATTATCATGTAGTTACAATAAAATCACAACCGTTTATGATTCCATTTCGTTAAACAAAATGGAGTTATAAATGAATCAGATACTTGGTCGTTCACTATTATCACCTAGCTTAATCTCTCACTTCTATCAAGAAAGCCAATGCAATGATTTGAAATCAACCCTATTTCATATCAATGATATTATGAGCCGCACTTACACTGAAGAAGATGCGAGCTATCAACGTCAATTATTGGCTAACGCTTGTAATATCACCGGTGGTACCTACAACCGAGTGATCCGTGATGCCCAACAACGTGTAGAAAATTACACTCACAACCACTCCAGCTTACCTATTTGCCGTCGCGAAGAGATGCCAGCTGATGAGCATATGGCACATAATGATTTCGCCGTTATTATGCGAGAAGAGGATAAGGTGGCGCCGACTGTACCGGCACATCGTGTGTTCGCAGCTATTGGACTGATCCGTTCATTCCTCAAGGAGAAACTCAATATTGACCAAATGTTTGGTTGTGATGCTGATATCAATGCGGTTATCCATTATGACAAAAACTACTCCAATGCATTTTGGAATTCTCAAGCTATTTTCTTTGGGGATGGTGATGGAACTGTTTTTGGCCCGTTCTACAACGATATTGACATAATCGCTCATGAACTTGCTCATGGATACATTAGTTCACAAGCTGATTTTGACTATGTCGATCAATCTGGTGCGTTAAATGAATCGGTGGCTGACGTTTTAGGCATCATGGCGAAACAATATGTTCTAAAACAAACTGCGACACAATCTAACTGGTTGCTGGGTGAGAATTTATTCATTGATAAGAGAAAGGGGCCGGCATTACGCTCAATGAAAGAGCCTGGTACCGCTTACTATTTCACTAAATCAAATAATGACCCACAAGTGGGACATATGGACCAATATCGCGATTTACCTCGCTATGTTGATAATGGCGGTGTGCATATTAACTCAGGTATTCCAAACAAAGCCTTCTATTTACTGGCAACAAAATTAGGTGGTTATTCGTGGGAAATAGCAGGGAAAATCTGGGTTGCAGCGGTATCGGATCCAAGCGTCTCGAATACTGCGACATTTATTGAATTTGCACAAGCAACAATTCGTTCAGCGAAAAAACTGTTTGGTGATCAAATTGAATTGGCAACACGCCAAAGCTGGCTAGATGTTGGGTTACAAGTCCAATAAAAATGAAGTGCAATTTGTGATTTTCACACCATTGTCGGCCCACAGAGAGGCTGACTTTTATCTAAATCGTTGATCTAAAATCATAATAAAAAAGGCCAAGTACACACGAGTTTTTGGTAACTCATCCTCAGCCTTTTCTCACTTCAATATCTTTTATTTCGTCATTTACCCAATTAACGTTTTTTCTTTTTACGTCCTGGCTGGGTAAATTTCTTTTTCGGCGGTTCCGCATTTGCTTTCGGCTTTTGGCTACCCGCGCCTTGTTTTCCCGTTGTTTTCCCGCTACCGCTACGTGCTTGAGGTTTCGCCGCTTTTTTAGGTTTAACATCGGACTCTGATTTTTCAATCAAATTAAACAGCTCGATAAGCTCATCATCGGTTAAGTCGCGCCACTCTCCCACAGGAATGCCCGTGAGCCTCACATTCATGATCCGCACGCGTTCTAATTTCGTGACTTCGTAACCAAAATGTTCAGTCATACGACGAATTTGACGGTTTAAACCTTGAACCAGTGTAATACGGAAAACAAACGGCGCCTCTTTTTTGACTTTACATTTCTTCGTCATGGTACCGAGAATTGGCACTCCCGCGCCCATGCCACGAATGAATTCATCGGTCACTGGCTTGTTCACTGTGACGATGTACTCTTTTTCGTGATCATTACCTGCACGTAAGATTTTATTCACTAAGTCGCCGTGGTTCGTCAGGAAGATCAAACCTTGAGAATCTTTATCTAAGCGGCCAATCGGGAAAATGCGGGTACTATGGTTGACATAATCCACAATATTATCTTTTTCGCCGCTTTCGGTGGTACTGACAATCCCAACAGGTTTGTTCAACGCTATCAAGACTAAATCTTCTTCGTTGCGTGGCTCAATTAACTGCCCATTGACCTTCACCACGTCTCCAGCAGAAACTTGGTCGCCAATGCCTGCGCGTTTACCGTTAATGAACACATTGCCTTGCTCAATATAACGATCAGCCTCACGTCTAGAGCAGATACCGCTCTCGCTAATGTATTTATTCAGGCGTGTGGTTGAATTGATTTCCATGGTTTTCCTCAGTCATTAAAACAACTTAAATTTTAGGGCTGTGGCGAGCTAACAAATAATAGTAAAAAGCCGTAACAACCTAATCGGGTTACGGCTTTAGTCTGTTTATCGCGCTAACAGTTGGCGATTAACGTTTTTTCAAGTGCTGCATCAGACGTTTACGTTTACGTAATTGGGTTGGCGTCAGTTTATTTTTCTTATCCGCATAAGGGTTTTCACCCTCTTTAAACAGAATACGAATTGGTGTTCCCATCACATTTAATGAACGACGGAAATAGTTCATTAAATAACGTTTATAGCTATCTGGTAAATCAGAAACTTGGTTACCGTGGATCACAACGATTGGTGGGTTATGCCCCCCCGCATGTGCATATTTCATCTTCACACGGCGACCACGGATCAATGGTGGCTGATGTTCATCTTCCGCCATTTTCATAATGCGCGTTAACAGCGCTGTACCAACACGACGAGTCGCGGACTCATACGCTTCTTGTACAGATTCAAACAAGTTACCTACACCGCTACCATGCAGTGCAGAGATAAAGTGAATACGGGCAAAATCCACAAAGCCAAGACGCAGTTCCAGCATATCTTTGACATGCTCGCGATCTTCCGGCTTCATGCCATCCCATTTATTCACTGCAATAACTAATGAACGGCCTGCGTTCAAAATGAATCCTAGTAACGATAAATCTTGGTCAGAGATACCTTCGCGAGCATCGATAACCAGTAAGACGACGTTAGCATCTTCGATTGCTTGTAGAGTTTTGATAACTGAGAATTTTTCTACAGTTTCAGTCACTTTACCGCGCTTACGCACCCCAGCGGTATCGATGAGAATATATTCACGCTCATCACGCTCCATTGGGATATAAATACTGTCACGGGTGGTGCCCGGCATATCAAAGACGACCACGCGGTCTTCACCAAGAATACGGTTAGTCAGGGTGGATTTGCCCACATTTGGGCGCCCTACGATAGCCAGTTTGATAGGTAACGTGCTTGGGTCGAAATCATCTTCTTCGTCTTCTGGGAACTCACCTTCCGCTTCCATCTCAGCCCAGTAGGCCGCGTTAGCTTCTTCATCAGTGAGCTCGACTTCTTCGTCTTCAACCTCAATAAAAGGTTTTAAAGAGTGCTCAATTAACTGAGTGACACCGCGACCATGAGAAGCAGCAATAGGGTAAATTTCCCCAAGACCCAGTGAATAGAAATCACCAACAACAATATTGGCATCAATACCATCCGTTTTGTTGGCAACTAAATACGTTTTTTTCTTGCGGCTACGTAAGTGCTTAGCGATGCCTTCATCAGCGGGCATTAAACCTGCTCTTGCATCTACCATGAAGAGAACAACGTCCGCTTCTTCAATCGCTTGAAGCGACTGAGCCGCCATATGGGTTTCTACGCCCTCTTCTGTACCATCGATACCACCAGTGTCGATAATAATAAATTCGTGCCCTTCAACTTCTGCACGACCATATTTACGATCACGGGTCAGACCGGGAAAGTCCGCTACAAGTGCGTCACGGGTACGGGTTAATCGGTTAAATAACGTGGATTTTCCTACGTTTGGACGCCCAACCAGCGCTACGACGGGTATCATTCTTCAGTGCCTCACAACTTTAATTAACTAATAGAATTCTGAGGCTAAACTCAGAAAACAAAAAAACGAAACGGCCCCTGTATTCAGGAACCGTTTATTTTATCGATAAATTGTCTGCTTGTCAGAAAATTAACGTGTTAACAGGTAAACTGTTCCGTTTCTTGTCTGAACCATCAGTTTATCACTCGCAATCACTGGGCGACTGTGGATCCCTGAACTGTTCAGTTTATTTTGAGCCACAAAGCCACCTGTGCTGGTATCTAACCAGTGCAGATAACCTTCTTTGTCACCTACAACAATATAGCCGTTATAGACTTCTGGTGCAGATAATCCACGGTTCAGTAACTGATCTTGAGTCCATAATGTCACGCCGTCGCTCTTACGAACAGCTAGCACACGGTCGGTTTGGTCAACTAAATACAGGGTATCGCCCGATAGCACCATATCATTGATGGAGCCTAAATCACGCTTCCATAACATTTGGCCAGAACGCATGTCCAGCGCCGCTAATGTGCCGTTATAAGCAATCGCGTACACTTTGCCATCATCAATCACAGGCGTCATATCTACATCGTTCAGACGACCAATTTCTGTTGAGCTGGTGACTAAAGAGATACGTTGTTGCCAAATCAATTGACCTTGAGACAGCAGGACTGCACTCACTCGACCGTTATCACCACCAACGATAGCCGCACCGAATGCAACCGCAGGCGCAGACTCACCGCGTAATGACAGTGATGGCGTATCCATATTCACTGTCCACTTAATCGCGCCTGTCGCTGTATCCAGTGCTTGTAATTGACCATTGCTCGTATGGATAACCACCATGTCGCCACTCACGACAGGCTTGGACAAGGCTTCGCCTGCCACTTCCACATCCCACAATACTTCACCATTTTCTTTATTTAGCGCAATAACTGTACCACGCTCAGTACCGATGAAAATTTTGTCATCAGAAATGGTCAAGCCACCAGACAGTAACGCAGATAAATTGGCAGAAAGAAAACCAGTACGTTTTGATAAATCGACAGACCACAGTTCTTTACCGCTATCAAGTTCTAGCGCTTTAACTAAGCCTTTACGATCTGCAGCGTAAATTGCTGAACCATCCCACACAGGAGAAAGTTCAGAATAGAACTGCTCAACACCATTACCGACGGATTTATCCCAAACAATAGAAGGTGTAAATTGATTCTCAACCTGTGGTAATGGCGCCATCACAATAGAATCAGTTTCGCTGGAACAACCGGCAAGTAAAGCTGAAGCAACCAGGCCTACCAAAAGAGTTTTGCGCAACTGCATAGTGTGTCGTTTCCTTTCTTCTTATGAATTAGATACGTTGTTCAATTTCAGAGTCAAAATACCTCTGAGTGATTGAGAACCTTCACTTTCTAACCCCTGAGTGTATGCAGCTTTAGCGCCGGATTTATCACCCTTATGGAGTAAAGCATCCCCACGAACATCCTGTGCCGTAGCTTGCCATGACTTACCTTGGATCTTAGCAACAGAAGCGATTGCCGCATCTGCATTACCGAGTGCAAGTTGGATACGCGCTAAACGCAGGTTAATCACATCTTGCAAATCAACGGTTTTTGCTTTCGCTAATGCGTCAGTCAGTGCTTTCTCAGCACCTGCTAAATCGCCTTTATCAGCAAAAACTTGCGCCAGTTCCAGCCCAGTCATTGAACTGTAAACGTCGTTAGTTTCTGCTGCAAATTTTTGTGCAGCTTGAATACCTTCCGCTGAACCTGAGCGTAACTGAGTATTGACGGCTTCGTATTTTGCTGCACTTTCTTGCAACACATTCGACTTGTGTGATTGCCAATAGTTCCAACCAAACACACCACCGACACCAATAACCAGTCCAACCACTAAAGCAACGCCGTTGTTAGCGAAAAAACGTTTGATCGCTTCAACTTGATCTTGTTCGTTTGTATAGACTTCCACTTGTCTCTCCTTAACCTAACAGCGTGGCGATACGCGATGCCATTAGTTGCTGTGAAATAGTTTCTTGCTCACCAGTACGTAAATCTTTCAACGTCACTTGGCTATTATTGATTTCGTCCTCGCCTAAGATCAGAGCAATTTTTGCCCCTTGCTTATCGGCACGCGCGAGCTGTTTCTTAAAGTTACCGCCGCCGTGGTTAGTCATTAAACGCAGAGTTGGCAGTTCATCACGCACTTTTTCTGCAACTAACAATGCAGCTTGTTGGCTGTTTTCACCAAAAGAAGCCAGATACACATCAGCAACGGAGGTATCTGCGGTGAACTCTGGGTTCACTTCTTGAACCAGCAGAACCATACGCTCCATACCCATTGCAAAGCCAACTGCAGGTGTTGCACGACCGCCCAATTGTTCTACCAGACCATCATAACGACCACCCGCACAGACCGTACCTTGAGAACCTAGCGCAGTTGTCACCCACTCAAATACAGTGCGGTTATAATAGTCTAAACCACGCACTAAGCGTTGGTTAACGCGGTACTTAATGCCCGCGTTATCTAATAATGTGCACAGACCATCAAAGTGTTCGCGAGATTCCGCATCCAGATAGTCAAACAGCGCTGGCGCATCATTTAATAATGCTTGAACATCTTGGTTTTTAGAATCCAGTACGCGCAGAGGATTGCTATACATACGACGTTTGCAATCTTCATCCAGCTTATCTTTGTGCTGCTCAAGGAAAGCGACCAGCGCATCACGATAATTTGCACGCGCTTCTAGTGAACCAATTGAGTTGAGCTCCAGCGTGACATGCTCGCTGATCCCAAGCGCACGCCACCAGCGCGCGGTCATTAAGATCACTTCCGCATCAATGTCAGGGCCAGCCAGACCAAAAACTTCAGCACCTAGCTGATGGAATTGGCGATAACGGCCTTTCTGTGGGCGCTCATAACGGAACATTGGCCCTAAATACCATAAGCGCTGTTCCTGATTGTACAGCAAACCATGCTCAATACCGGCACGGACGCAACCTGCGGTATTTTCTGGGCGCAGTGTGAGGCTCTCTTCATTACGGTCGTTGAAGGTATACATCTCTTTTTCAACAACGTCAGTCACTTCACCAATCGCCCGTTTAAATAACGGGGTCTGCTCTACAATCGGGGTACGAATTTCGCTAAAACCATAACCCTGTAAAATATTTTTCAATGTTGCTTCGATTTTTTGCCACACTCGAGTATCTGCTGGCAAGTAGTCATTCATGCCTCGGATGGCTTGGATATTTTTTCCCACTTTATTTCTCTATTTTCAGAATTACATAAGGTCGATTATAAGAGCGAAATGTCATCAGGTTCAATCAACAAACTACAAATCCACAGTGGAATCGGGAATTATCTGTTGATTTTGGTCGCTATGGCGTAATTTTAAGAAAAAATGACCGCGATTAACACTGCTAATCACGGTGATAAATAAAAAACTGACTCATGATGAGCCAGTTTCTAAATATTATTTATCTATCTGATTAACATTTATTCGCATGCTTTCGTCTAGCATTGCCGCTTTGGCTCGAATTTTAGCTTCTAGCTGATCAATGATATTGTCATTATCAAAGCGCTCTTTTTGACGAATACCATCTTCGTAGAATCCACTCTTGGTTTTCGCACCCGCGACACCCAATGTAGACACTTCAGCTTCACCAGGACCATTCACAACACAACCGATGATAGACACATCCATTGGCGTGATAATGTCTTCAAGTCGTTGCTCTAACGCGTTCACCGTGCCAATCACGTCAAATTCTTGGCGTGAGCATGTTGGGCAAGCAATAAAGTTAATACCGCGGGAACGAATACGCAGTGATTTCAGAATATCGAAGCCCACTTTCACTTCTTCTACTGGATCCGCGGCAAGCGAAATACGCAATGTATCCCCGATACCTTCAGAGAGCAGCATACCTAAACCGATAGCTGATTTCACGGAACCTGAGCGCGCACCGCCCGCTTCAGTAATACCTAGATGAAGTGGTTGGTCAATTTTTTGAGCTAGCAGACGATAAGAGCCCACTGCAAGGAATACATCAGAGGCTTTCACACTGACTTTAAATTGATCAAAGTTCAATCTATCCAAAATGTCCACATGGCGCATGGCTGATTCAACCAATGCTTCAGGTGTCGGTTCACCGTATTTTTCTTGAATATCTTTTTCCAGCGAGCCGCCGTTCACACCAATACGAATAGGGATATTGTAATGACGAGCGCAATCAACTACTTGGCGAATTCGCTCTTCGCTACCAATATTTCCCGGGTTGATACGCAGGCAATCAACACCGTATTCCGCCACTTTTAGGGCAATACGGTAGTCAAAGTGAATATCAGCGACCAGAGGGACATCAACTTGCTGTTTGATTAATTTAAAGGCTTCTGCGGCATCCATCGTAGGTACTGATACGCGCACAATATCCACCCCAACACGTTCAAGGGCTTTAATTTGGCGAACAGTTGCTTCGACATCGGTTGTACGGGTATTGGTCATTGATTGAACAGCGATTGGTGCGCCGTCGCCAACAGGAACATTACCGACATAAATACGGGTGGATTTGCGTCTTTTGATTGGTGATTCGTTATGCATTTTTGTTTAATTCTCCGAACATCCATGTGCTCATTTTAATACCATGGCGCTCTTTAATATCATGGCATAGTGTATGGTCATTGCTTTAACGCGCCTCACTATACACAAGAAAGCAAACTATAAACTATCACAAAGAGTGTTTTAGGATATAGTTTGCTTCTTTAATTTCGTAATCTTTTTATGCTTCTGGCAACTTAAATTTAGCAGAACGTTTTGCTTTGATGAAACGGCTTAAATCAACGTCTTTACCTTGGAATTGCACAGTCACATTGGCTGGTGCACCAATGTTTAAACGATAAGGTTGTGCACCATCAAGCTCTAATTTATCGCCGCCATTCTTCATGCCGCTAAATAAAACTTTATTGTTTGCGTCACGAATTTCTAACCAGCATTGACCCGAGAAACTTAACGTTAAACCATTACCTGTTGCGGCTGGCATATCCGTTGTTTGAGAAGCATCTGCTTGGGCTCTGTCTACGGAAGGCGTTGTTTGCGGCGCATTTGGCAGCGGGATCGTTCTCACACCTTCTGCGTCGGTATTCGTTGCTGGTTGAGTGTCGGTCAATACAGGTGCAGGATCAACCAGCGGATCGGTTTGCGCAGCGCTATTGTCAGTGACAAGTGGCATATCAACTGCAATATTATTTACGGGTTCGCTATTACTTTGTTGAACCAACGCTTCATTTTGGTTCGCCATGGTTAATAGGTCTTTCTGTTGAGCATTATGGTCTTGCCACCACCAAATACCCACCATCGCGATAAGCACAATGACGATCAGCCACGTCAATTTCATTAGCCAACCTTCGCGTTTTTTACGCTTTTTGCCTAATGAGTAGCTTTGCATTGGGGAAACATTGGGAGACTGTGCGGGAACATCACTTTTTAAGAATGGGGCAATATCGTTTTCAGTAATTCCGACCATTCGTGCATACAGACGAATATAACCACGTAAAAATGTCGGCTCTACGCCTGTAGGATGAATATCTTGTTCTATTTCCTTTACCGTACTCACTTTAAGACACAGTCGCTCCGCAACCGTTTCTTGCGTTAGTCCCATACGCTCACGCGCTCGGGATAATAATTGTCCTACAGTGATAGAAGTTTGTTCGGTATTATTTTCGATAGTCATTAGCTGGCAACACTGTTTCCAAGTTTAATAAATATAAAGCAGACTTCATGCCACTTTACCCGTCTGAGCACGTTATAGTTTTCAACAACATAGTTTCCAATAACATTGTTTTTAACAACGATAGATATTATATGCCGCTTTAACTATTGTAGGCGAACCAGGGCGTTTTGCCTAACCATAAAACGCCCCGAATTATAACCTAACTCACTGATTAGATATTATCTATATATCAGACTGATTTTACCTGGATAGGTTCCCCAGCAAGGCGTTTTTTCAAGGTACGTTTCGTTCTATCAATAACATCCCCTGCCAGTTGCCCACATGCAGCATCAATATCATCACCACGAGTCTTGCGAACTATAGTCGTAAAACCGTACTCCATCAATACCTTAGAGAAACGATCAATACGGCTGTTGGAGCTACGACCATATGGCGCTCCTGGGAACGGGTTCCATGGGATCAAGTTGATTTTGCTTGGTGTGTTTTTCAAACATTCCGCAAGTTGGTGAGCTTGCTCAACGCTATCGTTAATATGATCAAGCATCACATATTCAACCGTGACACGTCCCGCATTGGCATTGGATTTCGTTAAATAACGATTCACGCTAGCTAAGAATGTTTCGATATTATATTTCTTATTGATTGGTACGATATCATCACGCACATCATCCGTTGGTGCGTGCAGAGAAATGGCCAGCGCGACATCAATCATATCGCCTAACTTATCCAGTGCAGGAACAACACCTGAAGTGGAAATGGTCACGCGGCGTTTTGACAGACCGAAACCAAAATCATCTAACATGATCTCCATCGCAGGAACCACGTTATTTAAGTTCAATAACGGCTCTCCCATCCCCATCATCACCACGTTGGTGATAGGACGGCGACCGCTAGATTTCAGCGAACCGATGATTTTAGCCGCACGCCAAACTTGCCCGATGATTTCGGAAACACGTAAGTTACGGTTAAAACCTTGCTGCGCGGTAGAACAGAATTTACATTCCAGTGCACAGCCAACTTGAGAAGAGACACACAGTGTTGCGCGATCAGCTTCAGGGATATACACCGTTTCAACCAGTTGATCGCCAACTTTGATAGCCCACTTAATCGTGCCATCGGATGAACGTTGTTCATCAGCAACTTCAGGTGCTCGGATCTCAGCGACTTCTGTTAATTTCGCGCGCAGCACCTTGTTGATATCAGTCATTTGCTCGAAATCATCGTAGCAATAGTGGTAAATCCACTTCATCACTTGGTCTGCACGGAACGGTTTTTCGCCGAGCTCAGCAAAAAATTCGCGCATCTGCTTGCGGTTTAAATCTAGCAGGTTAATTTTTTGACCGCTTTTTTCTAGCTGCCCATTTTTTTCTGGCATAGCAGATACAGCAGAAGGAGTTGCACATTGTGCATTGGTAGTCATATCAGACATTGAGTTTGCCTCGTTATTACACTTTCGGCAGTGCGAAAAGCACGACGTAAATTGGGATTGCGATTAGTCGGGAAGACTAAAAAATAAATCACCCTGTTAACGCGATGATTAACAGGGCGACATATTGTACAAATATTATAACAATAATGCTAATGCATTATTGAGAACGCCTTAGCGTGGGCAGATTTCGTCAGCAGCGAAGAAATAGGCGATTTCACGTGCAGCAGACTCTTCTGAATCTGAACCGTGAGTTGCGTTTTCAGTGAAGCTGTCTGCATAATCAGCACGTAAAGTACCTGCTAATGCGTTGTCTGGGTTAGTTGCGCCCATCAGGTCACGGTGACGTTGGATTGCGTTTTCGCCTTCTAACACTTGTAACATGATTGGACCAGAAGTCATGAATTCAACCAGACCATCAAAGAAAGGACGACCTTTGTGCTCAGCGTAGAAGCCTTCAGCTTGTTCACGAGTCAGGTGCATCATTTTAGCCGCAACGATTTTGAAGCCTGCGCTTTCAAAACGGTTGTAAATTGCACCGATTACGTTTTTCTTAACTGCGTTTGGTTTGATGATAGAAAATGTACGTTGAACAGCCATAAATAACCTCTTAGCGATTGACTTGACTTTTACTCTTTATTCTCTGCTTTGTTTCTCTTATTTAACCCAATGTTTCCACTAGGATTTCAAGAGTGGCATATGAAGAACCAAGAATATGTGCCTGTTGTAGTTTTTTATATTGTTTCTATTCCTGATGTTAGGAAGCAGAAAAATAGGGCGTTGATTATAGGGGCTTGGATTACAATTTCCTACAGTCACATCAACATTTTGTTAATCTTTTTATAGCAAAAAATTCTAGATTTTTAATTAAGTCATCGTTTTATGCTATTACTTTACCTTAAAGTTGATAGCTGTAACCTGTCCGCTCATATCTAAGACCGATATTTGGTAGTTTCCACTTTTTTCGAGCGTCAGCAAAATTGCCCCATTTTGCTCTGTATTGTTCACTTGCTCACCGTTTAAAAACCACCATTTTTGCCCTTGTCCACCTTGCGTGAGTAAACGCAGGTCTAAACTGGTTTTTCCAGGTAAGCGCTGGAGAACCTCCCCTTCGCGGATCCCTGAAATTAAGAGTGGCGGCATTTCAAGATTTAACGGCGGACAAGCTGTATCCGGCTTAGGCAGTCGATTTACCCGTTTTTCACTTGCAGGCAGCCATGACTCTACGGTAATCGGCCATAAATGGATCTCTTTTTCTTGGGCATTTGGGCAATCTGGCGCAACTTGTAGCCCCTGCTCATTCACCCATACTTTTTGCCTGAGTCCAAGAGAGGATTCTTGATCCCGAGCCATGAGTGTTGGTGGGATCGTATTGTCTAAAATCCAGCTCAAACGGCGCTGGCGACAATTACTATCTTCTTTCAGTAATGAGGTTCCCCCCGGCCAGCAGATCACGGCTTGGCTAACACTTGCTGGCCTTGAATCTTTAGGAAGCACTTCGCGAGATTGATAAATTCGCGTCAGCAGCATGTTATTCACTTGGTTCATAATTGGGATCGCTGTGGCATAGCCGAGCTGCCCTGCAACAGGTGTCGCATCAGGGCGACCAACCCAAACGCCGATAGTATAACGAGGGTTTACACCAATCGCCCAAGCATCGCGGTAGCCGTAGCTGGTACCTGTTTTCCATGCAAGATTTGGCTGTCCCGATAAGTTAGCATCAGGGACTGGACGGGCTTCTCCTGCCATAATCCGGCGAACAATCCACGCGGCACCCGGCGACATCAACTTGCGGTCGCGGATCACATCTGTCGGTCGATAACGCAGTGGAGAAACTTCACCTTGGCGAGCAAATGCACTGTAAGCTGATACTAAGTCTTCCATTCGTGCCGCCGTTCCCCCGAGGATCAACGACAAGTTAGGTTCTCCGCCAACTGGGAAACGCAGTTCTGTGCCCACATTACGTAATTGAGCGGCAAAACGCTTACTGCCATAGACATCCAGCAGTTGCACAACAGGCAAGTTTAATGAGCGCACTAACGCATCACTTACACTAACAGGGCCATTAAAGCCGCTATCAAAGTTACCGGGGCGATAATCATTAAACCGACGAGGCACATCTTGTAACAGTGACTCGGCGTGGATCAAGCCGTCATCCATGGCCAGCGCATATAAAAATGGCTTGAGTGTTGAGCCGGGCGAGCGCCATGCACTGATCATATCCACGTGACCAAAGCGACTATCATCCTGAAAATCAATCGATCCGATATAGGCTTTCACGCTCATATCTGTATGATCAACCACCAGCAATCCTAAAGAAGTCTGCTTGGGTAATTGGTTTTTCCAGTTCATCGCCATATCTTCGAGCTGCTTTTGCAGGCTAGCATCAATGGTGGTTTCCACGATGGATTCTTGAGAATCTTTGATCATCCGGCGAGCCAGTAATGGCGCTAAATGCGGATTTTTACGTGGTGCAAGCCAGATTTGCTCTTGCTTAATTTCATTGACTTTTTCAGTACTCCAAACTTGGTATTCAGCCAATCTGTCGAGTACCTTATCTCGTGCTGCTTGCGCCCGTTCTGGGTATCTATCAGGTCTTAAACGACTTGGCGCTTGGGGTAAAACCGCAAACAATGCCGCTTCACTTGCCGTCAATTTTGCAGGAGATTTATTCAAATAAACCCAGCTAGCCGCCCCAATACCCTCAATCGTGCCCCCATAAGGCGCACGGTTAAGATACATTTCGAGGATTTCATCTTTGGAATAGTGATATTCCAACTGTGCGGTACGCCATAACTGTTTGAGTTTTCCGCCAAACGTACGCTCATGTGGGTCAATCAGCCTTGCCACCTGCATTGAGATGGTGCTGCCCCCAGAGACAATGCGCCCAGAGCTCACTAACTGCCCAGCAGCACGCATTAATGAAAATGGGTTAACCCCCGGATGCTGGTAAAAATGGCGATCTTCATAGGTTAATAACGCGTCAATATATTCTGGCGAGACCTCATCCAATTTAACGGGGAAACGCCAAATTCCTTCTTTATCGGCAAAGCGCCATAACGGAGTCCCATCCCCCGCGACGACCGTGCGTGCCATCTCAATTTGCTTGATTGGCAGCGGCCAAATTTTATCTGCGGCTAAAAAGGCCAGTGGCAATACCACGACCAAAACCAGTAGCGTCCACCCAATGCGACGTAGCCATCTCTTCATTCGTCAATATACCGAGAGTTATTATTTGTTTTTATGATACTAAAAAAAGAGGGAAACACACGCTTCCCTCTTTATCTTCATCTAGTTCAATGATTCTCTAATTTAATATTAATTAACGAACCACTTCCAACTGACCATCGGAGTAACCCGTTGCACGCCACTCTGGCACATACATGGATTCCACCTGTGGTACTGGTTTGTTATATACACCCGGCGTTACCGCGCGAGCTAAGTAAACCAGTGTAGTTGGACGATATTGTTGAACTTCTACTGCCGCAACAAAACGGTCATCACGGTATTCCATGTGACGAATTTGCGACTGCTGCATATCATCAATCATCTCTTGTAGATTTGGCGCAGATTCACTGAGGTTCGCGCTGCTATTGGCTAAGTTTTGGTTTTCCAACTCTAAGCCCGCAGGTAATAAATCCACCACCAGTGCATCAGGGACAGTTTGGTTGGCATTCACTTCCAACTTCACCACCACCATTTCGCCGCTTCTTAATCTATCGATTGAAATACGGTTGCCTTTCATATCGTAGTAACTGCGTTTGATATCCAGCACATTTGAGTATGGCTTCGGTGAACGCATCGGATAACCGACAACATTCAAGCGAGTATACAGTGTGCTGGTACCGCTGTTTTCAACACTATAACCATTTACTAGCTGTTGTTTCGTTAAGAACTCACTCACTGGTTTCTCTGAAACTAATGGTGGCT
Organism: Providencia rettgeri; assembly: GCF_013702265.1. Taxonomy (GTDB): domain Bacteria; phylum Pseudomonadota; class Gammaproteobacteria; order Enterobacterales; family Enterobacteriaceae; genus Providencia; species Providencia zhijiangensis. Next base: position 2,674,642 of record NZ_CP059348.1, read on the forward strand.
CTTGACCATTTACTAGCGCTTTCCATGGTGTTTCTGTCTCATTGGCATAGAAACGACCCGCTAAGTACAGGGCATTGCTCTCTTGAGTTGAGAAATACTTCTGCGAAGTCAGGTTGTTAGACAGCGTTTGCAGTTTTTGGTCACGGGATTTTGGCATTAAGTTATATTCATTCAGTAATGCCACGATCATCGCATCATCACGAATCGCTGAGCCGTAATCACCAATGCTGCTATAACGTGCGCTCTGTTTCTTCATACCATCAATAATGGCACTTTCACCACGCGCTTTATCACCCATCAGGTTTAATGCCACACCCAGTTGAACTAACGCTAAACCGCTGGTCGCATTGTTAGCTTGACCATAGATTTGACGCAGTGCTCCTAATGGCGCTTTTTGCTGAGTTGCTAACACTAAGCCCGCATAGGCTTGGATCGCAAAACGGGATGCGTCTGGCTGATCCGTGTACGGATAACTCACTTGGCTACCATCTTGCAGATAACTTAACAGGCGTGCGTTAGCGTTATTCAATGCACTTTGCGGTACCGAGAAACCACGCTGATTCGCTTTGTTTAAGAAATCCGTCGCATACGCGGTTAACCAATACTCTTCACGCCCCATTTTATCCCATAGAGAGAAGCTACCGTCATCACGCTGCATACTCAGTAAGTGTGGGATCCCTAACTCAATCGCTTTATGGCGGTCTGCGTCAGTTTGTGAATTAATACCCAGCTTTTGCAGTTCAGCTTGTGTAGAGAACAGTGACGGATACAGCCCGCTCACGGTTTGCTCTAAACAGCCGTATGGATACGCAAACAGTTCACGAATATAACGTGAAATTTGCAGTGGTGGACGGCTCGTTAACAGAACTTGTCCTTCCAGAGTATCTTGCTGTAAATAAGCAAAATCATTGGTTGGTAATGACCAAATTTCACCCGGCTCAATCGCGGTAGCAAATGCCACAGTTTCAGCCGGTTGTGCTGGGCGTACACCCACTTTCCAACTGTTTTTGTACTCTTTCTCCGCTTCCCCTTCGACTTTTACGCCGTTGATGGTCATGGAGACTTCACCTTCACCAAAGCCATAATCGGCACTGACTGGCAGCGTCACTGTAGTACGTTTGCCTTTGGTCAGTTCGATATCACGAGTTGGTGCGCCGTCTAATTTCACCATACCCGACGATTTAAATGTGACTGTCACATTCTGCGTGTTGTCGGTCATGTTGGTAAGATCTAACGCGAAGTAAGATTTATCGCCACTCGCCATAAAGCGAGGCATCGACATTTGCGTCACTAATGGTGCCGCAACAACAACCTTACTGTCTGCATGACCAAAATCTTTTTGGTTCCATGCCTGCGCCATTAAGCGTAATTCCCCATTAAAATCAGGGATTGCCAGCGTAATTTCGCCTTCGCCATTTTTGTCTAAGATGACTGGTTGCGCTTGTTCCGCAATGATTTGCACCTCAGTCAGAGGCTTCATACCACCACGTTCCAGAGCAGCATCTTCACCATCACCACCAAAGCGCAGGTTGGCTAACTTACCTTGACCTTCAATTAAGTGACCATACACATCATATTGGTCAACGCTGTAGCGTTTACGCCCAAAGAAAGCATCGTATGGATCTGGTGTTTTGAAATCAGTGATATTCAGGACGCCCGTATCGACCGCAGACAGCAATACGTTCACTTTTTCTGGCAGTGGCTTGCCATCTTGAGCAGTGGCTTTGATCTTCACTTTCAGATCTTCATTTGGACGCATTTTTGTTGGTGCATTCAGCGCCAATGAAATCTTACGATTTTCATCAGCTAGCGGCAGATGTAATACCCCAACAGCGCGTTTAACAGTCGCCTCTTTGGAGTCATCTCCAGGACGAACAACCACCGCAGAGATATATAAATCATGGCGCGCCCACTCTTTATTCACTGGCACTTCCACATCTAACCCACCCGCTGGGACATCAATTTCCTGCCACCATAATGGTGCACTGCTCGATTCAAGCAGAATGTAACCTTTACCTGCTTTTGGCGCTTCGATGCGGACTTTAGCTTTTTCACCCGGTAAGTATGCTGGCTTGTTCAAGCTTAATTTCACTTGGTCAGGGCGAACGGAACCGCTGCCTCCGGTATTATCTTGCCAAGAGAAGCCTGCCCAGAATTGAATGCTACTGACTAACTCATTTTCAGGGTTGGTAATTTCTAAACGGAATGAACCCCAATCCACTGGGAACGAGATCTTCGCGGTGCCATCTTTGGCGATAGAAATATTTTCATTCGCCACCACTAAATCTTTCTGATCGTAGTTAGAAACCCAACCACCGCTTTCTGACCAGCTCCAGTAGTAATCGCGACGTTCGTACACTAAACGCGCCGTCAGGTTTTCTGCGGCCAGTTTATGCCCTGCCATATCTGACATGACAATTTCAAACTCAGCTAATGAATTTTCATCGACGTTATAACGCTTCGCGTAGCGGTCTGTACGGTAATCGTAGATCTCTTTTTTCTCAAAGAGAGGACGAATACCCACCAGCTTTTTCGCTGGCCAAATCGCTTGCTCAGCACGGCGAGTCACTGGGCGACCACCTGCCTCTAATAAGCTAGCTTGCAGAACTGCCGTAATCGGAGAGCGTGTTGATTCCCAGTTGCTTTGCGGCAAGGAGATCACGGTTTCACCGCTACCATCTAAGGTTAAATCAAACTCATCCAGTTTACGCGGTAAGCCTTCTTCATTCGTCGCACCGAATTCAAAGCCCGGCAATTTCGCAACCGCTTCACGATTAGCTTTCAGCAACACTTGCCCTTGCAACTGATTATCCGCTGCTGGGGCGCCGTAGAGGTAACGACCTTTAATGTCAAAGTCAACGGGCTGCGAACTTAATACCGGCTTCTCACTGCCTGTAATATCCAGCGCCATGCGCTCTGGCATAAAATCTTCAACATTAAATTTGTAATAACGTTGTGGTGAACCATCACCTAAATCAAAACGCAGTGACCAGCCACCCGTTTCAGCATTTTTCGGGATCTCTAGCTGATACTGGTACAGGCCATCTTGTTTCTCATCCCCTTGCCATACAAAGCTCTTGTAGACTTGACCATCGGTCTTTAAGACATCCACTTTGACCGGCTGAGATTTCACTGGCTGGCCATCACCATCACGCAATAAACCATTCACTAGCAGTAATTCGCCCGGACGATATAAATCACGAGGGCCGAATACAAAGAACTGTTTTGCATAGCCTGAAGGGCCTGAAATATCAAACTCAGACAGGTCTAATGCTGGCTGAGTCAGGTCAATCATACTGGTTTGCCCTTCGTGGGTTGCCAGTAATAATTTGCCGCCAGCCAGTTTGTCTAACTGGGCATGACCGTCACCATCCGTGGTGCCTTTGGTGACTAATTGGCCTTTCTCATCCAAAATACGCAGCTCAACGCCTTTAATCGCCGAACCTTTGGCTAATGATTGAGTGAAAATATCCACACGATCATGGTAGCTATGTAATGACACGCCGATATCACTGAGTGTGAATACAGTCGCAGGGAATTGATAACTGTAGCTACCCGCTTTTTGCATGATCGCTAAATAAACGCCATCTTGCTGCAGCTCTTTGATATCTTTTAATGGCAACAGAATGGATTGGCGGGTATTTTTATCTGGGTTTAAATCGAAACGCCCTGTGTAGGCTAATTCGACTTTGTCGAGGAATTCATCGGAATACCAATATTCATAGTTACTGCGGTATTGCCACATCGCGAGGAATTGCGGTAATTGCTTTTCATCGACGCGGAAAAAATTCACGTCGATTTTATCCACGTTCAGCGCAATCACTGGCAAGCCTTGTGCAACTTTGCTTGGTAGCAAAGAGCCTTTACTTGCGAAGCCAACGGTTGGAATAATTTGTGCCGTCTGGAATTTCTTCTCAAAGCTGTTGTTAATGGTGCGTTCGTTGACCGCTTTCACTCCCGGATTAACCGAAAGGTTTAATTCTTTTGATGGCGGTAAATGGCGGAAACGTAATTCCATCTGATTATCAGATAGTTCCCAATCTCCATCCAGCTTGCCTGATTTTACATCCACCAAATTCAGATACTGACCAAAATTTTGATTCGGTTGTAAAGGCACCGAGAACGTCACGACCATGGCGCTCGCACCATCTAGCTGCAATTCTGAGGCATCCAAAATTTCCAGATCTTTCCCGGCATATTTCTTCACTAACTCTTCATTGGAAAGCTTAGGTGCAGCCTGTTTTTGTTCTGCAACGGGTGCCGTTTTAGTACTCGTTTCTGCCGCCGAGGTGGAGACATTACTCTCTTTTTTCGTGGTATCGTCAGTATTATCGCAGCCCGCTAATGCCATAACGGACGCTAAGGCTAATGCTACATAACGCTTTTTCGTTTTTAGACCCGCCAATGAAGTCCAACTTGATTGTTGTTTCATTACCGCCCCATCCCTTATTAAGTTAATTTATTATGTTCATGAAGCCCAAGAAAACCCTTGAACTTAAATACGTTGCGATGATTGAGCTTAGTGTGTAATCCGCAATAATAAGTATGCGCATTAATTGAATACATAATTTAACAGAATGTAACACCAACACCTATCAGACAAAACGGAAAAAACAGCATGAAAAAATAAAGACACGGAGAAGTCCGGTCTTTATTTTGAATAAGGAGAGAATTAGGTATTTTTGATGGGAATACTGTCGCGCAAGAAGCTGCCTAATCGGCGTTGATAAAATGGCGCAACGTGCTGGGTAATAAAGTGGCTTAACCCTTTTTCGTCTTCATTAACGATGCAAAAATCAATGGATTCATCCTCATCGATATATTCGCACGCCGTTGCACCCGCTTCTTGAATAATTTCATCGATATTTTCTGCGCCTGGGACAAATTCCAACGCTATCATCAAAATATCATCAAATTGTTCATCTTCCACTTCTTGGACCGAAACAATAAACGCGCGTCGTACGATTTTATGTTGTTTAAAAAACTCACTGAGCGCCGCTGTCAATTCTTCCGGTTCTTGTTCGAGAACACTTAATTTTAATGAAGAACCTTCCGGCACCGTGAGTTCAGTAAACTGCACATCGGATTGCGAGTCTGTTGTTAGGTTTTGGGATTGTTGCGTCATTCAATATCCTCTACAACCAAAAATAATATCGTCTAAATTCAAAAACCATTCATGTTAAAGAAAAAATCGCAGGCTGCATTGACTGCACCACTGCGATTTCATTATAACGCGAATTATTTTGATTTTTTGAGAAGTAAGTTGGCTAATGTTCTCACACCAATACCGGTTGCCCCTTCTGCCCATAAACTCACTGGTGATTTACGGTAAGTTGCTGAACAATCGATATGTACCCAGTTTTGACGGTAGTTTTCAACAAAGTGAGACAGGAAGGCTGCCGCTGTACTTGCACCCGCAGTATGCGAAGGCGCTGCAATATTGTTCAGATCAGCAAAGCCAGAAGGCAGTTGTTGACGGTGGAATTCCGCTAATGGTAAGCGCCAGAATAATTCGAACTCTTCATCTGAGGCTGACATTAATTCTGCCACGAGTTTGTCATCGAAGCTCAGTACGGAGTGGTAGTCATTACCCACGGCTGTTTTCGCAGCCCCTGTTAAGGTTGCCGCATCGATTAATAACGTTGGTTTCTCTTTGCTTGCATCGATTAAACCATCCGCTAAGACTAAACGCCCTTCCGCATCTGTGTTCATGATTTCAACAGATTTACCATTACGATAACGGATAATATCCCCTAATTTAAAGGCATTACCGCTAACCATGTTGTCTGCGATGCACAGGAATAATTTTACGCGTTTGTTTAAACCACGAGTGATCGCCAGCGCTAAAGAACCCACTAATGTTGCTGCACCGCCCATATCTGCTTTCATTGAGTTCATAGAAGCAGATGGCTTAATGCTATAACCCCCTGAATCGAAGGTAATACCTTTACCCACTAAACAGGCGAACACAGGGGCTTTCTCATCTTTACCTGGGTTGTAATCCAATGCCAGCAATACTGGAGGACGGCTAGACCCACGACCCACAGTATGGATACCTGCATAACCTTGTTCTAATAAGTCATCGCCTTTCACAATGCGGTAACTGATATCTTGAGCGCCCACTTTGCACAGTAAATCAATTGAACGCTGAGCCAATTGCTCTGGGCCTAATTCTTCTGCTGGCGCATTGATAATATCGCGAACCCAATCAATGGTATTGATGCGTTGTTCTAATTCTTTGCGATCCGCTTCTTGCAGTGCTGGCCATTCGATAGTTCTCGCCCCTTTTGGTGCACGGAAACCTTGCCAAAATGCCCAACTTTTTTCTAAGTCCCAACCTTCACCCGTTAATGAAACATTGCGAATACCTTGGCTATCTAACTTACGACCAGCACTTTGTACAGCACACAGTTTACCCGGGTGCTTAAGGTGGATAGTCATGCCTTTATCGTTTGAACTTAATAGAGCGCCTTCACCCCAGCATGGTGCTGCAGGTTCGCATGTAATCATGACTGGCATAATTTGTTTGGTCATTATTTTTCTCACTTTATCCACTAAGTTGATTATTGCGGGATCTTGAATTTAGCTTATCAGTTTCTGCTATCAATCTTTGCTAATTCGCCAACTATACCCTAAAAACAGCAATATTATTGAGTTTAGTTTCTATCAGACTAATAGGTTCTTTTGAACCATTTTATTTTCTTATGCGGTTTGTTACAGGCGAAAAAAAACCGGATGCAACCTATTCAGCGCTATCCGGTTTTTATCCACGAAAATTATTCGTACTCGTCCAGCCAGACTAACAGAATAGCTTCGAGGATTTTCTCGTTCGATTTTTGTGGGTCATCATCAAAGTCTTCTAAGTCACAGATCCATTGGTGCATATCCGTGAAACGCACGGTTTTTGGATCTGTATCCGGGTAAGCATCATAGAGCGCTTCACCGATTTCACGACTGTTTGTCCATTTTAGACTCATAGCTAACTCATTCTCTAGCATGGTTGATAGTATATTTTGGAAGATCGACAACGAGGTCTTCATCCGTAACACGTGCCTGACAGCTTAGACGGCTTTCTGGCTCGAGGCCCCATGCTTTATCTAGCATGTCATCTTCCAGTTCGCTGCTCTCTTCAAGAGAATCAAAGCCTTCACGAACGATACAGTGACAGGTTGTGCATGCGCAGGATTTTTCGCAGGCATGGTCGATTTCAATTCCATTGCGCAGTGCTACGTCTAAAATAGATTCGCCCTCTTGTGCTTCGACTACGGCACCTTCCGGACATAACGTACTATGAGGTAAAAAAACGATTTTAGGCATAATTATATCTCATCCACAGAATGGCCTGACAGCGCCTGACGAATAGATGCATCCATTCGGCGAGCGGCAAATTCTTGGGATTTCTTATCCAGTTGTTTAATTGCATTTTCAATAACAGTAGGGTCTGTGCCTTCTACTGCTTGGATTAACTCATTGACCGCATTATCAATTTCTGTCTCTTCGGTTGGAGTCAGTAAATGTGCATCTTGCTCTAATGCGCTCGTTAAACTTTCAAGCACTCTTGCCGCTTCAACTTTTTGCTCCGCTAGGCGGCGCGCATTTAAATCATCTTGCGCGTTAGTCATTGAATCTTTAATCATGGTTGAAATTTCGGTGTCAGTTAAACCGTAAGATGGCTTAACTTGAATCGATGCGGCAACACCCGTGGATTTTTCCATGGCGCTCACGCTGAGCAAACCATCGGCATCCACTTGGAATGTGACACGAATATGTGCGCCACCTGCCGCCATTGGCGGGATGTCACGCAGCGTAAAGCGGGCTAATGAACGACAATCCGAAACCATTTCACGCTCACCTTGTACAACATGAACGCTCATGGCGGTTTGCCCATCTTTGAATGTCGTGAATTCTTGTGCGCGAGCCACAGGAATGGTGGTATTTCGTGGAATGACTTTTTCTACCAAGCCGCCCATAGTTTCCAAACCTAATGATAGCGGGATCACATCCAAGAGCAGCATGTCGCTGTCTGGTTTATTCCCCACTAAAATATCCGCTTGAATTGCAGCGCCGATAGCCACGACTTTATCTGGATCGATGGAGGTTAATGGTGTTCGACCAAAAAACTCGCCCACTTTTTCACGAACTAATGGTACGCGAGTCGAACCGCCAACCATCACCACATTTAAGACATCGTCATTTTCTACGCCAGCATCTTTTAAGGCACGGCGACATGCCATTAATGTGCGTTTAATATGGGTTTCAATCAGTGATTCAAACGTTTCACGGCTAACCGTACCTTGCCAATTTGGCAGAGTGATTGTCGCGGAATCAGCGTCACTTAATGCGATTTTTGTTTCAGTGGCAATGTTCAATAATTGGCGCGTTAAATGGTGATCCCCTTGAATGGAAAGCCCCGCTTGCTGTGCAATCCACTGCGCTAATACGTGGTCGAAATCATCGCCACCTAACGCCGTATCACCACCTGTTGCCAACACTTCAAAGACACCGCGGCTCAGGCGTAAAATCGAAACATCAAACGTACCGCCACCTAAATCATAAACGGCGATCACCCCTTCTTGACCGGAATCTAAACCATAAGCAATCGCAGCCGCAGTAGGTTCATTCAGTAAACGTAAAACATGCAGACCCGCCAAACGAGCCGCATCTTTGGTGCCTTGGCGCTGAGCATCGTCGAAGTAAGCTGGAACCGTGATCACCACGCCATCCATTTCACCACCGAGAGTTTGCTCTGCACGTTTTGCCAACGTTTTTAAAATATCAGCAGAAACTTGAATAGGATCCACTTGCCCTGCCGCCGTTTGAATAAATGGCAGACCATTTTCGCTAGCTGTTAACTGATAAGGTAAATCCGGGTAACGTTTTTGAATATCAGCTAATGAACGCCCCATCATACGTTTCACTGAAATCACGGTATTGACAGGATCTTGTTCGGATAATTGTTTCGCTTCCCAACCCACAATCCGGTTATCTGCTTGATAATTCACCACAGAAGGAAGCAAATAGCGCCCTTGTTCATCGGGTAATGCCGCCGCTTCACCACTACGAACAGTGGCAATCAAAGAGTGTGTTGTACCAAGATCGATCCCGGCCGCCAATTTACGTTGGTGCGGCGCGGCGGTCATTCCTGGTTCGCTAATCTGTAATAAAGACATAATCGTTTTCTCTTAAAAGTCGTCTAGTAACCGTTCTTCGAGTTGCTCAGCTTGTTGCTGTAACTTATCGAGAAAACGCAATTTTCGGACGGTATCAGCGGCTTTTTCCCACTGCATCGCATCGAGTTCTGAAACCATCAAGGCGCTGCGCGTCTGCTGCATTTGTTTGACATTTTTCATAAAGGCAGACACCCGTTCAAGGGCTTGCGGGCTATTTTCGATGTTATCTAACTCTTCGCGTAATTCGAGTTGCTCCATCAGGAATGCGGTGTCATGCATGGTATGTTGTTCATTATTTATATCAAAACCATGTAATAACAGCATATATTCCGCGCGTTTCAGCGGATGACGAAGGGATTGATATGCCGCATTGATAGTTGCAGCATGTTGGAGTGCTTGCATTTTTTCCTGTTCTGAACAGGTTGCAAAGCGATCGGGATGATATTGTCGCTGTAATTCTTGAAAGCGATGTGTGAGTTGCTCACTGTCAATCGCGTAATTAGGGGTTAGCCCAAAAAGAGTAAAGTAATCCATAAGTGCTCAGTTTCTCGAACCGGGTACCAATGTAGCTAAGCTTAGCTAAAGATCATGTGGTCATTAACGCCACGTTAGTTACATTGGTCAAAGTCATGCTCATTTGAAGACATTATACGTGAAAACTTTCACCGCATCCGCATTCACTGTTAACGTTAGGGTTATTAAATTTAAACCCTTCGTTTAAGCCTTCTTTTACAAAATCCAGCTCAGTGCCGTCTAAATAAACCATGCTTTTGCCATCGACGATGACTTTAACACCTTTGTCTTCAAAAACGGTGTCCTCTTCATTAATTACATCAGCGAATTCAAGCACGTATGCCATTCCCGAGCAACCTGAAGTTCTTACACCCAAACGCAAGCCTTCGCCTTTACCACGATTATTCAAAAAAGATTGAATTCGTTGCGCTGCACTTTCAGTAAGAGAAATCGACATTGCAAACCTCACTTTAGAAACAAACAAGGCAGATGCTAGAAATTATTAGCATCCGCCTTCAAATCATCGGTACAACTCATTATATTTAAAGTTGCATAATAAATACATCTTTAATTAATTTGAGTTTAACTATCAGTCGTGGGCTGTCTATTTTTGTTGTTTATATGCTCTAAGGTACAGCCCTTACTTACTGATATTTATCTATTATTTGCCTTGGCGTTTGCTTTTGTAATCAGCAATAGCAGCTTTGATTGCATCTTCAGCCAGAATTGAGCAGTGAATTTTCACTGGCGGTAATTCTAACTCTTCCGCGATCGCTGTATTTTTGATTGACTCAGCTTCGTCTAAGCTTTTGCCCTTCATCCACTCAGTTACCAGTGAACTTGATGCAATTGCAGAGCCGCAACCATAGGTTTTAAAGCGTGCATCTTCGATGATACCGTCATCATTTACCTTGATTTGTAACTTCATAACGTCACCACAAGCAGGTGCACCTACCATACCGCTACCCACGCTTGGATCATTGTTATCAAATGAACCGACGTTACGTGGATTTTCATAATGATCGATAACTTTTTCGCTGTAAGCCATTTTTAAACTCCTGAAACTGTCTGATTAATGGTGAGACCATTCGATGCTGTTGAGATCTACGCCTGCTTTAAACATATCCCATAAAGGAGACAGCTCACGTAAGTGGCCGATCGCACCATGAATTTGTTTAATTGCATAGTCAATTTCTTCTTCAGTCGTAAAGCGACCGAAAGAGAAGCGAATTGAGCTATGAGCCAGTTCGTCATTCATACCTAATGCACGCAGCACGTATGAAGGTTCTAAGCTTGCAGAAGTACATGCAGAACCCGAAGAAACTGCTAAATCTTTCAGCGACATCATTAATGATTCACCTTCAACATAGTTGAAGCTGACGTTCAGAATGTGCGGCGCACCATTTTCTAAGTCACCGTTAAGGTAAACTTCTTCGATATCTTTAATACCGTTCCATAAACGTAAGCGTAAACCGCGCAGACGTTCCGATTCTTGAGCCATTTCTTCTTTAGCGATACGGTAAGCTTCGCCCATGCCCACGATTTGGTGAACAGGTAAAGTTCCTGAACGCATACCACGTTCATGGCCGCCACCGTGTTGCTGCGCTTCCAAACGGATACGTGGTTTACGACGAACATACAGTGCGCCGATACCCATTGGTCCGTACAGTTTGTGTGCAGAGAATGACATCAGGTCAACTTTTAACGCAGACAGGTCGATAGGCAATTTACCGACGCTTTGGGTGGCGTCAACGTGGAATACGATACCACGGCTACGGCATAATTCGCCGATTGTAGCGATGTCCTGAACAATACCGATTTCGTTATTCACGTGCATGATTGACACTAAAATGGTGTCTTCGCGCATTGCCGCTTCTAACTCTTTCAGGTCAATTAAGCCGTTGCTTTGAGGTGCTAAGTAAGTCACTTCAAAACCTTCACGCTCTAATTGACGGCATGTATCCAGAACGGCTTTATGTTCTGTTTTACAAGTGATGACATGCTTGCCTTTTTTCTGATAGAACTGGGCAGCACCTTTGATAGCTAAGTTATCAGATTCTGTTGCACCTGATGTGAAGACGATTTCACGAGGATCCGCATTCACTAATTCAGCGATTTGATTACGAGCAATATCTACCGCCTCTTCAGCTTGCCAGCCGAAACGGTGTGAACGAGATGCTGGGTTACCAAAATTCCCATCCATTGTTAGACATTGCATCATTTTTTCAGCAACGCGCGGGTCGACAGGCGTAGTTGCTGAATAATCTAGATAAATCGGTAATTTCATTGCTCACATACTCCAAAGGACAAGACAACTTTGCCTTTAATTTTTTAATGACCCCAAAGGTGCAAGCCGCTATAGGCTGGGCTTTTTCACCATTTGGTGATCGACTGCAATTTATAATCTATTTTATATTAGGCACGAACATTGATAATGGATTCTGGCGTAATGCCGTTCGGCATTGTTTTACGCTTTTCATTATCTTGCCTATCAGCAACATCCAGAACTTCTTGGTTCTTAACCAGCTCATCAAGGCTGATGCTGCTAAGGAAACTGGTGATTCTGTCGCTTAGGTCACGCCATAATGCGTGAGTTAAGCAGCGGTCGCCATTTTGACAACCTTCTTTATTACCCTGACAACGGGTTGCATCTACGGATTCATCGACCGCAGCAATTACTTCAGCAACAAAGATTTGGTCTGCATCACGCCCAAGCAGATAACCGCCACCGGGACCGCGAACACTAGAAACTAAATCGTTTTTACGTAAACGAGAGAAGAGTTGCTCAAGATAAGAGAGGGAGATTCCCTGACGTTCAGAAATATCAGCTAAAGGTACTGGACCAGTCTGAGAGTGTAACGCGACATCTAGCATCGCAGTTACTGCGTAACGCCCTTTGGAAGTGAGTCTCATAACATAAATACTCCGTGGTAAAATATGCAGCAATTGTGACATACCTGAGTAATTTGGTCAACTATTTACCTGACTAATTTACTCAAGTATTATGCTCACTTCACCACGGCATTAACCTCATTTTTTCGCCCATTTTTCCATTGATGTCAAAATGCCGCGAAGAATATGCAACTCTTGGGTTTCTACATGGGCACGGGTAAATAAACGTCGCAGTTTATTCATAATTAATCCCGGATGCGCCTTGCGAATAAAGCCCGATTCATTCAATACGCTTTCAAGATGAACGTAGAAACGTTCTAAATCTTCAGCCGGTGGGTATTCTACCTCATCATCGGTCGATGTTTGCGTATTTTTTTCAGCAATTGCCAAATACGCCATGCGAATCTCGTAGCTAACTAATTGAACCGCCATTGCCAAATTCAGAGAACCATATTCTGGGTTGGTCGGAATATACAAATGGTAATTACATTTTTGCAATTCTTCGTTGGTTAAACCGACACGCTCACGGCCAAAAACAATTGCGACCGGTGACTCTTTTGACTGTTCAACTGATTTAACTCCACATTCACGAGGCTCGACCATTGGCCAAGAAAGTGTACGAGAACGTGCGCTGGTACCAATAACTAATTTGCACCCTGCTAATGCTTCATCGAGAGATTTTACGATTTTTGCATTACCAATCACATCACTTGCACCCGCGGATAACGCGATAGCATGAGAATCAGGTTCAACGAGTGGGTTAACTAAATAGAGGTTTGAAAGCCCCATGGTTTTCATTGCACGAGCGGTTGAGCCCATATTGCCAGTGTGTGAGGTTTCAACAAGAACGATACGAATATTTTCTAGCATGGTTTATACGTTGTCATGAAAAATTAATCGCAAGAGTCTAACACAAAATTGCTTATTGTGACGAACATCTATATACTTTGCGTCTCTTGATTTTCGTTCTTTAACATCCCAGTGGAAAATACCCATGCATCCGATGCTTAACATCGCCATACGTGCTGCACGTAAGGCTGGTAATTACATAGCTAAAAACTATGAAGATCCTCAGAACGTAACAGTAACCCAAAAGGGTGCTAACGATTTCGTCACTAACGTTGACCGTGACGCTGAACAAATCATCGTTGATATTATTCGTAAATCTTACCCAGACCACACTATCATCACTGAAGAAAGTGGCGAGTTATTAGGCAAAGATGAAGATATTCAATGGGTAATCGATCCACTGGATGGCACCACCAACTTCACAAAACGTTTCCCTCACTTCTCAGTTTCTATCGCTGTACGCATTAAAGGCCGTACAGAGGTTGCTGCTGTCTATGACCCTATGCGTAACGAATTGTTTACTGCAGTACGTGGTCAAGGCGCTCAAATGAACGGTTACCGTTTACGTATGGCTGAGAAACGCGACCTTGAAGGCGCAGTTGTCGCAACTGGCTTCCCATTCAAACACAAGCAACACGCTCCTATCTACATGAACATCATGGGCAAAATGTTTGACCAATGTGCAGATTTCCGTCGCACGGGTTCAGCAGCTCTGGATTTATGCTATGTGGCTGCGGGTCGCGTTGACGCTTACTTCGAAATCGGTTTAAAACCATGGGATTTCTTAGGTGGCGAACTAATCATGCGTGAAGCGGGCGGGATCATGACTGACTTCGTAGGCGGTCATAACTATTTAGCATCAGGTAACTTAGTCGCAGGTAGCCCACGCGTTGTTCGCGATATTCTGGCTGCAATGAAAGATGAATTATCTGAAGCATTAAAACGTTAATTTAATCCTCGTTAAATTTGCTAAAAAGGGCGCTAGTGAAAACTAAGCGCCCTTTTTATTATTGCGTTACGGTAACTCCAGTCTAAGACTGAGCCGTCACTCTTGGTCGAATAAACAGCGCAGGCACAGCCAAGAGCGCCATCAAATAAAACACGACGCCATGTTGGTCAGGCATACGCTCATAAATATACCCCACCATAATAGTAACCACCGCAAGCCCGCCTCCAGTCGCTAAGGCAGAATAAGCCCCTTGCAACGGTATAATTTCATTTTCTTTACGCGCACTAATAAATCGCATCGCCGCTAAGTGGCAAACGGTGAAGGTTCCACTGTGTAATATTTGCACAATAATTAACACAGGCAATGCAGTAAATGCCCCCATCATTCCCCAGCGGATAATCCCACACACTGCGGATAATAAAAGTAAGTTACGGGCACTCCAGCGTCGGAATAATCGATGGCTCAGCATAAAGACGATCACTTCGGCCACCACACCCAGCGACCATAAATTACCGATCACTAAATCAGAATAACCCGCTTCTTTCCAGAACAACGAAGCAAACCCGTAATAAGCGGCATGCGCACCTTGCAATAAAGTCACACAGATTAAAAACATCAGTATATTTTTATCTGCGATCAGTTGCTTGAATGAGACTTTATTTGCACCTTCCGCTTTTGCTACTCCCGCTGGCATAATCGCAGGTTTCAACATGGCTCCCAATAATAGGGCGGCGCAGCTGATCACTAATGCGACCATTATCGAGGTATGTCCCCACACCCCAGCAAAATACCCCATTGATGACGAGCCAATAATAAAGGCAATTGAGCCCCAAACTCGGATTTTGCCGTAATCAAACGTAAATTGTTTCTGCCATGTTCCTGCTAATGAGTCCCCTAATGGCACCATAGGAGCAAAAAATAGGTTTAATCCAATCATGACAAACATCAGCCACGCCCAATGGGAGCCGAATGAAAATCCAATGGAGAAAATAAGGGAAAGCGCTGCCAGTAATCGTAATGCATTGATCAGTTTGGAAGGCTCTTTAACCTGGGGAGTGATAAACATCGCACCGAGAAAACGCGCCGCAAGTCCAATACCTAACAAAAGCCCTATCATTTCTGCATCTATTCCCTCACCTTGTAGCCACACGGACCAAAATGGTAAGAAAATACTGTAGGCAAAAAAGTAGGTAAAATAATCAATCGCTAGCCAACGCGTTGATGGAATAACCATCACTCCTCCCTTATTTTCATCTTCCCCTACTATTGAGGGGTTTAAAACGGACAACAAAAAACCCGCTTTTACCAAATGTAGAAGCGGGTTTATCGTGCTAATTCACTGCACGCTATTGGTTAATTACCATTATGCGTAAACTGGGTATTTTTTGCAGATAGCTAATACTTTCTGTTTAACAGCTTCAATGGTTGCTTCGTCATTGAGGTTGTCCAGAATATCACACATCCAGCCAGCTAGCTCGCGTGCATCTGCTTCATTGAAGCCACGACGTGTAATTGCAGGAGAACCGATACGCACACCAGAAGTGACAAATGGGCTCTTCGGATCGTTAGGTACGCTGTTTTTGTTTACCGTAATGTTTGCGCGACCCAGTGCAGCGTCAGCATCTTTACCAGTAATATCTTTGTCAACTAAGTCAACTAAGAACAGGTGGTTTTCAGTACCGCCAGACACCACTTTAAAGCCACGTTTTTGGAAAACTTCTACCATTGCTTTCGCATTTTTTGCAACTTGCTGTTGGTAAGTTTTGAACGCAGGCTCCATCGCTTCTTTCAGTGCTACCGCTTTACCTGCGATAACGTGCATCAGAGGGCCGCCTTGTGAACCTGGGAATACCGCAGAGTTCAAACGCTTATACAGGTCTTCGTCGCCGCCTTTAGCTAAAATCAGACCACCACGTGGGCCCGCTAAAGTTTTGTGTGTTGTTGTCGTAACGACGTGAGCATGTGGAACAGGGTTAGGGTAAACACCCGCCGCCACCAGACCCGCAACGTGTGCCATATCAACGAACAGGTAGGCACCGATGCTGTCAGCGATTTCACGCATTTTAGCCCAATCAACCACACCAGAATATGCGGAGAAGCCGCCGATGATCATTTTTGGTTGATGTTTTTTCGCTTGAGCCGCGATATCGTCGTAATCGATTTTACCGCTTTCATCGATACCGTAAGGAACGATGTTATACAGTTTACCGGAGAAGTTTACTGGAGAACCGTGAGTTAAGTGACCGCCGTGCGCCAGGTTCATACCTAATACAGTGTCACCTGGTTGCAGCAGCGCCATATAGACCGCAGCGTTAGCTTGTGAACCAGAGTGTGGCTGTACGTTTGCGTAGTCAGCACCAAATAACTCTTTCGCGCGGTCGATAGCTAATTGCTCAACCACATCAACGAATTCACAACCACCATAATAACGTTTAGTTGGATAACCTTCCGCATACTTATTGGTCAGCTGAGAGCCTTGAGCCTGCATAACTCGTGGGCTGGTATAGTTTTCAGAAGCAATTAATTCAATGTGTTCTTCTTGACGTTGTACTTCTTTTTCCATTGCTTCCCACAGTTGTGGGTCGTAATCTGCAATATTCATTTCACGCTTTAACATTCGCTTCTCCTGCCTCAGCAATTCAATAAGGTAACAATCAATTCAACTTAATGACTGACAGTGTAAACTCTTTTTCGTCGTTGAGATAGCCCCTAAGAAAAAATATACGCAAACGATTGCATTAATTTTTTTGCTTTCAGATACCTTTAAACAACACAAAATATAATAGCGCACATTTCAATAATACCGAGACGAATATCTAACTTTGCTAGCTACCTCTAATTTTGCGGTGAATTCCCCCACTTTTTGATGCGTTAATTATTTACATTTCCCGCTAAATATTATAAGTTGCATACAAAATACATGTTTATAAATTCATAATATTATGAAAATAATTCAGGAGTACCTGTATGCTTGACCAACAAACTATCGCCACAATTAAATCCACCATCCCTGCCATCGCAGCAACTGGTCCTAAATTAACCGCTCACTTTTATGACAGAATGTTTAAACAACATCCTGAGCTGAAAGATATTTTCAATATGAGAAATCAAACGAATGGCGATCAGCGTGAAGCCCTATTCAACGCTATTTGCGCTTATGCAGTCCATATTGAAACCCCTGAAGCGTTAATTGGCGCAGTGGAGAAAATTGCCCAGAAACATGCCAGTTTAAATATCAAACCTGAGCACTACCCAATTGTTGGGGAAAACCTGCTCGCTGCGATTGATGAGCTGCTGAGCCCAGGCCAAGAAGTGTTAGACGCATGGGGAAGAGCTTATGGCGTGCTGGCGGATATTTTCATTAACCGTGAAAGCACGATTTACCGTGAAAATGCGGTAAAGTCCGGCGGATGGGAAGGTTTACGTGAATTCAAAGTCACTAAAAAACAACCTCAAAGTGCTGTTATCACCAGTTTTGAACTCACTCCGGTAGATGGTAAAGCGGTGGCGGATTATCGTCCAGGGCAATATATTACTGTGTACCTGAATGAAAATAGTTTTGAAAATCAAGAAATTCGCCAGTATTCACTCACTACTGCGCCAAATGTGAAAACCTACCGTATTGCGGTGAAACGTGAAGAGCAAGGCACCGTTTCTGGCTTCTTACATCAAAATCTCAATGAAGGCGATATTGTTCGTTTAGCGCCACCATGCGGTGATTTTTACCTTGATGTCGAACCGAAAACGCCAGTGACTTTAATTTCTGCTGGCGTCGGCTTAACACCAATGCTCAGCATGCTTAACCACCTCACCATGCACCAACATCAAGCACCTGTGAATTGGCTACATGCTGCTGAAAATGGGGATGTACACGCTTTTAATCAAGAAGTTAGCCAGTTGATATCACAACATACCCAAGGTCATTCAGCAGTTTGGTTTAATCAACCAGCGCCACAAGATCAACTGGGTGAAGATTACCAATACCGTGGATTACTGGATTTAACACAAGTTAAAGAGAAAGTGCTTCAGCCAAATATGCAATTCTATTTCTGTGGACCTGTCGGCTTTATGCAACATGTTGGAAAGCAGTTAATTGAAATGGGTATTGCTGCTGATAACATTCATTATGAGTGTTTTGGCCCTCATAAAGTATTACCGTTAAATTAATCGCAGTTATTCATTATAGTGAATTGTTTTTAAAACTTTAGTTATAAATATTTTTTAATTTTTGCGGTAACGGACTCGCATATAAATATATTATCATCCCATGTAGGATATATTTATCCCGTTACCGCATTTTTCATTCTAGTTAAATCGCTTCTTCATCCTGCTCACCCGTACGAATACGAATGACGCGAGCGACATCATACACAAAGATTTTTCCATCACCGATTTTACCGGTTTGCGCCGTTTGCATAATAGTTTCTACACAGCTTTCAACAATATCATCCGGCACAACGATTTCAATTTTTACCTTTGGTAAAAAATCCACCATATATTCCGCGCCACGATACAGTTCAGTGTGACCTTTTTGGCGACCAAAGCCTTTCACTTCAGTCACCGTCATACCCGTGATCCCCACTTCGGCTAACGCTTCGCGCACATCATCAAGTTTGAATGGCTTTATAATTGCATCAATTTTTTTCATTTTCAGTTCCTGTTATGACCAGTTTTTACGGCCAAAACCTGAGGTAATCGGATAACGACGATCTTTACCGAAATTACGCATTGTGATCCGCGGTCCAACAGGAGCCTGACGGCGCTTATATTCGTTAATATCGACAAGACGCACAACTTTGCGAACAATTTCTCTATCAAATCCGAGCTTGATAAGGTCAGCTACAGATAAATCTTTTTCTACATAACCGTCTAAGATGGCATCTAACACATCGTAAGGCGGTAAACTATCTTGGTCTAATTGCCCTGGAGCCAGTTCCGCTGAAGGTGGTCTATCAATCACGCGCTGCGGAATTGCTGGCGATATTGTATTACGATATTTAGCCAGTTCAAAGACCAGCGTTTTTGGCACATCTTTAAGGACATCGAAGCCCCCCGCCATATCACCATACAACGTTGAATACCCAACTGCGGATTCGCTTTTATTGCTGGTCGTCAATACTAAACGGCGACGCTTATTGGACATCGCCATTAAGATCACGGCGCGACAACGAGCTTGTAAGTTCTCTTCCGTGGTATCCGGTTGAGTGCCTTCAAACAATGGTTGCAATTGCGTCATAAAAGCATCAAACATTGGTTCGATGGAGACGATATCAAACTCAACACCCAGTAATTCCGCTTGCTCTTTAGCATCATGGATGCTCATTTCAGAGGTGTAACGGAACGGCATCATAACGGCTTGAACCCGATCTTTACCGATAGCATCCGCCGCAATCGCCACAGTTAATCCTGAATCAATCCCACCGGATAACCCTAAAATCGCCCCATTAAAGCCATTTTTGTTGATGTAATCGCGGGTTGCTAACACTAATGCTTGATACACCTGCGCAATTTGAGACGCTTCAGGCTGCTTCGGCTGCTCAGTCACTAATTTCACATCTTCAAAGGTGACTGTCGCCACTTGTTCCGCAAACTCAGCCATTTGGTAGACTTGCTTGCCTTTGTTTGCTAGCACTTTCGAGCCGCCATCAAACACGAGTTCGTCTTGTCCACCGACTTGGTTAAGATAGACAATCGGTAAACCGGTACGCTGAGCATGTTCCACCAGCAGATCACTGCGAATGTGCTCTTTGTTTAAATCATACGGTGAAGCATTAATGGTGAGAACTAACTCAGCACCCGCCCCTTTCACCGCATCAATCGGCTCGTCATACCAAATATCTTCGCAAATCAGTAAACCGAGCTGATAACCTTTGAATTCCACCACGCAGGTTTTTTCCGCTGCAGTGAAATAACGAGGCTCATCAAAAACACCATAATTAGGCAGCTCTTGCTTAAAGTAACGGGCTAATAGCTTGCCTTGGTAGAAAAATGATAATGCGTTATAAATTTCATTATCTTCGTACCACGGGTGACCCACGATGATCCCGCATTGACCGCTAGCTTGTTGTAAACGTTTTAATTGCGCGGTGCAACGCTCTTCAAAATCGTGGCGGAAGAGTAAATCTTCAGGGGAGTACCCTGTTAGAGCCAACTCAGAAAACATGACAATATCAGTATTTTCAGCCTGTTCTTCAACAGTTTGCAACATACGATCGCAGTTGCCTTCGATGTCGCCAACCAGCCAGTTAAGTTGTGCCAGTGAGATATTAAGCTTACGGCTCATAACGTGTTTGTTCTCCCTTAATCCTTTAGGCTATAAAGGTTTTATTCTTTAAAATCATTCGCTTCTAAATCGTGACGCCCAAGTAATTTATAAAACTCGGTACGGTTGCGTCCCGCCATGCGTGCAGCTTGGGTCACGTTGCCTTTGGTCATCTGCAATAATTTACGCAGATAATTTAATTCGAATTGGTTACGCGCCTCCACAAAGGTCGGTAGCGCCGTATTTTCGCCTTCCAGAGCTTGGCTAACGAGGGCTTCGCTGATCACTGGAGATGTGGTCAATGCGACACACTGCTCAATCACGTTCACTAACTGGCGCACGTTTCCGGGCCAGCTTGCGGTCATCAAGCACTTCATTGCATCACTCGAAAAACTGCGCACAAAGGGTTTATGGCGGCTCGCTGCTTCACGTAATAAATGATTAGCTAATAATGGAATATCTTCCGAGCGTTCATTCAACGCAGGGATCCGCAAGTTCACCACATTCAAACGATAATAGAGATCTTCACGGAACTCGTTTTTTTCCATCGCTTTCGGTAAGTTACGGTGGGTCGCAGAAATAATGCGTACATCAATATCTAAATCGCGATTACTTCCTAGCGGGCGAACTTTACGTTCTTGTAGAACACGCAGCAATTTGACTTGCAGCGGCATCGGCATATCACCAATTTCGTCTAAAAAGAGCGTCCCACCGCTGGCAGCAAAAAACAGCCCTTCACGGCTACTGACAGCTCCCGTAAACGCGCCTTTAGCATGTCCAAACAGTTCAGATTCCAGTAATTGTTCCGGTAATGCGCCACAGTTAATTGCGATAAACGGTTTATGAGCACGTGGGCTAACTTTATGAATCGCTTGCGCTAATACTTCTTTCCCCGTACCACTTTGCCCATTAATCAGCACACTCACATCCGATTGTGCCACCATATGCGCCTGCTCAAGCAAGCGGATCATCAGCGGGCTACGAGTGACAATGCCAGCGCTCCACTCTTCATCACTCATCGGTGAGGAAGATAATGCTAACGCTTCATCAATGGCTTTATAAAGCGCATCTTTATCAACGGGTTTGGTTAAGAAACTAAACACCCCGCGCTGCGTTGCCGCAACCGCATCAGGGATCGAACCATGAGCAGTGAGAATAATCACCGGAAGATTCGGATGGGCTTTTTGCACTTCATCAAACAGCGCCATGCCGTCCATTTCATCCATGCGTAAATCGCTAATAACGAGGTCGATTTTTTCTTTCTGGAGTAATTTTAGTGCTTCAGGCCCACTTTCCGCTGTTGAGACTTTAAAACCTTCACTGCTCAAACGCATACCAAGTAATTTTAGCAGGCTAGGATCATCATCCACCAAAAGTAAGTTAGCTGACTTACGGCCGGTCATTGTGCTTTATTCTCCGAGGAATTTTGTTCGGCTGGGGCTGGCTTCGTTTCTGCTGGCGCAGCAACAGCGGCTTCATCTTCTTTTTCAACTTCATTCGCATTTTTCTTACGAGAAGAGAGCTGGCGTTCGATATCCGTTAAGTTTTCTAACTTGCGGGAAGTATTATTAAGCTCAAAACGCAGCTTGGCATTATCTTCTTTTAGACGGTCAAGCTTTGCATCCATCTCCTGCTGCATACGTTTATAACGGGCATTCGCATCTGCAAGGTTGATCACTTGAACCTGCTGCTCGCGCCACAATTGCAATAATGGGCGAATTGGCGTTGGGAAGCTCAAACTATAGGTATTGATGCTATCAAGCATTTGGCGACGTTCAGCGATTGTCGGCTCAGCTGAACCTAATAGAATGTTTTTAGTAAATGAAGTAGACCAATCATTCACTTCAATCTTTTTCGCTTCAGCACGGGCTTTGTCAGCATCCATTCTGTCCACACAGCCCATCATACGTAACCAATAGAGGGCATTTTCCTGTGAAACAGGTTCTTGATTTTCCCAAATTGATTCACAAGAAGCGTAACGGTAATCCGTGGTTTTCACTTCGGGGATAACGACTTTGGCGAGAGTTTCTAATGGTGATTGACCGTTCTTCGCCACACACCCCGTTAAAATGAGCGAGAATAAAATCATTCCCAAAGGAGTACCTACGCGGGAAGACTTAATACTTGTCCCACGGCGAATTGAGATTGTTTTTGTCTTTAACAATCTCGCTTTTGTCTTCAACAATATTGCGTTACACAATACCGTCAAAAAATTTGTAGACCTGTTTTGCATTATTATTCGTTCTCTGCGGTTAAAGGCAATTCAATTCGGAAGCAAACATCCGCGGATTTATGTGGCACTAATGATAATTCACCACCCATCTGCTTAATACAATCTTGCGCGATGCTAAGCCCTAACCCACTTCCTTTGACGGCGCCTTTTCTTTGGAGGCTGCCTTGATAGAAAGGTTCAAAAATCATATTTTGCTCAGACTCAGGGATAGGCGTGCCCGTATTGGCAACCTCAATGAGTAACTTATTCCCCGTCCTGCGGCTTGAGATCCAAATATTACCTGATTCGCCACCATAGTGCACCGCATTGGAGTAGATATTATCAATAACCCTTCCGAGTAAGGTCGGTTCTGCAAGGCAACGGTCCACCTTTAAGCGAACATCAGTGGTAATATCTTTCGCTCTTGCGGGTAAATTATGTGCATTAACAATATCTTCAATAAGCTTTTTCAAATCGACTTGCTGGGCAACGGGCGGCTCATCGACTAATTTCCGATTATAGTCAAGAAGCTGTTCAATAAGTTGCTGAAGATGCTTACTGCTCTGGTCAAGAATATCAACGACCTCTTTTTGCGAGCTAGTTAACGGACCTGCAACCTCATCCGCCAACAACTCCGTCCCTTCTCGCATACTGGCTAATGGCGTTTTCAGCTCATGGGAAATATGACGTAAAAACTCATGGCGCTGGGATTCTAACCAAGCCAATCGCTCACTTAACCAAATAATTCGCTGAGCAATGATCCGCAGCTCTCTTGGGCCTTTAAAGCGGTCAGTATCATTTTCCAGAGTCAATCCTGTTCCTAAACGGTTAATCATTCGCTCAATGATTTTAACCGGGCCGATAATCATACGAGTAAATAAGGTCACCAACAGTGCGCTTAGCAAGAAGAGGATCAGTGTTTGCCAACCAAATAATTGTCCTTTATTCGCAATGGCTTTTTGAAGCTGTTCACCGCGGCTAAAAATAACCTCTCGAGTTTGCTGAACGACAGCCGTATTTTGCGCTGAGAATTGCTCTAACACTTTAGTCGTGGCTTCCATCGGTTCATTATTTTCACAACTAATCGCTTTCAGCTTTTGCAGCCCAGTAAAGAGCCCTAGCACTTCAGGTGTCTCTGGCAAAATAGTTTTTTGGCGTTCCAGCATCTGTTCATAATCAGCAAACTGCTTTTCATACTGCGTCTGTAAGGCTTTATCTTGCAATACACAATACTGGCGATAGCTGCGCTCCATTTCCAGCGCGAGGCTACTCATCGCTTCACTGCGCCGAGCATCAAGCAGCGTAGTTTTATTGATATCCGCAGCCTGGTTACTCAATTGTTCTAGACTTTGATAAGCCTGATAAGCCAATACCAATAATGGTAAAAGGACTAACCAAAAAGCCATGACCACTAACTGCCGCAATGAGCGCGGAAAAAGACGCAATTTACTCAACGCATTCATCTCTTGCCTATTTATATGTAATTCAATGGTAGCAGAACTCCCGTTAATGCGAAAAGTGCTGTTTACATTGATGATAGATAAACCAATAGACAAATAGATAGCAATGAACATGCCAAAAAAGTAACTGAAACGTGAATGATTTCAGATAAATAGATTAAATATACCGCGATTGAATGGAAGGGTTAATTTGATAGAAAGGAATGTTGATGCCCCAGAAATGGGAAGGCGGAGGGAAGAATTGCTTCTCACCTCCGCCAGCGATACTCGGCATTACGCTTGAATGTCGATTTTTTGCATATGATTATGTCTTTCATTAAAGATAATCATATAGGTGGTGCCTCACTCCACGTGTCGCCCTGTGTTTGATAAGGCTCGAAAGCGAATATCGATGATATCGGACGGTAGGCACCTTACTTTGGCATCATTCGGGTTTTATGTGGTATGTTCCCATTTGCTAGGTTTCCCCAAGCTTGGACCTACATAAGCAATTGAATGAGCAACTAACAAACATTATGCACAACCCATGCCAACTTTTCAATGAAATTATTATTTCATTGATTTTTATATGAATTTATTTTCTTACTCATTTACATCATTTCTGAATTGCTCTGAATACAGAAAAACACCACTTACCCACCACAAATCTGTCTCCAATTTAAGACAGTGAATCCCCTCATTTTTAAATAACTTATTTATCAATAAGATAAATGTCTCCTTTTAGAGACACCAAAGATCCATGTTTGTCGCCAATATTAGACATTTAGGTTAAGTCGCATTCGGGTAACAATGAAAGCTAGTGTAACCTAGTGATCTTATTGTTTTTTATATTGGCATAGTTAATTTATAGTTTTGATGGTTTCTCCCTTCCCTACGATACTTCAAGTTCCTAATAAAAATACCCTATTCATTTATATACGGAGACTCTATGAGCTTGTCGTTATCTCACTCTTTTTCTCATCTGGAACCTGGCGTTCGATTAATTCACAAATCCGTTGGTTTTATTTTTCAGGCAGCCTTACGTGCGGCAGTAAAATTAGAGTTGGCTGAACATCTGCAAAATGGCCCTCAAACCGCTGAGCAAATCGCACAAAAAATTGATGCAAATGCCACGATGATCCATCAGATTCTACGCCTACTTGCCACGCAAAATATTTTCTCCGCTATTGATGATTGCCAATTCACGCTAACTCCGGATGCTGAATTTCTGCTAGCCGAACATCCTTATTCGATGCGAGGAGCCATCTTAATGCTTACTGACCAAACATTTTGGCTACCTTCATTATATTTCTCAGAGGTGGCTCGAGGAGAACCCGTTTTTGAACATATCTTCGGCAAGTCCTTTTTTGATTACTGGGAAAAACAAGCTAACGCCGCTGATAATTTTCATGATGGCATGGCATCACTCTCACGAATTGAAATTCCATCGATCATCGCCCAATATGCGTTCCCGGAAAATAGCGTAATCGCCGATATTGGTGGCGGAACTGGAGGGTTACTCCTCGAAATATTGAAGAACAACCCCAAAACACAAGGCATTCTCTTTGATCTGAAAGCCGTGGTTGACAAACACATTCTGCATGATTTAAACGAAGATACACGCTGGACCATTGAAAATGGCTCTTTCTTTGAAAAAGTTCCTAGTGCGGACTTTTATATCTTAAAAATGATAGCCCATGACTGGAACGATCAACAACTAGTGAAAATATTCAACGTCATCCGTAACGCCATGAAAGATGACTCAAAAATCCTACTAATTGATTACCATTTCCCACACAGTAACCACCTTCATGTTGGAAAATTAATGGGACTTTTATGCACCAACATCAACGTGGGTGCTGATGAACGTTCTAAAGAAGATTTTGAGCTGCTATTGCATCAAGCAGACTTAAAAGTCACCAACTTTATTAAAACTGACTGTGATTTATCAATTCTTGAAGCCCAAATAAGCTAATTCCTTTCTCACACTCGCTTTCACGGTATTTTAGCAGCGAGTGTATAGTCATTCACCAAAACCTATTTTATTTGATGGCAAACTCACTTCATCCCCAAATAAAATATTGCCATCCTATTTATTATCGCTATGATCCTGCGCGTTTCATTTCTGATGTACGTCAGAATTTTATGTTATTCCGCTAGCTTATCCATCCCTATATTGATATAAGACTGGCAAATGGTCTCCTACTTACTCTTAACATTACAATGATAAAAATAGCCCTTATTGATGACCATATTGTTGTTCGCTCCGGTTTTGCCCAATTACTGACGTTAGAACCTGACATTAGTATTGTGGGGCAATATGCGAGTGCGCAAGAAGCATGGCCACACCTAATTAGCCTCGATATTGATGTGGCAATTATGGATATATCAATGCCAGATGAGAGCGGTTTACAACTGCTAACCCGTTTACGTAAAAAAAAGCCCGAGTTTCGTACCATTATTTTAAGCATCTATGACACCCCTGCTTTTGTGCAAAGTGCACTTGATGCTGGCGCCAGTGCCTATCTCACCAAATGCTGCGGACCTGAAGAATTAGTCCAGGCGGTACGCTCTGTTCACCAAGGTGGATGCTACCTGTGTGCTGATGCAATGCGAGCCTTGCGCCAAACACCGCAACAAAAACAAGGTGTTCAAGAGCTCACTAACCGTGAGCGCGAAGTCTTTGATTTACTGGTGGCAGGTCTCAGTGTGAAAGTCATAGCCGAACAATTAAACCTCAGCCATAAAACAGTGCATGTACATCGCGCGAATGTTCTCGGGAAATTGCAATGCGAAAACACCATTGATTTAGTGCACTACGCCTTAGAACACAACATCATTTCTCGATAGACAGACTTTCTTTCCAGTAAGGTAACGCCCTAACAAGGTAAATAGTAATGAACAAAGCGGCTCGTTTAGGATTACAGTCTCTATTCCTATTATTTACCTACTCACTGATTTGGGTGGGATTATGGATCATCGGCTTTTATCTCAGCCAAAATAGCTTCCAAGCCACCCTATTTCTACCGCAAGCCTTACGCCTCACCTTGATGATCCTCTTATGGCGACGCTACTGGCCAACCGTTTTACTCGCTGAAGGGCTGCTGACCTACTGGCTTGCAGAAGAACAATTACTCACTCAACCTATTTTGCTGTTATCCCCAATATTGAGCCTGCTGGTTGCGATGGTTATCCAAAATATTTGGTGGCGATATACACTTTATTGGCAAAGACTTATTTTGTTACTGGCTGGTGTGGCCGCCAATAGCATACTCAATGCCTTACTGTTTGGGCTTTTATCTCAATATTCCATTAGCCAATTATTCTTAACCACATTCACAGGTGGAATTCTCCTCTCCCCCTTTGTTTATCTTATCTATGAATACTTGCATGAGCAGCACTATCATATGCTGCTCGACTACGGAACCACGGATAAGCAATTACGCACTTCATTGATTATTTGGTGTTTTCTTTTCTGTCTCGTCGGCTTAAGTGCCCAAATTTTCTTTGCCCCTGAAATTGAGCAACTGATTGTTTTATTGGTCTTTATTCCCAATATTTTTATGGCATATCGTTATGGCTGGCAAGGCGGTGTATTATCCGCATTACTGGGAAGCTTAATCATCACCTTTGCAAGACAGTTCCAAGGTGCTTTTGATGATCTCCAAGAGCTACAACTCTTTTTAAGCTCTCAAGCCCTGATTGGTATTGGATTAGGTATTGCAATCAGCCGCCAAAAGCAACTCTCAAGTAACTTACAACGCTACCGCCAGCGATTAGAAGAAGAGCTTCATGCCCGTCGTGATTTAATGCGCCAATTAGTCCACACCGAAGAAGATGTGAAGAAAGATATCGCTCGTGAACTTCATGATGAAATTGGACAAAACATTACCGCGATCCAAATCCAATCTATGTTGGTGAAAAAAACCGCGGCTAACGATTTAAGCTATAACGCTGCTAGTCAAATTAACGAGCTGGCACTACAGATCCACCAAGCCACCCGCCATCTATTGCGCCAATTACGTCCGCCTGTACTCGATGAAATGTCCCTTGAAAACGCACTCACCCATTTAATTGGTGAATTTGCTTTTAAAGAAAACAATATTCAATGTGACTTTCATTACGGATTAACTGAAACCCCAGCCAATGAAACAGTGTTATTCACCCTTTACCGTTTAGTTCAAGAGCTACTGAACAATATCAGTAAGCACGCCAAAGCCACAAAAATCCACATCTCACTAAATCAACATGGTGACTCGATACAGCTAATTGTTGATGATAATGGTGTGGGCATCCCCTTTAGCAAACGCACATCAGGCTTTGGTTTGCGTGGAATTGAGGAGCGAGTCAGAGCCTTAGGTGGCGACTGGACGCTAACGACCCAAAGTGGTACCAAAATAATTGTTAACTTGCCCACATTTTGAAATGAAATAATGAAAAACTAGGAATTATTCTTAGTCTCCTAATACCTTATCTCATCCTTTTATTTAAAAACTTCATTACATTCTGCCAAACGGGAGAAACACAATCATGACGGGTACAAGCAAACTGGATCTGGATAACAATTACCGTTTCTGGCGTCGCCGCCTGATGTTTTCCATGATCATCGGTTATGCCGCTTTTTACCTTACCCGTAAAAGCTTTAATTTTGTGATGCCCGTTATGCAGGCAGAACTGTTTTTAGACAAAAGTGATATTGGTTGGATCGCCTCAGCATTTTACCTTGCGTATGGTCTATCCAAGTTTATATCCGGTATTTTCCATGACATTACAGGCTACCGTTGGTTTATGGGGGTTGGTCTCGTAATGACAGGGATCCTCAATATCATTTTTGCCTACTGTTTATCGTTCCCTGCACTGTTAGTCGTTTGGACGTTAAACGGATTTTTCCAAGGCTGGGGTTGGCCGCCCTGTGCTCGCATTCTCACTCATTGGTACTCACGTAATGAACGGGGCTTTTGGTGGGGACTGTGGAATATCTCCATCAATCTTGGAGGAATGGCGCTACCGCTGTTAGCGGCATTGTTGGCGACCCATTACAGTTGGCAGATGGCGCTGATCGTACCGGGAATTATTGGGGTTATTTTAGGATTATGGCTATGCCGCCAGCTCCGAGGGACGCCCAAAGAAGAACATTTACCCACGGTAGGACAGTGGCGACATGATGCATTAGAGTTACGCCAAGAGCAGCTTTCTCCCCCACAATCCATGTGGGTGATTTTAAAACAAACCATTGTGTTTAACCCAATGATTTGGCTGCTCGGTTTCACCTACATTTTGGTTTATCTCATCCGTATTGGGATAAACGATTGGGGAAATTTATGGCTAACCGAAACACACGGAAGCAATTTATTAAGTGCCAATGCCACGTTAGCGCTGTTTGAATTAGGTGGTTTATTGGGCGCACTGTGCGCGGGTTGGGGTTCCGACCTCCTGTTTCGAGGACAACGCGCACCGATGATTTTGCTGTTTTCCTTAGGTCTATTCGTTTCTGTGAATGCCTTATGGTTAATACCAATTCATCACTACGGGCTATTAGCTGCATGCTTCTTAGCCAACGGTTTCTTTGTATTTGGACCACAGATGTTAGTCGGTCTAGCTGCTACAGAATATTGTCATAAAAAGGCAGCTGGAACGGTAACGGGTTATCTTGGATTGTACGCTTATCTAGGGGCGGCAATCGCAGGATGGCCGCTCTCTCAGGTGATTGCCAATTATGGTTGGTCAGGGATGTTTACCTTACTCGCCAGTGCAGCTGCTTTGATGGGGCTACTACTGATGCCTCTTTTGATTGCCAATGTCAGCAAAAGAGAGCATTTAGCCGGTGCAGTTTCACCGACACATAATAATAGTTAATCCGAAAACGTGAATAAAGGACTGACAATGAAACTTAAGACTCTCTCTACACTCGTTGCAGCAGGCTTATCTCTTGCCGCTATTACAACCACTGCAAACGCAGCGGGTCGTTTAGTGGTTTACTGTAGTGCGACCAACGCGATGTGCGAAGCGGAAACGCAAGCATTCGCCAAGAAATACGACGTTAAAACCACGTTCGTTCGCAACGGTTCCGGCAGTACTTTAGCGAAAATCGAAGCTGAAAAACGTAACCCACAAGCAGACGTTTGGTATGGCGGAACCTTAGATCCACATTCACAAGCAGGTGAAATGGATCTGCTTGAGCCGTACAAATCCCCTAACCTGTCTCAAATCATGCCGCAATTCCAAGATCCAGCTAAACGCAAAGGTAACTACTCTTCTGCGGTTTACATCGGTATCTTAGGTTTTGGTGTGAATAAAGATCGCTTAAAAGAGAAAGGGTTACCAGTTCCTACTTGCTGGAAAGACCTGACTAAGCCTGAATATAAAGGTGAAATTCAAATCGCAGATCCACAAAGTTCAGGGACTGCCTACACTGCATTGGCAACTTTTGACCAACTGTGGGGTAACGAGCAAGCCTTTGATTACCTGAAAAAACTGAACGCGAACATCTCCCAATACACCAAATCAGGTATTGCCCCTGCACGTAACGCAGCTCGTGGCGAATCTGCTATCGGTATCGGCTTCCTGCATGACTACTCTTTAGAAGTTGAAAATGGTGCGCCATTAGAGTTAATCGCGCCATGCGAAGGTACAGGCTATGAAATCGGCGGGATCAGTATTCTGAAAAACGCACGTAACATGGACAACGCAAAATTGTTCGTGGATTTCGTTCTGTCTAAAGAAGCCCAAGAACTGAGCTGGAAACAAGGTCAATCCTACCAAATCCTGACTAACACCACCGCAGAGTCTTCTCCACTGTCTCTGAAACTCAAAGACTTAAACTTAATCAACTACGATATGGATAAATACGGCGATGCTGAAGTCCGTAAGAATCTGATCAACAAGTGGGTTACTGAAGTTAAAATGAGTAAATAAGATATCGAGTGCGGCGCCTGTCGCCGCACTTTACCTGATTTGCTCACGTAGGACTCGCGAGCTTCGCGATTTAGTGTATTAGCTACTTACTATAAAAAATGATGCCAAATCAAAGAGTGTCTGCACCACGCAGACGGCTCCAGCTTGGCTCACTCATTAGAACGATAATATTAATTAAGTTTAAAATTATTTTCGTTATAAATCATGACATTAAACTAATGATTAATTAACTCAATAATAATAAACTTAGGGGAAAAACAATGCCTCAGACCTTAACCCTAACAGCCTCGAAGAAAAAGGACAGTATCTTCCTTTGGATTCTGATAGCTTGGCTGGGCTTCGCTCTGCTACCCTCATGGAGCCTCGACTACGGCTTATTCGACTCAACCCAAGATGAGATCTTAGCTGCGTATGGCTGGAGCAGTGTCAATATTAGTTGGCTATGGTATTTATTGCCTTCTATCTTACTGTTAAGACCTATTACACCGGCTGATCGTAATCAAAAATCTCGTCACTATCTTGATATCGCGGTTGCCGCTATCACGGCGGTTCTCGTCATTATTACTGCCTATTTAGAGGGTAAGGGATTAGGCTATTCCGCCATCACCTTATTTATCGCCCTTGGTATGATAATGACCCACGCCCTGACTCGTTTAGAGTGGCTGGGTGGCGACCAATTTGTTATTGGCTCCCTTATCACCGTCGTCGCACTGATTGCGCTATTTATCGTCTTTCCCAGTGTGGCAATTTTTATTCCGATGTTTACTGACGGGAACGGAGATTTTGCACCATTTGCATTTGTGGCTATTTTAACCCAGTCGCATATTGTTCAGGTGATTATCAATTCCATATTCCTCTCGTTAGCAGTGGGTGTTGGCTGTACTTTCTTTGGTCTGATCCTCGCAATTTACACCACCCGAATTGCTAAGCGTTCTGCGATTATTGGTCGCGTATTCTCGATTTTACCGATTGTGACCCCGCCGTTTGTTGTTGGTTTAGGCGTCACCTTAATGATGGGTCGCTCTGGCTATGTTACTGAATTTTTAGCCACTTACATGGGGCTAGAAAATACTAACTGGCTATACGGCTTTACCGGTATTTGGTTAGCACAGGTTCTCGCGTTCACCCCGATGTCCTTTATGATCCTCGATGGCGCGATTAAAACTATTCATCCATCACTGGAAGAAGCGTCATACACCTTACGCGCTAACCGCTACCAAACATTCTTCAACGTGTTTATGCCACTGTTGAAACCTGCACTGGCGAACGCCTTCTTAATCGTGATTGTGCAATCCCTTGCCGACTTCAGTAACCCGTTAGTATTAGGGGGTAACTTCGACGTTCTGGCGACACAAATCTATTTCTATATCACCGGTTCCCAGCTTGATTACCAAGCGGCCAGTACGTTAGGTGCTTCCTTACTTGTCTTCTCATTGCTGGTTTTCTGTGTGCAATACATGTGGATTGGTAAACGCTCTTACGTCACCGTTTCCGGTAAATCTTACCGTGGTGATGTTCAGCCGCTGCCAGTTTCATTAGTCGCTACAGTAACCACTATTCTGGGTATTTGGGTGGCGTTTAACGTCTTACTGTACGGTAGCATCTTCTACGGAAGCTTCACGGTGAACTGGGGCGTGGACTACACCTTAACACTGGACAACTTTATCAAACTGTTTGGCCAAGGTTTTGATGATGGCGCATGGCCGTCGCTGTTAGATACCTTGTTATATGCGGGTATCGCTGCACCAATCACCGCGATTTTGGGTCTGCTTATCGCGTATATTGTGGTTCGACAAGATTTCCGTGGTAAGAAAACCATCGAATTTACCACCATGTTGTGCTTTGCCGTACCGGGTACGGTGGCTGGGGTTTCTTACATCCTCGCCTTTAACGATACACCATTCTATTTAACCGGAACGGCGGCGATTGTGATTATCTCCATGACCATGCGTAACGTACCTGTGGGTATTCGTGCAGGTATCGCGGGGTTAGGCCAAATTGACAAATCGTTAGATGAGGCTTCCCTCAGCTTACGTGCAGGTTCAATGAGGACAATTTTCCACATCCTACTGCCATTATTACGCCCAGCGATTTTATCGGCACTGATCTATAGCTTTGTCCGTGCTATCACCACCGTGAGCGCCATTGTGTTCTTGGTAACGCCAGACACCCGCGTTGCGACGGCGTATATCTTGAACCGCGTTGAAGATGGTGAATACGGTGTGGCGATTGCTTACGGTTCTATTCTGATCGTGGTCATGCTCGCGATTATCTTCTTATTTGACTATTTAATTGGCGAAGCCCGTGTTTCACGTTCCAAAGCCAAAAATGCACAGTAATCATGGAGTCACTGACATGACACAGAAAAGTTTCGTTGAATTAAAAAATATAACTAAGCGCTTTGGCGACAATACGGTCATTGACGATTTAAGCCTTTCCATCCCACAAGGGAGCATGGTCACTCTGCTAGGGCCGTCTGGCTGTGGTAAAACCACCGTGCTGCGCTTAGTCGCCGGTTTAGAAAAACCAACGGAAGGACGCATGTTTATCGATGGCGAAGATGTCACCGACCGCTCTATTCAACAGCGCGATATTTGTATGGTTTTCCAATCCTATGCCCTCTTCCCGCATATGTCGTTAGGGGATAACGTAGGCTATGGATTGAAAATGCTCGGCTTGCCGAAGGCTGAAATCAAAAAACGTGTAGAAGAAGCGCTGGAGCTCGTGGACTTAGCAGGTTTTGCAGACCGTTTCGTTGACCAAATTTCCGGTGGGCAACAGCAGCGTGTTGCACTGGCTCGTGCTCTGATTTTAAAGCCGAAGGTGCTACTATTTGATGAGCCCTTAAGTAACTTGGATGCTAACTTACGCCGCAGCATGCGTGAAAAAATCCGTGAACTGCAACAGCAATTTAATATTACCTCACTGTACGTGACCCACGACCAGAGCGAAGCTTTTGCAGTTTCAGACATGGTTCTGGTAATGAACAAAGGTAAGATCATGCAGTTAGGTTCACCACAAGAATTGTACCGCCAGCCTGCTTCCAAGTTTATGGCGAGCTTTATGGGTGATGCGAACATTTTCCCAGCCACACTCAGCAGCGATTCCGTGGATATCTTTAATTATCGTTTACCGCGCCCTGCGCAGTTTATGACAGATAAAACCCAAGTCACTGTCGGTGTTCGCCCTGAAGCCATCACATTAAGCAAGCAAGGTGAAGATAGCCAACGCTGTACCATCACTCATGTGGCATATATGGGCCCGCAATATGAAGTCACGGTAGATTGGCATGGTCAATCGATGCTATTACAGATCAACGCAACGCAGCTGCAACCGTCTGTCGGCGAAGATCTTTATTTGCAAATCCACCCATACGGGATGTTTATTTTAGAATAAAGATTTTCTGTTTTAGGTATATCTTAACCGCCCGATTGGGCGGTTTTTTTTAAGCAAAAAATAGTCATAGTTGATACCATAAGCCTGAAATAGTGTAATTTTTGAACTTTTACTCATGCGAGGCTATATCATGAAAAATAATAAAGCCCCTCACCCGCAACATATTCTAAGCAAAAAACTATCAACTCGACGAATCACTAGAGGAACAAAAACAATTATAGAATTATTATCGGACTTGGATTCTAATGAAATAAAAGAACTCAATCTTCACCATGATGATTCTCAACCTATCGGAAATGAATTGATTTAAATACTCGCTATCAACCTTTTATATAATCATCTTTAATAAAAAAACACCCTATAAATCAAGCGACTTATAGGGTGTTTTGTTTTTAGCTCTAAATTAAAACAGACGTTTTAATCTCAGCCTAATTGCTTACGTGCATTACGGAAAATGCGCATCCATGGGCTATCTTCACCCCAGTTTTCTGGGTGCCAAGAGTTGCTTACCGTACGGAATACACGCTCAGGGTGCGGCATCATAATAGTCGCGCGACCATCCATTGATGTTACTGCCGTAATCCCATTCACAGAACCGTTCGGGTTCGCTGGGTATTGCTCCGTCACTTGACCGTAGTTATTCACAAAACGCATTGCCACCAGCGCGTTATTTTCTAACTGAGTTAAGTGAGCAGGTGCACGAGTTTCTACTTGGCCTTCACCGTGAGAAACCGCAATCGGCATACGCGAACCCGCCATATCTTGCAGCAGTAATGATGGGCTGTTTGCAATTTCCACTAAGCTGAAGCGCGCTTCAAAGCGCTCTGAACGGTTACGTACAAAGCGAGGCCAATACTCAGCACCAGGGATCAGGTCATGCAAGTTAGACATCATCTGGCAACCATTGCATACACCTAATGATAAAGTGTCTGGGCGGTTGAAGAAGGAGGCAAACTCATCACGAACACGGTTATTGAACAGAATGGACTTCGCCCAACCTTCACCCGCGCCTAATACGTCACCGTATGAGAAACCACCGCATGCCACTAGCGCTTGGAACTGTTCAAGAGACAAGTTACCCGCCAGTAAATCACTCATGTGGACGTCGATAGCATCAAAGCCTGCACGATCCCAAGCCGCTGCCATTTCAACATGGGAGTTAACCCCTTGCTCACGCAGCACAGCCACTTTAGGACGAACGCCAGACGCGATATACGGAGCAGCAATATCCTCTGCGATATCGTAAGTCAGCTTCACATTCAGACCCGGGTCTTGATTGTCTTTCTTCGCTTCATGCTCTTGATCTGCGCACTCTTCGTTATCACGCAGGCGCTGCATCTGCCATGTGGTTTCAGCCCAGCACTCACGCAGAGCACTACGGGAACCATTGTAAACGACCGTATCACGGCTATTAATGATCACCGCATCGTCATGAGTTGCAGAACCAAGATAGTGAACGCAGCCTGCTAAGCCCGCATCGGTAAAACATTGCTCTACATATTGACGATCCGCACCTTGGATTTGGATCACCGCGCCCAGCTCTTCATTGAACAACGCCGCTAAAGTGTCTTCATCAAATGAACTGATATCCACGTTAATACCGCAGTGACCCGCAAATGCCATTTCCACTAATGTGACAAACAGCCCGCCATCAGAACGGTCATGGTAAGCCAGTAATTTCTGCTCAGATAACAGTTTTTGGATGGTATTAAAGAAACCTAACAACAACGCTGGATCACGGACATCTGGCGCTTTATTACCTAACTGACGGTAAACTTGTGCCAGTGCAGAACCACCAAGCGCATTGTGACCTTGACCAAGGTCGATTAATAACAAGCCGTTATCTGCCGTAGTTTTCAGTTCTGGCGTGACCGTTAGACGAACATCTTCAACACGACCAAATGCACTGATAATCAATGATAATGGCGACGTCATTTCACGCTCTTCACCATTTTGCTGCCAGCGAGTCTTCATTGACATTGAGTCTTTACCCACTGGGATTGTCAAACCTAACGCTGGACACAGCTCCTCACCAACCGCTTTAACCGCTTCGTACAAGCCCGCGTCTTCCCCTGGGTGACCCGCTGCAGACATCCAGTTAGCAGACAGCTTCACGCGCTTAAGGTCTTGCACATAAGAACAAGCTAAGTTGGTCAGTGCTTCACCCACCGCCATACGCGCAGAAGCGGCAAAATCCAACAGTGCCACTGGCGTTCTTTCGCCAATAGACATTGATTCACCATAATAGCTATCCAAACTTGCGGTTGTCACCGCGCAGTCAGCGACTGGGATCTGCCATGGACCAACCATTTGGTCACGAGCAACCATTCCCGTCACAGTACGGTCACCAATAGTGATTAAGAAGGTTTTTTCTGCCACAGCCGGTAAATGCAGAACACGCTTAACAGCTTCAGTTAAATCGATAGCGGTTCTATCCAGTGATTCAGGCTCGGCTTTCAGTGTCGTCACATCACGCAGCATCTTCGGCGTTTTGCCCAGCAATACATCCAGTGGCATGTCGATAGGCTGGTTGTCAAAGTGCTCATCATTAAGGGTTAAATGACGCTCTTCCGTTGCTTCACCGATCACAGCAAATGGCGCGCGTTCACGCTCACAGATCTCTGAGAATAAGGCGAGTTGCTCTGGCGCAACCGCCATCACATAGCGCTCTTGGGATTCGTTGCACCACACTTCCAATGGGCTCATCCCCGGCTCATCATTCAGAATTTTACGCAGTTCAAAGCGACCACCACGACCGCCATCGCTCACCAATTCAGGCATTGCGTTGGATAAACCACCCGCGCCAACATCATGAATAAACAGAATTGGGTTTTTATCGCCTAGCTGCCAACATTTGTCGATCACTTCTTGGCAACGACGCTCCATTTCAGCGTTGTCACGTTGAACAGAAGCAAAATCAAGATCCGCCGCAGATTGACCAGATGTCATGGATGATGCTGCCCCGCCCCCTAGACCGATATTCATCGAAGGGCCACCGAGAACGATTAGCTTAGCGCCAACAGTAATTTCGCCTTTTTGAACGTGATCTGCACGGATGTTACCAATACCGCCTGCTAACATAATTGGCTTATGGTAACCCCGTAATTCTTCACCATTATGGCTATTGACTTTCTCTTCATAGGTACGGAAATAACCTAATAAAGCGGGACGCCCAAATTCGTTGTTAAATGCCGCACCGCCTAAAGGACCTTCCGTCATAATATCGAGTGCGGTCACAATACGCTCTGGCTTGCCAAAATCTTCTTCCCAAGGTTGCTCAAAACCCGGAATACGTAAGTTGGAAACGGAGAAGCCGACTAAACCTGCTTTTGGTTTTGCACCGCGACCTGTCGCGCCTTCATCACGAATTTCACCACCAGAACCAGTTGCAGCTCCCGGCCATGGAGAAATTGCCGTTGGGTGGTTGTGGGTTTCCACTTTCATCAAAATATGTGCATCTTCTTGATGGTAACGATAAGTACGTCCATCTGGCTCAGGGAAGAAACGACCCACTGAAGAGCCTTCCATTACTGCCGCATTATCTTTATAGGCAGACAGAACGTGATCTGGCGTTTTTTCGAAAGTATTTTTGATCATTTTAAACAGGGATTTTGGCTGTGTTTCCCCATCAATAATCCAATCCGCATTGAAAATTTTATGGCGGCAATG
This sequence comes from Providencia rettgeri, assembly GCF_013702265.1. GTDB lineage: Bacteria > Pseudomonadota > Gammaproteobacteria > Enterobacterales > Enterobacteriaceae > Providencia > Providencia zhijiangensis. The sequence continues at coordinate 2,712,908 of NZ_CP059348.1, forward strand.
CTCTGAGTTTGCTTGCGCAAACATATACAGCTCAACATCCGTTGGGTTACGTTTTAACCCTGTGAATGCCTCTAATAGATAATCAATTTCATCGTCAGCTAACGCTAAGCCCATCTCTTTGTTAGCAGTATCGAGTGCTTGGCGTCCGCCTGCGATAATATCAATCACTTTCATTAGGGCAGGCTGCTGCTGAACAAATAGCGCTTCGGCTTGTTCAAAAGAGGTAAAAACCGTTTCCATCATGCGGTCATGTAACAGACTGATGACCAGATCCCACTGCTCGCTTGTCAGTGAGTCGGCTTGAATATAATAGGCAACGCCGCGTTCAATACGTTTAACCTGTGTTAAGCCACAGTTATGCGCGATATCCGTTGCTTTAGAAGACCAAGGAGAGATAGTTCCTGGGCGTGGGGTGACTAAAATCAGTTTTCCAAATGGCTCATGCTCTGCCAGAGAAGGACCATATTTTAACAAACTACTCAGTTTACCTTGCTCACTGCCACTTAATGGGGCTGATAGCTCAGCAAAATGCATATATTCAGCATAGATATCCGTTACAGGGAGCTGTTTTTCGGCAAACAGCGCCAAAAGGCGGGTAATACGAAATGCTGATAGTGCCGGTGAGCCACGCAAAATTTCCATAGTCTTAAATTCTCTCTTTTAAACGCCAGCCCTGATCATGAAAGCAGGGAAACCGGAGTCCATTATAGAGCAATGTTCATCAATACGAAACCGTTTGCGTGACTAAAAATAGAGCGATTAGTTAAATATTAATATGTGCTAAATACGATAATATTAGTTGCACCGACCATCACTGTTAGAGCAAAATACGAAACCACTGGATTTATAACCATGATTAAACAGTTTTTATTAAGCGCACAACACCAGTTCTTGCACGAGAAATAATTATTTGAATAACCTAAAAGTTAACTATTTTATTATCGTGGTCATCGCCTTACTTGCCACCATGATCATTGGTTCTAATGTCCGATGGTCGAATACGCAAAATACCCAAATAGACAAAATTATCTCTCGGGGTGAGTTACGTATCAGCGCAGTAAGTTCACCACTTATTTATATTGATGAGCAACATCAGCTACGTGGCTTCGACTACGAGCTGGCTCAGGGCTTTGCTACGTACCTAGGAATTAAACTCAAAATTATTATTCGTCCAACTATCGAGCAAATTTTCGAAGATCTCGATAACGACGATGCCGACATCGCTGTGGCAGGGCTGCTGTATAATAAAGACCGTTTGGATACTATGAAAACGGGTCCTAGCTATTTGAATGTGACTCAGCAATTGGTTTACCGTAAAGGCACCACGCGCCCAAAAACCTTTAATGACTTGAAAGGGAAATTAGTGGTTATCGCGGGGAGTACCCATGCAAGCACACTAAAAGCGCTTTCAACGCAATACCCTAATCTTAAGTGGGAAGAAAGCAGCGACTATACACCGAGTCAGTTATTAGAAATGGTGGCCGAAGGTGAGATTGACTACACCCTTGAAGACTCTATTGCCGTCTCTTTGCAGCAACGAATTCACCCGAAAGTCGCTGTCGCATTTGACTTACGTGATGAGCATGCCATCACATGGTATATGAGCCGCAAACATGACTATAGCCTAGATGCCGCCCTGCTCGACTTTTTTAATATCAGTAATCAAAATGACTCACTCGCCCGCTTGACCGAGAAACATTTTAGTCACGTCGAATCCTTTGATTATTTTGATACGATTACATTTATAAGTGCCATTAACAATAAATTACCTGATTATCAGCATTTATTTGAGAAGTATGCGGATACTGTCGAGACCGTCGATTGGAAATTATTGGCAGCTATCGCTTGGCAAGAGTCCCACTGGGATCCCCTTGCAACCTCCCCTACTGGTGTTCGTGGGATCATGATGCTTACCAAACCAACTGCGGCAACGATGGGAATTGAAGATAGATTAGACCCAGAAGGAAGCATCAAAGGTGGGGCAGCATATTTGTCGTACATCATGAAACGCTTACCCGACTCTATCGCTGAAGATGACCGTATTTGGTTTACCCTTGCAGCCTATAATATGGGCTATGGGCATATGCTGGATGTGCGTAAATTAACGCAAAAGCTGGGTGGCAACCCTGACCGTTGGCTTGATGTTAAAGCGAATTTGCCCCTGTTAACACAACCAAAATATTATTCTCAGCTCACGTATGGCTATGCCCGAGGACACGAGGCTTATCGTTATGTGGAAAATATTCGCCGCTATCATCAAAGCTTAGTGGGTTATTTGCAGAGTCAGGAGAAAAAACAGAAAACCTTAGAGATTGCGAAGAAATCTCACGTTTATGTCGTGGTACCCAATGAGAATACTCAGCTCTCATCTTATGTGATGCCTGATATGGTGCCAGCAAAATTGGAGGTCGCGCCAAAAGCGTCAGCGAATTTAGGTGTGTTTTATGCCAGTGAAAATAGTAGTGCACGAAACCACTCCCTAGGGAAATATATTCTGGCAAAACCAACACGTTCGAGTTCTATCGATAATAACGTAGCCCTACAAAAGGAAACGTCAATTGAAGACTAGTTCTCGGGGTTTTGAGCCTGTTTTTCTTGACGTCTCTGCTCTTTAATTTGTGCTCTGCGCATTCTAAAAAATTCGCTGAGCATGGATGAGCAAGTTTCTTCAAGTACACCACTCGTCACTTCAACATAGTGATTTAAACCTGGCTGCGACATGATATTCATGAAGGAGCCACATGCTCCCGTTTTAAAATCTTTCGCACCATATACGACCCGACCGATGCGGCTATGGATCATCGCCCCTGCACACATAATGCAAGGTTCTAAAGTGACATACAGTGTTGTGTCTAATAAGCGGTAATTCTGTAGCGCGGTGCCCGCTTTTTGTAAGGTAACAATTTCAGCATGGGCGGTAGGGTCGTGGTTTTCAATGGAGTGGTTCCAGCCTTCTGCCACGAGTTGGTTATCTTTGACCAATAACGCACCCACAGGGATCTCCCCGGCATCTTGAGCTTTTATTGCTAGCTCAAGGGCTTGAGCCATCCAATACTCGTCGATTTCTAATTGCGTCACTCTAACTCTAGCCTCTCATCCATCCACACTCGAAAAGTTGATTATTACGAAATGTTAAAGTGACTGCAAATTGAATCTGATATTAATCAATAACTAATTACTAAAAATGGCAAGTTTCGCAGCAAACCCCATAAAGAATGCACCTACAGTACAATTTCCCAGTTTCGCCAAAATCTGCTTTTCCCGTAAAAAGCGGGCTATCAAGTAGCCACTGAATATCAATAAGCTTAGATACAAGAAGCTAACCGTTTCTAATATAACCGCTAATACCATGTACGGAACCCAAGCATGGCTATAATTGAAGTCAATAAATTGAATAAAGAACGAGATATAGAACAAAATCGCTTTCGGGTTCGTTAAGCTAAGTACCAAAGCTCGAGTAAAGTAATTTTCTTTTCTTACTTCAATCTGCTCTACCCCTGCTGATAACGATTTTTTTTGCCAAAAGGTTGCATATAGGATTTTGCATCCTAAGTACAAAAGATAAGCAGCCCCTAAGTATCTTACGATAGTAAACAGTGTTGGAGAGGCTTTGATGACCGAGGCAACACCAATGAATGAAAGAAAAATCAGTATTGCATCACCAGTGAAAACACCGATTGCGGCACGATATCCCGCTTTAGTCCCATGTGAAGTACTTGATTTTAATACATACAATGAGTTTGGACCGGGTACAATGATGATAAGCACCAATCCCGCTAAGTAAGTCCAGAAATTCAATACCCCTAGATTTTCAAACATGACCAATTCCTAATTGTTTTTTCTTATTACTATCACAGTTAAGATCCATTGTGAATATTCTACTTTTATTAATTTTTAAATCATTTGAATATATAAAACAAACTAATAAATAACATTATTTTTAAAGTCTCTTTCATTAAATATGATTAACCCGCACTTAAGTTTTCATAATTTAAATAAGAGGAATAAACATGGCTTTTATTAGAAGAACCGTGCAAACAAATATCTTTGAAGAGTTTTACCCAACGACACTCGCATTCAATGCTGGTAAGAAAAATTATTTCTTAGGGCACTCAAAAGACAAGTCCTACATGATCTACAACATGACAGACGCAGGGAAAATCGAACCCACTGTCGTTGTACAAAAAGGGAAATTAAAAACGTACCTGCAAAATATTCAAGCCTTCTACGACACGACCCAAAACAAGCAATATTTATACGGTTATAATCTCGATGAGAAAGTTATCGATGTCTATCAAATCGCTGATAATGCCAGTATCGTGCTGATGTATTCTGAGGAGTTCACCGTTGAAGATTCTATAAAGTCAGCAACTTTCTTCATCATTAATGGTGTGCTGTGCTTCTATACGCAATCTGATAAAACTAAAAACTGGTATATCTACAACTTAATTAATTATTAATTTAATATTTTCTAATTGTCTTATCCAATAAGAGCTTAAATTTAAGCTCTTATTTTATTTTTATAAATAAAATCATCTTTATATTATTAATTCCACTTTACTTATAGACCATCCACATTGAATCACACTTAAAACTCTTGATTATTCTGCTTGTTCATTACTATTTTTTCGCTAAGTATATTCGTTCACTCACACATAATTCAGTGTCTAATTGATTTACTTCAGTGTAAAATGGCGTTCGAAAACGTATACTACTGCTTTGAATCTGATATAACTAATTGAAATGGCACTATTAATTACTAAAAAATGCATTAACTGCGATATGTGTGAACCCGAATGCCCAAATGATGCAATTTTCATGGGGTCGGAAATCTATGAAATAGATTCTAACTTGTGTACTGAATGCGTTGGGCACTATGATAAACCCACTTGCCAGTCAGTTTGCCCCATAACTAATACGATTATTACAGACCCTGAACATGTTGAATCCCAAGAACAACTCTGGGATAAATTTGTCATGATCCATCACGCCGATAAAATCTAATTTCGCAAATACGCTGAATACATTTGTTAAAGTGACGATGGCTCAGCTCTGCGATATTCAATTTTTTGTTTTACTAAAAACATCCATCCGTTGAAGCACACTTTCATTAAAGTACTATTTCATTAAAGTACTATTTCATTGAAACATTGCCGACCGAAAACAAGTCGGCAATGAGTAATGCCTACAGACTTTCAATAATCACTGTTGCAGCCGCATAGTGCCGCTCATCAGTAATCGAAACATGAAAATGCGTGGCTTTTAAATTATTGGCTAGTTTTAGCGCCTCACCGCTCAGTGAAAGTAACGGTTTACCTAGCTCATCGTTTGTGATTTCAAACTGATTAAAAGCCAAACCATTACGGATCCCCGTACCTAATGCCTTAGCCGCCGCTTCTTTCACTGCAAATCGCTTAGCAAGAAAACGCGCAGGCTTAGCTTGTTGCTGATATTGTGCATATTCATGTTCTGTTAAAATACGCTTCGCTAAGCTATCAGCGGAGCGCTCAATGACAGATTCAATACGCGTAATCTCAACAATATCTGTACCTAAACCTACAATAGCCATTATTTACGCGCTTCTGTGAGTAAGCTTTTCATGTCGGATACAGCTTGAGCTAGACCACTAAACAGAGCTCGGCCAATAATCGCGTGCCCGATATTCAGTTCATAAATTTCAGGCAGTGCTGCGATACGTTGAACATTATGGTAAGTCAATCCATGTCCCGCATTCACTTTAATGCCTTTACCCGCTGCATAGCTTACGCCATCACGAATACGACGAAATTCAAGCTCTTGCTCTTGTTCAGTTTTAGCATCCGCGTATGCGCCTGTGTGAATTTCAATAAATGGTGCCCCACACTCTTGAGCAGCATCAATTTGTTCATGATCCGCATCGATAAATAAAGAGACTAAAATACCTGCTTCGGTCAGTCGTTTTACTGCGGATGCGACTTTTTGTTTTTGCCCTGCAACATCAAGCCCACCTTCAGTAGTCACCTCTTCACGCTTTTCAGGAACTAAGCAGCAATAAGTCGGCTTAATACGACAAGCAATGTCAATCATCTCTTCCGTGACTGCCATTTCAAGGTTCATGCGCGTTTGAATGGTTTGGTTGAGTAGTTCAACGTCTCTATCGGTAATATGGCGGCGATCTTCACGTAAGTGAATAGTGATCCCGTCGGCTCCAGCTTGCTCAGCAACAAATGCCGCTTGAACAGGGTCAGGATATTGTGTTCCTCTTGCATTTCTAACAGTTGCAATGTGGTCAATGTTAACACCCAATAACAGCTCAGCCATGTTTAACTCCCTATGAATAAACAGTCACTTATTTCTTGTCTGCCATATCCTACTGCAATTTATCGTATTGGGGGAAAAAATATCTCGTTCTTCCTCGCGGATTCCAAAGCAATAATAATATTTCATCAATTACATTCATGTTTTGGGAAGCGCCTCGAAGAAAATGGATAGGACGAAAACTTTGTCTAGATTGCCTGTAATTTTGCGGTTACAACAGTCCGCAGCTGGAAAGGTATATAGTTGGAAATGCTCGCAGTAATAACAAATAGAAAAAATAGCGTCATAAAACAAAATCAATTAATTGTTATGACTTCGCCATATTCTGAGAAGGGATAATAAATTGCCTGAAGAGTTCACGGCTTTTAAGGGGTTTACCGCCAAGGTAAGGTTTCAGTGCCATGCGGGTAAACCGTTTAGCGGCTTTTAAGGTGTCCGCATCTGGGAATTCGCGTTCGGCTAACGCTCTTAATTGCTTACCCGTGAATGTGAGTTGGTCAACAATCAGGCTGCCAATAAACCCTTTTTCTTCACGGTAACGGTAGGTCATGGTGTCTGAAACTGGCTCACCACTGCCCGCACAATGTAAAAAATCTACGCCGTAACCGAGATAAGACAGCAAAGCGAGCTCGAACTGACGTAAAGCAGATTCAGGCGTGCGTTCACTTCCGGCTAAAACTTGCAAGCAATTGAGGTAATCAAAAAATAGAGATGAATACGGTGTGCCAAACTCAATAACCCGAGCGGTAAGTTCATTAAGGTATAAACCGCTATATAAAACAGTGCCACTAAGAGGGAGAGCAAGAGAGACAGGATCAGCATTGATGAGGGTTTTGATTTCACCTTTGCCACTCCAACGGATCAACAAAGGTGTAAAAGGCTGCAAGCAGCCTCTTAATGGTGAGCGGTTGCGTCTCGCACCCTTTGCTAGCAAACGAATTTTTCCTTCCCCTTCCGTGAAAAAGTCAATTAATAGACTCGTTTCACTGTAAGGACGGGAATGGAGCACAAACGCGCGTTGCCAACCACTCACAATGTCACCGATTATTTTAAATCGTCAACATAGCCCAGACTGCGCAGTGCTCTTTCGTCATCTGCCCAACCGGATTTAACTTTAACCCAAAGCTCTAAGTGAACTTTAGTTTCAAACAGACGTTCCATATCAATACGAGCTTCGGTACCAATGGTTTTCAGCTTGCTACCTTTATTACCGATAACCATTTTTTTCTGACCTTCACGCTCAACTAAGATCAGTCCGTTGATATGGTAGCCACCCTTATCCATCTCTTTAAACTGTTCAATTTCAACAGTCACTGAGTATGGTAGCTCGTCACCTAAGAAACGCATCAGTTTTTCACGAATAATTTCAGAGGCCATAAAACGCTGAGAGCGGTCTGTAATATAGTCTTCAGGGAAGTGGTGAATAGCTTCGGGGATGTGCTGCTTCACAATCTTCGCGATGGTATCAACGCCAGTGCCTTTTTCTGCACTGATTGGCACCACGTCCAAGAAATTCATTTTTTGGCTGATCATACCGATGTGTGGCAGTAAGCTGGTTTTATCCACCACATTATCAATTTTGTTGATCGCCAAAATGACTGGGCAACGCAAGCTAGATAGCTTGTTCAGCACCATTTCATCATCAGGTGTCCAATGGGTACCTTCAACCACAAAAATAACCAATTCAACATCGCCAATAGAGCTGGATGCAGCGCGGTTCATCAAACGGTTAATTGCTCTTTTTTCTTCAATATGAAGACCTGGGGTATCAACATAGATAATTTGGTAATTATCTTCTGTATGGATCCCCATAATACGGTGGCGAGTTGTCTGCGGCTTTCTCGATGTGATCGAGACTTTTTGCCCCAGTAACTGATTTAACAGTGTTGATTTCCCAACATTTGGTCGTCCAACTATGGCAACAAAACCACAGTGGGATTGTAATTCACTCATTCAATCTCCAAGATTTTCAATGCTTGTTCTGCTGCGGCTTGCTCCGCTTTACGACGGCTTGAACCTATGCCGTTAATCGGCTCTTCAATGCCGCTCACTTGGCAATGGATCGTAAATTCTTGATCATGAGCTTCACCTTTCACATGTACCACTAAATAGTTTGGTAGTGGAAGATGACGCCCTTGCAGATATTCTTGTAGCCGCGTTTTCGGGTCTTTTTGTTTATCACCCGGACTAATTTCATCCAATCTTACTTTGTACCATGCCAGAATGATCTGTTCGATAGTTTGAATATTGCTATCAAGGAAAATCCCGCCAATTAAGGCTTCAACGGTATCAGCTAAGATCGATTCTCGGCGGAAACCGCCACTTTTTAATTCACCCGGACCTAAACGTAAACATTCACCGAGTTCAAATTCACGGGCAATTTCTGCCAGTGTATTTCCACGCACTAACGTTGCGCGCATACGGCTCATATCACCTTCATCCACTTTAGGGAAACGATGATAGAGATCGTTAGCAATCACAAAACTGAGAATTGAATCACCCAAAAACTCCAGTCTTTCATTATGTTTGCTGCTAGCACTTCTATGAGTTAATGCCTGAATTAATAAATCATTTTGCTGGAATGTATATCCCAGCTTACGCTGTAATTTTTCTAACAAAGAGGGGTTCATGTGCGCCCAACCATTCTACGTTTAATAAAAAAGCACACGCAACAGACCTGTAAAATCAGCTATTTTACAAAACTGTTGCGTTTGCACTGACTTCCTCCGACCATCACCCGTAAGCAATTGATATTCGAAAAATAAATTTTATGAATTATCGGAATTTAACGAGGATAGTTAATAATTAGGAAGTCAATAATGTTTAAAACAACATTATTGTACACTGGGTAAAATAATAATGCTTATGATAATGCGAGTTTTCTCATGAAAACCCGCATTGTCTGAAATGAATTATAGAGGACCAATTCGGCTAAAGCGAATACCTGTAGGCCATTCGTTCTCTTGTTTATCTAAACTTAACCAGATAAACACCGCACGGCCCACTAAATTTTGCTCAGGAACAAAGCCCCACATACGGCTATCAGAGCTGTTGTCTCTATTATCACCCATCATAAAATAGTGTTTCTCAGGTACAATCCACTCATTAAGTGGTAAACCTGGTTGTACATATTTTGATTGAGTAATGTAGTTATTAATCGTCAAAATTTGGTGCGTAACGGTATCTAATTTCTCACTTCTACCGTATTGACGCAGTGAGTTATTCGGTAACGCTTGGTCTACTGGGATTTGATAATTACCATATTGATTATCAACCACAGAGCTATTTTCAAATACCATTGTCCATTCACTTGGCTCTAATGGGCCATAAGTAACTGGTAATTTTTCTGTGCATTTATTGTCTGCACAGTTAGGGTAAATCGTCAGCTCTTTCGCTTCTGGGTTATAAATGATTTTATCCCCCGGCAAACCAATAACACGTTTCACGAAGTCTACATTTGGCTCTTTCGGATATTTAAATACCGCGATATCTCCACGATTAGGCTTACCCGTTTCGATTAATGTGGTCTGAGTAATAGGATCTTTCAATCCATAAGAAAACTTCTCAACCAACATAAAATCACCAACTAAGAGTGTTGGCATCATCGAACCTGATGGAATTTGGAACGGCTCATAAATAAACGAACGAACAACCAAAACAATGGCTAACACAGGAAAAATTGAGGTTCCCGTTTCCAGCCACGACGGACGACGAACTGCTTTCGCGAGTTCATCTTCGTTCATTGAGCCGTTTGTTACTTCCCGCAATTTTTTAAGTTTCGCTTTACGTGCTGGCGCAAACTTAAATTTATCTAAGCACCAAATAATCCCTGTCACCAGCGTAGCCAGTGTGAGGATCAGGGCAAATGTGTTAGCCATTAAGACTCCTTGTAAACTTAGCTGTCTTTACCAACGTGCAATATAGCAAGGAACGCTTCTTGTGGGAGTTCAACGTTACCCACTTGCTTCATACGTTTCTTACCGTCCTTTTGCTTCTGTAACAGTTTCTTCTTACGGCTAACGTCACCGCCATAACATTTGGCAAGAACGTTTTTGCGCAGCTGTTTCACTGTAGAACGAGCAATAATGTGGTTACCAATTGCTGCTTGGATAGCAATATCAAACTGTTGACGTGGAATAAGCTCTTTCATTTTTTCCACCAGCTCACGTCCGCGGTACTGCGAGTTGCCACGGTGGGTGATCAGCGCTAATGCGTCGACACGTTCGTTGTTGATTAACACATCCACACGCACCATGTCTGACGTTTGGAAACGTTTGAATGAATAATCTAAAGAAGCATAACCACGAGAGGTTGATTTTAAACGGTCAAAGAAATCCAGCACCACTTCTGACATCGGAATTTCGTAGGTCAAAGAAACCTGGTTTCCGTGATAAACCATGTTGGTTTGTACGCCACGTTTTTCAATACACAGAGTGATAACGTTACCTAAATACTCTTTAGGCATCAGCATATGACACTCAGCGATAGGCTCTCTTAACTCTTCGATGTTATTCAGCGGTGGTAATTTCGACGGACTATCCACATAAACAATCTCGCCATTAGTTTGCTGAACTTCATAAACTACCGTTGGCGCCGTAGTGATTAAGTCGAGATCGTATTCACGCTCTAAACGCTCTTGAATGATTTCCATGTGCAATAAGCCAAGGAAACCACAACGGAAACCGAATCCTAATGCTGTTGACGTTTCTGGTTCATAGAACAAGGAAGCATCATTCAGGCTTAATTTACCCAATGCATCGCGGAAAGCTTCATAGTCATCAGAGCTAACAGGGAACAGACCCGCATAAACTTGAGGTTTCACTTTTTTGAAGCCCGGTAATGCTTTATCTGCTGGGTTACGAGCACCTGTTAAAGTATCCCCAACTGGGGCGCCAGTGATGTCTTTAATCGCGCACACTAACCAGCCTACTTCACCGCAGTTAAGCACATCACGGTCAACTTGTTTTGGTGTGAAAATACCGAGGCGATCCGCGTTATACACGTTGCCCGTACTCATCACTTTAACTTTGTCGCCTTTTCTCAATGTACCATTTTTAATACGGATCAGAGAAACAACACCTAAATAGTTATCGAACCAAGAGTCGATAATCAGCGCTTGTAACGGTGCATCACCATCACCTTCTGGTGGTGGAATTTCTTTCACTAAACGTTCGATAACATCTTGAACACCGATACCGGTTTTCGCAGAACAACGAACTGCATCATGGGCATCAAGACCCACAATGTCTTCAATCTCATCAGCAACACGCTCAGGATCAGCGGCTGGTAAGTCAATCTTGTTCAGGACTGGAACCACTTCCAAGTCCATTTCAATAGCTGTATAGCAGTTCGCTAAGGTTTGAGCTTCAACACCTTGCCCTGCATCCACAACTAATAATGCGCCTTCACACGCAGCCAATGAACGAGAAACTTCATAGGAGAAGTCCACGTGTCCTGGGGTGTCGATAAAGTTCAGTTGGTAAGTTTCGCCATCCGCCGCTTTATAATCGAGCGTTACGCTCTGTGCTTTGATGGTGATACCACGTTCACGTTCCAGATCCATAGAGTCTAAAACCTGAGCCGCCATTTCACGGTCAGTTAAGCCACCACAGATTTGAATAATACGATCTGACAACGTTGATTTTCCGTGGTCGATATGTGCAATGATCGAAAAGTTTCTGATGTTTTTGATTTTCAAGGTAATATCTTCTTTTAAATTGCCTTACAAAATCAGTTTTGAGCAAATTTTGCCACAAAACTAAAATGCTATGATTATCACAAGATTGCTAATTAGCAGCATTTTACATACAAGAACCCACTAACACAAAGATTCAATGTAAAACAACTGTAAACTTGCCAAAGTTGAATGAGTTACTTATTTCATTTTTCTTCGTTTTTCTTCATTTTTGAACGACTAAAAACAAAATCGCCTGTAGTAAAAAGCTTGTGTCGTGAAAGCTTAGCTACAGGCGATAATGTGAGACAATGGCATTCAACAATGTGTTTGAACGCTGATTTCGCCGGGGGGCAGTCCTATTTGTAAAACGATTGGCTGAAAATCGATTTTATTACGCCAACGTGAAGCCATTTCTCGCGCAGTGAAAAAGCCAGCAAACCCACCGAAAATTCCCGCTAATGCGACCCATACCTGCTCAAATTCAGCTAATTGAGCCAATGCGGCAAATAAAAACAATCCAACCAATGGCGTTAAATAGACTAACATCGCAGAACGCAGTAAGCTCCCTTCAGGAATACCCACTTCAATTTTTTGTCCAACAACCAAAGGCTGTTCAACTTCAATTTCCAATTCGTGCTCAGTGTTAGGCCCAATTTTATTTAAAGCATATGAACCACAAGCAGCACGAGCGCTGCAACTTCCACATCCGGCTGAAGAGCCATAACGCAATAATGCTCGCCCTTTCTGCCACCTAATCACCGTTGCCCATTCTTTTACCATGATTTACTCCCGAAACTGAATGCTACTCGCAATTAACTGGGATGTTGATAGCGGTAACTCCCCTATTATCGTAATCACATTTTGCTTTTGAGTCATGGTGTAAATTGTGCGGCGACCATTTTGCAGTGGCTGATCAAGTAAAGGACCTTTCGATGTTTTTGTCACATTAACCGAAAAGGTAAATAGCCCATCGCTGAACATTGCCGTTTCAATGATGTCATCATCGCTTAATTTTCGCGTAGAGCGAGACACTTCCTCAAAGCCTGGAGGCAGCATTCCCACCCGCCATTTAAACGATGGATTTTCGTTTTTCGGCGACACTAATAATGGTGGTAAATTTACATTACTGAGAGATTTCAATGAATCTTGTACATTCTTGCTATCTAAAACAGTCGAAATCACCCTAAACTGTTCCAGTGTTTGATTATTGTTGTCGAGTAAATCAACACGCAGTGGCAATTTAGTTTCTTCATCGATTAATAACACATAATTAAATCGAGAATTGTCTTTTGAAATAATTCGCATGACTAATGCGGGTCTATCACCAATATGCGTACGACCAGCATCGATAAAATTATAATAAGGCTGAATTTTTTGGTAATCCGCAAAAAGTACCGTAGGTAAGTTATCAATGATATGTTCACCATTTAAGCTAAACGCATCGAATCCCGGTTCAAAATAACTAATTCGGTTACCATTTTGCACTATCTCTCGGCGAGATGAATCCATCTGGATCATTTGAGAAATAGGGACTCCATTAATAATCGCGTGGCGATAGCGCACTGGAACGATATTTTGCGGATTGAATGTCATAAACGACATTTCATAGGACAGGTTCTGGGCAGCCGTTCCCATTTCTTTGAAAAGAACATCGGCATCCGTAGATGATGCCGACGCTTGATTAGACATAATCAGGCTGCCCGTCAGGCAGAAGACGGATAACCATTTATTCATTATTGCAGTTTAACCCCTGCTGATGCGGTATTTTTATCACTGTCTTGATGCGGCTGATTCAGCATTGAACGTCTTTCAATTTCATACTGTTGCAGCATGGCATTGATACGTTGATTTTGTTGCTCGATTTGCTGAGATTGTTGCTCAGTACCAAACAATTGGCTATCTGAAAGATTTAAGCTAACTGGCGCACCACGTCCGACTGGAACGGTATTAAATACAGGATCATCCACAGTAGAATCGACACTATTGCTTTGATTGTATTGTTGAACACCCACAATTACAGCGAGTGATACACATGCAGCCACACCGATTTGCGTAATTTGGCTAGCCCATGGACGAATTTTGTTCCAAAACGGGAAGCCACTCCAGCTTGCTGGCTCTGGTTGTGATTCAACAACTGCTTGAGGATTAATTCGCACCGCTTCATTTTCCAGCGCTGCCGCAACTTTACTTGCAATATCAAAATGAATGACATCGCCTGTATCATTACGCAGAGTATCACGAACAAGATGATAGCTCTCCCAACGTTGCTTTAACGTTGAATCACATGAAATGGTGTTAATGAGTTCTAAATCTAGAGCTTCACCATCCATCATTGCGGAAAGTTTCTCTCTTTGCATGCCCAATTACCTTCAGTTAATTGCTCACAGTTAAATGGTAACTCGCGACCCAACCAATTAATGTTGTTGGATCAACGGCTGAACTTTTTCATCAATTGCTTCCCTAGCCCTAAAGATCCGCGATCGAACTGTACCCACAGGGCAATCCATCACTTCGGCAATCTCTTCATAGCTTAAACCATCAAGTTCACGTAGCGTGATTGCCATTCGAAGATCTTCTGGCAGAGACTCAATGGTACGGAAAACAACTCGCTTTAATTCATCAGACAACATTAAGTTCTCTGGGTTCGAAATTTCTTTTAATGCGCCGGCGGACTCGAAGTTTTCTGCGTCGCTCGCTTCCAGATCTGACGCGGGAGGACGTCTATCTTGCGCGACTAAATAGTTCTTTGCCGTGTTGACAGCAATTCGATAAAGCCAAGTATAAAAAGCACTGTCGCCACGGAACGAACCGATTGCACGATAAGCCTTAATAAACGACTCTTGTGCGACATCAGGCACATCTGCTTGCGGTACATAACGAGAAACGAGACTTGCAACTTTATGCTGGTATTTAATCACCAGTAAATTGAAAGCTTGTTGATCGCCTTTTTGTACTTTCTCAACCAATATTTGGTCTGTCAGCTGCTCGCTCATTCCAGGAACCATCTCCTGAACACAGATTGATAATGACTTAACTTGTTCATCTTCTCCCTTCCTTAAGCAAGCCTAACTTCGAGTAATAAAAACTGATGAAGTTCAATTTATTCCAAAAATAATCGAAAATAATTTCAAAAAATGGGATCAAAGTTTCTTAATCGATCCCATTGATCCTTGTGAGCACTACCTAATAGTATACACAAAACAGGCATATCTACGGCATGATTACGTGGAATTTATTCATTCACATTGGTACTTATCATGTAGCCAATGGTTTTTTCCAAATAAACGATGATTTTCCAAATAACTAAAGTGTAGCTAAATAAAACGGTTCTTTGGGAACTCAAAATGCGATTAATACATAGTCACAGGCAGCTCGATAGGCTAACATAAAATTCTCTATAGAAACACAGCACACAAACACTTATGAACGCATCCACACAGCATGACACTGATATTTTAATCATTGGAAGTGGTGTCGCAGGATTATCAGCCGCACTCCGGCTCGCGCCCTTTCATCAAGTTACTATTCTCAGCAAAAGCACCCTCAATGAAGGTGCATCTTATTATGCTCAAGGCGGAATAGCCGCCGTTTTCGATGATACAGATAGCATTGAGTCCCATGTAAATGACACGCTTGTAGCTGGTGCAGGGATCTGTGAAAAGAGCGCCGTCGAGTTTATCGCATCAAACGCCAAACATTGTGTTCAGTGGCTCATTGACCAAGGCGTCTTATTTGATACTGAAGTCAACGAAACAGGGGAAACTCAGTATCACCTCACCCGAGAAGGCGGGCATAGCCATCGCCGCATTCTGCATCACGCGGATGCCACCGGAAAAGAGGTTGAAACCACCCTGGTTAATCTTGCTTTCGAACACCCGAATATCCAGATCAAAGAACGCTACAATGCGGTTGATCTGATCCTCGAAGACAAAACCCAACAGAACGCCCGCTCCCGCATTGTCGGTGCCTATGTTTGGAATCGCCAAAAAGAACAAGTCGAGACTATTCGAGCAAAAACTATCGTCTTAGCCACGGGTGGCGCTGCGAAAGTTTATCAATATACCACTAACCCCGATATCTCATCCGGTGATGGTATTGCCATGGCATGGCGGGCAGGTTGTCGTGTAGCGAACTTGGAATTTAACCAGTTTCATCCAACCTGTTTATTCCACCCGCAAGCACGTAATTTCTTACTCACTGAAGCTTTACGTGGTGAAGGCGCTTACTTAAAACGCCCTGATGGCAGCCGCTTTATGCCAGATTATGACGAGCGCTGTGAATTAGCACCGCGGGATATTGTTGCCAGAGCTATCGACCATGAAATGAAACGCCTCGGGGCGGACTGCATGTATCTCGACATCAGCCACAAATCCCCAGACTTTATTAAGAACCACTTCCCCACCATTTATGCCAAGTTGCTCACCTTAGGTTTAGATTTAACCCAAGAGCCGATCCCGATAGTTCCCGCAGCCCACTATACCTGCGGCGGCGTCGTTGTTGACCCAACCGGCATGACAGATATACCGAATCTGTATGCTATTGGTGAAGTGAGTTATACCGGGCTACATGGTGCCAATCGTATGGCGTCTAACTCATTACTTGAATGCCTAGTTTATGGATGGGCTGCCGCAGAAAATATTATCAAAACGATCGACGAGATCCCTGCGATTTCTGCACTCCCTGAATGGGATGAAAGCCGAGTTCATAATTCTGATGAACAGGTTGTAATTCAGCATAACTGGCATGAATTGCGCCTATTTATGTGGGATTACATGGGGATAGTAAGAACCACAAAACGACTTGAACGCGCTTTGCGTCGTATTCATTTACTTCAACAAGAAATTAATGACTATTATGCTAATTTCCGCATCTCCAACAACTTACTGGAACTGCGCAACTTAGTCCAAGTTGCAGAGTTAATGGTGCGTTGCGCCTTAGAACGTAAAGAGAGTCGCGGTTTACACTATACCTTAGACTACCCTGAGCTTTTACCCGATTCTGGTCCAACCGTTTTAACCCGCTAATATTCACCGCCTATCTGTGCATTAGCAGCAGATAGGCTTTTAATACTTAAGATAAAATGGCCGGATCAACGAAATAAACTCATCCGTATAGCTATCATCTGGTTGTTTCAACGTTAAAGACGAAATAACCGGCTCCGTCATCTTAATCGTCAACCCTAATAGCATCCGATGATATGGCGTATATGATTTATCCTGAACTTGCACGCGGTAAGCTAAATTCCAACCACTCGCCATTGCCATCGCTTCGACTTTCTCTCCCACTTCATAGGGCAATACCAAACAAAAAATACCATTTGGTGCCAAACATTGTTTAGCGCTATCTAATAATACTTGGTGAGTAAGTGTTCCGGTATAGCGCGCTTGATCGCGTTTTTCATCTCGACACGCCACCGCAGGTTCAAAATAAGGGGGGTTACTCACGATTAAATCATATTGATGGTTAGGCTGTTCGCTAAACGTAATAATGTCCTGATGGAACACTCGCAGCCGTTCAGACCATGGTGATTCATCAAAATTTTCCTGCGCTTGTAACGCTGCGGCGTCATCAAGTTCAACCGCATCAACCTGCACTTGCTCACTACGCTGAGCCAGCATTAAGGCAATTAATCCGCTCCCACTGCCTATGTCCAACGCGTATTTTGTCGCATTAAGAGGCGCCCACGCACCGAGTAATACCCCGTCAGTACCGACCTTCATCGCGCAACGATCATGGGCAACAAAAAATTGCTTGAAGGTAAACCCGCCTTTTCGATAACGCTTTTTTTGTTCGCTCATACTGCCACTCTGGTTTAAATAGGATTTGCGTGAATATTCTCAATTTCAACCCACAAATCTGCAAATTTAATCTATTTTCAATAATATTATTCTCATGTATTGAGAATATCATTTGTTAGTGATTTTTTTTACTGCTAAGTTCGAGAAAAAGGAGATGCCATGAACAGTATTAATAGAACACTAGATATCTTATCGTTTGTCACGACTTGCGCGTCTCCAATCACACCGCAAACCATCTCCAAAGAGTTAGATATTCCTCTCTCAACGGTTTATCGGCTTTTAACTATTCTCATAAACTGGGAATTTGTGACTTACTCTAAGCAATATGGCACTTATACCGTTGGTGCGCAGAGTATCAAAACTCAAGAAAAATACTATCACCACAGTTTGCTAATGACCTCGTCAAAATCAGAGTTGCACGCACTGGCCAAAAAGACCCAAGAGACTGCGGCAATTATTACCGCCAACCTACGGGAAACTATCTGTGTCGATAAAATTGATAGTGAACAAGCCGTACGCTGCTCTTTTATTGTTGGGCATGGTAATACCGTGATCCGCGGCGCTAGCGCAAAAACCCTTTTAGCCTACCGTGATGAACAGTATCAAGAATTGGTCTTCGAAACTCACGCCAAGCAGCTACACAACGATAACTATTTACAGAAATTAAAACAGGATCTGATTCAAATCCGCCAACAAGGCTATGGCATTTCTGTTGGTGAAATTGACGTTGGTGTTTTTGGCGCATCGGCACCTGTTTTTAAAGGCAACGATATTTTAGCTGTCGTCTCTGTCATGGCACCCGAATTTCGTGCCGTCAACCGCGTCGATGAGCTGATTAAAGCAACATGCCAAACGGCCCAAAATATAACAAAACTGATTAACTTGGAGTAACTATGACACAACCTTTTCAATGGCAGGGTCGTACTGATGGTGAAACACAGGAACATTTACGCATTCACCAAGTCATCAACCAACGCTCACCTGCAGAGTTTGCCATTATCGGCTTCGCTTCAGACGAAGGTGTTCGCCGCAATAAAGGCCGCCAAGGTGCTAAAGCTGGCCCTGATGCCATTCGTCGTCAACTTGCTGGGCTACCTATCCACCAGCCATTGGCTATCCGTGATGCAGGAACGGTAAGTTGTGACGATGGTGACCTAGAAACAGCTCAGCGTCGCCTATCCGATGAAATAATCTCAGTGTTAGAACTGCGTCAAAAACCCATTGTTTTAGGCGGTGGGCACGAAGTCGGCTTTGCGAGCTTTCAAGGCGTTTTCGATTTCGTTCAAAAACATCAGCCAGAAAAGACCATTGGGATTATCAATTTTGATGCGCACTTTGATTTACGTGAAGCCCCAGAAGCCACATCCGGTACACCATTTTTACAATCCTCACAACTGTGTGCAAAACATCAGCGTCCTTTTAACTACCTGTGTTTAGGCATTGCGGATCATGGCAACACCAAGGTGTTATTCGATACAGCGGATCGCTTAGGCTGCCACTATATTCGCGATAAAGCCTTAACCACAAGCTCATTACCGCAAGCAATTGAAAAAATTAAACAATTTATAAATTCTGTGGATTACCTGTATGTCACTGTGGATTTGGATGTGTTCTCTGCGGGTATCGCACCGGGAGTCAGTGCACCAGCCGCTCGAGGTATTTCTACTGAAACATTTGATGAATTATTTAGTGTCATCAAATCCAGCGGCAAGATTGCGCTGTTTGATATCGCTGAGTGCAACCCTGAATTTGATATTGATAACCACACATCAAAACTAGCCGCTTATTTGGTTTACCAATATTTATTCTAAAAACAACAAACACAATAAAACGACTGATAAACAACTTTACCTTGTCTTTCAAAATATAAATAAAAGCTTAGTCAACTAAGCAACTAGTTAAAAATAAACAGCATCGTGACCCTAACGCTGTAGCACGAAAAACAATTTTATCGTGTCTTTAACAAGACATTTATACCCTTGGATTTCGAGTTACAGCTAGGCGGTGAACGAAGGTAGCCCTAGGAGCATACATAAGTATGTAACTAGGGGACCTGAGAGAAACCAACAACGCTGTAGCTTGAAAGGCATGGTATAAATAAAGGGAAAAATATGACATTCCAAATCGACACACTCACCACCCTCTTCCTGACAGTAGTTTGCCTACTAATGGGTGTTCACCTCAAGAAGCGCATTGAATGGCTGCAACGTTTTTGTATCCCTTCACCGGTTATTGGTGGATTTTTAGTCAGTTTGCTTATCTGGGGATTAAAGTCTTTCGATTTAGCTGAGATTACGTTCGATACCAGCTTGCAATCATTCTTAATGGTGGCGTTCTTTACAACTGTTGGTATTGATGGCAGCTTCCGCGTATTAAAAAGCGGCGGACGCTTATTGATTACTTACCTGTTAATTTGCTGGACATTGGTTATTTTCCAAGACACCTTTGGTGCCGGTTTGGCGCATTTGTTAGGTATCGACCCAGTTATCGGGATCATGGCTGGCGGTGTTTCCTTAACAGGTGGACACGGTGGTGCGGCTGCCTTTGGTGGTATGGCTGAAGGTCTTGGCGTACAGTCTGCAACCGTAGCAGCGATTGCGGCTGCAACGTTTGGTCTGATTTCAGGAAGCCTATTAGGTGGCCCTATCGCAAGCTACTTAATTAAAAAACACAAAGTCACTATTCAAGCTGAAGATAATGTTGAAAGCATGAAAGTTGAAGAGAAACTGGCAGGTAAAATTGACTCTATAGACGCCCATGCATTCTTAAAAATGTTAGCGCTGATTTTAGGTGTAATGGTCGTCGGTCAATTTGCGTCTGCGCAATTCACTAAAGCCACAGGATTCTCTTTACCAAGCTATGTAGGCGCCATGATTATCGCGATTATTGTGCGCAACATTAACGACCAAGTTGAAATTGTTCGTATTAACCAAAAATCCATCAACTTAATTTCTGATGTTTCACTGGGCTTGTTCTTAACCATGGCGATGATGTCGCTTAAGATTTGGGAACTGAAAGTTATCGCGCTGCCATTATTCATCATCTTACTGGCGCAAACTATTGCCATCATCCTGTTCGTTGTTTTCGTTGTCTTCAGACTGTTAGGCAAAAACTACGATGCCGCAGTAATGTGTTCAGGCATGATGGGACATGGTTTAGGTGCAACGCCGAACGCAATGGCAAACATGTCATCGGTCTGTGAGCGCTACAAACAAGTTTCTATGAAAGCATTTATGATTGTGCCACTAAGCGGAGCTGTACTTATCGACCTCGTGGGAATTCCTTACCACACTTGGTTAATTAACATGCTCAGCTAATTCCACTTCATCCCTCTTACCAACTATACGACAGAGTTTGGTAAGAGGGAGCATTATCAGTAATGCCGCTTCCTTATATACCCCCCGCCAACAAAAACAGGTAAACTCTGCACAAAGCTGATTTTTGTGGTGAACAATTTTGCTAACCTGTTTATAATCAGCGCCCCAAATAGAGGTATATCATGACTGCATCCACTTTTTCTGAACTTGAGCTTGATGAAAGCCTGATCACCGCGCTGACCAATAAAGGTTACGAGCGCCCGACGGCGATCCAAGAAGCTGCCATCCCTCCTGCAATGGATGGACGCGACGTTTTAGGTTCAGCCCCAACCGGAACAGGTAAAACTGCGGCATTCTTATTGCCAGCCATTCAACATTTACTTGATTTCCCAAGAAAAAAATCAGGTCCGCCTCGCGTTCTGATTTTAACACCAACTCGCGAACTCGCTATGCAAGTCGCTGATCAAGCTAAAGAGTTGTGTGCACATAATCATTTAGACGTTGCCACCATTACAGGCGGCGTTGCGTATATGAACCACGCTGAAGTTTTCAGCGAAAACCAAGATATCGTCGTCGCAACCACTGGGCGTTTGCTGCAATACATTAAAGAAGAAAACTTCGATTGCCGCGCTGTGGAAATTCTGATCCTCGATGAAGCTGACCGTATGCTGGACATGGGCTTTGCGCACGATATCGAAACGATCGCAGGCGAAACCCGCTGGCGTAAGCAAACTATGTTGTTCTCCGCTACCCTTGAAGGTGAAGCGATTCGTGATTTTGCTGAGCGCTTGCTTGAAGATCCTATCGAAATTGAAGCAGATCCTTCGCGCCGTGAACGCAAGAAAATCCAACAATTCTACTATCGCGCTGACACGTTAGAACATAAAACTGCTTTACTGTGCCACCTTATCAAGCAAGAAGATGTCACCAAATCGATTGTCTTCGTGCGTAAGCGTGAACGCGTTCGTGAAGTTGTTCAATGGCTGCGTGAGGCTGGTATTGAACCTTGCTATATCGAAGGCGAAATGGTGCAAGCGAAGCGTAACGAAGCCGTTCGCCGCTTAGTGACTGGGCAAGTGAAAGTCCTCGTTGCGACAGACGTTGCTTCCCGTGGATTAGATATTGAAAACGTCAGTCATGTTTTTAACTTCGACTTACCGCGCACTGCAGATGTCTATTTGCACCGTATCGGCCGTACTGGTCGTGCTGGGCGCAAAGGTACTGCTCTTTCTTTAGTTGAAGCACACGATTTCCCTCTACTGGGTAAAATCACTCGCTACATCGAAGATCCGATTAAGATGCGCGTGGTAGATTCATTACGCCCAACAACCAAAGCGCCTTCTGAAGCGATGCTGAATAAGCCAAAACCATCTAAGAAAGTGCTGGCTAAGCGTAAAGAGAAGAAAAAAGAAGAGCAAAGCAAGAAAAAAGAAAAAGTACGCCATCGCGATAAGAAAAATATCGGTAAACGTCGCACTCCAGCTATATCATCTACAACTGCGCCATCTGCAACTGCAGATAGCAATAAAACCAAGTAAAACTCAATCGAGTGATACTGACAAAAGCGGGCTTCGGCCCGTTTTTCATTTATTAACTTAAGTTCATTAGCTTATAGACCCTCTCCCTCATAGCCCGGCTTTCATTAGTTAACGATTCTGCTTTTATCATATGATTATCTAAAATATCTCGGCAGTTATAACCCTGATTGTTTTCCATTCGCCAATCTGCACCATTCGATAATAATAATTCAGCGACATCTAAAGAGTGACTATTTAAAGCATCATGCAACGGAGTATTTCCCAAATTATCTCTCACGTTGACTATTAAACCATTACTCAGCAAAATTTCTGATTGAGCCACTCTCCCA
Source organism: Providencia rettgeri (assembly GCF_013702265.1). Lineage (GTDB taxonomy): Bacteria > Pseudomonadota > Gammaproteobacteria > Enterobacterales > Enterobacteriaceae > Providencia > Providencia zhijiangensis. The sequence goes on from NZ_CP059348.1 coordinate 2,735,864, forward strand.
CTTTGAGCCGCTAAATGTAAAACAGTTTTTTGCTGAGCCAACTGCATTTTTTTAATTCCCTGCCCATATGGTGACTCCAATAATACTTTTATAAATTGGCTATTACCTGTACGAACAGATTGCATAGCGAGTTTATCAATATCGCAGTGCTTATTTTTCATTGAAAGTAATGCTTTAAATTCACTGATGTTTTCTTTCTTAATTGAATTTTTACAACTTTCTTGCCAATTAAAACTTTGTTTCTGCTCTACGTTAGGAAATTCACTCAACATAGAATCCGCTGTTTTATCAAATTCACCTGTAATCGCATTCCAATTATTCCATGGTTTATGTTTGCACATCATCCTAATAATCTTAACCATTGAATGTGCAATAAAGCTCCTGGCCATCAAACGGTGTGGTAACCAGTCTTTCCAAGAATTATGTTCGCTGTAAGCCATTTTGATACGGTTTCCCAACGCAGAAGGGATTGGTAACGTGTTTTGAAGTGCATCAAGCCAATCATATTGAACAGTATAAAAGCGTATCAAACCTTCATCTGCTTGTTGCTTAGCAATGTTATAATCCATTCCAATTTTATGTACTGTGTTTTGAGCAAGCCCTGAAGGACTAAATGAAATACAAGGTGATTGACTCGCCAATGCCGCTATTGATGCAAGACCTCCCCCTAGAGAGTGCCCTGTACAGATAATATTGCCTTTCACGGCTCGATATAGAATATTAGTTAACCCCACAGCCTGAAAGAATTGAGGTTCGTAATACCCTAGCCCTTGCCGAATATTGGCATAAAAATCGACAATATCATTCGTCCCCGCAAAGCAAATAATATACAGACCATTAAAACAACAAATATTTGATTGAAAACCTGTAAATTCATTATTTAAAAGTTCTGCATCTATGCCTAATTCATTAATTTTTGACGGGCTAAGTTTTTCTACTCCTTGAATATCACGCCAATTACGATGATAGGCACCTTGTGATAGTAACGCTAAAAGATAATCTTTATTCTGTGCATCTCTTCCTAAAAACTCCTCTCTTGTGACATTCTTAGGCCATTTATCTCTAAAACTGCATAATGAATCTAAAAATGTATTTTGTTGATATAAATTTAAACCTTCTTCAACAAAAGAAAGTTCGTCCTTACTTACTGTCTGCTGTATTGCTGTATTGAATGGCATAAATTCTCCCTAACAAATGCTGTATGCTGGAAGAATATTGAAATATAAATAACCAAGGGAGGAAATAATCAACTTTGTTAGAGGTAAATAAAAAAGCCATTGAGAACAATGGCTTTTAGAATTTATTAAGATAAGAGATCTATTGACCCCTTAATGTTTATTACAGGCTTTCAGTGAAAGTACGAGTAATAACGTCACGCTGCTGTTCAGGCGTTAATGAATTAAAACGCACTGCATAACCAGAAACACGGATAGTTAATTGAGGATATTTTTCTGGGTTTTTTACTGCATCTTCTAATGTTTCACGGCTTAATACGTTAACATTTAAGTGCTGACCACCTTCTACACGAACAGTTGGTTTCATTTCGAGAGGAACTTCACGGCTCTCAAAAGCACCCAGCTCATCTTTAGGAACAACCTGGCCTTCGCTATAATCTGCTTTTGCACACACGCAACGAGCTTCATTTGTCTCGCTATCGATTAACCAGAAAGAGTTCAGCAGTGCTGCATTGTCACTTTTAGTAATTTGAATACCAGTAATCATCTCGACCTCCACGTTCGAATCAGATTTTGATCAATCTTTGCTAACTGTTTTTAATCGCTGTTGATTGGATAATTGGTCTAACCAACCTGTTTATCTAATATATACCAGCTAGAACCCCTACATTCTTTGATATTTATCAAATATTTCGTATGGTAATTAACCAAACCGGTGCATCTTCATGATTTAAATCAATATTCACATTTGGATTTTTTAATTGTTTTTGTAACTTTTCAAATTAATTTGAAGCTATTTTAGAGAGTTAGCGCAGAACAACACTTTATCTATACGTCATGAACCAGTAAGCTACGAACTATAAAACACATCACTATGGAATCATTCATGTCAAATACGATGACTTGGCACGACGTAATCGGTGCGGAAAAATCACAAACCTATTTCAAAGAGACTCTCGCGTTTGTCGCAAAAGAGAGAGAAAGCGGAAAAGTAATCTACCCGCCGCAAGAAGATGTTTTCAATGCGTTTCGCTATACTGAATTAGCAGACATCAAAGTCGTTATCTTGGGACAAGACCCCTATCATGGGCCGGGACAAGCACACGGATTATCCTTTTCTGTACGTCCGGGTATTAAAGCGCCGCCTTCACTCGTCAATATGTATAAAGAGCTTGAGAAAGATATTCCTGGATTTGTCCGCCCGGAACATGGGTACCTGCTTAGCTGGGCGCAACAAGGGGTTTTACTCCTCAATACGGTATTAACTGTAGAACAAGGTAATGCGCACTCACATGCACATCTAGGCTGGGAAACCTTTACTGATAAAGTGATTCAGGCGATTAATGATCATACTGAGAGTGTAATTTTTCTTTTATGGGGCTCTCATGCACAAAAGAAAGGTCGCATTATCGATACTAAACGCCACCATGTACTTAAAGCCCCTCATCCATCCCCACTGTCTGCACATCGAGGCTTTCTAGGATGTGGTCATTTCTCAAAAGCTAATCAATTGCTTGAACAACAAGGTCGCGCACCGATTGATTGGTATCCGGTTATTCCTGAATAAACACATTCTATAGCAATAAAGCTCGCCATAGAAAAATGGGATGCTCAGCATCCCATTCGCGTTATATACCCTAAAATTATTTATGTTCTAAACTTATTTAGAAACAATTACCATTGCAGGGCGCAGCAGACGGTTATTCAAGGTATAACCCTTTTGCATTACGTTGATCACCTGACCTGCACTATGGTCTGGGGATTCAATCATGGTCATGGCTTGGTGAACTTCAGGGTTGAATGGCACATTCGCCGCATCAACAGGCTCAATACCAAACTTAGAAACGGCATCTAAGAACGTTTTCAACGTAAGATCTAAGCCTTCTAACATTGCTTTGGATTCTTCGTTGTCACGATCAGCGGCTTCAATTGCACGCTCTAAGTTATCAATCACAGGCAACAATTCATTGGAAAACTTCTCAAGCGCAAACTTGTGGGCTTTTTCAATATCTTGTTCTGTACGACGACGAATATTTTCGATTTCAGCGTGAGCACGTAACATCGCTTCGCGTTCAGTTTTACGGGAAGCTTCAAGTTGCTGTTCAAGCTCAGCAATACGCGCTGCTAACGCTTGTTCTTCGGCTTGTAAATCTGCTTGTTGAGTATCAACTTCTTGCTCTGCTTGCACTTTTTGTGTTTCATTTTGCTCAGAAGCTTGCTCATCATGCATGTTTTGTTCTTTACTACTCATGAATATCTCCGCGTATTTAGCAATAATTCTATCTATGAGAGTATTATGGGGATCTAATACAGGGATTCAAGGGAAGTCATACAACGAGGAGTTAAAAAAGTATGCAAAAGGCTAAGATGACACCATCTTCACAATTTAAAACTATCGGTATTGTCGGACACCCAAGGCACCCTGAAGCACTGGCGACCCATGAACTTATCTATCATTGGCTGATTTCAAAAAATTACCACGCAATAATTGATAAACAAGTGGCTAAGGATTTGAAATTAAAAGATGCCAATACAGGAACTTTAACAGAAATCGGTCAACAAGCCGATTTAGTCGTCGTTGTCGGAGGCGATGGCAACATGCTTGGAGCTGCGCGAATTTTATCCCGCTATAACAATAAAGTTATTGGCGTAAACCGTGGTAATTTAGGCTTTTTAACCGACCTAGACCCCGACAATGCCCTTCAACAACTTTCTTGTGTTCTTGATGGGGAATATCATGAAGAACAACGCTTTTTATTAGAAGCTCAAGTTATCAAAGCGAATCAAAAAGCCCGTAAAAGTAGCGCCATCAACGAAGTGGTTCTGCACCCAGGTAAAGTCGCGCATATGATTGAATTTGAAGTTTACATTGATGAAAAATTTGCCTTTTCGCAACGCTCAGATGGCTTAATTATTGCGACCCCGACAGGCTCAACAGCCTACTCTTTATCCGCTGGGGGGCCTATCCTTACACCAAATCTAGACGCTATTGTACTCGTGCCGATGTTCCCTCACACCTTATCGTCTCGCCCATTAGTTATCAGTAGCGACAGCAGTATTCGCTTAAAATTTTTACGCACCAATATTGATTATGAAGTCAGTTGCGATAGTCAAATTATGCTACCTATCCAGGATGGCGAAGAGGTAATTATTAAACGCAGCTCGAAGAGTCTGAATTTAGTTCATCCAAAAGATTACAATTATTTCAATACATTAAGTTCAAAGCTCGGTTGGTCTAAAAAAACTTTTTAAATTTTTCGCACTGCCTCTTTACTGTATAAAAAAACAGGTTAAACTGTATGAAAACACAGGTGTGTATTTAAACAGGAGAGCGCAGATGCTAACCCAACTAACCATCAATAATTTTGCTATCGTTCGTGAGTTAGAAATCGATTTTCGTAGCGGTATGACGACAATTACAGGTGAAACCGGTGCGGGTAAATCCATCGCTATCGATGCTCTTGGTTTATGTTTAGGTAACCGAGGTGAAGCCAACATGGTTCGCCCTGGTGCTCAACGTGCCGATCTGTGTGCCCGTTTTTCACTTTCTGACGCTCAAATGGCGGCAAACTGGCTCATTGAGCATCAACTTGATAATCAAAATGAATGCTTGCTTCGCCGTACCATCGCAACCGATGGGCGCTCTCGAGGCTTTATTAACGGTGTTTCCGTTCCCTTATCCCAATTACGTGAACTCGGTGCATTACTGATCCAAATTCATGGCCAACACGCTCACCAGTTATTACTGGATAATGACCATCAGCAATCCTTACTTGATGCTTATGCTAATCAGCAAGAATTACTCGCTCAAATGAAGCAAACGTGGCAAAAGTGGCATGAGTCTTGTCAGCAATTAGCTGTTTTTCAAAAACAGATGCAAGAGCGTGAATCTCGCCAGCAATTGCTTGATTATCATTTAAAAGAGTTAAATGAGTTCCTACCCGTTCAAGGGGAGTTTGAGGAAATTGACCAAGAATATAAGCAGCTTGCTAATCACGGGCAATTTTTAACTATTGGGCAAACAGCGGCTCAAATCCTAACTGAAAGTGACGATGCGAACGTCATCAGCCTTCTTAATACGGCAAAAAATGAGCTTTCTGATTTAGTCACTCTGAATCCTAAATTTTCAGGATTATTGGATATGCTGGAAGAAGCGGCCATCCAAGTTAGTGAAGTGAGTGATGAAATTAAACATTACTGCGATCAATACGAGTTAGACCCAAATCGCTTATTTGAATTGGAGCAACGAATTTCCAAACAAATTAGTTTGGCGCGCAAACATCATGTTACGCCTGAAGCTCTGCCTGAACTCTTTCAGCAATTAGTCGAAGAGCAAAATCAAATTGCTAATCAAAATGAAGATTGTGAAGCTTTAAATGCGCAGGTCATTGCTGATCACCAAAAAGCATTAGAGTGTGCAGAACGTTTACATCATGTACGCCTGCATTACGCACAAGAACTCAGCCAACTAATTACCAGCAGCATGCATCAACTTTCAATGCCTCATGGTCTATTCACGATTGATGTAAAATTTGTTCCTGAACATTTGCAACTCGATGGTGCCTGCAAAGTCGAATTCAATGTCACCACAAACCCGGGACAACCTCATCAAGCCTTAGCAAAAGTCGCATCAGGTGGTGAGCTATCTCGCATCGCTTTAGCTATTCAAGTGATTACCGCGAAAAAAATGGATACTCCGGCGTTAATTTTTGATGAAGTAGACGTGGGTATCAGTGGCCCAACCGCCGCTATCGTCGGGAAATTGCTCCGTGAGCTTGGCGAATCCACCCAAGTTATGTGTGTGACTCACTTGCCTCAAGTCGCAGGCTGCGGTCATCACCATTTTTATGTCAGTAAAGAAACAAACGGTGTAGAAACCGAGACTCACATGCAGTTACTGGATAAAAAATCCAGATTACAAGAACTTGCACGATTACTCGCAGGTTCTGAAGTGACAAAAAATACGTTGGCTAATGCAAAAGAGTTGCTCGCAGCTTAAATTTCGACAACTTTTTTTATCTCCTGTTGTCTTAGAGTCGATCTGGAAGGTTTTAAATTGTATCAATGTCGATTATCATTGATGTTCTGACTCCAAAAGGAATGAGATATCCATGCGTTATAAATTGTTAACTGCTGCAGCACTATCATTCGCATTAATGTCCACAGGCTGTTCAATGATGGAACGTCTTGTCTATCATCCGGATATTAACCAAGGTAACTACCTGACGGCGAAAGATGTTGCGAAGATTAAAAAAGGAATGACACAGCAACAGGTTGCTTATGCTTTAGGCACGCCAATGATGACTGACCCGTTTGGTTCTCAGACTTGGTTTTATGTTTTCCGCCAAGAGCTGGGACATGACCCAGTGAAGCAAGAAACATTGACGCTGACGTTTGATCGTAACGGTATCCTGACTGATATCAAAAACGAAAAAAACCTTGAAGCGCAACAAGCCATGGAAGCTGGTGAAGTTAAAGCATCAGAACCAAAAGCAGCGGAATAACACCCTATATAGTGCAATGCTTGAGCGTGTATGACTTGAGTATGTAAGTAGCTACCTGCCCCATTTAAATGATGGGATAACAAACAGGTAGTTACTTTAGTGCTTTTTTTCATCCCTTTATAGCTTCTTGCCAATACATAAAAGCGCCACCCTCTACGTTCTAGCCTATCAATCGACGCATCCATAGCACCCACAAAGAAAAACCTATAAATGAGATACAAAAAAACCGAGCTTTCACTCGGTTTCATATCAAATTGATTCGCTCACTGCGCAATATCTTATTTATTATTCTCTTTCGATTTTTCAGCTCGCTTGCGGCGCAACTCTTTCGGGTCGGCAATTAATGGGCGATAAATTTCGATTCTATCCCCTTCTTGAACCACATCATCCAATTTCGCTGGGCGACTATAAATGCCTACTTTATTTTTCTTTAAATCGATATCCGAACGCAGCGTTAAAATACCCGATGCAATAATTGCATCTTCAATTGTGGTTCCTTCTGCAACCTTCACAGAAAGCAAAAATTGCTTTTCAGGCAACGCATAAGTCACTTCAATATTGATATCAGACACGGTAAACGACCTTAGCACGAGAGGTAAATGCTTGAACCATATTGTTGGCCAGCTCTTTGAATATTTTACCGAATGCCAACTCAATCAGCTTATTGGTAAATTCAAAATCGAGATGAAACTCAATTTTACAGGCGTCAGCACTCAAAGGAATAAACTGCCATCCCCCAGATAGAGTTCTAAAAGGACCTTCCACTAACTGCATTTGGATACGTTTATTATCTTCCAACGCATTTTTCGTAATGAAGGTTTTGCTAATTCCCGCCTTTGAAACCTCAACCGATGCCGTCATTTCATCTGAATTCTGGCTAATAATTCGGCTTCCAACGCATCCCGGTAAAAAACTTGGATATGAAATCACATCATTCACAAGTTTATACATTTGTTCTGCGCTAAAAGGGACTAACGCAGAGCGACTAATCTGTGGCATATCAATTCCTATCCCCAAAAACTGCGCATATAATAGCACCATTGATGGGTTACTCAAAAAACAAAACCCGTGCAGGGCAAGAAATGCACAATCGCAAAAATATCAGTGTTGAACGATTTCATTCAACGCATCTTAACGTATAATGAATGAACTATGACAAAGAAAAAACCATATAAACCCGGTTCAGCAACAATTGCTATGAACAAACGTGCTCGCCACGAATATTCTATCGAAGAGGAGTTCGAGGCGGGTTTATCCCTACAAGGTTGGGAAGTTAAATCATTACGCGCGGGTAAAGCCAACATTGGTGATAGCTACGTTTTGCTGCGCGATGGTGAAGCATATCTGTTTGGTGCCAACTTTACGCCACTGACGGTCGCATCATCCCATGTAGTTTGTGACCCAACTCGCAGCAGAAAACTGCTTCTTAATCAACGTGAATTAGATACCCTTTACGGTAAAGTTAACCGCGAAGGCTATACCGTCATCGCTCTTTCCTTATATTGGAAAAACGCGTGGTGCAAAGTGAAAATTGGCGTCGCCAAAGGTAAAAAAGCCCACGACAAGCGTTCTGATATCAAAGATAGAGAGTGGCAATTAGATAAAGCACGTATAATGAAACATTCTAATCGCTAAGTCCTAGCTTTATAGAGTTATTTTCTGTTATACTGCGCTCACAACTTGGGGCTGATTCTGGATTCGACGGGATTTGCGAAACCCAAGGTGCATGCCGAGGGGCGGTTGGCCTCGTAAAAAGCCGCAAAAAAATAGTCGCAAACGACGAAAACTACGCACTAGCAGCTTAATAACCTGCTTAGAGCCTTCTCTCCCTAGCCTCCGCTCTTAGGACGGGGATCAAGAGAAGTCAAACCCAAAAGAGATCGCGTGGATGCCTTGCCTGGGGTTGAAGCGTTAAACTTAATCAGGATAGTTTGTTGATGGCGTGTCTATCCGCAGTTGGCAAATGAAATTAAAGACTAGACTAAGCATGTAGTACCGAGGATGTGGAAATTTCGGACGCGGGTTCAACTCCCGCCAGCTCCACCAAATTATCTTCTAAGGACGTCCTAGGAAGACTAAAAAGCCCGCTAACTCAATGAGTTGCGGGCTTTTTTATGTCCTACGCTGTCCTATTTTATCCCACCCAAGCTAATTCCTTTAGGCCCATTGATAGGCCCAACGAAAAGAACTAACATCTTTGTTGGGCCTAAACGCATGGAGATTTTTTATGGCAAGAAAAACTAAGCCATTAACCGATACCGAAATCAAAGCAGCTAAACCGCAGGATAAGGACTATCAGCTGTATGATGGTGATGGACTCACACTGCTAATCAAATCTAGCGGAAGCAAGTTATGGCAATTCCGTTACTACCGCCCTTATACAAAACAAAGGACCAAACAAAGTTTTGGGGCCTACCCAGCTGTCACACTTTCGGATGCTAGAAAACTTAGAGCGGAGTCTCGCTCATTACTGGCAAAAGATATTGATCCTCAAGAATATCAGAAAAATCAAATAAGAAACTCTCAAGAAGCTAAAACCAATACCTTTCAACTTGTTGCTGAACGTTGGTGGGAAGTGAAGAAGTCCACCGTCACAGAGGACTACGGTAATGATATCTGGCGTTCACTTGAACGAGATGTGTTTCCCGCCATAGGCGATATCAGCGTCACCGATATCAAAGCTCACATATTGGTTCAAGCGATACAACCGGTACAAGCCAGAGGCGCACTAGAAACCGTTCGCCGTCTTTGTCAGCGCATTAACGAAGTCATGATCTATGCTCAAAATACTGGCTTAATTGATGCCGTTCCAAGTATCAACATTGGTAAAGCTTTTGAAAAACCAAAGAAAAAAAATATGCCAAGTATTCGCCCAGAGCAGTTACCGCAACTGATGCAAACAATGCGTACAGCTAATATTATTTTGCCTACCAGATGTTTGTTTATGTGGCAGCTACTTACCATATCCCGCCCTGCCGAAGCAGCTGAAGCCCGTTGGGATGAAATCAACTTTGAAACCAAGGAATGGAAGATACCCGCAGCCAGAATGAAGATGAACCGAGAACATACAGTTCCGTTATCTGACGCTGCATTAGCTATTTTAGAACTAATGAAACCACTCAGTGGTAACCGTGAGTTTATCTTTCCTAGCCGTATCAAGCCTACCCAACCAATGAACAGTCAAACCGTCAATGCGGCTTTAAAACGTGCCGGATTCGGTGGCGTACTTGTTTCACACGGTCTACGCTCAATTGCTAGTACGGCACTCAATGAGCAAGGATTTCCACCTGACGTTATCGAAGCCGCCCTAGCCCACGTTGATAAAAACGAAGTTAGACGCGCCTATAATCGCAGTGACTACCTAGAGCAAAGACGCCCCATGATGCAATGGTGGGCTGATTTTATTGAGGAAGCAGATAGGAGGAGTATTATTGAAGGCGGGATAAGAGGGATATCGCTAGTTGGATAACTTACTATGTACCAGCTAAATTTAGCTGGTACCATAATAGCGCAGATCTATACATCATCCAGACGTCAGCTATGTACCATAAGCAGTCCTTATATACACTAAGGTAGAATTGTCTTCCGGGACAGGGCTGTCCAAATAAAACTCTAAAGTGTCTAATCTATCCGTAGTGATTCAGTATCATCTTCTACACCTTGAATTATAAAATTAGTTTAAATTGGGTGCTTAGATATCTGCATAATAACTATCAGACCCTTGTGGAGTATTTATGACGATTCTTGAAGAAATGGAAGCTGAAGCATGGCACATCCTAACAACCATCTATACGTATCAGCGGTTGATGGAAGGCCTTACCAATAGCAGTACAAGATATGAGCTTGCCAATCAGTTGGTAGCCCTCAATGCATTGTTGGAAATGTTGGTGATCCGTTTAGCGCGTCTTGCGGATAAAAGGAAAGATGTGAGATCTGTATCAATGTTTTTGAAACGCGGCTCGTCTTCTACTTCACCCGAGGCTGTGAAATTGGCAACTGAAAAGTTCCTTGCACTCGTAGAACCAGTATTAAAGATTAGGCATGAGCAGATTGCACATATGAAGCCCGGCACACTCAGTAGCTTCGAGTCTCGAGAACTTCCAAATGAAGCTCTGAGAGCAACTGAGGCTCTAATCGATCTCATTGACATTGCTAGAGATCACCCCCTGTCTTACACCTACCGAGTTGGCTCACAGGAGCCTGCCATTAATTTGAGAGCTTCAGTAGAGACTAGCGGACTAGTTAAAATCTAATAATTCATTCAAGTCTATGCTACTTTGCTGAGTTACTTTACTCGGCAAAGTAATTAGCTCCTCGTTAATAACAGATCCGACAGCACCTCAACCTTTTTGCTTAAGTGAATATGTTTTCACATTATTTCCTACTGCTTCAGTCATAATATTTATTTTTTCCTTTTGACGTCATGAGAAGGAAATATGAAGGGTGACTCTTTATTTCTGAAGAATGGCTTGTTATATTAAAAATCTCTTTTAGAATCGTAAAGGCTCCTGTAGTCAACGACACTGGATTTGGTGCTCCAATAAAACCTATCAATGATGGGGTGTAAATACCCCATTTATAACACAGTCATCTCGTAGAATATTTATGCCGCACTTCGGTACTCAAATGGCGTCATGTCATTGAGTGAATCGTGCGGCCGTTCGTTGTTGTATAGCTCAATCCAGTCTTCGGTTATTTGCTTCACTTCGTTCAGGTTGTTGAAAATGTAGCAATTGAGTACATCATCGCGATAAGTTCGGTTAAATCGTTCAATGTATGCGTTTTGATATGGGCAACCGGGTTTAATGTAATCAATCATAATGTCATGTGCTTTTGCCCAATTTACAAACACTTCCGAGGTGAATTCGCTGCCATTATCAACCCGAATTTTCTCAGGGTAACCGTGCCACTCAGCAAGTTGGTCAAGATAGCGTATGACACGCAATGACGGCATGCTGGTCGCAATATCAATACCTAAAACTTCGCGATTAAAGTCATCAATAACGTTAAATGTGCGGAACCTGACTTTGTTGTGCAAGCTGTCACTCATAAAGTCCATTGACCAAGATTTTCCCAATGCATTCGGTGCAGCTAACGGCTCTGGGTTACGGTTGGGCAGTCGCTTTTTGCCTTTGCGTCGCAGGTTCAGTTTTAGCTCCTTATAAACGCGATAAACACGTTTGTGGTTCCAACTGTGGCCTAGCTTTCGAAGGCGTTTAAAGCACTTCGGGAACCCCCACCGATAATGCTTGTCGATTAAAGCATTCAAGGCATCAATGATTTCGTCATCATCGGTCAGCTTTGGCTCGTAATAGTAAGCGGTACGACTGATACCAACCACATGACAGCACTTCACTACGCTTGCGTTATACTGCACCTGTAACTCGTGTGCCCAGACTTTCCGTTCTGCCACAAGCGCTAGAGCTTTTTTATGATGTCTTCTTGCATCTGTGACTTGAGACTCAACTCAGCATACATCTGCTTAAGTCGACGGTTCTCTTCTTCAAGCTCTTTCAAGCGGCGCACATCAGACGCTTCCATACCGCCGTATTTTTCGCGCCATTTATAAAACGTTGAATTACTGATGCCGTACTTACGACAAATATCTTTCACCGGCATACCCGCTTCGGCTTCTTTTAAAATCGCCACAATCTGGCTTTCAGTCATGCGTTTGCTCATCGTAAAACTCCTTTGTTTTAGTTTACAAGAAATTCTACGAGTGAGCTGTATTATTTTACGGGATAGTTACACTCGCGATTATGCCAGATTACATCACAACACGCGAAGGTGCGATAGGGCTGATACAAGCCAAGCTCTTTTGGGCTATCGGCCCTCAAATCATTGGCTGGTTTGTCGGGCTGATCCCTGTGTACTCTTTCTTTTATGGCTGAATATCTAATGAAAAATCGCAACCTACTTCGCTTATATCTGCTTATTTTAAGCTTATTCTTGATAACCAGTTGTTCAGAGTCGCCCAAAGAGGTTTTTATGCATCAATGTGTTAACAACAGTAATGCCTTTAATAAACAGGAATGTGAATGCGCATTCACTCTTCTGACTAAAAAATTCCCTGAAGACAAACTCGCCCAATTTATGGCATCAAAAATCAATACGGCACAATGATGATGAAAAGTCGATTTGTTCATCCGTTGAAGAACGTTTCATGTTATCATACGTGCAGTCGAACACCATGGCGTTAATGTTAAATCCTAAAATTAATGCTAAACCTAATACGAATTTTTTCATGAACTTACTCCTCTGCCATACGCATACTTAATAGAACGGTTAAGTGTCTCGCTAAGCTAGTCGTTTTGAATTCCATCTTACGTACTTTGGTTTCCATATACTGATTAACGTACTGGGCGCGCACGTCAGTACTCTTACTCAGGTCAGTCATGATGTCCGCTGCTTTAGTCCCAGTAAACGCATCACTGTGAGTTCCACAATAAGTATTGGAATTATTACCACGAACACAGAATTCAGTATACGAGGGAGCGTTTACCCCACCGATTTCTAACTTGATATTATTGTCAGTATAACGGGTGAAACGAATCACGCCGCTAAACATCGAACATAACCCAACGTCTGTAAACGCATCGCGAGTACATTGAATCGCCCAATCCGGTCTAGCCCTATCCCACCAGAAGTCTTTGGTGTAGCGTGTCTGCATGGTGTAACCCCAACCGTCCGTAAAGTTAAAGAAGTACGAACTGGGTTTACCGTTACCGACGGTGTACTCACCGGTTTGGACTATTGCTATCGTCTGGCGGTTAGTCAGTTTGTTTATATGGCCTTTAATACAGAACGTTTTCACATTCTTACCTAAAATGCCAACAAGTGATTCCGTGGTAACAGGCATAAGGGTTGGTTCTACTTTTACTTTTGTTGATTTGTACGCTGGGTGTACGACAGTGTTAGCATCTGTACATTCGAATGCTAACGTATTAAAACTAAAGAATAAAAATAAAGCGGTTAATAAACGTTTCATAAAGGATTCCCTTTTATTTTTGATTAGGTATGAGCATGTCTGCAATGAATCTTGCGAAGTAAGTGGTTTGTAATTGGTCGTCGGTAATAACCGCCTGGTCTGCTAAGTTAGTGTATTTAACGCGGACACGCTTACCGTTAGCTACACGTTCAAATAAACGGTAGGCTTCTTCCCCGGTCCAACCATCTGATACGTCGGTACACTCGGGTTTGTTTTCATCAATGCGAACACAGACCTCGCTGTGTGGTCTAACGGGTTGATTAACTTGCAGATACGCGTCGAGGTCATCGTTAAAGAGATACGCTAAAGGACGGTGTGATGTCATGCATTTCTTTGCATCACTGAAACCATCTTTCACACAAAATAAATACCACTCGGGTTTGTCTAAATTCCACCAAGGTGTATCTAAGTTATCCAATGGGAATGTTGCCCCTATTCCATCCGTAAAGTTAAATAGGTAACGTGCGGTGTTTCCTTTGTGCTGTACAACACCTTCTTGGATAACAGCAAGGACTTTACGTTTCGCTGCGCCTTTGTATGGATACCCTCGCATACAGTAGGTTTTAGATATCCCGTCCATTGGAGTTGTAACTGCGTCGCTGATTGGTTTAATCACATGACCCATATCTACTAAGGGCTCACCTTTATAACCGGGATAGTCAATTGTGTTTTCGGTAGTACATTCAAAGGCTAATACGTTCATGCTGAACAAGCTTAAAATAAATAATAAGATAATACGCATAATTAAAACTCCATTAATTTTTTATGAATAATTTGGTCTTCGTTAGTTAAGTGATGTAACCACCCTAATGGGTATGCTTCATGCTCATGCTCTCTTTTTTGTGAATGGCCAAATACATCAAAAGTATTATCCTTTTTATTGTTGTTTCGCGAGCGGGATTAATATTAAAAGTCCGAGAGGCAGACCCCGAAGTCATGCAGTAAACACTCTTCCTTTAATTAATGAAAGTGACTTATAACTAATTTCAAAACTATATCACTGAGTTGAGTGTCGATGGTGATGTTTTTTATTTTATTCATTAATGGAGGTTTATATGTTTTCAGCATTACTGGATGTTGTTGTCATTATTGTAAAAGCTATTCAAGAAAATTTAAATAAGGATTAAAAAATAACGGAGAGACCTCTCTTATGTACACAACCATAAATGAGAGGTCATGATGAATTCTTCTATTACTAATAATTCGCTTTCTACATCCCCATTCAAAACCATCGAGCAAGTTATCCCAGACACTGGCGATATGCACATTGAGGCAATAACAACCAAAGTATTACTCGCACCAATTAAAGCAGTTGCGTTAACGGGTAAAACAGAACTTGCGTCACGACTACAGCGGCGGATTAAGGCTATTTTACGTTATGCCGTCCAGCAAGGATTAATTACCTATAATCCTGCACAGGAGCTTGGTGGCGTCATTAATAATGAATAAAGTGACACATATACCTGCTCTTGACATAAAGCAAGTGCCAGAGCTGCTGATACGCATTAAACACTATCAGGGTAATCGACTAACTCAGTTAGCTTTACAACTCTCCTTACTCACTTTTGTTCGCTCCAGTGAGCTAAGGTTGGCGCGATGGGATGAAATCGATTTTGAACAAAAGTTATGGACAATTCCGGCTGAGCGAGAAGCCATAGAAGGTGTGAAATATGCTCATCGTGGGTCAAAAATGAAAACACCACAGCTTGTTCCATTATCCTCTCAAGCTTTAACTCTGCTGAAAGAAATTTATGAATATACCGGAAAAAGTACGTTTATCTTTAGTAGCGTAAAAGATGACAACAAACCGATGAGTGAAAATACGTTAAACAAAGCGATCCGTAAATTAGGGTACGACACGAAAACTGAACTTTGTTTGCATGGATTTAGGGCAATGGCGTGCAGCGCCCTTGTCGAATCCAGTCTTTGGGGGCGTGATGCCATTGAAGGGCAAATGAGTCACCAAGAACGAAATCACGTTAGGGCGGCTTATATTCACAAAGCAGAGCACATCATGGAGCGTACAAAGATGATCCAATGGTGGGCTGATTATCTTGACAGTATACAGGGTCATTTCATTATGCCTTATGAATTTGCAGCGTGATAATCACACGACTTACCTCCATTCATTTTCATATATCTCGTATTATCAAAGACCTTCCTCAATAACGTCTACACCTCACTGAACATCAATATTAGGGTTTTAATATGCACACTACTGCTACGGCTTCCCCATGCCTAAAATCTGGGGTTATTTCTGTTTTTATCACTAATCTAGGGAAATATAACGAAGGCGAACTGGTTGGCGAGTGGCTTGAGCTTCCCGTCACCTTAGAAGAGGTACAACACTGTTTAGCGCGTATTGGCATTGATGGGACTCATTATGAAGAGTATTTCTTGACCGACTATGAATCCTCCATTGATGGCCTTTCGTCCTACATCTCAGAATACAGCCTTTTAGATGAGTTGAACGAGTTAGCCACACAATTAGCCATGTTATCGCCTGATGAAATTGATCTTTATCAGGCGGCAATTGAAATCAGAGCTTCAGCGAGTTCGATTCATGATTTAATTCATTTAGCGGATAACTTGGATTCTTTCCAGCAATTAGCGGGGGTCAATAATGAATATGACTTAGGTTATTACTGGATAGAAGAAAGTGGTTGTTATGATTTAGCACAACTTGGGCATTTATCCCATTACTTTGACTATGAACGCTATGGACGTGATGTTTGCCTTGAACAAGGAGGAATTTTTCACAGTGGAGGATATGTTTATCATATAGGTGGGTAGATAGGACAACAGAATGAGAGTCAAGCCGCTTTCATCCCTTAAGGCGGGAAATAAAGAATGTCGTAGTCCCCCAATGACATCCATAAGCTAGAACGTTAATCAAACTAAACTCTATTTTAAGCCATCTTCACGGATATCCGTAAAGATGGCTATTATGGTATTCTTTTTTTATTTAACCCAAACCATTAAATGGATCTTTATCTTACTATGATGACAAATGCACTAGTAGAAGCAAGATAGCCACATATTGGCTTTCAACATAACACCCTATGCACCATCCCCCTAGGCATAAGTAGAATGGACGAGTGTTAATCAGGTGGCCTTGCGCACATTGCAGTTTCAGCTTTTGGTTGCCCTCTTCAGGGTTAAGCCATACACCACCCTAGACCGCCACGATTTGGGCTATTTTGGCCTTAAGCTATTCAGAATAGGCTTGGATACTTTGCACCACATTACTGGGCCAATGCACAATCACAGCAAGAAAAGCATGCTGTTGTTCCGGCGGCGCATGACGCAGAGCAAAACCCGCTTTTTCGGGTAATTTAATGAATGTCATTAGTTACCTGCTAATCATATCATCGTGACTCGTTATCTTATTAGTCAACTTAACCGATACTTTCATTATTGGCCGACGTTTGATGTTAAGTCGTTGGTTGAAAATATTGTGTATAAATTAACATTGCCTTCTCTTTTAAAACACCGTGAGTCACCTCAGGCTTAAAAGGGCTTTTAGCGAAAATCTCACCACTGCATAACATGATGTTAAACCCCGCAATCTCAAGTAGCTCATCATGAGAAAGGCTATAAACCATCCGACCTGATTGACTCCATACCATCGCACCGGAACACATACAACAGGGCTCACAACTGGTATACAGCGTGTACTCAGATAAATTCATGATTTTATGTAATGAACGTATCCCATCTAACTTGACTAGGCGCACAAAAGATGAGCAGTGAGGTGCGGAGCCTCATAGATTTCCGGTATCATAGTGCCCAATACGGGATGCATAAAGCTCCCTCAGACTGGAGACTCCACAACATGAAATATACACCGATTGGCGTTGATATCGCAAAGCATTTGATCCAAGTTCACTTCATTAATGAATATACAGGTGAAGTGTTTGATAAACAGATCCGTTGTCAGGATTTTCTGACGTTCTTTAGTAACCGGGAACCTTGCCTGATTGGCATGAAGGCCAGTGGAGGCTCACAGCACTGGGTGCGTAAGTTGAAAAAACAGGGTCATGAAGTGCGATTATTGCAAGGCCGTTTTGTAAAAGCATTCGTCATGTGTCACCGATCATATCAGTATCAGACCGTATTAATTGCTGACACTGATAAACATTAACGCTTAAAAAAGGGTGAATACTGAAAGGTTGCTCTGGTGGCTTGCGTGATGACAAAGACAAGCAAAACCGGAACTCACTAAAACTGAATGATTTTTTGAGCTTGAAGCTCGCAGAGGAAATGAGGTGTGAGTCAGTGGATTACATAGGGGCTCGCAGCTTTACGGCTGCAAAAAGCCGGATATAAAGCTGCAACCTACCCGTCAATGTCAAAACAATGGATGCTGTTGCAAACGGGATGCGTTCATATAATAAATCATGATTAAATACGTATTCATTTTCATGACTTTTTGCCTCAATCTTATCGCTAACGCCTTTAACACGAATGTATTTGATACCGCTATCGATAAAAGTGGTTTACACCAATGTGTAATAACCTAGCGATTACCGATAAGGATTGTCGTGTTGACGATTACCTCGAGGGACGTTATGTCGTCACGAGCACAGTGAATCTGGGCGCTAAATGCGCCTTCGTGATTGCCGAAGTGATTGATAGTCAAACAAACCAACTATTCAGTACCTCGACTGGCGATTGTGAAGACGGCCCTCTCGATACCTATTACCGCTTATCCCGTATTAACAAAAAAGTGTAACTGGATGCTTACAGCCAAGGAAAACACATTGACCATAGGAGGTTATCTTTCAATGAAACATCGCGCATTAAATAGCCTTCCTTTCGTGGGAATTATTGCTGTCGTCACGTTGAGAATTTATTACGACGAACAAACTAAACCAACTTATCGAGATTGTGTTGAGCTCAGCTCCGCTCATCTCCTGCCAATATGCTTCAGATTTATGAGCAACCCGATAGAACGTCCAAGTCTATCAACTATCAGCTCACATCAGGAAAAGAACAATTCTAGATCGCTAAACGAACAGCTGATGAACAATGGATGTTATTGGGTGATCTCCATTCATGAAAATACGCACTCACTATTACATATGTAAATTATCAGCACCTGATGATTCCAACTAAAAAAATCACTCATTCTCTATCAGACATACACAAATTAAATATTGTCGACATTGAAATTAATTGTTTTTTTAATATTTTATATATTGTATAATTTTATTATGCATTAGCATTCACTATAATCCCGTTATCAATCGAGGGTGTCACATGGACATTCATTGTTTTATTGGAATCAAGATAAAAGCAAGGCGAAAAGAATTAGGGCTCTCGGGTGCTAATTTAGCCAAAATATTAAATATTAGCCAACAGCAAATATCTCGCTATGAAAACGGAATCAACAAAATACCTTTAAATCATCTAGTTAGTATAGCTATCGCCTTAAAGTGCCCTATAGCCTGGTTCTTTCAAGGCTATATTTCTGATGAGTATTATTCAATTCAAGATAATAATATGGGTATCAAAAATCAAGAGTTAAAATATACCGCAGAAAGCGTTATCGTCCATAATAAAATGTAATTTAATATTTCATTTAAAATTATCATGGTTTTCATTACTCTTTTTGCACTATACAATCATACTGTCAAAATTTGAAATAAAATATAAAAATAACATAGCAAATTGAACGCTATGTTATTTTTATTTTATTATCTAACAATAAAAAACACTCCTAACTATACATTAGAAGTGTTTTATTTATTTTAAATTAAATATTTTTAATTATACTGTACTTCATAAGTGGCATAACTTGCCATTAAACCTGTTGTCACCGTTTTAGGGGATCCTGTTGTATACCCGATATAATATTGAAATATAGCATCCTTATTATCGGAAACTTTAGGAATGATTTTAAGCTGAGCAGGATCAGCAGGCACAATCTTATTATCTGCATCTAACGTTGTATTATTATTAATCGATAGTGCAAAATTAATATTTTGAGCTCCATCTGCTAACATATTTTTTAGCAACCCTGATGTTTCAAAATTAGTTTTAGGTACCAAGTAACCATTTGACCACGCTACACTAATTTTATTTAAATCAGCGTCAACGACTTCACCATTATGACTAATCGATTGGCACTGTGATAGTTTAATGGTAAACATTTTAGGCTTCATATAAGCCCCGCCTTCACTATTATGAATTTCAAATAATGAAATGGGAGCTAGATAAATATTCGCATCACTACCTTGATCGTTAACTGAAATCTCACAAGAAATATCAACGACTTTCCCTGCGAAATTGACCAGACCTTCATCATAATTTGCTTCCAACGCAGCGGTAGCATTTGCACAGCTCAACACAAACAGGAGCATTATCAGTAACCAGTTTTTCATTAGGTATCCCCTGTTAGTCATAAGTAATATTGAATAACATTTTAGCTTCAACTTCACCGGCAGAAATTTTTGAGCCAAACTGATAATAACGAGCGATATAATTCATACGAATTTCTTTATCTTGCGCGCTAGTTAACTCACCGACCTTATAAATTTTGCCCCATTCTAACTCTTTGTTCTTATCCGTTAGTACTTGAACACCAATCCCCTGAGCCATAGAATTTTTTGCCGCATTATCTAATACACCTTTATTTATTGGGGTATTAGGTGCTTTTGTTCCACCAAAGGTCATATTCACGGCAATAGAATCAGGGGAAATGCTGATCCCACCATTGCAAAGTAAATTAATTGGGAATTGTTTTTCACCAGTCGTTGTTCCTACACCTCTAAACTCTGTACGGTTCACCGGCGGTAAGATCACATCTTGATTTTTACCTGTGGTAATTTTACAAGAGGGTGACACGATGGTAATAGCATCCGCTGATAAATAGGTAATGATTGCAGGCTCAACCGTTTTAGGGTTATACCCATAACGGGTGTACTCCCCTTGAGTTATGCGCCCTGAGCCCGTATTTTCTGCCGTTTTGATAATTTCTAAACTAAAGGTTGAACCTGCTAAATATACGTTTAGTTGGTCCTGACTATTTCCTTTAACTTTAAATTTATCAGGATAGGTCATTGATACTGCTCCCATCCTTTTAAAACGTAATCCAATACCAGGAACGTTAGTGTTATAAACTTTATCAGCCCCTTCCGTTACTCCTGATGCCGTCACTACCGCATCAAGAAGAGTTCCGCCATAACATTTAGCCCAATATTTACCCGTTTCTTCCATTGACCAAGTTTTTGATTGGATCACGCTACCAACATCTAAATCCGGAGAAACAACTACACGACCAAACTGCATGTCAATACGCTCTGCAGCAACACTCATGTTTCTTGTACAGGTTGCATATGCAGGTATACTTGATAGCACTGCCGCCAGCGCTATCCCATTACGTAAAATCACATTTATCGACATATACTATCCTTACTGGTTCCGGCTTCCAGAGAAAATACGCACTGACCGTTATCCCATTTCACATAAGCATTTTTTGCTTCTTCATTACTAATAAATACTGTACCGCCTTGTCCAACTACACCAATTGATTCGCCTTGCTGGTTAGTCACTTCAGCGCCGAATGGCATTGGTTTTTTATCGAGACGTACAACATTAAAGGTACGATTGCGCTCAACTTTTGTGCCAAATTTTACTTTAACAATACTGCCTTCATATGGAACCACTTGTTCGGAGGTATTATTAAACACAATATCTTCAGGGCTCCCTTTAGGGTCAATTTCAATATTGTTGATGCGATAAGGTCTAACATAAGGTGCTAAAGCATAACCCCCCTTATTCACCCGCACACCCGGCGCACTTGTAATTGATGCCCCTTCAGCCCCTTCGGCTTCAATCAAAGCCATCGTCGCAGACGTATTTGGTGTAAGAACCACACCGCCCGAATGTATAACGACAGAGCCGTTAGCGCCTAAGCCATATTGCCTATAACCTTCGCCTTGGCTGTAGTTAGCATTGGTATTAACATACGGTGAACGATAACCAGTGTTCATTGCAACACTATACTCACCACCATTTGCTGCCGCAGTGTTGAGCCCGTAAGTCCAGTTATTTTCGTCATCAAATGCACCATTAACCCCAAGCTGAGTAGAGCCAAATTTTTCGTTATTAAACGTTGTATTTGATGTTAGTGTCGTGCTTCGGCTATCGCCATAATAAAGGGGAAGATTAATATTTAAGCTAATACGGTCATCTTTCTTTCCATTATTATTGTCCGAATAAACACGCATAAAGTTAATAGAATAAGAAACTCGTTGAAATTGATTGTTGTAGCTAAATTGATATTGCTTTTCCGTTCCTGAACGTTCCCAATAACTAGAGATACGCCCAGTAAAATAAAGTCCCCCAAACCCTTCAGGCAGATTTTGGTTTACCGTATAGCTAAAACCATTCTTTTCGCGCCATCTGTTATTTGCAATACCACGTTTATCATAATCAATTGCATATAATGCATCGTTTACGTTGAAGTAATCTTTCGTTGAATAACGATATGCAGCTAGCGAGATATTCGTATCTGTTTCAGTAATTAAACGGTTAAACGTTACTCGATAACTTTGACCATTATCGGTACGGTCTTTCAATGCTGTTCGTGATTGTGTAACGTCAACTGCAACAGCACCAATACCCGTATTTACACCCGTCCCAATTAAATAGGCTTGATAATCATCAAACGCAGTCACTCCACCATAGAGTGAAAAGGTATTATTTAAGCCATGTTGAATTGCTCCCTGCACAATATACGGGCGATTATGCAAACCATCAGTATCTGATTTCCCCGCAGCGACTTGGTAACGAGTAAACCCTGGGCGTAACAGTTGTGCTAACGATGAATAAGGCACGCTAAAGCTACTTTCACTACCATCTGCTTCTTTCACCGTAACATTTAAATCATTACCGTAACCCGATGGATAAACATCGTTCAATACAAACGGTCCGGGTGGTACTGAGGTTTGATAAATAATGGAACCGTTCTGACTAACAGTCACCAATGCATTACTTTGTGCGACACCACGAATTTCGGGTGCATATGATGTCATTCCATCTGGATACATGCTGTCATCAGTAGCAATTCTTGCCCCGCGTAACCCAATACTGTCAAAAAGATCACCATCCGTATAAAACTGGCCGGCAGTCACTTTTGATTTGATATCAGCAATCGGCTTTTGCAGATAGGTTTGGTTACTGTTCCAACTCGTACTTCCTGAACGCTGCCAACTTAAATTACCAATATGTTTTAGTAACCAGCCATCAACTGATAAACCTGCATTAAGTCCTAAATAAGCACTGGCATCATTTTGACCTTGAGAACCGCTAGTATGGCTATCATAATAATTGGCCATATACGCTAAATTTAACGCAGGAATACCTTTTTCCCAAAATTGCGGAGCGACATAACCACGTGATAAACGCTGCTCGTAAATTTGTGGAACTGAAATATCTAGACGTAGGTTCGAAGAACTGAAAGTATCGTTTACGTCCTTCATTGCATTCCACTCATTCAACGGGGAACAAGTAGACTCTTGCGCATTTAATTGCGGATTTAATTTTTCTGAATTAACGCCAAAATTACTCAACATAGCGGGTGTATAACAGACACCTAATTTGCCATCTTTTTGTTGAACAACATTTAAATCATAGCGACCTTTCCAATTACCGTTAGTATATACATCAACAGAGTACTTACCTTCACTGATTGCAGTCGTGTTGAAGCGTTCTAAATCAACATTATCTTTGCTGCCTACTATGAACCCACTATTAAATTCGTAGGTTGTGCTTTCAGCACTCCATGCATAAAATGTTGGCATCATACATACGGTGACGAAGCAGGTCACAGAGAGTGTATTGCTATATTTATTTATTAACTCTCGCTGTTTCATTTTTTCTATCCTATTTAGCAGTCGTTTTTACTGCTATATCCGCACCGTAATCATTGATATTGTTCAAAACAACACTTTCACCTGCTCTAATTGCTTTTTTCAATACCACTGAAGTTTGACTTTTAGGTGCTAACATTACCGCCTTATCCGTTAATCCATTTTTGCCATCGGTTGAAATTTTTGTAATGGTAATAAAAAATGGCGTAGGATTATTAATAATCAGATTATTGCCATTAGCATTCACAACTAATTGTTCTGGTGCTAATTCACGACTACCTAACCCAACAGGGCGATAGATAAATTTAAATCGAGAACGAATTGCTAGCTGTAAGAAGTTTTGATCTTCCTTTCCTGCTGTTTTTACTGTTGGTGGAATATCTAAGATATTCAGCCACCATAAACTTTCCTTATCTTGTGGGATCCCATTTTTATCCATCAATTTAATGCGTAGTGTTTGACCACCTTTTGCATCCAGACGGGATATTGGAGGTGTAATTTGAAATGGTGTTTTTATTGTATCTGGAGTTTCCGATGCATCACCGGTATCTAACCATGCTTGTGCGACCGCTGGCCTATCTGCCGTATTATTTAATTGCACGGTAATTTCTTTTTCATTTCCAGGATAAATAAATCGCGTGCCGTTAACAATAATATTATTCGCTAACGAAGATGCACTGAAAACGAAGCAGAAGAATAAAACAATTGCTTTCATTTGAACCTCTAAATAAAAGCGGCAGTAATCACTACCGCTTAGATAAATATTACTTTTGAAATAAATAAATATTATTCGTAAGTAATTTCGTAAGTTGCATAACTTTCTACGATACCAGTTGTAACATCTTTAGGCGTTGAAGTTGCATATCCTACGAAATAAGTGAAACGGCTACCGTCAGTAATTTCAGTTATTGTTGCTTTAGGTTGCTTTGCACTATTAGGATCGATTTTATTTTCTAACTTAGAGCTAGCATCTGTTGCTAAAACTAATTGTATATTTTCAGCTCCGTCCGCAGCACCAGTAACAGTGTTAGCTAAATAACCAGCATTAATACCTGAAGCACCATTTAATACGTTACCACCAGTCCAGTTAACGTTTAAAACCGTATTATCGTTAACACCTTGACATTGTGTTACATCAATAACAAATGGTTTTGCTTTTAAATAAGTATTTGCACCTGCTTCTTGAACTTCTTTTACTGAAACTGGCGCCAAATAAACTTTAGCATCACTACCTTGACCATCAACTGAAACAGTACAAGAAACGTCTGTCACTTTACCATAAAAATTAACTTGACCACCGCCTGCATTTTCAGTTGCAGCGTAAGCAGATGATGCACCAATAATTGCAGTAGCAACTGCTGTCAATAATACTTTTTTCATTATCATTTCCTAGTATGAAGGTTTTATTATTACATTTTAAAGAACTTATTTAGTATCACACTATTATTTAATAAATAATTAACACAGGGAACCGACCATATATTAAATATGGTTATACACAAATCATTCGATATAATTTAATACCTGGTAATAGTTTAATTAATAATATTGCTTTATCTCAATGAGTCCATTTTTGAATTAATAATCATAACTTGATCTATATGATTTCGAACAGAGAGTACATCAAAACTTAAATTAAATTAAATCGTTTTTTTCTCAGATACTAAGCTTTTTGATAGCTAAAAACTATCAAAAGCTTAGTTTATACAATATTACTGATTAGTTAAATTCACCAAATTACACGAATCGCGACAATACATTAAATTAATAATTTAATATCTGCATCAAGGAAAGGATTAATATTTAAAAATAAACTTAATTTGATATATTATAAAAAGCAAACCCACCAATATAACTCCAAATAAGAGCATCAAAATATTACATAGATACACTAAATTTATATATTCACCATAAATACCAGTCTAATTCGTACAGTAACGAATCAATTAAAATAAATTTATTTTATAATTTTGCCAACTCAAGATTAGTGATGTTTATCAATTCATTTATTATATAATGTATACACATCACATTTTGACTCATGACGCGCAAAAGGAGTATTCTTGTGCTTGTAGATGCAAAAACAATGATTACAGATAAAATAACCATTTTAAATGCTACAATTGGAATTTAACCTTAATCACACCCAACTAAATAGCAGAATTATTTACTTTAAAAATACATCATTTCAAAAATTATTTTTAATCCGCAATTTTATCTCTTGCTATGCGTAAAAATACTTTATTTAAAATAATCATTTTCTACTCTTTTTGTTAGTAAATTTTATCAATTAATTTAACTAGCCTTCAGTTTTACTTGATTGGATTTTATTTATTCAAATTAATTTGAAAGTGTAACTATTTGATTACTAATATTAAAAAATAATTTAATTCTAGAGTATGAGCAACTAACTGTAATACGCCAGACGACCTTAAGAATACTCCTAAAACTCACATAATGAGCATAATGAGCATAATGAGCATAATGAGCATAATGAGCATAATGAGCATAATGAGCATAATGAGCATAAACCGCGTATTATTTCACCAAACAAAATAGACATTCAAAAAAAGATTGAGCAGCATAAACAAATTATAATCTATCTAAAAATGTAGTCGTTAATTGTCAAAATAGCCATATAAAATACATTTAATTTAGGCCATAACATAAAATACACGTCACATCTTGATCATCCATAATCTCCCAAAATGAGAGCAAGGCCTCTTACCGTTTTATGTATAGTTTATTCTGTAACCAAACCTATGATCTGCTTTAATCAAACAGGACACTTTAATAATGGAATATAATCCAATTATTGAGGTGTTAAATGAAAAAACGAACAAATAGGTTTTATACCGCATAGTTTAAGCAAGAGGCGGTCGCATTAGTCACCGAGCAAGGTTATAGCTTGCCAAAAGCGGCAGATACTTTAGGGATCACCGATCAATTACTTTATAACTGGAAAGCAAAATTCGATGCTGAGCAATCTGGTAGCAGCATAAATTCTGATGAGAGAGCTGAGCTATTAAGACTTCGAAAGAAAAATAAAGAACTTAGGATGGAGAAAGAGATCTTAAAAAAAGCCAGCACTTTCCTACTAAAGAAAATCAAAAAGCTTTTTAAAACGATGAAGCAATTATTTTCACAGTTTCCCGTGCTGAAGCTCTGCAAGTTAATGAAATCAAAATGAGGAAACGTTAGGGAGTATAAAATAAACCGTGTAAATGGCATTTTAGACTCAAACCCTAAGAGGATAATAAAATGCCTATCAGTAATGAACTCATTGACCAATTACTCCAGGATTTCCACTCTCCCGAATATTTACTAGGTGAATCTGGTTTGCTTAAGCAACTCACGCAAAAACTCGCTGAGCGGGCTCTGGAAGCTGAAATGGCAATGCACCTGGGGTACGCTAAACATGCCCCTTCCGGGAATAACTCCGGTAACTCCCGCAATGGCGTATCCACCAAAACAGTGCGCTCACAACAAGGCGAGTTGACGTTAAGTGTTCCCCGTGACCGCAACTGCACCTTCGAACCTCAATTAGTGGGTAAAGGACAGAGAACGTTAAAAGGGTTCGATAACCGTATTATTTCCTTGTATGCAAGAGGGTTATCAACCCGTGATATTCAGGATCATTTCAATGAGGTCTATGGTGTTGGGGTCTCAGCGGCTTTCATTTCTCAGGTAACTAACGCCGTCATGGATGAAGTTAAATGCTGGCAAATGCGGCCCTTGGATGCGTTATATCCGATTGTTTACCTTGACTGTATTGTTGTAAAAAACCAAGACTCCGGGGTCGTCAGTAATAAATCCGTCTATCTGGCTCTGGGCATCAATCTTCAGGGTGAAAAAGAGCTTCTTGGGATGTGGATCGCCAAAAATGAAGGGGCTAAATTCTGGCTTTCAGTGATGACTGAACTGAAAAACCGGGGATTACAGGATATTTTCATTGCCTGCTGTGATGGTCTGAAGGGATTTCCCGAGGCAATTGAAGCGATTTACCCCCAAACCCAAGTACAGTTGTGCATTGTTCACCAGGTCCGTCATTCCCTGCGCTATGTGGGCTGGAAAGAACGTAAAGCGGTCGCTGCTGATCTCCGGGCTATTTACAACGCAGTTAATCTGGAAGCCGCAGAAGAGGCTCTGGAGGCTTTTGCCAGCGGATGGGATGACCGATATCCCACTATCAGCCAGTCCTGGAGGAATAACTGGTCAAGATTGATTGTGATTTTTGATTTTCCCCCGGAGATCCGCAAAGCCATCTATACCACGAATGCCATCGAATCGTTAAACGCATCCCTGCGTAAGGTGACCAAGACACGGCGGGTGTTCCCGACCGATGAATCGGTGTTCAAACTCCTGTATCTGGCACTGTATAATATCTCGGCAAAATGAACCATGCCAATCCGAAATTGGAAGCCTGCGATGACACAGTTTACGCTCATGTATGGCGATCGGATTACTCATTAACCATGAAGCCATTTACACAAAAAACTTTACAGTCCCAAACGTTAAATTACCAGCTGAATCCTTAAAGGAGGCAAAATTAAACTACCATTGACAACCTCTTCAATAACATCACTTTTTAACACTCCAAACCAGATTATCAATATTTAATTTTAATATGATTACCATGTTAAATATCGTTTACCTTTCATTGATATTTTGTTCTTTATAGTAATTTTTAGTTCATTGTCATTCCTAGTCGTCGCCCCAAATAGCATGTAAGATTTCGCCCAGTTCAACTCCCGTCTGGGCATTTTTTTATCTCATATATTGACTTAATGCAGTTAATAACTACTAAAACCATATCCACACCATCATTTGAAATATTTCATTTCTTTTTATTACATATTGAAACTTATAAATCTATTATTCTGGATAGGTCGGTAATGACGGCAGTAAGAAGAATGATAATGAAAGTTCTATATTACTACTCGCTAGCCCACTCTCCCTATCGATATATGGGCTATTTTTTTACCCTTCTTACTTCAATTTTTCGTATTGCTTACTTAGCAACCGAAAAACGTTATCAAATTTGGCACAAATATAATGCCTCCAACTAATGAGAATAAAATCAGCATAATAACTCGAAATAATTAATATTGTTGTTACTGGCAGTGTAAAAATGCTCCCCAGTACAGATGCTTTTAGCTTTTCCTTTTGTCGATAACGTCCTCACCTGATATTACATATGGTTGAGTGTGTAGCAGAGAATCTAAGATTGCGTTGTCAATAAATAAACACCGAACATTTAGCGCGAATCTGTGCCTCTTTTGCTTGAAAATAAGACTAAGGCTCCCTTTTTCATACGTCGGTTCAATAATCGGAAGAATAAGCTGGCTTACTCCCTAGTCATTAAAAGATCGCCTATTTCGTTTAAGATCAATACATGGGCATAACTTAGCTATCGCAACTGCCTTATAATCGATTTTTCTGCTTCGTTTTCATCTGTGTCCCGCCAGCTTATCTAATGGCATAAAGATGACTCTATACCCAGTATCAGTGACTGTCACTATAAGAACAACAGCAAGATGGGTTTTCCCTACATCAGATGACCTTAGTACGATCACATTCTTACAGCGTTCTACGAACGCTAGCTCTCTAGCGACATTATGCTCCCCCTCTCGCCGGAAGCTGAAGTCGAAGGACTCCAATGTTTTATTCAGGGTAAATAAGCCAGTTTCAACGCGAGATATTTGTATTTTACCTATGTTATTATCTCAAGATAAAACAATCCAATGTGTTATCGTATTCAAATAACAGCTTAGCGGACCGGATGATCGACATAGTCCAGTATAAAATGCTGAAAGCGGGCTAAAAATAGAAAAATCAAGCAGTGTGTTTAATTTTTATTGTTCTCACGTTTGGTAAGCTATCTCAATTTGAGTGGTTTTATCATCAACCAGATTGACTTCGCTGTGCTCAAAACCCAGCTTGCGAGTTTAATTTATACAAGGAAAGTATTATGCATCTTTGGAGTATTTTAGGGTTAGGGCTGTTAATTATCGTAATGATTACCTTGGTAAACTACGTGTTTCTTCGTTCGTTTGTAGGGCCGCTTTACTGAATGTTGTTCAGATAAAGAGAGATTGTTCTCCGCACAGCCCGAGGTATAGTAGCCTGGTTGCAGAAAAGGGGTCCTCTCAAATATGTGAGGTTTCCCCCTTTATTCACTGACTCACAGCGAGCTCGTTTCCCGTGCATTATGTGCGTTGATTGCGAATTTGCCTCTTTATCTTCGACTTTACTTCTCCTGTAGAACCGAGTCTAACGGATGAGGAGACACCATGTCTTCATGGTTGATTACAGACGTATCGTGATGGTTCTTTTCGGCTTGTAACTCACCCAAAAAATCGTGAATGTCAAGGGTTAAAGCATGGCAGTAATTAATGAGAGTATCTAAATCAATTTTATTGATACCGTGCTCATACCGAAATAATTGCAGATCACGTTTGTTTATTTTTTGGCGGGTATCATGCCGTTTATAGCCTTGAGAGGCGCGTTCAGCTTTCAGTTTAGCGCCCACTAAAGCAGATGGTCGTGTATTCAATCCGGTGATTAACCTGTAATATAGGGTAATTTACCGGAGAATATTCATGGCTAAAGTTGATGTAAGGTGCCCATTTTGTCAACAAACTCCCTCAGTGAAAAAACATGGCTTAGGGAGCACTGGTCATCAACGTTATCGCTGCCAAGACTGCCGCCGAAGCTTCCAACTCGACTATGAGTATCGAGCCTGCCAGCCCGGTACCAAAGATAAAATTATCGACCTCACGATGAATAATGCCGGTATTCGTGATACCGCTAGAGCCCTTCATATCAGCATTAATGCGGTTGTTCGCACTTTAAAAAACTCTCGCCGAGGCAGGTAACCTCTTTACCTCTTGATAATCTGCACATTGAACTCCTTTGCAAAGTCGATGAACAGTGGTCTTTTGTAGCTAATAAGAAGCAACAACGCTGGCTTTGGTATGCGTGGGAGCCCCGCCTAAAACGGATTATTGCTCATACGCTTGGTCGTCGAAACAAAAGGACTCTTCGCCAGTTACTGGCTTTACTGTCTCGGTTTAATGTGGCTTTTTGGTGCACGGATAAGTTCAGTACTTATGAGATATTGCCTAAACAAAAACACGTAGCAAGTAAGTTTTATACCCAACGAATAGAAAGAGAGAATCTGAACTTAAGAAATCGCTTAAAGCGTCTTAACCGTAAGACGTTAGGTTACTCTAAGTCGCCCGAAATGCATGACAAAATCATCGGCACATTCATCGAGAGGGAGCATTACCTATTGTGATGATCTCTATATTGAATACACGACCCACTGTTATTACATGGAAAAATATTTTTAAAACAAGTACTCATTGTGGTGCTAGATGTACTTTGGCGGACATCATCGGCGAAGTTATTGTTCTGTTTATTCCTGTAATCATATTTGGAAGTTTTATCTATGGAAGCTGGCTTTTAGTTTTGTTTTGACCCTGATCATTGGCATTTATTTTCAATACTTACCAGGCCGTGAAATGGGATTAGGAAAAATAGAAACTTTAAAAAAGCCATTCAAGCAGATTTGCTATCCGTTATTGCATGGCAAGTAGGAATGTACATTTGGATGGGATTAGTTTTCTTTGTCTTTTTTACACCTTAAATAAGCAGAATGACTGCAGCATATTGATTTATGATGCAAATAGCCATGATATGTGGATTCATGACGACATACCCTATGAATTGGTATTTAGCTAAAAAAGGTATTAAACATGTAATGTAACCTGATATCAATTTAAGCCATTACTTGAATTTCTGTTTTTTCAGCATTTGAGATACTCAGTGATGGCTTTTCTGGTTTTAACCCAGAAACCCTCAATTCTCCAGTAAATTCAACATAAAACTCTGTCGGTTAAGCATTCAATGTATTGATGTTTATCAAATATTTTAATGAAAGTTTCCATATTTTTGTCATGCATTTCAGCAGCCTCTTTATTCAGTTTCTTAAATTAGGATTTTGACGTTCTATTCCCTGCGTAAATCGTTTACTCATCAAGTGCTTCTCCTTTGGTAATAACGGGTAAGCTCGGTAATATCGATACACCAAAACAGAATATCAAGCTTAGAAAGCATCCTTAATAATTTTTGCAGACTCTTGAGACTCCGTGCGCCCAGTATACGCTATTCTAGGTTTTAACTGAGATGACCAGTCATACCATAACTGTTGTCGATTTTTGTTACCGACAAGCGCTCAGATCCCGTCCATTTTTCTAAAAATGTAAACCTGTAAATTCTGCAAAGACAGTATTATTATCTGACAAGACTTGAGTTTTTAAAGTGCGCATGACCCTATCAATGCTGATATGCAAAATCCAAACCGTGTAACGGATGACCACATTATTCATCGTCAGTACAACTACTTACTCTCTGATACTGGACTAAAAGGTACGCCAACGGCGTCTGACAGCGGCAACTGGGATAACCGACATTGCCGGAGCCATGCTTTTTAACAGCCTCAATTAATCCTTCAGTGAAACGAGAGCAGCACCGAACCTCAACAAAAATGTATGGAATACTCGACCAGTTCAGAGGCTTTTAGGTTGTCATATATAAAATAATTAACATCCCCTCTGAGTTCAGCAATCATTGTTTAATATTAATCATTTTTTGTAGAATAAATCATTCAACCTATTAGAACATAAAGAGAATTGGCTATGAAAAAAACATTTTTAATGTCTATTTTTTGCATTGCAGCACTATCATTAAGCGCATTTGCAGTAAAAAATGACTCAACAGAATTCAAAGGTCTTGGCTTTACATATAACTCCAATATTGAAAAAACAGATGATGGCAACTATGTAGCTTCAGTAGAAGCCGCACCAGATGCAGGTCGAGAAAATGGCGCAGTAGCTTATGCAACTACAAACGCATCCAATTACTGCCAGAAACAAAATAAAGCACTAAAAGTGCTAAGTGATGAAAGAAGCTCAAATTAGAGAGATTGACCGATAATGGTTCAGCATATCTAACCCATGAAATGCGGTGGTTCGCTAAACAAGTTGGTTTATCCCCTAGACATACGGCGGTACATAGTCCCCAAAGTAACAGTATTTCAGAACTCTTTGTAAAAATCATGAAGCAAGACTACGTAAGTTTAATGCCAAAACCTAAGGAAGCTGCGATTAAGTGGTCCGCAGCTCCCGATATGACGCCCCAAACCGTCCTTTATCGACGTCCTGTGGCTCAATTTTCCAATTTTCAGCCCAAAATCGTCTCTTCGTGGCTGATTTTGGCCCTGTTTCAGGCCAATTTCCTCATTTCAGGTAGATCTCGCCTGTGCCCGTATCAATTGGTCAACTCGAACCAGGTTCGCCAGGGTGAATAACATCGCCAGTTGACTGTCATTTTTAGCCAGCCCCTTGTACCTGGCTTTGACGAAACCAAACTGACATTTTACTATCCGAAATGGATGCTCAACCTTCGCTCGGATACTCGCTTTCAGGTATTCGTAACGGATGGCCAGCTTGTTCTTGCGCGGGTGTTGCTTCAATGCATTCACTTTGCCGGGACGCTTGGCGATAAGCCAGTCTGCGCTGACATCGCTGAGCTCATCGCGCTTTTCGGCCCCCTGATAACCAGCATCGGCTGAGATAAACTCTTCATCGCCATGCAGTAACTTGCCAACCTGATTGAGGTCGTGCTCGTTAGCCGCCGTGGTCACCAGACTGTGGGTCAGGCCACTTTTGGCGTCCACGCCAATGTGCGCTTTCATGCCGAAGTACCACTGGTTACCTTTCTTGGTCTGGTGCATGTCTTCATCACGGCTGTTGTGTTTGTTTTTGGTAGAGCTGGGGGCTTGAATGATGGTGGCATCCACCAAGGTGCCCTGGGTCATTAGAACGCCACACTCTGCTAGCCAGTGATTAACGGTACTGAAGATTTTGCGGGCCAGTTCATGCTGCTCCAGCAAATGCCGGAAATTCATGATGGTAGTGCGGTCTGGAATGGCTTTATCCAGTGACAGGCGAGCAAATTGGCGCATGGAGGCGATTTCATAGAGGGCATCTTCCATGGCCTCATCGCTCAGGTTGTACCATTGCTGCATGCAGTGAATACGCAGCATGGTTTCCAGCGGATAGGGCCTGCGACCATTACCGGCCTTGGGATACACAGGCTCGATAACGCCAAGTAATTTGTCCCAGGGAAGCAAGTCATCCATTCTGCCAAGGAAAACTTCTTTGCGGGTCTGGCGGCGTTTACTGGAAAACTCACTATCGGCAAAAGTCAGTTGCTGGCTCATCCGGTTACTCATTCTGGGTTCAGGTTACAATACGATGATCTCACATCTCGGACTTATTCGCACCTTCCCTAGGGCCATTTGCTGCGAACCACGCCTTGCATCCAAGCCAGTAAGCCGACGCAGACCACACATGGGACTTGTTCGCACCTTCCCTAACCAGTGTGGTAAAGCGATTGATGATAATATTAAAAGAATACCGACTAAAAGGTATTGAAAAACATGAAGCATACGGATAAATAACTCTTTTAATATCATAGAGCGTCCCCCTTATTGCTAATGTTATTTTATTATCAAAATGAATAGCACCACCTAAAATATAGCAGCTCTTTTTAATTTGTCAGATATCATATCTCACTAAAGCACTTAGCTATTGCTTATAATCATCTATCACGTTACGCGGGTAGGATCACATATCGTTCCAATAAACAATCAAATTATTCTGCTATAATGAAAGACGACCTTTGTAGCTTATAACCTCACACAATGTAAGGAAGGAAGTATGATTAAAAAATTCAGTTTCCTCATATGCTCACTAGTTATCGTTATGAACTTGGCTGCCTGCAATACGACTAAAGGCGTAGGTAAAGATATAAAAGCTGGTGGAGAAGCAATACAAAGGGCTGCAGAGTAAAATCTTACTTTTACCCAACCCTTGAGGCTTAGATACAACCTCTTATGCCTCAATTTTCAAAAAATAAAATACCATGGCTAGCGTTAATTGATAAAATCAAATATTTCACTTAAGATGGATAGTTGAACTTATCATAGTGCGTTATTATTAACTGACTCTAACTTACAAGGGATATTACATATGAAAAGAAAAATAATTACAGCAATATTAATAACATTATTTATTCCAGTCATTGCGAGTGCTTCGTGCGAAAGCGTTGTTGAAGAAATTACGCAAAAAATTATTAACAATGGTGTCCCAAGCGATAGCTTTACCATTACTGTCGTTTCAAATGAAGAAGCAGCTTCACAACAAGGTACTGTTGTAGGTAACTGTTCTAATGAAACACAAAAGATTATTTATACAAAAAAATAATTTGCCCCAAAAGGGCTCGTCACGGAGCCCTTCCATTTTAAACGTAAAACATGGGCGTCTCAAATTATAGCTTAATAGAATTAGCTGAAAATCCCAACCAAAGTCACCCTTCTTGTTCTTGCTTCTGCATTATTCGCATTGATATCAATACAATTCTAGTTACCGCAAAAATATTCTGAAACCTCAAAAATACCTTTAAGACGGTCAAAATTATAATATCTGATTGAGATTACTACTTTTTTTATGTAGTAGTCACTTATAGTTAATGTATAGTGACGCTCTATTCATAAGCAGTTATTTTCTATTTTTCCCCGATATTTGGGGCTTTTCTTTGTTGTTCAATTTCTCGTATTGCTTTCCTATTGAAAATATACTTATACTATTAGATTAAACTTTCATTACATAAGAGAACTGTATCAATATATATATGTATAATCGCTATCAATGCGACAATAAATAACAATACGCTGACTTTATTCATGGCGATTACCATAAAGACGTTTAAAAATTAACTTGCCGACCTTTGTAATGCTCGATAGCTTTTTGGCAACGCTTCTCTAAACTTACCTTGTCAGTGCCACCACAAGTGTCGTCTCGAAGTGCGTATACACCAATTGCCCAGTAGATGGGTAGACAGATAATAAAGGAGGATACGCATAAGCAAACTCGCCAAGCCACACGGTTTTTTCTACCTCTCGTCTCGTCATTAGCCCTTTCCACGCCTTCCCCCTGCATATATCCAGCGTTTTAGTTCATGACATGCGCCAGCTTGGTCACCAGCATTAAGTTTTTTAAGTAATGTTGAGCGCGAGAAAGCACCTATTCCCACGTTATAAGTAAATGAATAAAGTCCCGCCCTGGTGTAATCAGGAATATTGATTTTAATTAAGGGATTTACTGCTTTAGCGACGATTGCTAAGTCTTTTTCCAGTAACTCGTCACACTCGACTTTTGTATAGGTTTTCGTCGGAATAATGTCAGAACCTGTATGCCCATAACACACAGTAAGAACACCGCCTACATCACGGTAGGGTTTGGGCGCATATCCCTCAAAATTAGTCACCATTGCAACAGTTAATGCCATCAGCCCACCTGTCACAGCGGCTATTTTTATTTTATTTGGTATCTTTGCCACTGTTATCCTCTCTTAATTTGAATTCTTTCCGTTTGTAGTACCAATTCACCAAGAAGGTAGCGACAGTACAGATAATCCCGATGAGCACCGCCCACTGGTCTAGTGATAACGCCCCAGCTGCAGTAGTGATAACTCCAAGAGCATAAGAAAAGGGGCTTGAGTATTTTTCGTGCATACACATATCCACCCCTGCGGAGTGTTCCAATATTTGGTTAATAGAAGTCCACCTGCTATAAAAACTAGAAGGTGTTAATGAAGTCAGTTGAAATTTAGGCAATAAAAAAGGTCACCGAAGTGACCTTAGTAAATTCTAGATAATTAATTTTTTTTCTTACCAGTTATAGCATCATAAACAACACTTAAACCATAAATAATAATGGCTAGAGGCAACCCCCACTTCACATCTCCGGAGATGACACCATAATTTTCGAGTAATGTAATTATGCCCGCGAAGACAATAAATATACCAAAAAACATAAATACCTCATTCATGTATATGTGAGGACACCATTATACATAAAGATTAATTTAGCTTACATCTTGAATAGAGATAGCCGCACACAATCACCATTCGTCAAATGAATTAGATTGATTAAAATATTGAGGTAATCGCGTATTTAGCGCACCAAAAAAGACTTAAATCTAAACAGTACAATTATGATTTACTAACTTTAGCTTTGAACGACGAATTCAAACAAAAAACTGCACTAGGTAGGATATTTTCATCGTATTACCTCGCACTTCTACTGGTGCAACATGCACATATTTTAATAAGGTTATATCCTGAAGCTTTAGCTGCTGCTATTGCATGTATAGCATTAAATAGGTTACCTAGGTAGAAACGATTTGAAGTCATCGGCATTTGTTTACAGCCAACTTTGTGTATTTTGTAATTACCTTTTGGTCCCATCGTCGTCTGAATGTAATAGTTCATACATCTCCGCATTTATATTGTACAAAAGATTTATAACTTATGGACCGCCATCGAGGTATCGAACCCCGACTCTTAGTTTTGCTAAGACTAAATACTCTTCCAATTGAGTTAATGGCGGAATGATTTTACATCCAGTAGACCAATGCAAGAGAGGCTAAAAGCAGCCCTAAAATAGTTAGTGCATTTTGCGTTAGTGACAAAATTCGTTGATAAAAGGTAGGTAAGTTCATAGGTGATCCCTTAGGAAATGAATCCTTTGGATACCGCATCTATTTTTAAAATAAAAACTCGCAACTGCAAGATTTGCTTTTATAGCAATGAGGTATGATGTCACAGCTATTGTAACACATAACTCTCTCACTGGGGGGATTGTAATGATATATAAAACAAAAAACCCCACTTTTGAGGGGTTTTATAATCTATATGTTATTTAAGCTGGCTTCATATTGGATTTACAAAAAATACATTTAGCGCCATATGGATTGCTTTTTGATACATCAAAGTGATAGCGTCTATATTGAGATCCCTTACAACAAGGGCATCTCATATTAATGTTGTCTTAAAGTGCCACCACATTAGCAGCCGCTGGACCTTTTGCGCCATTTTCTACCGAAAAGCTGACTTTTTGTCCATCATATAATGTTTTGAAATCATCGCTTTGAATCGCAGAGAAGTGAACAAATACATCTTTGCTCCCATCTTCAGGAGAGATGAAACCAAAACCTTTAGATTCGTTAAACCACTTTACTAAACCTGTCATTGTATTAGACATAGAATTTCCTTTAATTTTTTGATTGCCATAAGGCATAGATGAGGTTTGATTTTTATTTTTACTTATGGGAATTAATTATAAGGAATTCGCAATGAAGGGGTATCTTAGATAACGCTAAATGGTGAACAACTTTAAACTGACTAGCATAAATAGGCCTGTACTTCCAAACCGATGACTTGATTAAGCCATACAAACACTGGGATAGCAAATTTAATTTTCACTCTCACCATAAAAGCGTTGATTTTGCTTAAGACACCACACATTCATCATCAATAACTTTTCCAAACAAATCATATTGATAGCAAACTTATTATCAATCCAATTATTTTTGCAATAGTATTGATTTGATTAACTGAGGTTACATATGAAAAATCCTCGCTAGGTGACTTATGTAAATATGAATGATTTCGTTCATCCCGACAGTTATACGCTAACATAGCTTTTATGTTCAATATTCATATGACTGGAAGAACCAATCATATGAATAACTTTGAAATTCTGAGAATTATTTTTAATATCATAACCCATATCGCAGTCTTAATGACTGAGGATAAGGATGGAAATATTTTTGATTATTCAAATAGTTATCAGGGTACTCAGATAAATAGTGCGTAATTAATGTTAATGGAGCCAATAAAGGCTGTGTTCCTTGGCGGTATTCGAGGATTAACTTACTCAATGCTTGCCTTTGGTTTGATGTCAGATAGCGTTTAAAGTAACCTTGGATATGCATAAGCACATTAGTGTGATTGCGCCTAGTCGCTTGGTGTTGTAATAAATTCATAAACTTATTTCGATACTCATCAAAATAAGAGTCGATTGAATCCCATTCATTGTTACTAGCAACAAAACGACCAAGTTCTCGATAAAGAGGTTGTGAATGAGCCAATAAAAGGAGCTTATATCGAGTATGAAAGTCGATTAATGAGTGACGATTGAAGGCGTTTTTCTTTAGTTCATTTAGCTCATGAAGAGCAAATACCCGTATAATAAAATTTTCTCGAATATGAGGATCGCTTAACCTGCCATCTTCCTCAACAGGCAACCAAGGCATTGCTTTGAATAATTGTTCAGTAAAAAGCCCCATTCCAGACTTTTTATTACCATTGCCAACTGAATCATATACTCGAACCCTTTCCAAGCCACAGCTAGGTGAGTTTTTACATACAATATAACCACTTAAATCTGAAAGCCTACTCAAATAGTCAGTCGAAAACTGAAGCATCTCTTCAGTTAAATCGCCTTCACGACCATCGCTGAATTTGAGTCTAACGCTATTTTCGTCAGATTTAACTAGCCTCAATGCAGGTCTAGGTGTTGGTAAACCAATCGCCATTTCCGGGCATGCTTGTTGGTATTCGAAATAATCTGATAACTCATCTACAGCAAAGTGAAAGCGCTTATGACCACCATCAAATCTAACGCTATCACCCAATAAGCATGAGCTAATACCTACAGTGATTTTTTTATCTGATGTATTGCTTATATCACTAGAGGTAAGAAGATTAACCATTATTGCCACCTTATATGAAATCACTTATATACGAAATTGATTTATAATAATAATTGAATTCATATTAGTAACATTGCACTTTATTTACTAGCTTTATAAATCACTACTCCACACTCTAATAAAACAAACAAAAAAGCCCCTCTGAAGTGAGACTCATAAACTGCTGACGTTGTAGTCATTCTTAGGCTATTCTAGAGCTAATGAAACCACTCAGTAGTCATCGGGAGTTTATCTTCCCAAGCCGTATCAAGCCTACCCAACCAATGAACAGTCAAACCGTCAATGCGGCTTTAAAGCGTGCCGAATTCTGTGGTGTGTTGGTAGACTGGAGATCTAAGGGTCCAGTCTAAAAAGCAACCAATCGGGAATATAAATAATAATATTATCATCAAAAACTTAGCGCCTATTGTGTATCTCATTTTCTCTGCTCTACCTGAATAGAAAATATTAAATCGAGTGAACATCCCGCTGATAATCTGAAAACAAATATCAGTCGAACTAATATTCAAAGATAATCTTTTTCTGACGGAAATAGAGTAACCATTAACTCTTTTGGCGATATATCCAACACCTTGCAATAACGAAGTATTGTTTCAATTGAAAGACAGCATACCCCTCTTTCATATCGGGATATTTGTTGTTGGCTGACGCTCATTTTTTTCGCAACTTCTATTCCCGTCAATGATTCAGAAATACGTTTACTCCTAAAAAACTCACCTAATACAGCATTAATATTTCTCATATCATTTAAACCTATCTATATGACATTAAATGTTTTATGTATATTCTAAATTACCAAGGTTATTTTTGGTTGTGACTTTCAGTCTGTATGATAGCATAGTACACATTTTAGGTGTACCATTAATTGCAAATAAGGTGTATCAACTCGGACTATTCCAACCCAATAACCGCTTAAAAATGGCAACCCGCAATGATCTCTAACAAAACAAATAATTTTTTTGAAAGCCCTTTTAAGGGGATCCCTTTAGACAAACAATAACCAATAAAAATATCATCGTTGGTCGATACAGTTATTACTCCGGTTACTACCACGCCCATGACTTCAATGATTGTGTTCGCTATCTGCTGCCTGATACCGAAGTGGATAAATTAATCATAGTCAGTTTTTGCTCTATTGGATCGTGAGCTTCTTTTATCATGGCGGGAAACCAAGGTCATCAGCATGATTGAGTAAGCACATTCCCTTTTAACTGGCTAGAGGGTTATCCTGAGTTTGAATCTGCGAATAATGTTTACATCCCCTCTGGAGATACTGTCATCGGCAAGGATGTTTGGATAGTTACGGAATCGATGATAATGCTGGGTGTACATATCGGTGATGGTGCAATCATTGGTAGTAGGGCACTTATCACACACGATGTTCTGATCTGCTTTAATCAAACAGGACACTTTAATAATGGAATATAATCCAATTATTGAGGTGTTAAATAAAAAAACGAACAAATAGATTTTATACCGTTGAGTTTAAGCAAGAGGCGGTCGCATTAGTCACCGAGCAAGGTTATAGCTTGCCAAAAGCGGCAGATTCTTTAGGGATCACCGATCAATTACTTTATAACTGAAAAGCAAAATTTGATTCTGAGCAATCTGGTAGCAGCATGAATTCTGATGAGAGAGCTGAGCTATTAAGGCTTCGAAAGAAAAATAAAGAACTTAGGATGGAGAAAGAGATCTTAAAAAAAGCCTGCGCCCTCCTGCTAAAGGAAACCAAGAGCGTTTAAAACGATTAAGCAATTATCATCACAATTTCCCGTGATGAAGCTCTGCAAGTTAATGACAATAAGTCGTTCTGCCTACTATACGTGGCTTAAACGCCCAGCAAAGTTGATCACCGCAGAACAACTTAGTCTGTACCGTAAAGCCAAAGCCATCTTTGGAGAGAGTCGAAATAGCTTAGGTTATAGAACGTTACGTAAACGGGTCATGTATTCAATCCGGTGAATAGTCTGTAATATAGGGTCATTTACTGGAGAATATTCATGGCTAAAGTTGATGTAAGGTGCCCATTTTGTCAACAAACTCCCTCAGTGAAAAAACATGGCTTAGGGAGTACTGGCCATCAACGTTATCGTTGCCAAGATTGTTGCCGAAGCTTCCAAATTGATTATGAATATCGCACTTGCCAACCCGGTACTAAAGATAAAATTATCGACCTCACGATGAATAATGCAGGTATTCGAGATACCGCTAGAGCCCTTCATATCAGTATTAATGCGGTTGTTCGTACTTTAAAAAACTCTCACCGAGGCAAGTAACTTCTTTACCCTTAGATAATTTGCACATTGAACTCCTTTGCGAAGTCGATGAACAGTGGTCTTTTGTGGCTAACAAGAAGCAACAACGCTGGCTATGGTATGCTTGGGAGCCTCGACTAAAACAGGTTATTGCGCATATTTTTGGTTGTCGAAACAAGAAGATGCTACGCCAGTTACTGGGTTTACTCTCTCGGTTTAATGTGGCTTTTTGAAGTTGTCAACTAATATTGGGCACGCCATTAGACTGTTTGTAGGAGAGCATAAAAATGTGTGGGGTATTTACGCAGCCATTGTATCTAACTTAGTGCTACTTAGTTTAGGATACCAACGGTAAAAGATGTCCTCTAATTCATCATTTAAAACGGCCACTCGGGTTTGTAAAAGATAATGTGCGCCTTCTTGGCTCCACTGCATTTGCTGTTTTTTTTGCCATTCGTTTTGCAATAACTTCATTTACTGTTGATTCCACAAATGCCGTTGAAATGGATTCACCATAGTGATACCGTTCCACATAATTTGGGGTCATAGCTTGGTTATTATCAATATAAGTTATCATTTCCCCTAAATACCGTACCATTTTTTGTACACAAGACAGTCTTAGTTTGGGTTATTTTCCGTTTTCCAAGCGGCCCCCTTGATCGCCCGGAGCTGGGACGTTTATTGATGGACAGTCACAGCAATGATATTTTTGGTCGAGCAAATAGACCGCCTGACACGTCTTAGTAACAGCGACTGGATGACGCTGAAAAAGCAGATAGAACAACACGAGCTGCGGATTGTAAGCCTAGATGTGCCCACCTCATGGCAGACGCTGTCAGATAAAGGTCCTTCGCAGTCTGATCCGATCACCCGTGCCGTAATAACCGCCATCAATAACATGCTTATCGACCTGATGGCCGCAATGTCGCATAAGGACTGGCTGAGTCGCCGGCAACGTCAAAAACAGGGAATTAACGGGCACATACGCTGGGAAAATACCGGGGCAAACAGACCGATCAGGAACAACATAAGAAAGTCCTATATTACCGACAGGTCAAGAAACTTAGCATAAGAGAAACTGCTGAAGCCACCGGTTACAGCACATCTCAGGTCTGCAGAATTAAGGCCCTGTTCAGGCCTGAAAATTAAGCACATTTTCTGAGACTAGAAATCAACTCATGCTGACAACCGGAGCCTTTTGGCATGGTAAGCAATGTGCTCACCAATAAAGCTAGAAATGAAATAATAGCTGTGGTCGTAGCCAGTATGATATCGGAATGACGTGTTGATGTTCATTTCTTTGCACACTCTTTCAAGACTTTTAGTGCGTAACTGCTCTTCATAAAAGGCGTCACTTAATCCCTGGTCAATAAAAATTTCTGGTAATTTCGCACCCTGTAAAATAAGACTGACGGGATCGTAGTGCTCCCACGTTTTTTTATTTTCACCCAGGTATGCGGTGAATGCCTGTTGTCCCCATGGCACCTGAGAAGGTGATACTATTGGTGAAAATGCCGATACACTCACATATTCATCAGGGTTTCGCAGCGACAGAACCAACGCTCCCAGTCCCCCCATGGAGTGACCGAATATTGATTTCCTTGATGTTACAGGTAAATTCTTCATGACAACATCCGGAAGCTCATGGAGAATATAGTCATACATCCTGTAATGCGTATTCCACGGATGTTCCGTCGCGTTCAGATAAAATCCGGCACCCTGGCCCAGATCGTAGCTGTCAGCATCTGCGACATGCTCTCCACGGGGACTGGTATCAGGAACAACGACGATGATGTTGTTCTTGGCAGCATAATGCTGCATACCCGATTTGGTGATGAAATTCTGCTCCGTACAGGTCAGACCCGAGAGCCAGTATAGCACCGGTAGTTTTTCTGTTACTGCTTTGGGCGGAAGATAAACACCGAAATTCATCTCACAATTAAGTGTTTGTGAATTATGGCGGTATACGTTTTGCCAGCCGCCAACGCTGGCATGGTGCTCGATGAGTTCCATCAGTCTCTGTCTCATGGTTATTTCCCCTGACAGGAAGTCAGAGGAGGTATCTTTATAGCCAGACGTCAGATGAACGTATAAGCCGTGATTTTGTTACCCGCAGGGTCTCGCAGGTAGGCTGCATAAGCTCCAAGGAGATGGCTGCGCTGGCCAGGCTGACCTTCTTCTTTCCCTCCGGCGGCAAGGCCCGCGGCGTGGAAATCATCAACTTTTTCGGGACTTGCAGCTGCAAAGCCGACAGTTACGCCGTTGGCCAATGGCGCTTCACCATTGCCCGGACGTGCAATAATAAAGGCTGGCTTTTCGCGACCATAAAGTACCCAGCCATTACCAAACGGGCCGAAGTTATTGATGCCAAGCGTACCGAGGACAGCATCGTAAAAATCAGCGGATTTTTCAACATCGGATGCACCGATGAAGACGTGGGAAAAAACGTCATTACCAGAAATTACAGGTGTTGCCATGATCCATTTCCTTCAATTGGTTTGACTCAGTTAAGACGCTATCAGTAACGGATTACCGTACGGATTGATTTACCTTCATGCATAAGATCGAAGGCCTCATTTATTTCATCCAGCGTCATCGTATGGGTCACAAATGGCTCCAGTTCAATTTCACCCTTCATGGCATCTTCGACCATGACCGGAAGCTGCGTACGACCTTTCACTCCCC
Source organism: Providencia rettgeri (assembly GCF_013702265.1). Classification (GTDB taxonomy): domain Bacteria; phylum Pseudomonadota; class Gammaproteobacteria; order Enterobacterales; family Enterobacteriaceae; genus Providencia; species Providencia zhijiangensis. The sequence goes on from NZ_CP059348.1 coordinate 2,780,036, forward strand.
CGAAAGCAGAACCTTTCCATACGCGCCCGGTAACTAGCTGGAATGGACGGGTGGAAATCTCCTGTCCGGCGCCGGCCACGCCGATGACTATGGACTGGCCCCAGCCACGGTGAGCACTTTCCAGAGCCGCACGCATAACGTTGACGTTACCGATACATTCAAAGGTGTGGTCAATGCCCCATTTGTTGATTTCAAGCAGCACATCTTTAATCGGTTTGTCATGGTCGTTCGGGTTGATGCAGTCGGTTGCGCCGAACTGACGGGCAAGTTCGAATTTGGCCGGGTTGGTGTCAATAGCGATAATGCGTCCTGCTTTTGCCTGGCGAGCCCCCTGAACGGCAGCTAGACCGATTGCTCCAAGACCAAAAATAGCGACAGAATCTCCAGGCTGTACTTTTGCTGTGTTGTGAACAGCGCCAATCCCGGTAGTCACGCCACAGCCCAGCAGGCAGACGTGTTCATGGTTTGCCTCCGGGTTAATTTTTGCCAGAGAAACCTCGGCTACTACCGTGTACTCACTGAACGTGGAGCATCCCATGTAGTGGTAAAGAGGCTGGCCGTTGTAAGAAAACCGAGTGGTTCCGTCAGGCATCAGTCCTTTACCCTGAGTTTCGCGAACCGATACACAGAGGTTCGTTTTACCGGACTGACAGAATTCACACTCCCCGCATTCGGCGGTGTAAAGCGGAATCACATGGTCTCCCGGCTTTACGCTAGTCACGCCTTCACCGACCTCCACGACGACACCGGCCCCTTCGTGACCGAGAACCAACGGGAAAACGCCCTCAGGATCGTTCCCGGAGAGGGTAAAGGCATCGGTATGGCAGACACCGGTGTGGGTATTTTTAATCAGCACCTCGCCTTTTTTAGGTGGTGCAACATCAATTTCAACAATCTCCAGGGGTTTCCTTGGTGCAAATGCAACGGCAGCACGTGATTTCATATGTAAATTATCCTCAATGTGATGGCTTAGCTATTTAAGATAGGCACGAACCAGTTCAATCGTATCGTCAACGGATTTACTGATTTCATGACTGTAGCTGTCATTCTGGTCAAAGGTTTCCCGTATGTGGCTCTCAAGCACCTCTGCCATAAGACCGTTAGTTGCTCCGCGAACGGCAGCTATCTGCTGAAGAACGGAACGGCATTCAGCACCATTTTCCAGCGCTCTTTCCAGAGCATCAATCTGCCCCCGAATACGGCGAACCCGGGTCAGGACTTTTTTTTTCTCTTCAGGAGTACTGGGCATTGTTTACCTCACTATTTTTGACTTTATATACTATAGTAGAGTATGTTATTATTGTCAATATATACTCCACCATAGTATTTTGGCAAGGCATAACTTTTTATATTTATTGTATTAATCATTCGGTTATGTTGTTGCTTGCTGTAATTCGATCGGAAGGAAAGGTGCTTATCTATACGGATACAGAATTTTGGGCATAGGCGGTTCAGTTAAATTTCGCCAGAGATTGGCTCTTTGAGGGTCAAAAAATGAGCCTAACGTACAATGATTTTCGATATCCAAACTGACTCCCTACTTGAACGAATTGAGTTTGGAGCAAGCATAAGTGCTATTGCCTGGGAATTCAGTACAACACGACAAACAATTCTGAGAGTTAAAGCAAGATAGCAACCGCTTGTTTAAAAAATAGTCTTAGAACCTATCCCAAAAGGAATTATCGTATAATATAATTAATTACGATAATTTCTGAGGGCAACGTATGGCAGGCAACAAGTGACAAATTAGCGATGAACTCTGGGATAAAATAGCTCCTCTCATCCCGGAGCATAGTACTCAACACCCGCTGGGTATGCACCGCAAGCGGGTTGATAATCGCGCTGCAATGAACGCCATTTTCTTCGTACTCAGGACGGGTTGCCAGTGGAATGTGCTAAATGCCACCGGTATATGCTCGTCAAGCTCTGCTCATCGCCGATTTCAGGAGTGGCGGGATGCTGGAGTATTTGAACGCTTCTGGCAAAACGGGTTGCTTGCTTGCGAACAGTTGGACGCTATTGACTGGTCGTGGCTGTCGATGGATGGTTGTATGACCAAATCACCGCTGGCAGGCTCAAAAAAACAGGCAGGAACCCAACAGACCGGGGGGAACGGGGCGTAAAGCGCAGTCTGATGACCGATGCGAACGGATTGCCCCTCTCTGTGGTGGTAGCGGGAGCAAATACGCACGACATAAAGCTGGTTGCAGATACGCTCGATGCCCTCCAGACGGGCAGACCGGGCAAGAGGCTCCGGTTGTGCATGGACAAAGGGTATAAAGCGGAATGGTTGGGATCGTATCTGAAAAGTCGTCGCTATGAGCCTGATATCCAGTCACGGAAGTATGAATCAGAAGCCATCAAAAACACGGATTTTAAGGCCCACCGCTGGGTTGTAGAGAGAACACACAGTTGAATGAATCGCTACCGTCGTGTCCTGACTCGTTGGGAGAAAAAGGTCGAAAATTATGAGGCGATGCTGCATTTTGTCTGTGGTCTCATCGTCTGGAATAAAGTCCTATTGAGATAGGCTCTAAAGCGGAAAATATACCCGCAATAATACCAGCATATATTGCTATACAAATATGCTTAGAGCTTTTCTTTGTCAATTTAAATAGATCAATCATTATACATACACGCTTTATGAATAGATATTATGAATATAGTAGAGAAAAGAGAAATTGTTTATTATTAGTATAATTATTATTTTTAATATATTGGGATGCTTTAAGCATAGTAACAAAAGATGGCTCATTAAATATAAATAAAAAATCAACGACAATAAAAAATTCAATCGATACCCCTGCTCAGATCCCTGAGTAATTGTCATAGGGTTTAGCCAGTCAGCCTTGACATGCATCAGAATGAAAAAGTAACTCCTAGCTTTGCGTGTGGATTTCAAGAACGGCAGACCTACCACTTGAAATTACTTTATCGTTATAGAGAAAAATTGAAGATATATTTTTATTATTTCAATAATCCGACACATAATATTCATCAAAAAACAATATTCAAATATTGATTATTTTGTTTTTTAAAATAATAAGTTATATTAAAATAAGCATTAGGCAAGTCTCACTAAAAACAATGAGGATATTTTATGAAAAAAATATTATTTGCTAGCATCATTGCAACATCGTTAATGACCACTTCAGCTTTCGCCGCAACAGATGCAAAACCTGTATCTCAATGGACATGCGAAGATTTCTTAGCGATCGATGATGCATTTTATCCAACAGCAATTGGTGCTGCTGAGATTATTACCCAGAAAGGTAAGGTAGAAGATCCTACTTTAGATATTAGTGGTATTGAAACATCCACTCCGTTAATTGTTGAATCTTGCAAAAAAGCCCCCAAAGAATCATTTATTCAAAAAGTCGAAGCTCATTTGAAAAAAATGTAATCTAAAGACCCCACCCCTCTGGTGGGGTTTTCTTTTATTGTGCATAACTACACATGTAACTATGAACAATCTTAACAGCAAGTCTTATGTTTGTTTTAGGTATAAAGCCTGACATTACTGACGTGTCTATAACACGTGTAATATGATATGCTTATACTTCGGGATGCTATTCCTTTTAAGACTCACCGATCTGCATTAGTTCTATTTGTATCCATCCTCTTCACATTGTTCAATAACACTGCGATACTCACCACCTGCGGCTGCAATCAATGCATCAACAGTTCCTTCACCACCATCAGCAATCAGTAAACAAAGGTATTGGGCATCAGGGAATACACTTTTAAATCCTTTAGTTATAGCATTTGCGGTACATTCAGCATTCATGCTTTCCTTGAAATAATCAGGGGATATGATAATTTTCGGTCGTGTATTCAATATAGAGATCATCACAATAGGTAATGCTCCCGTTCTATGAATGTCCCGATGATTTTGTCATGCATTTCAGGCGACTTCGAATAACCTAACGTCTTACGGTTAAGACGCTTTAAGCGATTTCTTAAATTCAAATTCTCTCTTTCTATTCGTTGAGTATAAAACTTACTTGCTACGTGTTTTTGTTTAGGCAATATATCATAAGCACTGAACTTATCCGTGCACCAAAAGCCACATTAAACCGAGATAGTAAAGCCAGTAACTGGCGTAGCATCTTCTTGTTTCGACGACCAAATGTATGAGCAATAATCCGTTTTAGGCGAGGTTCCCAGGCATACCAAAGCCAGCGTTGTTGTTTCTTATTAGCCACAAAAGACCACTGTTCATCAACTTCGCAAAGGAGTTCAATCTGCAAATTATCAAGGGGTAAAGAAGTTACCTGCTTCGGCGAGAGTTTTTTAAAGTACGAATAACCGCATTAATTCTGATATGAAGGGCCCTAGCAGTATCACGAATACCGGCATTATTCATCGTGAGGTCGATAATTTTATCTTTAGTTCCGGGTTGGTAAGCACGATATTTATAATCGAGTTGGAAGCTTCGGCAGCAGTCTTGACAGCGATAACGTTGATGACCTGTACTCCCTAGGCCATGTTTTTGCACTGAGGGAGCTTGTTGGACAAAATGGGCTCCTTACATTGATTTTAGCTATGAATATTCTCCGGTAAATGACCCTATATTACAGGTTAATCACCAGATTGAATACATGACCATTTAAATAGCTTCCTCTAAGATGCCTTCTGGAACACAGACATTACCTTCAAATAATTTACGAGCAGTTCTGATCACGGCAGCCTGAGTATTTTCTATTCGATCCCCATCCTTTAATAAAGAAACAGTAATTTTCCCACTTGGATGTTCAATATTTACTATACTGTTTAGTCTATCTTGAGACTGACCACCTATGATTTTTTGAGCAATGGAGCCTTCAATTATTGTTGCTGTTGAAATACCTATAGAACCTGTAATTGCCAATGACTTATGGCAATTGTGTGGCATGAAATAGCGAACTTTAATCGTCCCCCCCGCTGTTGGTTTGCTCAGAAGAACAGGCTTTGGAATGACTTTATCAGTTACATCGCCAAACCCCATTGCTACGCCAGCTTCTAGGCGGATCTTCTCAAGACGTTTCATAAACATCAAATCAGAATCCAGTTCAGTTGGAGATTCACTACCGGTCTTCCCCATTTGATGTGCATCGATTAAAATCATTGGCATTGCCATATCAATACATGTGACCTCAATATCATCAAATACATCTATTGCATTACCTGTGGGAAGTAATTTACCCGTTTTACAACCTGCGGAATTTAGGAACGTCAAACCAATTGGAGCAGCTGCCCCCGGCACACCATCAATTTGTGTATCCCCTTCATAAGTCACTTTGAAATCAGGGGTCTGAACTTCAACATTAACTAATGTTCCAGTATTGAGATTCCGAATACACACTGTCGTAACTGGATTTTTCGGAGCAATTAGCCCCTTTTCAATAGCGAATGGACCAACTGCACATAACATATTTCCACAATTTGGAGTTGTATCGACCCTTCGTTCTTTCACCATAACCTGAGCAAAAAGATAATCAATATCAGCATCAGGGCTATCTGAAAGACTCACAATGGCTACTTTACTGGATTGCGGGCTACCTCCACCGATACCATCAATTTCAAGATCATGGCCTGAGCCCATCAAAGCTAGCAAAACGGCATCTCGTTCCTGAATATCATCTGGTAAATCAGTCGATAGAATAACTGGCCCTTTAGAAGTGCCACCGCGCATCAGAACACAGGGTATGCTGAACATACTTTTTCTCTTCCTACAGATTAAATGATACGCCAAGCGTCCCATATGCGGATAAATAACTCTAATGCAAAGAAACAAGAGATTAATGCATTTTACACATTAATAAGACTTCAGTTATTATGGTTTAATTTCTCTATAAGCCTGAGGGTTGAAAAATGCGGCAAGAATTACAGGGTATCCAATCTTTCGTAAAAGTTGCGGAAATGGGATGTTTTACAAAAGCATCTCATTTTTTACACATCTCTCAACCCGCATTGACGAGACGAATAAAAAAACTTGAGGATAGTTTAGGTACAGCACTATTTGAACGCTCAACAAGACGAGTAAAATTGACTGCTGTAGGGAGAGATTTTCTACCTCATGCAAAAAATCTCATCGATTTTTATGAAAGCTCGATACTCAGTATTAAAGAAATGGCAACACATCAAACAGGGACAGTGACTTTATCTTGTTTACCTACAGCAGCCTTCTATTTTTTACCTTCCGTTATTCGTGATTATAACGAACATTACCCGAATATACGTATCCGAATACTTGAACATAGTGCTAGCGACTGCCTTGAGTCGGTACTTAATGGGGATGCAGATTTTGGAATAAATATGATTAACATCACACATTCTAATATAGAGTTCACACCTCTGGTTAATGAGCCTTTCGTTCTTGCCTGTAAACGCGATCATGAGCTTGCAAAAAAAAATCTCGTGATGTGGGAAGATCTTGCCGGACTCAAACTTATTGGAGTCCGAAAATCGAGTGGTAATCGATATCTAATTGATCAGGCTTTAGAAGGATTTAACTGGAAACCAAACTGGTTTTACGAAGTAAGACACCTATCCACATCACTCGGGATGGTTGAAGCAGGGCTTGGTGTTGCTGTTGTACCAAGTCTGGCAATGCCTACGGATGAGCACCATATACTGGTTAGTCGACCACTTATAGAGCCTGTGATCAGGAGAACACTTGGATTAGTGTTTAGAAAGGATGATACCTTAAGCCCTGCAGCCGATAAATTTCGTGAAGTATTGATGAAGCTTTGGTCTCAGGACAATACCAGCCCTTGGGTCAGTAGATTCAGCCGCTAGTTACACCATCTATATGTCAGCTCTGTGCCCAGACTGTGTAAAAACCATGATTTCACCCAACAAACACCAATTTGAGTTGCATTTAAGCATCCGAATAGCTCTCATTACATTCATAATATTCTGATTAAGATTGGTGACTTGTAATATGAAGTCTTTTAAAAGCAGCGTGCCTTGAACGTTGGGGGACAGATTTTGGTTAAACTAAGCGACTTTATCACTTAGTTTAGATTGATAGCTGTCATCAAACCGACAGTTCCAAGTATGGTCATCATACGTTTCAGGTTGTAAGCAAGAACGCTAAGGCTGATTTCAGTGCTCACATTTTTGAGGCGTTTAGTCAAAAAGTGAGTCGCTCCCATCCACATTTTTATCGTACCAAACGGATGCTCAACACTCTGTTTCCTTGTCACTGGGAATTCCGGATTTTCGTCCAACCGTTTTTGCATATCATCAATAATCGATTCATGTACCCATCGTCTTATGCGGCGCGGTTCTTTTTTTGATGTCGTGCATTGAGATCGGATTGAACATTCATTGCACGCTAAATTGTTGAAGTAAACATCCAGTTCAACGCCTTTCTCCATTACCTTCATTCGCTTTTGTAAACTTTTATCCGCAGGACAAATGTATACATCACTGTCGTTGTCGTACTTGAAGAGAGATTTGTTAAAAATGCCTTTGCTCTTTGAACCTGAAGTATCCGTTTGTGGTACATTCACCGTGATACCTTGATCATATGCATTTTTGATATCATTTCGGCTGAAGTAGCCTTTGTCGGCTAACACTGTAATAGATTTCTTTCCCAAAACCTTTTGGACTTGCTCGGCAACTAATGTCAGTTGACCTCTGTCTGTTGTCATGACGATATCGTGGCAAACGATGAGATGGTGCTTTGTATCGACTGCGGTTTGCACGTTATAGCAGACTTGTCTTTCCATGTGGTGTGTTTTCATCAAGCGGGCATCAGGATCTGTCTGTGATATCTGTTTGTCCGGATGCTCATTAACTCGTTTTTCGAGTGATCTTAGTTCAACTAAGCGCTGCTTTAACCAAGCTAATTTCGATGCAGCGACGGTCGGATCAGACTCTTTTTCGTTCTCATCCTTGGCATCCATCAGGCTTAAATATTTTTCGATGTTTTTTTCAACCCGCTCGATATGAAACTGCACTTTACTGGGGGTATAATTTTTGGATTTATTATTGACGGCTTTGAATTTACTACCATCGATAGCGAACACTGCATCTTCAAACATGTTGAGTTGTTTGCATAACTCGACGAATTTGCGGCAAACATTTTTAATTCCCTTGCCATTATCTTTTCTGAAGTTTGCAATCGTTTTGAAGTCGGGAGATAAACGTTCAAGCAGCCACATTAACTCGACATTGCGGTTGCATTCCTTCTCCAACCGCCGCGATGATTGAATTCGATTTAAATAACCGTAAATATAAAGCTTGAGCATCATGGCAGGGTGATAACTAGGACGGCCAGTTGACTTGGGGTTCACGTTTTCAAAACCTAAGTCGAGTAAATCGAGATGTTCAACAAAGACATCTATAACTCGCACTGGATTATCTTCGCGAACAAAGTCGTCCATGATTTCTGGAAAGAGCGTGGATTGATGCCTTGATTGACCTGTAATATGGTGAGACATGTGAGAATCTCCATGATTATGCTTACCAATCAGATAATACTGGATTTTGCTTTGAAATTGGATCGGTAGCTAAGACCAATTGTTCATAAGTACATCGCACTTAGGCCAAAAGGTGATCAAGAGTTTTAACACAGTCTGTGCCAATAGCGGACGTTATTAAGCTCAGTCAGTATGGATTCACGAAAAACATAAGTTATATTTTGTCCTGATCTACACGGGATGAAAGCTCCTGATGGCTCTCCTTTCGCTCGCTGTAACGATCTGCAAGATAATCGGTTTGTCCCTTAAGCAGCAGCGTGACTTTAAACAGCTCCTCGGCTACATCGGCGATGCGGTCATACCATGAAGAAGGTTTCATTCGTCCGTTATCGTCGAACTCTTGCCATGCCTTGGCTACAGAGGACTGGTTGGGGATCGTAAACATCCGCATCCAGCGATCCAGAATACGCATCTGGTTCACAGCATTGAAGGACTGTGAACCGCCGCAGACCTGCATTACCGCAAGTGTTTTGCCCTGCGAAGGACGAACCGCGCCTTCACTTAAGGGTATCCAGTCAATCTGCGCCTTCATAACTGCGCTCATAGCACCGTGCCGTTCCGGAGAACTCCATACCATCCCGTCACACCATCTGACCAGACCGCGCAGCTCGGTGACTTTAGGATGCGTATCTGGCGCATCATCCGGCAGGGGTAAACCTGAGGGGTTAAAGAGTTTTACCTTTGCGCCCATCGCTGTCAGCAGACGACCAGCTTCTTCCGCAGCAAAGCGGCTGTAGGAGCGCTCTCTAACTGAGCCATATAGGATCAGAATCCGCGGCGGCTCGTGCATGTGCAGGCGCTCGGCGATGTGTTGATCAATGTATTCACTATTTAGAGCTGGAAAATGTTCCATTTTTCTACTCCGGAGATATCAGATGATTTCAAATTTAACACATGTGATTTACCATATGTATATTCTAAAGGAAACGGAGTGAAAAATGCTACAACCTGTTCAGCTTTTCAAAATCCTGTCGGATGAAACCCGGCTCGCCATCGTCATGATTCTCCAGGAGTCGGGAGAACTATGCGTCTGTGATATCTGCGCAGCCATTTCCGAATCGCAGCCCAAAGTCTCGCGACATATGGCTATTCTTCGCGAGGCCGGGTTGGTTCTAGATCGTCGTGAAGGCAAATGGATCCACTATCGTCTGTCACCCCACATACCGGCATGGGCAGCTGAGACAATCACAACGTCCTGGCAGTGTATGCGAGAGGATGTGCGTGAATGGCTGGATAAATCAGCCTGCACCTCCTGTTAAGAAAAGAAAACACATGTACATAATCATATATAAAGGAGTCTGAGATGCTTTTGGCAGGAAGTATATTTTTACTGACGCTGATACTAGTGATCTGGCAACCCAGAGGCTTGAGCATTGGCTGGAGTGCGAGTATCGGGGCTATGCTGGCGCTGGTAACTGGTGTCATCCATATCACTGATATTCCCGTTGTCTGGAATATCGTCTGGAACGCGACAGCGGCATTTATTGCGGTCATTATCATCAGCCTGCTGCTCGATGAGGCCGGCTTCTTTGAGTGGACCGCACTGCACGTCTCCCGCTTGGGTAACGGGCGTGGTCGCCTGCTGTTTACCTGGATAGTGTTGCTCGGTGCCGCTGTCGCTGCTTTGTTCGCCAATGACGGCGCCGCGCTGATCCTGACACCAATTGTGATTGCAATACTGCTTGCAATGGGATTCAGCAAGAGCACAACACTAGCCTTTGTGATGGCCGCAGGATTTATAGCAGATACGGCCAGCCTACCGCTCATTGTTTCTAACCTGGTGAATATCGTCTCGGCGGACTTTTTCGATCTGGGCTTTACTCAGTATGCCTCCGTTATGATCCCCGTAGATGTGGCAGCGATTGCGGCCACGCTGGTCATGCTGCATCTCTTTTTCCTCAGGGACATTCCGGCGACGTATGACGTTTCGCTACTGAAGACTCCTGCCAGTGTGATAAAAGATCCGGCAACGTTCAGGGTGGGCTGGATTGTCCTGTTATTGCTGCTTGTAGGTTTCTTTGTTTTGGAGCCTATGGGGATCCCGGTCAGCGCGATAGCGACTACTGGCGCAGCAGTACTGTTTATAGTGGCGAAAAGAGGTCATGCCATCAACACCGGAAAAGTCCTGCGCGGTGCGCCATGGCAGATCGTTATTTTTTCGCTGGGCATGTACCTGGTGGTTTATGGGCTCCGCAATGCAGGGTTAACGGAGTATCTGTCTGGTGTATTAAACCTGCTGGCAGAAAAGGGATTATGGGCAGCAACGTTTGGCACCGGTTTCCTGACCGCGCTCCTGTCGTCGATGATGAACAATATGCCGACAGTGCTGATTGGCGCGCTGTCGATTGATGGTAGTACGGCGACTGGCGTCGTCAAAGAGGCGATGATTTATGCCAACGTGATCGGCTGCGACTTAGGCCCGAAAATCACCCCGATTGGCAGTTTGGCAACCCTGCTTTGGCTGCATGTGCTTGCCCAGAAAAATATAACGATTACCTGGGGATATTACTTCCGCACCGGCATTATCATAACTCTTCCGGTGCTGTTGGTCACTTTGGCCGCGCTGGCGTTACGGCTCTCCATCACTTTGTAATGAGATACAGATATGAGCAACATTACCATCTATCACAACCCTGCCTGCGGTACTTCTCGCAACACGCTAGAGATGATCCGTAACAGCGGCAACGAACCAACGATAATTTATTATCTCGATACGCCACCGACCCGTGATGAGCTGATTAAACTTATTTCAGATATGGGAATTACGGTGCGTGAATTACTGCGTAAGAATATTGACCCTTATGAACATCTGGGTCTTGATGAAGAGAAATTTAGTGATGAGCAGTTGATTGATTTTATGCTTCAACATCCGATCCTGATTAATCGGCCGGTAGTCGTTACGCCGCTTGGCACTCGTCTTTGCCGCCCTTCAGAAATAGTGTTGGATATTCTACCGGAAGGTCAGAAAGGAGCGTTTACCAAAGAGGATGGCGAGAAGGTCATTGACGAAACGGGGAAGCGGGTTAAGTAATCTATCAACTTCAAAATATCGGACACCTGTTCCGCTATGCGGGCGTCCGCTTTTCGCTCAAAGCAGCCCACCAAATCTTATTGCTCACTTCACTAATCAACCATGTTAGAATAGCAAACAACTTTTTAGCTCACATCTCAAAAATATCAAAATAAACTTTAGGCCCAACAATAGGCCCAAATTAAAATTTGAATTGCACTTTGTTACTTAAAAATCAATAAAATAAAAGCCTAGTTCAGACTCCGCCAGCGCAAATTATCTTCTAAGGACGTCCTTAGAAGACTGAAAAGCCCGCTAATTCATAATCAGCGGACTTTTTTATATCCTAATCAGCCTAATATTACCTAACTCCCCTCAATCACTTTAGGCTGCCTCCAATAACCCATCAATGCTCCATCATTTCATGCACAATATCCTTACCGCTCATAGAATATGGATAATACGTTGGCCAATTCTCTAATTGAGTCAATAAAGCCTCCTGAGATTCATTCCCCATATAGAGATGAAAATGTCCGGCTTTCTCTGGCGCAATAATATGATCACTGAATTGGATAAACTTAGGAGCCTGGCTCTTTTTATCCTTACACTCAAATAAATAACGGACGCCCTTCTTACCCGAAGAATAATTTAAAACTCGGTAACCCGCGTAATCATATTGGCACTGAGCAACCTTATCCCCACGGTGGAATTCAATAATATTATTCTCAATACCAATCATATCCACATCAGTTTTATACCCTTTGGCATAATAATCTCGATACTCTTGCGCAGTTTTATCCTTATTCTTTGCAGCCTTATCCTGCATTACGGGATCTAACGTTCCATTAGCAAGATAAGGCTCCACTGATTGCCAAACACCATCCCAATCACTCAATTGACGATCTTTAACATCACTATTCTCAAAAATACCTTTTGCCGCATTGCGTTGCGCTTCCGTTTGCGGTTTATCATGATGATGTCCATGTGCCATCGCTGTGTGACTGAATAAACTGGCTAATACAAGCAGTGAAAGAATATTTTTTGTCATCATTTTTCCTCTCTGGTTTGAACAAAATTCCCAAAACGCTTATTAAAGCGAGCAACATTCCCTTCCTGTGAATGGGTTTTCTGTTTCCCGGTATAAAACGGGTGAGAATGCGAGGACACATCGAGAGGAACATACGGATAACTTTGCCCTTCAAACTCAATGGTTCTTTCTGTTTTTATAGTTGACCCAACCTTAAAATAAGCATCTGCCGCGGTATCGTGAAAGATCACCACTCGGTAATCTGGATGAATATTTGGCTTCATCGCCAGCTCCTTTTGTTATGTTATAATATAACATTAATATTTTTTGGAGCGATTGACCACTCTTTTTTAACCATGGATTTTATATGGGAAATACACGAGAAATATCGACTTAAGATGCACTGAAATAATCTGCACATAATCCCATCAACAATATATAAACTTGAATTTCCTTTACCTTGAATACTGATCATGAACTTTCTTCATGTTCGAAATGAAATTAAGTCGCTTTAACTCCCCGCTCCGCTCTGGCATAAATTAAACATATTAACTTACTGGCTACATAAAAATTGATTAGTGAGAAAACGTGCAACATCTCTGTAATCAAGAAATAAACGCCGTTTTCCTATTAGAGCTAGGATGCAAAATCATGAATACAGAATTTACCTTTAATATCACGCGCAGCATTTTTGATGAAAATTACAACCCATCGGAAAACACGCGAATTACGACCAACTTTGCAAATTTAGCCAGAGGCAAAAGCCGCCAAGAAAACCTGCGTAACGCATTAGTGATGATCAACAATCGCTTCAATTCACTCGCGTATTGGGATAACCCTAAAAGCTCGCGCTATGCTGTTGAGTTGGAAATTATCTCTGTCGAGATGAATGTTGAAGAAAACGGCAGCGCCTTCCCTGTCATTGAAATTTTAAAAACCAACATTATCGATAAAAAAACGCAGCAACGTATTGAAGGGATTGTGGGGAATAATTTTTCATCCTACGTACGGGATTATGATTTTAGCGTTTTACTGTTGGAACATAATAAAAACCAAGCAGAGTTTAGCATTCCGACTAAATTTGGCTGCCTGCATGGCAATATTTTTAAATCGTTTATTAATTCCAAAGAGTACAAAGCGAACTTTAATAAATCTCCAGTGATCTGTTTGAGTGTCTCAAATAGAGATACCTATCATCGCACTGGGAATCAACATCCTATATTAGGCATTGAATATCAGCCAAGTAACGCCTCTTTAACGGAGCAATACTTCGGAAAAATGGGCTTACAGGTTCGTTACTTTATGCCGAAAAATAGCGTTGCCCCTTTAGCCTTTTATTTTACGGGAGACTTGCTGAGCGACTACAGCAACCTTGAGTTAATCAGCACTATTAGCACCATGGAAACGTTCCAAAAAATTTATCGTCCTGAAATTTATAATGCCAACACGGTGGCGGGTGAATGTTATCAACCGAGCTTAAATCAGCAGGATTACTCATTAACCAAAATTGTTTATGACCGTGAAGAGCGCAGCCAACTTGCCATTGAACAAGGTAAATTTACTGAAGAGCACTTCATTAAACCTTACCAAACAATTTTGGAAAAATGGTCTGCAAGCTATTCCGTTTAATAGGAATAGGTCAATTTAATAAAATCGCGTATTTATAAAAAATAAAATAAAAGGTCACCTGCAATGAAAATATTATTACCCACTTCCACCGCCGGCAGCTTGCCGAAACCATCTTGGTTAGCAGAACCAGAAAAACTCTGGTCGCCATGGAAATTGAACAACGAAGAACTTATCGCTGGCAAACAAGATGCCCTGCGTTTATCTCTGGACGATCAATTACGTGCGGGCATCGACATCGTGAGCGATGGCGAACAAACTCGCCAACACTTTGTGACTACCTTTATTGAACACTTGAGTGGCGTGGATTTTGAAAAACGCCAAGTCGTCAAAATTCGTGACCGTTACGATGCCAGTGTACCAACCGTTGTGGGCGCTGTTGCTCGCCAAAAGCCAGTGTTTGTGGATGATGCCAAATATCTGCGTCAACTCACTGACAAGCCGATTAAATGGGCACTGCCGGGTCCAATGACCATGATCGACACGCTCTATGATAGCCACTATAAAAGCCGTGAAAAATTGGCGTGGGAGTTTGCTAAAATTCTTAACCAAGAAGCCAGAGAGTTAGAAGCCGCAGGCGTCGATATCATCCAGTTTGATGAACCGGCATTTAACGTATTTTTTGATGAAGTGAATGACTGGGGAATTGCTACCCTCGAAAGAGCCATTGAAGGACTAAAATGCGAAACTGCGGTACATATCTGTTATGGCTATGGCATCAAAGCCAATACCGATTGGAAAAAAACGTTGGGTTCTGAGTGGAGACAATACGAAGAAGCTTTCCCGAAACTGCAAAGCTCGAATATCGATATCGTTTCACTGGAATGCCACAACTCCAACGTTCCAATGGACTTGATTGAACTTATTCGGGGTAAAAAAGTGATGGTCGGCGCGATTGATGTGGCGACCAACACTGTCGAAACCCCAGAAGAAGTCGCCAATACATTGCGAAAAGCCCTACAATTTGTTGATGCAGACAAACTTTATCCATCAACTAACTGCGGCATGGCGCCATTATCTCGCGATGTTGCCAGAGGTAAACTCAACGCGTTAAGCGCAGGCGCGGAGATCATCCGAAAAGAACTAGGCGCAAAATAAATTAACCCAGATTTGGCGATCTCATCCATCGCCAAATCTCATCATTTTTAAACCCTTCATAGCCAATCACACCCCTTATTTGTATTTACTGAAAATCCTTGAAATTCTTTCAGCCATTATCACAGAAACCCTCTATCAATGTTGCTGTCTATGTATTTTCCCTCCTATACTTTTTTTGCTCAAAAAGTGACTAATAACAAAATAACTGGAAGGAAATAATCATGAAATTATCTCTACTAGGATGTTTATTGGCAGCTTCATTTTCTTTGCACGCTTATGCCGCAAGCGAGCCACCAATCCGATTAGTGATCCACGGGGGAGCAGGTACCATTACCAAAAGCACCATTACTCCAGAACAAGAAAAAGAGTATCAAGCAAAACTGACCGAAGCCTTAGAAGCAGGCTATGCGGTGCTCAACAAAGGCGGTAGTAGCCTTGATGCAGTACAAGCCTCTATTAACGTGATGGAAGATTCCCCACTATTTAACGCAGGAAAAGGCGCTGTATTTACCCATGAAGGTAAAAATGAAATGGATGCGTCGATTATGGATGGTAGCAACCGTAAAGCGGGTGCTGTAGCTGGCGTCACCAACATTAAAAACCCGATTAATGCCGCTTATGCTGTCATGACCAAAAGTCCTCATGTCATGATGGTTTCTAAAGGTGCCGAACAATTCGCTGCGGAACAAGGCCTTGAAATCGTTGACCCATCGTATTTCCGAACTGATTTCCGTTGGCAGCAACTTCAAAAAGCCAAAGAAAAAGAGAAAGTGGTACTCGACCATGACGGTAAAACTGCCGCTCTCTTTATTGACCCAATGATGTATGACTACAAATATGGCACCGTTGGCGCGGTCGCTCTCGATAAAAACGGTAATATCGCCGCAGGAACATCCACCGGAGGCATGACCAACAAACGCTTCGGGCGCGTCGGTGACTCCCCAATCATTGGTGCAGGGAACTACGCTGACAACAATACCGTCGCTGTTTCAGCCACAGGCTCCGGCGAAATGTTTATCCGTACCGCCACCGCCCACAATATCGCCGCCCAAGTCAAATACAACAAAACACCTATCGACCAAGCCGCCCGTAATGCGCTGGATGAAGTCAAAGAGCTGAACGGAAGTGGGGGTGTGATTGTGTTGGATAAAACCGGTAACTACGCGATGGAGTTTAACTCAGAAGGGATGTACCGCGGAACAATCGGTAATGATGGTAAACCGCAAGTCGCGATTTATAAAAACGATTAAGTTCCTAGTATTTAAATTTGCTATACCATAAAAATACAAAAGCCCACCAATGTGGGCTTTATAAACGACATTTCTATAAACTATATATCTATAAACCACGGCTCTCAGCCTAATGACTTTTCAACTGCGCCACTGGCCAAATACCCTTTATGGAACGCGGCTTGCCTTGGAGAAATACGCGCAACCGCCTCTGCTGAGCAAGAGGCATCCACCAGTACAAAACTGGCATCATCGCCTTTTGCTGGCCACACTTGCTGGCCCTTTTCATCCAGTGGCAATACGTTGCCCGTGGCGATAGCAAGGGAGCGAGATAATGCCAACTCATCAGGGCGCATGTACAACTGCGCATATAAATTGGCTTTTTCTAACATATCCCCGAGACCAAATGGCGACCAGTGATCAATCACACTGTCAGTCCCTGTCATCACAAACACACCATTTTTATTCAACGTTTTTAATGGCATATGTAATGTACCGATAGGCACGGTCGACGCTATAGTGATCTGCTGCTCAGCCAAGCGTTTTGCCATTGCATCGGCATCTTCAGGATTTAACATGGCTAACGCAAATGCATGACTAATTGTCACCTTGCCACGCAAGCTACGGTTTTCATCCACGGTTTTTATCATATAGTTGATAGCCGCAAGCCCCGCTGGGCTTGTCTCATGCAGGTGGATATCAACCCCTTTGTTATAATCCAGTGCAATCTGGAACATCGCATCAAGGGATTTTTCCATCGCACCATCAACATTGGTCGGATCTAGCCCGCCCACATAGTGCGCCCCCGCTTGCATCGCTTCTCGCATCAAAGGGACTGATTTGGATAGCAGTAAACCATGTTGTGGGAAAGCCACAATTTCGCACGTGAGATCTTGCTGACGCTTATCCAACACCGTTTGCAGTGCTTCAAGATTTTTCAATCCAGAAACAGGCTCAATGTTGCAATGGCTGCGTGCGATGGTCGAACCATGAGATTGAATTAAATCAATCAGCGCATGCGCCCTTTCTTGCGTAAAAGGCTGTAATTCAGGCAACATTTTTTGTTCAAGGGTTATCATATCCATAATGGTTTTTCCTTCACGGGACTGTGGCGCTTGCCAAGGTCCTCCGTAAAAGGTTTTATCCAGATGAATATGCATATCTCGAAATGCAGGAAGCATCAATTTGCCTTGCGCACTGTACGTATTCAAAACGGCATTTGGATGCTGTTTATTGGGTAACACCGCCACGATTTTTCCATCATTAATTTCGATGGTTTTTAGCTCAGTTTGCGTCCCAATCACCGTACTATCACGGAAATTAAAACCAGTTTCGAGTAGGGCATCATCAAGATAATAATGTTTATCTGTAATACGAGAAACACCGGACTTCGGTGCGCTTTGTGCCGCCGCTCCCGCAGATACTGAACCTAATAATGTACAAGCGGCCACCACTTTTGCACTTGTCGTCAGAAACTCTCTGCGACCAGACAACTGTTCTGAATTCATAGCAACTCCTTATCATCGAGAGTTCGACCTCATCGTATGAGGTCGAACGACTAGGCTTAGCCTTGAATAATATGGGTTCCCGTCTCGCCACGTAATGCTGCAGGCAGCGCTTCAGGAGTCGTGATAATCACGCGCTTACCGCCATTAGCGATAAACGATAAACTGGCTTCGATTTTCGGTAGCATGCTCCCCGCTGGGAAATGCCCCTCTGCCATATAACGTTGCATATCGGTCGTGGAAGTTTCACCAAGGGCTTTTTGTTCCGGTTTGCCAAAGTGAATACACACTTTTTCGACGCCCGTAGTGATGATCAAAATGTCCGCATTGAGCTCTTTCGCCAGTAGCGTGGTCGATAAGTCTTTATCAATAACGGCATCCACACTTTGATAACCGCCCTGCCCATTATTCACCACAGGGATCCCACCACCGCCTGCCGCAACAACTACATAATCATGTTCGGTCAATGTGCGAATTGCCGCTGATTCGATGACTCGTTTAGGTTCAGGGGATGCCACTACACGGCGATATCCACGCCCTGAATCTTCAACAAAGTGCCAATCTGGGTTTTCCTGCTGCAATACTTCCGCTTGTTCTTTACTGAAAAATGCGCCAATCGGCTTAGTCGGTGCCGCAAAGTTTGGGTCATTTTTATCGACTTCCACTTGGGTCACTACCGTTACCGCTTGGCGATGTTGCTGTTTAGCTAATACGTTAGTGAGTGCTTGCTGGACTAAATAGCCAATACCTCCTTGAGTATCTGCTACACAGTTAGCCAGAGGTGTTAACGGTAAGCCTTCCGTCACATGAGCGATTTCAGCGCGACGCAAATCCAACCCTACCTGCGGCCCATTACCGTGAGTCAGCACAATATTGTAATTACCTTTAAGCATATCGCTGATGTGCTGAGCCACTTCTTGAACTGCTTTTTCTTGAGCTTCAATGGATTGGCTGCTGTTATCTTTAATAATACTGTTGCCCCCGATGGCAACAACCACGAGTTCTTTCATGATTAAGGATCCTGATACCGAATATTTAGCAGATAGTGGGTGTACCGCGCACACCCACTATAAAGATTGGCGTATTACACTGATTTACTCAGCTTTTCAGTTTTTTCAGCTTGTTGCTGCTCCACTGATTGGCGACCATCTAAAAAGTGTTTGATAACAAACAAAGCCGCCATCATGAGGTATGCGTAGACAAACATCAATGCCGAACCTGTTGCAATACCTACAGCTGGGGAATGGATGATGCCAAAGAAGACCAATACCGCCCCCACTGCCGCCGCAATCGCACCACGTAACGGCTTGTTTAAGATAGCGAAGATAGCAATACAGCCCCATAACATACTTGCCAATGGTGCGCCGTTACCTAAGTGAACCAGACCTTGATAGTAAACACCTTTGTGTAACAGAACTTCCGTACCAATCGCGCTTGCAGACGTACCTGCCGCTCCCATCACACTGTTAACCATCGTCAATGCCCAGTTCGCAATCCATGGGAATAGACAGATGAAAATCACAGGCACTTCGACTTTCGGTGTTTCTCGCACCACTTGGTTGGCGGTCACCACACCAATAAACACTAAGATAGGAACAATGGCCGTCATTGGGATCACCGCGAGCATAAATGCGCCAATACCAAATAACGGTACAATAAACATAGTGATACCAGATGCTAAGGTATAACCAACACTCGCGCCCATCGCTTTCCAACCCGCATGCCCCACATACACAGTCACAGGGAATGGGTTGCCTAGCACGACACCCACGGTTGAAGATAAACCGTTTGCTAGCATCACTTTACGTGTGTTGTATTCATCACCCGCAGCGTGAGCACTTTCAATATTTTCAAGGTCAAAGATGTAGTTCGCTAAACCTAAAGGTACCGCTGAGGCTAAGTACGGCAGTGCGTGAGGTAAACCTTGGAAGAAGCTATCCACATGGATACTTGGCGGGTTAAAACCAAATGATGCCATTGACGCTGTAATCGCTTCTGGGCTTTGTAAACCCGAAATCCATGCTAAGGCAGAACCCGCAATAAGCAGCAGCAACCCTGTAGGAATACGTGCAAAGATAGGCTTTTTACCAAACCAGTTGATGAAAATTAACAGCAGGACAATAAACGAAACCGTTGGGGCTTCAAATGCTTGCAGCATCGGGTTCATTGCCAGTAATAATAATCCGAGACCCGATAAGCACGATAATAATACGGTACGTGGGATCATCTTACGGATGGTTTCACCTAGGAAAGATCCACCCACTAAAATCATCGATTCAACAAAACACCAAACCAACGCAATTTGCAGAGCAAATTCAGGATCTTTGGTGGTTTGGTAAACCGGCATGATCACTAAGAAGGTCACGGTGAAGATAGAAGGTGCGCTTGGCCCTGATGGCAGTGCCGTAACGTCATTTCGTCCCGTTTGTTTGATCATCTGCTGACCAAAATAAGCGTAACTTACACTGGCAAGCAATACAGCAAAACCAAACGCTGGCGCGATACGACCATAAACAATTTCCGCTGGGATGCCGACAACAAAAATCAGTAAGCCCATCATGGTGAGTAGGTTCGTGAGGTTATTGGTCATCAAACCAAAATAGGCCGCCAAATCACCACGTTTCCATTTAATATTTAATAGACTCATATTCTTACTCCCATTCCCCTCACACCTTAGCAGCACGTTGTTGACGGTCTATCTCTTATGCCACTGAACAATTCAGGGAATGCGTTGCTTTATTTTTATCGCCCGACCGAAGCCGGGCATTATTTTTTGCTTAGTGAGTTTTGGGCTCAATACCACTATGCATAGTGTTTCGCGTAAGACAGCATCGCTTTTTCGAAGCAATCAAACGGAGGGTGTACAATCCCTGCCCCAATCATTCCAATACCTGCATCTTTATGCGCAATCGCCGTGTTAATCACCGGAAGAATGCCACTAGCTGCGACTTTCGTGATATCAATCGCTGTCGGAATTCCCATAAAACCTAATAATGGAATGGTGACGTTCGGGTTCTCTCCAAGGGTGATCTCTCGCATTTGGCGAGAGAAATCCACCGCTTCCTCAACGGTTCCCCCTACGAGCGCCACGATAGCCGGTGCTGTTGCCATCGCAAATCCACCAATCCCGTAAGTTTCTGTGATAGCCGAGTCACCAATATCTAAACCTGAGTCTTCCGGTTTATAACCTGCGAACATTGGACCAATCACTTGCTGAGAAGGGCCTGTAAACCACTGCCCCGGCAAGCCGCTAATGCGTAAACCAAACTCATAACCATTACGCGCCATGGTGGTCACAACAGTACTGTATTCAATACCGTGTGCTGCATCCATTGACGCTTTACACATTGCCATCCATGTAGGGCCCGAGAAATAGTCGCTACTTGCCACGAAATCAAACACTTCTTTTTGCTGTGCAACCGTAAAATTGGTTTGAATAATTCCTGTTGTTAATGCTTGGATCAGCAATGTTGTTCCCGCATTGTTACGGTTATGGCATTCATCACCCATATGTAACGCTTGCGCCAACATTAAACGCAGGTCGATTTCACCCACGATTTTCATGGCGTCACGCAGCATTGGACCCAGCACATCACGCATCCAATTCAAGCGGTCAATAACGCTCTGGTCATTGGCGCCCATACGCAAGATTTTTGCCATCTGCTCACTCAAGTTAGTGAATGCGCGGTTACCGTAAGTTTTGTTTTCGACAATATGCATAAACATCGATGCCGATGTCACACCCGCCATTGAACCTACGCAATCATGTTCATGGCATGGAGAAAAGATAATCTCCCCAGATGCTGCAACACGTTCCGCATCCGCTAAATCTTTAGCTAGTCCTTCAAAAACTAATGCTCCTGTCACCGCGCCTTTCATCGCACCACACATATCTTTCCATGCCACTGGCGGGCCAGCATGTAGAATGGTGTTTTTCGTCATGCCCGGTACCACATTAATGGCTTGGTCATAACCCACGAGTACTGGCTGGGACTGAATAATGCGCTCAAGCGCTTGTGCGTTCGCTTCTGCGATTTTTTCTTGTAACGCTGCGTTGCCTTCAATTTGGTCAAGCGCGCGGATCACAGCAACGTTACCTTGACCCGGCGGCGTCCAATTCAGTTGAGTCACCGGAACGTGCTGTTTTTTCAGATCATCACTGAACATCTCAATGCCGATATTGATAACATTCAATGGTTGTTTAAATAATGAAGTCATTACGCTTTCTCCCCTTTCCAGACAAATTCACGTCCTAATAAACCTGTATTGGTACTGCTACTCGCCCAAATCACACCTGCGTCAGTGAGCATCTTGACCTGTGCATCCATCGATGGCGTATCTTGGTCAGTACCCAGCACATAGCCGAGGATCACCAGTTCACGTCCTTCTTGTTTCGCTATCTCTTTTGCTGTTTTGATAGCGTCAATCATCACACCGACCGGATCTTCATGAGAGCCAAAGCCAAGCACGAAATCCATCATGATCACGCCAACTTCTGGATCACGAGCTTCTTGCAGTAAACGCTCGATGCGGTTTGTTGGATCGATCATTGGGTGTGGCTTACCGTTGGTAAAATCATCATCGCCAAAGTCGAGGAAGGTATGGGCGACACTTTTATTGATATCTTTCAGACGGTAGTCAGGATTAGGTTGAATATTGCTGTAGACGTCATCGTATTTTTCCAGCGCTGCAAACATGGCTTCATCACACAATGTACCGCCACAGAAAAGACCACGAATGTATTTTTGTTCCGGTTTGAGTAACGCTCTAACTTCATCAATTAAAGGTAAGTTGAGAGGGTGAAGGTCTAAATCTTCTTTACGAATGCCAGTCAGTAAAACCGCTTTCAAAGCAGCTTCTTTGGTACCTTGGGCAAAAGTTAAGCCTGGTTTATCATCCGGCAACGGTTGACTACCTAAGAAACAAACCACCACTGGCTTATGGCATTTTTCAGCTTGTTCTAACACTTTTTTGGCAACCATAGGTGCTGGTGGCTTAGAAATGAGTGCAATGACTTGGGTTTCATCATCCGCATCCAGCATTTTGAGTGCATCAATCATCATGATGCCGCCAATTTTTTCACTTAGGTCACGACCCCCCGTACCGATTAGCTGAGAAACTCCGGCGCCAAATTCATGGATGCGCACACTCAGTTCTTGGCTCCCCGTACCGGATGCCCCAATAATTCCGATGCTACCGCGACGAACATTGTTACCAAAACACAGGGCTGTCCCATTGATGATCGCTGTCCCACAGTCTGGTCCCATCATCAACAGCCCTTTTTGGCTCGCTAACTGTTTCAGCGCCAGCTCCTCGTCAATCGAGACGTTATCGGAGAACAGCATCACGTTGAGATCATTTTCCAGTGCAATACGCGCTTCACGAGCCGCAAATTGCCCATTAACCGAAATAACCGCTAAGTTGGCATCAGGAATGTGTGTTTTTGCAGAATTGATTGTGGCGTATTTGGCTTCATGCTGCCCGCCACCTTGGTTTTTCTTGTTAAACAGCTCTTCGATAGCAATCAATGTCGCATCATTGGCTTCATCGCTAGGCCCTTTAATCACTATCATTAAATCGCCGTTTTTGGCTTCTTCTAATTCCGGTGTTAATAAACCTAAGTTTCTTAATACACCTTTATTCATTTCTGTTGCCATTGCCACAAAGGCTTGCTCAACATTTTCAAGTTGGTTGGCTTTGGTGGAAATAGACATCAATGACACGGAATCAAAATAGGTATTCTTTTTTATGACCACTTTAGTCGACATGTGTTTCTCCGAAATAATGAGTCAGAAACAGCGCATCGCGAATGCCAAATAGCATGTCGCAACCTGAACTAGACCCGATATTTAAAATCTCTAAAATTTGTGGATAAATATTTGTTTCTCGCCCATCAACTAAACATTGAATTAGTTGATACATATTTTCGCGATACTCTTGGTTTAATGCTTTTTCTAACGTGATGGCGCTGATGGGTGTTGTATTCGCCTTGCTTTGATAAATTCCTTGATAAAAACTCTGATAGAAGGAATTTGCAGGGTGATGTTTCAACAACAAAAAAGCCATCAGTCCCACTAAATAATCATCTCCCGAAGGTGTTAACCCAATTCCTAACCCAACAAACTGGCTCACAATATTAGTTAATGCTTGGTGCCGTTTATTGATTAATAAATTAATTAATCTGGAGCGTAATTCATTTAATTTTTTTGATGATTCAAGATAAAAACCATTGTCCCCTTGGTAGTTAAACAGAGAGTGTGTTTTATCATTTAAAATAGAATCAATTTCGTTAATTTTAGACTGAAGAAAATAACGGTATTTCTCTTCGGCTAATTTTTCATTAATAAAATAAACCGTTGGTGGGTTCCATTTCTTACATAATAAAAATGAAATAGCATATTTCTCACCAATATGAATTTCATTATTTAAATTACAAACAGAATCCCCCGCCATTATATTTAACGGTAAAAAATCCTTATTAATTATTCGGCAGCTATTAGGTGCATTATCCGCTTGCGAGCCAAGCAAAGTATAAAGCTGGTTATCAATAGAAAAATTAATGGCTTTATTAAAAACTTGCTCTACATTCCCTGTTAATAATGGCTGATGCAAAAGATCCAAGAAATGCGCATCAGCCGTTAACCCATAAATGCTTTGCCGCTGAGATTGGTGTCTGTCCACAATCCCCCTTATGGGTGGTTACGCACCCGCTGCAATCAGTAATTCAGCGATTTCGTGATAGCCTTTTTCCTGGGCCAGCTCTAACGGTTTTTTGCCATATTTGTCCGTCATATGTGGATTAGCACCGTGCTCTAACAGCATTTTTACGATTTGCTGCTGTTTTACACCACCATCATTCAGCACAATCGCTTCTAGCAATGGAGTCCAGCCGACAAAGTTGGTGTGATTAACATTAATGTCCGTGTTTTCCAGTAATTCACGCACAATTTCCACATGCCCTTTTTCACTCGCTGGCGTGATCCCAACACCACCAAAACGGGTTAACAAATCTAAATTAGGATTAGCCGGTAATACTAAACGTAATAATGTTAAATCATTATTTAGGCAGCTTAATAAAAATGGATTAAAACAAGTTTGGTCTTGTTTATTAATATCAGCACCCGCATGAATAAGAAAATCAACACACTCATAGTGCTGATTTAAACTCGCATTTACAATAGCAGTGCGACCTTGGCGATTGGTGCTATTAATATCAACACCTTTTTCAAGGCAACTTTTTAAAATAGCTAATTGGCCTTGTTCTGCGGCTTTAAGAAAATCTTGAACGAGTGTGTTTTCTGTCATAATGCTCTCCACATTTAGCTATTTAAATTTTCTGATAGCCAAATTAAACATGAATTAAAGATTATTTAGCATGGTTAGAGCATATCAATTGCTATTAATAAATAGAATCCATTTAAATTTAATTCATCAATCTGCCACCTTATTATTGATTTAAATTCAACAATCAAGCATTTTTGTGCGTGAAAGCATCCTTCACTGACCTTTATTGATGTTTTTTTGTCTATTTTCTATGCAATTTGACCAAATTATTTTGTTAATCTGTTTGCCAATTTATTCTTTCTTCAATTTTGTGACAGCCATCAAATCAAAGGTTTTTAAATTGTTAACATTGTGATTTTTTGTTTACAAACCCGATATCCTCCAATGGCTGTTTTTTCATTTAATTCAATAATATTAATTAGTTTGAATGTGAACATGCATTTCATTAGTTGCTTTTTGTGGTGACATAAATTAAATACTATTTATTGTACAGAATAGATAAATATCCCCGCAGAGGGCTATCAAAAACAATCAATAAAAAGCCTGTTTTTTAAGCTATTGAATTGTATTCACAGAAAACGTTATTTAGGCTAATTTTCACGCACTTTGGGACACAATACATGAACTCTATTTTTACCGAAGAAAATTTATTGACCTACACCACCGCGGCTAAATTTGCCAGTTTCAGTAAAGCGGCCGAAGAACTTGGAATTACCACTTCCGCGGTGAGCTACACTATAAAACGTATCGAAACCTATTTAGATGTCGCACTGTTTATCCGCGATACCCGTAATATTGAATTGACCGAAGCGGGATACTATTTTTATCGCAAAGCCACCGACCTTTTGAATAATTTTCATCTCATCAAAAAAAGTATCGATTCCATTGAACAAGGGATTGAAGCCCGTGTTCGCATCTGTATCAATCAGTTGATCTACACCCCTTACCATACGGCAAAATTGCTGCAAATCTTGAAAAAGCAATTTGGTACCTGCCAGATAACTGTGACCACGGAAGTGTATAACGGTGTTTGGGATGCCATTATCAATAACCATGCGGATATTGCGATTGGGGCGCCAGGTACACTCATGGATGGCGGCGGGATTGATTACACCGAAATTGGTGCCATACACTGGCAATTTGCCATAGCGTCTAGCCACCCTTTAGCCTTAATGCCTGAGCCCATTGCCGAAAGCCAACTGCGCCTCTACCCAAATATTATGGTGGAAGATACCGCGCATACCATCAATAAACGCGTTGGATGGTTACTACACGGGCAAGAGGCGATTCAAGTGCCCGATTTCAATACCAAATGCCAGTGCCAAATCTTAGGTGAAGGGATCGGATTCTTACCCGACTATATGGTCAAAGAACATGTGAAAACCGGTGTCTTAGTCACTAAGCAAATACAAAACCCAAGGCAGGATTCTCACATGCTATTAGCCACTCAACACTCTGCGACAGGGCTAGTCACCCAATGGATCAGGAAAGAATTTATGGCAAATGGAGTCTTAACGGAACTTTACAGTGATTTGCTCAAGCCCATCGCCAATTAACGCGGTTCTAATTGATGAGCTAACTGCGCCGCCAATACTGAAACCATCTCCGATGATTCTTTGTGGAAATGCATCGCCAGTTCCATCTCTTGGGCAGGAGGAAACCCCTCTTCTGCTGTCAAGATTCGATGCTGAGGTAATTTAGCGCGTACGGGTAACAGGCTAACACCTAATCCGTCGGTAATCGCACTTTGGATTCCCGCCAGACTGGTACAGGTGTATGTAATGTGCCAAGGGCGTTGCTCATTATCTAACAACCTAAACATATCATTCCGGTACAGCCCATTTTCTGGAAAAACAATCAGAGGAACAGAATCCGTGGGAAGAACATATTGCTGGCGACTCGCTAGCCAGCACAGAGGCTCTGACCAATGATACTCACTATGAAACTCCCCTTTTCGTTGTTTCACAATGATCAAATCCAACTCACCGTGCTGATAGCGTTGCTGTAGTTGGCGACTCAATCCGCTAGTCACCTCTAATCGGACATTCGGATGCGCTTGCATAAAGGCCGCCAACGTTGGTGTCACTAAGCCTGATGCCAAATCTTCAGGAAACCCTAATCGCAGAGTTTGAATAATCGCATTTCCTGTTATTTTCATAAAAAACGTATCATTAAGTGCCAGAATATTTTTCGCATATCCCAGCAACACTTCCCCTGTTTCTGTCAGGGTTAACACCCGGTGCCCCCTGACAAACAACGGTTGCCCAACAAGACTTTCCAATCGCTGAACTTGCTGGCTCAACGTCGATTGCGTTGAATTTAATTGCTGTGAAGCCACCGTAAAATTTCCCGTTTCTGCAACGGTAACGAATGTTTTCAATAGCACAAAGTTAAGCAACGAATTCATTTTTTTAATACCTGAGATTTAATTATTTAATTTTTAAATATCACAATTTTTGATTAGATTGAAGGGAACAACGCATTTGATGGACATTACTGAAATGACACCATGTCAACTCATCAGTAATCTTATTAGAATACTCGATAAATCAGGAGCACAAGTCATGCTCGATAAACAATTTTTACAACATGCAATCACCCTCGCCTCTGACAATGTCGCCGCAGGTGGACGCCCATTTGGTGCAGTGGTCGTCAAAAATGGGCAAATTATTGCCACTGGCGTGAACCAAATGTTGGAACGACACGACCCGACTGCACACGCTGAATTACTCGCATTACGCCAAGCGGGAGAGGCGCTAAATAGCATCAGACTCGATGATTGCACCGTCTATGCTAGCGGTCAGCCTTGCCCGATGTGCCTTGCTGCGATCCGGATGTCTGGCATTAAACGTGTCGTTTATGCCTATTCGAACCAAGATGCTGAACCTTTTGGATTGTCGACAGAGGCGATAGCTGAAGCATTAAGAGTTTCTCCTGACCAACAAAGTGGTTTGCAATTTATCCAATTAAAACCAAAGGATGAGACGCAATCCATGCTGTATCAAACTTGGTGGCAACGGCATCACGCGTAAACATGAAAAAACCACTTTCTGCCTCTTTTGGCTTGATTCTGACGATTGCCCTTGTCGGTATCAATTTACGCCCTTTTATGACAGGGCCTGGGCCAGTCATCGATAATATCATTCAAACCACCGGAATGAGCTACCAGAGCGTTTCGCTGTTAACGCTGATCCCCATGTTACTCATGGGTTTTGGGGCTTTGCTCGTCCCCGCGTTAAATCAAAAATTGGGCGATAAATTGGGGATTAGCCTCGCGATGTTACTGCTGCTGATAGGCTCTTTCTGCCGATTATTTGTTTCTGATGCGAACGCACTGTTAATGACCGCATTTTTGTGTGGAATGGGAGCAGCTTATATTCAAGCGGTTTTTCCCGGCTTGATAAAGTTTTCGTTTCCGCAAAAAATGGCCGCCATGACGGGGTTATATTCAGCCACGCTTATGGTCGGTGGCGCGCTGGGAGCGCAATTAACACCGCTAATTACCCACCTTTCTGGGAATTGGCAAAGTGGGCTTGCATGGCTTGCATTGCCAGCACTGATCGCTCTGATTGCCGTCATCATAAATATTCGTTCTTCAGACACGAAAAATATACCAGCTCAGTTGAGTGTATTAACCTATCTTAAGCAGCCCAGAGCGTGGCTATTAATGGCGGGATTTGGTTTAGTGAATGCGGGTTACGCAACTGCCGTGACATGGCTGGCGCCTTTCTTTCAACAACAAGGTTTCAGTGCTACAGAAAGCGGTTCTCTGGTAGCGGTTTTAACCATTTTCCAAGCGGCTGCGGCACTGATGATCCCGATATTAGCGTCCCATAATATTGACCGCCGTTTTTGGCTCACTGTGACGCTGGTAAGCCAAGCCTTGGGATTTGCCGGGTTAATCCTGTTTCCTAACACGCTACCGTTGCTGTGGGTGGGTCTATTGGGCTGTGGTTTGGGTGGCTGCTTCGCCTTAACCATTATTACCTCTTTAGATCATATCCCCCACCCTGCTAGCGCGGGGATCCTGACGGCCTTAATGCAAGCAGGCGGCTTTATCATCGCCGCTTTTGGACCTTTAGTTGCGGCAGCATTACAGCAATTTAGCCACAGTTTTACCCCTGTTTGGTTGCTGCACTGTGTCCTGGTTATGATGACTTTACTGCTATTTTTGCGTTTAAATCCTAAAGGATATCACCAGATTTTTAGCGTGAAATAAGCTTAATAACCAAGGAGATGGCATCATTGCCATCTCCTTCACTTTATGCAGTGGTTTCTTCTTGCGCCAATGCGGATTTTGGTAACCCAAAAATTTTGTCAAATGCCCAGTTAAAGAAAAAGGTATAAATCGGGATAAAGATAATCAGGGCAAAATCTAAAATAAGCGCCTGCCAGAGCGATATTGATAGCCACCATGCAATCAGTGGGATCAAAAATACCACCAGCGTTAGCTGGAATAACACCGCATGGGCGAAACGACGTCTAAACGTTCTAATTCTTGATTTCTGCTTTGATTCCCAATATTCAAATGCCACATTGAAAATAAAATTCCATGTCACCGCTATCGTGGTGATCACCAGCGCTAAAGGCCCCGTGGTTCCCGCGGAATTCCCCGAAAGAAAAGCCAGTGCCAACGATGAAATCATCCAGCCAATGACTTCGTAGCTCGTAATAAAAACCACTTTACGTTTAATACCTTGCATTTTTTATCTCATATTCTGTTTGCCGAAGACTGGTAAATTAAATCAACATTAATGATAATAAAAGTCAGCTACTATCAACAAAACTGAAAGGTCTAAGATGCCATTTAATAGCGAAAACCTGATGATTTTTCTCACCGTGCTCGATAAAGGCTCTTTTTCCGCAGCGGCTAGATCGCTGCATAAAGTCCCTTCCGCGGTTAGCATGGCGATTGCCAACCTTGAAGCTGAACTTGGTTTTTCGCTGTTTGAGCGCCATACGCGAGAACCCAAACCGAC
Organism: Providencia rettgeri; assembly: GCF_013702265.1. GTDB lineage: Bacteria > Pseudomonadota > Gammaproteobacteria > Enterobacterales > Enterobacteriaceae > Providencia > Providencia zhijiangensis. The sequence continues at coordinate 2,810,265 of NZ_CP059348.1, forward strand.
AGAACAAGCGCTTTCCCTCGCCCCTTATGCCCGAAATATTGTGGATAACTTGCGTCAGTTGAATGTTTTCTCACGGGAACTTACCCAAGGCGTGGAAAGCACGCTCACGATCGGTGTGGCTGAAGGGGTTAATCCCAATGTGTTAGTTGATGCCTTGCATACATTGAGCCAACGTTACCCCTTGATGCATGTGGAGCTGATCACTGCGCCTCAAGACGATATTTTGCCGTTACTGCACAGCGAACGTCTTCAGCTAGCTATTGCCTTCGGTGGGTTATATGTCAATGCTCAGGAACAATTCGAATGTATTGGTTATGAATCATTAACAGCGACCATCAGCGCCGATTACCCCTCTAATAAACCGAGTAATGCGCTGTATATCGAAGATCTCGTTCAAACACGCCAAATTATTGTCGCGAGCCCTCACCATCCTATCAGTGATTTTCGCTCTATCGTTTCTAGCCATTATTGGCGCACAGATAGTTTTACGATGGCGTTAGAATTGGTTAAAAAAGGGATGGGTTGGGGAAACTTACCCGCTTCATTAATCAAAACTGACTTAGAGGCAGGTTTACTCAAGCGTTTAGAATTTAAAAACACCCCGAATGGCTTAGTGCTTCCTGTCCATGTCGTTTGTTTAAAAGGCCAAGTACTCAAACGCGGCGCCCAAGAGTGTATAGAGCTTTTAAAAACAAATATGTACTAACAGTTTTGAGTCATTTCAGAATCGGTTCAATTCGCCATCAAAAAGTCAGGTAAATCTCTATTACATCATAAATGTAGCTCCTCATTTGTGATACGGCGCTTTTGTTGGTTAGCAATGTTTGTTGATCAATTGTGAAAATCACTTGATATTGCCAATGCTTTTAAAGATAATAATTATCAATATCATTCTTATTGACAACAAAATTTCTGTGGTGAACAACATGACCAAGCCACTTTCTGACATTATTGAAGAAACCACAAAATCAACCTCATTGACTGATTTTGCTGCTAAAAATGGGCTTATTGAAAGCCAAAAATTATTAGGTGCATCAGGCAAAATTTCCATTGAGCACCGAGGTGAAATTTATCAATTGCGCCAAACTCGCACAGGTAAATTAATTCTGACCAAATAGTTTTTAGTTTTCACAACGTAGTCTGCATTAAAAAGACGGTTTGTTTCAAAAATACAATTAGCTTTAAAAACACAATCTATCTCGCAAGCCACCTAAGTCGTCATACTAGGCAGCCAGCTTAACTCTATACATCAGGACACAGTTTCTTATGGTGTTTATTACGGGCTTTGCTGCTGTAAATCTGGATAACCTCAAGGCGAACTTTCGAACCCTATCATCGCTTGTTGGGTTCAAATACCCCTTTTCCCCTATTCCGTTGAAAGCGTCTTTGTCTCAACACCCTATAAACACGCCATAACGCTCTGATGATAAATCTGTTTTTAACGGTGCATCGCACTCATCAAAGAGTTAACAATTTTTAGGGAGTATCACCTGTATGTCTCAAGTATTACGCTTATCTGTGCTGGCGAGTGCCTTGCTGCCTCTAATGGCAACCGCACAGACTGAAAAATCTCCAACTAACAATAATCATTTAACTAACAGTCACCACGATGTGATGACGGTTTATGCCACGGGTAATGAGCGAGATAGCTTTAATACGCCGATGATGGTTACCGTCATTAAAAATGATTCACCAGAAACCAAAACAGCCAACAATGCTAACGATATTTTGCGCAAAGTGCCGGGTATTGCACTGACAGGAACTAGCCGTACTAACGGCCAAGATATCAGCATGCGCGGTTTTGACCGTCGTGGAATTTTGACGCTCGTCGATGGCGTTCGCCAAGGTACAGATACTGGGCACATTAACGGCACATTCCTTGACCCTGCGCTTATCAAACAAGTAGAAATTATTCGTGGTCCGTCCGCGCTTTTATACGGCAGCGGCGCTATGGGTGGCGTGATTGCTTGGGAAACCGTGAATGCGAAAGATTTACTGCGTGAAGGTCAAAACCAAGGTTTCCGTGTCTTTACTCAAGGCGCAACAGGGGATCACAGCTTTGGCTTTGGCGGCTCCGCTTTTGGTAAAACCGATGACTTTGACGGCCTATTCAGCTTTGTGACGAAAGAAAGCGGTGATGTTCGTCTTGGCGGCGGCGAAAAAATGGATAACAAAGAAACCATTGCCAATATGCTCGGTAAAGGCACATGGAAACTGGATGATGCGCAAACCCTGTCTGGGCAGATTCGTTATTACAATAATGATGCCTATGAGCCAAAAGACCCGCAACAACTCGCCACCAGCAAAGATAATAAACAGGTTAACCGTACGACGCGTCAGCGTGACTTGCAAGCCACCTATCAGTTAAATCCAGACGATAATTCATGGCTCAATTTAAAAGCGACTCCGTATTACTCTGATGTGAATATCACATCCAAAGGGAAAGAGTCTAACTACGAAGGTCGCAGCCAAAAAACGTATGGTATCAAGTTGGATAACCGCTCTGATATCTATGAGTTACCACTCGCTGCACATAACTTCACCTACGGTACTGAAGCATATCGTCAAAAACAGACTCCTTACGCTGGAACCACTCAGTTCCCTGATGCAGAGATCACCTTTGCCGCTGGCTTTATTCAGGATGAAATCACGCTAAAAGATTTACCTGTTTCCTTCATTTTGGGTACCCGCTATGACAACTACAAGTCCACCGCCAAGGGCAATAAAGATGTCAAAGAAGATCAATGGTCATCAAAAGCGGCGGTGAGCATCACTCCAACCGACTGGTCAATGCTGTTTGCATCATACTCTGAAGCTTTCCGTGCACCAACGATGATGGAGATGTACAACGATTCTCTTCACTTCAAAGGCGGCCCTATTTCCAACTATTGGCGCCCTAACCCAGACTTAAAACCTGAATCCACACGTACTGCAGAATATGGTTTTGGCTTACGTTTTGATGACCTACTCATGGCTCGCGATAACCTGCGCTTCAAAGCCAGCTATTTCGATACGAAAGCCAAAGATTACATTAACACCTACGTCAATACAGACCGTGTTAACTGGAATAATAACTACACCACATCCATCAATACCAAGCGTGCCAAAATTTGGGGAACGGATGTGTCATTGGATTACACCACCGACTACTTTGCGTGGGGGCTCGCTTATAACCACACTGTCGGCGTCAATGAATATACTGGCAAAGCCATTGAATCCATTAAACCAGACTCGCTTACCAGCAACCTCTCCGTTCCTATTGCGGACAGCGGTTTCTCTGTAGGTTGGTTAGGTGAGTTCACTACCCATACCGATTTCGATAAAACATCCAAATTGAAACAACAACCGGGCTATGCCGTTCATGATTTCTATCTAAATTATCAAGGCGATGGAAGTCTTAAAGGGTTAGGTACCAGTGTTGTTTTAAGAAATGCTTTTGACAAAGAGTATTACTCCTCTCAGGGGATTCCCCAAGATGGTCGTAATGCTAAGCTGCTCGTCAGCTTCCAATGGTAATTCACACTATATTGGTAATTCACACTACATAAAGGAGAAACCTGTGAATTCAGCACTTTTCGAACGTTATCAACAAGCCAAAGCAGATAATAAAGCTAAGTATGCGAGAGATCTCGCCGCTTATCTGAATGTTTCTGAAGGGGAATTATTACATAGCCGTGTTGGGCGTGATAAAGCTAAACGCCTGAGCATTGATGCGCCAACGTTATTAACTGCTTTGGAAGCTGTCGGTTCAGTCAAGGCTATTACTCGTAATGAGTATGTGGTTCATGAGCAAGTCGGTCGCTATGAAAATGCCAAATTTAGCCCTCATGGTGGTTTAATTCTCAACCCACGCGCACTGGATTTGCGTATGTTTTTCTCTCATTGGGACAGTATTTTTGTGCTCACTGAAGAGGCAAAACACGGTGAACGCCATAGTATCCAATTCTTTGATAAACATGGCGATGCACTGCACAAAGTGTATACCACTGATGAAACCGATATGGATGCATGGAATGCGCTTATCGAAAAATACACCACTACCGAAAACCCACTGTTAGCGGTTGAAAAAGTGCAGCCACATCACGCACAACCAATCAGCGATGAGCTAAAACAACAGCTTGACCAAGAGTGGCGCAATATGACGGATGTTCATCAATTTTTCATTTTATTGAAGAAGAATAACTTAAGCCGTCAACAAGTGTTCCGCGCGGTCAGTGATGATTTAGCTTGGCAGGTGCCAAATGATTCATTCAATCAGCTGGTTAATACTGCTTTCGCTGATCAAAACGAAATTATGATTTTCGTAGGTAACCGTGGGTGTGTGCAGATTTTCACAGGCAAAATCAAACGTTTGATGCCACATCAAACTGAAGGTTCTGACATCAAATGGCTGAACATTTTCAACCCTGATTTCACCCTGCATATGATTGAAAATGGCGTTGCAGAATGTTGGGTCACTCGTAAACCAACGGAAGATGGATTCGTTACCAGCCTTGAAGTGTTTGATGACCAAGGCAACCAAATCGCACAAATGTACGGACAGCGCACTGAAGGGACGCCAGAGCAAGAACACTGGCGCCAGCAAGTCATGTCCCTGCCAAGAATCTAACACAGGTATTTGACGATGAAACAATGGCTTCTAATGGTAATCACACTGGCAACCTCGTTGGTTGCCCATGGCGCTGACCGCTTAGTGACACTCGGCGGTGATGTAACTGAAATAGTCTATGCGCTTGGCGCACAAGGCAGTCTGGTTGGGCGCGACAGTAGCAGTTTACATCCAGAGCAAGCAACTAAATTGCCCGATGTCGGCTATATGCGAACACTGAATCCAGAAGGCGTACTCTCTTTGCGTCCAACGTTGGTGCTCGCCAGTGAGCTTTCCCAACCTTCAATCGCATTAACCCAAATTGAAAAAAGCGGCGTTAAAGTGATTAAAGTGACCGGAAAACCGAAATTAGAAGCCATTCCTGAAAAAATCACCACCATCGCTAATGCGGTGGGGTTACCCGAGAACGGAAAAAAGTTAGTCGAACAATTTAATACCGAGCTACTTGCCGTTCCAACCAGCCCTTTGAATAAAAAAGTGGTTTTCTTGATGAGTCATGGCGGCGTACAGCCGATGGCTGCAGGGCAACAAACTGCAGCAGATAGCATGATCACCGCAGTGGGCGCACAAAATGCCATGCATAATTTCACCAGTTACCGACCGCTTTCCCAAGAAGGTTTGATTTACAGCCAACCCGACCTCGTTGTCGTGTCTGAACAAGGTGTGAAATCACTCGGTGGTATTGATAAGGTTTGGGAATTACCGGGGTTAGCACTCACTCCGGCAGGAAAAAATCGCGCGATTTTAGTCGTGGATGATACTGGTATGCTGAGCTTCAGCTTAAGTACGCCCAAGGTCATGCAGCAGTTAAGAGAGGCGTTAGAAAAAAGCGAATGAGTCGTTTTAAGCACCCTTTATTTAAAATTCTAATGTTATTGGTGCTACTGGGGACAGTCACGCTGGCTGCCTCCACCGCTGGCGCAATTAACTTACCTTTAAAAGCGCTTTGGTTTGCACCATCAACCGATCCTGACTGGCAAATTTGGCTCACTATTCGTCTACCAAGAGTGTTACTCGCCATTTTAGTGGGGCTGGCTTTAGCGGTTTCCGGTGCGATGATGCAAGGGCTATTTCGCAATCCTCTCGCCGACCCTAGCTTATTAGGGATCAGTAGCGGAGCTGCATTGTGTGTGGCCGCATTCATCATTTTACCGTTATCCTTACCCACATTAATGCTCAATTACGGTCATCTTGGTGCAGCATTCGTTGGCAGTTTAGCGGTTTCGCTGATCATTTTTAGTCTCAATCGTATGTCTAATGGTAATTTGGCACGGCTGCTATTAGCAGGAATTGCCATTAATGCCCTGTGTATGTCGCTAATTGGGGTACTAAGTTATATGAGTAATGACCAACAATTACGCACATTTAGTTTGTGGATGATGGGGTCATTAGGCAATGTGAATTGGATATCGTTAGCAATTGCCGCCAGCGTGATTATCCCTACGTGCTTACTCTGCTTATGGCAGGGCAATACGCTAAATATTCTACAATTAGGGGATGAAGACGCACACTATTTAGGGATAAATGTTGAGCGTAGTAAGTTTATTTTATTATTCCTAAGCGCTTTATTAATTGGCTGCGCCGTTGCCATGAGTGGTGTGATTGGCTTTATCGGGCTCGTTGTCCCTCACTTAATCCGTATGACATTAGGGCCAGATCATCGTTGGCTTATTCCTGGTTCTGCCATAGTGGGTGCTTGCTTACTCTTAGCAGCTGATACCCTTGCTCGCACTTTAGCCGTTCCCGCAGAAATCCCCGTGGGCTTATTAACGGGTTTGATTGGCGGACCTTACTTTTTATGGCTCATACTGCGCCAACCTGCAGGAAGGATCTAACGGATGCCCAATTTACTCGACGCTAGAAACCTCAGTTATCGTATTAATAACCGAACATTAATCGACGATATCAGTTTATCTATACAACAAAATCAAATGGTGGTGATCATTGGCCCTAATGGTGCCGGCAAATCCAGTTTATTGAAATTGCTCACAGGCTACACTTCTCCCTCTCAAGGTGAATGCCAGCTAGAAGGTCGCCCACTACCGGAATGGGAGCCTCAAAACCTGGCTAAAAAACGCGCTGTAATGAAACAACATAGTCATTTACAGTTTGCGTTCAGTGTTGAGGATGTTGTGGCAATGGGAAGAACACCTTACGGTTCTGAACATAAGCAGCACGCCATTGATATTGCTATGGAACAAACCCATTGCACCCCACTACGCCATCACGATTATCGCCAATTATCCGGTGGTGAACAGCAGCGTGTTCAACTTGCTCGAGTGTTAGCTCAGTTATGGCAACCAGAGCCAACGCCAGCCTGTTTATTTCTTGATGAGCCCACTTCAGCCCTTGATTTATATCACCAGCAACACAGTTTACGACTTTTGCATCAGCTTACCCGTGAAAGGCCGCTAGGAGTTTGTTGTGTACTGCATGATTTGAACCTCACCGCGCTCTATGCCGATAAAGTGTATCTTATTCATCAAGGGAAATTAGTGGTGGCTGGAACGCCACAAGAAGTGTTAACTACCGAGAATTTGACTCGATGGTATCAAGCTGATTTAGGGGTTCAGCCGCATCCTGAAACGGCAACCCCCCATGTGTATTTACGCCATTAATAAATAGCCGCGGCTTTCATCATGCTATATTTCATAATGAAGGCCGCGAATTAACATCATAATAAATTAAAGTATTTATTAGGCTTAGGTGGTAGTGGTAACTGCTTAGCATCAATCATATCAAGAGCATTGCGTTCAAGCCCCGTACATAACGCATTCAGTGGCAAGCTGTTATCTAATACATCGAATGGGTCTTCCAATTGTTCCGCTAATGCATCCCACGCTAAAAACGTATAGGAAACAAACACGGAAACCAAAGGCGTCATATAATGTAAATCCCCCACCAGTGCAAACGGTAATAATGTACAAAATAAATAGACCGTACGTTGCAGGATCAGTGTATAAGCGAAAGGGATCGGCGTATTCGAAATACGTTCACAGCCGCCTAAAACTTCAGATAACCCGTTCACATCTTTATTGATGGACTGAAACAGAACATCACTGATCAGATTGTTATCTCGTAATGCCCCCACACTCAAACCAATATGCATAAGAATTCGGCTGGTCGGAAAAGGGCTTTTAATGACATCTAAAAAAACATCCCGTGGCAATAAACGATACAAATCGATATTTGGGTTAGTGCGTCTAAGTTCGTGATTTAAGCTCCAACTAAACGCAATCAACAAATTAGCAAATGTGCGATGCGCTTCAGGATCATTCGGTAATAATCCTTTTATGTTTCTTAAAATATTACGTTGATTGGTTAATATTGCGCCCCAAAGCGTTCTGGCTTCAACTAAACGGCTGTAGCAGGCGTTATTACGGAACCCCAAAAAGATAGCTATCGCTATTCCTAATAAGCTAAATGGGGCTATTGTCAGATGTATTCCTAATTGCTCGTACCATTGATAGATTAAAATAGCGACAATGGACATCATAATATTAAGCGATAATCTAAAGGTGATTTTAGACAACACGGAACCGTGCCAGTCGAACAACCTAAAGAACCAGTGTTGATGCGGGCGAATGACCATAAATTAATAATAATTGAAAGGATAGTTATGTGTGATGATTATCACATAAATTATTTCGGCAATCCATATGATGAGCTCATCGATTTACTCATCTTAAGCTAAATAGTTTAGTGATAAACTATTTTATCTATTCTATCATCTATTTATTATTTTTCGTTTTTTTAAGATTTCAGGTATTGACTCAAATTTATTTATAATTAACTTTACCTAGCCAATACTTGAATTTGAAATACTTATTTAATTTAAAATTAATTAATCAGTAAACTAAACAATTGATATACAGCATGCAAATATAATCAATTGATTAATTTTTGGCTATATTTTGATTAAATATCAGTTAACTAGCATTACATTAAATCAAATTCTTAAGGAACTCTTAATATTGGCGATAATATTACCGTTATCATTTAATCATCATTTAAAAAATGATTAATATAATTCCAATTATAAAAAAATTAATAAAATCTTAATTTATTAAGAATGGTTGCTTGTTTATGAAAAAAACAGAATATTTTCTAAAAAAATTCCGTGCGCTAATCATGAGTGACAAAAGTTATCTCACGAATAAATTTATTAAAAAACTAGGGTATTACCCTAACTTTAATGCACCGAAAAGCTTTAATGAAAAAGTGAATTTCCGTATGATCCATGACCGAAATCCACTGCATAGTCAATTCGCCGATAAACTCGCGGTGCGCGACTATGTTACACAGACTATCGGACAGGAACATATCGTCCCTATTCTCGCGACTTATCAACATGTGGATGAAATCGATATCACAAAGTTGCCCCAACGCTTTGTATTGAAATGCACCCACGACAGCGGCAGCAGTATTATTTGTACCGATAAATCCCGCTTTGATTTGCAAAAAGCCAAAGACAAATTGTCATTCCATTTACTCAAAAATCTCTATTACATTACTCGCGAGCGCCACTATAAAAATATTCCTGCGCAGATTATTTGCGAGGAATATATCGATTTGTTTGAGCAGAAAAAAAGAAAGCTGGTACCCGAAACCTGTCGTATTCACTGCTTCTCTGGTAAGCCCGCTTACGCAGAAATCGATTATACCGACGAAGATGGCACCGAGTTTATCAACCTTTATGACACGGAATGGCAATTGCAGCCGGTGAGTTTTGGTTATCCTCAAATGCTAGAACCAGTCAGTGAGCCAACCCAATTTAGAGAAATGCTGAGACTGGCCGAAATTTTAGTGACGCCATTTGATTACTGCCGAGCTGACTTTTTAATGGCAGAAAACAAACTCTATTTTAGTGAACTCACCTTTGCACCCAATGCGGGACGTACCGTGATCAGCCCACTCTCTTGGGACTTTAAACTTGGGGAGCTGTGGGAGCAGAAAATCACAACGCCAAACATGCTTCATTCACACCAACCTGAGCTTGCTCTCGCCAATCTTAATAAGAAAAAATAGCCATAAAAAAACGCGCTACTCATTCAAGATAGCGCGTTTTTTTGTTTTCATTGCTAGTAGCGAGCGATTTACCCAACTCGGTCAATTTGCCAATCCGATCAATTTACCAACACACTGGCCTTACGACGTAAACTTGCAATCAGCATATAAATTGCCGTCACTAATAGCACAATAAAGAAGAAGTTAGTTAACCCGCTATGTTGTTCTAACAAAGTACCCGCCGCGATAGGCCCCATCGCAGAGCCCACGCTATAACTAAATAACATCACTTGGGTCGCTGCCACAATAAATGACGAATCCAAGTTATCGCACGCTAAAGTGATCGCAATCGGATACAAGGCAAATGATGACATTCCTAGTAAAGCTAGTGCCACAATCATCACCACATAGTCTGATGAGATGTAAATCATGCCCATCGCAAAAACACCTAACAATGACACCATGGCCAATAATAAGGTTTTGCTCATCATTACCGACAGTTTACTGATCACTGGCTGAATTAACATGCCACCCAAAATAATGGATGCCATCAGAACGCCAACTTGATCCGTTGTAAAATTATCTTTCTTCAAAGACAGTGGCATTAACCCATAAATGGTTCCCATCACAATACCGGATACCATACAGCCTATAATGGCGGGCTTACTTAAACGAGTGATCTGCTTAAATGATAATTTTTGATGCAAACCACTTGCCGGTTGCCCTTGGCGTACCAATAAAGGCGGTAAAACTGCCACAAGCAGTAAACCGAGTACCACAATAAAGGGAACGACTCCCTGAGTACCAATCATACCAATAGCGAGCTGCCCGAGTGTCGTTCCCCCATATAATGAGGTCATATAGAAACTCAGTCGTTTTGCGCGCTCTTTTGGGTTATCGCCAATCAATAACCAAGATTCCACCACCACGAAAATCCCTGCTACCGCAATACCCGCAATTAAACGGTTTGGTAGCCAAGCTTCAATCGTCGGTGTCCATGGCAGTAAAACAACCGTTGCTGCCAACATTAATAGGAAACTAATAAAGGAGAGACGGTGACCAATTTTTGCGATCACGGGCTCAATCATCATTGAGCCAATTAATAAACCAATATAGTAGGCACTCGCTAACCAGCCTGCATATTGCGTATCAATGCCAAAGCTACCCATTGATAGCGGGATCAAGCTCATCAGGTAACCTGAAGCAATAGCAAATAACGTTAAGCCTGCAACAGGTACAAAGGTATTGTCGCCTTTACGCATTAACATGGTGGACATTTTCACGTCCTACTCTCCAAAAAATAAGGTAAATATTGTGCGCTGCAGACGTCGATAATCACGGCAAAATTATTCATGAAAATGAATATATTTTAGCGACTAGTGCAGTGATGAAATTAAATAGATGAGGCTAATTTGAGCGCAATATAGATCTTTCAAGACGGGAATGACAATGAGAAAAACTAATGATGACTAGTAAATTTATTTATGTGAGAAAAATCACGTTTTTTTATGCAGTAAAAACCCCTAAAAAATCGCCATAAAAACAATCAAATCATTTATTATCAATGAGATAAACCAATAAAACCAAAACTCCTATCGTTACTTTTTGAAACACAATTCCTTACTCCTATTCCCTCTTTCAAAATATATTTATCACTTTTCTTAAAAAGAAATCTATTCAAAACTAATTTTGCTAATTAATTAGCCTCAAGCTTATCAATATACTTAATTAGTGGTATTCATTATCTAAACACCCATTTTTATACATTATTATCTTACTTTAATAGTTACCTTCTAATTGCCTTTCTATTGTTTTTGGCAGTCTTTTGATCGCTTTCTAATAGTCTTCTAACTAGTTTTTGCTGTGGCAAGGCGGCAAATGAGCTAATCCCTAGGAGCATACACTAGTATGTGACTAGGGTTAGCGAGTGAAGCCAACACAGCCACAGTGAAAACTAGGACGAAGACAACCGGCGCCATAAAGTTGTACGACTGATACCAAAATACTCCGCCACCGCCTTACGATCCCCATTAAACCTTGCCATCACTTCCTCTAACGTCTCGGTTACTTCCCGAGACTTTGCCGGATTTACCTCTGTTCGCCTTTCTGGTGATAGCATCTTGAGCATGTCTGGGTTGATGCTTTTATCTGCATAGGCACTACAATAGAGCGCAACACGTTCCATCAAGTTACGCAATTCTCTTACATTTCCAGGCCATGAATAGGAGAGAAAAAAGTCTCGACAACTGAGAAGTTGCTGAACTCTAAAGGCTGGAAGCGGAAGCTGTAATCCAGCAAAAGCGAGTTTCAATAATCGCTCTGCCAGCGTGAAAATATCCTCGTTACGCTCTGATAATGCGGGAACTTTCATGCGAAGGACACCTAGGCGATAGAAAAGATCGCCACGGAATCTGCCTTGTGCTACCCATTCATCCAAATCACAATGGGTTGCACAAATCACACGAACGTTAACCTGTAGAGGTCGATACCCCCCAACTCGTACCACGGAACGCTCTTCCAACACACGCAATAACCGAGTTTGTAACGCTATCGGCATCTCACCGATTTCATCGAGAAAAAGGGTTCCGCCATTCGCTAATTCAAACAGCCCTGCACGACCGCCGCGACGCGAACCAGTAAATGCACCTTCTTCATAACCAAACAGTTCAGCTTCCAGTAATGTTTCAGGAATGGCACCACAGTTAACCGCCACAAACGGCATTTGCTGTTTACTGCGTTTTTGCTGATTAAACAAACTGTATTCGTGATGAATAGCTTGTGCCACCATCTCTTTCCCCGTGCCACTTTCACCTTGTATCAACACCGTAGCATCTGAACGGGCATACAACATAATGGTTTGCCTAATTCGCTCCATTGCAGGCGATAAGCCAATCAGGTCATTAATCGTGTGTCTAACTTTTGCTGTATTCTGCTGAGGGTAACGTGATTGTTCAGTTACATGGCGATGGGACATTCTGCTGAGTTCGATAGCATCAGAAAAGGCTTGTCGAATGGTCTGTGTAGAGTAGATAAAAATCCCTGTCATACCCATTTCTTCAGCGAGATCCGTAATTAATCCCGCCCCCACAACAACGTTTACCCCCATGGCTTTTAGTGCTTTTAGTTGTGCTCGAGCATCTTCGGCAGTGACATAACTGCGCTGTTCAATCTGTAATCCAAAACTATGTTGAAACTGCTCTAACGCAGGGATAATTTTTTGATAACTAATAATGCCAACTTTATGGCTAATTTCCCGAGCCTTCGCCAAGGCCTGCATCACATCAAAGCCGTTAATATTCACAATAATAACGGGAACTGAAACATGACTTTTTAAATAAGCCCCATTAGAGCCTGCGCTAATAATCGCGTCACAGTGTCCTTTTTTTAAACGGCGACGAACTTCTTCTGCGGCTTGCTCAAAACCGATATTCAGTGGAGTGATGTCTGCTTGTGCACTAAATTCAGGGCTAATATCACGAAATAACGTGTAAAGACGAGACACTGACACCGTCCAAATAATGGGCTTTTCCATTGTTCTTCTCCACTGAGTTTGCTCTGCTTGGGTTTGCTTAGCACTTTGATGTTTCACCTTTGTTTCATGAAACAATACATCGACCCAATGAAACACACCAATCCATTGATTAAAAAATGGCTTTCTTGTCACATAAAAATAAAAATTTTTATCCTATTGATATTTAAGGATTAATAATAATTTCTGTTTTTCCTTCCGTACTGGCACGTCAATTGCTATCTAACTATAGTTAATAAAGTCACATAGTTAGTGAAAGTCATTTACAACTGATTAACCAACTCTGAGGTGTTTATGTCTAGCCGTTCCGCAGGTCAAAAGTTTCGAGATGCCGTTAACAGTGAATCCCCTCTTCAATTGGTCGGCACTATCAATGCAAACCATGCACTTCTAGCTCAACAAGCTGGCTATAAAGCCATTTACTTGTCTGGTGGCGGCGTTGCTGCTGGCTCATTAGGGATCCCCGATTTAGGCATTTCTACGCTGGATGATGTGTTGATTGATATTCGTCGAATTACTGATGTCTGTGATTTGCCGTTAATGGTGGATGCGGATATTGGCTTTGGCCCCTCCGCATTTAACGTAGCCCGTACCGTCAAATCGATGGCGAAAGCAGGTGCTGCTGGGCTGCACTTGGAAGATCAAGTTGGCGCAAAACGTTGTGGTCATCGTCCTAATAAAGAAATTGTGTCGACTCAAGAGATGGTTGACCGAATCAAAGCCGCTGTCGATGCCAGAACAGATGAAAATTTTGTCATTATGGCACGCACTGATGCGCTAGCCGTTGAAGGGCTTGAGGCCGCTTTAGAGCGAGCAAGTGCTTACATCGAGGCGGGTGCCGATATGCTGTTTCCCGAAGCGATTACTGAGTTAGGCATGTATCAGCAATTTACTCAACATACGCAAGTGCCTGTATTAGCTAACTTAACTGAATTTGGTCAAACGCCGCTATTTACTTTGGATGAGCTACGAAGTGTTGGCATCGCCATCGCCCTGTACCCACTTTCTGCTTTTCGCGCTATGAACAAAGCCGCTGAACAGGTGTACACCACCTTACGCCAGCAAGGCACTCAGAAAAATGTCGTGCCACTTATGCAGACTCGTGAAGAGCTCTATAAATCCATTAATTACTATCAATATGAAGAAAAACTGGATGCGTTATTTTCACAAAATAAAAAACGCTAATTTCTTTCCAATCACTCCATAAACCGTGAATAGAGCAAGTTGTAATCTCCTCTGTCCCCTACAAGGAATCAATGATGAATGAGCAACTTAAGAGTACAGGATTCAAACCTAAAAAATCAGTCGCCTTATCAGGTGTTACCGCAGGCAATACGGCACTTTGTACCGTAGGTCGAAACGGTAATGACCTCCACTATCGGGGCTATGATATCCACGATTTAGCCACTCAATGTGAGTATGAAGAAGTGGCCTATTTACTGATCCACGATAAGCTTCCTAACCGCACAGAGCTGGCGGCGTACAAAGAAAAACTTAAGCCTTTAAGAGGCTTGCCGACGAATGTGAAACAAACCTTAGAATCCATCCCTGCGAATACTCACCCGATGGATGTCATTCGTACTGGAGTTTCAATGATGGGTTGCGTGTTGCCAGAAAAAGATCTGCATACCGTCGCTGGCGCTAAAGATATTGCCGACCGATTACTCGCCTCTCTGGGTTCCATTTTGCTGTATTGGTACCACTTTAGTCACCATGGTCGCCGCATTGAAACCATGACTGACGATAACTCCATTGGCGCCCATTTTTTGCATCTGTTACACGGTAAAAAACCGCCAGCTCAGTGGGAAAAATTCATGCATATCGCCTCTATTTTATATGCAGAACATGAGTTTAACGCCTCAACATTTGCCGCTCGCGTGATTGCCGGAACAGGCACTGACTTCTACTCCGCAATTACCGGTGCCATTGCGGCATTAAGGGGACCAAAACATGGCGGTGCCAATGAAGTTTCATTAGAAATTCAGCAGCGTTATGCCTCTATCGAGGAAGCTGAACAAGATATCGTGGCTCGAGTTAAAAACTCAGAAGTCATTATCGGCTTTGGCCACCCTGTTTACACCTTGGCGGATCCTCGCCATCCCATCATTAAATCCGTTGCTCTACAGCTTTCAGAGCAAAGTATGAATCGGCATTTGTACACCATTGCCGATCATATTGAATCGGTCATGAAGCGTGAGAAAGGCATGTTTCCTAACCTCGATTGGTTCTCTGCTGTGGTTTATCACTTAATGGGCATTCCGACTGCAATGTACACCCCATTATTTGCTATCGCGCGGATTGCCGGCTGGTCAGCTCATGTGATTGAACAACGCCAAGATAATAAAATTATTCGCCCTTCAGCAAACTACACGGGCCCAGAAAATAAGCTTTTTGTTCCCATAGAACAGCGCTAATTAAGGTAAAAATAATGACCACGCAAACTCAAACGGCTCCACATGTTCAATTTGATAAAGTGATGACGGATATTGTCGATTATGTTATTGATTTTCCCATCACTTCAACGTTGACATACGATACTGCCTATTATTGTTTACTGGATACCCTAGGCTGTGGCATGGAATCCCTTGAATATCCAGCTTGCAAAAAGCTATTAGGCCCTATAGTCCCAGGTACACACGTCCCAAATGGTACCAAAGTTCCCGGAACACAGTTTCAATTAGACCCAGTCCAAGCGGCATTTAATATTGGAACCTTATGCCGCTGGTTAGATTTCAACGACACTTGGCTAGCCGCGGAATGGGGACATCCCTCTGATAACCTCGGTGGTATTTTAGCCACTGCCGATTGGCTTTCCCGTGAAAATCTCGCTAAGGGCAAAAAACCATTAGTGATCCGTGATGTCCTCACCGCCATGATCAAAGCTCATGAAATTCAAGGTTGTATCGCCCTCGAAAACGCATTTAATAAAGTTGGTCTTGACCATGTCATTCTGGTCAAAGTGGCCTCAACCGCCGTCGTTGCTCAAATGCTAGGACTCTCCCGTGAGCAAATTCTCAATGCGGTTTCTCTTGCATGGGTTGATGGTCATAGCTTGCGTACCTATCGACACACGCCAAACACTGGCTCCCGTAAATCATGGGCAGCAGGTGATGCCACCTCTCGTGCAGTTCGCTTGGCGCTTATGGCACAAAAAGGTGAAATGGGCTATCCAACCGCATTAACCGCAAAAACATGGGGTTTTTACGACTCCCTGTTCCGTGGTCAGCCATTTAAATTCCAGCGACCTTACGGCTCTTATGTGATGGAAAATGTGTTGTTCAAAATTTCTTTCCCAGCAGAGTTTCACGCTCAAACCGCGGTTGAAGCTGCTTTACAATTGCATGAACAACTTAGTTCA
Organism: Providencia rettgeri; assembly: GCF_013702265.1. Taxonomy (GTDB): domain Bacteria; phylum Pseudomonadota; class Gammaproteobacteria; order Enterobacterales; family Enterobacteriaceae; genus Providencia; species Providencia zhijiangensis. The sequence continues at coordinate 2,826,768 of NZ_CP059348.1, forward strand.
ATGGGAAAAACCTCTGACGATATCGAGTCTATTTCAATTCGTACCCACGAAGCTTGCGTGCGCATTATTGATAAACAAGGCCCATTACAGAACCCGGCAGACCGCGATCATTGCATTCAATATATGGTAGCAATCCCGCTTATTTTTGGTCGCCTCACCGCCTCTGACTATGAGGACAGTGTCGCTCAAGATAGCCGAATTGATGCGCTGCGAGCCAAGATGCAGTGTCACGAAGACTCTACATTTACACAGGACTACCATGACCCTGAAAAACGCTCTATCACCAATGGGCTCACTATCACATTAAAAGATGGGCAAATTTTGGACGAAGTGGTTATTGAATATCCCGTTGGTCATAAACGTCGTCGCCAAGAAGGTATGCCGCTGTTGCTTAAGAAATTCAGAACCAACTTAGCGCGTCAGTTCCCTGAAACTCAGCAGTTGCGAATTTTAGCCGCTGCACTGGATAAACCATTATTTGAAAATATGCCTGTTAATGAGTTTCTCGATTTATGGGTGATTTAGTTTTGTTATTTTTTTGATTTACAGACAGTCAAAGGCTCCACGCTATCGAATACCGTTGACTGTCTGTTCATCACAAATAGCACGGTTTATGGCATTTGTGGCACAAGTGAAGAAATATCATCTTGTCCCGTGGCAATATTTTCCGCTGGTACTAATGACGCCATCACTTCTTCCCTTAACTTCGCCACCTCTTCATCAATTTCTTGACGCATTTCTGGTGAACATTTTTCTAATAACTCGCTTAACGTACCCATAATCCCTCCGGTTTCACTAAGTGGGATGCATATTCTGCATCTGCTGATTTAATCAACTTGATATAAAACTGATTTTCATCACAACCTTTTTTATTACCTGCACATAACACAATTCCACAACTTCTTGGATCAAACGCAAAACAGACTCGAATGGGTACCCCCGAAACTTGGATCCTGAGTTCTTTCATATGAATAAATTTAGAAAGTTTTAATCTATCTGCATAAGGGCGCCCTAAATGAGGCCCATATTCAGAAAGAATCAAAAGCATCGAAAGTACCTTCTTTTTTACTTGATAGTTTTGAATTTCTAACCAATCGTCAAACAAAATCCTCGTTCTTATCGTCCATGTCAACAAAACAAATCTCCTTACTTTAAGAAAAAAACTCAACCCTCTGGTTATTAAGAAAAACTCATTTTCTAAAAAAATAAAAATCAAATAACCGATTAAATGCGGTACATGGCTGTTATAACCAAAAAATTAAGTAGATTAAATAAAAAAAGAAACTCGATAAAATGAATGGAAGGCGCTTCGCAGAAATCGTAGCAAGAATAAAACAGACGAAATAATATCAAAGTAAATTATTAAGTTTTATTTTCTTATTTTGATTGTAATAGGGATAAAAAAGCCCCAGTTTGCTCAACTAGGGCTTCAAAAATGTCAGTCTAGGAATTTACTTTAGCAATCTCGCTCTCACTGATTTGCCTTTGATTTTACCTTGCTGTAATTGCTTCCACGCTTTGTTCGCCACTGATTTTTTAATAGCGACATAGGCATGCATGGGGTGAATCGCGATTTTACCAATATCATCCCCTTCTAGACCAACCTCTCCGGTTAATGCACCCAAAATATCCCCAGGACGAATTTTCGCTTTTTTACCACCATCTAGGCATAAGGTCGCCCATTGGGCTTCTAATGGTGTAATGCGCAATCCTGTTGGCTCTGGCAGCCAATTTAACTTCATGTTAAGCATCTCTTCGAGCACATTTGCGCGTTGAGCTTCTTCTGGTGAACATAGGCTTATCGCTAAACCGCTTTGTCCTGCACGAGCTGTACGACCAATTCGGTGCACATGCACTTCAGGATCCCAAGACAACTCAAAGTTAATCACCATTTCCAGTGCTTTAATATCTAAACCTCGAGACGCCACATCCGTCGCTACTAAGACTCGGCTACTACCATTCGCAAATTGAACTAAGGTTTGATCACGATCGCGCTGTTCCATATCACCATGCAATACTAGGACACTTTGATGGCTGTCCATTAAAGCATCATAGACAGCCTGACAATCCTTTTTCGTATTACAGAACACGACACAAGAAGCCGGTTGTTCACGGCTTAGCAGCTTTTGCAGTAAGTCAATTTTGTCATGTCGAGACACTTCATAAAACTGCTGTTCCACATCAGGTAATTCATTAACAGAATTGATTTCAATGGTTTGTGGATTATTTTGGATGCGTCGGCTAATTGCTGCAATGCTATCCGGCCATGTTGCTGAGAATAAAAGTGTTTGTCTATCTTCTGGCGCGAAAGAGATTACTGAGTCAATATCATCCGCAAAACCCATATCTAACATACGGTCGGCTTCATCAAGTACCAGTGTCTGTAAATGATCTAACCGCACCGTTTCTTTATGTAAATGGTCAAGCAAACGCCCTGGTGTTGCCACCAAAATATGCGCTGCATGCACTAACGAATCGCGCTGAACACTAAAAGGTACACCGCCACATAAAGTTAAAATTTTGAGATTAGGAATATAACGCGCTAAACGGCGTAATTCATTTGCGACTTGATCCGCTAATTCTCTTGTTGGACATAAAACGAGGGATTGGGTATTAAAGTTTTTTGCATCAATACGTTGTAATAGCCCTAGGCCAAAAGCAGCCGTTTTCCCACTCCCCGTCTTAGCTTGGGCTCGCACATCTTTGCCTGCAAGGATAGCGGGTAATGCCGCTTCTTGAATTGGGGTCATGGTTAAAAAGCCCAATTCATTGAGATTGGAGAGTTGCTCCGCAGGAAGCGCATTTAGTTCAGCAAATGAAGTCACAGTTAACATTCCGAATAAAATAAAAGAGATCATTACGAGGGATCATAGCCCCTCGTACATGATACTAAAAAATAAATTGATAGCGAGTTTGGCTGGTATAAATATGATTAGCTTTGGCAATAATAGGGTTTTTACCATCTGATTCTGTATGCCCTAAACCATCAAATGGGTATTGTGGAGCCAACACTATCCCAGAAAATGGCGTATAGGTTTTGCTTTTACCTAAAACAGAGATTAAATGGTTCCCCGTATACAAGTGGATAGCAGGTGACGTACTCACCATATTCATTTGCACATCACCATTGGGAGAGCCCAGTGTCGCCACAATTTGTCGCCCATCGACCACTGACTCATCAAACACAAAAGTATGGTCGTATCCACCTACCGCTTGCTGCTCTTCATCTTGTAAAAAATCATAGCCAACACGTTTCTTTTGCCTAAAGTCGAAATAACTGTCAGTGACTTCTCGCCATTCTCCCGTTGGGAGCCCTTCACTATCCTGTGGCAAGAAATATGCTGCCTGCATTTGGAGGTCATGCTCAAATGCAGTGCGATCCGACTGTTCACCCGCAAGATTAAAATAGGTGTAATTAGTCAAGTTAACAGGGCAATCTTGGTTACATTGATATCGGTAGTTAATGACCACTTGGTTATCGTCAGTGAGCTCATAATGCACTTCAACTTTTAACTCCCCCGGAAAACCTTGGTCACCATCAGAAGAGACAAGGGTAAAAATCGCTTGCTGCTGATCAGGCTGAGCGATTGACCACACTCGATAACTGAAGTTATCACGCCCACCATGCAAGCAATGTGCGCCTTGATTATGCGCAAGTTGATATTTACGACCTTCAAGGTCAAAAGTGGAGTTTGCAATGCGATTTGCGACTCGCCCTACCGTTGCACCAAAATAAACTCGCTGTTCCATTTGAGCGGCCATATTAGGTGAACCTAAAATGATATCGCGTTTACCACTCGCCAACGGCAATATACAGCTCACCCAGCTGGCGCCTAAACTACTCAAAATAATTTTCATTCCCTGTTTATTTGTGAGTGCAACGACCTTCGGTGTGCGTAGAGTATGACGTTGTTGCTTGGTAAACTGCATTTTTCCCTAATATTCCTTATATTTCCGCTTATCGTGGAACCAACATAATTTAACAATAATAAAACGAATTCTCGATTACGTAAAAAGAAAAAAGCTGAGCGCATAATACGTCAGCTTTTTCAAAAATGCTTAATACTTAAATAGGAATCAATGCAAACAATCTTTATCGTAAGGGTCTAAGTGGGTCATAACATCCAGTATTTGTGGATTTTTCATTAACTGTTTCCGTACGTTCACTGCAATATCATGCCCTTCTAGAATTGTCATTTGGCCATCTAATTCTAAGTGGACATCTACAAGGAAAAAGTCACCAGATTTGCGTGTTTTCAAATCATGGAATCCTTTAACTCCAGAAATACCTCGAAGAACATCGCTCATTTGTTCGAGCGTTTCTTCATCTGCTCCTTTATCCATTAAATCTTGCATAGACTGATAAGTGAATTTGAATCCCATACGGAAAACGAATGTCCCCACAATTAAAGCGGCAATGGGGTCAAGAATACGGATACCACATAAACTCCCAATAATCCCGATAGCGACCACTAATGAAGAAGCAGCATCAGAACGTGCATGCCAAGCATTCGCCACTAACATACTCGAATTCACTTTATTTGCCACATGCAGCATGTAGCGGAATAAGCCTTCTTTCGCAACCAGAGCCGTTAATGCAGCAACTAATGCAATCGTATGAACTTCGGGGATTAAATCTGGGTTAATCATTTTTTCGACCGCAGACCAGCCCATACCGACACCAACGATCAACAAAATAATCCCTAAAATAAGGGAAGCCCCGTTTTCATAACGAAAATGGCCATATGGGTGGTCAGCATCAGGTTTTTTATGACTTTTTTTATTCGCAATAAGGACAACAAAGTCTGCAATTAAATCCGAAAGTGTATGAATACCATCAGCAATTAAGCCTGATGAGTGGGAAAATATACCGACAATAATTTGCCAAATAGACAACAGCGTATTCACCGCCACACTGATCAATGTACTTTTTTTTGCGGCTTTAAATTTCTCTTGTTGTAGTTCGAATTCATTTTTCCCGGAAGTTGGGATTTCATGTTTATGCATAGTTTATTTTCTTAATGAAAAGCAAAACAATTATCATTTAAATATAGTGTATTTTCAATAACTTAATTAATCATGGTGATACTCTCATATTATTTGTTAAATGTCCCATAATAAATTGTAAATAATTGATTACATTGATTGAGAATGGTTATTCTTTATTTTTCTATCTCTAATCAGATAAAAGCCACAAATAGAAGGTATTCATGACTAACCTAGTCTCTATTATAGATAGAGTGTAGATTTATCTTTATTAGATAGCCATGCTCCTATGAATCCAATATCACAAAATCATAAGTGTAATATGACTTATAAAATGATAGGTATATAATCAAATTAAAATAACAAATGAAGAGGTGGCTATGTATAAGAAAATATTGGTTCCTATTGATCTGTTAGAAGATGATTTAAATTCAAACATCATCAAACATGTGGAATATTTGGCAACATTGGGTAAGCCTGAGATTCACTTTTTCTCGGTGATCCCGAGTGTAGAACTATTTTTTGGTATTGAAGTCGCTATTTTACCTGAAAGCCATAAAAATTCGGCTGAGCGTGCAACACTCGCGATGCGGGCATTAGAAGAAGTGATCAAAGAGACTAAAATTCCAAGTTCTCAAATTACATGTCAAGTAAGCATTGGTTCAGCAAAAGACGAAATTTTAGACTATGCTAAAACCATTAATGCCGACCTGATTGTCGTCGGTTCTCATCATCCAAGCACATCCACCTATTTATTAGGTTCGACAGCATCCGCTATTGTGCGTCATGCACAAACATCCGTGTTTGTCGTTCGTTAATCTAAAGCTTACAAAATAAAAAATGCCGCATCATAGAAAACTGACGCGGCATTTTAATGCATTATTTCATAGTAGAGTTCATTAATTTATCGTCTGTCGACCAGATACGATATTTCACTTCCATATCTTTTGGTGCATAAACAACAATTGGGAGTTTGCTGTTATAACGAACAAATGCTTCATCACCTAACTGAGTGGTAATAAACCGATCTTTTGCAGGCTCGCTACAAGCCATCATTGTTGAGGCAGGTCCTTTGACTTCGTCTAATTTGTAGTAGTTATATCCCCAACCCTCTAAGGTTTTTTCTTCTAAGTCACCCATAAACCATTGGCGGTTACAATCCGCTTTGATTGTTTTACCGATAACCAGCTCAACCATGTAGTCATATTCATTTTGCTGAGTATCAAGCTGGATCACATGACGAGTCATACCTGATTCTGCTTTCGGGTATGGCGCGATCTTTCCTAAATCTTCAGTCGCCATTGCACAAGAAGACACTGCCACCGCAGCCATTACAGACAAAATCGCTTTTTTCATCATAAAATTCCTATTGGTAAAAAAATAACAACATTAAAAACTAGGGTTTAATACATAGTAGGTCAATTCAACCACTTTAATCACTATAGATGATTCTTAATTACAAAAATATAGATAACTCATTAATCCTTTAGTGATAATACTTAATATTAGTATAAGGATCATAAAATTAATAAAAATTATGTAAATCCCCCCCTTCAATATGTACATAAAACAATCAATGGTTATACTGATAGTGAGGCTTAATTCATTCTGAGGAGGTAGTATGTTATCTGCTGATCAAGATTTAGTTTCACAATTAATCTCCACACATCCCCGCTTTCAATCTCTCTATGAGAAGCATCACCAGTTAGATAAAGAAATTAGCAAGCTTGAAGGTCCTTCCGGTGCCGGCTATAACGAACAGGTTGCCAAACTTAAAAAAGAAAAACTGCATCTAAAAGATGAAATGCAGAGAATAATGCAAACCAGTCGATAAGGTGCCTTTAAACTACAGCTAATCTTACTTTATCAAGTACATTGGAGCCTTAGCTTCAGTGTATTAAGCTCCAATAAAGATAGCGGTTATACAACTGGCGATAATACAGTGTTAATGGCATAAGAAATTTATCTTATGCCATTTTTGCTATTACTGGAGGTAAAAATGCTTTTATATTGATTTAATCGCCTATGAATAGTTACCTTAAAGATATATATTAAATGTATCTTTAATTGTGAGGAAACGATGATGGTGGGTAAAAGAATATCTCGGGAAATCGTAACGATAGAGAAAATGATAAAAATCTATGAAAAGGCACACCCTGCTCCTGAAGACGCCCCTGAACATTACCAAACACTTTTTTCCTATGCGATTAAACGCCTAAAAAAATGCCGCTATGGTGAAGAAAAACCAGCTTGCAAACAGTGTCCTATACACTGCTACCAACCGAAGCAACGAGAGCAAATGAAAGTGATTATGCGTTGGGCCGGCCCCAAAATGCTCTATTGCCATCCCATCTTAGCAATTCGTCATCTCATCGATGATAAAAAGCCAGTCCCTGAATTACCACCAAGGCAACGCATAACATCTAATAGAGGTAAATAACTCTAAGTGCAAAATATTTTACCAAGCCAATAGAAGAGTGATCCTGTAGAAACTAAATCCCCCCATGTAAATGTTAAATATATTTAACCACTACTTATTCGTCTAAATCTTCGGTTTATTTTTACTATTCTATTGGTTTTTTATCACTTTTTAAAACATCACAGATCCGATATTCAGTTTCTGACAAATAAAGTCTATTTACTTAAACACATCATCAATATTCCCCTCTCTAAAAATGACGTTCTTATAAAAATTAGTAACCAATAAAAATTAATAACCAAAAACCATATTTATAAAAAAGCCAAAATCAATAACTCAAACCTATACATGTTAAAAATGAGATTTAAATCTCAATATTTGACTTAAATTGAGCTTTTAATGAAAATATTAAATCTTATTAATTTAAATTATTAATTGATAATGAGACTAACGATAAAAATCATTAGAAAAATTCATTATTGATACTTTTAACGAATGTATCCCAAATAATTTACATCGCTATTATTTATGATAAAACACAAATAATGACTACTTACCTTTAAAAGTCAAAAAAACATCAAAAAAGCGTAAAAAAACATAAAATATTTAAATCCATAGAATTGAATAAAGTTAGAATTTAAAACTATAGTTACCCGTAACCATCAGAATAAACGAATAGAACACTAAATGAGTTACTCGAAATAACCGATGAATATATGCGAATAAATCGTAAAAACCATATTTCGAAACATTTATTAATACTTTAATTTACGATATGACATATAAAAAAACAGCTCATATAATTTTAATCATCAAAGTTATAGTGATTTTTTATATCAATAGAAGTTAAAAAGTTGACATTTAATTTCGACTATTACTTAAAGAGCTAATTTTAATAAAGGTGCTACCATGAACAGCAAATTAAGTCATCAGGTGATAAAAAAAGTTCGCATAGATAAAAATAACCCACATGCGATACTCGATTTAACCTCTAAAGGTCTTATCATCATAGAAAAAGGGGCGATTTTATTAGAAACCCCTGCGGCAAATCAAAGCCTGCATGAAGGTGATATTCTCTATCACAAACAGGGATCATACTCGTTTAAAACAGAGAGTAATGCATTAGACGGCGAATTCTTATGGATCTCATTGGATGATAAGTTTTTACGCGAGTACTTATCTCACTATGGTTCTCAATTAAGTGAGATCGAGCGCACTGAAAGCGCTGCAAAAGACATCATTAAATTTACAACAAACCCATTAATTAATGAGTTAAAAAATAGTTTAGAGTCATTTATTCAAACTCAGTACCCGGAAATGATTCTTAAATTAAGGATTAATGAGCTACTCTTGTTATTATCCTACAGTGAGCAAGGTGCAACCCTATTGTCCAATTTACGACAACTCAGTAATCGCCAAGCTGAGCGTTTGCAGACCTTCATGGAAAATAATTATTTAAAAGAGTGGAAGTTAAATGAGTTTGCCAGAACGTTTGGCATGGGCTTAACAACATTCAAAGAGCTATTTCATACTGTTTATGCGACATCACCACGTTCTTGGATCAGTGAGAAGCGCATCATGTATGCACATCAATTATTGATAAATACGTCGATGAGTATCGTGGAAGTTTCTATGGAAGCAGGCTTTTCAAGTCAGTCTTACTTTACTCAAAGCTATCATAGACGCTTTGGTTATACCCCCAGTAGGTCGCGCAAAGCCGCCTAATACCTTCCTCACGTTATATGCCCTGTCAGTATAGGATTGATGTCTTAGCTACACTGACAGAAAGGCAACCCCACATACCGTTGGAAATAAAAAAAGAGCCTACTATTTAAGTAAGCCCTTCTTTCTATTTAGCATCTTTATTGATCAGTTCGCTTGAATCACTTTCAAATCAATAATTGACATCGAATTTGGCGGCACTTCACCGGGAATACCGTCTGGGCCATAACCACCTTCAGGCTCAATATAAATTTTGACCATTCCGCCTACCCCCACTTTTTCTACGAACGAGTTCATCGGTGGTGGAAGTTGATCATAAGGTAACACCATTGGATTTTTCTCTGTATGCATAACGGTCACCTTACCATCGGTGAGTTGTTCACGCATAATTAATGTGATTTTCTTATCTTTCACATTTGTAATTGGCGTACCTTTTTGTAAAACCTTATAGTAAGTATAGTTATCTAACTTACTGTATTTCTGCTGTTTTATATCCTGCAGGATCTTTTGATTCCGCTTTTCATTCTCTTTAGCAATAGTCGCATTATCCGTAGATGGGATTTGGATAATGGTCGGCGTCTTACCTGTAGATGTTTTTTTACTCGCTCTTAATGCTTCATTCTCTTCACGCAACTGAGTCACGCGCTGATTGAGATCCCTAATTTGCGTTTTCAATCCCTCATCCGTTGAAAATGCTTTCAAAGATGCCAGCTCATCTTTTGCTTTCTTCAAACTATCTTGAACACTAGCAAGCTCCAGCTTAGATTTGTTATCCGCCGCTGTTTTTTCATCGAGCTGTTTCTTAAGTTGAAGCAATTCCTGATCTTTTTTCGAGAGATTCTCTGCATTAAATTTTTCAGCATCTAACTTCAACGCATTCAGTTGGTTGTTTGCTTCTAGCAACTTTTGCTCGATTTCAGCTTGCTGTTTGTTACGATTGGCAATGTCACTTTCAAGCTTAGCAATCAATGCTTCTTTTTCTTTGGCTTGTGACAACAACTGAGAATTTTGAGACTCTAGCTGCTGTTTATCAGACAGTTGCGCTTTTAACGAATCTTGAATGCCTTTATTCTCTTGATCTAACTTGGTTAAAGCTTCTTCTCGGCCTTTGAGTAAGCTAATTTGCTTATTCAATTCCGCCGTTAATTCTTTGACTTGTAGGTCAGTATCTTTGCCTGCAAGCTCAGTCTGTTTTTCTAATTCAGCACGCAGTTTTTGCACTTCAGTATTTGCTTGCGCTAACTGTTTTTTCGCATCCGCATAACTTTGTTCATTCGATGCTAGCTGCGCTTGTAGTTGTGCGTACTGATTTTGGCTATCTGCCAGTTGCTTAGCTATTTTTTCATGAGCATTTTGCTGAGTCGCCTGTTGTTTCTTCGCTTCTGCTAACTCAACATCCAGTGCATTTTTTTGTACTAACTTGGCAGTTTGCTCAACCAATGTCGCTTGAGCTTTGTCGTTCTGCTGCGATTTTTCAGCGAGTTGAGTCAAGAGCTTCTGATTTTGCTCAGATAAAGCTTTAACTTGTTTGTCGCTAGCTTGAGCCATCAACACTGCTTTATTTTCCAGCTCTTGCTTCACGTTTTGCAAGTCTATATTAGCCTTAGCTAGCTGCTGCTTAGAGGTGGCTAATTCAGCTTCTACCGCAGATTTTTGTTTTACTTTATCTATCAGTTGCTGATTCTGTTGTTCAAGCTGCTTAACCGCATCTTGCTGTTGCTTCAGTGCTAATTGGACATCACTTTTTTGCGTTTGAGCCAGCTTAAGCTCATCCTCACGCTGCTTCAATAAGGCTTCTTGCTGTAATAAGTTGGCATTCACAGACTTCAACTGCTCATCCGTATTGCCGGATGACTGCAATTGCTGTTTCGCATCAGATTGTAGTTTGGCAATCTCAGTGGTTAATTGCTCGATACGCTGATGAGCATCCGTGACTTGCTTGTCTTTGTCGGCCAACTGCAGCTTCATTTGCTCAGCCAGTTGCTGATTCTGTTGTTCAAGCTGCTTAACCGCATCTTGCTGTTGCTTCAGTGCGGATTGGACATCACTTTTTTGCGATTGAGCCAGCTTTAACTCATCTTCACGCTGCTTCAGTAAGGCTTCTTGCTGTACTAAGTTGGCACTCACCGATTTCAACTGCTCATCCGTATTGCCGGATGACTGCAATTGCTGCTTCGCATCAGATTGTAGTTTGGCAATCTCGGAGGTTAATTGCTCAATGCGCTGATGAGCATCCGTGACTTGCTTGTCTTTGTCGGCAAGTTGTTTTTTCGCATTTGTCGCTTCAATCACGCCATCACTCAGCTGTTTTTCCAACTGTTTGATAGTGTCTAATGACTGGCTATTTTGTTTGGTAAGGTTATCCAGATTAGCTTGCTTTTCAGCAATCACTTTCTGCGATTTGGTTAATTCATTGTTCAACCCATCGATAACAGCTTTATTATCAACAGATTTTACAACATTTTGTAATTGCTCAATTTGCAACTTACTTGCTGCAATGTCATCACTGAGTTTAGCTATCGTCGTTTGCTTTTCAGTAATGATGCGATTTAATTCAGCAATGTCTTTATTGTAGTTAGTCAGCTTAGTGACTAACTGACTATCAGTTAACAGCCTATTGTACGAAATAAGCTCACCAACGCCTTGAGCAACACCAAAGCGATACAGATTTTTTAATTGCTGCTGCTCAATGAGTTTTGCCAACTGAGCCAGATTGACTGAGTTATCAGTCCCTGCTTTCTTCGTGAAACTCGAAGAATATAAGCCAAGAGGATCAATAATGACTTGGTATTTGGCAAAATCTTTCGCCAAATACTTAGGATTCCATTGACTACCTTGTAGCAAATAGGAAGATGCAGGCTGGTAAGATTGAGACTCAGAAGGCAACGAACAGACGTCGATAACAGGTTTTTCTGTGCCTGCTACTTGAGCTGGTTCTGTTACTTGAACTGGTGTTGTAGGCTCAACAGGCGTTGATACCGATGCTTTTGTACTTTGAGATTGGGATGACGTCACCGCATTCGATGATCGCTGAGCCACCTTTTTCTCTTTAGTGTTCTTTGCTTTACCCGTCGTAACTTGACGGCTTTCTTTCGGCACAGGAACTGGCGAAAGAGAGGATAAGACATCATAACCTTGGGCTTGTGATTTAACACTCAGTGGTACTTCGACAGGTCGTGGCTTTGGTTTTTGACCTTCATTTTCAGATTGAAGGTAAGTATCAAAGTCATCTATGACATTATTAAAACGCTCCGCATAGGAAGCGGTTGAAAAACATGTCGAAAAAAGTGCCAAAGAGACACAAAGCCTTAGGTTAAGTCTCATAATCCATTAATTTTCTGCAAAGTTGATTCCGTTGATAGCACTGCGTTGTAACGCACCTTAGCACAAAGAACTTTTGTTTTAGATTCTATAGCCATTTGCAATAGCTCAATGGTATCTGGGCTAGCAGTTGCTTCGATTTGTTTGTACAGCTGATTAATTTCACTCACTTCTTTAAATGATCCTACCAGGCGATTATAACTTTCTGGTGATAGCGTTTTCAGTGAACTGAGTTCTTTAATACAAGTATTTAGCGGCGCAACACCTTGCTGCTCAACAGCATTTGGTGAACGATCTAAAGCATTATTTAAAACATTCTGAGATTCAGGATAAGAATCATCAGCCTTACTATTTTGCTGTGAATTATTCGTTGCTGCTGTGGTGGCTTGAGAATCAGCTAATGCCGTCTTTTGCGCATTTGGACCAGTGACACAGCCAGAAAGTAAAACCGTGCTTACCGCAAGCAAAGACGCGACATAAAATTTATTTTTTAAAAACATATATTTACCTTACCAGTACTTTTCTTCGCTATTATTATGATGTCCTAGAAACCTAGTGTAAGCTAAAAACTCGCTATTTTCTATATAGCCGAATAGAGAAATAGAGACTTCTCATAAATCTTATGCATTTTTATTTTGTGCCAATTTAGTTTTACAACCACGGAATTGTTATTTCAGTACATTAATACTCATATGTCTTTAAATAAGATATCGCATACTTGTGTTTATTGGTGGCTCTTGCACATTAATTAACATCAAAAACACATTTTATTAGTAATAAATCAAAATAAACTCTGCTTAATCATCCTATCTTTCAGGTTTTTATAAACTTAGTCTAATTAATCAACTTAGAATCATGGTATTACAAACAGGTACATTTACTCACTCAAAAATTGAAAATACTCACATTTTGGAATATCCCAATGAAATGATAAAGGCTACTCCGATGATAAAGATAGGTATTGAGTAAAATAAAATTCTACACTTATTAAAGTAGTCAATGAATAGCAGTTATCTTAAAAAGATATTGAGCTTAAATTAACGCATAACGTGATGTAACGCAGATTTTTATTTTTATACTGGAAAGGTACAACAAATTAATTATGGGTTTGAATGAGGGAATTAAATAAAAATATCATGATTAATTGCTAATATTCATGCCCAGTTATTAACTGGGCATGAAAAGCAAAGATTAAGCTTTGCTAGGACGTAATGCAGGGAATAGAATTACATCACGAATAGTATGGCTATTGGTAAATAGCATGACCATGCGGTCAATACCAATGCCTAAACCTGCTGTTGGTGGTAAACCGTGTTCTAATGCGGTCACGTAATCTTCGTCGTAGAACATCGCTTCGTCGTCACCTTCGTCTTTCTGACGAACTTGCTCAGCAAAACGTTCTGCTTGGTCTTCTGCGTCATTTAACTCAGAGAAACCGTTACCGATTTCACGACCACCGATGAAGAATTCGAAGCGGTCTGTAATGAATGGGTTGTCATCATTACGGCGTGCTAAAGGAGAAACTTCAGCTGGATATTCAGTGATAAAGGTCGGCTGAATTAAGTGGCTTTCAGCAACTTCTTCAAAGATTTCGCACTGAACACGACCTAAGCCCCAGCTCTTCTCAATCTTGATACCGATGGACTGAGCAATCGCAACCGCTTTATCCATATCATCCAGATCAGCAACGTTAGTTTCTGGACGGTATTTGCAGATAGCTTCTTTCATGGTCATTTTGGTAAATGGCTTACCAAAATCGAACTCTTGCTCACCGTATTTAACAACGGTATTGCCTAATACTTTCTGCGTTAAGATACGGAACAAGTCTTCAGTCAGCACAATCAGGTCACGGTAATCGGCATACGCCATATACAGTTCCATCATCGTGAATTCTGGGTTATGGCGTGGAGATAAACCTTCGTTACGGAAGTTACGGTTGATTTCGAATACACGCTCAAAACCACCTACAACTAAGCGCTTCAGATACAGTTCTGGCGCAATACGCAGATACATATCGATATCTAATGCATTATGATGCGTAACAAATGGACGCGCAGAAGCACCACCAGGAATAACTTGCATCATTGGGGTTTCTACTTCCATGAATCCATGCTCAACCATGAAGTTACGAACTTCAGCTAAGATCTTAGAACGGATGATGAAAGTGTTACGAGACTCGTCGTTAGCAATCAGGTCAAGGTAACGTTGACGATAACGTGTCTCTTGGTCTGATAAACCGTGGAATTTGTCTGGTAATGGACGCAGAGCTTTAGTCAACAAACGAACTTCATGACAGTGAACGGTCAATTCGCCTGTTTTAGTTTTAAATAAACGACCTTTAGCGCCTAAAATGTCACCTAAGTCCCATTTTTTAAACTGCTCGTTGTAGATGCCTTCTGGCAGATCATCACGTGAAACGTAAATCTGAATACGGCCACCAACATCTTGCAATGTTGCAAATGACGCTTTACCCATGATACGACGAGTCATCATACGACCCGCGATAGTCACTTCAATGTTCAGGTCTTCCAGCTCTTCAGCTGATTTTTCACCAAATTCAGCGTGAAGCTTATCGGAGACATTTTCACGACGAAAATCATTTGGGAATGGAATACCCTGTTCGCGCAACGCAACCAGTTTTTCTTTACGGGCTTTGAGTTCGTTATTTAAATCGGGAGCTTGTTCTGCACCCTGTTGCTCTTGAGACATTTTTTCCTCACAGGCCAGCTTTTAAACTAGCTTCAATGAATTTATCCAAATCACCATCCAGCACGGCTTGCGTGTTACGCGTTTCCACACCAGTACGTAAGTCTTTAATACGTGCATCATCAAGGACGTAAGAACGAATTTGGCTTCCCCAGCCAATGTCCGATTTATTCTCTTCCATCGCTTGCTTATCTGCGTTCTTCTTCTGCATTTCCAGTTCGTATAATTTCGCTTTTAACTGGCGCATGGCTTGATCTTTGTTTTTATGCTGTGAACGGTCGTTCTGGCACTGAGTCACAATGTTGGTCGGTATATGGGTGATACGTACCGCAGACTCAGTTTTGTTAACGTGCTGACCACCGGCACCCGAGGCACGGTATACGTCGATACGTAAATCAGCAGGGTTAATTTCGATATCAATATCATCATCAACTTCAGGATAGATAAACGCTGAACTAAATGAGGTATGACGACGACCGCCGGAGTCAAATGGGCTTTTACGCACTAAACGGTGAACACCCGTTTCAGTTCTTAACCAGCCATAGGCATAATCACCGATGATTTTAATTGTTGCAGATTTTAACCCCGCCACATCACCATCTGACTCTTCGATAATTTCTGTTTTGAAGCCTTTTGACTCAGCCCAACGCAGATACATACGCATGAGCATACTCGCCCAATCTTGCGCTTCTGTACCGCCAGAACCTGCTTGTAAGTCGATGTAGCAATCAGCACTGTCATATTCACCGGAGAACATACGGCGGAATTCAAGTTGTTCTAACTTGCCTTGCAGTACTTCTAACTCAGCGCCCGCTTCGTTGAACGTTTCTTCGTCATCAGCTTCTACCGCTAATTCCAATAAACCTTCTACATCTTCAATACCTTGGGTCAGTTGGTCAATTGTCTCAACAATCGCCTCAAGGGAAGAGCGTTCTTTGCCAAGTGCTTGAGCGCGTTCTGGTTCATTCCAGACATCCGGCTGCTCAAGTTCTGCATTCACTTCTTCTAAGCGTTCTTTCTTGGCATCATAGTCAAAGATACCCCCTCAGAACCGTTGTCCGTTCAGACAGGTCCTGAATTTTGCTTTTTACTGGGTTTATTTCAAACGTCATTTTCACTATCTTATAGTTGATCAATAAAGATAAATATTTTCATTCACGAACCGTTTAGTATAACGGAATTCCTGTCAGGTTTATAGGGCATCAATCCTCTATTTCTGAACGAACTTTTACCGTGGTTTTAATCTGGCCAAATATGTTCAATCATCAATTGCACATTTTTATTACCACGGAACTCGTTCACATCTAACTTAAACGCAATTTTTGCTTTTTTGACGCTATTATCTGGCCATCTGCGAACATCAATATTGAACATAATGCCATCCAACATCGGCCCGCCATTGACGGGTTCTAACATCAATTTTAAATGTTTCTCGCCCACCAGTTTTTGTTGCAATAACTGGAAATGCCCATCAAATACTGGTTCAGGAAAAGACTGCCCCCACGGACCGCTTTCGCGAAGTAATTCAGCCGTCTCTAATGACAGTTGATTACGCAATAATTCACCGTCACTCCAAATAACGCCCGATAATTGCTCAGGTTGAATAAGTTCTCCCATCAGCATTTCAAAATGGTATTTGAATGCGTCAAATTTGCTCTCTTCGAGCGACAGACCCGCAGCCATGGCGTGCCCACCAAACTTTTGCATTAAACCCGGTTGCAACGTATTTAATCGCTCTAATGCATCGCGCATATGCACGCCTTGCACAGAACGACCTGAACCTTTTAATAATCCATCTCCGGCTGGTGCGAACGCAATAACGGGACGGTGAAACTGCTCTTTAATTCGTGAAGCCAAGATCCCAACCACCCCTTGATGCCATTCGGGATGATATAACGCTAAACCATTCGGTAACTGATTTTCGCTGTATTCTATTTTGTTAAATAACACCAATGCTTCTTGCTGCATACCCGCTTCAATTTCACGGCGGGTCTGATTTAAACCATCTAACTCATTGGCTAGCTGGCGTGCATGCGCCATATCATCCGTCAGTAGTAATTCAATACTGACAGACATATCATCCAGCCGACCTGCCGCGTTAAGCCTAGGCCCCAGTGCAAAGCCAAAATCATTCGCGACCAGACGAGAGGAATCTCGTTTGGACACCTCAATTAACGCTTTGATCCCAGCGCAGCAGCGCCCTGCTCTCACTCTGTTCAACCCTTGGTGCACCAAAATGCGGTTGTTCGTATCTAATGGCACCACGTCTGCTACGGTACCCAGCGCAACTAAATCAAGGTATTCCGCTAAATTAGGCTCGCTGATCCCTTGTTTTTCAAACCACTGCTGCTGGCGTAAATGGGCTCTTAACGCTGACATTAAATAAAACGTCACCCCAACACCAGCCAGTGATTTCGAGGCAAATTGGCAATCATTAAGATTCGGGTTGATGATAGCATCCGCCGTCGGTAGCGTTTCTCCCGGTAAATGGTGGTCGGTAATAATCACCTTCATCCCATACTCGTGAGCAGTGACCACGCCATCATGAGAAGAAATACCGTTATCTACCGTAATAATCAGGTCAGTTCCCTGCTTATAGGCTTCATCCACCACTAATGGCGTTAAACCATAGCCGTTTTCAAAACGGTTCGGGACGATATAGTTTAAATTCCTATACCCCATCGCTTTAAGCGCACGTATAGCTAATGCGGTGCTCGTTGCACCATCAGCATCAAAATCCCCAACGATAGTGATTTTTTGGTGTTCCACCAGCGCCAAATAGAGCAGCGTTAGTGCATTTTCAACCCCTGATAGCGAACGATAATCAAGCAAATTAGATGCTTTACGCTCCAATTGAGCGAGAGAGGTTATCCCTCTGGAGGCATAAATGCGCTGTAAAAGTTCAGGAACATTAGGTAATGCTGCAGCATCGCCCGTTAATTCTCTTTGACGTAAAAAAGTTTCGACATTCACAATGATGATTATTTCTGTTCAAGTATTTGGAGTAATTCGTCAGGTTTTAAAAAGCCAGGGAGTACTTGTCCGCTTGGTAGAACAATGGCCGGTGTTCCCGTAACTTTAAATAATTGACCTAATTTCAAATGATTACCTAAATCGATTTTACAGTCATCAATCATGGCAACTTCGTCACCTTTGAACGCTTTAGTCAACGCATCTTTTGGTAACGCATTACACCAGATGGATGCCATCTGTTTTGCCGTGTCGCTCTTCATCCCTTGACGCGGGAAGGCTAAGTAGCGCACAGTCACCCCTTTACTGTTTAGCTCACCCACTGTTTCGTGCAATTTCTTACAGTAACCACAGCTAATATCAGTAAAGACAGTTACCGCATATTTTTCATTGGGTGCTTTGAAGATGATCATCTCGTTTTTCAACGCTTCCATCTTCTTCAACAAAGGCTGGTTACTGATGTTCACCGGAACTTTTCCGCTGAGGTCATAAATTGGACCTTGTAACAGGTATTTACCGTCATCAGTCACATAAATTACGCCGTTATCCGTTTCCACCGTATTTAATCCCACAATTGGGGAAGGCTTAATGGATTCCACTTGCATATTATAATGTGCCAGTTTTTCGATAATCAGTTTTTCTTCCGTTGCGCCATAAACCGATGCCGTTAATGACGCGATGCAGGCGGCTAAAACAAGTAGTTTGCGTTTCATATTTATCCTTTTCACCCATCACCCTCTTGGATGATGCTGCTCATGTAAAGCACGTAGCCGCTCAGTAGCGACATGTGTGTAAATTTGGGTTGTGGATAGGTCACTGTGACCTAACAACATTTGTACAACGCGCAAGTCCGCGCCGTGATTCAATAAATGGGTTGCAAATGCATGCCTTAATACGTGAGGAGATAACGCATCCCCATCAATATTCGCAAGAACGGCATAATATTTTATTCGGTGCCAAAATGTCTGGCGGGTCATCTTTGTACCACGTTTGCTTGGAAATAAAACATCGCTAGTTTTCCCATTCAGTAAATCTGGGCGCCCCTGCGCGATATATTTTTCTAACCAGTAAATCGCCTCTTCTCCCAGAGGGATCAAACGCTCTTTATCACCTTTACCAACGACCCGAACGACGCCTTGACGCAAACTGATATCCGAAAATGTTAGCCCTGTCAGCTCAGAGACTCGTAAGCCACAAGCATACAGTACTTCCAACATAGCTTTGTCTCGTAACTCAAGCGAGTCTTCAGTCGCAGGTGCATTCAACAAATCTTCAACTTGTTGTTCACTGAGATCTTTGGGTAATCGCTGCGGAATTTTTGGTGCTGCGATTACCGCAGAAGGATCATCCGCTCTTATCTTTTCGCGGTAAAAATATTGAAATAACCGGCGAATCGAACTTAATAAACGCGCAGAACTTGCGGCTTTGTATCCGCTATCAATGCGTTCTGCGAGAAAAGATTGCAAATCAATCGACTGAACACTTTCCAAATGCAATTGCTGTGCATCCAGCCATCTATCTAACGATTGCAGATCATTACGATAAGATGCCAAGGTGTTTTCAGCAAGATCTTGCTCCAACCAAATTGTATCAAGAAACTGTTCAATTAAAGGATTTAGTTGTTTACGTTCCACGCCAGATCCTATGCCTCTTTATTATTACAGTGCAATCTATTATGCCTGATTGTAGCACCATCTGTTACAATACGTCCCTCGTGATAAAAACCAGCGCTGGATATAGTAATAATATATATGAAAATAGGTCTTTTTTACGGTTCAAGTACCTGCTATACCGAAATGGTCGCAGAAAAAATACGTGACATTCTTGGTGATGATTTCATTACCCTCCATAACGTCAACGATACACCGCCAGAATTAATGGAACAGTACGATGTTCTTATTTTGGGGATCCCTACGTGGGATTTTGGTGAAATTCAGGAAGATTGGCTAGAAATTTGGGAAGCGCTTCCCAAACTTAACCTTGCGGATAAAATGGTCGCAATGTATGGCATGGGTGACCAAGTTGACTATAGCGAATGGTTTTTAGATGCGCTCGGCATGCTCTATCACCAGCTTAAACCAACAGGCGCACAGTTTATTGGCTTTTGGCCGACTGAAGGCTATGAGTTTGAAAGCCCGAAACCGCTCACTGAAGATGGTAAGATGTTTGTGGGTCTTGCATTAGATGATGTGAACCAGTTTGAACAAACTGATGAGCGAGTCGCACAATGGTGCGAGCAGATCCTACAAGAAGTTGAAGCTGCTCTTTAAACACCAAGTACAACTAACTGCAATATCAAATATCAGGATATTGCAGTAGTAATTGATTGAGATTGCGCCAGTTCTCTTCGGAAACAGAATCTTTTGCAATCCACAAGCGAAGCTTCTGAGGCTTACCCTGCAACGCATTAAGTGTTAATAAAATACCAAAGCGACTACACCATGGCGCTTTGATAATTTCCCACTCATTCTTTTTCCATTGCAGCTTGTTGCCATTCACCAATACAGCCACACCTTTGACTTTACTGATATTTTTTTGGCTTTTCGCCCAACTTGCTACCAACACAACTAACAATGGCAGCCAAATCATTGAATTACCTGGGGCCCATGGTGCAACCAGCAAAATAATGCCCATTACCCCATGAAGACAGGTGGAAAAAAGCTGAGTTTTCCATGAAATGGAAAGATTAGATTTCCACAGGACCACGATTTTTATTTCTTTCTTGAATGAGTTTAATCATAGAGAACAGTTCTTCGTCCTCTGGACGCCCGTGATTCATTAGCCAATTGAACAAATCTGGGTCTGGGTACTCGAGCAGGCGCACAAAAACACGTTTGTCGTGATCTGTTAGCTCGTCATATTCATATTCAAAAAATGGCATGATAGAAATATCAAGCTCACGCATGCCTCTTCTGCACGCCCAATGAATTCGCGCCTTGTTATTGATATCGATTTGACTTTGCCCGCTAGGCATTCCATTATCCATTTCACTACGACCTTTTGTTGCAGTTGACTGATAAGATTGATTATTTTAGATACTCTATCAGATAATCTGTCAATAAAACATGTCACACTCTACATAGTTCACATTTTAGGTTGTAAAATACCGTTTTTCTACAAACTATTTACCCTCTTATGCTGAATAATAAGATAACGGAACTTTAATGCGGGTTTAGGCTTGCAATGTGACCTAGCTATTTTACCATTAAGCACCATTATCAGATAAAGAACAACAGGTGAAATCATGACTTCCCATGTAGACAACACACAACAGTTTCCCCTCGATTCTCAGTCTTTACCCCTTGTTTTGATTTCACTGGAAAACTGGGAACTTATTCATCTCCACGGCGCCGATGCAGAAAAATATCTGCAAGGGCAAGTCACCGCCGATATCAGCACACTTGAACATGCGCACACATTAACCGCCCATTGCGATCCCAAAGGGAAAATGTGGAGTGACCTACGCTTATTCCATCACTTAGACGGTTTTTCTTATATTGAAAGACGCAGTGTTGCCGATGCCCAGCTCACTGAATTAAAAAAATACGCGGTTTTCTCAAAAGTCACTTTTGAAAAGAAACCGGAACTGAAATTACTTGGCGTTGCAGGACAAGGGGCGCGAGAAGCACTTTCGTCCGTGTTCGCCACACTACCGGATACCCAAAACCAAGTTGTTGCCGATGGCAACAGCACCCTTCTGCATTTTGATCTTCCCGCAGAACGTTTTTTAATTATTACGGATGAAGCGACTGCGCAAAATCTCGCAGAGACCTTAAATGCAACACAGGTTTCTGACCAACAATGGTTAGCATTAGAAATTGCCGCAGGCTTTGCCGTTATCGACCAAGAAAATAGTGCCCAACATTTGCCACAAGCGGCAAATTTACAAGCTATTCCTCACGGTATTAGCTTTAAAAAAGGCTGCTATACCGGCCAAGAAATGGTCGCACGCGCCAAATTCCGTGGTGCCAATAAACGCGCTATGTACTGGCTAACGGGCACAGGTTCCTCACTCCCTACTATTGGTGATGGTGTTGAGTGGCAACTGGGTGAAAACTGGCGCCGTACAGGAACAGTACTTGCCGCCGTGCGTTTAGGAAATGAAGAATTGAGCATCCAGATTATCATGAACAACGATATGGAAGCCGATAGCGTGTTTCGTGTTATGGGTGACGAACAAAGCCGCCTGACCATTGCACCACTACCTTATTCATTAGAAGAAGATAAATAACTGAGGTTTTTATGTCATCTGCAACAAGTAATAAGCCACTCGATGTTTTGAATTTTGGGGCTTTTACTGAAGTCGTCCAATTTTTGATGGAGCTCGATAAACTGAAAAGCGTTTATCGCAAGAATAAGTTATTAAACCGCGAAAGACACGAAAACACCGCCGAACACAGTTGGCAGTTTGCTGTTGCTGCGATGGCGTTTGCCCCTTATGTGCCGGGTGTTAACCTCGAACGTGCCATGAAACTTGCGCTCGTTCATGATATCGTCGAAATCGATGCGGGTGACGTTTTGGTGTTTGATAATGCCGCTCGTGAAGCTATTCATGATGAAGAAGTCAAAGCAGCTAACCGCCTGTTTAACTTACTGCCTAGTCCTCAAAATGCTGAGTTCTTAGCATTATGGAATGAATATGATGCCGTCGAGACATTGGAATCTAAGTATGCCAATGCCATTGATAGAGCGATGCCAATGTTAATGAACCTGCATAACCAAGGCCAAAGCTGGATTGACAATCATATTCGCCATGAGCAAGTTGTCAGTAAGTGTGACTATATTCAGGAGATCCTCCCTGAATTTTGGTTGCAACTTAAACAGCAATTAGAGCAAGCCCACCAAAAAGGCTGGCTGCTGTAGTTAAAAAAATAAAACAAAAAACGCCAGATAAAATATCTGGCGTTTTCATATTAAGAAACTCGAAAATTAATTACATATACTCATCGATAGGCACGCAAGAGCAATGTAAATGACGGTCGCCATAAACATCATCAAGGCGTTTTACCGCTGGCCAATATTTGTTCACTCGTGTTGCGTGAGATGGGAATACCGCCAATTCACGGCTATAGCCATGTGCCCACTCTTCCGCTAACTCAGTTTGAACGTGTGGCGCATTGACTAACGGGTTATCTTCCAGCGTCCATTTACCTTGAACCACTTGCTCAATCTCATCACGGATAGCCAGCATGGCATCGATAAAGCGGTCGATTTCCACAATACTTTCTGATTCAGTTGGCTCAATCATCAACGTGCCCGCCACTGGGAATGACATCGTTGGCGCATGGAAACCATAGTCAATCAGGCGCTTAGCAATATCTAGCTCACTGATGCCCGTGTCTTTCTTGATTGGACGCAGATCCACGATACATTCGTGAGCCACATAACCTTCTTGTCCGGTATAGAGGATCTCATAACGGCTCGCTAAACGTTTGGCAATATAGTTAGCATTTAAGATTGCCACTTGGCTGGCTTTTCTCAGCCCGTGGGAGCCCATCATGCGGATATACATCCAGCTAATTGGCAGAATAGAAGCACTACCAAATGGCGCCGCAGAAACCGCACCTTGTTCGGTCAGCATTTCTTGAGTGACGACAGAGTGACCCGGTACAAACGGTGCTAAATGTTTTTTCACACCGATAGGTCCCATACCAGGACCACCACCGCCATGAGGAATACAGAAGGTTTTATGTAAGTTCAAGTGAGACACATCCGCACCGATAAAGCCCGGAGTTGTCAATCCCACTTGTGCGTTCATATTCGCGCCATCTAAGTAAACTTGCCCGCCATATTGGTGGATAATTTCACACACTTCGCGAATGCTCTCTTCATATACACCATGAGTTGACGGGTAAGTAACCATTACGCAAGAAAGCGCCGCGCTGTGTTCCTGCGCTTTTTCTCGCAGGTCAACAAGGTCAATGTTACCTTCATCATCACAGCGAACTACCACCACTTCCATACCCGCCATGTGAGCAGATGCTGGGTTAGTTCCGTGAGCAGAGGCTGGGATCAAACAGATATTACGAGCGCCTTCATTGCGACTTTCATGGTAACGACGGATAGCTAACAGACCCGCATATTCCCCTTGCGCCCCGGAGTTAGGTTGCATACAGACAGCATCATAGCCCGTTAATTGAACTAACCAGTGGGAAAGCTGCTCAATCATTTGGTGATAACCTTGCGCCTGCTCCGGTGGGCAGAATGGGTGTAATTCACCAAATTCAGGCCACGTAATTGGTAGCATTTCAGCCGCAGCATTCAGTTTCATGGTGCATGAACCTAATGGGATCATAGCTTGGTTCAGCGCTAAATCCTTACGTTCTAAGCTGTGCATGTAGCGCATCATTTCCGTTTCGCTATGATAACGATGGAAATTTGGATGAGATAAAATCACGTCATCACGCAACATGGCGGCTGGGATTGCATTTTCACTTTCTGAAACTTGCTTATCTAATTTTTCGAAATCCAGTTTTTGGTCAATTCCCGTGATCACAAAGAACAGTTCGTTGAGATCTTGGCGCGTGGTGATTTCACTGAATGTGACACCCACTGCACCGTGAATATCTGTGCGCAAGTTTATTTGCGCTTTTTCGGCACGCGCTAAAACAGCCGCTTTGTCTGCCACTTCGATAGCCAGAGTATCGAACCACGTTTTATGGCGCAGAGCGATGCCAGACTCTGTAAGCGCTTTAGCAAAAATCGAGCTAAAGCGATGAATGCGCTGAGCGATCATTTTCAAGCCTTCAGGCCCATGATACACCGCGTACATCGCAGCAATATTGGCCAATAAAACTTGCGAGGTACAAATATTGGAGTTCGCTTTTTCGCGGCGGATATGCTGTTCACGAGTTTGCATCGCCATACGTAGTGCAGTATGGCCTGCCGCATCACGAGAAACCCCGATAATGCGTCCCGGCATCGCACGTTTGAACTCATCTTTACAGGCAAAGAACGCAGCATGAGGACCACCGTAACCCATTGGCACACCAAAACGCTGCGCCGAACCGAAAACGATATCAGCCCCTTGCTTTGCAGGTGCTGTTAATAGCACTAATGCCATCATATCGGCAGCCACACAGCTAACAATATTCTTCGCTTTTAGTTTGGCAAATAGCTCGCTGTAATCGTGGATATTCCCCGTGGTGCCCACCTGTTGCAGTAATGCACCGAATACCCCCTCGTGTTCCAGTACTTTCTCTGCGCTGTCCACAATCACTTCAAAACCAAATGTACCCGCACGAGTCCGCACAACATCAAGAGTTTGAGGATGGACATCATCCGCAACAAAAAAGCGCTCTGCATTTTTCAATTTACTGATGCGTTTTGCCATCGCCATGGCTTCCGCAGCAGCTGTTGCTTCATCCAATAACGATGCTGAAGCTAAATCTAAGCCCGTTAAATCAATCGTTAATTGCTGGAAGTTCAGCAGTGACTCAAGACGACCTTGAGAAACTTCGGGCTGGTAAGGAGTATAAGCCGTATACCAACCTGGGTTTTCAAGTAAATTACGTAAGATAACAGGAGGAAGGATCACTGGGGCATAACCCATGCCGATGTAACTTTTATAACGTTTATTCAGGGAGGCAATCCCTTTTAATTCTGCGAGGGCTTCTTGCTCAGTAGCACCACCGCCGACTCTTGGTGGCTCAGGCAGTAAAATGGCTTTCGGGACAATTTTGTCCATTAAATTATCGAGGGAAGTCGCGCCAACAGTACCTAACATGGTTTTTATTTGTTGTTCTGATGACCCTATGTGGCGCGAGATAAATTCTGAACGGTTTTCTAGTTGACTCAGTGACATCGACATATCTGTGTTCCCATCCTTTTTGCTATGCGTAGCGTAGGTTATAAGACTCTAGCGATGATAAAACCTATTGATAAACTGCGAGATAAGTAGACTAGCTCAAACTAACCTTGGTTAAAAAATATTCATTATGTTCTTGATATTTCGCACTGTAGCAAGCGATTACACTACAGTGCGAAACATGATGATGTGGATTACTCTTCCGCAGCGATCATGCTCAGATAACCTTGAGCATCAATAAGATCAGCTAACTGAGAGTCATCGCTCATCTTAATACGGAAAATCCAGCCTTCTTGATATGGCGATTCGTTCACCAGCTCTGGAGAGTCGCTGAGTGCATCGTTAACCGCGATAATTTCACCACTAATCGGTGCGTAAATATCGGATGCTGCTTTCACAGATTCAACGACAGCACAGTCGTCCCCTGCGCTCACTACATCACCCACGTCCGGTAAATCAACAAACACCATGTCGCCTAAAGTTTCTTGCGCATGTTCAGTGATACCCACCGTGAATTCACCATTACCTTCATCACGCAGCCATTCGTGTTCGCGGGTATATCTTAATTCTTTAGGTGCATTGCTCATTTCTAGCCTCTCTTTTGATTCTGACTATATGTTCTTGAGAAAAAGTTTTTGAGAAAACGTTTTAAAATCAATTTGTATTAGAAAATATCTAATTACACTAATGCCTTACCTTCGCGGACAAATCCGGGTTTTACTACTTCAACCGGCATTTCCCGCTGACGGATTTCAACGATGGCGTGATTTTTAATGTCACTCGGTACACGCGCTAACGCGATACTGAAACCCAATGTAGGAGAGAATGAACCACTGGTGATCACCCCCTCATGCAATTTACCTGATTCATCCGTAAAGCGCACAACCTGTTCGGCACGCAGAATGCCTTTTTCGCGCATCACTATGCCCACCAGCTTATCGGTACCCTTGGCCCGCTGTTTTTCCAGCGCTTCACGACCGATAAAGTTTCTGTCTTGCGGCTCCCAAGCAATTGTCCACCCCATATTGGCCGCTAATGGAGAAATAGACTCATCCATATCTTGCCCATAGAGATTCATACCTGCTTCAAGGCGCAGAGTATCGCGAGCACCTAAACCTGCTGGATGAACGCCTGCCTTCAGTAATTTGTGCCAGAAATCCACGATCTGCTGTTTCGGCATCGCAATTTCATACCCTTTTTCACCCGTGTAACCTGTGGTTGCAATAAACAGATCACCTGTTTGCACACCATAGAAAGGCTTCATATCTTTGATGGCAGCACGCTGTTCATCGGTCAGTAAAGTGTGAACTTTCTCTTGAGATTTCGGGCCTTGAACAGCAACTAACGCCAAATCATCACGTACAGTAATCGCAACCGCATAATCTTTTGCGTGCTGCTCAATCCATGCAATATCTTTGTCTCGCGTCGCAGAGTTAACCACAAGGCGGTAGAAGTCATCTTCAAGGTAATAAACAATCAGGTCATCAATCACACCACCTGATGCATTCAGCATGCCGGTATACAGTGCGCGACCTTTGATGGTGAGCTTAGCGATATCATTGGCGAGAAGATAACGAAGAAAATCACGGCAACCTTCACCATGTAAGTCAACAATCGTCATGTGGGAAACATCAAACATTCCTGCATCGGTTCGAACAATATTATGCTCGTTGATTTGCGAACCATAGTGCAGTGGCATCATCCAGCCGTGGAAATCCACCATTTTTGCACCGCAGGCTATATGCTCATCATATAGAGTCGTTTGCTTTACCATGAATACCCTCTTTACATTACTGTGTCTGATGGGGTGATCGCGCGATGAACGGCATAAATTTGTGTCTGTAAACCCCGTTTCATCAAAACGCAAATCATCGGATTTGATTCAAAACCGCTAACATTCGAAATTGGATGCTATAAAAAAAAATAGGGTGACGTACTCTCTGTATTACTCATTGCATCATTACATTTCCAGTGGTTTTTGTTAAATAATTGAGAACGATCACTCAATCCCTTCATATTTGGCTTATTGCTGCGCAAAATATCATCAAAATTGAGACTTACTCCAAAAATGTGGATAAATTCAGAAAAACACATGAATTAGAAAAACTAATCCGAAATAATGAATAAATTAGTTTTTCTCAGCTATTGGTAGACTAGGCTGACGACTAACTAGGTGGAATAAGAAATAAAAAACCTGAGTATTTAAAATTAAACACTCAGGTTATCTGGAAGAGAGAATTAAGGCGGAATTAAGCGTTATTAGCCGGTAGTTGCTTTAACCATTTAGGCATATCCGACAAGCCCATAGCGTGGTTCAATAATTGCGGTTTAACTCCCGGCAAACTGTCTGCTAAAACAAGGCCAATATCTCGCAGCAGTTTCTTCGCAGGGTTGTTGCCATCAAACAGTTCACGGAAACCTTGCATCCCCGCTAACATCACCGCAGCGCTGTGTTTACGGCTACGCTCATAGTCACGCAAATAGAAATATTGACCAAAGTCTTTGCCTTCACGGTGTAGCCTTCTGATTTCTCCAATCAGCATAGCAACGTCCATAAAACCAAGATTCACACCTTGACCGGCTAAAGGATGAATGGTGTGAGCCGCATCCCCAAGTAGCGCTAAACGCTGCGCCGCGAACTGGCGTGCATAGCGCCCAGTTAACGGAATTGTTAAACGGTCGCTTTCTAATTGGCAAAAACCTAAATTAACATCAAATGCGACGGTCAATTCTTTCTCAAACTCTAACTTATCCAAATCTTGACGACGAGCCGCCGCTAAGTTTGGTTGAGACCAAACAATCGAGCATAAATGCGGGTCACTTAACGGTAAGAACGCGAGGATGCCTTCACCATTAAAGGCTTGGCGGGCAATACCTTCATGCGGACGTTCAGTTCGAATAGTTGCCACCAGTGCGGTATGTTCATAATCCCAGAAAGTGAGCGGAATATCCGCGTGGCTACGCAACCATGAATTTGCGCCGTCTGCCCCGACTATCAAGCGAGCCGTTAACATATTTTCATCGTCTAAAGTGATGAAAACGTCATTTTCCCCCCACACTACCTTTTTGATAGTTGCAGGTGCCAGTAAAGTCACATCGCGCAATTGGCTGGCTTTTTGCCATAAGGCGTCGCGCACCACATTGTTCTCAACAATATGACCTAAATGGGAGAGATTTTGGTCTTGCGCAGAAAAAGCAATACGGCCGAAACTGTGGTTGTCCCACACTTCCATCCCGTTATAGGCGGCAGCACGCATCCCTTTGATTACTGACCACACATCTAAATGAGCCAATAATTTTTCACTGGCGGCATTGATTGCCGACACGCGTAGCGCATGGGGATCGTTAGCAGAGAATGGAATTTTAGGTGGATGGTTCTCAACGACCGCCACACGTAAACCACTGCCTTCGAGTCCACATGCCAGTGCGAGCCCAACCATACCACCACCGGCGATAACCACATCAAACGATTGCATATTTTTATTCCTCTTAGTTTTGTGGTTATTTATGTGCGACCCAGCCAAGGGTTTGGCGGGCTAAAACATCACGAACAGGCGGCAACATCTCCATCGCCATCAGACCTAAATTACGCCCCACAATTAATGGGAAGCAACGATTAGCAAATAAACGCACCAGACCATCAGTCATGGTGACCGTTTTTTCTCGGTCGGCTAATCGGGTTTGTTGGTACTGACTGAGCAATGAATAACTACCAATATCTTGCTGATTATCATGAGCATTGACGACTAATTCAGCTAATTGCATGACATCGCGGATCCCAAGATTGAAACCTTGCCCTGCAATTGGGTGTAATGTCTGCGCCGCATTTCCCACCAGTGCAACACGGTGACTGACAGGATTCACCGCTTTTCTTAACACTAATGGGTAACAATTACGTTTACCCGCTTGGGTAATTTCCCCTAAGCGCCAGCCAAAGGCTTGCTGTAATTTGCGAATAAAGGTTTCATCATCCCACGCATTAATATCGTCAGCATGTTCTTGGTGATGACACCAAACTAACGAGCTACGCCCTTCAGACATAGGTAATAATGCCAAAGGACCAAATTCAGTAAAACGCTCGAAGGCTCGACCTGCGGGGTCAATCGAGGTTTTCACATTGGCAATAATCGCCACTTGTCCATAATCATCTTGCTGCCATTGCATGTTGCAAGCTTGACCAATCGCGGAACGACTACCATCCGCCGCCACTAATAGACTGCCCGTGATTTGCTCACCGCTGTCTAACGTGACAGTCACATTCTCCACGGTACGCTCAACATGCTCCACTTTAGCGGGACAATAAAGTGTAACGCCGGGCGCTTTACGTAACAGTGAAAATAAACGGGTGCCCGCTTCATGCAATTCAATCACATTACCCAATTCGGTGATTTGATGATCTTCCGCATGAATATTAACGAACCCTGCGTGCCCTCTATCGGACACATGAACGTGATTAATGGGGGTGACGCAATCAGCAAATGCAGACCAAACACCTATCGACGATAAGTACTGGCAAGTGCCGTGAGCTAACGCAATCGCTCGTGCATCAAAGCCCGGATGTTGGTTATCCGGTTGAGATGCTTCGATAATTGATACCGAAACACGTCCTTGACTGAGTGATGAAATTGCCAGTGCCAATGTCGCGCCAGCCATTCCTCCCCCAACAATAATCACATTCATAGGTTGTTAATTACCTTCTATTATTACTTTTTACTGCTTAACCTAAGCGTTTTTTAGCCGCCGCCATTAACGCTTCAATTTCATCAGGATCTTTAACGACCATCGCCGTTAAGTTTTCATTCCCATCTTCAGTGATAAGAATATCGTCTTCTATGCGAACACCAATACCACGGTATTGAGGCGGTACATCAGCGTCTGGCGCAATATATAATCCCGGTTCAATAGTCAGCACCATGCCTGGCTCTAAAATGCGGTCTCTTTCTACACCGTAGAAACCGACATCATGAACATCTAAGCCCAGCCAATGGCTTAAACCATGCATAAAAAATGGATGATACGCTTTGTTTTCGATCAATTGTTCGACATCACCCTGCAAAATGCCTAATTTCACTAAGCCTTCCGTTTTAATACGAACAATTTGGCGAGTCACTTCGTGGATGCTGGTACCAGGGCGATACAGTTCTAATGCGGTATTGATAGATTGAAGAACGATATCGTAGATTTCACGCTGCTCTTTGCTGAATTTGCCATTTACTGGGAAAGTTCGAGTGATATCTCCTGCGTAACCTTCTAACTCTGCACCAGCATCAATCAGGACTAAGTCCCCGTCTTTCATCGCACATTCATTTTCTGTGTAGTGCAAAATGCAGGCGTTTTCGCCACTACCTACGATGGTGTTATAGGATGGGAAACGCGCACCATGGCGAGTAAATTCATACTCAATCTCACCACAGAGTTGATATTCATACATATTCGGGCGGCAAGTTTCCATCGCACGAATATGCGCTAATGCCGAGATTTCACCCGCTTTACGCATGACCGCCATTTCTGCATCTGACTTAAATAGGCGCATTTCGTGCACCATTGGACGCCAGTCAATGACAGTGCGAGGGGCTTTTAAATTGCGACGGCTTCCTCGGCGCAGGACATCCAACGCACCGAAAACCAGTTTATCCGCGTAATCAAATTCACCTTGAGCGTGATAAATCACATCGAGGCCATTGAGTAATTGATAGAGCTGATCAACGATTTCATCAAATGGCAGCGCTTTATCAACACCGAGTTTTTCCGGTGCCGCATCTTGCCCTAAACGACGCCCAAACCAAATTTCTGCGGTGAGATCGCGAACACGGTTGAACAGCACGGTGTGGCTATGTTTCTCGTCACTTTTTATTAAAACTAAAACCGCTTCTGGCTCACTAAATCCAGTCAGATACAGAAAATCACTGTGCTGGCGATACGGATATTCGCAATCCGCATTACGTTGTGCTTCCGGTGCTGAGAAGATAATAGCAGCACTTGCTGGCGCCATTTGAGCCAATAATGCATTACGACGAGAAATAAATTCCTGCTTATTCATACCGTTATTGCCTTATTATTTGGGTTTTAGGTTGGTTGCTTGTTTGATAATTAGCTAAAAATCAAACGGCAATCAGTTTAAATTAGGTAAATCCGTTCCTTAACCGTAGGTGACTGACAATGCAGAAAGCCTACAGTTAGTGGGTCGCTACCTAGTATTATAGATTAGTGAAGAACGGGCTTGATATTCTCGACAGCGGTTGGGCCTTTTTTCGGCTCAGCCAGTGCGATGTAACACAGTTGAACGGCAACTCTCACATATTCAACAACTTCTTCTAATGCTTGCTCTAACTCTTCTTGGTCTTCTTCTTCATCATAACCAAGCATACCGATGTTACGTAGATCAGTAATTACTTCACTAATCTCTTTTTTATCAGTCAATTTAGGTTGAGCAACGCCAATGCCAAGTAAGAAGTGGTTAACCCAGCCAGCCAGTGCGTCTGCATGGTCAAACACAGAAGCGTCTTCATCCGGAAATAGCATATTAAATGCAAATTCGGTGTCATCTAATGCTTCAAATGTGAGGTCATATAGCTCGCGCAATGGTTGTGAAACGGTTTGCGGAAACGCAAGTCCGTCATTCGCCAGATCATGAACAAGCGTTTGCCAACCGTGGTCACGGCTCCCTCCACAAATCAGTCCGGTTATTAAACCATGGATCTCGGCGGCCGTGAGTGCGATTGAGTGCTGTTGGAGTAAGTTATCCAACGATTCATAGTTAGGTAAAGATTTTTGTATAGACATCTGAATTCGTCATGTTAGCTTGGGATTCGTGATATGCTACCACCAAGGATAGCCGCTAGACCAGCCTGCTTTTTTTGTCTGAGTTATTATTAGCTTATTTTTATTCTAAACTAGTAATATATCGCCAATGCCTATCTCAGCATAAGCTATGCAAAAATTAACAACATTTACGCCAAATGTCCTACTTTTATTGGCGAAAACGATTTTAGTATGGAGGTACCATGTCCGCACAACCCGTTGATATTCAGATTTTTGGGCGCTCTATGCGCGTTAATTGCCCAATAGAACAAAAAGAAGCGCTCTTAGAGTCAGCAAAAGAATTAGAAGAACGCTTAAAAACGTTAAAAGACCGAAGCGGTGTCACTAACACTGAACAGCTTATTTTCATTGTCGCATTGAACGTCTGTCACGAATTAGCACAAGAAAAGACAAAAACGCGCGATTATGCTTATAATATGGAAGAGAAAATAAAAGTATTGCAGCAGACGATTGAACAAGCGTTGCACGATCAGGTGAAAATCACTGAGAGGCAGGTATTGCCCCTAGAGTAAATATGCTTATTAATCAATCACTAGTAAAAAAATAAAACGAAAAATTAGGTTGCATTTATACTCTAATTTCGTACAATGAAATCACTGAGTAACGAAAGTTCTCAAAACAAATTTCTCTGAGATGCGCGTCAGTGGGTAAGTCCCCTGAGCCGATATTTCATACCAAACAGAATGTGGTTATTGCGCTGGTGAGCATGCCTGATTCGCTCAGGAAGCCTAAAGGTTGCTAAACTGCGTTCACCTTGAACCAAGGGTTCAAGGGTTACAGCCTACAACGGCATCTTGGAGACCTCCCTTCTATTTAGTCTGCTCTTATTCTTTGCACAAAATCCCAAACCCACGCTAAAAATTACTTATTCCTATTCCTTGCGATATACTGTTTCGTAGGTTTTTCCACGAGTTATCAACTTGCTATTAGGAAATGATTTATGGGAATGGTTATGTCAGATACGCTCTCTTCACTACGTCAACAAATCCGTAAATCCATTCGAGCAACTAGACGGGAACTGACACCAGAAGCCCAAGATGACGCGGCTCAACACATTATCGCTCACATACTTAATCACCCCAAAATAGCGTCAGCTAAAACGATTGCCCTATTTCTTTCGTTCGATGGTGAAATTAATACACGTCCATTAATCCAAGCCCTTTGGGATCACGGAAAACAGGTTTATCTCCCCGTTATTCATCCTTTTAATCCTCATCACTTATTATTTTTGCACTACACGCCGAAGACTATCTTAGTAAAAAATAAATTTAATATTGAAGAACCACAATTGAATGTGTTGGATGTATTACCTATCGAGCAACTGGATATTATGATGGTCCCGCTGGTGGCCTTTGATAGCCAAGGACAACGGTTAGGAATGGGGGGCGGATTTTATGATAGAACATTGGCAAACTGGCAACAAACTGGCTTTTATCCTATTGGGCTCGCCCATGATTGTCAGTTAGTTGAAGATTTACCCGTTGCGCATTGGGATATTCCGTTGCCAGAAATTATTACCCCGAAAAAAATATGGCGCTGGTAAATACCAACGCCACGGTGTTTTTAATATATCGACTGATTAGAACAACAGACGAGCGCGGATAGTGCCTGGTAGAGATTTTAATTTCAGTAATACTTCATCCGCTTGGCTTGGCGACTGCGTTAGCACATCAATAACCACGTAGCCCACATTACCGGAAGTTCTCAGGTATTGCCCGACCACGTTAATGTTATTTTCAGTAAACACTTGGTTGATACTGTTCATGATACCAGGGCGGTTTTCATGAATGTGCAGTAAACGGTTAGTATCATCCATATGCACTGGCAGAGAAACTTCAGGGAAGTTAACCGCAGATAATGTTGAACCATTATCTGAGTATTTTGCCAGCTTGCTTGCCACTTCTAAGCCGATATTTTCTTGTGCTTCCTCTGTTGAACCACCGATATGTGGAGTCAGGATCACGTTATCGAATTTAATCAACTCAGAGATGAATGGGTCATTAGGATCGTTGTTTGCTGCTGGTTCCGTTGGGAATACGTCAACCGCTGCACCTGATAATTTCTTGCTTTCTAACGCTGAACTTAATGCAGGAATATCAACGACGGTACCGCGTGATGCGTTGATGAAAATCGCACCTTGCTTCATTTGCTCAAACTGTGCTTCGCCAAACATATTCTTTGTGCTTGCAGTTTCAGGCACATGTAGGCTTACCACGTCGCTCATTTTTAATAATTCTGGTAATGAACGAACTTGAGTTGCGTTACCTAATGGTAATTTGTTTTCGATGTCGTAGAAGTAAACATCCATACCGATGCCTTCAGCTAAGATCCCTAACTGTGTACCGATATGACCATAACCGACAATACCTAAGCGCTTACCACGAGCTTCAAAACAACCCTTCGCTTGTTTTTCCCAGATCCCGCGGTGAGCTTGCATATTCGCTTCAGGAATACGACGTAACAATAGTAATAACTGACCTAATACCATTTCCGCCACGGAACGGGTGTTGGAGAATGGTGCGTTAAAGACAGGAATACCGCGCTTCGCTGCTGCATCGAGATCAACTTGGTTGGTTCCAATACAGAAACATCCCACAGCCACCAGTTTTTCTGCTGCAGCAAAGATCTCTTCCGTCAAATGAGTACGGGAGCGGATCCCCACAAAACGCGCGTCTTTAATCGCTTCTTTTAGTTCTTCGTCCGACAGCGCGCTTTTGTGATATTCGATATTGGTGTAACCCGCTGCTTTGAGGTTATCCACAGCACTTTGGTGAACACCTTCGAGCAGTAAAAATTTAATTTTGTCTTTCTGCAAAGATACCTTGACCATTTACCCTACCCTATCGTACTTAATTTTTGACCGATGAATTTCGTATGAACTCAAAATAATTCGAGATGCATGCCATGAAATTAAGGCACTCCAGCCCCTTCACATGCACCTTGAAATAAAACGAGAATACCAACATAGCAAAATCCAGCGCAGTAGCAATACAAACGATTGCTTAGACTCTGCTAAAATGTGTGATGAAAAAGAAGTTATATGGTGGAAAATCTAGAGCGGTAACACAAAATAAGCATTTTGCCCACCTAATGGGCATTTGTGTGAGATATATCACCAAAATAACGGAAGGTAAAAAAAATTTAAATAATTTTCATGTTGATGATATTTACAAAAGTCATTAACCATCAAACTATCTACTCAAAAATAAAATAAGCTCGCCAAAAACAAAATAAGCCAGTGAACTCGAAAATTCACCGGCTTATTATTGAATACTGATTAATTATAACTTAATGGTTTTTACGCCTTCCGCCGTTCCCATCAGCACGACATCAGCGCCACGGTTAGCAAATAATCCGACTGTTACGACGCCTGCAATCCCGTTGATTTTATTTTCTAAAGCCACTGGGTCGAGGATTTCTAAGTTGTGAACATCTAAAATAACGTTACCGTTATCCGTCACCACATTTTCACGGTAAACTGGCTGACCACCCAGCTTGACTAGCTCACGAGCCACATAGCTACGCGCCATTGGGATCACTTCCACTGGCAGAGGGAATTTACCCAGTACGCCTACCAACTTAGATTGGTCTACGATACACACGAATGTTTTAGCAATAGCAGACACGATTTTTTCACGCGTTAACGCTGCACCGCCGCCTTTGATCATGTTCATGTTACCGTCAACTTCGTCAGCGCCATCAACATAGACATCTAATAAATCCACGCTATTGCAGTCAAAAACGGGAATACCCAAGGATTTTAATTTTTGAGTTGACGCTTCAGAGCTAGAGACTGCGCCTTCGATTTGCCCCTTCATTGTTGCTAATGCATCAATGAAGTGAGATGCGGTAGAACCTGTACCGACGCCAACAATGGTGCCCGGTTTAACATATTCTAATGCCGCCCAACCTACTGCTTTTTTTAATTCATCCTGAGTCATGCGAGAGCCTTATACTGAAATAATGAGTCATTAAGTAGATGCCCAATAGTATATACCGGACACCCAGCAAGTTGCAGTATTGTTATTAGGGATTGTGCACTACTTCTTATGAAAAATACCCTTTAGGAATATTTGCAAGTGTTATCCCTAAAAATATGACATAGTGATTAGCAGAATAACAAGAAGGAGAGTTTTTGATGAAGCGCCCTGATTATCGCGCCTTGCAAGCACTGGATGCCGTCATTCGTGAACGCGGATTTGAACGAGCAGCACAAAAATTGTGTATCACCCAATCTGCGGTTTCTCAACGAATCAAACAGTTAGAAAACCTTTTTGGTCAACCTTTACTCGTGCGTACTGTTCCGCCACATCCGACTGAACAAGGTCAAAAACTGCTAGCACTGCTTCATCAAGTAGAATTACTCGAAGAACAATGGCTTGGAGATGAAAACAGCGGCTCTACCCCATTATTGCTCTCCTTAGCGGTCAACGCCGATAGCTTGGCAACTTGGTTCTTACCTGCATTGAATCCCGTACTGGGCAACACCCCTATTCGCTTGAATATTCAAGTGGAAGATGAAACTCGTACCCAAGAACGTTTAAGACGCGGTGAAGTGGTCGGTGCTATCAGTATTCAGCCACAAGCGCTACCGGGCTGTTTAGTCGATAAACTGGGTGCTCTGGACTATATTTTCGTGGCGTCCCCTGGCTTTGCGGCTAAATATTTCCCTGAAGGTGTGACTCGCGCATCGTTATTAAAAGCGCCAGCTGTGGCCTTTGACCACTTAGATGATATGCACCAAGCCTTTGTACAACAAAACTTTGGTCTCTCGCCAGGTAGCGTCCCTTGCCATATTGTTAACTCATCAGAAGCGTTTGTGCAGCTAGCAAAACAGGGGTCAACATGCTGTATGATCCCGCATTTGCAAATTGCCAGTGAATTAGAAAATGGTGAGCTGATCGATTTAACACCGGGGTTATGCCAGCGCCGTATGCTTTATTGGCATCGCTTTGCGCCAGAAAGCCGCACAATGAAGAAAGTGACTGACGCCCTGCTAAAAACAGGACGCCAGATGCTAAAACAAGATGATGAAATTGCTGCCGAAATTAACGCTTAATTTCAAAA
Source organism: Providencia rettgeri (assembly GCF_013702265.1). Classification (GTDB taxonomy): domain Bacteria; phylum Pseudomonadota; class Gammaproteobacteria; order Enterobacterales; family Enterobacteriaceae; genus Providencia; species Providencia zhijiangensis. The sequence goes on from NZ_CP059348.1 coordinate 2,864,588, forward strand.
ACCACATCGACTTGGTCATTAAAATCAATACTTTGTTGCTCATAGGTCTCATCAACATTGAGATCTTGAGCTGTAGCTTTCAACGCGCCACCACGACTACGCATCGCCATTGGGTATGGTACATCTGATGGAGCATTATAATTAATGCTGTAAATCGGCCCTAGCTGTGCATTAAACCCTTTCGCCAGCGCTTCAGCCTGCTGTTGAGCATTCTTCATCGCTTGGTCACGCGCTGCATTACGATATTTCTGCGGATCATTCACGCCAAATTGTACTGAATTAATTTCATTCAATCCTGCAGCTAATGCGCCATCGAGCAGAACATTCAGTTGATCCAGTTTTTTCACTTTGACTTCAACGGTTCTTGTCGCGGTATAGCCTTTTAAAGACGCCTTAGCAGTCGAACTATAATCATAGTTTGGTTGCGTACGTACATTGGCAGCTTCAATATCTTGCTTTTCAATGCCATTTTTCTTTAGGAATTCATAATATTCAGCAACTCGCTTATCAACGGCGGCTTTCGCAGCAGCGGCATCTTTATTGGTCACTTGCACATTAATGCTCAGCGTCGCCATATCTGGCGCTACTTTCACAGCACCACTTGCTGATGTTGAAATATGTGGACCTTCTGGTACGGCACTTGCCAATGACATGGTTGGTACCGCAAGACCTGCCAGCAGGGCAGCAACAACGATAGATTTCAATTTCACAGAACCTCCCAATGGTGTTTTTCTCTACAATAAAAAGGAAGCTCATCATAAACTTCCTTTGATTAAGGTTCACATTATCATATTCAGCTCAAACTGCGATTCAGAATAATGCTAATTAATAACCCAAACCATGCATCGCGAGTTTAAATGCAATAAACCACATGACACAACCGACAAACAAGTTAATCAAACGCTGAGAACGAGGTTTACTCAGTATAGGAGAAAACCAAGCGGCTAACATGGCTAATAAGAAAAACCACACAAATGAAGCCGTCAAAGCCCCTGCTGTAAACCATGGACGTAATTGACTTTCTAATTGCCCACCGACACTGCCTAGCACCACAAATGTATCTAAGTACACATGCGGATTCAGCCAAGTGACGGCAAATAAAGTCACAATCACTTTCCAGCGCGTCATGGTTGTGCTTTCTAGCTGTAAGACTTCATCATCTGGGGTCATTGCGGTACGAAACGCACCATAGCCATACCACGCTAAGAATGCGACTCCAGCCCATGTAATTAAGGCCATCAACAACTCAGACTGGCTTAATAAGGCACTACCGCCAAATACACCGGCAATGATTAAAATCGTGTCACTTAGAGCGCATAATAATGCACTCATTAAATGAAATTGTTTGCGGCTACCTTGTTGCAATACAAACGCATTTTGCGGTCCCAAAGGTAATATCATTGCAGCCCCAAGCAGAGCCCCCTGAAAATAAATCGTAAACATGCAATTTTTCCCAATAATTATTCAAATAATCTGCAAAGAATAATATCCAGAAAAAATCATTAGTGAAAACGATTAACTCTAATGGTCCATAAGCAAGGCTAATCAAGATTAGCGATCAAGAAATGATAGAAATAAGGATGAGATTACGGAAAAAGTGCAAATAAAAATGGCGTAACTTTTTAGGTCACGCCATTTTTAAGGATAAATACGTTAAGACTTATTCAGCAGAAATATTTTTTGCGCTGGTATTAACTTGGTGAAGATGAACATCCATTTGTGGGAATGGGATACCAATATTGTGCTTATCAAGCGCACGCTTAAAGTTTTCCATTAAATCCCAATAAACTGGCCAAGTATCACCATTCGTTGTCCAGAAACGCACTAAATAGTTTAGTGAAGATGGTGCCATTTCATTTAAACGGATAGTTACACCTTTGTCATGAAGAATGCGTTTATCCGCAGCAACGATATCACCCAAGACTTTTTTAACCATATCAATATCAGAATTGTAAGCAACACCGACCATGATATCTTGACGACGAAGTGGCTCACGAGTCACGTTAATAATGCTGTCACCAATAATTTTACCGTTTGGGATCACCACGATACGGTCATCTGCCGTTCTCAATGTGGTTGAGAAAATTTGCACGCTTTGTACTGTACCGTCAATCGCGCCAATCTTAACAAACTCACCCGCTTTTAATGGTCTGAATACCACCAGCAGAACGCCTGCAGCAAAGTTACCTAATGAGTTTTGTAATGCTAAACCAACCGCTAAACCGGCGGCACCCATTACCGCGATGACAGAGGCAGTTTGTACGCCAATTTTGCCCAGCACCGCAATTAAGGTAAATGCCACAATGGTATAGCGAGCAATAGCGGATAAGAATTCGCTAACAGTGGAGTCAATTCCTCTCATTGTCATCACGCGATTCAAACCACGGCTAACCCATTTAGCAATCATCAACCCCACAATTAAAATAACAAGTGCGGAAACGATATTGACGACATACTGGACTAGCAGATCCTGATTTGCCACAAACCAATTTGTTGCATCATTCAATGCGCCTGTAACATCATCAGTATTCATATGTATATCCTTTTCGATCAAATTTAGACTAGGAAAACTCGCTCAATTCAATTAATAACCTTGGAAACTATTAGTAAATAATTGAATAACACGCTTAAAATAATAGCTATAAATTATCAAAATATAAAATTAATCGATAAATAAAATGCTATTTATCGATTTTCGATAACAAATTCACGGTAGTCATCCAACATATCAAAAAAGTCATTTACACCACAAAAAGCAATACTTTCATTATCATAGTAACTCATGCCTTCTTCTAACCCATCCGTCTCAAAAGCTAATTGGTTCGCACGGATCATCACTTCTTCATCATCAAGAATGAGCGTGTATTCGTGACCAATAAACTCCCATTGCTTTTCACTGCCTTTAATCAATTCATAATTTTCTGCGATGGTATCCAGTAAACTGAGGTCATTTTTGATTTCCTCATTTAACCAATAACCGATAGCTTCATGGTCCATTGAAAATTTAGCGGTAATACTTCCTGTAATATCCTTTAAGAATTGGTAGTCCATATGCAATACCTCACACTTTGCGTCTTTGAATTAAGTATAACGCGAGTCAAGCGGGTTTGCTTAGCGCTATTACAGACTGTCAGAAGAAAATTAATGGTCGTGACTATTACGCTGCATAAATAGGTTTATTCAATTAAAATTGATGCACACTATTCAACTCGGTAATAGGAACGTCAATGATTAATCGATTAGACCATATAGTCTTAACCACCACAGATCTTGATGCCTGTCTTGATTTTTACCAACGTATTTTAAAGATGTCTGTGATCACCTTCGGCGAACAACGTTTTGCCCTGCAATTTGGTCAGCAAAAAATAAATATTCACCAATATGGGAAAGAGTTTGAACCTAAGGCACACTTGCCTGTTCCGGGATCGTTAGATCTCTGCTTTATCAGTGATATTCCACTGATAGAAGTTCAACAACATATTGAACAGCAAGGTGTGGAAATTATAGAGGGGCCAGTGCAACGAACGGGTGCTATCGGTAAGATTACTTCTTTGTATATCAGAGATCCTGATTTGAATTTAATTGAAATTTCACAATATCTTTAACGCTAGCCTATTTATATTCGTGTTCATTACTAAAAGAAAGACAGAAAAAACCCCAAAAATTGAATTCTCAATTCTTGGGGTTAAATGAGTATGATTCTATCTATCGCTGATTAAACAGCGGTTTGGAAAATCACACCATCAGCTTTTTCAGTGTACTGATCCAGTCGATCAAAGTTCAGATAGCGGTATGTATCTTCCGCAGTTTCGTCGACTTTATTCATAAACTGTTGGTACTCAGCTGGCGTTGGTAAACGACCTAACAGAGAAGCTACTGCGGCTAACTCTGCGGATGCCAGATACACATTCGCCCCTGTACCTAAACGGTTAGGGAAGTTACGAGTCGATGTCGAAACGACAGTCGCACCATCTGCCACGCGTGCTTGGTTCCCCATACACAGTGAACAGCCAGGGACTTCAATACGGGCTCCGCTCTTACCAAACACGCTGTAATAACCTTCTTCAGTTAATTGCGCTGCATCCATCTTGGTTGGTGGCGCAACCCACAGGCGAGTTGGTAATTGACCTTTATGGGAATCCAGCAATTTACCTGCTGCACGGAAGTGACCAATGTTAGTCATGCATGAACCAATGAATACTTCATCGATTTTTTCATTCTGAACATCAGACAGTAAGCGCGCATCATCTGGGTCATTTGGCGCACACAGAATTGGTTCCTTGATCTCATTAAGATCAATTTCAATCACTGCTGCATATTCTGCATCGGCGTCGCCTTCAAGTAACTCAGGGTTCGCTAACCAGTTTTCCATACCTTTGATACGACGCTCAATAGTACGACGGTCGCCGTAACCTTCTGCGATCATCCATTTCAATAGAACGATGTTAGATTGCAGGTATTCGATGATTGGCGCTTTATCCAGTTTGATAGTACAGCCCGCCGCAGAACGTTCAGCCGACGCATCCGCTAATTCAAATGCTTGCTCAACTTTCAGCTCAGGAAGACCTTCAATTTCCAGAATACGACCAGAGAAAATGTTTTTCTTACCTTTTTTCTCAACAGTCAGTAAGCCATCTTTAATCGCATACAGAGGAATAGCATGAACAAGGTCACGTAATGTGATACCCGGCTGCATTTGTCCTTTGAAGCGAACTAATACGGATTCTGGCATATCCAGAGGCATAACACCGGTTGCAGCGGCAAAAGCCACTAAACCAGAACCTGCTGGGAATGAGATACCAATTGGGAAACGGGTATGCGAGTCACCACCAGTCCCAACAGTATCTGGCAATAGCATACGGTTTAACCAAGAGTGAATAATACCGTCGCCCGGACGCAGAGAAACCCCACCGCGGTTCATAATAAAATCAGGCAGCGTATGGTGCGTGGTAACATCGACAGGTTTTGGATAAGCTGCCGTGTGACAGAATGACTGCATGACTAAATCTGCAGAGAATCCTAAACATGCTAAGTCTTTCAGCTCATCACGTGTCATTGGACCCGTGGTATCTTGAGAACCAACAGACGTCATTTTAGGTTCACAGTATTCACCAGGGCGAATACCTTGACGACCGCATGCACGACCCACCATTTTTTGTGCTAATGAGTAACCACGATTGCTTTGTGCAACAGGTTTCGCAAGACGGAACATATCCGTTGCACCTAAACCTAATGCTTCGCGCGCTTTAGTGGTTAAGCCACGACCGATGATCAGTGGAATACGACCACCAGCACGAACTTCGTCAATTAACACATCCGTTTTTAATTCGAATGTTTCTAACAATTCGTTAGTTTCGTGATTACGAACTTCACCTTTATATGGATAGATATCAATCACATCACCCATATTCAGTTTAGACACATCCACTTCAATCGGCAGTGCACCCGCATCTTCCATTGTGTTAAAGAAGATAGGTGCGATTTTGCCACCCAGCACCACACCGCCACCGCGTTTATTAGGCACGAATGGAATATCATCACCCATAAACCATAAAACAGAGTTCGTTGCTGATTTACGCGAAGAACCTGTACCGACAACGTCACCCACATAAGCTAGTGGGAAGCCTTTTTTGTTCAGTTCTTCGATCTGTTTAATTGGACCTACGCTACCCGCTTCATCAGGAACGATACCATCGCGTGCGTTTTTCAGCATTGCTAAAGCATGCAGAGGGATATCAGGGCGCGACCATGCATCTGGTGCAGGAGATAAATCATCAGTGTTTGTTTCGCCAGTGACTTTAAATACAGTCACTGTCATTTTTTCGGCTAATTCAGGACGCTCGTTGAACCAATCGGCATTCGCCCATGACTCAATTACTTGCTTAGCATGTGCATTTCCCGCTTTCGCTTTTTCTTCTACGTCGTAGAAGTTATCGAACATGAGTAGAGTATGGGAAAGTGCTTTTGCTGCGATGGCTGCCAGTTTGGCATCATCAAGAGCTTCGATTAACGCATGAATATTGTATCCACCCTGCATGGTACCAAGCAGTTCGATGGCTTTTTCAGGGGAGATCAGAGGGGAGGATGTTTCGCCTTTTGCGATCGCGGCTAAAAATCCAGCTTTAACGTACGCTGCTTCATCAACGCCCGGTGGAACACGGTTGGTCAGCAGGTCTAACAAGAAATCTTCTTCACCTTTGGGTGGGTTTTTCAGTAACTCTACTAGTGCAGCTACTTGTGACGCATCTAATGGCTTAGGGACAATCCCTTGAGCGGCACGCTCGGCTACGTGCTTACGGTATTCTTCTAGCACGACGTTCTCCTCGCTTCTTTGTTATTTATATACCCGGCTGTCTGCACCATCCTGAAAAAGTCATCATCCGGTGCCAGGTCAGAGGAATTTGCTCACATAATCTCAATGGCGACAAAATTATGTCCAGCTTCGGGCAATCAGCATAGCAGAATTTAAACGTAATGTTAATTCATTCACAAGAAAGTAACATTCTTCTGCTAACTTAACCCATTAACAAACTTTATAGGGTAATTTTTAAGCTTGAAACATCATAATCCATTATAAACATCCATTAAGACCTTACTTTTTATAATCCATTTCGTGACTGAAAGCACTCTAATTAGTGCCTTTTTTCATCCCTTATCACAAATTATATTTAATAACTCATTTTTACTTATCTGACTAATTGATAAGGCAAATCATTGCGATTGGTTTAAAGTTTTTTAACGAATTTAATGGGGTTTATTGGCGTTGGAACAATATAGGTTTGAGATAAGATAATTAAGAAAAATATAAATTAACATCGATTTTTTCATTCAAATAAAAAAGACCAAAACATTTCTGCTTTGGTCTTCAATTCGCTTAATTCTTGCTAAAAAAGAAAATTATTTTTTCTTTTTCGCTTTAGCGTTTGGTAAGTCAGTGATGCTACCTTCGTAGATCTCTGCAGCCATACCAATTGATTCGTACAGTGTAGGGTGAGCATGAATAGTTAATGCTAAGTCTTCAGCATCACAACCCATTTCGATTGCCAGGCCGATTTCGCCCAGTAATTCACCACCGTTAACACCAACAACCGCACCACCGATAATACGGTTAGATTGCTTATCGAAAATCAGCTTAGTCATACCTTCAGAGCAGTCAGATGCGATTGCGCGACCTGATGCAGCCCATGGGAATGTTGCTGTTTCGTAGCTGATGTTTTTCTCTTTCGCTTCTTTCTCAGTTAAACCAACCCATGCAACTTCTGGCTCAGTATAAGCAATTGATGGAATCACTTTAGGATCGAAGTAGTGTTTCAGACCAGAGATAACTTCTGCTGCAACGTGACCTTCGTGAACACCTTTGTGAGCCAGCATTGGTTGACCAACAATGTCACCGATAGCAAAGATGTGTGGTACGTTAGTACGCATTTGTTTATCAACATGGATGAAACCACGATCATCAACTTCAACGCCAGCTTTACCTGCGTCTAAGTTCTTACCGTTAGGTACGCGACCGATAGCCACTAACACAGCGTCATAACGTTGTGGTTCAGCTGGCGCTTTTTTACCTTCCATTGAAACGTAGATACCATCTTCTTTCGCTTCAACAGCAGTCACTTTAGTTTCTAACAGTAAGTTGAATTTCTTGCTGATTTGCTTAGTGAATACTTTAACCACGTCTTTATCCGCAGCAGGGATAACTTGGTCAAACATTTCAACCACATCAATTTGTGAACCCAGTGCATGGTATACAGTACCCATCTCAAGACCGATGATACCGCCACCCATTACCAGCAGACGCTCTGGAACTTCTTGCAGTTCTAATGCATCTGTTGAATCCCAAATACGTGGATCTTCATGAGGAATAAATGGTAACTGAATTGGACGTGAACCCGCAGCAATGATCGCATTATCAAAGTTGATAGTGGTGCTGCCGTTTTCGCCTTCAACAACCAGTGTATTCGCGCCAGTAAATTTACCCAGACCGTTAACTACGTTAACTTTACGGCCTTTCGCCATACCCGCTAAGCCGCCAGTCAGTTGGGTGATAACTTTCTCTTTCCACAGACGCACTTTGGAAATGTCAGTTTTTGGCTCGCCAAATACGATACCGTGTTCAGCTAATGCTTTAGCTTCTTCGATAACTTTAGCAACGTGCAGTAGTGCTTTAGAAGGGATACAACCAACGTTTAAACAAACTCCACCAAGAGTTGAGTAACGTTCTACCAAAACAGTTTCTAAACCTAAGTCAGCGCAACGGAATGCCGCAGAATAACCTGCTGGGCCTGCACCAAGCACAACGACTTGGGCTTTAATTTCAGTACTCATCATGACCTCTTTTTGTTTTGTCCAGCGGGGCCGCCGAATAAACGAATTTTCCACTGGTAAAGTACACACCGCAAGCAGTTTACAGAATTGTTAACATCCTGAAAAGGCTGAATACGTGACGTAACTCCCAACCTTTCGTTGCAACAGCGAAAAACTCTGCCCCAGCCTAAATAAAACAGACCGGTCAATTGACCGGTCTTATTAGTTACATTACCAGACGGCGAATATCGCTCATCAGTTGTCCAACTAAAGTGATGAAGCGCGCGCCATCAGCGCCATCAATCACACGGTGGTCAAATGACAGAGACATTGGCAGGATCAAGCGTGGAACGAACTCACTACCATTCCAAACTGGTTTGATAGAAGAGCGAGACAGACCCATAATTGCCACTTCTGGCGCATTCACAATTGGTGCAAAACCGGTAGTCCCGATACCACCTAAGCTAGAGATAGTGAAGCAACCACCTTGCATGTCAGCGGCGGTCAGTTTACCTGCACGCGCTTTCTTAGACACTTCACCCAGCTCACGAGATAACTCCATAATGCCTTTTTTGTTCACGTCTTTGAAAACAGGAACAACTAAACCATTTGGCGTATCTACAGCGATACCGATGTTGATATATTTTTTCAGGAACAGACGCTGTGCATCTTCTGAAATAGAGCTGTTGAAGCGTGGCATTTCTTCCAGAGCACGAGCAACCGCTTTCATCACGAAGACCAGTGGAGTGATTTTCACATCCAGCTTTTTCTTCTCGGCTTCTTTGTTCTGCTGCTTACGGAACTCTTCAACTTCAGTGGTATCCACTTCTTCCATAAGAGTTACGTGCGGGATCATGACCCAGTTACGGCTCAGGTTAGCGCCAGAAATTTTCTGGATACGACCCAGCTCAACTTCTTCAACTTCACCAAATTTGCTGTAATCAACTTTCGGCCATGGAAGCATACCCGGTAAACCACCGCCAGCTGCTGCTGGTGCTTCTGCACGTTTGATTGCATCTTTAACGTAAGCTTGAACGTCTTCACGTAAGATACGGCCTTTACGACCTGTACCTTTCACTTTCGCTAAGTTCACACCAAATTCGCGAGCTAAACGGCGAATAACTGGTGTTGCGTGAATATACGCATCGTTCTCAACAAATTCATTTTTGCTATCAGCAGTTTTAGCTGGAGCAGAAGCTACTGGCGCAGCTGCTGGAGCTGCAACTGGTGCTGAAGCCGGAGCTGCAGTAGGAGCTGGCGCTGCAACTGGTGCTGAAGCCGGAGCTGCAGTAGGAGCTGGCGCTGCACCCGCAACTTCGAAAGTCATAATCAGGGAACCAGTTTTGACTTTATCGCCAGTCGCAATCTTGATCTCTTTAACTGTACCTGCGAATGGTGCTGGTACTTCCATTGATGCTTTGTCGCCTTCAACGGTAATCAGAGATTGTTCAGCTGTTACGGTGTCGCCAACTTTGACCATGACTTCGGTAACTTCAACTTCATCACCACCGATATCTGGTACGTTAACGTCTTTGATTGCCGCTGCTGCTGGTGCCGCTGCTGGTGCTGCTGGAGCAGAAACCGCTGCTGCAGGCGCTGCGCCCGCAACTTCGAATACCATGATCAGCGAGCCAGTTTTCACTTTATCGCCAGTCGCAATTTTGATCTCTTTAACTGTACCTGCAAATGGTGCTGGCACTTCCATTGACGCTTTATCGCCTTCAACGGTAATCAGAGATTGCTCAGCCGTGATTGCATCACCCACTTTAACCATGATCTCAGTGACTTCAACTTCATCACCACCGATGTCTGGTACAGCAACTTCTTTCAGTGCTGCAGCCGCAGGAGCAGCTGGTGCCGCCACTGGAGCAGCTGGTGCTGCTGCTGGCGCAGATGCGCCTTCTGCTGACTCAAAAATCATGATTAATTTACCGGTAGTAACTTTGTCACCAACTGCAATTTTAATCTCTTTAACCACACCCGCTTGTGGAGATGGGACTTCCATAGACGCTTTATCACCTTCAACAGTGATGAGCGATTGCTCAGCTTCTACTTTATCACCAACTTTTACCATGACTTCGGTGACTTCAACTTCATCAGCACCGATATCTGGCACTTGGATTTCAATAGACATTGATTATTACCTCTTATGCCAAACGTGGGTTAACTTTATCTGGGTTGATGTTGTATTTTTTAATCGCTTCTTCAACGACTTTAACATCAATCTCACCACGTTTAGCCAATTCACCTAACGCTGCAACGATGACATACGTTGTATCCACTTCGAAGTGGTGACGCAGGTTCTCACGGCTGTCAGAACGACCGAAACCGTCAGTACCTAATACACGGTACTCACTGGCTGGAACATAAGTACGGATTTGTTCAGCGAACAGTTTCATGTAATCAGTCGATGCAACAGCTGGCGCATCATTCATAACTTGCGCGACATAAGGTACACGTGGCGTTGCTGATGGGTGCAGCATGTTCCAACGCTCACAGTCTTGACCATCACGAGCCAATTCAGTGAATGAGGTTACGCTGTATACGTCAGAACCAATTCCATATTCCGCAGCCAAGATATCGGCAGCTTCACGAACGTGGCGCATCATAGAACCTGAACCTAATAACTGCACTTTGCCTTTCTTGCCTTCGACTGAAGCCAGTTTATAGATACCTTTACGGATACCGTCTTCAACGCCTTCTGGCATTGCGTGCATGTGATAGTTCTCGTTCAGAGTCGTGATGTAGTAGTACACGTTCTCTTGTTTCTCACCATACATACGCTCTAAACCGTCTTGCATGATAACCGCAACTTCGTAAGCGTAAGCTGGGTCATAAGAAATACAGTTAGGGATAGTCAGTGATTGAATATGGCTATGACCATCTTCGTGCTGTAAGCCTTCACCGTTCAGTGTTGTACGGCCAGAAGTACCACCTATCAGGAAGCCACGAGCTTGTTGGTCACCTGCTGCCCACATTAAGTCACCAATACGTTGGAAACCAAACATAGAGTAGTAGATATAGAATGGGATCATCGGCAGGTTGTTGGTGCTGTATGATGTTGCAGCCGCTAACCATGAAGAGCCCGCACCCAGTTCGTTGATACCTTCTTGCAGGATCTGACCTTTAGAGTCTTCTTTATAGTAAGCAACTTGCTCACGATCTTGCGGAGTATATTGTTGACCTTTCGGGCTATAGATACCAATTTGACGGAACAGACCTTCCATACCGAAAGTACGTGCTTCGTCAGCGATGATTGGAACTAAACGCTCTTTGATCGAGTTGTTTTTCAACATGACATTCAGTGCGCGGACGAATGCGATTGTTGTTGAAATCTCTTTAGATTGTTCTTCCAGTAATTGACTGAAATCTGACAGAGCTGGAATTTCCAGTTTTTCATCAAATTTAGCGCGACGAGCTGGTAAGTAACCACCCAGAGCTTGGCGACGTTCGTGCAGATATTTGTATTCTTCAGAATCTTTATCGAAAGTAATTAATGGCAGTTTTTCGATTTGATCATCAGCAACTGGTACATTGAACTGATCACGGAAGTGGCGAACGCCGTCCATGTTCATTTTCTTAACTTGGTGAGCAATGTTTTTACCTTCTGCTGTTTCACCCATACCATAGCCTTTGATGGTTTGAGCTAAAATAACAGTTGGCTTGCCTTTGGTTTCTTGTGCTTTTTTGAATGCTGCATACACTTTCTTCGGATCGTGACCACCACGGTTCAGCGCCCAAATTTCGTCATCAGTCATATCTTTCACTAATGCAGCCGTTTCTGGGTAACGGTTGAAGAAGTGTTCACGCACATATGCACCATCGCGTGATTTAAATGTTTGATAGTCACCGTCAAGGGTTTCGTTCATCAATTGAACCAGTTTACCGGTTGTATCTTTACGCAGCAGTTCGTCCCAACGGTCACCCCACATAACTTTGATAACTTGCCAGCCAGCACCACTGAAGATACCTTCTAATTCGTTAACGATTTTACCGTTACCTGTTACTGGGCCATCAAGACGTTGCAGGTTACAGTTAATAACGAAGACTAAGTTATCTAACTTATCGCGAGTTGCGATAGTAATTGCACCTTTAGATTCTGGCTCATCCATCTCACCATCACCTAAGAACGCATAAACACGCTGTGCTGAAGTATCTTTCAGACCGCGGTTATCCAAATATTTTAAGAACTTAGCTTGGTAGATAGCATTGATTGGACCCAGACCCATCGATACAGTTGGGAACTGCCAGAAATCAGGCATTAATTTAGGATGCGGATAAGAAGACAGACCGTTCCCACCAATTTCTTGACGGAAGTTATTCATCTGCTCTTCAGTTAAGCGACCTTCTAAGAATGCACGCGCATAGATACCAGGGGAGATATGGCCTTGGAAGAAGACTAAATCACCACCGTCATTATTGTTATGAGCACGGAAGAAGTGGTTGAAGCAAACTTCATATAAAGTTGCGGAAGACTGGAATGATGCCATATGACCACCCAGTTCTAAATCCTTTTTAGATGCACGCAGAACGGTCATTACAGCGTTCCAGCGAATTGCAGAACGGATACGGCGTTCTAAATCCATGTTACCAGGGTATGCAGGTTCATCTTCAACAGCAATTGTGTTGATATAATCAGAACTACCAGATGCACCAGCGGCAATGTTAACACCGCCTTTACGTGCTTCGCTTAATACCTGTTCGATAATAAACTGTGCACGATCAACACCTTCTTCACGGATGACCGATTCAATCGCCTGTAGCCAGTCGCGAGTTTCAATCGGATCCACGTCATTTTTTAACATATCTGACATGGTGTATTCCTTATCTGTTATCTATTTTATATGGTTATGTGGAGCCTATCTTCCTGCCATTTTCTTCATGTTAATGAAAACAGCGGGAAGATAGGCCCTGATGTAGTTGCCGCTTTATCTCTAACTAAGAGTACTCACAGTAATGTAGACGCAGCAGTCAGGATCTACACTACCAATTTTAAATCTGGTCTAGATCTGGATGTTGCTGTAAGCGACGTAATGAACGCTCTCGGCGAGTCTGCTCACGCCCAATGTCCAGCAGCAAATCTTCAATAAAAGCAAGATGTCGATGAGACGCCTCTCTCGCTTTTTCAGGTTCCCTTGCGACAATAGCGGAAAAAATCTGTTCTCTATGCTCGCTTACTGCGTTGTACATCTCTTTACGGGTATATAGGAACTCAAAATTCTGGCGGATATTTTGCTCTAACATAGGGATCATGCAACGTAGCAAATGTAACAGCACTACATTATGAGCAGCTTCCGTTACAATCAGTTGATACTGTAATACCGCATCTGATTCCGCGTTAAGATCACCACTTTTCTGAGCTGATTTAATCAACTCATAGCTTTGGCGAATACGCTCTAAATCTTCTTCCGTACCACGTAATGCCGCATAGTAAGCAGCGATGCCTTCTAATGCATGACGCGTTTCAAGAAGATCTAATTGAGATTCTGGGTTACCAGCAAGTAATTCGGTCAATGGGTCACTAAAACTTTGCCACATCTGTTTTTGTACAAATGTGCCACCACCTTGACGACGAGATAGAAGACCTTTAGCTTCTAAGGTTTGAATAGCTTCACGCACTGATGGTCTTGAGACATCAAATTGCTTAGCAAGTTCACGTTCAGGAGGCAGCTTTTCGCCGGGGCGTAAAGTCCCCTCGAATATGAGATGCTCAAGCCGTTGCTCGATTACATCTGATAACTTTGGTTGGCGAATTTTACCGTAAGTCATAATCTGCCATTTTCATAGTGAGTAATTATTGATTATCTAGTACCCAGTGTTAATTGGTCATACCAATTATTTTATGGCTTAATAAAGTAACAAAGTATTCACTATCTGTCCATAAAGACCTTGAGCTAAATCATAAAATCCTGCAAGTTTTAACGGTTTATTTTAAAAAAAGCATTAATTAATAACCAAGCCTTGATTAAACAACACACAAATTTAACAAAAAATATGACTTTTTATGCCACTGAAATTAAAACTGAACCGTTACAGCTTACCAATTATTGCATGCAAAATCACAAAATATGAATAAAAACTCAAAGAGTAAACATTGCGCATATTTTTACAAAAAAACGCCATAACCATAGTTAATGATTTGTTAAATTCATGGTTAGCAAAAATATACTTACGTAATTAATCATATGAAAACTGCATACCAATGGTAAAAAGTATCCCGTAAATATTCAGTACAATTCAATAATCATGAATGTGTGTTCAAAAGACTATGATATCTATGTAGTCATTCCTTTTTAGGGGGAAGACTTAAAATCTATCGACCTCCCCCTTATCTTTGTAACCTCACGGTATAGCTTAAATCAGCTTAGATTAGCTTTTAGGTTCAATAAATCGCATTGAGAGGTCTAAAGCCTGAATATGTTTCGTCAATGCGCCTACTGAAATGAAATCAATGCCTGTCAGAGCAAATTCTCTGATTGTTTTATCTGTCACATTCCCTGATACTTCTAAAGCGGCTTTACCATCCGTGAGAACAACGGCATCTTTCATCATGTCAGTCGTAAAGTTATCAAGCATAATAATATCCGCTTGAGCTTTAAGAGCCTGTAATAGCTCATCTAGATTTTCGACTTCTACTTCAATAGGAACATCCGAATGAGCTTGGCGAGCAAGCGATACCGCTTGGGAAACAGAGCCCGCTGAAATAATATGATTTTCCTTGATTAAATAAGCATCAGACAAACCTAATCGGTGGTTATACCCGCCGCCCATGAGCACCGCATACTTTAATGCGCTCCGCAAACCAGGGATAGTTTTACGGGTGTCTAATAATTTAGTTCGAGTACCCTCAAGAAAGGCAACATACTTTGCTGTCACTGTAGAAACTGAAGATAGTGTTTGCACAAAATTCAACGCCGTTCTTTCCCCAGTGAGTAGAATCTGAGAAGGCCCTTGCATCTCACATAATACTTGGTCTGGTGAAACCTTATCGCCGTCTTGAACCTTCCAATCCACTTTAACTTTATTACCTAGCTGGTAAAAAACCTCCTCTAGCCATTTTTGCCCACAAAACACGCCTTCTTCACGGGTAATAATTCGAGCTGTGGCTTGGGCCTCTTCATTTAATAACTGCCCTGTAATATCCCTTTTATAATCAATGACCTGTCCGAGATCTTCTTTTAAAGCAACACTGACCATAAAAGGAATGTCGGTAATCAATCTTGCCATTAACAATTTACGTCTTTCTTGTTCATCATAGCGTCGTGTAGTCATTATTTACTCCAAAATATGCACCCGTACGGATCTCAATTATGCTAATCTTTCTTAATTACGGGTACTTACAAAAAAGAAAAGAGCATACTATGGATACTGATATGAAAATACATGATGGTTGGTTAAATAATGTGACTCATATCCCTTCCCCACATCATGATGACCGCCCTGAGGGCGAAGAACCTTCACTTCTTGTCATTCACAATATCAGCCTTCCACCAGGACAGTTTGGTGGTTCTTATATTAACCAACTATTTACTGGCACTTTAAATCCCGAAGAACACCCTTTTTTCGATGAAATTAAACATCTACGTGTTTCAGCTCATTGCCTCATCCGTCGGGATGGCGAAATTATTCAATATGTTCCTTTCAACAAACGTGCATGGCATGCAGGGCAATCCAATTATCAAGGGCGAGAAAAATGTAACGACTTCTCTATTGGCATCGAGTTAGAAGGTACGGATTATGAAGCCTTCACTGAAGCTCAATATATAGCTTTAGCCAAGCTCACTAAGTTACTGATAACTGAATTTCCGCAGATCGAGCAGAATATTACAGGTCATAGCGATATTGCTCCCCATCGAAAAACTGATCCAGGCCCTTACTTTGATTGGCAGCACTATAAAAACGCACTCTAAGCTTTCCCAATTAATAATTTTTACGAATTATCCGCCTATTATCTTAGCTAATGAGGGCAACCGCCCCATTAGCCCCTATTCCTGATGTGCCTCTATTTATATCAGTCTGACAAACTCATTTTTATTAGAAAAAATATTCTTGGTATATTTTTGCGAGAACGCTCGAAATAAAATGAGACAACTCACCGTTTGCAAGAACATTTTACAAAGCCACTCGTAACCTGAATTTTCAATTCGTATTTTCACTAAAAAACTCTTTTATGATGCAGCCTCACACTATCAAGGAGGTTTTATTTATGGATCAGAAGGGATTTTCTTTAATCGAAATCATGGTTGTTATTGCAATTATCTCAATACTCAGCGCTGTCGCCATACCGGGCTATCAAAGCTATATGCAAAGAGCCGCAATGACTGATGTACTACAAACGATCTTGCCTTATAAAAACAGTGTGGAACTGTGCAGCTTTAACCAAGGCCTTTTAGCCAAATGTAATTCAGGAAAAGAAGATATACCGAGCAATATAAAAGGAAAATATCTAAAACAGATTGATGCGAAAGCAGGCGTCATTACCTTTGTTGGTGACAAAACATTAACAGGTCTTACGGGTATTTTGACACCCACTAACTCAACAGCCACATCACCATTTTCATGGAGTATCAGTTGCCAAGCTGATACTAATGCAGATCTAAAAAAACTTTGTGAAAAAACACTGAACTTCTAATTAAGGGATTAACATGCGGACATCTAGGGAAAGCCATTATATTTTCAAAGAACTCAAAGTGCTTTGTGATAAAAACTATATCGTGATTATCGATTACAACGAAAAAAGGTTATCCATCGCCACGATAGAAAAACCCAATGACAATTTATTATCCACATTACGTTTTATTGCCAGCGTTCCTGTTTGTTATGAAATATGGCCTAAAGAAAAAATTGATCATTATTTCAATCGCCATGTTTTAGAAATCAATGAAGATGAAAATAATTATCAGGCTAACACTATTGAACCTATCAACGTGGCATCGCCTGCCGTTGATTTTGTCGATGATTTATTAAAGATGGCAGTAAGAAAGCGTGCATCTGATATTCACCTTGAACCAACCAAACATAACCTAAAAATTCGCCTTAGAGTGGATGGAAAACTCTACGTTATCCCTTCACCACCCCATGAAATAAACAGTGAGGTTATTGCCCGAATAAAAATATTATCAAAAATGAATATTGCGGAAAAAAGAATACCACAGGATGGACAAATGAATTGGAGCTTTGAGCGAAAGAACTTTAGCATCCGTCTTTCCAGCATGCCCACACTTCATGGCGAGAAATTAGTTCTGAGATTATTAAATACTCAGCTAAAATACTCTCTTGAACAAATTGGGATGTGCCCGACTTTATTACCCCTATTAAAAAACACATTACAAAAACCGCAAGGATTGATTCTCGTGACGGGCCCCACTGGTAGCGGGAAAACTGTCACACTATATAGTGCACTGGAATACCTTAATCAAACATCAAGAAATATATCCACCATTGAAGACCCTATTGAGATCCCCCTTGGGGGGATCAACCAAACACAAGTACACGAAAAATATTCACTTACTTTTGCGTTTATTCTTCGTGCACTACTTCGGCAAGATCCTGATGTTATTATGATTGGTGAAATTAGAGACGAAGAAACTGCTCAAATAGCAGCTCGAGCAGCACAAACAGGGCACCTTGTTCTATCAACACTTCATACTAATTGTACTGTCAGTGCTATTACACGCATGGAGCAACTAGGCGTTGACAGAAATCAACTTCAATCTTGTTTAAAAATGGTTATCGCTCAGCGCTTAGTGAGAAAACTTTGCACATACTGTAAACAAAAAACGGCACGCATTACTCCGATAAACCCAATGCTGAATATCAATGAATATCACTCTACAGGGTGCGAACACTGTTTTTCTGGATTTATGGGGCGCACTGCAATTTATGAATACCTAGACCAAGCACAGCTCGATTTAATATTAAAAGACAATGGTAAATTAGCTGATAATTTCAAAAATCTATTTCAAGCAAGTCTTGAGCGAGTCGAAGCTGGAGAAACAACATTACAAGAAATTTATTCTGTCATCGGACAAGGAGAGTAAATTAATGTTTATCTATAATTACACCTCACTTGAAAATAATTCGTATATAACTGATAGCTTAGTATCAAAAAATAAACAACAAGCTTTTTTAGATATAATTAAACGAGGACAAACGCCAATATCCATAAAGTTTAAATCTATATTTATATTGGACAAGGAAAATTTAAACTACAGAATTCATTTCTTCCATCAGCTAAATATACTATCTTCATCAGGAATCAGTTTATTAAAATGTTTTCAATTACTTCAACTTAATTGTCATTTACCCTTTTGGAAGAACCTCATTAATCAAGCAATCAATGATTTAGAAAAGGGTATTAGTTTTATTAAGAACTTAGAAAGTCACCCGCGTATTTTTAATAGTACAATAATTAGCTTAATCGCAATCGCCGAAAAAACGGGAAAATATGATGAAAGCTTTTTGATCATCAAGAATATGCTTGAACATAATCAAAAAACATCAATCTTAATAAAAAAAGCCTTGCGTTACCCAGTTACCCTCGTAGGGTTCTCTGGCCTATTACTTATCATTATGCTGGTTTTTGTCATTCCGCAGTTTATTGATATTTACGAAAGTTTTCAACAGGAATTACCATCCATAACTAAGGTAGTTATTATCATATCGGATACTCTGATTGAGAATTTTCAATGGCTACTATTAACACTGTCCACCACTATATTCTTATTTATTAAATATAGGTCATATGTATCCAGAAAACTGAGCCATTTAATGCAGTATCTTCCTTATATCAATAACATCATCAGAGCCAAAAATTTGAACATCTACTTTTTAACATTATCTTCCACATTAAAATCAGGATTACCCCTCATGGAATGCCTTGATTGCTCAACTAAAACGATAGTGCATCATAAATACAAGGAAGAATGTCATGAAATTTATCACTCCGTTCTTAGAGGAGCTTCATTATCCGATGCAATGAAAAATACTCAGCTCTTTCCAAAATTAGTAGTTCAGTTAATTTCCTTGGCGGAAGAATCTGGCAAGCTAGAATATTTTGCAGTATATTTATTTAAGTATTATTCAAGGCAATATAAGACTATTACGGAGCATCACCTTAAGAGCCTTGAACCTATATTACTCTTATTTATAGCTATCATTATCTGCCTAATAATGTTTGCTATGTATTTACCAATATTTAAATTAGGCTCAGTCATTTCTGGAATGTAGCTTATTACATAAAGAAAACAGTTCAATTTAGAGAGTAAAAATAGATTGAAATCACACATATATCCATAACATGATAACTTGACTCAATTGTATACAGACAAATTAAAACTTTCAGTGTAACCTGACTTATTTCCCGTAAACTAATGAATCATTTATGTCTTATATCGTTGCCCTCACTGGGGGGATAGGAAGTGGTAAAACAACCGTTGCCAACGAATTTGCTAAACTAGGGGTGCCACTTGTTGATGCTGATGTCATCGCCCGCCAAGTTGTTGAACCTAATACCCCTGCATTGATCAGCATTCAACAGCACTTTGGTCAAGATGTGTTAAACCATGATGGCACTTTAAATAGAGGTTTCTTACGGACAGTTGTTTTTTCCGAGCCTAAGGAAAAAGCGTGGCTAAATGCGCTGCTTCATCCTTTGATACAACAAGAAACGCAGACACAACTTCAGCAGGCTAACTATCCTTATGTTTTATGGGTAATCCCCCTGCTTATTGAAAATAAAATTTCGCATTTAGCAGATCGTGTTCTTGTCGTTGATGTAACAAGAGAAGAACAAATAGAAAGAACGATTAGACGCGATGACACCAGCCTAGAGCATGTTATTAATATATTAAATGCTCAAGCATCTCGAGAAGAAAGGTTGTCATATGCTGACGATATCATCACTAATCATACAGATGATACTGAGCTGCCAAATAGAGTTGCAGAACTACACAAGCAATACCTAGCACTTGCAGCACAAAAAGAATAGGAATGAGCATGAGCGAAAAAATCGAAACAACTTTGGTTACTTATGAATATCCAATGAATGAAAAAATTCGTTCTTGGCTGCGGCTTGAAACATTATTAATGCAAATCTATGAACAGAGCCATATAACATCCTACTCCTCTGGAATCGCCTTTTTCCGCTCTGTTTCTGAACTGATTGAAATATTGGATAGAGGTGAGGTTCGCTCAGACCTTATCAAAGAACTCGAAAGACAAAAAAGTAGGCTACTCAGTTGGGCTGATGCTCCAAATGTTGATAAAACATTAATCACCTCTCTTTTAAATGACCTAACACCGAAAATAAGCAGTTTAATGTCTGCGCCTCGATTTGGCCATCAACTACGCAATGATAAAATTATTAGCATGGTTCGCCAACGTCTCAGCATTCCCGGTGGATGCTGTAACTTTGATTTACCCACCCTTCAACTGTGGTTAAACATCCCTCAATCAGATAGGGATAATGAAATAAAAAGCTGGCTAAATAGTTTAGACCCTCTGCAAGATGCTTTAAAAACCGCGTTATTACTAATCCGCCAGAATGGCAGTTTTGAACCTGCCGAATCTCACAATGGTTTTTTCCAAGGTAATGTCGAAGGAAAAGAGCTTTTACGTATTAAATTATCACCAGAGCATTTGATATACCCTCAAATTTCAGGGCATAAAACGCGTTTTGCCTTACGTTTTCTTCATATCGATAGTGAGAATGGTATACTCCCAGACGTAATTCATTTTCAGTTAGCCTGTTGTTAGTTTGAGAGTCGATGTATGAATGAAATTATTGAAGTCAATTGTCCGACTTGCCAAAAAGTCGTGACTTGGAATGAATCCAGTCCTTTTCGTCCATTTTGCAGTAAGAGATGTCAATTGATTGATCTAGGCGAGTGGGCCGCCGAAGAAAAACGCATAGAAAGCCAAGGTGATATTTCCGATAGCGATAATTGGAGTGAAGCACCCGAGCATTAATTTCACTTTATCTGTGTTGATAATGAAAATAGCCAAATCTCTACATTAGGCTATTTTCATTCTTCATTACTGACGACTGGTTGTTACGCGTCCTTAATCAGCATATCAACAATCACGCGATTAGCAGGTGGAAACTCTTCAGCAATTAAGCTTTGCTGCTCAATCCAACGTGATTTTTGCCCTTCTTTTCCATAAGGGTCATTTTTCCAGCCTGAAACCATAAAGAAATAGAGCGTAATAAATCTATCGTCAAATTCATGATCAACTTGATGGAATAGATCACAGTCAGTCACCGCAATACCCACTTCTTCTTCCAATTCACGGATCAGTGCGTCCTTCGGGTCTTCCCCCTTTTCTAGCTTCCCACCAGGAAATTCCCAAAACCCAGCCATGTGAGTACCTTCTGGTCGCTGAGTAATAAAAATATGTTGCTGAGCATTACGAATGATCCCAGCGGCAATATGCAGATGTTTTTTTTCCATAATTTCTTCATTAAAAAGGCGGGTTTCCCCGCCTTTATTGATTATTTACTGAATTCTAAATTAATTTAAGCGGCCATGGCACTGCTTGTATTTTTTACCAGAACCGCAAGGGCATGGATCATTACGACCAATTTTATTACCTTGGGTTGCAATCTTCGCTTCTGCTTCTGTCATTAGCGATTCAGCTTCAGCCTCATGGCTTAAATGCTGTTTCTTCGCCAAACGTTCAGCTTCTTCACGACGTTGCTGCTCTAATGCTTCAACTTCTTCCGGTAAACGTACTTGTACTTTTGACAAGGTACTGATCACTTCATATTTCAATGCTTCCAACATATTGGCAAACATACTGAAGGACTCACGTTTGTATTCTTGTTTTGGATCTTTTTGCGCATAGCCACGTAAATGGATACCTTGACGTAAATAGTCCATGGAAGCTAAATGCTCTTTCCATAATGTATCCAGCGTTTGCAACATAACGCCTTTTTCGAAATTACGCATTGCTTCAGAGCTAACGATCTCTTCTTTACGCTGGTAAATTTCAATCGCTTTTTCCATGATACGTTCGCGTAAAGTTTCTTCGTGAAGTTCAGGCTCTTTGTCTAACCACTCTTGAATTGGTAAATCGAGGTCAAAATCGTTCACTAAACGTTTTTGCAGACCATCAATATCCCACATTTCTTCCAGTGATTGAGGCGGAATATATGCATCAATAATAGTGGTAAAGACATCTTCACGAATGCTGTCTACGGTTTCTTTAATATCGCCGCCATCCAGCAGTTCATTACGCTGAGTATAGATAGCACGACGTTGGTCACTTGCCACATCATCATATTCAAGTAATTGTTTACGAATATCAAAGTTACGGCTTTCAACTTTACGCTGTGCGTTAGCAATTGCTTTTGTTACCCAAGGGTGTTCAATAGCTTCGCCCGGTTTCATACCCAGTTTTTTCATCATGCCCGTAACACGGTCTGATGCGAAGATACGCATTAAAGCATCTTCCATAGACAGATAGAAACGTGATGAACCAGCATCACCTTGACGTCCCGCACGACCACGTAACTGGTTATCGATACGGCGAGATTCATGGCGCTCTGTACCAATGATATGTAAACCGCCAGCCGCTAACACTTCATCGTGACGAATTTTCCAGTTCGCTTTGATTTCATCAATTTGTTCTTGCGTTGGGTTCTCTAGCGCGGCCACTTCTGACTGCCAGCTTCCCCCTAACATGATATCGGTACCACGACCCGCCATGTTAGTTGCGATGGTTACGGCGCTTTTTTGCCCCGCATTAGCGATAATATCAGCTTCCATTGCGTGGAATTTCGCATTCAATACGTTATGAGCAATTTTTGCTTTAGTCAGCGCATGCGAAATTAATTCAGATTTTTCAATTGAAATGGTACCGACCAGAACTGGCTGACCTTTGGCGGTTTTATCACGGATATCTTCAATAATTGCTTCAAATTTGTCTGCTTCAGTCATATAGACTAAATCAGGCATATCCTTACGAACCATTGGACGGTTAGTTGGGATAACAATCGTATCCAGTTTATAGATTGAGCTAAATTCGAATGCTTCGGTGTCCGCAGTACCGGTCATACCCGCTAATTTTTCGTATAAGCGGAAATAGTTCTGGAAAGTAATCGATGCCAATGTTTGGTTTTCATTATGGATCTCAACACCTTCTTTTGCTTCAACAGCTTGGTGCAGACCATCAGACCAACGGCGCCCTTCCATTGTACGACCAGTATGTTCGTCGACAATAATAACTTGGTTATCTTTAACAATATAGTCAACATCACGAGTAAACAGTGCGTGTGCACGTAAACCTGCCATGACGTGGTGCATCAGCATAATGTTTGATGGTGAATAAAGCGACTCGCCTTCATCCATTAAACCAGCTTTTGCCAGTAATTCTTCAACCAGAACCAGACCGCGCTCTGTGATTGTTACCTGACGAGATTTTTCATCAACCGAGAAGTGACCTTCACCTTGGAAAGTGTCTGAGTCTTCTTTTTCTTGGCGAACGAGTTTCGGGATCAGTTTGTCCACTTTGATGTACAGATCCGAGCTATCTTCCGCTGGGCCTGAAATGATCAGTGGCGTACGCGCTTCATCGATAAGGATAGAGTCCACCTCATCCACTAATGCGTAATGCAGTTTACGTTGAACGCGATCTTCTGGGCTAAATGCCATGTTGTCACGTAAATAGTCGAAACCAAATTCGTTGTTAGTACCGTAAGTAATGTCTTCCGCATAAGCTTGACGCTTTGCAGGTGGAGCCATACCCGATAAGTTAATACCCACGGTTAAGCCTAAAAACTCGAATAATGGGCGGTTATTTTCCGCATCTCGTTTTGCTAGGTAGTCGTTCACGGTAACAACGTGAACCCCTTTGCCTGATAATGCGTTAATGTATGCTGGCAGCGTTGCAGTCAGTGTTTTACCTTCACCTGTACGCATTTCTGCGATGCAGCGCTCGTTCAGTACCATACCACCGATTAACTGAACGTCGAAGTGACGCATACCGAAGACACGTTTACTTGCTTCACGCACTGTCGCAAACGCTTCAGGGATCATATTTTCAATGCTTTCGCCTTGTTTTAAACGCTCACGAAATTCTACGGTTTTGGCCTTCAGCTCGTCATCCGATAATTTCTCAAACTCAGGCTCTAACTTGTTAATTTTTTCCACTTCTTTACGCAGACGGCGCAGAGTACGGTCATTACGGCTACCAAATACTTTGGTTAATAGTTTAGTTAACATATTTTTTCTCAGGTAAATCAATTAATTATTTGAATTAGTGTTTTTTGACACGACGAGAAGCGACCTAATGGCAGGCTTTACATCGTTAAATGGATTTAGGCGAAAAAGGGGCCAGCCCGAATGCCATGTACCTGAGCAACCCAAATCGCGGGCTGATAAACAGTAAAGAGAGGGTAGATATGTTCGCTAGCTTGAGTCGTTGCCACATCCCATTGTAAAGATCGCTGCGCCAACATCGCGTACAGCGTATCTAACATTAATTGAGGGGCAAATAGCGTCTCTTTTTGTAGCTTACTTTTGTCGGTATCTTCATCTTCAGTTGCTGAAAAGGCAAAAGTCAGTTGGCGGATAACATTACGTACCGCATGTTGCTGCCAGTAATTGACCAAGTAAGAAGACGAGGATGAAGAGCGTTGGGAGTTCTGCTGTGCAAATAAGTTATCGAAAGCATTTACAGCTTGGCTTTGTCGATTCGCTGGCGCAGAATTAACTTGAGTTTGCTGAGATTCTGATAAGGCATTTAAAATTGTAGGCAAGCCAACACCCGTAGCCACAACACCTAATAACAGGTGGGACCAAAAGTATCGTCTACCTAAATGTCGCCAAAAATTTAAAATGCCCATCAAACTCTTATATAATTTATAGATTAAAGTATGATTCCCAATTATGTTCTGACATCTTTAGCAATCGCGTAAAATGAGAGTTCACAATGAGAGATAGTCATCCACAAGCACTTTTCGATGTTCTCGAAGAGTCTCTGGCGAAAACATCAAACACTTTACAAACTATTCAGCGAAATGCAAAAGCTATTCTAAAATTGAATCGTGTTGTAAAAAGTTTGCTGCCAGCAGAAATTAAACCCATGTGTAGAGTGGCAAACTACCGTAATAACATTATGGTTATCGAAGTGGCTAATGCCAGTTGGATGACCCGCCTTAATTACGAGAAAATGAATCTTACTTCTGCATTAAGGTCATCTATTCTACCATCTTTATCTTCCATCGACATCAGAATCAACCCCGATCTTATACGAAAATCTAAGCAAAATAGCTCATTGAATAAGCAATCAGTGAATCAAAAAGAAAATCGTAATCAAAGACAGATTAGTACGCAGACCGCAGAGCAGTTATTAAGATTAGCGAAAAAGAGCCCGAAGGGATTAAAAGAGAAATTTGAGCGGCTGGCTGCATTAGCCGGAGAGAGTACTAATGCAACCAACAGAAAAGGCTAACCCTGGCTGGCAGAGATAGCCGCATAATAGAAACTATTATGCGAATACAGTCGAAGGCGCTTTGAATGCCAGAGGTAATTCAGCTTCGTCTTCAAAGGTCACTAGATCCCAAGCAGATTCTTTAGCCAGAACCGCTTGCAACAATTTGTTATTCAGTGCGTGACCAGATTTGAATGCAGTGAATGCACCAATAATGTTATGTCCACACATGAATAAGTCACCAATTGCATCGAGCATTTTGTGACGAACGAATTCATCTTCAAAGCGTAAACCATCTTCGTTGAGCACTTTATAGTCATCAACGACGATAGCACAGTCAAAACTACCGCCTAAGCATAGGCCTTTCGATTGTAGATATTCAATGTCACGCATGAAACCGAAAGTACGCGCGCGGCTAATTTGGTTTACAAAAGATTCTGCAGAGAAATCCATTGCATAGCGTTGCGTGCTGCTATCAATCGCAGGGTGTTGGAAATCGATAGTGAAATCTAGGCTAAAACCATTGTATGGGGACATTTCTGCCCACTTATCACCATCTTCAACACGTACAGTTTCTTTAATGCGTAAGAATTTCTTCGCACAATTTAATTCTTCAATACCGCCATCTAGCAGTAAGAAAACAAACGGTGCAGCACTGCCATCCATAATCGGGATTTCAGGCGCATTGACTTCAATAACAATGTTATCGATGCCTAATCCTGCTAAAGCAGCATTCAAATGTTCAACCGTCGAAATACGCACGTTATCTTCGTTGACTAAGCAAGTACATAACATAGTATCGCGAACTGATTTCGCATCTGCCGGAAAATCTACCGGTGGATTAAGGTCAGTACGACGGTAGATGACCCCGGTATTGGCCGGTGCCGGACGTAAAGTAAGCGTAACTTTCTTGCCGGTATGTAAACCAACACCAGTCGCTTTAATAATACGTTTAAGTGTCCGTTGTTTGATCATCGTATTTTCTCGCAATGTTATAAGTCCTACTGGCTATCTTAATTGATAACCAGTAGAAAATTTTAGCACAAAAAGCGGAAAAACCAATCTAATTAAAAATTAATCGGCCTGTTTACGCAAGAAAGCTGGGATATCTAAGTAATCCGGCTCTTTATTTACTTGTGTATTTTGGTCGTTAACGGCTTTTGCAGCTGGTTTTTCATCATTTAATGAAGACATGCTATTTTGCATTTGCTGATAGCGTTGCTCCATAGAAGCTTGCTGAGACATTTTATTGCTAACTAAAGTAATTTCTGGACGTTTGTCCATACCAATACCTGTAGCAACAACAGTCACGCGCAATTCTTCATGCATTTCTGGGTCTAAAGAGGTACCGATTACGACAGTCGCATTATCTGATGCGAATGCACGAATGGTATTACCCACTGTTTCAAACTCATCCAAGCGCAGGTCAAAACCAGCAGTGATGTTGACCAGAACACCACGCGCGCCAGACAGGTCGATATCTTCCAGAAGTGGGCTAGAAATTGCCATTTCAGCAGCTTCTTCCGCTCTATCTTCGCCACGAGCCACACCAGAACCCATCATCGCGTAGCCCATTTCTGACATCACGGTACGTACGTCAGCAAAGTCCACGTTCATTAAACCTGGGCGAGTGATTAGCTCAGCGATACCTTGAACTGCACCTTTTAATACGTCGTTAGCCGCACCAAAAGCATCCAGTAAAGAGATACCACGACCAAGTACTTTCAGTAACTTGTCGTTAGGGATAGTGATCAGCGAGTCAACGTGCTTGGATAGCTCAGTGATACCCGCTTCCGCGAATGCCATACGTTTTTTGCCTTCGAAATTGAATGGCTTAGTCACGACAGCAACGGTTAGGATACCTAATTCTTTAGCAACTTCAGCAACGACTGGCGCAGCACCAGTACCCGTACCACCGCCCATACCTGCAGCGATGAACACCATATCTGCGCCATCAAGAGCATTGCGCAGTGCTTCACGGTCTTCTTCCGCCGCGTTACGGCCAACTTCTGGGTTTGCACCCGCACCCAGACCTTTAGTAATACCTGTACCGATCTGAATGGTTTGTCCGACTGCGGTTTTACGCAGGGCTTGTGCGTCGGTGTTGACTGCAAAGAACTCAACACCTTCAATGCGCTCGCGTACCATGTGTTCAACGGCATTTCCGCCGCCGCCGCCAACGCCGATGACTTTAATCACCGCATCGTTGGTTAGCTCCATTGGTTCAAACATAATGTCTCTCCGTTTTGTGCTTACTATTGAAGCTAATAATATGCTTCTAAATAAAAATTAAAATTCTTTTCTCAGCCAGCTAGTGAGCTTACTAAACCACCCGCTAACTGAAGCACGTTTTTCCGTCTCGGTATCATCGCCAAGGTGGCTTTCTTTACCGTAATGCAGAAGCCCTACCGCTGTGGAGTAGTACGGCTCCTGAGCATAATCCGTTAATCCTGTTATATTAAGTGGGGTACCGATTCTGACCTGTGTATGGAACACTTTTTGAGCGCATTCAACTAACCCGTCAATTTGTGCTGCCCCACCGGTCAAAACTATCCCTGCCGCTAAGTGGTGTTTGACACCTTGCTGGCGTAACTGTTCCTGTAAATTTAAAATTTCTTCATTTACTAAATTTAACAGCTCAGTATACCGTGGCTCAATCACTTCCGCTAAGGTTTGACGCTGTAAACTTCTCGGTGGACGACCGCCAACACTCGGTACTTCCACCGTTTCATCTTTACTCACAATCGAACCGACTGCACAACCGTGACGCACTTTAATCGCTTCTGCGTCTGTTGGCGGCGTACCAAATGCGTAAGCAATATCACTTGTTACCACATTACCTGCGTATGGGATCACTTTGGTATGACGCAAAGCACCACCCGTATAAACTGCCATGTCCATTGTGCCGCCACCGACATCAACAACACAGACACCTAATTCGCGCTCATCTTCAGTCAACACACTGTAGCTTGCAGCAAGACCGGCAAAAATAAGCTGGTCAACTTTTAACCCGCAACGCTCAACGGCTTTCACAATGTTCTTTGCCATATCGTTATGGCAAGTGATCAGATGAACTTTAGCTTGCATACGAACACCAGAAAGACCGACTGGATTTTTAATGCCTTCTTGGTAGTCAATCGCGAATTCTTGCGGGATAACATGCAAAATTCGGTGTTCGTCTTTAACTCGGACAGATTTCGCCGTATGAACGACGCTGTCCACGTCTTCTTGTGTCACTTCTTCTTCTGAGATTGGCACCATACCAATTTCATTTTGGCAGCTCACATGTTTACCCGATAAAGCAAGGTAAACAGAAGAAATTTGGCAATCTGCCATTAATTCAGCTTGGTCAATCGCTCTTTGGACGCATTTAACAACCGACTCAAGATCGTTAACGCCACCTTTGTCCATTCCGCGAGATGGACAGCTTCCCACCCCAATAATATTAACCATACCATCGGGCAGAATTTCTCCTACAAGGGCTGACACCTTGGAAGTTCCAATTTCAAGGCCTACCACTAATTTTCTGTCCGTCGCTTTAATCATTTGCTTCTGCCTATCTGCCTAATTTGAGTTATTAGCAATTTGTCTTATTGGAAGCCTTGCGGTGCGTCAACTAATAGAGGAGCCCACCCCACCGCTGCCCCACTGGTATAACGCAAATCAACATAGTCGACGCGTTTATCAGTCGTTTGCTGTAAAAGCGGATAAAGCTCGAGAAAACGGTTTAACCGCTCTAACACATCTTTTTTCCCAAGTTCGACTCTTACATCATTATCTAAAATAATCTGCCATGCATGGCGCGCTGTCATAGAAACGGATTTTAGTTTCAAGTTATTTTTCGCCAAAATACCACTTAGCACAGCAAATTCTTTCAAAACCTCTGTTTGGCTTCCTTGCGGACCATACAGCAACACATAATCGCCTTTACCATTTTGACTTGGTGGAAGGGTAAATACGCGCCCTTCTTGGTCGACCATGTTTTGGTCATTCCATCTTGCGTAGGGTTTGTACTCCGCAATATGGATTTTTAATTCATCCGGCCACTGTTTACGCACTGTAACTTGGCGTATCCATGGCATCATACTGATTTGGTTTTGAATCGCATTCACATCCACCGTCATAAAGGTTCCCGGCTGACCTAATGACAAAATTGCCTTTCGTACATCGTCATTGGTGGTGTAGTTGCGCTCTCCCGTTAATATCAGTTTGGACATTGGCAGCCTATCGGCATCCTTCATCCAGTTCATCACAGTCCAGCCGCTCCACACAATGGTGCCGACGACCATCAGGAAGAAAATCAATCCGCCCAGAAAAGCCCCATTACTTGGTCTTGAGCGCGGATCTTCATCTTGACCGCTATTCTGATTATGATGCCTTACGTTTAACGCTGCCTGTGACATATCAACTAGCCAATTTCAAAATACGTACCACTAACTGCGAAAAATCCAAACCGGCTTGACGCGCAGCCATTGGAACTAAACTGTGACTGGTCATTCCCGGCGAAGTATTCACTTCGAGCAAATAGAATTCCCCATCACTATCTTGCATCACATCAACCCGTCCCCAGCCACGACAGCCTACCGCTTGATAAGCTTGCATTGCGATATCTGCCAGTTTCGCTTCGAGATCGCTTGTTAAACCACTTGGGCAGAAATATTGAGTCTCATCGGACAAATACTTCGCTTCATAGTCATAAAAAATACCCGGTGGCTGAATGCGAATCGAAGGTAGAACCTCGTCACCCAATACCGCTACCGTATACTCAGGACCACTTAACCACTTTTCAATCAATAACGTATCGTCAAACTGGAAAGCAAGCTCAATGGCTTCTGGCAGTGCATCCAGAGAGTCAACTTTGCTCATTCCAACACTGGAACCTTCCAAACTCGGTTTAACGATAAGTGGCAGTCCTAAGTGCTTAACTTGCTGAGCTAACTGCTCTTTTTTAATATTAGTATATTTCTGCTTGTTAAGTGAAATATATGGAGAAACACTTAGTCCAGCACCTTGCCAAAGTTGTTTGGTGCGTAGTTTATCCATACTCAGTGCAGATGCCATTACGCCACTGCCTGTGTATGGAAGCCCCAGAAACTCAAGCATACCTTGGATCGTGCCGTCTTCCCCGCCACGACCATGTAAGGCGATAAACGCTTTATCAAAACCAGCTTCTTTCAATGTCACAACAGGGAAATCTTGAGTATCAATTGGATGCGCATCAACGCCCGCTTGGCGTAATCCCGCCAATACAGCATTGCCAGACTGAAGTGACACTTCACGTTCAGCAGATGTGCCGCCAAATAGAACCGCGATTTTTTCTGTCATGCTTATTCCTCAACCATCGGTGGCTGTAATTTCGTTTCTGCTAGGTTTTTGGCTATTTTACCAATATTTCCTGCGCCTTGAACTAAAATTAAGTCGTTATCATCAAGAACTTGTGCCAGCATATGTGAAACTTGTTCAGGTTCTGCCACAAAAATAGGATCAACCTGCCCACGACTGCGGATTGTACGGCATAATGATCGGCTATCAGCCCCCGGAACCGGCTTCTCTCCCGCAGAATAAACTTCTAGCATTAGCAAGACATCTACCTGCCCCAGCACGTTTGCAAAATCATCGTATAAGTCACGAGTACGTGTATAACGATGAGGCTGGAAAACCATCACGATACGTTTATCTGGCCAGCCTGCGCGAGCAGCTTTAATGGTGGCATCCACTTCTGTTGGATGGTGACCATAGTCATCCACCAGCATCACTTCGCCTTCTTTGCCATTCACATTACGCAGCGCGTAGTTACCTAGGAAATCGAAACGACGACCTGTCCCTTGGAATTCCACGAGTGCAGACAGAATGTGTAAATCGTCTATACCTTCTTCGGTTGCCACCGCAACAGCTGCCGTGGCATTGAGCGCATTGTGGCGACCAGGTGCATTCAGCACGACAGTCAACTCTGGCATGCCTTCACGAGCAATCGTGAAAAAGCCTTGGTTCCCTTTTTGCTCGTACTTAGTGATACGAACATCCGCATCGTCACTAAAGCCGTAAGTGGTAATGTAACGACCGATTTTTGGTAATAATGAACGGATCACCGGGTCATCGATACACATCACTGCACGGCCATAGAATGGCAAGTTATGCAGGAAGTTGATGAAGGTATCTGTCAGGTTTTCAAAATTACCCTGATAGGTATCCATGTGGTCCGCTTCAATGTTCGTCACAACCGCAACCAGTGGCTGTAAATGCAAGAATGACGCATCGCTTTCATCCGCTTCAGCGATCAAGTAACGGCTGCTACCTAATCGTGCATGAGTTCCCGCTGATTTCACTAATCCGCCATTCACAAATGTTGGGTCTAATCCCGCTTGCGCGTAGATCCCAGAAATCATTGCCGTTGTCGTTGTTTTACCGTGAGTTCCCGCCACTGCGATACCATGACGATAGCGCATTAATTCAGCCAGCATTTCGGCACGGCGAATAACAGGGATACGCAGCTCTTTCGCAGCTTGAATTTCAGGGTTCTCTGCAGAAATAGCCGTAGAAACTACCACCACACTCGCATTTTCAACGTTTTCAGGGCGATGATTAAAATAGATAGTGGCGCCCAACTCAGTTAGCTGCTGAGTCACCGCATTAGGTGCTAAATCTGAACCACTAATTTCATAACCTTCGTTAGCCAACACTTCAGCGATACCACCCATGCCAGCACCACCGATGCCGACAAAATGAATGTGCCGTACTCTACGCATTTCTGGCACCGATGTTCTTAATTTCGCTAACTGTTGTGTATTCACTGTATTTCCGCTTCTCTATAAATTCTGTCTACATTCTATTTTGTATGGCCAAGCTATTTGCGAGACTTACGCTATTTCGCAACATCGCAAATAACCGCCGCAACACGTTCGGTTGCATCCGTGATGGCACAGCTATAGGCTTTTTCTGCCATCGACAATAATTCGGCTCTATCCCACTTGTTGAGCAACTCAACAACGGCTTCAGGTGTAAACTGCGGTTGCTCAATAATCTTCGCAGCCCCTGCTTGTTCTAAAGGCAGTGCATTCCAATACTGTTGGCGGTCTTTATGCTGGAAAGGAACAAAAATCGCGGGTAAACCTGCCGCGGCTATCTCACTGACAGTTAATGCACCTGAACGACAAACCACAATATCAGCCCATGCGTAAGCTTGCGCCATATCATCAATAAATTCAGTCACTTTAAACTCAGAATTGCCTGAATTTTGCAAACAATCATTATACAGTGCTTCTGTCGATTCCTTACTGCCTTTTCCAGCCTGATGCCAGATATTTAACTGTTTGCTCACATTTCCAGCAACTGCAGGCATAACTTGATTTAAAATTCGCGCCCCTTGGCTACCACCTACAACTAATACGCGTATTGCACCTTCACGCCCAGCTAAGCGCTCTTGCGGTGCTGGCAATGCCAATACATCTTCACGCACTGGGTTACCTACAACTGGTGCATTAGGGAATGCGCCGGGAAAAGCTTGTAAAACACGTTTTGCAATTTTTGATAACCATTTATTGGTTAATCCCGCGATCCCATTTTGTTCATGGAGAACAACAGGAACGCCACATTGCCAAGCTGCTATCCCGCCGGGACCAGACACATAACCGCCCATACCAAGCACAGCATCGGGTTGATAGCGCTGAATAATAGTTTTCGCTTGGCGAATGGCTTTATAGATACGCCAAGGCGCACCAATTAATGCACCAATACCTTTACCTCTTAAACCCGAGATCTGAATAAACTCAATATCAATACCGTGTTTCGGTACTAAAGTAGCTTCCATGCGATCTGCGGTGCCTAACCAGCGAATTTCCCAACCTTGAGCCTGCAAATAATGCGCCACAGCTAAGCCGGGAAAAACGTGTCCCCCAGTTCCGCCAGCCATAACGAGTAATTTTTTTGCCTGACTCATTTGGAACTCCTTACAAACGCCTGAGCTTTCTCAAGTCGTGTTTCATAATCAATTCTAAGTAACACAGCGATCGCCGCTGACATCACTAATAAACTCGATCCCCCGTAACTGATTAACGGGAGTGTTAAACCTTTGGTTGGCAACATACCTGCCGCAGCGCCTACGTTAACCAATGCTTGGAAGGTAAACCAAATACCGATGGCACATGCAAGATACCCACCAAATAATTGGTTGGTCAGTAGTGCTCTACGCCCTACCATCATCGCTCTAAACGCCAGCATGAATACCATCAGCAGCACCAGAACCACACCCACGTAACCCAGCTCTTCAGCTAGTACAGAGAAAATAAAGTCAGTATGCGCTTCCGGTAAATATTCTAATTTCTGTACCGAGTTACCCAGACCTTGTCCGAGAAGCTCTCCTCGACCAAATGCCATCAAAGATTGCGTTAACTGATAACCGCTACCAAACGGGTCATCCCACGGATTTAAGAAGGATGTCACGCGGCGCAAACGATAAGGTTCAAAGATAATCAAAGCCAGTACGCCTACACCACAAACCGCGATACCGATAATAAACGGTGCTAAGCGCGCACCAGCTAAAAACAGCAACCCTAACGTAGTTACAACCAGTACAACTACCGTTCCCAAGTCTGGCTGCAACAGCAGCAATAACGCCATCATAATCAAAATACACATCGGTTTTACGAAGCCGAAAAACTTGGTGCGTACTTCATCTGACTTACGAACTAAATAGCTGGAAACGTAACAAAACAGCGCGAACTTCGAAATTTCTGCGGGCTGAATTTTTACAATACCGATATCAATCCAGCGCGATGCCCCATTGACGGAACT
The DNA here is from genome assembly GCF_013702265.1 of Providencia rettgeri. Lineage (GTDB taxonomy): Bacteria > Pseudomonadota > Gammaproteobacteria > Enterobacterales > Enterobacteriaceae > Providencia > Providencia zhijiangensis. The sequence continues at coordinate 2,899,115 of NZ_CP059348.1, forward strand.
TCCGGCAACCAACACAACCGCCAGCATACCCAATGCGCCCATCAGCAAAATAAAACTGTATTTTTCCCATGTGGCCATCGAGACGCGCATGACACCTAAAACCAGTAGAAATGCAACGACCAAATAGACCACGTCACGTTTAGCAAAATAGAATGGGTCATCCGTTAATCGCTGTCCGACTGGCATCGATGCGGAGGTCACCATAATGAAACCGATTGCCGCCAGACCGAATGCTAACCAAACCAATGTACGGTCGTAGAGCGTCGTGCCTGAAATCACGCCATTCTTTTCACCGATGATCCAGTTTTTTAAACGCAAGGCACCCGGTATGGTCATTAACCTAACTCCTTAGCGAGTTGAGCAAAAACATCACCCCGCTGCTCAAAACTTTTGAACTGATCTAAGCTGGCACATGCTGGAGATAACAGCACCATGTCGCCAGATTTTAACAACGGCGCAATTTGGCGCATACTCTGTTCCATCGTATCTGTCAGTACGGATTTTTCTGGTGCGAGTTCCGCTAATTGCTGACCATCACGACCAAAGCAGTACAAACGGTAGTTATCCGCCGAAATATATTCTTTGAGCGGAGAAAAATCAGCTGACTTGCCGTCACCACCCAGCAATAAGTAAATATAGCCATCCACATGCAAACCATTAAGTGCAGCTTCTGTACTGCCCACATTGGTTGCTTTTGAGTCATTGATCCAACGCACACCGCGATTGAAAAAGACCAACTGGAAGCGATGTACTAAACCGGCATACTCTTTTAAGACTTTAAGGCTAGCTTCACGAGGGATTGCCACAGTATCAGCTAAGGCTAGTGCAGCCAGTGCATTCATATAGTTATGCTGCCCAGTCAGATGCATTTGTGCCACATCCAACACCACTTCACCTTGAGCAACTAAGACACGTTTTTGCGTATCAAAGTAGTAATCACCGTTATTTAAACCAAAACTAGTGTATTGGCTAACGCTCTGGTCATGTGGAAGTGTTAGCGGATCTTGCGCGTTCACAATGCAGTGTTGTGCATTATCATAAATACGTAATTTTGCTGCGCGATATTGCTCAAGCCCCAATGGGTAGCGATCCATATGATCTTCAGTCACATTCAACACGGTTGCAGCCGCTGCACGTAGGCTAGACGTGGTTTCTAATTGGAAACTAGACAGTTCCAGCACAAACAGGCTATGCCCTTGATTGAGCAAAGAAAGTGCAGGAATACCGATATTCCCGCCCACACCAACGGAAATGCCCGCTGCTTTCGCCATTTCCCCCACGAGGGACGTTACCGTACTTTTACCATTAGAACCTGTGATTGCGACGATTGGCGCATCCGCCTCACGGCAGAACAGCTCAATATCACCCACAATCTCAATACCGTTACTTGCTGCTTCCTGTAACTGCGGTGTTGCCAACGCAACGCCTGGGCTGGCAACAATCAGATCGGCTTGTTGCAGCCATTCATTATTTAAGCTGCCACTATGGCAAGCAACATTCTCTGGCAGTTTATCAACACCAGGTGGCACAGCGCGGGTATCCATCACGCGAGGAACAACCCCACGAGCAAGGAAAAAGTCAACGCAGGAAAGCCCAGTTAAACCTAAGCCGATAATCACTACGTTTTTACCCTGATACTGCTGAGCCTGTGAACCAATCATCTTAACGCACCTTCAATGTTGCTAGTCCAATCAGAACTAACATGAGAGAGATAATCCAGAAACGCACGATAACGCGTGGTTCTGGCCAACCTTTCAATTCATAGTGATGGTGAATTGGTGCCATACGGAAAATTCGTTGGCCACGTAATTTGAAGGAGCCAACTTGTAAAATTACCGACAGTGTTTCAACCACAAACACACCGCCCATGATGACTAATAAGAATTCTTGACGCAGTAAAACAGCGATAGTTCCTAATGCTCCACCTAATGCTAAAGAGCCTACATCACCCATAAACACTTGTGCTGGGTAAGTGTTGAACCATAAGAAGCCTAAACCGGCCCCAACAATCGCCGTACACACAATCACTAACTCCCCCGCGTGAGGTAAGAACGGAATGTGTAAATAGTTAGCAAAGTTAACGTTACCCGTTGCCCATGCTACTAACGCAAAACCTGCGGCAACAAATACAGTTGGCATAATCGCTAAGCCATCTAAGCCGTCCGTTAAGTTAACAGCGTTACTGGTTCCAACGATAACGAAGTAAGCCAGTAAAATGTACAGCACGCCTAATTGCGGCATCACATCTTTAAAGAAGGGAACAACCAGCTGAGTCGCTGGTGTGTCTTTACCAATAGCGTACATAGAAAATGCAACGATCAGCGCCAGTGCGGACTGCCAAAAATATTTCCAACGTGCGATAAGGCCACGGGAGTCTTTTCGAACGACTTTGAGGTAATCATCCGCAAAGCCCACAAGACCGTAGCCGACTAAAACGAGAAGCACACACCACACATAGGGGTTATCCAAACGCGCCCACAATAAAACGGATACGCTAATAGAGAACAGGATTAAAATTCCACCCATTGTTGGGGTGCCACGTTTACTAAAGTGTGATTCAGGGCCTGCATCACGGACAACTTGGCCAATTTGCATTTTTTGCAGGTAAGCAATCAGACGTGGTCCCATCCACAAAGCAATACCCAATGCTGTCAGCAAACCGACAATGGCTCTGAACGTCAAATAGGAGAAGACGTTAAAAGCAGAAAATTTATGAACCAATAATTCGGCTAACCAGACTAACATTCGAAGCACTCCTTCAATGCATTCACGACATCTTCCATCGCGGAGCTGCGTGAACCTTTAACTAAAATAGAAACAACATCATTCTGCTGTGCTAGCGGAATTAGTCGGGTTAATAAATCTTGTTTCGCTGTAAAATGCTCGCCACGTTCGCTAGATTGGCTAATAATTTCGCTTAACTGTCCAACACTGAGAACTTTATCTAACCCCGCTTGTTTCGCGGCTAAACCAACTCGCTCATGACACTCGTGGGCATAATCACCAAGCTCACCCATGTCACCGACAACGAAAATGCGATAGCCCGGCATTTTCGCCAGCACATTAATCGCCGCAATCATCGAACCATCATTGGCATTATAGGTATCGTCCAGTACGACTTTCGTCTCACTTAAACTCACTGGAAATAAACGCCCAGGTACTGCTTTCGTGGTGGCAATACCTTGTTTGATATCGTCTAAGGTTGCCCCCACAGAGATGGCTAATGCACTTGCCGCTAAAACGTTGGCAATGTTATGCACACCCGGTAATGGCAATGTGATTTCAACCTGCCCTACCGGCGTATGTAGTGTGAAATCCGTTGTCAGCTGTTTGATTTGAATATCTGAAGGATAGAAATCCGCTTTTTCAGTCAGTGAGTAATACCAAACGGTTTGACGAGGGTTAAATTTCCACTTATCAGAGTAGCTATCTAAATTCACAATCGCCGTGCCTTCTTCTGGCAGACCTTGGTAAATTTCACCTTTGGCTTTAGCCACACCTTCAGGGGAACCAAAACCAGCAAGATGCGCACCAAATAAGTTATTCACGAGTGCAGTTTCTGGCTTAACGATGTTGGTCGTGTATTCAATTTCATGTGGGTGATTAGCCCCCATTTCGATCACAGCAAATTGGTATTCATCCGTTAAACGGAACAGTGTCAGTGGAACACCAATATCATTATTCAAGTTACCTGCGGTATATAACGTTTTACCGCGTTGCGCCAGAATCGAGGCTGTCATCTCTTTCACGGATGTTTTGCCGGAAGAGCCGGTCAACCCGACCACTCTCGCTTTAGATTGTTGGCGAACCCAAGCTGCGATTCGCCCCATCGCAATACGCGTATCTTCGACAATCACCTGAGGGCAGTTCACATCCAATTGATGGTCAACTAACAGTGCTGCTGCGCCAGCATCAACGACTTGATCGGCAAAGTCATGGGCATCAAAACGCTCGCCTTTTAAGGCAATAAACAGACAGCTAGCGTCTATTTTACGGCTATCCGTACTCACGCTTAATAACGCTAATTCGTTATTGCTCGCTTTTTCAATGCGACCGTGAGTGATTTTCGCCAGTTGGGTTAAGGTCATCGGGATCATGCCATCACCCCCAACAATCTTGCGACGGTCAAGCGGTCTGAATAATCTAAACGGCGAGAACCAATGATTTGATAATCTTCATGACCTTTACCTGCCACTAAAATCACATCATCAGGTTGTGCTTGTAAGATAGTGTTGGTAACAGCTTCTGGACGTCCTGGGATCGCGAATACACGGCTAGAATCCAAAATACCCGCCATGATGTCGTTGATAATATCCAGCGGATCTTCGCTGCGAGGGTTATCATCGGTGATCACCACTTTATCAGCGTATTGTTCAGCAGAAGCTCCCATCAGTGGGCGCTTGCCTTTGTCTCTATCACCACCACAACCAAAGACACACCACAGCTTGCCTTTACAATGTAAACGCGCTGCCGCTAACGCTTTTTCTAATGCGTCAGGGGTATGAGCATAATCCACAACCACAGTTGGCTTGCCTGCAACGCTAAACACTTCCATACGGCCACAGACTGGCATTAATGCGCCTGTTGTCGCTAAAAGCTGCTCTAATGGGTAATCCATCATTAATAGCGTCGCCATCGCCAGCAATAAGTTGCTTACGTTAAACGCCCCCATTAATGGGCTTTCAAATGAACCTTCACCCCAGCTTGACGTGAAATGAATGGTTGCGCCTTTATCGTGATAGTCCACATCAGTGGCTTTTAACCATGGGCCTTGCCAGTTAGCCGGAATACGATTTTCCATTGTCACGGCACAAGCTTGCGGCAAGCGCTGCAACCACTTCAGCCCGACCTCATCATCAGCATTAATAATTTGAGTTTTGGTTTGATGAGTAGAGAACAGTAACCATTTTGCAGCTTCGTAATTTGCCATATCACCATGGTAATCAAGGTGGTCACGGCTTAAGTTAGTGAATACTGCCGCGTCAAATTGTAGCGCAGCAACACGACCTTGCACCAAGCCATGGGAAGAAACTTCCATCGCCGTCAACGTCGCTTTTTTATTCAGTAATTGAGTCAGTTCTAATTGGATATCAACAGCGGAGCCCGTGGTGTTCTCACTTGGAGAAACTTGCCCCAGTAGCCCATTACCTACCGTACCCATCACTGCTGATGTTTCGCCTAATCCTTTTGCCCATTGGGCAATTAATTGCGTGGTGGTGGTCTTACCGTTGGTCCCCGTCACACCCACTAACTTCATTTGGGATGAAGGTTGATGGTAGAACTCACCCGCTAATGCAGATAAACGGTTGTTTAGGTCGTTAAGATAAATGACAGGCACACCATGAATAAAGCGGATTTCGCCTTCTTCTGCTTCGCCTTGTGCTTCTGCGATAACTGCAGAAACCCCTTGCGCGATAGCTTGAGGAATATAGTGTCTACCATCTGACTGATGGCCTTTTACAGCAATAAACAGATCGCCCGCGGCAGCCTTTCGACTGTCTAGCGTCATCTCTCGTAAAGAGACATTTGTTGTACTCACACCAAATGGGGCGAGGAGTTCACAAAGATTACGATCTGCCACTTTTAACCTCTTTTTGACTGTTCACGATTTCACTTTTATCGTCTGTTTGCAATGCATCTGGCTCAACGTTCATGAGACGTAAAACCCCGCCCATGATAGAACCAAAGATAGGTGCAGATACTGCACCTCCGTAGTACTTACCGGCTTTTGGATCGTTGATTAACACAACGAGGGCATAGCGCGGGTTGCTTGCGGGAGCAACCCCTGCGGTATAAGCGATATATTCGTTGATATAGCGCCCTTCAGGCCCGACTTTTTTCGCGGTACCTGTTTTAATTGCAATACGATAGCCTTTAATTGCGGCACGTGTTCCCCCGCCACCTGGCAGAGCAACACTTTCCATCATGTGCACAACGGTGCGCATTATTGGCTCAGGAAACACTCGCGTCCCCGGAACAGGCGGGTCCACTTTAGTAATCGATAACGGGCGATATACCCCGAAACTACCGATCGTTGCATAGGCACGCGCAAGTTGTAATGGAGTCACCATCTGCCCGTACCCGAAAGAAAAGGTGGCCCTTTCTAAATCAGACCACCGTGTTTTTTTACTTGGAAAGATGCCACTACTTTCCCCGACTAACCCCAGATTAGTCGGCTTGCCAAACCCAAAGCGGCTATACACGTCCACCAGCTCTGTAGCAGGCATCGCTAACGCTAATTTTGAAACACCAACGTTACTCGACTTCTGTAAAATACCGGTAATTGATAACTCTGCGTAACGCGCAACGTCTTTGATTTCATGACCATTAACACGGTACGGATAGGTATTTAATACGGTATTTTCTTTTATAATTTTATTTTGTAGCGCACTCATTACGACAAGTGGCTTCACGGTTGAACCCGGTTCAAAAATATCCGTGATAGCGCGGTTGCGCATGAAATCCATCGGCGTACCCGCGAGATTATTTGGGTTATAGGATGGACTGTTTGCCATCGCTAAGATTTCCCCAGTATTCACATCCACAAGGATTGCCACACCGGACTCAGCTTTGTTCTCTTGAACACCTTTCGTTAGCTCGCGATACACAATAGATTGAATACGCTCATCGATACTGAGCATCAAGTTATGGGCTGCTTGGCTATCGACGGAAGAGACGGTCTCAATCACACGACCATTACGGTCTTTACGTACCGTACGTTCACCCGGAGAACCTTTTAACCAACGGTTAAAGCTTTTTTCCACCCCTTCAATACCTTCACCATCGATATTTGTCACGCCTAGTAAGTGAGCAGTCACTGGACCTGATGGGTAATATCGGCGAGATTCTTTACGTAAATAGATCCCTGGAACTTTTAGTTTGCGGACATATTCACCGATGGAGGGGTTAACTTGACGAGCGAGGTAAACAAAGCGCCCTTTCGGGTTAGCAGAAATTTTGGTGGTGATTTGTTCAAGAGGAATATCTAATGCATCGGCGAGCGCTTTCCAGTGTTCATCGTTACTTACGCCGCCTTTTTCAAAGACTTCTTTAGGATCAGCCCAGATAGCGTTAACCGGGACACTGACTGCTAATTGGCGACCTTCACGGTCACTGATCATTCCTCGAGCCGTTGATACTTCTTGAACGCGAAGGGAGCGCATGTCTCCCTCTTTTACCAGTTTTTCCGGGGCAATAATTTGTAGGTACGCAACGCGAGTCAACAACCCTGCTAATGCCAACCCAATACATCCACACAACAAAACAAAACGCCAGCGAACAAAGCTGGTGACTTCTTCTGTTTTCTTGTTCTTAGCGGGTTTGGTTGCTTTCATTCTTAACCTTCGTTATTGCTTGGAAACAATAATATTTTCTTGGGATGGCTCAACATGAACCATTTGCAATTTTTCAACAGATAAACGCTCAACACGGCTGTGACTGGCTAACGCATTCTCTTCAAGGATCAAGTTTCGCCATTCGATATCGAGAAAATCTTTCTCTTCGTACAGCTTATCTTTGGCGGCAGTCAGCAGTCGTGTTTCATGAGCGGTGGTCACCACAAACACAGCGCTAATCACTATTGCGGCTAGCAAAATCATCGGAATAATTCCGTAACGAAATAAATCGCGACCGATGACTCTGGCTAAACTGTGTCTTTCTGGTGTCATTACTCTACCGCTCTCTCTGCAAAACGTAACACCGAGCTACGTGCTCGTGGGTTTTCGTCAATTTCACTCTCGGAAGGCTTCATTTTGCCTAGTGCACGTAATTTAGCGGCACCTAGCTCTTTGATTTGCGCTTCTGTCAGTGGAATCCCCGCAGGAACAGAAGGTCCGGTACTGTTTTGACGAATAAAGCGTTTTACTAATCTGTCTTCCAATGAATGGAAACTGATCACCGATAAACGCCCTTCAGGTGCTAAAACAGACATCGCACCATTTAATGCTTTCTCAATCTCTTCCAGCTCGCTATTGATATAAATACGAATCGCTTGGAAGCTGCGGGTTGCTGGGTGCTTGTGTCGGTCTTTAATCGGACTGACTTTGGCAATCAGCTCCGCCAAGTGGCGTGTACGCGTTAACGGTTCTTCTTCGGGATTATGGTTACGCTCAACAATGGCTCTTGCGATGCGCTTTGCAAAACGCTCTTCACCAAATGTTTTGAGCACCCATGCGATATCGTCTGCTTCCGCGTTCATCAGCCATTGCTGCGCGGATTGACCACGCGTTGGATCCATACGCATATCCAGTGGCCCATCACGCATAAATGAGAACCCACGCTCTGGATCATCTAACTGCGGCGAAGAGACGCCGAGATCCAGCAACACACCATCAATCTTGCCTACTAAGCCTTCTTCTTCCACATAATCTGCAATTGCTGAAAATGGGCCATGCTTAATCATAAAACGTGGGTCATCAATCCCTTGAGCGGCTTTAATCGCCTCTGGGTCACGGTCAATGGCAATCAAGCGACCTTGATCTCCTAGTTGGCTTAAAATCAAGCGAGAGTGCCCGCCACGACCAAATGTGCCATCAATATAGATACCATTTGGTTTAAGATTTAAGCCGTTCACTGCTTCATCGAGCAGTACTGTTACGTGTTTAAATTGCTGCTGTGTCATTGTTATAGTGACAAATCCTGTAGACGGGCGGACAGCGGTTCGTCGGCTAGACGCTCAGCAGCGATGTCAGTTTCCACCTGCTGGTACCACATCTGTTCATCCCAAATTTCAAATTTATTTATTTGGCCCACCAACATGACCTCTTTTGTTAGCCCTGCGTGTTGACGCAGCGTGCTAGCTAGCAAAAGACGTCCTGCATTGTCTATCTGACATTCACTGGCATGACCAAGTAAAAGGCGCTGTACTCGACGTTCTGCGGGATTCATGGTGGATAACTTAGACAGTTTTTCCTCAATGATTTCCCATTCGGGTAAGGTATAAAGCAACAGGCATGGCTGGTGAAGGTCAATGGTACACACCATTTGCCCTTTCGATTCCTCGCTCAGCATTCCTCGATAACGAGTAGGCACGGTTAGTCGCCCTTTGCTGTCGAGATTAACCAGTGTAGCCCCACGAAACATACCTGATTTTTCCCCTTTATTTCCAACTGCCCCACTTTACCCCACAATTCTCCACTTATAAAGTTTACGAATGGTATGAAAACGTTGTCAAGCCAGCCGCACGTAGCTTTAGCTTTATTTACAGAACGTTTTAGAAAAGAAAAAGTTGGAAAAAATCTTACTTGGAAAGAAAAAGAGAAATAACGAGTTGATATAATTCACTTATTTATAAAACGCAGGTAAAACATATTTAAATCTATTTCATTGCTGCAAAATCATACAAATTTGAGTAAATGATATATACGTCTCATTTTTAATCAGTTTATTTCGTGTCTATTCTTTACCTTTTGATCATCATTTATTGATGATTATTTAAACAAAACTACCAAATAATACGTATTATTATATAAAATCATTATATTTCAATACATTAAACAACTGTTTTAATTCACAGTGTTATTTTACTGACAATAATTTGCTCATTGTATTTATCGGTTTTTTTATGGGTTAAAAAAATTTAATTCGTCAAAAAACCAATCGATGCAAAATAATCAAAAAAAGTATTAGGAAAATTCCTAAAGTGAAATATTTACAGGATAACGCAATAAAAAAATCGCAATCACCCATAAATTTCACCAAAAAAAAGCCCCTAATAGATAGGGGCGGATATATTACTAAGAATCTTGGTTAACATCACTAACTATTAAACCGGTTTTTTCACCAGTGGATAAGGTTTATCCACTACTGTTTGCGACCTAAACTACCACGGCGACATAAGTCCCTGCGAATTCGACGAATTCCAGTTTCTGGCTTCTGTTTCTCGTCTAGGCTGGCTAATACCAATTCTAAAATACGCTCTGCAATATCACGGTGGCGCTGAGCGAGAGAGAGCACAGGACAACCGAGGAAATCCAGTAATTCGTTATCACCAAAGGTGCTGATAACCATGTTTTCAGGTAAGCGGCCATTGCGTTTCAATGCCACATCCAACACGCCTTGCAGCAAAGAAAATGACGTTGTGAATAATGCATCCGGCATCGCGTTACCGCTATCTAGCCATTGGGAGAAAACGTCGGCCGCGGCATCACGCTCATAACTATTGGCGTATAAATAATTGACTTCGCGAGTGTCCCCCTCCCATGCTTTGCGGAAACCTTGCTCACGTAGATAGCTAACAGAAAGTTCAGGTAATGCCCCGAGATATAAGACCGATTCAGCTGAGAATTTACGTAATTCTTTAGAGATCATCAGAGCATCTTCTTGGTCGTCACCGACCACGCTAATGAAATGCTCTTTTTCTAATGCTCTATCCAGCGCGATGATAGGCAGTGAACGGTTCGCCCAGCGCTGATAAAACGGATGTTCAGGAGGTAATGCGGTAGACACAATAATCGCGTCAACTTGGCGCTGCAGTAAATGTTCCACGCAACGAATTTCGTTGTCAGGTTGGTCTTCTGAACACGCAATTAAAAGCTGATATCCGCGCTGACGAGCTTGTCTCTCAAGATAATTGGCGATACGGGTATAGCTAGTATTTTCAAGATCAGGGATCACCAACCCGATTGAGCGAGTGCGACCAGCGCGTAACCCTGCAGCGACTGCGTTTGGATGGTAATTGTGCTCTCTGACGACTGCCATCACTTTTTCTACAGTTTTATCGCTGACTCGATACTGCTTGGCCTTGCCGTTGATCACATAACTAGCCGTTGTGCGGGAAACACCCGCTAGACGGGCTATCTCATCCAGTTTCACGTTAACCTCTTTGCAATTTGGGAAACAGCCCCGAGTCATTCGAGGCCTTAATCCGCTCTATTCTACCTGCGGCGGATAAATTTTTCATCGCATAATTTTATCGCCACGAGAAACACCAACAATCCCTGAGCGTGCAACTTCAACAATTTCAGCAACACCACGCACAGCTTCAAGGAATGCATCCAGTTTATCGCTTGTTCCTGCGAGCTGAACGGTGTACAGCGTTGGTGTCACATCCACGATTTGCCCACGGAAAATATCGGCACTTCGCTTAATTTCATCGCGCCCATAACCGGAAGCTTGTAGTTTCACTAACATGATTTCACGCTCGACATGAGCTGATGCGGTCAGTTCACTCACACGCAACACATCCACCAGTTTATGCAACTGTTTTTCAATCTGCTCGAGCACCTTGGCATCCCCCTTTGTCTGGATGGTCATCCGTGACAATGTCGGATCGTCGGTCGGTGCTACGGTCAAGCTTTCGATGTTATAACCGCGCTGTGAAAACAACCCAATCACGCGAGATAATGCCCCTGATTCATTCTCTAGTAACACTGATAAGATACGACGCATGATCAAGTCCTCTCCGTTTTACTTAACCACATTTCATCCATTGCTCCACCACGGATCTGCATTGGGTAAACATGCTCAGTTTCATCAATATTAATATCTACAAAGACCAGACGCTGGTTTTCATTCACTTCGACTAGCGCTTGTTTCAGCTTATCTTCAAGTTCATCTGGGGAGGCAATTGAAATCCCCACATGCCCATAAGCCTCGGCTAATTTTGTGAAATTTGGCAATGACTGCATATAGGACTGTGAGTGACGACCTTGATAAATCATGTCCTGCCACTGTTTTACCATGCCCAAGAAACCATTATTCAGATTCAGGATCAGTACCGGTAATCCATATTGCAGCGCAGTTGAAAGCTCTTGAATGTTCATCTGAATACTGCCGTCGCCAGTCACGCATACAACCGTGGATTTAGGGTGCGCTAATTTAACCCCTAAAGCAGCTGGCAAACCAAAGCCCATGGTGCCTAAGCCCCCTGAGTTGATCCAGTGCCGTGGTTTATCAAACGGATAATAAAGTGCAGCAAACATTTGGTGCTGCCCCACATCAGAGGTCACATAAGCTTCACCGTTGGTTAAGCGGTAAATAGCCTCAATGGCTTGTTGCGGCTTCACTTTACTTGGGTTTAATGCATATTTTAGGCACTGTTTTTCGCGCCAAATACCGATCTCCTTCCACCACGTTTGCAGTGCAGCGGTATCTTGCTCGGCAGCCGCATGATCCAGTTGAGCAATCATCTGTTCTAACGTGAGTTTTGCATCGCCAACAATGGGAATATCCGCTTTGACTGTTTTCGAAATTGAGGTTGGGTCCACATCAATTTGGATCACAGTTGCATTCGGGCAATATTTTTCTAAGTTATTGGTTGTACGGTCGTCAAAGCGAACACCTACCGCAAAAATCACATCAGAATGATGCATCACTTTGTTAGCTTCGTAGGTGCCATGCATTCCGAGCATACCCACAGATTGTTGGTGAGTTTCGGGAAATGCGCCTAGCCCCATCAACGTTGATACCACTGGCAACTGAAGCTTTTCAGCTAGTGTCATTAGCTCCGCGGAGCAATTGGCATTGATCGCACCGCCACCGATATACATCACTGGCTTCTTCGCCGCGACTAATTTGGTCAACGCTTTCTTAATTTGGCCTTTGTGCCCTTGTAAGGTCGGATTATATGAGCGCAATGAGACGGATTCAGGGTAGCGATAAGGGAATTTAGCGGCCGGATTCACCGTATCTTTTGGAAAGTCGATCACCACAGGCCCTGGGCGTCCACTCGCCGCAATATAGAACGCTTTTTTGATGGTTTCAGGGATCTCTTTCGCGTGTTTGATGAGAAAACTATGCTTCACGATTGGGCGCGAAATACCCACCATATCGCACTCTTGGAACGCATCGTTCCCAATTAATGAACTGGCGACCTGCCCCGATAAAACCACCATGGGTACAGAGTCCATATACGCAGTCGCAATACCGGTTATCGCATTGGTTGCGCCGGGTCCTGACGTTACTAACACTACGCCCACATCCCCTGTTGAGCGCGCATAGCCATCGGCCATATGCACCGCAGCTTGCTCGTGACGAACTAAAATATGCTCTACACCACCCACGGTATGCAGTGCATCATAAATATCAAGAACTGCGCCTCCCGGATAGCCAAATACGTGTTTCACTCCTTGGTCAATCAATGACTTGACGACCATTTCTGCTCCCGACAACATCTCCATGAGTTTGCCCTCAGACTATTTGCAAGTTAACAGAGAGCCGAACGGCCCTCTTTAATTTTTATTAATTAAGTTAGTCATAAATTCAGCTCTTAACATATCCCTACCATTTGTGGGACGCAAATTTGATTTCGCAGAGAAATTAAGGAAGATTTCATTTTGTCTTGAACATGAAAATTCGGCAGATTCATTGACTAGTTTTCAATCAAAATAGAGCGAAAATAACTAAAAGGTAAGCAAAAATAGTGGCAACGCGATTTTACATAAATAGCAGGTAAAACAAAGCCCTTCAGGGATAACCACTGAAGGGCTTTGAAAATATGATTAAATATCGAATTACTCTTGATACATAGATTCAATTTCTAATCGGTAGCGCTCTGAAATAATTTTACGGCGTAATTTCAGCGTAGGCGTTAATTCACCTTTCTCCATTGAGAAATTGCTTGGTAACAGTGTAAAACGCTTCACTTGATGGAAGTTTTCCAGATTCTTTTGTAGCTCTTTGAGACGACCTTCAAACAGCGCGACAATTTTAGAGTCTTTTAACAGCTCCAAACGATCACGGTATTTTAAGTTAATTGAATTTGCATACTCTTCAAGGCTGTCATAGCAAGGCACAATCAGCGCAGAGACAAATTTACGAGCATCAGCAATAACAGCAATATGCTCAATAAAACGGTCTTGACCTAAAACACCTTCGATAACCTGTGGCGCAATATATTTCCCGTTAGACGTTTTCATTAAATCTTTCAGCCTATCCGTAATATATAAGTTACCTTGCTCATCGATTTTTCCGGCATCCCCTGTACGCAACCAACCATCAGCCGTGAATGTATCTATCGTTTCTTGCGGGCGATTATAGTAGCCTTTCATGACGACGGGGCCTTTGACTTGGATTTCGTCGTTTACGCCAATGCGTACAGAAATGGCAGAAAGCGGTGTACCAATTGAACCTAATGGGTATTTGTTAGCTTCCCAGCACGAGACTGTCGCGCAAGTTTCGCTCATCCCATAGCCATATTTGATATCCACACCTGCAGACAAGAAAAACGCAATCACATCATCATCGAGACGCGCGCCCGCCGCTGGCATAAAACGAATGTGACCACCGAGCCCTTGGCGAATCTTGCTTAGAACCAGTTTATCTGCCAATGCATATAAGCGATTGTTGATAAATGAAAGTGATTTACCTTTCGCCATCGCTTTCACTTTTTGTTTCCCTATCGCAATCGCCCATTTGAAAATCGCACGACGCATGAAAGGCGCTTGGGATACTTTACTTTGTACTGCGCTATAAACTTTCTCATAGAAACGTGGTACGGCACACATCACCGTTGGCTTAACATCAGCAAGCGCTTCTTTTACTAAATTAGTATTGGTTAAATAGACATTACGCGCGCCGCTGTGCATGACATAAAAACTCCATGCGCGTTCAAAAACGTGGGAAAGTGGTAGAAAACATAATGAAACATCGTCTTCGGACAGTTCTAAACGGTTGTCATGAAGATAAAGCTGAGCTGCCATATTGTAGTAATCCAGCATTACCCCTTTCGGTTCACCCGTGGTGCCCGAGGTATAAATAATGGTGAATAAATCACTTAAATTTTGAGCAGCAATTCGCGTATCTAACTCAGCTTGATATTGAGGCTGAGCGAGGGACATAAATGTCGATAAGTGCATGCTGTTAGCCACTTGGCCATCTAATTCAACATTATCATCTAATGCAATGATAGCGGTGAGTTGCGGGCAATGGGCAAGTAATTGGCAAGCAACTTGGTATTGTTCTTGAGCACCCACAAAGAGGATCTTAATGTTGGCGTCATTAATGATATAGGCGGCTTGGTCGATACTGCTGGTAGCATAGAGAGGCACCGTCACGGCTTTAATTTGTAATACAGCCAGATCAACCAAAGACCAATTCATACTGTTTTGAGCAAAAAGCCCAATATTCTCTTGCGGTGCAACATTCATCGCTAAGAGCTGATGTGCAATCGCGGTGGTTTTGGTACCCACTTCTGCCCAAGTCAGTTCTGATTGATGTCCGTTGTCCCATTGACTGAAAGCTATCCGATCCGCTGACTCGCTCGCGTCCATTCTGGAACGTATGCGGTTAACAATATGATATGGATATAGATTTTCAGTAATCAAAGTGTATTCCCTATAGGTCATTAGAATTTTAAGTCATTCGGCAAACTCACAAATAACCTAATCTTAATACTTTTTATTATTTCAGCTTACATCTGTTAGCTGAATATTTTGAGTGTATAGCGGAAAGATAAACGAGGAAAGGAATAAAGTGTAAATTTTTTGCAAATGCTACGGACACAACAAAACTCGCCACTATTTTCATCATGGCGAGTTAGTATTTAGAGGAATATGCTAGTGTTATCTTGGAATGAATTGAATCAATCTAGCTTACAACTGTTCTATCATTTGGCAAAACTGCGTTTTCATCCATTGATGGCCTTTATCTCGCGCCGTCGATTCATGCCACGTTAAATAACATGGGCGGGAATTATCTTCCCAAGGCAATGATAAAGTACGTAGTTGCAGTTGACTTGCATGGTGTTCCACTAACCATTTAGGTGCAATCGCCACTAAATCTGTTTGTGCCACAATGTTCAATACACTGTTTAAGTCAGTTCCTTGATAACTAACAGTGTGTGAAAGTTCCGTATTATGGTAATACAGTTTGCTAAATGACCCGATATTATCCATTGCCATAATAGCGTGTCTTTCATTCACTAACATTTCTTGATTAATGGTACTTTCGATTCTTGGATGGTGATTCGCTACGACTAAAACTAATTCATCATTAAATAAAATCTGATGTTGATATTCGGGTTTTTCGAATTGATTATAGCCCAAGAAGAAATCTATCTCTTGATACTTTAATTGATGCGCTATGTTATTCCCTAAAAAAGAATGAATGAAAACTTGAATATTTGGCGATGCAATTTTAAATTTATCAACAATTATTACCGCTAAGCGAATATCCAATGGAGAGCAAATAGATAAGTTAAATGCTCTTTCGCTTTGCTTAGGATCAAATCCTGCGCCTGGTAATTCATTATGCACCAATTGAAGCGCTTGTCTTACTGGCCCAAATAATTGTTTAGCACGCGAAGTTGGTTGAATACCACGCCCATAACGAACAAATAATTCGTCATTGAACATAGATTTTAAACGGGATACGGCGTTACTTACTGCAGGCTGAGACATACCGAGAACTTGTGCTGCACGAGTGACATTTTGCATTTGCATCACAACATCAAAAACAGTTAATAAGTTCAAATCAACATTACGCAGATGAATATCGCTACTTTCTTTTTTTGCTGTTGAGATCGTATCAAAATCAGTCATTTTTAACTCCACTAAATATATTTATCATTTTTAATTAATGAACATAATTCATCAAAGCAATATTGACGAAAAATATAAAATCATTAAATATTATTTTTAAAACAACTTATACATGATAAGTTATTTCGCTTTCCCTGCATTTATTAAAACGACGCTTCTATTCTTTTTGCCCATAAATTAGAATCGAGGTATAGATATCATCATAAAATGCAAATATTCATCAGTGTAATGGGTGCGTGTAACTTATTAAAGTCAGCATCATTTCGATAAAAATAATAAAACAAATTCAAGAATAAATCATAATAAATCTCTTCTATAAACGCGCTTGAATCTCATTATCAGATTAATTTTTAATTATTTATTTATTAGATAATTAACCTTATTTGAAGCATAGCCATCATCAATACCAACAAAGACTTTTATCTAACTTCTGCATACTTTCATTACATAAACATAATAAAAATCATTACGTTATAAAAACATCATCATGTCATTAATTTTTAGACGAAATTTTAGCCTACTTTTAACTGCCTGATATAGACAAAAACATCATAAAAATTATAAATATCAGACGCAAACTCCAATAATCGATAACAACTCAATTTCGAGCATTTCGCGCTCAAAAAATTAAGTTTGACATCATTATTGAAATCACGTATCAATAAATGCAGATTATTTGAAATTCATAGAGAGACAGTTACCCATGACATTTTCTATCCGCCTACTAAGCCTACTACTACTCGCAGCCAATTTGCGCGGTATGCTTATGGATGGAAAGTAAAACAAATACTGTCCACAAACATAAAGAAGCCCGCGCAACCAGCGGGTTTTTTTATGCCTGCGGCTAGATGGGAATCCAACAAACAGAATTAAAAACAACAAAATTTAGTCTATGAGGAACGCATTATGAGCAACCAAGTTATCATCTTCGATACGACCTTACGTGATGGCGAGCAAGCCTTGCAGGCCAGCTTATCCGTTAAAGAAAAATTACAAATTGCTTTCGCGTTAGAGCGCTTAGGTGTCGATGTTATTGAAGCTGGGTTTCCTGTCTCATCCCCGGGTGATTTTGAGTCTGTTCAAACTATCGCCCGAGAAATCAAAAACAGCCGCATCTGCGCATTAGCACGCTGTGTTGAAAATGATATTGATGTAGCGGCTGAATCCTTGAAAGTGGCTGAAGCATTCCGTATTCATGTGTTCTTAGCGACATCCAATTTGCATATGCAGAAAAAGTTAAACAAAACGTTTGATGGCGTGATGGATATGGCGATCAACTCCATTAAACGCGCACGTCGTTATACCGATGATGTGGAATTTTCGTGTGAAGATGCAGGTCGTACCGATATTGATAACTTATGCCGTATTGTCGAAGCCGCCATTGGTGCTGGCGCGACTACTATTAATATCCCAGATACCGTCGGCTACACGACCCCATATCAATTCGGTGGCATTATCTCTTCTTTATATGAGCGCGTACCTAACATTGATAAAGCCATCATCTCCGTTCATTGCCATGATGACTTAGGCATGTCAGTCGCCAACTCCATCAGCGCCGTTCAAGCCGGAGCTCGCCAAGTGGAAGGAACGATCAACGGATTAGGCGAACGCGCAGGAAATACCGCGTTAGAAGAAGTGATCATGGCGATTAAATTGCGTGAACAGATGTTAGGTGTGCACACCAATATCAATCACAAAGAAATTTACCGCACCAGCCAGTTAGTCAGCCAGTTATGCAATACCCCAATTCCTGCCAATAAAGCGGTTGTGGGTAGCAACGCATTCGCGCATTCATCAGGGATCCACCAAGATGGCGTGTTAAAGAATCGCGAAACATACGAAATCATGACCCCTGAATCCATCGGCTTGAAAGAGCAACAATTGAATTTAACCTCTCGTTCAGGTCGTGCAGCGGTTAAACACCGCATGGAAGAGATGGGTTATAGCGAAGGTAAAGATTTTAATTTAGACGAGTTGTATACCGCATTCTTGAACTTAGCGGATAAAAAAGGACAAGTATTCGATTATGACTTAGAAGCTTTAGCCTTTTTCGCGAAACAACAAGATGAAACTGACCATTTTGTCATGGATTACTTTAGTACACAGTCGGGTTCAAGCATTGTGGCCACTGCAACCGTCAAAATGCAGTGTGGTGAAACAGAAAAATCAGAAGCGGCAACCGGAAATGGCCCTGTTGATGCCATCTACCAAGCGATTAGTAAAATCACCAACTACCCAATGAAATTGGTTTCTTACCAATTGTCTGCAAAAGGTCAGGGGGAAAATGCCTTAGGACAAGTGGACATCGTCGCTGAATGTTTTGGCCGTCGTTTCCACGGTATGGGATTGGCGACGGATATCGTTGAGTCATCAGCAAAAGCGATGGTGCACGTGTTGAATAGCATTTGGCGTGCAGAACAAGTCAAAAAAGAAAAACAAAAAATCTCTGACCAAGAGTCACAAATTAATACAAAGGAAGCGGTGTAAACATGTCTACGAATTTTAATATTGCGGTATTAGCGGGCGATGGAATCGGCCCTGAAGTGATGGCTCAAGCTCATAAAGTATTGAACGCGATTAGTAAGCGATTTGCTATCACCATTTCAACTAAAGAATATGATGTGGGCGGCGCTGCCATTGATAATCACGGAGAGCCATTACCGCAAGCGACAGTCAAAGGTTGTGAAGAGGCTGATGCCGTATTATTCGGCTCAGTGGGTGGCCCAAAATGGGAACATTTACCGCCAGATAGCCAGCCAGAACGCGGTGCATTATTGCCATTACGCAAACATTTTAAATTATTCAGCAATTTACGCCCGGCTCGTTTATACCAAGCATTAGAAGCATTTTGCCCATTACGCGCAGACATTGCTGCTCAAGGGTTTGATATTTTATGCGTCCGTGAATTAACGGGTGGGATTTACTTTGGTCAGCCAAAAGGCCGTAAAGGCGAAGGCGCTGAAGAATATGCGTTCGATACCGAGGTTTATCACCGCTATGAAATTGAACGCATTGCCCGCATTGCCTTTGAATCTGCTCGTAAACGTAGCCATAAAGTGACTTCAATTGATAAAGCTAACGTTTTACAAAGCTCCGTATTATGGCGCGAAGTGGTTAACCAAATTGCCAAAGAGTACCCAGATGTTGAAGTGAACCATATGTATATCGATAACGCCGCGATGCAGATGATCAAAGCCCCTTCTCAGTTTGATGTGGTGCTGTGCTCGAACTTATTCGGTGACATTATTTCCGATGAGTGCGCGATGATCACAGGCTCGATGGGTATGTTGCCTTCAGCTAGCTTAAACGCCGATGGCTTTGGCTTGTACGAGCCCGCAGGCGGTTCAGCGCCAGATATCGCAGGCAAAAATATTGCCAACCCAATTGCACAAATTTTGTCGGCATCCATGTTATTGCGTTTTAGTTTGAATCAAACGGAAGCGGCTGATGCCATCGAAAGCGCGGTGAATAAAGCATTAGAAAATGGCTATCGCACTGCGGATTTAGCGGGCAATGGTCAATCAATCAGTACCAGTGAAATGGGTGACATTATCGCTCGTTATATTGAAGAAGGGGTTTAACATGTCGAAGACTTTATACCAAAAATTATATGACGCTCACGTTATCCGTGAGGTTGAAAACGAAATCCCTTTAATTTATATCGATCGCCATCTGGTACATGAAGTGACTTCACCGCAAGCGTTTGATGGTTTAAGAACCAAAAATCGCCCGTTGCATCAACCAAGCAAAACATTTGCAACCATGGATCATAACGTGTCAACGCAGACTAAAGATATCAATGCCTGCGGTGATATGGCGCGAATTCAGATGCAAGAGTTGATGAAAAACTGCGAAGAATTCGGCGTGACTTTATATGATTTAAATCACCCATATCAAGGTATTGTCCATGTGATGGGGCCAGAGCAAGGCATCACTTTACCGGGGACAACCATCGTTTGTGGTGATTCTCATACTGCCACTCACGGTGCATTCGGCGCATTAGCTTTTGGGATTGGGACATCCGAAGTTGAACACGTCATGGCGACCCAAACCTTGAAACAAGCGCGTGCCAAAACCATGAAAATTGAAGTGATTGGTAAAGCACCTGCAGGGATTACCGCAAAAGATATCGTTTTAGCCATTATCGGTACCACGGGTAGCGCAGGTGGAACGGGCTACATTGTCGAATTCTGCGGTGATGCAATTGAAGATTTGAGCATGGAAGGTCGCATGACCGTCTGTAACATGGCGATTGAGTTAGGCGCTAAAGCTGGCATTATCGCTCCTGATGAAACTACTTTTAATTATATGAAAGGTCGCCAATTTGCACCGAAAGGCCAAGATTGGGATGATGCTGTCGCGTATTGGAAAACGTTAAAAACCGATGATGATGCGAAGTTCGACAAAGTGATCACCATCCAAGCTGAGACTATTGCACCGCAAGTGACTTGGGGTACTAACCCGGGGCAAGTGATCGCGATTAACCAACCGATCCCAGCACCTGAATCTTTTACTGACCCCGTCGAGCGAGCTTCTGCAGAAAAAGCCTTGGCGTACATGGGATTGGAATCAGGTATTAAGTTATCTGACGTGAAGATTGATAAAGTCTTTATTGGCTCTTGCACTAACTCACGCATCGAAGATTTACGCGCCGCTGCGGCCATTGCCAAAGGGAAAAAAGTCGCGTCTGGCGTACAAGCCATTGTGGTACCAGGTTCCGGCCCAGTTAAAGCCCAAGCTGAACAGGAAGGTTTGGATAAAATCTTTATGGATGCTGGCTTCGAATGGCGCTTACCGGGCTGTTCAATGTGCTTAGCGATGAACAACGACCGTTTGAATCCGGGTGAACGCTGCGCATCCACCAGCAACCGTAACTTTGAAGGTCGCCAAGGTCGTGCAGGTCGCACCCATTTAGTTAGCCCTGCAATGGCTGCTGCCGCAGCGATTAACGGTCATTTTGCTGATGTTCGTGACATTCAAATCTAAAGGAGAAAACCATGGATAAGTTTATTAAGCATGTTGGGATTGTTGCTCCTTTAGATGCCGCAAACGTCGACACCGATGCGATTATTCCAAAACAATTTTTGCAGAAAGTGACTCGCACAGGCTTTGGTCAGCACTTATTTAATGACTGGCGTTTTTTAGATGATAAAGGCCAGCAACCTAATCCTGATTTTGTCTTGAACAAACCAGTATTTAAAGGCGCTAGCATTCTGTTAGCCCGTGAAAACTTTGGTTGCGGTTCATCTCGTGAACACGCACCTTGGGCACTGACCGATTTCGGTATCCAAGTGGTGATTGCGCCAAGTTTCGCTGATATTTTCTACGGTAACTCGTTTAATAACCAACTGTTGCCAATTAAATTAAGCGAGCAGCAAGTGGATGAGATGTTCAATTATGTGAACCAGCATGAAGGTTGCCAGTTCACTGTCGATTTAGAAGCGCAAACCGTCACCGCTGGTGATAAAGTTTATGCTTTCGAAATTGACAGCTTCCGCCGTCATTGCATGATGAATGGCTTAGACAGCATTGGTTTGACGTTACAGCACGTTGACCAAATCAAGGATTACGAGCAAAAGCTCCCCGCCTTTATGAATTAATCCCCAGCCCACTTCGGTGGGCTTTTTCTTGCCTATTTGTATTCATAAAAGTAGAACTCAACTCCAACAAACCACGCCTACCAATAAATCCTTCCCCATTAATTCCTAATATGCAATTATTCAATTAATTGCCTCTTTATATTTTTCAAAATAGTTCGCGTTGTGGCAAGGCGGCAAAATGAGGATATCTCTGGGAGCATACTTTAGTATGTGACCTGAGTAGCCGATTGAAGCCAACGCAGTCACAGCGTGAAATATGAAGAAAAATAGGAGTATACATTAGTATGTGACTTGATTAGCCGAGTGAGGCCAACACAGCCACAGCATGAAATATGAAGAAAAAAAGCCAGTATGCATTCACATACCGGCTGGTAAATATATACCATTACTCAATAAAAGGGGGAGTAAACCTGCAACAGACAGGTCAATAGAGCTACTTACTGCCCCCTATTATCTACGGAATATAGGATATTAAAATTGATGCAATTTATTCTGGAGTTCCTCTTTTATGTCTAATTCTCGATTACAAACGCAATTTGTACGCTTGTGGCAGCACTTTCAGGGAAAAAACAGTGAAACCACATTGCAAGATATTGCCGATATTTTGTTTTGCTCTCGCCGTCATGTTCGTACCCTGCTCAATAATATGCAGTCCCATGGTTGGCTCAGTTGGCAAGCAGAATCGGGACGAGGAAAACGCTCCGCATTAATTTTTCATATCAATGGCTTAGAACTACAACAGGCGCAGGCTGAACAGCTGTTAAAAGAAGAAAGTATTGAAAAACTTGTGGCTCTCGTGGGCGATAAAGAGACTATCCGCCAAATGGTCTTATCGGAGCTTGAGCGCAGTTATCGACAAGGTAAAAACTTACTGCGCATCATTTATTACCGTGATTTTCCTAATTTACTTCCCGGCACCCCAATGCGCCGCTCTGAAATCCACTTAATGAGTCAGATATTTAATGGATTAACTCACTTAAATGAGGAAAAAGGGGAAGTAGAAGATGGTATTGCTCACCACTGGCAAGCCATTAACGAGCAACATTGGCGCTTTTATTTACGTCCGGCTATCTATTTTCATCATGGACGTGAAATGCAAGTGGAGGATATTATCCACTCTTTATTACGATTAAAGCAGTGCTGGCCGCTGTTCTCACATATTCACTCGGTCACCTCCTCGCAACCTTACGTGATTGATGTCCATCTGAGCCATCCTGATACGCAATTTCCTTGGTTACTGGGCAGCCCACATGCCGCCATTCTCCCGAAAGAGTGGGAAACCATCAGCGGCTTTAGTCAGCGCCCTATTGGTACGGGTCCTTATGAAGTCGAAACCAACATCCCGCAAAAACTCACCATCAGCGCTTTTGACCGCTATTTTGGCTATCGTGCCTTGTTGGATGAGGTGACTATTTGGGTGGTTCCCGAGCTTTCTGAGCAGATGGTGTGTACCACCTTAAAGATGGATGGTGATAAACGCCACAATGACTCTCTCGAAAGCCGCATGGAGGAAGGTTGCTATTTTTTGTTATTCGACCAACGCTCCGACATTTCTCAACGGGAAGATGTGCGTAAATGGCTGTGTAGCTTTTTAACCCCCGTCAACCTACTAGCGCACTGTGAATCCTTCTATCAACGCCACTGGGCGCCTGCTTATGGATTACTGCTTCATTGGCATCACAGTAAAATGCTCTCCCAGCGAACCAAACCTGAAGACTTAACCGAACTAACGGTCACCTTTTATCGCCATCATCATGAATTTTATGCCATCAGCCAAATCATGAAGCGAGTGTTAGAAACCCAAGGAGTAGAGCTTAAAATTAACATCGTTGATTATGATGATTGGTTTAACGGGGATGCAAAGAGCGATATTTGGCTCTCCACTGCCAACTTTTATAAACCTCTTGAATTTTCTATCTTCGCCACGTTGTACGAAATGCCGCTATTGCGTCAGTGTTTAGGAAAAACCCTCGATGAAGAGTTACAGTTGTGGCGCCAGCAAAAATTGGATGTGGAATCTTGGTGCGAGAGCTTGATTGATTCTCAAGTCTTCCACCCCATTTTTCATCACTGGTTAGAGTTACAAGGTCAAAGAACGATGCGAGGTGTTCGTATGAATACCTTTGGCTGGTTTGACTTTAAATCAGCTTGGTTTAAGCCAACTGAGGATAATACACAGAATTGATGATAGTTATAAACAGTTAGAGTGAGTAAAATGGATTTTATTCACTTTTTCTGTGGATATCCATGTGAACAACCAGATAGTAATCAGGGTATATCCCAACTATTCATTTCTAACAAAAAACCACACTAAAAAATAAAACATTATAAATCATAGCAATAAGTGAATTTCACATGAGATATCCACTGTAAGTTTCCCCCTCTTTTTTTGTTAGGAGTTCAACTGAGCAAAGATCAATCAATGCATGTTTTATCCACAAGGAATGTACTTAACTTACCCGCTTTTTGTGACGAGCTTCAATAAATGACATTAGTCAAGGCTGTAAATTCACACAGTAATCGCAGTTTTTCACAGTTATCCAGAAATCCTGTGGATAACCTAGTGCATGAGCCTGTGATTATCTTGGGATGAAGTTGAATAACCCTAAATATTCATAATCCCGTCTGTGATTATTATCTAATATCCATATATATATCATGAAGTTAAATACGGTGACTAAAAAGTGTTATACTCACCCTATCTTGCGACCATTTCCTTGGTTATTTTTTAAACACAATCAAATTCTGTCGACTATGTCCTTTATACCGCCTTCACCACCAGAAAATGAAACCGTCTTATTAGCGCGAGCCCAAGCCCTTGCAGGCTATACGCTTGGTGAGTTAGCAACTATTGCAGGCATCCCAATCCCCCCCGATCTTAAACGAGATAAAGGCTGGGTCGGGACACTGTTAGAGTATTTTTTAGGTGCGACCGCAGGCAGTAAAGCCGAACAAGATTTTGCAGATATTGGCGTCGAGCTTAAAACAATTCCAATCGATCGCCATGGCGTACCATTAGAGACGACGTTTGTTTCTGTCGCGCCACTTACGGGCAATAGCGGCCTGACATGGGAAAATAGCCATGTGCGCCGAAAATTATCTCGCATTCTGTGGTTTCCGATTGAAGGTGAACGCCAAATTCCACTTGCCCAGCGCCGTATTGCAAACCCGCTGATTTGGAGCCCTTCTGCGCTTGAAGAACAACTTTTACGCCAAGATTGGGAAGAGTTAATGGATTTAATTGTGCTGGGAAAAGTCGAAACCATCACCGCTCGTCACGGACAAGTTCTACAAATTCGTCCCAAAGCGGCGAATAATAGAGCGCTAACCGAAGGTATTGGTGAATTTGGGCAGCCAATAATGACATTACCGAGAGGTTTCTATTTAAAAAAAGATTTTACAGGTCCATTATTAGCGCGGCACTTTAACCTCGGTTAATCAGTCAAGGTATCGCCTGTGCCAAACAGACGATTTTTTATTCCATTTTTAAGGCAACAAGATGTTTGAGTGGTTCTTAGATCCCCATGCTTGGATGGCATTGGCAACATTAACAATTTTGGAAGTCGTACTGGGTATCGACAATATTATTTTCTTAAGTATTGTCGTCAGCAAATTACCCGCTCATCAACAAAATAGTGCCAGACGTATTGGGTTAATCGCAGCGATGGGCATGCGCTTAGCACTGCTAGCGTCCATTGCTTGGCTCGCACGCCTCACCACGCCACTTTTCACATTAGCTGAACATACCGTTTCCGCCCGCGACTTAATTTTGTGTGCCGGTGGCTTATTCCTCATTTGGAAATCCAGTCAGGAGATTTTCGATACCATTGAAGGGGAAGACGATGATGGAATAGCCCAGAAAAAAGTGACTTCATTCTGGGGAGCCATTATGCAAATCGCAATTTTAGATATTATCTTCAGTTTAGATTCGGTGATCACCGCCGTGGGGCTATCTGACCATCTGTTTATTATGATGGCAGCTGTGATTATGGCGGTCATGATCATGATGTTCGCCGCGAAACCTATTGGTGATTTTGTGGAGCGTTACCCTTCCGTCAAAATCCTCGCACTCTCTTTCTTGATCCTTGTGGGCTTCACTCTGTTACTTGAAAGTGTTCAGGTACATGTATCAAAAGGCTATATCTATTTTGCTATGTTCTTCTCCATGTCAGTGCAAATGCTTAATATTCTGCGCAGCAAAAAGTGGAAAATAAAAAACAAGCATTAGATAAAAAATACACAGTCATAGCCAACTTAACGTAAGGCGTCCTTTGCTGCAGCAATAGCGCCTTCCACCGCTTTTTTAGCTTGAGGGCTATTTTTCCAACAACTTGATCCCGTTAGTGCCGCGCCCGAAATTAAAATTTCATCGTAAGAAGCTTCACTTAACTGCGCTAAAGATGAAAACCCCATTTGTTCTAATCGGCTAATCACTGTTGGTCCAACTCCCTTCACCGCTAAGAGAATTTGCTTTTCTGAGTCTGAAAATGGCATAAATTATCCTTTTGGCTGTAAAATAGCCGTAATTGAGCGTATATTTTGCAATTAACCTATTTCTTAATTTAAAATTCTGAGCTGTCTATAACAGGTTGAGTTACCTGCCCTACAAATCTGTTTTAGCAAATAGGAAATAACAACGGTAAAGTCATTGACGACTCGCGATAGAAACTAACATGTCGCACTAAAAATTCTATCTTGTAGGTATTTATTATGTATAGCAACAAAATATCCAATACTCGCCATATGTCGATGACATTATCTGATGGGCGACTTTTGTGTTGGTATGAATCTGGCCCTGAACAGGGGTTCCCCGTGATTTTTTGTACTGGCGCAGGGATGAGCGGTACACTGGGCTTTGGCATTGACCGTCTTGAAGAGCTAAATATACGCTTGATAACCCCTGAGCGTGCCGGACTCGGTCAATCCACCTTTGATGAGCATAAATCCCTACAACGCTTTGCTCAAGATATTCAAGAACTTCTGAATGCTCAAAAACTGCCGTCATTTTCCGTTGTCGGTTTTTCTCAAGGTGCCGTTTTCGCCATGGCACTCGCCAGCTACGCCTCCCCTGTTTCTTTATCGCTTGTGTCAGGACAAGACCAATTTGAGTTTCCTGCAACCCGTGCGCAATTAAAACAAGATGTGGTTAATATGCAGGAGCAAGCCATTCATACCCCTGATGCTTTATCGGAATGGTTGATGCGCAATGTGACCTCACAATGGTTACTGGCATTTATTCTTAACTGTAGTGCAGAGATAGACCAGCAGGTTTATAGCGAAGAGAGCTTCTTAACCGCCTACAGTGACTGTATGGAACGTGCATTTATGCAAGGTAACCAAGGCTATGTTCAAGATCTCTTAATCGCCCTGCAGCATTGGCAGTTCAATCCTGAAGATATCCACTGCCCTGTCGCACTGTGGTATGGCGAGCAAGATGTGAGTACCGTGCATTCACCTGATTTTGGTAAAACACTGGCTCAGCGTTTTCCTGATAGCGAACACTTTTTGTTCTCTCATGAAGGCGGCTCAGTTCTGTGGACACAAGCCTATTCCATTCTTGCCCAATTGAAAGAACACAGCCTTTAGGCATAAAAAAAGGTGCCCAATGAAACATTAGGCACCTTAAATAGCGGATTAAAACTTACTTTTTAGACGCTTGGATATATAACAGTTCCAATGCAATCGTCGCTGCGGCTAATGCCGTAATTTCTGATTGGTCATAGGCTGGAGCCACTTCCACCACATCCATCCCAACAATATTCAGTGACTTAATTCCACGCAGCAGTTTTAACGCTTTATCAGATGTTAAACCACCAATCACTGGCGTACCGGTTCCTGGTGCAAATGCAGGATCCAGACAGTCAATATCAAATGTCAGATAAACAGGCATATCACCCACGATCTGTTTGATCTGAGCAACCATGTCATCCACACCACGATCATTCGCTTGAGCCGCATCCAATACCGTGAAACCGTTGTCAGAATCATGCTCAGTACGAATACCAATCTGCACAGAATGATTTGGGTCGATCAAACCTTCTTTTGGCGCATGATAGAACATGGTGCCGTGGTCATACAGGCTGCCATTGCCGTATGTGTCAGTGTGCGCATCAAAATGCACTAACGCCATTTTACCGAAGTGTTTCGCATGGGCGCGCAGTAATGGCAATGTCACAAAGTGGTCGCCACCAAACGTTAAACAGCGTTTACCGGATTCCAACAGCTTTTCAGTGTGAGCTTGCAGCTTGTCGCACATATCTTGCGCATCACCGAAGGCAAACACTACATCGCCGCAGTCAACCACGTTGAGTTTATTCTTTAATTTGAAATCCCATGGCCAACGGTGACTTTCCCACGCTAAGTTTGTTGAAACTTGTCGAATGGCCGCAGGCCCATGACGGCTACCTGCACGCCCGGAAGTTGCCATATCAAATGGAACGCCCGTGATCACCCAATCAGCATCAGAGCTATAGGGTTGAAAATTTAATGGAAAACGTAAAAAACCAAATGCGTTTGAAACCAGTGAATTATCAACCTGATTTCCTAATGTACTATTAATCATCACTGTTCCTTAATCATTCATCTTCTAAGTAAGTGTAACCGTACAACCCACTTTCAAACTCGTTCACAAAATCTTTTTGCAGTTCGTCGCTTAGCCCAGTGCCTTTCACTTGCTCAATAAAGCTTTCTAACAGTACTTCAGGAACCAGCTTCACATATTGCAGCATATCGGCGACTGAATCGCCCTCTTCACTTTGCAGGTAACGAATGCTGCCTTGGCTATCAACCCACACATCGATGGCGGCAGTATCGCCGAATAAGTTGTGCATGTTACCTAAAATTTCTTGGTATGCCCCGATCATAAAGAAGCCAATCATCGGCGGATTTTCTGGATCATACGCTGGCATTGGCATGGTGGTTTCCACCCCATCACCATCAACATAATGATCAATAATACCATCTGAGTCACAAGTGATATCCAGCAATACCGCACGTCTGTCTAACGGCTTATCTAAGCCTTCAATTGGCAAGACTGGGAACACTTGGTCAATTCCCCAAGCGTCTGGCAGTGATTGGAACAGCGAGAAATTCACATAGAATTTATCCGCCATACGCTCTTGCAGCTCATCAATAATTGGGCGATGAGCGCGGTTGCTAGGGTCTAAATCTTGCTGAATACGGCGACAGATATTTAAGTATAGCTCTTCTGCCCATGCGCGTTGTGTTAAGTCCAATACACCATGCGCATACTGAGTATGTGCTTCTTGCAAGTCAAACTGGCTATCGTGCAGCCATTCACGCAGCGAGCGGCTATTACCTTGATGCTGCATGGATTCCCACGTTTCCCATAACGAAACCAGTGAACGTGGCGCATCTTCACTCGGCGGTGTGGTTTTGGTGAATTCGTTACGCTCAACCCCAATCACGTTAGAGACTAACACGGTATGGTGAGCGGTCAATGCACGCCCAGACTCGGTGATCACCGTTGGGTGTGGCAAGTTAAACTCTTCACACGCATCGCCAATCGCCCAAATCACGTTGTTCGCGTATTCGTTCAAGCCATAGTTAACCGAACAATCTGACTGAGAACGCGTACCTTCATAATCAACGCCTAAGCCACCGCCCACGTCAAAGCACTGAATGTTGACACCTAATTGATGCAACTCGACGTAGAAACGGGCAGACTCACGAACCCCTGTCGCGATATCACGAATATTCGCCATTTGAGAACCTAAATGGAAGTGCAATAATTGCAGGCTATCCAAGCGGTTCGCATTGCGTAAAATTTCGACTAATTGCAGAACTTGTGTTGCCGCCAATCCAAATTTAGATTTTTCACCGCCACTCGCCTGCCATTTACCGGAACCTTGGGATGCTAAACGGGCACGAACACCTAAACGAGGCGTCACTTCCAGTTTTTGTGCTTCTTCCAGCACCATCTCGATTTCAGACATTTTTTCGATAACTAGGTACACTTTGTGACCCAGTTTTTCGCCGATTAATGCCAGACGAATATATTCGCGATCTTTATAGCCGTTACACACAATTACAGTGCGAGTGCGACCTGCGTTGGCTAATACTGCCATTAATTCCGCTTTTGAACCCGCTTCTAACCCTAAAGGTTCCCCAGAATTGACCAGCGACTCAATCACACGACGTTGTTGGTTAACTTTAATTGGGTAGACTAAAAAATAGTCCCCTTTATAACCGTAAGATTCGCGCGCACGTTTAAACGCCGCGTTAATTGAACGCAAACGGTGTTGCAAAATTTGAGGGAAACAGAACAGCGCAGGTAAACGTAAATGTTCCTGCTCCTCTTTAACTTGGTAGACTAAATCAGCTAAATCAACAAAGGTGTCAGGGTTTTCAGGATTCGGGCAAACACAGACATTTCCGCGCTCATTCACCTGATAGTAACCACCGCCCCAATACGCAATATTGTAAGTTTGGCGCATCTTGCGAGCGATATTATCATTCATAATAAACTCCTAGTATGGAGGGGTGAGTGATGCGTTCTCCTTCCAGACAAGCAGCGACCAAGCGCATGATGCAACTAGGCAGTAATGTCAGGGAAACAGCGATACTCAGATTGTAATTAAAGTGCTTAGAACTTCTAAACGGTGACAATATATATCCACAGACTTAGCAGACGACTACATTATAGATTACTGGCTAAGTATTATGGATCTATGATAGGTATGACGGTAACTTCGCGATGAAGTCAACATAGACAGGAAAGTAAAAGCCAATGTCACACGGCGATCCGCGTAAGACGGTTGGATACTGTTATTCAGCAGATTATGGATCATCGCCCATTAACCCCCAATATAACTGTTTTCCCCTTAAAAACTTCAATGATTATTATTGAAATTCAACCGGTTATAAACATTCCTGATAGAAAGCAGACTCATGGCTGACCTGCTGGTATATAGCGGGAAATGACAACCATCCGCTACGGTCGCAGTTTATACCTCGAATAGCCCCAAAATGCAAAAGCAAATTATCTAAAATTTCACATTCACGATAAAACTAACTGGATTAGCCATTTATGCGCTTATCATTTTAGGCTGAAAAACAGGTAGAAATTATTCATTGAAAAGTCTAGAATAGCCGTCTAGATGTTAAAACATCCAACTATAATGTTCTTTGAATTCTTAAGGTATTAATCTCATGTCTACACACCTCTTTACTTCTGAGTCCGTATCAGAAGGGCATCCTGATAAAATTGCAGACCAAATTTCTGATGCGGTCCTTGATGCTATTCTTGAACAAGACCCAAAAGCGCGCGTAGCTTGCGAAACCTATGTCAAAACCGGCATGGTCATGGTTGGTGGTGAAATCACTACCAGTGCATGGGTCGATATTGAAGAAATTACGCGTAAAACCGTTCGTGAAATCGGTTATACCAGTTCAGACATGGGCTTTGATGCCAACTCTTGCGCAGTATTAAGCGCAATTGGTAAACAATCACCAGATATCAACCAAGGTGTTGACCGTGCAGATCCTTTAGAACAAGGTGCTGGCGACCAAGGTCTAATGTTTGGTTATGCAACTAACGAAACTGACGTATTAATGCCTGCACCGGTGACTTATGCACACCGTTTAGTGCAGCGCCAAGCTGAAGTTCGTAAAAATGGCACACTGCCATGGTTACGCCCAGATGCGAAAAGCCAAGTCACCTTCCAATACGATGACAACAAAATTGTCGGTATTGACGCGGTAGTTCTGTCCACACAGCACTCAGAAGATATTGACCAAAAAGCTTTACACGAAGCGGTTATGGAAGAGATCATCAAGCCGGTTCTGCCAGCTGAATGGTTATCTCCAGCGACTAAATACTTCATCAACCCAACAGGTCGTTTCGTTATCGGCGGACCAATGGGTGACTGTGGTTTAACTGGTCGTAAAATTATCGTTGATACCTACGGCGGTATGGCACGTCACGGTGGTGGGGCATTCTCTGGTAAGGATCCATCAAAAGTTGACCGTTCTGCTGCTTATGCTGCGCGTTATGTTGCAAAAAACATCGTTGCTGCAGGTTTAGCCGACCGTTGTGAAATCCAAGTTTCTTACGCTATCGGTGTCGCAGAGCCTACCTCTATCATGGTAGAAACGTTCGGTACGGGTAAAGTTGACGAAGCATTGCTTGTGAAATTAGTCCGCGAATTCTTTGACTTACGTCCTTACGGTCTAATTCAAATGCTGGATTTATTACACCCAATGTACCAGCAAACTGCGTCTTACGGTCACTTTGGTCGCCCACAATTCCCATGGGAAAAAACCGACAAAGCGGCACAACTGCGCGAAGCTGCTGGCCTGTAATTTTCGCTGGCGTCATTGACGCTAGGCGCAAAAATCAGCTTAATAAAAGCTCATCTTAATGATGGGCTTTTTTATATCTAAAATTGCTCACTAAAGTGATGAGTCAAATAACCCTTATATTCGCCTCATTTTTTGGGTAGAATAAGCTCAGTATTCACCTCATCGGAGCGCAACATGTGGATTTGGGAACAACCTAATTGGCCTACCTTTACCTATGATCAAACGCAGTTACAACCATTACTGCGTGATGTTGTTTTTCTTCAAGGCAAACTGAATGGTCGATGCGATACCTTTGATATCCGCCAACACGTATTGGATAACATCCTCGCCAATATCATTTATTCCAGTGATATTGAAGGCGAAAAGCTCGATGCACGTTCCGTACGTTCTTCCCTTGCTAACCATTTGGGTATTTCCGATGATGCCCCTTTCCCGATAGATCAAAAAACACAAGGCTTAGTTGAATCCGCCTTAGATGCGATTAACAATCTTGAAGAGCCTTTAACTGCTGAACGGCTGTGCCAATGGCATGCATTGATGTTTCCATCGAATGAAAGTCTGTTTAATAAAATTGCCGTTGGGTGTTTTAGGACTAATTCAATACAAGTCATCTCTGGGCGATTAGACAAGCCCACTATTCATTTTGAAGCGCCGCCAGCAGAGCAAGTTCCTCACGAAATTGAGCAATTTCTGTCGTGGTTTAACCGCAGCCACCATGATTCGACATTAGACCCCATTCTTCGCGCTGGCATTGCCCATTTATGGTTTCTTACTATTCACCCTTTCGATGATGGAAATGGTCGTATTGGGCGTTTAATCATGGATTTAGCCTTAGCTCAAGCCGAAAAAACTACGGTTAGGCTGTATGCAATGTCTCAATGTATCAATGAACAAAAAAAGCAATATTATCAAATACTCGAACAATCCCAACGTGGAAATGTTGACCTCACCCAATGGCTGATTTGGTTTATTAGCACACTGCGTAGCGCCATCAATGAAACCTTACAACAGATCCAATTAACTATTGAAAAAACAAAATATTGGAGTCGTTTTGACCAACGTATTTTGCGCCCAGAGCAGTTAAAAGTGCTAAATAGGATGCTGGATGGTGACTTTGCTGAGGGGATCAATAACCGCCAATATATGGCTGTGGGAAAAGTGAGTCGCTCAAGTGCCACACGCCATTTATCAGAGCTTGTCGAGCACGGCTTCCTTGAGGAAGGCGCTAGCGGTGGACGCAGTACACGATATCGCTTAAGCCAAGAACCGCTATTTACGGGGTCATGGTGTTAAATTGATAGGGTTAAATTGATGAGTCAATTAACGGTTATATTCGCCTCATTTTCTGGGTCGAATAATCCCATTAATTGACTCATTAGTCTTGATGACTTTCTGATGCGTGAAACTTACTTTTCAGTACGTTGAAACAGCTGGAAAATGGCCATTCCCGCTATCATCGCCAGCGTAAACAAAATACCTTGAGTCAGTCCCATACCAGTTAATAAAATGGCAGGCCCCGGGCAAATTCCCCCAAGCCCCCAACCTAAACCGAACAACACGCTGCCTATCACTAATTTTTTATCAATAATTTTACTGCTTGGGATCTGTAATGGGCAATTCAGTATACTGGTTTTGCGCTTTTTCACTAACTGGAATGCGATACCGCTTATCACCATTGCCACTGCCATGGTAACCAACAAAGAGGGATCCCAATTTCCCGTGATATCCAGAAATGCCAAAATTTTTGCGGGATTACCCATACCGGCTAACAGCAAGCCCAGCCCAAATAAAATACCGGAAACTAACGCGATAATGATTGGCATCACTTTATCCTCTTAACCCAAAGTGGTTAATCACAGCGACCGTGATAAAGGCCACCAGCATAAAAATAGCCACCGCAACCATGGAACGACGGGAAAATCTCGCCATGCCACAAATGCCATGTCCACTGGTGCAACCGCTACCTAATCGTGTCCCAAAGCCCACTAACAACCCCGCAGTAATCAGTAATGGCGTACTCGTTGCTATAGTGACTTCTGGCGTATACACAAAGGTAATAAACAGTAATGGTGCAACCAAGATCCCGACAATAAACGCCAGTTTCCACGCCGTATCCCCTTTAGTGGGTTTAAGGACTCCCGCTAAAATCCCGCTGATCCCTGCAATTCGCCCATTAAGAATCAATAATATTGCCACTGCTAAACCAATCAAAACTCCGCCAACTGCCGCAGAGCCTGGCGTAAAATGCACCCAATCAATCGTCATTTTAATTCCCCTTCACTGGACAATAGAGTTGATACAACGTATTGAGTAAGGTAAATAATTTCTCATCTGCAATAGAATAATAGATACGCTTACCTTCCCGACGCGTTGCGACTAATCCTTCATTTCTTAGTACGGTTAACTGCTGCGATAACGTCGGCTGCACAATACCTAGCGAAGCTTCTAAATCGCTCACGCACGCTTCGCCCTGCGTTAATTGGCACAGCAATAATAGTCTGTCTGGGTTCCCTAGTGTTTTTAATAATGACGCAGTTTGCGTTGCTGCTTGGGTCATTGCTAAAAGCAGCTGCTCTGAATTTGGTTGTTCACTCTTTGGCATCATTGGATCCCTTGTTACTTATGTATATTATTATACCTAAAAATAATATATATTTTGATATATTGATTGTCAATTATCACTTGTTAGAACTCTATGACTTCACGTATTCTTGAGGACATGAAAACAATCCGAGTACCCATCCTGCTCCAACAGCGAGTGATGAAAACCCTGCGTGAAAAGCTCGCGTTAGCTGAAGAAAAACTGGAACAGAAATTTCCAGAGCCTTCCATCAACTATAAACAGCGTGGAACCACCGCGGGCAGCGCCTATTTAAAAGATTGGGAAATTCGCGTTAATCCGACGTTGTTAATTGAAAATCCAGATAATTTTGTGGACGAAGTGATCCCCCATGAACTCGCTCATTTACTGGTTTATCGTGTATTTGGACGTAAAGGGGTCGCCCCTCATGGCAATGAGTGGAAATGGATGATGCAGACTGTTTTAGGGGTAACGGCGAAACGGACTCACAACTTTGCAGTGACCAGCGTCAAAAGCCAAACTTTTCGTTATCTTTGTGGTTGCGACACAATTCATGAACTGACCATCAGAAGGCATAACAAAGTTGAACGTGGTGAAAACCAATATTTATGTCGAAAATGCGGGGAAATTCTCAAGCGAGAAATTGAGTCAGCGGCAGAGTGTTAATTCCCTGCCGCATCAAGAGGTAGGACTGAACTTAAGCGAACTCCGTCATCACTAATTTCGCGATTTCAAAGTAAATAATCAAGCCAGTACCATCAATAAATGTCGCGATGAATGGCGCAGAAACTACCGCTGGGTCAACCTTCAGCTTCTTCAGAACCATTGGGATAATAGAAGAAACAATCGCGCTCCACACGGTAATAGCCACAATCGTTAAGCTCACCACGATAGTCACTTCATGACCCACACCTAGGATCCAAGCACGAATTAATGCCGCGCCGCCAATGGTGACAGCCACTAAGAACGAGGTTGAAACTTCTTTTTTCAATACCGCACCGAGGTTACGTAAACTTACTTCCCCCAACGCCATCGCTCTCACGAGTGTCGATGTGATCTGAGTTCCGCTGTTTCCGCCGGTACCAATCAACAATGGAATAAAGAACGCCAGTGATATGGCGGCTTCAAGCTGCTCTTCGAACGCTTTCAGCACGGTTCCAGTATAGGCTTCGGCCACAAACAGCATTAATAACCACACAACACGCTTACGCCATAAAGTGACTGGACTGGTGGTTAAATACGGCTCTTCGAGTGGCGTAGTCGCCCCCTGCAATTGTGCATCGAGGGTATTTTCGTCTTCAATAAGCTCGGCTATATCTTGAGGACGTAATACACCCATTAACTTACCGAACTGAACAACGGGGATCATATCCAAACCGCTATGATTAATTAAATCATAAACATCATGGCGTGATTGTTCAGGGGAAACAGAGAAATAATTGTGGCGCATAATATCCGACACTAATAAATCCTCTGCTGAGGCAAGTAATGATTTAACGGACAGAATTCCATTTAAATAGTTTTCACTATCTACGACAAATAAATACGTTGGAATTTGTTCGCCTTCGAGATGTTCAATAAGACTTTTCTTCACACATGCCACAGAGTCGGCAACCGATACTGGCAAATATGATTGGCTCATATAAGCGTGAACAGTTGAATCATCAATTTTAGTTGGTTGTGATTGATTAGACTTTTGACGAGCGTCTTTCATCGCGGATTGTGCAATAGCTACTGCACCCGCTTTATTCTGGGTAGAAAATGACATTTTTTTAGTCCCTATTACTGTTGTTTACTCAAACAGTACTCACATAGGGGCGAAACCAGATGAGAGAATGCGATTGCTATCTCTTCGTCTCGGTTTTAGCACTATACAACGTATCCTGAATCAATCAGGAAGTTACATGGGGATATACCTTCGGTCGATATATCCTGTCCTAATCTTGGGCGTCTCTCGACGTCGTCAGATCAGTAACCTATGTTTGTATAGGAGCCTCGCCTAACGAGATACTGCACTTTGGATGCGGCGCGAATTATACCCACTGAGTGTTCAATTACCACCCTTTTACCCCGCTCTTTTTTTAATAGCCCACCCTCGTTTAAGTTTTGTTTAAGTTAATGTATATCAAAAATTCAGCGTGTAACCATTTGTAACTTTAATAGAAACTTATATTATTCATAATACATAAAGTCATAATCACGCTATAAATTACTTTATTATTTTTTAATTATCTTTTGCTGCTCAAGTAAATCGATTAATAAACAAAAAAGCCACCTTATTTATATTCATAATAAGATGGCAATTAATGAGGCATTTAAATTTTATATTATCGAAAATCGATTAAGCGATTTCTGTGTCACCTTGTAATTGGCAACTGCACGCTAAAACATAGCCGTTAGCAATTTCGTCTGCGGTTAATGTCATGGTACTGCTGGTTGTATAATTTCCCGAGAGCACTTTGGTTTTACAGCTACCACACACACCCGCGCGACACGCCGCAATTACCGGTTGTTTATTCTGTTCTAACGCAGACAGCAGCGATGTTCCCACGGGTACAGTGAAATTCACTAAACGGTGACGAATTTTTAAGTTCAATACCTCTTCACTCACGGCCTCATCGCCGCCAGTGGTAAAGCGCTCCATAAAGAAGTGCTCTGCTGGCACGCCTAGTGCCTTAGAAAATTCCTGCACATTTTTCATATACGGAACAGGCCCGCAAGTCATTACCACTCGCCCGTGAATATCCGGTACTAACTCCAGCAATTTTTCTTGGCTTAAGCGACCTTGTGCAACACCGCCGTTATCGGGAGTTTCCGGCATGATGCACAACTGCAAACGTTGCGGATATTGCTGAACCAATCTTTGCCACTCACTAGCAAAAATGACCTGCTTTTCATCTCGCACATTAAACAGTACTTTGACATCCGTTTCTGGGCGATTCGCCATCAGCCAGCGAGTCATCGACATGATCGGCGTGACACCGCAGCCTGCCGCTAACATTAAGTATTGGTGGCTTTGAACATTGGCACAAGTAAACTCCCCTTGCGCCTCAGACAGCCAAAGATAATCCCCTGGTTTGACCGCTCCAGTTAGCCAACAAGAGCCTGCTCCCTCGTCTAATCGTCTCACCGTAATGGAGATAAAACGGCTTTGCCCCGGCGATGAAGACAAAGTATAAGCACGCATCACGTCATCACTGTTTTTGATACTCACCAGCGCATACTGTCCCGGTTCATATTGGTAAAAATCATGATTAATCAGGTTAATTGTCCAAACATCTGAGGTTTCCTGCACAATCGAGTGAATTTGCATTCTGTTCGGACATAGGCTTGTTGGCATGGTCATGGGTTACTCCTTGCAAGGGGGAAAGCCGCTTCCCCCTTGGTTTCCATCAAATTACGCAGGCAGGATTTCCGCCAAATCTTGTTCAACCGTGGTAATGCTGCGCATACCGAATTTTTCATTCAGAATATTCAGCAGATTTTCGGTTAAGAAGCCCGGAGCCGTTGGACCGGTGTAAATGTTTTTCACACCCAGAGCAAGCAGGGTTAACAAGATCACAATGGCTTTTTGCTCGAACCAAGAGAGGATCAGGCTCAGCGGTAAGTCATTCACGCCACAACCTAATTTCTCTGCTAAGTTCACCGCTAACATAATGGCAGAATAGGCATCGTTACATTGACCCACATCCAGTAAACGCGGTAAGCCTTCTAAGGTGCCGAAGTCCAGTTTGTTGAAACGGTATTTACCGCAAGCCAACGTTAAAATCAGGCAGTCTTTCGGTACGCTACGAGCGAAATCCGTGTAGTAACTACGTTCACCACGGCTACCATCACAACCACCGACTAAGAATACGTGGCGTAATTTTTTCTGAGCAACGAGATCAATCACCGCATCCGCAGCACCCAGCAGGGTTTGACGACCAAAACCGACAGTAATTTTGTGTTCGATTTCAGTGTATGGGAAGCCTGCCATTTCCTGCGCTTGCGCTATCATTTCAGCAAAACTGTCGCCCGTAATGTGTTTCACGCCCGGCCAGCCCACAATGCTGCGAGTCCAGATACGCGCTTTATATTCACCTACATCAGGGTCGATAATGCAGTTAGAGGTCATTAAAACAGGGCCTGGGAACTTAGCAAATTCCACTTGCTGATTCTGCCAACCACTACCGTAGTTACCCACTAAATGGGCGTATTTTTTCAGTTCAGGGTAACCATGAGCAGGCAGCATTTCACCATGGGTGTAAATATTAATGCCTGTGCCCTCAGTCTGTTCTAACAACATTTTTAAATCTTTCAGGTCGTGACCTGAAATCAAAATACATTTACCAGCAACCGGGCGCACGTTAACTTCCGTTGGAACAGGATGACCAAATTCCCCCGTTTCGCCGGCATCCAGAATTTCCATGATTTTGAAGTTCATCATGCCGATAGCCATTGCATTGTTGAGCAGCTCATTCATATCCGCTGGCAATGTCCCTAACCACGCCATAATTTCATGGTATTGAGCATAAATCTGGTTATCAAATTGACCTAAAACGTGAGCGTGCTCCATATACGCCGCCGCACCTTTCAAGCCATACAGGCACAGCATACGTAAGCCATGAATATCCTCGCCAATTTGCGCTTTATCGATATCTAACGCAAATTGTGCCGCTTGCTGTTGCAGGGTCGCAATATCCTGCCCTGCTAATTGCAGGTTGATCAATGGATGGTTAAATGCCACTGCACTATTCACTGACAGGCAATGTTTGATTAATTTATCACGCAGATAAATGGCTTCACGGGCATAACCGATAATACGTTCAGAATCGAAGTTAACGTTGGTCAATGTAGAGAAGAAAGCGCGCGGTGCGAAACTGTCCACATCATGATCAATAATGCCCAGTTCACGAGCCACCACCGCACTGGCAGATAAGCTTTGCAGGACAGCAACTAATAAATCTTGCAGGTCTGAAGTTTCAGCGGTTTTACCGCACATACCTTGCGAATAAGCGCAGCCATTGGTTGCTGGAGTTCTAATTGTTTGTTCACATTGCACACAATACATGGAGGAAACCTCTTTAAGTTGCATTTCATATACAACATTAAGATTACCCCTTTTAAATAAATAGAAAAGCACCTTAAAATTCTATTTGCAGGTTTGTTGATCTACATTAACTTTCACTATAAATAAGAATTATTCAATGTTGTAAAATAGGCAGTTTCACTAAGCACAGTTGATTTTTCGCTGGGGTTTCAAAGCAGTATTGCTATACTATGTTTATCATTCATACTTCATAAGTTATTGTTGTTAAATCATTTTAAGAGAATCAAAAAGCGATGATGCAGGCTAATTCGACTCCAAAATCAGACAACAAAACCCATTTTAGTTTTTTACGTCACGTGAAAGAATCCGATAAAACGCCACTCAAAGTGCTTGTTTTAGCGGCTATTATTGGTGCCGTCGTTGGGCTGATAGGCTCCCTGTTTATGCTAGGGACTGAGTGGGTCAGCAATATTCGTATCGCGTCTGTTAACCAATATGTCACCAACAAATGGTTGGTGATCCCCGCTATGTTTGTGGCTTCAGCCCTATTGGCCATGCTCGGCTATTATTTGGTTAAACGCTTTTCACCTGAAGCGGGGGGATCTGGGATCCCGGAAATCGAAGGGGCACTGCAAGATTTGCGCCCTGTCCGTTGGTGGCGCGTGATCCCAGTGAAATTTATCGGTGGGTTAGGTACGTTAGGTTCCGGTATGGTGCTCGGTCGTGAAGGACCTACCGTACAACTGGGGGCGAACATTAGCCAAATGTTTTATGACCTATTTCGCCTCAAAGATAATGAATCTCGCCATACATTATTAGCTGCGGGCGCCGCTGCGGGTCTATCTACCGCCTTTAATGCCCCATTAGCGGGGATCCTGTTTATCATCGAAGAGATGCGACCACAATTTAAATACAGCCTGATTTCCATCAAAGCCGTGTTTATTGGTGCCGTCAGTGCCACCATTGTTTTTCGCCTTATTAATGGTGAAGCCGCGGTGCTGAATATTGGGCAATTCTCCTCTGCCCCCATGGAAACTCTGTGGTTATATCTGATTTTAGGCATGTTATTTGGGATCGTAGGAATTGGCTTTAACCGCTTCTTGCTCTATCTGCAAAACCTATTTTTAGCTTTCTACCAAAATAAAGTGTCGCGGTTTGTTTTGATGGGCGGTTTGATCGGGGGTAGCTGTGGCGCTATCGGTGTGTTTGCTCCTGAAGTCGTAGGGGGTGGCTATAGCGTGATCCATCAAATGGTGGCCAATAGCTTTACTATCACCATGCTGATGGTCTTTTTTGCCCTGCGCTTTTTAACCTCAACCATCAGCTTTAGTTCCGGTGCGCCAGGGGGGATTTTCTCGCCATTATTAGCCCTTGGTACACTGTTTGGCGGAATCTATGGTTATGCGGCACTGGAGCTATTCCCACATTATTCGATTGAAGTCGGTACCTTTGCAATAGCCGGCATGGGAGCGCTGTTTGCCGCCACAGTGCGTGCGCCATTAACGGGCATTGTCTTAGTGTTGGAAATGACCAATAACTATCAATTGATTTTACCGATGATTATTACCTGCATTGGCGCAACGATGGTGGCGCAATTCTTAGGGGGTCGACCACTTTATTCTGTGCTGCTCGAAAAAACTTTAGAGCGCAGCGAAAAACCAGCGGCAACGTCTAATCCCTAAAATTCATTTTATTCCTCACCATAGAACGCATAATGGGTTGCCTAGGCAACCCATTATGTTGATGACAAAGAGGGATAAAGCGTGATTTTCCCCTCTTTGTATTATCAGACGAAAATCAATAAATTGATTTTCCTCGTTAATTTTACAACCCATTATCTGCGCTATCGCAGGTTATTTTTTCTTAGCAATCAACGTTGCAAAGTTCAATTTAATTCGGTTACCTTGCGCATCCGTTCTGTGCAAGTGTCCTGGGTTTTCATTGTATTTGAGGATTTCCCAGTCTTGATAATACTGCTGTAATTCACCTGGTTTTAAGAAGCACTTAAATGGCACCATATCCAGTGGCGCATCCGGCGTTTCTACCGCGCATACCACAATATTAATCCCACCCGCTCGAGTATGCGATTGCATATCCGCGATAATGTCAGCAATTTTATCCCGTTGTAGGAACATCAACACGACTGTAGAAACAATCAAATCATAGTCACCTTGGATTTGGTGGCTATTAATGTCATATAGCGCGGTATGGATATTTTCTATGCCCGATTGCTGCTTAACAGTTTCAATGGCTTGAATATGGTTTTGGTTAATATCCACCGCTGTCACATCATACCCTTGCTGAGCAAGGTAGAAGCTATTACGCCCACGGCCGGAACCTAAATCCAATACTTTGCAAGGTTTTGCTAAGTTATTCTCGCAAAGATAGCGCACTTCAGAGTGAGGCACACTGAGATCATACTGTTTATAAAACGCAATTTCAGGACGACATAAAAAAGAGAGTTGGCAACGCATATCATCGCTGCAATCGGCAATACGATGCCAGACTTGTGGCTGGATCACTGGCGGTTGATTTTGCGTATCAAACGTAAATTTTTGCTCGCTGCCATCTTCACCAAAAATAATAAAATCGAGGGAGCCTTGTAACACCTTCAATTGGGCAAATGTGTCTTCCTTGGTATTATGGCGTTCTTGGAACATTAACGGAACCGAAGCCTTATCCCAAACAGGCATGGTTTTGTAGCACACTAATTCAGTCATGGGGTCACCTTTAAGTTGCATATTAAATACATCTTATGACGTTCATCTTGATAGTGCAACGTTTTCATAGATAGAAAATGAATGAGTTGATGTGCATCAACCTCCTGCGCACAGGAGGTTGAATTCGGAATCTTGGACTTAGAAACTTGGTTTTAAAAACTTGGTTTTAAAAACTTAGTAACCCAGCTGCTCTGCACTCAGCCCTAAAAATTCAAACGGTTTGGTATCCACATATTGCGCAGTCGCATCACCCGAATAGATATGGCTTTGCTCTTCACCGAGATCTAGTTTTTTCACTTTTCCGGTTTCATTGGAAAAATCAATTTTCTTTAGATCCGTCCAAAAAATATTTGGCGTTAAAGCAGATTCAAAGAAATAGAGTTGACGCTTGCTGTCAACCAGTGTACGCCAACGGGTAGAAGAGATCTCAGGAGACGTTTCCGATGTTAAACCGTAGGGGACGGACACATTTCGGATCACCCCAAACACACTGGCAACTGCTTTATTTGGCGTCGTTTTTTGTGGGATAGCATTGATGTAGAACTGCGCTCGTGCGAAACGATCCGCTGAGCGGTTGGTTCCCGGTAGCATTACCGTGCCACCAATACCTTGCCAATACTCTTGCATCGCTA
This sequence comes from Providencia rettgeri, assembly GCF_013702265.1. Classification (GTDB taxonomy): domain Bacteria; phylum Pseudomonadota; class Gammaproteobacteria; order Enterobacterales; family Enterobacteriaceae; genus Providencia; species Providencia zhijiangensis. The sequence continues at coordinate 2,942,478 of NZ_CP059348.1, forward strand.
ACTGCTTTTCATAAGCTGGTGAGTTAGTCATGACTTGATATTTACGGCTATGATGAATGACTTGTTTGCCATCGATATATTCGATAATCGCGCTATCACCGCTCGCATCAGACAGCGATAAATGCAGAGTCGCTAAGCGATTTTGTCCCGGAACCTTGTCAGTCGCGACTATCAATGGCGTTTTTTCTAATGCGGCAACGGCTTCTTCAACCGTGGCATAGTTGTCCAGCATATATTGCGCCCATAGCGAAATAGACAGTGCGGGCTTTTTATTATCTAACTCAGGATATTTCGATTCTGCAAGCCAGAGTAAGTTTGCTACTAACCCTTTTTCATTAACGCCATCTGTCGTAGAAATATCGTAACCTGACGCTATCACGCTACCGTATTTGGATTTCCATTTGAGTGATTGTGGCCCTGCCGCGCCATTTCGTTCCATGCCTCGCGGGAAAATCCATAAATTGGTACCCACATCATATTTCCAATCCATGGTTCTACCGGTCATGATTTGTTGGTCTTCCCCGAGATAAACAACGCGGGTACAAGCCTGAGAAACCATGGCAGGAACATAAATTGCAGCGATGGTTAAGAGCGTAACAATGCTTTTCTTCACAAATCGCATCTTGCCTCCAAGGGGTATTGAATAAGTAGCGCAGATAAGCTGCGCGAATAAATAACTATTATTTATATTAGACAGTATATCGTTTTCAGCGTGTTTTTAGAGGATGGATATTGAAACAAAATGCAACAAGGATTAACTCAATCAAACTGTTTACGTTTTCCAGTGAGTTAATCCTATTAAAGAAATGGATTAGCAGCCCGCTATTATTTTTTCTTTGCAGAAAACCATGAGCGTAATAATGCCGCTTTTTTCTGATTGTCAGGAATATTCAGTGCGGAGTCATACAAGCTAATCGAAATTTGGCAAACTGTTGCAGGTGATTTTTTTCCAGCCTTCACATCAATCAGCATGGTGACGTCATTCCCGTATTTTTCCGTTAATTTGATTCTCAGAGAGTCCATTAATGCCTGATACTCTTCTTCAGATAACGAGGTACGCTTCTCGCTAGCTTCGCTGGAAATCAACAAAGCATCGATCGCACTCACTTGTTTTAATAAGACATCTTGGCTTTTTTGTGGCGGAATGACATCCGCAGGATCCCTTAACTGAGGGAATAGCGCGTCGTAACACATTTTTCCTGATGGATCTTGCTCTAACAATGATTTGATATTGTCGTTCACTTTAGCGACAAAATTAATCACTGTTTCATCGGAGGCATAAGGCATACGCTCAACGACCAGCTTCATTGATTGGCTCACAACCTGATCCAATAATTGACGACGTAAATCTTCATTAGCTGGATCATATTGAGACATTAAAGGCTCGAAGCTCTGGTAAGTGACAGGGCTTAATTTTTTAATCGTGACTAAAATCGGCAGTTCTTTTTCAACTTGAGCAATGGCCTCTGAATGAATTTCGCTATTACTTTCCGTCGATAGTACGTTGTTGTCTTTACTTAACCAGTAAAAACCCAGCGCAAAGATAATAAAAATGATGCTAACGACTACTGCGATTTTGCGTGAACTGTTTGTATTCAAAGTGAATCTGCCTTTTAACAATCTGTCTTTTAACAATTTGTTGTTAACAACAAAAGTCAAAAAACCAATACTCAATAATAAACTCTTATCATTATTCTAGTCGTGAATGCGGATATATCGCTATAGGAATAAGAGTAAATGCGAAGAAAAAAGCAGAAAATTAACAGTTCTAATGAGTATTTAGAATGAAAAAACCGCAGACACATATTTCATGTCTCTGCAGTTTTGAAAAATCGAAGGAAAGTATTTCAAAAATACGAATTACTTAACTTGAACACCTTCAACAGACAGCATTAATTCAACTTCTTGAGATTTAGGGCCTAAATCAGATTTGATATTAAACTCTTTCAGTTTAATGTTCCCTTTCGCTTCGAAGCCTGCGCGGTAGCCACCCCAAGGATCTTTACCTTCACCCGTTAATTTCGCATCTAAAGTGATTGGTTTCGTCACGCCGTTTAAGGTGAAGTCCCCCGTTACGAGGTATTTATCACCCTCTTTTTTCACTTCTGTAGAAACAAATTTCGCTTCTGGGAATTTTGCTGCATTTAAGAAATCTGGACTACGTAAATGCTTATCACGCTCTGCGTGGTTAGTGTCGATGCTGCCAGTTTTAATCGTCACTTCAACTTTATCTTTCGCCGGATCTTTCGCGTCGTAAGTAAAGTTACCATCAAAATCTTTAAAGCTACCGTATAACCAGCTGTAGCCTAAATGCTGGATACGAAACTCAATAAAACCGTGTTGGCCTTGTTTATCAAATTGATAGTTTTCTGCCAGTGCAGATCCTGCTGATAATAATAAAGTACCCGCAGCAAGACCTAAAATAGATTTCTTCAACATAACTCTCTCCACGTTATTTATCGGGATTAAAACCCAACATTCTTTTTAAAGTAATATCACCATCAAAGAAATGGTGTTTTAAAGCTGCAAATGCATGCAAAACAGATAACAAAACAACAGCCCAAGCTAAATAAAGGTGAATTTCACCTGCTGTATCCGCTTGTTCTGCTGCACCTGTAAATAATGCAGGCACTTCAAACCAACCAAATACACTTATTGCTTGTCCATCCGCAGTTGAAATTAAATAACCGCTGATCAAAATAGAGAATAAAATAATATAAATTAAAAGCTGAACCGTAATTGAAGCAAATTTCGTTAATTTGCTATAGCTCGATAACGGCTTAGGTGGTGGAGAAATAAATCGCCAAACCACACGAAAAAGCATGATAAAGAATAGCAACATTCCTATGCTTTTATGTATTTCAGGAGCTTGATGGTACCAGGTGTCATAATAGCCTAATGACACCATCCATAAGCCTAATGCAAACATTCCATATACGACAATTGCGACCAACCAATGAATGAGCAGCGAAAGATGCCCATAACGAGTGGCGTTATTTTTCCATTGCATAGTTTAAAAACCATATAGTTTTAAAGGTAATTACTTGTTTTACCAAGTAGGAATAATCATAAGGTTAATCTGGCTTTATTCCTATCCCAAAGTTAAACAAATATTTTGTCGAAGATATTCAAATAGTATCATCATCATAATGAAAAATAGGTGAATTCTATTTTTCTTATTACAAGCGTAAACCTTTAATAAAGAATCTTCTGTTTATGTAAATAGATTACACCTAATAACGTCCGTGATTATTTAATCTGCTGATTTTCTTATTGCTCATCATAATATGATAGATGAATTTGTTATAAATGTAGTTCAGCTTTTCTAAAATAGGTAGGCAAGATTTTTATTTCAACGAATAAATTAACCTAATTTTCTCTATTCCTGCTAAATTGATACTCTGTCTATAGGTTGTTTTTTCTTTATTCTTAGAGGCTAGCGTATGTATACATTATGGATTGCCAATAAAAATTACTCCTCATGGTCTCTAAGACCTTGGATCTTGTTAAAAGCATTGCAAATCCCTTTTGAAGAGAATATTTGCTTCTTCGAAAATGGTAAAAGTAGCCATGAAAAATTTAGCCGTTTTTCACCTTCAGGCCTAGTGCCATGCCTGATTGATGGTGATAAAACCATTTGGGACTCTTTGGCAATTTGTGAATATGTTGCCGAAGATTTCCCTCAAGTTTGGCCCACTGAAAAATCAGCGAGAGCCTGGGCTCGCTGCGCGAGCGCTGAAATGCACGCAGGTTTTACTGCACTACGCCAACAGTGCCCGATGAATGTGACAAGAAATGAGGCTCTCACTGAAATTTCCCATGAACTGCAAGGCAACCTAAATCGTATTCAGCAATTATGGCAGGAAGGTTTTGATAAGTTTGAAGGGCCTTGGTTAGCAGGAAAACACTTTACTGCCGTCGATGCATTTTTTGCACCAGTAGCATTTCGCATTCAGAGCTACCAATTAAAAGTCAATGAACACGCTCAACAATGGATTGAACGCATTATTGCATTACCGGCGATGCAAGAGTGGAAACGTGCTGCAGAAATCGAGCCGTCTATCGAACACTAAAAAAACACCTGTACGAGCATCAAAATTAATTTTTGAGCAGTTTGAGCAAGAAATAGACCCAAACTGCTTATTTCAGTCACAAATCACCTAGAGGCTTTCATCCCAAGGATCAGCAGTCATCACATCCCCCGTTGGGGTGTGCAGCGTCACTTGGTCATTTTTAAACCATTCCGCTAAAGAAAATCCGCCTTTCGGTGTTTCCACATGAATGTCAATTGGGCAATATGGCGTATTCGCTTTAATCGCAAATTGCGCAAAATCTTCTTTTTGCTGTCGAGTTGGGCAGCGGATCACAACATCTAGGTCGCAATCTGTCAGCATACTTTGAATATCCGTCGCCAATGTATAAGCGCAGCTACCCGTCACACCCCATTTCCAAGGCCAATTGTGCTGAGAAATTAGTAACAAAACTTGGATAGGCGGTAACGCAATAAACATCGAACGTTGCAATTCAATGGAATTCGACACTAAAGATTCCACATTCATAATGTGCGTAATGGCCGATTTTGAAATTTGGGTCGTCACACGCTGATGGGGCTTAATACCACGAATAGCCACGGTTAATTGGCTTTCACCGGCTTTTTCTCGGTGCACAATAAGGGGTAGTTTACTGTTCCACTGCGTTTGAACCCATTCCGGCAGAGTATCAAGAGGGACATCGTTATTACTACCAACCCAAACAAAATCATGGGGATTAATTATTTGCATTTATTCTTCCTTATCATGACGACAAATTGCTCTCGTTCTGCGCTATTATGCATTTTTTCAGATAGATGAATACATTCACGCATAATCAACATCTTTATTTATCCCATCAAAAACAAAGATTCATAGGTTATTGATGGAGGAAATTTGTCTTCAAATAGCAATATGTTATCATAGAATACTCTTAATAATGAAAGAGTTAGATAACGAATTTTGAGCATCATAATATGAAGAAAATCCCTGCTATCCATGACGGAATACTGTTCAGCAGCTGCTTAGTTTTAAGTGCCCTCACCGCACTCGCACTGATCAACGTTCAGGCCGCCATGTGGGCAGCATTTTCGACACTCTACTCATTTAACCTATTTAACGCCGCTAAAGAATATAAAAATTACCTCTATACCGCTTTTTGGCTATCCATGATTTTAGTCGCTATCTATATTGGCGATACGCTACGCTTGGGGACTGGGTTTTATATTTATCTGGCTATATTCTCATTTATCTATTATCAGCTCTATGGCACAGATCCGATCATGGACTTAACCATGAAATTCATGATTATCATGTCCACTATTGGCACAATCTTGCCTGAAGTATCGAAAAGCCTGACCTTAGGTTTTTTAATTGGCAGTGGCGTCACCTTGCTCACCTATTATTTTCTCAGCCACAAAATGACTCGCCATTCCATTATTACGCCACTTACTGTGGAAAAAAATCTATTTACTCTACGTAAAAATATTATTCCACGGTCAATGACCTATACCATTGGATTACTATTAACTTTGGCTATCCCCCGGATGGTAGACCTAGGACATTTTTATTGGACACTACTGACTTTCGTGTTTGTATTGCATCCAAAATCTGAAAGTATTGTGCGCATTACGCTTCAACGGGTGGCGGGTAGTTTAATTTCCGTGTTATTCCTATTCTTATTATTTAATACCCCGTTGATGCCTTATATTGGTCTAGTGGCTATTTTAGTTTTCGCCTTTTTGCTGCCAATGAGCTTTCATCACGGCTATACCTTTATGACTTTTGTCGTCACCAGCCTAATACTCTCGGTTCTTGAACAAGTGGTTTATTGGCGTCACCCTGTTTATACATTATTGTTTGATCGCGTTCTTGAAACTGCCTTAGGTGGAGCTATCGCTATCATTACCAGTATTATCTTGAAACTATTTAGAGAAAAAAGCCCAGAAAGCTAACACTATTCGGAGGTATAGCGCTAACCATCCAGACTTTGTTTATATTTTAATTATGTTGATATCTCGCTGAAGCTCTACACGAGCTCACCATGGTAATGGCGCACTTTCCCCATTCGCGTGCTCGCCGTAATACAACGACGGCAAGAAACGAGACAAATAGGTAAATTCGTTATAGCAGTGACGCATTAACTCTAATCCAATTTCATCGGGCAGCTGTGTACCTGGATCTTCAAGAGATGCGCCTAGCAAGAAACGGCTACGTAATACACAACCAAACTCAGTGTCGCGCGCTAGATGCATCATTTTCCCATCAGTAGGATAACCCTCAGCATCCATTTCAATATGCTCACCAAAGCCAATCGAAGAGCAAACTGCACCGGAAATATGCCCCTCTTTGATGGCTTTTTCATAAGCTGAAGTTTCAAAAAAATCCGTTGGATCTCTAAATTTTAGCTTCGCTGCCACTGGTGGGATCGCGCCGAGAGATTCAACTGCATGGATGGAAGCGCCAATAAAACTCTCCCCTTTTTGCCATTTATCATCCCAACCGTGATGAGCAACATGATCATGGGGATGCCACCAGTGGATATGTTGAGTGGTTTCAAAAAAGGTAAACCACCACGCGAGCATTCGGCCTTTACAGCCATGCAAATCCGTCCGAACCGCGACTGTTAATAACCCATTCTCATCACGCTCAATACCCATTTCCATGCGTAACGGATGTGGAAGTAGCAATTGATGTATGTCGTTAACTGCCCATGCTTGATTTGTTTTCATGATGACCTACCTATCTTAGTTATTTTGGAAACTTATTTTGTTTCCTAATTAGTTTTGAGCTAAAATGAAAAAAAGTCAAGATAGCAAAATGAGGTAAGCCATTTATGTCAAACAGCAGCGAGAAGAAACCAACTCGAGGTCGTCCAAGTATTCCTGAGGCGCTTCTCAAAGAAAAAATCATGAATGCAGCGCTGAATTCACTACTTGAAGATGGATACCAACTCACCAGTATTGATAATGTGGCAAAACGTGCTGGTGTAGCTAAAAAAACCATTTATCGTTTTATGGAAAATCGTGAAGAGCTTGTTGAAAGAGTGGTACTCAATTGGACAGATAGCTTTGTGCCATTGTTTGAACAAAAAGCTACGACCCGCGATGAGCTATTTAGCCTATTGCAAAATAACTTAGAAATTGTCGCAAAAACTGTTCTTTCCCAAGAAGCCGTTGGGCTTTATCGCTTATTACAAACAGATTTTGTACACAAAGAATTGCTCTTAGAAAAATACCAACAAAACGGTATTGAGCGCAGTCGCCAATTACTCAATCAATGGCTAACCCGCCATGCGCAAGACGAAATTATCCAACAGCATGATTTTGCCGTTATCAGCGATTTGATCCTCTCTATGGCAATAGCTGAACCATTACGGCAAATTTCATTAGGGCTTTCCCCTGCTGGCCTGACACCCGAATTTCAGCAAAGGATCGCCCATGTGATTGATTTTTGTCGCTCTCGAGTTTAGATAAAAAACAACCAAATAAATTTTCATGCTCTATACTTTCATTAACATTCATTAAACCTGACAAATGAAAAGGCAGCTGGAGCTAAACATGAAAATATCGATCCTAGGAGCGACTGGTTTTGTCGGTAAAGCATTGGTTTCTGAAGCCTTAATGCGTCATCATCAAGTCACTGCGATTTCTCGTCACAGCAATCAGCTTCCTCAACATGCTCATTTAATTACTGAATCCGGAGATATTACGGATGTGGCTTGGCTAACATCTCGGCTTAAAGGTCAAGATGTGGTGCTTAGCGCATTTAATGGTGGATGGAGTAACCCTAATCTGTACCGTGATACAGTTGCAGGTAATCAAGCAATCTTAGAGGCTGTGAAAAAAGCAGGCATAAAACGATTTATCGTGGTTGGTGGTGCTGGAAGCTTAGAAATCGCTCCAGGTGTTTTATTGCTCGACTCCCCCGATTTTCCAGCCAATATCTGGCCCGGAGCTCAAGCTGTCAAAGAATTTAAAACGACGTTGGAATCAATCGATAGCTTAGATTGGACGTTTGTTTCTCCTGCTGCAATGCTTGAAGATGGCGCGCGGACAGAAACATTTCGCCTTGGAGGAAAACAGCTATTAATGAACGGCAATACCCCCGCAAAAATATCTGTTCAGGATTTAGCCGTGGCAATATTAGATGAGGTAGAGCGGCCACAATTTATTCGTCAGCAGTTTACAGCTGCTTATTAATACTAACAAATGGATTATGAGTAAATCATGACTAAATGTATCCATTTATTTGTTTAACATAAAAAGTAATACAATCATTAACGTTTAATAAATATTCGTATATTCTCGTATAAAAATATGACCATTAACTTATAAATGATTAAACTAAGATTATTATTATTTAAATAAATTTAAATTTATCTATCAATATAATTTAACTTTGTGCGATATTAATTCAAATTGAGACTGGAGTTTTATTTAATTCTTAGATTTGATAATTTTGATAAGCTTTATGAGATTATTCATAATAGATAATTGTTATGTGTAAAAATTGCATGCAGGTATAATCTAAAACCAGCGTATTAAGCCGGAAGAAACAACCTATAATAGTAAAACAGATAATCTCTTCCGGTCAGACGATTAAATTCATGGAATCTCTTTTATCAAAACGGTGTCGAAAATGGAAAATCTTTTACTTTCCTAGTGATAATTAACCTTTAAAAAATAAATGAATAAGAACATAACATACTGATATTATTAATGAAGTGTACTTCGAGCGCCGCTATTTATGTTCACAACACCATATAAGAATGATGCAGGTTCCAGGTTAAATAAATACGCAAATTGAAAAAGAGAATCAACATCAATACAGCTTTCTCCACTCTCGAAACGATTCATTTCATCTTCAGAAACACCAATTAAATCGGCCGCTTGCTGAAGACTCATTTTATGACTCTCTCTTTGCATACGGATCTTAATCCCTAGCTTTTTCGCAATTTCATTTTCATTCATAAATACTCCTTTTACTATTAGATTGAATACCAATTATGAGGGCAGCTAAATTATCATCACACCAAGTTTAATTAATTGACTTACGTTAATAAAATGCGACATACATCACATCATTTAGTGACATTCATAAATAGATATTTTTCACTTAAAACTGCAATTGGTTGATTTAAATTACAAATAAAACCAATAATCCATGTAATATAAAAATAAAAGAGTGATAGTAATCACATAAAATTCAGATTAATACCTGTGTATATTTACTTATTATGCCTATCAATTAATGACGTAAAATTTAATTACTCATTTAATGATGACCTACGGCATGAGCTATATTACAAAATCACAAAAACAATGATCAAGGATTATCTTAACTTTTTTCAAATAATGATAGCTTACGTTTATATACTTAAATTTATTCTTATATTTTAAATCATCTACTAATGACTTATTCACTTAACAACAAGCTATATCATAATAATAACTGACTAAATCATCTATCACTATCAGAATAATTTTTTATCATTTATTTAACTTTTCCAAAATAATCCATTTTGTCATACAAAGTATGAATATTAATGGATGATGATTGAATTATACTCACACAAACTGAATCGAGTAACCTATTGAATGTTTGCTTTAAATCTATTCATTCGTTAATCACTTTTATTCTATTTTTATGAATAGTATTTTCTTTGCACAACAACTGATTTAACAAAAAATGCGTTGTAGGCTATCAAAAATTCAGCGTATTCCTAATACGTTATCTCTGTTTAATAAGCTAACTAACCATCATTTAGTGTGTAAAAAACCGATTAAAACTTACCTAACTTCACATTGCTTATAAAAAAATTGTCAGTAGACATGCTATCCTATGTTCAATTACGATGAGTTTTATCTAACTTTAATGCTCAGATTTGGCGCTTAAAATAACGCCTGTTGCAAAAGTGACTGGAAAGGTAACCATGCTACAAGAAAGTGTTATCAGAGAAATCATTCTCTGGATAGAACAATATTTAGAGTCGCGGCTCTCCCTTGATACCGTTGCTGATAAATCTGGATACACTAAATGGCACTTTCAACGATTATTTAAAACCCAAACAGGTCTCGCGTTAGGTGCTTATATTCGTGCTCGTCGTTTATCCTGTTCTGCTGTTGCTTTACGCTTAACGAGCGATAGTATCATGGACATTTCACTACGCTATCGCTTTGATTCACAACAAACTTTTTGTCGTGCATTCAAGAAACAGTTTGGTGTAACGCCTTCAGAATATCGTAAACGCTCAGGCTGGCATATTGAAGGATTCTGCCTTCCTCTTCGTGAAAGTAAAGAACTCGAAGCTCACGTGGAATTAGTCGAATTAAAAGAGATCCACTTAGTGGGAATGACTCATCGCTACACACAAGGCATTAACGAGTGGAACTTAAAAACTGAAGAGTTACGACGCCAGTATTGGAAAAACTTTTTAGATAAAAACAAGATTGTTGCCAAGAACTTGTATGCTATTCACGGAGTCGATACAAGCTCAGATGAAGAAGGCCGCTTCCTCTATTCCACTGCATTTGATGAAAACGATCTTGACGTCATGCCACCATTTACTAAAAAACTGATGGTTCCCGCTGGTAATTATTTGCAAATTAAATTTATCGGTAATTTACAAGGCACTGACTATAACGACATCATTTATACCGCTTATGGAAAAGTCCTGGCCGAGATGGATATTGCTCGCGGTTTAGGGGCTGATATTGAACATTATGTTTTAAAATCAACGCCAACTTATGAGGATTTTACTAACCACCCTCATACCTACATCCAAGAACTGAATTACTATATTCCTGTGATTGCCTAAAAACTAACAACCCGCTTTTACACGGGTTGTTAACTTCATTCAGTGCTAAATAGATTAGAACGTGACGTTCAATTTACCCCAGAATGTTCTACCCGGCTCATTAACAGGGCTATTGGACGAATAACCAAATCCGCTATTACCTGCTAAGTTCAAGTGCTCGCTGTACGTTTTATCAAACAGGTTATCGACACCCGCACTCAGTTTCACACTTTCATTGATGCGATATGCCGCATTCATCGAAAATACCGTAAAGCCCGCGCTCTCACTGAAGTCTTTTCCGACAACGTTACCTTCGTTGATTGCTACGCGATCTTGGCGACTCACCATGCGTACCAGCCCCGTCGTTGTCCAATCACCTTTCTCCCACGTTAAGCCTAAACGGCTTTCCAACGGTGGCATTTGAGGCAGTGCACGTCCATCAGTTCTATTTTTCCCCCACGAATATGCAAGGCTTGCATCCGCTTTCCATTCATCACTCAGCTGATAAGCGACGCCCATTTCACCGCCCATAATCATCGCATTGACGTTTTCAACTTGGCTCATTCTGGCGTTAGTTGGGCTATAGCGGAATAGAATAAAATCATCGACGCGCCCGACATAAGCAGAAACCCATGCATTAGCCTTATCATCACTGTATTTCGCCCCAATATCTAACTGTGTTGTTTTCTCGGTTTTCACGTTATCAAAAACATTTTTACTGCCGTTCGGCCCCATTTTTGGCGAGAATAACTCCCAATAATCTGGGAATCTTTCTGTATACCCCACTCCGGCGTACAGCATCACTGGCGTTTCAGGTAATGCATGTTCATAGCGAACGAAACCCGCTGGCATAACTGTATTGCGGCCTGAAGAGCCTACATCAGTGTAATTATCGACTAATACGCGGTCTAAACGCCCGCCGCCAATCACTTTACCTTGCTCACTCGCCGTCCAAGTCACCTCACTGAATACCCCATAATCTTGGAATTCGGCATCTTTTTTCCAGCTATTATTACTGTTTTTACGGTGTTTATTGGTCTGCATGTCTGCCCCAGCGCGCAGTTCATAATCACTCCATAACCACGTTCCCATGACCCGGCCGCCCATCGTCTCGCGGTCAACACGCATTTTCATTGGCATATTCATCATCATGCCATGCCCGCCATGACCACCGCCCATATGCCCACCGCCTGATCCCATTGTGCTCGTTGGGCTACGTAATGAGTAGTTATCCATAATATGGTCGGCGTAGTTGTAATAAACGTTCCCTTCGATTTTATCGAATACCTCACCGATATTGCTTTTCTCGAAACGTAATCCTAAGCTTTCACGCTTGAATTGAGAGCCATCCATTCCTCGTCCTGCGTATCGCGCTTCACCATCACCTTTCCCTGCGGAGAGCTCGAGTAATGTATATTCATCTGGCGTCCAGCCTACTGCAACGTCCGCATTCCATTTATCCCATTTAGACGGTACTTTATCTCCGTTACCATCTTTATAGTCATTAGAACGAGATTTATTGCCAGTCAGGCGTACATAACCTTTCTCATTTCCTAAACTCACATCCGCATTCGCATCCCAACGCTGATTTGATGCTGTCAATGCACTCGCATTCCCTTGAATACCGCCCTCCGTAAAGACAGGTTTTTCACGCTCAAAACGCACAGTACCCGCTGAATTTCCAGGCCCCCATAATACGGTTTGTGGCCCTTTCACCATGGTGAGCAAATCAAAGTTTTCCGGTGAAATATAAGACGTCGGCGCATCCATACGGGAAGGACACGCACCCAACATTTCACTGTCATTCGTCATGATCTTAAGACGGGAACCAAACATGCCACGAAAAACAGGGTCACCATTCGTACCACCGTTACGGATTTGGGAGAAACCGGGGATCGTTTTCAAGTAATCAGAGCCATCACTCGCGGGTACTGGCTGTCTTGGGGTTTTCGGCGATGTCGAAATAGTTAACGGCGAATCCACAGGAGCCGTGACAATCATGACCGAACTATCGGTAATTAAACTTTGATTTTCTTCTTTAGCGAAAGCGGATGTTGATGCGATAGCCGAAATCACCAGCGCAGTTACAGGTGCGAATTTAAAATTAATTGAGTTCATTTTTAGCCTATTTTTATCTGTTTCTTACTGCTATTGGCTCAATGAATTAATAACCACTCGGCTTCTTTTTAAAAATAGCCTAGCCTCCTGAAAATGAAGCTCAATTTCAGGATAAACGAAGTGGTTTTGTCCATTGAAGACAAAATACAGTTTTAAATTACGTTAAATAAAGAAATAAGAATCAATAGGATGTGGGTGGTGCGCGAGCTAGCTGTAATGACCAAGGACGGATAATTCGTAATTGAATACAACGTTCGAAAGGAACAAAGATAGCGAGAGTTGCTAATTGGCGGATCACCGCAGCAACAAATAAAATCAAAAATGGGAAGTGAACAAGTAGTTGGCAGTAACCACACGCGATGTCTTCCATCGGTGATTGCCCGACTCCCGTCATCAGCATATGGTTCATCGCACCGCCATCTTCGCAATGTTCAGACAATGGCATTTCGTGATGCTGCTGCATCGAATGCTCCGCCATTTCCCCATGCCCCATTGAGCAGTCGTTCATATGTGACATTGATTTTGAAATCAATGGCGCAACGAACAGCATCGCGACAGCGAGTAAGGCAAGGTAAGCGGCAAATTGTCGAATCGCGTGACGTAAATGCAACGGTTTTCCGGTGTTTCATAGCCTATAGATGGGCGCAGATTGTATCGTAATAAGAGACTTATTGTTATTGTTTTTTGACATTATTGTTAAGCATTAAATACTTAATTGAAATGGATCTTGTTTCTTATTTTACTGGTTAATCATAATAGGTTATTCATAGGTGAGAACTTGCAATACATCTTTGAAATAATAAAGGGAGCCTAAGCTCCCTTTATTCAGTCACATTAATGCCTGACACCCCGAAAACCGTTATTTACCTTCTGGTGCCTCTTTCTTCTCATGCAGCATCATCAGCGATTGCTCGACACTGCGCTCAATAATCTCTCGGCGCTGATCATTCTCAGGCAGTAGCTTTAACATCATCTGCCAAGCCGAAATGGCTTCAGGATAACGCCCCTGCTCGAACGCATTAAAGGCAAATATGCTGAGCGCTTTAACATTAGTTCGGTTCTTAGCAATCAGCTTTTTAAGTAGCTCATTACCTTCTTGATTATCACTTGGATCTGACGAACGGGTTAATACTTCCGCATAACCTAATGCGACCGCATCATCATCAGGGGACAAGCGGTAAGCACGCCCATAAGCATCGGTTGCCATGGTGGCGTTCCCTAATACCATCCCAATGCGACCAAGCATCACCCAGCCATCAATATTTTGCGGATCCTCTTGAAGGCGAGTACGTAACCCTAAAGCCAAGTTCTCCATCTCTTCATTATTCAATGGAAGCTCATTGGCATTCAGCGCTCTATCTAACAATGCTGGCGCTTGCTGGTAAGCCACATTCCAATCTTTCACTTTGCTGTAGCTACCCACTTCATAATACGCAGCACCTGCAACGCCCAGCGCTATCACAATGCCGGGGATATACACCCAAGCACTCGCACGGCTCGCTTCTGGCAGTGACTCGTCATCATCCTCTTGAGCGACTTGGCTGGCTCTGACACGTTTTTTAGAACGGGCGTAAATCAACCATCCCCCAACCGCGATAGCCACAAATGGCATTCCCCATAACACCACGGTTAGCGGCGTTAATGGCGGGTTATACGTCACGAAATAACCATATCTCGCCACCATATAATCGACGATTTCATCGCGGCTTTTCCCCTCTTGCATCAGCTCATACACTTTCTGGCGCAAATCGAGAGCGATCATCGAGTTGGAATCAGCAATACTGTTGTTTTGGCATTTCGGGCAACGTAACTCTTCCGTCAATTTACGAAATTGCTGCTCTTGCTGCTCATTTTCAAATGTGAAAACTTCCGTGGAAGCCAAGCTTACACCTGCGCTGAGCGCCCACATCATCAAGGCAATCACATATTTCATTGATTTGCCTCCTTGCTATAACGATCCCACAGCGGCTTCAGCTCGTTTTGCCAAACGCGTTCATCAACCGCACCGGCATGGCGATAACGAATAATCCCTTGCCCATCAATTAAAAAGGTTTCAGGCGCGCCATACACACCGAGATCAAGTCCCAGCATGCCTTGCCCGTCGAATAAACTTAATGCGTATGGATTACCCAATTCTCGCAGCCAACCGATCGCTTTTTGGCGATCATCTTTATAGTTCATCCCCACCACGCGGATCCCTTGGGACGCTAACTGATTCAAATATTGGTGCTCAGCGCGGCAAGTCGGGCACCATGTCGCCCAGACATTCAATAAAATTGGTTGCCCTTGGATCAATACCTTGGTGTCATATTCCTGCCCCGGATTTTCCAAGGATTCCAAACGGAAAACAGGTACTGGCTTGCCAATCAAGGCGGACTCTAGCAAGCGTGGATCATCCCCTTCAGCATTGCGTACCAATTGCCATAACAGCACGGCAGCAATCGCCGCAAAGATAACAAAAGGAATTAAAAAGACTTTACGATTCATACAGCTTCCCCTTGTAGCTTGCGACGACGATAACGCGAGTCAATCAGGCAACATAGTGCGCCTACTGCCATAAATACGCCACCCGCCCATATCCAGCGGACAAACGGTTTATAGTACAAACGCAGTGTCCAGACATTTGGAGAGATCTCCTCACCCAGCGCCGCGTATAAATCACGGGTAACACCACCATCAATGGCCGCTTCAGTCATCACTGCACGGCTAGTGCTATAAAAACGTTTTTCTGGATGCAGCGTGGTGAGCACCTTGTCATTCTCTTTCACGGTGATAGTACCAATCACCCCTTGATAATTCGGCCCATCCGCTTCATGTACACCATTAAATACAAAGGTATATCCACGAATAGCAATGCTATCATCCGGCTTCATTTTCACATCACGTTCAATACTGTAATTCTGGCTAAAGGCGATCCCCACGATAGTCACCGCCAAACCAAGGTGAGCCAGTACCATTCCCCAATAGCTAGAAGTCAGTTTGATTTTTTTACTGATGCGCACCTTCATTTCAGCGAAGGCCAAAATAACAATCCAGCACGCCATCATTAACCCCAGTACCGTCAGTGCTTCGACTCTGTCTTGCATTAGCCAAGGCAGCAAGAAAGAGAGAACCAATGTCAGTACTAACGCTATTAGCAGCAATTTGCGGATAGCCGAAGGACGGTCACGTCCCCAACGCACGAGCGGCCCAATACCCAGTAACAGCGCAAACGGCACCATCAAGGCAATAAACATGGTGTTGAAGAACGGTTCACCAATTGAAATCGTTCCCAAACCAATTTGTTTATGAATAAGTGGCAGCAATGTGCCTAACAACACCACCAACATGGCGGCTGTCAGAATTACGTTATTCCCTAATAGCAGGGACTCCCGAGACCATAATGCGTTATTGACCTTAGAACGTACTTTATGACCGCGTATCGCAAACACCAATAGCGAGCCACCGATCACCAACACCATAAAGGCAAGAATGAATAGCCCACGAGCTGGGTCAGAAGCAAAGGCGTGCACCGAAACCAAGACGCCTGAACGGACTAAGAAGGTGCCCAATAAGCACAACGAGAAGGCAAATATCGACAATAATAGCGACCATGCTTTGAAGGTGGCGCGCTGCTCAGTGACCGATAATGAGTGAATCAACGCAGTTCCCACTAACCACGGCATAAACGAGGCGTTTTCTACCGGATCCCAAAACCACCAGCCCCCCCAGCCTAATTCGTAGTATGCCCACGCCGACCCTAACATAATTCCCAGCGTTAAGAAGAACCATGCTGCCAACGTCCAAGGACGTGCAAAACGGGTAAAGGAGCTATCTAAGCGACCACTGAGTAATGCGGCAATCGCGAAGGCGAAGGCCACCGAGAAGCCCACATAACCCATGTACAGTAATGGCGGGTGGAAAATCAGCCCCGGATCTTGCAGCAGTGGGTTTAAGTCACGGCCTTCAATCGGGAAGGCGGGCAAGGTGCGAGAGAATGGGTTTGAGGTAAAAATGATAAACAGCAAAAAGCCGACGCTCACCATGCCCATTACCGCCAGCACGCGCGCCACAATATCCAGCGGCATACGGTAACTAAATAATGCCACAGCAAATGTCCAGCCGCTCATTAACAGCACCCACAACAACAGTGACCCTTCATGGGCGCCCCATGTTGCCGCCACACGATACCAAATCGGTAATTGCGTGTTGGAGTTATTTGCCACGTAAGTGACAGAGAAATCATTCACCACAAAGGCATTAATTAAGACTAAAAATGCCCCTGCGATAAACAGAAAAAGCAGCCAGGCTAATGGTCTAGATGCCGCCATCAGGCGGGTATCATTACGCGCCACACCCCATAGTGGATAAAAAGAGAGTAATACCGAAACCCCTAATGCTAAACACAGCAGGATATTACCAATCTCAGGGATCATGATGCATTGTCCTTATACATTGCAGCAGGACGTTTATGGTTTTCTTGCATCGCTTGCTCAATTTCTGGCGGTGTGTAGTTTTCATCATGTTTGGCTAACACTTCTTTCGCCATCACATGGTTATTCGGTTCTAATTCCCCTTGTACCACCACGCCTTGCCCCTCTTTAAATAAGTCAGGCAAAATACCGTCATAGCTGACGTCAATCTCAGCTTCCGCATCATAAACGGTAAACGTTACTTTCAGCGAGTCTGGGTCACGTACAACTGAGCCCGGCATTACCATGCCACCCACGCGTAAACGCTGCCCAACTTCAGGCACTTTTTGCGTTTCTCTCTTCCCGTAAATCACTTCACCGGGGGTATAAAACAGGTCGATACTGGAACTTAAGGCGTATAACACCAATGAAAAAGTCAGTCCAACACCTAAAATAATGGATGAAACCAACCACAATCGATTACGGCGACGAATATTCACATCCCCTCCCTGCGCGCTCTAGCGGCTTTTTGTCTTGCTTCTCGCGCTTGTTGCTGAACAATCGCGCTAAAAATCATTTTTCGTTGAATATAGGTATGGATGCACAGTGCCGCTAATGGCAAAAGGGTTAGCGCAACCGCTAACCAAACATAAAATCCATATCCGCCCATGGCGATGAAGTCATTCCAAGAGGCAAAAGCACTATTCATTATGATTTCCTCTCATGGCGATTTCCTCGCTTAGTCATCAGTTCCAGTA
This sequence comes from Providencia rettgeri, assembly GCF_013702265.1. Taxonomy (GTDB): domain Bacteria; phylum Pseudomonadota; class Gammaproteobacteria; order Enterobacterales; family Enterobacteriaceae; genus Providencia; species Providencia zhijiangensis. The sequence goes on from NZ_CP059348.1 coordinate 2,960,572, forward strand.
CCCAAGGTCGGTTACGCTCTAACATTAACAATTGGTTACGTAGACGAATTAGTGTCAACGAAATAAACAGGAATAAATACCCCAGAATAGCTAAACGTAATGGTGTACGCATCGCTGGGTTAATGCTTTCTTGCATACGTGTTGAGGGTTGATGCAGGGTTTGCCACCACTCAACTGAGTAGTGAATAATCGGCAAATTGATTACCCCAATTAACACTAAAATGGCAGCCGCTTTTCCTGCTGTACGGCGGTCATCAAAAGCGTGCCACAGGGCAATGACCCCAACATATAAGAATAACAGGATCAATTCAGATGTCAGGCGCGCATCCCATACCCACCAAGCTCCCCACATCGGTTTACCCCATGTGGCGCCGGTGACAAGCGCGATAAAGGTGAATACAGCTCCGACGGGTGCCATTGCGGCAATGGCTAACTCAGAAATTTTCATCTGCCACACAAGACCGATGAACGCCGTGATAGCCATAGTGGCATAAATCCCCATCGACCACATGGCCGCGGGGACGTGAATATAGATGATCCGGTAGCTATCACTCTGTGTTTTATCGGTTGGTGCAAAACCAAAGCCCCAAACCCAGCCCACCGCCAGAAAGATCACACTTAACACAATGAACACGGGAGCGAGTCGCCCACATATTTTATAGAGGTTCATTGGAATCGCTAATTGGTGAAGCTTTTTCCACATAGTTAATAGCCCCGATTTATCTCACAAAATGCTGTGCATTAATATTAGCTACAATACACAAAAACCACGTAATTTTATTGATTTATCACAAATACAACTTAGGCTAGCTGACTCAATTAGCCAACTAGCCTATTTCTTAGAAGCCAGGTTCCACTTCTCGCATATCTGGTAACTTATGCGCAATACCTTTATGGCAATCAATACAGGTTTTTCCGTCTTTTAACGCTTGGTCATGCATTTTTGCAGCGACACTTTTTTGAGCGGTAAAATCCATATAGTCGAAGTTGTGGCAGTTACGGCACTCTTGGGAATTATTATCCTTCATCCGTCGCCACTCATTCTGCGCCATTTCGAGACGATGTTCTTCAAATTTCTGTGGTGTATCAATCACGCCAAAAATCTTACCGTAGAGCTCTTTACTGGCTTTGATTTTTCTCACCATTTTTGGCACAAACTCATGAGGTACGTGGCAATCTGGGCATGTCGCTCTCACCCCACTACGGTTAGTATAGTGAATGGTATCCATATACTCTTCGTAGACGTTTTCACGCATTTCATGGCAGCTAATACAGAACTCTTCTGTGTTGGCTTTTTCCATTCCGGTATTGAAACCGCCCCAGAAAATAACACCGCCGACAAAACCGATAATCAACAACGTACCCAACGCTAAACGGCTTGGGCGCCACCACCACTGCCAAACTCGGCGAATGATCCCCGGTTTATCACTTTTATTAGTCATATTCGCCCCTTATTTCCCGAAGCCTTTAGATGGGGTAAAGGTATTATCGATAATCGGCGCAGTATCAGATTGAGGAACATGACACTGTAGGCAGAAATAACGATTTGGTGCCACTTCACCTAATACTTTACCGGTCGCATCCATAAAGTGTGTTGGGCTAATACGTGGTGCACCAGTGGTACGATAATTTTCTACACCATGGCACTGCAAACAACGGTTTGTATTCGTGGTAATTTGATACCCTTCAACACTATGAGGGATCATCGGTGGCTGGTTAACGTAGTTCAGTGCCATTTTTTCCTGCTCTTTAGGAATATGAATGCCACTTTCTGGTGTACCTGACACTTCTGGTGATTGAGCCAGATCGACGCCATTCGCCGACCATGCAAAACTGCTCACGACAACGGCCATACCCGCTATCCAACGGCTTAAAGTTCTTTTCAGGACAGGGTTTTTCATGATTTAGCTCCCGAACTCCATTTTAGTGTTATTTTAAAAACGTCCTCAGAACAGACATCAATACAGCGACCACACGTCGTGCAATCTTTCGCCGTGATCTGTGCTGGGGCTTGTTTATCAAGAACCGGAACGCGCAAAACTTGCGGCTCAGGACAAACGTGGAAACAATCCATACAGCGGTTACACTGCTCTTTTTTATGGGCAGTCACGACTAAAGCCCCTTTACACCCCGCGACACCATACAGTGCGCCGAGTGGGCATAAGTGACCACACCAACCATGTTCCACGACCAATAAATCGAATAAAAACAGTGCAATTAAAACTAAAGCGCCGCTACCAAAACCAAAAATCAAACTACGTCCCATCAGAGAAACAGGGTTAATCCATTCCCAGAGCAACGTTCCCGTTAATGCCGAGCCCAACAAAATGACACCCAGCAAAACATAGCGGATGTAACGTGGGATCGTGGCGGATTGATTGAATTCGAATTTTCGACGTAGCCATGCCGCCGCATCCGTGACCGGATTCACAGGGCACACCCAACTACAGAAAACCCGTTTTCCTAACAGGGCATACACCCCGAAAACAATTCCTGCACCGATTAACGCGGAGATCCCGGGTAAGTAACCACTTGCTAAGCTTTCAAGAGTAATCAGCGGATCCGTCAATGGGATGGTATCCAGCAATAAGCTGCTACTGTAATTGCCATGTAAGATCCACACGCCTAACCATGGACCACTCAAAAACATGGCTAACACTAACAACTGACTGGTACGTCTCAATACCAACCATTTATGGCTTCCCCACCACCCTTTTTTCGCCAGAGCCTCACGTCCGGCATCGTGCTTACGATTTGCCATTGTTACCCTCCAGCCAACCAAAACGGTAATGGTGACCTAATTCCCCTTTTGCCAGCGAACGTGGCAATACTTTAATTGCCGACTCCTCAAGCACACACGCTTGTTCGCATTTACCGCACCCCGTACAGTAATTACTGTTCACAGTCGGCAAGAAACGCGCGTGTTTACCGGTTCGATGGTTTTGTTCAAGTTCCAGAGTGATAGCCTCGTCAATCACAGGGCAAACTCGGTAGCACACATCGCATCGTAACCCTTGAAAGTTCAAGCAGTTCTCTTGGTCGAGTAACACTGCCAGCCCCATACGAGCATCATTGATAGAGGCAATATCCTTATCCAACGCACCACTTGGGCACACTTTGGCGCAAGGAATGTCTTCACACATTTCGCACGGGTTTTCACGAGCAATAAAATACGGTGTACCGGCTGCCATGCCAGACGCCAATGTGGCGAGTTTCAACATGTCATAAGGACACGCTTGCACACATTGACCACAGCGCACACAGGCACTTGCAAAAGCACTTTCGTCTAAGGCACCCGGCGGGCGAAGATGCACTCCGCTCGCTCGGGAGGTTTGTTGCTGAAGCCCCAGTACCACACCAACAGCCGCCAGTCCACCCGCTGCGCGAGCAACATCACGCAAAAAACGGCGGCGACTATTCTGGGAACTCGGTTTCTGGGACATACGCAATTACACCTTTTCCAATTTAACTGCACATTTCTTGTAATCCGTCTCTTTCGATAGCGGATCCGTTGCATCCAGAGTGAGGTTATTCACTAACTGAGACGCATCGAAGAATGCCATATAAATCAAACCTTTTGGTGGGCGGTTACGGCCACGAGTTTCCACGGTTGAGAGCACTTCACCACGGCGAGAAAGTACTTTTACTTTGTCTCCACGACGTAAGTCTTTGGCTTTTGCATCCAGCGGGTTCATAAACACCACGGATTCAGGGAATGCACGGTGCAACTCAGGCACACGGCGAGTCATACTGCCGGTATGCCAATGCTCAAGAACACGTCCGGTGGATAACCATAAATCGTATTCAGCATCTGGCGCTTCTGCGGCTGGTTCAAATGGCAGCGCGAAAATCACCGCTTTACCATCTGGCTTGCCGTAGAATTGATAACCTTGTCCAGCTTTTACGTAAGGGTCATTACCTTCGCTGTAACGCCATTGGGTCTCTTTACCATCCACGACTGGCCAACGGATGCCGCGAGCTTTGTGGTACGCATCAAAATCCGCTAAGTCATGACCATGACCACGACCGAAGCCTGCATACTCTTCAAACAACCCTTTTTGCAGATAGAAGCCGAGTTCACGGGATTCATCATTCAGCTGGTCATCGGCCAATTCTGTCAGTGGGAATTTGGTCACAGCCTCGTTAGCAAACAGAATGTCGTATAACGTTTTTCCACGATATTCTGGTTTTTTCGCTAATAATTCTTCCGGCCAAACGTCTTCCGCTTTGAAGCGACGAGAGAACAGCACCATCTGCATTAAGTCAGATTTAGCTTCCCCTGGTGCGGGTACTTGTTGACGCCAGAATTGTGTACGACGCTCTGCGTTACCATACGCCCCTTCTTTTTCTACCCACATTGCTGTCGGTAAAATCAGGTCGGCAGACAGTGCACTGACGGTTGGGTATGGGTCTGAAACCACGATAAAGTTACGTGGATCACGCCAGCCCGGCATACGCTCTTCATTAATATTTGGGCCCGCTTGCATATTGTTATTGCACATCACCCAATAGAAATTGAGCTTGCCATCTTTTAATGCGCGGTCTTGAGCAACAGCGTGTAATCCCACTTTTTCTGGGATAGTTCCCGCAGGTAATTTCCAAACGTTCTCCACTTTTTCACGGTGTTTTTCGTTGGTGACCACCATGTCTGCTGGTAAACGGTGAGAAAACGTTCCCACTTCACGCGCAGTACCACAAGCTGATGGTTGACCCGTTAAGGAAAACGGTCCACAACCTGGTTGAGAAATTTTACCGGTCAATAAGTGCAGGTTATACGCCAAGTTATTCGCCCAGACACCACGAGTGTGCTGGTTGAAGCCCATTGTCCAGTAAGAAACGACTTTTACATTAGGATCTGCATACAGCTTAGCTAACGCTTCTAACTGATCTTTCGGAACACCGGTCATTTCAGCGGTTTTGTCGAGGGTATATTCCGCAACAAACGCTTTGTAATCATCGAATGTCATTGGCTCAGACGCATCTGAACCTGGGTTTTTGGCCTTCTGCTCTAAAGGATGCGTTGGACGTAAACCATAACCAATATCAGTAGCTCCACGACGTAAATTAACGTGTTTATCGAGGAAGTCCTGATTCACCGCATTGTTTTGAATAATGTAGTTAGCGATGTAGTTGAGGATCACTAAGTCTGATTGCGGCGTAAAAACAATGCCGTTATCCGCTAATTCGAAGCTACGGTGTTTAAATGTAGATAGCACCGCCACACGAACATCAGGGTTAGAGAGACGACGGTTGGTGATACGCGACCATAAAATTGGGTGCATTTCCGCCATGTTCGAACCCCACAGCACGAAAGCATCTGCATGTTCGATATCATCGTAACAACCCATTGGTTCATCCATACCAAAGGTACGCATAAAGCCGACAACCGCTGATGCCATACAGTGACGCGCATTTGGGTCTAAGTTATTTGAGCGGAAGCCACCTTTAAATAGTTTGGATGCCGCATAACCTTCCCAAACCGTCCACTGACCGGAACCAAACATTCCGATACCTTCAGGGCCTTTCTCTTTGAGGGTGGTTTTGACTTTCTCTTCCATCACATCAAAGGCTTTTTCCCACGTAATTGGGGTAAATTCACCGTTTTTATCGTACTCACCGTCTTTCATACGCAGAAGCGGTTGAGTTAAACGGTCTTTTCCGTACATGATTTTTGGTAGGAAATAGCCTTTAATGCAGTTCAGACCACGGTTTACAGGAGCTTCAGGGTCACCTTGGCTCGCCACGATACGTCCGTTTTGCGTTCCGACTAAGACTCCACAGCCTGTACCGCAGAAGCGGCAAGGAGCTTTATCCCATTTAATGCTTTCTTGCTGACCAACCACTGCTTTCGCAATACTTGGTACGCCAACGCCTGCCGCCGCAGCAGCGGCCGCTATCGCATTGGCTTTCATAAAGCTACGACGACTGAGTTTCATACTTTTTCCTCACATTGCTCATCCTGCTGGTGATAAACCAGTGAAACATCCAATACACCATCGATATCACGGATGAAATCGATAGTATCTAAAAGCGTTTTGCTGTCTTCCCCTTCCACAACCACAATCAACTTGCCATTTTCAGGGGAGGAAATAGCCACTTCGCAGTTGGGTTCTTGGTGTAATTCATCTGTCACAGCTGGAATGCGTTCACTTTTGACTTGAACAATCAAACTGCAAACTTGCCAGTTATTGTGCATCTTCATGCTCCATGGTAATGGCTGATACAGGACATCCCGCGACACATGCGCCACAACCTGTACAACCCTGCATATCAATGTTTGGCTGGTAAATACCGGCCAGTGATGGACGAAAGGCGATCACTTGAGGCTCACAACTGTCTTCACAACGACGACATTCAATCGATTTGTACGCCAGACAGTGTTGCCCAATGGCAATCTTGATATTCCAAGGCTGGGTATTTTGAGGAAGGAATATAGGCTCAGGACAGGCCTCTGCACATGCATAACAGAATGTGCATTCACCACGCTGAAAATCGACCATGGGATAGCCACCAGGACCTGGTTGCAAAATCGCCGTTTCACAACTCGTGATACACTGGCTACAACGAGTGCACTGTTCAATAAAACGTGCTTCGCTACCACTCCATGGTGGTCGTATTACGGGTGCAGCATTACGCCACGCCCCCGTTAAAACTCCCCGACGGGTGATATCAACCATGTTTATTTCCTTTACATTGCCCAACCAAAAACTGCTAAAAGAGACTGATAAACCGTACTTTTTATATGATTATTTATTGTGAATATTAATTAGCTAACTATCAAAAATACATACTACCTAGTAGGTAAACTAATTTTTGGCGTTATTATGCAGAAAACAGTCATTCTTTGACGTTTCACATCGAAGACACAGTTCAAATATCGAGAAATGCAGGTTTAAGGTCGTTTTATAATTATTCATTAACATTTAATAAATATGATTTGCGAATTTAAACCTTATTTTTAATAGTCAAATTTATAATTAATGAAAATATATACCACTAAAGTAGTATATCATGAGCACTTTTACAAAAAACTATATTTACTTTTTTTGATTTTACGCACGTTTTAATTCAAAAATTAACCAACTTATTCATCCATCGTATTAGTGAAAATATAATTTATTATAAATATCAGCATGATAATTAAAATTACAAAGTGCGAATAATAATCATTATTATTTAATGATTTAATCCATACTCTGCGTTAAAAAATAAAATTTAATATTTTTTTATTTATTCAATTTTCTCCATTTTTATTATTTTTCATCGATTAAAAAGTAAACTCATTTTAATTATTGATCAAAGACAATATTTTTTGTGTGGTTTTTTGCTAATTATATAAGTTGGCAATTGTCTGATAGCAATAGTGCGATTGTTATCAAATATAAAAATAAATACAGCTAATGGGATGGCTGGCTTAAAAACACTCGAGGCCCTTATGGCAAAGATAAGAAATAATGCACTGTACCTACTGAGTGTGCTTGCAGGGATATTTCTGTTTACCTCTGTACAGGCACAAACTCCAACAAAAGATTCCACATCAACCATCAACGCTCGAAACGAAACCTTTGAAGCGGCGCACCCTGATCAATACCATTCATGGCGCGCGACTTCAGAACAATCACAACGAGAAGATGCACTGGCTGAAGATCCTCGCCTCGTCATCTTATGGGCAGGTTATCCATTCTCCCGTGACTACAATAAACCTCGTGGCCACGCCTACGCGATTATCGATGTTCGTGAAACACTGCGAACTGGCGCACCCAAAAATGCGGAAGATGGTCCTCTTCCTATGGCATGTTGGAGCTGTAAAAGCCCTGACGTTGCTCGATTAATTCAGGAACATGGGGAAGATGGCTACTTCAAAGGCAAATGGGCAAAAGGCGGCCCTGAAGTTGTCAACGTATTGGGCTGTGCGGATTGCCACAAAACAGACTCCCCTGAGTTTGCCAAAGGTAAGCCCGAACTCACTCTTTCTCGCCCGTACGCTGAACGCGCCATGGAAGCCATCGGCAAGCCATTCGATAAAGCGAGCCGCTTCGACCAACAATCTATGGTGTGCGGTCAATGCCACGTTGAATACTATTTCTCTGGCGAAACCAAAGCGGTGAAATTCCCTTGGGATAACGGCACCAAAGTCGAAGACATGGAAGTGTACTACGACAATATTGGGTTCTCTGACTGGACAAACTCCCTGTCTAAAGCCCCAATGATTAAAGCTCAACACCCTGAGTATGAAACTTGGAGCGCAGGTATCCACGGTAAAAACAATGTGACCTGTATTGACTGCCACATGCCAAAACTGCAAAACGAAAAAGGGGAACTGTATACCAGCCATAAAATCGGTAACCCATTCGATAACTTTGAACAAACCTGTAGTAGCTGCCATACCCAAAGCAAAGAGCAACTGCAGAGCATTGTTGCCGAGCGTAAAAAAGCTATCCAAGAGATGAAAATCAAAGTGGAAGATCAGTTAGTACGCGCTCACTTTGAAGCTAAAGCAGCTTGGGATGCAGGCGCAACCGATGCTGAAATGAAAGATATCCTTGCCGATATCCGTCATGCGCAGTGGCGTTGGGATTTAGCTATCGCGTCACACGGTATCCACATGCATGCGCCAGATGAAGGGTTACGTATGCTTGGTGGGGCAATGGATAAAGCCGCAGATGCCCGTGCAAAACTGGCGCGTTTACTGGGTTCAAAAGGCATTACTCATGAAATCGCGATCCCAGATATCTCCACCAAAGATAAAGCGCAGCAAGCCATCGGCTTGGATATGCAGAAAATTAATGCCGAAAAACAAGAGTTTTTAAAGACTGTGGTACCTGAATGGGATGCACAAGCTCGTAAAAACGACCTGTTAGCCAAATAACCACTCACCCCAGTTCGCTGGGGTGCGATAACCAATGGAGTGAATATGAGCGTACTACGTTCGTTATTAACTGCTGGGGTGCTGGCGTCAGGCTTGTTATGGGCAATATCCGCGTCGGCAACACCACAAATGGCTGAAGAAGCTAACAAAGACGGTCGTTGGCAAGTTACGCAACAGCGTAATCCAGACAATGCTTGCCTTGATTGCCATAAACCCGATAAAGAAGGGATGCATGGCACCCATGCTGAGGTCATCAACCCGAATAATAATTTGCCGGTGACGTGCACCAATTGCCACGGCAAACCGGGTCCCAACCACCGTGAAGGCGTCAAAGACGTCATGCGGTTTAATGATCCAATGTACAGTGTGGAACAACAAAATAGCGTCTGTTTATCTTGTCACTTACCTGAACAACTGCAAAAAGCGTTTTGGCCCCACGATGTTCACGTGACCAAAGTGGCTTGTGCGAGTTGTCACGACCTCCATCCAAAGCAAGACACCATGAAAGTGCTGAGTGATAAAGGTAAGGTCAAAATCTGTGTGGATTGCCACTCAGATCAGCGAGATAACCCGAACTTTAACCCCGCTGCGGTGAATGTTCTTAAGGAGCAGCCATGAGTTGTTCTCGTCGTCAATTCATAATCTATTCAGGCGCACTGGCGGCGGTAGGCGGTGTGGCGGGGCATTCCCTCGCCAATACCATGAAAGTTGACGGGGTGCGATATGGCATGATCCACGATGAAACACTGTGTATCGGCTGTACCGCCTGTATGGATGCATGTCGGGAAGTCAACCAAGTTCCAGAAGGCGTATCACGCCTAACGATTATTCGCAGTGAACCCATTGGTCAATTTCCTGACGTCAAATATCGGTTCTTCCGCCACTCTTGCCAACATTGCGAACATGCCCCTTGTGTCGATGTCTGTCCTACAGGGGCTTCATTCATCGATAAAACCACGGGAATTGTGGATGTAAACCCTGATCTGTGCGTTGGCTGCCAATACTGTATTGCCGCCTGCCCTTACCGCGTCAGATTTATTCATCCCATCAGCAAAACTGCCGATAAATGCGACTTTTGCCGTAAAACCAATCTCAAAAAAGGGAAACAACCCGCTTGTGTCGAAGCGTGTCCAACCAAAGCGTTGGTGTTTGGAAATTTAGATGATCCAAACAGTGCGGTGTCGCTAATGCTCCATGAAAAACCGACCTATCGATTCAAAATTGCACTGGGAACGAAACCCAAAATGTACCGAGTTCCCTTTAAATATGGGGAGGTTAGCCAATGACAACCACTTCAGCTTTTCATTTTGAGTCGTTAGTCTGGGACTGGCCTATCGCCGTTTACCTGTTTTTGATTGGTATCTCTGCGGGGTTAGTGGTTCTGGCTGTATTGATGCGCCAATATGTCCCCAATGCTGCCACCAGCAATAGTACTATCATGCGTACTACGCTAATTTTAGCGCCAACCACCATTATTCTCGGTCTACTGATCCTCATTTTCCACTTAACCCGTCCATGGACGTTCTGGAAATTGATGTTTCACTACAGCCCAACTTCTGTGATGTCCATGGGGGTGATGCTGTTCCAAGTTTACATGGCGGTATTAGTGGTTTGGCTGGCTAAAATTTATGAACAGGAGCTCGTCCAACTGCAACAAAAATGGCTACCTAAACTGACGATAATCCCTCGTGTTTTAGGTTGGCTAAGTCGCATCATGCGCGGATTAGATATTGCTATGCTAGTCTTAGCTGTATTGCTCGGGGCGTATACAGGGTTCTTATTATCGGCACTCAAATCCTATCCATTCTTAAACAACCCAATATTACCGGCTTTATTCCTCTTTTCGGGAATTTCGTCGGGACTGGCGGTGAGTTTACTGGCAATCGCCCTGCGCTATCGCAAAAATGTTCATAACCCTGAAACGGTCTTTTTACACCGTGTAGAAAGCTTCGTCGTTTGGTTAGAGATATTTTTGCTAGCCGCCTTCTTTGTGGGACTCGCGCTCGGGGATGATGGCAAACTGCGTTCGTTAATTGCGGCATTAGGCGGTGGTTTCTGGACGTGGTGGTTCTGGCTTGGCGTCGTGGGAATTGGTTTTGTGATTCCCCTCCTATTGAAAAAATGGCAACAACAAGGTAGCCAAGCTTTTCGGGTTATTGTGGTCAGTGGTGCAAGCTTAATTGGCGTGTTTTTCCTGCGTTTCTTTGTCCTATACGCAGGACAACTGACAGTCGCATAACCGACTTAAACTAAAGGTGATACTTGGAAATTTTCCTTCCCGAAATAGGGTTTATCAGCTTGCTACTGGCGCTGTGTATCACCAGCTATCATACCCTATTGGGGTTTATCGGCGTTTTCAGGCACGTCCCGAGGCAAATGTCTCAGGGCGTGCTCTGGACGTCTTTGCAATTCACTTTTTTATTAACCGCGTTTCTCAGCTTAACCGCCAGCTTTGTTTTCAGTGATTTTTCCGTTATTTATGTGGCTCAACATAGCCACAGTTTGTCCCCTCTTGTTATCAAAATTGCGGCAGTCTGGGGAGGACACGAAGGTTCACTGCTTCTGTGGGTGCTGTTTTTCTCCGGCTGGAGTACTTTATTTGCATGGCGTTATCGCCGCCAAAATAGCCCATTTTTTCCTTTAACATTATGTGTACTGGCGGCTATTTGCACGGCGTTATTACTGTTTGTTGTGTTCTATTCCAACCCGTTTGAACGCCTGTATCCTCCTGCAATTGAAGGTCGCGATCTCAACCCGATGCTGCAACATTGGGGGTTAATTTTACACCCGCCACTACTTTACCTTGGTTACAGCGGATTGATGCTGGTGGCCGCGTTAGTGCTCGCGTCATTAATGGCGACGCCCACTCTACTTCCCGAAAATTCCAGTCAACCTATAGCTCAATTGTGTTGGCGCTTTGTGGTTCCAAGTTGGTGCATACTCACTAGCGGTATCATCCTCGGTTCTTGGTGGGCATACAGTGAATTGGGCTGGGGAGGATGGTGGTTTTGGGATCCCGTTGAAAACGCCTCTTTACTTCCTTGGCTTTCAGCCACTGCGTTGCTGCACAGTTTATCTATCACTCGCCGAACAGGGCTGTATCGCCACTGGAGTCTGTTGCTGGCGATTATCACATTAATTTTAGCGCTGCTCGGTACACTGATTGTCCGCTCTGGGATCTTAGTGTCCGTTCATGCATTTGCCTTAGATAACGTGCGTGCCGTTCCGCTATTTTTACTCTTTACCGTTTTAAGCCTTGGCGCCCTGTTTATTTATGGTTGGAAGGCGAAATTCCCACCTCAAGAGCCTCGGTGCAAAACATCACGAGAAATCTATTTATTACTGACATTGATTTTGTTTACCGCAGTTTTATGTATCGTACTGACGGGCACCTTATACCCGATGCTCTATGGTTTATTAGGGTTAGGTAAGATCTCGGTGGGCGCCCCCTATTTCAATCAGACATTACTGCCATTTGGCCTGTTTATGCTGGTGGTAATAGCGCTTGCCACACTCAAATATCGCGATATTGCCAAGAACGAAAATCACACGCCACTTCAACGGCTGTTGATGATTATGCAGCGAAAACTTCCTGCCATTATTGCTCACGCAGGGGTTATTCTGTTCGCTATGGGAATTGCCCTTTCCTCAACACAGAAATCAGAAATCAGCCAAAATATCGCCGTCGGGCAATCAATCTCAGTTGGCGGATATCAATTCCAATTTCAGCAATTACAACTGGCGGCTGAATCCAACTACACCACCGAAAAAGCGCTGATCCACGTCAGCCAAAATGCAGGTCAAAATGGCTTTGATATTGTCACTGAGCGTCGCCTGTATATGGCTCGCCAGCAATTGATGATAGAGCCGGGGATCCACTGGGGATGGATGCGTTCTTGGTATGTAGTGCTGGGAGAAAAAACGGGCACTGAGCGCTATGCGATGCGTTTTTATGTACAAGAAGGCATTCAATGGATTTGGGGTGGTGGGTTTGTGATGTGCTTAGGTGCGTTGATGAGTTGGTTTAGGGGGCGAAAACATGATTAAAAAAATCGTTATGTTGCTCCTGCTGCTGTGCGCCTTGAATGCGCACGCCCAAATAGTGGATACCTGGGAATTTAATTCCAATGAGGAACAAGAATTATCTTTGCAGATTGCCTCACAGTTACGTTGCCCTCAATGCCAAAACCAAAACTTATTAGAATCCAATGCACCTACCGCAGTCAGTATGCGCCATCAAGTTTTTAAAATGGTCTCTGAAGGGAAAAGTGAATCTCAAATTAAACACTATATGACCGAGCGTTATGGTGACTTTGTTTTATATAATCCCCCATTAACGCTTAGCACCCTACTATTATGGTTACTTCCCGTATTTACGGTTCTTTGTATTATCTTTATTTTATGGAAAACATTAAAAGTAAAAAATAAAATTAATCAGCGCATTATTTTATTAGACCCCTCTATTCCGTTAATAGAAAAATACAACCGGACTCACTCTGACATACAATTATTACCGGCTATCAATAATGAAAAAATACTTCAGTATCCTCATTGGAATAAGATAAGTAACATCCTTATTATCATCATAATCTGCATTATGATAGCGGGATATTTTTTATTACCACGATTCCACTCAACACTTGATTTATATCAAAGACAAAATGACCCTATTTTGCTGTTTACACCATTAGAGCGTGAAACGCAGGATCTACAACGTTTACAAGCAGATATCCGCCAATCCCCTGAAAACAGTGAACTTTGGGCTGTTTTAGGTGAATACTATCTTTATCAAAATAGCTATGAAAATGCTTTAATTGCCTATGGCTATGCACTCAAATATCGCGGTGAGAATGCCCAACTCTATGCCGCAATTGCCACAGTGATGTATTACCAAGCCGGACAAGTGGTTACAAATGACACACAGAAAATGATAGACAAAGCATTAAGTCTAGATAAGAATGAAGTCACCGCATTGATGTTATTAGCCTCAGATGCCTTTATCAATGCCAATTACACAACGGCGATTAATATCTGGCAAAACCTACTTGATAGTAATAATCCTAGAGTCAATCGCGCTCAAATTATTGAAGCCATTCATATGGCTAAATTAATGGAAAATAGTGGGAAACAGTGAACAAAAATAATAAAGGCCCCTGAACCTTTATTACCTCGCGGTATCCATAATTGATAAAAAATAATAATAAGTTTATTTATTAAATATAATAATCTAGAAAAAATATCATGACGAATAAGATGCTTTCTATCTTAGTGATTATTCTTATCGCAGGAGGATCATTTCTTGCAGGAGTAATGGCTAACTACACACCTGATTTAGATGTTATCAAGAAATCCGAGCGAGCTGTGGAAGACTTGTTGAATTTCCCTAAAACCGTCGAATTTAAAGATGTGAAATACCATGTCATCAGAGAGACCTCTGATCGCGGTATGTTAGGCTACGTTTGTGGTCAAGTTCTGGTATTTGATGCAAAAAATAGCTATACCTACAAACGTTTTATGGTGAAAACGTACCTGAATGAAGATGGTAGAAATATCGTTTCCATTCCGCTATTGGATAGAGACGAAATGGAATTTCCGCTTGAGGAATTTAATTACTTGTGGCGTAAAAATTGTCAGAATAGATAATTATACTTAATTGAATATTATCTATTTCTTACGAAATTAATGATTTTTCTTTGAGTCTTATTTACAGCAACATGAAGGCTTGCCTGTTAATTCTGCTTCTTGGATTGGTGGGCATTTCACCGTGCCATAAGAACAAAAAACGCAGCAATCCCCTTCTAATGGCTTTAATAATACACCGCAACCCGTGCATTCATAAAACCACTGACAAGCATTGGTTGGCATCTCTTCCATTTTCGAACACCCACATTCTGGGCACGTAATTTCAGACATCAATTCAATTTTGGCTTGACTCATTTGATCCTCGATAGGGTATTTCACAATAAATAATTCTGTTTATCCTACAAAATTATGTCGCCCTTATCCTTGCGCCAAATTAGGTTTCTCACACAAAATAAAAATGCGGTTCCAATAGCATTTCCCGCAAGGTTGATATACAGTTTTCCACTTTTTTCAAAGCACCCTAGATTTTGGAGGCGAAATGTTTATTGGTTTTGACTACGGAACATCTAACTGCTCCGTCGCAATCATGAAAGATGGCAAACCACAATTGTTACCCCTTGAAGGCAACAATTTTTATATTCCATCAACCTTGTGTGCGCCGACAAGAGAATCGGTTTCAGAGCACTTATTTCGCCATCTGAATATTTCTCCGACAGACTCAGTAGGCCAGCAAATCCTCCGACGCTCTATTGCGTTTAATCAGGATGAAGGCATTGAACTGGAGCCGGAAGATATTGTTTTCGGGCAAGCTGCGCTGGACTTATATTTAAGCGACCCTCGAGATGTCTACTATGTAAAATCACCTAAATCTTTTTTAGGTGCATCAGGCTTACACGAAACCCAAGTCAGTTTCTTCGAAGATTTAGTGTGCGCCATGATGGCAAATATCAAGCATACTGCCGAAGCAAGTACCCAACAAACCATCACTGACACCGTGATTGGTCGCCCAATTAACTTCCATGGACGTGGTGGCGAACTGGCGAACCAGCAAGCAGAAGCTATCTTATTAAAAGCGGCTAAACGTGCTGGATTTAAGAATATTGCGTTCCAGTTTGAGCCCGTTGCCGCAGGGTTAGAGTATGAATCTACCCTAACGAAAGACCAGACTATTTTAGTGGTGGATATTGGCGGGGGAACCACTGACTGTTCACTTATCCAAATGGGCCCAAGTTACAAAGACAGCCATGACCGTACAAGCTCTTTATTAGCACACACTGGTCAACGTGTTGGCGGAAACGATCTGGATATTTTCGTCGCCTTAAAACAGTTAATGCAGCTTTTTGGTATGGAAAGCCAATATCAATCGGGGATCAAAATGCCTCTGTTGCAGTTTTGGAACCCAATTGCCATTAACAATGTGGAAGCACAAAAAGAGTTTTATTCTCGCGCTAACCTCAATGCATTAACCCGCTTACAGCAAGATGCTCAAGAGCCTGCCTTGCTCGCCCGTTTGCTCGAGGTTTATCACCAAACGCTGGGTTACAGCATTGTACGCAAAGCGGAAGAGGCGAAAATCGCCCTCTCTGATGAGCAAAATTATTTAGCGAAAATTGCATTATCTAAAGAGCTGCTTGAAGTGAATATTGGACGTGATCAATTGATTGATGCGATTGAATCACCAAAAAGCAAAATGATTGAGTTGGTGAAAGAAGCCGTTGTACAAGGAGGCGTTCAGCTGGATGCTATTTTTGTCACCGGGGGTAGTGCCCGCTCGCCTATCTTACATCAAGCGATTCAAGAACAACTGCCGAACATCCCTA
The DNA here is from genome assembly GCF_013702265.1 of Providencia rettgeri. GTDB lineage: Bacteria > Pseudomonadota > Gammaproteobacteria > Enterobacterales > Enterobacteriaceae > Providencia > Providencia zhijiangensis. The sequence continues at coordinate 2,976,844 of NZ_CP059348.1, forward strand.
TTGTTCGTGGTGATGATTTTGGCTCGGTTACCGCTGGGTTAGCCCGCTGGGCGCAAACCTGCTTTAAATAATCGAGTTCCCAATGCCGTTTGTGCGGCATTGGGCTTTCACGATCCTCAACTACTCTTCGAGTAAACGCCCCTCTTTTAAGTAGCTGATTTTATTTGCCATTAACTGGGCTTCGTCTTCACTGTGGGTCACCAACAACGCCGTCTGACCCGCCGCACGTAAAATATCCCGCACTTCTTGACCTAAGCGTTTTCGGCTATCAGGATCAAGGCTAGAAAGCGGTTCATCCAGCAACAGCACCGCTGGTTGCGGCGCTAACGCTCGTGCTAATGCAATACGCTGCTGCTGACCACCCGACATTTCGTGAGGATAGCGTTCCGCTAAGCCACTCAATTCTACCAAGGTTAATAGCTGTTGAACTCGAGCGTGTTGCTGCTCTTTAGGCTGTTTTCTGAGCCCAAATGCCACGTTCTGCGCCGCCGTTAAGTGAGGAAACAAGGCATAATCTTGGAAAACCATACCAACATTACGCTGTTCAGGCGGCAGGTGAAGATTTGGGCCAGCAACACAGCGGCCACCCACGTAGATGGTTCCTTGCTCTACCTGCTCAAAACCAGCAATCGCTCTCAATGCCGTGGTTTTCCCGCATCCTGAAGCCCCAAGTAAACAACCAATTCCCCCAGCATCAATATGCAAAGAAAAGCCATTAAGTACATGGTTACGTTGATGTTTGTTGCCATAAGAAACATGGACATTGTCAAGAACTAAGGTTGAATCAGACACCGAAGACATTCCTTAACATAATCATTTTTATTGAGACGACCGTTTTGATTGAGATGAAGTCAACTGACTGCGCGCTAGGAGGATCACAGGCAATGTTCCTGCTAGCACAATTAATAGTGCCGCGATCGCGCCTTCTTCATAGGTTCCTCGCGCTGCCTCTGCATATAACGAGGTTGCTAACGTCTCAAAATTCACCGGACGTAACAGTAATGTGGTCGGCAACTCTTTCATCGCATCCGCAAAGACCAACAATGCACTGGTAACAAGTGCCGGACGTAATAGTGGCAGGTGCACACGAAAGAACGTTCGCAGCTCACTTTCCCCTAACAGCCTTGAGGCTTGTTCCATACTCGGCGGAATACGGGTTAACCCAGCATCAATCGCCCCAATGGAGATCGCCATAAATCGAATTGAACAGCAGATAACCAATAAAATTCCCGTAGATAACAGCGGTAATCCTCGAAAATCCAATAGCTCAGCAAGAAAATTATCCAGTGCCATACCCGGTGTTAACAAGCCAATTGCCAACACCGTCCCGGGTACTGCATAACCCAGCGAAGCAATTTTCATCAAGGTTCGTCGCCATTCTTGAGATGAACCGGAAATCGCGCTCGCTCTTGCATACCATGCCACCACGATGCTCACCAATGTCACAACGATGGTGACACCCGCCGCCAACAATAATGAGTTTTGTAATGACTGCAACAGGCTGCTTGAGATTGTCATGCTGTCACTGATGCGTTTAAGACTTTCCCACCCCAAAAATAGCGCTGGCGCTAAAAAGCCTAACACGACGGGTAGCGCGGTGACGCACGTCGCTAATATGGCTCGCCATCCCGTCAAACGCGATGGCAGGATCCCGCGCATTTGCCGTCCAGTACTGTAACGCTGATTTTTTCGACCGTAATATTCTAATGCTAACAGCAAGATAATCACGGTTAACATCGAGCAGGCAATTTGCGCCGCAGCGGGCAGATCAGAGCGAGTCACCCATGTGGTGTACACCGTCACGGTCAATGTATTCACACCTAAAAACTCCGATGCGCCGATATCATTGAGAGTTTCCAGCAGTGCAAGGCTGGTTCCCACCACTAAGGCTGGGCGTGCCATCGGTAGCGCCACTCGGAAAAATGTCCCCGTGGAACTGAGCCCAAGGGTTCGAGCCGCTTCCAGCAAATGGGCTGGCTGGCTCATAAACATGGCTCGCATGGTCAAGTAAACATAGGGGTAAAGCACCAGACCAAGCAGCAAAATAGCACCCGTCATCGAACGAAGATCAGGGAGGCGGAATTGGCGCGGTGAGTCGTACCCTAAAACGCTACGAATAAATTCTTGAATCGGTCCAATAGGATGCAGTAAATCTAACCATGCAAACGCCACAATGTAGGTTGGCATCGCTAGAGGTAGTAACAACGCCCAGCTAAACAGCTTTCGACCTGGGAAATCAAATGCGGTCACCAGCCATGCGCACCCTGCCCCAATGGTCATCACCATGGCACCAACACCCAGCAGTAAAATTAAGGTATTTAAGGTGGCATCGGGAAGCACATAACGCATCAAATGTTCCCAATGGCTGAATCCAGAGCTTGCAGCCAGACCCAATAAAAACAACAAAGGGGTCAGAACGCCGAGCGTAATGACCACCACAGAAAGGGTTAATGGCGAGAAACCAACGCGCGGTAACCCGAAAGCCCCGCGCGTTGAGGTTAAGCCAGTTTTATTGATCGAATCCAACTTTATCTACCAACTGACTCGCTTGTTTACGGTATTTCACAATTTCGGTAAGTGGAAGAGTATCCACATTAATTTCACCAATCGCGTTATTGATGGTCGCATCCAGTGGAACGCCTTTGCGAATTGGGTATTCATAGTTTGCTTGCGCGTACAGTTGCTGTGCAGGAACAGAAACCAAATATTCCATCAACTTAACCGCTTCGGCTTTGTGAGGAGCATGACGTGCAACGGCTGCACCAGTGATGTTGACGTGCGTACCGCCATCGGTAAAGGTTGGCTGAACCACTTTGATAGCATCTCCCCATTTACGTGCGTCAGTGCCTTCTTTGGCATTTTTCATGTGACCCACATAATAAGAGTTCGCTAAACCAACATCACAGATACCGCCAAGAATATCACGCGCGACATCACGGTCTCCGCCCGTCGCTTTACGGGCTAAGTTGGCTTTCACACCGCGTAACCACGCTTCCGTTTTCGCTTCACCGTCGTGGGCAATCATTGCCGCCACTAACGCGGTGTTATACGGGTGCTGGCCTGCACGGATACAAATCTTGTCTTTCCATTTTGGATCGGCTAAATCTTCGTAAGTGATGCTAGTTAACGGCAAATCTTTTTCCGCATACAGCACGCGAGCGCGCATCGATAAACCAAACCATTGGTTATCTTTGTCGCGTAATGAAGCAGGAATAGCGTCAGTTAATACTTTTGAATCCACAGGCTGTGTAACACCTGCTTCTACTAAATCGATGAGATTCCCTGCATCCACCGTCATTAATAAGTCCGCAGGGGAGTTTTTACCTTCCGCTTTGACGCGCTCTAACATACCGTCTTTGACATAGACAGTATTGACATCAATAGCCGTTTCTTTGGTAAAGGCATCCAGCAGTGGCTGGATCAGTCCTGGTTCACGAGTGGTGTATAACGTTAAGGAATCTTTTGCCATGGCAGGCAGTGCGCAGGTAACAATAAGCGATGAGGCCAACGTAATTAAACGTGTTTTATTACGTAAAAAATACATTTTTTTCAACATGTTGCTATCTTCTCCAAGGTGAAGTGATGCTTAAACTAGTATATTGAGTATTTTTAACTGGTCGAAAAAGTATATTGATAACCAATCTCGTTTGCAAATTATTTTCATCGGTTAATAATACGCATTAATGACTATTAAAATTTATTTATAATTTATTATTTGGTATTTATTCTTTTTTGAAGGGTTTTGTTTGGGAGTATTGCAGTATCGTGCTTGAAAAATAACAGCCAGCATTACCAGAACGATAATAATGGCTGTATTCTAAAATAAGATTAATGAATTAGCATCCCAGTGATGGGTAAATGATAAAAGATCCACTGCCCCCTATCACAACGGATCATCCGAATTTCTGATGAGCATATGAATCTTTATTTAAAGCAAAAAGGCTCAAGATATTTCTTCTTGAGCCTTTTCATCTATCTAATTCAATTCACTAATCATACATAAATGTCACGCCAATCACCGACTGCACTTTCCCTGCGGTCACCTGACCTTGAGTTCTCGAATATCGTGCGCTTAGTCCTAAGTTCACCGCTGAACTTCCTACTCGACCTAACTGGACGTTTTGGTTTGCTGGGATTGCATTACCATTGCGAACCATTTGGATCCCGACCCCTTTTGCAGCATTAGCACCAGACAAGGTATTAGCAAAAATATTGCTGCTCGTATCTGTTGTACCTGTTAAATAATAGGAGATGTTTTGACTCGAAGCGCAATAGATAGATAAGGGTACCGGCTGAGCACTTCCCGGATATTCCGGTAAGTTGACCACCACATTACGCGAAGAAACATCACAACCACCAATAGGTACCACAACATCATTGTTGGCATACAAATTCCATGTAAAGGTCGATGTATTGACGTTACCTCCCCCTACTATGTTAGAACCAACTTGGTACATTACCAATGTTGCAAAGTGGGTTCCTCGGTTAACCACTACACCACCCGCCGCAGAAATTGGGGTTAAATACAATTGGGTATTCCATGCAGTGTAATTGCCCGATGGAAAATCTTGCTGGTGAGTTGGGTTAGTCAAAGGGAACGTATAGCTTGAGCCATAATACCGTAATGAGCCTCGAAAGTTATTCAATACCCCACCATAAGCGGAACCACGGATCATGTTCACTTGGTCACGTCGCGCTGATGGGTCATCGTTCTTACAAAATATTGAATTCGACAAATCGACTACTAAGTTTTGACCAGCTTGAACACTTGGCTGCAAGTTAACATACGCATTGGCAGTCACTGGGCTTTGTGTGTAGCTTAAAACGTTTCCTGTTGAGTCGTAACAGGTAAAAGCATACACCGAAGAAACACCGGCAAAATAGATAAATGCGTTAACAAAGATTAATTTAACTAGCTGTTTTATATTCATAATATTGCTCACAGATACGTGTAGGTGACATCAATTGCCGCTTGGATGGTGCCTTGTGTCGCCCCGCCTCTCACCGATATTGCTCTTACTTGTAAAGGAAAACTGGTTGAAAGCGTTGCATCGCTGACTGGCATGCGTTTTTGTGCGCCGTTATTTAAATTATTGCCCGATGAATCTTGAAGTTGCAGCTGGATATTGCCTGCCGTACCTTGGTTTTTGTAGTATCCCACCGAATCAGCGACACCTTTAAAGGTCGCCATAACTACCGATGTACCAACAGGGCAATTGGTCAAATCCAGCGACACAGTATGCCAATCCGATGCCGACCCCGGTGAGGTCAAATTGAACGTGTAAAGATCACCCAGATCCACATTAGCCGTCTTAGTTGATACCGTACAAGGTTTCGCAACAACGCTCCCATTGACTGTCACGGTTACGTCAGCCGCGTGCGTGGAGGTTATTGATGAAGATAACAGCCACAAAAATAAAGCTGTCATCATTGTTGATTTATACGTCATTCATCGCATCCTTTATTTACTGGAATTCAAGCGTAAATGTGGCGGTTGCTCGAATATGCCCTGCCGTAACGGGCAATTTTGACGCCATTAAACGTGCATTGAAATTGAGCGTATTGGCTTTTCCTGCCACTAAAGGCGTCCATGCAATATTATTTGAGTCCGCATTGAGGACTAATGGGTCTTTAGCACTGTCTAAAATCTGAATGCCTGCCCCTGTCGCATTTGCGCTACCAGGTTCTAATGCCAGCAAGGTTTTGTTACTCGAATCTGCAATACCGACAAACCCGACTTTGACTGCTGTTACCGCAGAACCGCAAGGTGTTAGCTCTATACGAAACGGTACTGTTGGCGTCACTTCCCCCACTGAGTGCAGCTGTTTCACCGCATTCAGGAGCAAATCCACCACTTGATTTTGTGAGCCAGGAGCCACGGCACAAGTGTTATCTCGTACATTGCCTGTAATGTTAATCGTGCTATCCGCCGCCAATGCATTGGAACATAAGCACAAAGAGGTCAACATTGAGGCAAAGAAAATATTCGATTTATCAAACACTATGGGCTCCTTAGAGACACTCGGCACTATACTTACTGAGGATTTCATATTGGCTTTCTGCTGGCAGTGTGTAATTGACCTTACACTGAGCATCCGCCCCATCTCCCCAACGTGCGATTAATTGTCCGGTTAATGGCAAACCAGTTAAGTAAACTTGCCCATCTTCCGCCACAATATTGCCACCACTGTTTTCACCAGAAGAAACAACTGAACCGAATGGCACCGGTTTTCCATGGCGAGTTAATGTCATCAGAACTTTGACCCCAACTTTCGGTTGGAAATCAGCGCGAACTACAGCACCACGAGTTGGCACCACATTCAGGACGGGATCATCCAGATCCACGTTGTTCGCTAACGTATTGGTATTCAAAGCAATACGGTTTTCACGATATTCAGTGGCATAAGGTAATACCGCATAGCCCCGCCAGTCAGTCTCAACCCCAGTTTGGTTTTCGACTTTCACATGTCCCGCACCCGGCGCTTTCACTAATACCACGGTATCGTTCATTGGCTGACTCAGCGTTAATCCATTTTCATGGGCTAAGACGCCCCCACTCACACCGTAGTAAACTTGGCGAATATTATCGGCATAGCTATAACCGACGTTGGCATTTCCATAAGCCCCGCGATAGTTCAGAGATGTATAACCCGTTCCTGAAGAGTTACCTTGCCCACCGCCTGCATACCCAGCTTGAACGCTATAACTTAAGTTATTGTCTTCCAATAACGTTCCGTATAAACCAGCGGTGTTATTTACGCGACCTTTGAGATCATGCGAAACATTGTAACTTGCGCTGGCATTACGCCAGATAGACTGACTGTCTGAACGTAACCAATGGCTAAAGGGAATGTTGACGTTCAATGCCAGCATTTGGTCGTTGCCATCCTGCCATGAGTTTTTGGATAGGCTGTAACTTAATCCCCAGCTAATCCCTTTAATCAGCGTGTTAATCCCTACCTGTAATTGCTTATCCGCTTTACTGGTATTCCAATACGTTTCATGACTTCCCGTCACATACATAGTGGATTGCTCACCCAGCTGCTGGGTTAGAGTTAACTGAATTTTTTCGCGCTTGTTATAAGCTAAGTTGTAATAGTCAGAAAACTTAGGTGTCACTTGGATAATGCCGTCTTGCGTCGCAAGGTTATACCCTGACATCCGCTTGTAGGTCGTATCCGCAAATGAGTAGTAACCCTTTGTTGAGTACCGGTAACCCGCCAGCTGAATAATCGTGCCCGTTTCATTCAGAGACTTGTTATATAAGAAACGAATTGACTGACCTTGATGGTTGCTGTCATCCGGTAATTTGGCATTTGCATGGGTAATATCGATAGATAACGCCCCAAAGATACCGATATTTTTACCTACTCCAGCGTTAAAAGCTTGGTAGCGATTAGCTAACTGAGTTCCACCATAGAGCGTCCAGCCATATGACAAACCGTGCAGTAACGTAGTTTGTAAGAATGTCGGTTTTTCCTGATTGCCGCTTCCCGAACGGTAATCCCCTACAGTGACGGCATATTGAGTATGCCCTTCACGTTGGAGCAACGGAACGGATGAATATGGCACGGTAAAGCTCTGTACAGATCCATCCGCTTCAGTGATCGTCACATGCAAATCACCACTATTCCCCGCAGAATAGAGATCGTTAATTACAAACGGTCCCGGTGGGAATGTGTTGCGATAGATCTCATAGCCATTTTGCTTAACAGAGACATCCGCTGTGCCGCGAGCGATCCCTCGGATCACGGGCGCAAATCCTTTTTGGCTTTCAGGCAGCATATTGTCGTCCGAAGCTAATTGGATGCCTCGGAAGTTAACGCTGTCGAAAATTTCGCCCGGTGTGTAGCTATCACCCAGCGTTAAACGAGAGCGGATCACATTGATGCCGCGCTCTAAATAGGTATTGATATGTTCCCAGCGAGTTTCACTATTTGCTGTGCCTGTGCTGTGGCTCCATGTGGAGTTATCCCGTAAGCGCCACGCGCCAAAGTTTAAACCACTTTGTAAATTCAAATAGTTATAGCTACTGTGCTTTCCGTCTTGGTTACGCGCACTGCTTCCCGTCAGGCTATAGTTTAAAATACCTGCAGTGATCCCTGAATCCCAAAGCTCCGGAGGAATAAAACCTCGTGCTTTGTCTTTCATAAACAGCTGTGGAACGGTGATATATAACCGTTGTAAGCCCACATCAAATCTCGCCGTTGAATCCTTCACGGTGGATGATAATGGTTCACAGGTATCTTTGGGCTTCGTCTGTAATTCTGGCAGCGATAATGTATTGATCCCCATCTTGGCCAATTCATTAGGCGTTAAACAAGGGGATAGCTGTTTATCATTTTTATCCAGAACAAAGTTCACATCCCGGGTAAGTAAATAACCATCATTAAGATAGACATCAACACGATAAGTCCCTTCAGGAACTTCTTGCCCTTGTTCAAACGCAGATAAATCTGCGACTGCTGAAGGATCATCCGCTAAGAAACGGGGGTTAAAATATAACTCTGCCGTCGCCCATGTTGGATAAAGGCATGCGCTTATCAAGAATGCCAGCGGAACCAAAGGAAAATGGCGTTCGAATCTGCATCCCAAAAATGATCCTTTTTTTGAAATTAATAGCCCTTTTTCAGATGTCAGATGTGACATGTCCCCTCCGCTCAACAATGTTGCTCAGCAAATTTCCAATTTGGAATGATGTTTAATTATTTTCGAGAAATAAAAACGTAAGTTTTTACTGCATTTTTCCTGTCATTTTCGGCGTTAGTGCGCCGTAATCATTAATGGTTTGGTAGCTAATAGCACCATTTCCATTAGAAGGAATATTCACTGACGCATCACCAAATGGAGGAACAAGCACATTATCCAATTTTGCTGCACCGATTTTTAAATCTGTGACAGTGGCAAAATAAGGCGTTGGGTTAACCACAATCAGTGAGCTGCCTTGGCGCTTAAAGCGTAATTCTTCAGCCACTTTATCCGGTGCAATAGAGAGACCTGTAGGACGGTAATACAGTTTAATGCGGCTAATAATCGCTAACTGCAACGTGTTCTCGCTCATGTTCGCTTTGTCCATTGCTGGAATCGCTTTCACATTCAGCCAAAACAGCGTTTCTCTGTCTTTCGGCAGTTGGTTATTGGTCGCATCAATAATGCGCAGTGTATTTTCTTTAACACCTTTCATCGTGAAAAGAGGAGGTGTAATTGCAAATTGGCTATCTTTTTGGCCATTGGCATTTTCAACCCACGATTGGATCAGAAAAACGCCCTTTTCATCATTATTGGTCACGGCAAGTTGAACCTGCTTTTGATCCGCAGGATAAATCACTCGCGTTGCACCTAATGCAACACCCGCATAAACCTGAGTGGACACGGTCGAACAGAGTAAAAGTAATAAGGCGGTAATGAACTTATATGTTTTTCTGGTTTTCATGTTTACATCTGTCCTTTTTTTACTAAAAAATGAAATCAATATGTCACTGTCTTTTTCGATATTTTTATTCATAAGTCAGTGAGAATAGTGCTTGTGCATTCGCTTTTCCGCCCATGATGTTCTCGCTCGTCGAGCGATACTTAGCAACAAAATGCAATGTCATATCCCCATCACGCAGATTAGCTATTTTACGTGGAGCACTATTCACCGGAATTAAGGTATTTTTTGAATCAAAAATGGCTACTCCTACACCTTTCGCGGTGCTAGGCCCATCGCCGATGGAAAAAATATCTGGGTTCCTTTCATTAGCCACACCGTTGAAGGTTATGGATATATACTCACTGACCGCATCGCTACACTCTCGTAGGTGAAGATCAAACGCAGTCGGTGCTGAATCTTGGCCTGGAGCCTTGAATGCATTGGTGCGCACTTGCCCCATATTCACTACCAAATTACGATCTGAAGTTTCAACAGTGCAGCCTTCTGCAATTAACTCCCCTTGAAAGCGCATCCCGCCACCAGGAAGTTGAACTTTCCATTTATTCCCAGCTTGCAAAAATGGAGAAAACAGAAGGAGTGAAACTGCCAGCAGCTCTCTCATAAACTTCCACCTTTTGGTTCGTGAATAAAAGCCATCCTTGGCTTATCAAATGGGATATCCCTAATCCTTTTTAATGATTACTCGTATTGAACTGCGAAGGTTGCATCTGCGTTAGCAACACCAGCAGTTGTTGCACCCAGTGCGAAGTAACGAGCTTGGAATGGCAGAACGTTTGCACCGTCATTCAGAGTGATAGGGTTACTGAATGTTGCACCATCCAGACCCAGAGGCGCGCTCTTACCATCTAAAATTTGGATACCAACGTTAGTCGCTGCACCTGAAGCTGAAGAAGCAACAGATAATACTGTTGGGTTAGTTGCATCTGCAGCAACACCGGTAAAGGCAACTTTTGCAGAAGTAGCAACTGTTGTATCACAGTCGTTTAATTGGATATTGAAACCAACAGAACCACTGGTATCGCCCAATTTAGCTAATTTAGCTGTACGAACTTGACCTAAACGAACAGTTTGCTCTACAGAACCAGCATCAACAGCACACGCTGCATTCACTAGCTCACCTTTAAAGTGTACTTGACCGCCGTTTACGGTTGTTGTTGCAGCCATTGCAGCGACTGAACCTAAAGATAAAGCTGAAATAACAACAAGTGCTAGTGATTTAAGGAAGGTGCGAACAAGTCCCATGTGTGGTCTGCGTCGGCTTACTGGCTTGGATGCAAGGCGTGGTTCGCAGCAAATGGCCCTAGGGAAGGTGCGAATAAGTCCGAGATGTGAGATCATCGTATTGTAACCTGAACCCAGAATGAGTAACCGGATGAGCCAGCAACTGACTTTTGCCGATAGTGAGTTTTCCAGTAAACGCCGCCAGACCCGCAAAGAAGTTTTGCTTGGCAGAATGGATGACTTGCTTCCCTGGGACAAATTACTTGGCGTTATCGAGCCTGTGTATCCCAAGGCCGGTAATGGTCGCAGGCCCTATCCGCTGGAAACCATGCTGCGTATTCACTGCATGCAGCAATGGTACAACCTGAGCGATGAGGCCATGGAAGATGCCCTCTATGAAATCGCCTCCATGCGCCAATTTGCTCGCCTGTCACTGGATAAAGCCATTCCAGACCGCACTACCATCATGAATTTCCGGCATTTGCTGGAGCAGCATGAACTGGCCCGCAAAATCTTCAGTACCGTTAATCACTGGCTAGCAGAGTGTGGCGTTCTAATGACCCAGGGCACCTTGGTGGATGCCACCATCATTCAAGCCCCCAGCTCTACCAAAAACAAACACAACAGCCGTGATGAAGACATGCACCAGACCAAGAAAGGTAACCAGTGGTACTTCGGCATGAAAGCGCACATTGGCGTGGACGCCAAAAGTGGCCTGACCCACAGTCTGGTGACCACGGCGGCTAACGAGCACGACCTCAATCAGGTTGGCAAGTTACTGCATGGCGATGAAGAGTTTATCTCAGCCGATGCTGGTTATCAGGGGGCCGAAAAGCGCGATGAGCTCAGCGATGTCAGCGCAGACTGGCTTATCGCCAAGCGTCCCGGCAAAGTGAATGCATTGAAGCAACACCCGCGCAAGAACAAGCTGGCCATCCGTTACGAATACCTGAAAGCGAGTATCCGAGCGAAGGTTGAGCATCCATTTCGGATAGTAAAATGTCAGTTTGGTTTCGTCAAAGCCAGGTACAAGGGGCTGGCTAAAAATGACAGTCAACTGGCGATGTTATTCACCCTGGCGAACCTGGTTCGAGTTGACCAATTGATACGGGCACAGGCGAGATCTACCTGAAATGAGGAAATTGGCCTGAAACAGGGCCAAAATCAGCCACGAAGAGACGATTTTGGGCTGAAAATTGGAAAATTGAGCCACAGGACGTCGATAAAGGACGGTTTGGGGCGTCATATCGGGAGCTGCGGACCACTTAATCGCAGCTTCCTTAGATAACAGTACTGTAGAGCGATTATCAAATTCTTTTGAAGATACTTTAGTGCCTGTATGGGAATTAGGTACTGCCTACAATATGGCAAAAATGGAAGGAATACATGATAGTAAAAATCCTAACTTTCGCTCAGTGTATGGATTATTAAAAGATCCAAATACATTGCGTGGAATTACGACGCTTTTGCGAACAATGCAAATTGTCGGTTCTCGATTATCTCAATCCCAAGGAGGGTAATTTTTCGGAGGTGGTATGAGTTTAGATATAAAGCATTCTTTCGAAACACGGGCAATTCATAGTCACTATAATGCACAAGATCATTTAGGTTCACTGGCATCGCCAATTTATCAAACATCGACTTATGTATTTAAAAGTGTCGAAGAGGGAGCTGCCTGTTTTAGTGGTGAAAAAGATGGCTATATTTATACCCGAATTAATAACCCAACATTAAATCTATTGGAAAATAGAATTGCTTCCCTTGAAGAAGGGGAGGCAGCAATTGTGTTCTCGTCAGGTATGGGCGCAATCACAGCAACATTTTGGACATTATTAAATCCGGGTGATGAACTGTTAGTGGACTTAACGGTTTATGGTTGTACTTATGCCTTTTTTCATCATGGATTGGCTAGATTTGGTGTGAAAGTTAAGCACATTGATATGAGTGCTCCAGAGAATGTCGCGAAAGCCATTACGGAAAAAACGCGCATGATATTTTTTGAGTCACCCGCTAACCCGAACATGCGTTTGGTGGATATTGCTGCAGTGAGTGAAATTGCGCATCGACATAATATCTTAGTGGCGGTCGATAACACCTACTGCACGCCGTATATTCAAAAACCACTAACACTGGGGGCGGATATTGTGCTGCATTCTTTGACCAAGTACATGAATGGTCATGGGGATGCTATGGGAGGAGCGGTAGCCACAACGGCAGAGTGTGCAAAACTCATTCGATTAGTTGGTTTGAAAGATATGACGGGAGCATGTTTATCTCCTCATGATGCTAACCTAATTATTCGAGGGATGAAAACCTTGTCTGTTCGTATGGATAGGATAGTCCAGAGCACACAGAAAATTGCGGAATATTTAGAAGTGAACCCAAAAGTCGCTACCATTATGTACCCGGGGTTACCGAGTTTTGAGCAGTATCAGTTAGCCCAAAAGCAGATGAAATTAGCCGGAGGCATGATTGCATTTGAACTAAAAGGGGGACTTGAAGCTGGTAAGCAGTTCTTAAACCATTTAGCGCTGTTCTCTAGAGCGGTGAGTTTGGGAGATTGCGAGTCGTTGGCACAGCATCCTGCTAGTATGACTCATTCAACCTATACACGGGAAGAAAGGCTACAATATGGTATTAGTGATGGGCTGATTCGACTATCGATTGGTTTAGAAAATGTGGATGAGCTAATTGCGGATATCGAACAAGCGCTTGCATCAGCATGATGTTGATGCGCTAGCGGTTCCATAGAATCGAAAAACATTAAAAAACAGCCCTAGATCTGCTCGACCTAGGGCTGTTTTATTGACCTCTTAATGAAAAGGGATCAGCGTTTTTGGTAATAACGCATTGCAAAGAAGGTGATACTGAGTAAAGCCACCCACACAAAGCCTACAATCAGCGCCACTTGTGTATCTTTAAAGAAGCCTAATAAGGCGATAACAAACACCATAAATGCGATGGTGATTGCTGGGCCTACAGGCCAGAAAGGCACAGGGAATTTCAGTTTTTTGACTTCTTCTTGGCTCATTTTACGGCGCATGGCTACTTGAGACAGTAAGATCATTAACCAGACCCACACCGTCGCGAAGGTCGCAATTGACGCGATGATCACAAAGATTTTTTCTGGTAACAGGTAGTTCAGGTAAACCCCCAATAACATCACAACGGACATCACCAGCACGGTCACCCATGGAACACCGCTTTTGGTCAGTTTGGTAAAGACCTTAGGAGCCTGTCCATCTTGAGCCATGCCATACATCATGCGGCCTGCACCAAAAATATCACTGTTGATAGCGGAAATTGCTGCGGTGATCACCACGATATTCAAGATATTTGCTGCAGATTGAATACCTAAGCTATCGAAGATTTGGACAAACGGGCTACCGTTTTGACCGATTTGGTTCCATGGATAGATACACATCAGGATAAACAGCGTTAATCCATAGAATAATAGAATACGGATAGGTACAGCATTGATAGCTTTCGGAATAGTTTTTTCAGGGTTTTGCGCTTCACTTGCCGTGATACCAATCACCTCAATACCACCAAAAGCAAACATAACGATTGCGAGAGAGGCAATTACCCCTTCAATGCCATTTGGCATAAAGCCGCCATGCTCCCACAAGTTTTGGATACCCACTTGATGGCTAGTTTCTTGACCAAAACCGTAGATCATCAAGAAGGCACCACCGACAATCATGGCAATAATGGCGCTAACTTTAATAATCGATAGCCAGAATTCCATCTCACCAAAAATCTTAACGTGGCAAAGATTGAGGGCGCTAATAAATAGCACAATACTCAATACCCAGACCCATTGGTCGACATGTGGGAACCAGAACCCCATGTACATCCCGAAGGCTGTAATATCGGCTAAACAGACCACCAGCATTTCAAATACATAGTTCCAGCCTGTTAAAAAGCCCGCTAGAGGCCCCATATAATGGCTTGCGTAGTGAGAGAATGAACCTGGGACTGGATGATGAACTGCCATTTCGCCGAGGGCGCGCATCACCATAAATACGGCGGCACCACCTAACATATAGGCAAGTAACACCGCGGGACCTGCAGCCTGAATCGCAGACGCAGAACCGTAGAATAGCCCAGTACCAATCGCTGACCCTAAGGCCATAAAGCGAATGTGCCGGACACTCAGCCCCTTTCTGAGTTGATTTTGTTCACTACTTTGCATGTCTTTTCCTGTCATTGACTTTATTTCGAAATATTGTACCGAATATTGTTTCGGTTTCGTTGTTTGAGTTGACGTACTTTCCTGAACGCAGGGTGACTACATTATCACAAAGTGCATTGCCCGCGAGATAGATATCTGCAATATAATATGCGCCAAATGGAATCTTCTAGGAGCAATATGAAATACCCAATTAATGAAATCTTCCAAACTTTACAGGGGGAAGGTGTTTTTACTGGCGTCCCTGCTGTTTTTATTCGTTTGCAAGGCTGTCCAGTTGGCTGTAGTTGGTGCGATACCAAACAGACCTGGGACAAAGAGCCCGCGAAGGAATCCACATTGGGTGATATTGCATTAAAAACACAAGACAGTGATTTATGGGCAATGTCCGATGCCGAAAGCCTAATCCAACTGATGCAACAAAACGGCTATACCGCAAAACACATTGTGATAACGGGTGGCGAGCCGTGCATTTATGATTTAACTGCCTTAACACAATCCCTTGAAGCGAATGGGTTTCAATGTCAGATAGAAACCAGCGGCACTTACCCAATCATCTGCACCGAAAATACTTGGGTCACTGTCTCGCCGAAAGTGGGGATGAAAGGTGGATTACAAGTGCTCGAACAAGCGATTAATCGTGCCAATGAAATCAAGCATCCTGTGGCGCGTGAAAAGGATATTGAAGCCCTTGACCAGCTATTATCTTTGCGAACTCAGGGGGAGCCACCGATTGTGGAGCTTCAGCCTATTAGCCAAAAAGTATCAGCGACGAAGTTATGTATCGATACCTGCATTCAACGCAACTGGCGGTTATCCATTCAAACCCATAAATATCTGAATATTCAGTAATCACTATGTCTTTGAGCTGTAGGTGATAACTTACAGCTCAGCATCTCTTTGGCTTAGGCTTCTCCGCGATACACACAGCCTGCATTGCAGGTTTCTTTAACCGTAATGGCGCTTAATAGTGGTAATAGTGGCTTGGTTTGCTGCCAAATCCAGCGAGCAAGTACTTCACTGGTTGGGTTTTCTAACCCTTCAATTTCATTTAAATAATGATGGTCTAGACGCTCATAGATAGGTTTAAAGGCGCTTTTCACATCAGCAAAATCTATGATCCATCCCGTATGCGCATCAATTTCACCCGTGATTTCTAAGCGCACCATGAAAGAGTGCCCATGCAGGCGACCACATTTATGCCCCTCAGGGACATGAGGAAGGCGGTGGGCTGCTTCAAAGTGAAAATCTTTGTAGATGGTTGTGCTCATAAATTTCTCCTTACTAATGTTTAGTAGCGTATTCTACTGTTATTTTTACTCAAAATGTCGTTATTTATCGATTTCTGGCTAATCTTTTTATTCGATATTCATCATCGAATATTTTCTTTAGGATTTTTAGCTATTAGTTATGGCTATAGTTTCTTATCTTCCTAGTTATGGCTGTTATAACCTTTATCTTCATTTGGGATAGAGAATGGCATAAATAACGTTTTATTGACTATTCAATGATGGATCACGTTGGAGTGACAAAATAATGCAAAACAAGCAACCTCCATTATCAGCATTACCGATTTCGACGGAGCAATTAGGGCGCTTACAAACCGCAGTGGGGGATTATTCATCCCATCAATTAGCTTGGCTATCTGGCTATTTGTGGGGCATGGTAAATCAAAACAGTACGCTGAGCGAGCCTGTGGCTGCAAGCCATTCATCTGCAAGCAATGCGCCTCAAGAAACCGTGACCATTATTTCAGCCTCCCAAACGGGTAATGCCCGCCGTTTAGCTGAGCAGCTTCGAGAAAAACTACTGAGTGAGAAAATCAGTGCCAATTTAGTCAATGCTGGCGATTATAAGTTTAAGCAGATCAACCAAGAGAAAGTGGTGATCGTCGTGGCATCCACCCAAGGTGAAGGGGAGCCAGCCGAAGAGGCAGTTGCATTACATAAATATTTGAATTCGAAGAAAGCGCCTGATCTCTCAACCGCCCATTATGCGGTTTTTGCGCTTGGCGATTCTTCTTATGAGCATTTTTGCCAAGCCGGAAAAGATTTCGATAGCCAGTTTGCGAAGCTGGGGGCGAGTGCGTTGCTTCCTCGGGTCGATGCGGATGTTGAATACCAAGCATTGGCAGACGAGTGGGTAAGCTCTTTGACGCAGATTTTAAAAGCGCGAGTTCCCGCTCAAACGGATAGCCAGCTCATCAATACCCAATCAGGCAGTGTGAATCAGCTCGATTCTTCCCCTTACAGTAAAACAGCGCCATTAACCGCCTCGCTATTGAGTAATCAAAAGATAACAGGCCGCGGTTCCGACAAAGATGTGCGCCATATTGAGATTGACTTGGGGGATTCCGGTCTACGCTATCAGCCAGGTGATGCGCTGGGCGTGTGGTTTGATAATGACCCCGCGTTAGTGGATGAGCTGATTAGCCTGCTATGGCTACAGGGGGATGAGGACGTATTTATTGGTCAACAGCGCCATTCGCTGCGTGATGCGTTAACTTACCAATTAGAACTAACCCAAAACACCCATTTGATCGTCGAAAAGTATGCGCAGCTATCTAAAGATGACAATTTATTAGGTTTGATCAGCGATAAGCCCGCCATTATGCAATATGCGCAAACCACGCCGATCGTCGATATGGTTCGCCAAGCGGCAGCTCAGCCAAGTGCGCAAGAATTTGTGGATTTACTGCGTCCATTGACCCCGCGCTTGTACTCCATTTCCTCTTCACAAGCGGAGGCCGCTGATGAAGTGCATGCCACTGTTGGGGTTGTTCGTTATGAAATAGATGGTCGTCCAAGAACAGGGGGGGCTTCTGGGTTTTTAGCGGATCGTCTCAATGAAGGTGACGAACTGCGGGTGTTTATTGAACATAATGATAATTTCCGCTTACCCGCGGACTCAAATACGCCCGTGATTATGATTGGTCCGGGTACGGGTATTGCCCCATTCCGCGCTTTCTTACAACAACGAGATAACGATGGTAGCGAAGGTAAAAACTGGCTGTTTTTCGGCAATCCGCACTTTGTTGACGATTTTTTATATCAAGTCGAATGGCAGCGTTATGTCAAAGACGGTTTGCTGACCCATATTTCATTAGCGTGGTCGCGGGATCAGGCTGAAAAAGTGTATGTGCAAGACAAATTGCGCGAACAAGGTAGCGAAGTGTGGGACTGGATCCAGCAAGGCGCACATATTTATGTGTGTGGGGATGCAAATCGGATGGCGAAAGATGTGGAACAAGCATTATTGGATGTCATCAGCGAGCACGGGCACATGGATGAAGAGCAAGCGGATGACTTTTTAAGTGAGCTGCGTGTGATGCGCCGTTACCAGAGGGACGTTTATTAATGAGCAATGAACATCAAAAAGCTGCACCTCAGCCAGCCTTAGTGGTTGAAGGGAAGCTCGCTGACAGCGAGCGGATGAAGCAGCAAAGTAACTATTTACGAGGCACTATCAAAGACGACCTCAAAAATGGCTTAACGGGCGGTTTTGACGGAGACAACTTCTTGCTGATCCGTTTTCACGGCATGTATCAGCAAGATGACAGAGACATTCGCGCAGAGCGAGCTGAGCAGAAGCTGGAACCGCGTCATGCCATGATGCTGCGTTGCCGCTTACCGGGGGGGATTATTACCCCGAAACAGTGGCTCGATATTGATAAATTTGCCTCTGAGCACACGCTGTATGGCAGTATTCGCATCACCAACCGTCAAACATTCCAGTTTCACGGTATTCTCAAAGGGGATGTGAAGCCGGCGCACCAAATGCTCAGCCATGTGGGGCTGGATGCGTTAGCTACCGCCAATGACGTAAACCGTAACGTACTGTGTACTTCTAACCCCGTGCAGTCTGAACTGCATCAGCAAGCCTATGAATGGGCGAAAAAAATCTCTGAGCATTTGCTACCTCGCACCAGTGCGTATGCTGAGATTTGGTTGGATAAAGAAAAGATTGTGACCACCGATGAAGAACCGATTTTAGGGCAAACCTATCTTCCTCGGAAATTTAAAACCACGGTGGTGATCCCGCCATTGAATGATGTGGATCTCCATGCCAATGATATGAACTTTGTGGCGATTGCTGAAAAAGGGCAATTGATCGGTTTCAACGTGCTGGTGGGCGGCGGTTTAGCGATGACCCACGGCGATACCAATACATTCCCACGCCTTGCCAGTGAATTTGGTTTTATTCCCTTAGATAAAACCTTGGCAATTGCTGAAGCGATTGTCACTACGCAGCGGGATTGGGGAAACCGAACGGATCGTAAAAATGCCAAAACCAAATATACCCTTGAGCGCGTTGGGATTGAGGTGTTTAAGGCGGAAGTGGAAAAACGTGCCGGCGTGCAGTTTGAGGCTATTCGTCCTTACCAATTTACGGAGCGTGGCGATCAAATTGGCTGGCTTAAGGGAATTGATAACCGCTGGCATTTAACCTTGTTTGTGGAGAATGGGCGCTTAATCGACTTAGCGGATAAACCGTTAAAAACTGGCGTCGCCGAAATCGCTAAAATCCATAAAGGGGATTTTCGCCTGACGGCCAATCAGAACTTAATTGTGGCGGGGATTGCGGAAGAAGACAAAGAGACAATAGAGAAAATTGCCATTGAGCACGGATTGATGAGCGGTGAAGTGACGCGCCAGCGTGAAAACTCGATGGCGTGTGTCTCTTTCCCAACCTGTCCGCTAGCGATGGCGGAAGCGGAGCGCTTTTTGCCGGAGTTCGTCACGCAAGTTGAAAACATCATGGCGGCGCATCACGTGGCGGATGAACATATTGTTTTACGGGTTACGGGCTGCCCAAATGGCTGTGGTCGCGCGATGCTGGCGGAAGTGGGATTGGTGGGTAAAGCCCTCGACCGTTATAACTTGCATTTAGGTGGAAACCGCATCGGTACGCGTATTCCTCGAATGTATAAGGAAAATATCAGCAGCACAGAAATTTTAGCCATCATGGATGAGCTGATTGGTCGCTGGGCAGTTGAGCGTCAACCGAATGAAGGTTTTGGTGATTACCTGATCCGCGCTAACGTTGTGAAGCCGGTACTCAACTCAGCTATCGATTTTTACGAGGTTAAGGAGGCGGTATGAGCCGACTTCAATTAGCGCAAGTTCATCCGTTAGATAAACAGGCTCAAGTCGCTTATTTAGCGGAATTCAATGCGCAACTTGAAGAGATGACCGCGCTAGCCCGCATTGAGTGGGCGGTTGAACATCTTCCTGCTGAATTCGTGTTGTCATCAAGCTTTGGCATCCAAGGTGCTTTGGCGCTGCACTTAGTCACGCAAGTGGTGCCAAATATTCCTGTGATTCTGACGGATACGGGTTATCTGTTTCCCGAAACGTATCAGTTTATTGAGAAGCTTACTGAACGCCTGAATTTAAACTTGAAAGTGTACCGAGCGGCGACGAGCCCTGCATGGCAAGAAGCCATTCATGGGCAGTTGTGGACTCAAGGGATTGAGGGCATAGAGCGTTATAACCAATTGAACAAAGTGGAGCCGATGGCGAGGGCGCTGCATGAACTGCAGGCGCAAAGCTGGTTTTCAGGATTAAGGCGGGAACAATCGGCGAGCCGTTCTGAGTTACCCGTACTGAGTCTTGGGCGCGGGATCTTTAAAATTCTGCCGGTGATTGATTGGAATAATAAAGATGTTTATCAGTATCTGACCAAACATAATTTACCCTACCATCCATTATGGGAAAAAGGGTATTTATCAGTAGGGGATACCCATACCAGCCGTCCGTGGGAGCCGGGAATGAGCGAAGAACAGACCCGTTTCTTTGGCTTAAAGCGAGAATGTGGGCTGCATGAAAATTAATGCTTTTTAAGAAAACTACAGACTTCGTTTAAATAATTAATTACTTGCATTACTAATAAGTAGAAAGTTAATTTATTTGTTTTATAACAAAGGGATGCCTTTATCTAAAATAAGGGTGTCCCTTTATTGTTTATTTATACAAAATCGCGAGAGATAGGCTTAATTTACTGGGTTTTCCTCACTTTATTTAGCTTATGCCTTTCTGTTCCTATTCATGCTTTTTTGTCATTTCAAAGTGACCAATTCAGGCCATATAGTCAATTTCATTGCTCTTATAATTAAAATGTTGGATGGAAGCGATATATGGATTACTTACCCTTATTTGTGAGTGTGCAAGAAAGACAAGTTGTCTTGATTGGCGGCGGTGTGGTTGCGGCACGTAAAGCCGAATTATTATTGAAAGCCCATGCCTCGCTGGTGGTGATTTCCCCTGAACTTTGCGAAAGCTTACAGTTAGCTTATCAGCAAAAACAATTGCACTGGGTGCAGCAGCCTTATCAAGCTTATCACCTTGATGATGCTTACTTGGTGATTGCTGCCACGGATGACCAAGCGCTCAATGAGAAAGTTTTTCATGATGCGCAGCAGCGCCATATTTTTGTCAACGTGGTGGATGACCAACCCCTATGTTCCTTTATTGTGCCTTCGATTATCGATCGTTCTCCCATTATGGTGGCGATTTCATCGGGTGGAACCGCACCTGTCTTAGCCAAATTATTACGAGAAAAACTGGAAACCTTGTTGCCGACATCGCTGGGTAAAATGGCAGAGATTGCAGGGCGTTGGCGTGAGCGCGTTAAGCAGAATTTGACCAAGCTCAGTGAGCGTAAACGTTTTTGGGAGCTGAGTTTTAGCGGGCGTTTTGCCTCTTTGGTGGAAAGTGGGCTACTGGATGATGCCGAAAAGCAGCTGGAGCAACAGCTAGCGAAGCCGGATAACCAAGGGGAGCTGACCTTGGTGGGAGCAGGTCCGGGGGATGCGGGGCTGCTAACACTTAAAGGGCTGAGAGTACTGCAAAACGCGGATGTGGTGCTGTATGACCATTTGGTGAGCACGGAAATCCTTGACCTTGTTCGCCGTGATGCAGACAAAGTCTGTGTGGGTAAACGAGCAGGAAATCACAGCGTTTCCCAAGAGGAAACCAATCGGTTGATCGTCAACTATGCCCAGCAAGGCAAAAAGGTGGTGCGCTTAAAAGGCGGGGATCCGTTTATTTTTGGTCGTGGTGGTGAAGAGTTGCAAGTTGCTGCCGAGGCTAACATCCCTTTTCAAGTCGTACCCGGCATCACTGCTGCTATTGGTGCGGCGGCTTATGCGGGGATCCCGCTGACCCATAGAGAACACGCGCAGAGTATCACGTTTATTACCGGACATTGTCGACAAGAGGGGGCTGAGTTGGATTGGCAAGCATTAGCACGCGGTCATCAAACACTGGCTATCTACATGGGCACCGTGACAGCTGCCAATATTCGCCAGCAGCTTATTCAATATGGCCGTCATCGAGATACCCCCGTTGCGGTGATTGGCTGTGGGACTCGGCAAAATCAAAAAGTGATTGTGGGGGCTTTGCATGAATTGGAGTCATTGGCTCAGCAAGCGCCAGCCCCTGCATTAATCGTCATTGGTGAAGTGGCGGCATTACATCAACAGCTGGCGTGGTTTGGCCAGCAACCCGAAACCATCCAATGGCGCTCAGCCGTGCTGGAATTGGCTTAATCGAGGAGTAAATCGTGAACGAAAAAAAATTAACCCACTTACAGCAATTAGAAGCGGAAAGTATTCATATTATTCGTGAAGTGGCGGCGGAATTTGCGAATCCCGTGATGCTCTATTCCATTGGTAAGGACTCATCCGTGATGCTGCATTTGGCTCGAAAAGCGTTCTATCCTGGCACGATCCCTTTCCCGTTGCTGCATGTGGATACTGGATGGAAATTTCGTGAAATGTACCAGTTCCGTGATGAGACGGCGAAAAAATACGGTTTTGAATTATTGATCCACCGAAATCCTGAAGGGGAGCGTCTCGGCATCAACCCGTTTGTTCATGGTAGCGCAAAACATACCGACATCATGAAAACCGAGGGATTAAAGCAGGCGTTAGATAAATATGGTTTTGATGCTGCGTTCGGTGGGGCTCGGCGTGATGAAGAAAAATCACGAGCAAAAGAACGAATTTATTCATTCCGTGACCGCTCTCACCGCTGGGATCCGAAAAACCAACGACCGGAGCTTTGGCACAATTACAACGGACAAATTAATAAAGGGGAAAGTATCCGCGTTTTCCCGCTATCCAATTGGACTGAACTGGATATTTGGCAATATATCTACTTGGAAAACATCGACATTGTCCCACTCTATTTTGCCGATGAACGCCCTGTGATTGAACGCGACGGCACCTTAATCATGGTGGACGATGGGCGCATAGAGCTAAAAGCGGGAGAGGTTATTGCCAAGAAAAAAGTACGATTTCGCACATTAGGCTGCTGGCCATTGACGGGAGCTGTGCCGTCGAATGCCAGCACGCTACCGGAAATTATCGAAGAGATGTTGCTATCCACCACCAGTGAACGCCAAGGGCGTTTGATTGATAGTGACCAATCCGCCTCTATGGAGCTGAAAAAGCGCCAAGGCTATTTTTAATTAATCGGTGAGGAGAGCAACATTATGGCTGAATTAGCGTATAACGACGCAATGGCGCATCAAATTCAACTGCAAGGTGGCGTGGAAGCTTACTTGCAGGCTCAGCAACATAAGGGATTATTGCGGTTTCTTACCTGCGGCAACGTGGATGATGGGAAAAGTACCTTGATTGGGCGCTTGCTGCATGACACTCAACAAATCTACCAAGATCAATTGTCCGTTTTACAAAGCGACAGTAAGCGAATTGGCACTCAAGGTGAGAAATTAGATCTGGCTTTGCTGGTGGATGGATTAGCAGCTGAACGTGAACAGGGGATCACCATCGATGTGGCATATCGCTATTTTTCGACGGAAAAACGCAAATTTATCATCGCGGATACACCTGGACATGAACAATATACCCGCAATATGGCGACAGGCGCATCAACGTGCTCGTTATCTATTCTGCTGATCGATGCTCGAAAAGGCATTCAAGAGCAAACGCGACGCCACAGTTTTATTAGTACGTTGCTGGGGATCCGCCACTTGATCGTCGCGGTGAATAAAATGGATCTGGTGGATTATAGTCAGTCAGTGTTTGAGAAAATACAGCAAGATTACCAGCAATTTGCTCAGCAACTTCCGCTCGATTTAAACGTCTGGTTTGTGCCGATTTCGGCACTGGATGGGGATAACATCGTCTCACCAAGCGAGAATTTACCGTGGTATCAAGGGGAAACGCTATTGTCGCTGTTGGAAACGGTGCAAGTGACTCAGACGGCCGCTGAGCAGCCATTGCGCTTCCCTGTGCAATATGTGAATCGCCCAAACTTAGATTTTCGCGGCTACAGTGGCACGGTGTCATCGGGGGTTGTACAGGTGGGGCAACGCGTGAAAGTGCTGCCTTCAGGGAGCGTTTCAACGATCAAAGAGATTGTGACATTTTCCGGTAACCCGACTTCAGCCATTGCGGGTGAGGCGATTACGATAGTACTGAACGATGAAATTGATATCAGTCGCGGCGATTTAATTGTCGCTGAAAACGAAGAGTTACTTGCTAGCCAGCATGCCTTAGTGGATGTGGTGTGGATGTCAGAACAGCCGCTGGTGCAAGGGCAACAAGTGGATATTAAAGTGGCAGGCAAGCGAAGCCGAGGCAAAGTTGAAAACATTCAATACCAAGTGGATGTGAATAACTTAACTCAGAAAGTGGCCACGGAACTGCCATTGAACGGCATCGGTTTGGTGGAGTTTTCATTCGATGAGCCATTACTACTGGAAAATTACCAAAGCAATGGTGATACCGGTGGGATGATTTTGATTGATAGGCTAACCAACGTGACGGTGGGGGCTGGGCTAGTTAGAGAGGCGCAGCCAGAAGAAACGGTACATCGTGGTGAGTTTAGCCAATTCGAAGTTGAGCTTAACCAACTGATCCGCCGCCATTTCCCGCACTGGGGTGCCCGGGATGTGTTAGGAGGGAAGTAACGTTATGGATACATTGGAAAATGGCCTGTCGGAGAATATTGTTTGGCATTCCCATAATGTGACTCGGCAATGGCGAGAGCAGCGTAATGGTCACAAAGGTGCGGTGCTGTGGTTGACGGGCTTATCGGGGTCGGGAAAGTCCACGTTGGCGGGGGTGATAGAGACACAATTGGCTAATTTGGGGATCAAAACCTATCTTCTTGATGGAGATAATGTTCGCCATGGATTGTGTCGTGACCTTGGGTTTAGTGATGCGGAGCGGCAGGAAAATATTCGACGGATTGGCGAAGTTGCCAAGTTAATGGTGGATGCGGGGCTGATTGTGGCTACAGCGTTTATTTCTCCTTATCAAGAAGATAGGCAGCGTGTACGTGAACTGTTTGAACCCGATCAGTTTTATGAGCTGTATGTGGATACGCCCATTGAGGTTTGTGAAAAGCGAGATCCCAAAGGGTTATATCAGCAAGCACGAGCAGGAAAAATTACCCATTTCACGGGGATTGATTCGCCTTATCAACCACCACAAAATCCAGAATTACACCTTGATGGTCTGCGCCCTATCCATGATTCTTTAGCGCAGGTGATTCAACTGCTGCAACAGCGAAATATCATTTCTATAGCAAATTGATTTTACTTAAATATCATCCTTTTCTACATTTATAGGGAATTGGATGATATTTAATCTCTTCTAGCGCGAACAATTCTGACTTTTTTAGACAATATTTGCATCGCAGTAGCGTCACGCGCTCAGTTATGGGATGATTAGCAAATCATTTCAGGGGGCAAGATGGGTAAATTAACGCTACTATTAATTGCGATATTAGCTTGGTTACAATATTCCTTATGGTTAGGCAAAAATGGCATCCATGACTATGTCAAAGTCAAGGATGATGTTGCTGCGCAGGAAATTGTGAATACGCGTTTAAAACAGCGTAATGAGCAGCTATTTGCAGAAATCAATGACTTGAATGATGGTCAGGATGCAATTGAAGAGCGCGCACGTAGCGAGCTAGGCATGTTAAAGCCTGGAGAATCATTCTATCGAATGGTCAAAGAGCGTAATAATCCACCGTCATCTCAATAATCATCGTGTAGGGCAGACCACACCCAAGAGCCTGATAATTTCTGATGTAAGATTCGAATCATGATAAATCCAAGAACATCCAGCGCAGTACCGATTGTTGCGCTGATCCCCGCTGCGGGAGTGGGCAGTCGTATGAATGCGGATTGCCCAAAGCAATATTTGTCGGTCGCAGGGAAAACTATTATTGAACACACCATTGACGCCTTATTGCGCAGTGGCGACGTACAAAAAATCGTGGTTGCATTAAGTGCCGAAGATGATTATTTCCATCACCTCGATATAGCCAAAGACCCTCGCGTCATCACGGTTATCGGGGGGAAAGAGCGTGCAGATTCAGTATTATCAGGATTAAACTATCTGGTTTCGCAACCTGAGTATGATGATGCTTGGGTATTGGTGCATGATGCGGCACGTCCGTGTCTGCATTTAGATGATTTAAATACTATCGTTCAGTTAGCCACTCAGAATGATTGTTGTGGGGGCAT
The DNA here is from genome assembly GCF_013702265.1 of Providencia rettgeri. Lineage (GTDB taxonomy): Bacteria > Pseudomonadota > Gammaproteobacteria > Enterobacterales > Enterobacteriaceae > Providencia > Providencia zhijiangensis. Next base: position 3,003,198 of record NZ_CP059348.1, read on the forward strand.
ACTGGCGGCTCCGGTTCGGGATACGATGAAACGGGGCGTGGAGGGAACGCAAAGTATTTCCCATACTGTTGAGCGAGAAGCGCTCTGGCATGCCTTAACACCGCAGTTTTTCCCATTAGTATTACTACGTGACTGTTTAGATAAAGCATTGAAAGAAAATGCAGTAATCACGGATGAGGCTTCCGCACTTGAGCATTGCGGTTATCAACCGATATTAGTATCGGGACGAGCTGATAACCTTAAGGTGACGCGACCAGAGGACTTGGCGCTGGCGGAATTTTATCTTTCAAGAATGAAATCATAAGGAAAAAAAATGAGAATCGGACACGGTTTTGATGTGCATAAGTTTGGCGGAGAAGGCCCTATCGTTATTGGTGGCGTTCGCATTCCTTACGAACAAGGTCTTATCGCACATTCGGATGGTGATGTGGTCTTACACGCGCTGACAGACGCCATTTTAGGTGCTGCAGCACTTGGGGATATCGGAAAATTATTCCCAGATACTGACCCTGCTTATAAAGGCGCAGATAGCCGAGTATTACTCAGAGAAGCCTTTTGCCAAGTACGTAAAAAAGGTTATTTAATTGGCAATATCGACGTCACTATCATGGCGCAAGCACCAAAAATGTTGCCGCATATCCCACAAATGCGCGTGAATATAGCCGAAGATCTCGAATGCCACATGGACGACGTCAATGTGAAAGCAACCACCACAGAACAATTGGGTTTTGTGGGTCGAAAAGAAGGGATTGCTTGCGCTGCTGTGGTTTTACTTATCAAAGATAATAGTAATGAAAGTTATGAATGTTCAGTACCTGCATGGTAAACCTCTCTCTTCAGGGACATTAAAAAGTATTCCTGAAGATTTCGTGGTGAAAGAAGATTTGGGTTTTGAGCTTGATGGCGAAGGCGAACACGTTATGGTTCGCGTCGAAAAAACAGGCTGCAATACATTATTTGTTGCGGAACAACTGGCAAAGTTTGCTAAAATTTCAGCAAGAGCAGTCAGTTATGCGGGACTAAAAGACAGACATGCGGTGACAGAGCAGTGGTTCTGTCTGCAAATGCCGGGTAAAGACACGCCCGATTTTTCGGCTTGGCAGCTTGAAGGGTGCCGTGTGTTAGCGGTCACTCGCCAGAAACGCAAATTACGCATTGGTTCCTTAAAAGGGAATCAATTCGAAGTGATATTGCGGGATATTACGGACGCCGATGATGTAGAACAACGCCTACAAAAAGTGGCTGATTTAGGTGTTCCGAACTATTTTGGCGAACAACGTTTTGGTCGGGATGGGCAAAACTTGGTTCAAGCTCGCCGCTGGGCAAATCAAGAAATTACAGTACGTGAACGAAATAAACGCAGTTTTTATCTCTCTGCCGCGCGAAGTGCTATGTTTAATGATATCGCCAGTGCGCGAATTGCAAATCATACACAGCAACACGCAATGTTGGGGGATGCACTGCAATTAACCGGACGTGGTAGCTGGTTTGTGGCGACGGCAGAAGAGTTAGACTCTCTGCAAGCGCGTTTACAATCTGCTGAGCTAAGTGTGACAGCGCCGCTTCCTGGGGATGGCGATTTAGGCACTCAAGATGATGCCCTAGCTTTCGAGACTCACTGTTTACAAGATTATCAGCCATTTATGGCACTAATGAAAAGTGAGCGAGTTTCTCCAGCGAGACGAGCTGTACTGGTTAAGCCGCAAAATCTGCAATGGCAGTGGCTAGACTCGTCAACCGTGAAGCTGTGCTTTTTCCTGAATTCAGGCAGCTTTGCCACGAGTGTTGTACGCGAAATTATTAATCAGGATTGTATTGATGCTGAACATATTATTGAGTAACGATGATGGTGTATCGGCGCCGGGGATTCAAACTCTGGCAGCGGCATTGCGCCAACATTATCATGTGCAGGTGATTGCACCCGACCGCAACCGTAGTGGCGCTTCAAATGCATTAACCTTGGATAGACCATTAAAAATCCAAACATTAAGTAATGGTGATCTCGCTGTACAAGAAGGCACTCCAACGGATTGTGTGTATATCGGGGTGAATAAAGTTGTGCGTCCTCGCCCTGATATTGTGGTGTCTGGAATCAACTGTGGCCCAAATCTCGGGGACGATGTGATTTATTCTGGTACCGTTGCGGCGGCAACAGAAGGGCGTCACTTAGGTTTACCGTCTATTGCGGTTTCATTGGATGGTGATGTGCATTATGAAACGGCGGCCAAGGTAACGTGCGATATCCTCACAATGCTGCAAAAAAATCCATTGCGTGCGGGAAATATCTTGAATATCAATGTGCCAGATATTCCTTATGAGGAGCTAAAAGGAATTAAAGTTACCCGCTGTGGCAGCCGTCATGCGGCATCTGAGGTTTATAATCTAGAAGATCCTCGCGGTAATATGCTGTATTGGTTAGGGCCAGTTGGGGAAATTCGTGATGCAGGCCCGGGTACGGATTTTGAAGCGGTACAAAATGGCTATGTTTCGATAACGCCGTTACAAGTGGATTTAACGTCTTATAAAACTCAGGCTGTATTAGAAGAGTGGCTAGATAAGTCAGGAGTGAAGGCAAAATGAAAATTGGGCTCATGAAAGAACTGCTGGCACAATTGCGCCAACAGGGAATTCACGATGAGCGCCTATTAGACGCGCTCGCGCTAGTTCCTCGCGAACGGTTTGTTGACGAAGCGCTCTCTCATAAAGCCTACGATAATATCCCATTACCCATTGGTCATGGACAGACCATTTCGCAGCCGTATATTGTTGCAAAAATGACTGCATTATTGGCGGTCAAACCGACGGATCATGTGCTGGAGATTGGCACGGGATCTGGGTATCAAACGGCGGTTTTGGCTCATCTTTGTGAGCATGTGTATTCAGTCGAAAGAGTTAAAAGCTTGCAGTGGACGGCAAAACGTCGCTTTAAGTTGTTAGATTTACATAATATTTCTACTCGCCACGGTGATGGCTGGGAAGGCTGGCAATCGAAAGGCCCTTTTGATGGGATCATTGTTACCGCCGCACCTAGCGAAATTCCGTCATTGTTACTTAAGCAGTTAAAAGATGGTGGACGCCTCGTGCTCCCTGTCGGTGACAAAGATCAGGCTCTGAAATTAATTACCCGTCGCGGTAATGACTATCACACTAATGTGATTGAAAAAGTGCGTTTTGTCCCTCTTGTTGCTGGCGATTTGAGCTAATAACCCTTTAAGTTATTTTGAATTAATGGGTTATTTCGCTCAAACTGTTAAGTGATAATCTCAATTTGTTATACTTTTGATACATTTAACTTGTCCATTATTTTATATTTCTGCTTTAATAAGCGAAATATTTTAAGATACTAATATTCTATAAGCATTAATTGCATTCTAACTCTTTAGTATCAGGTCAGATTTTTCTTCACGGGAGAAGAAATATGAAAATTGTTAGCCCAATAAACAGAATTCGATGGGCGGTTATCTTTTCATTTAGCGGTGCTTTATTAGCAGGATGCTCAACGCCTTATCATCCCGCAGCACCGATTTCGAGTGTGAATGATGGAGGTTCATCTAGCCAACAATCCGCACCAAGAACGGTGCCGAATCCTCCGTCCAATACTGGAATGAGCACGGCGATGCCTTCAGACAGACCTAATTTGTCGTCTAATAGTTCGATGGGAAATAATGCCTCTAGACCTGTTTCAACCAGCAGCGATGGACGTATTGTTTATAACCGAGACTATGGCCGCATTTCTAAAGGAAGTTATAACGGAAATACCTACACCGTTCAGCGCGGTGATACTCTGTTCTATATCGCCTATATAACGGGTAATGATTTCCGTGAGTTAGCATCGAAAAACAATATTTCTGAACCATACAGCCTAGATGTAGGTCAGGTGATAAATATTGGTAATGCAAATGTGAGCTCGATCACACAAACTGCGTCAAATAGTCAACAGCGCCCGGTTGATATTCAACCAACTAATGGGTATCCTGAAAATAGTAGCGGGCAGAATTCAGGTAAGATGTTGCCGAATAACAAGAAACCAGCCTCAACGGTTTCAACGACAACAGCGAGCCCAACCACTACGACTGCAACAGCAACAACAGGAAGTAGCACCAATAATTCGTCAATTAAATGGCGTTGGCCAGCTGATGGGAAGATGATTGAAGGCTTCTCTGATGCGCAAGGCGGAAACAAAGGTGTTGATATTGCTGGTTCTCGCGGTCAATCTGTTATTGCAGCTGCTCCTGGTAAAGTCGTCTATGCCGGTAATGCACTGCGCGGATATGGAAATCTCATAATAATAAAACATAACGATGACTACTTAAGTGCCTACGCACATAACGATACGTTACTTGTGCGTGACCAACAGGATGTTGCTGAAGGTCAAAAAATAGCCACTATGGGTAGCACCGGAACAAGTTCTGTTCGTTTGCATTTTGAAATTCGTTATAAGGGAAAATCAGTAAACCCGTTGCGTTATTTACCGCAGCGATAAACTGGGCGGAGTGACACATTCCGTCCTCATTATCTTGGGTCGGAGTCACTGATGAGCCAAAGTTCGCTGAAAGTTAACGAGTTGTATAATGACCTCGATGAAAATGCGATGGATGAAGCATTTGATGAGAGTCAATTCAAAGAAGAGGATCTAGTTTCAGAACTGGATGAAGAAACGGAATTACTCCAAAGCGCGAGTCAACGTGTTTTGGACGCAACCCAAATTTATCTCAGTGAAATTGGATTCTCTCCACTCCTCACCGCAGAGGAAGAAGTTTTCTATGCTCGCAGAGCCCTTCGGGGAGATGTGGCATCGCGTCAGCGCATGATAGAAAGCAACCTTCGCTTAGTGGTAAAAATATCTCGCCGTTATAACAACCGAGGTCTTGCCTTACTCGATTTGATCGAAGAAGGAAATCTTGGGTTGATTCGTGCAGTTGAAAAGTTTGATCCCGAAAAAGGCTTCCGTTTTTCAACGTATGCGACTTGGTGGATCCGTCAAACGATTGAACGCGCTATCATGAATCAAACCCGAACAATCCGCCTACCGATTCATATCGTCAAAGAACTCAATATATACCTTCGTACAGCCCGTGAACTTGCTCAAAAGCTCGATCACGAGCCAAGTCCTGAAGAGATAGCTGAGCAATTAGATAAACCTGTTGAAGATGTTAGCCGAATGCTACGTTTAAATGAGCGCATTACATCGGTTGATACGCCTATTGCAGGGGATTCTGAGAAGTCACTGCTGGAAGTATTATCGGATGATAATGATTCAGGGCCTGAAAACACTATCCAAGATAACAACTTAAAAGAAAATATCGTTAAGTGGTTATATGAACTCAATCCGAAGCAACGTGAAGTTTTAGCGCGCCGTTTTGGTTTGTTGGGATATGAAGCGGAAACTCTGGAAGAGGTTGGGCGCGAAATTGGGCTCACTCGTGAAAGAGTTCGTCAAATTCAGGTAGAAGGTTTAAGACGTTTAAAAGATATTTTACAAGGCGAAGATTTAACGCTGGAAGCGTTATTCAATATGTAATCTGCCGTGTTAAAACACATGAAGCCCCTGTTGTCGTTGATAACAGGGGCTTTTCTTTTTAGTTGGTGGAGCTAATTAATCGGTACGCCGCTGTGGAACTTAAAGTCTTCGTCAGGCATTAAAATCAACTTAGCCTCAACTTCCCCATAAAAACGCACACGCTCAGTGATATCTGTTTTACTAATCAACTGAGCAAGTTGCAGATAATCCTGATAATGGCGCGCCTCTGAACGCAGTAATGAGGCATAAAAATTGGCAAGTTGCTCATCCAAGTGTGGCGCCAATTTAGCAAACCGCTCGCAAGAGCGCGCTTCAATATAAGCCCCAATGATGAGCTTATCTACCAAAGTTTTCGGATCATGAGGGTCTAAATGACTGAATAACCCTTTCGCGTAGCGACCTGCGGTGATCCCATCATACGCAATGTTCCGTTGATGCATAATTTCTAGTACTTGGTAAAAATGGTGCAATTCCTCTTTGATTAACAACACCATTTTATCAATCAAATCTTGGCTATATGGAGACTGTTTTTTCGCTAGGATCTGTTTTGAGATTTGGTTCTTATTTTTCAATGTGTGAACATCACCAATGCGATCATACGCAAAGGCTTCATAGGGTTTGAACCACTCTAATAAAATCGCCGCACTTTCTTTATCCACTGCATATTTGCGAATTAAAAACATGGCACTTTGCGCGGCTTTTAATTCACACAGCAGATGATCCTTCAAAATCGTTGGTAAATTTTCAGGTTGACTGGCTTTGTGGATCCACGCATCGGGCGTTTCACACTGCAAAAATTGTTTAATTGGCGCTAGTAATTCAGCGTACTCATCCATGCTACTTATCCATTTCCTTTAAACGATATAACCAATCAAGGGCTTGGCGTGGAGTTAGTTTGTCAGGGTCGATTTCCTCTAAAGCGGCTAATACTGGGGATGGTTCTTCTTCCACAGCCCCTAAGAAGCTCAGCTGAGCGCTATCCACATGACTCGCATTGGCATTATTGGAGATAACTTCTAGCTCTTTGAGTTTTTGCTTCGCGCGTTTGATCACTTCTTTTGGGACGCCAGCCAGTGAAGCAACGGCTAAACCGTAACTCTTGCTTGCCGCACCGTCTTGCACATTATGCATAAAGGCGATGGTATCACCGTGTTCAATCGCATCGAGGTGAATATTGACCGCACCTTCCAATTTTTCCGGTAAGGTGGTTAATTCAAAATAGTGAGTCGCAAATAAGGTCATCGCTTTGATGCGATTGACTAAGTTCTCTGCACATGCCCACGCTAAAGAAAGCCCATCATAGGTAGATGTACCGCGACCAATTTCATCCATCAACACTAAGCTGTGTTCAGTGGCATTATGCAGAATATTCGCAGTTTCAGTCATCTCTACCATGAAGGTTGATCGTCCTGAAGCGAGGTCATCAGAGGCTCCAACGCGCGTAAAAATACGGTCAATAGGCCCAATGACGGCTTTACTGGCTGGCACAAAACTCCCGATATAAGCCAGTAAGGTGATCAGGGCAGTTTGGCGCATATAGGTACTTTTACCGCCCATATTGGGGCCTGTAATGATCAGCAAGCGGCGTTGCGGAGAAAGAGACAGCGGGTTAGAAATAAAAGGCTCACTAAGCACTTGCTCGACAACTGGATGACGACCTTCCGTAATTTGAATACCGGGCTTGTCTGTTAATTGAGGACAGGCATAACCGAGGGTGTCTGCACGCTCTGCGAGGGTGGAGAGGACATCCAACTCAGCCAGCGCTTCGGCACTGGTTTGTAACGCAGCTAAATGCGGTAGCAGCATATCGAACAATTCATCATACAAGGCTTTTTCGATAGCGAGCGCTTTACCTTTTGATGTCAGTACTTTATCTTCATACTCTTTCAATTCAGGGATAATGTAGCGCTCCGCATTTTTCAGCGTTTGGCGACGAACATAATGAATTGGCGTGAGGTGGCTTTGTCCACGACTCACTTGAATGTAGTAACCATGTACCGCGTTATAGCCCACTTTTAGGGTATCGATACCCAGTTTTTCACGCTCACGAATTTCTAAGCGATCGAGGTAATCTGTTGCTCCGTCTGCCAATGCGCGCCATTCATCGAGTTCGCTGTTGTAGCCAGGGGCAATGACGCCGCCATCACGGACTAAAACTGGAGGTGCATCGACAATCGATTTTTCCAGTAGGGTTTGCAACTCATCGAATTGACCAATACGTTGCGTTAGTGCACCGAGGTAGCCGCAATCTGATTGCGCTAGAATTTGGTGAATATCATGATATTGCTGGAATGCATGGCGCATACGCGTTAAGTCGCGAGGGCGCGCTGAGCGTAATGCGAGACGAGCGAGCACTCGTTCTAAATCACCAATCTGGCGAAGGAATGGTTGTAGCTCAAAGCCGTATTGTTGCAGTGCACCAATGGCTTGCTGGCGGTTGTTCAACACGGTGAGGTTACGCAATGGGGTATGAAGCCAGCGTTTTAGCATACGGCTTCCCATTGGGGTGACACACTTGTCCAAAATCGCGGCAAGGGTATTTTCGGTGCCCCCAGCAAGGTTTTGGGTTAGCTCTAAATTTCGGCGAGTTGCAGCATCTAAAATTACATTATCTTGTTGTTTTTCCATGATAATGCTACGAATATGCGGCAGTGCAGTTCGCTGCGTATCTTTCACATATTGCAGCAAACAACCCGCAGCACGTAAGGCTTTATGCGCATTTTCAACGCCAAACCCGATTAAATCTTTGGTGCCAAATTGCAGGTTTAATTGCTGTTTTGCCGTGTCTAATTCATATTCCCATAATGGGCGACGGCGTAAGCCTTTATTCAGTTCAATCAATGACATGCTAGCGAAATCTTCAGGATAGAGTAATTCCGCTGGGCGGGTACGCTGAAGCTCGGCTTTTAATGACTCTTCATCATCAATTTCACTGATGATAAAACGACCTGATGCGATATCTAAGGTCGCAAAACCATAGCCTTGAGGCTCTTGCCATACCGCTGCCAGTAAGTTGTCTTGGCGTTCATTGAGTAAGGCTTCATCGGTGATGGTACCCGGTGTCACGATACGCACCACTTGGCGCTCAACAGGGCCTTTGCTGGTGGCAGGATCACCAATTTGCTCGCAAATGGCGACAGATTCTCCCATCTGTACCAATCGGGCTAAATAGTTTTCGGCTGCATGGTGAGGAACGCCCGCCATCGGGATAGGTTGACCCGCAGACTGACCACGCTTGGTGAGAGAAATATCCAGTAACTGAGAGGCTTTTTTAGCATCATCAAAGAACAGTTCGTAAAAATCCCCCATACGATAAAACAGCAAAATATCGGGATGTTGTGCTTTGAGTTTTAAGTACTGCTGCATCATCGGCGTATGGGATTCGAAACTTTGATTTTCTGTCATGTTTTTAACTTGTTGAATATTTGATGTATTTATGGGCTTTTGACTTTCGGCGTAAACGCTATTTTATCTTGTTGTTAGGGGGAATTCGCGGAAAGTTGAAAGGGCGTTTGCGACCCTCATAGTAGCCCAGTTAAGGGAAAACTTGTACTGCTAATAACGGGGAATTTACCTCAAAATCTCATTGAGTGAAGCGAGAGTTAAGTTAAAAGAGTTGAGAAAGTTACGCTAATAGGCCGAATGAAACCCCAGAGCTGAAAGAAGCTAAATAATATAAAGCGCAAGGTATTCCGGTATCAACTCTGAATGCAGGCTTAATACAGTTTCATCCCGAGCTGTTAGCTGCAACTTGAAAGCTCTAGGGTATATGGTATCGTACGCGCCAGAAATACCTTTAAGAGAGCCCGTCACGGTGGAAAAAAAGAAAACCTTCCCGCAGCAGAAAAGCGGCTTGCACCCGCGTAACCGTCATCGCTCGCGCTATGATTTCCCGGCGTTGATCGCCAGTTGCCCTGCACTGGAGCCGTTCGTCAAACCGAATGCCTGGGGCGACATCTCGGTAGATTTTGCCGATCCTACGGCGGTTAAAATGCTCAACCGTGCGTTGCTGCAACATTTTTATGGCATCGAACACTGGGACATTCCCGCCGGTTATCTGTGCCCTCCGATCCCTGGGCGTGCCGACTATTTACACCATCTGGCTGACCTGCTGGCGACCAGCAACGGCGGTGAGATCCCTCGTGGTAAAGGCGTGGCAATCCTTGATGTGGGCGTTGGTGCCAACTGTATTTATCCGATCATTGGCCTGCGTGAATACGGTTGGCGTTTTACTGGTTCGGAGGTTGAACCAGCATCGCTCAATGCGGCCAAAATGATCGTGGAGATGAATCCGACGCTGAGAAACAGCGTGCGTCTGCGTTTGCAAAAACAACCTGAATCTATTTTGAACGGTATCATCGGTGTGGCGGAGAAATTTGATGCCACAATGTGTAATCCTCCGTTCCATAGCTCTGAACAGGAAGCGCAAGCCAGCACCCGCCGCAAACTGCACAAGCTGGGTAAAGGCGAGGTAGCCGACACGCCGGTACAGAACTTTGGTGGAAAAAATAAAGAGCTATGGTGTGAAGGCGGTGAAGAAGCCTTTGTACGTAAAATGGTAGAGGAGAGCGTTAGCCTAGCGCAAAACTGCCTGTGGTTTACCTCGTTGATTTCTAAAAGCTCGACCCTGCCTTCGATTTATCATGCGTTGAAGCTGGTGGGTGCGGCCGAAGTCCGTACCATTGAAATGTCGCAGGGGCAAAAAATCAGTCGCTTCGTGGCCTGGACTTTCCACGACGCACAACAGCAGGTCGCCTGGGCGGCAGAACGCTGGCGTTAATTTCTCTGGTGTCGGTTATTTAACTGGCACCGATAAAATTTCGCATTTCTCTTTCAATTTCTGATGTTGCGTTATTCTCAACATATCTTCCTAAAACAAGCTTGTTTAACTTAAAGGGTCTATCAAGTCGGTGTCTATTCAGTTATAACTCATTATAATTGTTCATAATGATGAGGCATATTCAACATTTCCAGCGCTAACTCGATCCATGCCGTAGCCCGACGACTTGGATGGGATTCTTTCAAAGTTGCTAGAGCCAGCTCATAGGCTAGAACAGGCTCCGTCACTGGAATAATGGAAAGCCCCTCAATATGATTCTTTTTCCACATACTTTCAGGGAGTAAGGTGATACCAACTCCTGCGCGCACCATCGCCATCACAAGATCTAAATGCCCACTGCGTCCTGCAATAATTGGTTTTTTGCCATAGATCCCGCACGCACTAACAACTAGTTCATTAATTCGAAAGCTATCTTGAAAAAAGATAAATGGTTCATTCAGAAGTTCTGAAAACTTAACGTTATTTTGAGTGGCTAATGGGTGTTTTTCGTTCACGAGTAGCATCAATCGGTCAGTCGCAAATCGATATAAATTAAATCGTTGTTCATCAAATGGAGACATTACCGCTGCCGTTTCTACATCTCCTTTGAGCATGGCATTCATCATATGGTTTGAACTTAATTCAATGATCTGCAATTCGACTTGTGGATATTTCTGACTAAATGCCATGATGATATCGGCAAAATAGGTTGAGGCAATTACAGGGGGTAAACCGACCTTCAAGATCCCTGTGAGTGGGCCTGATTTGTCTTTTAATGCGTTATTAAGACTGTCGAATTGCGCCAGAATTTGCTGAGCATGGCGGAATAAAATCTCACCATCATCGGTCAGTTTCACGCCGTCGGTTTCGCGGATCAGTAAGGTTACTTCAAGCTCTTGTTCTAATTTTTGAATGCTGCGGCTTATTGCTGGCTGGGTGACGTATAATTTATCCGCTGCTCGGCTAAAGTTATTTTGTTGTACTACTTCGACAAAATAGCGTAATCCTCGAATGTCCATCGTGACCTCTATTACATTTTGTTATAGCGATAATGATTATAAATAATTTCCGTTAATGCAATATTAGGGCTAGTAATAATACAAAGCTGAATAATCAGCATAAATTATTATTAGGAATTACATTATGAAAACGGTTATCGAATATGTTCTGGAACGCTTGCAAGCACTGGGTATCAACGAAATTTTTGGGGTCGCAGGGGATTACGCTTTTCCTATTGAAGATGCCGTTTGTGAAAGTGGCTCATTGCGTTGGATTGGTAATTGTAATGAGTTAAATGCCGCTTATGCCGCGGATGGTTACGCAAGAATCAAAGGTGTTGCCGCACTTTCGACAACATTTGGAGTGGGGGAACTCAGTGCGTTGAATGGTCTTGCGGGGTCTTATGCTGAGCATTTACCTGTCTTCCATCTGGTGGGCATGCCAGCGAGTGGTGTCCAGAAAAACCATCGTCTTGTTCACCACACTTTAGGCAATGGTGATTTTGATGTGTTTTATCAAATGAGTCAGCATTTGAGCTGCGCTCATGCGATATTGACTCCAGAAAATTGCATTGATGAAACCGAGCGATTAATTGCATCAGCCCTAAAAGAACGTCGCCCCGTCTATATGGGTTTCCCATCTGATTACGCGGTGATGCCCATCATTGCCAATGGGAAACATAAAAAAATTGAGTCACAGAAAAGTGATACACAGTCACTCAATGCCGCAGTGAATGCCATTTTAGATAAACTTAATGCCAGCCAACAAGCCTGTATTATTCCGGGGATTTTGACGGCGCGTTTAGGCTATTCGGATGATGTGCAGGCAATTATTGATAAGACAGGCCTGCCGTATGCCACGATGTTTATGGACAAAAGTATTGTGAGTGAATCCAACTCGACGTATATGGGAATTTATAATGGCAAATTAATGAATGCCCAAGTGGGCGAATTTGTTGAAAGCTGCGACTGTATTTTAGGCATTGGCGCGGTATTAACGGATTTTAACTCAGGCAGTTTTACGGCATCTATCTCCCCTGAGCAACGTATTAATATTTTAGCGGATCAGGTGAAAGTGGGTTCTGCGGTTTACCCAAATGTGATGATGAAAGAGGTATTGGATAAACTGCAAATATTAGCGCCTTCGTTAAAGCATCAAGGTATTGCGGCTCAAGGATTGGGTGAGCCTCGACAAGGTGATAACGGTCAAATTACCGCACAATATCTGTATCCGCGCTTAGAGAAAATGTTCAAGGACGACGATATTGTGATTGCGGAAACAGGGACAGCATCAATGGGCTTGGGTTTTGCTTTACTGCCTAAAGATACTCAGTTTCATAACCAAACATTATGGGGATCAATTGGTTGGGCAACGCCAGCAGCATTTGGCGCAGCAATAGCTGCACCCAATAAGCGCGTGATTTTAGTGACCGGTGAAGGTTCACATCAATTAACGGCGCAAGAAATTAGTCAATTTTCACGCTTTGGGCTAAAGCCGATTATTTTTGTGCTTAATAACGATGGTTATTTAATTGAACGATTATTATGTAAAGAGCCAGAAGCTTATTATAACGATCTACCTCCGTGGAATTATGCACAATTGCCAGCGGCATTAGGGTGCACTGATTGGTATTGCCAAAAAGTCACCACTTGCGATGAATTAGACGCTGCTATTAAACACGCTGAAGTGACGGATTCAGCTGCCTATATTGAGATAGTTATGGATAGATACGCCGCTTCCGATCTGGCCAAAAAATTAGGTAAGTCTGTGGCATCGTTATATTCGTTTTAACATCAGGCTGAGCCATATTTTTAGTACTGATTTAAAACGTTAGAAATAGCATAAATAAAAGCAATTTATGCTAAGTTTCGCACGATATTAAATTTGATATTCATCGCTACATTCTTTATTTTAATAGGTAAATATAATCTTATATTATCAGGTAAATAATATTCTTTTAACGATGCTCATAATTTTATTCTCTAAAAAAGAATGCATTTCAATGGGAGCGTTATTTTAATAAGAGGTGATTTTGATGAATAAATTAAAAATAGCATTGGTTTCTTTGATGTTTTTAAGTCCATTTGCGATGAGTGCAACTGAGATTAATTATGTTCAGTCCATGGAAATGAAATTAGTTGGCAACATTAATATCGTAATGAATGCAGCGACAACAACGGATTATGTGAATGCAGTTTCACAAAAAGCGGATGAAGCGGGCGCAAAATACTTTATTATTACCTCAGTGAACTCTGAAGGTGAAGGTAACGATATTTCAATCAATGCTAGCTTATACAATAAATAGTCTATATTTATATTTTATGCGTCGTGATCCCCTGCACTTAAGTTGTCGTTAAGTGCAGTTTTTTTGTACGCCATTCATTTTATCCGCAAGGCTCCCACCTTATTGAATTACCAAGAATACAAACAAAAATTTAATTTTATCTGTGTTAAGATTTTGTCTAAAGATATCCATTATCAGGTGTTCAGGAAGGGATCTCAGTCTTATGTCTGAAGTATTAACTCAGTGGTTAATGGAATATGGCTATTGGGCTGTATTTCTTGGCGCGATGCTTGAAGGGGAAACGGCAGCTTTTCTATCGGGAGTGGCCGCACATAATCAATTACTCTCTTATCCTTTGACGATGTTATTTGCTGCGCTTGGTGGTGTCGTCAGTGACAATGTGCTTTTTTTTGTCGGGCGTTATGCGGGAGCTCGGGTATTGCCTAAACTTCAAAAACATCAGGGTAAGATTGTACGAGTTCAGCAGTTAATACAACGCCATGAAAATTGGATTATTATTGGGATCCGCTTTGCATATGGAATGAGAACGGTTGGACCGATTATTATTGGTGCTAGTAAGGTAAATCCACTCAGATTTTTTGTATTAAATATCCTTGGTGGCGCAATTTGGGGATGTTTGATTGTTTCTATCGGCTACTTTGTCAGCTCCCTTGTTTTTGCACTCCCATTTCACCCGCATCTCTCTTGGCTAGCTATCATTGTTTTGGTGATTGTTGGTGTTTGGTGGATCCGCCGGCGGCGACGCTGAGGATCATCGTTGATGATTGTGAGCCACCGTGGCCTAGGGGGCTAAGCGTCATTATTTAAGATGTTTTGGTGTTTCTGCCCTGATTATTTTTCCCATTGCTTGCAGCAAATCTGAGGTTTCATATCTGTCGGTGACGATTTCAATATAGGCGGCAGTATCTATTCTTTCGAGTGTATTGAGAACTCGATCGAGTTCATCGCAAGTGGTGATTTTCTGACAATACCAATTTTTGCATCCAAGGGTTGCGGGAAGCTGAGCATAGTTCCAAGGGTGGATATCGTTGTAATAGGCCTCGGGTTCATGGCAGAAAAGGCGTTCAATTAAATAGCCATCATTATTGAGAACAAAAATAAGTGGTTTCAGCCCCCAGCGAGCAAATAAGCTAATTTCTTGCGCGGTTAATTGATGGGAGCCTTCACCGGTAGCCAGGATCACGCGGCGATGAGGTGCGGCAAGTGCTGCACCTAGTGCCGCAGGGGTTGCCCAGCCAATCGAACCCCATAGGGATTGAGTTTGAAAAGACACTTCTTTAGGAAGAAGTGCAAAGCCTAATCCCATGGAAAATGTTCCAGTGTCTGCTATAACGATGTCATTTTGCTTAATAAATTGTTCAAATCGCGGGTATAAATAATCACTGGTTATTTTTCCGTTAGCATTACTGATTGGTTCACCTAGGCCGTGAACTTTTATTGAGCTGCTCGGAATAAATGTCAGAATATCTCTTAGTTCAGCAAGTAGTTCATAAATATAAACATCGGAATATCGAATTGCATCGATAACGACATAATTATCCATTATGTGGATCATATTATTTGTATCAAGATCTGCAGTGAAACACCCTGTGTTTACATCACTCATCATCGCGCCAATATTGAGAATACAATCGCAGCCTTCAATAAACTCAGCAATGGCTGGGTTCATTAAATGTCCACTGTACATACCTATATATTGTGAGTGGGTTTCATTTAAAACACCTTTATCCATAAACATTGTGGCATAAGGTAAGTGAGTGATTTTAATCAGTGCTTCTGCTTCTTTGACTAAGTCAAATCGTGATATGAGCGAACCCAGTAAGGCGCATGGGGATTCACTGTGGCTGAGTTTATTGACTATCAAACTGAGGACTTTTTTTAAGGTATCAGGACGACTACTTGGTAATGTGAACGGCTTGATACTCTGTACTACGATGCGTTTCACAGCATGATCAGCAGGGATGCCAATATAAACTGGGCGCCTTTGAGCAAATGCCTGAGCGATTAAACGGGTCATTTCACTGACACAGTTTTCTGGTGTCAAAACCGTGTGAGCACACGAAAAGGATTGAGCAACTTTATAAAATACCTCGAAATCACCATCACCTAAAGTATGGTGCATAATAGGTTGATTTTTTTGGATATGGCTGGCAGGCATTCCGACTAAATGAAAAATAGGTAATCTTTCTGCATACGCCCCTGCAATGCCATTTAATGCACTGAGTTCTCCCACTGCGAAGGTTGTTGCGAGTGCCGCAAACCCTTTTACGCGAGCGTAACCATCTGCGGCATAGGCCGCATTTAATTCATTGCAGTTTCCTACCCAACGTAAATTTGGGGAGGCGCAGACGGCATCATTAATAGGAAAGGCATAATCACCTGCAACACCAAAAATATCATTAATACCGAGTGCTTGTAATCTGGATAAAACATGTTCGATAACGGTTTGGACCATGTGATTTCTCCATATTAGAATCATTCAACAAAATAAAAAATAAATTTATTTTTAATTTTTAGGTGATTATTTTATTTTTGTATATTGATAATAGTAGCTGGAATATCAAATGTGGGAGTGTTTTTTTTATCAGAAATGATAATAAAAAGAATATTGACGTAGTGAAATGTACGAAAAGGATAGAAAAAAAGATAAAAAAGGCATTCAAGAGAATAAATTTAATCTTTTGAATGCCCTAGGTGAAGTGAATATTAGCGTTGTGCTGCGGTCACCATCACTTCAACGAGTACTTGCTCACGTGCCATATTCGCTTCAACAGCGGCGCGAGCAGGGCTAAATTCAGCTGGCATCCAATTTTCCCAAACGGTATTAAAGTCAGCAAAATCACGCTTCATGTCTTTTATCCACACTTGAGCTGATAAAATGCGGGTTTTATCGCTATTGCTAGCAGCTAATAATGCGTCAATTTTGTTTAATACATCTTGGGTTTGAGCGGTAATGTCTCCGGTTAAATCTGTAGGTACTTGTCCAGATAAGTAAACTAATCCAGCATATTCAACGCTGTCTGCTAAGCGTGGTTTTGGGTTATTACGTTTAATGGACATTAATTACCTCGTTAATCCTTCTAATGAAATAGGGGTGCGTTGCTGGGTAATGAGCTGAGTTAATATCTCTGCGCTACCCGCTGCTAATGTAAAACCTAAACTGCCGTGACCCACATTGAGCCATAAGTTGCTGTGTGTAGTTTTGCCTAACATTGGTGGTCCCTTTGGTGTTGACGGACGTAAACCGCACCATGTTTCAGCTTCATCAATTTTAGGTAAATCCGGGAATGTTTTTCTAATAATGTTTTTTAATGCAGAAATTCTGTTTTCTCGTAATCCAAATTTGTCATAACCAATATCGACCATAGCCGCGATGCGTAATTGGTCATTAAGTTTGGCGTAGACAATTTTATTGCCATAGTCGGTTACGCTAAGTTTAGGAACGATATGTGCCATTTGTGGGTATTCCACACTGAGGCTGTAGCCTTTTAAACCGAGAATTGGCACATCAATGCCAAGGGGTTTTAATAACTCACGGCTACCATTGCCTGCGCAAATCACCACATCATCCGCTTGAATTGTGCCTTGATTTGTTTCTACACCCGTAATGGTATTGCCAAGTTTAATAAAGGATTTGACCGAGTGCTCTAGGCATAATGTAAATTGTGGCTGTGTTGATAAATAAGCCAGAATATTTTTGCAGAATAAATAACAATCAGCGGTTTCAT
Source organism: Providencia rettgeri (assembly GCF_013702265.1). Taxonomy (GTDB): domain Bacteria; phylum Pseudomonadota; class Gammaproteobacteria; order Enterobacterales; family Enterobacteriaceae; genus Providencia; species Providencia zhijiangensis. Next base: position 3,020,570 of record NZ_CP059348.1, read on the forward strand.
CATCGGGCGCGTAAATCGCGCCCACTAGTTGTGATTGGATATTCTTTAATGCAGGCTCTAATTCAACGATTTCATCCGCATTCAGGACTTTTTGAAATTCCTTATCCACGGTTTCACTGGCTTTTTTAAAGCTAGATTGCTCGCGATGGATAATTAGCTTTCCTGATTTTTCCCAAGCGAAATCAGCAATATCACCATTCGTCCGCCAAGTATTCATGACATTTTGACTGAGTAGTGATAATCGTAATAAATGAGCGCCATTAATTTTATTGGTTGTGCGGTTACAGGCTAAGGTGAATTGGGTCATCCAAGAAAGCTGCTGTAATGTAAAATCGATTCTCAAATTTAATGGGGAATCATTTTTACCCATCCAGCGTAAGCCTTGTAATGGAACGCCCGCATCTGCAAGTGGCGAAACATAGCGATAACTTAATTGTCCACCATTGGCAAAGCTGGTTTCCATGCCAACGTCAGAATCAGATTCAATTAATGTGACGGTTTGACCCGCTTTAATTAAAGCATATGCAGTACTTAATCCAATCACTCCAGCACCGATCACTACCACATGTTTAGTCATAATATTCCGCAACCAATAATAACGTAGGAGTTATCATTTAACGGCGAATAGTCAGACTAAACAATTGAGTTTTCATCACCGGAGTATAACTTTTGGTTAACTACTGCGTTGCGTTTTTTTAGTATTAATGACAAGGTGTTTACATAATTTTGTGCGGCTTTCGTGAGCGGTCTATCTGCGCGATGGAAAACGGATACGGCTAAATGCAAGTTCTCTTTAAGAGGGTAGATCATCGATTCTGGCAAGGTATGTTCTGCAGAAAAAATGTCGGTAATACTGCAACCTAGGCCAGCACGAACGAACTCCGCCGCCATGTGGTAAGTGTGTACGCTGATATTGGATTCTTGGAACTCATGTCTTTGCTGTAGCAGTTGAGAGAGGGAGTCGGAGCCTGGGTGGATCCAGCGGTCTTGGTCAATATCCACCAGTGAAACGGGAGATTTTACGGGAGTCTGGCTATCCACATAGACGAGTGGAATATCAGCAACAGGCAATACGGTGATCCCACCTTCAATCGCTAAATTAAATGCAATACCGATATCAAGATCTTGCTGGGTTAATAATTGCAAAATATCCGTGGTGTGATGGGTTCCAATAGTGAGTTTTATATTCGGGTGTTTTTTAATAAATAGCGCGGTGACTTCAGGCACTAGGTTAAGACCAAGGCTAGGTAAACAGCCAATTGCTAATTTCCCTTGTGGGTTTCTGGATAAATTCTGTGCCAAAATTCTGAGTCTATCTAAATTCTGATAAACCTCTTTCGCCTCTTCAAATAATAAATTGGCTTCATCTGTTGGCAGTAATTTCCCTCGGATCCGTTGGAATAAAACAAGCCCCAATTGCTGTTCAGCATGTTTGAGGGCTTTACTCGCCGCTGGCTGGGAAATATGCAGAACTTCTGCTGCGCGAGTGAGTGAACCGCAGGTCATCACAGCATAAAAGATATCAAGGTGCCTTAACTTCATTATTGGTCGTCCATGGTTAGAACTGGGTAATACTTTGCATTTTTTCTTATTCTACAGAAAAAAATTCCATGGATCCGATATCGAGGTCACTTACCAGAAATGAAAAATGCCAGCTCATATACTTTTTGGTTATGAGCCGGCATGTGCTATCAAGGATTATGCGATGGCTGCGCCTAATTCAATATATAACTTGATGATGATACTGTTGGTAATATCCACCAAGAACGCACCGACCATCGGTACCACTAAGAAGGCTTTGTGTGATGGGCTGAATGCACGAGTAATGGTCTGCATGTTAGCGATTGCCGTTGGTGTTGCCCCCATCCCGAACCCACAGTGACCCGCACTGATAACGACAGCATCATAGTCACTGCCCATCATCTTGAAGGTGACAAAGCAGGCGAATAACACCATCACAACGGTTTGTACCGCAATAATGATTAATACTGGACCCGCCATGCTAGCTAATTGGCCAAACTTCAATGACATTAGCGCAATAGCAAGGAATAACGAGAGCGCCACGCTACCTAAAACGTCAACAGTCGGCTCGAAAACTTCATGTTTAAACACGTGAGTTAAGACGTTACGGATGATGATACCGACAAATAAACACCAAACGAAAGTCGGTAAGTGCATTGGCGTATCTTTTACTAACTCACTGATATAGCTACCCGCAACGATACAGATAATCAGCATTGAAATGGTTTCAATGATGTTATTGGCATTGATTTTTCTTTTTACCGTTGGTTGTTCAAATGCTTCAAGGATGGTCTCTTTTTCTTGCTCAGTCGCTTTTGGAATGGTCACTTTTTTCAGTAAGTGGCGCGCAACTGGCCCCCCGACTAGTCCACCTAGAACCAGACCCATAGTCGCACACGCCATCGCCAGCTCAACAGCGCCTGTTACGCCATATTTATCGGCAAGGATAGGGCCCCAAGCACCGGCGTTACCGTGACCACCTGTTAAGGTGATTGAACCTGCAATCAGACCGATAAATGGACTTTCGTTTAGCATGACAGCTAAACCCATGCCCACAGCGTTTTGGATCACAATCAAGATGGTTACAGCAAGTGTTAAAATAACGAGAGGTTTCCCGCCTTTTATTAATCGCGAAAAATCTGAACTTAAACCAATTGATGAGAAGAAGGCGATCATCAATGTGCTTTGTAATGAGGTATCAAACGAGAAAGTATAGCCTGCCGCTTTATCAACAATTAATAAAACGATAGCAACAATAAATCCGCCGACAACAGCATCAGGAATATGGTTTTTCTGTAGAAAAGGGCTGATTTTCACCACAATCATCCCAATAAGCAGCGCTAAGCATGCAAACAATAGCGTATAGCTGGCATCTAGGGTCATTATTTTTACCTCACATTTATTTACCAGAGCATTCACTTTTGCGATTTAACATTAGTGTTAAATGAAGTTACTTTGCTTAACTTTTGTTTAACAATGAGTTTTATTGAGGTTGATATAACTTTTAGTTAAGTAAATCGTTCGAAAAAAGTACTTTTATTGATTGGTTTAAGTCATTACTAGAAGGTTATTTAATCAATGAAATCACTAATGATTAGTTATTGTATTGATTTTGTGATGTATTTTAATTTCTCTCATCTGGCGGGAAAATGACATAATTTTATCGTCTTTTTTCGAGTACTAGCGCTGGTGTTACGTTGTGGTAATTGTTGGAAATGTGATGGGTGGCATAAAAGCCGCTATATTGTTAATGAATGTTAAGAAATTGCAACGTAACTCACGTTTTAGCCAGTTTTGATGCCGATGAATCTGCTTTTTCCGCGACAAATTGAGGCTGAAATTAGTATAAAGACCAATATTCTTAAGTACCTTTCATGCTTTATATGGATTAAATCTTAGAGGGCAGTATTTATTCCCATTGTATTGTTATCATCGAAACAAGATGTTTATTTAACTAATTGTATTTAATGATAATTAAAAAATAGAGTGGATTTTCTTAATGCCCTAGTGCTCGGATGAGTCAATATTCTTCATTGTAGGGATTGGTTATGATGGGCGTTAATTCAGGTATCTTAATTAGGGTATTTTAAATGAAGAAAACCATTCGCCAAGTGACTTTTGATTTACTACGTCAATTGAACATTACCACTATTTTTGGGAATCCCGGTTCGACGGAAGAGACATTCTTAAAAGATTTTCCGAGTGATTTTCGTTATATCCAAACATTGCATGAAGCTTCTGCCGTTGCAGCCGCAGATGGCTATGCCCAAGGCATGCGTAAAGTGGCGATGGTCAACCTGCATACCTCTGCGGGGCTAAGTAATGGGATGAGTAATATTCTGACCGCTTATATGAACCGTACGCCACTGATTATCACGGCGGGTAACCAAACCCGTGAAATGTTGCTGATGGAGCCTTGGCTAACCAATATTGAGCCTGAAACTCTTCCAAAGCCATGGGTTAAGTGGAGCTATCAGCCTGAGCGTGCGGAAGATGTCCCTGCCGCGTTTATGCGAGCATATGCGATGGCACTTCAACCACCAGCAGGCCCCGTTTTCTTATCAATCCCCCTTGATGATTGGGATAAACCAGCCATTGCCCAAGAGGCGGTTGTGCGTGAAGTTTCCCAGCGCATAGGCTATGACCCTGTTCGTTTACAAGCGTTTGCTGATGCGTTTAATGCCGCCAAAAATCCAGTATTAATTTATGGCTCCGCCATTGCGCGGGGGGAAGGCTGGGACGCGGGCATTGCATTAGCCGAAAAATTAAATGTGCCTGTTTGGGCGGCGCCAGCATCGGAACGTCCGCCATTCCCTGAAACTCATCCGTTGTATGCAGGTGGGTTGCCTTTTGCTATGGGGCCGCTGTCAGACAAACTGAAAGGACATGACTTGGCGTTGATTATTGGGGCGCCTGTTTTCCGTTATTATCCTTATGTAGCAGGAAGTTATTTACCAGATGGAATGCGTTTACTGCACATTACCGATGATCCTATCGAGGTAGGAAGAGCACCCGTTGGCGACAGCTTACTCAGTGATGCGGTATTGGCCATTGAAGGACTGACATCGTTAGTGAATGCTAGAACGGCCTCGAAAAATAAGGTTGAGAAACAGTCTCATGGTATGGCTCCACATCCTGCTGCACCAGAGATGAAAGGAAATTCAACGGTATTAAGTGCAGCTCAGTTGTTTAAAGCACTGAGAGACGTTTCCCCGAAAGAGACAATTTTAGTGGAGGAGTCGCCATCAAACCTTGGCGAGTTGCACCGTGAATGGCCAATCGATGCACCGGATTCTTTCTATACCTTTGCCAGTGGATCATTAGGTTGGAACTTACCAGCAAGCGTGGGAATTGCCTTAGCGGAAAAAGACAGTGGCCGACACCGCCCTGTGATGTCGATTATTGGCGATGGCTCGATGCAATACTCGATTCAAGGGCTATGGAGCGCTGCACAACATAATTTACCGATTGTGTTTGTGATCCCACGAAATAGCGAATATGCCATTTTAAAATCTTTCGCGGTGTTAGAAGAGACGCCGGGGGTCCCTGGGCTGGATATTCCAAACTTGGATATTGTGGCATTGGGTAAAGGTTATGGTTGCACGGCGTTAAAAGCCACGACGGTGGATGAGGTCAAAGCGGCTTGCCGTGAGGCATTTAAGCGCCAAGGCCCAACAGTGATCGAAGTGCCTATTCAGCCACAAATTCCACCACTGATTTAATATGCGGATTTAAATAAGAAACAGATAGAAATAAGAAACAGATAGAAAAATAGCCTCAAGTAGAGGCTATTTTAATAAAGAGGGGAGCAGACTTAGTGCTTCACTAACGTTGAGAAGTAATACACTAATGGCACTGCAAGGATCCACAGACTGATTGGAATTTCACGCCACTTGCCTGCCACCGCTTTAATTAAGATATAAAACAGTAACCCACCTGCAATCCCTGTACCAAAGCTGTTCGCGATTAACGTGATCATCACCATCATTAATACTGGCAGACCGTCGGTAAAGTTCGCTAAATCCACCTTACGTAATCCGCTGAACATATTTAAGCCAATTAAAATCAACGCAGGAGCGGTGGCTTGTGCAGGGATCATTAACGCGATTGGGGTGAACAGTAGCATTAGCAGGAACATGAACGCCGCCGCTAATGCGGTCATACCGGTTTTACCACCCGCTTCAGCGGCTGCTGAAGATTCAATTAATGCGGTTGCTGCTGGGATACCCACCATTGGACCTAACGCTGCTGCGATGGAATCCACAATAAACGGGCGATTGATATTCGGCATGTTGCCTTCTTTATCCAGTAATCCGGCTTCGCCACCAACCGCTAGTGTGGTTCCCATGGTGGAGAAAAATTCCGCTGCGAAGAACACAAATAAGAAAGGTAAGAAGGCGATGTTTAAGGCGCCAATTAAATCTACCTGACCTAAGACTGGAGCAATAGAATGCGGCATGCCGATAAAGCTTTCGGGTAACTTTGTGACGCCAAACGGAATGCCCAGTATAGTAGCGAACAAAATGGCCCATAAGATCCCACCAGGAATACGGCGAGCCTGTAATGCGATAGCCACAAAGAAGCCCGCAAGAGCGACTAAGGCTCCCGGAGAGAGAAAATCCCCCAGCATTAATGCGTTGGTTTTTGGGTTGGCTAAGACTAAGCCAGCATTACGAAAACCCAACACTGCCACAAACAGACCGATAGATGCTGTTAAGCCTAATTTGATGGATTGTGGTACGGAGCGAGTGACCACTTCACGCAAACCGAATTTGGTTAACAGGAAAAATAGAATTCCAGACCAGCAGGCGATACCTAAACCGATTTGCCAATCAATCCCTTCACTGCCTGCAAGGGTGATCCCCACTAATACTGAGCCACCAATACCGGGACCCACAATAAAAGGCAGGTTGGCGTAGAACGCCATTAATAGGCTAGCAAGCACAAAGACAATAATGGTCCCTGTGGTAGCAGCGCCTTTATCCATGCCACCCGCAGCTAACAATCCGGGAATGACCACGAGTAAATAGGCGGCTGCAAGGAACCCAGTGGCTCCCGCAAGGCATTCTGTTCTGATTGAACTACCACGCTCACGCAGCGCAAAACGCCTTTCTAACCAACTCCCTGATGTTGGCTGATGAAGAGAATCGTTAGCCATTAATTGGCGCTCCTATCATTATTTTTTATTGGATGAGTATTTTTACTGCAGTTATCGCTTTCAGTACGTTCTAAGACGGCATCAACTATCTGGCGAGTGGTACCGCAAGTCAGTCCTAAATCGGTTAAATGAGGGCCTGCATTACAAGCAAGGCAAGTACCTTCAATGGCTTTGAATACGCGATACGGAGGTTCCCAGTCAGCAATCTGGCTGCTCAATTCTCTGAGTTGGCGAAATTGTTCTGCCAGCTCAGGTGCAGGTAATTCCGATAGCATACCTGCAATTGGCATGGCCACATGAGCAAGGATCTTGCCGTCTTGAACTAATGCCATACCGCCACCGCTTTCAATCAATAGATTGGCTGCCATCGCCATATCGTTGGCATCACGCCCGAGCACGACAAGGTTATGGGAATCATGGGAATAGCTGGTGGCAATGGCGCCTCGTAATTCTCCCCATCCTTTTAGTAAGGCAATTTGTGGTTTGGCATCATGGCGTCCATGGCGATGTTGTACGCGGATCAAACTAAATTCATCTGGCAGTTGCACGATACCGTTTTCGACTTGAACATCGACCTCTCCCCACTGAGTAAAGCGGGCCCCGCTAATATGGCGTAAACGCGCAGTACCATTTTGCAGGTCAGCTAATTGAAGCTGGCAATCTTGGGGGGAGATTGGCGTCAGGTGCATAGTATCGCATGGCGGTAAAATCGTATTTTCAGTGGCAATTGGCGAAATAAGTTGCCCATTTTCTGCCACTTTTTTGCCGTCGACATAAACTTGCTGAGCTTTTAAGGTATCGAGTGAATCAAGAATCACTAAGTTGGCGCGACGACCTGCGGCTATCAAACCTAAGTCATTGCGCTGTAGGCGAATTGCGCCATTGAGTGTCGCAAAGCGCAACACATCGGTTGCTTTCATTCCGTGCTCAATTAATAAATTCAGCAGTGCAATTACACCGCCTTTTTCAATCAATATGTCTGGCGGAACATCGTCTGTGCATACTGTGATTTGTGAGGATAAATGAGGCAGTGTTTGCAATGCGGCCACAATTTCAGGGAGCAAATACGGGTGAGAGCCACGAATTTCCAGTGTTAGCCCAGCACGTAATTTTTCGAGAGCATCTTCCGCTGAAGTAAGCTCATGATCTGAAGTGACGCCAGCAGCGAGATAGGCTTGTAAATCAGCGCCTTTTAACCCGCGGGCATGACCTTCAATGATTTTGCCGGAGTTTAATCCAGCATCGAGGATCTCTTCCATACGTTCGCTGCCATTTAGCACGCCGAACATGTCCATCACTTCTGCCACCCCCCGTACTTCTGGCCAGCTCAGCATGGTGGACATCTCTTGTCCTGCGAAGTCTGCACCTGACATTTCTAAACCGGGAGTTGACGGCACAGAAGAGGGGGCTGCAACCATCACATCAAGTGGCAAATTACGGCTAGCATCAATGGCATAGCGTACGCCATCTAATCCCAAAACGTTGGCAAGTTCATGGGGATCCCAAAATACGGCGGTGGTGCCTTGTGTGAGGACAATTTCAGCATAACGAACAGGAGGAAGGTGGGAGCTTTCTAAGTGAACGTGGGTATCAATAAACCCCGGGGAAATAAATTTTCCCGATAAATTATGGGTTTCATGGCTATCAGTACGACCTCCGGTTGGATGTACGCTGGCGATCAGTCCTTCAACAATACCGATATCCGCAGGTCGAATTTCCCCGGTGACCATATCGATAATATTGGCGTTGGTGAGTAAAAGATCAAAAGGCACTTCGCCTTTTGCGGCTTGTACGGCACGACGTCGAGTTTGATTTGTTAGCTTCATAAAACACCATCTCAAAGATTTATGCCGCTACTTTATGAGCAAGGCAAACGTTTGCCAAGATGATAAAATTTATCGAATCATAAAGAGAGGTTATAATGAAGCGCATCATGATAAGAATGACGATCCAATTTGCGAGGAAATACAATGACTGAGCCATGGCAGCGCCTTCCGGCATTAACATTAAAGCAGTTGCAATATTTTGTGACTCTTGCGCATCTACGTCATTTTACCGAAACCGCAAATCGCTTAGCGGTGAGTCAGCCTGCATTGAGCAGCGCGATACGGCAGATTGAAACTGTGATTGGCGGTAAGTTGATTAACCGTACGGCAGCGTCAGTAACATTGACGGAGCTAGGCGCCGCAATCTTACCTCATGCAGAGCGCATTTTAAGTGTCTCCCACCGAGGCTTCAGTGATATTCAAAAAATTATCGAGGAGGGGGGCGATGGCACATTGCGTATTGGGCTGGTTCCTTCTGTCAGTTCGTTATTATTCCCGATTATTCCTGAACAATTACAGCAACATTTTCCTAAGCTGAATGTGGAATTCTATGACCAAACGAATGACGCATTAGTGAGTAAATTAGTGAATAACGAAATTGATTTTGGGGTAGGTGTATTGGATAGCTCCGTTCCTGCCGAATTAACTTTATATCCTTTGCAAGATGACCCCTTTGTGGCGGTGATCCACCGTGATGAATTTATTTCAGATAATGCATTTCATCTGCCGTGGAAGCTGTTAAATAACCGTGATATTGCCATGTTTTCGAAAGGAAATATTAATCGACTAGTGAGCGCAACAATTGAAAGTAATCGTTTTAATATTAATCCGCGTTATCAAGTCGATTATATTGAAACCTTATATGGATTAGTAAGATCGAAATTAGCGATTGGCATTTTACCTCAGTTATACACGGTGCATTTACGGGATCCGGAACTAAAAGTTTTACAGCTACAACAACCCGCATTAATGCGCTCAATATCTTTAATGCGTAATAACCAAACGCTAACGCCAATGATGGAATCCGTTTTTCAGCTATTATTTAGAGCATTACGTCGTACGCCTACTCATCAATCTTAATTTTACAGCGTACTTCTATATCAGATTTTTTATAGTTCATCATGATTGTTTGATTTTCAATAAGTAAGAAGTATTAAGCACTAATCGTAAAACTATTTTTATTGAGATGAATAAGATTACTACCCTTGACTGTTTATTTTTTGGTCTGTTTTTTGATGTGTAATATGTTGAGGATATACATGAAAGCTATATTGAAAGTCAGCCTGCTCACGACAGTAATGCTATTGATTACTGCCTGTGGTGATCTCGAACTTATGGGAAATAAAGGAAAGTTTTATTATAGCAATCCGACAGAAAACACGATTTCCTTTAAAGTGGACGGTAAAGATTATCAGGTCGAACCTAACCAGTATGGCTCAATATCATTAGTTAGCGGTGAACATACGCTTGAAGATGATGCCGGTCATGTCACCAAATTTATGGTGTTTGAACATAATTCCGGTGGGATCCTAAACCCTAATCAAGGGGGGTATTACACGTTCTCGGAAGTGTATACCGAGCAAGATAAATATAAGGGTTATCAGCCAGCGCCGCGAAATGTCACTATTTATGGGCACGAATTAAGCTTACCCATTAAAAGCAGTAATGCCGTGGTGATTGATGGCAATTTATTCCGTTGTACTTACCCAATTGGCAAAGCGTTGCCGGGGGCAGAAAATAAGCAATACAAGCAAGAAGATATTAAATCAAAATGTTTTGATCAATCAGAGTTAATTGAATATTTTGCTAACGAACACGATCAAAATTTAGTGCCTAATTCACCACAAAATGAAGAGAATAATTCGATTAGTCAGCATTTAAGTTATCAAATTCCTCAAGCGGCTTTCCGTGATCCACAGGTTCAATCGGTGGCGAATGAGATTATCGCGCTAACGGAAACGCTGAAAAATGCGAACAAAGTCGATATTCATCAAGACTTGAATAAGCAATATCATCAATTAACTGTTCAGTTAGTGGAAACGTATACTGAAAGTCCTTCCAGTAATGTGGCTGAGGAATATATAAAATTGAATGGGTTTATTAAAGAAATTAACAAACTCAGAAATTATGGTGTGTGGGTAAGATAAGTCTATTCCATTAAGTTTATCTGAACGTCTTTATAATTAAGAATTTGCTTGTAAATTAAGCAGAGTAATCTTATGTGATATCCCGTTGAAACACGGAAACTAAGAGATAGTTTCGTTAGGATAATATTATAAAGAGGCTCAGTGATGAATTTATTTAAGACTTCATTTTTTACTGCAATATCTGCTGCATTCCTACTCTTTTTTTCCAGCGTCTCTGGCGCTAAATCCATTGTTGAACCCGTTAAAGATACTGAAGTATTAGACTTAGTGTTTATCTTGGATAAAAGCGGTTCTATGTCAGGATTTGAATCTGACACTGTCGGTGGATATAACAGCGTACTGACAGAAAATAGAAATAAATCGGGTAAAACCTTTATTACCACGGTGTTGTTTAATAATAAAACCAGTTTATTACACAATAGAGAACCCATTGATAAAGTTAAAAACCTCACGCTAGATGACTATTCTGTCGGTGGCAATACCGCTTTATTAGATGCCATTGGCGATACCATGGTGAAAATGCGTGAGAATAGAAAAATCACCAAGAACAATAATGTTTTGTTTGTGATTATTACTGATGGTGAAGAGAACAGTAGCACCAAATATAGTCAGGCTAAGATTAAATCTATGATTAAATCTGCAGAAGTTGAAGATAAGTGGGACTTTATTTTCTTAGGTGCCAATATTGATGCAATTACGGCTGCGGATAATATCGGTATTAAGAGTTCTAATGCCACAGGTTATGTTCAAGATGGCACAGGCTACGATAAGGCATATAAAGCGGTCAATAAAGCCGTAGAAGCCAAACAGAATGCTGCACCAATATCAGAGGAATGGAAACAGGAAGTTGAGCAAGATGCGAAGGATCGCAAAAAATAAGAAGATAATAAAATCAGTCTGTAAATGAGCGTGCTAGAAGCCCCGAAATAATATTCGGGGCTTTTTTATGGCGCTATTTAGCGTCTTTCAGCGCGGCAAATAACCCTTTAGCGAGTTGGTCTTTCTCGGATTGAATACCGGGTAAAACGAAATAGTAACCCCCTCCAAACGGTTTAATGTAGCGCTCCAGTGGTTCGCCATTTAACCGTTTTTGAGTATCAATAAAGCCGGTTTTTAAGTTCTTTTGATATGAAACGAAAATCAGCCCCATATCCAGAGCGCCGTTATCGGTTAAGCCAAGAGAGTAGCTGTAACTGCGGCGGCGTAACTTGGCGGTGTGGCGCGTTGGGTTTCTTGGTTCGGCACGGCGCATGTGGGAGTCAAATAACACGCGGTCACCGTGAGGATCTTTGTCGAACGCAGGGTCATCCATTTCGTGCTTCATGCCCATTGGTGCGCCAGTTGCTTTATGGCGCCCAAAGTCATTTTCTTGGTCTTCCAGCGGGGTTCTATCCCAGAATTCAAGATTAAAACGAATTAAGCGAACCGCTTGATAGGTTCCACCAACGCACCATGCTGGCTCTTTGCTGTCTTCAGTGACCCAAATCAGCTCATCCATTAATTTGCTGTCGTCGGCTGGCGCATTACCGGTACCATCTTTAAAACCAAATAAATTAATTGGAGTAGAGCGTTTATCAATATCCCTTGAGGGTAAGAACCCATCGATTTTCCAGAGTGGAAACCAATAAGGTGAAGTGTGGCGGAGAATATCGCGTAGCGCATAAATCACGCTTTCTTGGCTATTGGCACATATTTGCAGCACCACATCGCCGCCACACCATTTATCTTCTAAGCGGTCGTTCGGGAAGCTGGTCATTTCCACCAATTGACTCGGTTTGAGTTTATCTAACCCAAAACGTGAATCGAATAAGCTATCGCCCAAGGAGACCGTGATACTCAAGGCGTCAGGCTGAATAAGCGTACCTAAAATTCCAGACTCTGCGGGCGGCATTTTATCATTCTGATTCGGCGTAGATTTTTGTACTTGGGTCAAAAAGGCAATGCGTTGAGTTAATACAGTGAACAGCGTTTGCAGCTCATCAAGAGTCGTCGACGTGATTCGAAAAGCGATAAACGAGGCATTTTTCTGTTCTGGGGTTAACACGCCCGCTTGGTGTGAACCTAAATAATTGATGCTTTTGTCATAAGTCAGCTCGCAATCCGCAATGGATGCTTTCGCACTGAGGGCTGGGGCGGCGAGGATTGCACCTCCCATGACTAAGGTTTTTAGCGCATGGCGGCGAGATACTTTAGATTGAGAAAATCCCAAAGGTTGTGACTCGCTTTTTAGTTTAGCTTGCATAAATTTATGCCTTAATATTTATAGTAAACATCAACATCCATCTGAGCGCGTAATGTCGCGAGCAGTTCGGCTTGTTGCGTTAACAGGGAATAGAGCGCCATTTTGTCTTGTTGTTTTAGTTGGCTGTAAGGCTTGTATTGACCTTTAGCTAATTGATATGACTGCACTATTTTATTAATTTTCTGATCATTTTCTTTTATTTGATCAAGGGTCTTGGATTCAATAAACGGGCTGATAACCTCGATGATGGCTTGAGAACCCTTGGCATTTGCCGCCATATCCGACAGGTCAGAGAGACTATAAATATTCTCTTGTCCCGACAGTTTTGTTTCGAGGATCATCTCCATAAAATCAGCGGAGGCTTGCACCAATTTCGGAATTTCAATGGTTTCGGTCAGGACACGTTTTTGTAAATCTTTCCCTTTTAATAACAGCTCATCAGACGCTGGCAGTGCCGCTTTGAGATCTTGTTTGGAAAATAAAAGGTATTCAACCAAGTGAAATCCCACGAAGCGGTAATCTTTTTCTTTATCCAAAAAATAATCCGCACGAGGGTTGATGGTTCGGTCGGTATTACCAAATAACACAATGACCGGACGCACGGTTTCATAGTGCTGATGGGCTTGAATATAGGCCGCTTTCGCCTGCGCTAATTGACCTTTTTGCACACTTTGATTGAGTTTTTCTAATTGCACCACCATTTCACTTAACTCCTTGTTGACGAAGGATAAGTATTCTTGAATGGCGGGCTGATATTTTTCAGGGGTGGGAATATCCCCCTTGGCAATGATGATGTTGTCCCCTGTTTGCACAGGGGAGCGTAGGGCTTTGCCATAGGCAGTCGATGCCACGAGTGACGCGACGATTACGCTAATGGCTAAGCGGGTGATTTTACGCATTTTGTAAGTTCCGTTTAGCGGCATGTTTTTTGCTCCAAACAAACAGTGCGAGGATCACAACCCAATAGATAACAAAGGTGATGACACTGAGCCAAATTGGCTGTGAACGGTATGCAAAGAACGATGAGATAAAGTTGCCAACCACACCGGAGTCATCCAGTAATGCGCTGGTATCCCATGCAGGGTAGATTAAAAATTCAGGAATTGGATAGTCAAACTCAATCATTAAGTTTGAAATCTCTTCAACACCACGGAGCAACAAGGAGAGGGCGAGGAACAGTAAAATCACGCCAGTGACTTTAAAGAAAATTTTCCACGAAATAATGCGGTTAGTTAATAAGAAGGCATACAGAGTCATACCCGCAATAACGATACCTGCGGCAACTTCAAAGATAAATTCGTTAGCATTTTCAGCGGTTAACGACATGATAAAACTGGAAAGGAAAACGACAATTTCGCTGCCTTCACGGGCAATCGCGATGGCGATAATCAAGGTCGCGCCCCACCAACTGTGGTGTTCTGCATTACGATTAATACCCGATTCCAGCTCTTTTTTCATCGAGCCGCCGCTTTTGTTCATCCAATAGACCATTTGAACAATCAAGATACAGGCGAGGATCTCCATGACTATCATGAAAATAGATTGTCCTGTGTCATCAAGGACATTGAATACGCCATAAATCAGCAGTGCGAGTAAGATGGACATGGCGATACCCAGTCCAACACCGCCCCAGAGGAATTTCATCCCATTACGAGCATCAGGGTGGCGTTTGATCCACGCATAGATGATGCCGATAACTAATAGCGCTTCAAAACTTTCGCGCCAAACTACGAAGAGAACTTGTCCCATGTTGAGTCCTACTCTTTAGCGATGATCTCGCCTTTTGGATGTGACAGATGGAAATCGTCGAAAAATGTGTAACTACCTGGTTTTAACGGTGCAATGACCACCACGGAACTGGCACCGGGGGCTAATACTTTTTCTTTGCGCAGTTGCAAACTTTCGAACTCTGCGGGTTCAGTGCCGGTATTGGTAATTTTGATACGAATAATGGTTTTTGCTGGCACTTCCAGAACGCGAGGGATTAAATCCCCATTTTTCATTTCTAATTCAACGGTATATTTTTCGGCGCTTAAGGCAGATTGCGGTAGTAATGCGCAAATAAAAACCAGTAAAAAGCTGAGTAATGTTTTCATTGTTGGCTCAAACTTATTAAAAATTGAGAGTTCCTTACTAGCGAAAAAGGGCTCGCGCGGAATATTACCCCCGCGAAAGCCCTCAGCGCATCATTGAAAAATTAGTAACTGCCTTTGCGACCTATGCCGGCATAGTCAAAGTCCCAAGAGACTTCAAACGGTTCGAACCAAGGAGCAACCCCGGTTTCTTTATCAATGTGGCGACCGAAAGCAGCTTGTTGATTGTGTGAAGGTGGGTAAATTTTATAAGTAACGCGATATTTACCATTACCATCCAGTTTAATATTTTCACCGTAGTGAGGACCATCGCTCGCTACCATCGGCATAAAGGTGCCTGATTGAGTCTGTGGCTTATCGCCCAGCTTGGTGACGGCATACTCGACAGTTAAGTAAGGCATCCAATCGCCTTCTGCAAAGCCGTTCGGGTTATCTTCTACGGCGTGGATGTCGGCTTCTAAGTGAACGTCGGCTTTATCCGCTGGCAGGTGAGCCATCTTGTGATGACCTTCTTCGGTGTCCATGGTGATAGGCTGTAAATAAACACCTTGAATTTCCATGCCGTTTTTAATGACTGGGTGACCGAGAGGATACTCTTGAGCAAAGGCGGATAGAGAGAATAAGGCTAAGCCCGAAACGGCTGCCTGATAAGCGAATTTCATTGTGACATCCTTACCTGAATGAAGTTAGAAGCATAATGATAATCATTACTATTAATCAAAAACAAGCAGAATGTTTTAGGCTTATATCCAATCCTTACTATGAATATATTTAAATTTAATATTAATCAAAGTGTTAATGCTTTCTTTTTTAGTGATAAAAAATAAGTATTAGAAAGGTGACTTGCTTCAGACACTGTAGTCGGTTTCACATGCTATAGTCGAAACGTTGATCGGTATTTATTAGGTATAAAATCGAGGTACTGGAGATGCAAAAACGTTATTTGGATTGTTCCGCTTCTGAAATTGCAAAAATGAACAAGAAAAACTTACTAGAAGCGATTAAAGCCAGCGAAGGGCGATTACTGGTGAGTGAAACTATCGGGACTATTCAGCCCGTCTTGATGAACGTCACTAATGCGGAACTGGCAGCAAGCCAAGGCGCAGATATTTTGCTATTGAATGTTTTTGATGTGAATAATCCTGTGATGCAAGGTTTACCAGAAGGCATTGCACCCGATGACATTATCCGTACCTTAAAGCACTTAACAGGACGTGCGATTGGTGTGAATTTGGAACCAGTTCCTGCAGGGTTTAATAATCCCCATCAAGATAAACAGTGGAAAATTTCGGAAGGGCGTTTGGCCACTGTCAAAAATGCCTTGAAATTAAAACAGATGGGGGCAGATATTATTGTCCTGACAGGGAATCCGGGTAATGGTGTCACTAACCAAGAAATCAACCAAAGCCTCAAAGAACTCAAAGCGGTGGTGGGGGAAGATATCGTTCTTATTACGGGAAAAATGCATGCAGCGGGAGTCCTCAATGCGTCTGCTGAGCAGTTAATTACCGAAGAGGATATTCATTCCTTTATTAAGAGTGGTGCGGATATTATTTTATTGCCAGCACCGGGAACCGTTCCGGGAATATCCTCGGAATTTGTGCAGAAAATGGTGAGTTATTGCCATTCTCAGCGAGTGATGACCATGACGGCGATTGGCACGTCCCAAGAAGGGGCTGATCTGCAAACCATCCGCCAGATTGCGTTAATGTGCAAAATGGCAGGAACAGATTTACATCATATTGGTGACTCAGGTTATAACGGCATTGCCTTGCCAGAGAATATTTTGAATTACAGTATTGTGATCCGCGGTGTTAGACATACCTATTCCCGCATTGCCCGCTCAATTAACCGCTAATCTTTGCTGTTTTTCTGAGTGAATCCCTGCGCTAGAAATGGCGCGGGAATTTCGCTCGAAATGTCATTTCTCATTTTTACAATTAGTAAATCAACAGCTTTCTATGATTGCATGACTATCACTGAAATGATTAAAGTTCTTTTACAGGATAGGTTTTTTTTATATTTGAGCCATCACTGTACATTTCGGTGATACTGAGTTGATCATCTTTAACGTTATAAAATACCTTTTCATCTAATGGATCATCTCTCCAACGCCCGATACTATCTGGGTTGTTAGATGCCCACATCACTTGATTACCTATTAGCTTGCACTTAATTGCCCACCGTGTTCCGTCAACAGGTCTGATGTAGTGTACATATGCAACTGCAGATTCAATTTTCTCTAATTGCATGATTTTATGATCACGACCAAACATTGCAGCGGAAGCTGCTTTACATACTTTTCCAACATCAGCTTCAAAGGCATAGAGTGATGAGCTAAAAAGTATGGATAGGAGCAGTAGTTTCTTCATTAGAAATATCTCATTATTAGTGTGTTAAATAATGTTATCGGCATCAATAGGATTAACTGCACAAGTAACCGTTTTGTCATTCCCACCGCCAAAAAATATACAATTCCCGCTATACTTCAGGTAAAATCCAGCCCATTTTTTAAAAAATATCTATAACACAATAAAGAAGTGAGCTATGTCGCAAAATACGAATTCAGTGCCAAAGATTGGCTTTGTTTCGCTTGGCTGTCCAAAAAATCTCGTTGATTCAGAGCGTATCTTAACGGAGCTGCGTACTGATGGTTACCAAGTCGTTCCTAGCTATGACGATGCCGATCTGGTTATCGTGAACACCTGTGGCTTTATTGATAGTGCCGTTCAAGAATCGTTAGAAGCTATCGGCGAAGCGTTGAACGAAAATGGTAAAGTGATTGTGACAGGGTGCCTGGGCGCAAAAGAGAACCAAATCCGTGAAGTTCACCCGAAGGTATTAGAAATTACGGGCCCACATAGTTATGAACAAGTGTTAAATCACGTTCACCACTATGTGCCAAAACCAGAGCATGATCCGTTCTTTAGTTTAGTCCCAGAGCAAGGCGTAAAATTAACGCCAAAACATTACGCTTACTTAAAAATATCGGAAGGCTGTAACCACCGTTGCACTTTCTGCATCATTCCTTCAATGCGTGGTGACTTAGATAGTCGTGCCATTGGCGATGTACTCAATGAAGCCAAACGTTTAGTGGAATCAGGTGTGAAAGAGTTACTGGTGATTTCTCAAGATACGTCTGCTTATGGTGTGGATGTTAAACACCGTACAGGGTTCTGGGATGGTCAGCCAGTAAAAACCAGCATGGTTGGATTATGTGAACAGCTAGCGTCTATGGGCGTTTGGGTTCGTCTGCATTACGTTTATCCATACCCACATGTTGATGATGTGATCCCATTAATGGCCGAAGGTAAAGTTCTGCCTTACTTGGATATTCCATTACAGCACGCCAGCCCGAAAATTTTAAAACTGATGAAACGCCCAGGCGCGGTAGAAAGAACGTTAGAGCGCATCAAACGCTGGCGTGAAATTTGCCCTGAACTAACATTGCGTTCGACGTTTATTGTCGGTTTCCCAGGTGAAACAGAAGAAGATTTCCAGATGCTGTTGGATTTCTTACAAGAAGCGCGATTAGATAGAGTCGGTTGCTTTAAATACAGCCCAGTTGAAGGTGCAAAAGCGAATGAACTGGCTGATCAAGTCCCTGAAGAGATTAAAGAAGAACGTTATCATCGCTTTATGCAGCTTCAGCAAGAGATATCCACTCAGCGCTTACAAGAGAAAGTGGGTCGCGAGCTTTTAGTTATTATCGACGAGGTCGATGACGAAGGTGCTGTAGGCCGTAGTATGGCCGATGCACCAGAAATTGACGGCATGGTGTACCTCAATGGCGAGTTTGATGTGAAAGCAGGGGATATCGTTAAAGTGCTGATTGAGCATGCTGATGAATATGACCTGTGGGGCACCGTTGTTAGTGAATAAAAAATAGGCTATTATCTGGCTCGAAATTTAGCCTGCGGATCACTTTCGCAGGCTTTTTTCGATATAACCCACTGTTTTGGGTTTTTTCTATATTTCAAATACTTGATCTATATCATCCCGCCAAAATCTATCAAATCATAACTTGATCTAGGATATAAAACTTAACTGACAACTTGACATAATCAGAGAGAATACTTATCGAAGAATAAGGCTGATTATGACTATTGATTTTACAATTCCCAAACTCGCACAGCTTACAGAAAAATCTTCATGCTCCATTAATCCGGAGTTATTGATACAACTGGCAAGTGAAGCCATCACAAGTGGCTTATCACCTATCCATGATTTTGACATTGAAGGAATGTTGTTGGATAAATATGGTCAAACCTTATGGTCTAACCGTAAATCAGACAGCAGCACCATGTTACCATCTTGGATATTCTCTCAAATGCAGGTTACTTCGTTAGATGAGCAGCCGATTAACTCACAAGGACATACTTACTATTTCGCCCCTATTTATGATGAAACGCGCTTGCTAGCCACGTTGGTGTTACGTGGGGAGCCAACCAGCAGCAATATATTGTTAGCACTCACTCTTACCCTAGGGCGAGAAATCAGTGAAAAGTTGAAGTGTCACTTTTACTGGCAAAAACTTTCAGAGAAGACTCTCGGACATAATCTGTTCCATGACTTGAACATTCATGAAGTGGAAAAAGCGTTAATTATCGAAGCCGCACTGGCTTACGGCGGAAAAATTCAGGAGATGCATCAAGCGTTAAATATGGGACGTACGACACTGTGGCGCAAGTTGAAGCAGTATCAGATTGATATTCGCGAATACAAGCTATAATCCCAATAAAAACAGCCCAGCCAATAAAAAAGCTTCTACTGGTTTTCTGCAGCAATGCTGAAAACGTTCGAAGCATTCAAATCACACAGCCTTACGGTAATCACTAAGCCCAACTATCAATGCATATTGATTGCGGGCTCAGTCACGCCTTGCAGCGAAACGAAAGAGAAGAAATGAAAAAGAGCTAAGATTATCAACCTATCTTGTCGATAAGTATGTTGATCTCAGTACGTTTTTTTTTAGGAATTGGTTTTAATTTGATGTTATAGATTTTTATTTCATTGAATACACATACTCACAGTTAGAGTAAATGGCTATGGGGATATATATAGATTTATATTTTATTTTAAACTAAATATATTAATCTTACATTTAGCTATAAATGCGATTTTTTTATTAATAACCAGAGTAACAGTTTCCTTGTATAAAAATGATAGTGCAATTTATTTAATTTTCCACTATTGATTAAGAAATAGTTATTTTAGGGTGATAAATTAATAAAGCGAAATAAAGTGCATAATCGTTATGCTAAGTTTGATAGTGAAAAATAGTTAACCGAATAGTTAAATGGATAGTTAAGTTAAATGATTAAACTAAATCGTTATCTAAATAAAAATCTAAATTTAATTATATTTTTCTGGATGATCATCGAGGATGAAAAAATGCCTAATGATTTTTTGATAAACCATTAGGCAGGAAGGGTGTCTGGTGAATAAAGATAATTAAGCGTTTGCAGAATAAGTATTAATATATTCATACTCTTGGATTAATTGAGGCAGTGATTTTATTCCTAGTTTTGTATAAATATTTGAACGGTGTACTTCTACGGTTCTTGGTGATAATGATAGTTTTTCAGCCGTTTCTCTGCTGGTGTTCCCGTCTAAAATCATGTCCATGATTTCACGCTCTCTTGCAGAAAGACGGTCGAATTTATCGGCTAAATAGATATATTTTTTATGATTTTCATTTTGTTTATCAAAGTGTTCATTAGCTCCTTGAATAGCGCTTAGAAACACTCTGTCATCAAATGGAAATGCATAGAAATCAAAGGCTCCAGCCTTGAAACAGTCTCTGCATAGTGCCGCGGAAGGTTCTTCTGCGATGACGATAACAGGGACAACGGCTAAAGATTGAGTAAGGTTTTTTAATTTATTAATATGACTTGAGTTATTGCCTACGAATAATAAAACACAATCCTTTGCATTCTCTTCTTTAGGGTAAGTATAAGTACTAATAAATACCTCTTCGTCATTATAGAATTTAAAAATAAAATCAAAAGATTCCATCTTTGATTTCAGTTTATTCTTAAAGACATGATCGTTTTCAACGATTACATGAATGGCGCTATTCATCACCAAACTCCTGTTAAACGGATTTGACATTCAAATTAACGTAGTTTAATAGAATGAGAATAATTTACCGATGAAAATGGCAATATATTTTCAACTATTCTTTTTTATAGATTATTGCTGAACGTAATTGATATTAAAAAAAGTACTAGCCTAATTTTAATATAAAAAAGAAACAAAAGTTAAAGTATGTGTCAAAACGTAACATCTGTTTAATGTTTTGTAACAAGATAGAGTTTTAAGCTTGTCTTACGATTATTATGTTTTCTAGATAACATGAAAATAATGTTATTTAGCTAAGTAATAATATCGCAAAATGTTAGTCATAAAAAGCACTATTAGCAATTTTATGAAATTTAATTAATCATCCGCCTTGATATTTTTTATCTGTTTTTATGTTTTGTGATGTAGTTATTAAAATTCGCTCCGTAAAATTGCAATGCACTCTAAAAAAGTGAGTGAATACACGTAATGATTTCCTTAAAAGATATTGCACTATAGGTTTTCATATCATTAATAAAAGTGTTTAGTGTGAATAAATTGGTCGATAACCTTAGTGATAGTTTGCACTTCAACCTATTATCTTTCCGTTATTGGCGTATTATAGAGAAGAAAAATCAACCACACTTTCATACGGATAAATTATGTTGCTGCGTTCCGGGGTAGCATTAGCTATCTTTTCTTATATTCTTTGGGGGATAACCCCGCTGTTTTATCGGTTACTTCCAGATGCTCAAGCCATGGAATTACTGGCGCAACGATTGATTTGGTCTCTTCCGTTCTTATTTTTTATTCGGTTGCTTATCAAGAATAAATCCCTGTGGAAACAAGTGTGGGCAGATAAACGTTCAATTGTGCTATGTTTTTTTAGCTCCTCGATTATGGCGGTGTCGTGGACAACCTTCACTTATGCTTTAACCCATGGACAAGTACTGGCTGCGAGCTTGGGTTATTTTATTAATCCCTTATTTTCCATTTTGCTTGGTGTGATTTTCTTGCGAGAGCGTTTAGTCTTCGCTGAAAAGCTTGCGGTTGTGTTTATTTTCTCCGGTGTTGCCTACCAAATCATTCAATATGGAGAACTACCCGTTTTAGCCTTAGTGATGGGAAGCGCCTTTGCGGTTTATGGTTTGATCCGTAAATTTATTCGTTTTGATGTTATCACCTCGCTGTTTTTAGAGGCGCTCTGGTTATTACCCCTAGCGGTAGGTATTACATGGTGGTTATCCGCACATGGAATGAGCGCGGTAGAAAATGGTGATTGGCAAACCAAAGTGTTGTACATGTTGGCGGCACCTGTGACTATCATTCCATTGCTCTTTTTCACGGCAGCGATTAAACGCACCACATTAACGGTGATTGGTTTAGCACAATATATAGAGCCAACAATTCAATTCTTGTTAGCCGTTTTCCTGTTTAATGAAATTTTCGATTGGGTCAAAGGTGTCAGCTTCACCTTGATTTGGATTGGCCTACTGTTTTGTGTGTTAGCGCTGCTTCATAAACGCTATGGCAAAGGTGCGCGCCGCCAACCTTATGTGACCGGGCGAGATGAACCTCCTCAAATTTAACCTGTGATTTTAATCAATTAGCCTGTTTACGGAGAATACCGTCAGCAGGCTGCGCTTCTATTATGGTCAAAGCAAACGATTGCGTATATAATCCCTGCCATCTTTTTAGACATTATCTTTTATGTAGCAGCATTTATCTCTGGGGATATAAGGTCATTATCATGAGCCAATTAGGTACTGCACTTTGTTCTAGCGCGACAAAAGTTATGCTTCTCGGTTCGGGGGAGTTAGGTAAAGAAGTGGCGATTGAGTGCCAGCGTTTGGGTATTGAAGTGATTGCGGTGGATCGCTATGACAACGCACCCGCGATGCATGTTGCTCATCGTAGCTACACCATTAATATGTTGGATGGTGAAGCACTACGCCAACTTGTTGCGAGCGAGAAACCGGATTTTATCGTGCCTGAGATTGAAGCGATTGCCACCAAAACGTTGGTGGAACTCGAAAAGCAAGGTCAAAAAGTCGTGCCATCTGCTAATGCGGTTTACTTAACCATGAACCGTGAAGGGATCCGCCGTTTAGCAGCTGAAGAGCTACAGCTCCCAACCTCTGAATACCGCTTCGTGGAAACGAAAGCGGATTTTGAAGCCTCAGCCCATGAAATTGGCTTTCCCTGCATTGTAAAACCAGTCATGAGCTCGTCGGGGAAAGGGCAGAGCATCATTCGCTCCGCGGAGCAGCTTGATAGTGCGTGGAATTATTCCCAAGAAGGCGGGCGTACAGGTCAAGGGCGCGTGATTGTTGAAAAAATGGTGAATTTCGATTTTGAAATTACCTTATTAACCATTAGCGCGGCAGACGGTGTGCATTTCTGCGCACCAGTGGGGCATCGCCAAGAGAAAGGCGATTATCGCGAGTCTTGGCAGCCGCAAGCGATGAGTGACATTGCTTTGCAAAAAGCGCAGGATGTGGCGAAGAAAATTGTCACCGCTTTAGGTGGATACGGCTTATTTGGTGTGGAGCTGTTTGTCTGTGGCGATGAGATCATTTTCAACGAAGTCTCTCCTCGCCCTCATGACACAGGCATGGTGACGTTAATTTCTCAAAACCTATCTGAATTCGCATTACATGTCCGCGCGTTCTTAGGCTTACCGATTGGCACTGTTCGCCAGTATGGGGCTAGCGCATCGGCCGTGATTTTACCAGAGCTGCATAGCCGGAATGTAGTTTTTTCGGGCATTCATGAGGCACTTGGTTCTGATATTCAATTGCGTTTATTTGGCAAACCGGAAATTTCGGGGACTCGTCGTTTAGGTGTGGCGCTCGCGGTCGGAGATTCGATTGAGCAAGCCCTAGATATGGCAAAAACAGCGGCGGCTCGAGTGAAAGTAACAGGCTAGTGATTATCCCCCGCCATGCTGGGTTTAGGCGGGGGGCTTTTTAGGGGGATTATTGCCTATCTTCAATAATCATCGCGGCTGCGCGTTCCGCAATCATGATGGTTGGCGCATTGGTATTGCCACTTGGGATTTCTGGCATCACAGAACAATCCACCACACGTAGTTTGTTGATCCCATGAACGCGAAGACGTAAATCCGTGACGGAATTTGCGGTATCGGTTCCCATACGGCAAGTGCCAACAGGGTGATAAACCGTTTTACAGAAATTACGCACAAACTCTTCTAATTGCTCCTCATCATGCTGAACTTGGGCTGGTGGCATCAATGTATTTTTACTGACAGCTTGCAATGATGGCTGGCTTAATACCTCTAAACCGAATTTCACCGCACGTTTACAACCTGCCATATCTTCTGGTTCAGCCAAGTAATTGGCGTGAATTTTTAACGGATCTTGCGGGTTTTGGCTACGCAGTAAAATTTCCCCGCGAGACTTAGGTTGTAAGTAACCGACTTTCAGTGAAAAACCGTGAGCGGCAGGTAGCGGCTCCCCCGGTACATCATCCCAGCTATCTAAAATAGGTAAAAAGTGAATTTGCACATCTGGGCGACCTTGGTTGCAACTGTCTTTAAAGGCGGCGCCTTCTAAAACGTTCGAGGCGAGTAGCCCACTGCGAAATGCCATCCACTCAAAACCATGTTTGATAGCGGCAAAGCCTTGGTCGGCACCAAATAAGCTGATAGGCTCTTTGGTGGTGACGTTGATGGACATATGCAAATGGTCGTGAAAGTTTTTGCCCACGGGTAAATTCGCTACGGTTTTGATCCCTAAAGAAGAAAGGTGTTCTTCAGGGCCGATACCAGAGAGCATCAATAACTTCGCTGATCCCATTGCGCCGGAGCAAACTAGCACTTCTTCTCGCGCTAGGGCTTCGACTTCGTGACCATTTTTACCTTGGTAAGCCACGCCAACCGCTTGCCCATCGCGGATAATAATGCGATTAACTTGGGTATTAAGTTTGAGAGTTAAACGCTCGCTATTTGCCACTGATTTCAAATAGGTTTTGGAGGTGCTTGCTCTTTCCCCATTGTGTGTGGTGGTTTGATAGAAACTGGTTCCTTGTTGGCTCTCTCCATTAAGGTCATTAACGTAAGGTAAACCATGTTCTTGAGCCGCTTGAATGAATGCCATAGAAAGTGGATGGCGATAACGGTTTTCACTGACGGGAAGAGGTCCTTCAGTGCCGTGGTATTCTCCGGTTAAACTTTCATTGCGTTCGGCTTTTTTAAACCACGGTAGGACATATTGATAACCCCAGCCTTCGCATCCGTACTTTTGTTCCCAGTTATCATAATCCTGTTTTTGCCCGCGAATGTAGATCATGCCATTGACTGAACTGCTGCCCCCGAGCACGCGACCTTGAGCAATTTGCATTTTGCGGTTGTTGGCGTGAGGTTCTGGTTCGGTTTCATAGGGCCAACTTTTTTGGGCAATAATTTTTGCTACACCAGCAGGCATACGGATAAACATGTGGTTATCGCTACCGCCCGCTTCAATAAGTAGCACGCGAGCTTGGGTTTCTTGGATCAGGCGTGCGGCGAGAACACAACCTGCGGAGCCTGCACCGACAATAATATAGTCATATTTTTGTGTGCTCATTTCATTTCCTCATTGAAATTAACATTCAATCATCATTTGGTTAACAATAACGCCTTTGGGTTATTAATGTATAAATAATGTTCTGTTAGTGTGATTCGCTTCAAAAATAATTTCCTATGTAACTATTTTTTAGTTTTATCTAATTATTGTTATTTAAAAGGAAAATATTAATTTCATAATTTTTTAGTCTTGTTTTTAATTTTATTAATAAGTTAATGTTTTATTGATTGGGTTATTCTTAGTGAAAAATAGTGCGAACGAAAAAGACGCATAGAAAAGAATTGCGTGATTATCTGATACCCATTAGGAATGCTTTAAGGGATGCTGGGCGCCTAATAAAATGAGAGGCGCCTTTACGAATGAAAGCGATACTAATAAAAAGCATGCTGATGAGTTCTGTGTTGACGACGATGGCAGCTGCCATGCCACTCGAAGAACAGTTTCAGTTAATGGCAGAAGAAGAAAGTGAAAAAATCCGCTGCTTTGAACCTTCTTCACCTTTCCTGTATTGCCTTAAAGGAAGCGTATATACAAAAGGTGGCATCAGGCTCGTGGATAAGCAGGATAATGAAGTGTATCAGTTTTACTATTTTGATAATGGTCTTGACCCTGCGAGTGAAGGGCTATACCGAATTCGTCAGGGGGAAAAAATAGGTTATGCCAACGCACAAACTGGAGAGATTGTGATTGAGCCGATTTATGATTGTGCATATCCATTCGAAAACGGTAAAGCCAAGGTCGGCGAGAAGTGTGAGCGGCAAACCGACGGAGAACATAGCTGGTGGATTGGGGGAGAATGGCAAGAAATTGTTAATCCGCTCAAGGGGGGGAATTAGCGTTTTATTCATGTATTACCCTCTGGGATTTAACAAAAGTCACAATTTAAACATGATTTTAAAAATTGCTTAACTTATTGAAATGGAAAATATTTGATACTCAGATCACATTTTTTGAGGGTTGGGCGACGCTTGAAAACCATTCACTGCAAAAAACTAACCGCTTAATTCTGTATGCCACCACTCAAGGTAACTTTTCGCTTTTCCTGATAGTAATTTCTTACCATACCCACTATGGCAGAACTCAATTTTTCACATTCAAAATCATTCAACCACTGCCTATTAAAAAATCATTTGTTATTCATCGAAAACGACTAAAAACAACGTTTTCGCAGTTTAATAAACGGTAATTACGTATTAATGGCATGTTCGTTCTACCTCAGAAGGGTGTTCTATGAACAAAAATGGTATTTTAAAACACATTCCATGGATGATCCTCGGGATCATCGGTGCAATCTGTTTAGGGGTTGTCGCGCTAAGACGCGGCGAGCACATTAGTGCATTATGGATCGTCGTCGCATCAGTGGCGGTGTATCTGATTGCTTATCGCTACTACAGCTTATATATCGCTAAAAAAGTGATGAAGCTGGACGAAACGCGTGCTACACCAGCGGTCATTAATAATGACGGCTTAAACTATGTTCCAACCAATAAAAACGTTCTGTTTGGTCACCACTTTGCGGCTATCGCAGGGGCGGGTCCATTAGTTGGACCAGTATTGGCGGCTCAGGTGGGTTACTTACCGGGAACATTGTGGCTACTGGCAGGGGTTGTCCTTGCGGGGGCGGTACAGGACTTTATGGTGCTGTTTATCTCCTCACGCCGTAACGGTGCATCCCTTGGTGAGATAGTTAAAGAAGAATTGGGTCCGATCCCAGGTACGCTAGCACTGTTTGGCTGCTTCTTAATTATGATCATCATCCTCGCCGTATTGGCGCTGATCGTGGTTAAAGCACTGGCAGAAAGCCCATGGGGTGTCTTTACGGTTTGCTCCACTGTGCCGATTGCGCTCTTTATGGGGATATACATGCGCTATATCCGACCGGGACGTGTGGGTGAAATTGCCGTTATCGGTATTGCACTGTTAGTCGCTTCTATTTGGTTTGGTGGTGTGATTGCACACGACCCTTACTGGGGCCCAGCACTGACCTTTAAAGATACAACTATTACTTATGCTTTAGTCGGTTATGCGTTTGTTTCCGCGTTACTGCCTGTATGGCTGATTTTGGCGCCTCGTGACTACTTAGCTACATTCCTGAAAATCGGGGTTATCGTTGGTTTAGCAGTGGGTATTGTTATCCTTAACCCTGAACTGAAAATGCCAGCGGTGACGCAGTTTGTTGATGGTTCTGGTCCAGTTTGGAAAGGTACACTGTTCCCATTCCTGTTTATCACCATTGCGTGTGGTGCGGTATCCGGTTTCCACGCCTTAATCTCTTCAGGTACGACGCCAAAACTGTTAGCGAACGAGAAAGACGCGCGTTACATCGGCTACGGTGCGATGTTAATGGAATCTTTCGTGGCTATCATGGCGCTAGTGGCCGCTTCTATCATCGAGCCAGGTCTGTACTTTGCAATGAACACTCCACCATCAGCATTAGGTATCACTATGCCTAACCTGCATGAGCTGGGTGGCCCTGATGGCGCGGCAATTATGGCACAACTGAAAGATGTGTCTGTTCATGCAGCAGCAACGGTCAGTTCATGGGGCTTTGTGATTTCCCCTGAACAAATTATGCAAACAGCGACAGATATTGGTGAACCTTCGATTCTGAACCGTGCCGGTGGTGCGCCAACCTTAGCTGTCGGTATTGCATTTGTATTCCACGAAATTATGCCTGCTGCCAATATGGGCTTCTGGTATCACTTCGGTATCCTGTTTGAAGCACTGTTTATCTTAACGGCACTGGATGCGGGTACCCGTTCTGGCCGCTTTATGCTGCAAGATTTACTGGGTAACTTCGTGCCATTCCTGAAGAAAACCGACTCTCTGTTTGCTGGGATCATCGGTACAGCTGGATGCGTAGGTTTATGGGGTTATTTACTGTATCAAGGCGTTGTTGACCCACTGGGCGGCGTTAAGAGCTTGTGGCCACTGTTCGGTATCTCCAACCAGATGCTGGCAGCGGTAGCGTTAGTCCTGAGTACGGTTGTATTGATTAAGATGAAACGCAGTAAATACATCTTAGTCACTGTGTTACCAGCGGTATGGTTATTAATCTGTACCACATGGGCTCTGGGACTGAAATTATTCAGCGATAATCCTCAACTTGAAGGTTTCTTATACTTAGCGAAATCTTACAAAGAGAAAATCGCCGCGGGTGGTGCTGAGTTAACGGCACAAGAAATTACTAATATGAATCACATTATTATTAATAACTACACTAACGCGGGTCTGAGTATTCTGTTCTTAGTGGTGGTTTACGGTATTATCTTCTACGGTATCCGTGTGGGAATGAAAGCCCATAAAAACCCAAATCGTACAGATAAAGAAACCCCTTATGTTCCTGTTCCTAAAGAGGGTGTGAAAGTGTCATCTTCACACTAAGAGCAGAATAATGCATCGAGTTAAGTTTCACTCGAAACAGTAAGGGAAGCCCGACATTGTACGAAAATGCAGTGTCGGGCATTTTGCCTTTGGAGATGGTTATGTTTGGAAACTTGGGTAAAACTGGTAAATATTTAGGGCAGGCCGCGCGTATGCTGGTGGGGATCCCCGACTACGATACTTACGTGCAGCACATGAAAGATAATCACCCCGATAAACCTGTGATGACCTATAAAGAGTTTTTTCGTGAACGACAAGATGCTCGCTACGGCGGCAATGGTAAAGGCGGATTTCGCTGCTGTTAACGAACTTTCTTATCAATGAATGGCATGATGAGGGCAATAATGAAACCAATCAATGTAACGATTTTAACGGGCTTTTTGGGGGCAGGAAAAACCACGCTATTGAGCCACATTCTCAACGCGGAGCATGGCCATAAAATTGCCGTGATCGAAAACGAGTTCGGCGAAGTTCCTATCGATAATGCGTTGATTGGCGACCGTGCCACGCAAATCACCACCTTAAGTAATGGCTGTATTTGTTGCAGTCGTTCTAATGAATTAGAAAATGCGCTGTTGGATTTATTGGATGGTTTAGACAGCGGCAAACTCGATTTTGAGCGTTTAGTGATTGAGTGTACGGGAATGGCCGATCCTGGTCCGATTACACAAACATTTTTCTCTCATGAAGTGCTGTGCGAGCGTTATTTATTGGATGGCATTATTACTTTGGTGGATGCAGTTCATGCCGATAAGCAGCTTAATGATTTCGCCATTGCCCAAGCGCAAATTGGTTATGCTGACCGAATCCTTCTCACCAAAACCGATATTGAGCCAAATACCGATGCGTTGATTGAGCGTTTGCAGCGCATTAATGCCCGAGCACCGATTTATCCAGTGGTTCATGGGGATATTAATTTAGATTTGCTGCTAGATATTGAAGGCTTTTTGTTGGATTCAAAACTCAATGTTAAGCAACCGACGTTCCGTTTTGCGCCTAAGCAGCAAAATGAGGTGGGGTCGATTGTGCTGGAGTTTGATTATCCGGTTGAGTTGATGGCCGTCTCCCAAGTGATGGAAGATTTATTACTCGGTTTTGCAGATAATTTATTACGCTATAAGGGAATTTTGTCCATTATCGACGAACCAAAGCGCCTGTTATTCCAAGGCGTCCAGCGCCTGTATAGCGCCGATTGGGACAGAGATTGGGGTGAAGATGAAACGCGCAGCAGCGTCCTCGTTTTCATCGGCATCGATCTCCCTGAAGCCGAAATCCGCGAAAAATTCGCTGCACTAGAAACCAGAAATTAAAAATCAGCAGTCAGAATAAAATCAGAAAGTAAAATTAAATTCAAAGTCATCAGAAGCCAGAATAAAATTCAGAAATCAAAATTAAACTCAAAGTTATTAGCGCTGAAGGAAGGCGACAAACGCCAGCTATCCCTAGGAGCATACAATAGTATGTGACTAGGGTAGCTAAGAGAAGTCAACGCACCAGCAGCGTTAAGAACGAAGAGTTTTGGAGGACATTATTTCTATGATTTGGACATCCGTATGCCGCATTGAGCCCGCCGCCAACGAACACAAATTCGCAATCGACTGATCCACATCATCCGACACAATTCCGTCCGAGCCTCTTACGCAGCTATTATCTAGTGCCATCAGTACGGCTTTGTATGCCGCACTCGCACTGGTGGAGACTTTCATTGCACAGCTGTTGGATGCCCCATCACAGATCATGCCGCTGACGTCGCCGATCATGCTTGAGATTGCCATTGCGACCACTTCATAGCGAGCTTCCAATAACCATGCAATCCCAGCAGCAGCACCCATTGCTGCGGTGGTTGCCGCACATAATGCAGAAAGCGCAGGCAGTTGGTTATGAATATAAATGGCCATTAAATGGGAGAGCATCAGCGCACGAGCTAACTGTTCTTCGGTAGATTGCAGATAATCTGCGGTGACAACGACCGGCATAGTAGCTGCAATACCTTGGTTACCGGAACCGGAATTACTCATGGCGGGCAATACCGCACCGCCCATACGTGCATCAGAGGCTGCCGTTGTGCGGATCATAATTTCGGATAATAAATCTTTGGACAATAAACCGCGGTCACGTTGAGCCTGCAACGTTTTACCAATATGCAGGCCGTAGCTATTGCGCAAACCTTCTTGAGATAACGCATCATTTAAGTGTGCGGCTTCAAGAATGAAACGAATATCGTCTAATGGTGCTTGAGTTGCGAACTCATAAACCGCTTTAGCAGTGACTTTCGGTAAGCTGACATCGGTACCACAATCAACGGGATCCCGGGTTTCTGTTTTATTCTCAGTAATATCGAACAGAACCTGATCACCATGGATAATTTTGACAATATGCGTGTGAGAGCCTGCGATGATCACCGTGGCAGAATCATTGTCGCTGTAGGCTGTCGCTTCTGAATAAACAACATCATCACAAGGGGATTTAATATCAACGGTGATGGAACCGTCCGCGAGCATCGCTTTACTGCGTGCAATTGCTTCAGGTGATGCTGATTTTAATACTTCTAACCCAGCGTCGGCATCACCACCCACTGCGCCTAGCGCCGCGGCAATCGGTAATCCCACCATTCCTGTTCCCGGAACGGTGACGCCCATACCATTTTTCATGAGATTAGGGGAAACAAATGCGGCAACGCGGATCACTGGCGATGACAGATAAGACGCTGCTTTTGCCGCTGCATAAGCAAGGGAAATGGGTTCAGTACAACCCAGAGCAGGTTTAACGTCTTGTTTGACGGCATTGATAAAATATTGCCAGAGAAGTTCTTCAGTTTGCGTTGCCATGGTGATATCCCTAAAAGTCATGTGGTGATGGAATTATTCTAATGAAGAGGACGGAGAAAAACTTCACAATGTTTATGGATAAATGGGGATGAGAGAGAAAATTTATCTCTAATATGATTTGTTTGGGGTAAATATTTTTAAATATGATGCCGATCACAAAAATCCTACCTATTTTCATAGGTAGGATACGGTGAGCTTAGCTTTCTAAATCGAGGCGTTTACTTTGCCATTTACGTGAACGCCAGCGCCACGCATTGGTGAGCCCGCGAACCCACTCATCGACAAAGAATCCAATCCAGATACCGATTAACCCCATTTCCATTTTTATTCCAAGGAAGTAGCCTAATGGAATGGCGATCCCCCACATAAAGAGTACGGCGGTTAATAATGGGAATTTCGCATCACCAGAGGCACGAAGGGCGTTTACCATGACGATGTTGATAGTACGTCCCGGCTCTAAGAATACGGATAATAAGAAAATTGGCAGCAATAACTGAATGATGCCTTGATCGTCCGTTAAGCTTTCGAGGATGGGTGCGCGGAATAACCAGAACACAAACACCACGCCGATAGTGACGTAAAAGCCCCATTTCAAACTTTTAAACGCACGGCGATAGGCATCTTCAAAGCGCTTTGCGCCCACTAAATGCCCGACCATAATCTCATTACCAATACTGATGGAAATTCCAAACAGCATAATAAATAGCGAAAGTTGGAAATAGAGGGTTTGGGCAGCAAGGGCAGTTTCACCCATTAAGCCGATAAAGGCGGATGCGGTCATAAAGTGCAGGATCCACACCAAGTTTTCGCCTGCGGCAGGTAAACCAATATGCAATATTTTGCTGAGCATTTTACTGGACCAACGGATCAGCATCATTGGGGTAAATTTGATTCTTAGCCCATAGAACAGCAGGCAGAACAGTAAAATGACCGCCACAACGCGTCCAACCACCGTTGACCATGCAACGCCTTCCAGACCATATTGCGGTAAACCAAAGAAGCCATACAGCACAATCATATTACCAATCACGGTAATGATGTTGGCAATCAGAGTGACCCACATCGCTGGCTGAGCTTTACCATAAACGCGTAAACAAGCCGCGAGAATGATGGAGATCGCTTCTGGAATTAAACAGATCCCCAAAATGTGTAAATATGCGTACCCATCATCCATTAAGTGGGATGGGGTATTCATAATGCTCAGAATTTTGTAGCCAAAAAAGAGCGCAATTAAGGCGCTGGAGAAACCTAATATAAAGTTAAAGGCGATGGAAATATGAATCGCTTGGCTGGCTTTATCACGGCGACCTGCCCCCAGATATTGGGCGATAACGACGCTACATCCCACGCTAATAAAGTTAAAGATAGTAATAAATAGGTCAAAAACCTGATTCCCGACCCCCATTGCAGCAAGGTAGGCCGTCGATACATGGCTCACCATGTAGGTATTAATTAATAAGGTGGCCAAATGAAGGAAAATATCAATAAAGATTGGCCAACTGAGGGAATAGAGTGACCTCTCAGTGACATCGGGCTGATGCATTAAGAACCTTTGTATTCGTTGAAATTAGAGAAAAGAACGAGATTTGCTCGGATTCTACCTCTAATTGATAAAGTAACCTAGTAATAAAAGCCGGAACTTTTTAGATAATTAAGCTTTGTTTAATCTATATAAATTTGTTATTGATATGCATCTTGTATTTGAAATATGACATCAGAATGACCGAGGAGTCACAATGACAAAAATTAAAACAGCAATAGTGGGTTACGGCAATATAGGTCGTTATGCACTAGAAGCTGTTCAAGCCGCTGATGATTTCGAATTAGTCGGAATTGTACGTCGTAATACCCAAGATATTCCAGCGGAATTGGCCGGATATAACGTGGTTGATGACATCGAAAAATTAGATGGCGTGGATGTTGCGTTACTTTGTTCCCCTACACGTGCTATCGGAACTTTAGCAGAGAAAATCTTAAGCCTAGGGATTAATACCGTAGATAGCTTCGATGTGCACTCTGATATCGTGGCATTAAAACACCAGCTTGATAGCGTCGCGAAGAAGCATAACAGTGTGTCAATTGTATCGGCAGGCTGGGATCCGGGTTCAGACTCCATCATGCGTACGCTGATGTTAGCAATGGCACCAAAAGGGGTGACTTACACTAACTTTGGCCCAGGTATGAGTATGGGGCATAGCGTTGCGGCGAAAGCAGTTGATGGCGTGAAAGATGCACTTTCAGTCACTATCCCTCTAGGTACTGGCGTCCATCGTCGTATGGTGTATGTTGAGCTGGAAGCGGGTGCAAAGTTTGATGATGTGGTGCGCGCAATCAAGCAAGATAGTTATTTCTCTTCCGATGAAACGCATATTCGCCAAGTGGATAGCATTGATGCATTAAAAGATGTGGGACACGGTGTTCAAATGACCCATAAAGGGGTTTCTGGTGCGACACACAATCAGTTATTCGAATACTCAATGCGTATCAATAACCCTGCATTAACGTCGCAGTTTATGGTATCTGCCGCACGTGCAACCATGAAACAGCCTGCGGGGGCGTATACCGTCATTGAAATTCCACCGGTGAATTTCCTGCAAGGTGATTTAGATAGCTTAATCGCTAAGCTGGTTTAATTTTCAAATAGCGTTAATCACTGATTAATGGTGTGCAGCATAATGAATAGCATTGTGACTGCGTGCCATTTTCTCTCCTCGCTTTTTATTTTATTCCCCTTCAGAATAACGCCATTATTTAGGATTGGTTCGACACCAGCATAGAAGAGTGTCAACGGAGAAATAGAATGGAAACACCCAAGGAAAAGAAACCGGTTACGAATAAAAATAGAGGGCGCCAATCCTCATCAGCAAGTTTTTTCCCTAAGAAGAAAGCGGCCAAAAGCGTTAAAGAGACCCACAATTCATTTAGCGTCGTTCGTGCTTTTTCGAAAATGATCAATTATGGATTTTCAATATTCTATGTGGGTTTTATTATTTCGGTTTGGTTTTTCCCTGAAAATTACAGTGTCGAGATTATTTATAACCTCACGTTGATCCTCATATTCGAGTTTATCCTAGTGCATTCCGGCGTATTTATGTCGGTATTTAAGAATTTTTTTGTGATATTAGGATTTGCCTTGGTTTATGGTCTTTTTGCGCTGGCCATTAATATGTCAGTGCTGGGAGATTCTCCCGTCATTTTATATCTCTACAGTGCGACAGTGGTCAACAGGATGCTGTTTGGATTAACCAGCCGAACCGACCAAGAACGCCAAGAGAATATGGGGTATTCCGCTTTAATGGCAATGAACTTTATGTTCAGTATCTTTACTGCGCTGTTGTTATCGTGGATGGTGCCGTATGGTGGGTTAACGCCAGCGTATCTGGAATCGATTCATTATTTAGACTCTATCGGTACGGGTGGGGAGTTTCCTGAAAAGCCGCATGTGGCGTTTGCGTTTGGCGTGCTCTATTTTTCGTTGCCTGTTGTCTTGCCTGCGTTATTTGGGCTACTGAGTTTACGCAAAAAGAAAAAAGCCCAAATGGCCGATGTGGACGGTCAATAGGTTGGATAGCCAATAAGTTGAATAATAAATAGAAAGAAAAACGCCTACCGAAGTAGGCGTCCTGGTGTTGGCAAAAATAAAGTAAAACAAAAAATACAGAATGAAAACTAGCGAGTTATTGATTTAAATTGCTGTGTGGTCTCTTTCAATGCCACTTCTGTCGGTAAACGTTCCATGGAACTTGCACCGTAGAAGCCGTGGCAATCTGGGCTGTGCGCTAAAATATATTCTGCATCTTCCGGTGTGGCGATAGGGCCACCGTGGCACAGAATAATCACATCATCACGTACAGATTTTGCGGCTTTCGCCCAATCATTGATAAGTTCAACGCAATCCGCCAGTGTGACAGCGGTTTCCGCGCCGATGTTGCCGCCAGTGGTCAGGCCCATGTGTGGCACAATAATATCCGCACCCGCCTGTGCCATTGCAATGGCATCTTCACGGCTAAAGACGTATGGCGTGGTTAATAACCCTTTTTCATGCGCCATGCGGATCATATCGACTTCTAAACCGTAACCCATGCCTGTTTCTTCTAAATTGGCGCGGAAGTTACCGTCAATCAGTCCGACGGTTGGGAAGTTTTGCACCCCAGCAAAGCCAGTTGCCTTGATATCATCAAGGAATTTATCGAACTGACAGAATGGATCGGTACCGTTAACCCCAGCAAGCACAGGGGTGTGCTTCACGACAGGGAGAACTTCTTTCGCCATATCCATCACGATTTCGTTGGCATTACCATAAGCCAGCAGACCGGCGAGAGAGCCACGACCTGCCATACGGTAACGACCTGAATTATAAATAACGATTAAGTCGATGCCACCGGCTTCTTCACATTTAGCGGACAGACCAGTACCTGCGCCACCGCCAATGATGGGTTCTCCACGAGCAATCATCTCTCTGAAATTTTTCAGTAAGTCTTCGCGGTTATGTTTCATTGATGAACCTCTACTTGTTTACTATTTCCTGGTGTAATTCAATAACCTGCTCACAGAATTCAGGGGAATTAATGTGATGCGGGCTTAATATTAATTGTCGTTTTTCTGTTGTGACTAAGTGCTGTGTTAATGCGTCGATAAAGGCTTGGTCTGCCTGCGGATCCCAAAATGGTGCGCCGTCGATGTCTAATGCGGAAAAACCGGCTGTTGGGATAATAAAGCGAATTTCGCCCTCACAAGCATTCAGCTTTTCTGCTATCCAATGTCCCATTTGACGGTTTTCTTCTACGGTTGTTCTCATCAGTGTGACTTGGGCATTATGGTGATAAAACTGTCTGTCTTTATACTGTTCTGGCACGGTGGAAGGGCGACCAAAGTTCACCATATCCAACGCACCGCAAGATAATATGCAAGGTGTTTGAGTTCGCGCGATGGCACCAAAGCGGTCTTCATCGCAAGCCAATACGCCACCAAATAGGTAGTCGCACACTTCCGTGGTGGTGATATCCAAAACGGAATCTAATAAGTGGCTATCAATCAATTTTTCCATGGCTTTGCCGCCACTTCCCGTTGCATGGAATACTAGGCAATCATGGTCATGTTCTAATTTTGCTGTCAATTGCTGGACGCAAGGGGTGGTGACACCAAACATGGTCAAGGCAATGGCGGGTTTATTTTCAGCGGTATCGGCTTCACCGTTATCAAACCAGACAGCGCCAGCAATTTGGTTGGCTGCATTTTTCAGGACTTTACGTGAAATGACATTGAGTCCAGAAACATCCGTGACGGAGTACATCATGGCGATATCACTCGCGCCGATATACCCGGAAATATCGCCCGAGGCCATGGTGGAGACCATAAGTTTTGGCACACCGACAGGTAAAATTTGCATTGCTGGTGTAATCAGTGCCGTACCCCCTGAGCCGCCTAGCCCAAGTATTGCGGCGACGTCAGTTTGTGCAGCAAGATAGAGGCTGAAGGCTTGCGCCATCGCTTCTATCGCTTTCCCGCGATCTCCGCAGAAAATGGCGCCAGCACCTTGAGGGTGGAAACTGGCAACCATTTCGGCGGTGACATCAGCATTTTTTTCTAATAATGATGGCTGAGTACTCAAATCAACGGTACGTACAGCAAGCCCTGCATTTTTAATTAAGTCACTGACATAAAAAAGTTCAGCGCTTTTGGTGTCTAGGGTGCTTGCGACATAAATAAAACCCTGATGCTTTGGCATAGAAAAATCCTTTGTTTTTTATGTAACTTTGTTTGGTTACTTAATATGTGTAGGGTATGTTGAATTTTCCATCTCAATGAGACTATAGTATCATTTATGATAAGTCAATAATGAGACTGTAGTCTCATTTTTTGGCGTTATCTGCTTGGATGTATAGAAGATGATTTGTATCTTATTGATTAAACATTATAAATAGAGTGGTTATCATAAAATAGTTAAACCAGATTAATGGTTTTTGTCCATGAATATTTAAATATAATGATTTACCGTGCTGTATTTATAGCGTAATTTCGAGAGCGAGCACACAACATACTCGTCAGACGATTAAGAATGCTTATCGGAAAATATGTACTGTGAAAGATATTGTCTACACTCATAGAAAGGCGATTTTAAGGATAAAGACATGCCACTGAGCCATCTCATGCCAGACTACAAAGGAACGCGCAAACGTACCTATAATTTACTCGTGTCAACGGCAGTTGATCTATTTGAAAAAGGGGCAATGCCGTCAGTGTCTGAGTTAGCGATGGAAGCGGGCGTTTCGCGTGCGACTGCGTATCGTTATTTTCCAACGCAAAGTGATCTGATTGCCGCGACAGTGAATGTTAGCCTCGGCCCTATTTTGACGTGGAAACCGCAAAGCGAAAAAACAGAAGAGCGGATCGATGAGCTGTTACGTTATGCATTTCCACGTATGTTTGCTCACGAAGGGGTTTTGCGTGCAGCGTTACAAACATCACTTCAACAGTGGGCGCTTGGGCGTTCATCACCTTCACCGGAACCCGAAGAGAAACGATTAGAGCGTGGTAATCGTAAAGATATTTTGGCGATGGTAACATCACCGATGAAATCTGAGTTTCCGGATGAAGTCATTGATAAAGTGATTAAAGCATTTTCCGTGATCTACGGATCGGAAATTTTCTTGGTATTAAAAGATATCTGGAAATTGGATAACGATCAGGTCACTGAAATCGCACAATGGATGGCAAAAGCGATTATTAATCAAGCGACTGCGGATAAGCAGCAGATTGAAAAACCATAGACATTAACCCCTCTCAAATTCACCTAATATCCTCCTGTCTATAGGGGGATTTTATGCACCTCGTAGGATTATCGGTCAAACCTTCACGAAAAACAGGCACGACACTCATTTCAGCATTCTTAGCCTCATGAGCTTGAATGATTGTGATATAACTTAATCTCATAATTAATTATATCAATGGTTACTGTCCGATGATAAAGCTGATAAAAATGAGTGTTGGGATCATTCTTTGTGCCATTGTTGGCGGTGCTCTCACTTATATCGGCATTCCCTTAGCGTTGATGTTTGGCCCTATTATCGCCATTATAATTTTCCATCGTTTTGGCTTCTCATTTCCTATCCCTAAACATACCATTACTTTTGTTCAAGTGACGCTCGGAACCTCTGTGGGGTTGATGTTTAATCAAGTGTCGCTGAAGGATGCAGATAACTTATTGTTACTGTTATTGATGCTGGTGGTCTGTTTGGCCGTGCAGTTTTCATTTAGCTTTTTCTGGTTTCACCGCAAGGTCGGGTGGACAAAACAGGAAGCGATGTTGGGCTCGGTACCGGGAGCAATGGCCGCTATCCTTGCCTTAACGGATCACACCCATACTCCGCCGCAAAAAATTGTCATCTCACATACTATCCGTTTGATTATCCTTATTTTATTGGCAGGTTTAGTAGTAGGAAGTGAGGGCGATCCTCAGCCACTAATTGAATGGCCAGCGTTAACCCTAGAATCCACGTTCTGGTTATTGGTGATTGTGACCGTAGGCGTGGTGGTCGGGATGTTTTTGCAACGTCTCCGAGTACCGGCGCCTTTTATGTTGACGTCCCTCGGGGCGGCAACGTTAATTCAAGGTTGGATTGATGTTCAGCTCGATTTCCCATTGATGCTGACTGAGCTGAGCATGGTGTTAATTGGGATGAATATCGGAAATCATTTCATTGTATTCCCGCTATCCGCGCTGATAAAAAATATCTACTCTTCAGCCCAAGTGGTGATCATCAATATTATTTTGACCTTTTTGATCACGGTGTTTGCTGCGTGGATCACGGGGGATGATATTGCGGTGTTATTGTTGGCTTGGGCACCGGGAAGTATGGAAGCGATGACTTTCGCAGCAATAACGATGAATTTAGATGCGGGCTTTGTCATGTCGAACCATATTATTCGGATGGTGATTATCCAAACGATTCCATCAGTAGTTCTGTTTTGGCAGGAGCGAAAAGGGAAGAAAGAGGGATAAGATGGAAACATGTATCGATGTGGATTATAAGGGGCATCGACATGTTTCCGCTGGGATTTTAGGCTTATTTTACGTAAGCAAATAGCCCTAAAGAGTCTCTCGCCAAAGATTGGCATTTAAACTCTTGAGTCAGTGGAATACCTTTTAAATCATCGTAGCTTTCTTTATTCAGCTTACTCATTTTATCGGAGTTGTAGTTTCCCAAATCCCACTTATTACTTTTCGCAAAATAAACAATGGCGCGTTCAATTTCTCTGTCAGGAATTTGGGAATAGCCGCAATCATATTTTAAATAAATAAATACAGCGGTCAGATCAGCGAGGTCTTCAGCTTCATTGGTAGAGAGTGCTTTGGCGGTATTGGTTAGCCCCAAAAGCATCATTAAGCATGACATCAATATAAATTTTTGCATTCGATATTCATCTGGTTTTTATGTCAAGTAACATTAGCATAAGAACATACTCGCATTACATCAATTTGCCTGATTTCTTTATGGCTACGATGTACTCTATAGATACTAAGTACTTTAGATTATTTTGTGTATAGATTCGTTAGTCAATTCTAACTTTCTTAAATCTATGTAATAAACCCATATTAGATGCATGGGTTTATTGACCTTCCTGTAAGGGGAAGCTTTATCATCCCAATCATTAAACCACGTTTTGCTTGGCAAGGGCAATTTCAGACTTGTCATACCGTGCTCACTGATTGTTGATTTTGATAAATAAAAGGAAGGTTATCTATGTTACGTCGTGATTTTCTGAAGCTGAGTGCCATCGCTTATGCTGCGAGCGCACTGCCAGTTTGGAGCCGCATGGCTGTTGCTGCCGGGAATTATCCCACATTGGCTATTCCACCACTTGTAG
This sequence comes from Providencia rettgeri, assembly GCF_013702265.1. Classification (GTDB taxonomy): domain Bacteria; phylum Pseudomonadota; class Gammaproteobacteria; order Enterobacterales; family Enterobacteriaceae; genus Providencia; species Providencia zhijiangensis. The sequence continues at coordinate 3,061,286 of NZ_CP059348.1, forward strand.
AACCGGATGCACAAGGGAATATTCAAATCGCTATCAAGCAAGGTATTTCACAGTTTGTACCAGGCAAGAAAACCACGACGTGGGGATATAATGGTGATTTATTGGGACCCGCACTTAGCCTGAAAAATGGGCAGTCAGTTAACATTAATATCACCAACCAATTACCTGAAGAGACAACCGTACACTGGCATGGGCTGGAAATTTCCGGCGAGCAAGATGGCGGGCCTCAAGCGATTATCGCTCCCGGAGCTAGCCGTAAAGTCAATTTCACCCTCAACCAACCTGAAGCCACTTGCTGGTTCCATCCTCATACTCACGGAAAAACGGGTTACCAAGTGGCGATGGGGTTAGCGGGATTAGTGCTTGTTAAAGATGAGGATAGCCAAAAACATGGCTTACCGAGCGAGTGGGGCGTCGATGATATTCCCGTTATTCTGCAAGATAAGCGCTTAAAAGATGACGGACAAATTGATTATCAATTAGACGTCATGAGTGCTGCCGTGGGCTGGTTTGGGGATATGATGCTGACCAATGGAGCAGTTTATCCTAAACATGTCGCACCGAAAGGCTGGATCCGCCTGCGGTTATTAAACGGTTGTAACGCACGTAGTTTGAACGTATCGACCAGTGATGGACGAAAAATGTATGTGGTGGGCAGTGATGGTGGATTGCTGGCTGAACCTATCGCATTAACTGAATTGCCGATTTTAATGGGCGAGCGCTTTGAAGTATTGATTGATGCCTCTGATGGTCGTTCCTTCGACCTTGTCACTTTACCTGTTGGGCAAATGGGAATGACCATCGCGCCATTTGATCAGCCACTGCCTGTTTTACGCATTGAAACGACTTTAAGTGCGGGAGCTGGAAAATTACCTGAGCAATTAGCAACGATTGCTGCCATTCCTTCACTGACGGGGCTAAATCGCCGTAAATTCCATTTGATGATGGATATGCGCTTGGATATGCAAGGCATGATGATGCTGCGCGAAAAATATGGTCCGCAGGCGATGGGGAACATGGGGGGTCATGGTGGTATGATGGGGAATATGGATCATTCCAATATGAATGGTGGCAATATGGGGAGTGGAAACATGAACCATGGCAATATGAATAACAGCAATATGGGTCATGGCAATATGGCAGCTGGTACGCAAAGTAATGGCGGTCATTGCGGTATGGGCACGGGTGATCTGGATATTCATAATGCGAACACCATCAATGGACAGGTTTTCTCAATGACCCATCCTGCGTTTAATGCGCCGCTAAATCAGCAAGAGATTTGGGTGATTTCAGGGCGTGGCGATATGATGTTGCACCCATTCCATGTTCACGGAACGCGTTTTAGGATCCTCAAAGAAAATGGTCGTCCAGTTGAACCGCATCGCCAAGGTTGGAAAGATATTGTGAAAGTGGAAGGCCAAGTGAGCGAAGTCTTAGTGGAATTTAAACATACTGCGACGCCACAGCACCCTTATATGGCACATTGCCACCTACTGGAGCATGAAGATACTGGCATGATGATGGGCTTTACCGTAGGCTAAGGTCATCGAAACTGGCAGTGGCGATGTGGTCACTGCCATTTGTTTTGTCGTCGCGTCTTTGTGTGGCTTATGTTAAAATTACGCGCTTTCCTTTCCCATACATGCGTAATAGATGATGAAACATACTCTGGATGTAATGATCTCTGAAGAAGAGATTGCTCAAAGAATCAGTGAATTAGCAGACAGCATTAGTGCTCATTACCAAGACAAACAAGGTGATTTAGTGCTGGTTGGTCTGTTAAAAGGCTCCTTCATTTTTATGGCGGATCTGTGCCGTAAAATCACCGTACCTCATGAAGTTGATTTCATGACCGTATCAAGCTACGGCAATGCAATGACATCAAGCCGTGATGTGAAAATCGTGAAAGACTTAGATGAAGATATTCGCGGTAAGCATGTGCTGATCGTGGAAGATATCATTGACTCAGGCAACACGTTAAATAAAGTCCGTGAGATTTTTGGCCTGCGTGAGCCTGCATCTGTAGCAATTTGTACTCTGTTGGATAAGCCTTCTCGCCGTGAAGTGGATGTACAGGTTGAGTGGATTGGTTATTCAATCGAAGATAAATTCGTTGTCGGTTATGGTATCGACTACGCGCAGCAGTATCGCCACCTGCCGTACATTGGGCATGTTACCCTGCTGGAAGAGTAAGTTTTTTAAACTGTATTCTTAGCAATAAAAAGAGCAGCCTAGGCTGCTCTTTTGCTATCTTATTTTCGAATACTATCTCGTTTTCGAAAAATTATTTTTTCTGTGTGAGCTTTGAAATAGCCTCACGATAACCTAACTCTAACTTCTCGCGGCTATCTGAGGTAATGTGTAAGTCGTGTAAGCGACCATTATTGATACCGTAAACCCAGCCGTGGATCATGATTTTCTGACCACGTTTCCATGCGGATTGCATGATAGTGGAGTGACCTAAGTTATACACTTGCTCAACCACGTTTAATTCGCAAAGACGATCTAAGCGCTCGCACGGTTTTAGTTCACCTAACATAGAGCTATGGCGATACCAGATATCTCGAATGTGTAATAACCAGTTATTGATCAGGCCCAATTCGGTGTTATCCACCGCTGCTTCAATACCACCACATCCATAGTGACCACAGATAATAATGTGTTCGACTTCCAGAACATCAACCGCATACTGAATAACTGATAAACAGTTTAAGTCCGTATGAATAACTAAGTTCGCCACATTACGGTGAACGAAGAGATCCCCAGGGGCTGCGTTGATCAGCTTTTCGGCAGGCACTCGACTGTCTGAACAGCCGATCCATAGAAATCTTGGTTTTTGAGCTTTTGATAATTCTTTAAAGAATTCAGGATCTTTTTCTTTTACAGACGCTGACCATGCTTCATTATTAGCAAACAGCTCTTCAATTTTTCTCATCATGACTTATAGCCTAGTTGTGTGACTTTGCGATAAAATCTTATACAGCATTTATTGATTAAATAATAATTAGTTATACTAATTTCACATCTATGATGAACCACTCATTTATACATGACAACCCTCATTAAGGGGGATGTTGAATAATATATTGTTAAATTATTATCACTTTTCTGCATAACATCCGACAGGAAAAAGTGGCATCATTAATCTATATTGCCTCCAAACAGCCCCAAGAATAAAGGTATTTTTAATATATGACTTACGCACTCGAACTATCGCAGCTGACCAAAACCTATGCAGGTGGCGTGAAAGCCTTGCGTGGCATTGATTTAAGCGTGGAAGATGGTGATTTCTATGCCTTACTTGGACCGAATGGTGCAGGAAAATCAACAACGATTGGCATTATTAGCTCATTGGTCAACAAAACCAGTGGCTCGGTAAAAGTGTTTGGCTATGACTTAGATAAGCAAGTTGTCCTGGCTAAACAGCAACTTGGGTTAGTGCCTCAAGAGTTCAACTTTAACCCGTTTGAAACGGTCTTACAGATTGTTTTAAACCAAGCGGGTTATTATGGTGTTCCTCGTCATGTGGCAAACCAACGTGCAGAGCAATATCTTACTCAATTAGATTTGTGGGAGAAACGTAATGAGCGTGCGCGTAATTTATCCGGTGGGATGAAACGCCGCCTGATGATAGCTCGTGCCTTGATGCATCAGCCAAAACTGTTGATCCTCGATGAGCCGACTGCCGGTGTTGATATTGAACTGCGTCGTTCTATGTGGACGTTCCTGAAAAAGCTGAATGCACAGGGCACCACCATTATTTTGACCACTCACTATCTGGAAGAAGCGGAAATGCTGTGCCGTAATATCGGGATCATTCAGCATGGTGAGCTGGTGGAAAATACCAGCATGAAGCAGCTTTTAAGCCAGCTAGAGTCAGAAACCTTTATTTTCGATTTAATGCCAAAAAGCCCAATTCCAAGTCTAACGGGGTATGAATCTCGCTTAGTGGATACGTCAACTCTCGAAGTGGATGTGAAGCGTGAGCAAGGGCTCAATGGCGTATTCAGTCAGTTAAGTGACCAAGGAATTCAAATTTTGAGTATGCGCAATAAGGCTAACCGCCTTGAAGAGCTGTTTGTCAGCTTAGTGAAAAAAGATAACCAAGTTTCAGAGCAGGAAGGTGCGCAATGATCTCGCTATATTGGGTTGCCCTAAAAACGATTTGGATCAAAGAGGTCACTCGCTTTGGTCGTATCTGGGTGCAAACATTGCTGCCACCTGTAATCACTATGTCGCTCTATTTTGTGATTTTCGGAAACTTAATTGGTTCACGGATTGGCGATATGGGCGGTGTAGACTACATGCAATTTATCGTCCCTGGCCTTATCATGATGGCGGTGATCACTAACTCATACTCTAACGTCTGCTCGTCATTCTTTGGGTCTAAATTCCAGAAAAATATTGAAGAACTATTAGTTGCTCCCGTACCGACTCACGTGATTATTGCCGGTTTTGTTGGCGGTGGGGTTGCACGTGGGATTTTAGTCGGATTCTTGGTGACTATTGTATCTCTGTTCTTTATCCCATTGCAGGTTCATTCATGGTCTATGGTGGTGATCACGCTGTTATTAACGGCGATTGTGTTCTCCCTTGCGGGTCTGTTAAATGCGATTTTTGCCAAAACCTTCGATGACATCAGCATTGTTCCAACCTTCGTTTTAACGCCACTGACCTATCTGGGTGGGGTGTTCTATTCGCTATCTTTACTGCCGCCATTCTGGCAAGCAGTTTCTAAGCTCAACCCGATTGTGTATATGATCAGTGGCTTTAGATATGGCTTTTTAGGCATTGCAGATGTGTCTATCGTCGTGACTTTGAGCGTATTAATGGTGTTTTTAATTATCTTCTATGCTTTGACATGGTATTTAATTGAACAAGGTCGCGGATTAAGAAGTTAACCTAGCAAATAGGTTGAGTTGAGGGTGAAATGGGACTTTTCGCCTAATATATAAAGAGGGAAAATCACGCATTTACCCCTCTTTATATGTCACTTTAAATGCCCCTAAGAGGGGCATTTCTATATTAAATTAAGCCACTTGAACAGGCACGGCTTTAGCAATGCGGCTCATTGTGTTGTTCGCATCAAAGTAAGCCACTTTTGGTTGATGCTGGCGGGCCTCTTCATCAGGTAACATACCGTAAGTGCAAATAATCAGCTTATCGCCAACCGCAGCGCGACGTGCCGCAGCACCATTCACAGAGATAATTTTAGAACCGCGTTCTCCTGCAATCGCATAGGTTGAAAAACGTTCGCCATTATCCACATTATAAATATCGATAGCTTCGTATTCTAAAATGCCGACAGCATCCAAGAAATCCTGATCGATGGCGCAAGAGCCTTCATAGTGAAGATCAGCTTGAGTGACCGTAGCGCGGTGGAGTTTGCCTAGTAGCATTTTTCTTTGCATTTATTCTTCCTCATTCAAGCCACAGCGTTGTTGGCTGCGTGCTCTTGCCCTAGTCACATACTTATGTATGCTCCTAGGGTCGCGTTTACTTGCCGCCTAGCTGTGACATGAATGGGTTTGAATAAATCTCAGGTTATTCTTCCGTATTCAAGCCACAGCGTTGTTGGCTGCGTGCTCTTACCTAGTCACATTTATTCTTCCTCATTGTATGCCACCGCGTTGTTGGCTGCGCGCTCTTGCCCTAGTCACATACTTATGTATGCTCCTAGGGTCGCGTTTACTTGCCGCCTAACTGTGACAGCAATGAGTTTGAATAAATATTAGGTGACTTGAATCTAAAGTATTTTGTTTTTAAGCGATATCGAGCGGTAACTCGACTTGCAGATTGTCGATTAAACGGGTTTGACCTAACCATGCGGCCATTAAAATCACAGCGCGGCGGCTGGAAACCGTCAGTTCGCCGAGGTTATCGGCATCGCGAATAAAGAGCTCGTCAGGGGTAAACCCTGCTTGGCGCAAAGACTCTTCCATTTCACCAATTAAACTGGTTGCTGCCGCGGGAGAGTTCGTGAGCTTCTCACCTGCTTTTTGCATAATCGCAAACAGCTGAGGGGCGATTTTTAGCTCATCGGCAGACAAATTATTATTGCGTGAACTCAGAGCCAGGCCATTCTTAGCGCGAACGATAGGGACACCGACAACCTGAATATCGAAAGAAAGGTCAGTTACCAATTTACGTACTAACTGAAGCTGCTGATAATCTTTTTCACCAAATAATGCAATATCAGGCTGCACGAGATTAAATAGCTTGGTCAGCACTGTTGCAACGCCACGGAAATGCCCTGGACGGCTAGCGCCTTCTAGCATGGTGGAAATTTCAGGTACTTCAACGTAACTTTGGTTGTCCATACCTTCAGGATAAAACTCGGCGGCAGACGGTGCGAAAACTAAATCAACACTTTTACGTTTCAGTTTTTCGCAATCTTCCTGCAAGGTACGAGGGTAATTGGCTAAATCGGATTGACGGTCAAACTGCATTGGATTGACAAAAATGCTGGCAATGACAATGTCGGCTTGCTGTTTAGCTTGGTCAATCAGTGTCAGGTGCCCATCATGTAAATTGCCCATCGTTGGGACAAACGCAATACGTTTGCCTTCTTGTTTCCAGCGACGAATTTCACGGCGCAAGATTGGCGATGTTTCAACGATCCGCATACTTCCCATCCTTATCGTTATATTTTATATAGAATTACGAAAATGAGTGAGCGTCACTCGGATAAATTTCTTGCTCAACTTCTTGAATATAGAGGCGAATTGCATCGTGAATATTGCCCGCTTCAGCCAGAAAGTTTTTGGCAAACTTCGGTGGTTTAGCGGTGATCCCTAACGCATCGTGCATCACCAGAATTTGCCCGTCAGTGCCATTACCCGCACCAATACCAATGACTGGCAACAGTAATTCTTCAGTCACTTGGTTCGCAAGGGATGTCGGTACACACTCAAGAACCAGCAGCTGAATACCTGCATTCTCGAGGGCAATCGCATCTTTGATAAGCTGATTGGCGGTAACTTCATCACGACCTTGGACTTTATAGCCCCCAAGGACATTCACCGCTTGTGGGGTTAAGCCTAAATGGCCGCAGACCGGTACGGAGCGTTCACACAGCATTTTGACGGTTTCACATAGCCAGCTGCCACCTTCGATTTTCACCATATTCGCGCCAGCTTGCATCAAAATAGCGGCATTGGCACAGGCTTGCTCCGGTGTTGCATAACTCATAAAAGGCATGTCGGCGATGATGAATGTGTTAGGGGCGCCTTTACGTACGCAGCGAGTGTGATAGGCGATTTGCTCGATGGTCACTGGTAGGGTGCTAGTTTCGCCTTGGATAGTCATACCTAAAGAGTCACCAACCAGCATCACTTGGATACCTTGCTCAGCAAACAGTTGAGCAAAACTGGCATCGTAGGCTGTAATGGTAGCGAATTTGTGTTTCTCTTTTTTATATTGACACAAATCAGCGAGAGAAATGGGTTTCATTAAAATAACCTCCGGAAATGATTTCTCTTATGACCATACCTGAACGAGGTTAAACACATTAGGAATTTATTCCCAAAGCATTAGGCCATTTTGAGGGACGTGTGTAAGTCTTTCTGACAGTTTTTCACCATCAGGAAAAATCAGGGAAGGGGTAATGTCACTGAGCGGATAAAGCATAAACTCACGCTCTTTTAGCCCATAATGTGGAACAGTTAAGCGCTCGGTGTGGATCACTCGATTGCCAAACAACATGATATCGAGATCTAATGTTCTCGGCCCCCAGCGCTCATCTTTACGAACACGGCCTAAATCTAATTCAATTTTCTGGGTGTAATTGAGTAATTCTTCAGGTTCGAGTTCAGTTTCCAGCAAAACTGCCAGATTGAGATAATCAGGTTGATCCTGTGGGCCGAGGGGTTTAGTTCGATAAATAGAGGAAGTGCTCACAACGCGAGTGCTTGGAATCGCATCTAATGCGGCAATCGCTTGTTGTGCTTGCTTCAGTGGCTCGCCTAAGTTGCTGCCAATGGCAATGTACACTTGCTCCATCTCTTTATCTCTCTATCTTAATCTCTCTATGGTGATCGCAACGACCGTTTAAGTCGCTGCGATTGAACCATTATGATTTATTCGGTTTTCTATTACCGGATTGTGATGAACGATGCGGACGCTGGCGGCGGCGAGTTGGGGCACTACCGAGTTCCGAGATCATTTCACGCTGTTTCTGTGCATTAGCTTGTTGGAAGTCATTCCACCATAAAGCGAGTTCTTGTAGCTCATTACGGTGTTCTACATTGGCTCGAAGCTCTAATAAATCAAAGGCAGCACGGAATTTAGGGTGCTCCATCAATTTATTCGCACGACGCCCTTGGCGACGTGGTAAACGTAATTGCAACATCCAGATATCACGCATGGTGGTCGTAATACGTTTTGGTATTGCAATAGAGCGGCACTGTTCATCCAGTACATCATTCATTGCCAGCGCAAAGGCATCATAGTAAGCAAGACCGCCTTCCTGTGATAGTTTCTCTGCGTGCTCAGTGACGGGATACCATAACATGGCTGCAAATAAAAATGCAGGGTTGACGCGCTTATCATTTTTTAGTCTGAAGTCGGTGTTTTTTAACACCTGTTCAATGACTTTTTCCATTGGTGAGTCACCATTCTCAGTGAAGCGGCTCGCAATCACTGGGAACAGTTGTTCAAACAGATGATACTGATTCAGCATTTTATAGGTGGCGTAACCATAACCTGCTTGAAGTAATTTTAATGACTCTTCAAACAGTCGTGCAGAAGGGATTTCACGCAGCAATGGAGCTAAGCGATGAATTGGCTCTGCGGTATTTGGCTCGATACGCATATTCAGCTTACAGGCGAAACGCACGGCGCGGATCATACGAACTGGATCTTCACGGTAGCGAGTTTCTGGGTCGCCAATCAGACGAATAACGCCATCTTTTAAGTCTTGTAATCCATTGACGTAATCGCGTACGGAGAAATCATCAATGTTGTAATACAGGCTATTGACAGTAAAGTCACGGCGGATAGCATCTTCTTCAATGGAACCGAAAATATTGTCGCGAAGCAGCATGCCATTTTGCGCTTGAGATGACAGGTTTTTATCATCGACTTCTTGGTCGTGGTGACCGCGGAAGGTGGCGACTTCAATAATTTCTGGGCCAAACATAATATGCGCAAGGCGGAATCGGCGACCAACCAGTCGGCAATTACGAAATAGCTTGCGAATTTGTTCTGGGGTTGCATTGGTGGTGATATCGAAATCTTTTGGCTTTTGGCCTAATAATAAATCACGTACACCACCGCCAACTAAATAGGCTTCATAGCCATTTTTATTAAGGCGGTACAATACTTTCAGTGCATTTTCACTAATGTCATCACGCGAGATTATGTGTTGAGCGCGTGGAATAACGGTAATCGATTCTTGTTTCGTCACGGATGTTCGCTTCTGTGTTTGAGCATCGGAACGTTTAGAGGGACGAACCGCTTTCTTTGTTTGTCTCGTATTCTGGTCATGTCTAGTATTCTGCTCATGCCGAGTTTTCCTCTCAGATTTTTTCTCTGATGCAGAAGGAGTGACTGGCCTTTCACCGGCTGCCTGTGTGTCTCGCGCACCACGCTTTGGCATCGAGTCCTGTTCTGCGGACGATGCTGGTTCATTGCGAGATAAAATATTGCGGCAGAAATTTGCTACTCGGTTAAAAATAGTACACCTCGATGTCATTACATAGATTCATTAAACAAAATAAGCGGCTAATCATAGCTCACTGAAGTTTCTTTGAGAATGGTTAAACGAATAAAAGTCATGGCTAATTATTTTTTATATCAATTAAACCAGTGAATATTATACAAATTGTAGCTTTTTGCGCGAGACGCAAACGATAACAAATGTAGAGAAAATGAGAGAAATAAAGATGAGGAAAAGGGGAGTTTAAACATTTTTGAGGGTGCGAATCCTTATAACGGCGCAGGGTTAATGCGCCGTTGAGGACTCCCAAAACAACAATTAGCCAGCCATCTGCTTTTCGCGGATCTCTGCTAATGTTTTACAGTCGATGCACAAATCTGCTGTTGGACGCGCTTCCAAACGACGGATGCCAATTTCCACACCACAAGATTCGCAGTAGCCAAAATCTTCATCTTCAACTTTCTTCAGCGTCTTTTCGATCTTCTTGATCAATTTACGTTCGCGATCGCGGTTACGTAATTCGAGGCTGAATTCCTCTTCCTGAGCGGCTCTATCAACGGGGTCTGGAAAGTTAGCTGCCTCATCTTGCATATGAGTAACAGTCCGGTCCACTTCATCTCTGAGTTGATTGCGCCATGCTTCGAGAATGAGCTTAAAATGCGCCAATTGGGCTTCGTTCATGTACTCTTCGCCAGCCTTCTCATGATAGGGCTCAACCCCGGCAATGGCGAGAATGCTTAAGGACGATGTCTTACGTTTTTGCCCTTCTTGCATAATGCTTCTCCTACACACGCAAATTTTACAAAAACCCCAAGGGGGAAAATTTAAGGTCGCTATAAATATCAGAAGACAGCCGTCTTGGCAATCGTTCATGTGATGAGTTTTGTAATGCTGTGAGGACAAGCGTGTTTCTTCCCTTCACTAGCACTCCTAACTCGATGACCTTGTTTAAATATCGACTAATCTAAAATGACTTAGTCGGGGTGAAGCGAATTGATGTCCCTATTTGCATTTTTTGTTTAGATATATCCACTTGATAACACAGAACTTCGACGCCATTGGCTATAGCCTGTTCTAACAATGCTGCATATTGAGAGTCAATATGTGCAGCCGCGGATACTACGTGGATACCGCTATGTAAAATTACAAACATAAGTATGGCGCGTTTTCCTTCTTTCGCAATCATAGTCAGCTCTCTAAGGTGTTTTTGTCCTCGGATTGTCTGAGTATCAGGGAAATAACCATGGTTGTTTTCCAGCAAAGTCACTGATTTTACTTCAATAAAACAATCAGCTAAGCCCTCTTGAGTGAGTAAAAAATCAATTCGACTGTTTTCACTGCCATACTTCACTTCAGGGGTCACTATACTGTAGTCAGATAATTCTGGAATATGCTTTTTTGCCAACGCTTCTGCCACTAATTGATTTGCTCGCAGCGTATTAATACAAATTAGATGGTTGCTTTTGGTTTGCGTTAATTCCCAGCTGTACGGATATTTTCGTTTTGGATTATCCGAGGTGGAGTACCACACGGTATCCCCAGGCGTTGCACAGCCTGTCATCGCCCCAGTGTTTGCGCAGTGTATCGTCATTTCCTCACCCTCGGGGGTGACGACATCCGCTAAAAAACGTTTATAGCGTTTAATTAAGATGGCTGATTTTAAAGGGGGGATAAATTCCATGTATTCTCCGTTTACCGCGTTGTTTGTGACATAACATAGCACCATGCTATAGATGGGCTTGGATAATAGACAGTATTAATGCGTCATATTCGTTAATGCGACAATTTGTTAATGCTACAATGCTTCTCATAGAAAGTTAAACCTCATGGAGTTACCCCTTAGTGTTCCCTATCTTAGAAGTAAGTGATGACTTACTCGCTGCTCTAGCGAAATCCTCTCAAGTTCTGTTGCATGCGCCGACGGGAGCAGGGAAATCAACGGTATTGCCGCTAGAAATCCTCAAAAGTGGGCAGATAGAAGGGCGAATTATTATGTTAGAGCCGCGGCGTATTGCAGCGCGTTCAGTCGCCGCTCGCTTGGCGCAGCAGTTAGGGGAGTCGGTAGGGGAAAGCATTGGTTTACGTATGCGCTCAGAAAGCAAAGTGAGTGCAAAAACGCGTTTGGAAGTCGTGACGGAAGGGGTTCTCACTCGCCAATTACAAAATGACCCGATGCTTGAAGGTGTCGGATTGGTCATTTTGGATGAATTTCATGAGCGTAATTTGCAGGCTGATTTAGGTTTAGCGCTGTTGTTGGATTCTCAGCAAGCACTGCGGGACGACTTAAAAATTCTACTAATGTCCGCTACGCTGGATGATCAAGGGCTTAGTCAGTTATTTCCCGATGCGCCGGTGATAAGTTCGCAAGGGCGGGCATTCCCTGTTCAACGAGAATATAAGCCCATCAATCCGAACAAACCGTTTCATCAAGAAGTCGCGAGCGCGGTTTGGCAGCTGATGCAGCAACAAACTGGCTCTTTGTTACTCTTTTTACCGGGTGTAGGCGAAATTGAGCGGACGAAAAGCGAGTTAGAAGGGTTAGTGACTGACGATGTGATGTTGTGCCCAATGTATGGCGCACTATCAATTCAAGCCCAGCAACACGCGATTCTGCCTGCCCCCGAAGGAAAACGTAAGGTTGTGCTGGCGACCAACATTGCGGAAACCAGTCTCACCATCGAGGGGATCCGTTTAGTGGTGGATAGCGGTTTTGAGCGCGTAGGGCAATTTAACCCGCGAAGTGGGCTTACAAAGCTCATTAAAAAACGCATTAGCCAAGCTTCAATGACTCAACGTGCGGGGCGAGCAGGGCGTTTAGAAGCGGGTGTATGCTGGCACCTAATGAGTGCCGAACAAGCCGAACGTGCAGCACAATTTAGTGAAGCGGAAATCAATAATAGCGATTTAAGCGGGTTATGGTTAGCGCTCCTTCAATGGGGTTGTCACGATATTTCTCAACTCCAATGGTTAGATGTTCCCCCTGAGGCGGCATTATCGGCAGCGAAAACTCTGTTATTCAAATTGGGTATCACCGATGCCCAAGGGAAACTCACGTCGATGGGCAATAAAATGGCGGGAACGGGAACGTCAGTGCGTACTGCGGCGATGCTGTATCACGCGCAACAAACTCAAAATAAATCCGTTATTCAACTTGCTGCATTATTAACAGCAATTATTGAAGAGCCTCCCCGCGGCGAAGTGATTGACTTACATACCCACTTAGAACGCCCGACGGAAAATTGGTGCAAACGCGCCTCTATCTTAAGTGGTGAGAAAGTTACCCATTCTTTAGGGAAAACTTCTGGGTTGATTAGTGAGTGGTTACCAACCTTACTTGCCACAGGGTTTCCTGACTATATTGCGAAATCCAGAGACAACCAAACCCGTTATCAATTAGCCAGCGGGTTAGGGGCAACACTGAGTGACAATAACCCACTAATGGGCAATACATGGCTGATGGTAGCGGCATTATGGCAGTCAGAAACCTCGGCAGATGCACGTATCTCCTTGGCATATCCTATTGAAATTGAAAAGCTTCAACAGGATTGCCCGCATCTTTTTAGCACTCAAGAGACAGTTGAATGGGATGAGCAGCGGGGGAGCTTGCTGGCATGGCGCCGCTTGCAATGTGGGCAGTTAGTCGTGAAATCTCAACGGCTAACTAATCCAGAACCGGATGAGATTAAAAAAGCGCTGGTTTACTGGCTTCAGCAAAATGGTTTGCAACAGTTAAACTGGCAAGAAAATACCTTACAGTTGCGCATTCGTTGTGAATTAGCGGCGCGTTATTTTCCTGACTCGCCATTGCCTGCAATGGATGATGAGACTTTACTCGAGACGCTTGATGAATGGCTAGCCCCCTATCTTAATGGCGTGACAAGCAAGAAAAAGCTGCAAGAAATTGATTTAATGAATTTATTATTGAATCGATTGGATTGGCAGCAACGCCAATGGCTCGACAGCACTTTCCCTATGACCTATGTTGCCCCTTCTGGGAGCGAGGTAAGTATTCACTACGCGTTAGACAAGCCTCCGGTGGTTGAAGTTCGCCTGCAAGAAGTGTTTGGTGAAAAAGCCAATCCAACGGTGGCAAATGGCAAAGTGACATTAACATTATCATTGCTTTCACCGGCAAGGCGCCCTATTCAGATAACTCAAGATCTCGGTGCATTTTGGCAAGGGAGCTATAAAGAGGTACAAAAAGAGATGAAAGGGCGTTATCCAAAACATCCTTGGCCAGATGACCCTGCAAATGCCGAACCAACACGACAAACAAAAAAAGCGATGATGAGTGCGAAATAACCTAATTTTGTGCTCTAATAACGGGCTGTAAATTAGGCAATGGCGCCCAATAGGCAGCGTAAGGAAGTGTAATTAGGAGCTTTCTTCCGTGAAATTCCTTGAATTATGAGCCAAAATTAGCCTTATGTTACATTTACGCATCTGTAATTGTGCTTACGCACATGTCGTTATGTTTGCGCATACATAGTTAGATTTTAATGCCTATTTAGGTATAGGAGATATGGAGCGACCATGTCCGGTAAAGATTTTGAACCCATTGGCAGACGCAAAAGACGCGCTGCTGAGAAACAATCCTCCTCTTCACGCCGCCGTAGACGCCGCGATGATTATGATGAAGATCTGTATGATGACGAAGATATTGATGATGAATATCTTGATGATGAAGACGATGAAGAAGAGCAAATGACCAAAAAAGGCTCAAAAAAGAACAAACCTCGCAAGAGTAAATGGCGCTGGTTCTGGCTGCTAGTTAAATTAATGCTGGTTCTCGCAGTGATACTGGCGGCTTACGGTTTTTATCTAAACCAACAAATTAAAGAGCGCCTTGATGGTAAGGTGTGGGACTTGCCTGCGGCAGTATACGGACGCATGGTAAACCTTGAGCCGGGTATGGATTACAGCCAAGCTGAAATGACCAACCTGCTTGAAGGGATGCAGTACCGTAAAGTCAGCAAAATCACCACATCCGGTGAGTTTGTGGTGAAAGGCAATACCATTGAAATTTTGCGTCGCCCATTTAATTTCCCAGACCAAAAAGAGGGGCAGGTCCTCGCGCGTCTGGTGTTTGAAAATGGCATGCTGAGCAAGATTGAAAATATTGAAAATGGGCGCTCGTTCGGTTTCTTCCGTTTAGATCCGAAACTGATCACCATGATGCAATCTGCGAATAATGAACAGCGTTTAGTGCTGCCAATGGCGGATTTTCCTGAATCCTTGGTGAAAATCCTCCTCGAAACGGAAGATAGAAACTTTTATGAGCATGATGGTGTTAGCTTATATTCTATCGGTCGTGCGGTGGTGGCGAACGTCACCGCGGGTCGCTCCGTGCAGGGGGGAAGTACCTTAACGCAGCAGTTGGTGAAAAACCTATTTTTAACCAACGAAAGAACCCTGAAACGTAAAGCTAACGAAGCCTTTATGGCATTGATTTTAGACTACAACTACAGCAAAGAACGCATTCTTGAGCTGTATTTGAATGAGGTCTATTTAGGGCAAAATGGTAATGACGAAATTCGCGGCTTCCCGCTGGCGAGTTTGTATTACTTTGGCCGACCAATTAATGAGTTAAGCTTTGACCAACAAGCATTGCTGGTGGGAATGGTGCAAGGTGCATCGACCTTTAACCCGTGGACTAAGCCACAAAATGCGATTAAACGCCGTAACATTGTGCTTAAAATCCTCGAAACCCGCGGTGTTATCGACAATGAGATGTACCAAGTTCTGAGCGCTCGACCACTCGGTGTGAAAAACAAAGAAGGGTTAGTCGCATCTCAACCCGCGTTTATGCAGATGGTGCGACAAGAGCTAAGTGAGAAGCTTGGGGATAAAGTTAAAGATCTCTCTGGTGCGAAAATCTTTACGACCTTAGATCCTGTGGCGCAAACGGCGGCGGAAAATGCAGTCGAGTTCGGCGTGGCTGATTTACGTAAAGCACGTAAATTGGATGATATCGAAGGTGCCATGGTGGTGGTTGACCGTATTAACGGCGAAGTGCGTGCAATGGTCGGCGGCTCTGATCCACAATTCTCAGGCTTTAACCGAGCGTTGAATGCCCGTCGTAGCATTGGTTCTTTAGCAAAACCACCAGTTTATTTAACGGCATTAAGTGAGCCAGACCGCTTCCGTTTAAATACGTGGCTATCCGATGAACCACTGACCATCAAAGTCGGTAATCAAAGCTGGAGTCCACGAAACTATAGCCGTAACTTCAATGGCCGTATGATGCTGGTGGATGCATTAGCGAAATCACAAAATATTCCAACCGTAAACTTAGGGATGGAAATTGGTCTCGACCAAGTGATGAATACGTTTATCCGCCTGGGTGCACCAGAAAGTGCGATGGAAAAAGTGCCTGCGATGTTGTTAGGTGCGGTGAACTTAACGCCAGCTGAAGTGGCGCAAGTGTACCAAACCATTGGTGGCGAAGGTAATCGTGCAAAATTATCTGCATTACGTTCAGTGATTGATGGTGATGGCAAAGAGCTGTATCAAAGTTACCCATCCGCAGAGCGTGCCGTACCATCTCAAGCCGCTTATTTAACGCTGTTTGGTATGCAGCAAGTGGTACAGCAAGGGACTGGGCGCGTATTACTGAATAAATATGGTAAATACAATCTGGCGGGTAAAACGGGTACCACCAACGATCTGCGTGATAGCTGGTATGCGGGTATCGACGGTAAGGAAGTGGCTATTGTCTGGGTCGGTCGCGATAACAACGGACCAACACAGTTAACAGGCTCAACAGGGGCATTACGTGTTTATCAGCGCTATTTAGATAACCAAACGCCACTGACACTTATCAACCGAGCGCCAGAAGGGATAACCGACATGCGCGTCATGATGGATGGCCAATTTAGCTGCTCTGATTTAGGTGGCGGCAGAATGTTGCCAGTCTGGACAGAAGATCCGCAAAGCCTATGCCAAGGATCAGCATCGCAAGATCCGGCGTGGAATTTGAATGGGAATGGTGAGGCTCCGCAAGAGGATACTGCCCCGGACTGGGTGAAGGATATGTTTGGCGATTCTCCATCATCCCCTTAATTCTCGTCATATTTCACGCTGTGGCTGTGTTGGTTTCACGCAGCCACTTGAGTCACATACTTATGTATGCTCCCCAAGATGTCTTTGTTCACCGCCTTGCCACAACATGAACTATTTAGAGAATTGCATTGTTCATGTTGTGCTTGAAATAGATAAAACAAACAGAAAATAGATAAAAAATAGGCGCCGTCTTATGTAGATGGCGCCTATTTTTTTGAGCGGTTTATTGCGGGGATTATTCGGCTTTGATTTTTGCCAGTGCAATTTCCGCGGCATCGATGGTGCGCTGGATATCTTCATCGCTGTGGGCGACAGACATAAAGCCCGCTTCGAATGCAGATGGTGCTAAGTAAACGCCTTCTTCTAACATGTAGTGGAAGAATTTCTTAAAGCGAGTCACGTCGCATTTCATCACGTCTTGGTAGCAAGTTACAGACTCAGCGTCAGTGAAGAACAGACCAAACATCCCGCCCACATGGTTGATTACCATTGGCACGCCTTGTTCTTTAGAAACACGGGCTAAGCCACGAGCCAGCTTATCGGTCAGTTCTGTTAAGCGTGCATGAACTCCCGGTTGAGAGACTTCATTTAAGCAGGCTAAGCCAGCTGCCATCGCGACAGGGTTACCAGAAAGTGTGCCTGCTTGGTAAACCGGGCCGATAGGCGCTAATTTTTCCATCACTTCATAGCGACCGCCAAAAGCACCCACTGGCATACCGCCACCGATGATTTTACCTAAACAGGTTAAATCCGGTTGTACGTTGTAGTGATCTTGAGCGCCACCGAGTGCAACACGGAAGCCAGTCATCACTTCATCGATGATCAGCAGTGCATTGAATTCATCACATAATGCACGCAGACCCGGCAGGAATTCTGCGGTTGGTGGAACGCAGTTCATGTTGCCCGCAACAGGTTCAACAATCACACATGCCACTTCTTCAGGGTAGTTTTCGAAAGCTTGGCGTACAGAGGCTAAATCGTTGTATGTGCAAGTTAATGTATGCTTAACGAAATCTTCAGGTACGCCCGGAGAGTTAGGCTCACCCATGGTCAGTGCACCGGAACCTGCTTTCACTAATAGGCAGTCAGCGTGGCCGTGGTAGCAACCTTCGAACTTAATAATTTTATCTCGACCTGTATAACCACGAGCAAGGCGGATCGCGCTCATGGTGGCTTCAGTGCCGGAGTTAACCATACGGATCATATCGATAGATGGCACTAACTCACACACCAGTTTTGCCATTTCCACTTCAGCAGCCGTTGGCGCACCAAAGCTTAAGCCTTTATTGACTGCTTTAATCACCGCATCGCGGATAGCCGGATGGTTGTGACCCAATACCATTGGACCCCAAGAACCCACATAGTCAATGTAAGCTTTGCCATCGACATCATAAATGTAAGCGCCATCAGCGCGTTCGATAAATAACGGAGTACCACCCACACCATTAAAGGCGCGAACAGGGGAGTTAACACCGCCAGGGATCAGCTGTTGGGCTTCATTATATAATTCTTCGGAATGGTGCATTGCAGGGCTCCTGAAAAGAGACTAAATAAAAAGTTGCCGCTATTCTAAAGCACAAGGGCGATTAAACCAATGCTATCAATCACAATGATGGATCAATCATAAAGATGAATAGTAACTCTGTGCTCAATTGTGTAACAACACTTGAACCAATGAGTCAGGTGACGGATAATTGAGAAATTGATCTAAGTAGGCTTTGCCTTACCTATGAATTTACCGGTCACCGGTCTGGAGTAATAAATGAGTGATGATGTAGCTCTGCCTCTGCAATTTACCGATGCAGCTGCAACCAAAGTCAAAGACTTAGTTGCCGATGAAAATAACCCAAATCTGCGTCTGCGCGTCTACATTACGGGCGGTGGTTGCAGTGGCTTCCAATATGGTTTTACCTTTGATGATCAAATCAACGAAGGGGATATGACCATTGAGAAACAAGGCGTTGCACTGGTTGTAGACCCAATGAGCCTGCAATATTTAGTGGGTGGAAGTGTGGATTATACGGAAGGGCTGGAAGGGTCGCGCTTTATTGTGACGAATCCTAATGCCAAATCTACATGTGGTTGTGGTTCATCCTTCAGCATCTAAAATTTTTCGTCTGATTTTTCGTCATATTTCAAGTTGTGACTGTGTTGGCTTCATTCGTCAACCCTAGTCACATACTTGTGTATGCTCCTAGGGATTTCCTCATTTGCCGCCTTGTCACACCTCGAACTATTTAGAAAAATCCTGCTGTATTCTCAAATTCTTAAATTCTTAAATTCTTTAATTCTTTAATTCTTAATGTCTACTTCTTTATTTTTCAGTTTGGTAGAGCGTTTAGCTGGTTGCATAGCTGCTCGGTGGCATTGATGATGCGGGGGCCGGCGCGGTGGAACCAATCCTCATTTAAGCGAATGATAGGGACATTGAGTTGAGTGCCCCAGAAAGCTTTGACGGCATTTTCTTGCTCTGGTGAGCCGGTCATGATGATGGCATCGGGCTTGCGGGTGAGAACTTGCTCACGGCTGACTTGAGGCCATTGGACTGCGCTGTTTTCAAAAACATTCTGAGCACCGCAAGTCTTAACCACATCATTTTGAAGGGTATGATTACCAGCGCTAAATAATGGCTGAGTGCCGAGTTGAATAAATAATTGCTTAGGTTTCTTATTAGTATCTAATTTATCTTTTTGTATCTTTAGCGCGCTGCGCATTTGGCTGATATTTTTCTCTGCCACTTCAGGACGAGGGCTGTATTGTGCAAGTTCCTCCAATGAGGCGATAACGCCATCAATACTTTGTGGATCAAAATAGACAATTGGAATCCCCAACGACGCCAGTTGATCTAATGGCCTCTGTGGGTTACCGCCTCGCCACGCTAAAATCAAATCCGGCTTTAAGGCAATAATTCGCTCCACATTTAACCCTTGCCAATCCGCAACTTGCTCAAGCTTTTTGGCAGAGTCGGGATAATTGGAATAGGCGCTCACTGCAACTAAGCTATCTCCCAATCCCACGGCATAAGCCAGTTCAGTATTAGCTGGCGATAAACTAATGACTCGGGATTTGGGGGCTGCGAATGCACTATTGATTAGGGTTAAGAAAAATAGAAAACCAATCAGTGAGCGCATGAGTTTGGTCGTTAGATTCATAGCATTACTTCACAAAGAGGTATTAGAAAAGGCATAAATGAAGGTCAGTTATGCCTTAGAAAGTGAGAAATAAATTACGCTAATGCTGTGACAATCGCAGCAACCATTAGGGATGATTGACGTGCAGCGACAGGTAAGAATTCATCAAAGCTGGTGTGAGACTCTTTATCCGCCACATCTGAAATTGCACGAACCACCACAAAAGGCACGTTAAACTGGTAGCAAACATGACCGATAGCAGCAGCTTCCATTTCAACGGCAGCAACGCTTGGGAAGGTGGCTTTGATGCGTGCTAAAGGCTCGGCACCATTGATGAATGCATCACCACTGCAAATCAAACCACGCACTGCGTTCATATCTAGCGCTTTGACACATTTTTCGGTTGTTTCGATTAATTTTGCATCTGCAATAAATGCAGGTGGGCACTGCGCCATTTGACCGGGTTCATAGCCAAATGCGGTGACATCCGCATCGTGATAACGTACTTCTGTAGAGACAACAATATCCCCAACATTTAAACGAGGATCTAAACCACCCGCTGACCCCGTATTGATCACCACATCTGGTTTACAGTGTTCTAACAGTAAAGTAGTACCGATTGCCGCTGCGACTTTACCGATCCCTGATTTTAATAAGGCAACATCAACGCCGTTCATTTTTCCAGTGTAAATTTCACAGCCAGCAAGGCTCAATGTTTGGCAACCTTCAATTTTTTCGCGCAGGGTCGCAACTTCTTGCTCCATCGCACCTATGATACCGATTTTCATTATGTCATACTCACTGTTGATTAATTAGACACTTATGTCGTAGATGGCTAAAGTGTAACATCGAAAGGTGGGTTTTCCTCTGCCTTTTCTTTGAGGATTTAGGAATAAAACGGTAAGGCGCAGAGGCTAGCATGGCGGAAAAAGAGATTAATTTTGTTAATAAGCTGAGTTTTCAACGTAACTATATGAGCAGCGGGAAAAATCAAAGAGTCTCACCCGATGATGAAGATGCCGTAAACCGTCTATTTGAAAGTGACCGTGGGCGAATTATTAATTCGGCAGCCATTCGTCGCTTACAACAGAAAACCCAAGTTTTTCCCCTTGAACAAAATTCCGCCGTACGCAGCCGTTTAACCCATTCTCTTGAAGTTCAACAAGTTGGGCGCTACATCAGCAAAACGGTGTTGGGTGAATTGAAAAAGAAAAAATTGCTTGATGAATATGGGTTAACCGACCGTTGTGATGCTTTTGAGAGCCTCGTAGAAATGGCGTGCTTGATGCATGACATTGGCAACCCGCCGTTTGGGCATTTCGGTGAAGCCGCGATTCAACGCTGGTTTAGTAAATTATTAGCACCAGACTATTTGTTCACGCCTGAGTCTGAAGACCCATGTAAAATTAAAGCGTTGCAATTGACGGGTAATGAAAAACAGGACTTATTTCGCCGCCAGTTGAAGCGGGATTTATGTTCATTTGAGGGGAATGCGCAAGGGCTGCGTATGGCTCATCGCCTATTGAAGCTGAATTTAACCTACGCCCAGATTGGCTCTATCTTAAAATATACTCGCGGCGCCTATGATCTTGAACCTATTCCTCCAGAGTTTGATTATTTAATGAAAAAGCCAGGCTATTACTGGTCTGAAGCGGATTTTGTCAGCGAGCTCAGTAAAAAACTGGAGATGGACAAACATTGCCGTTTTCCGCTCTCCTATATCATGGAAGCGGCGGATGATATTTCTTATTGTATTGCGGATTTAGACGATGCAGCAGAAAAGGGCATTTATACCGTTGAGCAGCTAATTGAGTACCTAAAAGCAGAGTGGGGCGAGGTAAAATCTGGGGATCTCTTCGATCAAACTATTTTGCGGGCATTCAATAATATCAGCGATAACCACACGAGGCGCATTCAGCAAGATCAGTTTTTCATGTATTTACGCGTCAATATTACGGGAAAGCTTGCACATTACAGTGCTCAACGCTTTATTCAAAACCTACCTGAAATTTATCACGGTAGCTTTAACAGCGCGTTACTTGAAGATAAAAGCCAAGAGCATCGCCTATTAAAAGCTTTAAAAACAGTGGCGTTTAAGCATGTGTTTAATCACCATGAAGTGGAAGAACTAGAGCTACAAGGCTACCGAATTATCAGCGGATTATTAGATGTTTACAGCCCACTGTTGATGATGGATAAAGAGGATTTTGCAGCATTAGTGGCGCAGAATTATCATAAACACTTTTTTATCGAAACTCGCCTATTTCATAAGTTATCGAATAAACATCGACTCTCGTATAACGAAGCCTTAGAAAAAATTTCAGTCACCAGCGATGCGGATAAATCGATGTTAGAGTTTTATTATCGAGCCAGACTGATTCAAGACTACATTAGCGGAATGACTGACCATTATGCTTATGAAGAGTATCGAAAATTTATGGTGACAAATTAATGCTGATAAAAAAGTCAGTATATAGCGTGACAAAAAAACTAAGTGGTCACTAATTTTGGTAAAAAAATGCTATGATAGCCCGCTAATTTGTCTACCCAATTATCAGGCAGTCGCAGTGATAAAGTAAGCCGTTATACAGTAAATATGGGCTTACCAACCTGTGGCTTGAAATAGAAATTATTTAACCCCGTTTAGTGACTACTTATGGCCCAATTTTACTCGCCAAATCGCCGCACCACCCAACGCCGTCAAATCACGGTTCATGTCGACAGTCTAGATGCCGCAGGGCAAGGCGTAGCTCGCCATGATGGCAAAGCCATATTTATCACTGGTTTATTACCAGGGGAAGAGGCGCAAGTCGAACTGACTGAAGATAAACGCCATTTCGCGAAAGCCAAAGTCATTAAACGCCTCAGTACTAGCCCGCAACGTGTGAAACCCCGCTGCCGTTATTTTAATCAATGTGGTGGCTGCCAACAGCAGCATGTAGAGATTGCGCTTCAACGCGAAAGCAAAGCGCAGGCTTTACAACATTTAATGGGGCGCGAGACTGGCTCTGTATTGCCACCTATTTCGGTGATTGGTGGTGAAGAATATGGCTATCGCCGCCGTGCGCGTTTGGGGCTGCAATATCAAAATAAATCCAATCACTTAATG
Organism: Providencia rettgeri; assembly: GCF_013702265.1. GTDB lineage: Bacteria > Pseudomonadota > Gammaproteobacteria > Enterobacterales > Enterobacteriaceae > Providencia > Providencia zhijiangensis. The sequence goes on from NZ_CP059348.1 coordinate 3,084,246, forward strand.
ATGGGGTTTCGCCAAACGCAAACCAATACGCTGGTGGACATTAAACGTTGTTCTGTATTACACGCAGAACTCGATGCGCTGCTAGCGCCACTGTCCAGTTGTTTAAATCAGCTATCGATTGCTAGTAAATTAGGGCATGTAGAGCTAATTCACGGGGATAACGGTAATCTTATCCTGTTACGCCATTTAGCCCCTGTTGACGCATCTGATAGAAAATGCTTGCTAGAATTTGCCAAATCTCATGAGCTTAGTATTTGGTTAGCGGGGAATGAAGGGCAATTATTGCCGCTTGAGATTGACTCCGCGTTACCTGAATATCAGGTGGCGGGTGAAACCTTGCAATTTAGCCCTGCCAATTTTATTCAAGTGAATGGCGAAATTAATCAGCACATGGTGGCGCAAGCCTTAGCATGGTTAGATCTAAGCCCAGAAGATAGGGTATTGGATCTTTTCTGTGGGATGGGTAACTTTACGCTGCCAATTGCCCGTTTAGCAAAAATGGCGGTTGGTGTTGAAGGTGTTGAAAATTTAGTCACTCAAGCGAGAAATAACGCCCAGAGCAACTCAATTGAGAATGCGGCGTTCTATAATGAGAACTTGGAAGAACAGATCCACACTCAGCCGTGGGCGCAAGAAGGTTTTAATAAAGTGCTGCTAGATCCTGCTCGAGCAGGTGCCGCTGGTGTAATGGAACATTTAATTAAACTGATGCCAGAAAAAATTGTCTATGTTTCTTGTAATCCAACAACGTTAGCAAGAGACAGTAAAGTTCTGCTTGAAGGCGGGTATCAGTTATCTCAATTGCGGATGTTGGATATGTTTCCGCAAACTAGTCATCTGGAATCTATGGCGCTATTTGTTCGTAGCCCAGAGGTGTAACAGGTAGGGAGAATATATGGTTGCAGTAAGAAGTGCGCATTTAACCCCAGCAGGTGAATTTGCCCCCGAAAAGTGGGTTAATGATTTGGGTTTGAATAACAAACAATCAGAAGAAAAACTCATCCATACCTGGCAGTATTGTCACGATAAATTATCGGGGCAGGATATTGCGCCTCTGCTACTGTGGCGCGGCATTGAAATGACCGAAATTCTATCCACGCTCAGCATGGATATCGGTAGCTTACAAGCTGCGTTACTGTTCCCTCTGGTTGAAGAGGGAAAACTCGACGAACAATCCGTTATTGATGATTTCGGTCAATCCATTCATGCGCTGGTAAAAGGCGTGATTGAGATGGACGCCATCCGCGAACTTAAAGCCACACAATCTAACGAAACCAGTTCCGTACAGGTGGATAACATCCGCCGTATGTTGCTGTCGATGGTGGAAGATTTCCGCTGCGTGGTCATTAAACTCGCCGAGCGTATCGCCCATTTACGGGAAGTCAAAGATGCCAGCGAAGATGAACGCGTCTTAGCAGCGAAAGAGTGTTCCAATATTTATGCGCCGTTAGCAAACCGCTTAGGGATTGGACAATTAAAATGGGAATTAGAAGATTTCTGTTTCCGTTATCTGCACCCGGATGAATACAAAAAAATTGCTAAATTGCTGCATGAGCGCCGTATTGACCGTGAAGAGTACATCGACAATTTCGTCAGCACATTGCGCAAATATATGCTCAAAGAGCAAATCCAAGCGGAAGTGTATGGCCGACCAAAACACATTTACAGTATTTGGCGCAAAATGCAGAAGAAATCCTTAGCATTCGGCGAATTATACGATGTGCGTGCGGTGCGTATCGTGGTTGAACGCCTGCAAGATTGTTATGCGGCGCTGGGGATTGTGCATACCCATTTCCGTCATTTACCCGATGAGTTCGACGACTATGTGGCGAACCCAAAACCCAATGGTTATCAATCGATTCATACCGTGGTTTTAGGGCCAAATGGCAAAACCTTAGAAATTCAAATTCGTACCCGCCAAATGCATGAAGATGCTGAGCTGGGCGTTGCTGCGCACTGGAAATACAAAGAAGGCGCAAGTGGTGTTGGTAAAGGCAGCAGCTACGAAAACCGTATTGCATGGCTGCGTAAACTGATTTCATGGCAAGAAGAGATGGCAGATTCTGGCGAAATGCTGGATGAAGTCCGTAGCCAAGTGTTTGATGACCGTGTGTATGTGTTTACACCAAAAGGCGATGTGGTGGATTTACCAACAGGTTCTACACCACTCGATTTTGCTTATCATATTCACAGTGATGTCGGACACCGCTGTATTGGTGCGAAAATTGGTGGGCGCATCGTGCCATTTAGCTACCAATTACAGATGGGTGACCAGATTGAAATCATCACCCAGAAACACCCAAACCCGAGTCGTGACTGGCTTAATCCTAACCTCGGTTACGTGACGACCAGCCGCGGACGGGCGAAAATTCAAAACTGGTTCCGTAAACAAGACCGCGATAAAAACATTCTGGCGGGGCGTCAAATTCTCGACAGCGAATTATCCCATCTGGATATCAGTTTACGAGACGCAGAAAAACAGTTGATTGCTCGCTATAACGTGCACTCACTAGATGAAGTGTTAGCGGGTATTGGCGGTGGTGATATTCGTATCAACCAATTGGTTAACTTCCTACAAGCTAAGTTTAATAAAGCGACCGCAGAGGAAGAAGATCGCGCGGCGATGAAATCACTGGAGAATAAATCTGGTGTCCCAAGAGCACCATCCCATGGCAGTGGGCGCGTGGTGGTCGAAGGGGTCGGTAACCTGATGCACCATATTGCGCGTTGCTGCCAGCCAATTCCGGGAGATGAAATCGTCGGCTTTATTACCAAAGGTCGCGGAATTTCGATTCACAGTGCGGATTGTGAACAGCTTGCCGAGCTGCAAAGCCACGCGCCAGAGCGTGTGATTGATGCCGTTTGGGGTGAAAACTACTCGAGCGGTTACTCGCTGGTGGTCAGAGTGATAGCTAATGATCGCAGTGGATTATTGCGTGATATCACGACGATCTTGGCGAACGAAAAAGTCAACGTGTTAGGGGTAAGCAGCCGCAGCGATGTGAAGCAGCAGCTCGCCACCATCGACATGACCATCGAGTTATATAATATTGAGGTGCTGGGACGAGTTCTCACGAAGTTAAATCAATTACCGGATGTGATCGAAGCCAAAAGGCATTCTTCCTAATTTTCTTCATATTTTGGCGCGCAGCGTTGTTGGCTGCGCGCGCTCGCCCTAGTCACATACTTGTGTATGCTCCTAGGGTCTTGCTTACTTGCCGCCTAGCTGCACATCCAAACTATTTTGAAAATACCCTCTCCGTCGTTTACTGAACGAAAACTTAAAAGATTTAGCGTATTTAATTTAATTTGGTTAAGGTATCAACCTCATTAAATCACTATGTAATTATTTTTTGATAAGGGTTAAATATGCAGCAGGGCAATAAACAAATTGAACGGTTACTCACTATTATGGCGCGTTTGCGTGACCCGCAAAATGGCTGCCCGTGGGATACGCAACAAACGTTTAAAACCATTGCCCCTTATACCCTTGAAGAAACCTACGAAGTCCTAGACGCCATTGAACGAGAAGATTTTACTGACTTAAAAGGCGAGTTGGGGGATCTCCTCTTTCAAGTGGTGTTCTACGCGCAAATGGCACAAGAGCAAAATCTCTTTGATTTTGATGATATTTGCCAAGCTGTCAGTGACAAACTTGAACGTCGCCATCCTCATATTTTCGACGAAAACAACCAGCTCAGCAGCCAAGAAGCTATTGCGGGCTGGGAACAACGCAAAGCCAAAGAGCGTGCAGAGAAAGACCAATACTCAGTGTTGGATGATATCCCGAATGCACTTCCTGCCTTAATGAAAGCCTATAAAATTCAAAAACGTTGTGCCTCAGTCGGTTTTGATTGGGATACGCTGGGCCCTGTAGCTGGCAAAGTCACCGAAGAGTTAGCGGAAGTGATGGAAGAAGCCACTCAAGCAGTCGTGGATGAACAGCATCTTGAAGAAGAAATTGGCGATTTATTATTTGCGACCGTCAATCTATCTCGCCATTTAGGACACAAACCTGAGCTTGCCTTACAAAAAGCGTGCAGTAAGTTTGAGCGCCGTTTTCGTGAAATCGAAAGACGATTAGCAAAAACTGGCAAATCGACAGAAACTGCTACACTTGATGAGATGGAAGCATTGTGGGCGTCTATCAAATTAGATGAATGATTCAATCTAGACAGCTAAATTTTTGCAAAGAATGCTCGTCGATAATGATAGTCACGGATTGAAATAGTTATTCAAAATCAAACAATCGGTAAAATGATGTTTTTTCAGTGATAGATTAAGCTGAAAGGATTTAGCATTTACACAAAAATGTGTTAATCTTGCAAAACAGTTGAATAGCACCCTAGAAAGTGACTATTTATCAAACGATAAATATTTTTATTTTTAACTTGCTGATTTATTTAAGGTATTAATGAAAACTAGCCTTATTGCGCTTAGAACATTTGTAGGAGATTTAAGGTTCGGGTATACTGTTTTCCCGTCCTGTTATATCCATCATCTTTTAAACCTAAACGTTCAGGTTCAGCATGAAAACTAATTATATTTTTGTGACCGGCGGGGTCGTATCCTCTCTGGGTAAAGGCATTGCCGCAGCCTCCTTGGCGGCTATACTCGAAGCCCGTGGACTCAATGTGACCATTATGAAACTGGATCCCTACATTAACGTAGATCCAGGCACAATGAGCCCAACCCAACACGGGGAAGTTTTCGTTACAGAAGACGGCGCTGAAACTGACTTGGATTTAGGTCATTATGAGCGTTTTATTCGTACCAAAATGACACGTCGCAACAACTTTACGACTGGACGTGTTTATTCTGAAGTCCTGCGCAAAGAGCGTCGTGGCGACTACTTAGGCGCGACCATCCAAGTTATTCCTCATATCACTAATGAAATCAAAGATCGCATCATCCGTGGTGGTGAAGGTCATGATGTTGTATTAGTCGAAATCGGCGGTACAGTCGGTGATATCGAGTCTCTGCCATTCCTAGAAGCTATTCGTCAAATGGCTGCGGAAGTGGGCCGTGAGCGCACACTGTATATGCACTTAACGTTAGTGCCATACTTAGCGGCTGCGGGCGAAGTGAAAACAAAACCAACACAGCACTCTGTGAAAGAGTTACTGTCAATTGGTATTCAGCCTGATGTGCTGATCTGCCGTTCAGATCGCGTTATTCCTGCGAATGAGCGTGCGAAGATTGCCCTGTTCTGTAATGTTCCAGAAAAAGCGGTTATCTCTCTGAAAGACGCAGATTCAATCTATAAAATCCCTGGCATGCTGAAAGCGCAAGGTTTAGATGAATACATCTGTAACCGTTTCCGCCTTGAATGCAAAGAAGCTGATTTATCTGAGTGGGAACAAGTTATTTACGAAGAAGCCAATCCAGCAGGTGAAGTTACCATTGGTATGGTGGGTAAATATGTTGAATTACCAGATGCATACAAATCAGTTATCGAAGCACTGAAACATGCAGGTCTGAAAAATCGCTTAACCGTGAATATTAAGCTGATTGATTCTCAAGATATCGAAACCCGTGGCGTTGAGCTACTTAAAGGTCTGGACGCGATTTTAGTCCCAGGCGGTTTCGGTTCTCGTGGTATTGAAGGCAAAATTCTGACGGCACAATATGCTCGTGAGAACAAAATTCCTTATTTAGGTATTTGTCTGGGAATGCAAGTGGCGCTGATTGAGTTTGCACGTAATGTTGCGAACATGAAAGATGCGAACTCCACTGAATTTGATGCAGATTGCAAATTCCCAGTTGTTGCGCTGATTACTGAATGGCGCGATGAAGATGGCAACGTTGAAGTGCGTTCTGAAGAGAGCGACCTTGGCGGTACGATGCGTGTTGGTGGTCAGCAATGTCATTTAACTGATGGCAGCTTAGTGCGCGGTATGTACGGCGCAGAAACGATTGTTGAGCGTCACCGTCACCGTTACGAAGTGAACAATCTGCTGTTGAAACGTATCGAAGATGCGGGTCTGAACATTGCAGGTCGTTCTGTGGATAATAAACTGGTTGAAATCATTGAAAATCCAAACCACCCATGGTTTGTGGCTTGCCAGTTCCACCCAGAATTCACTTCGACCCCAAGAGATGGTCATCCGTTGTTTGCAGGTTTTGTTAAAGCCGCTGGTAAGTACCAGAAAGGTGAGTTGAAATAAGATACGGGGAAGTCGGCAATTTTCGCCAACTTCCCGAAATTTAACTTGTACTGAGGAAAACCTAATGTCCAAAATTGTTAAAGTGATCGGTCGTGAAATCATTGATTCTCGTGGTAACCCAACTGTTGAAGCTGAAGTACATTTAGAAGGTGGTTTTGTTGGTTTAGCTGCGGCTCCATCAGGCGCATCTACAGGTTCTCGTGAAGCACTGGAACTGCGTGATGGTGATAAATCACGTTTCCTGGGTAAAGGTGTTCTGAAAGCTGTTGCCGCTGTTAACGGTCCAATCGCTCAAGCAGTTATCGGTAAAGATGCTAAAGATCAAGCAAATATCGATAAAATCATGATTGACTTAGATGGTACTGAAAACAAATCTAAATTCGGTGCAAACGCAATTCTGGCAGTTTCTTTAGCAAATGCAAAAGCAGCTGCTGCGGCAAAAGGTATGCCTCTGTATGAGCATATTTCTGATCTGAATGGTACTCACGGTCAATACTCTATGCCTCTGCCAATGATGAACATCATCAATGGTGGTGAGCACGCAGATAACAACGTTGATATCCAAGAATTCATGATCCAACCAGTTGGCGCACCGACACTGAAAGAAGCGGTACGTATGGGTTCTGAAATTTTCCATCACTTAGCAAAAGTACTGAAATCTAAAGGTATGAACACGGCTGTTGGTGATGAAGGTGGTTATGCACCTAACTTAGAATCTAACGCTGCTGCACTGGCTGCTATCAAAGAAGCGGTTGAGCAAGCGGGCTACGTTCTGGGTAAAGATGTGACTCTGGCGATGGACTGTGCAGCTTCTGAGTTCTACAACAAAGAAACTGGTAACTACGAGCTGAAAGGCGAAGGTAAAACCTTCACTTCACAAGAGTTCACTCACTACTTAGAAGAACTGACTAAACAATACCCAATCGTTTCTATCGAAGATGGTTTAAACGAATCTGACTGGGATGGTTTCGCATACCAAACTAAAGTTCTTGGTGACAAAATCCAATTAGTTGGTGACGATTTATTCGTAACTAACACTAAGATCTTAAAAGAAGGTATCGAGAAAGGTATCGCTAACTCAATCCTGATCAAATTCAACCAAATCGGTTCTCTGACTGAAACATTAGCTGCGATTAAAATGGCGAAAGATGCTGGCTACACTGCCGTTATCTCTCACCGTTCAGGTGAAACTGAAGATGCAACTATCGCTGATTTAGCGGTTGGTACTGCAGCAGGTCAAATTAAGACTGGTTCTATGAGCCGTTCTGACCGTGTTGCTAAATACAACCAACTGATCCGTATTGAAGAAGCTCTGGGTAACAGCGCACCATTCAACGGTCTGAAAGAAGTTAAAGGCCAAGCGTAATTTATATTCGCTGAAATTAACTCCTAGAATGGGTCGAGAAATCGACCCATTTTTTTTGCCTGAAATAAATGTGCTAGATAAATAGTTTTGAAAGTATTTAAGCCTTATAGATAATACGGAATAACTCCATCTCGTCCTTTTTAATTTTTATGCTACTAATAGAGCCGCAATCAAATAGTGATTGTTTGGATAATTAACATGAATATTAAATAAGGAAATTATTATGGGAAAGGATAGCCATGACTCGCTATTTACCGCAGCAAAACAAGTATATGCATATGTAAAAAAAAATGCAGATTTAATGAAGTGCGTTGCTACAATAAAGTTAGGTTATCAGCAAAATGGTGCATGGAATGAACCCCTTTCAAACCTAAAAGCGGCATTAGAAGAGAAAATTACTGATGTTACCTATATTAATTATAGCCGCACTATTCCTTTGGGTATCGAAGGCTTAAATATCATTGAGCAGAAACAATTCTTAGCCGATTTTAAAAAACATTTCTCAGAAAATACTCATATTGAAGTTAAAGTCCAGGGGCAAAATGATAATAATTTTTCATTGTTAAATGATGATGAATTGTTAGATGGTTCTGCATATCGAATATTACCGACGAATTATCGTGAGCGATATAATAGCCGCTCAATGTTAATGTCTCGATTAACAGTTAATGTGAAGAAAGAATATTTCTCAGACTTAGCCAAGGCATTAATGCAGCTTTATGAGCATGATCCCCATAAAAAAGTGATGCAGACAAAAATTATGGGCCCTAAAAAATTAGGACGAATAACAGATCAAGCGGTGATTTATTTTTCTGAAGCGAACCTACAAAGTGCCACCGAGATTAGCCAGCAACTAAAAGCATTATTACCCGAAGATGCGATGATTGAGCACGTCCCGATGGGAATGTATCGTGTTGATAAAGGTTTTTCTTATTCAGAAACCCTTGAAGGGCAATCTAGTAGCCATGGTGAATCAAGATCTGAAATGATATCTAAAGGGATTGTTTCATCACTGATTTCAGATGAACCATTAGAACAAAGCCTTTCCAAAGAATTAAGGATACAAGGCTACGATGTGGAACAGCCCGCTTTGTTGTCTCAGTCTGTTAAGGAAACGTATTTTGACATTTCGATTACTGGCGGCGGCACGAATTCAGATAATCAGCCTAGTATAGATATTGAAAAATTTAAGCAAAACCCAGTTGAATTTGCCCGTGACTACAATATTAATACCAAAATACTTAACTCTATTTTGCAAATACCCACGGAAGGTAGAATATTATTCAGTAAAAATTTTGGTAAAGGTTACCAAGTTGAATATGTGGACGCCAGTTATGGTCAAGACCAGCGTTACGCCATAGATTGCTATCTTTTAGATTCAAAGGCGCGAAATAAAGAAAGCAAACGTGTCGAATATGTGGATATCCCTAAAAATCATCCGGAGAAAGCGTTTTTATTCACAGGGTTATTGCGTGGCGAGTCGGTTGTGGTGATTGAATTAGACCACGAAAACTACCGTGTTTATCGTGATAACCGTGCTGATGCTTCATTACTTTATGATAATGTAGTGATGGCTGTTGATGCGCGGGATTACACGATCGTCGAGCAAAATATTAGTAAAGCTAGCGCATTTATGCATTTTAACGGTGATGAGTGGAAATTGATTGTTCAACCCCAACGCAATCGAATCTCCCTCAGTGTAGAAAAAAATATGGTTAGAGTCCAAAAGGCGGGGGACTATAATTTTTCCGATAGAAAGCTACGCTTTGAAAATGTTAGGGAGAGACTTCATAGTGAATTAAAAATGCTGGCCAAAAAAGCCAATGTGAAAATTGGCGATATTCCAAATGAAGAAATACTTCCTTCAGAACCACTGACTGAACCCTTTGAAAATAATTCATCATTAAAAACGTGGCTGGATATTGGCAGCCAAGTAAAACAAAAATTAGATACTCAAATTCAAGAGTTAAAAAAAAATCGGAAGTTACTAGAGGAAAATTTAATTGGCGTAACAGATATAACATACAAAAATAAAATAGAACATGCCATTGAAATGAATAAAACTATTGTTTCAATGCAGAATAAACAATATGGTGAGCTTTTTTATCATTTACGTGAAGTGGAATATAGTTGGTTATGGCAACGTATTAAAACAAAACAGGGTATGAATGCAGTAGTTAAAATTAAAGAGTTTGACCCGAATATGGAAATAAACTCACCATATGCTTACTATTTAACAGTTAATGAACGGTATGAAAACTTAATTTATCTGCACAAGTTAACGCGAAATATGCGGTTTAAAAATGAATTTAATGAAGGAATAAATAAATACAAAGACATCAGTATGCAAGGTGTCAATGACTTAGTTCCTTCACAGCAATTGAAAAAAATGTACATCACAAATGAGTATACAGCAAGAGAGCGCGGTGCGTTATATCGTGTTATTCAAGAAACAGCACATGCTGAATATATCACTAACGTATTGAGGCAAACGGGGAAAATTAGTGAGTTATTTTCTGAATCTGGTAGTAAGAAAAATCGATTAATTCCACAAGATTTTTATTTATCGTTAGTAAAAAGTGATTCCGGTGGGCGCTGTTACCCATTAGTCAGAGGAATGTCAGTGAGCTTAGCGCGAGAGGGGCATCTAGGTGCGGATAAACTCATTGATAAGCTATACACCGCAGCGGCTAATCCTGAAAGTCGAGATTCTTTATTATTACAAGATTCTCTGAAAAAATTACACTCTAATGTTGAAGCAGTCGAAGCTTCTTTTTCCCACGGCATTATGGGACTGAAAAAAATCCAAACCCTACTGGATATTAAACCTGAAACCATAATGTTTGCTGTAAACAGCAAAAGTCACTCAATGCTGGTAGGTAAAACAGTGATTGATGGGAAAAGTACTTATTATTTTTATGATCCTAATTTTGGTTTATTTTCATTTAAAAATAGCAGGATGCTATTCTCATGTTTAAAGAAGTTTTTCAATGAAAAGAAAATGGCTGATTACTATTCTGCCTATGAAGTTGATAATAAACCAGCATTTGAATTGGTCTTTATTAATACAGATGATATGGCAAAGGTTCCTATTGGTCATCATTTAACTGTCAATGATTTAAGTAATGATGAAGAATTATCTAATTTAAGCGATAGAGGAATAAAAGTTGAAGAATTAATTTTTAAGCAAAAAGAAATTACTGAAGACACAAAATTAAAAAGCACACTGACAATACTGGACGCTCAACAGTGGGGAGAGCGAATAAATGAAGCAACAATGAAACTTACAGAGGAAAAACAATTTAATGGAAAATGGATTCCACTATTTTCTAGTGTAGAGCAAGCCGAGAATAATACATATCGAATTAAATTTATCCATATTGATAATACAGACCTAACTCGTTGGGTTGAAACAAGCGATAAAACTTTTATCGAGTTTCACCAATATTCAGTCGAGCAAATGGGGATTTTCAGCAAATATTATCGATTTGAAGAAAATGAAATGAAAGCACGGCTCAATGACGCGAGTTCTGTTTCCGTTGATGGTTTGAATGCAGGAATTGCGATTCAATCCATTATTCAGTGGGTGGAAAATAAAAATCGTAATGACGTCTCAGAGCGAAAAAACTCACCAAATTTATTTTTGGCGCTAAAAATTCATACCTACGTAAATTATTCGATGATGGCGTATAGCACCGTCAATGATATGACAAAAATAAATAAAATCATCAGGCTCGGATTAAAAGCGGAAAGCACAGCCAGTGCAACGGAAATAAACTGTTTCTTTTCATCAATGGCAAGAACAGCAAATGAAGGGGTGGCAGCCCTTTTTAGTGGTGTGCTTGTGGGATTTGATATTTATGAACTCACCAATGCAGATAGTGATCCCGAGCGCATTGTATTTGGCACTCAACTTACTTTTGATTCAGCGAGTTTTGTGACCGGAGCTGGTGGTATTGGGCTAAGTGCAATGGGGTGTGCCACAGCAGCAGCTGCATTAGGGAGCGCCAGTGTGATGGTCGCAGGGTTAGGTATTGGCTTTGTGGGGCTAGCACGCAATTTTGCGATTATTGGTGAAGATGCAAAAGCCGTCGGACTCTATTTTTCTACGCTGGATAGCGCCTATAACGGTAATGGCTACGATTTTATGGTAGATAAAAAGTTGCTGCACCCCAAATTTGGGGCTGTATTTAATTTGCTTAACTTAAGAAATAACCAGATACAATTTGATAGCCAATATATTTATCGAACAAGTTCACGCTCTTCGGGAGGTGGGCGGCATAACTATATATTTTGGGTAGGGAACTTCCCTACGATGGTGAAAGATCGAGAGCAAGCTATAAATATCCGTCAGGGGATTGGCTATCAGTCAGCGACTCATGAATTAGATTTTAGTCATGCAGATGCCATTATGTTGCCTGTTATTCCTAAATCCTATATTAAATACAATTACAACTTATGGCCGGGATGTACATCGCGTCATGATAATGGTTTCGATGTTATTCGCCGATTAGAGCAGGGAGATAATTTTGATTATGATTTCTATATATTCCCTAGCGAAAATACTATTACACAGATTTTCCATGAATATGTGGATACCCCAATTGATGTAGTTTTAGATGAAAATAATCGTGAATTAGTTATTCCTCAGCTAGCGAAGGAATGGCATGGAAAAATTGAATATAAAATAAAAGGTTATGGCGGAACGTATAAGCTCAATCTAAATAATGGGATTCGTATCAGCCTAACGGATGATGTACAAAATAATCAAAACTCGAAATGGGTTATAGATGCCAGCCAACTTGAAGATTGCACGGTTAAAATTCTAAATAATCAATTGATGGTTGGTAATATTAAAATCGATGTCGATATTGACAGCGTGCAAGGTCAAATCATTGTCGTGGATAAAAATAAAGAAGTGCGGGAAGTCGATTTTTCAGCGGCTCAGGTAGCTATTTTGAGTGAAGATGAAAAATTATGGCAAGGAACTCCCAAAAGTTTAGACCAACATTTACAACACTATGCTAAGAAGCATAAAGCGCACGGGCAGTATATTACGATCGATAATCACCAACATAATGGCAAGGATGTAGGGCGAGCATTCTATGATGTGAGCAAACAACGTTATATTTTTATCGATACCCTTGATGCCAATAAACAGCACGCTATTTTAAGTACCGTGGTGGATGATACGGCTTATTTCTACTTACCAGTACAAAAGCAAATATGGGAAGTGGATATTGCAACCGGTGTGGTGAGTGCTGAATATCAATTAGAGAATCAAAATAATCGTCCATTTGAAATATTACAGTTATGGAAAGGTGATGGGCATATTTATTTTTCATGCAAATATACAGATAGCAATGAAGTTGTTAATTTTCAACTTGAGCAAAATATAATTAAATTAATCGGCTTAAACGCGAATCCAGCTTTATTAGAACAATTAGCTCAAACACCAACCCAGTTTTCAACGATAACGCCTCAGAGACTCCTACAGAACTATATGTTAAGGGGGACTCACAAACCTGATGCTAAGCAGTCTGTGCAGATTGAAGCTGATTTAGGTCAGAGTGTGACCATATCAGGGATTGATCGCAACCAAGCTCTACATCGTTATTGGTTAAGAGTAGCGGACAGACTTCTCATTAAACCTAATTTATCCCCCTCTCTTGGTTATGGTGAAGAGCCGACCAATATCCGATTACATCAAAGCCATTGGGCTATTCCACCAGATTTGGCATTAATGGGAAGCCTATTTGATGATAAAGGAACGGAAATTTTCTATTTTTACAGCCATAAAAATAAAGAACTGTATCGCCAAGAAGGCGCAGGGCAGAACATATTAAATGTGATTAAACCGACAGCGCAGTTTTTAAATACCCCTCATAACTTACAAAATGTTGTATTTTGGCAAGGTAGTTTATTTATGTCTGATTCGGATGGTGTCGTTTGTCAAATCGATGCCAGCGGGAAATATCATCCAGTTGCATTAAATGAAATTTGGCTTAAGGGGCGGGTAAATTGGTGGGAAAAATTGGGGGATTACTATTGCTGTAAACCAATCACATTGATTGGGCTAAATAAAGAAAATTCTCAGCGAGCTATTCCCGCGTGGTATCTAAATGGAAAGGTGATTATTGCTCATGAATTATCACTAGAAAATAACATCCAACTTCTAGGATTAAGCACGGATAATTCAGCTGGATTGATTTTTGATCCAATCGCCAAGAAATTATATAGCCAACCATTTGCGATGGAGAGTCAGTTATCTTCTGCATTTGGACAAGGCCAGCACTTGATTAGCGGTGCTCAGTTACCAAAAGTTGTCGATGTTTATCCTAATTTACGGCTTGATAATGTGAAAATTGTCGGTAATGGCTTGTTGATGTTTACTGAAAGCGGTGAAATTCTGTATGTCGATATTTTAGCGAATGAAAACCAATCACAAAGCGCTCATATCGGTTCTTCATTGATTATTCGTGGTGGCAAGCAAAATGATAGGTTATCGCCCGCAATCATTCAGGATGTGGAAAACATCGTGCTGAGTGCTGGAGATGGGCAGGATACTTACAGGATTTCGAAAGAAGCATGGGCGTATTATCACTCTATTATTATCGATAATCATGCGCTTGATTCTCAGTTAGATACGCTAATTTTACCTGTCTCAGAGAGTGATGAATTGGTGATGAGCCGGCACGATGACGATTTATTTATCACCGATATGAGCCAAAATACCACTTTAGTGTTGAGGCAAGTTTTTGGTGATCAAAAACAGGCTCATCAACATTTGCAGTTGCGTTTCATCAACCAAACAAAAGATGTGTCATTAGAACAATTTATTCAGCGCCACTCACTGGATTTAACGATTGATCTGGCAGAAACGCATATTGAGCTTAAGGATTATCAGCGTATTGAAAGTGATGTTCATTTTTCGTTGTTGTCGGAACAGGCTGCAGGGTTTGCACAGAAAGATTCATTAGGAATGCCTAGAATGGATACTCAGTGGTTACCGAGCATGACATTGCATAATGGTTTGTTAGGCCATTCATCCCAAGGATAACTCATAAAAATGTAAGCCAGCCTGAATTACATAGTCAGCTGGCTTACAGCTCACAAAATAGAAATGGAATTATTTATCTGAACTATCAAATTGTTATATATTTCTGGTGAGGGGAATTTATAGAGGAACGTCGCAGTTAGTTATTCTTACCTATACATTGTCTTAAGTAATTAATTGCCATTTTTGTGAATTAGCAGTGAGATTTTTACGATTTTCACCATAAAGTGAGTAAATTGCGGGGTGCAGATCGCAATTTTGGGCTATCTACATTTTCATCTCATTCAATTAACTCTATATTTTACTCCTCTTAAAAAACGATTAACAAAAATTACTCGAAAACTTAAATTGCTTCCGAACTATGGAGTTAACATGGATGCTTCCGAATCTTTGACACCATCGGCTTCTCCAACCCCTTCAAATAAGCGTGGTTGGATTATCCTAGCGGTTGATATTGTAGTTTTACTTTTACTGTTGAAATTTTTGCCTTTTGATCCAAAAGCAAATGCAGGACTGGCTTTAATGGTCTTTGTGGGCGTGCTTTGGTTAACAGAGGCTATTCACGTCACTATCACGGCATTATGTATTCCTTTACTGGCTGTTGGGCTGGGATTAATGGGAACCGGGGATGCGTTAAAAGCTTTTGCTAACCCAATTATCTTTTTGTTCTTTGGTGGATTTGCGTTAGCAACTGCACTGCATATTCAAGGTCTTGACCGCCTAATAGCTAACCGCTTGTTGATGGCTGCTCGTGGGCGTCTATCGGTTGCTGTGATTTTACTGTTCGGGGTGACCGCTGGGTTATCCATGTGGATCAGCAACACGGCAACAGCCGCAATGATGTTACCGCTGGTTTTAGGTATTCTTTCTAACCTTGATGTTCGCCATGAGCGCAATACATTTGTATTCGTGTTATTGGGTGTGGCTTATAGTGCCAGTATTGGTGGTTTAGGTACGATTGTAGGTAGCCCGCCGAATGCGATCGCCGCTTCTGCGCTTGGCTTGGATTTCTTATCATGGATGAAATACGGCATTCCAATCATGGTGGTTTTACTGCCAATGATGTTTGTGCTGATGTACATGATGCTGCGTCCGAATTTAAAACACCGTTTTGACATTGAATTAGAAAAAGTTGAATGGAATGGTAAACGTATTACCGCAATGGGCATTTTCTTTTTAGCGGTTGTTTGCTGGATCACCAGTACATTTATTAGCGAAGCTTTAGGTGGTGTGAAAGATTTAGATACCATCATCGCATTGAGCGCGGCAGTATTAATCGGTATTACGGGCGTGGCGAGCTGGTCACAAATCCAAAAAAATACCGAGTGGGGCGTATTAATGCTGTTTGGTGGTGGTTTGACACTGAGCGCGATTTTAAGCTCATCTGGTGCAAGTAAAATCATGGCAGATTGGATGCAAATGACATTTGGTGAAAGCCATTGGTTTGTGATCATTCTTGCGGTGACAACCTTTATTATCATCCTGACGGAATTTACCAGTAATACAGCCAGTGCGGCACTGTTGGTTCCAATCTTTGCAACAGTTGCGGAAGCATTAGGTATGCCAGTCATGGCGTTAACCATGATTATCGGTATTGGTGCATCTTGTGCCTTTATGTTACCTGTCGCGACACCACCGAATGCGATTGTGTTTGGCTCGGGTTATATTCGACAAATTGAAATGGTACGTGTGGGTGCTGTATTGAACGTGGCATGTATCATTGTCATCTCTCTATTTGCTTGGTTCTTCTGGCTGTAATAGCAACCGGAAAGTTCGATAAAAGAGAAGTGGCGACTAAAGCTCAATACAAAAAATAGCAACATAATAAATAGTACGGCCTCAGAGAATGAGGCCGTTTTTTATTTCTGATGCTGTTGATATGACAAGCACCTATTGGTTCTTCCCTAGCTGAAAGGCTCCTGTATTGAAGACTGAAATCTCATTATTTCCACGTAATGAGGGATTTCTGGTGTGAGTGAATCCTTTAATATCAATTATATCTTGCGGGCAAAGAGTGCATACTTTGCATAATGTTTGATGGCTTTCAAGAGGGCGGGTATTACCGAAAGTCGTGACATCCTTGTCTGTCACAAGATGGTGTGCTTGTTGATGAAAAGTCTCGATTTTCGTATAACGACCTGCACTCAAAATACCGTCATGAAAGGGAGTGAAAATGGTGTTTGATGGATTGAGGTTGTGTTGTTTCGAAGAAGTGATAAAAGGGGTGTCTTGATGATTGAAGCGATTAGCAAACAAGACAGGCTTTGCTAATTGAAAAGGTGAGGATGATGAGGGTTGGCTAGATGAATTTGAATTAACTAGCTTGATGACTCGTTGTTTTGGAGAGCGTCCCTCCATTTGAATGACTTTCGCCCATATCATCTTGGCGATTTGGATAGTCAAACTCCGCTGACCATGGTTTTCATTGCTCAAGAAAAAATGATGCTCAATAGCCGTTGTTGAACGAATATTCCGACTGAGTAGAAAGGGTCTAGTTAGCATTATTGTATGAGTCATCTGTTATAAGTTCCTTGCTATTAAATGTCCTTAACGAGGATGACTATAACGCTAATTTCTCATTCTGCAGTTATCAAAAAATAGAATAGACCTACTAAAAATACCTGAGCGATAGCAAAAAAAAGACCACATTGCTGTGGTCTTTTTGTACTTATGAATTTAATCAGTGGTTTGCTGGTGGCTGATGGTTATCAACGTGCTCTGGTACCTTTGCAAAGCGGCGACGGATCACCACAAAGAATACCGGAACGAAGAAGATAGCCAATGATGTTGCTGCGAACATACCACCCAGTACACCTGTACCGACGGAGTTCTGTGCCGCAGAACCTGCACCATTACTGAATACCAGAGGGATAACACCCAGCATAAATGCCAGTGATGTCATCAGGATTGGTCTTAGACGCATTTTAACTGCATCTAATGTTGCTTCAATCAATCCTTTACCTTCTTTCTCCATCAAGTCTTTGGCGAATTCAACAATCAAGATTGCGTTCTTCGCCGATAACCCAATGGTGGTTAACAGCCCTACCTTGAAGTAAACGTCGTTATCTAAGCCTCGGACGGAGGTGAAAAGTAACGCACCGATAACCCCAAGTGGCACCACTAACATAACTGAGAACGGTACAGACCAGCTTTCATACAGTGCAGCCAGACACAGGAATACAACAATCAGGGAAATCGCATACAGGGCAGGTGCCTGGTTACCAGACAAACGCTCTTGGTACGACATACCTGTCCACTCATAACCGATACCCGCAGGTAGGTTTTCTGTGGTCAGTTTTTCCATCATCAGCATTGCAGCACCGGTACTTTGACCTTCTGTTGCTTGGCCTTGAATGTTCATCGCTGGAACACCGTTATAACGTTCTAAACGTGGTGAACCGTATTTCCAAGGATCTTGAGATGTATCTAAGAATGCCGAGAATGGCACCATTTTCCCTTGGTTATTACGAACATACAGGTTGCTGATATCTGACGGCAACATACGGCTTTCCGCGTCACCTTGTACGTAAACTTTCTTCACACGACCGCGGTCGATAAAGTCGTTGACGTAAGTACCACCAAATACGGAGCTGAGAGTTGCGTTGATATCGCTGATCGCAACGCCTTGCGCCTGTGCTTTTTGTTGGTCGATATAGATACGGTATTGCGATGTATCATCTTGGCCATTAGGGCGTACACCTTGCAGAATTTCAGGGTGCTGCGCTGCCAGTCCAAGTAACTGATTACGTGCTTCCATCAGTTTGTCATGGCCTAAACCACCTTTATCAACCAGTTCGAAATCGAAACCGTTTGATGTTCCTAATTCGACGATTGCAGGCAAGTTAAAGGCATAAATAAAGGCACCTTGTTTTTTGGATAGTGCTGCGTTTGCACGCGCAACAATCGCATCCACATGGTTTTCTTTACCTTTACGCTCATCCCAGTTTTTCAGAACGACGAACGCGAGACCCATGTTTTGCCCTGCACCTGCAAAGCTAAAGCCACCAACGGTAAATACAGACTCAACGTTTTTACCTTCATCTACTCTGAAGTAATTACTGACTTCATCCAAGATGACTTCGGTTTGTTCTTGAGTTGATCCTGGTGGTAACTGCACCATGGATAAGAACACCCCTTGGTCTTCTGCTGGCAAGAATGACGATGGCAGACGAACGAACATGAATGCCATGCCTACGACCAGTAAAACGTAGATCACAAGGTAACGACCTGTTCCATTCAACATACGGCTTACGCTGTCTGTGTAATGGTGAGCTTGCTTTTCAAATACGCGGTTAAACCATCCAAAGAACCCTTTCGTGGAACCATGGCTGCCTTTTTCAATTGGCTTCAACATAGTTGCACACAGTGCAGGGGTCAGGATCATCGCAACTAATACCGATAGCAGCATCGATGAAACGATGGTGATAGAGAACTGACGGTAAATTGCCCCTGTAGACCCACCGAAGAAGGCCATTGGGATAAATACCGCAGACAGCACCATTGCAATACCGACCAGAGCACCTTGAATTTGGCCCATGGATTTTTTGGTCGCCTCTTTTGGTGGCAGACCTTCTTCTTGCATTACACGCTCAACGTTTTCAACAACAACGATGGCGTCATCCACGAGAAGACCGATGGCAAGTACCATCGCAAACATGGTTAAGGTGTTTATCGAGTAGCCAAAGGCCGACAAGATAGCAAAGGTACCTAACAGAACCACCGGTACGGCGATAGTTGGGATCAATGTTGCACGGATGTTCTGTAAGAACAGATACATAACCACAACAACCAGCATGATCGCTTCAACTAGCGTTTTAACTACCTCGTTAATCGAAATCTTAACGAATGGCGTTGTATCGTATGGGTAAACTACTTCTAACCCTTCAGGGAAGAACGGTTCCATCTCAGCTAAGGCTGCACGTACGTTATTCGCCGTATCCAGTGCGTTAGCGCCAGTTGCCAATTTAATACCGATACCTGCTGCTGGCATACCGTTAAAGCGAGCAACGGTACTGTAGTTCTCCGCACCCAGTTGAACAGTGGCTAAATCTTTCAAACGTACTTGAGAACCATCTTGGTTCACACGCAGTAAGATGTTAGAGAACTCTTCAACGTTGCTTAAACGGGTTTGAGCAATAATTGAGACGTTCAAACGCTGGCCGCCAACAGGAGGAGTTCCCCCTAACTGACCGGCAGCAACTTGGTTGTTTTGTACGCGAATAGCATTAATGACATCCGAAGTTGTCATATTGTACTTAACAAGTTGCTCTGGTTTTAACCAAATACGCATTGCATATTGGGTACCAAACAGCTGGGTTTCACCAACACCATTTACACGGCTAAGTGGGTCTTTAATATTTGACCCTACGTAGTCGGCAATGTCGTATTGACCCATTGAACCGTCTTTAGAAATAAAGCCTGCAACCATTAAGAATGAGCTAGTGGACTTATCCACACTAATACCTTGTTGCTGTACTTCTTGAGGTAATAGTGGCATGGCCAACTGGAGCTTATTCTGTACCTGTACTTGGGCGATATCGCCATCAGTACCCGCTTCAAAAGTCAGCGTAATACTTGCTGAACCTGATGAATCACTGGTTGATGACATATACACCAAGTTATCGATACCGTTCATGTTCTGTTCGATAACTTGGGTCACCGTATTTTGTACCGTTGACGCATCCGCCCCTGGGTAGTTAGCTGAAATGGAAACAGCCGGCGGTGCAATCGTCGGGTACTGAGCGACAGGTAACTTGATAATTGCCAGCAGACCCGCAAGCATGGTGATAATCGCAATTACCCATGCAAAAATTGGTCTATCTATAAAAAACTTAGGCATTAATCAATAGCTCCCTTATTTAGACGCGGTTTCAGGTTTTGCCTGAGTGTCTACAATGGATTGAGTTTCTAAGTTTGCTTGCTTCGGCACAACAACCATACCTGGTTTGATTTTCTGTAAGCCAATCACAATGACACGGTCGCCATCTTTCATGCCTTCAGTCACTAACCAGTTGTTGCCAATCGCTTGTGCGACTTGTACTTTGCGTACTTCAACTTTGTTTTCAGCGCCAACAACCATCACTTGCGCATCACCTTGTGGAGTACGTGCAACACCTTGTTGTGGGACTAAAATCGCGTTTTCTTTCACACCATCTTCTAAAATAGCGCGAACAAACATACCTGGCATCAGCTCTTTATTCGGGTTAGGGAATACAGCACGCATTGTGATGGAACCTGTGGTTTCATCGACAGTCACGTCAGAAAACTCTAATTGTCCTTTCTGCGCGTATTCTTGTCCGCCACTAATGACTAAGCTAACAGGTGCTTTACCCGGCTCTTTTTGCAGAGCACCATTTTCGATTTCAGCTTTTAAACGTAAGAAATCTTCACTCGACTGAGTGACATCCACATAGATTGGATCTAACTGTTGAACGCGCATTAGTTCAGTTGCTTGACCAGCAGAAACTAAAGCACCTTCAGTTACGTTGGATTTGCCTGTACGTCCACTGATAGGGGAAGTGACTTTGGTGTAATCCAAGTTAATACGCGCTGTTTCAACTGCCGCTTCAGCGGCTTTTACCGCTGCTAATGATTGCGCATATGTTGAGCTAGCTTGATCGTACTCTTGTTGGCTAATGTAATTCGTGCCAAGCAGTGGCTTATAACGTTTAACAGTTAATGCGGCGAGATTAGCATTTGCTTGCGCTTTAGCTAATTCTGCTTTAGCACTATTGTAGGTTGCTTGGAAAGGTGCCGGATCGATTTGATACAACGATACGCCAGCCTCAACATCGCTACCTTCTTTGTAGTTACGTTTTAGGATGATGCCACTTACTTGTGGGCGAACCTCTGCAATACGAAATGCAGATGTACGGCCAGGAAGTTCGGTCTTAATGGTCAGAGGTTCAGCTTTCAGCGTAACAATTCCTACATCAGGCGCCGGGCGTTCACCGCCACCTTTCTGTTCTTCGTTACAACCAGATAACGCTAAGCCGCCTGAAAGGACCAACAGAGCCAGAGGTAACACCCCTCTGTTTTTTCGCATAAATTAACCTCAATTAATCGATATGAGTTCAAAACAAAATTAAGAAAAAAAGCAAATTATATGATTTATCACTATGCTATAGTACAAACATACACTAATGTATGTAAATCAGCTTTCGATAAAAACGGGCGTCAATGGCACGAAAAACTAAACAACAGGCTGAAGAAACCCGTCAGGAAATATTAGATGCAGCCATCAAAACATTTTCTGAACGAGGAGTAACAGCCACATCATTAGCCGATATAGCCAAAGCTGCGGGTGTTACCCGGGGAGCTATATATTGGCATTTTAAGAATAAGGTGGATCTGTTCCATCAAGCCTGTGAATTTAGCGATAATCAAATTACTCAAGCTGAGGATTATTATCGTTCGAAATATACCAATGATCCACTTTTAATACTAAGAGAATTGCTAATATATATTCTTACCGATTTTATTAGTACTCCTAAAAATCGCGCGTTAATGGAAATCTTTTTCTTAAAATGCGAATTAGTCGGAGAAATGGCATCTGTCGTTGATTTTAAGCGTGAAAACTATCTCGCAAGTGAACAGCGGATTATTAAAAATTTACGTGATTGCGTGGATGCGGGACAACTTCCAGCCGATTTAGATTTAGCGTGTAGCGCGGTGATGATCCGAGCACTGATGTCGGGCTTACTTGAAAACTGGTTATTACAGCCAGAGCGTTTTATGATAGACGCACATACCACGACGTTAGTTGATACTCTATTAGACACGCTTAAAAATAGCGTCTCACTGCGAGTCAAACCAACGCCAAACGAATAATCGGAGAAAACCATGTCATCCATTTTGATCATTGCGAATGGCGCGCCATACGGAAGTGAAATGTTGTTTAACTCTCTGCGCTTAGCTATCACGCTAAAAGAGCAACACCCACAAACCGACCTGAAAATTTTCTTAATGTCTGACGCAGTTACTGCTGGGATCACAGCGCAAAAACCGAAAGAAGGGTATAACCTTCAGCAAATGTTAGAGATTTTAACCGCGCAAAATGTCCCTGTTAAGTTATGCAAAACCTGCACTGATGCTCGAGGTATCAGTGAGCTGCCATTAATTGATGGTGTCGAAATCGGTACATTAGTTGATTTGGCTGCGTGGACATTAGATGCTGAAAAAGTTCTCACCTTTTAATTTTATCGCCATAGATTAAAAAAGCTTTTTGAGAATTGAGCTGCGGTTTGTCAAAATTGCAGCTCAAATAGCAAGTTAGAACTCAGTATATTAGATCTAAGTATATTAGAACTAAACAATTTAAGTGTTAGATAATAGTAGGATCACAACGAGATATCATGGGCCCACTAATGCAATACAGAAAAGCGTGGTTATATTTAATTAGAATATTTTTGGCATTTGCCATCACCTTTTTCTCTTTTCAAATTTCCGCAGCAACAATTAGTAACCTTCCCAGCAAAAATGAGATAAAAACAGAGCTCAATTCGTTAAATAAAAAAAGCAATGCAGGGCAAGAAGATAAACTCGCTATCGCCGATTTGGAAAAGTCATTAAATTATTATGATGAACTGGAAAAACTCGATCAGCGTTCAGACGAACTGCAAAAAAAATTAAGTCACTCCGGTGAAGAGTCAAAAAAAGCGGTTCAAGGTTTATTACAAATAAAAAATCAGAGTGAAAATCCTGATATTAACTTTCAGCACCAAATTGAAAATAGCAGCCTGCAACAATTAGAGTCCATGTTGGCAACCCATTTGGATAACCTGCAAGCTGAGCAAAATGATCTCGCCACATACAACAGTCAACTGATCGGTTTGCAAACTCAACCTGAGCGCGCCCAAGCTATCATGTTGGACAATGCTCGAAGACTGCAAGAGATCCGCAACGAACTTAACAGCACATTGACCGACTCTAGCAAGCTGCGCACCACACAAGTGAATATGCTGCAACTTGAGCAATACCTTCTACAGCAGCAAAACGAATTTCAAAAGCGCGTTCTCCAAGCTAATACGCAACTCCAAGATGTTTTGCAGAAACAGCGTGATTACACGGCGGCGTACATTGAGCAACTCGATGCCCGAATTCAGGTGATCCAAGACGCTATCAGCAAAGTGCGTCTCAGTGATTCTCAATCGACAGTACGTGAAGCACAAAATACCTCTACGGATGATGCGGTACAGCAAAATCCGATTATTCAAAAAGAAGTGGAGATCAATAACAAGCTGAGCAACCGCTTGATTGAAGTGACTCAAGACGGCAACAAAATGGTGCAAAATGGTATCCGAGTAAAAACTTGGTTAGAACGCGCCACTCAATCAGAACGAAACTTAAAAGAGCAAATCAACGTATTACGCGGAAGCTTGCTGCTATCGCGAATTCTTTTTCAGCAACAAATTGATTTACCCGCGGATATTCTCACCAAAAATTTGCCTGTCACCATCGCCGACCTACGTTTGGAGCAGTTTGATATAAACCAGCAGCGTGATGCGTTATACCAACCTACGGATTACATTAATAATCTGGAGCATGAGCAAGCGGTTAAGGTCGGAGAGCAAGAAAATGCCCGCTTGTTTACCCCAGAAGATAAAGCTGCGCTGGTAAAAATCCTGGATGTTCGCCGTGAATTATTGGATGAATTGAATTTACAATTAGGCGGTCAAATTTCCCAAGCCATTAATTTGCAACTGGATCAAAACCAATTATTGAGTGTAGTTAGCTCGCTTGAGCATACTTTGGCTCAGCAGATTTTCTGGGTAAACAGTAATAAACCGATGGATATTGAGTGGTTAAAAGCGTTCCCAGAAGCGGCCAAAAATCAACTAACTCATCTCGATTTTGATTTTTCATTATCGAGCCTGAAAAAAGGCTTGCTGAGCTCGCTGTGGGTGACGATTCCGTTGTTATTGGCGGCACTGATCTTTATCTGGTTGAATCGAAAAATCACTCAGCGTCTACATGATATTGACCTGCGTTTATCCAGCTTGCGTAACGACAGCGTACTGAATACACCGTTGGCTCTGTTACTCACGTTGCTGCAAACCATCCCAATTTCATTAGTGGTTATCGCCATTGGTTACTGGTTCTTAAAAACCGGTAATCTGCAAGGGGAGTTTATTTGGTCTTATTTCTTGCAACTCGCGATTTTCTGGGCGCTATTTGAATTAACGTTCAGGGTGTTAAAACCTCAAGGTATTGCAGAGAAACACTTTAATATTGAGCATGAAAATGCCCAGCGTATGCGCCGTCGCATGGTGCGTTTATCGGTACCGCTGATCCCGCTTATCTTCTTTTCTACCTATGGAATGATTAACCCGCTGAAGGTGTCTGAGGATGTGATTGGGCAGCTCGTAGTTTCTATCTGTTTATTATTATTGTGTATTTTTACTATTCCGTTCTGTAAACAGGTTTGGAAGGAAACGGGTAGCCACTTAACGCGCTCCATTTTGATCACGTTACTGACATTCTCACCGTTAATTTTAATCGGTTTGATGATCGCGGGTTACTATTACACCACACTCCGTTTAGCCAACCGTTGGTTAGATAGCTTGTATCTTCTGGTGCTTTGGTACATCACGTATAATGTTTGCTTGCGAGGCTTAAGTTTAGGCGCTAGAAAACTGGCGTATAAGCGTGCGCTTGAGCGTCGAGCGCAGTCAAAACAGCAAGAAGAAACTGAAAACGAGCCTATCAAAGAGCCGCCTATGACCATTGAGTTGATTAGCCAGCAGTCATTGCGCTTAACGACCATGGTGCTGTTTATTATCTTTGCGTTCGCGTTTTACGCCATTTGGTCTGATTTTATTACGATTTTCTCCTTCCTCGATAGTATCCAACTCTGGAGCTATACCGCTACATCAGCGGAAGGGGCGAATATCATGCAGCATGTGACTTTGGCCAACCTAATTTTAGCAGTGGTGATTGTAGTGGTGGCGTGGATTATGACGCGCAACTTACCAGGGTTATTGGAAGTGTTGGTGTTGTCACGCCTCAAACTTCGCCAAGGTTCCACCTATGCCATCACCACCATGTTGACCTATGTGATTGTCAGTATCGGGGCGATTGCTTCCCTCGGGATGATAGGGGTGACATGGAATCAGTTGCAATGGTTAGCCGCTGCCTTAACCGTTGGTCTCGGTTTTGGTTTACAGGAAATTTTTGCGAACTTCGTTTCGGGGATTATTTTATTGTTCGAAAGACCGATTCGTATTGGGGATACCGTCACCATCGGCACCTACTCGGGAACCATCAGTAAGATCCGTATTCGTGCCACGACGATTGTGGATTTCGATCGCAAAGAGGTGATTATCCCGAACAAAGCATTCGTTACTGAGCGCTTAATCAACTGGTCGCTCTCAGACACGGTTACGCGAATTACGGTCTCTTTAGGTGTTGCGTATGGCTCCGATCTGGAAAAAGTGAAACGCGTATTACTGCAAGCGGCAACCTCTAACAGCAAAGTGATGACGGACCCTGCACCTGCGGCCTACTTCTTAAGTTTTGGCGCTAGCACGTTAGACCACGAACTGCGTTTTTATGTACGCCAGATCGGTGAGCGTACCATCACCAGTGATGAAGTGAACCGTGAAATTGACC
Source organism: Providencia rettgeri (assembly GCF_013702265.1). Classification (GTDB taxonomy): domain Bacteria; phylum Pseudomonadota; class Gammaproteobacteria; order Enterobacterales; family Enterobacteriaceae; genus Providencia; species Providencia zhijiangensis. The sequence goes on from NZ_CP059348.1 coordinate 3,110,446, forward strand.
GGTTATGCCGTGAAAACGATATCAATATCGCCTTCAATCAATTGGAAGTGCATTTGCATAACAATCAGGGTGATGAAGTGCAGGAAGTGACGAAAATTATCAAAGACAAAGATAATGATAAAAATGGCGATGAAAAATAACCTGTGTTAATTACCATTCTGACAGGCTGCTTCGGCGGCCTGTTTGTTGAGATAATCCTGCTTAACTATCTCTAATGCTTTCAAGACGGTATGGGTATCGACTTCAGCCGATTCTAATAAGTAAATTAAATCTACCGCGAGCTGGGTTTCGAGTGGTGCAGTGTCCAGTGTTTCCATTCACGATCCTCTAATCAAAAAATTGGTTTTCTTGGTGCTCGATGGCTTTTTCAATACGCATTAATGCTTGTCTACAGCGGTATAAGCGCCCGGCTAATGCGGCGAGCTCTTTTTGGCACTGGTGCTGTAAATGTGAGTCAGTTAAGCCACTTAAATAGAGCTCTTTTTCGCTCACCATAGCCTGCAAACGGCGTTCATAATCTTGATGTTGTGATAAACGTTCATATAAATCAACCTGTTCCTTTTTCGTCCGAAAAGAATCTTCTTTTTCCCGTAATCCTTGAGTGGAGAGTTCGCGGGAAATAGCTTGCATTTGATGCACGATTTTTTCGGTTAAAAAGTTCACTTGCTGGGTATGGTTTAGCGAAACGCTATTACACAATTGCTGATACAAGGTATTGAGCTCTTTCTGGCAATCACCCAGTTTGGTGGATTTATGGCTAAATAGCTGCATATCAAATCGGGAGTGTGAAAACTCATGGTCTTTGATGGGGGCGACGCGCTCAGCTAACTCATCAATCTGCTTTTTCAATGCCTCTAACAGAGCCTGTGTTTTCATTTTTTATTCTCAATAAATGTGAAAAGTGGCGGAATATTGATATCCAACAATAAAACTTACAGCAAATAGACGGCTTCTTATTGCATTTTTATGGTAGTTTGCATAGATTCTACCCTTTCGTATTTACTATATTGGTTTTTATTATGACCGCTAAAGAGCAACAACTGCAATTGATTAAAGAAAGTATCGCAACTATCCCTAACTATCCAAAAGAGGGTGTGCTATTTCGCGATATTACCACACTGTTAAATGACCCGGCGGCTTATCAAGCGACAATCGATATGCTGGTTGAGCATTATCAAAACAAAGGTGTGACCAAAATTGTTGGTACTGAAGCCCGTGGTTTCCTGTTCGGCGCTCCTGTTGCATTACGCTTAGGCGTAGGTTTTGTGCCTGTGCGTAAAAAAGGCAAATTACCGCGTGAAGTTTTAAGTATGACGTATGATCTGGAATACGGCACCGACACTCTGGAAATCCACAAAGACAGCATTACCGCGCAAGACAACGTGCTGGTGGTGGATGATCTGTTAGCAACTGGCGGTACTGTCGAAGCGACCGTGAAAATGATCAAACAGCTAGGCGCAAAAGTGGTGGATGCTGCTTTCGTTATCGGACTGCCAGATTTAGGCGGTGTTGAGCGTTTAGCAAAAGAAGGCGTTACTTCCTATAGTCTTGTTGAGTTCCTAGGCCACTAATCTGCTCCGCACTCTTCTTACTATTTTTACTGCAGTCTCGCCCAATGGGTTGAGGCTGTGGTAGCATGGTACTATTATTATATTTATCAATGTCCCATGTTGAATAACAGTGGAATCCATGAGCTATCAGGTACTTGCCCGTAAGTGGCGCCCCCAAAAATTTTCAGACGTTGTTGGTCAGCAGCATGTGTTGACTGCACTTGCTAATGGGCTAGAGCACCAACGGCTTCATCACGCTTATCTTTTCTCGGGTACCCGCGGTGTCGGGAAAACCACGATCGCCCGCTTGTTTGCCAAAGGGTTAAACTGCGAAACGGGGATCACGGCAACACCTTGCGGAAAATGCGCCAACTGTTTGGAAATTGAACAGGGGCGATTTGTTGACCTGATTGAGATTGACGCGGCATCACGCACTAAAGTCGAAGATACGCGAGAATTACTGGATAACGTTCAATACGCACCAGCGCGTGGTCGCTTTAAAGTCTATCTTATTGACGAAGTTCACATGTTGTCGCGCCACAGTTTTAATGCGCTGCTTAAAACATTGGAAGAACCACCGGAACACGTCAAGTTTTTACTGGCGACGACCGATCCGCAAAAACTGCCTGTCACGATTTTATCCCGCTGCTTGCAGTTCCATCTAAAAGCGTTGGATGTCCCACAAATCAGCGAACAGCTTGAGTTGATCCTAAACGCGGAAAATATTGAGCACGATACTCGCGCTCGTCAGTTGATTGCCCGCGCCGCAGACGGCAGTTTGCGTGATGCATTGAGCTTGACTGACCAAGCCATCGCAATGGGACAAGGTAAGGTCACTGCGGATGTGGTGAGCCAAATGCTGGGTACCTTAGATGATGAGCAACCGCTCGCCATTATTGAAGCCTTAGTTCGTGCAGATGGTCTTGGTGTGATGGCCCAAGTCGAGCAAGCTGCTTCCCGTGGCGCTGATTGGGAAAATCTACTGGTTGAAATCCTCTCGCAGCTTCATCGCATTGCGATGATCCAACTACTGCCCGCGGAACAAGAAACCGATCCTTCCTCCACGGAAGGGCGCCTAAGACAAGTGGCACGATTAATTTCTCCAGCGGATCTTCAACTTTTCTACCAAACCTTGCTGGTGGGGCGCAAAGAACTGACATTCGCGCCAGAAAGACGCATGGGCGTGGAAATGGCGTTATTAAGAGCGCTAGCCTTCCACCCAAAGAGCATTATTGAAGAAGTGGAATTGCCGCCGAAATTAGTTTCAAGCGCGCCGACGTCCACTTTTCAGCCAGAGCCAACACCATCAACGGTAAGACGCCCGGCCCCGCAGCCTGCGAGCGCAGAGAACTTACCGGAAAATAGCCCAACATTGCAGCTATTAAAAGCCAGACAGGCACTACAAACGCCACAAAGTGAGGATCCGAGTCCAAAAAAGACTCATCCGGTGACGTCCGAAAGGGCTAAGCCGGCGGTTTCAGCACTTGAACGGCTGGCCGCGGTAACCAGCAAACATCAGCAAAATGTGATGGAAAAAGCGTCACAGAAGACGAAGCCTGCGAAGCCGAAGCCTTACCAGTGGAAGCCTCAAAATGGTGAAGTTCTTGACGCAAAAGACGCAGTAACAACGCCAACTGAAATCAAAGAGGCGTTGGAATATGAGAAAACCCCTGAATTAGCAATAAAAATCACCGAAGAAGGGCGCGAGCGTGATAGTTGGTCAGGGGAAATTGCGCAATTAAATATTCCGAAGCTAGTTGAACAATTGGCTTTGAATTCATATAAAGAAGAATTGGATGAGTCGCAAATTGTATTGCACTTGCGCTCCGCTCAACGCCATCTTGATAAACCTAACGCTCTCAAAGCGTTGCAAGACGCGTTGAGTGAACATTATGGTCGCCCTGTTGAACTGAAAATCGTTCACGATGATAATACGGCGGTGAAAACGCCGCTGGAGTGGCGTCAGGCGATTTATGAAGAGAAACTGGCGCAAGCCCGTCAGTCTATTATTGCGGATAAAACAATTCAAAAATTGCGCGCCATGTTTGATGCGCAATTGGATGAAGAGAGTATTCGCCCCGTTTAACGCTACAGTTGCGAATCTGTAGCCTCAGTTGTGAGAGAAAACTATGTTTGGTAAAGGTGGATTGGGTAACCTGATGAAACAGGCCCAGCAAATGCAAGATAAAATGCAGAAAGTTCAGGAAGAAATCGCTCAACTCGAAGCTACTGGCGAATCTGGTGCTGGCTTAGTCAAAGTGACCATCAACGGTTCACATAACTGCCGTCGTGTTGAAATCGATCCTAGCCTGTTAGAAGACGACAAAGATATGCTGGAAGACTTGATTGCTGCGGCATTCAACGACGCAGCTCGTCGTATCGAAGAAACGCAAAAAGAAAAAATGGCTAGCGTATCTAGCGGTATGCAACTGCCACCAGGCTTTAAGATGCCATTCTAATGCAAACGAGTCCGCTTCTTGAATCATTGATGGAAGCGCTGCGCTGTCTCCCCGGTGTGGGACCCAAGTCAGCGCAGCGAATGGCTTTCCAACTTCTGCAACGTGACCGTAGTGGTGGAATGCGTTTGGCTCAGTCTCTGACTCGTGCAATGTCCGAAATCGGGCATTGCCGCGATTGCCGCACATTTACTGAGCAAGACACCTGCAATATCTGCGATAACCCGCGCCGTCAGCAAAATGGGCTGATTTGCGTGGTGGAAAGCCCCGCAGATATTTATGCTATCGAACAAACCGGTCAATTCTCAGGTCGCTATTTCGTACTCATGGGGCATCTGTCACCATTAGATGGCATTGGACCGATGGATATTGGGCTAGATAGGCTCGAAGAGCGACTTGCATCGGAAAACATCACTGAAGTGATTTTGGCGACCAACCCGACAGTGGAAGGGGAGGCGACGGCGAACTATATTGGGCAGATGTGTGCGCAGTATGGGGTGGCGGCGAGCCGGATTGCGCATGGGGTGCCTGTCGGTGGGGAGTTAGAGATGGTTGACGGAACCACCCTTTCTCACTCGTTGGCGGGACGCCAACGGCTCTAAAGTCCTCGTCATTCTTTGCGCCGTAGCGTTGTTGTCTTCATGCATCAACCCTAGTCACATACTTGTGTATGCTCCCAGGGATTAATGCATTCGACGCCTAGCTACGGCACAAATTATTTAGAGGATGATGGTGGGGAGTTGTTTTTAAAATTTAAAGGCAAACCCCTCAAAGCAAAAACCTTAATTCAAAACCTTCAAAGCAAAGCATCGTAGTTTTTGGTAATTTCCTTTCGTTTAGATTAATTTGGCTACTAATTTGTAGTTAGTGGTTGAATTCTATTTTTTTGTCCCCAAATTAGTTTCCATCGATAAGTCAAAACTAACTATTAGATTGATGATATAGAGGCGATTAATGAGTATGAAAGGACAAGAAACTCGTGGGTTTCAATCAGAAGTCAAACAACTGCTACAGTTGATGATCCACTCTCTTTACTCAAACAAAGAAATTTTTCTGCGTGAGCTAATTTCCAACGCATCCGATGCGGCGGATAAACTGCGTTTTCGTGCATTATCTAAGCCTGAACTGTATGAAAATGACGGCGAACTGCGTGTGCGTATTAGCGCAGACAAAGACAAAGGTACGCTAACTATCAGTGACAACGGCATCGGTATGAGCCGTGAAGAAGTCATTGAAAACTTAGGTACTATCGCTAAATCAGGCACCAAATCATTCTTAGAATCATTAGGCAGTGACCAAGTCAAAGATAGCCAAATGATCGGCCAATTCGGTGTGGGCTTCTACTCCGCATTTATCGTTGCCGATAAAGTCACCGTTCGTAGCCGCGCCGCAGGTGCTGAAGCGAGCGAAGGGGTATTCTGGGAATCTGCTGGCGAAGGTGAATACACTATCGCAGATATCGAAAAAGCCGATCGCGGAACCGAAATCACCTTACATCTACGTGATGACGAAAAAGAGTTTTTAGATAACTGGCGCTTACGTTCCGTTATCAGCAAGTATTCTGACCATATTGCTCTGCCTGTTGAAATCGAAGAGAAAAATGAAGAAGACGGCACGGTTACTTGGGAAAAAATCAACCAAGCGAAAGCGCTGTGGACTCGCAGTAAATCTGAAATTTCAGACGAAGAATATATTGAGTTCTACAAGCATATCTCCCACGACTACGCTGACCCATTAACGTGGGCGCATAACCGTGTGGAAGGGAAACAGGAATATACCAGTCTGCTGTATATTCCATCTCAAGCCCCATTTGATTTGTGGAACCGCGACCAGCGCCACGGTTTAAAACTGTATGTTCAACGCGTCTTTATTATGGATGATGCTGAGCAGTTCATGCCTAATTACCTGCGCTTCGTTCGTGGGGTATTGGATTCCAACGATTTACCGTTGAACGTTTCCCGTGAAATTCTGCAAGACAGCGCACTGACTCGCAACTTGCGCAGTGCACTGACAAAACGTGTTCTGCAAACACTGGAAAAATTGGCGAAAAACGACGCAGAGAAATACCAAACTTTCTGGCAGCAATTCGGGCTGGTTATGAAAGAAGGCCCTGCGGAAGATATGGGCAACGGTGAAGCGATTGCAAAACTGCTGCGCTTTGCAACCACCCATAACGACAGTAGCGTACAAAATGTTTCGCTGGAAGACTACGTAAGCCGCATGGTGGAAGGTCAGGATAAGATTTACTTTATCACTGCCGATAGCTACGCTGCCGCGAAAAGCAGCCCGCATTTAGAGCTGTTCCGTAAGAAAGGCATCGAGGTTCTGCTGTTATCCGATCGCATTGACGAATGGATGATGAACTACCTCTCTGAGTTTGATGGCAAACAGTTCCAATCTGTGAGCAAAGCTGATGAGTCGTTAGACAAGTTAGCAGATGAAAACAAGGCTGAGCAAGAAGAAGCCGAGAAGCAGTTAGAGCCATTTGTTGAGCGCGTAAAAACCTTCTTGGGCGACCGTGTGAAAGAGGTGAAACTGACTCATCGTTTAACCGATACACCAGCCATTGTGACCACTGATGCTGATGAAATGAGCACCCAAATGGCGAAATTATTCGCGGCTGCGGGTCAAGCGGCGCCAGAAGTGAAATATAACTTCGAGCTGAACCCGAGTCATGCATTGGTGAAAAAAGCGTCTGAAGTGGAAGATGAAAGCGTGTTTGCAGATTGGGTGGATGTACTACTCGACCAAGCCTTGCTGGCAGAACGTGGTACGCTGGAAGATCCAAACTTATTCATCAAAAAAATCAACGAATTACTTTTAAAGTAGTCCATTAAGGTATTTTCGTTTTCGAACTTAACCACGTAAAAAAGCGATTTTTTGCGTGGTTTTTTTCTTTTGCGAAAAAAGATAAATGGGAAAACGTTTACGTGTCTTCTTGAGTCAGATGCCATGCTAATGGTATGGTAGAGCGTTTTCTTTTCAAATTATAAAAAACTAAATAGCAAGGGGTTTACGCAATGCGTATCATTCTGCTTGGCGCTCCAGGCGCTGGTAAGGGCACTCAAGCTCAATTTATTATGGAGAAGTTTGGGATCCCTCAGATTTCAACTGGCGACATGTTACGTGCCGCTGTAAAATCAGGGAGCGAATTAGGTTTACAAGCTAAAGAGTTGATGGATAACGGCAAATTAGTGACTGATGAACTGGTTATCGCATTAGTGAAAGAGCGCATCAAACAAGATGACTGTCGCAATGGCTTCTTGTTGGATGGGTTCCCGCGTACCATTCCTCAAGCGGATGCAATGAAAGAAGCAGGCATCAACGTTGATTACGTTTTAGAATTCGATGTTCCTGACGAAATCATTGTTGAGCGTATCATTGGTCGCCGTGTTCACGCACCATCAGGTCGCGTATACCACGTCACTTTCAACCCACCTAAAGTTGAAAACAAAGATGACGTAACTGGCGATGAATTAACTATCCGTAAAGACGACCAAGAAGACACGGTTCGTAAACGTTTGGTTGAATATCATGCACTGACAGCGCCATTAATCGCTTACTATCAAAATGAAGCGAAAGCGAGCAGCACTCAGTACTTCAAGTTAGACGGTACTCGCAAAGTGACTGAAGTGAGCGCAGAGTTAGCAAAAATTTTAGGCTAATTTTTCTGAGCGTGATCTAAATAGATTCAAATAAACAAGGCAGCGCAAAAACGCTGCCTTTCTTTTTGTGCCACAAGTTGGCAAAATTAGTTATTAAAATCTGTTATTGTTGGGAATGATTATCAATTAGGAGCTGTTCTAATGTTAGAAAAAAAATATGGAATTCTATTGGTAAATTTGGGAACGCCCGATGCCCCAACAACAGCAGCCGTTAAACGCTATTTAGCTGAATTCTTAACTGACCCGCGTGTTATTGATGTTTCCCCATTGATTTGGAAGCCGATTTTACATGGCGCTATTTTGCCAATCCGCGCTTCCAAAGTAGCAAAACTTTATGGCTCAATTTGGATGGATGAAGGTTCGCCATTATTGGTTTATTCACAGCGTCAGAAAGAAAAATTATCTGCATTTTTTCCTAATACGCCGATTGAGCTGGGAATGACTTACGGCTCGCCGTCAATAAAGAGTGCTATCGACAACTTGATTGCACAAGATGTGACGGAATTAGTGGTTTTACCGCTGTATCCACAATATTCATGCACCACGACTGCCGCGGTTTATGAAGCCATCACTCGCGCCTTTAAACCGATGCGGACTATCCCGTCAGTGCAGTTTATTCGCAGCTATGCGACACACCCAGCGTATATTCAAGCCTTAGCTGAATCTATCGAAGCCAGTTTTGCGGAACATGGTGAGCCGGATAGGTTGATCCTCTCTTTCCACGGTATCCCGCAGCGTTACTGCGATTCAGGGGATATTTATGATAAAGAGTGTGAGCAAACCACAGAATTATTAAAGCAGGCCCTGAAATTTCCAAGTGACCGAGTGTTAATGACTTACCAATCTCGATTTGGTCGTGAACCGTGGTTAAGCCCATACACGGATCAGACGATGAAAAAGCTACCGTCAGAGGGGGTTAAGTCAGTTCAAGTGGTTTGCCCTGGTTTTTCGGTGGACTGTTTAGAAACCTTAGAAGAAATTAGTGAGCAAAATAAAGAATTTTTCTTACATAATGGTGGTGAGCAATATCGTTATATTCCTGCACTGAATGACAGCGATATCAGCATCAATATGATTCAGTTAATTCTGAAAAATCACTTAGAAAGAGTGATTTGATAGGTAATTTCATAAAGAAGGTTAATGGTTATATCCAAAACTTAAATTTTGACTATAATTATGACCTCAATATTCAATGGTACAATTTAGAGTGCGTTGTTTGGAATTAACATGACTGAAAAAACCAATTTATCTCCAGAATTAAAAAAACAGCTAGAGCAAGATCCGCAATATAAATTGCAGCACAATGATGAGATCGATCTCATGGCGCTGGTGGCGGTTCTGTTCAAGAATAAATTATTGATTATTATTGCAACAGTCATTGTTACCGCACTGAGTATTGGGGTTGTCAAAATGTTACCTCAGAAGTGGACGAGTGAAGCGGTTATTATTCCGCCAACGTCTGAAGAGGTAAAAGAAGCTAATGAATTTTCAGCACGCTTAAATGCATTAGGCATGGAAGTTGACTTGGGTTCTCAGCGTATTTATAACGAATTTATCGTTCAATACCGTTCTAAAGTTAACCAAGAAGCCTTCGTTAAAAGCACCGATTATTTTAAAACACTGCTTGATAAACTCGAGAATAAAAATGATCCTCTCGAGGTTCAACGCTTAGTGAATCGCATCATCGCGGATTCGATTAAATTGAAATACAACGGTAAAGAAAAAGACAGTGATGATAGCGACATCGTTCTGTCATTTACCGCGCCAACAGCGGTTGAAGCGCAAGATTTAATGGATGGGTATATTCGCTATACGGCGAGTATTGTCCGTAAAAGAATGAAAACTGAAGTGGATAATGCGATTGCACGCCAACTGATTTATAGCGTTGAAGCATTAAAACAAGATACCAACAAAATCCAGATTTCTTATGATGTTAAAATTGAGCGTTTAAAACGCGCTATTACCATCGCGAAAGCCGCCGGAATTACACGTCCTATTGCAAGAGACTCAGTGGCAATTAATGATGACCCTGATTACCCAATTGCATTAGGTTCAGAAGCGTTAGAAGAAAAATTGGGCATTGAGTTAAAGAACCGCGACTTAGCGCTGATCAGTGAAAAACTGCAAAATGCAAAAGTCTATATTGAAAACTTAAACTCACTCACAACTAAAGAATTAGATTTTGAGCCAGTGAGATTTATCCTGACTCCAGATTTACCGATTACTAAAGACTCACCTAAATCGATGCTTATCGTGGCATTAGGCGCTATTCTTGGCTTTATTATGAGCTGTGCGTTTGTACTAGGTCGTGACCTATACCGTAATTATAATCAGCAAAATACTCGCCGTAAGTAATCACTCTAAAGCGTTATAAATACCTAACCGGCACCTTTTTATCGAAGGGTGCCGGTTTTGTTTTATCGTGTTAGAATACGGAAATGTTCCTTTTTTAATGTTCCCAATATGAAATTCCCCGGTCAACGCAAATCTAAACATTACTTTCCCGTCTCTCTCAGAGATCCTCTTTTACAACCGATGAAAGAGATGCTCTCTGACGATGAAAACTGCAAATCGTATATTGTGGGTATCGACCAAACGCTCGTCGATATTGAAGCCAAAATTGATGATGAATTTATTGAACGTTATCAATTAAGTAAAGGTCACTCTTTAGTTATCGAAGACGATGCGGCTGAAGCGCTCTACAAAGAGCTCACCGATAAGAAACTGATCACCCATGAGTTTGCAGGCGGCACAATAGGGAATACGCTCCACAATTACTCTGTCTTAGCCGATGACCGCTCCGTCTTATTGGGCACGATGTGCAACAATATTCAGATTGGTAGTTATGCTTATCGCTACCTCTGCCATACTTCAAGCCGTATGGATCTAAACTACCTACAAGGGGTAGATGGCCCTATCGGGCGTTGTTTTACGCTCGTGACTGATAACGGTGAACGTACGTTTGCGATTAGCCCGGGACATATGAACCGCTTACACCCCGATAGCATTCCTGAAGAGATTATTGCAGGCGCATCAGCGCTGGTATTAACGGCTTACTTAGTGCGTTGTAAGCCGGGGGAAACAATGCCGGATGCGACGATGCAAGCTATCCATTATGCGAAAAAGCATAATGTTCCCGTGGTACTGACATTGGGAACCAAGTTTGTTATCGCTCAAGATCCGCAATTCTGGCGTGATTTCCTTAAAGATCATGTCTCCGTGGTCGCCATGAACGAAGATGAGGCCTTAGAATTAACTGGCTTTAGCGACCCTCTATTGGCATCCAATATGGCATTGGATTGGGTTGACCTTGTTTTATGTACCGCAGGGCCTTCAGGGCTGTATATGGCAGGTTTTACGGAAGAAGAATATAAACGTAAAACTCAGCACCCACTACTGCCGGGAGCCATTGCTGAATTTAACCTGTATGAATTTAGCCGCGCGATGCGTATGCAAGATTGCAAACAACCTCGTCGAATTTTCTCTCATATTGAACCTTATATGGGTGGCCCAGAAAAAATCATGAACACCAATGGCGCGGGTGATGGGGCGTTATCTGCGTTACTGCATGATATTACGGCGAACTCTTATCACCGTTCAAATGTGCCGAATTCCAGTAAGCACGAACGCCAATATCTCACTTACTCCTCGCTGGCACAGGTGTGTAAGTATGCGAACCGTGTGAGTTATCAAGTTCTTTCTCAGCATTCACCGCGCTTAACCCGCGGGCTACCAGAAAAAGAAGATAGCTTAGAAGAGTCCTATTGGGATCGCTAACTTGAAGTTGGTAGTTAGAAATAAATAACACAAAAATAAAAAACACCTCGAACGAGGTGTTTTTGTTTTTATCATGATGAGAACGATTACGCTTCTTTGGCGATCCCCGCAGGGTGCTCAGCTTTAACAGCCTCAACGGCTTTTTCATCTTCTTGTTCATAGCGCATCGCTTGTGGAACAGAGATTTTAATCGCAATAAATACCGCTAAGAAACCACCCACTAATTTACCTAACAGGATTGGTAGTACCAATGTTGGTTGGAAGTTTGCGGTAAAGGCTAAGTGGTCGCCAATCGTGGCTTGAGCACAAACCCCAAAGGCCACGCACAATACTTTATCCCTTGCACGCATCTCTTTGAATAAGTGGTAAGTTGCAATGATATTTGCCATCACCATGATGAAACCCAGTGAACCTGTATCGCTCAGCTTTAATCGACGGCTGAGTGCGCTGACTAACGGTTTGCAGTAGCGTTGGAACAGGTAACAGATAGGGAATGTACCTGCGAGCATGATCCCGATATAACCTGCAATCTCGATCGCACGGAATAATTCATTTTGATCGGCAAATAACGGATCGAATCCCCAAGCCCCAAAGACTTTACTAAATACGCCGGTAAAATGTTCCACAATGGAGAAGGCTAATACTAATTTTACGAATGCATCCATGATCTTACCGAAGATCAAAAAGCCCGTAACCATTAACATTGGACGATATTTTAAGCCCGCTGCCAGCAAGAAACAGAAAACGAATAGCGGCATTAGATATTGCAGCATCGTCAAGAAATCAAGGGTGAGTTGATGCGTGGCGGGGGAGTTCGTCGAAATAATATCGCGAACCGGGATATTATTGAGTGTGATCAACAGCAATGAAGCCAATACCCCGAATGGGATTGAGATCAATCCTGCCATTGCCCCTAAGGCTAAATATTTGTGATCTTTACGGTTTAACATCGTTAAACCAACAGGGATCAGATAAACAATGGTTGCCCCTGAGGTATAACCGATCAACATCGCGGTGATCCACATATCGCGATTTGTGGTTAAGGCATCGGCTAACTGATATCCGCCCATATCCACCGCGATAATGGATAGTGCTGCGATAGAAACATCAGAGCCGACAGAGCTAAATACTGGCCCTAGGATGTAAGATATCAATTGTGAAAGTAGTGGAACGGCAGCCATGATCCCAGCTTGAGCGAGAAACACGGGACCAATAGAAAAAATACCGTTTACAAACTCTTTTCCGAGGTCGCTGGCAGGCCTGACAATCGATGCAACGGCACCAATCACGGCACCGCACATGATTAAGTAGATAATATAGTTTCCGAATTCGGCCATAGTAGGGTTTCCTTTCTTTTTTATTGTTGGAAGAATTAATTTCTGAGCTGGCGAGAACGGGCAATAATGTCGCGATACTGTTCCATTACGCCTTGCATGTTGGTTCCATCAGGGCGTGTGACGCTAGTATTGCGTCGTATCGCCATTTCATGGCTTATTCCCAAACCTTTACGAGCAAGCAAGGCAGCCCCGAGTGCTGTGACTTCACGATTTGCTGGTGCTTCAATATTTTTTTGTAATAAATTAGCTAAAAACTGCTTAAAGTACTGATTTGACGATAACCCTCCATCGACTGAAATGGACTGACCTAATGGAGAGATTTTCTCCATTGCGAAAATAACTTCGGCGGAGCGGGCGGCTATTCCTTCTAAGACCGACTGCATCATATCTTTCTTATCGGTATCTAATGAGAGTCCCGCCCATAAGCCAGCAGCGCTGCGATCCCAATAAGGGCAGCCTAAGCCTGAAAGTGCAGGCACAAACGCTAAACCACGTTTAATCGCGGGCTCATCGCGAAAATCTGAAAGCTCATCAAAATCCTCAAATAGACCGATTTTACGTGCCCAGTTGATTGCCGAGGCGGCGTTATACACACCACCATCTAAACCGAAAACAGGGGCTTCTCCTGGAAATTTCCAGCAAAGTGTGGGTAATAATCCGCTTTGATGAGTTTGTGGGATATCGCTCCCCGTCAAGGCTTGCAAAAATGCGCCAGTACCAAAGGTAATCTTGGCATCCCCTTTTTGGCGACAACCATGACCAAAGGTTCCTGCAAATTGGTCGACAATAATCGCGGTGACTGGCGTGAGATGCCCGTCGAGATTGACGGCGCCAAAGTCACCAATATTGTCGCGCAGTGGTGGCAAACAGTGGATTGGTACACCAAAAATCTCACACAGCTGTGGATCCCACTCTAGCGTATGAATGTTGAGTAAAGAGGTACGTGATGCGGAGTTATAATCCGTCACAAAAACATCGCATAAACGATCAAGGAAAAATGCATCCATAGTGCCTATGCGTAGACGATTTTTATCCGCAAGGGATTTGGCCCCCACCACATTCTCCAAAATCCATCCCATTTTGCTGGCCGAGAAATAAGGATCTAAGGGCAGCCCCGACTTTGCTTGGACAAGCGGCTCAAGTCCCGCCTCTTTAAGTTGCTGGATGGTTTTTTCAGTACGCAGATCTTGCCAAACAATTGCGTTATAAAGGGGGCGCTTAGTCTGAGCATCCCACGCAACAATACTTTCGCCTTGGTGACAAATACCAATAGCATCAACGACTTCACAACTATTCAGACACTTAATGATGTTCGTTAGGATCTCTTCAGGATCGTGCTCAACCCAACCACTGTTTAAGGTGATTTGCTTGTGTGGAATACTCATCGGGGAATGGTAATGGCCGCCTTCTTCAAAGACGACGACCCGGGTTCCCGTTGTTCCCTGATCGATAGCGGCATAACGTTGATTGAGCATCGCTGAATTTCCCAGTGTTATAAATGTTGTAAATAGGTTTGTTTTTTTGCTTACTATCGTTTAATCGGAAATAAAATCCACAAAAAACTCACAATAACTTCTGTGAATGTGATAACTGTCACAATAAGATAACAATGTGAGAAGTTTTTGGAGTGTTATTGTGATTTGTGTTGTTTTATATGTTGTGGTTGTGGGAATTATGTGGTTTTATGTGTCCAAGTTTTATATTAAGGATTTCAGCCATGAATGCTAATAATAAAAAAATGTGGGATGTCATTGTCATCGGTGGGGGGGTCATTGGCTGTGCAGTGACCCGAAAATTCACATTGATGGGCGCTAAAACACTGCTGTTAGAGCGTGGTGGCGATATTTTATCAGGAGCAAGCAAAGCAAATAGCGCGTTGTTACATACCGGTTTTGATGCCACACCAGGGACATTAGAATTGGAATGCATGCAAGATGGGTATCAGGAATTCATTGATATTAGAGAGAAAATGAATTTGCCGTTACTCAAAACAGGCGCGTTAGTCGTGGCTTGGAACGAAGAGCAGCTCAATAAGTTGCCGAGTATTGTAGAGCAAGCACACACTAACAACGTCATGGATGTGGGCATGATAGATAAAGAAGAGCTTTATCGTCGAGAGCCTCATTTGGCTGAAGGTGCGCTGGCAGCGGTTGAGGTTCCGGGGGAATCGGTGATTGACCCATGGAGCACGCCGCTGGCGTATTTAACTCAAGCCGTGAAGCACGGTGCAGAATATCAATTCCACTGTGAAGTGACTGCGGGTGAGCTAAATGCGGGAATTTGGACATTATCCACATCAAAAGGTGAGTTTTCTGCCCGATTAGTGATTAACTGTGCCGGTATTAATGGGGATATTGTGGAATCGATTTGCCACCCATCACCATTCGAAATTAAACCGCGCAAAGGTCAGTTTTTGGTATATGACAAAGCGGCTGCGGCCGATATCAATGCGATCATTTTGCCTGTACCCACAGCGATTACTAAAGGTGTTCTGTTATCGAAAACCATTTTCGGTAATTTACTGTTAGGCCCAACAGCGGAAGAACAGCAAGACCGCTGGAAAGCAGAAGTGAAACAAGAAGTCTTGCAAGATTTAATCGACCAAGGCTCACGTATGTTGCCATCACTGCATAATTACAGTGTGACGGCCACCTATGCCGGATTACGTCCCGCCACGGAAGAAAAATATTATCGAATTAATGATTACCCCGAAAGGCAGTGGATATGTGCTGGGGGAATTCGCTCAACGGGCTTAACGGCAGCGTTGGGGGTCGCCAATCACTTAGGGAAACTTTACCAAGAGAATTTTGACGCATTATTTGAGCTATCACCGCCAACTGAATTAATTTGGCCTAAGATGCCGATGCTCTCTGAATATGATGAGCGTGATTACCAATGTAAAAATAATGGCGGCATTGTGTGCCACTGTGAGTTAGTGACTCAACGAGAAATTGAAGCCGCGTTTGATTCTGACATTCCACCAGAATGTTTAGGCGCACTTCGTCGTCGAACTCGCGTCATGATGGGGCGTTGCAACGGTTTTTATTGTAGTAGTCAGGTCGCTGAAATTATTAACGACCGCTTTGACAATACCTTAGCGGTGGAGGCAGTGAAATGAGCTTAAATTACGATGTGATCATTATTGGCTCAGGGCCGGCAGGTATCGCGGCAGCACAAACATTGCGTCGCCGTGGTATTCACAATATTGCGATTTTAGAGCGTGAAGCCCACGCGGGTGGTGTCCCTCGTCATTGCCAACATCCCACTTTCGGTTTGTTAGTATTCAAACGCCCAATGAAAGGCAACCAGTTTGCGGAAAAAATTGTTAAAGACTTGGGCGATACACCAATACTAACGCGTTGCACTGTGACGCAATTACAACCTAATGGCACTTTAACAGTCACAACACCAGATGGGGTGGTTGAAATGCGCGGTAAGCGTATTTTGATTGCAACAGGTGTTCGCGAAACACCACGTCACCCACGCTTAGTTTCTGGCTTGCGTCCTCAAGGTATTTTAACTGCGGGTGCGCTACAGCAATTTGTCTATTTAAAAGGGCAAAAACCATGTTTGAACCCAGTGATCGTTGGCAGTGAGTTAGTCAGTTTCTCTGCATTATGGACATTAAAAAATGCGGGCGTAAAAGCGAAAGCCATGATTGAAAGCGGCGAACGAATTCTGGCATTCAAACCGGCTTCATTGTTTGCGAAAGCCATGGGAACCCCGGTGTATGTGAATAGCAAAATCACGGAAATTGGCGGCTTAGAAAGAGTCGAATATGTGATGGTGGAAACCGCAGGGCAAATACGCAAAATTGAGTGCGACTCTGTGATTTTTACAGGGGGCTTTGTGGGTGAAAATACGTTAATTCGTAAAAGCCACCTGAATTTTGAGGCCAATACAGGCAAACCCGTCACTGACCAGCGTAGCCGCTGTTCAGATGGCAGCTATTACGCGGCGGGTAACATGCTTCATCCTGCGGATATGGGGGATCAGTGCTATCAAGAAGGAGTGATCACCGGCGGGTATATTGCGGATGATTTATTAGCTAATCATCATCAAATGGATGTACAGCAAGGAAATAGATTGCCTGTTCGATTTGCTGAGCCAATTCGTTTTACAGTACCTGCATGTATTAATATGTCCGAAAATACTGCGAAAAATGTGGATTTCAACATTCAAGTCAACAAGGCAATAACGGGAACAATCCGTGTGATGGCGGGCAATACCGTGCTGTATGAAAAGCGTCGTCGTTGTTTACCGACTCGTCGTATTTTGCTGAAAAATATCGATTTAACAAAAATCCAAGCGAGTGCTACTGAAATTACTGTCACTGTTGTATAGTGCTGGAAATGTTAAATGGTCAGAAGGATTAAACTATGTGTGAGGGACGCTCCTCAAAAGTACGACACCAAACCATCATTGAGATGTTATCGACTCAAGGTCAGGTGTATGTACAGGAGCTTGCAACGCATTTTAATGTGGCGCAAGAAACTATCCGCCGTGATCTGAGTAAGCTTGAAACTCAAAAATTATTAAAGAAAGTTCACGGTGGGGCTGTCAATATTCAGTCCAAATTTGAGCGTAATTTTACAGAACGAGCGCAAGCTGCTGTTGATGAAAAGAAAGCGATAGCAGCTAAAGCGGCGGAATTAATTAAGCCCGGAGACACACTGTTTATTGATTTTGGTACGACGACCTTTGAGTTTAGCCAACGCATTAAGTCGATTGATAATATTACGGTGATAACAAACTCGCCGTTATTAGCGAGCACATTGCAGGAAAACCCGACCATCGAAACGATTTTGATTGGTGGGCAATTTAATGCGGCACAAAATGCCTGCTTAGGCGCAATCGCATTAAAGAATATTACGGAATTTTTCGCGGATTATGCGGTTATCGGCGCTGGTGCTTTTCATCCTCAGCATGGTGTAATGGATCAACACGTTGATGAGGCTGCCATTGCGCAAAAAATGCAGGAAAACAGCGATAAGCTGATGGTGTTAGCTGATGGAACAAAAGCCCATAAGCATGCGATTAATTTTGTGGCAGGATGGGAGAATATCGATTATCTCATTACTACCACTAAAGACTTTAAATTAACTGAAAATAAAAAACGCCCGAAAACCAAAATTATTATTGCAGATATTCTGTAAGCCATAAAAATCAAAGCATTACCCATTTAATTTATACCCTATGGAAAATAATTCATTTATTTTTCATAGGATTACTTTGCTCAAAATTCGTTAAATACGACACTAGGAATTAAAATGAAACTCTATTTTATTGCGTGCCCATACTCTGATCCCGATAGTAATATTGTGGAAATGCGTTTCCAAGCTTGTGCCCAATATGCCGCGGAATTAGCGCTTAAAGGAATTGCAACCTATAGCCAAATCACCATGACTCATCCAATCAACCAGTACTTAGCCTCTCAAGGGCAAAAAGTGGCATGGTCAGAGATTGATATGGAGTTTTTAAAGCGTTGTGATGGTTTGATTGTTCTGACGCTGGCGGGATGGGAAAAAAGCGGTGGTGTTGCCGCAGAAATTCAATTCTTCAAAGATAAAGGTTTACCTGTGTGGACTGACAGGGAATTTGCTGAACAAATGCTGAATTCATAATAAAAAAAGCCGTAACGTTAATCAGTTACGGCTTTTTTGTTTTCAATTAAAAATAAACTTAATTGACACTGAACTTAGTGGCTCGGTTTTAGATATTCATCCAAATTTTTACCATCTGGGTTGTGATTATCTTTATCCTTATCATCCGGGATAGCACAACCAAATTCGGCCACATCATTGCACATTAACGTGGTGATAGATTTTGCAATCTCATGTTCACCAATAATAATGTGGTCTGCACCGCGCTCTCTAATAAAGCTGACTTCATCATCATAGTGGGCGCGTACGACCACGGTGATATTCGGATTCAGCTCTTTGGCGGTAGCCACAATTTCACCTGCTTCATAACCGTTTGGAATGGTCAGTAACAGGGATTTTGCACATTCAATGCGGGCCAAGCTTAGGATATCTTTACTTGCACCATTACCTAAGATGGCACAGAAACCATTTTCAGCCAGCTCTTCAAAGCGTGCACGGGTATCTTCAACCACAACCAATGGGATTTCACGACGACGCAGTTTATCAGCCAGCATGCCGCCAACACGACCGTAACCAACTATCACTGCATGACCACAAATATCCACAGGGATCTGAGTCTCTTCTTCCAGTGTTTCTTCCAGAAGCTGTTCTTCGATGGTCTCGGTTTTTTCCAGATATTTATCCAATAGGCTGAATAACACTGGGTTTAACATGATAGAGACAATCGCACCGGCTAATACCAAGTTTTGCGCGTCTTTATCCATGACTCCGAGTGCTAGACCCATACCGGCCAAAATAAAGGCAAACTCACCAATTTGTGCCAAGCTGACAGAAATGGTTAATGCGGTACGGCGTGAGTGCCCAAACATTCGTACGAGCACCAGCGCGGCGGCGGATTTACCAATGATAATGATACCGAGAACAGCGAGGATCCCTAACGGTTGCTCAATGAGAACCACTGGGTCGAATAACATCCCGACAGACACGAAGAACAGTACTGCAAATGCATCACGTAACGGTAAAGTGTCCTGAGCCGCACGATGGCTCAGCTCTGATTCATTTAGCACCATGCCTGCGAAGAATGCGCCTAGTGCGAAGGAGGCGTCAAAAATCGCGACAGCAGCATAGGCGATACCTAATGCAAGCGCTAAAACCGCAAGCGTAAACAGTTCACGGGAACCTGTTGATGCCGTGCGAGATAAAATCCATGGGATAACTTTTCGCCCGATGACAATCATAATGACAATAAAGGCAATGACTTTACCTATTGTCCATCCAAGGCTCATGGCTAATTCGCCAAAACTGGCTTCATTGCTATCCATGATCCCTGCGGCAGCCGGTAACAGCACCAAGGCGAGAACCATGGCTAAGTCTTCAACGATCAGCCAGCCAATAGCGATTTGCCCGCGTTGGCTTTCAATCAGTTGTCGCTCTTCAAGTGCGCGTAGTAATACAACGGTACTGGCGGTTGAGAGACAGAGACCGAAGACAATTCCCGTAAATATGCCCCAACCGAATAACATCGATAAGCCAAGGCCTAATAAAGTTGCGACGGCTATTTGAGCGATGGCGCCGGGGATAGCAATCGCTTTTACGGCTAATAAATCTTTTAATGAGAAATGTAGACCAACACCAAACATCAAAAGAATAACCCCAATCTCAGCGAGTTCAGGGGCTAGGGTGGTGTCTGCAACAAAACCGGGGGTAAAAGGACCCGCTAACACACCCGCGGCAAGATAACCGACAAGTGGCGAAATTTTTAAGCGCTGCGCGAGCATGCCTAATATATATGCAAGGGCGAGACCACCAACAATGGTTGTAATTAAGGGCGTTGAATGCTCCATTAAGTCTCCTCTGGTTTGTTTATGAATAGGAAGGTGGGTACATGCCTTTGGCTTTCAAAATGTTGATGACGTTAATCACCATTTTGAAATACAAATTGCGTGTTCATCTATTTTAGCGGTTTTGAAAACAAATTTCTTTAAAAAATTGACTGGTTTCTAAAAAAAAATCGAGCTGATAGGGCTAAATCGTTACAAGCTTTTTATTTTAGTCATTTTTATGGAAGTCTTTTGTAAAATAAAGGAAGGGTTATCCATACTTATGAAAACATAAGTATGGATAAAATAAGGTAATAAGGCTATTTGTTGTTTATATTTGGTAACAATACAGTAAAAATACCCAATAACGGTAGAAAGGCACAATATTGATAAACTTGCTCAATACTGGTTTGGTCTGCAATATGACCCAAGACAGCAGCACCAACGCCTCCCATACCAAAGGCTAAACCAAAGAATAGCCCTGAAACCATCCCCGTTTTACCTGGGATCAATTCTTGAGCGTACACCAAAATCGCCGAAAATGCTGAGGCTAAAATCATTCCGATAATCACCGTCAGGACGCCGGTCCAGAAGAGTGACGCGTGAGGTAAAATCAACGTAAATGGGGCAACGCCAAGGATAGAAAACCAGATAACATACTTGCGTCCAATTTTATCGCCAATAGGGCCACCAATCATGGTACCCGCCGCAACGGCGAATAAAAATACAAACAAGTGAATTTGGGCGTTTTGTACCGAAACACCAAACTTATCGATTAAATAGAAAGTGTAGTAGCTGCTAATACTCGCTAAATAGAAATATTTTGAGAAAATTAAAATTAATAAAACGCTGAGAGAGCCAATCACCACTTTGCGAGGCAGTACTTTAATTTCTCCGTGAATAACGGGTTTTTTCTTTGCTGCGCGATGCTGCTGTTTATACCAACTGCTAACCTGCAAAAGAATAATAATGGCGAGTAGTGCTGCGAACGAGAACCAGCCGATGTTGCCTTTGCCATAAGGTTCAATAATCAGTGCAGCAAGTAGAGGGCCTAATGATGCGCCGAGGTTGCCACCCACTTGGAAAAAGGATTGTGCTAAACCATGGCGACCACCGGATGCCATCCTCGCCACCCGTGAAGATTCAGGATGGAATACAGAAGAGCCAGTCCCCACTAACGCGGCAGCGATTAAGATGGTTGGGAAGGTTTCAGCCATCGCTAATAATAGTAAGCCCGACAAGGTAAAGCTCATGCCTATTGGCAAAGAGTAGGGTTGTGGGTGTTTATCGGTGTAATAACCAATAATCGGCTGTAAAAGTGATGCCGTGACTTGGTAAGTGAGGGTGATCATCCCAATTTGAGCGAAGCTTAGTGAAAAATCAGATTGTAATAGGGGATAAATCGCTAATATTAGCGACTGGATCATGTCATTCAGTAAGTGGGAGACACTGATTGCCGTCAAAATACTGAAAACGGTTTTTCCCGTTTTATTAGCGGGTTTGGCGCCGCCATTCGCTGCTGTTTGCTCGCTCATCATCGTCACTTTAGTTTGTTGCGTAATTGTAACCAATATAACTAATATAGAAATTATTTAAATGGCAATATGAGTGGCATGGGCAAATTGGTGGAAAATATTAGTCGATCCAGATCTCATTTCTTTGTAACAGCGTTCTGTTTGTGCATAGCCGCTCAGATCTTGCCATCATTTTTATGCTATAAGACTGAGTCTATTAACACATGGCTTATTACCTCATAACAAACTACGTAATCGGTAGAGATTTCTATACCAGCAGGGAGAATGTATGAAACTGACATTTAAGGCATCCGCATGCGCATTAACTGTCTCGTTAGCGCTGCTACCCGCAGCGATGGCAAATGCGTGGGAAAAAGATAAAACCTACAACATCACTATTTTGCATACTAACGATCACCATGGCCATTTTTGGCACAATGAAAAAGGTGAATATGGCTTAGCGGCACAAAAAACCGTGGTTGATGAAATTCGTGACGAAGTTGCGAAGCAAGGCGGCAGCGTTTTATTACTCTCTGGTGGGGATATTAATACCGGTGTACCAGAGTCTGACTTACAAGATGCGGAGCCAGATTTTAAAGGGATGAATTTGGTGGGCTACGATGCGATGGCGCTCGGCAACCACGAATTTGATAACCCGCTAGAAGTCCTCAAACAGCAAGAGAAATGGGCAACATTCCCATTCTTATCTGCCAACATTTATCAAACCAGCACAGGCAAACGTCTGTTTAAGCCTTATCAGGTTTTTGATAAGCAAGGCGTGAAAATTGCGGTTCTGGGTTTGACCACTGATGACACGGCGAAAATCGGTAACCCTGCGAACTTCCCTGATGTTGAATTCCGAGTTCCTGCTGCTGAAGCCAAAAAAGTGGTGGAAGAGCTACGCGCAACTGAGAAACCGGACATTATTATCGCGGCAACCCATATGGGGCACTACGATGATGGCAACCACGGTTCTAACGCACCGGGGGATGTGGAAATGGCGCGCAGCTTACCAGCGGGCTATTTAGATATGATAGTGGGTGGTCACTCACAAGACCCTGTTTGTATGTCTCAAGAGAATAAAAACTACAAACAAGAAGACTATGTGCCGGGAACGCCATGTGCGCCAGACAACCAAAATGGCACCTGGATTGTTCAAGCCCATGAGTGGGGTAAATATGTGGGTCGTGCCGATTTTGAATTCAAAAACGGTAAATTCACCTTAAAACACTATCAGCTGATCCCAATTAACCTGAAGAAAAAAGTGAAGAAAGACGACGGTTCATCGGATTACGTCTACTACACACAGGAAATTGCACATAACCCTGAAATGACAAAATTGCTAACCCCTTATCAAGATAAAGGTGACCAGCAATTAGGCGTGAAAGTCGGTTCAGTGGAAGGCAAGCTAATGGGCGACCGTAATAAAGTGCGCTTTGAGCAAACCAATATGGGGCACTTACTGCTGGCGGCTCAAAAAGAGCGGGCTGGGGCGGATTTTGCCATCATGAGTGGCGGCGGCGTGCGTGATTCCATCGAAAGCGGCGATATCACCTATAAAGATGTCCTGAAAGTTCAGCCATTTGCTAACGAATTAGTGTATGTGGACTTTAAAGGCGAAGAAGTTCTGCCTTACCTGCAAGCGGTCGCTAACATGAAACCTGACTCTGGTGCTTACGGTCAGTTCTATAATGTGAGCCTGACTCTGAATGCGGATGGCACAATCAGCGATGTGAAGATTGATGGCAAACCAGTCGATAAGAATAAAACTTACCGTATGGCGACATTAAACTTTAACGCGATTGGTGGTGACGGTTATCCAGCTATCGATACTCATCCAAACTACGTGAACACTGGCTTTGTGGATGCGGAAGTGCTCAAAGGCTATATTGAGAAACATTCCCCATTAAAAGCTGCTGATTACGAGCCAAAAGGCGAGATTGTTTATAAAAATAAATAATCTGGATTGGTAACTGGGGCGGTAATCAAAAATACCGAAATCTCGGGTTCAGATATAAAGCACTCGATGAATATCATCGGGTGCTTTATTTTTTCCGCTTACTGATGACTTTTTATCTCCAGTGGACTCAATGAAACCTAAACAGGGAAGACTTGTACCAAGCAAAGAAAAAAGATCCCAGTTTTTGTTTGGCTGATCTGTTTAGCTAACATATCGATCACTATTTCTTATTTTTATTATAAAAATCATCGTCACAAACGGCTGTCGTAAATGAATCTTAGAAAATCCAACTAACTATTTGTAATAATTACATTTACTCAAAACGCTGTTCACGTTCCTCAGCGTCCTTACGCTCATGCGATCTTTCATTCTCTATCCTGTGAGTTAGTTTTTCATTCACCGACTTTGCAGCTATAGAAATGTCGGTACGATCATGGGTAATCAGCTGACTAATTGCATCTGCTTTGGATTGCATTATATTAGCCAGACTACCAGACCAGCAAGAAGGAGTCGTACACTCCGCAAATGCCTCTAAAACAACCTTTGGTTCAGGTGCTAGTTCTAATAATTTAGTTGCCATCTCAGACAAGATCGTTATTGATGTAGCCTCATCTTTTACCCAAAGATTTATGCCTGTTGCTACAGCCGCAAATATGTTGCTATCATTTTTGAAACAACACCACTCAAGTAGTGAATTCTTATCTATTTTTTCAAGAACAGAGCCATTCCTATCATTACCACGGATAAAATATAATCGTGACTGTTTTTGCCTATCTGTCCCCTCAAAAATACGACAAAGAAATTCTTCCGGCATCAATGAAACAGTCTTTTCAATAACAGTTTCAAATGAATAAAGGTAGCCATAGCTGTTGTCAATAACATCAAAAATGGTATCTAACCACTCTAGTTTTTCTGGTTCGTTACCATCAAAACGTAAAGCAGCATTAATCACACGCTCCATGTTATAATCGCTCATACTACCAGAATCATTATCATTCCTCTTAAGTCGTGATATTCCAGCTTTTAGGCCAAGTAATCTAAATTCAGCGCCAAGAATATCGATTGATTCGTCTTTGTCATGTAACCTCATGCTAAGGCCTTCTAGAACTACATCATCGCCGTTTGGCTTGCTTAAAAGCCTTGAAGTAAGGTCAAGAATGCACTCCCTAGGTAAATCAGCATATTTAGCCGCCCACAAGATTGCTCCGTACATGAATGGGTTAATATCTGAATCATCTAAAATTGCGATGCAGCGATTAAAATCATTTATAGTGAATTCTTTCCAGGGATGTAAATCGACCAATACCTTTTTAAGCTCACTATGTTGTGCACATTGATCCAGTATCTCCTGCGCTAATTCCCTATTTATAGAATCAACTTCTTCAATAAATCCCTTAAAAACTGAGAAATCTTTATTAATTTCGGGATATTTTTTCAACTCATCAACAAGATTCTGCCAATGGATTTTCTGGTCGCAAGTTCCTTTAGCTAACCCTTTCCCAAACGCAGCTCGATAAGGCATCCATTCTGAAGAAAACAAATTAGAACCTAGCTCATAGAGCTTATGATTTGAAATAGCAAAAATTTTACCTAGTCGTTGAGCATTAGCTTCAAGCCGTTTTTGAGCGTCTGTATATTTATCGCCAGCATTATGATTAAAGTCATTATCAAGAGCCCAATAATCCCTTCCTTGACTTAAGACAAAAGTTATTATTTTTGAAATCAAGTTATTAGGTTCTAACTCTTTCTCTAAAGCCACTAGGCTATCTGGTATCGGTTTTAAATTTTGACTATCTTGACTCTTAGAGTAATTAAAATAAATAACTGAACGAATCGCCTTCCAACCTTCACTCCAAGGGGAAAAAGAATGTAACTTACGAGCTGCATCGATAAGTATTTCTCTCATAGCTTCTTGATACCACATTCCTCTAAATTGATTCGCTAGAATCTGTCGGGCACTATTTTTCAATTCTAGATCATTAGAAATTCCTAACTGTAATGCACAATTAATAAAAGCATGACGCCA
Organism: Providencia rettgeri; assembly: GCF_013702265.1. Taxonomy (GTDB): domain Bacteria; phylum Pseudomonadota; class Gammaproteobacteria; order Enterobacterales; family Enterobacteriaceae; genus Providencia; species Providencia zhijiangensis. The sequence continues at coordinate 3,136,154 of NZ_CP059348.1, forward strand.
CTCAACCAGTTCATCGTAGTTAGGTTCAAATCCAAAATCTCTTGGCTTAGCCCCAAATTCATGCAGCCCAATTCCTGACCAAGGTCCACTGTTGAGAGCTGTAGAAAGCATTTTTAGCCCTAAAGATCTACGTGTAATGGTATTTGAAATAAGACAATCATTCAGAATTTTAATACGCTGTTCTATTGAAGCGTGAGTGCCTGATAAATATGGCTGGAAGAATTTAGTGAGCTTCTGTCTTGCATCATCGTGGTTACTACTTTCTTTTTCATCATCAGCAATGCTAATTAATAACTTAGCACATAGCTCAAAGTTTTTAGGCTCATATGCTAATGCTTGTAATAGTTTGAGAGTCGTTGTTCGGCGGGGGGCGTAGTGCGTTAACTCGTTGAAATTAGAGCTAGTGAGTACTATCTGAATTCGGTTTAATAACGCATCAGGTGCCACCGGAGCGATATATTCCAACATTCTTATTTGCGAATCATCTAGCTCTAGAATTTTCCCTAACAGTCCTTCAGGTTGTAACCAATCTTCAACAATCTCGATGGCTACAGGGTGGTCATGTAACAAACCTAACCGATGAGCAAATGACATTAGTAAACGTTGGTTGTTCGAAAACTCAAAGATCGTTCTAAGTTGCTCTGTGGGAATACTATCAAGTGCTGAAGATGCTAATCTGTTCGCAATAGCCTGGGGTAAAATAGCTCGCCAATGAGCTCGTTTTTGTACTATATGCCTATCTATTAATTTTTTGACTGTGCGGAATAGTTGGTTTTTGGAGTATCCAGAAAGAGAGCCCAATACTTCTAATTCATTTTCCCCTACATCGGGATCAGAAATCGAAAATGAATATACTAAAGATAATATTTCCGCTTGCTCCTTTAAATCGTCATTCTGGTGATTACGTTGATCGAATAAACGGTTAAACAATTGAGCGTCGGATAGTTGAGCCAAACTTTCCCCCTCTTCCACCCTCTCAGCAATTGCCAAAGAGATCCTTGCATTACCATCGGCGAACTCTGCTATCCTACGAGCATTATTCTGGCCTATATTAGGAAAACGACGAAGCAGTAATTTTTCAGCGACTTCCGGTCCAACTGTCTCTATGTGAATTACCTCTGTGGTCTGTGGCTTATCATCCCTAATATCGTACTCAATAGTAATGAGTTTTACATTGTCACATGCAGTAGAAACCCTTTTAGCCAAGTCTGCATGGAGGTCTGATGGACAATTATCAAGGATCATAATTGAATGTCGGTTTTCAGAAATAAGCCTCTCCAACATTACTGTAGCCGACGGCTCTGGTTTAGCACCAGTATCAACATAAACAGCAATTGTTCTATCAAGAGCATCTGTTCCAACTGTATTTACAGTTTCATCAAAAAGCGCCTGTACGATACGCGTTTTTCCTACCCCAGATAACCCAGTAATACGAATTGCTTTATTAGTCGTTCGTACAAGGTCTCTCATCGGTCCGATTGCATCCTCAATACTAAGATTCTGACCTTTTCCTGATGGCAATGAGATCTTCACACCTTGTGCGAAAATTATCTTATCTACCGCTCCTTGCGGTGGGTTGCTCCATGCCCCATACGGCTGCCAACCAGAGTATCCTCGACCCAACTTCCTTTTCACCCATAACATCACTGACGGATGTTGGCGTACCCACTGAGTTAGTTTAGAACGGTCATAGAAGCTTAAATGTAAATTACTGCCATTAGGATCTCTGCTCACTGCATCTTGCATGGCTTCAATGCGATTGTTTAGCACTGGAGTAGTACAATCATCAGCTAAGCTGACAATAATATAACTTCCTCCTTGTGCAGCTAATAAAGAAATCGTTGATGACAGTTTTCCACCAATAACCATCTCTTTTGTAATAGCCATTTTCGGCATTGAGTGTTTTTTTGACTGAAGGATCGTATTCGGTCTTTCAAGAAACCCTGTAGTTAATTGTTTTACGGGAACGTTAACATGAACATCAATGCCACCATCTGGCGCATTGATTGAGCCAGACCAATTTACCCTAGCAGGGCTATGACCATGTGCAGCTACCTCAGCTTCAGAAAGACGAGCGATTAGTTCTTCTAATTGAACATCAGATAGTCCGAGTAATTCATCTTTTTCAATATCAAAAATGGCCATGTTTTAGTCTTTTCAAGGAAAATATTGGCAATTAAATAGCCGTAAGTGAAACTATTATATCAAGTTGGGCTAATAGTGCATGCTATAGAGTATGGGATGATAATCTGAATTGAGTCTATCAAAGATAAAATCACTTCACAGCGAAGGCTTATAGTAGATAGTTAGAAAGCGTTAGGTTGATTTATCTTAATTAAAGGTAGAACGGTAGTTTTAGAAATAAAATACTCGATGAATTTTACTGGGTGCTTTATTATTTTTAAATTAAAACGTTTGTATTTTAAGTAATTCTATCATCGTAGATGAATTCTTGCTGTTTTGCTTAGTTTTTCGAGGATAATTATGAACTACCAAGTTGTTCCTTTTTGGTTATATTCAGGAAAAATTGCTTTCTTGGGATTTTTTACATTTGTTCTTGGTTTCTTGAATATGAATGCCTTTGCTTTTTACCTATTATTCATGGGTATTGCTTGGCAGCTTTTTATTTCTTTAAATATTCATTCGCTGAAAGAAAAATATCTCATTTTAAAAGATTCAGACATCACAAACTGGTTAGTCTATATCTATGGGATACCAGTCAAAGAAATACGTAAAGAACTTAAAAACCCAAGTTTTGCCATTGAAAAACAAGCAGTTAATTTTTTCTTGTGGCGTTTTATAGCTAAAGGCGGCGTTCAGCTTTTTTTTACTATATTGCTTATTTTTCAATATATTTCGAGTCGAAGTTCAGAAGTATTAGGTATTAATATTTTATCTATTATTCTGTTAACTGTTGCCGTGCTTTTTTTATGCTATTCACTTTTTAACACAATAAAAAATATAATTTGCATCAAGCACGGTAAGCAAGTGATTGCAACATTAGTATCGCCAAGTAGCTCGCAATGGTATCAAATTCACTTTACTTATGGTGACAAAATGTTGGTACCGGCACTATCTAGGTTGCTTTCAATATAGATAAATATATAGATGAAATTGGCAGAAAATTAATAGTTTCTGCCAATAAGTTTTTTTGACAATAAGGTGTTTAGCGAGTATCTACTAATACACTGAAGTGAGAAATTAAGCCTTCTTAATATCCGCAAAGCTGGCATTTAACACACTTGCCAGATCGCTTGGTGCGAGCTCTAAATCCAAACCGCGCTTGCCGCCGGAAATAAACATAGTCGTAAATTCTTGGGCTTGGCTATCAATCACGGTCGGAAGGCGTTTTTTCTGACCTAATGGGCTGATCCCACCCAGCAAATACCCCGTAGTTTTTTGGGCAATTTGCGGGTCGGCCATTTCGACTTTTTTGACTTTAAATACCTTGGCGACAGATTTGAGATCGAGCTGCCCAGAGACTGGAGTGACAGCCACGGCTAAGGTTTTTTGATCGCCATTAAGCGCGACTAATAAGGTTTTGAAGACTTGCTTGGCATCTAAGCCTAATTTTTGGACGGCTTCATCACCAAAATTACTCTCATTGGGATCGTGATCATAGGGGTGTAGCGTGAATTTAATTTTTTGTTTTTCCAGTAATTTAACTGCCGGAGTCATAATTATTCCTTTTCTTTTTTCATGACTGGGTTTTATCAATTATCGTTTCGTAAATAATCAATTAAGCTCTGTTCACCAAATAAATGCAGCGCCCCCACGGCGACAACATAATTGCCCGTAGGCAAGGTTTTCAGCTTGCTTGCCCATTCCTGATTACGCTGGGTCATCAGCACATTATAAACCCCTTCGCTAAAGGTATTGGGTAATGTAACGCAATTTTCCGGTTGAAAATCCAGCCACCAGCTGATCATGGTTTGCAAGGAGCGGGCATTGGCACGCCAATGGATTAAGGTATCTTGCAATAATGGCAAACCATCAGCGGGTAAATCGAGCAGTAATTGCACTTGGGAGTCTACACCTTCTAGCTCAATGATGGGCTTATTTTGGGCTAGCGCGTTATGGATCAGTTGGTAATCAATCCCGTAGTGACCCCGTAAACCCAATAACTGAGCTTGGGTGGCTTGCATGGTCAGGGCGACTTGCCATGAAGGAAGATGGTCAAACTGAGTTGGGGATTGACGTATCTCTTGGCAGTATTGCAAAAACAGGGAAAATTCGGTGTCCGTTAATCTCTGGGAAATCGGCGCTATCAAGGTTGTAGACGTTGGAAAAGGGGAGTTTGCTTGAGTGATATCCGCCTCAACAATCAGACCATTTGCATGGTTGATTTTATCGAGCAAGGTCGCGGATAAGGGAAACATATTTTCAGTTCCCATATGAATACTGCCAACAATGTGCAGCTTTATATTATTAGGCAAGCGAACATCAACAGCAGGATAAGGATAATTCGGAGCCACTCCCCGGTGCAGCCAACTTTTTAAGTTTTCGAGTAGTTTTCCCATCTGATATTTATCCTGATTTAACGACTGAGACAAACAGAGTAAACAATCTTGTGGAAATTTGCGAATTACACCGCACGATACGGTCTATTACTAAAATATTGCCTATCACTAAGCAGACAAATTGCAGATAAAAAAATAGCGCCTCATCATCAGGCGCTATTCATTATATTACGTGAGTCATTATGCAAATTAGTCTTTGCGCTTTAATAGGCTTAATAGAGAGAATAAACCAAACGCACTGAAAATTAATTCGATACCGATTAATGCGGTTAACAGCGCAATTGAGGTAATCGGACCATTGCCAATTAATAAGTAAGCAATAAAGAAGTCCAGAACCCCGATAATAATCTGCATCCAACCACCCGCAGATTTAATTTGCTGGATACCGGCATATAGGCGCATTACCCCGCCAATAATAAACAGCGCTGCAATCACCATTGCCATGGCGATTAAACCCTGTAAAGGCTCTTTGATAAAAGCATAACCGACGATGCAGTAAATAATCCCGATGACAAATCCAAAGAGACGAGACCAACCTGTATAGATAGTGGTGCTCAGGATGCTCACAATGGCGCCGACGCCACTTAAGATTAATAACACGCCCACAATAGCACTGACGGCAATACCAGAGGCAACCGGATTAGCTAAACAGGCGATACCACCTAGCAATAATAACACGGCGAGAACCGCCAAAATATTACGTTGCTTTTTCACATCACCATTAGCTAAGTTGGTGAGTTTTTCGCGATTAATATTTAACATGGAACCCTCAAACAGTGAAAATAATTAAAATCACTTAATTATAGAACAGGAATGATGAAGTCACTGAGGTATTCGGGCGATTTATTGCGTTGAGTCAAAATGTTGGAAAAGCCACCTTTAAAGAATAAAGGTGGCTTGATGCGGCTATTTTTCAGGTTTGAAACGTAATAAACGGTTGGCGTTGCTGACTACGGTAATGGAAGAGAGCGCCATGGCGGCTCCTGCCACAACAGGGTTCAATAACGTACCAGTAATAGGGTATAAAATACCGGCAGCAATCGGAATACCTAGCGAGTTATACACGAAGGCCCCAAACAAGTTCTGTTTCATATTACGCAGAGTTCCTTTGGAGATAGACACTGCATCGGCAACGCCGTGTAGGCTCTGGCGCATCAAGGTAATTGACGCAGTTTCAATCGCAATGTCACTGCCGCCACCCATGGCAATCCCGACATCAGCCCGAGCGAGAGCGGGAGCATCGTTGATACCATCACCCACCATTGCCACTTTATGGCCTTTGGCTTGCAAAGCTTCAATCGCCGCAGATTTTCCGTCTGGCATCACACCCGCAATCACTTCGTCAATTCCCGCCTCTTTGGCGATTGCTTGGGCTGTAACAGGGTTATCCCCGGTTAGCATCACTAAGCGGAAGCCTTGTTTATGCAGACGGGCGAGGGCGCTAACACTATCTTCACGTAATGGGTCGCGAATAGACAGCAGTGCCGCAATCTGACCATCAACCGCCAATAGCACCGGCGTAACCCCAAGAGACGCTTGCTGATGGAGCGTTTCATCGATTTCACGGGTATCAATCTGGTTTTCAGCCAGCAGTTTCTGATTGCCGAGTAAAACGGTTTTACCCTCAACAACTGCGGTGACACCTAATCCAGCCAAAGTCCTAAATTGCTGATTGGCAACAATATCCAGACCTTTTGCTCGGCTAACAATTGCACGAGCCAGCGGGTGGTTAGAGCCACTTTCGAGGGACGCTGCAAATTGCAAAGCTTGTGATTCATTAAAGCCGTTGAACAGGTGAATATCAGTAACTTGCGGCATGCCTTCCGTTAAGGTGCCCGTTTTGTCAAAGACGATAGTATCGAGCTCGCTCGCTTGCTGTAAGGCATCGGCATCACGCACCAATACCCCAAATTCTGCAGCGCGACCGACACCGGATATAATTGACATCGGCGTTGCAAGACCTAAAGCACACGGGCAGGCAATAATCAGTACCGTGGTCGTGATAACCAGCGCGTAGGTAATTTGCGGAGCCGGGCCCACGAAATACCAAATTGCCCCTGAAATCACTGCAATAGCTACCACAACAGGGACAAACACTGCCGAAATACGGTCCGCTAATTGCCCGATTTGCGGTTTACTGCTTTGCGCTTGGCGGACTAAGTGAATAATACGCGCTAACGTGGTTTGGCTACCCACAGCGGCAGCGCGGAATAACACGGTACCATCTTGCACAACAGTTCCTGCGTGTACTGCATCGCCACGGCTTTTTTGCTGCGGGATAGGCTCACCTGTTAGCATAGCTTCATCCAGCCACACTTCGCCTTCAATGATTTCGCCATCGACAGGGACACGATCCCCAGTGGTTAAGCGTAAAACCATGCCTTGTTTCACTTGAGCAAGGGGCATATCGACTTCCCCTTGTTCGGTGACAACGCGGGCCGTTGGTGGCGTTAAATCCAACAATCGCTCTAAGGCTTTGGAGGAACGCTGGCGTGCGCGCTGCTCAAGGGCGTGACCTAAGTTAATCAGACCGATGATCATGGCGCTGGCTTCGTAATAAAGATGGCGAGCTTGTTCTGGGAACATCTCAGGCCAAATATTGACGACGATGGAGTAGAGCCAGGCCGCTCCAGTACCTAAGGCAACCAAGGTATCCATGGTGGCGCTACCATTTTTTAAGCTTTGCCATGCACTGCGATAAAAATGCCCACCTGCAAAAATCATCACCAGCAGCGTTAGCACCCCGATAGTGAGCCAAATGTTGTGGTTATCAGCGCTTAACATCATGTTGTCGCCGATCATCCCCCAAATCATCACGGGCACACCTAAAGCAAGGGCTAGCGCAGACTGCCAACGGAAGCGGCGCATATTAGCTTGCGCGACTTCTTGCTGGCGTTCACGGCGCTTGGCTTCATCTTGGATGATTTCAGCGCCATAACCTGCTTTTACAACCGCTTCAACGAGGTCATCGGGCTTCGCAGTTCCAGTGACTAACGCACTGCGTTCCGCTAAGTTCACTCGCGCGTTTTCCACGCCAGGTACGCTATTAAGTGCTTTTTGCACTTTACTGACGCAGCTGGCGCAGGTCATGCCATCGAGTAATAATTGAATGCTGTCATCGGTCACGGCAATGTCAGGTTGTTCGCCGAGGTCAGACTCTTGTGCCGGAATATCGCAAACTGCCGCTGAACCCGTTTCCGGCTGTTCAATTGATGTCTTCAGCGGCTCAGTTTTTGGGGAGCTAGCACCTTCTTGGGCAAGTTCTGCGTGGAATCCTGCGCCTTCTACCGCTGCGATTAAATCCGCTGCAGAGGCAGTGCCATAAACTTTCGCCAGTTGAGTATCTACAACCGCGGCAGCAACGCCTTCAACCGCTTCTAATGCTTGCTGGGTTTTCCCTGCGCATTTCATGCAGTTTAAGCCAGAGAGTTGCAATTCAACATTTGGCGCAGTCGCTTCAGTGGCTTCATAACCTGCATCGACAATGGTTTGAATGAGGGATTCGACGTTAGCGCTACTTTCAATTACCGCGTAATCAATAGTGACGTTGACCGATTCAACATCAGGGCGTGCTTGCAGTGCTTTTGTCACGGAGCCGACGCAATGCATGCAGCTCAAACCTTGTAAGGATAGAATTATTTTCATTTTTGATTCTCCGGGCCTTCTCATAACGAGGGGCTATAATTTGTACACAAAATCAGTCTATAATCCGCTATGTAGTTAAGGTTAAACCTTCCCACAAGGGTAAGGTCAAGGGGAATTATGAATATTAGTGAAATTGCCAAAAAAACCGGTCTGACAGCTAAAGCAATTCGCTTTTATGAAGATAAAGGGCTGATCACACCACCGGAACGCGGGGATAATAGTTATCGCTATTATCAAGCCAGACATCTCGATGAGCTGATGCTTTTAAAGCAAGCCAAAGATGTGGGGTTTACGCTGGACGAGTGCGGGGAATTACTGGGATTGTTTCGTAATCCAAGCCGACACAGTGCGGATGTGAAAAGTGCGACGATAGCGAAAATTGATGAAATTCAGCAGACGATTTTAAAGCTGTCGGCTATTCGAGATACGTTACAAGAATTAGTGGATGTCTGCCCCGGTGATGAAGGGGCAGACTGCCCGATTATTGACCATCTGGCGCGTGGCTGTTGTCACCATGGTAAGGCTTAACTTTTAGGGTGTTTCCGTCCACGGCGGTCACTTCCACTTCAGCTTCCGCTTTTAATGGGACGTCGCTGTATACGCGCCAACTGCCATCGGCGAGGCGCACGCGGCTAAACCCCTCTTCGGTATCAGTTAGCAAGCGTGCCCTGACACCAACCAGCTGGTGGCTGATTTGATTGACATCATCGGCACGGCTGGCTTTGCGGTGGCTGAGCCATTTTCGCCATAAAATCGCAGAAACGACGGTAAATACCGCAAATAAGATACCTTGCCATTCCCAACTGAGGAATGGCAATGCAAAGGTGAGCACTCCAACGGTGACGGCGGCAATGCCGGACCAAAGTAGGTAGCCACCTGTACCAAGAAGTTCAGCAATCAGCAGTAATCCCCCAAGACATAGCCAAAACCAGACGGGTTGAGTGCTGATAAATTCTATCATTCTTTAGCCTGCTTTTTGTTTGCGCCCATTTTTTTGCTTTCGCCAATGAGTTCAGTGATCCCACCAATCGCGCCCATTAAGTTGCTGGCTTCTAATGGCATCATGATCACTTTGCTATTTTCCGCTGAGCCAATGCTGGTAAGGGCGTCAGTGTATTTTTGTGCCACAAAGTAGTTGATAGCCTGCATATCACCGGCGGCGATCGCTTCAGAAACCATTTGAGTCGCTTTAGCTTCCGCTTCTGCCGCACGCTCACGCGCTTCCGCTTGTAAGAAGGCGGATTGACGTTCACCTTCCGCTTTCAAAATTTGCGACTGTTTTTCACCTTCCGCTTTTAAGATAGCCGCTTGACGAATACCTTCGGCTTCCAGAATATCGGCACGTTTGGTTCGTTCCGCTTTCATCTGGGCGTTCATCGCACTGACCAATTCTTTTGGCGGTTTGACGTCACGAATCTCAATACGGGTGATTTTTACGCCCCACGGGTTGGTGGCTTCATCCACCACGTGCAGTAAGCGGCCATTGATAGAATCACGCTGGGAGAGCATTTCATCCAGCTCCATCGCCCCAAGAACCGTACGGATGTTGGTCATGATCAGGTTCAGAACGGATAATTCTAAATTGCTGACTTCATACGCGGCACGTACTGGGTCAATCACTTGGATAAAGCAGACCGCATCAATAGTGACGTTGGCATTATCACGAGAGATAACTTCTTGGGATGGAATATCAAGGACTTGTTCCATCATATTGATACGGCGACCAATTTTATCCATAAATGGCACTAAAAGGTGTAAACCCGGTTGTAAGGTACGGGTATAACGCCCAAAGCGCTCAACTGTCCACTGGAAACCTTGCGGTACCGTTTTTACGCAGGTGGTAACGATAACAACGGCAATAATGACAAGAATAACAACTGGTAACGCACCAGACGCGAACAAATCCATAGGTAATCCTTAACTAGTAAAGTAATGAATAAACTTGGCGACGGAACTTGCTCGCAAGTGCATCACCTGTTCCCATTGCTGACATGATATCCATCATGGTTTTCTTGATTGCGCCATCCCCTGCATTTAAGTCTTTACGTAAGAAGGTGAGCAGCATGTCTAATGCCTCTTCATTGCGATTGACTTCGTGAAGCTTTAACGCCAGTTGAACGGCTAACGTGGTATTTTCTTGATCTTGATTGAATTCTTTTATCAGCTGCTGAATTTCTGGGGTATCCGCAGCTTGTTTGGTTAATTCGATTTGAGCCACTAAGCCTTGATAACGGCTATCTTTATCTTGCATTGGCACAGTGGCTAACAAGGCTTCGGCATCATCAATTAAATGTAGACCAATTTGCACTTCGGCTAATAAGAATGTGATATCGCTGTTTTTAGGCGCAAGTTGGTTGGCTTCTTTCAGTAATGGCAGAGCCTCTTGAAGTTTGCCCTCAGCCACTAGTTCAGCGGCTTGCGCGGCTTTTAACTCTTCTGGGCTTGGTAATACGCGAGAGAGTATTTGCAGCACCGCCTCTTCAGGTTGTGGACCTTCGAAGCCATCAACTGGGCGACCATTTTGCAGCACATAAACCGTCGGAACGCCTTTTAAGCCAAATTGGCTGGCGATCATTTGTTCTTCATCGCAGTTAACTTTTGCAAGGATAAATAGCCCCGCGTAATCTTGAGCAATACGCTCTAACATGTTGGTGAACTCTAAGCTTTGCGGGCTGCGTGGTGACCAAAAGTAGAACATGACAGGCATGTTCATGGATTGTTCGATGGTCTGGTGTAGGTTGGTCTCGTTAATATCAATAATTTGTGCGTTAGCTAACATAAACAGTCTCTTTAAAATTCGTTATTAATCATGTCAATGAAATGGGGGCTTAGTTCTGTTTTTTCAATCTTTCTTGCCCTGACCCGCGAGGACTTTGTCCATCAGCTTATCGGGTAATACACGTTTTAGTATACGCACAAAAACCGTTAATAATGTGACGGAGTAGCGTACACGTGGACGCGGACTCTCTAATGCCAAAATCAATTTTTTGACCACATCTTCAGGATATAACGTAAATTTTGCGGCAATTCCCGGATTCTTAACCGGCTTATCTTGCTGAGTTTGCGCCACATTTTGGGTAAAGGCACTGTGGATAGGTCCAGGCTCAATTAAGCTGACGTGAATACCAGAACCTTGTAATTCTAAGCGCAAGGCATCTGACCAAGCTTCCAGCGCATATTTGCTGGCGGCATAAGCTCCGCGACCCGGCGTTGAAATAATGCCCATTACAGAGCTGGTTTGCACGATACGACCTTCATGATGCGGCAGCATGGCGGGAAGCAGCAGGAAGGTCAATTGGTGAACTCCGAAAAAATTACTGGAAAATTGGGATTCCAATTGCTGGCGGCTCACGGTGTTCAATGGGCCATATACTCCGAATCCGGCGTTATTGAATAATCCGAAAAGTTTCCCATTACAGAGCGTCAGAACCTGCTGAGCAGCGGCTTCAACACTTACTGGGTCGTCTAAATCTAACGCCACAGTTTCGAAGCCAAGTGATTGTAATCGTTCAATATCAGCCTGTTTTCGACAGGCGGCTATCACGCGATAACCACGCTGTTTTAAAGTCTGCGCAGCGCACAACCCTATGCCACTTGACGCCCCTGTCACTAATACCGTTTTTTGCATAACTTTACCTACTCTGGGCTAAATGTTCGCTATCATATTGGTTCATTATAATTTATTTACCCAACAAATTTATTTAGCTAATAACTTTATTTGGGTAATAACTTTATTTTATGAACAACTTTATTTGGTTAATAAATAGGGCGATAGCTGTTTTTCCATAAAATCTGCAATCGTGGGCTGGGCTTGCTCAGTTGGATGAATACCATCAGGCTGGATCCATTCCGGTTTGGTGATCACGCTCTCCATAAAAAATGGGATCAGCGGAAGGTTATTTTTTTCAGCCAGCGTTGGGTACACTTTTTCAAAGCTGGATGTATAGCGTTTACCGTAGTTTGGCGGGATACGAATTTGCATTAAGAGCGGTTTAGCACCATTTTGCTCTATTTGGTCAATAATCTGTTGTAATGTTATACCTAACTGTTCAACAGATAGCCCTTGCAAACCATCATTAGCTCCCAGCTCAATCAGTACCCAGTCAGGTTTGTGCTGGGCTAGAAGAGTGGGGAGACGCTCTAACCCTTGAGAGGCGGTATTTCCACTAATACTGCCATTAATAACTAAAATCGGTGGCGACTTTTTTTGCCAACGTTCGGCAAGTAATGTTGCCCAAGCTTGCTCGGCGGGTATTCGATAGCCTGCACTAAGACTATCGCCGAGGATCAATAGTTTCGTTGCCGCGAGCGTTTGTCCGCTGGCGGTAACTAACAGGAGAAAAACCAATATATGTCGGCGCAAAATATTCTTGAAGTTCATCATCTCATTAAACGTGTTGGTCAAGGTGAACATGAACTGACTATATTGCAAGGAGTCGAGCTAATTGTCGAGTCTGGTCAGACAATTGCCTTAATTGGTGAGTCAGGATCAGGAAAATCCACCTTACTAGGCATTATTGCTGGGTTGGATGATGGCACTAGCGGCACCGTGAAGTTGCTTGACCAAGACTTAACGACCATGGACGAAGAAGCGCGGGCGCGATTACGGGCGCAAAGTGTCGGCTTTGTTTTCCAATCCTTTATGCTTATTCCAACCTTGAATGCGCTTGAAAATGTTCAATTACCTTCATTACTACGTGGCGAATCCGAAACCAAAAGTCATCAACAGGCGGTGAATTTACTGACGGATTTAGGGTTAGGAAATCGCTTAAAACACATGCCAGCTCAGCTTTCAGGTGGTGAACAACAACGGGTGGCATTGGCGCGCGCATTTAATGGCCAGCCTCAAATTTTGTTTGCCGATGAACCGACGGGGAACCTTGACCGGTATACGGGGGATAAAATCGCCGATTTGTTATTTACGATGAACAAAGAGCACGGTACCACGCTAATTTTGGTCACCCATGACAATGAGTTAGCTGCCCGTTGCCAACGTCGATTACGGTTAGTTGATGGGCAACTGAGGGAAGAGTCATGATTTGGCGCTGGTTTTGGCGTGAATGGAAAACGCCGTCTCTGTTGATTGTGTGGCTCGCGTTAACCTTGGCGGTAGCCTGCGTGCTGGCGTTAGGGCGTATCAGTGACCGCATCGAAAATAGCATGAGCTATCAGAGCCAAGAGCTATTAGCGGGGGATTTGGTACTGCGTTCATCTCATCCGAGTGAGCCAACATGGCTTTCCGCGGCTCAGCAAGCAGGGCTGACATTGAGCCAGCAGATTTCATTTTCGACCATGGCGTATTCTACTGCTGATGAAGAGGGGCGCCCGCAGTTAGTGTTAGTGAAAGCGGCAGATGCGGGGTATCCGCTATACGGTGGCTTAGTGACCGAGCCTGCGGGGTTAAAACCCACCAAAGGGCATATTCTCGTCGCTCCGAGGTTATTGGAATTACTGAACTTAAAGGTTGGCGAACAGATTGATATCGGCGATGGGACGTTTACGATTTCAGGGACGTTAATTCAGGAGCCGGATAGTGGTTTTAACCCCTTTCAAATTGCACCGAGGGTGTTGATCTCGATTGAGGATGCGCCATTAACTGGGGCGATTCAAGTCGGAAGCCGCTTAACGTATCGCGATATGTTTGCGGGTTCTCGCCAAGCGATTGATGCATTCAAAGAGAAATATGATGCTCAGTTACGTAGCGATCAGCGCTGGTATACTTTGGATGATGACAGCGGTGCGGTGGGGAAAACCTTTAAGCGCGCTCAGCAGTTTTTACTGTTATCGGTGTTGCTAACGCTGTTATTGGCGATCGCGGCGGTGGTGGTGTCGATGACCCATTATTGTCGAAGCCGTCATCAGCTTATTGCGGTTTTGAAAACACTAGGGGCTGGCCGCAGTGCGCTACGTAAGTGGATTATTGGTCAGTGGTTAGTGATTTTAGTGGCTGCGGCATTATTAGGGTCTTTGCTGGGACTGGCTTTTGAAGGCATTTTAATGCAGATATTGTCGGCAATGTTACCTAAAGCCTTGCCGAGCGCCAGTCTTTGGCCGTGGATCTGGGCGGTGGCCACGCTGTTTATCATCGCGATTATTGTGGGGATCCGTCCTTACTACCAATTAATGGGCACTCAACCTTCTCGAGTGTTACGGGAAGATGCCAAATCACCCATTTGGCCACTGTATTATTATCTGCCTGTGGTTACGTTGATTGTGGTCGGCGGGTTATTCCTGTTTGCGGGGGTAAACCCACTGTTATGGTCAATCTTACTGGGGATTGTCGTAGTAGCAGTGCTTCTGGCATTGATTGGTTGGCTAGGGTTGTGGTTGCTGAGAAAAATGCAATTTCGCCAGCTAAGCTTGCGTTTATCAGTCAGTCGCTTGTTACGCCAACCATTGCAAACTATTACGCAGATGAGCGCATTTTCACTGTCATTTATGTTATTGGCGTTATTGATTTTGGTTCGAGGGGATCTTTTAGATCGCTGGCAGCAGCAGCTCCCTGCGGATAGCCCGAACTATTTTCTGATCAATATGACTCAGTCTCAGCTTGATCCCGTAACGCAGCTTTTGAAGCAGTACCAAGTCACTCCAACGGAGTTTAATCCGGTTGTGTTAGCGCGTTTATCGGAAATAAATGATCAGTCTGCGATTGAGTGGGCGGATGCTCGCGATCCCAATAATAACACGGTTAGGCGAGAGCTTAGTTTAACGTGGCAATCAACATTGCCGCCTGCAAACGAGTTAGAGCAAGGGAGCTGGCCGCCGAAAGCGGGAGAAGTTTCCATTGAGCAAACTGTCGTTAAAGAGTTAGGGTTAAAAATCGGCGATAAGCTAACATTCAATGCAGGTTCGCAGATTTTCACGGCAAAAGTGAGTAGTATTCGTAAAGTGGATTGGGAAAGTTTGCGTCCTAATTTCTACTTTATTTTTGCGGAAGAAACGTTATCACCAATGCCAGAAACGTGGTTGAGTAGCTTCCATTATGATGGTGATGGGCAACTGTTAACTCAGTTGAGCCATCAGTATCCGACGATTAATGTGCTGGATACTGGCGCTATCATCACGCAAATTCAGCAGATTTTACAGCAGGTAAGCCAAGCTTTAGAAGTGATGGTGGTCTTGGTGATTTTCTGTGGCTTATTATTGCTACTCGCACAGATTCAAGTGGGTATGAGCCAACGAGAGCGGGAGCTGGTGGTGTATCGCACCCTCGGTGCGAGCAAAAAATTGATGCGCCGTACTTTATGGAGTGAATTTGCCTTACTCGGTGGAATGGCAGGGCTAGCTGCGGCATTTGGGGCTGAAGTCGCACTATGGTTACTGCAAACTAAGGTATTTGATTTCCCGTGGCAGCCAGAATGGCGCTTGTGGGTGCTATTACCGCTCTGTGCTGGGTTCTTATTATCGGTGTGCGGCGGTTGGTTGGGGCTGAGATTACTCGGTACTGGCAATCAACATCGCCGATTATCAAACGGCTAAATGTATAAAAAATAGAATAGCCACCTTCGTGGCTATTCTATTTAAAAATGAAAATCGGATGCTTGAGCTTCGCTGTATAAGTTTTTTAAGTTTATGTATCCGACATCAAATTCAGAAACGGAAAAGTAAAATACTCGGCCATCTGATTGTGCAATCTGTATTTTATAAACACCAACCTCTTGGCTAAAATCGAACTCATAACCGACATTAATTTTCATCTCTTTATAATTTAAATTTACCTCGTCACTCTCTGAAATATATTTCCAACTAATTATTTTTGATCTCGTTTCGCTGATGAGTTGTTCTACAAAATGTGTGATAGCGGCGGGTAACATGAACTATTCCTCAGTGTTTTTATAGGTGTATTTGGATTCAATAAGTTGTTTGGCATAGAGTAATGACTCTGAAATATCTTGCATCTGTGAATTACCTAAAGGGCATTTAGGTGTTATATTTCTTGTGGCGTTAATCTTTCTTTCTAACTCATTCAGCTTAATTAATTCATTATTGAATTCTTTTTTATCGATGATGGACATGAAATTGTTAGCAATATTCAAATGTAATTTGAATGCTATAGTGAAATTGGTGACAAGCAAAGCATATTTTTTACTAGATAGGTTATCTAATGACTGGTTGTAATAAAAAATACATTCATGAGATAAACTTAGCCCTGTAGTGCCTTTGAATTTATTTAAGGTAAATAATGATTTGTCCTTGATGCTTTTTGAAATGGTAATATTGTGAATAACTTCCATTATAGTAATTAATAAAGCAATGATAGTGGCGACAGAGGCATAGTAGGAGAATAATGTGAAATTATAATTGCTGTTCATTATAATTTCTATATTAATAGTCGATATCCATAATAGTAATGAGCTTATTATTATATATAAAACTCTTAGTTTGTTATCAAAGATTTTTTTCTTGAGCATTAATTGAGTCTCAATGTGAAAATGGAGATGGATATTAGCATAGTTGTTGATAAAGATTATTTTTGCTGGCTATTTTCAGATAAATATTGCCAGAGTTATTGGCGCTATTAAACGAACTGTCTCTAATCCTTCACAAAACCTTCATTCACCGTGGTTATGATTCCTGTGTCAATTATTGATGCGACTAAATAGGAAAATAACAATGGCTCGCCGAACTCCAATAACATTTAAGCTGACATCACTCTCTTTACTGATGGGATTACTTTCTTTTAGCACCACAGGGTTTGCTCAAAAACAAGTTCCAGCCACTCTCGCAGGGCATGCCATTTTATCGGTGGATGCGATAGTACCAACGCCGGAAAATGCACCGTCCGATATGCAATACAGCGGCAAATACACCACAGGAACCCGTGTTGATACGCTGGGTAAAGTTGAAGGGAAGTCCGATGGACGCCCAACAGGTAAGTTTGTGCCTATCAAGGGGCAGCCGTTACAAGGACATTCGGGTATCAAGCGTATGGATGATGGTACTTATTGGGTTCTGACGGATAATGGTTTTGGGAATAAAATGAATTCCCCCGATTCGATGCTCTATTTAACACAATATGATATTGATTTTAAAACGGGAAAAGCCAACCCGTTGAAAACGATTTTCTTCCACGACCCCAATAAAATCATTCCTTTTCATATTATTAACGAAAGTAGTGAACAGCGTTACTTAACGGGCAGTGACTTTGACCCAGAGAGTTTTCAATTTGCGGATGGGGCTCTATGGGTGGGAGATGAATTTGGACCTTATCTCATCAAGATGGATTTAAATGGCAAGGTGTTGGCGCTATTTGAAACGCAAGTTGAAGGCAAGAAAGTCGTTTCTCCTGACCACTACACACTGACAACGCCAGGTAAACCTGCGGATAAAGTGACTTTTCAAGTGAATCGCTCAAAAGGTTTTGAGGGAATGGCATCATCGCCGGATGGCACCAAACTTTATCCAATGCTGGAAGGCGCTTTGTGGCAGGAAGATAAGCAAGATTATGAGAATGTGAATGGTAAAAAAGCGGCGCGTATTCTTGAATTTGATGTGAAAAAACAGGATTGGACGGGGCGCAGTTGGTTATATATTTTTGAAGATAATCAAAATGCTATTGGTGATTTTAACCTGATTGATGACACTCACGGTTTGATTATCGAACGTGATAATGGCGAAGGCACTGCGGATAAAGCATGTGCGGAAGGCGCAACAAACAAAGAAAATTGCTTTAGCAATTTAGCCAAATTTAAACGTGTTTATCGCATTGAATTTTCGGATAACAATGCAGGTGGAGCAGTGGATAAGCAAGCCTATGTTAACCTGATGAATATCCAAGATCCTAATAAGCTAGCCAGAAAACCGCTAAATGATGGGGTATTTACCTTCCCATTCTTTACGATTGAAAACGTGGATGTAGTCGATAATGAACATATTATCGTCGGTAACGATAATAACTACCCGTTCTCTTCCAGCCGTGAACCCAATCAAGCGGATGATAATGAATTTATTTTGTTGAAAGTACCAGAGTTATTGAAGTAATGCGTAATCGGTTATGCCGGTAAGAAGTAGAACGTGTAAATGGATCCTTGTTTTTCCCTTGGTTTGATATTTGCTCGGGTTATCCCCGAGCTTTTTTCTTTTTAGGGGTTAATCTTTTTTTGCCTCTAAAGCAGGGGGCTTCATCATCAACGTAAAAAAGAGAATGACAATGACAGGGGCGGCGATGGTTAAAAATGCAGGGGTAAAACTACCCGTAATATCTTTAATTGCCCCTGCGATAAATGGCGCTAAACAGGCAATTGTTGAGATTAAATTGACGACGGAGAACAACTCTAAATAAGGTCCGCGCCCAAAATAATTGGACAGTAAAACACTGGACGCTAAGAAGGTCATGCCGTAGCCGACACCCACACAAATCACGAACAAAATCAGCCAGAACCATGATGTGGAGATACTTAGTGCCACGACGCCAAGCACCATGATAATTAGGCTACCAATCAATAAACGTTTCGGCTCCAGCCATTCACCCGCTGCGCCCCCTAAGAAGCGCGAAAATGCATTCACAAACGCCATGGTACTCAGCAAAGAAACCGCGATAGTCATGCCAAATCCACGTTCTTCAATGTGCGCTACTGCAAAGCTGTTTACTGTAATACCGCACCATAAGAAAGAGGTATAAGTTGCGGCAATTAAATAGAATTGCCAAGTGCGTAATGCTCGGCGAACTGTCCAAACTTCAGCGGTACGATAAATAGGCTTATTCGCATGACTAACTTGTTTTTGCATTATTTTCTTGGCGTGGTCTTGTTCTTTTTTCCCTTCACGCAATGCCAAGATAGTGATGATGGTGACAATACTCAGATAAACTGCACACAATACCCAGTGCATCCGCCAAGAGCCTAATTGATTCGATGCGTAGAAGTAAATCCAAGGACCGGCAACGCCGCCTAATCCGCCAATTGTGAAATACAATCCAAATGCCAGAGATTGTTTTTCAAATAGGCGAGAAAGTACATAGGTGCCCGGAACGGTCGCTAATAGTGTAAACCCGATGCCAATCAAGGCAGTGCCTAAGAAATAGGTGCTGATAGCTTCGGTGGAATAGAGGCTATAGAAGCCAGAGCAGAACACCAGCATCCCTAAAAGCAGCGTGAGACGAACACCGACTTTACGTATTAGCAATGAGGGTAGAAAGCTCGCTAAACCGCAGGTTAACCCGAGTAAAGTAAAACCAAAGCCTGCCTCAGTCCAACTCCACTTTAATTCGCCGATCATACTCGGTAATACTACGCCTAATGAGGTGAAGGTGGTGGCAGTAGCAAGGAAATAAACCAGTCCGAGGAGAATAAGAATCGACCATTGGTATAACGGACTAAACGGTGAGGCTTGTGTTTCTGGCATATGCACTCCAGTGGCGCCCTAGTGAGTTAGTCATCACTCACAAGTAATCACTATAAAAGTAGGGCAAAAATAGCACAATGCCCGAAATATTACTCTCGGGCACGAATAGCGCTATTTTCCCTATTTTTGGCGAGAGTACCAGCCTAATTTTGTTTTTGCCCACTCAATGCCACTTTTATACTCATTTGGCAGCATTGGGATCAAACTATCGAGGGTATTTTCGAGTTGATGAACATCACTATGAGTCAGATTTAAGTGACCCACTTTACGTACAGGGCGCACTTCTTTCTCATACCAATGTAAATGGACTAAAGGTAGATTTAACCATTCTTGGTTAACATCAGTGCCAATTAAATTGACCATCACAGCCGGGCTGAAAACTTCTGGCGTCGGCATCGGTAAATTTAAAATCGCGCGTAAGTGAAGCTCGAATTGGCTAATAGATGCGCCGTTTTGAGTCCAATGTCCACTATTATGAACGCGAGGGGCGATTTCGTTGATCAGCAGTTTATCGCCAACCACAAAACATTCCATTGCCATCACACCGACATACCCTAACTCATCCATCACGGCACTGAGCATCGCCTGTGCTTGTTGTTGCTGGGCAGGGTTTGCATCAGGGAAAGCGACGCTGGTGCGTAAAATCCCTTCTTGGTGAAGATTATGGGTGATTGGGTAGAATACGGATTTGCCGGATTGACTACGAGCACCAATCACGGAGACTTCAGCATCAAATGGGATCCCTTGCTCTACGATACATTCACCGTAAATTTCCGCTGGGAGGTTTTGTTCGTCACCGGGGCGAACACGCCATTGACCACGGCCATCGTAGCCACCCGTTCTGCGTTTCACTATCAAAAAATCACCCAGAGTGGCAAATAATTCAGGCCATTGGTCTGGAGATTCTAATCGTGCCCAAGGTGCCGTCGATAAATTTAACGAGTCGAACAGGCTTTTTTGTGGGAAGCGGTCAGCTAACCGAGGAAAAATATCACGGTTAATAAATGCATTATGACGTGCTAACTCTTTGGTTAATGGGGTTTCAGGCCAGCGCTCAATTTCAGCAGTGATCACACTTTGTTGATAAGGAACGGCTTCAGGCTCGGCATCTAACCCAACCGGAAAGACAGAAATACCCAGCGGTTCGCCTGCTTGGCGCAACATGCGACCTAATTGACCGTTACCAAGGACACAAACCGGTTTCATTACGCTTCCCTCGGATCTGGGTTATTTAATACGTCGTTGGTTTGTGCTTCACGCCATGCGGATAAGCGATTGAAGAGTTCGCTGTCATGAGTGGCTAAAATTTGTGCGGCTAGCAGAGCGGCGTTAGCTGAGCCTGCTTTCCCAATAGCAAGTGTGCCAACGGGAATGCCTTTTGGCATTTGAACGATAGAATACAGGCTATCGACACCACTTAATGCCGCGCTCTGTACAGGGACACCAAGGACAGGAACCAGCGTTTTGGCGGCTATCATTCCTGGTAAATGGGCTGCACCACCGGCACCTGCGATGATCACATCAAAGCCGTTCTGTTTGGCATTTTCAGCAAAAGAAAACAGTTTGTCTGGCGTGCGGTGTGCAGAAACAATCTCAACATGGAAAGGCAGTTGCAGTTCGGTCAGCACGTCAGCAGCATGCTGCATGGTTGTCCAATCACTTTTAGAACCCATAACAATGGCGATTTTTGCCGCAGATTGAGCAGGAACTTGGGCAGTCATTTGGTGTGATCCCTGTATTGAAAAATATCACCCTGAGGGTGGGAATGTGAATTGCCCCGATCATATCACGGTAATTGGACAAGGAAAACGTTTGCGTGATTATAAAGTAAGCAAACGGTCGTACTGACGACCAACAATTTACCTAGGTGTCTTTATCAAGATAGGAATGCTAAAAAGGAAACTATGTTAAAAAGGAAAGAAAATAAGCTCAATGCCGTTTTCGTTGATCACAAAGGCGGAACCTTCGCTGTGCCATGCGCCTAAAACTCCACGAAAATGAAGTTGACCACCGATATTAATCTCGTGGATAGCAGGGCGATGCGTATGTCCGTGGATCATCCATTGTGCTTGGTGGCGGTTTAAGGCATCAATCACCGCGTTGGAATTGACGTCCATAATGGCTTCGGATTTCATGCTGCTGGCATATTGGCTATTGCGACGCATCTTTTGCGCAATACGGCGGCGAATAAAGAGCGGTAGAAGTAAAAATACCCGTTGGATCCAAGGAGTATGGACTTTTTTACGGTAGTTTTGATAAGCGGCATCGTCGGTGCATAACGTATCGCCGTGCATAATTAAAATACGCTTATCATAAAGTTCAAGTAAAGTTTCTTGGGGCAAAATGGTCATGCCACACTGCTTTGCATAACGTTGACCCAATAAAAAATCGCGATTGCCATGAATGAAATAACAAGGAATTCCACGTTCACTCAGCTGTTTTAAGGCTTGAGCGATTTGCTGATGCAAAGGGGTATTATCATCGTCGCCAATCCAATAATTGAAAAAATCACCGAGGATATACAGGCTGTCGGCGTGGATGGCTTGCTGTTCAATAAATGCAAGAAAACCGGCGGTGATCGCCGGTTCATCTTCACTTAAATGCAAGTCTGCAATGATATAAGTGGACATAAATTCAGGGATTACTCACTGACAGTCACTTTTTCAATCACTACGTCTTCGCGAGGTACGTCTTGGTGGAAACCACTGCGACCTGTGGAAACGCCTTTGATTTTGTCAACAACGTCCATGCCTTCAACCACTTCAGCAAATACACAGTAACCCCAACCATCTGGGCGCTCTGAACGGAAGTTTAAGAAGTCATTGTCAGCGACGTTGATGAAGAATTGTGCTGTTGCTGAGTGTGGATCGTTAGTACGAGCCATTGCTAATGTACCGCGGCTGTTTTTCAGTCCGTTATTAGCTTCGTTCTTGATAGGCGCTTTAGTGTCTTTTTGGTTCATGCCCGGCTCAAAACCACCGCCTTGGATCATGAAGCCGTTAATAACACGGTGGAAAATGGTATTATTGTAGAAACCTTCACGGCAGTAGGTTAAAAAGTTTTCGACAGTGACAGGTGCTTTGTCTGCGAAAGTTTTGATAACGATGTCACCGTGATTGGTATGAAATGTAACCATAATAGCTATCCTGAATAATTGTTTTTTATGCGCTAACTTGCGAAAGCGTTGAGATCAGCAAGTTTATATCACAGATAAAACCTGACTTGAAGCGACAGTGTGTTTGCAAAATAGGTTATCCCATAACAGTGACCTAATAAATAAGGCGATAAAGTCAGGTGCTAACCTTGCTTTCTTCGGGTGATCGCGATTCAATACCGTGCTATTTTCGTAAGGTTGAATCTGGATATTTTATCCTCAACATCGCGATAATCTGATGTATGATAGATATACACGTACTAATAAAATGGAAATAAAAAGATGCTGCAGATTTTCAATACACTGAGTCGTCAAAAAGAAGAATTTAAACCCATCCATGCTGGAAAGATTGGGATGTACGTGTGTGGCATCACCATTTACGATTTGTGTCATATTGGTCACGGTCGTACCTTTGTGGCTTTCGATGCAATTAGCCGCTATTTACGCTATTTAGGTTATGACCTGAATTATGTGCGTAACGTGACGGATATTGATGACAAAATCATTAAACGTGCCGCTGAAAATAATGAAAGCGTGGAAGAGTTAACGACGCGCATGTTAGCGGAAATGCACAAAGATTTTGATGCATTAAATATCCTACGTCCAGACAGCGAACCGCGTGCTACTCGCCATATTCATGAAATCATTGAGCTAACTGAAAGCTTGATTGAGCGCGGTCATGCTTATGTTGCAGATAATGGCGATGTGATGTTTGAAGTCAAAACTGATCCAAATTACGGCTTATTATCTCGCCAAGATTTAGACCAGCTTCAAGCGGGGGCCCGTGTTGAAGTGGCTGATGTAAAACGTAATCCAATGGACTTCGTGTTATGGAAAATGTCCAAAGAGGGTGAACCAAGCTGGGAATCGCCTTGGGGATTAGGTCGTCCAGGTTGGCATATTGAATGTTCGGCAATGAACAGCAAAACATTAGGCAACCATTTTGATATTCATGGTGGCGGTTCAGATTTAATGTTCCCGCACCATGAAAATGAAATTGCACAATCTACTTGTGCCCATGATGGCCCGTACGTTAATTACTGGATGCACTCCGGTATGGTGATGGTTGATAGAGAGAAAATGTCTAAATCTCTTAATAACTTCTTTACCATCCGTGATGTCTTAGAGTACTACGATGCAGAAACTGTACGTTACTTCTTGCTTTCGGGTCACTATCGTAGCCAATTGAACTATACCGAAGAGAACTTAAAGCAAGCCCGCACCGCGTTAGAGCGTCTGTATACCGCGCTGCGTGGTACGGATAAATCAGCTGCACCAGCAGGTGGCGAAGAGTATAAGAGCCGTTTCTGTGAAGCGATGAATGACGACTTCAATACACCAGAAGCTTATTCGGCATTGTTTGATATGGCGCGTGAATTAAACCGCCTGAAAACTGAAAATATGGATGCAGCAAATGGCATGGCGGCTCAATTACGTGAGCTGGCAAAAGTGCTGGGGCTGTTAGAGCAAGATCCTGAAACTTTCCTGCAAGGTGGCGCACAAGGCGAAGATGATGCAGAAGTCGCAAAAATCGAAGCGCTGATTAAACAGCGTAACGATGCGCGTCAAAGTAAGGATTGGGCGCTGGCGGATCAGGCACGCGATGCTTTAACAGCGATGGGAATTGTGTTGGAGGATTCGTCTGCTGGCACGACGTGGCGTCGCAAATAATATTCGTCATATTTCGCGCTGTGGCGTTGTTGGCGTCACTCGGCTACTCGGGTCACATACTTATGTATGCTCCCCGAGATATCCTTGCTAGCCGCCTAGCCACAACACGAACTATTTAGAATATTGTCCTTTATCGTTTTTCACGTAATACCTGTTTGCCTACAATTTGAATAATTTAGAGAATTCAGGTTAATCAGGCTAACAAATAAGAATAAGGCCCACTAAAAATGATCTGTTTTTGGTGGGTTTTTTTATGGGAATTGCAGCTAAATTTGCAAGCGAGGGGTGGGAGATTATCGATAATGTTGAGTGAAATATTAACAGTGGAATTTAACATTGGGTCACCGAAATGGTGAATTCACTCACAATGAAAACATAGATAAGGATAAATATGTTTCCAATAAACGCTAATCGACTAACCGTATCTCAATCGACAGAATTTCCTGCATCATCAACTGCAAGCCATTTCCCTAAGCGTATTCATTCTATCCAAAATATCTCCGAACTTAGCCCTCACTTGTCTGAAGCAAAATCCGTCAAAAAAAATAGGCTAAAGTTGAAATTAAATATAGAAGCCGCTACCCAAGTTTCGGTATTCGATAAATTGACTGAAAAAACGCAGTTATTGCTGAATGAAAAAAACATTGAATACGATACGGAGAATAGAGGGCAGCGATATCCCAATATTGGTAGTGCGAAGCACACGCAAATATCAATACGGAGTGCCGATAAATCCATTGTGCCTCTCGCAGCTAATCGACTACAAATTAATGGGGAAAATTTAGCTATTCGCTGCCAATACCCCAAAGACAATGCTCAAGCCATTGAAAATCATCTATCTATGCTCATGGCAAATAAGACTCCGATATTAGTTGTCTTAGCATCAAAGCAAGAGATCCACGGTTCTGTTTTTCAAAAAGATAAGCTGCCACCTTACTTTATGAGTAATCAAAAATATGGCGCCATTGAAGTTACCACTAGGCGAGAAAAAAAAGACTATAAAGTAGAACCTAAACAAATCAATGTAGGAGAAAAATCATTAGAGTTTAGCCAATATAAAATGGATATTTTTAATGGCTATAAAAAGCATTCAATCCCTGTGATCCACGTGACTAATTGGGATGATGGTGGAACGGTGTCAACCGAGGAATTAATTAAATTAAACCGGATTATTGGAACCATTAATGAAGGCAGCTTATTTGAACTTTATAAAAATCAAGGAGTAGATATAGAAGGAGGAAATAAGCCGCTTCCCGTTATTCACTGCAAAGCGGGTATTGGTCGAACGGGGGTATTAGCGGCAAGTATGCAGTGGAGAAAGGCAGGAAATAAACTATCGATGGAAAATATCGTATTAGCGTTGCGGGAGACAGGAAGTCCGAATATGGTTCAGAATGAAGCGCAATATAGGCAATTACAAGAATTCACAAATGCACCATTATCCCCAACAAAAACAAGCAGTAAGTGGGGATTTTGATGGGATAACAAAAGGTAAGCTGAATTGGGTCTCAGCTTACCTCCATCAAGGATGTGGTTAGAACTACTCTTGTACCTTGATTTGCTCGCTTCCCATAGAAACGACTTTGCCTGCGACAATTTTGCAGCGTTTACGCGTTTCAACAACGCCATCAACTTGCACTAAGCCATCAGCAATCATTGATTTTGCCATCGCGCCACTTTCTGCCCAACCTTCAATTTTTAGCAGGTCGCATAGCTCAATATGGGGATGACCATCAAGATGAAAAATATCCATTGTGACTCCAAATTACATTAAATATCGTGGTACTCTTCGCACGCTTGTAGCGTGTTTTGAATCAGTGTAGCCACGGTCATTGGCCCAACACCGCCCGGTACTGGCGTGATCCATGCAGCGCGTTTTGACGCTTCATCGAAGTCAACATCTCCAGTCACTTTGCCATTTTCTAAGCGGTTAATACCCACATCGATAACGATAGCGCCCGGTTTGATCCATTCGCCTGGAATAAAGTTAGGTTTACCCACAGCCACGACCAGTAAATCCGCATTACGGACATGCTGTTCGAGATCTTTGGTAAAGCGATGGGTGACGGTGGTGGTGCAGCCCGCTAATAATAATTCAAGGCTCATCGGACGACCAACAATATTTGATGCGCCAATGATAACGGCATTTAAACCGTAGGTATTAATGTCATAACGTTCAAGTAAGGTAACAATCCCTCTTGGCGTACAAGGACGCAGGCGAGGGGCACGTTGACATAAGCGACCGACGTTATAAGGGTGGAAACCATCGACGTCTTTATCGGGATGAATGCGTTCAATCACTTTGACGTTATCAATGCCAGCAGGTAATGGTAATTGAACTAAGATGCCATCAATTTCATTATCTTGGTTAAGGTCATCAATCAGCTTGAGCAGTTCAGCTTCAGTCGTCGTGTCTGGTAAATCATAGGAGCGAGAAATAAAGCCAACTTCTTCGCAAGCACGTCGCTTACTGCCAACATAAATTTGAGAAGCGGGGTTAGCGCCTACGAGAATAACGGCAAGCCCTGGAGCTCGTTTACCATTGGCAATACGAGTTTGTACTTTTTGAGCAACTTCCTGTCTAATTGCTTGCGCAATCGTTTTCCCATCAATAATTTTTGCTAACATCTGTAACTTAATCCATATATGAGACACGGGGGATGCCTCTATTTTGTCAGAACTTGCTAGCAATGTCAGGTCTATCTGATAGATAAAGTAGCCATATCGTTATTTAAGTAGTGAAAAGCCATTGACTCGGCGCTCAGCAACCGTATAATTCAACGCCATCAGCCAGATAGGCTGTCTGCGCACACAATGCGCCCTTAGCTCAGTTGGATAGAGCAACGGCCTTCTAAGCCGTAGGTCACAGGTTCGAATCCTGTAGGGCGTACCATTCTCAAGTATTTCAAAGTCTACAACAGTCTATAAAACCCTTATAAAATCAGTTATCACAAGAAATCATAGTATTCCAAGGTCTAGTCACGTCTATTGAAATCTACAACTATGTGGGGGCATAATTGGGGGCATTACCCCGTTCAATAAAAATCGGTGCCCCCAGATGAAGCTAACAGCCAGACAAGTAGATACTTCCAAGCCAAAAGAGAAAGCTTATAAACTTTCTGACGGTGGGGGCATGTATTTAGAAGTTGCTCCGAATGGTTCTAAGTATTGGCGTATGAAATATAGATATGCTGGTAAAGAGAAAAGGCTGGCTTTAGGTGTATATCCATCAATATCACTCGCACAAGCTAGGGCGAAAAGAGAAGAAGCCAAGCGCATATTAGCGTTAGGTGATGATCCATCGTTGGTAAAGAAAGCCGAAAAGCGAGAAAAAGAGTCTCAGGTCAATAATAGCTTTGAGAAAATCACGCTTGAATGGCATGACTATAAAAAGCCGAATTGGTCGCAAGGCTACGCTGATGACTTATTGGAAGCCTTCCAGAAAGATATCTTCCCTTACATTGGTAAAGCTAGCATTACGGAAATTAAGCCGCTAGATATGCTAGAGGTGCTTAGAAAATTAGAAAAGCGTGGTGTGTTGGATAAGCTAAAGAAGATAAGACAGGCATGTAACCAAGTATTCCGCTATGCAATTGTGACGGGGCGGGCAGAGTATAACCCTGCATCAGAATTAGCTGGCGCACTATCTACACCAAAAGCAAAACACTTTCCTCATTTAAACGTTAATGAGTTACCTGAGTTTTTACAGGCATTATCTGTATGTAGTGGAAGTAAGATCACTCAAATTGCGACAAAGCTATTAATGATAACGGGTGTTCGTACTATTGAGCTTAGGGCTGCTGAATGGACAGAAATTGATTTTGATAAAGCTATTTGGGAAATACCAAAAGAACGTATGAAAATGCGTCGGCCTCACATGGTGCCATTATCTACACAGGCGTTAGAGTTATTCAAAGAAATACAAACCATAACAGGAAAGTTTAAGTATATCTTTCATGGTAGGAATGATGCTTCTAAGCCGATGAGTGAAGCGGCAATAAATCAGGTCATAAAGCGTATTGGTTATGATGGCAGAGCCACAGGCCACGGCTTCAGACACACAATGAGCACTATCCTACACGAACAAGGCTATAACACCGCATGGATTGAGACACAGCTAGCGCACGTTGATAAGAACTCTATCCGTGGAACGTATAACCATGCTCAGTACCTTGATGGCCGTAGAGAAATGCTTCAATGGTACGCTGATTACATGGGAGCATTAGAGAACGGGGATAATGTTGTCCACGGCAATTTTAAACGTGCTTAATCCACCAGCTACCAAATACAGAACCAGACAATAAAAGGTCTGGTTTTTTTGTACCTGAAATAGTCATAACTGGACAAATAGACAGTAATGATAGGCTGTAGTAGACTTGTGTAGACTATAAAGAATAAAGCTATGCCTAGGCTGATCCCCGAAAACTAGTACACCTCTACTAGCTGGCATAGCTCCTACAGAATGAGGGCGTGAGGTGGCGTTGTGAGTGTATTAAATAGTTTTGTTGCAGAACGGAATCAGGCTATTCAATTTCACAGGTTATTTGGAGCAATTGCGGAGCAAGAAGGGCAGCCGATTGATGTTGTCGCTGCTTTTTTTTATAGGAATCGTACAGAAATAGTTGAGGGAGTTCAATTTCCTGCATACCAATGTTATTTGTACTCAAGAATTTCTGGTTTTGACCCTGAGCCTTATGAATGGTTTCAAAATGGATGTTTGTATTTGATAAAGGCTATTGGTGAGCGATTTAAAATACGTTTTGAGGAATTACCTCGTTTCGAGCTAGGATATTATGTTGAACCAGATGAAGAAATTGGGTTGCCTAATGAATATGAAGGCTTTTTTCATGATTTTTATTTTAAATACGATGAAATTAAATCATTTTTAAACACTCATAATATCGAATTTCCTGAGCAGCTAGAGATTAATGATACTAAACCCTCAAAAAGAGAGGATTATATAGATGGTATAGCTACAGAGGAAACCGCGGCTATAACACTTTCAGCAGAACTAGACAAACCCATGAGAACAAGAGAAAGAAACAATCTTCATGCAATTATTGGTGGGTTGCTGGTTACTATTCTCAAAAATAGTAAAAAAAATCAGAGTTCTGTTATTTATGAACTAACTGAGTTGTTTCAAGATGCTGAGCCATTTTCCATAAGAAATTTAGAAGAAAAATTTTCTAAATCTAAAAAAGTTTTAAAAGATAAAGGATTTGAGTTCGATGAGTTAAAAGCTATCTCTGATGAGGTGAAAAATGATTGATTACGATAAGGAGAGCTGCGCTTCATTTCAGCGTTTATATTCATACTATCATGTTGAACAAATGGCTATGCTATGGTGTGGAATAAAGCCATCTGATTTCGATGAGGTGATCTCTGAGTGTGAATATATAAAAAGAGCCGTACCTAAACACCCATATATTGGATGTTTGGAACATCGAGCTATGGCTATCATGGATGGAATAGAAGCGAGGCAATTAGCTGTTGGACGTGATGGAAGTAATCATGAAATAAATGAGCATGACCATATAGCCCCAGAAAGAAGAACGGTGTTATTAAAAGATTTTAAAGAATGGTTAATTGAGTTTTATCCTAATGAGAAGCCCAAACTTATATTTGATG
Organism: Providencia rettgeri; assembly: GCF_013702265.1. Classification (GTDB taxonomy): domain Bacteria; phylum Pseudomonadota; class Gammaproteobacteria; order Enterobacterales; family Enterobacteriaceae; genus Providencia; species Providencia zhijiangensis. Next base: position 3,166,118 of record NZ_CP059348.1, read on the forward strand.
ATATTGAGCGAAATATGCATACATCAATTACGGTTGAAGCATATCAAATTCTTAGGGCAGATAGAGATCACTTGCAAGTTAGAATAAATAATGCCGAAGAGGTATTTAAAGAACAAAAAAAAGAATTAGAGTTATTGAAAAGAGAAAATTTGGCTTTAAAAAATACAAATGAACAGAGTTTACCAAATATCAACTCTAGAGCAGAAAAAACATACCTAAATATAATAGGTGGGTTATTAGATGTTATTCTAGGTACATCCCCATCAGGCAAAAAATTATCTGTTTATAACAATCAAACTAACGTGATAGATGCCTTGCTTGCGAGGCATGAAGGGAAAGCGGGAATTAGCGAAAGAACATTACAAGAAAAGTTTTCTGACGCAAATAAAAGTTTAAAAGGATAATTACCGCAACTGCGGTAAAGAGTGCCGCAACTGCGGTGACGGCAATATCAAATATACATAAAGTTCCCCTGAGATCTACGGACGTCTATCTAGGCGTACTATTAATCAGATAACAGGGGGCTACATGCCAACAGTAACAACCTTTAAAGAAAATCTCATTCGCTTACCAGAAGTCATGCGTCGTACTGGCTATGGCAAAGCGTGGATTTATCGCCTAATTGAAACAGGTCAATTCCCTAAATCAGTAAAAATCGGTACTCGTTCTATTGCTTTCGTTGAATCGGAAGTTGATGAATGGATCTCTAATAAGATTGCTGAATCACGTTCTGGCGAGGTGGCTTAATGGAAAAGAAAAACCACCCGTCACAGGTGGCTTCTCAGAATAACGTTGCGTCGTCTATTCTACCAAAGAACCCACCGAAAAAACACCGTGCCCGTTTATATATGTTAGGTACAGGTATTAATGGATTTACAGAGAATGAAATATTAATTCATTGTCGCTTATCGTCAGCAAGGAACTACGCCTCGGAGTTAGAGCGCAAGTTGGATATTACACTGGATCGCATTGATGAGCCTAATCCTGATGGTATCGGGTCACACTACCGTTACCGCTTTAAAACGGCTCAAGATGTGCAGAAGGTTATTAACTTAATAAATAAACGCGCTGAACAAGGTAATTACCAAACACTGGATAAAGCACACGTAAATAATATTTTAAGCCTCTACCCGACAAAATAACGGAATAAGAAAATGAAACTAAAAAATAACAGCTTAAATGCTGGTGGATTCGCTCACCCAAAATTCAGCGACGAGCCTATTTTAATTCAACACAGAACTGAGCCGAGAATAGATAGCCGCCTGTTTGCTAAACGCGTCGGAATACAACATGAGAGCTTGGTTAATATTATTAAAAAGAATCTTACCTGCTTACGTGAATTAGGCACATTGCCAAGAAATAGTGAAAAAGAATTGTCCGATTTGAAATCGGGAAAATCAAAACGTGGTCGCTCTCAGATTTATTACCTACTGAATGAGAACCAATTTGATTTTATGTGCCGTATTGTTCGTGGGCGCAATCATGAGCAGATGACTCAATTCAAGCTGGACGTTACCAAAGCATTCAGCAAGAAACGTGCGGCTGAACCTATCCGCCGCGAATATTTGCCACATTACCATGAGTCACGCGACGCACTCAGAGACTTAGGCGCAGAGAAACATCATTACATCAATTTAGCCCGTACAGAAAACCGATTAACAGGCTTACTCACTGGCGAACGTGCCAGCGCAGACGAGCAACAATTAGGTTTATTAGTCTGTATGCAGAAAATCGAACAGGCAGCGTTTCAGGATGCTATTGATTCGGGTTTATCGGCTACTCAGGCATTGCGAGAGGTTAGCAAACGCATTGAGCAGTTCGCTAGTTTAATGAGTCCTACTGTGAGGATTGGTGGCTAATATGATGAATATCGCAGCTAATGCCTACCAAGTGAATGATTCCCTACTGGCAGGTAAGGGGGTAAGTTTAATTTACTCCCTTAATAATACTGTAGCTTTAAACTGCGGTATTACTGGCAGTCAATCAGACAAACTTTCGTCTGGTTACTCGGCTAATATTTTGGCTCAGTGCTCGGCAAAATCATTTGCTCAGCAACTGGCTAAAACTTTAGCCGATGTATCAGCGAAAATTTACGCCAATCAATCACCCAAATTTACGGGGAATCAATCAGCAAAACATTTTGCCAATCTAAAAGGTGGAGAATTTACACCATTTGCTAAAGGTGAGAAAAATCACCTTTGTAAAGGGCAGAAATCTGCCATTTTGCAAGGTTTAATCGGGGTCACTACACAAGGCAGAATTGAGTTTTTACAGTCCATAAAAGGCAAAGTAATTGAGTTTTTGGAGTCCATAAAAAAGGGCAGCCAATCGGCTACCCTTGGAAACGTCGATATTGAATACCGAGCAAGTGAGAATATTAATATTAGCTTACTTCTCTGGTATGGCAAATATCAGTTTTTAGGCTCAATGCCTCGTGACTGTAATTCTTTGCGCAGTATTCTCTTGATCCAAGTGGCTAATGTTGCGTCACCATCTTTTTTCATCTCAGCTTCCAGTTGCTCTCTAAATTCTGGCGTTAATCTCATTTGGTACTGCGGGGATCTTTTTTCCTTTCCCGTTGACATGGTAATTACCCTAATCTATTATGCATTACATGGTAACGACCATGTTACTATTATTTATGCTAATAAAGCAATGCCCCGCAGTGCGTCAACACTAACGGGGCATCTAATCACCACCGATAACGAAACTATCGAGGTAACTATGAGTAAGCATAACACACCCGTCACAGGGCGGACTAGTCTCACCCCTAACCAATCGTACAGATGGTTATTCCTCGCGTTAAACCGTAGCGATTACACCGCTAAACCTTGTCGCATTGCTGTTACAGCACCGAACGAGAACAGTGCAAGACTGATGCTTGTACGTGATTACATGCTGATATTCGCTGGTCGCTTACCTGCTATTGGAGGTAAACATCATGCGTAACCCTCAACCTAATGATTTCTACACTCACAAAAATAATGGTGAAACCGTCAAAGTTTTATCGGTTCAATTCAATCGTGTGACTTTTCAGCGAGACGGCTTTGATAGTCCTGTCATTGTTCCATTAAGCCAGTTCAGCAACGAATACACCTATGCAGGGAGGGCTTAATTATGAGTCGTTTATATCCTGATAACTATCAGCGTATTCAAGCTGAAATAACGGACATGTTAGGCAATAACACCCCTTTACACTCAGAAGAACGCAGCCGTGACCGTTTACTTAGGGTTCGAAAAGGTATGGCTCATATTCTTTGTGAGGTATTCCCTCAGATTGATGATCCAAAAAAACAAGAACTCTATTACTGGTTGGAAGCCATTAACCGTATTAGTGACGCGGAAGCCGTAGACGCTAAATCGGAGGGGAAGCATGAGTAAGCCGATTCCATTAGACAGAGCCGCATACAAGGCACAGCAAAACAATTCATTGCTTGCCGTTATCTTGGAGCAAGTGAGTAGCGATTGTTCGCGTGAGTTAATCGACCTCGTTTCTATTGCGTATGACTTCAACGCAGAAATATGCGAATCCCTCGAGGAGGCGACTAAATGAAAACAATTAAATTAAAAGTTGGTCATTTATCTACCTTGGAAGAAGTCGAGCATATCAACGAGGAGCTCCAAGCGTTGTTAATCCCACTGTTAACGGCTGTAGAGAATGAGGCTGATACAGATACACATTTTCTACTGAGAGCAGTTAATCGCCTTGTACATGCTCAAGGGAAAGAAATTACTCGGTTAGCGGAGGTGATGAAATGAGACAAGTTACTATCAATGCCACCAGCCTAAGCCCATTCATGTATCAAGGTAAGCGAGTTGTGACCTTTGCCATGATTGACGAGGTACACCAACGCCCGAAAGGTACAGCAAGGCGTACATTCACCAAGCATAAACGCCATTTCATTGATGGAGTTGATTACTTTTTGTTAGGTCAGGACGTATTACGTCCACACCTTGATGAAAATATCACCAAGTACACGCCTGAAATAATGGTATTGGCTGAATCTGGTTATCTCATGTTGGTTAAGCCATTTACCGATGATTTGTCGTGGCAGGTCCAACGCTCAATGGTTAACAGCTACTTTCGTTTGTCTGAGTTTCCCGAAATTAAACACATTCAAATACCCACGCTGGCGGAACTTGAAGCCATGCCAATTGGTGAGGCTCAGAACTTGATTAGCCGCTTAGAGGCTGACTCTTATCAGGGGCACGGTAGGCGCGGAAGTTATGCCATGAACCTACGTCGCAAGGAGAAGAAAGCACTTAAACCAATGGTAATGGCCATTGAACAAGCCTCACAGCTACACATTCAGGATATGGGGGATTATCGCTCATGAGAACGTTTCAAATCGCAGGGTATGGCACAACACCGAAAGGGTTAACGCTAGGTATTAGCAAGCGTGTGATATCTGCCACCCAGAAAGACGCTCAATCGCAAGTCATGCGAGAAGCGCAACGTGACGGTTTAACCGATATCCGAATTAACTATGCGCGTGAGGTGAAGTGATGACACCAGAACAGAAGCGTGAAATAGAAATACTGATTGAAACACCTGAGAACCAGACTTCCGCATTACTGACTTTGTTGTCTACATGGTGCGCGGCTGAGGAAGATAACGAAACTCGAAACATGATAAGTATTGCCTTAACGATTGCTTGCCAGATTAAAAAATCACTGGAAGAAGTAACGGAGGGCAAATAATGAAACTCAATTATTTTGACGGGGGCGCAGTCGCCAAAATCACCGTAACTAGCAATCTATTTCAATATAAAAAACATCGTCGGGTTGTGGATGCGGTACTACTTAAAATGAATGTAACAGCCAGCACAAAGCGTGGCTTAGTGATTAAAACCATTATTACAGGTAAGTCCTCGCATGTGTTGAGAGCTTACAAAGTAGCAGTAGCGGAGGCAAATAAATGAGCAACATTATTCCATTCAAAACCAAAGCGAACTCGCTTGATGATGCGCTGAAAGCCTTTGCCTTTGCTGTATTTAAAAGCCGCCCGAATGACTTTGAGGAATGTTACACCTACACGGAAACATGCCAAGGACGTACTAACAAGCAACAAATTTCACCGATTGAGTACCTTTGTTTCTTAACTGAGGTTTGCTTTATTGAGCCGTTAATAGACCAGTTTGAAGAATACGAAACGGCCGCACTGGAAGCCTTAACCAAAGCGGTAGATTGTGGACGCCTTACTCTGGAAGGAGAGGCGTTATATCAATCGATTTTAAGTGTATCGCATGAAATGGCTGAACCTGCAGGAGGCGAAGAGGATGAAACCAATTGATGTTATCCGTGATGTGAAGCTGAAAGCTAACGGACAATGGCAAAACATATTATCTAACCTTGGGGCAGAAGTGCCCCTAAATACTCACACAGCTTGTCCTCATTGTGGCGGTAAAGACCGTTTTAGATTCGACGACAAAGACGGCAACGGCACGTTTATTTGTAGTCAGTGCGGCTCTGGGGATGGGTTGGACTTAGTTCAGCGTGTTCTGGGTGGTAGCGTGACAGAAGCCGCTTATGAGGTGGCTGGCATGATTGGTATTGATACCCGTTCAGATAATCCACCAGCCTATAACACCGCAGAGACAAAAGCGCAACAGGAAGCCCGTAGAGCCGAGCAAGAAGAACAACGTGCAATCGAACAGATAGAGAAGCATAAACGCTTTACAGCGCGATACAGCCGCACTATTGCCAATGCTAAACAGGGCGAATCGGAGTACCTGAAAGCGAAAGGCTTTGATAGTACCACCGTGACCCTGTTAACAGATGGTTCGCTGATTATTCCATTGATGGACGCTGACGGCACAATTACAGCAGCACAAACCATTAAACCTAATGGCGATAAACGGCTATTACTCGATAGTGCGAAGAATGGCAGCTATTACCCCATTAATGAGCCTGTAAACGTTTCTACGGTGATTATCGCCGAGGGATTGGCAACCGCCATGACGTGCCAGTTAGTCCAACCAGAAGCGTACACAGTAGCGGCAATTGATGCGGGTAACTTAATTCATGTGGCTAAGGTGATGCGGACAAAGTACCCAGAGAGCCAAATTATCATTGCAGGTGACAACGATATTAAGCCAGACCAAGACAATATAGGAAAATTGGCGGCAGAAAAGGCAGCTAAAGCGGTTAATGGCATTACGGTTTTACCGCCTACCGATGATAAAGCGGATTGGGATGATTACCGCTTATCACACGGCATTGAGTCAGCAAGACAGGCATTTAATGCTCAAGTGGATCAGCAGAAAGGTGAAGCAGTGAAAGAGGATAACGTGGTCCACATTGGCGCGAAAAAGAAAGTTAGAACCCACGATGATTTAGCCCCATTTTTTGATAAGCGTCACGGTGGTTTGTATTACATCGAACGCAAGCAAAATAACACGACGGGCGAAATTGACGAAAAAGAAACATGGTTTTCGGATGAAATGGCAACGGTAGGCATTGGCTCTGATGGTAAAGACAGTTATTTAGTTATCCAGATGAAGCAAGAGGGCAGTAACCGCATAATTTATGAAGCCATTCCGAGGCGTGAACTAGGCTCACCTCAAGGGTGGGGAAGATTGCGCTCCCGTGGCGTTAATATCACAACAAAGCGCGGTCAATTGGATTTACTGGCTAACTATCTTCAGCGGAAAGGAACGCGCGACGAATGGACAATCACACATACCGCTGGTTGGCATGATGGGGCATACGTGATGCCAGATGGTCATATTATTGGTACACCTAGCCGCCCCGTTGCCTTTTGTGGTGGAACGTCTGCCGTTGCGGGTTATATCGTCAGGGGAACCGCTGAAAGCTGGCGGAAGAATGTTGGTAATTTAATGAAAGGCAACCAATCCATGATTTTAGGTGGGTTAGTCGCGTTAGCTGCCCCACTGAACTCATTATCAGGTGGTAGCTCATTTGGCATTCACTTATTCGCTCAGTCCTCAGCAGGGAAAACCACCACCGTAGAAGCTGCCTCAAGTATTTACGGTGTGCCCGATGAACTGAAATTGACATGGGATGCGACAAAGTACGGGCTAACGATTGAAGCCGCTTCACGAAATGATGGGTTTATGCCGATTGATGAAATTGGACAGGGTAACGATGTGCGGCATGTCGCAGGAAGTGCCTATAGCCTATTTAATGGCACAGGGCGCATTCAAGGCAATAAAGACGGTGGGAATAAAGCTGTTTTACGTTGGGCGATTGTGGCGTTATCAACGGGTGAGGAAGATTTTGAAACCTATCTCATTCGTAATGGCGTGACACCAAAAGCAGGGCAATTAGTGCGGCTGGTTAGTGTGCCATTTACCGATACTGTCGAGTTTCACAGCCTTGATGATGGTGATTTACATTCACGAGCAATCAAACGCGCATCAACGCAGCATTGCGGGGCTGTCGGTAGAGCATGGATTGAGTATTTAGCTAATAATCAGGACATGGCCAACCAGAAAGTAACCTTCAAAGAAAACGAATGGTTATCGAGTTTACCCGAAGAAGTATCACCACAGGTTAAGCGAGTGGCTACCCGTTTTGCCATGTTGGACGCTACCGCAGAGCTAGCAACATCAATCACGGGTTGGGATATTGCCGAATGTAGCCGTTTTATTCGTAATAGCTTTAATGAGTGGCTGGAGAACTACGGCACAGGGAACCGCGAAAAATACCAAGTTGTTAAACGGGCAAGGGATTTTATTCAACGTTATGGATTGAATCGCTTTCAGCCGTACACCTATGGCAAGCGTAATGGAGACCTAGACAGAACTTACGCAGGCAGGATAACAAACCTTGCGGGCTATTTGGTTTCTGGACGCAGAGAGGACGGCAAGGACGAATATCACATTATCCCGTCAGTGTTCGAAGATGAAATACTCTCAGGCATTCAAAAGAAATTGGGGGCAGAGGCACTCGACGAGGCAGGTATTTTAGTCAGACCAGAATCAGGGCGTGTAGACGGTAAGACCATCAGTATTAACGGAAGCCAGCAGCGATTTGTTGTCTTAATTGATAGCGAGGAAGAATAGCCAGCCAGAACAGAATCCCTGTGATGAATCAAAAACGTTGGGATAAGTGGGATAACGGGATAAGAACTAAAAAAGATAACAGTATTATTAAGTTAGGTTACTTCTATTTATCCCATGTTATCCCAAGCTATCCCAAAGGCAATGATAACGAATTGTTATAAATGTTAATTAAAAACCAAAGTTATCCCAAAAATAAAAAGTCTGGGATAAGAAAATAGGGTGTTTGGGATAAGTTAACTTGATGATATTAAATAGAAATAATGAACTTATCCCGTTATCCCAAAGAAAAATCGTTTTTCGCCTATAGAGAGATATTTAAATGAGCACTCAAACATTGACACTAAAACGGGAAAAATCACCAGTGACGAACACACCAAAAAGCATACAAGCTAAAACGCCACAGGAAGCCTCACAGCAACCGAAGAAGAAAAACAAGGCAGATGTTCACGCGAAGAAGAAACAACACCGTATCGACCGTATAGCGAAGCACTGGACGCTATTCAGTGAACCAGAAGCCAAGCCGTTAATGATTGGCATCAAGGAAGCTATGATTGCTGAGGCTACAGATAAAGGGCTGGATATCCCAGAGAGCCACATTAAACAGGGATTACACTCATATATCAGCCGCAAGGCTTATTTGAAAGCTCTTACTCTGGGCGGCAATCGGTTTGATATGTACGGGCAACCTAACGGAGGAATCACACCAGAACAGCAAGCCATAGCAGAGAAAACGCTGGTGGAATGGAACAAAAAATAGCAAGGTAACAACCGCCAAAGCATAAGCCGAGGCGGTTATGTATAATTGGCCTTATCAACTAAAGGGATCACCAAATGAAAAAAATCATGATAACGGCTCTATTGGCTTTGTTTCTATCGGGATGTGATAACAGTCCACCAGCCCCCTACGGATTTAAGTGGGGGCAATCGGTGGAGGAAATTCAAAAGTTAAACTTAGAGGGGACTATATGCTACGGAGAGACAACATGTAACGTTGAAGAAATGGCAGACCACACTCGCGGACACGCCGTGCTAATGTTTAACAAGGAATCAAAATTAGTTCATATACTTCATACAGACACGCTTGAAATCATAAATACGAGCGAAGAACAGGCGCTAAATGAATATGAACAAGCAATCACCAGCTTGACAGCAATATATGACCCCCCGATACAAAATATAAAAAGATTAGATGATACCTCTAATTTGTTTGGGTGCTTACAAAAAGCCGGTTGCGCTGAATTTGCCGCCAAGTTTAGCAAAGATGGATATACCGTAAATTTGTATATGGTAGATGGAAAAAATAACATGATAAAAATCCTTGCTGATTACGCAACGCCTCAAAAATAATCACCTAGAACAGAAAAACAAAAGCCGACCTTGAGTCGGTTTTTTGTTGTCTTAAATTTCAATTAAATCAAGTTAAGTAGAAAATATTTCTATATTTATATCTTTTTATAGCAATATATTATTGTTTATTTTTTGCTCTGGATTATAATTGTAGTGTATATAACAACAGGGTGTATAAATAATCATGGATAAGCAAAAAAGAACCTTCAAAGCAGTGTCAATTGAAAGCGACATAGTAGATCGCGTTAAAAAATTTAAAGAAAAACAGGGTGAAAAAGATGTTTTCATTCAACGAGCGCCTATTAGCCAATTGATTCAAGGGCTATTAAGTGATGCCTTACAGCGTGAGGGGTTCTAATGGAAAAGTTACAGCAGTTAGCAAGCACCATAGCTCAGATTTATGTTGATGGGCTAAAAGCGGAAACGGGAACAACATTAGTGACTTATAACGGCATTACAGGCGAGGTGATCCCTGAGTTGCTGGCGGCAGGGCTATTTGATAATGCGGTGTATATCGTTAAAACGGATGGAGAGCAAATTGACGTTGAAGGTAAGGCGTTTAATTTACTGTCACCACTGATTAACCTTTCAACAAAGCCTTACTCACTAACAGAGCGTGCTTATAACGTGATTAATTTTTTAAATACAAAAGCATTAAAAGCGCGAAATATTTTATCCAATAAAACGAATTGTAATTAATAGGTGATGATATGGCTGACAGTCAAAGTGTAGGTGGTATTCATTATGATGTAGACATGAATATTGAGGGGTTAGTCGGAGGTGGAAAGGCTGTAGAAAAAGAACTAACCAAGCTTGAGAAAGGGTTTGATGGGGCCAGTAAGGGGATTGCCCGATTAGATAAAGCAGCAATGGCAGTATCTAACTCATTAAAAATGCCCGAGCTAAATAGGCTATCCAGAGATATGGCTCAATTATCAGGGAAGATGGGGGCTAACTCCATCGCAACAGATAAGGCCATGCAGTCACATAATAGATTTACAGGTGTACTTAGCACCGTATCAAGCCAATTAAGCGCTGGATATATTGGTAATGTAGGTAGCGCTACGGCATCACTAATCAATCATACTAAAGCAGCCTTAGAAGCGACACAGGCGGAATTAGCGAACGCTGAAGCCAACAAGAAACAAGCTGAGACCTATCAAGCATCAGCGGCGCAAATGGTGTTAAATGCCAAAGAAGAAAAAGCAGCCGCACAATCAGCAATTGAACTCGCTAAAGATAAAGTGGCGGCAGCAGATAGCTTGACGATATCGTTAGAAAAACAGCGAGTAGAGCTAGAGCAGCAGGTAAAAGTCCAAAGGCAGATATTAAGGGACGCTAAAGAAACATATAAAATAGCGCCAAAAGATGAAAATTTTCAAGATGTTGTTGTCGCTAGAAATAAAATGATGGCTACCGAAAAGAAAATACAAGCCATCGGTAATCAGATAGACAAAGAGCAAGTTTCCGCATCACAGGCCCTGAAAAAAGCTAAAGAAGCAGAAATAGCGGCAAGCGCAAAAGTAACAGCCGCTACAGCGCTTGAACAGAAAGCTAAGGCGACACTGGCAACCGCCAATGAAGCAGTTGCTACAGCTAGCGCAAAAGCGACAGCGGCAACCAAAGCACAAGCTATAGCGATGAATGGCTTGCGTGGTGTAATGGCTTTGCTTGGTGGGCCTACTGGTTTATTCCTTTTGGCAGCCGCAGGAGTTTACGCTCTCTATGAGGCAATGACTGATGACACGGCAATAAAAGAGTACAACGCTAAAATCGATGAGATGATCACTAAGATTGACTCACTCACATCTAAACAAGCGGAAGTAGTTTCTAGAGAGCTTGGCATCAGGATTGCCAAAACAAAAGAAGAATTAGCAAAAAGCGTTGAACAGGCTAAAAAGCTAGAGGCTGGCCTAGCTAACATGAATGATATCCCTAATAAAAACTCGGATGTATTACAATCTATCAAGTTGGCTACTAAACAGTTAGGGGAATACAATCTTGTTATTGTTGAGGGAACAAAGCGAATTAGAGAGCAAGAAGCTCAACAAAAACAATTAAATAAAATTGAAGCAGATAGAAAAGGCCTTAAAGATGAACGCGTAGATGCGATGAACATCTTTAACGAGGCTGCTAAAGGTGCTATTGAATCCAACAAAATGCTAGCCAAAACGATAGAACTAGGCTCTCCTGCGCTAGCTAAGATGGAAATGGAAGTTTCCGCACTTGAACTAAGTTTATCTGCGGCAGGAATTAGCTCAGAAGAAGCTGAAATTCAAATTTCCAATTTAAAGCAAACATTAGAAGCTGGAAGATCTGACAGCTTTGAATTAATGCTTCAGGGTATTGAGGAAAATGTTCAAGCTTTAAAAATCGAGATGGAAGAAGGTAAAGACGCTGCTATAGAGTATTTGGCTACAGTCCAAATGGCTAAGGCTGGTATTAGCGATGATGGTATGCTTGACCGACTTATTTCTGGACTAAGAGAGCAACACGCGCTTCAAACTAAGATATCTAATGGTAAGAAGAAAGGTAGTGGCAGCGGCAAAAAAGATAAAGCGGCGGAGGAGCTTAAACGCCAACAAAATGAAGTCGCAGCACTTAATAAAAGGTTTGAATTGCTTAGCACTGGCGTAGCTGATGCCAATAGAGATATGGCGATATTTGAAGCTGTTCAAAAGCTAGGCGAGAAAGCTACAGTTAAGCAAAAAGAGGCTGTGGAAAAAGAAGCAGCGGAAATATATGACCTTACTCAAAAGGTCAATGACTTCATCCAAGCGCAAGAAGCCACTCCAGAATTAAAGCTGGCTCGTGAGTTCGGAGAGGAAGCTAAAACTATTCGCCGCATGTTTGATGAGGGATTCATCGATAAAGAAACGTTTACGCGATTAGGCAGAGAAGCAACTCAGGCATTTGAGCAGGGCATGTCTGATATTCGCATAGAAACAACCTCAAACAATATCATCACAGATATTGGTGAAAACCGCGCCAAGTTCGACCCTATCCAAGCATTGGCTAATGAAAACACCCGTAAGCTTGCAATGATGAAAGAGTATTACGATCAGGAACAGAAGCTACTGGATGATTCATACGCTAAGCAGCAAATGACCCACGAGCAGTACACAGCGGCTAAATCTGCAACCGATATGCAATATCATCTGTTAATCACAGCAATGGATAAACAATATCAACAGCAGCAGTTAGCGGCACAATGGGAGCTAATGAGGCAGCAGAATCTAGGCTATGAAATGTTGGCTTCAGCGGTTGATTCTCTGGCTGGAAATGCTTCAAACGTTATTACTGGATTAATGACGGGTACGATGTCAGCGGCTGATGCTATGCGCTCATTGGGTAATACGATTCTAAACAGTGTCGTTAACTCAATCGTGCAGGTTGGCGTTGAGATGCTGAAAAACTTCATCATAGAGCAGACTATTGGTAAGGCCTCTCAAGTTGCCAATGCCTTAGCAGCCAAAGCTGGTGGGGCGGCAGCATTAGCAGCATGGACGCCAGCAGCAATAGCAGCATCAATTGCTACAGGTGGGGCAGCCTCATCGACAGGGTTAGGTGCTTTCCAAGCATCAATGCTATCTGGTCAAGCTCTCTCTATCGGGTTAGCCGGTGCAAGATATAACGGTGGACCCGTAAAAGGTGGTTCAGCTTATGAACTTGGTGAGAAGAACCTGCCAGAATTGATGCAAATCGGAAATAAGCTCATCGGCATACCCGGTAATAACGGGAGGGTGTTCAGTTATGACGAAATAACAGGCGCACCAGTGATACCCAAAGCGCCTACAGGTAAGCAGTATCTGAACCATAAGAATAATGAGCGAGCAATATCGAATAAAGATATGCAAGGGGCTGGCGTTGGTGGTGGACTTACGGTAATTATCAATAATTCAGGATCCCCGATGGAAATTACAAACCAAAGAGAGTTTACAGCTCAAGACGGGCAAAAATTCTTAGAGTTATGGTGTCAGAACTTTACTATAGGCGGTATTACAAGAGATACGGTAACACGGTATACAACTGCTAATAGTAAAGCTCATGGATCACTATAAGCAATAAGGGCAGGTTTCTGCCCTTTATTTTGGTACTTTCGTGAACAGTACGCGCGCGAGGGAGAAATATGACTTTTCGGGCACGTTAGCAAAGGCAGTTAGATAGTTTTTACACATCGTAGGACGGGAGTTTTTACACACGCTAGACGGAATTATCGGACACGTTAGCGGTTAGTTTTCGGACATCGTAGCAAGAGTTTTCGAAGTCCATAAAAAGGGTTGAATTAGCGACAAATATAGACATTAAATCTTAACAATTCTTAACGTTTTTCTAATGCCAAAATCTTAAGAAATCCTAAGATTATTACTGGTCGGATGTTAACAATTGTAAACATTCAGATGATAACATTTGATAACGTATTTCAGGCTGTACCACCTCACGAAACATCACGCTATTGATATTTTACTACTAGGGAAAACTAGAGTTGCTACTACAGAAAACTACAGGTTGAACTCAGTAAAATTTAGTCATTGCTGGTGGCTTGAGATGTATAGATATGTCGAGGTGAATTGTGCATATCACTACAAAAAAATGGCGTATCATATCGCTCTGTTTAATATTAAGTATAACAAGCACAATTAAATTTTTGTTTGCGACTAATATCACGATATGCAGATAAATAATTTTTCTTGTGCATTAATAGGTAATCCCGATTAAACTATATGTGGTGTGTATATTTGTTCAAGTCATCTATATATTGAATTTTATGTATGTGAAAGTTGGATTAAGGTAAAGCTAGTGTTGTAGCTTCTATTGACTTATTCAGTTTATGTAGTAAATTTTATCTCAACTGAGCCCGATCCTCTGTTTCTCCATGCTTAAATGCTTTGTGAGTCTCATGGTCGGGCCTTCTATTTTATGGCTCAGATAAAAATAAATAAATCATGATGATAGCTGCAAAACCACATAAGGAATATGCCGAGCAATTAAGCCTTTTACTTGAAAGGGGAATGCAGATTTCTGATCATGATCGAGCAATAAAAAAATTAACTCAAGTTGGTTATTATAGGCTATCAGGTTTTTGGTATACAGCTAGAATAATTGTTACTGGTGATGATGGCCTTTCACGCAGAACAGATCAGTTTCTATCAGGAACAACGTTTGAAAGCGCTTATGACCTCTATTTGTTTGATAAAAAGCTTCGCCTATTAATGCTAGATGCCTTAGAGCGTATAGAAATACATATTAGGTCAGTTGTCGCACATGAAATAGGCCGATTAGATCCTCTTGCGTACCGTAAAACCTCCTTTATGAATCCTCGATTTACTTCTGAGGCAAATAATAAATTTGTTCAATGGCTAACAGCTCTTGATGGAAAAATAAAAGCTAGTAGAGATGAGTGTATTCATTGGCATATTGAACAAAAAAAGGAAATTCCATTTTGGGTTGCGGTTGAAACATGGGATTTTGGGCAAATGTCGAAATATTACTCAATGCTCAATGGTAACTTACAAAAGAAAATCACTCGTCGATTCGGTATAAATAACACACGGCTATTTGCTAATTGGCTGAATGGACTTAATATATTACGAAATAGATGCGCACATCATTCGAGAATATGGAATCGTAAATATGTGCCTTTAATGATTCCGCAAATAGCTTATTTTGATTCACTGATCTCTACCAGTCTCCAAAAAGAACGAATCTATGGACTAGTTTGTGTAATCTGGTATTTAGTTAAACGCATTGCGCCAAACTCAAATTGGCTTCGACAAGTTGCTGACCTTATAGACTCTAAACCGAACATGCCAGGATGTAGCTTTAATCATATGGGATTATCTTCTAGAGGATTCCCTCGGGAAGCATTTGGCGCTGATTTAGGATTTATTACTGCAAGCAATGAGGATAATATATCTTAACGCCCAACTTGTAGTTTTCCTGCTATATCCTTGTGACGCTTCCACGCTGAATAAATATCCTTATCCCACGCTTTACCGCCTTTAGTTTGATATCCAGCCTCGTTAATTCGCTCAGCGATAATGCGACCGTTATCTATACCCTCTGATAGCACCAAATTAACCACAGAAACGACAGCAGACTCATTATAGGTATACGGTGGGATATCTGCCTTACCAGCAATCAAAGATGCCACAGACGATTCTAGGCGTTCCACCAGCGATAACATACGAGCATCAGGATTACTGTCTGGTCGATTTAGTTTCTCTTTGATAGCTGAGACTATCCACGCTGTTTTATCAGTACCAGAGTTCGATACAGCATCATTAAACAGTGCTTGCAGTTCAGCAGGTAAACGAAAGGCAATAAGATTAGATTTACTCATGATAATAGTCCGTTATTAACTCAATAAGTATTTATTATACCAGCGTATAACATTGTTATACAGATTAGAAAATATAAAATTGCTAGTAGATTTAATGAGTAATTGTATAACTTAATATAACAAAGTCAGGGTAACTTACTGTAAAACAAGCAGAGCGTATTATTGCGCCTTGTAACTGACTAAATATATGGCAAAGCTCAAATTTGAGCGCAGTCTAATTTTACCAATAGAATCAATCGGCTCATTTTTGAGCCTGTATTTATCAATAGAAACAATGCCCTCAAAATTGAGGAGAGGTAACGATTGTGATTATGGCCATAGTCGGAAAGGGTGACAGTTGAAATGCTACCCTTGATACTAAGGACGGCTTGAAATGAAGCTCTCATATCAAAACCACAAATTAGTGCCTTTAGCCAATGTAGCTAAGTATTAGCCAATACAGCTAACTATCCAAAAAACACGGTGTAGTTATTTTGATAACAAAAAGAATCACAGTAATAACGTACCGAAATGGTACTAATATAAACCACGGCGGTACTATAGTGTTGCTATAGTGATTGTAAGGTATCCGCTTTGGTATCCACCGAAAAGGCTATATTTTACTGGATACTCTATCCGCTGAATGTTGACAATTGTTGACATCAGAACCTGACAAAACCTGACATCGAGTCAAATAAATTTATAAGCCCCGTCCAAAATTAAATAGGTACGCAGTAGGTATGTGTTTAATTCTAACGATTCGTTATAATCAAATAAAATCATGATGTTGTATAAAAGTACGCAGAATGGTACGCAGCAAAACAAGGGTAATAAGTTTTGACTAGTCTTGACGGATTTAACTTGGTTGCTATCTTGACGGTTGCCACTATGGTTGCCAGCAAAACAGCATGTTTTATGCTAGTGGAATGATGGGCTTTGATTATTCCAATTCAGCACAATCAAAGTATAGCGATAATCACAACACCTTTGAGGTATAGCCATGTTACAACGTGAAGCAATAGAAGCCGTTATGATGGAGTTAGCCCACCAGCAAGGACAATTACTCAATGGACGCGATAGGTTAGCAATTAGAACAGGTGTAGCCCAGACAATACAGGCTAAAGAGCGTCACAGGCGTAGAATGACAGCACCTACCTACCAATGGACGAAGCCAGCACAGAAACGGTGATGCGAAGATAATCGCAATGGTCAAATATTAAGCGATGCAAGAAAAAGTGCGACGGTATACAGGCTATAGGTTGCCTTGAAATCAAGGGCACTTAAGGCGACTTAATAGGACTCCTTGATATTAAGGAGTCATGAGGCTCTGAAATCGGAGGCTCGTCACTGGTTGGCAATATTCCAATAATGGCCACGAGATAAAAGTAACCACTTTGGTAACCACTAAAAGTAACCAGAAGACAAATTTGTCCTCTGGGAATTAATTCCACAATGCGAATAATCACTCTGGATAAAAATCAACAACTTAAACCATGCTACCCTCATTGATGAGGGAATCAAAATAAACGTTACCGCAATATTTTAAAATTGATGTTGCCCTCACTAATGAGGGAAAGATAGGTAGCGACAATAACGAACTACGGCAAGATTACGACAAGGTTGAACGGTGAGATTACGGTGAGGGTTAAGCTAATAACGGTAAGGTTACGGTAAGGTGTTAACCCTGATGTTACCCTAATGTTTCAAGTGGTCGCTGTGACCTCTCGTAATGCAAACAATGCGTTGCCACCTCTTACCATTGGTCACTGACACGATGACCAATGAGCGTTAATCTGGTTTTGTGACAGAATTAAACGTTATCAATCAGTTATATTTTGATTCCGTCGATTTAACGGAATTAAGTATAATCAACAACTTATATCTACATACGGGATTATCCCGTATCATCATGGATAAATTGACGTTTGGATTACCCCTAGAAATTGGAATTATTACCCAATCTTCCAGAGTCCCATCAGCATTTTATTTTAACCAATAGCTTATATTGTGATGGTATCAAGATGAATAAACCAGAAATGAGAAAAGCAAAATCAATCAGGATCACCACATCAGGAACGGTAATAAAAGCCCCTGAGAGAGTTAAAACAGCCACAGGTAAAGTTATGGCCACAATGACTATTCAGGCGGAGAGTGACAAGCGTAGCCCGTACCCATTAAAGAAGATAGTGAGAATTAATATCAACAAAAGGTGTGATTTAATGCTAATTTATTTGACTACTGTAGGGAATGAAAATATCATCAGGGTATAATTTCCATAAGGTGGAAAAAAATGATATTCACTAATTTGTATATAGACAATCTTTACTCCTTCAAGAATAGTAATCTTTTACTAAGTTTTGTTAGACCTCCAGTTGATTCAGGCATGATGGTTGATGAATATTTAGACGGAAGAGACAAATTTTATTTCAAAAAGGCGTGTCTGATTTCTGGTGCGAACGCGACTGGCAAGACGTCTTTAGGGAAAATTTTATTGGGTATACAAATTTTCGTCTCAAGAAAGCAGCTTAATTCTGAATATTTATCTATTTGTGATAAAACCAAGTCTGGGCAAATTATTGTTGATTTTGTCACGCCTGATGACTTTTTGCTACACAGGCTTCATTTAGAGATAGAAGAAAAAAATAATACTCAAATTATTTCTAAAATAAAATATGGCAGAATTTATATTAGAAAAGATGATAGTTGTAGAATTGCAACGGGAAGGCTTGATGAGCTATTTGACTGCGGAGTTTCAGATTCTATTAAATCGTACTACCTTGATAGTGATATATTAGGGGTTAGTTCCGCATATGAAAGCTTTACGAAAGAATATTTCTATGGCGGGTGGCATTATATATTCTCGGAGAATGAAGAGGCTACGACTACTCTAAATGATCTTGATTTTGATATTTTATCTAAGATATTAAAAACATTTGACACATCAATTAAGAATGTTGTCAATTTAACATCTAATGAAGATGAACATGACATTAATGGCTTTGCTGTCCGTTTCAATAATGGGGACTCCCCATTAATTGGGAAGGATGGAAAAACTACTGACATGAATAGATTTTCACGAGGGACATTTGAATCAATTAAAGTCGCACACTTATTGTCGAGAATTATTTCTGATCGAGAACTAGAAAACAATAACGCGTCGTTCGTAAATTCAACTTATTTTCTTGATGAGAAGATGGCGTATTGTCACTCAGAATTAGAAAAGATAGTTCTTACTTTACTTATTGATAAATTGCCTAGGTATGGCCAGTTGTTTTATACAACTCATAACTATGATGTTTTAGATTTGAGATTACCTCCACATAATTATACATTTACCAAAAAAAATGAAAAAGGTGAAACCGAGTTTATTGATGCGGTATCTCTTGCTAAAAAGAATGACAGATCATTGAAAGCATTAGTTAGAAGTAATTATTTCGAAACCGATCCAGATAGCACCCTTTTGTTAGAGCTTCTTTTAGAGGACTGAGTATGAAAAAAAATCCTCTTATATATTTTTTTGTTGAAGGTGAAACAGAAGATGTCTTGATAAAAGACTTAAAGAAAAAATATAATTTTACGGTTAAAAATATTAGAATAATAAATCTATGGAACATAGCAGAGAGAAAGATAAAAGCTCTACTAACTACATTAGAGCTAAAAAAATCGCATGTTTTTATTATTTATGACACCGATAGAACGGAAAATATAGCTAATTTTCTAAAGAACATAAATATTATAACAAAATACTCATCGAAAACTTACATTTTACAACAAAATGATAATTTCGAGGAGGAGCTGGCATATGCATGTAATAAATCTAAGCAATTGATATATAGTTGTTTTTGCGCTCAAATTACATCATGTGATAATTTTAAAAATTCATTTATCGACTGTAGAAATAGATTGGAAAAATTAGAGGGATTAGATTTCAATGATAATAGGTTATGGGACAAGGATAGGGACTTGCTGGCACACATAGAAGATCAAGGTAGTTCAAAATTAAAACGTTTTAGCTTTGAAGATTTTAAAAATGATTTTATAGGTTAATTTGTCGTTACTGTCCTATCACTATTCTTGGATAGCCCACTCATTCTATTTTGTACACCTCATATTGAGATGCGCAAATAATCACTGCCGTCACTTGAAATCGCATTAGTGATAATCACTCATTCCGTTTGAAACAGAGGCAGTGAAAAACACGGGGAGGGTTATTTCTGGTTGGTGTTTCATTATCTGCAATAAAATTGCCATTGATGATATTTATGCAATGCTGGTGGCTTTGGGAAAACTGAAGCCTGAACCTCTTAATTTTTGAGTCACAAAATAAAAAGGGGGCATAATTGGGGGCATGACACGAAATTGAATGAGTCTAATGCGTTTATAATCAGTGTATTATGTGTTTATATTGAATCCTGTAGGGGTACCATTCTCAAGTAAGCGCATATCAATCGACATCACGGATGTCTTTTTTTATGCCTAAAATTCAGGGAATCAGCTGATCTTAGCCTTTCTTCGTTCAATTAACGTCCACCTATTCAACTATAAGGTAATTCATCATTAATACCTAAAATAGTTGTAGATTTTGGATGTTGATATCCTTGTTAGGTGATGAATATGGTGCTTTCTGCTCAAACTAAGCCATATAATATTTAACTGTTGATTTTGTTATTTAACACTTCATTAATTGAATTATATTATATTGCAAAATGTCCTATTTGTTTAAAACAGAGCAAGAACATGTATGTGGATTTATATATTTATTTGATAATTTTATATTTTTTAAATTCACTAGAGTTTTAATCTATAGCCGATACATTAAAAGTTATTAATGGAAGATAATTCCTTATTATTATTAATTCTATTTGATATGTTATCCATGAAATAATATTTCATTTTTTTAATTATATTCAAAAAAAGATAAGTCGGTATTCGTCACTCCACATTAATCATAATTACACTGTAATAAAATAACGTTTATTTCTTGTTACATTTAAATTTAAAAGAGTAATGAAAATGAAAGAAAAAATCGAAAATTACACTGGACCTGCGGCGGGTTGGGGGGCAGTTAAAGCTGTCGCTGAAGCTATACGCGAGCAGATGGATATTGTACCCGATATTATTACTATGTTTGAAATGAATAAGCCCCAAGGTTTTGACTGTCCAGGTTGCGCATGGCCCGACCCTAAACATAGTGCATCGTTTGATGTCTGTGAAAATGGTGCAAAAGCGATGGCATGGGAAGCCACGGCAAAGAGAGCAACACTTGAGTTTTTTGCGAAACATACCGTTAGTGAATTGTTAACGTGGAATGATTATGACTTGGAAAATGAAGGTCGTCTAACTCACCCAATGAAATATAATGAGCAAACAGATTGCTATGAAAAAATTGAATGGAACGATGCGTTTGCTCAAATAGGTCAACGGTTATCAAATTACTCAGATCCTAATTCTGTTGAATTTTATACTTCAGGTCGAACTTCAAATGAAGCTGCGTTTTTATATCAGCTTTTTGCCAGAGAGTATGGAACCAACAATTTTCCAGATTGTTCAAATATGTGCCATGAGCCGACAAGTGTCGGGCTTGCCGCCTCAATAGGTGTGGGTAAAGGTACGGTATTACTTGACGATTTTGACAAGGCTGATTTAGTGATTTGTATTGGACATAATCCAGGAACGAATCATCCTCGAATGCTCAGTTCACTTCGTGAAGTATCAAAACGAGGTGCCAAAATTATCGCAATTAACCCTTTAAAAGAAAGAGGGTTAGAACGATTCACTTACCCGCAAGATCCAATTGAGATGTTGGCGCTAGAGTCCACGCCTCTCGCAGGATATTACTATAAAGTTAGAATTGGTGGAGATACTGCATTAATTAAGGGTGTTATTCGCATCATTATTGAGCATCACGATGCGGCGGTAGCAAAAGGTCAAGCGCCTATATTAGATAATGAATTTATAAGTACTCATACCGTTGGTTTCGAGGAGCTTAAGCACGATGTATTGTCTACTTCTTGGGATGATATTTTATCTGTGAGTGGCATGACTCGCGATGAAATGGAACAAATTGCTCAACTTTATATTGAAGCAAAAAGCACTATTATCTGTTATGGAATGGGAATTACGCAGCATCAGCATGGCACTCAAAATATTCAGCAACTGATCAATCTTTTATTATTGAAAGGTAATATTGGTCGGGATGGTGCGGGAATTTGTCCATTGAGGGGGCATTCTAATGTGCAAGGCGATCGTACCGTTGGAATAACCGAAAAGCCAAGCCAATCTTTTCTAGACAAAATTGAGCAACGCTTTGGTTTTAAGCCTCCTGTCGCTTTTGGTCATGCGGCCGTGGCTAGCATGCAAGCAATCTCTGAAGGGAAAGTCAACGCATTGATTTGTATGGGTGGGAATCTTGCTGTTGCAATGCCGGATAAAGATGCGTGCTACAGTGGAATGAAAAAACTTGATATGGCTGTTCATATTGGGACCAAACTTAATCGGTCACATTTGTTGACGGCAAAGAATACATTTTTATTTCCTGTATTAGGTCGTACAGAAGTAGATATTCAAAAATCAGGTCCGCAAAGCATTACTGTTGAGGATTCTATGTCAATGGTACATGCTTCACATGGCAAGCTAAAACCTGCTAGCCCATATTTAAAATCTGAATGTGCCATTGTTGCTGGTCTCGCCAAAGCGACGATTCCTAACTCAAAAGTTGAATGGGATGATTTCATTGATGATTACGATAAAATTCGTGATGCAATGGAAGCTGTATTACCAGGTTTTGAAGATTACAACAAAAGAATCCGAATTCCTGGCGGTTTTCATTTAACAAATGCAGCGGCTCAGCGTAAGTGGTTAACTCAATCAGGTAAAGCAAACTTTATAACAACTGAAGGTGTCATTGAAGATCCAGAGTCTGCGACACATAGCGAATTAGTTTTGGCAACTATACGTAGTCATGACCAGTACAATACAACTATTTATGGAATGAATGACCGCTATCGTGGTGTTTTTGGACAGAGAGACGTCATCTTTATCAGTGAAGCTCAGGCAAAAAAACAAAAATTATCTGCGGGTGATAGAGTCAATGTTATTGCCTTGGATAATCGACAAAATAGGACTAAACGTCGTTTAGATAATCTAAAAGTGGTTATCTATGATATGGCTGATCGCTGTGTTGCCACTTATTTTCCTGAAGCAAATAATTTGATAGCACTTGATAACTTTGACCCTCAATGTGGTATTCCTGCGTATAAAAATATTCCAGTAATTTTAGGGAAGCTGCGATTAAGTGGTCCGCAGCTCCCGATATGACGCCCCAAACCGTCCTTTATCGACGTCCTGTGGCTCAATTTTCCAATTTTCAGCCCAAAATCGTCTCTTCGTGGCTGATTTTGGCCCTGTTTCAGGCCAATTTCCTCATTTCAGGTAGATCTCGCCTGTGCCCGTATCAATTGGTCAACTCGAACCAGGTTCGCCAGGGTGAATAACATCGCCAGTTGACTGTCATTTTTAGCCAGCCCCTTGTACCTGGCTTTGACGAAACCAAACTGACATTTTACTATCCGAAATGGATGCTCAACCTTCGCTCGGATACTCGCTTTCAGGTATTCGTAACGGATGGCCAGCTTGTTCTTGCGCGGGTGTTGCTTCAATGCATTCACTTTGCCGGGACGCTTGGCGATAAGCCAGTCTGCGCTGACATCGCTGAGCTCATCGCGCTTTTCGGCCCCCTGATAACCAGCATCGGCTGAGATAAACTCTTCATCGCCATGCAGTAACTTGCCAACCTGATTGAGGTCGTGCTCGTTAGCCGCCGTGGTCACCAGACTGTGGGTCAGGCCACTTTTGGCGTCCACGCCAATGTGCGCTTTCATGCCGAAGTACCACTGGTTACCTTTCTTGGTCTGGTGCATGTCTTCATCACGGCTGTTGTGTTTGTTTTTGGTAGAGCTGGGGGCTTGAATGATGGTGGCATCCACCAAGGTGCCCTGGGTCATTAGAACGCCACACTCTGCTAGCCAGTGATTAACGGTACTGAAGATTTTGCGGGCCAGTTCATGCTGCTCCAGCAAATGCCGGAAATTCATGATGGTAGTGCGGTCTGGAATGGCTTTATCCAGTGACAGGCGAGCAAATTGGCGCATGGAGGCGATTTCATAGAGGGCATCTTCCATGGCCTCATCGCTCAGGTTGTACCATTGCTGCATGCAGTGAATACGCAGCATGGTTTCCAGCGGATAGGGCCTGCGACCATTACCGGCCTTGGGATACACAGGCTCGATAACGCCAAGTAATTTGTCCCAGGGAAGCAAGTCATCCATTCTGCCAAGGAAAACTTCTTTGCGGGTCTGGCGGCGTTTACTGGAAAACTCACTATCGGCAAAAGTCAGTTGCTGGCTCATCCGGTTACTCATTCTGGGTTCAGGTTACAATACGATGATCTCACATCTCGGACTTATTCGCACCTTCCCTAATATATCGACAAGATCGGATACTAGTGAAAGTAGATCCACAATATTGTCTAGGCGATTTAACTGTAATAACGGTGCTAATTTTTCAGCAAGATGATTACCGGATTCTGAGCTTAATAATTCAACCAGTTTGCTTTGACTTTCATTATTAGACATTTTTAATTCCTTATTAAACTAAGCCACGGATTGCTGCCCAATAAATACCTCTATTGAAGCCATTTCTTAGTAATCCACCGAGTTTCGTTGGCGGAGTCGGAATAACATCGTGCTTGTAATCATATTGCAGAGGCATACCCGCCGTTAATCCCATTTGAGCAACAGCTTGCACTCGACCATCATAAATAGCCGCTGGATAGCCATAAATCAACTCGCCACAAATATTATCAGCGATAATTGCAGCTTGGTTATGGCAGCTACCGCCGGCTTTACTAATTGGTAAATCAACCGTGTCACCAATTACATAAACGCCTTCAACACCATAGACTTGCATAGTTTCATGATCGGTCGGTAACCAACCTTCACCATTATTGTGTTCACTTAACCCTGTATTCACGACCGCCTCTACCGCAGTAATTGGTGGCGTGCTAATTAATAAATCGAAAGGCTGTTCATCCCCTTCTTTGGAATAAGCTAGTTTCTTATCTGGGTCGACTTTACTTAAAGTGAATCCTCGCTGAGCTTTAATATCTCTAGTAACAAATACTTCTGGAATAACTTCACAAACTGGCTGTTGCATGAATAAACAGTTACGCAGTAATTGTGCAACCGTTGGGTAGGTATAAACAATTTCAATATTATCTCTAACCCGACGTTTACGTAAAAATTCATCAATCATGAGTGTTGTTTCCATCGGTGCTATACCACACTGATGGGGAACATTTGGTGTTTCAGGAAATGAAACGGTAATAAAAATACGACCTTTTTCAATCTTAGATAATTGATCGGCTAATTTACGCGAGGCATCATAGGCATAAAAATGGTTACCCATTTCCTTTAATCCTTCAATGCGTTCAGGTCTTGGAATACACCCAGTTGCAACAACTAAATAGTCATAGTGATATTTTTTATTATTTCTTGAGTGTAATTCTTTATTTTTAAAATCAAAAGAATCAACTTTATCAATGACTAATTCAATTTCTGGCCTTAATAATTCACGCTCAGGTCGGCTTAATTCTTCTTTAAAGAACATATTAAAAGCCACATACATAAATGCAGGTTTATAATAATGTATCGGATTATCTGTTATTAACGTTATTTTTATTTTTTTAGAAAAAATGTCTTTATTCAGTTTTCTAGCCAAAATATTAGCTAACATGGTACCGCCAGTACCACCACCCACAATAACTATATTTTTCATGATTTAAAATCCTTAAGAAATAAAACAACTCGATAAATAAAACCTGCTCATCGCCGTGCTTTACACTTAGTAAATATAGTTTAATGCCAATAACAACCAATACAATAAATTGCATATAATTCGAAAATTAACAAAAAAAACTAATCACTTTGAGATATTAAAGTACTTTCTCCGGTAAAAGAAAAGTCATACACTCATAAATAACAAAATAAACTTCATTACAACTCATTGAAATAATAATATTAATATGAATAATGCCCAACTATCTTCCATTTAAACAAGATGTCCTCGGCGACTTGCCCATATCCAATATTATGCATCACTAAGTAATATTGATTATTCGACGCTTTGATGGATGTCACAATTCCTATATGTGGACGACCGTTATCTAAACGCCATGAAACGATATCGCCGGGCAAATAATCCTCCCCTTTTAACGTAATAGGTTTAACCGTGCCTTTTCGAGCAAAAAAGGTTTCTAAGTTAGGTACTCGCCGATGATCAATGTTGGTATCAGGCTTACGAAGCCCCCACATTTTTTGGCTTGGATACTGGCTAAAATTTTTCTTCATATCTTCATGAAGCTGTTTTTGAAGATCAATACCCAGCTTACGATAACTGCGGATCACAACATCAGAACAGACACCATAATGGCTGGGAACATCCCCATTGGGGTAATCTATCTGGCGATAAGATGAATCATAAACAACAAGGCGAGGTAACTGTTCAGCCTGTTTTGCCAATTCAAGGTTATTTTTTCCTAATGCATAGGACATGCAAAATAGTAAAGCGATGGGTAATAATCGTTTCAAGGTATGGTCCCCGCAAAATAGAGAATCAAATCTACAATAATTACAGGGATAAATAAGGTGGGATAATCTTAAAAAGGCATTACTTAGTTAATTTAAATTGGGTAATAATAGGGTTATGATCTGACGCATCCGTCTGTAATATGTGGCTTTCTTTCAGTTTTAAGCCGCGGTAAAACATAAAGTCTAATGGACGACCAAACGCTTTTGTCCGTAAATCTGAATCGTAGAGAACTTCCTTCAAGCCAACGGAACGAATAAAGCGTTTTAATGCATTTACTCGCTGACGGCTCCATGCATTAAAGTCCCCAGCGAGAATAACGGGACCAACATGTTTGCTAATGTGAGAACCTAATTTACTCAATTGCTTCGTATACACATCAACCCCAAAACTAAAGTTGATTGCGTGTACGTTCGCTACCATTAAATGCTTACCATTAGGCAATGGATAAACTGTGATCAACGCCGATTTCGCTAAACGTAATAACGGTTCTTTTTCTCGTAATGGGCAACAATAAATAGGGTGAGCGGTCGCGAGTGTCATTACCCCTGATGGATGAGGAGAAAAAGGTAAGGCAGGGACTTGGTCTGCTATCAACTGATGTGAAGCAGCAAAAGAAACCAATTCTGGTGACATTTGTGCTTCTTGGAGCAATAACAGTTTTTTTTCTTTAACGAGCTCTGCTAACGTAGATTTCCAATTTGGTCGCTGCTGCTTATAAATATTCCACGTAACAACATCCAACGTTTCACCAGCAGGAAACAGAGGAAGACCAATAGGAAGAGAATCTCCCAGCATATGGATTGGCATAGGCTGAATACGTTTTGCAGGCTCGCCTGCAATGTACCGAACAGAATAGGTTCTTTTAGCCACGTACCGGATTCCCTACGAAATTGATAACAACAATATTGTTGTCGACTATGCTAGTTTAGCATTGGTTTGACTGACTCAAGTGCAGTATATCAAATATCTTGCAGGTTATCTTACGGAACTTATTATTCCTTTTTGTGACTTTTCCAGGTTAGCCCAACTATCTTCGTCAAATTACCTGCCATCCGCCATGATAAACTTGCAAGATAATGGCTTAACAAAGAAAAAACATACACGTAATAGAGGCATTCTTTACTACTTGATTAGGATATAAGGCGGGTAAGGTTAATATGGCGGTCGGTTTTCAACTCAATATACAGGGCAATTTTATTGCTGATAGTAAAAACACCGTTTATGGGTTGGGAAGCAAAGCGATATTAGGCGCTTTTAGGCAGTTAGTGAGTAGAGGCATCACCGACGTTGTGAATGGTAAAACAGTTAGTGGTATACCTTTCTATGATTTCCAGTACCCCAAACGCAAAAAAGCCACCCAATGGGTGGCTTCTCGGCTAATTTAATGTCTGGCAGTTCCCTACTCTCACATGGGGAGACCCCACACTACCATCGGCGCTACGGCGTTTCACTACTGAGTTCGGCATGGGGTCAGGTGGGACCACCGCGCTATTGCCGCCAGACAAATTCTGTTTATTCCCGTTTAGCCTTTAATCCACTAAACCAGAATATCAATCCTGAACAAGCTGTTGTGTCCACCTCTCGGCGTCCCACTTCATTGAATCAACTTTAATCTCTCAATCTCGAAAACACCTTCGGTGTTGTCAGGTTAAGCCTCACGGTTCATTAGTATTGGTTAGCTCAACGTATCGCTACGCTTACACACCCAACCTATCAACGTCTTAGTCTTAAACGTTCCTTTAGGACCCTTAAAGAGTCAGGGAAGACTCATCTCAAGGCAAGTTTCCCGCTTAGATGCTTTCAGCGGTTATCTCTTCCGCACTTAGCTACCGGGCAATGCCATTGGCATGACAACCCGAACACCAGTGGTGCGTCCACTCCGGTCCTCTCGTACTAGGAGCAGCCCCTTTCAATCTTCCAACGCCCACGGCAGATAGGGACCGAACTGTCTCACGACGTTCTAAACCCAGCTCGCGTACCACTTTAAACGGCGAACAGCCGTACCCTTGGGACCTACTTCAGCCCCAGGATGTGATGAGCCGACATCGAGGTGCCAAACACCGCCGTCGATATGAACTCTTGGGCGGTATCAGCCTGTTATCCCCGGAGTACCTTTTATCCGTTGAGCGATGGCCCTTCCATACAGAACCACCGGATCACTAAGACCTACTTTCGTACCTGCTCGAGCCGTCACTCTCGCAGTCAAGCTGGCTTATGCCTTTGCACTAACCGCATGATGTCCGACCATGCTTAGCCAACCTTCGTGCTCCTCCGTTACTCTTTGGGAGGAGACCGCCCCAGTCAAACTACCCACCAGACACTGTCCGCACCCCAGATAATGGGGCTACGTTAGAACATCAAACATTAAAGGGTGGTATTTCAAGGTTGGCTCCACGCAGACTGGCGTCCACGCTTCAAAGCCTCCCACCTATCCTACACATCAAGGCTCAATGTTCAGTGTCAAGCTATAGTAAAGGTTCACGGGGTCTTTCCGTCTTGCCGCGGGTACACTGCATCTTCACAGCGAGTTCAATTTCACTGAGTCTCGGGTGGAGACAGCCTGGCCATCATTACGCCATTCGTGCAGGTCGGAACTTACCCGACAAGGAATTTCGCTACCTTAGGACCGTTATAGTTACGGCCGCCGTTTACTGGGGCTTCGATCAAGAGCTTCTCCTTACGGATAACCCCATCAATTAACCTTCCAGCACCGGGCAGGCGTCACACCGTATACGTCCACTTTCGTGTTTGCACAGTGCTGTGTTTTTAATAAACAGTTGCAGCCAGCTGGTATCTGCGACTGGCTTCAGCTCCATGAGTAAATCACTTCACCTAATGCCAGCGTGCCTTCTCCCGAAGTTACGGCACCATTTTGCCTAGTTCCTTCACCCGAGTTCTCTCAAGCGCCTGAGTATTCTCTACCTGACCACCTGTGTCGGTTTGGGGTACGATTAATGATAATCTAGAGCTTAGAGGCTTTTCCTGGAAGCGGGGTATGAGCTACTTCGCCACCGTAGTGACTCGTCATCAGACCTCAGCATATAGTGAACCGGATTTGCCTAATTCACCTGCCTACATCCTTAAACCGGGACAACCGTCGCCCGGCCAGCCTAACCTTCTCCGTCCCCCCATCGCAATTATCACCAGTACGGGAATATTAACCCGTTTCCCATCGACTACGCATTTCTGCCTCGCCTTAGGGGTCGACTCACCCTGCCCCGATTAACGTTGGACAGGAACCCTTGGTCTTCCGGCGTGCGGGTTTTTCACCCGCATTATCGTTACTTATGTCAGCATTCGCACTTCTGATACCTCCAGCATGCCTCACAGCACACCTTCACAGGCTTACAGAACGCTCCCCTACCCAACAATATTTACATATCGCTGCCGCAGCTTCGGTGCATAGTTTAGCCCCGTTACATCTTCCGCGCAGGCCGACTCGACCAGTGAGCTATTACGCTTTCTTTAAATGATGGCTGCTTCTAAGCCAACATCCTGGCTGTCTGAGCCTTCCCACTTCGTTTCCCACTTAACTATGACTTTGGGACCTTAGCTGGCGGTCTGGGTTGTTTCCCTCTTCACGACGAACGTTAGCACCCGCCGTGTGTCTCCCGTGATAACATTCTTCGGTATTCGTAGTTTGCATCGAGTTGGTAAGTCGGGATGACCCCCTAGTCGAAACAGTGCTCTACCCCCGAAGATGAGTTCACGAGGCGCTACCTAAATAGCTTTCGGGGAGAACCAGCTATCTCCCGGTTTGATTGGCCTTTCACCCCCAGCCACAAGTCATCCGCTAATTTTTCAACATTAGTCGGTTCGGTCCTCCAGTTAGTGTTACCCAACCTTCAACCTGCCCATGGCTAGATCACCGGGTTTCGGGTCTATACCCTGCAACTCATTCGCCCAGTTAAGACTCGGTTTCCCTACGGCTCCCCTATACGGTTAACCTTGCTACAGAATATAAGTCGCTGACCCATTATACAAAAGGTACGCAGTCACACCACAAGGGTGCTCCCACTGCTTGTACGTACACGGTTTCAGGTTCTATTTCACTCCCCTCGCCGGGGTTCTTTTCGCCTTTCCCTCACGGTACTGGTTCACTATCGGTCAATCAGGAGTATTTAGCCTTGGAGGATGGTCCCCCCATATTCAGACAGGATAACACGTGTCCCGCCCTACTCGTCGAGTTCACAACACTAACACCTTCGGATACGGGGCTATCACCCTTTACTGCCGGCCTTTCCAGACCGTTCTCCTGATGCTAATGCTGATTAAGACTCTGGGCTGCTCCCCGTTCGCTCGCCGCTACTAGGGGAATCTCGGTTGATTTCTTTTCCTCGAGGTACTGAGATGTTTCAGTTCCCTCGGTTCGCTCGTTTGACTATGTATTCATCAAACGATAGTGCAACGAATTGCACTGGGTTTCCCCATTCGGAAATCGTCGGTTATAACGGTTCATATCACCTTACCGACGCTTATCGCAGATTAGCACGTCCTTCATCGCCTCTGATTGCCTAGGCATCCACCGTGTACGCTTAGTCGCTTAACCTCACAACCCGAAGGTGTCTTTATCAACTGACCCGACGGTCAATTGAACACATTCAAGTTGAGATTTTTGAGAGACTCTCACATTGTTTAAGCGATAAACAATGTGCGTTGTTTTCAATTTTCAGCTTGTTCCAGATTGTTAAAGAGCATAATTATTCGCAATAGACTATTTCTAATCTATTCTGAATAATCAGAAAGTTTATGGTGGAGCTAAGCGGGATCGAACCGCTGACCTCCTGCGTGCAAGGCAGGCGCTCTCCCAGCTGAGCTATAGCCCCATAAAGGTATTTCCAGTATCGAGTCTTTCATTAAGAAAGAATTTTGAGTTAAATTGAATTTAGGCAAGGCATAACTTGGCGACGTTTACATTTGGTAAACGAGCTGAGTTATAACGAAGCATCAATTCGATTTTGGTAGGCCTGAGTGGACTTGAACCACCGACCTCACCCTTATCAGGGGTGCGCTCTAACCACCTGAGCTACAAGCCTATCGATACCGTTACTCTATTTCATCAGACAATCTGTGTGAGCACTTCACAAGTACACTTCAATGGTAAGGAGGTGATCCAACCGCAGGTTCCCCTACGGTTACCTTGTTACGACTTCACCCCAGTCATGAATCACAAAGTGGTAAGCGCCCTCCCGAAGGTTAAGCTACCTACTTCTTTTGCAACCCACTCCCATGGTGTGACGGGCGGTGTGTACAAGGCCCGGGAACGTATTCACCGTAGCATTCTGATCTACGATTACTAGCGATTCCGACTTCATGGAGTCGAGTTGCAGACTCCAATCCGGACTACGACGTACTTTATGAGTTCCGCTTGCTCTCGCGAGGTCGCTTCTCTTTGTATACGCCATTGTAGCACGTGTGTAGCCCTACTCGTAAGGGCCATGATGACTTGACGTCATCCCCACCTTCCTCCGGTTTATCACCGGCAGTCTCCTTTGAGTTCCCACCATCACGTGCTGGCAACAAAGGATAAGGGTTGCGCTCGTTGCGGGACTTAACCCAACATTTCACAACACGAGCTGACGACAGCCATGCAGCACCTGTCTCAGAGTTCCCGAAGGCACTAAAGCATCTCTGCTAAATTCTCTGGATGTCAAGAGTAGGTAAGGTTCTTCGCGTTGCATCGAATTAAACCACATGCTCCACCGCTTGTGCGGGCCCCCGTCAATTCATTTGAGTTTTAACCTTGCGGCCGTACTCCCCAGGCGGTCGATTTAACGCGTTAGCTCCGGAAGCCACTCCTCAAGGGAACAACCTCCAAATCGACATCGTTTACAGCGTGGACTACCAGGGTATCTAATCCTGTTTGCTCCCCACGCTTTCGCACCTGAGCGTCAGTCTTTGTCCAGGGGGCCGCCTTCGCCACCGGTATTCCTCCACATCTCTACGCATTTCACCGCTACACATGGAATTCTACCCCCCTCTACAAGACTCTAGCTGACCAGTCTTAGATGCCATTCCCAGGTTAAGCCCGGGGATTTCACATCTAACTTAATCAACCGCCTGCGTGCGCTTTACGCCCAGTAATTCCGATTAACGCTTGCACCCTCCGTATTACCGCGGCTGCTGGCACGGAGTTAGCCGGTGCTTCTTCTGTTGGTAACGTCAATCGTTGATGATATTAGCATCAACGCCTTCCTCCCAACTGAAAGTACTTTACAACCCTAAGGCCTTCTTCATACACGCGGCATGGCTGCATCAGGCTTGCGCCCATTGTGCAATATTCCCCACTGCTGCCTCCCGTAGGAGTCTGGGCCGTGTCTCAGTCCCAGTGTGGCTGATCATCCTCTCAGACCAGCTAGGGATCGTCGCCTTGGTGAGCCATTACCTCACCAACTAGCTAATCCCATATGGGTTCATCCGATAGCGCAAGGACCGAAGTTCCCCTGCTTTGCTCCTTAGAGATTATGCGGTATTAGCTACCGTTTCCAGTAGTTATCCCCCTCTATCGGGCAGATCCCCATACATTACTCACCCGTCCGCCGCTCGTCAGCGAGAAGCAAGCTTCCCCTGTTACCGCTCGACTTGCATGTGTTAGGCCTGCCGCCAGCGTTCAATCTGAGCCATGATCAAACTCTTCAATTAAAAAGCTTGATGCTCAAAGAATGTTTACTGTCGTTTGATTTCCGAAGAAACCAAATTACCTATTAGTTCATATATATGAATTAACGTGTTAGTCACTCTTCAAGACTTAAAATCAAATATTTTTTTGATAGTGTCCTGTGAGTGCCCACACAGATTGTCTGATAAATTGTTAAAGAGCGGTGCGACTTAATCTTTTGATTATCGACTTTAGGTCGTTGTCGCGAGGTGTCGTATACTACGTTTTTTATTTAGAAAGTCAAGCGATTATTTTCAACTATTTTCTTTCTTCACCTCTGTTATCACGGGGCTTCGAGGTTTTCTTCGAGCCGGTTTGTCGTGACAACGGATGCGCATTATAGGGAGCTCCCAAAATCTCGCAAGTGTTTTTTTTAAAATAATTTCCAAGTGCTGATTTATCACCCAAAATGGTTACTTTGTGATGCTTTTTAAGGCTTTTGGTAGGTCTGCAAGGCTATTAATCACCAGATCTGCACTCGCAATAGCGTCATCTGTAACAGGTTCGCCGCTTTTTACTAATACATTTGTCCCCACAAGAGCCGCTTTACCCGCTTGCATATCTGCAAGTTTGTCGCCAACCATAATAGAAGAAGCCATATCGATGTTTAAAAATTCCTGAGCATCTAAAAGCATTCCTGGTTTTGGCTTGCGGCAATTACATTCTTGCTTATATTCTTCTACCGCTGCATCCGGGTGATGAGGGCAGAAATAGATACCATCTAAATCAACACCACGGTCGGCAAGAGACCAATCCATCCACTCAGTTAGCGTCATAAACTGGTCTTCAGTATAGATACCACGACCAATACCAGATTGATTAGTCACGACAACTAATGCATATCCCATTTTTTTGAGTTCAATCATGGCTTCAATAGCGCCATCGATAAATTCGAAGTCATCGATTTGGTGTACATAGCCATGATCGATATTAATTGTGCCATCTCTATCTAGAAAGATTGCTGGAATGCCTTTGCTCACTGCTTTACTCCTCAAACTGAAATGGTTTTTAGTATCTCATGAAAAGAAATGAAATGAGAATAGAATAAATCCATCAAACTTTGTTGACTTAGACGTCTAGACGCCTTAACATCCAATGCATGTTAGATACAGTATCTTGAATATAATTCGTCAGAGAATAGAAGATAGAATGATAAAGCTCTCAAATATTAATAAAGTGTTCCAGCAAGGAAACCGCAATATACAGGCACTGACTGATATCAGCCTGCATGTTCCTGCTGGTCAAATATATGGTGTCATTGGTGCATCCGGCGCAGGTAAAAGTACCTTAATTCGTTGCGTGAATATGCTGGAGCGTCCAACATCAGGGCAAGTCATTGTTGATGGACAAGATTTAACGTCTCTGCCAGAGAAAGAAGTTACAAAAGCACGCCGTGGAATTGGCATGATCTTTCAGCACTTTAATTTATTATCTTCGCGCACTGTGTTTGATAACGTGGCACTGCCACTAGAATTAGACAATACACCGAAAGAGACCATTAAACAGCGCGTTAATGAATTATTAGAGTTAGTCGGTTTATCTGAAAAGAGAGATGCTTATCCAGCGAATCTTTCTGGTGGTCAAAAACAGCGTGTGGCTATTGCCCGCGCCTTAGCAAACTCACCAAAAGTATTACTGTGTGATGAAGCAACAAGTGCATTAGATCCAGCAACGACGCGCTCTATTTTAGAATTATTGAAAGATATCAACCGTCGCTTAGGTTTAACTATCTTATTAATCACCCATGAAATGGATGTCGTGAAACGCATTTGTGACCAAGTGGCAGTGATCAGTGGCGGTCAGCTTATTGAGCAAGATAAAGTGAGTGAAGTTTTCTCTCACCCTAAAACGCCTGTTGCTCAAGCATTTATTAAGTCAACATTAGTTATCGATATTCCAGATGACTATAAAGAACGTTTGCAGCCAGAATCAGGTAAAGATCTCTCCCCGTTATTGAAACTGGAATTCACAGGGCAATCGGTGGATGCGCCATTAATCTCAATGGCCGTACGTAAATTTGATATCGATATTAATATTTTAAGCTCTCAGATTGATTATGCCGGTGGCGTTAAATTCGGTGTGATGCTGGCTGAATTACACGGCTTAGAAAATGGCATTGAGTCCACTATTACATTTTTGAAAGAGCACCATGTGAAAGTTGAGGTTTTAGGTTATGTCTGAGGGAATGATTTCACTGCTTATTTCAGGAACGATTGATACGATTATCATGACTTTCGTTTCTGCAATTTTAGGTTTTATTTTAGGTATCCCGACAGGCGTCCTACTTTATGTCACTCGTCGTGGGCAAGTTATGGAAAACACCGTTCTGTATAGCGTTATTTCTGCTGTCGTGAACGTATTCCGCTCAATACCGTTTATTATTTTATTAGTCTGGATCAGCCCGTTTACCAAATTCATCGTAGGTTCTGCGATTGGTATCGAAGGTGCGATTGTTCCATTGACTGTTGGTGCAATTCCATTTATTGCTCGCATGGTTGAAAACGCATTATTAGAAGTACCAAATGGTTTAATTGAAGCATCACGCGCTATGGGTGCAACACCGTTACAGATTATCCGCAAAGTATTACTGCCAGAATCTTTACCGGGGTTAATTAACGCAGCAACCATTACATTAATTATGTTAGTCGGTTATTCCGCAATGGGTGGTGCAGTAGGTTCCGGTGGATTAGGACAAATTGCAATGCAATATGGATACTATACTTATAATCCATTAGTTATGAATACCGTTCTGGTTCTATTGATTGTCTTAGTATTCATCATTCAGTTCACTGGTGAATATCTAATGAAAAAAGTGTCACATAAATAGTCCGTAATCTAGATAGTCAGAAACAATAGCAGCGCCAAAAAACGCTATACAGTAGTTAAGGTGCTATAAATAGTGTCTAAAGGGGTAAATTATGTCTATTAAGTTAAAATCAATTGCAGTAGTTGGCGCGCTGTTGGGAACATTAGCTCTCGCTGGCTGTGGTGAAAAACAAAAAGATCCAAATAGCATCAAAGTCGGTGTGATCATGGGCAAAGAGTTTGAAGTTGCTGAAGTTGCACAAAAAGTTGCTAAAGAAAAATATGGACTGAATGTTGAATTAGTCTCTTTCAATGACTTCGTATTACCAAACGAAGCATTAAGCAAAGGTGATATCGATGCAAACGCATTCCAACATAAGCCTTATCTGGATCAGCAAATTAAAGACCGTAACTACAAGTTAGTCCCTGTTGGAAATACCTTTATTTACCCAATCGCGGGATATTCTAAACAAATTAAATCTATTGATGAATTGGCTGATGGTTCACAAGTTGCGCTGCCAAATGACCCAACTAACTTAGGTCGTTCATTACTGTTACTGCAAAAACAAGGTTTAATTAAGTTAAAAGATGGCACAGGTTTAATGCCTACCGTGTTGGATGTTGTTGAGAATCCAAAAGGCTTAAAATTTGTTGAATTAGAAGCACCACAATTACCACGTGCTCTGGATGATCAAAAAATTGCACTGGCTATCATCAACACAACTTGGGCTAGCAGTGCAACACCAAAACTGACTCCAGCAAAAGATGGTCTGTTTGTTGAAGATAAAGATTCTCCATATGTGAACATTATTGTGGCTCGTGAAGATAATAAAGATAGCGAGAATGTGAAGAAGTTTATTCAAGCATATCAATCTAATGAAGTGGCAGAAAAGGCCAACGAAGTATTCGATGGTGGTGCAGTTAAAGGCTGGTAAGCTTTTCTCTTAAAAAAAATGTGTATAAAATGCTAGGTGACTTTATGTCACCTAGTTTTTTTGTATCATACCAACATGCATTAAACCGATTTGTTTTAAATAAATTAGCTTTAAACCGATTACATAATTAATGCGCTAGCGCAGATAATAAAAAGGTAATATTTATGAGATTGTTTTTGCTCGCCCTCGCTACATTTGCTTTAGCTGGGTGCGGAATTAATCAATACACCAGTCCCAGCATGAATAAAGGGTTTTCGAGCATGAAATTATCGAAGCCTTTGCCTGTAGAAACTGAAGAAGAAGATGTCAGTGCAGAAAACATTAAATTAATGAACAGCCCTGAAGAATTATTAGGAATGCCATTTCGTGACTTAGGTATTGTGTCTGGTGAGTCATGCAGAAAAAATGCAAAGAGTCCGCCTATTAATCTTGATTCAGCTAAAAACAGTATGTTGACGCAAGCCGCTTATATCGCTGCGGATGCCGTGTTACTACATCAATGCCAAACCAAATCAGCGCCGGGTTGTTTCCAAGCAACGGTCTGTGAAGGTAGTGCATTGAAAATTGTTGAATAATCAACTTATGCAATCTTTTCAATTTAATGTTATCGGGCATATCGAATCCCCTTATAAAGAAAAGTTTGCTATTCCTCGCCAGCCTGGGCTGGTTCAAAACGGCTTTGGGCGTTTGCATTTACATCCGCCATACAATGACCCCAATGCCGTTAGAGGATTAACTCAATTTAGTCATATTTGGGTGTTGTTTGTTTTTCACCAAACGATGGAAGGTGGCTGGAAACCTCTCGTACGCCCTCCCCGCTTAGGTGGTAACGATAAAATGGGTGTATTTGCCACTCGTTCAACATTTCGACCAAACCCTATCGGGATGTCATTAGTTGAATTAAAAGACGTGACTATCGAAAACAACCAAGTCATTCTTGAACTCGGTAGCCTAGATTTAGTTGATGGCACACCAGTGGTCGATATCAAACCGTATCTGCCTTTTGCTGAAGCTATTACAACAGCCAAAGCCGGTTATGCTCAAGAAGCGCCATCAGAAGATATGCAGGTTATATTTAGTACACAAGCTCAACTTGAATGTGAAAAATACCAATCTCGCTATCCCGGATTAGCCTCTTTTATTGAGCAAGTATTAAAGCAAGACCCACGTCCTGCCTATAAGAAACAATCCAATGAAGCCCGTGATTATGCGGTTCATTTATTAGATTTCAATGTGCGTTGGCGAGTGACTAATAATATCACTGAAGTGTTTGCCATCGAACGTAATGAAAAATCGCGTTAACCTCTTTTGACAAAGCATCGTCACTGGTAGACTAGCTGTTTATTCCGCTGCTTAGCAGCTTTAAATTATTGGGTAGGCGTAAGCCCTACCATGATTTGTTGTTCTAATGGAACCTATACAATGCGTACTAGCAAATATCTGCTCTCAACTCTGAAAGAGACCCCTGCGGATGCAGAAGTTATCAGCCACAAGCTGATGCTGCGTGCAGGGATGATCCGTAAACTTGCTTCTGGTCTGTATGACTGGTTACCCACTGGCGTGCGTGTTCTGCGTAAAGTAGAAAACATCGTTCGTGAAGAAATGGAAAATGCAGGCGCTATCGAGGTATCTTTACCCGTCGTTCAACCTGCTGACTTATGGCAAGAAAGTGGACGTTGGGAACAATATGGCCCTGAGTTACTGCGCTTTGTAGATCGTGGCGAGCGCCCATTTGTTTTAGGTCCAACCCACGAAGAAGTTATCACTGATTTAGTGCGTAACGAGATCACTTCATACAAACAATTACCATTGAATTTATTCCAAATTCAAACCAAATTCCGTGATGAAGTTCGTCCTCGTTTCGGTGTAATGCGTTCTCGTGAATTTATCATGAAAGATGCATACTCGTTCCACACAAGCCAAGAGTCATTGCAAGAAACTTACGATGCAATGTACCAAGCTTATAGCAAAATCTTCACCCGCATTGGCTTTGATTTCCGTGCAGTGCAAGCAGACACCGGTTCTATCGGTGGTAACGCGTCTCACGAATTCCAAGTTTTAGCACAAAGCGGTGAAGATGATGTTGTCTTCTCTACTGAATCTGATTTTGCAGCTAATATCGAATTTGCTGAAGCGGTTGCACCAAATGTTCAACGTGCAGCGCCAAGCCAAGAAATGCATTTAGTGGATACACCAAATGCAAAAACGATTGCTGAATTAGTTGAACAGTTCAATCTGCCAATCGAGAAAACCGTTAAGACTCTGATTGTTCATGCTGAGAAAGACTCTGGTCATACTTTAGTTGCCCTGTTAATTCGTGGCGACCATGAACTGAATGAAATTAAAGCAGAAAAACACCCATTAGTGGCAAGTCCTCTGCAATTTGCATCAGAAGAAGAGATCCGCAAAGCAGTTAATGCAGGTCCAGGCTCTTTAGGTCCAGTGAATATGCCAATGCCAATCGTCATTGACCGCAGCGTTGCCGTGATGAGTGACTTTGGTGCAGGTGCAAATGTTGATGGTAAACACTACTTTGGCATCAACTGGGAACGTGACCTCCCACTGCCAGAAGTTTACGACCTGCGTAATGTGGTAGCGGGTGACCCAAGCCCAGATGGTAAAGGTACCCTGTTAATCAAACGCGGTATCGAAGTAGGTCATATCTTCCAGTTAGGCACAAAATATTCTGAAGCGATGAAAGCCTCTGTGCAGAACGAAGAAGGTCATAACCAAATCGTGACAATGGGTTGCTATGGTATTGGTGTAACTCGTATTGTTGCAGCAGCGATTGAGCAGAGCCACGATGAACGCGGTATTGTATGGCCAGATGCTATCGCACCATTCCACGTTGCTATCCTGCCAATGAACATGCATAAGTCTTATCGCGTTAAAGAAGTTGCTGAAAAACTGTATGCAGACCTGAAAGCACAAGGTATCGATGTTATTTTCGATGACCGTAAAGAACGCCCGGGTGTGATGTTTGCCGATATGGAACTGATTGGTGTTCCATACACTATCGTCATTGGTGACCGTAATTTAGATACTAACCAAGTTGAATATAAATCACGCCGCAGTGATGACAAACAACTGGTTGGTTTAGATAACGTGGTTAGCTTCCTGAAAGAAAAACTAGCTAAATAACCGTTACGTTAGCCTAAATACAAAAAGCTCAGAGTTCAGTGTTACTGTCCCTGAGCTTTTTTATTGTCACTAAGCCTTTTTACTATATAACCAAAACGAATTCAGGTTATTTGCAAGAGCGGGTTTTATCGAACTGAATATTCCCAGTAGGAATAAATGCAGAATCAAATTGGCCATCTTCCATGGATGGGCGAATAGAATAGAAACCATCCACCTCTAAATAAACTGGCGTGCCGCCATCCACATCAGTATCACTATAAGCTTTCTCTAGTTCAATGCCTGACGTTGCATATTTACGCCCAGAACCACATTCAGTAAATATAGCGGCATCCGCCATATAACGATATTCGCCACGTTTTTTACTTGGAGTGACCTGTTTTAAGGTATGGTTCATTGAGCTCTCAATCGCTTTGCCTTCTAAATCCAGCAGTGTGATTGACTGGTTATCAGGAGATTGTGCAAAGTATGTACGCTCTGCTTTCGAGTTAGTTAATGTTAATACATTTTCCGTGCTAGACCAGTTCCCTGTTTCATGGAACATTTGGTTCCCTTCACGGGTTTCTAAATAAAGCAGTTGCTCAACATAGCTACCATCTGGATTGACTAATAATGTGGCTTCAATACCCGAACAATCTGCACAAGGAAGTACACCACTATAAACATGGTCTACAGGAGCGAAGTTCGCTTCGTTCACACTGCTTTGACAACCGGATAATGCCACAGCACCCGCCGAAATAAGAGCCAATAAAAGTACTTTCTTCATTATAATTCCTTTCAGATCATTCAATTATTACTGTTTCGCTTATTAATACATCATAGCATTTCAAGAAATAAAAAAATAAGGTATGCAAAAATTTACAATCGGATAAATAACCAGCTAAAGATATCAGTTTAGTGAATAAGAATTTTCCTTTTCCCACGTCACTGATTATAGTTATTAAATTACTATGCTATTATCGAGCGAAGCACTTTTTGATTTAGCTTTTTATTTCATCGGTAAATGCTTAGTCGATAAATGCTAGTGTTTTTAGATAAAACAAACATGTTCAAGGCGGCAATAACCGCCACTAACACAGTGGTGAGGGAATATGTCTACAGATAATGAATATCAACCAATCAATTGTGATGATTACGAATATCTAGAAATCGCATGCCAGCGTCAATTAAAGCTGCAAATTAAGCTTAATGACGGCGAGAATATTGAAGGGCAAGCCAGTGATTTGCTCCTACGAAAAAAAATTGAGTACCTCGTCCTGATCACACAGGAAGGCACTAAGGAGCTACGACTGGATATTATCTCATCCTTCAGTCATCCTGAAATCGGCACTATCGTTGTCGACCACTCCCACTAATACTCGTTTTTTCTGAGTTTCTTCTATGCCCCTTATGGTAGTCACAGTCATAAGGGGTTTCTAATTTATAGATAGTTTATTCACGTTATTCTCTGGAAAACTCATCGGTATTAATCCAATACTCGGAATTTTGCCAATCAATAGCAATGCCAATATTATTCTCTCCCACAAATCCGTCCGGGGTAATAAAACAGCCTACTGCACAAATAAGAGTTTCATTATAGTAAATTAGTGGGGTTCTTTCCCTCATCCACGGTGCAACGCCCAGCTCTTGCCAAATTTTCTTGCTGCTACGTGAATGATGGCGACCAACAATATTTAGCGAGCCTTGCAATCCAAAGCGAACTGTCACCTTTTCTGTTTCTTGTGGTGGACGGATCTGCCCTTCTCCATCCATCACAACCAGCGTTCCCAGTGATTCAGGTAATAAATAATCCTCAGGATAATTCCACTGATATTGTTTTCCCACCAGGCTATTAATGCGCTTAACCACCCACAGAGCCCCTTGATAACGGCGAATTTCCACGCCCCCCAAACGGCAGATAGGTTCTGCATCCTGCCGAGCAAGTGCCACTTCCTGCCAAATTCGTTCTAATTGATTAAATGGTGGCATAGCAAGATGATGGAGGCCAATCCAACGGCGGATCAAGGCGTTACGCTTGGCAGTTGAGCACTGGATAAGCCCATCAATATATAATCCACCACGGTAATCAATGATATCATCCAGTGAATCTTGCAGTAGCTCGTCCAGCAGCGCCTCTTGTTCTGCACATAATGAGGCGCTTCGGGAAACTGCATTCGCAAAATGTGGCCAGCGTTCAGATAATCTTGGCATAATATGCAAGCGCAGGAAATTACGATCATATCGGTCGTCTTGATTACTATCATCTTCAACCCAAGGAAGTTGATATTCCGCTCGATAGTTTTCTAATTCATGGCGAGAAATGACTAATAAAGGTCGTAGTAGAATCGTTTTTCCATTTTTCGCTTGAAAAGGAAGTGACTCTGGCATTGAGGAAAGTCCTGCGGGTCCACTGCCTCGCTTAAGCGCCAGCATGAATGTTTCAGCTTGATCATCAAGATGCTGAGCCGTCACTAAAATCTCATCGTCGAGTAGCTCATCGCGATATGCCTGATAACGTTCAGCTCTTGCTGCTGCTTCAACACCAATCTGAGTGCTGTCTACGGTTACACGCTGGCAAATAAACGGGATATTCCATTGTTGACATAATGAAGCACAGTGAATTTCCCACTTATCCGCTTGAATATTTAAACCATGATGAATATGAATGGCGCGGATTTCTAATGACGGTAATTCACTGATTTTTATCTGATAAAGAGCATGAAGCAATACCGTGGAGTCGATACCACCACTGAATCCAACCAGAATTTTTCGGTAGCTTCCGATTTTTTCTCGAACTGTTGCGAGAATATGCTGTGAGGATTTCGCCATTATCTTCCCTTTATTCCACTCACTTCTTAATTCAATATTATATTAAAGATAATAAAAAACGGGAGTTGGCTAAACCGACTCCCGTTTCAAAATAGAATGGATTGCACTTAATAGGTTAGCTAATTAGCAGTAACCATATCCCATCAGACGTTGATAACGACGATTTTTCAGTGCTTCTTCATCCAGAGTTTCTAACTCATTCAAGTCTTGCGTGATTTGTGCTTTCAGAGATTCTGCAATTTCATCGTAGTTACGATGAGCGCCGCCCAGAGGTTCAGGGATCACACTATCAATCAGCTTCAGCTCTTTCAAGCGAGGCGCCGTAATACCCATCGCATCAGCCGCTAATGGTGCTTTATCGGCACTTTTCCACAGAATAGATGCGCAGCCTTCTGGTGAGATAACGGAATAGGTGCTGTATTGCAGCATATTCACTTTATCACCCACACCAATCGCTAATGCACCACCTGAACCGCCTTCACCGATCACAGTACAGATCACTGGAACGGATAAGCGAGACATTTCACGTAAGTTACGCGCAATCGCTTCGGATTGACCGCGCTCTTCTGCACCAACACCCGGATATGCACCCGGTGTATCGATAAACGTAATAATTGGCAAGTTAAAACGCTCAGCCATTTCCATCAGACGCAGTGCCTTACGGTAGCCTTCTGGTGCCGGCATACCAAAGTTACGGCGAATTTTCTCTTTCGTTTCACGGCCTTTTTGATGGCCAATAACCATCACTGGGCGGCCATCTAAACGAGCCAGACCACCAATAATCGCTTTGTCATCGGCATACGCACGATCACCCGCTAACTCTTGGTAATCTGTAAAAATACGGGAAATGTAGTCCAAAGAGTATGGACGACGTGGGTGACGAGCGAGTTTAGCAATTTGCCAAGCCCCCAGATCAGAGAAAATCTTACGTGTCAGTTCAACACTTTTTTCACGTAAACGAGCAACCTCTTCATCTAGGTTGACTTCTAAGTTGTTATCTTGACGGCTAACTGCAGTTAGGGAATCGATTTTCGCCTCTAATTCAGCAATCGGCTGTTCAAAATCAAGAAAGTCCAGACTCATAATATTCCTATTTTAGTCAAATTCTAATTCTACCTGCTCACTACCCAGCAGAGTTCGAAGGTCGTTCAGAAGGGGATCCACGGGTGTTACACGCCAAACAACGCCAAACTTAAGCTTAGCTCTGGCATCATCCTTCTGATAATACAAGTGAACCGGTATCGTGCCTGAACGGTGAGGTTCAAGCGCATTACGAAGCCGATTCAGTAATTGATCGTTAATCTGTTTATCGGACAGTGAAATTGCAAGGCCGCGCGCATACTTTTCCCTTGCTTCGCCGATATCCATCAATTCGCGCACTGTCATTTTATTACCACCATTGAAATCATCAAAGCTGACCTGACCGGTGGCAATTAAAATATTGTCTTTTTCCAACATATGTTGGTATTTATCCAGCGCATCTGAAAATAACATAATATCCAGACGACCGGAACGATCATCGAGCGTGCATATCCCAATTCGGTTTCCACGTTTAGTGGTGATCACTTTGGCAGAGAGCACTAAACCTACCACAGTTGTCACTTGACCACGAGGGGTTGGGTTCACATCTTTCAATCTCAAACCATTTGTATAACGCTCTATCTCACTTAAGTATCGCGTTATTGGGTGACCTGTCAAATAGAGACCCAACGTTTCGCGCTCACCTTCTAGCACGACTTGCTCAGGCCACTTCGGCACACTCGCGTAAGAACTTTCAACCTGCTCCGGGGCTTCGGCAAGCACCCCAAACATATCTCCTTGCCCGATAGCTTCTGCTTTCGCATGCTGATCTGCCGCTTTTAATGCATCTTCAAGGGATGACATCAAGGCCGCGCGGTGAGGACCTAAATGATCGAATGCCCCTGCCATGATCAGCTTTTCCATCA
The DNA here is from genome assembly GCF_013702265.1 of Providencia rettgeri. Classification (GTDB taxonomy): domain Bacteria; phylum Pseudomonadota; class Gammaproteobacteria; order Enterobacterales; family Enterobacteriaceae; genus Providencia; species Providencia zhijiangensis. Next base: position 3,210,751 of record NZ_CP059348.1, read on the forward strand.
CGCGGCGGTTGATCTTTTTAATATCCACGCGAGCACAAAGATCGAAAATTTCTTTAAAGATCCCACCTTGTTGGCGAGCTTCAATAATCGCTTCGATTGGCCCTTCACCAACGCCTTTAATTGCGCCGATGCCGTAAACTATCTCACCTTCATCATTCACATGGAAGTGATATAACCCACTATTGATATCTGGTGGCAATACTTTCAAGCCCATACGCCAACATTCATCAACCAGACCCACCACTTTTTCCGTGTTATCCATATCCGCAGTCATTACTGCAGCCATAAATTCAGCCGGATAGTGGGCTTTTAGCCATAATGTTTGGTACGAGACCAGCGCGTAGGCTGCGGAGTGTGATTTGTTAAATCCATAACCGGCGAATTTTTCCACCAAGTCAAAGATTTTCATCGACAATTCGCCATCTACGCCATTTTTGATGGAACCTTCCTCAAAAACGGAGCGCTGTTTTGCCATCTCTTCAGGTTTCTTTTTACCCATCGCACGACGCAACATATCCGCGCCACCGAGGGTATAGCCTGCTAAAACCTGAGCAATCTGCATAACCTGTTCTTGGTATAGGATAATACCATAAGTTGGCTCTAGAACAGGTTTTAATGATTCGTGCTGCCAATTTACATCAGGATATGAGATCTCTTCACGACCATGTTTACGGTCGATAAAGTTATCTACCATCCCCGATTGCAGCGGGCCTGGGCGGAATAACGCCACCAGAGCGATCATATCTTCAAAACAGTCCGGCTGCAGGCGTTTAATCAGATCCTTCATTCCTCGGGATTCTAATTGGAATACCGCCGTGGTTTCCGAGCGCTGCAACATATCGAAGCTTTTCTTATCCTGTAAAGGAATAGCTGCAATATCAATCGGTTCTAAATTTTGCTTCGCTCGACGGGCATTGATCATCTCCAATGCCCAGTTAATAATGGTTAGCGTACGCAGACCTAAGAAGTCGAATTTTACCAAGCCAGCATATTCGACATCGTTCTTATCGAATTGTGTAACGGGGTTATTACCTTCAGCATCGCAATAGAGCGGTGCAAAATCCGTAATTTTAGTTGGTGCAATAACTACCCCACCGGCGTGCTTACCGGCGTTACGCGTTACCCCTTCAAGCTTACGCGCCATATCGATTAGCGCTTTAACCTCTTCATCTGCTTCATAAATTTCAGGCAGCTGCGGTTCTGCTTCAAAGGCTTTTTCAAGGGTCATTCCCGGATCAGGGGGAACCAGTTTAGAAATTCGGTCAACGAAACCGTAAGGGTGACCCAGTACACGTCCCACGTCACGAATAACGGCTTTTGCTGCCATCGTACCAAAGGTAATAATCTGGGATACCGCGTCCCGCCCATACATTTGAGCAACGTGATCAATAACTTGGTCGCGTTTTTCCATACAGAAGTCAACGTCGAAGTCTGGCATTGATACCCGCTCTGGGTTCAAGAAACGCTCAAACAGTAGGTCAAGTTCAAGTGGGTCTAGGTCAGTGATTTTTAGAGCATAGGCCACTAAAGAACCCGCACCTGAGCCTCGTCCCGGACCAACAGGGACGCCGTTATCTTTCGACCACTGGATAAACTCCATCACGATCAAGAAGTAGCCGGGGAACCCCATTTGGTTGATAACGTTGAGTTCGATTTCCAAACGTTCATCATATTCAGGGCGTCTTTCTGCTCGGACTTTTTCATCTGGGAATAGGAATTTGAGGCGCTCTTCCAGACCTTCTTTTGAACGCATGACCAGAAAGTCTTCCGTTTCCATATCCCCTGTTGGGAATTTCGGTAGGAAATATTCACCAAGACGAATAGTGACGTTACAGCGCTTAGCAATCTCTACACTGTTTTCTAATGCTTCAGGGATGTCGGCAAACAGCTCGCACATCTCTTCTTCAGTACGTAAGTATTGCTGAGGACTATAATTTTTTGGACGCTTCGGATCGGCTAACGTGAATCCATCATGAATCGCGACACGAATTTCATGGGCATCAAAATCACTGCTTTCAATGAAACAGACATCGTTGGTTGCCACAACAGGCAGGCCACGCTGAGTTGCTAACTCGACAGCGGCATGTAGGTAGCTCTCTTCATCAGGTCGCCCAGTACGAATAAGCTCAAGATAGTAAGCATCTGGAAAATGGGTTTGATAAAACTCAAGGCTTTCATCCACTAACGCTTGATTGCCGCGCAGTAAAAATTGCCCCACATCTCCTTTTCGCCCACCTGATAATAGGATTAAACCTTCTTTATGTTTGACAAGCCAATCCCGGTGAATCGTTGGGCCAATGGCACCATAGCCTTTTTGGTATGCTTCGGAGATGAGTAAGGTGAGATTTTGATAGCCTTCGTTGTTGCGAGCCAGAACCGTTAAATGCGCAACCTCATCACCAAGTTGCTCACTTTCCATATAAAAATCAGCCCCAATGATTGGCTTGATACCCGCACCATGAGCCGCACCATAAAACTTCACTAACCCACAAAGGTTAGTAAAATCCGTGATGGCAAATGCAGGCATGCCCATGGCGGCGACTTTTTTCACTAATGGGCCGGTTTTTGCCAGCCCATCAATCATGGAGTAGTCACTGTGAACACGTAGATGAATAAAACGAGGAGAAGCCATTAACCTTATACCTATTTTTCTTATGCCGACTATTTAATGTCTAACGCACGTCTTACAGGCGCGAAGCTTTTACGGTGAAACTCGGTAGCGCCAAACTCAGCTAATTTTTCTAAATGATACGCTGTGGGATAGCCTTTGTGTTTCGCAAAACCATATTCAGGGAAAGCTTTATCAAGCTCGACCATTTCTCTGTCTCTGACCACTTTCGCCAGAATGGATGCAGCGCTGATCTCTTGGACTAAACTATCACCTTTAACAACGGCCTGTGATGGCATGGTCAGTTTAGGGCAGCGGTTACCATCGACTAAAACGAACTCTGGTTGAATGGAAAGGCCTTCTACCGCTCTTTGCATAGCTAACATTGTGGCATGCAATATATTCAATTGATCGATTTCTTCTGGTTCTGCGCGGCCAATACACCAACACAGCGCTTTTTCTTTGATCTCATCGAACAGCTTTTCACGCTTTTTTTCGCTCAGTTTTTTTGAGTCCGCAAGCCCTTCAATCGGATTGTTGGGGTCTAAAATCACAGCAGCGGTCACGACGGCACCGACAAGCGGTCCACGTCCCACTTCATCAACGCCAGCAATTAAGTTGGCTTTTGGGTATATAAATTCCATTATTTTCTAACCAAATCTAATACAGCATCAGCGGCTTGTTGGTCTGCATCACAACGAATCAGTTGATGCAATTGTAAGAAAGTTTCCTTCAGCGCATCGACTTGCTCTCCGCCTTCCAACAATGGAAGTAACTGGTCGGCAAGCTGCTGTGGCTGGCACTCTTCTTGGAGTAGTTCTTTCACGATTTCTTTCCCTGCCAATAAATTTGGCAAAGAAACATAAGGCGTTTTGACTAAGCGTTTCGCGAGCCAGAATGTAAAGGGCTTCATACGATAGCCCACTACCATTGGACATTTGGTTAGCATACATTCTAAGGCGGCGGTGCCTGAAGCGAGTAATGTCGCATCTGCCGCAGTCATTGCATCGCGAGCCTGTCCATCCAGAATATGGACATTCAACTCTGGAGCAACCTGTTGTTTTATCTCATCGAATTGTTGGCGTCGTTTCTGATTTACCAGAGGCACAACAATATGTAGATCGGCAAAGTGGCTACTTAATAGTGTAGCGGTTTTTAAGAAATCAGCACTGAGCATTTCGACTTCAGAATGACGGCTTCCCGGTAACAATGCTAAACATTTTGCAGTCGTGGGGATATTTAAACGCTCACGGGCAGCCAGTTTATCAGGATTTAAGGGGATTGAGTCCGCCATAGTGTGCCCAATAAAACGGCAAGGAACATCAAAACGGTCATAAAATGCTTTCTCAAACGGAAGAAATGCCAAGACTAAATTGGTGGAGCGACCGATTTTGAAAACGCGTTTTTGGCGCCATGCCCATACCGATGGGCTGACATAATGGATAGTTTTGATACCTTTTGATTTTAAACGACCTTCAAGGGTGATATTAAAATCAGGCGCGTCAATACCAACAAATACATCAGGTTGTAACTCAGTAAAACGCTGAGTTAGATCTTTACGGATGGATAATAAACGAGGTAAACGACCGAGGACTTCAACAATCCCCATGACGGCGAGCTCTTCCATTTCATACCAAGCTTCACAACCTTCTGCTTGCATGAGTGGGCCAGCAACACCGACAAAACGGGCATTGGGAACTTGTTGTTTTAAAGCGCGGATGAGCCCAGCGCCTAAGATATCACCAGAGGTTTCTCCGGCAACAAGGCCAATAGTAAGTGGGCGGTTGCTATTCACCAAAATTCGCTCCTTATTAAAGGCCTTTTCTTGTGTTCATCTACAGCTGAAAAAATTAACGAATAATTCCGCGCTTAGATTGTGCTGAGTCTTCTAAGAAATCACTAAATACTTTGACGTGTTCGTCAGTTTTTGCCATTTCAGCAATTTCTTCACGTGCTTCTTCTAAAGATTTCCCTGAACGATATAACGTTTTGTAAGCGTTACGAATAGCGTGCAGAGATTCTTTTTCAAAACCACGGCGTTTTAAACCTTCAAGGTTTAAACCAAATGGAGTTGCATGGTTGCCCTGTGCTATAACGTATGGAGGTACGTCTTGTGCAACACCAGAGCATCCACCGACCATTACGTGCGCACCAATCTGACAGAATTGATGCACCGCAGTCATGCCACCAATAATAGCGAAATCACCAAGAGTGACGTGACCACCTAACGTTCCGTTATTCGCGATAATACAGCGGTTACCAATGATGCAGTCATGCGCAATATGGACGTTAACCATCAGTAAATTATCATTACCAATTTTAGTTAGATCGCCACCTTGTGTGGTTCCACGGTGGATAGTCACACTTTCACGGATGCGGTTACGGTCGCCAATCTCAACGCGAGTTGGCTCACCTTGGTATTTCAGGTCTTGGTTAATTTCACCAATCGAAGCAAATTGAAAAATAACGTTGTCACGACCAATTTTCGTGTGTCCGTTGACAACAACGTGAGATTTCAGCTCAGTACCTTCACCAATTTCAACATTAGCGCCGATATAGCAAAAAGGACCAATGCGAACATTGGCACCAATAACAGCTCCATCTTCTACAATAGATGAGGGATGAACATAGGCAGTTTTGTCAATCATATCAGACCTCACGACGACGGGCGCACATCATTTCTGCTTCGCAGGCCACTTCTCCATCAACTTTTGCTACACCTTTAAAACGTGCAACACCGCGACGTTCTTTGATAAATTCAACTTCCAGGATCATTTGATCTCCTGGCAGAACTGGACGTTTAAAGCGTGCGTTATCAATCGCTGCAAAATAATACAGTTCGCCGGGTTCAAGTTTGCCTACGCTTTTAAACGCAAGAATACCAGTAGCCTGAGCCATTGCTTCTAAAATTAAAACACCCGGGAAAATTGGTTTGCTAGGGAAATGTCCCTGAAAGAATGGCTCGTTAAAAGAGACGTTCTTTACCGCGCGCAAAGATTTACCTTCTTCAAAATCCAATACACGGTCAACCAAAAGGAATGGGTAACGGTGCGGAAGTAGTTCTAAGATTTCTTCTATATTCAGAGTATGATTATCACTCATCGAAATACTCTTCCTGTCTATTAATACTATCTAATTAATGAATCGGCCCGCTTTAACTCAAGGGTGAGTTAACAGGCAGGCCGGAAAAAACGTAACTCAAGAAACTATTTTAGCTTGAATTACCAAATAATTACTGATTTTTTTGATTTTGGCTATCTAATTCACGTTCAAGTGTCTTTAGACGCTTATTCATCTCATTGATGCTTAAGACTAAAGCCGCGGTTTTACGCCATGCTTTATTCGGCTGTAAAGGAATACCGGAAGAGTAAACTCCTGGCTCAGTAATTGGTCGCATGACCATTCCCATACCTGTTACGGTAACCTTGTCACAGATTTCCATATGACCATTGATAACACTGGCTCCGCCAATCATACAATAGCGACCGATTTTTAAACTACCAGCCATGATGACGCCACCCGCAACTGCGGTATTATCGCCTATTGTTACATTGTGCGCAATTTGGCATTGGTTATCGATGATAACGCCATTACCAATGACTGTGTTATCTAATGCGCCACGGTCAATTGTTGTACACGCGCCGATCTCAACACGAGACCCGATGATCACGGTACCTAATTGTGGGATCTTGATCCAATTACCACGATCGTTGGCATAACCAAAGCCATCAGAACCGATCACTGTACCTGACTGGATCAAGCAACTTTCACCAATCTCAACATGATGGTAAACACTGACATTCGCCCATAAACGAGTGCCTGCACCAATGCGGGTATTTTTACCAATAAAACAACCTGCACCAATCACAACGTTATCGCCTAGCACAACGCCACTTTCGATAACAGCATTCGCGCCAATTGCAACATTCTGGCCAAGCTGGGCATCATCAGCGATAACCGCTGATGCATGGATATTCTCTGCCGGGGCTGGAGTGGTATCCATAATTTGCGCCATATGCGCATAAGCAAGATAAGGATTATCTACAACCAGTGCAGCAACCTTACAAGCACTCAGATCTTTTTCAGTTAATACCACAGCAGCAGCTTGGCAATCTGCCAATTTATCGCTGTAACGGCTATCAGATAAAAAAGTAATCTGCTGATTGTTCGCTGAATACATCGGTGCAATACCGGTGATGACGATATCGCCATCACCGTGTAACTGTGCATTCAACTGCTGAGCGAGGTCAGCTAATCGAATTGAAGACATCTATTATTTAACCTGTTTTTGAACCTGACTGGTGATATCGATACCATCTTTTGCATACGCAACCGCGTTTGCATCGATAACAACGTCATAGCCTTCTTTCGCTGCAACAGATTTAATAGAATCTTGGATACGGCTCAGGATCTTATTACGCTCTTCAGCTTGACGACGACGGTTGTCTTCTTCAAATTTTTGAGCTTTCTCAGCGAACTGGTCACGTTTAGTGATTAATTCTTTTTCCTGCTTTTCACGATCGCTAGTGCTCATAGTCGCACCGTCACGACGCAGTTTTTCTACGCGTGATTGCAGATCTTTTTCCAGATTCTGCAGTTCAGTAGCACGGCTTTTGAATTCACTCTCAAGCTGTTTAGCAACGGCTTCACGAGCAGGCATGTTTTGGAAAACTTCGCCAACATTTACGATAGCGATTTTTTCAGCATACGCACCCGCAGACATTGCTAAAGCAATACTCACACCCGCTGCACACAACAATTTTTTCACACTAAACTCCTTAACCCATTCTTATGGCTGGAAATTTTGGTAGCCCTCATTATTTTATGAGGGCTGATTTCGATAGAGACTGAATTATTACCAAGTTCTACCAATATTAAATTGGAACTGTTCTGATTTGTCGCCTTCGTAATCCTTGATAGGTTGCGCATAGGAGAAGACCAGAGGCCCAAGTGGCGAAATCCACTGTAAAGCAATACCCGTAGAAACACGGACGTTAGTTGCTGTACCGTAGTCAGGCATGCCTGCACGCCATGCTGGGTTAATACTGTTCCAATTGGTATCCCATACGGTTCCCGCATCTACAAACAGAGATGTACGGATCGTATTCGCATATTTCTCGTCGATAAATGGCGTTGGTGTAATCAGCTCAAATGAACCTGCATACATCGCGTTACCACCAACCGCATCGCTGGATGGACTACCCGGTTCAGGTCCGTCAACACCATTAATATTCTTCAGATAAACCGCTTTCGGACCGATATTATTCGAACGGAAACCACGGATGGTGCTAGAGCCCCCTGCATAGAAGTTCTCATAGAATGGCATTTGCTTACTACCAATACCATCACCATAGCCCGCCTGCGCGCGACCTAATACAACCCATGTTTCATCATCATTCAATGGGACGTATTGGGCGGTATCAAAACGCAGTTTGTAGTATTCGTTATCAGAACCAGGGATTGTCACTTTACCTGAAACGCTAGTTTTGTTACCCGATGTTGGGAAGAAACCACGGTTTAAGGAGTTATAAGTCCAACCTAAATTCAGTGTAAAGTCATCCGCTCTGAAGCTTTCTTTGTTACGACCATCTTTAGTCACCGGTGGGTTTTCACCCATGGATTGTAGATAGTCCCACATTGCAGCTTGCGCACGCATGTCAGACAGGTCGTTATGAACATAACCCGCACCAATACGGAAGGAGTTATTTTCATTGAATGGGAAGCTTAATGTACTATCTAAACCATACGTTTTGTTGTTATAGCCAGATAAGTCCGCATCTTTCGCACTAAAGTCGTTATAGAAAATACGTCCACCCAGACTCACACCGTTAACAGTGAAGTAAGGGTCTGTCATTGAAAACTCGACGTTTGTTGAGTAGTCATTTCGGCTAGCGTTAATGCCAACCGCATTACCTGTACCCAACCAGTTATCCTGAGTGACACCGACTTGGAAGCTCACGCCACTTTCAGTACCAAAACCAACACCAAAGTTCATTGAACCGGTATTACGTTCTTTAACTTTATAGATAACATCAACTTGGTCTGGGCTACCCGGAATACGCTGAGTTTCAACATCAACCGTTTCGAAGAAACCAGTACGGTTCAGACGCTCTTTACCTAATTCAACTAAATCGTTACCTAACCAAGCACCTTCCATTTGACGCATTTCACGGCGTAAAACGGAATCTTTACTGGTATCGTTACCTTGGAAACGAATTTGACGAACATAGAAACGGTTACCTGCATCCACGTTAACATGCAGTTTAACTGTCTTATCAGCATCATTAATTTCTGGCTGAGTCATTACGCGCGGATAGGCATAACCATAACGACCAAACAGGTCTTTAATTTGGTTTTCCATCTGAGTCACTTGAGCACCATTGTATAACTCACCTGGTGTGATGGTGATCAGCTCTTGGATATCCGCTAAATGCTCTGCCGTATTACCATTAACGTCCACACCAGAAATCTTATATTGATCTCCTTCAGTGACATTAATCGTAATGTAGATATCTTTTTTGTCTGGTGTCAGACTCACTTGCGTTGAGTCAATATTGAAACGTGCATAACCACGATCAAGGTAGAAACTGCGCAGGGTTTCTAAGTCACCCGCCAATTTTTGTTTTTGATATTTTTGGTCAGCCGCAAGGTTCCACCATGGCACATCGTCACGTAATTGGAGTTTGTTCACCAATTCCGCTGTTGAGTAATTTTTATTACCTACGATGTTGATCTGTTGGATTTTTGCAGACACGCCTTCAGAAAACACAAATTTTAAATCCACGCGGTTACGTGGTAATGGCGTGACCACCGCTTTTACTGTCGCGTTGTATTTACCAACACTGTAATAAAAGTCCTCTAAACCTTTTTCAATATTCGCAATTTTAGTGCGGTCTAATGCTTCACCCACACGGACATTGGATGCTTCCAAGTTCTGCTTTAGCATGTCATCTTTTACAGATTTGTTACCTGTAAAAGTGATACTCGCGATGGTTGGTCGTTCTTTAACTTGAACGATCAGCGTATTTCCATCACGCAGGACCCTAACATCTTCGAAGTTACCTGTAGAGAATAGTGAGCGAATCGAACGACTAATATCTTCGTTATCGATTGAATCCCCGACCCTGACAGGCATGTTCAATAATGCTGCACCAACGGCGACGCGTTGTAGACCTTCGAAACGAATGTCTTTAACTACGAATCCGTCTGAACCGTATGCAGTGGCGCTACCTAAAAGCAGCGACGCTATGAGCAACTTTTTCATCGCCATCGTTGTTATGCGTATTCCTTACTGGTCCCAAGCTTACAAAATTAGAAGCGAGAGAAATCATTAAAAAGTGCAAGTCCCATTAACAGAATCAATGCCATTGCACCAATTCGAAAACTAAAGTCTTGTACTCGCTCAGACACTGGACTCCCTTTAATTTTTTCAATTAATAAGAAGAGTAAGTGCCCCCCATCTAACACAGGCAATGGAAATAGATTGATGATGCCTAAGTTCACGCTAATCAGCGCAATAAACATCAGATAATATACCAAGCCTGACTCCGCCGAAACCCCCGCACCTTTTGCGATAGATACCGGCCCGCTCAAGTTATTGAGTTTGACATCCCCAACAACCAGTTTACCCATCATATTGACTGTCAGTTTCATCAACTGCCAAGTCTTGTCGCTAGCTTGAAATAGTGCAGATACAGGGTTGTATTGCTGCACTATTTTATATTCATCAGCTAGCGGTAATACAGTTAGTTCGACACCAGCAACGCCAAAACGCTCACCTTTTTTACCTTCCTGAACATCAGGAACTAAGGTTAAATCAATCAATGTCGAATTACGTTGTACGGCTAATTTTAATGGTGTCCCCGGATTATTTCGGATTATTCTCGTCACTGGATTCCAAGTATCCAGTAGCTCTCCGTTGACACTGATAATTCTATCTCCCGGTTTTAAACCGGCACGCTCGCCCGCTAAGCCTTCCGTCACTTTATGGATGACAGGGTCAACCTTCGCAGACACTGGCATAATCCCTATTGATAAAATAGGATCCTGCTTTTCAGGATCAAACTGCCATGCGCTTAAATCTACTGTTTTAGAAACCGGCTCATTATATCCTTGAGGTAAAACTTGTGCAGTAAATTCCCTATCACCAATTTTACTCACTAGTGCTAAACGAACTGAATTCCAATCAGGTGTTTCGATACCGTCTATCGATTTTAGTTCCATCTGAGGCTCAAAATTTGCCTCAGCAGCAATGGAATTTGGCTTAATGTTATCAATGACTGGGCGAACAGACGGAATCCCAATCATAAAGACAATCCAGTAGACAACAATAGCGAGCAAAAAGTTCGCAAGAGGCCCCGCGCTGATAATGGCAGCACGTTGTCCAACGGTCTTATTATTGAAAGCTAAATGACGGCGTTCTGGGCTTACTTCACCAACACGCTCATCGAGCATTTTGACGTAGCCACCAAGCGGGATCAACGCTAAAACAAACTCTGTCCCATGTTTATCGACTTTACGCCATAGCGTTTTACCAAACCCTATAGAGAATTTTTCAACGTAAACACCGCAACGGCGTGCGACCCAATAATGCCCAAATTCGTGCACTGTAATCAGCACACCAATCGCAATAATAAACGCCGCTAAGCTCCAAATAAATCCCATTAATCTTCCTAAAGACCAAAACCGTTAAAAACTAACAAATTCAGCCCTGCAAATACAGGGATTGCCGCAGTTAGACTATCAATTCTATCGAGTATCCCACCGTGACCTGGAATTAAATGACTACTGTCTTTAATACCGGATTGGCGCTTAAACATACTCTCTGTTAAGTCACCGAACACCGATACTACAACAACAATAATTGAAGTCACTAGTAAATAATCTGGCATTGCAGGGATTGGTGCATATAAGCTAAATAACCATGAGATAATTCCAGCGGTAATTAAACCACCGATTAACCCTTCCCATGTTTTCCCTGGAGAAACTTTTGGTGCCATTTTATTGCGACCAATCGTACGTCCAAATGCATAAGCACCAGAGTCAGCACCCCATACCAGTAACATAACGTAGAGTAGCCACCATGCCCCAACAGAGGTGTCAGCTTGGTAACCAATGGTTCTTAATACCATCATGCCACTATAGAAAGGCACGATAGTTAATACGCCAAACAATAAGCGAATGATGACCGATTTACCCCATGAGGCAGAGGCGGGGTATGTCACAACCAATAAAATGGCGGCAATCCACCAGATTAAACCCGCCCATAGGCTATATAAAATAAACGGAGAACTTGAAAGTGCGGTCATGTCTGGTAAAGAAAATTGAATTGCGAGTAATACCGCCGCAAATACAACCGCTAAACCGATACGTTTAGTTTGTGAATGCCATCCTGCAAATTGTGCCCATTCCCATGCGCCCAACGCACAGACTGCGATCACCACTAAACCGAAATTTGCTGGGGACAGTAAAAAAAGTGCAGCTATAACAATTGGAATTAAAATCACCGCAGTGAGTAAACGATACTTCAGCACATCCATCCCCTTTTATTTGACGAGTTCGTCATCTGATTCTGCTCCACCATAGCGCCGTTCTCGCTTGCTAAAAGCATCGACTGCATCCTGAAACACCATTTCATCAAAATCTGGCCATAAAACGTTGGTGAAATAAAATTCCGCATAAGCAACCTGCCATAACAAGAAATTACTAATGCGATGTTCTCCACCTGTACGGATCACCAAATCGACACACTCTTGGTCATGCATACAAACATGGTCGCTAATCGTACTTTCAGTTACGTCATCAATAGATAACTCACCACGACTCACTTTTTCATAAACTTGTTTAACGCTATTAACAATATCCCAGCGTCCACCGTAGTTAGCGGCAATATTCAGTTGTAAACCTGTGTTACCTGCGGTTAATGCTTCCGCTTTATCAATTCTTTTTCTTAAGGTTTCACTAAAGCGACTAACATCACCAATAATTTTCAGTTTTACATTATTTTTATGCAGGTTTTTGACTTCATTATCTAATGCAAAAACAAACAGATCCATCAACGAACTGACTTCTTTTTCTGGTCTTTTCCAATTTTCACTGCTGAATGCGTAAAGTGTCAGGGAACGAATATTATTCTTTACTGCAAAACGCACAGAACTACGTACAGATTCAACACCTGCTCGATGACCAGTAATTCTGAATTTTCCTCTCTGTTTTGCCCATCGCCCATTACCATCCATAATGATGGCAACATGCTTAGGCATCATAGAATCAGAGAGATTTTCACCACTAGAGTTCATTAAATGTTAATCCTTGTCTGTACTACTTGGGAAATCTGACTCAATCATAACTCTTATGATTATAATTGCTGATAAGACACATCCTTAATATGCTTATTGTTGATAAGCTTTCTATTCTCAACACGCCACATATTAAAGATATATTATAGTTATCAGCAACTAAATAAATCACATATCAAGATTAAAATTCTTGAGCAATTAGCTGAGCTGCTTCACGACGAGCACAAGCATCGATTTCTAAGACCTCGTCAATGGACGTGGGTTCCGAAAAATCTAATTTATCCATAATCTTGTGATTGATTTTTGCAATATCTGTAAAGCGAATTTTCTCTTCTAAGAAAGCACCGACAGTAATTTCATTCGCGCCATTTAATACGGTAGTCGCCGCTTGCCCTTGGTGACATGCATCAATAGCCAGTTTCAGACAAGGATAACGTTGGTAATCAGGCTCCACAAAAGTCAGTGAAGATAACGTAGTGAAATCCAATGGCTTAGCGCCCGACATAATGCGCTGAGGATAAGCCATACTGTACGATATTGGCGTGCGCATATCCGGTGTTCCTAACTGGGCGATAACACTCCCATCACGGTAGCGAACCATTGAATGGATCACAGATTGAGGGTGAATAATCACTTCCATCTGTTTTTCGTTAGCATTAAAGAAATAGCAGGCCTCAATATATTCCAGACCTTTATTCATCATAGTCGCGGAGTCTACCGAGATTTTACGCCCCATTGACCAATTAGGATGATTACATGCTTCATCAGGTGTCACCTGATCAAAATATGATAACGGCGTATCTCTAAATGGCCCACCAGACCCAGTTAATACGATGCTGGAAATCCCAGAAGCCGTCAGGTCGGCAAAGCCTAAATTCAATTGAATTTCTTCAGGTAGGCTTTGAAAAATCGCGTTATGCTCGCTATCAATCGGAAAAACTGTCGCTTGGTGCTCTCGAATCGCATTAAAGAATAAACGGCCGCTGGTAATCAGAGACTCTTTATTCGCTAATAATATTCTTTTCCCTTTGCGGATTGCAGACAACGTTGGGAGTAGCCCCGCCACGCCAGTAATGGCAGACATCACTTGATCCGCTTCATCCAATCCAGCAAGTTCAATTGCAGATTCTGTACCGGATAAAACCTCTGTTTTGCAGTTATTTTCCGTCAGAATAGTGCGTAACGCTTTCGCTGCGCTTTCGTCAGCCATTGAGACATACTTAGGATTAAATTCAAGGCATTGGCTTGCCATCTCAGTCACATTTTTACCTGCGACTAATGCAAGAATTTGGAATTGATCAGGATTTTGACGAACAACAGAAAGTGTACTTGTACCGATTGAACCTGTAGAACCCAGGATAGTAAGACGTTTCATAGTGATCAGATACTCTGTATTAATTCAATACTGAGATTATATCAGCTTAGCGATGAGAAAGGATTGTTTAATAGAAATGATAAATAATAAAGCCATACTAAAGCACACTTTTAAAAAATGTGTTCAGATGGCTTTATTATCAAGATGGATTAAAACTCCATCAGCTCCGCTTCTTTCTGAGCTAAAGCTTCATCCACTTTTTTGATGAAGTTATCAGTCAGTTTTTGGATGTCATCCTGTGAACGGCGCTCGTCATCTTCACTGATTTCTTTGTCTTTCAGTAAAGCTTTAACTTTATCGTTAGCGTCACGGCGAACGTTACGAATCGCGATACGACCTTGCTCAGCATCACCACGAACCACTTTGATTAAGTCTTTACGACGCTCTTCCGTTAATGGAGGAAGTGGAACGCGAATAACAGTACCTGCTGAAGATGGGTTCAGACCTAAGTCAGACGCCATGATCGCTTTTTCAATTGCAGGTGACATGCTACGGTCAAAAACAGAAATTGCTAATGTACGTGAATCTTCAACAGTCACGTTAGCTAATTGACGCAGAGGCGTTGCTGAACCGTAATATTCAACAGAAATACCGTCTAACAGGCTTGGTGAAGCGCGGCCAGTACGAACTTTGCTGATTTGACTTTTTAGTGCTTCAAGGCTCTTTTCCATACGGTCTTGAGCATCTTTTTGGATTTCGTTAATCACGTTATCAACCCTTAAGAACTTGTTATTAAAGGCCGCAAAGCAGCCTCGCTTAAATTGTCTGAATTTATGTTAGATAATACATTCAAACTCAGGTCATGTCTCTGAGTATTAATTGTGAGAAATCAGAGTTCCTTCGTTTTCACCCATCACAACACGGCGTAATGCGCCTGGCTTATTCATGTTGAAAACACGAATTGGCAGGTTGTGATCGCGTGCTAGCGTAAATGCAGCTAAATCCATAACTTTCAATTCACGCTCAAGAACTTCTTGATAATTCAGGTTTTCATACAGAACAGCATCAGGATCTTTGGCAGGATCTGACGAGTAAACGCCATCAACTTTTGTGGCTTTCAGTACAACATCCGCTTCAATTTCAATACCGCGTAAGCAAGCTGCTGAGTCCGTTGTGAAGAATGGATTTCCTGTTCCCGCAGAGAAAATAACCACACGGCCGTGACGCAGTAAGCTGATAGCTTCAGCCCAGCTATAGTTGTCACACACACCATTAAGTGGAATAGCAGACATTAGTCTTGCGTTAACGTATGCACGGTGCAGCGCATCACGCATTGCCAGACCATTCATCACGGTTGCCAGCATCCCCATATGGTCACCAACAACGCGGTTCATGCCAGCTTGTGCCAGACCGGCACCACGGAACAAGTTACCACCACCAATAACCACACCGACCTGTATACCCAGTTCTATAAGTTCTTTGATTTCCTGAGCCATACGATCTAAAACGCTAGCATCGATACCAAAACCTTCTGCACCTTGTAGAGCCTCGCCACTTAGTTTAAGCAGAATACGCTGATAAACGGGTTTTGCATTGGTTGCCATGAGTTGTGTCCTAACAGGTCATTATTGGAGTCATACATATAGAGCCTCGCTCTATATGCCGAAAAATGTATTTGATACAGAATGCTACACAAAAATAGTTCAAGTTACAGGACGTTGAGTCGCTACACCAAAAGAGGCGAATGCATGCAGCTTGAAATATGTAGTGTATTAAAGAAAGGCCGCCAATCGGCGGCCCTTTTCGTTGATTACTTGCTCATTGCAGCAACTTCTGCTGCGAAGTCAGTTTCAACTTTCTCGATACCTTCACCAACTTCAAAGCGGATGAAGTTAGTTACGTTAGCACCTTTTTCTTTCAGTAAGTCACCAACAGATTTGCTTGGATCCATTACGAAAGGCTGGCCAGTCAGAGAGATTTCGCCAGTGAATTTGTTCATGCGACCGATAACCATTTTTTCAGCGATTTCGCGTGGTTTACCAGATTGCATAGCGATGTCTAACTGAATTTGGTGCTCGTGAGCAACAACGTCAGCTGGAACGTTTTCTGGAGTTACATATTCTGGCTTGCTTGCAGCAATGTGCATAGCGATGTGTTTCAGCAGTTCTTCATCTGCGCCTTCGCCAGCAACCAGAACACCGATACGAGCGCCGTGCAGGTAGCTACCTACTTGTGCGCCTTCCAGAATAGCAACGCGACGGATATTGATGTTTTCACCAATTTTCGCAACTAAAGCAGTACGAGCTTCTTCGAATTTTGCTTTCAGAGCGTCGATGTCAGCGTTTTTATCAGCAACAACTGAAGCTAAAACTTCTTTACCGAATGCTAAGAAACCAGCATCTTTAGCAACGAAGTCAGTTTCGCAGTTCAGTTCGATCAGCGCACCAGTTTTACCGTCGTTGAAAACTTCAGTCAGGATAACGCCTTCAGCAGCAACACGGCCTGCTTTTTTAGCTGCTTTCGCTTGACCTGATTTACGCATGTTGTCGATTGCTAATTCGATGTCGCCGTTAGCTTCAACTAATGCTTTTTTACATTCCATCATACCTGCGCCAGTACGTTCGCGCAGTTCTTTTACCAATGCAGCGGTAATTCCAGACATGTGATTTATTCCTCGATATGCCTCACGGGACTTTCCCACAAGGATAATTCTGATTCACAGAGACAAAAGGGGCCTAAGTAGGCCCCTTCTAACCAATATATAGCAATACCTGGTTAATAAGGGCTTTTGCCTTATTATTCAGCTTCTACTAAGCTTTCTTCTGCTTGAACAGCCAGATCTTGTGAACGACCTTCACGAACGGTGTTTGCAACAGCGCCCAGATACAGTTTGATTGCACGGATTGCATCGTCGTTACCAGGGATAACGAAGTCGATACCGTCTGGATCAGAGTTAGTATCAACGATAGCGAATACTGGGATACCCAGGTTGTTAGCTTCTTTGATAGCAATGTGTTCGTGGTCTGCATCGATAACGAACAGAGCGTCTGGTAAACCGCCCATATCTTTGATACCGCCTAAGCTGTTTTCTAACTTACCAAGTTCACGAGTACGCATCAGCGCTTCTTTCTTGGTCAGTTTGTCGAAAGTACCGTCTTGTGACTGAACTTCCAGATCTTTCAGACGTTTGATTGACTGACGAACAGTTTTCCAGTTAGTCAGCATCCCACCTAACCAACGGTGGTTTACGAAATATTGATCACAGCTTCCAGCAGCTTCTTGAACGGCTTCGCTTGCAGCACGTTTAGTACCAACAAACAGAATCTTGCCTTTACGAGAAGCAATTTTAGTCAACTCAGCCAGAGCTTCGTTGAACATTGGAACAGTCTTTTCCAAGTTGATGATATGAACTTTGTTACGAGCGCCGAAAATGAAAGGTTTCATTTTAGGGTTCCAGTAACGAGTCTGGTGACCAAAGTGAACGCCCGCTTGTAACATATCGCGCATGGAAACAGTTGCCATTTTATACCTCTGTATATAAGTAATTGGGGTTATGCCTCCACGAATCCCATGCTACCGACTCTATAGCTGCGTCTAAACGCATAAGAGCACCCCGGCGCACGTGCCGATTCGTGTGTGTTATTACACAATTGAGTTTTAGTTTACGCACATCCAATCGATGCCTTTAAGATTCACTCACTAATCCAAATTAGATTAAAAAATGAGATAAAGAGAAAAATATGGATTGCCGGCGCGCTTTATATCATAAAATGCAGTTACAATCCAATAATTGTTGTTTTTTTCGCTGATAAAAACCAAGCGCATTATTCAAATCTCAACGAATTTTGCCCGTCACAAAAGAACCACTGAGCAAATATAGAGCAACAACAAAACGATAGCGAAAAATGGCCAAGATGAAAAACTCATCATCAAAAATCGACTGGTGATTTTGACAATTTGTGCTCTAAAAAGCTCAATTTGAACAAACCACGCCTGAGGCTTGGCTTACCCTGTGCTCCATTATCTGTTTTTAATCGGCTTGTATAATCGGATTGTGGGCATCTAAACATATCGCCTACTAGTTGGCAGAAAATGCGGTGACTGTTACCATACTCGGCATCAACGGTAAAAATGTCGCAACAATTGCCCATTCCCAAACCCTTTTTTTAACATGTCGCAAATCCCTGCTGACATATATGGACTGAACTCATGGCTATTATTATCAAAACTGAAGAAGATATTCAGAAAATGCGTGTTGCTGGTCGCCTAGCAGCTGAAGTGTTAGAAATGATCGCACCGCATGTTGTGCCGGGAGTCAGTACAGGTGAATTGGATCGCCTTTGCCACAAACACATTGTTGAGCAACAACAAGCGATCCCAGCCTGCCTTGACTACCATGGTTTCCCTAAGTCTGTTTGTATTTCTGTGAATGATGTTATCTGCCACGGTATTCCAAGCGACGATAAAATTCTGAAAGATGGTGATGTGGTTAACATCGACGTCACTGTCATCAAAAATGGTTTCCACGGCGATACCTCTAAAATGTTCATCGTCGGTAAACCGACTATCCAAGGTGAGCGCCTGTGCCAAGTGACTCAGGAGAGTCTGTATCTGGCAATCCGTATGGTGAAACCAGGTATCCGTTTACGCACCATCGGTAAAGCCATTCAAGAGTTTGTTGAGAAACAAGACCTGTCCGTTGTTCGTGAATATTGCGGTCACGGTATCGGTGAAGGCTTCCACGAAGAGCCACAAGTTCTGCATTATGATGCAGATGACAGCGGCGTTGTGCTGCAAAAAGGCATGACTTTCACTATCGAACCAATGGTGAATACCGGTGATTTCCGTATCCGTACCATGAAAGATGGCTGGACAGTCAAAACTAAAGACCGTGGTTGGTCTGCACAGTACGAGCACACTTTAGCGGTGACTGACAACGGCTGTGAAATTTTAACTCTACGTAAAGAAGAAGAGCCATTTATTTCAGCGGTTCTGATCAACGAGTAATCGTATTTCAAGCTCCTCCTAGGGGGAGCTTAGTTTTTCTGTTCATCCCCCCTAAAAAAACGTAAGCTGATCATAATTTCTGTATGGCTCTCAACACGGACAGATGATGATGACGGCACCTTCAAACAGCTATTTATCCCCCACTCAATTCCAACCTTCCGATCTTGAGCTCTCAGCGCTTCGGCAACACGTTGACCAATTTGATGCTTGGCTAGAATCTGCATTTCACCAAGGAAAAAATGTTGTGGATTTACTCCGCGCCCGCAGTGACTACCTTGATGCCCTGCTCACCAAGCTTTGGCAGAACTACCATTTTGACCAATGTTCAGGGATGTCGTTGATTGCCGTCGGAGGCTATGGTCGTCATGAGCTACACCCGCTATCAGATATCGACATTTTAATTCTCAGCCAGCAACCGCTTCCTGAAGAGATTGCGGCTAAAGTCGGTCAGTTCATTACCTTGCTGTGGGATTTGCGTTTTGATATCGGGCACAGTGTTCGCTCATTGGAAGAGTGCATTGACGCTGGAAAACAAGACTTAACCACAGCGACTAATCTGATTGAATCGCGCCTAATCTGTGGTGATATCACCCTATTCTTAAGCTTACAGAAAACCATTTTTAGTGATGATTTTTGGCCTTCCGCCACATTTTTTGCCGCAAAATTAGCCGAACAGCAGGAACGCCATCAGCGTTATCACAGTACCAGCTACAACTTAGAGCCAGATATTAAAAGCAGCCCCGGCGGATTGCGGGATATTCATACCTTACTGTGGGTAGGCCGCCGTCATTTTGGTGCGACAACCGTCGATGAAATGGTCGGCTTTGGTTTCCTCACCGAAGAAGAACGTCAAGAGCTCAAAGAGTGTTTATCGTTTTTATGGAAAATCCGCTTTGCCTTGCATTTAGTGGTCAAGCGCTATGACAACCGACTACTGTTTGATCGTCAATTTAGTGTTGCACAATCATTAGGTTACACCGGCGAGCGGAACCAACCTGTCGAGCGCATGATGAAAGATTTCTATCGCGTCACTCGCCGCGTCAGGGAATTGAATCAAATGCTGCTGCAACTGTTTGATGAAGCTATTTTGGCCTTGAATCCCAATGAAAAACCGCGTCCTATTGATGAATACTTTCAACTACGTGGCAACTTAATCGATGTAATTGACGAAATGCTGTTTATTAAACAGCCAGAAGCTATTTTGAAAATGTTCTATCAAATGGCTCGCAACCCCAATATTGAAGGGATCTACTCCACCACATTACGCCAATTACGCTTTGCACGGCGCGATCTGAAAGTCCCATTATGCGAAATCCCTGAAGCTCGCCGCATGTTTATCAAAATATTGCGCCACCCAAGAGCGATAAAGGGAGCCTTTGTGCCGATGCACTTACACAGTGTTCTCAGCGCCTATACACCATTTTGGAGCAACATTGTCGGGCAAATGCAATTCGACCTGTTCCACGCCTATACGGTGGATGAGCACACTATTCGCGTCTTACAGAAAATCGACAGTTTTACGCAGGAAGAGAATCGCCGCGAGCACCCGCTATGCATCAGTGTTTACCCTAAGATTTTGCAGCCGGAACTGTTGCGCTTAGCAGCGATGTTTCATGATATTGCTAAAGGGCGCTCTGGGGATCACTCCGATTTGGGGGCTGA
Organism: Providencia rettgeri; assembly: GCF_013702265.1. Lineage (GTDB taxonomy): Bacteria > Pseudomonadota > Gammaproteobacteria > Enterobacterales > Enterobacteriaceae > Providencia > Providencia zhijiangensis. The sequence goes on from NZ_CP059348.1 coordinate 3,231,641, forward strand.
ATTTGTCTATGAATTCGCCCTTCAACACGATTTTACAACCAAAGATGCCGAGCTTGTCTCATGGCTGGTGAAAAACCATCTATTGATGTCCGTGACAGCCCAACGCCGAGATATTCAAGACCCTGATGTGATTAAACAGTTTGCAGGGGAAGTAAAATCGACAGCACGCTTAAATTACCTAATGTGCTTAACAGTTGCCGATATTTGTGCCACCAACAGCACATTATGGAATAGCTGGAAGCAAAGCTTGATCCGCGAGCTCTATCTTTCAACCGAGCATCAACTCAACCAAGGCATGCAAAGCACTCCTGACCTTCGCGAGCGGATTCGTCACCATCGCTACCAAGCGCTATCGCTACTGCGCCAATCTCATGTCGATGAAGAGCAGCTCAACACTCTGTGGTCACGCTGTCATGCAGATTATTTCCTGCGCCACACGCCGATTCAACTGGCTTGGCACGCCAACCATTTGCTCAAGCACGATTTAACACAGCCTTTGGTGTTAATCAGTACTCAGCCGAAACATGGCGGAACAGAGATTTTTATCTGGTGCCACGACAAAGCGCATTTATTTGCAGCCGTTGCCAGTGAGCTGGATAGACGCAATCTAAGCATTCATAGCGCTCAAATTTTTACCAATAAAGATAATATGGCGATGGATACTTTCGTGGTGCTCGAACCTAACGGCTCGCCACTTTCGAAAGATAGATATGAACATATCCGCAAGGCGCTATTACTGGCAGTTCAGCAACCTGAAATTCCGTTACCAAAACCGCGAACACTCCCTGCGAAGCTACGCCATTTCAGCGTGCCAACCAAAGTGAATTTTCTACACTCCAATAATGACCGCCGTACCTACATGGAGTTATTCGCCCTTGATCAACCCGGCTTGCTCGCCAAAGTAGGCCACATTTTCGCTCAGATGGAAATTTCTTTATACGGCGCCCGCATCACAACCATTGGTGAAAAAGTCGAAGACTTTTTTGTATTGGCAGATAAAGAACACAAAGCATTGGATAAAAATATGCAACAAGAGTTATCAGAAAGGTTGACAGAAGCCCTTAAATCGAAGGATAAAATATAGTGCCAGTCTCATTGATGGCATGTTACCTGACTGAGAACCATTGTAGGAGAAACAGCATTAATGCAACAATTACAAACAATTATTGAGCAAGCATTCGAAGATCGCGCATCCATTACTCCAAATACCGTTACCCCAGCGGTTAAACAAGCCGTGATGGAAACCATCGCTTTATTAGATAGCGGTAAACTGCGTGTTGCAGAAAAAATTGCGGGTGTTTGGGTCACTCACCAGTGGCTGAAAAAAGCCGTTTTATTATCTTTCCGTATTCATGATAACCAAGTCATCGAAGGCGCTGAAAGCCGCTATTTTGACAAAGTTCCGATGAAATTTGCGGATTACGACAAAGCTCGCTTTGAACGTGAAGGCTTCCGTGTTGTTCCACCAGCAGCCGTACGCCAAGGAGCTTACATCGCTAAAAACAGCGTGTTGATGCCATCTTACGTTAACATCGGTGCGTATGTTGATGAAGGAACCATGGTTGATACATGGGCAACGGTTGGTTCTTGTGCTCAAATTGGTAAGAATGTTCACTTATCGGGTGGCGTTGGCATCGGCGGTGTTCTGGAGCCATTACAAGCAAACCCAACAATTATCGAAGATAACTGTTTTATCGGCGCACGTTCTGAAGTCGTTGAAGGCGTAATTGTTGAAGAAGGCTCCGTGATTTCTATGGGCGTTTATCTGGGTCAAAGCACCAAGATTTATGACCGTGAAACGGGTGAAATTTTCTATGGTCGCGTACCTGCTGGCTCCGTTGTCGTTTCTGGTAACTTACCGTCCAAAGATGGTAGCTACAGCCTGTACTGCGCCGTGATCGTGAAAAAAGTCGATGAAAAAACCCGCGGTAAAGTCGGTATCAATGAGTTACTAAGAAGTATTGATGAGTAAATATGGATCAGTGACTTACTCGTAAGTTACCGAATCAATTACTCATCAAACTCTAAACTCTCACCTTCCCCTACATTTTAAGGGGCATAAGGTGTAAAACGCGAAGCTACCCCGAAACGCATGTCCATCTGCGAATCGGGTAGCCGAGTGTCCCATCAAGCTATTGTTCCACTGATTCATTGATTAGCAATGGAAAATCCCGCACTTCAAGCATAAATCTCTCGTTAAGTCAGCAGAAGCCTCTGGGTTATAGATAGATAACGTAAATAATAAAGTAGATTCTATTACAAACAGAGGTTGGTCAAACTGGATTAATCGCGCATAATATGACCGAGAATTTACTGCCCTTGGTCAATTAGCTGCTATTATTAGATGGTTATTTTGTAACTAATCATTTTATAAGCAATTAGGGCTCAGTAAATGGTTATAAAAAGAGACCGCTTTGTTTATAGCCCTTATTTATAACCCTAAAAGTCATCGACACAGTCCCTTACGATTAAGCGAGCTAACATGTACGACAATTTGAAAAGTTTAGGCATCAGCAATCCGCAAGATATTGACCGCTATTCCCTGCGCCAAGAAGCTAATAACGATATTTTAAAAATTTACTTTCGCAAAGATAAAGGCGAGTTTTTCGCTAAAAGCGTGAAGTTTAAGTACCCACGCCAGCGTAAAACCGTTGCAGCAACTGATGGCAGCAACAACTTCAAAGAAATTAACGAAATCAATACTAACTTACGTTATGTAATTGAAGAACTGGATCAAATTTGTCAAAACGACCAAACTGATATTGATTTAAAACACAAAATTTTGGATGACCTACGTCATTTAGAACACGTTGTGTCCAATAAAATCGCAGAAATTGAAGCGGATCTCGAGAAACTCACTCGTAAATAGTCTACTTCCTCACTGCACTGTAAGCCGACATGTTTACAGTGCAGATGCATAAGGCTCACTATTTACAGCAAATCCGCCCAAGATTGTAACCACGCTTTGGCAAACTCTTCAGGCTCTTCCACTTCAGTCGCATCAATAAACAGCACATCGCCAATACGGCTGCCAGATTGCTCAGCTAATAGCTCATCAAACTGTTTACCAGCCCCGCAGAAGTTCTCATAGCTGCTATCACCTAAAGCAATCACGCCATATTTCAATTCAGGCTGATAGCCGACAACATCTTTAATTTCGTAAAAAAGCGGCGCAATAGTATCGGGAATGTCGCCTTGTCCGGTGGTGGAGGTGATCACTAGAGCAATGCCCTCTCCCGCATTGTAAATTTGCCAATCCGCTAGCGTTGGCTCTTCAAACACTGCGACTTCATGGCCTTGCTGTTCAAAGATCTCTTGCGCCACCTCAGCAACCGCTAATGCGTTGCCATACACCGTCCCGACAAAAATTCCGATTTTGGACATTACGCCCTCCTTATAAAAACCTGTCAAACAGGATAATCAATCACATTAATGTCGAGCTTCGAGACAGTATCACCCCATCCAAATTGCTCAACTAATGATAGCCATTGTGCATCCCATGGCGCGACTAACGATATTTTTTCTTCTGTTATAGGGTGAATAAATATTAGCTGACTAGCATGCAGCATCAAGCGAGAAACTGAAAAATGCTCACTCACACCGCGGTTTTGTCGTAAGTCCCCATGTTTACTATCCCCTATAATTGGATGACGTAAATGGGACATGTGGCGTCTTAATTGGTGTTTACGTCCAGTTTCAGGCTTAAGCTCAACAAGGCTAAAACGCGCAGTATCATAGCGCCCAATCGCTACTGGACACTCAACTGTCGCTAAAGGTTTGTAATGGGTGACACACTCTTGTAACCGTGGCTCTTTAGTGGCATGTTTATCCGCAATTTTGTCGAGTTCCTCGAGCAACGGATAATCCAATCTATCCCCTTGTGTAACGTAGCCTCGCACAATCGCATGGTACACTTTTTCCATGGTATGCTGCTCGAACTGCTCGGCGAGTGACCTTGCTACCTCACTGGATAATGCAAACAACAACACACCCGATGTCGGTCTATCAAGACGATGGATTGGAAAAACATGCTGCCCAATTTGGTCACGCAGTGTTTGCATCACAAACACCGTTTCTTTGCTGTCGAGCCAACTGCGGTGCACCAACATGCCTGCTGGTTTATTAACAGCAACTACATACTCATCTTGGTAGATAATATCCAGCATCCGTTATTCACCCATCACGGTGAATTGAAAGTAGCTATCTAACTCACGCAAATGATCGAGGAATGCAATAAAGCGCCCTTCTTCATCGTCTTTGTAGATCTCTTCAAAATATGGTGCGATAGCAAAATTGCTCGGCAACATGGCACCTTGATCAATCATCGCAGTCAACCGAGGAATTAAAATCCACTGTAACCATTGCGCAGCCTCCATCGTATCGATGGCGAAAGGCTCTACACTTTCAAACGCGTCTGGACTTGGTGGTACTTCTTCCCATAAGGATTTAGCTCTCATCTCTATTTCAAGATGACCGAGTTTCTCAAGGATGCGTTGCTCAATATTCATACTAAAACCTATTCAACTATAATAATTCAAAATATACCGTATTTTTGGACACCGTTTTGTCGCAAACATGGTTCTGTCATAAACATAGTCTGTCGCAAATATAGTCTGTCGCAAATATAGCTCTGCCGCAAACATGGGGATGAGACAAGCAAAAAACAATCATGAGCCTAAAAATTGACTTTCAATTCTCCATTCTTAACATTTATTAAAATAATGAATATTTGTTTATCATTCGTTGTATGTTCAGCATTTATTATCAAATGTTTTTCTACACAGTTTGCTTTTTTCATTATTAACATAAAGATGGTTTATCTATGGGACTATTAAAGCAGTGGCGTCAACAAAACAAGACATGGAAATCTTTCACTAACAAATACGTACAGCTAAAAAGAAAGATCCGCATTGCTAAGTTGCCTTCACAACAATATCAGCAATATCAATCGATGTGCGATACATACCAAAGCGCCCAGCTATCAGCGACTATCGATGGTGTACCTCAATTTATTGAGCGACCAATCAACAAATATCTGCATAAAGCATGGAGCGGTAAACAGAAATTATCCACTGCAAGCTACACGTTAGATTTAATTGAAAAAACCTTTACGCCTGAAGCTATTAACGCCATGTTTTCAGATAAACGAGATGGCTTAACGGTCGCGAATATTGAGCTAAAATCTGGTGATTTTGCCCAATTAAAAATGATTTATTCTCAATATCCACGTGAAGGGGATCTCTCCATCCATTTACTCAATGAAACGGGTGATGAAATCTATTTGATGAGTTTCTCATTTGGTGAACAAGGCCAGCTGTATGTCTGCTCTCTACAAGGGCCATCGACAGAGCAGAGTGTAGAGCAAGTGAAATCCATCACAAAGCAGATGCATGCAATGAGGCCTAAAAACCTTTTGATGTCTGCTATTTATGCAGTAGCTGCTTATTTCCAAATCAAATCTATTCTCGGAATTTCAAATAACAGTCATATCAAAAGCCAGCATTTAAAATCTAGCTACGATACCTTTTGGGAGGAATGTGGCGGCGTTTTAAATGCTGAAGGTTGGTATCAATTACCGCTTCAAGAGCCGATGCGTGATATCGAATCAGTAAAAAGCCAGAGACGTTCTGAATTTCGTAAGCGCGAAGCACTGAGAGAAGCTATGTCCCAAAGCATTATTGAGTCCCTTACCCAATACTCAAACTCAGCTCAGAAATAAAAAAAGTAGCCAGTTAAAACTAACTGGCTACTTATCTCTCAATTGACTTGCATCCTGCAATGCGACTTCCTGCCGCCTAACATCCTGTTAGATAAAAATTTAGCAGACCAACTGTTCTGCTAGGTTATCCATTTCCTTGTTTTTTATATGTAAAAAAGCTAAACAACTACCCTGTCCAGCCCGATAAGAATGTATTAAATCCATTAACCAAACAACCTAGTGTTCTACATTCTGGTTATTCAAAAAATAGTAAAAAACTTAAAATGGATAGTAACGCCATGAAATTAAAAGTTAAATAGTTCTCATTTCAGTAAAATGAAAAATTATTAAGACATGGCTTAACCAAATTGTAGGCAATAACCTACAACACCATGCTATACATCTCTTACCCCTGAGATGATATAACGGGCTTCAGTTGTTGAATAAAGCTCGCAAGATTTTCTGCAATAACTTGTCGTTGCTTGCTTCCAAACGTTTCTACAATAATTTCTCCGGTTAAATTACACATAGAAATCATCTCTAATTCAGAGTCTAACGTAGCAATAAACAGCGTTGGTGCTAACTTTAAGCGCTTTTGAGTCACCAAATGCCCAATCAAGTTTTCCTGTAAGCGAATAAAGTCCTCCTCGCTCCACACTTGCACCAAATTCAATGACAAGTCACCAAATGTCGCATTCATGTCTCCAGCTAACTGAGTGGTATAAAAAGCGTGAATATCGTCCTGTAATTGGAGATCTAGCGCATTAGCCACATTATTTAAGCTTTTCTCTTTTAATGGAAACGGTTGAGGCTCCCAATAAACCACATCATCACCAGTACGAACGATGCAAGGAGAAGGTACCCCATACAGCTCAGCAGACACCGGCGGAAGCCCCGTTGCTTCTTGCCACTTAGCCACATACTGGCTGGTAAAATTTTTAATTAAATCAGAGATTATTGTATTCATCGTTTTTCAATTGTGAGAAATGACATTATTGAAACCAATTTAAATTGGCAGACTCAATATTACGGATAAGTGGTATTATGACAGAAGTTAACCAGCGAATAAAACGCACTCAGTTTGCCAATGTTCAGCACTGACACACCGAAAAGATAAGGATCACAATGTCTCACTATCAAAATAACCCCGCTCTCGATAATTTAACCCTCGGGAAAAAGACGGCTTATCATGACCAGTATGATGCCACTTTATTGCAAGCGGTGCCGCGTAGCCTTAATCGTGATCCTTTGGATATTCATGCTGATACACTGCCATTCCACGGTGCCGATATTTGGACACTGTATGAACTCTCTTGGCTAAATGCCCGTGGCGTTCCTCAAGTGGCGATAGGCTCTGTCAGTGTAGATGCGACAAGTGAAAATCTGGTGGAGTCAAAAAGCTTCAAGCTTTATCTCAATAGTTTCAATCAGACTCGCTTCGAAACGTGGGAAAATGTGCGAAGCATTTTGCAAAATGACCTAAGCCGCTGTGCTAATGGCGAGGTTAAGGTTACACTTTATAAACTTGATGACTTCACTCAGCAAGCCATTCACCCATTCCAAGGTGTCTGTATTGATGAGCAAGAGATTGACATCGATAACTATGAATTTAATCGCGACTATTTGGTCGATTGCACCCAACCAGAGGTCGTCGAAGAAACCCTCGTCAGCCACCTGTTGAAATCAAATTGTTTGATAACCAACCAACCTGATTGGGGCTCAGTACAAATTCATTATCGTGGTCCGAAAATTGGCCGTGAAGCGTTATTACGTTACCTCGTCTCATTTCGTCATCATAATGAATTCCACGAACAGTGTGTGGAGCGCATCTTCAACGACATAACAATACTGTGCAAACCAGAAAAATTATCGGTGTATGCACGCTATACTCGCCGAGGTGGGCTTGATATCAACCCATGGCGCAGTAATGAACAATTCGAGCCTGACACGGGTCGTTTGGCACGGCAATAAGTACCTACTAAATTGAAAATCAGTGTAATTTAAGAGAATGCTATTTAAATCATTTTCAATGTAATTCACGCGTCAAGAGCCCAATTGGGCAAAGGAGTGTTACTTGATTACTCATATCAGTCCATTAGGATCTATGGATCTATTGTCTCAGCTTGAAGTCGATATGCTGAAACGTACGGCGAGCAGCCATTTGTATCAGCTATATCGAAACTGCTCCTTAGCGGTATTACATTCAGGAAGCCTAACTGACAGCAGTAAAGAGCTTTTAGAAAAAAGTGCAGGTTTTGATATCAACATTTTACGCCGTGAGCGTGGTATCAAATTAGAGCTTATCAACCCGCCAGAAAAAGCGTTCGTTGACGGTAAAATTATTCGCTCATTGCAAGCAAACTTGTTTGCCGTACTGCGCGACATTCTGTTTGTTCACGCTCAAATCAGCAACGCCAAACAGCAGTTACATCTCGATTTAGAAAACAGCACTCACCTCACTAATATGATCTTTTCCATCTTACGTAACGCTCGTGCGCTACATATTGGTGAAGAGCCGAATATGATTGTGTGCTGGGGTGGTCACTCCATTAATGAAAATGAATACCTGTATGGCCGTAAAGTCGGTAATGAACTAGGCTTGCGCGAACTGAACATCTGTACGGGTTGTGGACCGGGAGCCATGGAGGCACCAATGAAAGGTGCCGCGGTAGGTCACGCTCAACAGCGCTATAAAGATAGTCGTTTTATCGGGTTAACTGAGCCATCCATCATCGCGGCTGAACCACCTAACCCATTAGTGAATGAACTGATCATCATGCCAGACATTGAAAAACGTCTTGAGGCATTTGTCCGTTTAGCCCACGGGATCATTATTTTCCCTGGTGGTGTGGGAACTGCAGAAGAGCTGCTGTATCTGCTGGGTATTATGATGGATCCTGAAAATACCGAGCAAGTGCTGCCATTAGTCCTGACTGGACCGAAAGAGAGCGCTGAATACTTCTCTGTTTTGGATGATTTTATTCGCCATACTCTGGGAGATGAAGCGAGCAAACATTACCAAATCATTATCGACAACCCGCAAGAAGTGGCACGCGTGATGAAAAAAGGTATGTCTGCAGTGAAAGAGTGCCGTCGTAATACGGGTGATGCGTACAGCTTCAACTGGTCAATTAAAATCGCCCCTGACCTACAGCATCCGTTTGAACCAACCCATGAAAATATGGCGTCACTGAATCTGCATCCGGGCCAATCCCCAGAAAAACTGGCTTCAGATTTACGCCGTGCTTTCTCTGGAATTGTCGCCGGTAACGTCAAAGAAGTCGGCATGAAAGCGATTGAAAAACATGGTCCTTTCAAAATTCATGGGGATAGCGACATCATGAAACGCATGGATATTTTACTCCAAGGTTTCGTGAAACAGCATCGTATGAAGTTGCCGGGTGGCACCGCTTACGAACCTTGCTATGAAATTGTGAAATAATCACCTACGCGCCAAGGATGGCGCGTTTAACCACCAAACGGCTTATGATCCATTTATTAATTATTGATGCTTTAAACTTAATTCGACGTATCCACGCGGTTCAGGGTAGCCCATGTGGAGAGACCTGTTTGTCCGCTATTTCTCAGTTGATTAACCACACTAACGCCACCCATATCGTGGCAGTATTTGATGAAGAAGGTCGCCACCATAGTTGGCGTCATGAGAAACTGCCTGACTATAAAGCCGGGCGTCAGCCTATGCCTGAAAACTTGCAAGCTGAGTTACCTCAGCTCGTTGCTCAGTTTGAAGAAAATGGTATTCATTGCTGGCAATCTGAAGGTGATGAAGCTGATGATTTAGCCGCAACTCTTGCCAAACGTATTGCCGATTCTGGGCATACCGTCACCATCGTCTCTACCGATAAAGGTTACTGCCAGCTACTTTCTCCAAACCTGCGTATCCGTGACTATTTTCAAAAACGTTGGTTGGACGTACCTTTCATCGAGAATGAATTTGGAGTCAAGCCTGAACAACTACCTGATTACTGGGGTTTAGCGGGGATCAGCAGCAGTAAAGTTCCTGGAGTGGCAGGTATTGGCGCAAAAAGTGCCACGGAGCTACTTCAGCGATTCCACACGATTGAAAATCTGTACGCCAACTTTGATGCTCTTGAAGAGAAATGGCAGAAAAAACTGATTAACCAACAAGAAATGGCGCTTATCTGTCGCGATATTGCCACATTAAAAACAGACATTGCCTTGAAAGGTAATCTGAATCAGTTACGCTATCAAGCTAAATAGCAGGCACAAAAAAGGTCACTTCACAGTGACCTTTTTACTATTCAAGCCAACTTTGACTTAATAATATTCACGTGCCATTGGGTTTGCAGACCAAACACGTTGTACATGCACGGTGACTTCTTCACGGTCATGATACAAATGTTTCGCGTGGATCAGAACGTTGATACCATTCTCTTTCAGCTGAACTTTCATTTTTTCCAGAATATGCGCGACTTCTTCATAACGCTTTTTCATCGGCAGCTTCAAGTTAAAAATGGTCTCGCGGCACCAGCCTTCTTGCAGCCACTGAGTCATTAATGCGGCCACTTTGGCAGGTTTTTCCACCATATCACATACGAGCCACGTGATATTTTGAGAGGTTGGCTTAAATTTAAAACCATCTTCACGGTGATGTCGAACTTGCCCTGTGTCCATCAAGCTTTCTGCCATTGGACCATTATCTACCGCTTCCACCATCATGCTGCGTTTGACGAGCTGGTAAGTCCATCCTCCCGGACATGCGCCTAAATCCACTGCTTTCATGCCACTCGCTAAACGCTCATCCCACTCTTCATAAGGAATAAACACATGGAAAGCCTCTTCCAGCTTTAACGTCGAACGGCTTGGTGCATCCGATGGGAACTTCAAGCGCGGAATACCCATATAGAAATTCGAGCTATTATTCGAATAAGAATAACCAGTATAGCAGCACCCCGGTGCAATAAAGAACACGTGAACGACTGGGCGTTTAAAGTTCTCTTGCGCTAATAAGACTTTCTCTTGGCGTAATGCATTACGCAGAGGTACCGTAAATTTACGGCAGAATTTCATCAATTCTTTTGATTCATTGGTATCCGCAACTTCAACACGCAGATCGCCCGCTCTCTCAACCTGCTGGCTAAGCGCATTCACAATCGGTGTGACTCTATCTTCTGGTGGTAAATCTTTTAATAAATCACCCACCACAAACATTTGGCGAGCAAAAATCAATTCACGAAATGGAAGTGTACGCGCAAGGATGTCCGCATCCTCAGATTGATAACATTCGAAAATAACATAGCCGCTATTTTCTTTAACGCGGGCAAAACCATAAATTTCGCGTTGCCCTGCTTTATCTGTAATTTCTGCTGCGCACTCTTTTTCAAAGCCCGGGCGGCAATATAATGCAATTTTATTACTCATTGCGTGACGCCGATTTCCTTAGACGCATAGCGCCAATAACAACTAAAAGCCAGCCAACGAGGAAGCAAACGCCACCTATTGGCGTAAAATAAGAGAAGTATTTTACCTGCAATAAGGCCATACAATAAAGGCTACCGCTAAAAAGAAGTATCCCTACGGAGAAAAACACACCCGCCCAATAGAACCACAAAATGACTTTACGCAGTAATACCGCACCCAGCACCATTAATGCAACGGTATGAAACATTTGATAACGTAGCCCTGTTTCAATCCAAGCCATTTGATGAGCGCTCATAATTGGAGAAAGTGCATGAGAGCCAATGGCGCCAAATGCAACAATAAAAAATCCACTAATCCCTGCAAAAATTAACATCAAACGACTATTCACAATAGCACCTTCGTTTTAACTGTTTGATTATTGTATATGCGTCAAATCTTGGTCATTGGTAATAAAGCCAAGCTTTTCTTGCTCACTGGCTGCTTGTGCAAGGATCCATTGACGAAATGCCGCTATTTTCCCTAAATCGGCCTGACTCTCTTGGCAGACCAGATAGAATGCATTTTTACTGACTAATACTTCACTAAACGGACACACCAATCTGCCGGCATCAATCTCATTCTTTGCCATCACATTATTGGTTAATGCCACCCCTTGCCCATGAACTGCTGCTTGGATCACCATGGCACTGTGACTAAAAATAGGCCCTTGCTGCACATTCACAATATTTTGTAGATCTAATTGCTTAACATAAGCTTGCCAATCACGACGAGAAGAGTCATGAAGCAGCGTATGCTTAGCTAAATCTTCCGGGTTCTTCAGTTGATTTCCCCCGGTCATCAATGCAGGTGAACACACTGGCATTAAATATTCGGCGTAAAGTCTGTCCGTTCTTAAGCCTGTCCAGTTTCCTCGGCCATAAAAAATGGCCACATCCACATCATCCGCTAGCTTATCTTCTTCCCGATCAACCGCTTGAATACGCACATCAATGCCTGGGAAAGCTTGGTTAAATCCAGAAAGCCGAGGAACCAGCCATTGTATCGCGAAACTTGGCGATAAGCTTACAGTTAGTGCGCCTTTTGCACTTCTGGCTTGAAGCTTTCTCGTCGCTTCATTTAAAGACGAGAAAATTTCCTTGATATCAAGGTAATAACTTTGCCCTTCTTCCGTCAGCAGTAGTGATCGATTTCGACGGCGAAATAGTTTTAATCCGAGGAAATCTTCTAAGCTTTTTATTTGATGACTGACAGCTGCCTGTGTCACAAATAATTCATCTGCCGCTTTAGTAAAACTTAAATGACGAGCGGCGGCATCAAACACTCTCAGAGCATTTAAAGGCGGTAATCTTTTAGACATAATCTCTTCGACTCAGCTTCGTTATACGCATTAGTTTTTCTCATCCGAAGCATTATAAATTGTCCCTTGAGGATACGCCAGTAAATACCTATAGTATGCGCACTTCCTAAGCCGGAACGAAAAGTTGCAGAGTTTAGTTACTTTGAAACTTTTGGCTTTGTGGTTGTGATGTTGTGTTTGCAAGTTGTCTGGTTAATCCAGGCTTTGTAGCGATTGCTACTGTTTTTTTTCACTTCCTGTACATTTACCCTGTCTGTCCATAGTGATTTTTATAGTGCACCGCCTAAGCGCGGTGCTTTTTTTATTTTGGGCGACATAAAATCCATTATGAAAGATAAAAAAAACATTATCCCATCGGATTTCGAGTAAAAAAGCCCATAAAACGCATCTTAAATTAAATTTAACCATTCGGTTAAAAAGCAAACCTTCATCGACTTAGTGCGTTAACTTTTTTCAGGCGCGCAATTATTCAAAAATTTGCGCAAAAATCTTCCTGTTAAGTGTAACAAATTATTTCTAATAATCGATAACTGAATAACATTTTTTATCTCCATCTACTTATTCACTGTTTTCCGTTATTATCATAATCAACGCATATTCATAACCACAACTATAGCCACATTCACCTGTTGGATAGCTAACATCAAAGAATCAGCATAATGGATAACTTTAACGCTCCTCAATTTCGTCAGCAATTTCCAGCCATCGGCTCTGACATTGTTTTCCTTGATAGCGCCGCCACCGCTCTAAAACCCTTGGATATGATCAACGCCTCTGACGATTACTACCGTTTTTCAGGTAGTTCGGTCTATCGCGGGCAATCTCCCGAAGCATTAAAAATTACTCAATTGTACGAACAAGGTCGCGTATTAACGGCAAAATATATCCAAGCGCCAGACGAAAAATCCATTATCTGGACACGTGGCACCACTGAATCTATTAACTTGATTGCGCAGAGCTATTTCCGTGAGAAACTTCAAGCAGGTGACGAAATTATCGTCAGTGAGACTGAGCATCACTCAAACTTACTGCCGTGGCTGATGTTGGCACAACAAACAGGTGCAAAGATCGTAAAATGGTCGGTGACTCCTGACTTAACCTTAAATCTCAATGCGCTGCTATCGATCTTGAACGCCAAAAGTAAAATTGTTGCAGTAACGCAAATGTCTAACGTAACGGGCTACCAGCCGGACATTAGCGCGATAACCACACTTGCTCATCAATTTGGTGCAAAAGTCGTTGTTGATGGCGCTCAAGGCGTTGTACACCATCCTCTTAACGTCATGGAAACTAATGTAGATTTCTACGCGTTTTCAGCACACAAATTATATGGGCCAACAGGTTTAGGCATCTGCTATGGAAAACCTGAACATTTAGCCAATATGAGTCCATGGCATGGTGGCGGTAAAATGTTAAATCACGTTGATTTTTCAGGTTTCACCCTCGCCCCAATACCTCAACGATTTGAAGCTGGAACCCCGAATATCGCAGGTGTAATAGCCTTTTCAGCTGTGCTCAAGTGGCTTTCAACGCAAAAATTAGCGCAAGCAGAAGCCTATACTTGCGCCTTGATAGACTATGCCTATGAGCAGCTTTCTCAACTCGAAGGTGCGATTTGCTATCGCACGCAAAATTCGCCACTTTTATCTTTCAATTTCCACAATATTCACCATAGTGATTTAGGGCTTTTCTTGACCGAACAAAAAATTGCATTACGCTATGGACAACATTGTGCTCAACCATTGATGGATTCACTCAATATCAGCGGGTGTTTACGTATCTCCGCCATGCCATATAACAACAGGCAAGATATTGATAAATTTATTGATTCAGTGAAATTTGCACTTTCGATTTTAAATGATTAAAAGGTAATCTAATGACTTTGTCTCGACATGAACTGGCTTCTCATCCATTTGGCACAGAAATTGTCATTCACGAAATCGTTGAACAGTTTTCCAAACAAAAAGCGTGGGAAGATAAATATCGCTTACTTATTCAACTCGCGAAAAAACTGCCCTCTCTCACAGAAGAAGAAAAGCAGCAGACTCAGGAAGTTCATGGGTGTGAAAACCGTGTATGGATTGGCGCTATTCTCAATGATGATGACACATTCCATTTTTATGGGGATAGCGAAGGACGTGTAGTGAAAGGGTTATTTGCTATTTTGCTCGCCTGCGTTGAACAGAAAAATGCACAGCAAATTTTAGCAACTGACTTCGATGAGATTTTCAGCCAGACTGGCTTATCAGGGCAACTGAGTGAATCCCGCCAAAATGGGATCCACGCATTGATTACTGCAATCAAAAACATTGCGGGTGAAATGACCCCAGCAGAATGATTATTCCGTTGAGGCTACACCGTAGCCTCAATTCTACTGTTTAGCTTCTCTTTGTGCCTTTGCGACCATCTTTTTCAACGCATGGGACACCGCAATAAAGCCAAAACTGGCCGTCACCATCGTGACCGCACCAAATCCTGATGCGCAGTCCATACGTTTTGAACCATCTGCCGTGCTTTTCGCTGCGCACACCGTTCCATCACTCTGTGGATAGACCAACTGCTCCGTCGAAAATACACAATCGATTCCCAATTTACCTTTGCCATTTTTCACGACATTAAAGTCTGATTTCAGACGTTCGCGTAATTTTGCTGCCAAAGGATCTTGAACTGTCTTTGCTAAATCTGCGACTTGAATTTGGGTCGGATCGATTTGACCACCAGCGCCTCCCGTCGTCACGACAGGAATTTTAAAACGTCGACAATATGCCAGCAGCGCCGCTTTCGGTCTTACACTGTCAATGGCATCAATAACGTAATCAAATCCCAAAGAGAGGTATTCAGCCACATTATCCACCGTAATGAAATCATCGATAACATTCACGGTACACTCAGGATTGATTGCCAAAATGCGCTCTTTCATCACATCAACTTTAGGTAGCCCCACCGTTGATTTCAATGCATGAAGTTGGCGATTCGTATTTGTCACGCAGATATCATCCATATCTATCAGGGTGATAGCACCAATACCTGAACGCGCCAATGCTTCAGCAGCCCACACACCAACGCCGCCCACACCAATAACACACACATGTGAACGTGCAAAAAGATGAAGGGCTTGTTGCCCATATAAACGCCCGATTCCAGCGAATCGCTGCATCCACGCATCAGAAAGCTGAGCTTGCATAATCACAAACAACCTTAGTTAAAACGAAAATCGAATAAACAGTAAATGGGGGCTACATCGCACTAAAAACAGGCTGGCTCTTTTTCAGAACCCATACTCGGCCATAGTGGTTATAAAAACCGGCCATTTTACCTGCATCGTGCCCTGTTCCATGATAAATATCGAAATGGTGCCCTTTAATTGCGCCACCCACATCAAGGGCAACCATCATACGCATTTCGTATCTACCCGTAAATTTCCCATTGCCATCTAACACAGGAACTTCGGCTAGCAATGCGGTTCCCGGTGGGATCAAGGTTTTATCCGATGCTACCGACGCTTTTGCCACTAATGGCACCGCACTCGCACCTCTGACAGGGACGAAAGATTGCGGTTTAAAGAAAACAAACGATGGATTACTTTCAAGTAATTCACGCACTTCTTGCTCACTGTGGGTGTTTGTCCAGTCGTGAATAGCCTGTAGGGACATTTTTTCTAAAGGCACTTCGCCTCTATCAACTAGCACCTTGCCAATACTTTTATATGCATGACCATTTTTGCCTGCATAAGCGAAGAAATTCAGTGGGCTACCATCGCCGAAATCCACGTAACCACTGCCTTGCACTTCCATCATAAAATTGTCAACAGGAGAATCGCTGTAAGCCAAGATCAAATTGTTACTGAGTGCACCATTATATATTTGCGCACGGCTAGGTAAGCGCCCCTTGCTTTTTGACGGCATACCATACAATGGATGGCGGTAATTACCTTGCGGCGAGCGGCGAGCTTCAATTACTGGCGTGTAGTATCCCGTGAATTGGACGTTTCCGTAATTGTCCATCCCTTCCATTTGGAAAGCCGACAAATTGAAACGCGATAACTGAGCAGGATCGCCCCCTGCCATCAACCAGTTTTCTATTGCGTGGTAAGTTTCATTATTGTTGTTGAATAAGCGTGGCGATGCATTTTGAATTTCCGTCACTTGGCGATTAAAATCCGGCGCATTTATTGGTCGTCCTTGCACGTTAACTTGATTAACTTGTTGCAAGTCTCTATGCAATTTCCCGTCTTTATATTGTTGTCCTTTATCTGTTGGATGAGATTGACACCCAGCCAGTAAAGAAAAGAAGACGCCCGCGATTAACCCTTTCAGCCATGAATTCATCTTTATACCACCTAACACATATCCAATATGAAGCGCACAATAGCAAACCCAAATTGAGAATGAAACGGCTATAAATATTTAGTGAGGTTATTTTTGGATTAGAAACCTTTAAAGAACAAAAAAACTACATTTTGTGCGATTTTTAAACGCCACTTAATGAAAAATGAAAAAAAAACACGAAAAAACTTGCATCAGATCTCATCCCGAGTATAGTGCCCGCTATCGGACGCGGGGTGGAGCAGCATGGTAGCTCGTCGGGCTCATAACCCGAAGGTCGTTGGTTCAAATCCAGCCCCCGCAACCAATTTCTTGATTTAGTCAAACTTGATTCAGTCAAAGTAAATTCAGCAGTAAAATCAAAGTAGTATCCCAAAGTAGTGAAATATTCAGGCGCGGGATGGAGCAGCATGGTAGCTCGTCGGGCTCATAACCCGAAGGTCGTTGGTTCAAATCCAGCTCCCGCAACCAATTCCTGATATATTTAACCTCTTCAGTCGCGGGGTGGAGCAGCTTGGTAGCTCGTCGGGCTCATAACCCGAAGGTCGTTGGTTCAAATCCAGCCCCCGCAACCAATTCTTTTTTCTTTTCTTATATACCCTTTACTTCATTTTCCTTAGCCATATCAAAACCAAAACTGATTCTTAATCACTTAGTTTCTTGTTTTCAGCCAATAAAAAAGGCGACTCACATTGCTGTTTGCCACCTTCTTCGATATGTAAAATCTCGCGATTAATTACGGATAGCTAGCTCACCACCATTACGGAAATAAGCTTTGATTCCTTCAAAAATCGACTCAGCCATCTGCTGTTGAAACTTAGCGGTTTTGAGTTTGCGCTCTTCCTCTAAGTTACTGATAAAGGCCGTTTCCACTAAAATGGATGGAATTTCTGGGGCTTTTAATACCGCGAAGCCAGCTTGATCCACTTTGTTTTTATGTAGCCGGTTAACGCGGCCCATGCGTTTTAAAACTTCATCCCCAAACTTCAAGCTGTCATTGATCGTAGCTGTTTGCACCAGATCTAACATGGTGTGGTCGAGATACGCATCGCCGCTTTTACTCACACCACCAATTAAGTCAGCTTCGTTCTGAGTTTGAGCAAGGTAACGCGCCGTGTTACTGGTTGCCCCTTTCGTGGACAATGCGAAAACCGATGAACCATTCGCTGAACGGTTGGTAAATGCATCCGCATGAATAGAAACAAACAAATCGGCCTGCATCTTTCTCGCTTTCGCCACGCGAACTTTTAATGGAATAAAGACATCCTCATTACGCGTCATATAGGCCCGCATTTTCGGATCTTTATCAATCAGCGTTCTCAAGCGACGAGCGATTTGTAAAACCACATCTTTTTCACGGGTCTTATACTTACCAATCGCACCGGGGTCTTCCCCACCGTGACCTGGGTCAATCATAATGACAATCGGCCTATCGGTACCCGCTTTCCCCGGTTTTTTCGCCTGTACCGGCATACTCTCTTCTAAATCACCTTTGTTGTAATCTTCAAGGAGTGCCAATAATGGGTCGTCGTTGGTTTCAACACCTTTACCTGGATAGAAATCCATGACTAAACGGTGTTTAAATTCAGCAACTGGCGGTAGAGTAAAGAACCGAGGAGATACTTTGTTTTTAACTTCGAAAACCAAACGTACCGTTTTAGGATCAAACTGCCCGACTCTCACTAATTTTAAGTAAGGGTCTCGAGACTGAATTTGGCTACCCATATTCTTAAGAACGTTATTTAATTGAACGCCCTCTAAATCAACAACAATACGCTCAGGATTGTTTAAAACAAACTGGCGATACTTTAAAGGAATGCTGGATTCTAGAGTAATACGGGTATAACTCGAGGCTGGCCAAATACGAACGGCAACAACGCTACTACTGGCAGCAAAACCGAATGGGCTGACACTTAATAGCATAACTGCCGCCGCACCTTGCAATAGGCGACGTTTTGATGGGCTGTGATCTTGATGACTCATCAATAATTCCGAATCTATATCCTGAAAAGTTTAATAATATCTAAGACAAGAGATAATATATTAGCGACTAATTCGCACTCTATCTAGTTCTTCATCCTTTGTCATTACCAATCTATTCTATTTATATCCCAGCACGCATCTATTCAATGCAATATAAACGCCACACTTGCGTAATTTAAATAGTTAATGATGCTCAATTGTCGAATAACATTTATTGGCAATTATCTGATATGCAGATTGTATTGTTGTGATTATATCCATTTATATTTAGAGATATGTAAACCTTAAAAATAAATTTGTTACTTTTATTGTCCTAACTTTTACTTGATATTTTCCGCCAAAAAGAATAAAAATACAGTTATTGCGAATAAAAATTCAGTTAAGAGGGTAATTATGAAAGAGCGCAGCACCGAGTTGGTTGATGAATTTCGCCATTCGGTACCTTATATAAATGCCCACCGTGGCAAGACATTTATCATCATGCTTGGCGGTGAAGCAATTGCGCATGAAAATTTTCCTAGTATTGTCAACGATATAGGCCTACTGCATAGCCTTGGTATTCGTATTGTCGTTGTTTATGGCGCTCGACCTCAAATTGAAGAGATCCTCGCTGAACATAATTATGATGCCATTTATCATAAACATACCCGCGTTACTGATGCGAATACCCTTGAATACGTTAAGCAGGCTTCTGGAGCATTACAGCTCGACATTACCGCTCGTTTATCGATGAGTTTAGGCAATACGCCATTACAAGGGGCACACATTAACGTCGTGAGTGGTAATTTTGTGATTGCGCAGCCTTTAGGTGTCGATGATGGGATTGATTATTGCCATAGCGGCCGCATTCGTCGCATCAACGAAGATGCTATCAACGCTCAACTCGATAATGGATCTATCGTGTTAATTGGTCCTGTGGCAGTCTCTGTCACAGGTGAAAGCTTTAATCTTACCTCGGAAGAGATTGCAACTCAGCTTGCCGTTAAAATTAAAGCCGAAAAACTGATTGGTTTCTGTTCATCTCAAGGGGTAGTCGATAAAGACGGTAATATTCTGTCTGAACTCTTCCCGAATGAAGCGGAAACACGGATCCAAGAATTAGAGTCTGAAGGAGATTATTATTCTGGAACAGTTCGCTTCTTGCGTGGCGCGGCTTCCGCCTGCCGCCGAGGAGTACGCCGTAGCCACTTACTTAGCTATCAAGAAAATGGCTCGCTGATCCAAGAACTCTTCTCTCGTGATGGTATCGGTACACAGATAGTCATGGAAAGCTCAGAAAAGACTCGCCGTGCGAATATCAATGATATCGGTGGGATTTTAGAGCTGATCAGACCCCTTGAGCAGCAAGGTATTCTAGTTAGACGCTCACGGGAACAGCTCGAAATGGAGATCGATAAGTTCACAATCATTGAACGTGATAATTTGGTGATCGCCTGCGCAGCACTTTACCCCTATCCTGAAGAGAAACTAGGCGAAATGGCTTGCGTGGCTGTTCATCCTGATTACCGTAGCTCATCACGCGGTGAAGAATTACTACAGCGGGTTATGGCACAAGCTAAACAACTTGAACTGGATAAACTGTTTGTCTTAACCACAAGGAGCATTCATTGGTTCCAAGAACGTGGTTTTATTCCAGCAGAAATTGAGATGCTTCCTGTCAAAAAGCAGGCACTTTATAACTATCAGCGTAAATCGAAAATTTTAATGCTGGATATTAAAAGCCAAGCCGCTTGAAATCGCCCAGAAAGTTGGCAAACAAATTAGTTCGCCATACTCTCTAACTAACGTTCATAAACCCAGATATTCAAGTAATACTCTGGGTTTTTCTTTGATACGACCTAATCTTAAGTTAAGCCATTTGTACTACTCGGCACTTCTCGCACAGTGGGTTTTGCTCTAACAGTGGACGTAAAATCGCTTCCATTTCAGCAAAAGAGGTACCGTAAAAATAGAATGCAGTTTCTGTTGGGCCATCCCAAACACCGTGGATCCCACCGATATCTTCAACCGCTTCATCAAGCTGATCAAAAAGATCGTTAATATCATTATTTTCATAGACTTCATCAGCTAAATCTGTGCCATTGAAATAAATCGCCAACCCTTCATCCGCTCCAAAATCGATTTGAACGTCTTCACCATGAATAGTTAAGCGGGAACCTTTAGGGGCTAACATCGCCGAAAACATTTGAATAATCAGGCTGATATTCTCATCACTTGCATCACTTAGTGCCAATTCAATATCACACTCAGCAACTTCGCCATTTTCAGCTAATTGGGTACCACCACCACTAACTTGGATTTGCCCTTCTTTACCTAATTTTTCCATGGCTTGATCAAATGCATCTTCCAAATCTGCACGGCGAGCAGGATCAATTTTGGCATTCAATGTTACTGTCACGGCGGTCATTTGTTGCTGGTTTTCCATATTGGTACCTTAAATGTCTAGGAATTAATTTAACTGCTCAAACCGTAGTGTTCAAACTGTAGCGCTAAGCCACTACGGCGTTTAGTCGGTGTTTCTATCGCACGGCGTAACACTTTTTTGCTGCCATACAATGAAAGTTCATTTTTAGCTCGTGTCATCGCGGTATAGACGAGCTCTCGAGTGATTACGGGCGAATATACATAAGGTAGAACCAAGGCGGTATGAGCAAACTCTGAACCTTGAGATTTATGAACCGTCATCACGTAAGCCGTTTCATGTGTTGGCAGTCGATTGGGTTGGATCCCACGAATGGAGCCATCAGGAAACTGGAAATAAGCTCTCATTTGCCGCTCTTCATCTAACAAGATAATACCAATATCGCCATTAAAGAGGCCTAGTGCGCTATCATTACGGCTGATCATGACCGGCCTTCCAACATAATGCTTATGCTGCAAGTTATACGGTTTTGTAATTAACCCTTGGCGATGGAGTAATTTTTCAAGTTTGTCATTTAAACCAGAAACCCCGTATGCCCCTTCCCTCAATGCGGCAAGTAGACGGTATTGATTAAATTTATGTAGGACATCGGCAGGGTTTTCCCTTGCTTTAACGGCTCGTAAATAGTGCTGATAGAACCCTACAGCATCTAATAACATGTTAGCGTAGCTTTCACTAATTTCAGCTTCAGCCTCGTTTTCGTTATCTGGCATAGCGTTAGGAATATAGTTATGAATATCCGTGAAACCCTGCGTAAGAATATCATCCACCCTTTTCACATTTCCGGCATTGACGGCGAAAGCCAGCTGGCCAATTCCTGAATCCGCAGAAAAACGATAACTATGTCTTAATAGACATAAACTATCACGGATAGCAGGCCCTTCATTTGAAGTAAATTCACTTAATGAGCATCCTGCCAATCGCTCCAGCTGAGCGGCTCGCTCAGGGCTATAGCCTTTATTCGCGAAACGGCAGATATCCCCTAAAACCGCCCCCGCTTCAACAGAAGCGAGCTGATCTTTATCACCTAAAAATATCAATTTAGCTGAATCAGGCAGTGCTTCAATGAGCTTACCCATCATGGGTAAATCCACCATGGAAGCTTCATCAACAATCAAGATATCAAGTGCAAGCGGATTATCACGGTGATAACGAAACTGCTGGCTTTCAGGCTGAGCCCCTAATAATCGGTGCAATGTTTTGGCTTGAGAGGGGAGAGATTCACGCTCATCGTCATTTAGCGGCAGCTGTTTCATCGCATACCCTAATGACTCGGTTAAACGAGCGGCAGCTTTACCTGTTGGGGCGGCTAATTCAATACGCAAGCGATGTTGCTGTTGATGGCCTAACTTAATCAGCGCCGCTAAAATTTTCGCGACCGTCGTCGTTTTCCCCGTTCCAGGTCCCCCTGAAATAACCGAGACTCGGCTAGTTAACGCAATAGCAGCGGCAATTTTTTGCCAATCTATCTGCGTTGATTCAGGGAAAAGCTCCGTTAAAATCGGCTGAATTTTCGAATCATTAACAATATTATTATTCCTAACATCGGCTAATTCAGTTTCTGAAAAGAAGTGAGCTACGCACTGCTCGTATTGCCACATACGCTGGAAATAAAGGAAATCACCTGATAGCAGCAATGGAGCAACAGACCCTCCCTCAACTTCACACACGGATTCACTGGATAATAATGCAGCTCTGATAGCGGCTTGATTTGGTTCTCCAATCATTTGCCATAATTGCGCCGTAAACTCAGGATGTCTTCCCATAAATAGCACGTCAGGGCGAATATCCTCCAACGATAAGCAAACATGTCCAGACATAGTTTCTGCACTAAGCAGCGCTGCCACTACCAATAAAATCGGGTTATCTTCATTCGCAACGTTATAGGCGAATTGCACATCAAGAGGCGTGAATATACGCGCTTCAATAGCTTGATTAAATAACGCTTTCATCATTGTGGCTCCTTAGATTGAGCATCATGAAATAGCGCATCAAACTCACTGATAAATTCAATTGTTGGTCGATAAAAGAAGATGCCATTTTGAGAATCTATGCGTTCAGTTCCCCGTAAAAAGAGATAATAAACGCCGCCAAAATGAGTTTCATAATCGTAATTTGGCATCCTCTGTTGTAAAAAACGGTGTAATGCCAGCGAATAAAGCTGATATTGCAGATCATATCGATGGTCAATCATCGCTTCAGCCATTGCCTCTTGAGTGTAATAAGAGGCATCTTCACCTAAATAGTTGGACTTATAATCCAACAAATAAAACTTCCCTTTCCAGCAAAAAGTTAAGTCGATAAAACCTTTTAAAATACCTTGTACTTGCTCAAAGCTCAGAGGGGGGCAATGTTTTGATAGAGGGTCATACTTGTGAGTAACACGATCAACCTCCTTTGCATTGAGCAAGCTATCAATTGGTAAATAAAACTGCATTTCATCCAGCCTATCTTGAGCTGGAATAGCCGACAAACAGAGCCCATCATCAGCTAACGGTATATTAAGAATGGCATTCAACCAGCCTTGTAACATAGAAACCCATTGAGTATCAAAACCTGCTACTTGTAATTTTTCTTCTAGCCATTCGGATGAAATGTCACCTGAAAAATCAATTTCTTCCATCAAACTATGTAAAAATGTGCCTGGCGCAGCACCTTTAGGGAATTGGTGCGGAGTCAGTGTATTTTCTTGTGTTTCTTGCACCTCAACATCATGACTGACTTCAATATCCATCTTAGGAGCTAATGAGTTAGCAAATTGCTCAGCAGATAAGGTTTGCTCTTCTTCTCCATGGGAGGTGCTATAACTCAGACCGGAATAGCTTGTTACACGCCAGCTATCATCAAAGTGCCGAGAAACCGCTCTTGCTGATAATTCATCACTGGCCTCTTTAGCTAAATCCAGTTTTACCATTTCAGGGAGATCTATCGGTTGCACATCAATCACATCATTACTGAGCGCATCGAGCATACTGCTAAGTAAAACACTGTCACCTTCTTCGCCTTTTTGCAGCAAATACCCCAGCGCGGATAGGTGCAAATCCGTATTACCTGCTTTTTTACGATTGCCCTTGATAAGCGGAGCCACTCCGACACTACAGTGATAAATAGCGCGAGTGAGTGCCACGTAAAGTAAGCGTAAATCCTCAGCTAAACGTTCTTCATCCGCTAGTTCGACATACTCTTGTGAGTCATCAAGGTCGAGCTTCGTAACGTAATCATCACGGTCATGAAACAGGCCTTTTGATTGAGGCAAAAAGTTACTCGCAAACGGCAACCAGACAATTTTATATTCCAGCCCTTTAGACTTATGTATGGTGCTGATTTGCACCAAATGTCTATCACTTTCAAGGCGCATCTGTTGTGCATCTGATTGATGGTCTGGGTGAGCAATCTGCTGCGCTAACCAACGGGTTAGTGTGTGCTCACCTTCAAGTTGGAGAGACGTCTCTTGCAGTAATTCACCAATATGCATGAGATCCATCAAACGACGCTCACCTTCAGAACCCGATAGCAAGGTTTCAGCGATATGTCGCTTGGACATAATCCCACGTAACATGGGTAAAACACCGCGTTTACGCCAAATTACAGCATAGTAAGCAAACTCATCAACTAAGTTTTCCCACGCTTTTTCATCGTAATTTAGGTTATCAATATCTTCCGCCGTTAAGCCTAATAACCCCGTCGCTAAGGCGCTTCGCAACACCCGTTCTTTTTCTGGTGTTAATACTGCCAATAATAGCCAGAGAACCTCTTTAGCTTCTTGGGTCGCAAACACGCTTTCTCGATTTGATTGGAATACCGATGGGATATTCAGTTGATTTAGCGCATCACGGATCAATATCGCCTCACGACGACTGCGCACTAATACGGTGATATCCGAAGCTTCTACAGGCGTTTGCTGCTGCTTATTTTCAAAGTAAGTGGTCCCTTTCAAACCACCAGCAAGATATTGCCCTATTTGTGCTGCACATTGCTGCGCAAGGGCTTGTTCATATTCAGAAACGGAAACAGCTTCAGCTTGCTGCTGCCAGAAAGTGAGCGCTTTCACTTCTTTCCCGTCATGGATCAGTTTTTTGTGGCGATTATGAGCCGCAAAATTAACGCTTTGAAATGGAATTTGTTCAAAAATAAATGGGGTTTCAGCATGGTGAAAGACCTGATTAACTGCCTCAACCATACTCTGGGATGAGCGATAGTTTGTCTCTAACGTATAGTGAGCACTAACTTGCGTTTTCGCCGCAATATACGTGAAGATATCTGCACCACGGAATGCATAAATAGCTTGTTTCGGGTCTCCGATAAACAGCAATGCAGTGTCTTCAGTTTCCCGATAAATACGCTGAAAAATACGATATTGCTGCGGGTCAGTATCTTGAAACTCATCAATCATCGCCACAGGGAAGCGCTTAGCAATCGCTTCGGCAAGTAATGCCCCACCGTCTTGATGCAGCGCTCTATCCAGTCGAGTTAGCAAATCATCAAACCCTAATTCACCACGCGTTTGCTTTTCATGAGCGATAGTTTGGCGTACTTCACTAATCGCCTGCGGGATAATTAAATCTTTAATCGTCAGCGCCTGGGCAAGCAATTCATCCACTAATCTGAAAACAGAATGGGAAGGCCCCGAACCGCTTTTGGATTTTTCATCTAATCGAGATTGCGCAAAACGCTCTAAAATATCTTTCGGCAGTTGATAATCATCGGTGCTTTTCTTCGCCCACTCGGTTATTTTTTCTAACCAAGTTGGTAAATAACGCGCGCTGTAGCTACGTTTGTCTACATCAGACTCCGAGATTAGCTTTTCAAAATCAGCGACATTTTCGGCCCATACGTCTTTTACATTTTGAATTAAACCAATCAAACGTTGATGGCGCTCTTCAAGGGTTTCAGGTAATTCCGGCTGATTGATAATGGCAGGAATATCCCCTTGCAAGAACGGCTTAATATCGTTCAATAGTGCTTCAGGTCCATTCCACTCGGCATGAACCACTTTAGTCATAGAATAATCCAGAGGATAAAAATGACGACGCCAAAAATCCGCACAGGCTTGTTTCTGGATAGGAAATTCATCTTGGATCATGGTTTGCTCAAACAAAATGCCTGATTCAAACGCATTGTGCGCTAACATTCGTTGGCAAAAACCATGAATGGTGTAAATAGCCGCTTCATCCATTTGACGCTCAGCAGCTAATAGCCAATTCGCCGCAAAAGCGCGTTGTTCTTCACTCGGTAATTCTGTTAACAGTGTGAGATATTCTGGTTCCGATTCAAATCCCAAGCCATTTCGTAAACACGCCAAGCGCATCTTATGAATACGCTCACGAATACGCCCACGTAATTCATTGGTCGCTGCCTCAGTAAAGGTCACAACTAGAATTTCTTCAACACTTAAAGGTCTAGGGAATGCATTTTCATCCCCTAAACCTAATAATAGGCGCAGATAGAGGATCCCTATCGTATAGGTTTTGCCTGTACCAGCCGATGCTTCAATTAGCCGCTGTCCACGTAATGGAAGTGTATAAGCATCTAACAATTGGGAACTCATCTGCACCTTATTCACTCAACATTTTCCTTGATAGGTAACATCTTCTGAAGATCTGAAGCTTGTGGGTACAACACCCAGTTTTTCAGTTTTGCATACCCTGATTTTTCATCAACACCCTGACCAATCACTTGAGATGCCATTGCTAAACCTTGGTGTTTTAAAACCGCATTTTCATAATACGCAATCACTTCAGCTTGAGTGGCAGTCTCTAGTCTCGCTAACACTTTATCTCGAGAGTCAAAACTGAAAATATTACGAGAAAAATCGGAACCATAGCGCCCCACTTCTTCATAGAATGTTTGTGGCGGCTGTTTCATTTCCGTAATAATCGATTGTTTATATTGCTCAAACTCAGCAGAAGGCAATTTTTTCAGCTTATCCAGAGTGACTTTATAGAAATCTTGATAGCGAGTATTGAGATAATCTGGTGTTTTAGCATTGCTTTGCAGCAAGAAGCCAATACCCCACTGATCACCAAGCCCCACCTTGAAAGCAAATACGGCATAACCTAATTGCTCATTGGTTCGTAATTGGTCGTAAAACCACGGCTGAACAATTTTAGATAAAATACCAGACAGAACCGCACCATCGATACGGTCATAACCATCAGGAATAAATAACTCAGCCAATGCGTTATCACTGCTATTACCTTGCTTATGGAAATCTGCCAGATAGGTTTTATTCACCACAACGATGTCACCACTCCACCAATTTTTACCCTTGCTCTTTAACAGCTTACTGACGTCTTGGATAGTTTGAACACTTTGCTGCTGAGTAATATTACCCACAACTAATGCTTGTAAGGCGGCACCTTCAACGACGGAATTACGGTAGTCAGTTATATCCTTCAAAGTGATAGTGTCTAAAGCGGCTAACCGTTGCTCCTGTTCAAAATAAGGAACACTGTTAAGGCGCTGCAATGGCTGCATGGCTAGCTCGTATGCTTTCGCATTGTTTGCCACTTCGATTTGTTCTTTGTACCAAGATTTAGCCTGAACCAGCTCTCTTTCTGTTGGCTCAAAACTTAAATATTCCTTGGTCATGGATAAAAACAGCTCCGATAAATGCTGAGTATAACCGCTCGCATTTAATTGTAACCCAACCCCTTGAGAGACGGAGACGGACATCCCTGCCACGGAAGCTTGATACTGTAATTCATCCATTTTTAACGATGAAATATATTGCAATAAAGAACCAGTGACTTGTGATTTTGCTGTTTTGTCTTGATCGTTATAGCGCAGGTCTAACGTAATACTTGCCTTCGGCTCATCAGCAAAATACTGACTTGGCATATACAGCACACGTGTATTCCCTTCCTGATAAACCATTTCAGGATGTTTATACGCTTTATCCGTTTTAATCAGGGATAAGTTATCGGGAATATAAGGGTTTAATTTTGGTAATTTAAAAGTCATTTTTGACTCTAAACCAGCCCATTCCGTGAACTGTTTTTCACTGATTTTATCGACTTGGTAAGGCGCATCGACAAAGTAAGCTTTTTTATTACTCGGTTCGTTCGGGCTAATAAACCAAATACGTGCATTTTTCGCTGTCAGTTCAGAAAGTCTCTGTTTTATCGCTGCAGGATTATATTTATCTGCAACATAATCAGAATCTAGAACGTGATTAACAGGCATAGTGATCATTTGGTCAGAAAGCCATTCGATATAGTTCATGTCTCTAACAATGGAACCATAACGAAATGATAGATTGAGCACTTTGGCTATTTCATCAAAATAATCTTGGTTAACGCCTTGTTTTTTAATCAAATCAATATAAGCAAAAATAGCTGCGATAACTTGATCACGCTCTGCTAACCCTTTGTCCGTTAACGTGACATAGATAGAAAATGAGCCATAGTTACGATCAGCAT
Organism: Providencia rettgeri; assembly: GCF_013702265.1. Lineage (GTDB taxonomy): Bacteria > Pseudomonadota > Gammaproteobacteria > Enterobacterales > Enterobacteriaceae > Providencia > Providencia zhijiangensis. Next base: position 3,260,250 of record NZ_CP059348.1, read on the forward strand.
TTGGTGACGCAGATGCGCTGATACCTTCTGCTAATCCTTGAGAAATAAGCCAATCAGATAACGTTCCCGGACTACGATTTCCAATTAAGTAGCCGATGTATTCATCACTCTTGCTACGAAAATCGACCATATTGTTTTTGATGCTAAATTCGATTTGCAATGCTTTTTGTGGCTGAGAGGGAACATAGTGGATCACAATCCCCTTTTCTTTATCCGTCACTGCGGGGATCGTAACCGCTGGTACTGACGCATTAAAATTAGGAATACGTCCAAAGGTTTCATTGGCAATTTTCGCTAATTGTTCAATAGATTGGTCACCATACAATACGCCATTCATTAAGTTTGCAGAGTAATAACGTTTATAGAAACTCACTAACTCATCTTGGAGCTTGCTATTGGGTTTGTCCTTCAACGTTTCCAGATTTCCACCTGCAAAGCGAGAGTTTGGATGGGCAGAGTTTAGCGTTTCAGAACGAATTTGCCAAATACGCATACCATCACGAGCACGAGCCATGGTGAGTTCAGCGTTGACAGCATTACGTTCTTTGTCTGCATTCACAGGGTCAAGTAACGGCTCAGCGAGCGCATCCGCTAGTCTATCAGTAGCAGCCTCAAGAGCTCCATTTTCAACTTCAAAATAGTAGGCGGTGCGATGTGGTGCCGTACTGGCGTTATGGCTTCCGCCGTGTTTTTGTAAAAACTCAGAGAAGCTACTTGGCTCAGGGTATTTTTTAGAACCCATTAACACCATGTGCTCTAAGTAATGAGCAAGCCCTAACTGACTATTCGGGTTTTCAATACTCCCTACGGGTAATGCAACTGCCGCTAACGACTTAGTTGCTTTAGGGTCTGAAACCAGTAAAACAGTCATATCGTTATTAAGTTTGATTGCTTTATATTCTCGCGGGTCACTGACGCTTTTATTGATAGTCTCTGGTAAAACTTGCCAAAGTGGCTGCGCAGCAATAGCACTACCTATAAATAGTAGTGATAACAAGAATAAATGAGCGATATGTTTCGATAATCGTAACATTCTTAGATGCTCTCCCTTATTTTAAGTACTCTGCCATCGGCAGTAAGAAGCGCCGAGTATTACTCAGCAGCGATTCAATCAATGAACTATTTATGCTTCTGCAAGCTCTCAATACATAATCATCTTCCATTTCACCCACTTTCATTTGGCTTCCTTGTAGGCTTTGCAGTAGCGCCGATAACGCCTTTTGCTGCACATCTTCCGACGTAAAGTCATATTCCTTTGTTTTTTTATCAAAACACGCCGAAATCCAATTCCAACCACTCTGGTTTAGCAGAATTAGTGGCGTATTCATTCCTTCACAATATCCTTCAATAAGCGTATTCAAGTGTACTTTTGCACGCTCAGAGGATATGGCAGAGAAATGCCAAATACTGTTTTCTCGCCCTAATGCGATGCTTTCACCTTCACGAATAAAAGCATTAAAAAACAAATGTTCTATCCATAATTGCACACCATCATTGGCGGTAAGATAAGCAGGCCGATAACGCAATATTCCTGACTCGTGAACATTTCGCAATAAGCCTGTAATTTTGACCTCATGTATTTCACACTCAATCGGATAATCAACACGCGGGTCCCCATACTCTTTCACTTTTTCAGCTAATGGAGCAATATCATTCAATTGCTTCTCCCAAAATAGCTGGCCAAATTGTTTGGCGGGTAATTGCCCTGAGGCTTTTAATGCATGATAAAGGGGATTTGGATCTTCATCTTTGACTAATAAATCTAATACTTGGTCATTGATTTTATAGCGTTGCAATCCCCCCAATACAAATGGCTCTTCCTCTGGAAGTTCAGTCTCTTCAATTGAAAAATGCACTTTTAAGCGTTGTTGAAAAAAGCCACGTATAGGGTGTCGATAAAAACGTAAAATCTGTTCTAACGATAACTCTGTAATAGGTTCTCGTTGTTCTAATACTGACGTAAACGACTTAGCCGCTTGCTCTGCGCTTTTTGCGGCTGGCAGCCACTCTTGTGCGAAGCTTTGATAAAGCGTGTTAGGGATAAAGTTTTCTTTCGCAAATGGCACTCGATTATGCTCAGTGACTAAATACTGTTTTAGCCGCAGTGAACTTTCATCGATATTCAATGATTGATCGCCCTGTAAGCAGAAACTCTGACAGATATACTCCAATAATTCAGTGACTAGCACCGATGGATTGCACTCTTGGTTATCTCGAATTGAACGTCCAATGTAGCTAATATAGAGTCGCTTCGTCGCTGAATTTAATGCTTCTAAGAATAGATATCGGTCATCATCACGGCGCTTTCTATCCCCTCGCTGGACTTTTTCTGCCATTAAATCAAACCCGAGGGGCGGTACATTACGTGGATATGCACCATCGTTCATACCCAGTAAACAAACTACTTTAAACGGTACAGAACGCATTGGCATTAGCGTGCAGAAATTCACTGCGCCAGCAAGAAAACGCTGGCTGATTTTTTCGTCGTCAAAGCAAACCGATAGCTCGTCACGAATTAAACGTAATGGGATGGCTTCTTGGTAATTGGCAGTCAGGGCATTTTCAATAATTTTATGCCATTGTGTCGTGAGTAAGGTTAAGACGATTTCAGTTTCACTATCGACTTTGAAACAGCTATCAATTAATTGCTGGCAGATCTCCTTCCACTCATCGAGTGTACGTTCTTGCTCTAAGCGTGTTCGCCATTCTCTAAGTGTATCGATGAGTAATGCTAATTTGCCTGCCAATTGAGCTGCGAGCCCACTGCATTCATCATACGGAAGCACGCCATTCCAAGGGCCATTACGGCTATCCATCGCATAGCCAAGTAACATTCGGCTTAAACCAAACTGCCACGTATTTTGCCCAATAACGGGTAAAGATAGTGATCGTACGTTATCGTCATCAAGCCCCCAACGAATACCGGATTCATTGACCCAGCGCCTTAATAAACTCAGTTCACTTTCATCAATATCAAAACGCGCGGCAAACGCTGAAACTTCTAATAACGCCAGTACTTGCTCCGTTGAAAAGCGGCTTTGAGGCAAATCCAATAACATAATAAAAGCTTGTAAGATTGGATGGGCTTGTAGTGCCTTTCTATCTGAAATAGAGAATGGAATATAGTGTGATGAGCTAGTGTTACCAAACACCGCCTGAATATAAGGCGCATAACTGTCGATGTCTGCGACCATGACAATCACATCACGGGGAGTTAATGTGGGATCTTCTTCAAATAGAGCCAATAAGCGATCCTGCAAAACTTCAACTTCACGCTGAGCACTATGGCATGAATGAAATGTCACGGATTGATCGCTTGGATGGAGTGAGCGCTTCTGTGAGCTACTTTCGTACTCATCTAATGTTACGCCTAGCTGTGCGTGATTTTCAAGATCGAGAATATCTTGCTGTAAATTTTCGAGAAGGTTACTTCGCCCATTATCAACAAAGGCAGACACTTCATTGGCGGTTTCAATTTGAGAAATAAAATATAAGTTATCCCGACCAAGCTTGCCCCACGAGGCTAACAGTGGGTTTGCTAAATTTTGTTCACCTTCTGCGTTAAATAAGTTGGCTGCGTGCTCATCAATTTTAAAGCGGGAAATTTCGTGCTTATCCAAATAGTGGCGCAATTTTCGTTGTTGTAATCGCGCTAAAAAGGCACTGCTTTGAATGTCTCCCCAGTAATAGCGGCACGGGTTGGTAAACATTAAGTGAATATCTGAGTGTTCGGCAATTGCATTAAGCGCTTGTAAATACACCGGTGGCAAGGAGGAAATACCGCAAATAAATAGGCGCGATGGCAAATTTTTAGCTAACTCTGGCGATGCTTTAAGCTTATCGATAAAACTCTGATATAGGTTTGCTCGATGCCAAGGCGATTGACCCAGCTGCTCTGTATATTCCACCAAACATAGCCATAATCTTTTTTGCCACAATTGATTTTCACTGAGCCCATCAATCAACTCATTACGTTGCCACAGAGCAATCCACTCCGGTCGGTAAACCAAATATTGGTCAAATAAATCGGCAATACGCCCTGATAATTGGTGCAATTTACGCTTGTCTGAATCGTCTTGCAGATAGTGACGTAGAGGCTCAAACTCAGCTTCATTAATGACATTGGGTAAAATTGTCATTAACTTCCATGTCATCGCTTGTTTAGTGTAAGCGCTCTCTTTAGGAATATCTGGAAGTACTCGACGGAACATATCCCAGATAAACGTAGCAGGTAATGGGTAGTTAATATTGGCGGCTATTCCAAAGCGTTTAGCAAGCTCTATCTGTAGCCATTGAGACATACCGGGGCTTTGTACTAATACAATTTCTTGCTCAAAAGGATGAGATAGCGGGTCATTCTCCATTAAGTGTGCAATTAGCTCTTTGAGTAGATCTAATTGGTTAGAATGATAAACCTGAAACATGACTCTCTCCTTTTGCACACATCCAGCGACTTATCGAATACAGTTTCCCGCCCACTAACAAGGACACCTTAGATTCACTACAGTTCCCAAGGATTGTAGAATGCACGATTTTTATCTGTTCTCTCTGGGGCTGATCCCCTATTTCCAATGGAACTTTATCATTAGAAGAGCGTTTACCTTCTAAAGTACCATGTAGAGACCGAACTGCCTGTGAACCTTGGTATATTTGATTAAAATTCAAAGCGATATATTGGCTGTAGTTTAGCAGAGCTATCAGCAAGATAGCAAAAACAACCACCGCAATCATCGACTCTACCAGCGCAAATCCTTGCTGTGAATTCTTCATTGGCAAAATCCTTTAATCGCCACAGGACAATAATCAATCCAGCCATTTTCTCGCGCTTGTAAGCGCCCTTCATTCCATATCGGCACAACCCATCGATATACCGTTAGCGATTGGTTTTTCGATAATTCACCTTTACCCGATAAAATGAATTGGTTATTTTTATAATGCTTAAGGCAACTCACCCACCCGTGATTTGTTTCTCGTTGACATACCCAAGGGCTCGCTTTTTCTGCCTTTAATTTCCAATGTTGAGCGAGCCCCCATGAGAATGCTGATTCTGCCAAATTGAATGATTGATAGTATTTTTCTTCGCGGCTTAATTCATGGCTAGCCCGCGCTTGGTAATAATTTAGTGCTTTCAGCAAGATAAGCCCGACACTCATTAGCACCATCACCATGACTAAGGCAATATTGCCTCGCTGCGCATTTGTTTCCCTCATGGCACATTCCTTAACATCACGGAGGAATGATAATCAAACGTTCTATTCGGCAATAAAATGCTTTCAACTGTCATCGACATGTCTAAAACTTTTGTTGCAGGCCGCCAATCAAAGGTCAGTTTATTAACTTTCACCATGTTCGGGTCAAACAACGAGTGCCAACGGGTACCATCGCAATTTGTCACATTACGGTTAGATTCCAGCTTATTGTCATGTAGCCTGAATCCAAAGAAATCGGAATGTAATGAATGACTTGGCCCTATAACCCATCCCCCAGATAAATCTTGGTCATAGGCAAAAATAATGCAGGAGTTAGCCTGACGACTTAAGAACTTAGAGCTGATGGTAATTGCCTTTCCTTCACAATGAGGTTTGGAAGGTGACTGGCTGCAATGACCAATTCGACGAAAATCTTTTTCCATATTAATCAACACCTGCCTGACCTCTCTATCCAATTGATATTGAAAAAAAGCCTGAAATAGTTGCTTAAATAACACGGGGATCGTATTCATCGCTGCAATGCAGACTAGACAACCAATTAGCATCGCAATCAGTGTTTCTAGCAAAGAGAAACCTTTTTCTGCTTTATGCTTTTTAGTGTGACTCAACATTTGGGCACGCCTGCTAATATTTGAGGGGTGCAACTGCGAACCCGACCCGCAGATGAAATAATCACGGATATTTGGTCACTTTCATTGTTGAGCTCAATTCGAAAAGGGCTACTTGTCCCTTGCCTACCGTAAAAGTGAATCGATTGTCTAGACGCGTGCTTGAGCTCAATACGCTCAAATTTTTCCCCCTTAAATTGGCTAATTTGTTGCGCTGTATCTGCATCCGTAACCACTAAATGCCACTCTTTTGATGTGAAACTTACTGTCATAATACGGTGCTGATTTAAATAAATGCCTTCCATTAGATTACTGTAGATAAATTCGGCAGTTTGCCTAGCAGCATCAATAAGTTGTAGCCGTTTCACTTGCTGTTGCCATTGATAAAACGCAGGCAGAGCAACAATTGAGCACAGAAACAGAACAACCAGTATTTCAATTAAAGTGAATCCCTGCTCATCAATGTTGCACTTTAGCCACTTTATTTTTCCATGTACCAAATTTGTCTGTTCTGGCATTTCTTTATCTCTCTCAACCGTTATCTACGGGGAGCTTGGGTGAAAACTTCTCAGCCCAACAGACCTCATTTACCATTCTTCGTAGCGCTTCCCAGCAAAATGTCACTTTTGCATTTTCCTTGAATGCTTTTGGAAACGGCTTCGCAAAATTAATCGTAAAGATAAAAAAGTGTTCCCCAAAAATAAGGGAGACAGGTCAGAATAGCTTTCGGGGATAAGGCGAAAATGGGAAATAGCGGAAGTAATAAGGGTGAAAGAGAGTAAGAGTTAACAGGGATGTAAAGGTATGGAGCAACTTAGAAAATCGAGTGAGCTGTAAAGATAATAAAAAATAAAGGCATAAACCGTATTATTTACAGGGTATATGCGTATCTATGCCTTTATATCAATCCACCCGCATTAGACCGTAAATGGATATTTTATGGCTTCGTGGCACTGATAATCGTCTAAGGTGAAATCATCAGTTGTTACCCACGTTTCAAGATCTTCCAATGATTTAATTGCAGGGTTAATCGTTAAGCTTGGAGATGGGTATGGTTCACGTTTTAATTGAACATCACGCATTAAAGGCAGTTGATTTTCATAAATATGTGCATTCACAATTTTATGATAAGCCTTACCTGCTTTATGACCCGTAATACGCGCCATTAAAGCCAGTAAAACAAAGCATTGGACCTGATTGAAGTTGAGGCCAAGAGGCACATCGCAGCTACGTTGATAAGAGGTTAAATGCAGCGTATCGCCAAGTAGTGAAAACGTATGGGTGTGCATACAAGGACGTAAGCAGCCCATTTCGAACTCTCCGGGGTTATAGAAAGTCACGATTTCGGCGCGGTCATCAATACCGTTTTTCAGGTTATTAACCACTTTCTTTAATTGGTCAAGATGAGAGCCATCAGGACGCTGCCATGATCGGCCTTGGACGCCATAAACGCGCCCCATATCATCTTCACCTTTACGATGCGGGTTATCTAACCATGCTTGGTTTTCATTAGCATTGGCATTCCAAGTGTTACAACCAATTTCACGGAACTGCGCTGCATTATCATAGCCACGTAAGTACCCTAATAACTCGGCAATAGCGGCTTTATAAAAGCTTTTGCGCGTTGTAATTAAAGGAAATTGATTGTTGCCCACATCATATTCGAGATCGGCATTAATCACGGTTAAACAGCGGACACCAGTGCGCTTATTTTCAACCCATTGACCTTCATCGATAATACGTTGGCATAACTCAAGATACGGCTTCATAGTGGCTCTCTTACTCCGAAATACAGGCGGTTTGTGCTATCGAATATCCCTCAATAACACAAACCGAAAATGACTTAATTTACTGCTTATTAACGTGATTTACTGTCTGCGTTATTTGCTGTCTACGTTATTTACTGCCTACGTGACTAGCTATATACGCTACTTGCTATCTGCGCTATTTTTTATCAACGCTACTTACTATCAACGCTTTTAGCAGGCTTATGGGCAGGGATATTTTTACCGTATTTGTAAGCCCAGATAATCATCAATACACCGATAATAATCATCGGAATCGAGAGGATTTGCCCCATACTGATGCCACCGAATAAACCTAACTGCGCATCTGGCTGTCTGAAGAATTCAACGATAATACGGAATGCCCCATAACCGATAAGGAACAGACCCGATACGCTACCCATTGGACGAGGTTTACGTACAAATAAATTCAATATCAGGAATAAAACGATACCTTCTAAAACCATTTCATACAGCTGGGATGGGTGTCTTGGCAATACACCGTACTGCTCGAGAATAGGCAACAGAGACGGATCTTGTGCCGCAAGTTGGATATCTTCACTTCTTGAGTGAGGAAATAAAAACGCCCATGGTGTATCTAGGGTAACGCGACCCCATAACTCGCCATTAATAAAGTTACCGATACGCCCCATTCCAAGACCAAAAGGAATCAAAGGTGCAACAAAATCAGAAACTTGTAAGAAACGGCGTTTCGTGCGATAGGCAAACCACATCATGGCACAGATAACCCCAATCAAACCGCCATGGAAGGACATCCCGCCATCCCATACCTTGAACAGATACAGAGGGTCATCTAAGAAAACAGGCAAGTTATAGAAGAAAACATAGCCAAGTCGTCCACCCACAAATACACCGACAAAGCCAATGTACAACAAGTTCTCGACTTCATTTTTTGTCCAACCGCTGTTTGGCTTAGAGGCGCGACGCCCTGCTAGCCATAGCGCAAAAACGAATCCGACAAGGTACATAAAACCATACCAGTGCAAAGAGACTGGGCCAATCGAGAACATTACGGGATCAATTTCCGGAAATGCTAAGTAGCTGTTACTCATCGTTCCCCACTTTAAAATAATTGAGTCAAAAATTATGCCGCATAATAACACGAGGTTATTGTCCGCATATAATTACATATTAATAACATAGAAGATCAAACTAGATCCCGCCACGCACAAAACCACCAAGTCCATTTCTTTCCATAAACTCGCTGATCTTATGCCGGACATTTTCGCTGGTTTCTGCACTGAGCAAATCAGGTACTAACTCAGCCATCAATTGAGGATCAAGCTGACGAATTAAATATTTCATGCGAGGAACACTGCGCCCACTCATACTCAAACTACGATAACCCAATGCAATCAGCACCATAGCGCTTAATGGTTGCCCCGCCATTTCACCGCACACACTAATCGGCAAACCTATACGCTGACATTCCATATGTACCATGGATAGAAAACGCACCACCGCAGGGTGCAGATTATCATAGAGCGCCGCCACATGAGTGTTATTACGGTCGACGGCGAGTAAATATTGTGTAAAGTCGTTGGTACCTATCGAAATAAAATCAACTCGCTGCTTTAACTCTGGCAGTAAAAACAGGAGTGAAGGTACTTCCAACATCACGCCAATTGGAGGTAAATTAATCGATTTTCCGAGTTGTTGACTCACTTCATTTCTGGCGCGATTAATCAGCCCGATAGCTTCATCCACTTCATTAATGCTAGTGATCATCGGCAATAAAATACGTAAATTGCCCGTATCTTGGTTAGCTCTCAGCATAGAGCGCAGTTGGATCAAAAATATTTCAGGTTGATCCAGCATCACGCGGATCCCGCGCCACCCTAAGCAAGGATTTTCCTCGCTGATCGGCATATAAGGCAGTTGCTTGTCTGCGCCGATATCTAAAGTTCTTAATACCACAGGTTTCGTTGCAAAAAGTTGCAGTACATCCCGATATAACTGCTTCTGTTCATCCTCAGATGGGAAACCGTTGTGCAGCATAAATGGCAGTTCGGTTCGGTAGAGTCCAACACCATCCACCCCATCATGAATTTGCTGTTCATAGCGAGGGCTCAATCCGGCATTTAGGCAAATATCCACATGCTCACCGTTTTTGAGTACTGCATCTTGAGAAAGTGTGCCTTCCGCTAATCTGCTAAGCACATTTTCTTCTTCAATAATTTGCTGGTATTCCTGAGCGATGAAGTTTTCCGGCTCAATAAACACTTCGCCACGATAACCATCCAAAATCAGATGGCGATTATGTAATAAAGAAGGCTCAATATCCGCCCCCATAATCGCGGGGATCCCCATCGCTCGGATCAAAATCGCAGAGTGAGAGTGCGTTGCACCATCGCGCACAATCACACCCGCTAATTGTTCAAGTGGTAATTCTGCAAGAACGCTCGCACTTAGCTCATCAGCCACTAAGATAAAACGGTCTGGCCATTGGCTGGTTGGTGTCAGTGAATCATCGAGATGAAATAATAAGCGCTGCCCTAAGGTACGAAGGTCGGAGCCGCGCTCTCTTAAATAGAGGTCACGTAAACGTGAGAATTGCAAAGCGTAATCTTCGATGACGGTTTTCACCGCCCACTCAGCCACCGCGCCTTGATTGATCGCCGTAAATAACCGCTTTTTCAGTTGGGGATCATTAAGTAAGTGGTTATATAGGTCGAAAATAGCCGCGCTTTCTTTCGATGAACTCGCCATAAACCGCTTACTAATACGACGAAATTCTGCTGCCGCACTTTCCAGCGCTATCACCAAGCGTTGACGCTCTTCATCAATATTTAATGTGGTCGCTTGATACACATTCTCTAAAGAAGGTTGAGAGGTATCTTGCCAACCATAAGCCATCGAAATTCCTTGAGAAACAGGAATAGCTTTGAGACGGTTTTGGCGATATTGACCGAAAATACCTTTTGTTTGCGCTTGGGATAATATCACCGCTAACTGCATCGATAGCGTGACCATAAAGGACTCTTCGGTTTCGCTGAATAACCGTTTTTCTCGCTGTTGAACCACCAGCACGCCCAGCAATTGGCGTCGATAAACGACAGGCACGCCGAGAAAGGCTTTGAGCTGCTCTTCTTTGAGTTGGGGAAGATATTTGAATTGCGGGTGTTCGCGAATATCGGCAAGGTTCAACATTTCCGATTGCCGACCGACAGCGCCAACAACCCCTTCATCGAATCCTAAACGAATAGCAATCCCGCTAGGCTTTTTCAGCCCGCGGGTTGCCATTAGGTAATAACATTGGCGAGGATGATCGGCTAAGTAAATCGAGCACACATCAGTGCGCATCGCTTTGCACGTCTCGTTGACCAAAACTTCAAGAGCTTGAGTGAGACTGGTCGCCATCGCGACCTTTTCGACAATGTCACGTAAACGCGTCAACATAGGCTTACTTAACTCCGCGCCTACGATTATTAAAAACAGGTCGTTGTGGTAATTTCTGTTCCTGCAAAGGCATAACTACGGGAGCGAATTCCTTCATCACACGGCGATAAACTTCGCGCTTAAAAGAGACCACTTGCCTAACAGGATACCAATAACTGACCCACCGCCAGCCGTCAAATTCTGGCGATTTACTGCGCTGCACGTTTATATCGGCGTCATTACATTGGAGTTGAAGTAAAAACCAACGTTGTTTCTGTCCAATACAAACAGGTTTTGTATCCCAACGCACCAAACGCTTAGGTAATTTGTAGCGTAACCAATTACGGGTAGATGCAAGTAACCTTACATCTTTACGCTGTAGTCCGACTTCCTCGTATAACTCACGATACATCGCTTGTTCTGGCGACTCCCCCGGGTTAATCCCACCTTGAGGAAATTGCCAAGAATGCTGACCATAACGGCGAGCCCATAAGACTTGACCTTGCCGATTACAAATTACAATTCCTACATTCGGGCGGTAGCCATCATCATCGATCACTAGACTACCTCAATAACCAAATTTGAAAGATGCCTAATTGTTTCACACATACCCAAACTGGTAAACCTATATCAATACAGTTTGCAGATATGTCTGAAGTAATTACAATAGTCTGCGTCTCAACGGGGTGCCATTTGGGCTGAGAAATAACCCGTAGAACCTGATCCGGCTAATACCGGCGTAGGGATTTGAGCTACCGCCTACAAATTATTGTATCGGTCCCTCCTCAAATCCTGTGTTTTTTTTATGATTTACGCAGGAATTAAAATGACTAAAAATAAACTCTTTACCTCACTCATTGCTTTAACCACCTTAAGTTTCGCTGCATTCGCCTCTGCCGAAAAACCAACGTTGACGGTGTATACCTATGATTCCTTTGCTGCGGAATGGGGCCCAGGCCCGCAAATCAAAAAGAATTTCGAAGCACAATGCGAATGTGAGTTAAAACTGGTTTCTCTAGGGGATGGTGTTGCACTACTGAATCGCCTACGTATGGAAGGGGAAAAAAGCAAAGCCGACATTATCTTAGGGTTAGATAACAACTTACTCGACTCCGCAGAAAAAACCGGCTTATTTGCCCCTGCAGATATCAAAACGGATGCGCTTAAATTACCTATCGAATGGACAAGCAAAACATTCATTCCTTATGATTATGGTTATTTCGCCTTTATCTATGACACCAATAAAATCAAGCAACCGCCAAAAAGTATGGACGAACTGCTTGATAGCAAAAATAATTGGAAAATCATTTACCAAGATCCACGCACCAGCACCCCAGGTTTAGGGTTGATGTTGTGGATTGAGAAAATCTACGGCGATAAATCGGCTGATGCATGGAAGAAAATGGCAGCCAAAACACTGACCGTGACCAAAGGTTGGAGTGAATCCTATGGGCTGTTCTTAAAAGGTGAAGGAGATTTTGTCCTGAGCTACACCTCTTCGCCGGGTTACCAAATTTTAAATGATAAGAAAGACAACTACGCAGCGGCGCTGTTCGATGAAGGGCATTATATGCAAGTCGAAGTGGCGGCAAGATTGAAACATAGCCCGCAGCCAGAGCTGGCAAAACAGTTCTTACAGTTTATGTTAACTCCTGAATTCCAAGGCACATTACCAACTACTAACTGGATGTATCCGGTTATCGATATGCCGTTGCCTGAAGTGTATAACGTGCTACCACTGCCTGCTAAATCCCTGCAATTTAGTGCGGCGGAAGTGGCTAAAGAACGTCAAACATGGACGCGTTTATGGCAAACCGCCGTCAGTCGTTAATCAATTTAACCTTATTACCGGGGGCAATAGCCTCCGGTCTTTTAATCGTCGTTGCCCTTCTCGCTTTTGGGGCGCTGTGGTTTTTCGCACCTGAAATTTCCCTCAGCGAGATAATCGACGACGATTATTTATGGCATGTCATCGGCTTTACGTTTTGGCAGGCATTGCTTTCCGCTATTTTCTCCATTATTCCCGCTATTTTTCTTGCAAGAGCTCTGTATCGCCGACGATTCTGGGGAAGAACACTATTGCTCCGCTTGTGTGCAATGACCTTAGTCTTGCCGGTTCTCGTCGCTGTTTTCGGTATTTTGTCGGTATATGGACAAACTGGATGGCTAGCAAAGTTGTGCCTATGGCTCGGTGTTGACTATCAGTTTTCCCCTTATGGTCTGCGTGGCATTTTATTAGCACATATCTTTTTCAATATGCCGCTCGCCACTCGAATGCTATTGCAATCCCTTGAAAATATTGCAATTGAGCAGCGCCAAAGTGCCGCTCAACTTGGGTTTAATGAGTGGCAGCAATTTACCATTCTAGAGTGGCCTTATTTACGCCGTCAGATGTTGCCAACAGGCGCGCTGATTTTCATGCTGTGCTTTGCCAGCTTTGCGACGGTACTGGCTCTGGGCGGCGGCCCTGCCGCGACCACTATCGAACTCGCAATTTACCAAGCGCTGAGTTACGACTTTGATTTAGGGCGTGCCACACTACTTGCGTTGATTCAACTGGGATGTTGCGTAGGATTAATGCTTATTTGCCAACGTATTAACCATGCTTTTTCCGTTGGGTTTAGCCACCAAACATCGTGGTTTGATCCTGCTGACAATCTATTTCGCCGTCTACGTGACTGGCTGGTGATCGCCGCAGCTATTTTACTATTAATTCCGCCGTTATTAGCAGTTATTGTTGATGGGCTCAACGGCCAATTACTGGATGTTTTACAGCAACCTGCGTTATGGCAAGCCACGTCCACCTCGCTGTTTATTGCACTCTGTGCGGGAGTTCTGTGTGTGATCCTCACGCTAATGCTGCTGTGGAGTAGCCGTGAACTGCGTTTAAGAAATGCATTAAAACTTGGACAAGCTATTGAGCTAAGCGGGCTGATTATTCTGGCGATGCCGGGCATTGTGCTGGCGACAGGCTTTTTTATCTTTTTCAATGAAACCATTGGAATACCCGAAACACCTTATCCGTTGGTGATCATGACTAACGCCTTACTTGCGATCCCTTACGCGCTCAAAGTGCTGGATAACCCAATGCGAGATCTGGCTCAACGCTATAACCCGTTATGCCAATCACTCGAAATTACCGGTTTTAACCGATTTAAAATCATTGAATTGCGTGCATTACGCAAACCTATCGCCCAAGCTTTGGCATTCGCTTGTGTGATTTCAATTGGGGATTTTGGCGTGGTCGCCTTGTTTGGTAATGAAGAGTTCCGCACCTTGCCTTACTATCTTTATCAGCAAATTGGGGCTTATCGAACCAATGACGGCGCGGTTACCGCGATGTTATTGCTGTTACTCTGTTTCTGCCTGTTTAGCCTGCTCGAACGCCTATCGGGGAAAACTCATGATTGAATTACAAAATCTGGATTATCAATACGATAACCTAAATATGCATTTTGATATTGTGGTAACTTCGGGGGAACGAGTTGCCGTAATGGGTCCTAGTGGCGCAGGCAAAAGCACGCTGCTCAGCCTAATCAGTGGGTTTCAATTTCCTCGCAGCGGCACTATCACCTTAAATGGTGAAAATCATACATTTACACCTCCAGCTAAGCGCCCTGTGTCCATGTTATTTCAAGAAAATAACCTGTTTGCTCATCTGACGGTTAGGCAGAACATTGGATTAGGTTTACAACCGAGCTTACGTTTGAGTGCATCACAAATGGCTGACGTCGAACAAATGGCACAGCAGGTTAGTTTAACCGACTGTTTAGACCGAACACCGGCGCAATTATCCGGTGGGCAGCGTCAACGAGCCGCGCTCGCCCGCTGTTTAATTCGTAACCAACCGATTTTATTGTTGGATGAGCCATTTTCTGCTCTCGACCCTGCATTACGCAGCGAAATGCTGCAATTGCTCAATGACGTTTGCGTGAGTAAATCCATCACGTTATTAATGGTCTCCCATAGTATTGAAGACTCACTACAAATCGCCCCTCGCAGCTTAGTGGTTGCCGATGGCGCGATTGTGTATGACGGCGATACTGAAACACTGTTACAAGGCAAAACCGACGCTTCTGCATTATTGGGCATTTCTAATTAGCTCGATAAATAATACTGTATAAATTCCCACTACTCGCGTATATTAATTTGCAGATTATTTACGCGAGTTTCCTTTATGCCTCAGTCAAACCCCCCCACTGAAAAAGGCTTTATTCTTAGCCGCCATTGGCGAGACACCCGATACGGTGTCGAGGTAAGCTATTGGTTACTTACGGATAATCAGCCGCAAAAAGTTATTGTTCCCTATCAGCAAGCGGTCGGTTTTTTACCTGAATCCAAGTTTCCGCTCGTACGCCATTTAATTGAAGGGCAAGCCGATATCAGTTATCGCGCCGTTGAACTGCGGGATTTTAAACGCGAAAAAGTCTATGCCATCTATTGCCAGCAATATCGTCAATTACAAAATCTGGATAAAAACTGCCAAGCGCTAGGTGTTGAGCTGCTGGAAACCGATATTCGCCCTTGTGAGCGTTATTTAATGGAGCGCTTTATTACCGCACCCGTGTGGTTTTCTCGCAATCATCAGGGGAAATATCAACTCAAACCCTGTGAAGGTTATCGCCCGACACTGCGCGCCGTTTCCCTCGATATTGAAACTAGCCAACATGGAGAGCTTTACTCGATTGGATTGTCTGGCTGCGGTGATAATGTGGTGTTTATGCTTGGCCCCGAACAAGGCCCAGCTCTGAATGACCAACATCGACTCGTATATGCCACGAGCCGCCCTCAATTACTTGAAAGACTGAACGAATGGCTGCAACAGTACGATCCCGATGCCATCATCGGCTGGAACCTGATCCAGTTTGATTTGCAAGTCTTACAAAAGCATGCGGAGCGCTATGGCATCCCTCTGTTACTCGGTCGGCAAGGGAAAAAACTCGAATGGCGAGAACACGGTTTTAAGCAAGGCGTCTTTTTTGCCTCTGCTGAAGGTCGCTTAATTATCGATGGTATTGATGCGTTAAAATCGGCAACGTGGAGTTTTAGTTCATTCAGTTTGGAATCCGTTGCTCAGCAGCTACTTGGGGAAGGGAAAGCCATCGATACTCCTTATGATCGCATGGATGAAATTAATCGCCGCTTTGCTCACGATAAACCCGCCCTCGCCCATTACAATATTCAAGACTGTATTTTGGTGCATCGCATCTTTGAAAAAACCGATTTAATGGCGTTCTTGCAAGAGCGTTCGTCGGTGACAGGATTAGCAGCCGATCGCATGGGGGGCTCTGTGGCCGCCTTTTCCCATTTATATATTCCTCGGCTACACCGTTTAGGGTTTGTTGCCCCCACACTCTCAGAGCAAAAATTTCAGCTTAACCCCGGCGGATTCGTGATGGATTCACAGCCCGGTTTGTATGACTCCGTTTTGGTGCTTGATTACAAAAGCCTGTATCCCTCTATTATTCGCACCTTTTTAATAGACCCTGCAGGCATGATTGAAGGGCTTGCACACCCAGAATCTGAACACTCTGTTGAAGGGTTTCGCGGTGCTTGGTTTTCCCGTACGACCCATTGCTTACCAGATATTGTTAGCCACATTTGGCAAGGCCGTGATAAAGCCAAACAGCAAAAAAATGCCCCGCTTTCTCAAGCCCTCAAAATTATTATGAATGCTTTTGCGGGGGTCTTGGGTGCCGATGGATGCCGCTTTTTTGATCCACGATTAACCGCGTCAATTACCATGCGCGGTCATGAAATTATGCGAATTACCAAACAATTGATTGAATCCCAAGGGTATCAGGTGATTTATGGAGATACTGACTCCACTTTTGTTTGGCTGCGAGATCCCCATACCGATGAACAAGCCCAAAAAGTGGGTTATCAACTGCGTGACCATGTGAATAATTGGTGGAAACAGCATCTTAAAGAAGAGTGGCAACTTGATGGCGTGCTCGAACTTGAGTATGAAACCCATTATCGGCGCTTTTTGATGCCAACAATTAGAGGCACAGACCAAGGTAGTAAAAAACGCTATGCGGGTTTAAGCCAAGATACGATGGTTTTTAAGGGATTAGAAACTATTCGCTCTGACTGGACGCCCCTCGCACAAAACTTCCAAAAAGAGCTGTATACGCGCATTTTTTATCGCCAGCCTTATCGGGAATTTATTCGTGACTATATTCATGCCATTCGTTCAGGAGAATATGACGATCGCTTGATTTACCGCAAGCGGCTACGGCGTAAATTGTCAGATTATCAACGTAATGTGCCGCCTCATGTGCGCGCTGCCCGTCAAGCCGATGAATATAATTTGAAATTACAGCGCCCTTTGCAGTATCAAAATGGCGGGTGGATCAGCTATCTCATTACTCAGGCAGGCCCTGAACCCTTAGAGACCGTGACCGCGAAACCTGACTATGAGCACTATATTCTTAAGCAAATCAAACCTATCGCCGATGGAATTCTGCCATTTCTGCAAGATGATTTTGACGCCATTTTGACAGGGCAAATTAATCTTTTGTTTTAAAGCCTAACGAACAGCGAGAATTGTACAATTCTTATTACAATTGCCGCATTTTTAACAGGTGACGATAAGCGAATGTTGAATTAATATAACGCCCCTTTGATATCTCGACCTGTTATACGCACAGCTTGGCGAGAAAATCGGCTATACTCATCATAATTCGAGCAACGCGACTCGAAAGAGAAAAGAGCTATAATTGCCAAACGGCAAAACGATTAAAAAAATTTCGCATCACCCTTGGTATATAACCGTTATATCAACACTGGGCAAAGACACCGGTTAGTTGTCTTAAACATCTAAAAATAAACAATCAAAATTATGGAATTAAATTAAACCTATGCCATTTACTCTTGGTCAACGCTGGATCAGCGACACAGAAAGCGAACTTGGGTTAGGCGCCGTCGTGGCTATTGATGCCCGTATGGTGACGTTGCTTTTCCCTGCCACTGGGGAAAATCGACTGTACTCACGTAGTGATGCCCCAATTACCCGAGTGATGTTCAACGAAGGTGATACCATCACCAGTCACGAAGGTTGGCAGCTACAAGTTGAAAGTATTCAAGAAGATAAAGGGTTATTGACCTACACAGGAACGCGTTTAGACACCCAAGAAGCGGATGTCAGCCTGAGAGAAGTGTTCCTTGATAGCAAGCTAACGTTTAATAAGCCACAAGATAGACTGTTCGCCGGTCAAATCGATCGTATGGATCGTTTTGCTCTGCGTTTTCGCGCACGTAAATTCCAAAGCGAACAAGTTAAACACCAATCTACGGGTCTGCGTGGTATCCGCGCGAGTTTGATCCCGCACCAATTGCATATTGCTAACGAAGTCGGTAAGCGTCACAACCCCCGAGTTTTACTGGCGGATGAAGTGGGCTTAGGGAAAACCATCGAAGCGGGTATGATAATCCATCAACAACTGATGGCTGGGCGTGCTGAGCGTGTACTGGTTATTGTCCCTGATAGCTTACAGCATCAATGGCTGGTGGAAATGCTGCGCCGCTTTAACCTGCGCTTTTCCCTGTTTGATGATAGCCGCTACAGCGAAGCCCAACACGACAGCGATAACCCATTTGAAACAGAGCAATTAGTTCTGTGTTCTCTGGATTTTGTTCGTCGTAATAAACAGCGTTTTGACCAACTCGTTGAAGCGGGTTGGGATATGATGGTGGTCGATGAAGCTCACCACCTGCAATGGAGCGAAACTGCCCCAAGCCGTGAGTATCAAGTGATTGAAACCTTAGCAGAGCACGTTCCTTCTGTTTTACTGCTAACGGCAACACCGGAGCAATTAGGTCAAGAGAGCCACTTTGCGCGTTTGCGCCTCCTCGACCCTAGCCGCTTCCATGACTACCAAGAGTTCTTAGCCGAGCAAGAAAATTATCGCCCTGTCGCCGATGCAGTTTCACTGCTACTTTCTGGTGATAAGCTGACAAATGATCAGCAAAACCTGCTCAACGAGCTTATCAAAGAACAAGATATTGAACCGTTATTAAAAGCTGCAAATCTTGAAGGTGATGATAGCCAAGCCGCTCGCCAAGAACTGATCCATATGCTGATGGACAGACACGGTACTAGCCGCCTGTTATTTAGAAACACCCGTAATGGTGTCAAAGGCTTCCCACGCCGTGAATTGCATTCTTTAAAAATGCCACTACCAACTCAATACCAAACGGCAATCAAAGTCGCTGGCATTATGGGCACGAAAAAGGATGTGGAAACTCGCGCGAAAGAGATGCTGTATCCAGAACAAATCTACCAAGAATTTGAAGGCGAAAACGCCACTTGGTGGAACTTCGACCCACGTGTTGAATGGCTAATGGGCTTCTTAACTGCGAATCGCCACGAAAAAGTACTGGTTATCTGTGCCAAAGCCGCCACAGCACTGCAGCTTGAGCAAGTTCTGCGTGAGCGTGAAGGGATCCGAGCGGCGGTATTCCACGAAGGTCTATCCCTGCTAGAACGTGACCGCGCGGCAGCTTATTTCGCTTCACAAGAAGAAGGTGCACAAGTTTTACTGTGCTCTGAAATTGGTTCAGAAGGCCGTAACTTCCAGTTTGCTAACCAATTAGTGATGTTTGACCTGCCATTCAACCCTGACCTGCTTGAGCAGCGTATTGGTCGTTTGGATCGTATTGGTCAAAGCCGCGATATCGTGATCAACGTGCCTTACTTGGAAAACACCGCACAAGCTGTGTTGATCCGTTGGTACCATGAAGGTTTAGATGCTTTCGAGCATACTTGCCCTACCGGTCGTACCATTTACGATAAATATTACCAACAACTGCTGCAATTTATGGCTGAGCCAACCATCACTGACGGGTTTGATGAATTTATTAAAACCTGCCGCGAAGAGCACGATGCACTCAAAGCACAGCTAGAGCAAGGTCGTGACCGTTTGCTGGAAATGCACTCAAATGGCGGTGAAGCAGGTAATAAATTAGCCGAAGAGATTGGTGAAGGTGATAACGAAACCGAGCTGGTTAACTTTGCATTGAACCTGTTTGATATTGTTGGGATCAACCAAGAAGATAAGAGCGATAACTTAATTATCCTCACGCCATCCGACCATATGTTAGTGCCTGACTTCCCAGGGTTACCGCAAGATGGCTGCACTATCACTTTTGACCGTGAACAAGCACTTTCCCGCGAAGATACGCAGTTTATTAGCTGGGAACATCCGATTATTCGCAACGGTTTAGATTTAGTGTTATCCGGCGATACGGGTAGCTGTGCGGTTTCTGTTTTGAAAAACAAAGCGTTGCCAGTGGGTACCTTGTTGACCGAACTGGTTTACGTGGTAGAAGCGCAAGCGCCGAAACAGCTGCAAATCAGCCGTTTCTTACCGGCGACTCCAGTTCGCTTATTAATTGATTTAAAAGGCAATAACCTCTCTTCACAAGTGGAGTTTGAGAGTTTTAACCGCCAATTAAATGCCATCAACCGTCATATGGCGAGCAAGTTGGTCAATGCGGTACAAAACGAGGTGCATTCTGTATTACGCCTCTCTGAGCCGATGGTCGAGAAAGAAGCGAAATCCATTATTGAGAATGCTAAAGAAGCGGCTGATAAAGCCCTGACTCTGGAGCTGTCTCGCTTGGAAGCGCTAAAAGCGGTTAACCCAAATATCCGTGATGAAGAACTCGATATTATCGAGGAAGAGCGTCGCCAATTGATGACCAATATCGACCAAGCTTCATGGCGCCTCGACGCTATCCGCTTAGTGGTTGTCACGCATCAGTAGAGAATGTAGCTCGGCACTAGCGGTGCTGGCTAAGAGCAGCCAACACCGCTACAGCGTGAAGAATCAAGGATAAAAAGTAGATATTTATAGTTTGGCTTTTGACTTTATATCTCTATTATTAGCCAAAATTATTCGCGTTGTAGCTAGGCGGCAAACGCCAGCTATCCCTAGGAGCATACACAAGTATGTGACTAGGGTAGCTAAGAGCAGCCAACACCGCTACAGCGTGAAGAATGAAGGATAAAAGAAATGTTACCCTACAACCCGCCAACAGAACCATGGCTACACATACTCTACCAAGATGAGCATATTATTGTAGTCAACAAACCTAGCGGCTTACTCTCCGTGCCAGGAAAAGCCCCAGAGCACCATGACAGCATCATGAGCCGCATTCAGCGGGATCACCCTGCAGCGGAGTCTGTTCACCGTTTAGATATGGCAACTAGTGGTGTTATGGTGGTGGCTCTGCATAAAGCGGCTGAGCGTGAACTTAAGCGTCAGTTTAGAGAGCGTGAGCCGAAAAAACATTATGTTGCTCGCGTGTGGGGTCATTTGGAAAAACCAGAGGGTTTGGTGGATTTGCCACTGATTTGTGACTGGCCGAATCGACCTAAGCAGAAAGTCTGTTTTGAAACGGGGAAATCGGCGCAAACCGAATACCAAGTTTTAGAATATGAAGAGCAGGCAACGCGAGTCAAACTTTCGCCAATTACGGGACGGTCTCATCAGCTACGTGTGCATATGCTTGCGTTAGGGCACCCTATTCTTGGTGACAGATTTTATGCCCATGAAGAAGCTTTAGCATTAGCGCCGCGTTTGCAGTTACATGCTCAAGAGCTGTATATCACTCACCCAGAGTATGGCACGCCAATGCATTTTACTTGCCCGCCCGATTTTTAATCTTATTGAAGCGCTTAGGCGATTTAAGCGCTTCAATTATTTAAAAGCTTAAGTTATTTAAAACCCTTCTCTTTTTTAACAAGATCATAAGCTGCCTGAATTGACTGCGCTTTTTGCTTGGCAATTTCCATCATTTCTGGCGGTAACCCTTTCGCAACGAGCTTATCTGGGTGATGTTCGCTCATCAGTTTACGGTACGCTCGCTTAATTTTCGTTGGGTCATCATCCACAGAAACCCCGAGCACCTTACAAGCATCTTCCAGCGTAGGGCCATTATTTTGTTGATAATAGCCCCCTGACTGCTGCTGGGAATAACCATGACCAAACTGGCGACCGCTTTGGATCATATCCAAGAATTGCTCAAACTGAATTTTGGAGATACCCAGCTCTTCCGCAATGATAAATAGCACTTTTCTTTCGTTAGGATGTAAGGTTCCATCCGCGAAAGCCGCTTGCAATTGAATTTCCAGAAACATCTGAACAAGGTCAAAACGACCATAACAAGCCATACGTAATTGTTTAAGAACATCACGCAGTGGAAAGTCTGGGGATTTTCCTTCTCTAAAGGCTTGTTGGGCGGCTTTGCGAGTTTCTCCGTGCAGTTGCATTCTGTCCATTAGGTTCGATGCTAACTGGATATCAATCTCGGTGACACGCCCTTTTGACTTGGTTAAATGCCCTAATATTTGAAAGGTACTTGCGAAGAAAATAATTTGTCTATCGCGCTTATTGAAGGCGCCAGCGAACTTACGTTGAGCCGAAGCCTTATCAAAACCGTGCCCAATCAGTAAGCCGGCTAATGCTCCCCAAAACCCTAAACCGGAGACAATAGCGAGTATCACCCCAATAATTTTACCCCAATAGTGCATATATCCCTCAATTCTTCAATGCTCAGAATGCAATTTTGCATTATCATACTATCCATTCTGCTTTTGTGCATAACGATAAAGAGCCTAACAAGTTGCTAACCACGTTTACGCCAGTTTTGATATTATACTGGCGAAAACGGATTGGCTAAGATAGTCTTTGAGCGTTTGCCGACTGTGCCCATTTGACGGACTCCCTATTTAATGATGAAGAAAAGTTATCCCACAATAATCGCCACCATGGTATGGGCGGCTATTTATAGCCAGCAAGCACATGCTGATCTTGCAGCACAATGTATGCTTGGAGTGCCTGTTTATGACAAACCTATTATCTCTGGTGATCCAAATAGCTTACCGATTGAAATTCAAGCTGACGATGTCACAGGGGAATACCCTAATTTTGTCGAATATACTGGTAACGTTGATATTCAGCAGGGCAACCAGACTCTCACAGCAGATAACGTTAAACTGACACAAACCCAAAAAGAGGGTGAAGAACCGGTTCGTGAAGTGACGGCGACGGGGAATGTTCATTACGATGACCCTCAAATTATCCTGAAAGGCCCTTCAGCGTGGTCAAACTTAGATAATAAAAATACTGACGTTGATGACGGTAACTACATGATGGTAGGTCGTCAAGGGCGTGGTGATGCGAAAAAAATGAAAATGCGAGGTGAAAACCGCTATTCCATTATGGAAAACGGGACTTTCACCAGTTGCTTACCAGGCAGTAATACATGGAGCGTTGCAGGCTCTGAAGTGATTATTGACCGCGAAGAAGAAGTCGCAGAAATTTGGCATGCTCGTTTCCGTATCGCAGATGTGCCTGTGTTCTATAGCCCATATATGCAGTTACCAATTGGTAGCAAACGCCGTTCTGGTTTCTTAATCCCAATGGGAAGCTATTCCAACAATGACGGGTTAGAGTTCACGCTGCCGTATTACTGGAACATCGCGCCAAATTACGATGCGACGATTACGCCACAATTTATGACCCACCGAGGCGTTAAATTAAATAACGAATTCCGTTATTTAATCACACCAGGTACGGGCACCATGGCATTCGACTTTATTAATCACGACCGCGCTTATATCAAAGACAAAGAGAATGAAAAACGTGATGCCCGTGACAGTGATGACCGTTGGTTATTCTACTGGCGCCATTCAGGGACCTTTGCTCAACACTGGAACTTTGGTGCCGACTACACCAAGGTAAGTGATCCCCAATACTTTACTGACTTTAGCTCTCAGTACGGTAGCACCACTGATGGTTATGCCACGCAGAAATTTAACGTCGGTTATTCTGATACCAATTGGAACATGAAAGTGTCCCACAAACAGTTCCAAATCTTTGTGGATAACCCAAACAAGCGAGCTTATAAAGCTGAGCCACAAATCGATTTCAACTATTACCAAAATAACGTCGGTATGTTGGATTTCCATACCTATGCACAAGCGGCTCGTTTTACCAGCGTAGGTGAAAATAACCCAGATGCGACCCGTTTGCATATTGAGCCAGAAGTCAGTATGCCTCTGTCTAACGGTTGGGCGCAAATGAACAACAGCATTAAGCTGATGGCGACGCATTACGACCAAGATATTCCTGATGTAAAACAAAATAGCGGCTTAGAAAAAAATGTCACCCGTGTGCTGCCAATGTTTAAGAGCGATGCGAAAGTGGTATTTGAACGCGACTTATTCCAAGGCAGTGATTTTGTCCAAACATTAGAACCGCGAGTCCAGTATCTATATATTCCGTATAAAGATCAGGACAATATCAATAACTACGACTCCTCATTATTACAGTCTGACTATACAGGTTTGTTCCGCGACCGTATTTACAGTGGTTTAGACCGTATCGCTTCTGCTAACCAATTCACAACCGGTTTAACCACCCGTATTTATGATGAAAACTTAGCTGAGCGCTTCAATTTCTCCGTCGGACAGATTTACTATTTTGAACGCCCTCGTGCGGGTAACTCAAACCTGAAAATCGATGATAAGAGTGATACAGGCTCATTAATGTGGGCAACCGATGCCATGTGGCACATTGATGAAAACTGGGGTGTTCGCGGTGGCTTACAATATGACCGTCGTCTGGGTAGTGTCACCATGGGGAATGCGGTTACCGAATATCGCTTTGATGCCGATAGACTGATTCAGCTGAATTACCGTTTTGTTGACCGTGACTATATTCAAGCAACGTTCCGCCGTGAAGATACTGCGGGTGGTTATACCTACACATTACCAGAGTACCAACAAGGTATTTCACAAGTAGGTACCGTGGTGAGCTGGCCATTAAGTGATAATTGGGGCTTTGTCGGCTCTTATTATTACGATACAAAACAGCAACAATCCGCCAGCCAACTTGTCGGATTACAATACAATGCCTGCTGCTGGGCGGTAAATTTAGGGTATGAACGTAAGATTGTGGGTTGGCAAAAAGAGAAGTTCAACAGCGAATATGACAATAAATGGTCTATCAACGTGGAACTTAGAGGCCTAAATAACAATCATAGTTTAGGTAGTCAGGAGATGTTGAAACAAGGTATTATTCCTTATCAACGTGCTTTCTGATAACAAACAACATAACGATCACGATTAGCCCGCATATGCGGAATAAAAGTCAATTTTATAGGACCATTATGAAGAATTGGAGAACGCTTATTCTGGGACTGATGTTCGCAAGCTCTGCAAGTTTAGCTGCGCCACAGCAAATGGATAAAGTGGCTGCGGTTGTCAACAACGGAGTTGTACTTGAAAGCGACGTCCAGAATATGATCAATACAGTGAAGTTGAATGCACGTAATGCAAATCAACAAGTTCCTGATGATCAAACCCTGCGCCAGCAAATCATCGACCGTTTGGTTATGGATAACATCATGTTGCAGATGGCTAACCAAATGCAGATTAATATCCCTGAAGAAGCCGTGAATGCAACTATTGCGGATATTGCTCGCCAAAACAATTTAACCTTACCGCAGATGGAAAAACGTCTGACTGCGGATGGCATCAATATGGGTAAATACCGCAGCGAAATCCGTAAGGAAATGCTGTTAGCGGAAGTGCGTAACAACGAAGTTCGCCGCCGTATCACCATTTTGCCTCAAGAAGTTGATGCATTAGCTGAGCAAATGGATTCTCAAATGAACGCCCAGAAAGGCGTAAATTTAAGTCACATTCTGATCCCTCTGCCAGAGAACCCAACGCCTGAACAGTTATCAAAAGCAGAATCGTTAGTTGATAAAATCTTAACTGACCTGAAAAAAGGCTCTGATTTCGGTAAATTAGCGATTGCTTATTCTGCTGACCCTCAAGCACTGAAAGGCGGAAACATGGGTTGGTCACGTCTGCAAGAGCTGCCAGTAGTCTTTTCTGACCAACTGAAAAACTCGAAGAAAGGCGATATCGTTGGTCCAATTCGTTCCGGTGTAGGCTTCCATATTTTACGTGTTAATGACGTCACTGGTGATACTCACCAGCCAATTTCCGTCACCGAAGTGAAAGCGCGTCATATCTTACTGAAATCATCACCAATTATGGATGATGCAACAGCAAGACAAAAACTGACTCAACTGGCTCAAGAGATCCGTAACGGCAGAATTTCATTTGAAGAAGCGGCTAAAGAGAACTCCGAAGACCCAGGTAGTGCATTAAAAGGTGGGGAATTAGGCTGGAATATGCCTGATGTTTACGATCCTGCATTCCGTGATGCACTGATGAAACTGAAAAAAGGTGAAATCAGCCAACCTGTACCTTCAAGTTTCGGCTGGCACTTAATTCAGTTAGAAGATACTCGCAGTGTCGATAAAACCGATGCCGCGAAGAAAGATCAAGCGTACCGTTTACTGTTCAATCGTAAGTTTAACGAAGAAGCGCAGACTTGGATGCAAGAACAACGCGCTGCAGCTTATGTGAATATCGTGGATGGTCGCCAAAGCCAATCTAATGATGAACAAGCAAAATAAGCCAATCGTCATCACCCCCGGTGAACCTGCCGGGGTAGGTCCAGATCTTCTGATCCAACTTGCTCAGCAGGCATGGCCTGCCGAGCTTGTGGCTTGCGCAGATCCAGACCTACTTCTTCAACGCGCTAAAACACTCAATTTACCATTAACCTTACGTGGATATGATGCAAAACAGCCACAGACTTCTGTCGCTGGACAATTGTCGATTGTTCCCGTTTCACTGAGTGTACCGGCAGAAGCTGGAAAACTCGACGTTCGTAATGGTGAATATGTTACCGAAACTTTAGCGCGCGCTTGTGATGGCTGTTTGAATGGTGAGTTTTCTGCCATCGTAACGGGGCCTGTTCACAAAGGCATTATTAATGACGCGGGTATTCCATTTAGTGGACATACCGAATTTTTCGCAGATAGAAGCCACTGCGACCGCGTTGTGATGATGCTCGCCACACAAGAATTACGTGTCGCTTTAGCGACTACGCACCTGCCGCTAAAAGATGTCTCCGAGGCAATTACCCAACAAAGCTTGCATGAAGTGATCACCATTTTACATCATGACTTACAAACCAAGTTTGGTATTGAAAACCCGCACATTTATGTTTGTGGGCTTAACCCTCATGCCGGAGAAGGCGGACATATGGGAATGGAAGAGATTGAAACCATCATTCCAGCCCTAGAAATCTTGCGTAAACAAGGCATTACCTTAATCGGTCCTTTACCCGCAGACACGCTTTTCCAACCCAAATATTTAACTGATGCAGACGCCGTATTAGCGATGTATCACGATCAGGGGCTACCTGTGTTAAAATATCAAGGTTTTGGCAGAGCGGTAAATATTACTCTTGGTCTGCCATTTATCCGTACTTCCGTCGATCACGGCACAGCGCTTGAATTAGCAGGTACGGGTCAAGCCGATGCGGGCAGCTTCATCACCGCATTGAAATTAGCTATCCAAATGACACAAAAGAATTCATGAATAATCGAGTCCATCAGGGGCACCTTGCCCGCAAACGTTTCGGGCAGAACTTTTTAACTGACCAATTTATTATCGACAGTATTGTAGATGCAATGCACCCACAACCAGGACAAGCCATTGTAGAAATTGGTCCGGGTCTTGGTGCATTAACTGAACCTGTTGGTAGCCGCATGGATAAAATGACGGTTGTCGAACTTGACCGCGACCTTGCCGCTCGTCTGCACGTCCATCCACAACTGAAAGACAAACTGACCATCATCCAGCAAGATGCGATGACCGTAGATTTTGGTGAACTGGCGAAACAAGCTGGACAGCCAATACGCGTATTTGGTAATTTGCCTTATAACATCTCAACACCGTTGATGTTCCACCTCTTTACATTCACCAACCAAATTTCCGACATGAATTTCATGTTGCAAAAAGAAGTGGTTAATCGATTAGTAGCAGGCCCAGGAAGCAAAGCTTTCGGTCGTTTAAGCGTAATGGCGCAATATTACTGCAATGTTGTTCCTGTGCTTGAAGTCCCACCTACCGCCTTTGCGCCACCACCAAAAGTGGACTCAGCGGTAGTAAGATTGATCCCTCACAAGGAAAATCCATACCCAGTGAAGGATATTAAAGTATTGAGCCGTATTACGACTCAAGCATTTAATCAACGTCGTAAAACTATCCGCAATAGTCTTGGGGATTTATTCAGCGTTGAGCAGTTAACCGAACTGGGTATCGACCCAGGAACGCGCGCTGAAAATATCTCCGTTGAGCACTATTGTAAGATGGCAAACTATCTGTGTAATTTATCGGAATAGAGAATCTGAGGAGGCACTATGCTGAATGATCCCAATGTGAGCATCCAAGTTCAAAGTGTCTACATAGAAAGCCAATCCCAGCCCGACATTGCCCGTTTTGTCTTTGCGTATACTATTTGTATCCGCAATTTAGGGCGAATTCCTATACAGCTAATGAGCCGTTACTGGCTCATTACCAATAGTGATGGCCGTAAAACTGAAGTGCAAGGTGAAGGTGTGGTTGGTGAACAACCCGTAATCCTACCGGGCAAAGAATATCGCTATACCAGTGGTGCAATATTAGAAACGCCAATGGGTACGATGGAAGGCTATTACGTTATGCTGAGCGATCAAGGAAATCACTTTCATGTTGATATTCCTGCATTTCGTCTCGCAATCCCAACACTGATTAATTAATTATGTCCACATATATTGTAGGTGATATACACGGTTGTTATCGTGAGCTGCGAGAGCTTCTCGATAGCGTGAATTTCGATCCACAGCAAGATACATTGTGGCTAACGGGTGACCTTGTTGCTCGTGGGCCCGATTCATTGCAAGTCTTACGCTATGTGAAAAGTTTAGGCTCAGCAGCACGCCTAGTGTTAGGCAACCACGACCTACATTTGATTGGCATCTACTGCAAAATCAGTCGCAATAAGCCTAAAGACCATCTTGATGAGCTACTCAATGCGCCCGATATCGATGAGTTAATCAACTGGTTACGTCGCCAACCACTTTTACAAGTCGATGAAGAGCAAAAAATGGTCATGACCCATGCTGGTATTACGCCGCAGTGGGATCTTGAAACCGCAAAAATGTGCGCTCGCGAAGTGGAAGCCGTGCTTTCTAGCGATGCATATCCGCTGTTTATTGACTCTATGTATGGAGACATGCCAAACAATTGGTCTGAAAGTTTGATGGGACTGGCGCGTTTGCGCTACAGCACCAATGCCCTCACCCGCCTGCGTTATTGTTTTCCAAATGGGCAACTGGATATGATCTGCAAAGAGAGCCCAGCTAAAGCGCCTGCGCCACTGAAGCCATGGTTTTCTCTACCAAGTCAATTCCCTGAAGATTACGCTATTTTCTTTGGCCATTGGGCATCACTGGAAGGAAAATTTACACCAGAACATGTGTATGCAATGGATACAGGCTGCTGCTGGGGAGGGGATTTAACGCTGCTTCACTGGGAAACTAAAACATTCCATAGACAGAAATCTCACCAAAAACGTCGCAAAGAGTGAGTGTTTTATCTAGAAACCAGAATAATAGATAGCAAAATGGCACCTAACAGTGCCATTTTTGTTGACTAGACCAACGACGGTTAAACGCGACGAGTCAGAACTTCAATGCAGAAACCATGGCTATTCGCTTCGTCTGCTTCATGATATTCAGTGAAAATAGAGTCCCATTCATCAGGCTCGTAAGCAGGGAAATGGGTATCCCCAATCACTTCAGCATCCACGTGAGTCAAATAGAGTTTATTCGCCATTGGCAGGAATTGTTGGTAAACCTTACCACCACCAATCACCAT
This sequence comes from Providencia rettgeri, assembly GCF_013702265.1. Taxonomy (GTDB): domain Bacteria; phylum Pseudomonadota; class Gammaproteobacteria; order Enterobacterales; family Enterobacteriaceae; genus Providencia; species Providencia zhijiangensis. The sequence goes on from NZ_CP059348.1 coordinate 3,290,050, forward strand.
AATCTCATCAGCACCTTCAACTGCCTTCGCGGCCTCTAATGCTTCTTCAACTGATTTAACCCAGATAACGCCAGTTTCTGTGCCTGCTTGACTGCTCAAAACAATGTTGACACGCTGCGGTAAAGGACGACCTAACGCTTCATAAGTCACGCGTCCCATAATCACAGGTTTATTCAATGTTTGACGCTTAAACCACGCCAAATCACCTGGTAAATTCCAAGGCATCGCATTTTCCATGCCGATAACCTGATCGAACGCCATTGCTGCGATTAAGCTAATATTCATCTAACCACCTTAGAAACGAAATATAAAAATTGTGCACACTATACGGAAACAGACATACTTCGTCGACTAAATTTAATCTTCCTTAAATACCACTCAATCCCTTATACTCGAACGACTCAAGTCAATGCACTAAACGATGTTTACAACGCTTTTAGTCCCTTATTACTCAGTTTAGTTCAACCTAAAATAAAGAGATTACATTATGTATCAGACCAGTATCATGGTCGCGACGATTGCCGCCCTTGGCATGATCTCACCGGGTCCAGATTTCTTTTTAATTATCAAGAATGCAGCGCGTTACCAACGTTCCGCAGCCATGATGACCGCCCTCGGTATTATCGTTGCTATTGCACTTCATATGTCTTACTGCGTGGCAGGGCTTGCCGTGTTGATCACCACAACACCATGGTTATTTAACATTCTTAAATATGCTGGTGCGGCGTATTTAATCTGGATTGGGATTAAAAGCCTAATGCCGCAAAAAGCTCAAAGCGTAGACTTAACTGCCAATCAGCATGAGCATGTCACATTCAAAAAAGCCTTTATGCAAGGTTTCTTGTGTAACGTCTTAAATCCTAAGGCAACTTTATTCTTCTTAGCGATTTTTACTCAAGTGCTTAATGTGGATTCGACATTCTCAGAAAAGCTCTGGTTCGCCTTTATTATTTGGGGTCTTGCAGTGATTTACTGGCCAATTTTGGTGTGCTTAATTCAAAGTGCGCCCGTTAGAAAAGGGCTAGCGAAAGTACAAAAATATGTGGATAAAGTCCTAGGCGTGGTGCTAGTCGCATTCGGTATACGCGTAGCATTAAGCTAATTTTTAAAGTAAAAAAGCCCGCTAATTGCGGGCTTTTTTACAGACTTTCAATTAGTTGCTACCATCTTCAGGTGTAATAACCAACTGCCCCGCCGAGCCTAAATCTGCTTTTTCGAGGTTTTGGCTATAAAATAGGAATGGGAAATGGTTGTAAGACGGTTGTAGCATCTGCACAAGTAGCTCACAGCGCCCATCAATCCAAACGGTATCTTTCCATCCAAAGTTATCTGGCTGAGCCGGCTGCCCATTACAGTTGATCACTTTAAAGCGAACACCTTCAATGTGGAAAGATTGAGGCTGTTGGCTACTCACATTCCAACGTTCCCAACTGCCTTGGCGAGAAGTAATATCTACACGCCCCGTCTCCAATTTCATGCCATTGATACCTACAGGATCATTTAGCTGGATATCACGGTTAGTAATCGAAGAGGTAATTTGTGTCGTATCCAAGACTAATTGTTTTGGAACATCGTCCGTCACCAATGACATTAATCCCGTCGCTTTAATGGTTAATATGTTGGTGGAAATTAAATTATTCGACGGTTCAAACAACCCTTTAACGCGATCCATCAACGAAGCAGATTCCCCAGCCGTAATGGTCAGCTCAGCCGTTTTCGCCATATCAATCAGTACTTCACGGCGTTCTCCCGGCGCAAGTGAAAGTTCTTGAACGCTGGCTGGCACCGTGAGCAATCCTTGGTCTGACGCTATCATCACGAAAGGACGACCGTCGCTGATTTTCATCACATAGCGTCTGGAGTTAGAGGCATTTAATAATCGTAAACGCACCCAACCGCGAGACACTTCGATATAGGGATCTTGCACCCCGTTAACCACTAATGTATCCCCGAGGAATCCATTCTCATCCATGTGATACTCAGGAACGCCAAAATTATCCAAACGTTTATCTTGAATAATAATCGGGAAATCATCTACGCCGTAATGTTTCGGTAGACGTAACTCTTTTGTGGAATCATCATCAATGATCCACATTCCCAGTAAACCATTGTAGATTTGCTGCCCCATTTTACCTTGGGTATTCGCGTGATACCAAAGCGTGGCCGCATTTTGGCGAATAGGGATCACGGGAGACCAATCTGCATTTGGCGAAATTTGTCTCGCTGCACCGCCAATTTGCGTGCCGGGGATCTGCAACCCGCTAATCGTCATTGAAACAGCATCAGGTAATCTATTGCTATAGATTAGCTTGAGATCATCACCATTTTTTACGCGAATAGTGGGCCCTGGGTAAGAACCATTAATCCCTAAAACTTCCGCAGAATATTTACCATCAAAAGACCAATGGATTTTTTGTAATGTTAAAAAGAGTGGCTGTCCCGAACGGGATTCTAACAAGGGTGGAACAGGGAGTGCGGTCGTTCCTTCTGCACTCGCATAAGTTGATACCTGCAATAAGCACACAGCCAACCCGCTAATCAGCAATGATCGGCAACGACTGAATAACATAGATTCTCCGCTAAATAAAAACCAGCAAATTATTTTAATAAATCATTATAAGTTAGTGATTTATACGAGTATTTTTAGGTATATGCTGGTAATACCACTATTTGGAATTCAATAATTTATCTTGCGACAAATTTGCGAGTCATCATATCGCGAAAGGGCATAGAATTCTAAAAATATATGTATCAATAATTGAAATATAATAAATTTGAATGGTAATAATTACGGATGAGATTAAATAACGGCGGGAATAGTGTAATAAAAGTCTCACAGTGAAAATGACATAGCCAAAATAACACAGAGGGAAGTTTTGAATGAACTTCCCTCTGTCGATACCAGTTAATTTAGTAAAATCATTGAGTTTAGTAAAATTATTGAGATTAGCGTTTATTCAACTCTTCAACTTCTTTATCTAACTCTTTGATCTTCGCTTCCATCAAATCATGGCAATATTCCGATAGCTCACGAACCTGGTCTTTAGAGTATTTCGAGGTATCAATCGGATCCAACATTTCAATAATTACATGACCATTATTCCAACGGTTCAAGCTAATTTTGTTTTGTGTGGTAGACACACACACAGGCACAATTGGTACGCCAGCAGCAATCGCAGCATGGAATGCACCCGTTTTAAATGGCAGTAAGCCACGTCCACGGCTACGTGTGCCTTCAGGAAACATCCAGACTGAAATCTTACGAGATTTAATCTGCTCAGCAACTTGGGAAATGGTGTTATGGGCTTTTGAACGGTTACCACGGTCAATCAAAATATTTCCCGTGATCCAGTATAAGAAGCCAAAGAATGGGATCAAAACAAGGCTCTTTTTACCCACGGTAACGGTTCTTGGTTGAACACCATTCGACATAGTGACCATGTCATAGTTATTTTGGTGGTTACCGATATAAATACTTGGGCCGTAATCCTTCGCTTTTTCCGGAACGCGGTCAATCATTTTAATACCGAACACATGGGACAAACGCCCAAACATACGACCAAACGTCATCACATGTCTTGGATTTCGTGGGCTAAATAGGCAGTAGATACTGCCACCTACACACACACAAATCGTAAATATGATCACAATGATAGCTCTAATTAGCGCTAGCATAATATTCCTTAACTTATGAAAAGGGCTTTAACCAAGCCCTTGAATTATTGTTATTTTTACTCTGTATCCACAGAATCAACATCAATACGTTCAATGTTATGTAAACCACGCGGTAACGATGTTCCTTTACGTCCACGCTCTGCACGGTATTTCTGTAAGTCTTCTGATTTAAATTTCAGTTTACGCTTACCAAAATAGAGTGTGATCGAGGCTCGAGGTGGGATCACCATTAACCAAACCAGTAAGTCTTCACCACTTGCGGCTTGCGCCCCTGTGATGTTAATGATTTTATTCCCCTTCCCTTTGGATAATTGAGGGAGGTCAGACACAGGGAATAATAACATGCGACCGGCTTTCGTGATGGCTAATAACAAATCTTCTTTTTCGTTATTTAGCTCAATCGGCGCCATGACTTTTGCATTTTCAGGCAACGACATCAACGCCTTACCGGTTTTATTCTTCGTCACCAAATCATTAAAGGTGCAAATAAAACCATAACCCGCATCAGACGCCATTAAGTATTTCTGCTCTTCCGGCGCCATCAGCACATGCTCAATCGTCGCTCCAGGTGGAAGTGTTAATTTCCCGGTTAACGGCTCACCTTGACTACGTGCAGAAGGTAATTCCAGCGGGTCGACAGAATAGCTACGTCCTGTGGTATCAAGGAATACCGCCGCTTGATTAGACTTACCACGGGCAGCACCTTTGAAGCTATCCCCTGCTTTGTAGCTCAGATTACTTGGCTCGATATCATGCCCTTTCGCACTACGCACCCACCCCATGTCAGACAGGACGACAGTAATCGGCTCCGATGGCAGAATTTCATGCTCGCTAAGTGCTTTAGCTTCTTCGCGCTCTTGCAGCGGCGAACGACGATCATCACCATAAGCTTTAGCATCTGCCTGAATCTCTTTTTTAATCAAAGTATTCAGACGAGCCTCTGAGCCTAAAATTGCTTGTAACTCATCACGCTCTTTGGCTAATTCATCCTGTTCACCGCGAATTTTCATCTCTTCGAGTTTCGCTAAGTGACGCAGTTTTAATTCTAAAATCGCTTCGGCTTGGGTATCCGTAATATTAAAGCGCGACATTAAGACGGCTTTTGGCTCATCTTCATTACGAATGATTTCAATCACTTCATCGATATTCAAATAAGCGATGAGTAAACCATCCAAAATATGCAGGCGTCTTAATACTTTTTCTAAACGGTGGTTTAAGCGATTACGTACCGTCTGACGACGATACGTGATCCACTCGGTGAGGATCTCCACCAGCCCTTTCACTGCTGGGCGGTTATCTAAGCCAATCATGTTTAAGTTAACACGGTAGCTTCTTTCAAGATCTGTCGTTGCAAATAAGTGGGTCATCACTTGATCGAGATCCACGCGGTTGCTGCGCGGAACGATCACTAAACGCGTTGGGTTTTCATGATCCGATTCATCACGCAGATCTTCGACCATTGGCAGCTTTTTCGCACGCATCTGGTTCGCAATCTGCTCAAGGATTTTAGCGCCGGAAACTTGATGAGGCAGCGCGGTGATTACCGCATTACCATCTTCTTTTTCCCATACCGCACGCATACGCACTGAGCCACGACCGTTTTGATAAACCTTACGGATATCTTCCGGTGAAGAGATAATTTCAGCTTCCGTTGGGTAATCAGGCCCCGGAATAAACTGCATGATCTCATCAAGATTTAACTTTGGTTTTTCCAGTAGCGCCACCAGCGCACTTGCCACTTCGCGGGCATTGTGTGGTGGAATATCGGTCGCCATACCCACGGCGATCCCCGTAGTACCATTTAATAAAATATTTGGCAGACGGGCAGGCAACATTTTCGGCTCATTTAATGTGCCGTCAAAGTTAGGTACCCAATCAACGGTACCGTGACCTAATTCGCTGAGCAGAACTTCTGCATATTTTGATAAACGAGATTCGGTATAACGCATCGCTGCGAAGGATTTCGGATCATCCGGAGCCCCCCAGTTACCTTGACCATCGACCAACGGATAACGGTAGGAGAATGGCTGCGCCATTAACACCATCGCTTCATAACAGGCGATATCACCGTGTGGATGATATTTACCTAATACGTCACCGACGGTTCTGGCTGATTTCTTATATTTTGCCGTGTTGCTCAGCCCCAATTCGGACATAGCATACACAATTCGGCGCTGAACAGGTTTAAGTCCATCGCCGATAAATGGCAACGCTCTATCCATGATGACGTACATCGAGTAGTTCAGATAGGCGTTTTCAGTAAAGGCATGAAGCGGTAAACGCTCCACACCGTCATGAGTAATTTCACTCATTCAATACGTTCCTTACTCTTATTCATCCGATTATGATCAGACCTCAATTTCTGCCGTATCGCCTTTTTCTTGCAGCCAGTTACGACGATCTTCCGAGCGTTTTTTAGCCAGAAGCATGTCCATCTTCGACATAGTTTCTGTGTAATTATCATCATCGATAGTTAACTGAACGAGGCGGCGAGTATTTGGATCTAACGTCGTTTCACGCAATTGTGGCGGGTTCATTTCACCCAGTCCTTTAAAGCGCTGGACGTTTGGTTTGCCTTTTTTACGGCTTAATCTTTCCAATACCGCATTTTTTTCACTTTCGTCTAATGCGTAGTAAGTCTCTTTGCCTAAATCGATACGATACAGTGGCGGCATTGCCATATAGACATGCCCCTCTTTCACCAATTTAGGGAAATGGCGCACAAACAAGGCACACAACAATGTGGCAATGTGCAGTCCATCGGAGTCCGCATCCGCGAGAATACAGACTTTTCCGTATCGTAGCTGAGAAATATCTTCACTATCAGGATCCATACCAATCGCGACAGAAATATCGTGAACTTCTTGGGAGGCTAAAACCTCATCTGAAGAAACTTCCCACGTATTGAGGATCTTACCGCGCAGCGGCATGATGGCTTGATATTCACGATCACGCGCTTGCTTCGCCGACCCGCCCGCCGAGTCCCCTTCCACTAAGAACAGTTCTGTCATGGAGAGATCTTGAGAGCTACAATCCGCTAATTTACCCGGCAATGCTGGGCCACTCGTAAGTTTCTTACGCACCACTTTTTTCGCCGCACGCAGACGACGCTGGGCGCTAGAAATCGCCATTTCAGCCAATTGCTCAGCGACTTGGACGTTCTGGTTTAGCCATAAGCTAAAGGCATCTTTCACCACGCCAGAAACAAACGCTGCACATTGACGAGAAGAAAGGCGCTCTTTCGTCTGCCCTGCAAATTGCGGATCTTGCATTTTCACCGATAAAACATAGGCGCAGCGATCCCAAATATCATCCGCAGATAACTTCACTCCGCGCGGCAAAATATTACGGAATTCACAGAATTCGCGCATCGCATCGAGTAAGCCTTGGCGTAACCCATTAACGTGAGTACCGCCTTGCGCTGTTGGGATCAAGTTAACATAACTTTCCGTCAGTAGCTCACCACCTTCAGGCAACCATAATAGCGCCCATTGAGCGGCTTCAACTTCCGCAGAGAATTCACCGGTAAACGGCTTGGCAGGCAGTGCTTCAAAGCCATCCACCGATTCCATTAAGTAGTCGGTTAACCCATCGCTGTAGCACCAGCTTTGCTCAGTTTCATTGAGCAGATCCTTAAACGTAATTTGTACGCCAGGGCATAAAACGGCTTTAGCTTTTAAGTTATGCGTTAAACGCGAAACAGAGAAACGCGGGCTATCAAAATAGCTTTCATCAGGCCAGAAATGGACACTGGTTCCGGTGTTACGTTTGCCACAAGTACCAATGACTTGTAAATCTTCGACTTTTTCGCCATTTTCAAACGCAATTTGATAAACCTGACCATCACGGCGAACCGTGACTTCAATACGCTTTGATAACGCATTGACCACGGAGATACCTACACCGTGCAAACCACCCGAAAATTGATAGTTTTTATTGGAGAATTTTCCCCCTGCATGCAGTTGCCCTAAAATCAGCTCAACCGCGGAGACTTTCATTTCTGGGTGGATATCAACAGGCATACCACGCCCATCATCAATCACTTCGAGGGATTGATCAGGGTATAAAATCACTTGGATGTGTCCGGCATGTCCAGCTAAGGCTTCATCGACACTGTTATCAATTACTTCTTGAGCCAAATGGTTCGGTCGGCTGGTGTCGGTATACATGCCAGGACGACGGCGAACAGGCTCCAAACCACTGAGAACTTCAATGTCCTCTGCGTTATAACTAGATTGAGTCATGTTGTCATTCTGCGGTAATAGATGATTAATTGAACTATACCCTAAATAATTCAAGAAGATTGGGGTTATTCAATCAGTAGATTACTGTTGATAATAACAGTGTATTGGCGTTTTCGCACTATTTCTCTGCGTTATCAACCAGAGACAAAAAGCGAATGATCTGCGGGAAATAACGTTCAAACCCAGCAAATGCATGATCCCCATCCGGTTCCACCGTTTGCTTACACTCTGAAAGATAGGCAACGGCTTGACGATAATCAAGTACCTCGTCCCCCATTTGCTGCAATAACCAAAGTAAGTTTGGCGAACGTATCTTTTCGAGATGCAGAGCCTTCAACTCATGCATATGTTTGGGTTCTAACACATACGTTTCATGGGTATATGGATTGGTGTTTTCTCCAAGATAGTCACTGAGTAAATCAAACGGGCTCACCGCCGGATTCACTAATACTGCGGGAATTTGATAACGCTCAGAAAAATAAATGGAGAAATAACCACCCAGTGAGGAACCCACTAAACCGATTGTTTCATGCTGATGTTCCGCAAGGATATCATCGAGTAGCTTAGCTGCTTGCTGAGGAAAATTAGGCAATTGCGGAACAATCATGTTGATCTGAGGATAATGCTCTGCCAACCACTGTTTCAGATTATTCGCTTTCTCAGACAGTGGTGAGCTATTAAACCCGTGGATATACAATAATGTTGCCATTAGTAACCATCTGAGTCAAAGTCAGGGCTAAATTCCTGAGTATTTAAACGATAAACTTGGGTTTCAATCACTTTTTCCCCTTGCTCATTCACCGTTAGCTCCAGATAACGCCAGCCCGGAGCAACCGTATCTAAAGCAAAATTGGTGCAGTGAGGCTTGAACTGTACACAGGTCGATGGTGTTGCTAATAAACGGATACCGTGCCAATTCTCATCCATCTCTTGGTGAATATGCCCACACAGCATCGCTTTCACATTAGGGTAGTTTTTAAGATAGTCCGCCAAAATATGTGAATTTCGTAAACTGTGCTGATCTAACCAAGTGCAGCCAGAAGGTAATGGATGATGATGCAGCATAATCAGTGTCGTGCGTGTCGGCTGCTCGTCTAAACACTGTTTCATCCATTCCAGTTGCTGCTCAGAAAGCTCACCGTGAGCAACATCTTGTAATTGGCTATCTAGCATTAAAATTTGCCAGTCATCACCAATAAAGACCTGCTTCGCACTCGAAATACCGGCAATTTTTAAGGTGCCTACCATCGCGGGGGGATAATCATGATTTCCCGGTAGCCAAACGCAAGGTGCAGGAATACGCTCAATCCCAGCCGCAAAATGTTGATAGGCCTTAGGTGATTGGTCTTGAACGAGATCCCCTGTGGCGACGATTAAATCGACAGGTAAGTTTTGTTCTGCAATCGCATCAAGTACCGCCTGATAGCTTCGGTAAGTATTGATCCCTAAAAGGGTGTTTTCCGTATCAGCAAAAAGATGCGTATCAGTAACTTGTAATATTCTAATAACTTTAGGGTTATTAGCAGTCACTTTAAGCTGGCTGTCCAAAGTCTTCCTTTTTCCTTAAAAATAGCGCTAAGTATTATCACCTAAACCATGAAGTGCGTAGGTCACTGATTTTAACCTAACTATCCATTAAATATCTGCTAATCAGCACACACTTCACTAGATTAATGGTTATTTAAATCAGTTTCACCCATTTTTCATGCAGCTTTTGATGATTCAATTGTAGCCATTGAATGGCAATCACGGTGGCCGCATTATCAATTTTACCCTCTTCAACCCATTGATAAGCTTGCTCTCGGCTCACTACATGCACTCGAATATCTTCATTTTCCGAGGCCAAGCCATGAATGCCTTTTGCCAACGAACTATCGACCTCTCCAACAAAAACATGAATCCGCTCGCTAGTGCCTCCAGGGCTTGATAAATAGCTAATCGATTTTTCTATACGTCCAATGGTGAGACCCGCTTCTTCCGTTGATTCGCGGCGAACCACCTCTTCGGGGGATTCATTCTCTTCTATCATTCCCGCCACTATCTCTAGCAACCATGGCGTTTCGCTTGATTCGAAAGCAGGGAATCGAATTTGCTCGATTAACACAACATTATCGGTTTGTGGATCATAAGGCAGTATTGCCCCCGCATGCCCTCTTTCAAACACTTCGCGAACAATTTCTTTACTCCAGCCACCTTCAAATAATCGATGTTTAAATCGGTATTCAATCATTTGAAAAAAACCGTTAAATAATTTACGCTTAGATATAATTTCAATATCATTTTTACTGTATTTAATCGGGTTTTCGATTTTATTATTCATTGATAGTCTCCTAATCCCTTCATTTTTATACTAACAAAGATGGAAGGATGAAATCAGTTTTTAAGGTTTTTTAACCTTAGATGAGGTAATGTTTAAACTAATTGAGACTAAATGGCACAAAAGGCTACCGTTTTCCGTGCCACACCTCTGTTACAATGTGCGCCATTATTCAAATTTATGAGCAACAATAGGGTCTGTTTTGAGAACGGTCTCTCTTTTCAGAGTTCCAACAGCCTATCATCGTCCGTAATATGATAAGTTTTAGACAACAGGCTCCATATAATTTGCTGTTTAATCAAGGAATCCAAATGAAGAAACTGCTTCCCCTTTTTATTGCGATGAGTTTTGTGGGTCTCAGTGCTAATAGTTACGCAGAAGATTTACTTCAGGTTTACCAAAAGTCCAAAGACAGTAACCCGGAACTCAGAAAGTCATTTGCTGAACGTAATCAAGCTTTTGAGAAAATCAACGAAGCACGTAGCCCGCTGTTACCGCAATTAGGTTTAGGCGCTGGAGCAACTTATGGCAGCGGTTACCGTGATGCAAGCAATACCGAAAGCACGGGTCTTAATGCGTCATTAAAATTGACCCAGACTGTGTTTGACATGTCAAAATGGCGTCAGTTGGATCTTCAAGAAAAAACCGCAGGAATTTCTGATGTTACCTATCAGACAAGCCAGCAACAGCTTATTTTAGATACTGCAACGGCTTATTTTAACGTACTGAAAGCCATTGATGCATTATCTTACATCCAAGCCAACAAAGAAGCGGTTTACCGCCAGTTAGACCAAACAACGCAACGTTTTAACGTCGGCTTAGTCGCAATCACTGACGTGCAAAACGCCCGTGCAAATTACGATAGCGTGATTGCACAAGAAGTCGCTGGTCGCAATGATTTAGTTAACGCAGTTGAAAAACTTCGCCAAGTCAGCGGTGTTTACTATAGCCAGTTAGCCTCTTTAAATATCGACCGCTTCAAAACTGCTAATCCAGACGATGTTGAGTCTATCTTAAAAGAAGCTGAGCAACGTAACCTGAGCTTACTGAGTGCTCGCTTAGCACAAGACGTTTCTCGTGAAAACATCCGTTTAGCAGAAACTGGCCATATGCCAACCGTTGGCTTAGATGCATCAACTAGTGTTGCAAACACCTACCAGCATGGTAGTGGTTATGATCGTTCTGGTGGCGCAAATAACAGCTACAATGGCCAAAACAGTATCGGCTTAACATTAAGCCTGCCATTATATTCTGGCGGAGCAGTAAGTTCACAAGTTGAACAAGCACAATATGGTTTCCAAAGTGCTAGCGAACAACTGGAAAGCGTTTACCGTAACGTTATCCAATTAGTTCGTTCTTCTTATAACAACGTGACATCATCAATCAGTAGCATCAACGCTTATAAACAAGTTGTTGTTTCAGCGCAAAGCTCATTAGATGCAATGGAAGCTGGCTACCAAGTAGGAACTCGTACTATCGTTGACGTGTTAACAGCAACAACTGCGCTGTATCAAGCGAAGCAAAACCTGTCTAATGCCCGTTACGATTATATGATCAACCAGCTGAACATCGAATTTGCACGTGGTACGTTAAACGAAGATGATATTGCGCGTTTAAATGCCAGCTTAGGTAAAGAGATCCAAACTTCACCTGACAGCATTATTCGCAACTCGACCGCACCAAAAATTAAATAATCATTTAATTAAGTCGATGAAAATAGCTCGCCCAAATGGCGGGCTATTTTTTTAGCCCTATCATCCAAGCGCTTATTTTGAAATAACGCGAATTTATCTGTCCTCTATATAATGAATAACTTACTGTATTATTTATCCATCTAACTCTTAAAATTCAGTCAATTCTGACTAAACTTAATTGCAACCATAGTCAAAAAATAATCATAATTAATTTATTGATATCAAAGAAAAATAGGAATTACTCAGCATTAGATTTCACCAACAATATGCAAAAATGGAATCAATTTCGCTAAATCCATCATTTCCCATTATTTGTGCAGCATTTGTACTTTAATTTTTATCCTATATCCCCTATTCTAAGGGCAACATCTCGAACCCCTTACTTATTATTCATTCAAGGTAATTACCATGACCATGAAGCGTACCAAAAATATTAATCAGAACGCCTTCCGTAAGTCTTGGCGCTCATACCGTTTAGCCCCTGTCGCTGTGGCGGTCAGTGCTGTATTTATGCTGTCTGCGTGTGAAGAGAGCGATGAAACTGTGTCTCTGTACACTAACGCGCAAGACTGTAGCCAAGCAAATCCATCTCAAGCAGACCAATGTACCCTTGCGTATAACAACGCATTGAATGAAGCCGCTAAAACAGCGCCAAAATACGCAACTCAAGAAGATTGCGTGGCCGAATTTGGTGAAGCGATGTGTACTCAGGCGCCAGCTCAAGCAGGCATCGCAGGTACAAGCACACCAGCAACCGGTGAGCCAGCTGCTCAACCACAAAGCAGTGGCAGCATGTGGATGCCATTAATGATGGGCTACATGATGGGCCGTATGATGGGCGGTAGCGCACCATCTCAACCACTGTTTAGCTCTAAAAACCCAGCCAGCCCAGCAAATGGTAAATTTGTTGATGCGACGGGTAAAAGTTATGGTCCTGCCGTTGCTGGCGGTCGTTCAATGAGCGTACCAAAAACCGCTATGGCACCAAAACCTGCCACCACCTCCACCATTACGCGTGGCGGCTTCGGTGACACAGTCAACAAACAAGCGACAGCGCAACGTTCATCTTCGTCCGCGAAATCCAGCTCATCCTCTTCCCGTTCAATGGGTGGTTGATAAGTAATGAAACGTGTTCCTATTGTAGAGCGTCCTAACTGGCGTGAAAAAGCGGATGAGTTTGGTTTTCACTTTCACACCATGTACGGCGAGCCGTACTGGTCTGAAGATGCCTATTACCAATTCACGCTAGCGCAAGTTGAAGAAATTGAAGAAGCCACCGCTGAAATTCACCAAATGTGTTTAAAAGTGGTTGAGCGCGTTGTTGAAAGCGATGAATTACTCGCTCGCTTCCAAATTCCTAAACACTGTTGGGAATTTGTCCGTAGTTCGTGGAAAAGTGAGCAGCCTTCATTATATTCCCGTCTCGACTTAGCTTACGATGGCGTAAATCCACCTAAGTTACTGGAAAATAACGCAGATACACCAACGTCACTGTATGAATCAGCGTTCTTCCAATGGATTTGGTTAGAAGACCAAATCGAAGCTGGAAAACTGCCAGAAAATGCTGACCAATTTAACAGTATTCAAGAGCAGCTGATTGAGCGTTTTGGTGAGCTTAAAGATCAATACGGTTTCCGCTTGCTACATATGGCTTGCTGCCAAGATACCGAAGAAGATCGTGGCACGGTGCAATATCTGCAAGACTGTGCAAACGAAGCTGGCGTAGCGACCGAATTCCTATATATGGATGAAATCGGGCTGGGTGAAAAAGGTGAATTCACCGATACACAAGATCAGGTCATTAGTAACCTGTTCAAACTGTATCCATGGGAATTTATGCTCAGAGAAATCTTCTCAACCAAACTGCAAGATGCGGGTGTACGTTGGTTAGAGCCAGCTTGGAAAAGTATTATTTCCAACAAAGCGTTGCTGCCAATGTTATGGGAAATGTTCCCTGATCATCCAAACTTGTTACCAGCTTACTTTGCGGATGGTAACAAACCAGAGCTTGAAAGCTATGTGATTAAACCGCTATTTTCTCGTGAAGGTGCGAATATTCGCGTCATCGAAAATGGCAAAGAAATCGCTTCTGCGGATGGTCCTTATGGTGAAGAAGGGATGATTATCCAGCAATTCCACTCACTGCCAAAATTTGAAGGCAGCTACACATTAGTGGGAAGCTGGTTAGTTAACGACCAACCTGCGGGCATCTGTATTCGTGAAGATAAAGAACTGATTACTCAGGATTTATCACGTTTTTACCCACATATTATTATCGACTAATATTTTGTTAGTTTGATAAAACAGGGTGTCTGATAAAAAGAAAGCGGCAACGAGCTATTTCGTGCCGCTTTCTTATTTTTTATTCTCAGTATTAACCAATCTGAAAGCATAAACTGATTCGAAAGTATTAACCGATTTGCACTGACAACATGCTCAGCGATGCAGAAACAATGCCTTCCACAGGCGTACTTATCCCTTCTTCACCATCCCAAGTCCCTAAAATAGGTAAGATAGGTAAAAAGTGTTCTGGAGATGGATTCGATAATTTACCATCTTCACGATCTAACCCTTTTGTGAGTGGATGCGGCTGCTCGTGACTGTGTAAATTGTCATACACAAACTGCTCAAAAGAGGTCGCCCAAGGATAAGGCGCTGCATTAGCATTTTGCCAATCCATCGCTCTTAAATTATGAACCACGTTACCGCTGCCCATAATCAATACCCCTTCATTTCGTAATGTCGCCAGCTTTTTCCCCAGCTCATAATGCCAAGCTGCGGGTTTCGTACCATCAATGCTGAGCTGAACAACAGGGATATCCGCTTGAGGATACATACGGACTAAAATTTCCCATGTGCCGTGATCAAGCCCCCACTCCTCTTTATCTTGATGAATTGGTTCTGGAGACAGTAATTCAGCCACCTGTTTAGCCAGTTCTGGAGAACCCGGTGCTGGATACTCTATTTGGTATAAAGCTTCAGGGAAACCACCAAAATCATGGATAGTTTTCGGTTTAATCATCGCCGTGATCGCCGTTCCACGGGTATACCAGTGTGCTGAGATCACCAAAATCGCACGCGGTCTAGGCAAGGTTTTGCCCAGTTTTTCCCATGCTTCAGTGTACGAATTATGATTAATCGCGTTCATCGGGCTACCATGACCGATAAATACCGCAGGCATTCGATGGGTTAAGTGTTGGTTATTTGTCGACATGATGACCTCAATTCCACTAGAAGGATAATGAATATCAGCATACCCTTTTTTAGAAAAAACACAGTGGGGGAATTATGAGAATGATCATCAAAAAATTTGAAGAGGCCACAAAGGTGTGCAACTTTGTGGCCGATGACTCTGTATGCAAAACGTTTTAAAAACCTAGCAAATTAGCTGGCTTTTTTTTCCACCTGAAGGCGGTAGTTCACTAAGTCTTCGATAGTCACAACGGTCATGTTGTGCTCACGAGCAAACTTCACTACATCTGGCGCACGCGCCATGCTGCCATCATCGTTGGTTAACTCACACAGTACTCCAGCGGGTTTAAAACCTGCCAGTACAGCTAAGTCAATTGTCGCTTCGGTATGACCACGGCGAGTTAATACCCCACCTTCACGAGCGCGCAGAGGGAATACGTGGCCTGGGCGGTTAATATCCGCAGGTACCGCATTATCCGCAATTGCGGTTTTAATCGTCGTGATACGATCAGCCGCAGAAACGCCTGTCGTTACGCCTTTTGCCGCTTCGATAGTGACCGTAAAACCGGTTTGGTTTTGGCTGGTGTTTTTTTCCACCATCATCGGAATATCAAGCTGCTTACGGCGTTCTTCCGTAATACACAGGCACACAATGCCGCTGCTATAGCGAATGGTCATTGCCATTTGCTCTGTGGTCATGGTTTCTGCTGCAAACACTAAGTCACCTTCATTCTCACGATCTTCATCATCGAGAACTAAGATACCTTTGCCTTGGCGCAGGGCTTCAATTGCATTTTCAACACGCTCGGTTGGATTACCGAATTCGGAAAGTAGCGTCTGATTCATGGTAAAAACCTTCTTAAATTAACAATATTTGAGTTACCAGAACCAGGGCAGTCTTAGGAGTACGAGAAATGAATAAACACAACGACTTAACAGCCGTTTCGCCATTCAATATGTAGAACAATGTTGCACCTAAAAGGTACAAGCATGCAGATACAGTGATTCTCTCCCATCCGGACTATAACCGTCGGCTCCAGATTCACACTGGATCTGCTGACCTTTCCTATCCATGACAATAACGCCAAAGATAACAAAGCGCTCGCGGGCTTCATGCGCGATGCATGTTACCGCCGGTGGGGACTTTCACCCCGCCCTGAGATTACGCAATCAATATAACTCCAATAATTCAATGGTGCAACGAACAAACGACAAAGTGGAAACTTACTCACACTTTTCGCCAATAAAAACAAGATGAAAGGCTGGGTTTTTATAATAATGTTAGAAGGTGGTTTATTCGTAACGCCGCAGGTATTACACTACCCCACATTATTTATTTTGAAACTGAAGTTATTTTGAAACTGAAGTTATTTTGAAACTGAAGTTATATTGAAACTGAAGGACCCGCGAATGCTCGATCCGAAAAAAATTGAACAAGTTGCCCGCCAAATTCAAGGTGCATTACCAAAAGGCGTACGTGACTTAGGTGAAGACTTTGATAAAAAGCTTCGTTCACTGCTGCAATCTCAGCTTGGTAAATTAGATTTAGTTAGCCGTGAAGAGTTTGATATTCAAACACAAGTTTTGCTGCGCACTCGCGAAAAACTGATGAAAATGGAGCAGCGCGTTAGCGCACTTGAAGCCCGTTTTTCAGATGAAAAAGTGATTGAAGAAAAACAAGAAGATTGATTCAGTCACAAACAAAAAAGCCTAACTTCTGTACGCATTTAAATGCAGACAAAAAGCTAGGCTTTTATTAAAACCAATTAACTTTTAATTATTTGGTTTTCATAATATTTTTGATGATATTAGTGGTTGAAATACCATCTTCGAAATTCAGAACCATCACTTGCCCACCAGCAGCCCACACTTCCTTGCTACCAGCAATCTCATCTGGTTGATAATCCCCACCTTTTACTAAGATGTCAGGCAGAATTTCTGAGATCAAACGCTGCGGTGTATCTTCCTCGAATGACACAACCCAATCCACAGCACCCAATGCACCCAACACAATCATACGTTGGTCTAATGGATTGACTGGGCGAGTTTCCCCTTTCAAGCGGCGGGTCGATGCATCACTGTTTACCGCAACAATCAGGCGATCACCCAATTTACGTGCATTTGCCAGATACGAAACATGTCCTGCATGCAGAATATCGAAACAGCCATTGGTCATCACTACGCGCTCATCACGAGCACGCGCATCGGCCACTGCTTGCTTCAGCTGGCTTTCGGTCATTACGCCGAAACCATTCTCTGCACGACCACGGATCGCATTTTCTAATTCGATAGGGGAAACTGTTGAAGTCCCTAATTTGCCAACCACAACACCCGCTGCGGCATTTGCTAATGCACAAGCTTCATGCAATGGACGACCTGATGCAATTGATGCCGCCAATACGCCAATGACCGTATCGCCAGCCCCTGTCACATCAAAAACTTCTTGTGCTTCAGTCGGTAAATGTAAAGGTGCTTCATTACGGCGGATCAAACTCATGCCTTGCTCTGAACGAGTAATCAACAGTGCTGATAACTCTAAAGATTCCAGGAGCTGCATCCCTTTTTCTTCAACATCTTTATTATCTTTGCAACGACCCACAATCGCTTCAAATTCAGACATATTTGGCGTTAACAGGGTTGCTCCACGATAACGTTCGAAATTGTTGCCTTTCGGGTCGATAAGAACAGGTACGCCCGCTTTATTCGCCAGCGCAATCATCTTCTCAACTTCGGTTAATGCACCTTTCGCATAGTCCGACAGCACCAACGCGCCAATATGTGGCAGAGCTTGTTCGATGCGCTCTAGCATTGGCTGCGCATCCACATTTTCGAACCCTTCTTCAAAGTCGAGGCGGATCAGCTGCTGGTTACGGGATAAAACACGTAACTTAGTAATGGTTGGGTGGGTTGGAATGGCCACAAAATCACAGCGGACATTTACGCCATTCAGGTTCTCAGTCAGCGCTTTTGCCGCATCATCAATCCCTGTCAAACCTACTAGGCGAGAATTTGCGCCCAGTGACGCAATGTTCATTGCCACGTTTGCAGCGCCGCCCGGGCGCTCTTCCACCATGGTCACTTTAACAACCGGAACCGGCGCTTCAGGTGAAATACGATTTGTAGGTCCATGCCAGTAGCGATCTAACATGACATCACCAACAACCAATACACCTGCTTGCTTATAATCAGGAAGGGTTACTTTCATCCCGCACTCCAGTTATGAAAAGAAAATCTGAAATTAATTGCCGCTAATACTAGCATATTGCGCGATATCGCCTAAATAATTTGCTAGCTAATCAATTACTCAAGCCATTTTTTCCAGCTGGCAAGCACCAAAGCTCGTTGAGTCGCAAATTGCTGGCTATCTACCCGACTCGGTAAAGATTGTAACGCTAAATGGTGTAGCTCGTTACGCATCGTGACATACGCCTGCGTTAAGCCATATGCCTCTTCTTCTGGCATAAAATCATACTGCGCCATTAACTCAAAAATGCGCACATTATCAGACCAGCGAGTCAGCGCTGGATTATCAATAGCAAAACGCAGCACTAAATATTGAGCGATAAACTCAATGTCAGTGATCCCGCCAGGATCGGCTTTTAAATCAAACTCATTCTCCTGATGGCTTCCCAAATGCCGATGCATTTTCAGGCGCATATCCCGCACCTGCTCACGCAGCACATCCGGCTCTCTCGGCAGACATAAGGTTTCATGGCGAATTTGCATGAATTTTTGCTGCAGCGAACTATCACCAAATACCATACGAGCGCGGATCAGCGCTTGGTGCTCCCACGTCCATGCATCATTTTTTTGGTAGTCATCGAAAGATTGGATTGTACTGACCAACATGCCCGATTCACCGGAAGGTCTTAAGCGAGCATCCACTTCGTACAATACCCCAGAAGCCGTGCGGGTGCTAAAAAGATGAATAATACGCTGTGCAACCCGCAGATAAAATTGACGAGCTTCAATGGAACGATCCCCTGTTGTCACCGCATTCATTGGGCAGTCAAACAGAAAAACCAAATCTAAATCTGAGCTATAACCCAGCTCCCAGCCACCTAATTTACCATAGCCCAGTACCGCAAATCCGTACTGTTTTTCATCGAACTTATCTTCATCAAACTTAGCTAAGTGATCTGGTTCCCCATAGCGCTTGACCATCATTTGCCATGCTTGGCGCACCACTGCATCAATAATCGCTTCAGCCAAATACGTTAAGTGGTCACTCACTTTCATCACAGGGAGCACACCCGAAATATCTTCGGCGGCAATACGCAATAATTGTGCCTGTTTAAATTGGCGGAGCGCTTCTAGCAATTGCTCTTCGTCATCTTCTGGCACACGCATTAAATATTGGCGTAATTCATCGCGGTAGGCGGTGAGCGGTAATGGCTGATACAAGGACTGAGGGTCGAGTAATTCATCCAACAAAAGCGGGTGACGAGCTAACTGCTCAGCAATCATTGGCGAAGCCGCACATAAGCGAATAACGTGAGTTAGCACTTCGTCAAATTCGAGCATCAACTCTAAATAAGTTGTTCGGCTAACAATGCTCAACAATAATGGCGTGATGCGTTCAATCACTCGCCCTGCATCTTCGCGCTCACCCACTTTTGCCAACAACTTTGGCATTAACTCATCAAGAACATCACGACCACGGGGGCCAATAGTGCGCTTATTAAGATCATGGCGGAACAGGTTAATTCCGTGGATCATTTTTTCTGCGACGAGTTCATCTTTTGACGGTAAATAACTTGCCAGCTCCTCTTTGGAAAGCTCACTTTGCCAGAGCGTAATGTACGCTTCATGGCACTCTTCCACTTTGTCTTCCTCACCATCGCTACCAATTTGCTCTGCGAAAATTTGGTGTACCGTTGCCATTTTTGCACTCAGTTGCTGATAAAAATCAGCCCAATTCGCAAATCCCATCCCCCACGCTAAACGCGCCTGATTTAAAGCATCATCGGGCAATGTCTGGGTTTGTTGGTCATCGATACTTTGCAATAAATTCTCTAACCGACGTAGGAAGATATAGCTGCCTTGCAGTTGAGTAACTTGCTGTGCTGGTAATAATGCAAGTTCTTCAATGCCTTGTAATGCGGTAAATAAAGATTGTGACTGTAACGCGGGTTCTCGTCCGCCTCGGATTAACTGAAAAACTTGGGAGATAAATTCAATTTCGCGAATACCGCCAGCGCCTAATTTGATGTTGTTGACCAATCCACGACGACGCACTTCTCGCTCAATCATATTTTTCATATTACGTAGGGATTGGATAACACTGAAATCAATATAACGACGATAGACAAACGGGCGTAATAATTTACGCAAGGTATCCGCATAATGGACGCTGTCAGGCCCCATAATACGGGCTTTGACCATCGCATAGCGCTCCCAGTCACGCCCTTGTTCTTGGTAGTAATCTTCCAAAGCAGAAAAACTGAAGACCAATGGGCCGCTATCACCAAATGGGCGTAAGCGCATATCAACGCGATACACAAAACCGTGAATGGTGACTTGGTCAAGAACGCGGATCAGCTTCTGCCCTAGGCGCGTAAAAAACTGCGCGTTATCCAGCTCTTTACGCCCGCCTTGAGTAACTCCATTTTCAGGATAAGCAAAAATCAGGTCGATATCAGACGAAAAATTTAATTCCCTGCCACCCAATTTCCCCATCCCAAGCACTAATAGTGGCTGCGGGTTTCCAGTACGATCACACGGCGTTCCCCACAAGAGGCAATAGGTTTTGTATAGCCAGTCTCGCGCTGCAACAATCAATACCTCAGCCAGTTCGCTAAGTTGCACAATGGTATCGCGCTGGGAACATAATTCTAAGGTTTGCATCCAAGCGATACGCACTAACATATGATGACGAAAAGTGCGTAAAACCTGCATCAAATGATCTTCATCCGTCACCGATGCTAACGCTTCTTCCAGCCATTCCCCATAGCGAGCCCATTCATCACCTACCGGCGGCAGTGTTCGAATATGCTGTAAAAATTGGGAATGGGTGAGAACCTGCTTCAACGCAAAATCACTGAATGCGAGAAAATTCAGTTCAGATTCATTTAACGGAAGCAACTCAGAAGATTGCTCCGTAAACTGCTGAATAATACGTTGGTGTTGGTTCTGCAAAAACTCGGAAGAAAGCGGCATAGATTCAGTACCTATTCGACATCAGTATATGTTAAGGCAGTTAACCACTGAATAAAGGCTAGTTTGCATTTTAGCCATTGGCTACTGTAACAAAAGCCTTCTGCACTGACCGTTTCATCAGTCACATCCAAACGTAATTGTTCCAGAGGGAGATCGTGAACAAAATGCGGTGCAGAGTTTTGGTAATGCACTAAGAAAGCCTGAACAAAGCGTAAAAACTCACTAAGCCCATGACGTGCATGTTCACCACCTGCTAGCCAATACTGTTCATGTTGCTGGCAAAGTTGCTGCATGTGCAACAGTGACTTTTCAATCGGCTGTTCTTCATAATCAAACACAGATTCAGGACGCACTAAAGGTACAGGCTCATTCGCCAATAATGAGTAGCCTCGCGCCGCTTTACTCAGGGAGGATAAACTCAGACCATCGATATCTGCGAATTTCTTCGCTAAATTCAGTACGTCCGCTACAAAGCCTTGTTTTAGTTCCAATTCAAATTCTTGAATCGGTAAATCTTTCGCACCCGCAGAGACTTCCCCTTGGTCGAAAACAATTTCAATTTCACTATCTTCGAATTTCACCAACCATGTTTCGCGAGTGAAATTAGTGCTAAACAAAACTTCTAACTCATCCTCTAGTTGCGCGATATCCGTTCCTTCAGGCCAGATTTCTGCCGGAAATGCCGCAAGATTGATTTCAGGAGAATCAATTTCCACGTTGAACTCTGGGCGCTGGTGTAATCCGCTAATCACTTGCCCAGCCGTTTTCATCGTCATCTCATAACGACCATCACAACCCCGAATACGCAACCCCATATCCCATTGGCGTAGCTGTCTTTGTGCCGTATCAAAATAGATATTAGTCAGCTTGCGAGGCGCAGAGTGTTGTGGTGAAAGCGTCGAAATACACTGACGAACAGCATCAATAGCAGAACTCTGAGCCGCTAACTTGAGTTCAACTTCTATGTGGTTCATACATTTCCTTATTTAATAATTTTACTGCATCCATATTACCCCAATCCCTGAGAGCAGAGAAAAGAAACCGCACGGAAACCAAAAATTCTACAAATATAAATTCCCTTAGAGGGTTGTTTCAATAACATGCTTAAAAATTGTATTATCCAGTGACTTAGGAAGGTTCTCATTCTCATTCAACATTTACACAACTCTATGCTTTAACGTTTGCACCAATAGGCTTTACTTATTAGTATTTAATTAATAAGACACTCATTCACCGTGAAAAGATAAAAACACTATGCGAAAAATTCCACTTTTACTTGTTTCAATCATGGGGTTAGGCCTTTCAATCACAGCAAACGCTGAAACACGCTACGTTTCTGAAGATTTATCGACTTATGTCCGTAGTGGTCCAGGCACCAACTACCGCATTGTTGGCTCGCTAAACGCAGGTGAATCCGTTGAACTGATTTCAGTGGATAATAAATTTGCTCAAATTAAAGATGGCAAAGGCCGCACCGTTTGGATACCAACGGATCAGCTCAGCGACATCCCAAGTATGAAAAGCCGAATTCCGCAGTTAGAAGCTGAAAATCAAAAGCTTCGTCAACAGTTAGATAACATTGACAATACTTGGAATACCCGCACCGCAGACATGCAGCAAAAAGTGGCTGATAATGATAGTGAAGTGCGTCAGCTCAAAGCAGAAAATGAAAAACTGAAAAACGAACTCATCAAAGCAGGTAAAAAGTTAGATATTGCTGAAGTGAATCTGGATGATCGTCGCCGTGAGTTAATTTTACAGTGGTTTATGTACGGTGGTGGCGTGGCAGGTGCTGGCTTAATTTTAGGGCTACTTCTGCCTCACATTATTCCACGCCGTAAAAAACGTAATGATGGTTGGATGTAAGAGAGCCTAAATGAAAGTCTATCTCGTCGGTGGAGCGGTACGTGACAAATTACTTGGATTACCTATCTCAGATAGAGATTATGTGGTGGTGGGTACCACGCCAGAGGCGATGCTAGCCCAAGGCTTTCAACAGGTAGGCAAAGATTTTCCCGTCTTTTTGCATCCAAAGACTCATGAAGAGTACGCCCTTGCCAGAACGGAACGAAAAATCGGTTCTGGCTACACTGGGTTTAGCTGTTATAGCGCACCAGACGTCACTATCGAAGATGATTTACTGCGCCGAGATTTAACCATCAATGCCATCGCCCAAAGCGATACAGGGGAATTGGTCGATCCCCATCATGGTGTGCGTGATCTCAAAAATCGCGTTCTGCGCCATGTCTCTGATGCTTTTTTGGAAGACCCATTGCGCGTATTGCGTGTGGCACGTTTTGCCGCTCGCTATTATGTTCAAGGCTTTCGAGTTGCCCCAGAAACCATGGCGTTGATGCAGTCCATGTCGGAATCAGGAGAGCTATCCCATCTCACCCCTGAGCGCGTCTGGACAGAAACGCACAAAGCGCTGATGTCCAATTCACCGCAAGTTTACTTTGAAGTTTTACGTGAATGCGGCGCACTTGCCGTTCTATTTCCTGAAATTGATAACCTATTCGGCGTACCAGCCCCTGAAAAATGGCATCCAGAAGTAGACACAGGGATCCATATTTTGATGGTAATGCGCGTGGTGGCAACATTATCGAAAGATATTGATGTGCGCTTTGCTGCGTTATGCCATGACCTAGGTAAAGGACTTACGCCTAAAGCGGTCTGGCCGAGTCATCCACAGCATGGGGAAGCCGGGATCCCCCTGATTATCGACTTATGTGAGCGGTATAAGATCCCAACCAGCACCAAAGACCTCGCCTGCCTTGCTGCAAAATATCACGATATGATCCATGTGATTAACAAGCTCAGCGCTGCCGATATTGTGGGGATCTTTGATGGATTAGATAGCTGGCGTAAACCTGAGCGTATTTCTCAGCTTAGTTTAGTGAGTGAAGCGGATGCCAGAGGTCGCGGAGGGTTAGAAAAACAAGCCTATCCTAAAGGGATATTTTTACGTCAATCCTATGAGATAGCCAAAGCGGTTGCAGTAAAATCAATTATTGAGCAGGGCTTTCAAGGCGTACAAATCCGAGAGGAACTGACTAAACAGCGTATTCAAGCAGTTGAAGAGTGGCTAAAAATACAAAAAGTGATGATTTAAAATAGCTGAAAATATTGGCGGTACTTCGACCGCCAACATCCACGATGCAATCCCCATTAACTGGTTTTTGTACCACGTTCAATCAGCACGCCCATATTGGCAGCACGAGCAACAGCCCCTGGTTTAGACACTCGAATACGAACCCAAGGTGTGAAAAATTCATTCATCAGCAGTTGAGCAACCTCTTCTGCAACTCTTTCAACTAACCCAAATTTATTCTGTTCTAAATAGCTAACAACGCGTTCGCTAACTTCAGCGTAATTCAAACATAATTCAACATTATCGCTCATCGCGGCCTGTTTATTGTCCCATCCCATTTCGATATCGAGCAAAAGTTTTTGTTCAATACCTTGTTCCCAGTCATATACACCGATGGTGGTGATGACTGATAATTGTTCAATAAATACGATATCCATCACGTCATTTTCTCGTTTATGTGCTGAATTGATACCACTTCAGGAAAAATGTGCGTATTATCCAAGACTGAAGTGAATTACATATAAATAGCCTAAACCGTTTTTGGAGTTAGTTATGAGTGCTATCGCGCTTGGCATGATAATCTTCGCCTATCTTTGCGGATCAATATCGAGTGCTATTTTGATCTGCCGTCTGGCAAGATTACCCGACCCTCGTCAACACGGCTCTGGTAACCCCGGTGCAACTAACGTCTTACGCGTCGGCGGCAAAGTCGCCGCTGCCTCAGTACTGATCTGTGATGTACTGAAAGGGATGATCCCTGTATGGCTTGCTTATTATTTAAATGTGCAACCATTCTATCTTGGCTTGGTCGCGATTGCAGCCTGCCTTGGACATATTTATCCGGTTTTCTTTCACTTTAAAGGTGGAAAAGGCGTTGCTACCGCATTTGGATCCATCGCAGCAATCGGCTGGGATCTTTCAGGTTTGGTGGCAGGCACTTGGCTGCTCACCGTATTGCTCAGTGGCTACTCATCCCTTGGGGCGATTGTCAGTGCTCTAATGGCGCCATTTTATGTGTGGTGGTTTAAGCCTGAATTCACCTTCCCGGTTGCCATGCTGTCGTGCTTAGTGCTTGTTCGCCATCATGGCAATATTCAGCGTCTATGGCGAGGACAAGAAAGCCGAATTTGGCAAAAATTGAAGAATAAAAAGCAAAAAACCACCAAAGAGATAGCTCAAGAGCAACGTGACGATAAGGACGATTAACATCATTCACGATAATGCCTCTAATAAGTCATTACTTTGATAAACAATAAGGGCTGAATTTCAGCCTTTTTTATTTCTATTATCTTCACTTCCTGTTCAATCACATCCTTCTATACCATCAAAAACTTTCCCTATTTTTTACTGTATTGACTCACACTCACACCCCTAATTTTGGTACGTATTTACACCTATTCATAACGTAGCGCACACTTTTAAAAAATAGTTAAAATATTGCAAATTTATTACTAATGAATAATTAAAAACTGTCGACTATATAAAGGAAAACTTAACTATAAAAGTGAATATAAAATGAGCAGAACTCCATATGTAACCCAAAATGAGCATATCTTAGATGAAGATATCACCTTGATGACCACAAGTGACCTTCAAGGGAATATTATTCACGCTAATGATTTTTTTGTGCAAGTCAGTGGGTATGACCTCGATGAATTAATGGGGCAACCACACAGTATTATTCGTCATCCTGATATGCCTAAAGCCGCCTTTGCGGATATGTGGCGTACCTTAAAAATGGGAGAGCCTTGGACTGGGATCGTCAAAAATCGCCGTAAAAATGGCGACCATTACTGGGTTCGCGCTAATATCATCCCCATGCAGCGAAAAGGTGTCATCACCGGTTATATGTCCATTCGTCTACGCGCGACCCGAGAGGAAATCGCCGCGGTTGAGCCGCTGTATAAAGCTCTAGTCGAAAATCGTAGCAATCGCCGAATTTATAAGGGGATCGTGCTGCCAAAACGCCGTCGATTCTCACTTTCAACCCTGTCTGTTCGCTGGCGTTGCCGTTTAATTTCCAGCAGCTTATTTGTTCTGTGGATGGCGATGGCGGGTTTATCGGGTCTATCCGGCAATACACTGCTACTGACCAGCTTATTCACCTTAATAACCCTGCTACTCGGTAATGTGATGTTAGAGCGTAGTTTTGCGAAGCCGCTCGAAAATATTATGTCCCAGGCATTAAGCGTAGCGCGAGGTAACCGTAATAGCATTGACCACATGAACCGCGTTGATGAAATAGGGCAGATCCTGCGATCCATTGGTCAACTAGGCTTAGTGTGCCGTTGGCTGATTAACGATGTCTCTGAGCAAGTGGATAACGTCCGTAAAGGCAGCCAATCGTTAGTGAGCGATTGTGGTGAACTCGATAGCCATACACAGCGTACCGTAGGCTATATGCAGCAAACCGCCGCTACCATGAATCAAATGGCGGTCTCCGTTAAGATGAATGCGGACAACACGCATAAAGCCGATGTGCTATCGAACGAAACCAGTGAAACGGCCGTTAATGGGGGAGCAATGATGGATGCGGTCGTCACCACTATGGATGAAATCGTCCATAGCACCAGTAAAATTAACTCCATCACCGATGTGATTAAAGATATTGCATTCCAAACCAACATTTTGGCACTGAATGCTGCCGTGGAAGCCGCCAGAGCCGGTGAACAAGGCAAAGGCTTTGCGGTCGTAGCCAATGAAGTGCGTAGCTTAGCGAGCCGCAGTGCCAGTGCAGTCAACGATATTCGCGAACTTATCAATAACTGTGAAAAGAAAGTGAGCTCCGGTAAAGACCAAGTCTACGCGGCGGGGAACACAATGAAAGAGATTGTGGATCAAGTGCAAAACGTAACTCAGCTAATTACCCATATTAGCCATGCTACAACGGAGCAAGCCTCTGGGATCTCTGATATCACACAAGCCGTCAGTGAACTGGAATCCATCACTCAACAAAGCAGCTTACTCGTTGAGCAGAGCACCGAGACCGCAAATCACGTTAAAGATCGTTCCATTCGCTTAGAAGATGCAGTGACCGTTCTACATTAATAATAACTTGCACTAAGCTCGTTTTACAATAAAACAGGGGGCTAGCGTATTACGTTAGCCCCCTGTTTTTATTATGTTTTGAACATAACAGATTAATTATTTAACAGCGCCTTCATCTAACGGTGGCAACTCTGCAAGCGGCCAGCGAGGACGAACGGTTACGCCTAAATCTGCATTTGCACCGCCTTTTAAGCGGATTAAGCCCGCGAGAGCAATCATTGCGCCATTGTCTGTACAAAATTCAGGACGTGCATAAAATGCTTCGCCGCCACGCTGCTTCAAAACGTCTTCCATTTTAGCGCGTAAAGTACGGTTAGCACTCACACCACCGGCCATCACCAAGCGTTTAAAGCCCGTTTGCTCAAGCGCGCGCTTACATTTAATCGCGAGCGTATCCACAACTGCATCTTCGAAAGCACGGGCGATATCAGCGCGAGTTTGAGGATCATCAGGGTTATCGCGGATCGTATTTGCCGCAAACGTCTTCAAGCCGGAAAAACTGAAATCCAGCCCCGGACGGTCAGTCATCGGGCGAGGGAAAACAAAACGCCCTGCAACGCCTTGCTGCGCCATGCGTGATAACACAGGCCCACCCGGATAGTCTAAACCGAGTAACTTCGCCGTTTTATCGAATGCTTCGCCTGCTGCATCATCGATGGATTCACCGAGAAGCTCATATTCACCAATGCCCGTCACGCTAATTAGCTGGGTATGACCACCAGACACTAACAGCGCCACAAACGGGAATTCAGGGCTTTTTTCTTCCAGCATCGGGGCGAGCAAATGCCCTTCCATGTGATGCACAGCAACCGCAGGTACATCCCACGCAAACGCCAGCGCACGACCCACCGTCGCTCCCACCATCAATGCACCCACTAAACCGGGGCCTGCGGTGTACGCAACGGCATCGATATCTTCGCGGGTTAAATTGGCTTCTTTGAGTGCCGCTTGAATCAGCGGTACTGTTTTGCGGATATGATCACGAGAGGCTAATTCGGGTACGACACCACCGTAATCAGCATGAACTTTAATTTGGCTGTATAACTGGTTCGCAAGTAGACCCAGTTTATCATCATAGATTGCGATTCCAGTTTCATCGCAAGATGTTTCGATACCTAAAACACGCATTGCACTACCCTTGTTTGTTGCATGAGGGCAAGTCTATCACTAAATTTGCACCATCGCGCCTAAATTTGCGTCATTGCGCAATAAAATGTCATGAAACCCCACAATTAATCCCAGCAAAAGGCTGACTTTCCAAGTTGTATAGTCTATAATCAGACCCCTGTAATAAAAATTTCGTGTGGCAAATTCTCATTATTATCTGGTTTTTCTCACTTTATTGAATAAAGTTGAGGTGAAACAGGTGATCTTGCGTGATTCAATTTTATACGGCACTTTACAAACCCGTACTCATTGAAGTAAAATTCCGCACCATTTTAAATGACGGCTGGTGAACAAAAACCAGCAACAAACCGATTTCTATTGAGGTGAGAGGCACATGCCGGTAATTAAAGTACGTGAAAACGAGCCATTCGACGTAGCACTGCGTCGTTTCAAACGTTCTTGTGAAAAAGCAGGAGTTTTAGCAGAAGTTCGTCGTCGTGAATTCTATGAAAAACCAACGACTGAACGTAAACGCGCTAAAGCATCAGCTGTAAAGCGTCACGCTAAAAAACTGGCTCGCGAAAACGCACGCCGTACTCGTCTGTACTAATTGATTGCGATTTTAATCGCAACCAATACAGACAAGTAAGTAGTTAGCAGTTAAAGGCCGTGCTTTCCTAACGGAAGCGCGGCTTATTATCGTTCATCAACAGGCGAAAAAGAGGCTTATGGCTGGACGAATTCCGCGTTCATTTATCAATGACTTACTCGCTCGAACCGATATCATTGATTTAGTCGATGCAAAAGTCCCGTTAAAAAAACAGGGTAAGAACCATCACGCTTGCTGTCCTTTTCATAACGAAAAAACACCATCATTTACTGTTAATGGTGAGAGACAGTTTTACTATTGTTTTGGTTGTGGTGCCCATGGTAACGCCATCGATTTTCTGATGAATTACGACAAATTAGATTTTGTCGAAGCCATAGAAGAGTTATCCGCATTACACGGTCTGGATGTTCCTTACGAAAAAGGAACCGGAACCAGCCAAATTGAACTCCATCAGCGTCAAAATTTGTACCAATTGATGGAAAAAATAAATCAGTTTTACTGCGCTGCCTTAAATCATCCATCGGCCAATAAAGCCAAAGATTATTTAAGCCAACGTGGTTTAAGTGCAGATATTATCTCGCATTTTTCGATTGGTTTTGCGCCCGCAGGCTGGGACAACCTTCTCAAGAAATTTGCCGTGAACCCAGAAAGCCGTCAGCAACTTGATGAAGCGGGCATGCTGGTCACTAATGATAATGGTCGCGTTTATGATCGCTTTAGAGAGCGAGTCATGTTCCCGATTCGGGATCGTCGCGGTCGCGTAATTGCATTTGGTGGACGGGTGTTAGGCGATGCATTGCCAAAATATTTAAACTCCCCAGAAACCGATATATTCCATAAAGGTCGCCAACTTTTTGGCCTTTATGAAGCCACGCAAAATAGTAGTGAGCTTGCAAAATTACTTGTTGTTGAAGGCTATATGGACGTTGTAGCACTCGCACAGTATGACATCCGCTATGCGGTTGCATCACTTGGCACCTCTACAACCTCTGAGCATATTCAATTGCTCTATCGCTCAACAGACACGGTAATTTGCTGTTATGACGGAGATAGAGCAGGAAGAGAAGCCGCTTGGCGCGCACTTGAAAACGCCCTTCCCTATCTAACCGATGGTCGCCAACTCCGTTTTATGTTTTTGCCTGATGGCGAAGACCCAGATTCATTGGTACGCAAAGAAGGAAAAGACGCCTTTGAGCAACGCATGGAAAATGCGCAAAGTCTTTCCACCTTTTTGTTTGACTCTTTAGTTCCCCAAGTGGACTTAAAAACCCAAGAGGGTCGAGCAAAAATTAGTAAACTTGCTATCCCATTGATAAAACAGATTCCGGGTGAAACTCTGCGCCTCTATATGGCACAAGAGCTAGGAAATTTCATTGGTATACCGGATATTTCCCAAGTTCTTGCTATGATTGATAGAGAGAGTACTGAGCCAGTTAACTATCAGGCACCCAAACTGAAACCAACAACAATGCGCATACTTATCGCGTTGTTGGTGCAAAATCCGAACTTTTCGGAGCTTGTTCCCTCACTAGAGGGAATTGCCCATATCCAAATGCCGGGGCTTTCTCTATTTCAGGAATTGGTTGAAGTTTGCCGTTCCACCCCCGGAATGACCACTGGGCAGTTGCTAGAACGTTATCGCGATAATAATTTCGCGAAACAACTTGAAAAACTCGCAACATGGAACGATATAGAAATAGAGGAAATAGCGGAAAATACCTTTATAGATGCTCTAAATCATCTATTTAATAGCGCCCTCGATGAGCGTTTCGACTATCTGATAGCGAAAGAACGAACACAAAGGTTGACACCTGAAGAGCGCGAAGAAGTCCGTCTAATCACTCTTTCACGAGTGAAAACGTAAAGCATCCAAAAAATAGTATACAGAACGGCTTAAGTGCCGCAAATAACAAGGCAAATGCCTGTAAATGCTACGAAATATAAAGGGCGTAGCGCGTAGTCAAATGTCCCTTTAAATGTTCTTGTTGGCCGTTAGTTTCGCCGACCGACACCAATTTAAATACTCAGAAGTGTGGATACCGTCTTATGGAGCAAAACCCGCAGTCACAGCTTAAGCTACTCGTCACCAAGGGTAAAGAGCAAGGTTATTTAACCTATGCTGAGGTAAACGACCATCTGCCGGAAGATATCGTCGATTCGGATCAGATTGAAGATATCATCCAGATGATTAATGACATGGGCATCCAGGTCATGGAAGAAGCACCTGATGCCGATGATTTAATTTTGGCTGAAAATACTTCCGACACGGATGAAGATGCAGCTGAAGCTGCAGCTCAAGTATTGTCCAGTGTTGAAAGTGAAATCGGCCGTACCACTGACCCAGTACGCATGTATATGCGTGAAATGGGGACTGTCGAACTTCTTACCCGTGAAGGTGAGATCGACATCGCAAAACGTATCGAAGATGGTATTAATCAGGTTCAGTGCTCTGTTGCTGAATATCCTGAGGCTATCACCTACTTACTTGAACAGTATGACCGCGTCGAAGCTGGCGAAAGCCGCTTATCTGACCTCATCACTGGGTTCGTTGACCCAAATGCGGAAGAAGATTTAGCCCCTACAGCAACCCACGTAGGTTCTGAACTTCCACAAGAAGAGTTAGATAAAGACGATGAAGACGAAGAAGATGAAGACGGCGATGACAGCGATAGCGATGACGATAACAGCATCGATCCTGAGTTAGCGCGTCAGAAATTCTCTGACCTTCGTGAACAATATGAAAAAACTCGCACCCATATTAAACAATATGGTCGTAGCGATGCGAAAACTGCGGCTGCTATCGAGCAATTATCCGAAGTTTTCAAAGAGTTCCGTTTAGTACCTAAGCAGTTTGACTATCTGGTCAACAACATGCGTGAAATGATGGACCGCGTTCGTATGCAAGAACGTACCATCATGAAACTGTGTGTTGAACAGTGCAAAATGCCTAAGAAGAACTTCATCACCTTATTCAGTGGCAATGAAACCAGCGAAACTTGGTTAACCGCAGCAAAAGCGATGAACAAGCCGTGGTCTGAAAAACTGCTGGAAGTGGAAGAAGAAGTTCTGCGTTGTCTGCAAAGACTGCGTCAAATCGAAGAAGAAACTGGCCTGACAATCGAACAGGTTAAAGATATCAACCGTCGTATGTCTATCGGTGAAGCTAAGGCTCGTCGTGCGAAGAAAGAGATGGTTGAAGCAAACTTACGTCTGGTTATTTCTATCGCGAAGAAATATACCAACCGTGGTCTGCAGTTCCTTGATTTGATTCAAGAAGGTAACATCGGTCTGATGAAAGCGGTTGATAAGTTTGAATACCGTCGTGGTTATAAGTTCTCAACTTATGCAACATGGTGGATCCGTCAGGCTATTACCCGTTCTATCGCTGACCAAGCACGTACAATCCGTATTCCGGTTCACATGATTGAGACTATCAACAAACTGAACCGTATCTCTCGTCAAATGCTGCAAGAGATGGGCCGTGAGCCATCGCCAGAAGAACTGGCAGAACGCATGCTAATGCCGGAAGATAAAATCCGTAAAGTACTGAAGATTGCAAAAGAGCCAATCTCCATGGAAACGCCAATCGGTGATGATGAAGATTCACATTTAGGCGATTTCATTGAAGATACCACATTAGAGTTACCGTTAGATTCTGCAACGTCAGAAAGCTTACGTTCGGCAACTCATGAGGTTCTGGCTGGCTTAACCGCACGTGAAGCGAAAGTCCTGCGTATGCGTTTCGGTATCGACATGAATACTGACCACACCTTAGAGGAAGTGGGTAAACAGTTTGATGTTACCCGTGAGCGTATCCGTCAGATTGAAGCGAAAGCGCTGCGTAAATTACGTCACCCAAGCCGCTCAGAAGTTCTGCGCAGCTTCTTAGACGAATAAGCCGTAAACGTCTTCAAGTCTACAAAATCAAACACCTGCTTCGGCAGGTGTTTTTTTATCGGTCACTTACTCTCAATTTTTGCTGGCGTTTAAACATTAACGCTAATGAAAGCAAAATGGCTAATGCTCCACCAAACATCGCTAAATTAAAACCCGAAACAAAGGCTGAGCGGGTTGCTTGCTCAATTATCGTCGACGAAAAAACCCCATGATGATTAACTAATTCGACAATCTGCTCAGTGGAAAGCTGAGTATTAATCTGTTGATTACTCAGGAGTAAATCAACGGCTCGATGAGTCATTAGCGTGCCCAGTAAGGCGATACCCAGAGTCATACCTGTTTGTCTCAATGCATTCATCACCGCAGATGCCATCCCTGAATAAGCTTTTTCTACACTCGACATCACCAATGCGCCTATTGCCGGTGTTGCCATTCCCATGCCCGCCCCCAAAATAAATAACGTGGCCGCAATAGTGAAATAGTCGGTATCCGCATTCACTCGCGTCAATAACATGGATGAGAGAGCTATCAGCAAGAAGCCAATAATCATAATGTTACGGACACTGTATCGCCCGGAAAGCCGGCCGAAACTGAATGAAAACAGTGCCATCGCGATAAATTCTGGCGCCATCCGTAAACCCGCTTCAAACGCCCCCCAACCTTGCCCTTTCTGTAAGAACAGCGCGATAAAAAACACATTACTGTAGGTGGCAAACCCGAGGGCAAATGACGCCATATTATATTGAAAAAAATCAGGGTTTTTCTTGAATAGATACAGCGGTAATAAAGGGCGTGGCACTTTCATTTCCACAGCAACAAAACCTAATAATGCCACTGTGCCAAGCGCTAAGCTTCCCAAAGTCGATGGGTTATTCCAACCCAGATCCCCGGCTTCAATTAACCCATAGGTGATTCCCCCAAGAGCAACGATACTCAACAACTGGCCAACCGGATCCAACGCCGCTTTATCCGGATCAGCACTTTCCATAATCCCTAAGCCTCCCAGCACCAAAGTCAGCAAGCCAATCGGAATATTGATGATAAAGATGGTTGTCCAATCAAAGGTATCCACTAGAAAACCACCCAAAATCGGACCGATGATCAGTGATAACGCACTAACTGCCGACCAAATACCAATGACTTTAATTCGCTCAATGTCATTACTAAATGCCTGCGTAATAATGGATAACGCCCCTGGGATCAGCGCCGCGGCGGCAATGCCTTGAACAGCTCTTCCAAATAGCAACCACTGAATATTTGAGGCTAACGCACAGATTAACGACCCTAACGTAAAAATTGTGATCCCAACCAGCCAAACTTTCTTACGCCCATAACGATCGCTTAGCGGCCCGACGGAGAGGATCAATGCTGATAAGCACAACGCATATGCATCTATAACCCATTGTAACATTGATAGATTCGTGGAAAGTTCTTGCCCTATTGCAGGGAGAGCGACATTCACAATGCTGATATCGAGCGTCGCCATAAACGTTCCCAAGCACACCGCGATAATCAAAAAAATTCGTTTCATTCTCTTATTCCCATTATCTTTCTTTTCCGCATGTTAGATCGAAACTGACCGACGGTCAATCAATATTGAGAATAAAAATCATTTGTAATTAAAATGAGGGATTCTTTGTTAGCTAACCATAAAAAAACGGTCTATTGACCGTTTCATATTCCACTAAGTAACTATTCTTTCAAAACTTGGGTTATTTCACCGGTGTTTCATGCAGGTATTTCCAAGTGCACTTTTCATTTTCAACATGGATACACGCAGTTGAGATTCGTAACGACGAAATGCCTTCATTGGTCTGCAATTCTTGGTATTGTATCCAGCAATCACTCCCTACCTGCTGTATTGGCACTATATTCTGAATTGCGATAGTCAAATGAGGCTTTTTGCCAACAAGCTGACTAAACAGCGCAGTGACATCGTTGTGGGTGATCCCCTGCCCTTGGATCGTGACCATTTTAAAATCAGGAGCAAAGCTATTCAGTAAAAGCGGTAAACTCTCCCCCTGATTGCGCCCTGTAAATACATCCTCAATGACCACATGTAAATCAATCACACTTTGTACTGCCAGCGACATTTTAGAGTCCATTTATTTTCCCCTAATAACTGAAATTAACGATAGCAGCCCCAGAATAGCTGCAATGAAAAACGTATATTGATAACGAACTAACTCTGATGAAAATGAAATAAGGTTAAAGAGGGAAATTAATACCACCGTCCCCACACTAAAGGCCACCTGACGGTTAATATTCCACAGCACGCTACCTTGCAATAAATCCTTATCTTTAAAGTCTATTAATGCACTGATTTGCGCCGTATTCGCACTGATCCCACCGCCTGTTCCCATTAATAAATAAGCTATAATGAGCAACATTAATTGGCTTTGGTTATCGACCCAAAACAGAGTCAAGATCCCAATGCTATGCACAACGATACCTGTAATAAATAGGCTTCGCTTACCCAGACGATGATAAAAATAGCCGCCAGTTACCATGGAAATCAGAGCACCCGCCGCATACACCAACATAAACATGCCCGTTTGTTGTGCATTAAATCCGATGTTATTTTGGAGATTAAATATGTTCAGTAAATTAACACCCGTAAAAATTCCCGGCACCGCGTAATAAACAATAAAACCATTACGTAAATTATAATTTTTGAGTAATTGCAGGTTTAAAATCGGTGCTCGGCATTTCTTTGCGTACTGTAAATAGACAATCAGCAAAGCGGCAGAAAGCGAAAAACTCAATAATCCGAGAGCTAAACTTTGATAATCATTATAAAGAGAGAATGACATCAATAAGCTCAGTAAACTGAAACTGACTAACAGCAAACCAATAATATCAGGCTTTTCTCGTACCTGTTTTTCACTGGATTTTACCCAGCCCCAAGCCAACAGTGCCGCCAGCAATGAAAACGGAAGATTAGCAAAGAATACCCATCGCCAAGAAAGAGAATCGATAATCATGCCACCAATTGCCGGAGAAAATGCTGGGGCAATTAAAGCAACCGTCATAATCATCGTCGATATCTTTTGGCGTTCTTGATTAGGAAATAGAGCAAATACTAAAGCCTGCCCAACAGGAATTAGTAATCCCCCTGCAATTCCCTGAATAAAGCGCCAGAAAATCAAACTATAAATAGAATCACTAAATCCACATAGCCCAACGGAAAGGGAAAATAGCAGCATCGAATAAGCCAGTAACTTACGCTCCCCCAAACGACCCGCTAACCACAGGCTAACTGGCATAATGAGCACAAGTCCTAAAATATAGGCATTCGCCACCCAAGAGACCATCGACTGGCTCGCCGAAAATGCCGAAGCGATGTCTGGCAATGCAATGGCAGACATAAAAATATTAATACAATCAATGAAAAAGCCGAGAAGAAATACTGTAGCGATTTGATAACGGTATGACATAGCTACCTCCGGTCGCAAAGAGTAGAGTGCAACCCTTCTCCTGTCGATGCAAAGGAAGTAAAATCATTGTTTAACACAACCAAACAATCGAGCGGATTATGCAAAAAAATCTCAAGCAAATTACCAGCTTTCTTCAAGTTGTCGATTCTGGTTCATTTACCAAAGCCGCAGAAGTCTTAGAGCTAAGTCGTTCGATGGTCAGTATTGATGTTAAACAGCTCGAAAAAAACTTAAATGTCAGCTTATTGGTGCGAAATACCCGCAATATTGCGCTCACTGAGGTGGGAAAATATTTCTACGATGATTTTAAACGGATTCAATTACAGATAGAGGAAGCCTTTGAGAGAAGTCAAAATTTAGCAACCAACATAACTGGCACATTACGTTTCTCTTCAACCAATGAATTTGGCCAGCGTTACATTTTGCCTTTGCTCCCAGCATTTTGCCGGCAATACCCTCAACTGCGCCTACAATATAGCTTTAACTCTTCTTTTGATGATTTATTAGCTGAAAAGCTCGATATTGCAATTCGATTAGGGAATTTAAAAAACTCTTCATTAAAATCCCGTAAGCTCGGAGAATATGTAATTTATTT
The DNA here is from genome assembly GCF_013702265.1 of Providencia rettgeri. GTDB lineage: Bacteria > Pseudomonadota > Gammaproteobacteria > Enterobacterales > Enterobacteriaceae > Providencia > Providencia zhijiangensis. Next base: position 3,327,116 of record NZ_CP059348.1, read on the forward strand.
GGTCGCCACACCCCAGTTTGCCAATCAATACTCCATTAGAAATATCGAGGATTTGGCGCATATTCCGTGGGTCACACATTCGCTACTGAATTTGCAAGATAGCCAATATATTCTGCAGAACCGCCACGGCGAAAAGTTTGGTTTGCCCTTATTAAACAGCCAGTATGAATCCAACTCCGCAGAGACTATCCGTCAACTGGCACTCGCTTCATTAGGTGCCGCGATTTGCCCCGCATGGCTGATTGAAGAGGATTTAAAAACGCACCGATTAGTGCGCTTGTTACCTGAATTCGAGCTACCGAAACAAAACATTCAATTGCTCTATCCCAATACCCAAACTCTACCCGCCAAGACACGGGCATTTATTGAATTTCTGGTGGGGAAATTAAAAGGATAATTAATATCTACGATGAGATTTAGAAATGACACCTATAATTTCATCTATTCTTTTGACTAAAATAAATTGAGATTTTGATTTTTTAAAAATCATAGCTGTTTTACTAAAACTCTCTTCATGCCCACATTCATGATAATTATAATTTAAACTCAATTCCTTGCAGATATTTTTAAATTTATAGTCAGTTAAATCTATAGCGATACTTTTTCCATCAATATCGATTAAATTTATTATAAAAGTAAAAATATCCTTATGTTCTAGAACTGATAAAACTTTACCTTCTTTGTTCTTCACTAAAATAAATCTTGCTTTAGGTATTTCTGATAAAAATATATTCTCATTTATTTCAATAAAGTCATTATCACATCGTTCACTAAAATGTGGTCTAGACTCACCGGTCGGGCTAGGTGATGTACGCAGCATTTCATTCACAGTGGAATAGTGCTTAACCCATCTACTTGTTTCTAGAGAGATCCAATTAATAACGTCAATTACTTGAGAGTGTAATGTTGAAATATCTAAATCATGAATAGGCTCATAGTGAGCAATTCTATTTCTAAGCTTATTAATATTTTTAATTATCTTTTGAAATTCTTTTCTTGTTGTTAAGTGATGAGGCATTAATATTTTCATGTTTTTCTGCCAAAACACTCTATCATATTCTGCTCTAAATAAATTAGACCAAAAATCGAAAGATAATTCAGCAATGACATTTTCAGTATGCTTCATATCACACCGTCTAAATGCGGTATCAAGACTATTTAAACTTTCCGATGTTAGATTAGAACGAAACGCCTGTTGATTAGCCCAATCATCGCCATATGTAATTTTAAATATTCTATTAATTCGATTTCTTAATGACACCTCTAACATATGCAATGGAAATAAAAAGGCTTTAGAAATTCTGGCATTATATAAATATAAATTAAATGCATATATTTCATTAAAGCCCGCTTTCTTTAAATAAGCCGAAAATCTATTATCCGAAATATTTTCTTTTATTGTATTTATATTACTATCATAAATATAAGTGACTTGACTTTCCGCCATATCCCTCTAGAATCCCTATCAGAGCAGTTGATGTGGTCCCTCTGTAAAACATGCACCCTCAACAATCTATTTAGAGCCCCGAGATAGGCATATTGTCCCTCTCGGGGTTTCGCATTTCTAGGGCATCATAACCTTTTTAAAATAAACCAATCAATATCGAAACCACTAATACCGCTATTGTGGAGCCACCGCCCACACCTTGGTACAAACCTTCTCCAGCAGCGCTTTATTGTGGCTAAAAATAATCATCGCGAGGGGGCGTTGCTGTGAAATACGGATCAAATGCTGCCACACTTCCTTTTGAAGATGGGCATCTAATTGAGCCGTGATTTCATCGGCGATCAACACTTTAGTACGAGGATCGAGAGCACGAAGTAAAGCTACCCGCGCCAGTTCTCCGCCCGATAACTCGCTGGGGCGTCGCTCTAACCATTGCGGTTTAATAGAAAGGTAATCTAACCATTGGGCATCCGGTTCCCACGCATCACGAACACTGGAACCTACGGTACGATAAGGATTAAAGCTTTTTTCTGGGTGCTGCGGGACTAGCTGAATAGGGCAATAACCGCGATGAGGAACAGGTTCACCATTCAATAAAACTTGCCCATCAGTGGGCTTTTGCCACTGCCCAAGCACACGTCCTAGCGTCGTTTTCCCAAATCCACTGGGAGCGGAAATCCCCAGTCGCTCATTGTCTGCCAATGACAAATTCAGGTTATCCCACAGTACCCTACCCGCTTGCTCAATACGCAGATTTTGAATCTCTAGCATCTGGCTACCTCCACTCATCCAACATCATAAATTGATGTTCAGGCAAGGCATTCCATAGCGATTGGATCCATTGCCCACCACCACCTTGTTTGAGTTTTTGGCTACTCAGTACTTCTTCAAGCGCACCATTACGCAGTAGTGCCACGCGATCGGCGAAACGCACTGCCATAGAAAGGTCATGGGTTACCCATAACACACCGCGACCATCGCGACACAGGGATTTAATATTATCGAGCAATTGCATCGCATGCTCATCATCCAGCCATGAAGAGATCTCATCAGCGAGAATATATTCCGCGCGAGAAAGCGTGGCGCTGCTCGCCAGTACCCTTTTAGCCATTCCCCCTGATAGCTGGCTTGGGTAGTGATTCACAAGGCTCGATTGCAAACTGTACTCTTGTAGGTGTCGTGCGACATCGTGCATTTTTATATGCTTCCCGCTAAGTACCGCGGCGCGTTCTAGCTGAGGGCCAATCTGAATTAATGGATTTAACGCGCTCACACCTTGAGGCACGTAACACAACGAATTCCCGCGATACTGGGATTTGGTTTTCTCTGTCAGGGCTTGACCATTCAGTTCGATATTCCCTTTACAGCGCATATTGTCTGGCAATAATCCTAATGCGCTTTGTAGCAATAAGCTTTTACCTTCACCACTACCGCCAATCAGCGCCACCATTTCACCAGGTTGAATATCTAGCGAAATATCTTGCAGTAATGGAGACCATTGCTTTTTACCCAACCAACGATATTGCGCCACATCAATGGTCAGATTTTCAAATTTCAGCATGTTGCTCCCCTTAACCACAATTGTTGAGCCGATTTCGCAAATTGGTCAAATAGCAGGACTAACCCCATCAATGCCGCACCGGGGAAAACCACCATCCACCACGCACCTGTACTCAAATAACGTAACGCTTCAGAAAGCAAAATACCCAGCGATGGCTCATGGGGTGCGAGCCCAAACCCTAGGAAACTTAATGCCGCGCTGTGTAACACGGAATGCGGAAACATCAATAATGTTCCGACCATCCATTGAGGAAGCAGCATCGGTAAATAATGGTAGCGTAAACGCTCAAATGCGCTGTTGCCAATACGATGGGATAGCATGATGTAATCCGTTTGCTGAACCCGCAGCAGTTCAGAACGTAGAATCAGCGTTAATTTAGGCCAATGGGTTAATGCCACCGCCCAAATCACCCCCATTTTCCCGCCGCCTAGCGTAAAGCAAATCAGTACCAATAACAGTAAATGTGGTAGAGCGAGTAACGCGTCAATAATGCCGCGCACCACATAATCCATGCTTTTATTGAGCGAAGATAACCCCGCCATCACCAAGGCGATAATGCCACTGGTGATCGAAGCGGTTAAACCAATTTGTAAACTGGTGGCCAGCCCTTGAAATGTACGTTCAAATAAATCGCGCCCTAAATTGTCTGTTCCAAATAAATGCAACAATGACGGCGCTTGTCGCCTATCGAGCAAGCTCATTTCAATATCAGAAGAGAGCAGCCAAAAGGCGTAGCTACCTAATAAAATCAGGCAACTTAATGAAAGGAGTAGTTTGATCAGAGCGCGATTCGGATTATAGGTCATGATTCTCTTATCACTCCCTTATTCACCCGTTTTAATAGCAAATCTGCCATCGTATTACTGAAGAAAATCAGTACGGCGCAGAGCATCACAATCCCCATTAACAATGGTACATCTCCACGTAAGCCCGCATCAATAGTGGCTTGTCCTAACCCTGGGTACGCAAACACTTTCTCTGCTAATAATGCACCACTAAAAAGCTCGCCAACAGAGGCAAACTGCAAGCAAATCGCAGGTGTGATAGCGTGTTTAAGCACATGGAAGCCCATCATTGACCAGCCTTTATCCCCTTGCGCTTGTGCATAATGAATAAACTCGCTGTTCATCACTTCAGCCACTTTTGCGCGGGTATGTAAGGCAATGGTGCCCACGCCCAACATGCCAAGGGCAATGACGGGTAAAATTAAATGCTGAATTTTTTGTGAAAATGTGGCGGTCTGTTCATCGAGGCCAATCGGCCATGCACAGCAAATTGGCGCCCATTTTAGGGAAACCGCAAACAAGGAAAGCAGCAATAAACCTATCCAAAAGACGGGAATTGAAGCGAGTAAATAACAAAATGCCGAAATGATTTTGTCAGGCCAGCGGTTTAAGTAGCGCCCTGCGACTAATCCAAGCCCAAACCCGACCACACCGGAAAATACCCACGCACTGCCGAGCAATGCGAGTGAAGGAACAATACGGTCAGAAATCACTTGTAAAACAGGGGTATTGTATAGCATCGAATACCCCAAATCCCCTTGAAGCATTTGTGAAAACCAGCGCCAGAACTGCATCCAGAGCGGTTGATCAAGCCCCCAACGCGCCGCAATCAGCGGGTATTGCTCCGGGGGCACATGCATCAAGTCGTTACCAATATAGGCTTTGATCGGATCAATCGGCGAGTAACTTAGCAGGATAAAAATCCCCAGCGCGGTTACCGTTAATAAGCAGATAAATCGCAATAAAAGCCCAAAGGTTGTTCGCATTACTTACAAGTCCACTTCCATTCATCGACGTTATTTAACACAGACCAAGAGCCGTGAATTTCAGGGGCACTTTTACCTAAATCAACGCATTGATTTGATAAGTAAATATGCTGAACATTCATCAACCATGCCCATGCTGCATCCCCTTGGATACCAACGCCTACTTTGCCATTCCAGTCCACTTGCTGCCATAGCGGGATAGCGGCATCTTGGTCAGGTTGGCGTAGCGCTTCTTCGATAATTTCATCCACCGCTGGGTTTTTATAGTAACCCGCATTGTAGAAGCCGACACCAGCGGCTTTGCTACTGTAGTTATGGACTAACTCCATTGGGTCGAGGCTGCCCCAACCAAACAATGTCGGATTGGCATGCATATGCAATTCAACCGTTTCCCAACTGCCTGATTTCAAATCCATTTCAATACCGAGCGGTTTTAAGCTTGAGCGGATCGCTTGAGCTAAATCGCGACGAGTTGTGTCCCCACTGGCGTACCACAGAGTGAGTTTCGCTACTTTGCCATTTTTCTCTCTCAAACCGTCTTTATTCAGTTTCCAGCCAGCCTCTTCCAAAATGGCTTTCGCTTTGTCTAAATCTCCATCTTTGAATGACGACTTAGGGTTATTCCAAGGTAACCCAGCGACACCGGTATAAGCAGGGACAGCAAAACCTTCAAGAACAGATTCCGCCAACAGCTTGCGATCTAATGCATAGTTAATGGCTTTACGAATAGCTACATCGGAGGTGATATCGTTACCAATTGGGTTGCCCTGAGCATCTTTTTCGCCAGCAGGTGGAATAGGGAATGAGATCCCACGGTTTTCCACGCTGTAACGCTCAATCAGCTTCATGTTAGGGACATTATTGGCATTGCTTGCCACGGCGGGAGGAATACGTACAACCTCAAGCTGAGCGCTCTGTGCAGCAGCAAATGCGGCATCTTCATCAAGGAACACAAACACCATTTTGCCGTAATCATTTTTAGGGCCGGCATAGTATGGGTTTTGCTCAACAATCAGTTGTTGACCCGGTTGGAAAGCCACTAAACGGTATGGACCAGCCCCAATCGGCTTATGCGCGTAAGTTTTTGCATCGTACTTATCCGCAGAGACAATCCCTAACGATCCCAACACATTGATAAACGTACTTTGCGGGGAGGATAACGTGATTTTCACGGTCAGCGGGTCGATTTCTTCTGCTTTCGCGAAGTTACCCATATCCACTTTACCGCCGCTCGCCGCCGCATTGTTGTAGCTGAAGACCACATCCTTTGCCGTTAACGGTGAGCCATCCGAGAATTTCAGATCCTTTTTCAAGGTCAGTATCCACTCTTTACCATCTGCATTATGCGTGTAGCTTTCGAGCATATAACTGTGCCAAGAAAGATCCGCTTTTTGCTTTAAGAGCGGGCTATGCAGGAGCAAGTAACTACCGTGGCTCCAACCCAACATTGGGTCAAAACCTTCTGTGGGTTCTGCGCCAATGGCAAGTCGTAAAGTGTGTGTCGATGATGCGGGCTCAGCCGCTTGTGCTTGCAGGGTTAATCCCATTAAACACATGGCAACCGCTAATTTTTTAATCATATATCCCTCTAATCGGTGATTTTTTCATTTCGGTACCGTTTTCAGGTACCGTTTATTAGGGTACAAATAACTAACAAATTCGAGGTAATGGCTCGCTATGTGGCAAATCTAACAGTCGGGAAGCGCCAAAAATACCCACCAGCTTCACCTGTTTATTCTCTGTCACACAACCAATGGTTTTGGCATTAACGCCTAATGGATGTTGATGTAATGCGGCTAAAACTTGCTGTTCAGCTTCAGGTTTCACCACAATCACTAATTTGCCTTCGTTGGCAAAATTAAGAGGTTCTAAGCCTAATAATTCGCACACTCCACGAACGGCGGAAGAAACGGGTAAATCCCCTTCGTTGATGGAAATACCGCAGCCACTGGCCTGCGCAAACTCATGCAAAATGGCATTCACACCACCACGAGTGGCATCACGGAGTGCACGAACACCGTCAATATCACGTAGTGGCTCAATAATCGGAGTTAAAACCGCACAATCGCTGCTGAGTTGCCCTTCTAAGCCGAGCTGTTCACGCAAGTTTAAAATGGTCGCACCATGATCGCCCAGTGTTCCACTGACAATCACTTTATCTCCCGCTTGAATTTGCTGAGCGCCCCAATGAATTTCGGTTGGGATCACACCAATGCCCGCAGTATTGATAAACACTTTATCCGCCGCGCCACGCTGTACAACCTTGGTATCCCCTGTCACGATCTGCACTCCCGCCGCTTTAGCGGTTACCGCCATGGATTCCACAATGGTTTGCAAATCTGACAGTGGCAAACCTTCTTCAAGGATAAAACCACAAGAGAGGTATTTGGGAACAGCACCGCTAACCGCGACGTCATTCACCGTACCGCAAACTGCCAGTTTCCCAATATTGCCACCGGGGAAAAAAATAGGGTCAATAACATAGCTATCGGTACTGAATGCTAAACGGTCACCTAATGCGGTCATTTCTGCCAGAGAAAGGCGCGCTTGGTCTTCACGTTCATCGAGAGCTTGGTTAGCAAAAGCCTGTAAAAACAGCTGTTCAATCAGCTGCTGCATGGCTAGGCCACCGCTACCATGAGCCATAGTAACCACATTTTTAGAATCCGAGCTCATTTTACGCCTCCCGACGATATTGGTAATACGCGGCGCAGGCTCCTTCAGAAGAGACCATCAACGCGCCAAATGCCGTTTGTGGTGTACAACGTTGCCCAAACAGCGGGCATTCATTTGGTTTACAGCGCCCCGTAAGCACATCACCACAACGTGCTTGAGGGTCATCCGACACTTGATGAGGCTGGATATTAAAACGCAGCTCCGCATCAAAGGTTTGGTAATCAAGAGTTAACTGCACTCCTGAACCCGCAATTTCGCCTAATCCGCGCCACTCACTGGTGGCTTTCAGTTCAAACACGTCATCCAAGGCTTTCAGTGCCAACAAGTTGCCTTCATCCGCCACAATGCGCTTATATTGGTTTTCTACCTCACAGCGATCATCCGCAATTTGATCCACCAGCATGGCAAGAGATTGCAAAATATCGAGGGGTTCAAACCCTGTAACTACCAGAGGTTTATGGAATTCTTGGGTAATAAATTGATAAGGATGGGCGCCAATCACCATACTGACGTGACCCGGCGCAAGGAAGCCATCAATTCGCACATCAGGCTGTTCAAGCAGGCTACGAAGGGTTGGGATAATAGTGATATGTTGGCAAAATACCGAAAAGTTTTTCACTTGGCGTAAACGCGCTTGTTGTAGTGTCAGTGCGGTACTCGGCATGGTGGTTTCAAACCCCAAACCGAAAAACACCACTTCACGTTCAGGGTTTTGCTGGGCAAGATTTAACGCGTCTAAAGGTGAATAAACGATCCGCACATCCGCCCCGCGGCGTTTCGCATCCAGCAAAGAGCCATTTTTACCCGGCACACGCATCGCATCGCCATAAGTGCAGAAAATCACTTCAGGACGTTCAGCAATTTCAATGCAGCCATCAATTCGTCCCATCGGCAGTACACAGACAGGGCAGCCTGGTCCGTGCACAAATTCAATTTCAGGAGGAAGAAGCTGGTCGATACCAAACTTAAAGATAGCGTGGGTGTGACCACCGCACACTTCCATTAACTGCAATGGGCGCTGCTTGGCTCTTGGGATATCCGCAATACGCTTGCGGATATGCGCCAATAAGGCTTTTGCCAAGGCTGGGTCGCGAAACTCATCGACGTACTGCATCTGTTGCTCCCGAATTTAGCCCTGTAAAGTCCCCCACTTCATGGTCTAACTGGCTCATCGCCGTTAGCGCATCAAGGGTGGCTTGAGCCTCTTCTTCGTTAATCACACTCATTGCAAAGCCAACGTGTACCAAGACCCATTGGCCTAGCAGATCCGCCGTGTCACCTTCACAAATTAGCCCAATGTTCACGTCGCGTTTTACGCCACAAACATCAACTTGCGCCAATTGGTGGACATCTTCGCCCACCGCAACGATTTTACCCGGTATTCCTAAGCACATAGCTGAGTCTCCAGCCATGCTAACCAAGCATCCATCCCTTCACCGCTAGTGGCAGAGACTTTGATCACTTGGATATTCGGATTCACCCGTTTTGCATTGGCAATGCATGCTTCGACATCAAAATGCAGGTACGGCAGCAAGTCGATTTTATTGAGGATCATAATGTCAGACGCCGCAAACATATGCGGGTATTTCAAGGGCTTGTCTTCACCTTCAGTGACAGACAGCACCGCAACTTTATGACGTTCCCCCAGATCAAAACTCGCCGGACAGACTAAGTTCCCAACGTTTTCAATGAATAGCAGGCTGTTCTCATCTAAACCTAAACGGTCAACCGCATCATGCACCATTTGCGCATCTAAGTGGCAGCCTTTACCGGTATTAACCTGAATGGCAGGTACACCCGTTTCACGAATACGCTGAGCATCATTGGTGGTCTGCTGATCCCCTTCAATCACCGCGCAGTTCAATTTGTCACGCAGACGCAACAAGGTTTCAGTCAGTAAGGTAGTTTTACCGGAGCCAGGGCTTGAAACGAGGTTCAATGCCAAAATATTTTTTGCCGCAAAATCTTCGCGGTTATGCTCGGCTAGATGGTTGTTTTTATCAAGAACATCCATCTCAATTTGTAACATGCGTTTTTGGCTGATACCCGGTGCATGAGTTCCCGCTTCACCTTGTCCATAATCGAGATCATGGTGGTCACCTGCGGGGGCAAAAGTGGATTCCGCTTCATGGCTATGGTCATGAGCATGATCATGGGAATGCGGATGCTCGTGCTTATGTTTATGCTTATGTTTTTCAATCTTCACGCCACAGGTTTCGGGCTCAGATTGATAGTAGTGGTTCACATCACCTTGGTGGTAATAATGGTGATGAATAATCACCGTTTTACCACTATGTTCTGCTGCATGACTGTGGTCATGGTGATGATGATCGTGGTCATGATGGTCATGCCCATGAGAATGTTGATCGTGGTGATGATCATGGTCATGAGAATGAGGGTGGTCATGTCCATGGTGGTGGTCACTTCCATGGTGATGTTGGTGCTCATCACCTTCAATTCTGCGCTCTCCCGAAGCACAGCCACAAGTACTACACATAATGATTACTCCATAAGTGAGTGATGAAGTTAGCTTAGTGCAACATCAGAAAAATAGGTTGATTCACCGCAAGGTCAATTCACAATTTTCGCTCTAAATCACACAAAAGGTTCTTAGATCAAAAATCTATTCGATTTCTAATTCTTTGATTCGCAGGCTGTCACCGTTCTCAACTTTAAGATTAAAACCGTGACATTTAGGACAAGCGGCGTCGTGAGTGTGAACATCAACACTTTCACTACAATCCCAACACCATGCTTGAGCAGGACGATACAGGATATGCAATTGACTACCGTGTGCCACAGTTCCGCGGCACGCGATATCAAAACAAAAACGAAGGGCGCTCTCTTCAATACAAGAGAGCGCGCCAATTTCCAACCAAACGCCGGTCACCTTTTTCACCTGATGCTGTCTTACTTGCTGTTCAATGATCTCAACAGCACTTTGGCATAAAGAGACTTCATGCATTATTGGTCTCCCAGATAACGAGCGAACACAGCGCGACGTTCCGGTGATTTAGGGACATTGGGATCCGTCACAGGCAAAGAAAGCAACATCCGCGCGCAGTCATCAGCCAGATGTTCACCCTGCGTTGCAGTTAGCTTTCTGTCTAATGGCGACATTAATGAACACGCCAAATATTGAGTTAGTCCTTCCAGTTCCCCAACGGTGTAAGTCATTTCGCCATAAGGGAGAATCAAACCGAGTTTCTCCCCAACAACACGATGCTCCCAATATTGGTCAGGACCCGGCAGGATGATCGCACTCAACATCCAAGGGGTGATAACCGCCCCTACCCATTGATTTTCAAATAACGAAAATGCACTGGCATAGATGCCCATCGTCGGATGCAAGAAGGACAAATCATGCATCGATTGCTGAGCAACTCGTTCAAAAGCAGCCTGAACTAACGGCTGCGGATTTTGAGAGTAACCTTGGATTTCTTTTGGCATGGATTCATTAGGCATGGAGACACTCTTCTTTTGCGATAATCTCTAACCCTTCACTGCGTAGCACTTCGATCACTTTCTGCAGTGCAGGCTCTAATGCAGCTTGCCCCGTCGCCGTTAAACCGATCTTCGGTTCTAACGATTCAGGCACAATCCCCACCAGTGTCAGACGCTTTGGAAACTCATCGGTTAGGTGCAGCGCCGATAACACATCGGAAAGCCCTAACTGATGGGGTGAGATTTTACGGGTAAACAGCGCGGGTACTTCGGCATCGCGCAGAACTAAAATGCTGCCAGGCTGCTGACTCGACAGCACCACATCCGCAATAATCAGATGGTCGCGATCCGCCATGGCGCCAATCAGCTCCATACCAGCCGTTCCACCATCCAATACCTCAACACATTCTGGTAAGTGATAACGTTCTTCGAGTGCTTCAACAATGCGCACACCGATGCCTTCATCACTCAGCAAAATATTACCAACACCTAAGACTAATATACGCATTACAGCACCTTCACCTTGGTCACTTCGGAGCCTTCTGTATCGACAATATGCACGGCACAAGACATGCATGGGTCGAAGGAGTGGATCGTTCTGACGACTTCCAATGGTTTAGATGGGTCTGCCACCGTAGTTCCGACTAACGCTTGCTCATAAGGGCCCGGCTCATCATTGAAATTACGTGGGCCTGAGTTCCATGTGGATGGAACAACGGCTTGATAGTTTTCGATTTTACCGTCTTTTACGACAACCCAGTGGGATAACAGACCGCGAGGCACTTCACCAAAACCAACCCCTTTAATCACCGTATCTTGTGGGAAGTTTGGCTTGATAAAAGTGGTGTGATCGCCTTTACCAATGTTATCTACCAGTGCTTGCCATTGAATCGACAGGGTTTCGTTTAATACGCAGCAACGAACAGTACGACCGATAATACGACCTAATGTTGATTCGAGTTGGTCTTTGGTGATCGTGTTGCCTGTTAAGGTTTGATATAAACCGACGACATCATTAAAGTGTTTTTCAGTTGGTTCATGTTTCGCTGCCAGTTTGCACAGCAAGTCAGCTAATGGGCCCACTTCCACGGTTTTATCATAGAAAGTTGGCGCTTTAACCCAAGAGTATTTACCGTCATCTTCCCAGCCAGTGTAGTCAGGAATAGTGGTACCTTCCCAAGGGGCTTGCGGCTCATTATCTTTGTACCAAGCGTGCTTGCTGCTCTCTTTAATACCGTTAATCAGGTATTCGTCAGTGTGGCTAGTGATTGGGCGATAAGTACTGAAATCCCCATTTTCCAGATAACCACCCGGTAGCAAGAAGCTGCCATTTTTGTTGTCCATTGGCATTTCAGGCACGCACATATAATGTTTGGCACCTTTACCCATTTCTAACCATTCAGGATAACCCGATGCAATCACTGCTGCGTCGATTTTGTATACTTGCTCGATAAAATCCCCTAAACGGTCAATAAAGGATTTCACGTACATTAAGCGCTCAAGGTTAAGCACCCCAAGACCATCAAGGTTGATTGGGTTAGCAACACCGCCCACCGCTAAGTTTTGAATATGCGGTGTTTTACCGCCCAGCAGTGCCACGATGCGGTTAGCATCACGCTGGCATTCCAGCGCTTGCAGGTAGTGAGCCACCGCAATTAAGTTCACTTCAGGCGACAATTTCATCGCTGGGTGACCCCAATAGCCGTTGGCAAAAATACCTAACTGACCACTGGCAACTAGATCTTTAATTTTGTTTTGAACGCGGGTGAACTCTTCAGGGCTGTTTAGCGACCATGTTGAGACCCCTTTAAGCATATTCGCCGCTTTGGTTGGATCAGCTTTTAATGCAGATGTAATGTCTACCCAGTCCAATGCAGATAATTGATAGAAGTGCACAATATGGTCTTGGATAGTGTGCGCCGCCAAAATCATATTACGGATATATTGCGCGTTAACAGGCACTTCAAGATTTAGTGCGCTTTCAATAGTACGCACAGAAATGATCCCGTGAACCGTGGTACATACCCCACAAATACGCTGCATGATCATCCATGCATCGCGGGCATCTTTCCCTTTTACGATCTCTTCCATACCACGCCACATGGTGCCGGATGCCCACGCTTTAGTGACTTTTCCATCTTCGATTTCGCAATCAATGCGTAAGTGACCTTCGATACGAGTTACCGGGTCGATAGTTATACGTTGGCTCATGCTTTACCTCGGGCCTGAGAAGGACTTGAATTAGATTTTTTTATTGCTGGAATAATCGGTAATAGGCGAACTAACAAGATGTATGCGCACACCTCGATGGCCACAAAACCGATGGAAATTAATATCTCTTCTGCGGTTGGGAAATAGTCATATCCACCGCCAGGATTGAAGGCGATCAGTGAGTAGCTCATACGCCATAGCGCAGAGCCCAGTAACATGCTTAATCCACTGATATATAACCATCTTGAGTCAGTACGCAGGGATGGCATACGGAAGATAATCAGCGGGATCACCATTAATGCAGTCTCAATCCAGAACATCATGGCGTAGAAATCCATCGCCATCACATAGTGCATCTTGCCGCGGTAAATCAACTCACCGAAACGGCAAACCAAAAACAGCACTAAGAACACTTGAAGGATATTGGTTAACTTAACAAACAGAGGTCGTTCATCAGCCCCTTGCCCTTTTAACGCTGACTGCAATAAAGAGCCTTCAAAAATCACAATGGAGAAACCCATAATGAAGGCGGTCAGTAGCGATAATAGCGGCAACATTTCATAGCTTTGCCAAATCGGATGAACCTTATGCCCTGCGGCAATCATCAGTGACCCCATGGAAGATTGGTGCATCATTGGCAGTAACGCACCCAATGCGATGATGAAAAACATCACTTTATTCAGGCGTTTTAATGACACTTTCCAATTAAAGCGTTCACAAATTGCAGGGGCAAACTCCAGCGCCATCACACCGATGTAGATAGTCATACACACCGCGGTTTCAAACAGCACGGAGTTAGTATTAAAGTACCCTGGAATATAGAAGTAAGGCAGGTTCCAGTAGCGACCCACGTCGATAGTGATAGACAAACCACCGAGAGAGTAACCAAACAGACTTGCCAGCAGTGCAGGACGCACTAACGGATGATATTCACCGCGGTTAAAGACATACACTGCCCACGCTAACGCCCATCCACCACAGGCAAAACCAGTACCAATCAGTAAGTCGAAGGCAATCCAGATCCCCCATGGGTATCCACCGTTCAGATCAGAAACTGAACCCAGCCCAAAGACTAAACGTTTTACAATCAAAATCAGGCACAGGATGACAAACGGTCCGAAGACAATCACTGGCCAACTGACTAAACGCCCACCTAGCGGCTGCTCTTTATCATGCGTTGCCATTAGAGTCGTCCCCCTTGTCCTTATGATTTTGGTCGTCATGATTTTGGTCGTCATGCGTTTTATTGCCATGAGACTTGTCGTCATGAGAATCATGATTCTTGGTATTGCGATACACTAAGAAACTCAGTCCCGCTAATGCCGCGAGAGGCAGAACCATGCCTTTATACAAGGTGTGCTGAACATTCTCAGAACGTGCACCAGTTGCCAGTTCGTCTAACTCTGGCAGTCCCAGATTTTGATATGGCACGCCAGAAAGCACCATGACCTGAGTACCACCGCCTTCCAATTCACCGTAAATATGTTGCTGGTATTTTGGTGCTGGCATCACGTTCGGGTCATTGTGATGGACGGTTTGGCGAGGGAAGCCGTACTCTTCGCCCACTTTCAGCGATAAACGTTTTTTCGCCTCGGCGAGAAGCTCTTCACGGGTACCAAAAATCACCGCACCAGTTGGGCACACTTCAACACAACCCGGTAAACCGCCTTTATCTAAGCGTTCTACGCCTTTTTGGTTACACAGTTCACATTTATGGATGGCACCAAATTTGTCGTCATAAGCATATTTAGGAATGTTGAATGGACAACCCACCATGCAATAACGGCAACCCGTACAGATATCTGGGTCGTAATGCACGATGCCTGTTTTCGGATCTTTGGTGAGCGCAGAAACAGGGCAAACAGAGACGCAGTTAGGATCAACACAATGCATACACTGTTTTTTAATGTAGGCGTAACCGTCTTTTTCCTGATCTTTATGCAAGCCTGAACCATCGCTCCAAACTTGAATCACGTTGTTGGTGTATGGCGTCAGTTTGTCATTATTTGACCATGTTTGAGGCCCAACAGGATTGCGCTCAGGATGGTTAATATCCTGACACTTGGTGACGCACGCCTGACAACCGACACAGAGTGTCGAGTCATACAACATACCCAACGCATTCGGAATTGGCGGCCTATTTTCCGCTCCCGCCAAGCTCGGCGAAGTGGTGCTTGCAAGCAGCGCTCCCCCTGCTGAGAGCTTAAGGAAATTTCGTCTATCCACGGTTATTCTCCCCGTGAGTTGGTATCATTTTGACGCTTTTGACGCCCTAACTCACGTACAGCCATCACACTGACACCCGCCACCAGACCGACTACACCACCGATTAAGCCCACGGCAGTTGCAGAAACTTGTCCACCTTCTTTGTTATTCAAATCCGGTTTTTCGGAACGTGGTGTTTGGTTTTCCACATTCGCTAATTGGTGGATACCTTTGTGGAAGCCCACATTTTCTTCGTTACAGCCGTAGCATGGATGCCCGATAGCCACTGGCCACACGCCGCCAACGTCGCAAAATTGCAAGGTTGAACAGTTACCGTAAGTTTCTGGCCCTTTACAGCCTAAATGGTATAAACACCAACCTTCACGGTGACCAGCATCACCGAACTCTTTTGCGAAGCGCCCCGCATCAAAGTGTGGACGGCGTTCACAGTGTTCATGAATTAATCGACCGTACGCGAACATTGGACGATTTTTGCTATCCAATGCTGGTGGACGGTTATAGGTGATCAGGTGGGCAACTGTTGCTAAGAAGTTATGTGGGTTTGGCGGGCAACCCGGAATGTTGATAACGGTTTTATCTTTGATAACTTCATTTAAGCCAACCGCGCCGGTAGGGTTATCCCCAGCTGCCGCAACCCCGCCCCAAGAAGCGCAAGATCCGATAGCAATAATCGCAGCCGCACCTTCAGCAGCCATACGGATATGCTCAACGATAGGTTTTCCGGCCACCATGCAGTAGATGCCATCATCTTTCAGTGGAATCGAACCATCGACCACTAAAACATATTTACCTTTATATTTTTCAATAGCATTGTGCTTGTTCTCTTCAACCTGCTCACCAAAAGCCGCAGAGAGAACTTCGTGATATTCGAGAGAAATGGTATCGAGAATTAAATTTTCGAGGGTTGGGTGAGTCGCACACAGCAACGATTCTGTGCATCCTGTACACTCTTGAGCACCAATCCAAATGACGGGTGGACGTTCTGGATCACTCACCGCATCAGCCATTTGAGCGGCGGCTTTTCCACTTAACCCCATTGTCGCAGCAAGCGCTGTACACAACTTCATAAAGTCACGGCGATTAATGCCATGGGGAGAAAGAATAGAGTTATCTCCTGCCATTTCTATTTCCTATTATGAGTGGCTTAGAGCCTATTTATTAGGCTATTTTTCTTTACGATTTTGCATTCAAAAAATAAATAAAATCCGCCACATATTAGAAATATGCATAGGAATTTAGGTATTGTTTGTATTCAAAGTCGCTTTACCAATTACACCTAATAAGCTGAGGCCTTATTAGAATTACCTGATGTGTAAATATAAATGAGATCCTAGTCCTACCGCTTTTTAATCACTTGATCTTCATCAAGAGCCAATAAGAAATTTGGTCTTTTTTAAATTTATGATAGAAAAATCGATTCAGCGATGAGTTAAAAGATTATTTAACTTTTCATGCTGTTTTCAATTTGTTTAAAAAAATGGGAGTTGAAATGTTAAAAAAAGATAACAAAACGTTGTTATATCATGATGTTAAAATAAAAATCACTAGTAAGGTCTTATAGGCAGGTATAATTAATCGAATTTCGAGTAACGCCTTATTTCAATAATATCCACTTTAGTAAAAACAAATAAGAATTAATATCAATTATATTAAATACGAATGAATATCAAAAATAAATAAAGCTAAATTTATTCATTAATATATATCTAATGAAAACAAATAAAGCCTGACTATTATTCTCAGTTATTTTTCTTCAATATTGCGGCAGCGATCGCAACTTGCCCCAATGCAAGTCCACCATCCCCCATCGGTAATTGACGAGCATGCAATACCTCAAGAGGCTGTAGATTCTCTATTAGCAAAAGGCGCAATAATTGGTTGTGCAGAACACCACCAGATAACACCACTTGTTGAATGCCATACCGCTTCGCTTGTTGTAGCGCTAAATCTGCAAATCCTTGCGCCAAGGCTTGATGAAAAGCATGGGCTCGTTCGGCTCTCGGTGCATTATAAGCCAGCCATTCATGCCAGAAAGTGGTTAGATCCAATTGATTACCCACCACTGGCATTGTGACAGGATGCTGCTGAACTGAGCTTTGCAATGCTAACGCTTCTAACTGACAAGCGCCCTCACCTTCCCAACTGGTTTGCGCAGGGCAGATCCCTAACGCAGCTGCGACAGCATCAAATAATCGTCCGGCCGACGAAGCGGTTGGGCAGTTCAGCTTTTTAGCAATCGCTTTTTGTAATAGTGGGTAAGCAAAAGGAGCGAGCGCCGAAGCAATGGGCTTCGCTTGCCAATCAGGCACAAATTTTTCTAGGTGAGCCAATAAATTACGCCATGGTTGGCGAGATGCTAAATCCCCACCCGGCATAGCAACAGGCGGTAATCCACCAAGGTGTTGATTAGAGGCATAATCGACAAGTAAGCACTCACCGCCCCACAGCCGGTTATCATCACCGAAACCGAGACCATCCAGTGCCAAACCAATCACTTTTTCATTACCTAACGGGATACCATGCTCCACCATCACCGCCGCAATATGGGCATGATGATGCTGAACGTGGATCATCGGGATATTCAGCTGCTCACTTAACGAATTACCGTAACGGTGGCTCACATAATTGGGATGCATATCCCCGACTAAATATTCAGGCTTAAATCGATAAATCGACTCAAACAGCGCAATAGATTGCTGATATTGTTGGTAAATATCGATATCGTCTAAATCACCTAAATGCTGGCTCATTACCGCACTTTTATCTCTAAGCAAACAAAAGGTATTTTTTAAATCCGCACCTAGCGCCAAAATAGACGGTGAGTTTTCAAAGCCCGCCGGAAGGTCAATGGCATCTGGCACATAACCTCGGGCTCGGCGTAACATTTCTGCTTTTCCGGCATGGTAACGCACTAAAGAGTCATCCGCCCGTTGAACAATATCGCGATTATGCATCAGCCAAATATCTGCGATATTCGCTAAATCCGTGAAAGCCGCTTGCTCCGCGAGTACCGGAGGTTTGCCCGATGCATTCCCAGAAGTCATCACTAATGGCTTATTCACTTGTGCCATCAGTAAATGCTGCAGTGGGTTGGAAGGCAGCATCACCCCGACTTCTCGTAGATGTGGAGCTATATTTTCACTTAAGACACTATTTTCCCATGCCTGAATAAGCACAATCGGTGCGGCCGCACTTTCAAGTAACGCACGTAGACTTTCTGTGACCTCGACGCCTTGGTCTTTTAGCCAGTCTAGGGATGGGATCATTACCGCCAGAGGTTTGCTGGGACGGTGTTTGCGTTGACGCAATTGTTCAACTGCATGGAAATTAGTGGCATCACAAGCAAGATGAAAACCGCCAAGACCTTTAATGGCAGCAATTTTGCCATTCAATAAATCATTTGCCGTTTGTTCTAAGGCTTGATGGTGAACCGCCAGAACCTTGCCATTATTGTCACACTGCTGGATTTCAGGACCACAGGTTGCACAAGCATTTGGCTGTGCATGAAAACGTCTGTCTGCTGGGTTTTCATATTCTTGCTGACATTCCGGGCATAAAGGAAATGCCGCCATTGAAGTATTGGGTCGGTCATAGGGCATTTGACGAATAATCGTAAAACGGGGGCCGCAATGGGTGCAGTTTGCAAACGGATAATGATAGCGACGATTCGCAGGGTCAAACAGTTCGTCGCGGCAGGCTTTGCAAGTTGCAGCATCGGGGATAACTTGAGTATCCATGCGTCCTGCGCCACTGTGGCGAATCGTGAATTTTTCGGGTAACTCATCCCATTGAAAAGGCAGGGATTGAATAGACTCAATATGTGCAAGCGGTGGGCAATGTTGGTATAAAAGTTGGGTAAATAAAGGAATATCCGCAGTCTCTAATAGGCGCACCAGTACACCTTCTCCATCATTACAGACGTCGCCGTTCAAGGCACATTGATGGGCGAGCTGCCAGACATAAGGTCGGAATCCAACCCCTTGAACCTTTCCTTTAATACGTAACTGTATGCCGTTTTTCACTCGAATGCCCTCTGGTGATTGAGACACTATTCTCGCGCTTCTACGTATAAATAACCTGAGTTCAGATCAAAAAATGGCAGGGTTTCAGTCTCGATATATTGACCAAAACCCTGCCATTGTCTTTTATGCTTGAATACTAAGGAAGCTCAACCGATAACAGGAAAATACCTGAATACTCATCCGGAGCGAGATCTTTGGTTTTTCTTAATGTGCTGGAAACATCAAAAGTTTGTTTTACAAACGACTCTACCGAAAGTACGGTTGATGGTGCGCCATTGACTTTAATTTCAGACTCTAGCCCATCCGCCATAAAAATAAAATTATCGTTATCTAGTCCTGCGACAGCAGAAATTTTAACATCCGTTGGATTTGTGCAGCTGATCGTAAAGTTTTCTCTCACAGTATGACCATTCATCGAGCTATTGGATAATGTGCCGTGGTCGATATAGTCTGGACCTTCAATATCACAGTTAGTAATAGCAGGGTCTAACGGTGAACAGAGAATTATTGGGTTATCTGCGGTTTGCTCACGCTGCATTTTTTGTCGATACAAAATACCTAGATTGAAGCAATATCCAACTCCAGGCCTTCTCGGATAAAACTGCCAACGTCCCGGAATTTGCCTATTTAAAACGTTATCTTTTTCTAATGCTCTAGCCACTTCACTGAACGTAACGGGGCTTTCGTCCCACGAACTTCGCTCTCTTAATCTAACTGAGTGAGTATCAAAGTTAACAATGTGTGAGTTACCCGCACCATACCCACCATCTGCATAGGTACCCCAAGATCCTAACTCTATATCACAAGGACAACTGCCTGTCGTTTGCACAGCCATCGGGCGATTATCGTGTTGTAAGTCCCCGCGTAAAATATATCGTGTGTCCATCCATGCGCCATGGTCAGTAACAAGCTCCCCTTGCGCCGCAAATTCAGCACGCGCAAATTGAAAAGGCGATATAGCCAGTAAACAGATAAGAATAAGTTTTTTCATAATATCCTTAACAACCGAGTTATTCGTAATAGATATTAAAAGTGGTGGTAGCGCTAAAATCCCCGAGTTTAATACTTTTATTTTTGATTGCGTCTTCTTCCCCCAAAATGGAGGCTTTAAGCGGGATTACGCTAGGGAATTTATTACCGTTCATTCCAACAATAGGGTATTGGCTATTAATATCCACATTGCCATTATCGCTACTCAATACGATGGCATAGCCCAAATCACCGGGGTCACCATCAATTCGCAACGAACCTTTAATTTTCGGGTTACTACTCCCCGTAAACGACATCGAAAATGAAAAATCAGGCAAAAACTCACACTCAGAGAGTGTAATTTCAAAGACTTCGGAGATATCTCTTTGACGATAAAGGTCTTTATCATTGACCTCATGAAATGGCACCACAAGCTCCTCGCCACCATTGACTATACAAGGAATGGCGTGTCTCAATACTCCAGAAAAATTCACCTCATCCGCGAACGCATTCCCAGAGAAATAAAGTAATAGAGTAAAGAAGATTATCTTCATGGATAAGCAACCGTTAATGTCGCACTGGCAGTAAACTCCCCCGGCTCGACAGAGGCTGAACTTGAGCTACTTTTCACTAATGCCGCCTTCAAATCAGGTGTTCTATAGTCAGATTCATAGGTGTATACAAACGTATCGTTCACTCTTAATGTTTTTGAATCATGATAAATTTGCAGTGCAATGTCTCTTTGCTCATTAATTGCTAATAAATCATTATCAAAGTAAGATTTTTTGCCTTCAAAACTAAAAACCACATCCGTTCCTGAAGAGATGTTGTCACATTCCCATTCAAAATCGATATCTTCTATATATTTTGTACCATCTTTGGTCGGCACTAACGAAACCACCAAGTCATCACCAAAATCCACCTCAATCGGGCGATTATTATTGATGACACATGGCGTTCCCTCTATCAAATTTCCTCTAAAGCTCACTTTGACAGCCTGTGCCGTACTTGTGTATGCCAGAAATAAAACGAATGATAATAAGAGCTTTTTCATAAGATAATACCTTAATGATATCCTACAGTTAGTGTTGCAGCAGTAGAAAACTCACCTCCAACAGGTCTTATCCCATTAGCCAGTGCCAGTTTTGCGGTTAAAGAGGGTAAGGACTGAATATTATCAATCTCATATCGAGAACCAATATTCATCGGTTGATCACCAATATATAACTTGATATTCAAACCTGGTGTATCCGCGACTTTCAAGCTATTTAAATCTTCGCCCTTATCCCCTTCAAAAGCGAGGTACAGCTCATCAAATCGCGAATCACAACTTAAACTATAAGGAATTGCTTCTGTGTATTTACCTGACTCAATTTGCCCAATAACGATGTCATCGCCAAAATCTACATAGATATCTTCGTTATCATTCAACACACATCCGCCAGACAAAACATTCACTCTGACCGTCACAAACTTCCCATCCGCAAATGCAGTCACAGATAAAAAAAACAGTAAACTAAGACAAAACAGGTTCTTAAATTTAAACATTCGATTTATCCATTTCTCTCATTTGCTTATGGAATTAGTTAGCCGCTTGCGCGTGACACTCTGTTGCAGAACAGACAAACGGAACATCAACCTGACCGCCGTAGTCATTGATATAGTTAATCACTGGCGATGAACCTAATTGATCTGCAGTAATTGACAGTTTTTGCTCAGCAAATGGAGCAACGTCTACAGCAACAAAGCTTTTTGCTTTCTCTGCGTTAGCACTTTTTCTAATGTTGTTTAATACCACGTAGTAAGCCGTTGGGTTTTTGGCATAAATAGCGCCATCTTTTTTGACTAACACTAATTTATTCTGCCACGGTGCATTTTTCATTTGAGTGGAATCAACCGCTAAAGAAGCTGGACGATAGAACAACTTCACGCGTGTTTGTAATGCAATTTGCAGTACGTTAGATTTTTTACTTGTAGGTGGAATTTCTCTTAAATTAAAGAAAAATAAACTTTCTCTATCTTGAGGTAATTTCACTATGTCTGGTAAAGCTTCAATACGTAATTGGCTTGTTTGTCCTGCATTAATTCTTTGGATTGGTGGCAAAATCGTAAAATAAGAGGTTAGTTTTTCGCCTTTCACATCTTGAAACCAACCCTGTGCCAAATAAGGCAGTTGGTTATTTTTATTACTTACCGTTAATGAAACAGAATTGCTATCGCCATTATAAATAATACGCGTTCTATCCATTGAAATTGCAGAATAAGCATTCGCAGTCACGAAGCAGCTAAGTAATAATACGGATAATTTTTTCATCATAAACATTAGCCTTCTTTTAAGATTATTATTAATTAATTACATGGTAAGAGCAGTTTGTCGTAAATATTATGCTCTTCGATATTTTGTGGGAATGTAATCGTACATTCAGAACCTTGCCATGATACTGTCATTGTCTCACCCGGCTTTATTCCACCGATGTAAGCTTCACCTTGGTCACCCACAATACCTGTTGTCTTGCCTGCATTATTTTTAATATCCGCAGCAAATGGTGGGTAATTTCCATCTTGTAGTCTCAACGTCACCATCATTTTGATCCCAGAAATAACATCAAAACTACGATAACCTATTGCACCTTCAGTGAGTGTGGTTTGTGTTACGGAATCCGCAATCTCAACATTCTTAGGTAATTTATTAATATCAACAACAACGTCTGTCTTATAGTAGCTATTAATATCAGGAACAACGACTTTTCCAGAACCACTTGAGCGTAAATGTGTACCATTATATTTTACTGGTACATCTTTAACGCCATTTGTATCAACAAAAACTCGTG
Organism: Providencia rettgeri; assembly: GCF_013702265.1. Lineage (GTDB taxonomy): Bacteria > Pseudomonadota > Gammaproteobacteria > Enterobacterales > Enterobacteriaceae > Providencia > Providencia zhijiangensis. Next base: position 3,350,274 of record NZ_CP059348.1, read on the forward strand.
TTCCCCCTGTTGATGTGACAGGGTGCATGCCTATTCCGTACCCCGTCAATGTCATGCCGCCTTGAACATTCGCAGATAATGACATTGAGTTATTACTTATATAGTTATAGCTGGTATTAAAGTCATTCATATTACCTTTATGGCTATAATAACTACTAAATATTCCGCTATGTCGATTATTACCGACAGAAAGTGAAAGGTTATCTTTATTTTCAAGACGCTCATTCATTGTCACTTTATTCGTATTATCATTCTTACCGTTATACGTTGAATAATTGACATAAGTTCCTGATGCTAATGGAACTGAAAGGCTGACATAAACTCCATTATCTTGATAACCCTGCATTTTGCTATTAAACATATTGATAGACAGACCGATATTATGAAACTTGCTAGTATCAAAATACTTCGAGAACGTCATGTTATAGCGATAACTATTTGGGCGGTTCCAATAGGTTTGGTGCGTGTAATTTAAATTTACGGATGAACGCCAATCAGTAAAGTTTTTACTTAGTGATGCAGAATAAGAGCCTTTATTGTGTCCTGCATACATAATATCTTTTTGGTCATTATAAGTGAGGAAATCACTCATCGTCATAAATTCACGATCCATAAAACGGTAAGCGGATAATTGAATTTGACTATTACTTCCTTCGAAACTTTTATAATAATCGACTTTAAATGCTTTGCCTTTTAAGGTCGGCCCATCTGTCAGTGCGGCGATTGAATGATTGAATGAGAACGAAATTGCACCAAATCGAAATAAATCACGTCCAACACCAGCAGCAAAAGAGTTAAATCGACTACTATTTAGCGCACCACCAAAAACTGACCAACCATTGCTAATACCCCATGAAACCTCGCTTTGCGTGAAAGCATCCCCCATGACATGACGATCCATATCTGTTGGTCTACCCGCACTCACTTTATAGCGCACAGAACCTGGACGAGATAAAAAAGGAATATTTCCAGCTTCAACTTCAAACTCCGAAACGCGCCCGTCGCTCTCTTCAACTCTGACTTGTAAAGTCCCTGAAATACCGCTATTTAAATTTTGAATTCTAAATGGACCCGCAGGAACTAAACTTTCGTAAATAACGCGTCCATCTTGGCTAATTTTGACTACCGCGTTCGTTTCTGCAAAACCCGTTACCTCTGGCGCATATGAACGTAAGCTTGGTGGCAACATATTGTCGTCAGAACGTAATGAAACCCCAATAAACTTGAAGCTATCAAACAAATCTGTTTGCAGAAAATCCTCACCGAGGGTTAATTTCGATTTTAAGCTGCGAATAGCTCGATAAGCATAAATATTGGTCCATTTAATCTCGTGAGCATCATCAACTCGACTATTCTGCGCATGGTTATATGAACCTTGCCAAAAACCTCGTAAACGCCAGCTATCAAAGTTAGCGCCGACGGCCCCTAATCCTGAAAGGAAAAAAGTATTGTTCGATTTGTTATCACCTAAACTACGGTTATATTGTGAGGTCAGATTATAGTCAAAAATAATACCTTTAATGCCATCTTCCCAACGAGATGCTGATTCCCAGTCGTTGGCGGAATATTCCTGATAGCTTTTCGGAATATTAATAATTAATGTTCCGGTCGATAAATTAGGTGTTACTGACATTCCTTCTAGGCTAGCAATATCTAAACACTCTAAGCCATCAATTGTATTCCACTGTAATACACTTTCAGCTTCCGAATTTAAGTCAAATTTCTCGACAATTTCATCCGTTAAACACGCTTGCGATTTTTCTTCATAACTCACAACGGTTATTTTCTGCTCAGGTATATATGCGTTATTTATACTTAGTTTAAAGGGGTAAATGCCAGGAACAATATAAAGATCTTGTGAAAAAACTGCCAAATTAATATTTTCTCTATCTTCTGCGTTCAATATATTAATATTGAAGTCCACTGCTTCTTCAGAGAGAGCAATTAATGGATTCAGCAGTAATAAAGATACCGTAATGAGTTTTTTCATGAATTTATTTTTTATTAACATTTAAAAACACAGAACACATAATTTTATTATTAACTTTTTTCATTACGATGTCCTTAAATTTTAATAAATTTTCTAAGCTGAAGTAATGATTGGTCTCATTACTTCAGCTTACCGTTAATAACTAATGCATTAAATTAGTTATACGACAATACGAAATCAGTTACCGCTTGGAATTCACCCGCAACGATATCAACTGGAGCTTCTGGTTTACCTTGGCTACCTAAACCTTTCACGTATGCAGCAAATTGCAGGGTGTTAGTTGTGCCTTGCAGTTTGTGCTCAGATTTAGTGACTTCATTTAATACGATTGGGTCATTATTGCTATCTACGATCTGGATACCCGCACCTGCAGCAGTACCTGTAATAGCTAATAGTGATTTAGGGTCATTTGTAGCGGCCGCACCTGAAAATGTAATATTCACGGAATCACCTGTTTCTACAGTACAGTCAATTAATTTAATATCGAACATAACTGGTGAAGATTGACCGTCTGAAGTACCACCATTTTTTAATACCACATCAGCGATTTGGCCTAAATCTACAGTTTGGTCAATAGAAGATGGGTCAATAGAACAAGGTGCAGTGATGATGCTACCAGTGAAAGTGACTTTACCATTACCGTGGTTAACTGGCGCTGCGTTCGCACCAAAACCAATTAATGTCGTTGCTGCGATAGCCATAAGAGTTTTATTTAATTTCATTAGGTGAATCCTCGATTAAGTCGTAATTTAAAGAAAAAAGATAATAAGAAGTCCTGTAATTAATTATTAATTACAATAGAAGCTTAAATTTCAGATACGAAATATAGTTAAATATACTTAGGTAAAACCACGATATATTTATGAATACGGTAATTAAATCTTTTTGCCTTTTGAGCTTTGGTTCACACAAATACTATAATTACACTTAAAAGCTGTAAAGTCGCCATCACCTATCGAAAACAAGAGGTTCAATAGGCAGTTATTTTTTGACACATTTACTCATATTACGATTATTTTGATATGTTAAAAATCAATGAGTTACAAATAATGTGTCATTGATTCATACTTAACAACATTTCTTTCACATATATCGGACATTACTTTTTTGCAATTCGTTACATCTTTGACGCGTATTATTATCAGCAATTATCCAATTACCACAATTTAGCGTAATAGTTTTTTGCATTTTCAATCCAAATTTATATGTATCAAAAAGAAAATGGTTAATTCTAATTTATCTCCATCCGCTATTTTTTCTAATAAATAAGAACTCAGTCTCATTTATTATACATAATGAGAATTATTCAATGTGGATAAAATATATTCTGGTCTAATCAGTGATTCATTAAGGTACTATTTCACACTCAAATATGATGCCATAGTGATTATTTCAGGGATGGATTGACTGGTATATAAGAATAGCTAGGTAGGAAATTAGAATGGCAAATGCTCTTTAGGTAAAAAGAAACACAAAGGCTCAAATGCATTCATTGAGCCTTTGCTAAAACAGTGGTTAGCCTTTCATGCTAGGTTCACTATCTTCATTGATGGCAGGTTGTTTCACTTCAAACTTCTTCGGTTGCTCAGCTGGCTTAGTGGTTTGTAGGTCGCGAATATTCTTTTGCACCGCGATAGAACCAAACATACATAAAAAGAAAGCAATGCCGTAAAAACCTTTTTCACTTGGTAATAGTTCCGCGTTGTACAGCCCCACAGCCATTAAGGCGATAGATGCAAAGAACGCCACCATACAAGCAATGTAATACGCTTGGGTCGTTGGGATATTATCCATTTTATCTCGCACTGTTTTCTGGACTGAAATTGAAGAAAACAGTCCCAGTAATAAGATTGCAAAGTAATACCCTTTTTCATTTAACTGCATCTCAGAGCGCCATAGCCCAATAAGATACACTGCAATCCCACCAATCACCGCAATCCAAGAAATCAGATGAAATGCATTAAAGCCCGAAAATTCATTATCTAGTGAAGTATTATCCTTCATATGAGCAACCTTTCCATAAGTTAAATTGGAACTCATCCTACCTTAGATAATTTGACTTTAATAGTCATTACAAGGTGACAATCATAGTGTGTAGTTAAAATAGGATTAACTGCAATACATTGATTTTATTTTTAATTATTTATTACAAACTCATAAACAACGCATTAAATGCGTTAAAAACAAAACCATCAGAAGCTATTTCGTATTATTCCGAATGGCTTACTTAAATAACATTTTGATTTAACGCTAGCCGATAAATTGCTAGCTAACTTTAGTTCACACCGATTAAGATTGAATTCTCCCAGACAACCTGAGAAGCAAGATGACTACCACTTTTATAATTGTTCCTGGATATACCAATTCCGGTTCTCAACATTGGCAATCCTATATAGAAAGAAAATACCATAATACTGTGCGCGTCATTCAGGATGACTGGAATGCCCCTAACCATAAATGGATAGAGCGCCTAAACGAGGTGGTTCAAAATACAGAGGGTGAATTGGTACTGATTGGACACAGTTGCGGAGCTGTTTGTGTGGCGCAATGGGCGAGCCAATTTCCCAACCATCGAGTAAAAGCGATGATCCTCGCTACCCCTGCGGATGTTGATTCCCCTTCTGCCCTACTCGATATTCAACAGCAGCGACCGCTACCCAATAACAAGCTTCCAAGCCCTTCTTTGCTTATTTATACCGATAATGATCCACACCTTGGCACCGAAAAAGCTCATCAGCTTGCAAAAATATGGGGTAGCCAACTTATGTTGGTTAAAGGCGGTGAGCATTTAAATACTGATGCAGGATATGGCGAATGGCATGAAGGCGAGCGGTTGATTGAAGAGTTTGTGGGGAGAGAGTTTGTTGGCAGGTAGTTTATTTCCGGTGCTCCAGATACAAAAAAGCCACTTGCTATGAAGTGGCTTAATGCACTGATTTAACAGCTAAAATTTGGTGGCCCCTACTGGACTTGAACCAGTGACCAAGCGATTATGAGTCGCCTGCTCTAACCAACTGAGCTAAGGGGCCAAAGTGGTGCCGATTATACGTGCTGTTTTGGTGAAGGTCTAGTATTTCAAAACTATATGGTGAATTTGTATCCAAGCCATAGCATCACCCTATAATTCAATGGCATGGCATCATCAAAAGCCATCATTCCCATCTTAATTATCGGATTTTAATCTAGGATTCCATTCTTTATTAGAACGCCATTTATGAACAAACCTGCGTTAACAACTACCCTATAGTAAATAATCGGGCGTAAAGATTGAGTTTTCCCATTCTAATTTATTAAGCATTCTTTGTTCAATTGATTGATATAAAACAATAATTTTATACTTCATATAGAACATGATGATATTAGACAAATAGTTATAGGACGATAATGATGAAAAAAGTACGTGCAGTTCAATATGGTTGTGGAAAGATGGGCAAATTTCTCATCCGTTACCTACAAGAACACGGTGCTGAAGTTGTGGCGGCTTTTGATATCAACCCTGCCGTGATTGGCAAAGACATTGGTGAAATCGCAGGCACGGCGCTAACTGGTGTGAAAATCCAGCCTCTGAATGAAGCCGATAAAGCCCTAGAAACCTTAAAACCCGACGTGGGAATTATTGCTACCCTCAGCACCATGGCCGACTTAGAAGATGCATTCTCCCTCTTCGCTCGACATGGCGTGAATGCAATCTCAACGGGTGAAGAAGCTCTTTATCCGTGGAACTCTTCCCCTGAAATCACTGAAAAACTCGATGCTTTAGCGAAAGCGAATAACTGCACTTTAGCGGGCAGCGGATACCCAGATATGTTCTGGGGCGTGCTTATCGATACCTTGGCAGGTTCTATGCACAAACTGGTCAAAATCAAAGGCTCTAGCTGCTACAACGTGGAAGATTACGGCATCGCGCTGGCAAAAGGTCACGGTGCAGGCTTAACCGTCGACGAATTCAATCAGCAAATTGGTAACTATAACGACCTGCCATACGCAGTTATCGCTGAGAAAATTGAGAGCGGGGAATATGCGCCACCATATATGTGGACACAAAATGGTTGGCTGTGCAGCCGTTTAGGTCTGACTATTACCAATCAAACTCAGCGCTGCGTACCGCAAATTGCCAAAGAAGATATCTATTCAGACACCTTAAAAATGACGGTGAAAAAAGGCGATGTATTAGGATTGTCTGCGGTGGTAATCACTGAAACAGCGGAAGGCGTCACCTTAGAAACGGAATGTATCGGTAAAATTTTAACGGTGGATGAGTGCGACAAAAACAGCTGGCAGCTAATTGGTGAGCCAGATACGGCGATTGAAGTGAATAACCCTGCAACCGTGGAATTAACCTGCGCAAACTTGGTTAACCGTATCCCAGCGCTGATCAACAGCCCTGCGGGCTACACCACCACGGAAAAAATGCCAAATAACGTGTATATGACCAAACCAATGCACGAATATTTATAATTAAATGATTTAATCAAACATTAATCATATAGCCCACATCCCGTGGGCTATTTTTTTAACTTAGCGAGGCTTTGTCATCTGCCATTCCAAGTGGCGACGCACTGCCGGCCACTCATTATTTAAGATGCTATAAACGCAGGTATCTCGTAGCTCACCCGTACGAGTTAGCATATGGTTACGTAAAATCCCATCGAGTTTTGCCCCTAAACGCTCAATCGCTTTACGGCTTTGATGATTTAAAAAGTGCGTTCTTAGCTCCACGGCAACACATTCTAATTCTTCAAACGCATGTTTTAATAACAAGTATTTAGCTTCTGTGTTGATCGGTGTGCGCTGCGCTTCCGTCCCATACCATGTCGCCCCGATTTCTACACGGCGAACCCCTTGATCGATTCGCATATACGACGTCATACCAACGGCTTTGCCTGTCCGCTTGTCAATAATCGCGAATGGCACCATCTCTTTTTGCTCAAAACGCGCAAGGCGCATGTCGACATCTTTCGCGACATTTTCCGGTTCAGGTACCGAGGTATACCACAGGTGATGCAGCTTATCTCGTTCAATAATCTCAGCATAAACAGCATCATGGTGATGGGTTAATGGTTCTAATCGAACATGGTTGCCTTCTAAGGTGACAGCTTGGCAAATCTCTTTCATCGGCGTATTTCCTGAATAACTCGGTTGTGTGGAGTGAAAAACCATCAAATTATGATGTAAATAACCATTCTTCTTTGTTGTAACCATTTTTTATGACAGAAAAATAAAACAAAAGAAATAGTACTGTAAGTTTAATTATTCCTCGTAAAACATATGATAAAAATCACAATTTTTTAACATTATTCTTAATTCAATTGTCCATTAGGCTACAGTTAACTCATCTGACCTGTTATTAATAGTCCCAAATGGGAGCCAATATGAGCAATTTTCCACATCTTTTTACCCCACTTGATTTGGGGCATACCGTTCTTAAAAACCGTATTTTGATGGGTTCAATGCACACCGGCTTAGAAGAGCATCCTCAAGGAAGCCAGCGCCTTGCCCACTTTTACCGACTTCGTGCAGAGAATGGGGTCAGCCTGATTATTACTGGCGGGATAGCCCCGAACCCTGAAGGGGCTTTAGCATCTCATGGCGCTATATTGAATCATCAAAACCAATTGCCATTTCATCAGCAAATCACCGATGCGGTGCATCAGGCGGATGGCAAAATTGCGTTGCAGATCTTGCACGCAGGTCGTTATGCCCTGCACCCAGCGTTGGTGGCACCTAGCGCGATTAAATCCGAAATTACCCCATTTCCCCCTCGCGAATTAACTGCCGATGACGTCCAGAGAACCATCGATGACTTCGTGAACACCGCTAAACTTGCCCAGCAAGCGGGCTACGATGGGGTCGAAGTGATGGGATCGGAAGGTTATTTAATCAATCAATTTATTACATCCCGCACCAATCATCGAACTGATGAATGGGGTGGAAGCTACCAAAATCGTATCCGTTTTCCGCTAGAAATCGTTAAACGCATTCGCCAAACGGTTGGGAAAAATTTCATTATTATCTATCGTTTATCCATGCTTGATCTTGTCGAAGGAGGATCAACGTGGGATGAAATCGAGCTATTGGCTAAAGAGATTGAAAGTGCGGGAGCCACCATGATCAATACGGGGATCGGCTGGCATGAAGCCCGTGTACCGACCATTGCGACGTTGGTTCCCCGCAAAGCCTTCAGTTGGGTGACGGAAAAATTAATAGGTAAGGTGAATATTCCGCTAATTACCACCAACCGCATCAATGACCCGTTTGTGGCGGAGCAAATCATTGCTAGCGGTCAAGCTGATATGGTGTCCATGGCGCGCCCTTTCCTTGCCGATGAAGCGTTTGTGTTGAAAGCCCAAGATGGTCGCTTTGATGAAATAAACACCTGTATTGGCTGCAATCAAGCCTGCCTTGACCAGATTTTTAATGGCAAACTGGCTGGCTGCTTGGTCAATCCACAAGCAGTACGCGAGATGGACTATCCCAATGAATTAGCAGATAAACCTAAAAAAGTGGCGATTGTCGGCGCGGGTCCAGCGGGACTTTCTTGTGCAATCTATGCCGCCAAACGAGGCCATCAAGTCACGCTATTTGAACGCAGTAACCAAATTGGTGGGCAATTTAATCTCGCTAAACAGATCCCTGGCAAGGAAGAGTTTTATGAAACTTTGCGTTATTTTTCTCGCCAACTGCAACTGCTCAATGTGGATGTTAGACTCGAGCAGCTTGCGCAAGCCAGCGATTTAACGCAATTTGATGAAGTCATTATCGCCACGGGCGTTATCCCCCGCGCTATCAACCTAGCTGGCGCTGATCATCGCAAAGTGATGTCCTATATTGAGGCTTTAAAACAACCCGATAATGTCGGTAAAAACGTAGCTATTATTGGTGCCGGAGGGATTGGGTTTGATGTTGCGGAACTTCTGACCCAACAAGGGATCAGCAGCAGTTTAGATGATAATAAATTTAACCATGAATGGAATATTGATACCGCCATCACCACTCGAGGCGGGCTTCTCCCGACGAAAAAACAGTTAGAACCAACACCTCGCCACCTCTATTTATTGCAGCGTAAAAACAGCAAAGTCGGTGCTGGGCTTGGAAAAACGACGGGATGGGTACATCGCTTGTCATTAATGAAGCGCGGCGTCCAAATGTTTAATGGTGTCGAATATATGAATGTGGATGATGATGGGCTGCATATTCGCTATCAAGATGAAAATATCTGCCTTGCCGTTGATAATGTCATCCTTTGTGCTGGGCAAGAACCTTATCGCCCACTGAAAGAGCAACTAGAAGAAATTGGCATTCACCCTCATGTGATTGGAGGGGCAGATGTGGCTGCCGAGTTAGATGCCCGCCGTGCCATTGAACAAGGCATGAAAGTGGCTTATCAGTTGTAAGTTTTACTGTCCCATAAAAAAACCCGCTAATTCAGCGGGTTTAGGTTAATGACAAAGAGGGATAAAAGCGTGGTTTTTCCCTCTTTGTGTTATCAGGCGAAAATCAATAAATTGATTTTCCTTGTTAGTTTTACAACCCAAAAGAGCCATTTCCAAACCTGATGGGTTTGTCAGCTTAGTCTTGAGTTTGAGATAACTCAGCATCCGCTTGAGCCAGTTTATCGTCTTCCGATAAACATACCGCCGCAGTGAAAAGCACGTCCGTTGAAGAGTTCAGTGCAGTTTCCGCAGAGTCTTGCAGTACGCCAATCATCACGCCCACTGCAACCACTTGCATCGCTACTTCGTTCGAAATACCAAACATATTACATGCCAGTGGGATCAGTAATAATGAACCGCCTGCCACGCCAGATGCGCCACACGCACAAACCGCCGCAACCACGCTTAATAACAGCGCCGTCGGGATATCAACAGGGATCCCCAGAGTATGCACCGCTGCCAGTGTTAATACGGTGATGGTTACCGCAGCACCGCCCATGTTAATGGTTGCACCTAGCGGGATAGAAACAGAATAGGTGTCTTCGTGCAGATTCATACGGCGACACATCCCCATGTTCACCGGAATGTTAGCTGCGGAGCTACGAGTAAAGAAGGCTGTGACACCGCTTTCACGTAAGCAAGCGAACACTAGTGGGTATGGGTTACGTTTAATTTTCCAGTAAACAATCAGTGGGTTAACCACTAATGCTACGATGATCATACAGCCCAGTAATACCGCCAATACGTGGAAATAGCCTTTTAAGGTTTCAAAACCGGTTGTTGCAATTGTTGAAGACACTAAACCGAAAATACCTAATGGCGCTAAACGAATGACCACACGAACCAGCTGAGTCACGCTTAACGAAAAATCGTGGATCATGGTTTTGGTGGTTTCATTGGCATGACGCAATGCAATGCCTAAACCAATCGCCCATGCCAAGATACCGATATAATTCCCTTTGAGCAGTGCATCGACTGGGTTAGCGAAAATATTAATCAGTAAGCCTTTAAGCACTTCGGCAATATTACCCGGAGGCGTCAGTTGAGTATCGCCGACAGCTAAAATCAAGCTGGATGGAAACATAAATGAGCCAATCACCGCCACAACAGCCGCGAAGAATGTCCCTAAAATATACAGTACTAAAATTGGGCGAATACTGGTTTTTTGCCCTTGGCGATGGTTAGCAATGGACGCCATAACCAACACCCAAACAAGTATTGGGGCAACGGCTTTTAACGCACTAACGAACAGATCACCCAGTAAGCCTACGTTTTTTGCTGCCGACGGCCATAACCATGCCAATAAGATACCTGCAATCAAGCCTGCTAGGATTTGTTTGACCAAACTACCTTGACTAATTACTCGCCATAACCCTGCTTTATTTGTATCCATAATAGACCTTTATAATTTATCTTTTTTAGGAATTAAATGTGTTTGCCGAGCCAGTATAAGGAATATTAATCTCCTGAAAAGGCTATTATTCAAAATATACACAATGATTGATTACAGTTAACATTAATTTTACATATCTGTGATCGCAATAGAGTTTTGTTTCTTATAGGAAACAGAGGACATAGAAAATGAGTGAGGATTTTCAGATAGTTAAAATAAAAAAACACCTCAGATAAATCCAAGGTGTTTTTTAAAATTGTATGGATTACTGCGAGTAAGATTTAACGATTGATTAAATAGCCACCAAAATAATCTGCTATTTTTGCCTCGTCTACTTTTAAATTTCCTTTCCAACCGGCCCAAGGCATTTCCATATCAGAACGCCCTTTCGTATTGTTAAGTTGATTTTCTGCGCTAGTTATATCACCAAAATCGTGCCAACTATCAAGAGACAAAGAGATAAAAGTATTCGGAATAACGCCAATCAATGCGAGTGAATGCAATATCCCGCGTAATGTGTATTTATCACCTTTAATTAATTTTGCCTCAGATAAACGCTTTTCAAATTTTCCAGGAGTTTCATCTTCAGGCGCATTACGTAATAAATCTAATAGTTGATTAAAGACTTTTTTGTCTTCATCGGTAGGCTTTACAGCATCAACATTCAATAAATGTCGTAAATTCAAATACGCATAGCTTGGATTTCCGGTATAAGAATTTCCGTAATATAAGCAGTATTGAAAGTAGCTATCATTAATACAAATATGTTTGTTATAGCTGCTACAGATCCAGCAACAAGCATACTGCGGTTTTTCTATATATTCATGTTCGGGTAAAGTATTCAACTGATGATAAGCCCCTAAGACCGAACGTCCCCGCAAATAACTCCCCCCTACACCAGCAACAAAAGCATCCAAACAGCGCTGGCGGGTTAATGCACTTTCATGCTTTAAGCTGTGGAGCTTATTCATAATATCTTGATGGTCTGTAAAACATTCAATCTGATTAGCTTGCCATCGAGTATCGTTTAAAAGTGTACGTTCTTTGTCAGATAACAAATCTAATGAGTAATTGGAAACAGCTCGTTCTCCATCATATTGGCTATTTTCGTATTTATAGAGTTTTCGTAAGACCCGCATGACTTGTTGCACAGAACCTCCTCATCTTTACGCCTATAAATCATTAGATATAAAAAAACTCCCAAAGTCATGATGAACTTATGGGAGTTTTTCTAATTAGGAAAAAGATTATTCGTTAATCAATTTTTTTGCTTCATTGCGCTTATTCACGATGGTGTTAATCACCAGTGTCAGAGCTAAAATCGCAGCAACGGTACCTAACGAAACCGCGGTAGGAATATGGAAAATATCCATCAGCAACATCTTCACGCCGATAAAGCTTAAAATGATAGCTAAACCGTACTTAAGCATTGAGAATTTCTCAGCAACACCCGCTAATAAGAAGTACATTGCACGTAAGCCTAAAATTGCAAACAGGTTAGACGTTAATACGATAAACGGGTCAGTGGTCACAGCAAAGATAGCGGGAATACTGTCTACCGCAAAGATAACATCGCTGATTTCCACTAAGATCAGAACCAAAATTAATGGGGTAGCAAACAGCAATCCATTCTTTTTAATAAAGAACTTTTCTCCGTGTAACTCATCGGTCATCCGTAAATGTGAACGCACCCATTTAACTAATGGCTTTTCATTTATCGGTGAATCATCTTCTTTAGCAAACGCCATTTTGATCCCCGTAAACAGTAAGAACGCACCGAAAATATAGAGGATCCAGCTAAATTGCGTGACTAACCAGCTACCTGCAAAAATCATAATCGTACGCAGGACGATAGCCCCAAGCACCCCGTAAACAAGTACGCGACGCTGTAAGTTTGCTGGAATAGCGAAGTAACCAAATAGCATTAACCAAACAAACACGTTATCCACGGCAAGGGCTTTTTCTAACAGATAACCGGTTAAGAACGCCATAGTTTGCGTGTTCGCGACTTCAGGTCCAACGGTATCATTAAAGTACCACCACAGACCGCCCGCAAAAATCAGCGATAGAGTCACCCACAAGATGCTCCAGCCCGCAGCTTGCTTCATCGACATCGCCTGACCTTTATGTTTTCCTTGCCAAAACATATCGATGAGTAACATCACAAGGATCATGACAGCAAAGCTGCCCCATAAAACGGGATTTCCAACAGAGTTCATTTTGATTCCTTTAAAAAACAAAAAACGGCTGATATCCAGAAGACATCAGCCGCTTAAACTGTTTTCACCCTAAGTTATCACTATACGGTTGTAAACGATGAGCAAACCTCGCCTTCTGGCAAGGTCTCACTTACAACACAGATAACCTAAGATAAGGAAATTGTGGTGCTCGGTTACCGGGTACAATTGTGTGCACCGTAATGACGATAATCCGACAGAAGAAGTTACTCCCCTTTGCTATGCGCACACAATAAGGTAATTAATCTTAAAAAGCAATGATTAGCTACCAATATGTTCATGCTATTTTTCGTTACCTAAACGTAAATAAACTGGTAAATAGTCAGATTAAATCCTCTTATTCAGCGCCATTCCCATTTTTTGTTATTTTAGAAAGGCAGTGGTTAAGAACCTAAAATGTAAAAATCAGCCGCAATTTAAATGAATTCTCAAAATAAGCTTAAAATTTACTGTTTAGTTATTTTCTGTTTTGTTAAAGTGATCGGGTTTTACACTAACAGCCCGAAGAAACAGCCGTTTTCTTCCGGCATTTACTTAATCCATTTCTGCCCAACAACATGTTTGTTGCTGTGATTGCCGTTTAGGAAACATTAATGGAATTAGTTAGAGAACTTTTTTTCGCCCTTTGGCACCAAGATTACGAAACCTTATCTAACCCATCGTTGATATGGTCGATTTATTTCATGCTGTTCATGATCCTATTATTGGAGAACGGCGTGCTTCCAGCTGCATTCTTACCCGGTGATAGTTTACTGATCCTTGTTGGCGTACTCATCGCAAAAGGTGCTCTTAGCTACCCATTAACCTTAGTGATTTTAACTGCAGGCGCCAGTATTGGTTGTTGGGTGGGTTATATCCAAGGTCGCTGGCTAGGTAATACAAAAATTGTCAAAGGCTGGTTATCACACCTCCCCGAACACTATCACCAGCGTGCCTATGGGCTATTCCATCGTCACGGCTTAGCTGCGCTACTGATTGGTCGATTCCTTGCATTTGTCAGAACATTACTACCAACCATCGCAGGGCTTGCAGGCTTGCAAAATGGGCGTTTCCAACTGTTTAACTGGTTAAGTGGGCTCCTTTGGGTACTAATTTTGACCGCTATCGGCTACGGATTCGGTAAAAGCCCTATTTTCCAGCAATATGAGCATCAAATTATGAATGTCTTGATGCTTATTCCAGTTGGGTTATTAATTTTGGGTCTGATCGGCAGCATTGGTGTTGTCATCAAGAAAAAATTCGCCCGCAAATAAATAGCCGTCACTGAATCAAATCGAACAGCGGGAATATTTAGCGATTCCCGCTTTCCTCTATCTCAATTCGAAATCTATGCCAATTAGTGATTGCACTTAAGCTAAAAAAAGCTATTGTACTATTATTAATGTCATCGGCTATTAAGGTCATACGTTATTAAGGTATTGCGTTATTTTTCTATTGATAGGAGGTTCTACTATGTCGTCCAATCATTCTTCTGAAGATCTACGTGCTGAACTTAAATCACTCGCAGACTCTCTCGAATCCATTCTGAATAGTACTCAAGATAAATCAAAAGAAGAGATCGAAAACTTAAAGGCTAAAGCCCGTGAAGCCCTCTCCTCTTCAAAAGCTAAACTCGGTCAAGCCAGTGATAAAATTACCGAGCAAACCAAAGAAATTGCAGGCCAAGCAGATTGCTATGTGCGTGAAAATCCATGGAAAAGCGTGGGTATCGGTGCAGCCGTCGGTGTAGTCTTAGGCATGCTACTTAGCAAGCGCTAATCATCGCTTATGGAACAGTCGCCACGTCAAGGACCCACTAAGCGGGTTCTAGATTCTCTGCAAAGAATTGCGGGTATCACCGTTAATATGGTTGAAACCCGCATTCAACTTATTGCAGTAGAATTAGAAGAAGAGAAACTCAACCTTGTTCAGTTATTATTACTCGCAGGGCTGACTCTTCTATTTTCTGCATTTGGTCTGATGTGCCTTATCGGGCTTATTTTTTGGTCTGTGGATCCCGTCTATCGTTATCAAGCTTTCGCGATCACGACCGGAACACTGATTTTACTCGCGATTATCTTTGCTATTTGGACGTTAAAAAAAGCGAAACAGTCCACGCTGCTAAGCGCAACCCGTGAACAACTTCGTAATGACGCTAAAGCACTGGCAGGAACCGATGATGAGCAAAAGTAAACGTCAGTTACTTGCAGAAAGAAAATCACGCTTAATCTCTGATATTGAGCAGCAGCGCATCCAGTTATCGGCCAGTAAGAAAGAGTGGCTACAAGCCACAGCTCCTTATGACCGAGCTTGGCAAACCCTGATGACCTTTCGCCCAATTGTTATCGCTGCGACGGGTCTTATCTCTATTTTTACCTTAAAGCACCCCAATCGATTTATTTCACTGAGCAAGAAAGCCATTGCAACTTGGGGACTTATTCGTACCCTAAGAAGCAGCTTAAACAGTTCAAGTCAGAAATAACCCATCTCCTTAAGATAAAAATAATCATTATTTGTCAATATGATAGATAAAAGTTCCCTTTGGCACTTTTTTTCGCACCCAATTATACACATTCAATTTTTTTGTCTATCTTTGTTAATAAGCTTAGCTTTTTATTGAATGAGCTAAGTAATAAGATACGCACATCCAAGATTTCTAGCCTTTTCGTGCTGAAACTTAGCTTATAACGCGATATATATCGCACTTTATTTATATTTAATGACCGTATTATCTGGAGAGACTCAATGAAAAATTTAGAAAGTGGAGCTATTTTATTAGCACGTATTATGATGCCAATTCTGTTCATCGTTGCAGGTTACGGTAAATTAGGCGGGGCATATGAAGGCACTCAGCAATATATGCAAGCAATGGGCGTCCCAGGCTTTTTACTGCCACTGACAATTTTACTTGAGTTAGGTGGTGGTCTGGCGGTGTTATTCGGTCTGTTAACACGTACAACCGCAATTTTCACTGCTGTGTTCACATTCTTAACTGCAATGCTGTTCCACACGAATTTCAGCGTTGAGCCAAACAGCTTGATGTTTATGAAAAATATGACCATTGCAGGCGGCTACATTCTGTTAGCAGTGACTGGCCCAGGCAAATTCAGTATCGACCATTTATTAAATAAAAAATGGTAATGAGCTCCAACCTCCTCGCCTATAGCGACCTATAGGCAGGGAGTCAACAGTACCCTCAAGTCAACATCCTTTTCCATAAGTTAAATGCCTTTGCACCTCCCATCCGAGGTGCTTTTTTTTTTGCTTTTATCTTTGCTTTCTTTTTATTTTCGCTTTTCGCTTTTCGCTTTTCGCTTTAAAAAAGAATTAAAGAATAGGTTACGAGCGATCTCTAAATAATTTGTATTGTAGGTAGGCGGTCAACGAGGATATCTCGGGGAGCATACACAAGTATGTGACTCGAGTAGCCGAGAGCAACCAACACCCCTACAATGCAAAGTATGACGAGATCACCCCCTAAATAATTTAGGGATTTCTCGGAGACACCACGACTTCGCCTCCCCCATGCTATCCCGTCGCCACGCCATAATCATATTCGACTCATGACTAAACTCCGCCCCCACCACTTGCAGGCGCCCTTCCTTAATATCTTGCTCCACCAGCGGATATGGCATTGTCGCCACCCCTAGCCCTGCAATCAGCGCCTTGCGCTTATCTTCGATGCTCGATACCGTCAATCTTTGCTGCTTATCCAGCAGTTGCACGGTGATCACCGGGCGCTCACGGGCAGTATCTGCCACCGCAATACCTCGGTATTTCACACGTGTAGTTTCAGAAAGCGGCTCGGGCTCTTGGTGAATAGGATGGTTTGGGCTTGCCACATAAATATGGTTCAGGGTATACAGCACTTTGGAGTTAATTTCAGAGGATGAACGAAAATGCATATCTGGTGCGATAACAATATCCGCACGCCCGGATTCGAGTCGCTCCCATGCTCCTGCTAGCACCTCAGTAATTAAAGAGAGTTGGGTGTCGGATTTCTCAGCCAGTTTATCCACCAGCGGGAATAAAGACTCTGCCGGAACCAGCGCTTCACACACAATCGTCAGGTGAGTTTCCCAACCTTTAGCCAGCGCCTCCGCATCCGAGGTGAGTTTATCGGCGGCTTCAAGTAACACCCGCCCACGCTCTAACAGCATGCGCCCCACATTGGTAAATTTAGTTCGATGTCCTGAACGGTCAAACAAAATAACATCAAGTTCTTCTTCTAACTTCTGCATGGTATAGCTCAATGCCGAAGGAACGCGACCCAGCTCTTCCGCCGCTGCCGCGAAGCTGCCACGCCTATCGATTGCATCCATCACCCTTAACGACTCAAGTGTTAATGCTCTCTCTTTGCTCATGATGTATCTCTTTCAGGAAATTTGAATGATGGAAACAGATTAACTGGCTAACAATTCAACGTCCAGATATTTATTATAACAATATATTACTAGCTATATATTTTGAGTGAGGGTTAACCATTATGATGAAATTAAGATCAGTTAACCATTGTGGGAAAGCAGACTACGGTTGGTTACAGGCACGCTATACTTTTTCGTTTGGTCACTATTTTGATCCAGACTTAATGGGCTTTAAAACCCTAAAAGTGCTAAATCAAGAAGTGCTTGCGCCAGATAATGCTTTTCAACCAAGAGTTTATCCTCATGTTGATATTGTGAACATCATCCTGCAAGGTCAAGCTGAATACCGCGATAACGTAGGTAATACCGTCAGTGCCAAAGCGGGGGAATGCGTCAGTTTTTCGCCTCGTCCTGACCTGAGCTACAGTGAACACAATATCAGTGAGACAACACCATTAACACGGCTTCAGTTGTGGCTAAATGCGTGCCCACAACAGGAATCTATGCCTCCCCAAAAGTTGGCATTAGCGGAGAAAGATAACAAGCTTATCGCATCACCCGATGGGGATGATGATAGCCTACAACTTCGCCAAAAAATTTGGATAAGCCAGATTTATCTTGAGCCTAATGAGTCGAAAACCCTCGTATTACGAGGTAAAAGTGCCTACCTGCAATCCATTCATGGTGGTTTACAGGTTAGCGGGAAAGAATCGCAATCTTTATCAATGAGCTGTAACGATGGCTTATTTATCCAAGATGAAAATTCCCTAACGCTCACCAGCGACCGAGCATTTAGAGGTTTGTTAATTGATTTAGGTGAATCGTTTTAATTCTATTCAGGGGCGGAAAAAGTGAATTTAATCCGTAGATCGCGCAAAATTTGCGAATAGATTCGCAAATTTCATCATTTCTATTTCCGCAATCCTGATACCACTGTGTTAGAGTCCAGCCATAAGACAGTTAAAAAACCATCAGTTTTTAACTCCGAACTTTATTTTTTGATTTTAAAGGGGTTCTTGTGGCTTTATTCATTTTGCAGCGACACAATCAAATTTTCTCTCGGATCCTCAATGAGGTTGTCCCTCAAGATGAATTAGCGAAACAGTTTTCCGTTTCCACCCGCACCATTCGCTCAGATATCAATGAAATCAACGAATTAATTAAAGATCATAGCGCTCATATTGTGTATGAGCGCGGGCGGGGGTATCGATTAAAAATCGAAAATGATGAGATTTTTTCTACATTTACCAAACTTAATGATAAAAACAGCCAAATCCCACGCACCAGCAAAGAGCGTATTGATGCCCTATTGCTCAAGCTGCTAATGCTGTCCCTACCCGTCAAGCTCGATGATATTGCCGAAGAGTGGTTTGTTAGCCGCAGTACCATTCAGCAAGATATGGGAGCTGTTCGTGAACATCTTCATCGCTATCAAGTTCAACTGGAAAGCATTCCCCATCAAGGGATCCGCTTAAATGGCAGCGAGTGGGCTATTCGTGCTTGCATGACTGAAGCACTCTGGCGGCAGTTTAGCGAGCAAATCACTCCCGACCTCGCCACATTCACGCCGGAAAGTCTGGATAATCTCGATTTAACCTACATTGATAAAGTGGTTCATAACAGCTTGAATCGCTTTGATATTCGCATCAGCAATGAAGGCCATCTTTATCTTGTATTTAACTGTGCCGTCACCATTTTACGTATTACCCGCGGCCATGAACTCACTGCCAGCGTCAACAACGAAGAATTAGAAGAAGTCATTACTCAAGCCTGTGATGAAATTTCTAAAGGGCTAATTTACTTCCTTGGCAATGATTTATCCCCAGCTGAATTGAGCTTTTTGCACGACCAAATCATCGCACAGCGTATCAGTAACCAACACGCATCAACACAGAAGCATAATCATCACAATGAGTTATCTGAATATATCTTAAATTATATCAACGAGTTGTATAACTATGATTTGCGGAATGATGAAAAGCTAAAGAAAGATCTGAATACCCATCTTTCAGCCTTAATGACTCGCCTTCAATACCATATTTCCACCCCAAACCCGCTGCTTTCAGACATTAAACAGTATTATCCGTTTGCTTATGATGTCACGTTAAGCGCCTTAACCAGTGCCAGTAAGCAGCTGCTTCCACATCCCATTAATGAAGATGAACTGGGTTACTTAGCGGTACACATTGGGGTTAGCCTTGAACGAAATTATGGGGCAGGCTCCGCACGCCAGACGGAAGTGTTAGTGGTCACGGATGCAGGTAACTCCACCTTTCGCGTGGTGGAATCCAAAATTATGCGTGAATTTCCACAGCTCAAATTTAGCCGAGGGCTAACACTGCAAGAGTATGAATCGTTGGATGAAGTCGCAGAAGACTTTGTGATCACCACAGTACGGATCTCAGAGAAAAATAAACCCGTTATTAAAATTGCGCCCTTTCCAACCCCCTACCAGCTCGAACAAGTGGGTCGCTTAGCGATGGTGGATCAGACCCGTCCCTATATTATTGAGCGCTTCTTCGATGAACGTTTCTTTATGGTTATCAATGAAAAAATTAGCCAAGAGACGCTATTCAAAACTGTCTGCCAGAAACTGCAACTAGAAGGCTATGTCACCGCAGATTTTTATCCGTCATTACAAGAGCGTGAATCCATTGTCTCGACATTGCTGGGTGAAGGGATCGCCCTTCCTCACTCTTTAGGGTTACTCGCCAATAAAACCGTGGTAACGACCATCCTTGCCCCGCAAGGCATCGAGTGGAACAAAGAGACCAAAGAGAACGCCTATGTGATTTTCTTATTGGCAATCAGCAAAACTGACTATGAAGAAGCGATGGCGATTTATGATTTATTTGTCACCTTCGTCAAAGAGAAAACCACCCGCCGCCTTGTGAATGTCAAAAATTTCAATGAGTTCCAAGCTATCGCCAAAGATAGTCTCGCGCGAATTTTGTAGTTTCCTTTTATTTCCACCTCCTTGTGGAAAAAGGGAGGTGAGGACTATTTACGTGATCCTAACCACAACTCCACCAAATGATTTTTAGTCCAAATTGTCCACTTCATGCATAAACCAACGTAAGTGGAAGTGAAGATTTCCACTCTATATAGATTTCCACAAATTCATTTCCACTTTTATTTATTAACCTGAGAGCTATTTCCACTATCTCCAAAATATCTTTAATAGGTTGAAATATAATAAATTTATTATATTACTCATTATCCAGTCATCCCAAATCACCCTCTTAATGTGTTAGTTTTTCCAGTTAGCTTCCTCTTAGATCGAAAATTAACCGCCGCCCTTCCAGTTTCACTTCCAAAATATTTCCACTTTGAACTGGAAATTCCCTGTCTGCAAAATTATTCAAGAAGCGATTAAGGTATTAGTCATGAAGAAAAAAGTGATTTGATTTGAAATATTACCTTGGATTTTAAACAGTTATGAATGAATCAGTTGTAGTTTTCAAAATGTTAGAAGACGACCTTGATATCCATCAGGTCACACAAGAACTGCTAGCAGTGATTACTGACTGGCTCAAACTGGAGGGTTGCTATACCACGGATGTACAGCAACAAATGCTGGAGTCTCATCTACGTGCCATGGTCGCTCGAGCCAAAACCGGTGAAGCCTTACCGGAAGTGGATATCAGTTTGTTTGATGAAATCTCGGACCACTCCATTGCATTAGCGCAACGCGTTGTCGATACCTTGCCAGGGCTTGCGCCAGAAGAGACTTATTTGCTCTCCGTTCACTTTGAAGTTGCCCGTTCTAATGATTAATTTTTAGCACCTTATTTTTAGCACTCTATTTTTAGCATTCGGTCTTGGAGAATATTTTATGAAACAGATAGTTATTGTTATCGGCGATCGTTTAGGTAAAGGGCAAAAAGTGGCTGCAGGCGTTGAAGCTGCCGGCGGAAAAGCCATCGTTGTTCCCGGTGTCGCTGCTGACATGAAACTGGGGGATGTGATGAACCAAGAACAAGCTGATCTTGGCATTTCATTCTGTGGTAGCGGTGGTGCAGGCGCCATTACAGCTCAAACCAAATATGGCTACAAAGCGCGTTATGGGATGCGTTCGATTGAAGAGGGAGAAACCGCGATTGCTGAAGGTTGCAATGTTTTAGGTTTCGGTTTTATGGACAAGGAAGAGTTAGGCGAGCGCTTAGTTAAAGCTTTTAATAAAAAATACGGCAACGCTTAATGAAAAAATCTATCGAAACGACCGTACGGGTGACAGGGCAAGGCGACACAAAGCAAAAAGCGATTGCTGACGCCTTAAATTCGATTCAAAAAACCGTACTTAAGAACAGCACCGACATCATTCTGCGGATAGAACCCAAGGATGTTGAGGTTGTTAGTGCTCACTCTCATTCGCGGACAGAAAAGTTTCTCTTTCTCTTTTTGCCACGCAAACGTGAACATTTTCGCGTTGTTCTCGACGTTTCGCTGGATGTTACCTTACTTTCTGTCAACGAAATTCCATTTACAGAACAATAAAAGCAATCAGGTCTGGAGTAAATTCCATGAGTGAAACTGCATCTTTCTTAGAAATATTGGGCATGTCCCTCATTATCGGCGGTCTCTGCGGCTTTGGTTTAGGCGCAGGGGCGGCACGTATGTTCCACGCGCCAACCGTTCAAGGTATGGGTGCATTCCGTACCCTTGGTGAGTTAAACGCGTGTGAGGGCGACCCCGCATCACACTTCTCGTTCGGTTTAGGATTCTTCTTCAACGCATGGGCATCATCGGTCGCTGCGGGTGCCTTCACCCAAGACGTTGACCACCGCATCATCCCTAACTGGGGTGCCGCTGCTCTATTAACTAAAAACCGCAGCGTGGCAGATACCCTGCATAACCCGAAAAAAATGGCGATTGCCTGTGCCATTATCGGGGCATTAGTGGTCGCCTTCTTAAATACCACGGCGTCCGCGGTACCAGCCGCGCTACAAACCACCGCGATCAACGTACTGGTTCCTGCTGCTAACTTACTGGTTAACACCGTGATGCCCGTTATTTTCTGGTTAGCCGCGATGGACGCAGGTCGTCGTTCCGGTTTCTGGGCAACCTTATTTGGTGGTTGCGCCCAATTAATCATGGGTAACGCTATCCCAGGTTTAGTGTTAGGGATCTTGATTGGTAAAGGCGTAGATGACAATGGCTGGAACCGTATCACTCGTACCATGATGATCACCGTTGTTCTGCTGTTCGTTCTCAGTGGCTTCTTCCGTGAGTTTGACCTGAAGATGATCACCTCTTTCAACTTAGACAAACCACTGTGGCTTGAATATGTCCACGGACTGCTGAGCGGGAAATAATCATGACAACTGAAATCAATAAACAAGACTTTTGGTACGCGGAATGGTCTTTCCCTATCTTTGTTGGGCTGTTATCTGCAGGGATCTTCGCAGGTACCCATATGTACGTCGTGTACGGGTTCGGCGCATTTAACGAAGTGGCTTTCGTCGCTATGTTACGCGCTGGGCTAGATACAGGGGTTTACGGTGCCGTCGCCGCCTTCGGTGCAAGCTTCCTGTTTGCGCGGATTATCGAAGGGTCATTAGTGGGGATTTTAGATATCGGTGGCGCACTGCAAACCGGTATTGGTTTAGGAGTTCCCGCACTCTTTTTAGCCGCAGGCTGGGATATTTTAGTCACCAACTTCTGGATTTCCCTGATCACTGGCTTATTCCTTGGGGTACTTATCGGCTTAATTATCGTGTTCGCCCGTAAGTTTACCATTGCACAAGCGAACTCAACATTTGGTGCGGACGTCATGATGGGCGCAGGTAACACGTCAGGTCGTTTCTTGGGTCCATTGATTATCCTTGCCGCAATGGCCGCGTCTATTCCGATTGGTATTGGCGCACTAATTGGCTCACTGATTTTCTATGTATGGCAAAAACCAGTCGCCGGGGGCGCTATCTTAGGTGCGATGTTGTTTGGGTATTTCTTCCCACTCGCCGCCTAATTAGCATTCCTCCCCCCATACCAATTGGGAGGAGGTAACAAAGAGAGACGTTATGTACACCTTAATAATCAAACAGGGCAAACGTATCGATGGTTCAATCATCGATATTCTAATCAAAGACGGAAAAATCGAAGCTGCAGGTCCTGAGCTTTCCCACAATCAGCACGCTGAGAAAATCATTGATCTTGAAGGTAAGCTGTATGTTAGCGCTGGATGGATTGATTCTCACGCCCACTGTTTTGCCGAGTCGCCGATTTACTTCGATGAACCTGATCTCGCTGGTGCCGCTGGCGGTGTCACTTCACTGGTTGATGCGGGCAGTGTGGGCGCTGATGATATTGACAGGTTTTATCGGCTCACCACTCAATCCAAAACTAATGTCTTCTCTCTGCTAAATATTTCACGCATTGGCATTATTGCTCAGAATGAGCTGTCCAACATGGACAATATCGACGATGCGAGTTTTCAAGCCGCACTTGAGCGCCATCCCGGCTTTGTGGTGGGCATGAAAGCGCGTATGAGCAAAAGTGTAGTTGGTGAGAATGGTATTGCGCCTTTGGTTAAAGCCAAGGAGATGCAGAAAAAACACCATCTTCCATTAATGGTACACATTGGAAATAACCCGCC
Source organism: Providencia rettgeri (assembly GCF_013702265.1). Lineage (GTDB taxonomy): Bacteria > Pseudomonadota > Gammaproteobacteria > Enterobacterales > Enterobacteriaceae > Providencia > Providencia zhijiangensis. Next base: position 3,374,265 of record NZ_CP059348.1, read on the forward strand.
AAATATTGATGAAGTCGCCGACTTACTCACCCGTGGGGACATCATTACCCACTGTTTTAATGGCAAACCGAATAAAATTTTAGGGGATGATGGCTACCTAAAACCATCTATTGCCCGCGCCCTCGCCCGTGGCGTGCTCCTCGATGTGGGTCACGGCGGTGAAAGCTTTAGCTTCAAAGTCGCAGAGCAAGCCATGCGAATTGGCACCTATCCAGACATTATCAGCTCAGACATCTATCACCGTAACCGTGTGAATGGCCCTGTTTATAGCCTTGCATTCGTGATGACGAAATTCCTGTGTATGGGCTTTAGCGCCGAACAAATTTTACGCTGTGTCACTGAGAAAGCCGCGGATTTACTGTCGCTTCCAGCTAAAGGTTATTTAAGACCAGGCTTTGATGCTGACATCACGCTATTTGACCTCAAAGAAGAGGCAACCGAGCTGACGGATGCCGACGGCGAGCATCGCATCGGTACCCATCGTTTTGTTCCTGTTGCTGCCATCGTTGGTGGAAAGCACATTATTCCTGCACAAGGCGAATCTGAACATGCAATCAATCTATGAAAAATATCAGTTAAAACACGTTATTAATGCCTCCGGTCGTATGACTATTTTAGGCGTTTCGACCCCAACACCTGAAGTGGTCGAGCGCGTAGCGTATGGGCTGAACCATTATTTTGAAATTAAAGACTTAGTAAACAAAACTGGGGAGTACATCGCTCAACTGCTCAATGTTGAAGCTGCGGTTGTGGTTTCCTGCGCCTCTGCGGGTATTGCTCAAGCGGTGGCGGCGGTGATTGTGCAAGATGATGAGGATTTACTGCTTAACTTGCACTCCTCCAGCAAATCCGTTCCTCGCGAAATTATTTTGCCAAAAGGGCATAACGTGAACTTTGGCGCTCCCGTGGACACGATGGTCACGTTAGGTGGCGGTAAAGTGGTTGAAGCCGGTTTTGCGAATGAATGTAGTGCTGCGCAGCTAGCGGCAAAAATCACCCCGCAAACCGCCGCCATTTTGTATATCAAATCCCACCATACGGTACAAAAGAGCATGTTAACCGTGGCTGAAGCGGCCAAAGTGGCGCATGCCCACCAGCTTCCGTTGATCGTGGATGCGGCCGCGGAAGAAGATTTAACTGCCTATTACCAAGCGGGTGGCGACCTTGTGATTTACAGTGGCGCCAAAGCAATTGAAGGGCCGACCAGCGGCTTGGTTGTTGGTAAAAAACAGTATGTTGAATGGGTTAAACGCCAATCTCAAGGTATTGGCCGAGCCATGAAAGTGGGTAAAGAAGGCATTTTGGGCTTAACACTGGCTATCGAGCAGTACCTCACCGCCACCAAAGAAACTGGGGCACAGATGGTTAGCCGTATGGATAAATTCCTTAAAGATTTAAATGCGATAGCCGGTATTTCAGCCCGTATTGTTTGGGATGCCGCTGGGCGTGATATCGCCAGAGCCGAGATCAGTTTCGATGAAAAAGCGATTGGCAAAACCACTTACCAAATCATGGATGAGCTGAAGCAAGGCAATACCGCGATTTATTTTCGTGAGTACAAAGCCAATGAAGGAAAGGTTGAGGCCGATATTCGCAGCGTCAGTACTGAGCAACTTGACGTCATTTCGCAGCAAATTCGTACGCTAGTAGAAGGAATTTAACATGAAGTTGTCACCAAATTTTTACCATGACCGTGTGTGCCTGAACGTCCTAGCAGGGAGCCATCAAAACGCAAAAGATATTTATGCCGCGGCGGAGAGTTTTGTGGTTGTTGGAGTGTTATCCAAGAATTACCCTGATCTTGAAAGTGCCATTGCGGATATGAAGGTGTACGCCAAAGAAGTGGATAATGCGTTGTCTGTTGGTTTAGGTGCCGGCGACCCTAAGCAGTCCACCATGGTGTCTCTGATTTCAAAAGAAGTTCAACCTCAGCATGTGAATCAAGTGTTTACGGGCGCACCGATTAGCCGCGCGCTACTGGGTCAGAATGAAACGTTTGTGAATGCGTTGATTTCCCCAACGGGTACAGTGGGAATGGTGAAAATTTCAACAGGCCCATTAAGTGCTCAAGCGCCCGATGGTATCGTGCCGATTGAAACCGCCATTATGATGCTCAAAGATATGGGCGCAGATTCTGTGAAGTTCTTTAATATGCAGGGCTTGAAGTACATTGAGGAATACAAAGCTATCGTAGAAGCTTGCGCGAAGTTTGATTTTTCTTTAGAGCCAACGGGCGGTATTGATTTAGAAAATTTCGCCGAGATCCTGCAAATCGCCCTCGACGCTGGCGTGAAGAAAATCATCCCGCATATTTACAGTTCTATTATCGACAAAACTACTGGTGATACCCGCCCAGAGGATGTCCGCCAATTGCTAAACATGGTTAAAAACGCGGTAAATTGATGTGGTAATAAGCTGCACATAAGAAAATAAATATTAGCGAGACGTTAAAGTACTTACCGCCATAACCATGACAAAGCAACCAATGCCTCACTCACTTTTGTGCCGTGGGGCATTTTTAGTTTTTAATTTTGAATCAATGACCTATTCCTTTGGCATTCGGTATGATATGAAACCAGTAGTTATCCGGTACAGGGCTATCCCAAACACCTAGGTAAGCCGCAACCGCGATAGTGGCGAATAAAATACCTAGGGTCAAAATGGCCATCATCATTCCCGATAACGGAATTTGGCGTTTTTTAGTCGGCGCTTGTAATGAGAAAGTCAATGTTGACGCCACTGGACAAGATTCAACGCACGTCATGCATCCCGTACATTCTACTGTTCTGACATTGATTAATTGATCAACAGGAATACGTGATGGGCAATTTTTGGCACATTTTCCGCAATCAATGCAGCTTTCTACATTACGACGAATTTTAACGGGTGAGAATAGAGAAAATATCCCTAGCAATGCACCATAAGGGCAGAGATAACGACACCACGCGTTACGAATAAACAGGCTAGCGACGACAAGAACAGAAACCGTGATGAGTGAGGCGCTACTAATATAGCGAAAGAAATCCAGCATTTTGACATCGATGATGATCCCATAAGGCGACATCATAAAGTATTGGATCATTTGCGCCGGCATGGAGAGCGAGATATAGAGGAAGAAAGCTAACAGTAGGTATTTTAATCCTCTTAAGGGAATATCGAGCCATTTAGGTACGTTGATTTGGAAACGAAACAGTTTCTGCCCTATTTTCCCGATATATTCCGATATTGTGCCTATCGGGCACAGCCACGAGCAAAAGGATTTTTTCAGCAGTAAGCTAATGATAATAAAAGAAACTAAGAGAAACATTGCTGCCGCATGGATGGGAGGCAATCCACCCGTTTCAATGGTGTATTTTAAGTTCATTAACCCCGCTATAGGCAGCCAGCCTTCGATACCTCCCGGACGAGGAAGATGGAACGTCGCACCGCCCGTTTCGTAATAGCGCACCCAGTAATAGAAGGTAATGCCGATATAAATATTGATCGCCAAAAGCGTGATTTGCACGACTTTCCGCCATGTCGAGGCGTTGCGCCAATCATTCCAAGGGAGTTTTCCGCCAACGGTTCCCGGACGACGTGGGTATCGTACTGAGGGTTTCTTTGCCATGTCCGCCTATCTCTTTAACATGCATTTCAAATACCATTATTGTATTTAAGTCCCCAGCACTCGTATTGATTTGCATCACTGCCTTGCGATGTTGACGGTGGATATGGCGTGTTGATAGGAAGATAAGTAAATAGAAGGTAGTCAATGAAAAATAATAAACTCAGATTTTTTCTAAATAATTTGAGTGAAGCTAACGCCGTTACACCACTAAATATGACGAAAAAATTTTTTCTAAATAATTCGAGGTGTGCCAAGGCGGCAAAATGAGGAAATCCCTAGGAGCATACACAAGTATGTGACTAGGGTTGACGAGTGAAGCCAACGCAGTCACAACTTGAAGTATGACGAAAAAAAACAGCTCTAAATAGTTCGGCTTGTAGGTAGGCGGCAAACGAGGATATCCCTAGAAGCATACACAAGTATGTGACTAGGGTAGCTGAGAGTAGCCAACACCCCTACAGGTCGAAATATGACGAGTAATAAAAAAGGTCTATAGCGAACGCTATAGACCTTTTCTATTTATCTGTGGAGTTGGTCGGTAAGCCGGGTTCTGTCGTGGACAACCATTCATCTAGGCCAGCACTTGCGCACTGGCTCCAGCAACCTACCCGAGTTCAATGCGGGCCGCACCATATGAACCCCTATTTGGTCTTGCTCCGGGTGGAGTTTACCATGCCACGAACTGTTGCCAGTCGCGCGGTGCGCTCTTACCGCACCCTTTCACCCTTACCTGATCCTGTAAACAGGCCATCGGCGGTTTGCTCTCTGTTGCACTTGTCGTAGGCTCGCGCCTCCCAGACGTTATCTGGCACCCTGCCCTATGGAGCCCGGACTTTCCTCCCCTCTACCCGTCTCCCGAAGGGACTACGATAAAGCAGCGGTTGTCTGACCAACTCCGCGGCGAATTATAGGCACTTTACACTAGCTTGTACAGACTCAATGACAGGCAAATTACGTCAAAACGGGCACTTGGACAAAAATCACTCGCCGTCTTGCTGGTCTAGCATTAATTTGTAGAGCTGGTTTTTCTTCAGACCATAAATTTCTGCGGTGATCGCGGCCGCTTTTTTCGGTGGCAACTCTTTTTGCAGTAGACCCAACGTACGAATAACATCTGGCGTAATCGCCGATTCATCCGTTTGTGGCTTATACCCTTCCACAATGAGTACCATTTCACCGCGATGACGGTTTTCGTCTTCTTTTACCCATTCAAGTAATTCACCAACTGGGCGCCCTTCAATCGACTCCCAGGTTTTGGTCAATTCACGGGCTAAAACTACTCGGCGCTCTGGCCCCCACACTTCCACCATGTCTGCTAAACTGTCTAACAAGCGATGAGTGGATTCATAGAAAATAAGTGTTCGAGTCTCTTGTTCTAAGGATTGCAAAACATCTTTGCGTCCCTTAGTTTTTGCAGGTAAGAATCCTTCATAACAGAAACGGTCTGAAGGTAAACCCGCTGCGGACAAGGCGGTGATGGCCGCACAAGCGCCCGGTAATGGGACAACGCGGATCCCTGCTTCACGGCAGCGATTGACTAAGTGATAGCCAGGATCATTAATTAAAGGTGTACCTGCATCCGAGACTAATGCGATACTATCCCCTTGTTGAAGCTTGCTAATTAATTGATCTGCTTTTTGCTGCTCGTTATGATCATGTAGCGCAAACATGCGCGCATTGATGGCAAAATTCTGTAAGAGAATGCCTGAGTGCCTTGTGTCTTCCGCAGCAATTAGGTCAACATGTTTAAGCACATCTAACGCGCGTTGCGTGATATCTCCCATGTTACCAATTGGGGTTGGCACGATGTACAGCGTAGATGCCATAACCACTGCTTGATTAGGTTGATTCATTGTTTCATCCGAATAGCCGGTTTAAAATTAAGCAATTGAAAAATACACCATTGGATACAGTATGCGTCCTTCAATTTTTTTGCATTTGAAAAAAAGATTAATCTGCACTGCGATGTTGTCCACGTTGGCATTAACAGGGTGCCAAATCGAATCATCGACAACCTCGACAACAACCCAGCAGCCTAGCGTTTCTGATGCCAGCCATTACCAGTCCGTTATCGATGCCGCTCAAGGCAAACCATCAATGGATGTCCTGCGTGCTTTTATCAGCCAAGAACCTCTGCTAACCGATCCCGCACAACATCAAGCGAATATTGATTCTCTGTGGCAGATGTTAACACAGATGAAGCCAGAACAGATTCAAGGAATCGAAGCTGACGAAAATATTCTACTGGGCTGGGTCGACCTTCTGGATATCTACCAAAATAATAAAGATGACCCAGAAGCACTACGTACTGGCATCGAAGACTGGAAAACTCGCTACCCACATAATCCGGGCGCCAAAAATCTGCCAAGCGCATTAGTTCAAGGAACCGTCACCAAAGTCGGTGCTAATCCACGTATTGCGCTATTTTTACCGATGAGCGGACAGGGGCAAGTCTTTGGTCAAGCCATCATGCAAGGCTTCCTTGATGCACAAAAAGGTTTACCTTCAGGCCCTGCATCTCAAGCTGCCGCAGCACCGACTGCGCCACAAAGCTCCGGTAATGATGTGCTAGACCAGATTTACCAAGAAGTAGCTGCGACGGTTAATGAAAATGCCAATTCTGAAGTTGCTGCATCCAGCGTGCGCATTGATGCAACGCCAACCAATACCCAAAGCGTTAAAGTCTTTGATACCCAAGGTAAAGCGATCCCTCAGTTAGTCGCTCAAGCCACTTCTGAAGGGTATAACTTAATTGTTGGACCTCTACTAAAATCAGAGGTGCAAGCTATTGCTCAAATGAATGCACCCGTCAATGTACTGGCACTGAATGAATTAGACGCTAATCAATTACAGCCGCGTGCAAATTTATGTTATTTCTCTTTATCCCCTGAAGATGAAGCGAAAAATGCCGCTAACCAAATGAAATTAGACGGTAAGCAGATGCCGTTAGTGTTAGTGCCTGCATCCCCATTTGGTGATCGCATCGCAAAAGCGTTTGCCGAAGAGTGGCAAGCAAAAGGCGGTGGCACTGCACTGATGCAAACATTCGGTTCTACTGCATCTTTAAAAGAATCAATCAACCGTGGTCAAGGGATCCGCATGACGGGTACCCCGATCAGTGTCGATACCCAAGGGATGGCACCAACCAGTGGCGGTGTTGATGCGGTTTATATCGTGGCAACACGCGATGAATTAACCCTCGTCAAACCGATGATTGATATGGCAATCAGTTCCCGTCAACGCCCTGCTTTATATGCCAGTTCGCGCAGTAACCAAGGGAACTCAAATGCCGATTATCGTTTCGAAATGGAAGGCGTGAAATTCAGTGAAGTTCCATTACTTGCTGGTGCAAACAACAACTTACGCAAACAAGCTCAGGGCAAAGTGAATAACGATTATTCGCTGTTCCGCCTGTATGCGATGGGTATTGATGCATGGTCACTGGCGAATAACTACGATAACTTGCAGCAACACAGTGGCCAATTCCGTGTTAACGGTGCATCTGGTACGCTAAGTGTGCATGATAACTGTGTTATTTATCGTGAATTGCCGTGGCTGCAATTCAAGCAAGGGCAAGTAAAGCCTGCGCAATAAATTAAACGAGGTCGCTTTATTGCTGCCTATTTTTCAGACAAGGATGTCATGAAAACCATTAAAAAATCATTAAAATGGTTGACTGGTCGATATTACGAAAACCAAGCGCTCTCCTATTTAAAGCAGCAAGGGCTCGCTTTTGTCGCACGCAATGTTCGAAATCGTGCGGGAGAAATCGATTTGATCATGCGAGATAAATCAGGCTGGGTATTCGTAGAGGTTCGTTTTCGCAAGAATAGTGATTACGGAGACGCACTTTTATCAGTAAACTGGCACAAACGCAGAAAAATATTGTCCACCGCACAATATTGGCTTGCTCAACGACAAGAAAGTTTTGAAACAACACCCTGCCGCTTTGATATCTGTGCAATCACCGGCAAGCAATTTCAGTGGATTCAAAACGCATTTAATCTTAGTGAACAGGAATATAAGTAAGTGCTAGATAGAATAAAAGTTTGCTTTACTGAAAGCATCCAAACTCAAATTGCCGCAGCAGAAGCCCTGCCCGATGCAATTTCTCGTGCTGCTATGATGATGGTGCAGTCACTGCTTAATGGTAATAAAATTTTGTGTTGTGGCAATGGCGCATCCGCAGCAACAGCACAGCGTTTTGCGGCGAGCATGATCCACCGTTTTGAAACCGAGCGCCCAAGTTTACCCGCCCTCGCGCTAAATACGGATAATACCGTGCTCACCGCGATTTCAGGAAGCAAGCAACCAACTGAAATTTATGCAAAACAAGTTCGAGCGCTAGGCCAGCATGGCGATGTATTAATGGCTATCTCAACCCATGGTAACAGTGCCGATATTATTAAAGCCGTAGAAGCTGCAGTAACGCGCGATATGACTATTGTCGCACTTACTGGCTATGATGGTGGTGAGTTAGCGGGTCTTTTAGGGCCACAGGATGTTGAAATTCGCATTCCATCCCAGCATAGTGTCAGAATTCAAGAGGTACACTTACTCACAGTGAATTGTCTGTGTGACCTTATCGATAACACGCTCTTTCCTCATCAGAACGACTAAGGAGACAAAATGCGATTACTTCCGATTTTTGCCATAGTGTTTAGCGCGGTTCTTTTACAAGGCTGTATTGGTGCGGCTGTTGTGGGTACTGCCGCAGTAGCCACCAAAAGCGCTACAGACCCTCGTTCTGTTGGTCAACAAGTTGATGATGGCACATTAGAAGCCCGAGTCAGTGGTCAACTTAACAAAGACAAAGATATCACCAGTAAAGCCCGTATTATTGCAACGGCGTATAAAGGTAATGTCTTGTTAACTGGACAATCTCCCGATATGTCATGGGCAGATAAAGCCAAACAAATCGCCAGTAACGTCGATGGTACAGAAAAAGTGTATAACGAGGTTCGACAAGGTCAGCCTGTTGATTTAGGTACCGCGTCAAAAGACACTTGGTTAACCACCAAAGTAAAATCTAAGATTTTAGCCAGTGACGAAGTGAAGTCCGGCAGCGTTAAAGTCATCACTGAGAATGGTGAAGTCTTCTTATTAGGAGTCCTTACTCAGCAAGAAGGTGCTGCGGCGGCAAAAATTGCCAGTGAAACGGATGGCGTTCGTCGCGTAACGACGGCATTTACTTATCTCAATTGATTATAATTAGTAACCTATTGTTACAAAGAGCCAAGCCATGAAGTCAAATTCATGGCTTTTTTCTTATTCCTCACCTATACCGTTATTTTTCAGATAATTCCTATCTCCTAATAAGCTCATCTGATTAAGTATCCACGCCTGCCTTTTCAAAACATATGAAGATGGATTTTTCACATGGAATCGATGAGGATTAGGTAAAACAGCTGCTAAAAGTGCAGCTTCCTGCCTGGAAAGCTTGCTGGCAGGTTTATTAAAGAATTTATTTGAAGCCTCTTCAACGCCAAAAACCCCCTCTCCAAACTCTGCAATATTAAGATAAACAGTAATGATCCGAGTTTTTGACCACATCAACTCCATAATTGGTGTCATTGCTGTCTCAAGCCCTTTTCTTACCCAGCTTCTTCCATCCCATAACCATAAGTTTTTTACCGTTTGCTGAGAGATTGTTGATGCCCCTCTAACTGTCTGTTTATTACTCGAATTATGTTTATATGCTCGCTCAATTGCATCAAGATCAAATCCCCAATGATGAGGAAAATTTTGATCTTCAGAAGCAATGACAGCGAGATAAAGATAGGGAGAAATCTGTTTTTCACTCACCCAAGTCGAATGAGAAACATAAGAAAAATTAAAGTTTACCCATGCAGAGAGCTGCCTTTCGACCATCACTGCAGAAAAGGGAACAGGGATAAATTTGAAGATCACAACCGACACTAGCCAGAGGGCAAGTAATGAAAGTGTGATCTTCTTTAACCAATACCACAAGCGAGAAACAAACTTTTGCATTGAGTTAATTACGCCATTTCTAATACTTTCTCAACCAACTTATTGATACCTATATTTGCCTCAGCAATGGATTGAGCCAGCATATAAGCAGGTGTTGTAACAACTTTGTTATATTCATCAACCACAATGTTATCAACCGTGCAAACAACATGCTGCCCACCCATCTTTTCAATTTGGGCAATCGTTTCAGTATCATTGCCAATCGTCAATTTCACTGATATATTTAACATCTTCGGTAGCATGACAGGAGCAATACACATCAGCCCTAGCGGCTTTTTCTGATGGTGCATTGCCTGTACTAAACTTAATAGTTGTTTATTAATTTCACATTCGCTTCCTTTTACCGCAAAATCGCATAAATTTTTTGCCACACCAAAACCACCAGGAATTATAAGGGCATCTAGCTTAGAGGCATCTGCTGATGACAAAGGCGCTATTTTCCCACGAGAAATACGTGCAGACTCTTCCATTTGGTTACGCTTTTCTGTTTTTAACTCACCATTAATATGATTAATTACAGTAGCTTGATATTCATCTGGTGCATAAAAGTGAACTTCTGCGTTATTTTTACTTAAAGCAAGCATAGTTAATACTGATTCATGGATCTCGCTTCCATCAAAAACACCACAGCCACTTAAAATTACCGCAATTGATTTCATATCTTCGTCCTTTTGTAGTAAATTACTCCCCAGAGCGAAAGCAGACAAACATCAATCTTCATCACAGATTTTAATGAATCTTGTAACAGGTTCGATAAATTTTGGTATCTTGATAACGTCTGAGTCGTGACAAATGTATTTTAATGATTCGCCTAAGATAAAAATTATAAGCGAATCAATGATTTCCCTGGTGTTGGCGCAGTATTCGCGCACCCCAACTTAGGTTGGGGTTATTTTTTTGTGCGGCCATCCACCCAGTTTCTTAATGTTTCTATATCTGATTTCCAATCCTGTTTTAACTCATCAACCCACTCTTGCACATTGTCCCACCATGCTGGTAATTCAGGGGATTGGATCTGCTGAGCGAGTTTCTGTAAATTTTTCAGTCCCACTGAACCCGCGGCACCTTTAATTTTGTGAGCTTCCTCAACAATTCCCTTCTGATCTTTAGCCACCATATTGGAATCGAGAATCGCTAAATAGCCCGGTAGCATTTTTTCAAATACCTCTAAGCCGTCATAAATTAGTTTTGGTCCAACTAATTCAATGTATTGCTCTAACATTTCACAATCTAAAATTGACTCATCAACTTCTGCCATATCCACTTGCTCCTCATGCTTGTCATTTGAAGATGCATTCTCGCCCCAGAATTGCTCAATCACTTGAGTGAGCGCAGGAACCGATAATGGTTTGCTCAGAACACCGTCCATTCCCGCATCAAAGTACTCTTTCTTATCTTTGAGGACATTCGCGGTCAAGGCGATTAATGGTGGTAAATCATCCTTATCATACTGTTGTTTAAGCTGTTTAGAGATATCTAACCCCGTCATATCAGGAAGTTGGATATCCAGTAGAACTAAGTCGTATTCCCCAGGTGCGAACATCTCTAACGCGTCCTTACCTGTCATTGCGACATCAACCGTGTTACCAAGGTTTTCTAGCACAGAACACGCCACAACCACATTTAGTTCAATATCTTCTACTAGTAAGATATGGAGCGCTGGTAATGGATAATCATCTTCGTGCTGTTGCTGCTCTTCGATTTCAGCCTCAACTTCAGGGGCTATAATCGACAATGTAAATGTTGAACCATGCCCAATATCGCTTTCCACGCGAATATCGCCCCCCATACTTTGTGCTAACCTACGGGATACAGAAAGCCCAATCCCCGTTCCCGTTGCAGGACGTCCACCAGCGGAATCGCGAACTTGATAATACATAGCAAAGATTTTATCTAATTCATCTTTAGGAATACCGATGCCGCTATCTTTGACTTGGAAAAATAGCTTGTCATCCGCTTCACGCCAGATGCTCAATTTAACTTCACCTTTTTGAGTGAATTTCACCGCATTACCGATTAAGTTCCACAGAATTTGGCGTAAACGCGTGCCATCCGTCAGAATAGTTTTCGGTAAACCGTGTGCGACATCCATAACAAACTTCAAGCCTTTCGGCTGAACCAGTAGCCCGCTTAAGTTTTCTAAATCGTTCACAAACTCGGGCAATGTCACAGGTTGGTTATCCAATTGGACTTTGCGACGCTCGATTTTGTCCATTTCAATTACATCATTAAAAATATTGCCTAAGGTGACGGCACTGACGTGAATGGTTTTTAAATAGCTCGATTGTTCTTTGGTAAGCTTGGTATCCAGTAAAATACGGCTAAGCCCCACAATGCCATTAAGCGGCGTACGAAGCTCGTGGCTGATAGTAGAGATAAAGGTGGTCTTCTCTCTACTAGCGTTCTCTAACGCCTCCTGGTAGCGCTTACGCTCGGTAATATCACGCCCGAACCCCATTAGCCCGTGGCGTTTCCCTACGCGGTCATAAAATGGCACTTTTCGCAGCTCAAAACAGGCTTTTCTCCCATCAGGGTAAACTAGCCACTGCTCATAGGTTAATGCCACATTGTGTCTGAAAACTTTCTCGTCCGTTTCCATTACTTTTGCGGCAATTTCTTCATCATAAATGTCCAGTGGCGTTAAACCGACTAGCTGTTTTTCACTCTTACCAGTGAGCAGCTCCATTGCACGGTTACAACCAGAAAATTCATTGTTTTCATTACGATAATAAACAAGGTCAGGGGAGGCATCGAGGAATGAACGCAGTAAAACAGATTGCTGTTCGAACTCAATTTGAGTCTGTTCTCGGTATTTCATTTCTTGTTTGAGTTGCTCTAACAACTCAAGATGGGCACTTTCGGCTTTTTCACGCTCTAAAATTTCTAAGTTAAGTTGCTCAATATTGCCTTGAAGCTGAGTATTCAGTTCCGCATCACGCTTTCGCATCACTTCGAGCTTATCAACCATGCGCGTTAAACGCTGGCGAGATTCTTCTAATTGTTCTACCACCACCGAAAGAAAATAAACTGCTAATGGCGTAATAATTAAGCCAAAGAAAATGGAGCCGACCATATCGAGGCTATCGACTTGTCCTCGAAGAAAAATCGCTACCGCCATTTGCATTATCATGGCAAGCACAACTAACGCTGACGCGAGAAGCAAAGAGAAACGCACTAAGCCTAGCTTCATCATCAGGTCAACATAGTATTGTGCAAGACCGCGAAGTACTTTCATAACCACCCCTTAGTTAAATTCTCACTGAATCATATATCAAACAGGGCTGTTTCGGATGGGGTTTCATACGAAATATCGATCCTGCTCATTAAATCGTCTGTCACAATGGGATATTCACCCGCGTATTAGTAACTTTATTACGATAATCACTATTTATATCAATGCTATCAAAGTAAACTTTAATTTATATCATTCCCGTAAAAGAATTTGGCAGGAAAGGTGCCTATGTCCTCTTCAAATATGGGTTCGCCCCGTATTGAACCTCGAAAAAAAGCGCTGACGATCCGCAAAATTGAGTTTGTGGAAATTTACCAGCCAATGAGCGGCATTGAAGCTCAGCATCAAGCCCAGCGTTGCTTATCTTGCGGGAGCCCCTATTGTGAGTGGAAATGCCCGCTCCATAACCCTATCCCGAATTGGTTAAAACTAGCTGGAGAAGGTCGAATTCTTGAGGCGGCAGAGCTTTGTCATCACACCAACAGCTTGCCAGAAATTTGCGGTCGAATTTGCCCGCAAGAACGGTTGTGTGAAGCCGCTTGTGTCCTGAATGAAACCTTTGGTTCTGTCACGATTGGGCATTTGGAGCGCTATATTACCGATACTGCGTTTGAACAAGGTTGGCGCCCTGACCTTTCCCATGTTAGGGAAACCAATAAACGAGTCGCGATTATCGGTGCGGGCCCCGCAGGTCTTTCCTGTGCCGATGTGTTGGCTCGCCACGGCGTTCAAGCAACGGTGTTTGATAAACATCCTGAAATCGGCGGGTTACTCACTTTTGGTATACCTGCCTTTAAGTTAGAAAAGTCAATAATGCAGCATCGTCGACGCATTTTTGAAGAAATGGGGATTATCTTCAAACTCAACACCGAGATTGGGCAACATATCCCGTTAGAAACGTTACTCAATGAATTTGATGCGGTTTTTATTGGAACCGGCACCCATCACCCAGTTTCAGGCAATCTCCTCAACGAAGACGTTATAGGTGTTTATCAAGCACTTCCTTATTTAGTGGGCAATGCACGTCATTTATTAGGTTACGCTGACGATCCCCGATATCCTTACGTATCACTGGAAAATAAGAATGTGATTGTGATGGGCGCAGGAGATACCGCGATGGATTGTGTCCGTAGCGCTATTCGCCAAGGAGCCAACCAGGTCAGTTGTGTCTATCGAGGTGACTCTTCAGAAATGCCAGCAACACCGCGAGAAGTCCTACACGCCCAAGAGGAAGGCGTACAGTTTCATTTTCACTTACAACCCATTGGGGTTAACACTAACTCCGAGGGGCAACTTATCGGTGTTCATTTCACCAGCACACTATCGAATTCCACTAAATTGGAAGAAATTACACACTCTGCTGATGTGGTCATTATTGCGTTTGGTTTTGAATCTGACGATATGCCGTGGATTAGCACACATTCCATACAGCGCGATACGAGCGGTAGAATAATTGCCCCTCGTCATCATCATTATGCTTACCAGACTTCACACCCTAAAATTTTTGCAGGGGGGGATGTGGTACACGGTTCTGATTTAGTGGTAACAGCAATTGCCGAAGGGCGTGGAGCCGCAGAAGGAATAATGAGTTTTCTTCAGGTATAAAAAAAGAGGAATTTCTTCCTCTTTTCAGCATTGACTATATCAATCTTCATTGCCACGATTTGTGTTTATTTCACAACCCGTAACGCTGGACGACCTTTCGGTGGTCTTGGTGGCTCATCATCTGGGAATGAAGGCTCTTCAGTTTGAGTGGCTTCATCATGAACCAATACGATGTTGTCAGACAGTGCTTCATCAGTTGTGTTCTCTTCCCCATCAAAGTGCTCATCATAAGCTGCTTCCGGTTCAAACATCATACCAGCGCCATTTTCACGCGCATATACCGCCATGATAGCCGCCATTGGTACATAAACCTGACGAGGTACACCACCGAATCTCGCATTAAACCGCACTTCTTCGTTGGTAATTTCAAAGTTACCAACTGCACGTGGAGCAACATTTAAAACAATTTGCCCATCACGCGCAAATTCCATTGGAACATTCACCATGGGAAGAGTGACATCAACCACCAAATGCGGAGTCATATCGTTATCCAGCAACCACTCATAGTGGGCGCGCAGCAGATAAGGGCGACGTGGTGTCATTGGTGCCATTTCCATCATCCGACTTAGCCTCGTGCTGACTGGCGCATTTCACGCTCTAATTCAGTTAATGATGCTAAAAATGAATCGCGTTCAAATACACGCTGCATGTACATCTGTAAATGTTTGCTGATTGCAGGCTTTAATTCGATCCCTAACACAGGTAAGCGCCATAACAGCGGTGCTAAATAGCAATCGGCTAAGCTGAATTCATCACTCATAAAGTATTGCATGTGTTCAAATGTCGGAGAGACTGCGATCAGCTCTTCAGCTAATTGACGACGCGCACTTTCAGCTTCTTGTGCAGTTCCTTTCTCGATTTTTGTCATCAGTGAATACCAGTCTTTTTGGATACGGTGCATCAGCTGACGGCTAATACCACGTGCAACGGGATAAACTGGCATTAACGGTGGATGAGGGAAGCGCTCATCAAGGTATTCCATGATGATATGTGGGTCATACAAAGTCAGATCGCGATCCACCAGCGTTGGTACGCTTTGATACGGGTTAAGATCAATAAGGTCTTGAGGCAGGTGACCAGGCTCGACATGTTCAATCTCAACACTAACACCTTTTTCAGCGAGTACGATGCGTACTTGATGGCTAAAAATATCAGTAGGGCCTGAAAACAATGTCATTACCGAACGTTTATTAGGAGCAACAGCCATTAAAACCTCCAAATGATAAAAATAATGATCCTTAAATAAGGATTAATTCATTATTTCCATTTTTAAAATCCCATGTACTTAACCTTCAAGATCCATTTTGAAAGTCAGCACAACCCTCTCGCTTCATGGAAGCGAGAAATAATCAAATAAAAAACTGGGGCATAGTCTAACAGATTTTGTACAGCTTAGGGGGCTAACCTAGAGAAAATCATCGGTTAATTTTATTAGAGGAGAATATCCACATTAAAATCAGCATTATCAGCTTTTGGTTTTTGATAATTAAAAATTAAAACCTTAAAGCCAACTCCATGGTTAATGAGTTGTATTTTTACTGTATTTGAGATATGACGCAAAATGAGAGTGGAATAATAGAATAATATTTTCTGCCTGTCTTTATTTTAATTAAATCATGATGGCTCAATATTTGATTTATTTTAGGCAATAAAAAACCCGCCATAAAGACGGGCTTTTTCATCAATTTTATGCCCAGAAGGCAATAAATTAACGTTTGGAGAACTGTGGACGACGACGTGCTTTACGCAGACCCACTTTCTTACGTTCAACAGAACGCGCATCACGGGTAACGAAACCAGCTTTACGCAGATCAGAACGAAGAGTCTCGTCATAAGCCATCAGTGCACGTGTAATACCGTGACGGATTGCGCCTGCCTGACCAGAGATACCACCACCTTTAACAGTGATGTACAGGTCCAGTTTTTCTAACATTTCAACCAGTTCTAACGGCTGACGAACTACCATGCGCGCAGTTTCGCGACCAAAGTATTGTTCCAGTGTACGTTGATTGATTGTGATGTTACCGCTACCCGGCTTAATAAAGACACGAGCAGATGAGCTTTTGCGGCGACCAGTGCCGTAGTATTGATTTTCAGCCATTGCTATAATCCCGATTAAATGTCAAGAACTTGCGGTTGTTGTGCCGCGTGGTTGTGCTCATTACCTGCGTAAACTTTCAGTTTACGGTACATTGCACGACCCAGAGGTCCTTTTGGCAACATGCCTTTAACCGCGATTTCAAGCACACGCTCAGGACTACGAGCAATCATCTCTTCGAAAGTTGCTTGCTTGATTCCACCAATATGGCCAGTGTGGCGATAGTAGATTTTGTCTTCGCGTTTTTTGCCGGTAACAGCAATTTTTTCTGCATTCAGAACGATGATGTAATCACCAGTATCCACGTGCGGAGTATATTCCGCTTTATGCTTACCGCGCAGACGGCTAGCAATTTCAGTTGCAAGACGGCCTAAAGTTTTGCCATCTGCATCAACAACATACCAGTCGCGTTTTACGGTCTCTGGTTTAGCTGTAAAAGTTTTCATTAAAACTTACCCAATATTGAAGTTACACGTTGTGTGAACACTCATGTTCGTAAAATATAGCGAGGTTCACGCGACTCATTGTCCAGCAAACCCACCCCTTCGAGCAGCCTAGCTGGCATTAATGCGTTATTTTTTGGGAAATAAAAAACAACGCCGTAACGTGGGGTCGCAAGATTATAGAGAAGTCAGCAACAAAAATCGACCCCAAATGCATTTTTTTTACGTTCAAATAAACAATTAGTACCGCATGTTCAAAAAGCGCGCATAAATCTGGAGAGAAAACGACGTCCTTGAGACTCATTTCCTCTTTGGCTTCTATGATAAATGCGGGATTTTCAAATATTCTTCACTTTGCATTTCTTGCAAGCGAGAAAGGCAGCGCTGATATTCAAACGCCAAAAGTTGCCCTTGATAAAGTGAATCCATCGGCACCTGTGCATTGATCATCAATTTTACCTTACGTTCATAGAACTCATCAATAAGTGCGAGAAAACGTCTGGCCGGATTTTCATCCTTCATTCCCATTACAGGAACGTCATACAGCAATACCGTATGATAACAATTTGAGAGGTAGATATAGTCGTTTTGGCTGCGAGGCTCTTCACACAAAACCTTAAAGTTGATTGCCAATACCCCTTCAGCGGAACGAATTGCCTGCATTTTCCGGTGGTTAACTTCTAATACAGGATTTTGCTGCCCTTCTTTACCCGCCAGTTTTACAAACACTTCATCTAAATGATGGCGATTTTGTTCATTAATTGGCGATAAAAATAGATGAGCTTGAGTCAGAGTACGCAAGCGATAGTCAATCCCCGCATCCACATTCATTACATCGCAATATTTTTTTATCTGTTCGATAGCAGGCAAAAAGCGAGCGCGTTGCAAACCGTTGCGATAAAGGTTGTCAGGAATAATGTTGGATGTCGCGACTAACGTGATACCCCGCGCAAAGAGCCCTTCTAATAGGGTTCCTAGAATCATCGCGTCGGTAATGTCCGAGACAAAAAACTCATCGAAACACAAAATATCTGTCTGTTTTTTGAATTCATCAGCAATAATGTCGAGCGGATTTTCCTGTCCTTGCAGCGCCATTAAGTCTTCCTGCACTTTCTTCATAAAGCGATGAAAGTGTAAACGCAATTTGCGATCTCCTGTTAAACTGTCGTAGAACATGTCCATCAACCACGTTTTACCGCGACCTACGCCCCCCCACATATATAACCCCTGAACTGGCTCGCAGGTTTTTGTGGATGATTTCCCTAACAAGCGTCCAAAGCGCTGTTTTAGACCGTTTGTTTTTTCATTTGGGATGCAAGGCGTAGCACTGCAAAGTTGCTGATAAATCTTGTCTAATCGCTCTACGGTTTGTTTTTGTACGTCGTCAGGCTGGTAATTGCCTTGTTCAAGAGCTTGTTGGTAACGCATAGTAGGGGTCATCGGTGACATCAACTCAGTGATCCTTAAAATTTTCGGTTTTTTTTACCGTTATATGATATACACTGCCTTTATTATAACCAGATTCTGTTAGCATTTAACTTTCGATTAACTATTCGGCATAGAGTAAGGAATTTCGCTTTATTATTCCACTCTTTAGCATTAACAGATTTGCTATTAGCAGGTATAGTTAGGGTAATCGAGCTAAATTTTGGCGACCATTTTCTGTGAATTTTGATTGAAGTAAACGAAGGAGTTAGCATGACTTGGGAGTATGCACTAATAGGATTAGTTGTTGGCTTTATCATCGGCGCATTGGTTGTGCGTTATGGCAATCCAAAACTTCGTCAACAAAAAACAGCACAGGCTGAATTAGACAAAAAAAGCACTGAGCTGGAAGAGTATCGTAAAGAACTCGTTAGCCATTTTGCTCGCAGTGCAGAGTTATTGGATAAAATGGCACGCGACTATCGCCAACTGTATCAACACATGGCGCAAAGCTCTTCCGAGTTAATGCCGGATATGCAAGATAACCCATTCCATTATCGTTTGACTGAATCTGAAGCCGATAATGACCAAGCACCGGTTAAAATGCCACCTAGAGATTACTCTGAAGGTGCTTCAGGGCTGTTCCGCCCTCTCGATGAAAAAGAGAAGTAATTTTTTGATTATGCCACCAGTAGCGCCTGTTACTGGTGGTGTTATTTACCCCGCCGTATCATTCCAATTCCGAATAAAATCTTATAGTTAGTTTAGCTACTGTATAGAAGTTAGCGTTTCACCTAAACATCATGTAAATGGATGTAAAATTGTGGATAAGTACTATCCGTATAGGGAACTTTTCCGCATAATCCGTGGTCATAGTCATCAGTAAAATATTATTTGAGACCCCAAAATACCTCCGCCCATATGACCTTAGTGTACCGTTTATAGGTACCATTCATATGAGCTGATATTTTCTATTGAGAGAATCTACGGAATGATGAAAAGAAAAAATTTCTTTCTGACAGCAGTCGCAATGAGTTTAGGTTTAACCCTGTCCACGATCCCAGCAATCAGCAGCGCCGCATTACCGGCCACATTACCAGCAACCGCACAAAGCCAAAACATGCCGAGCTTAGCACCAATGCTGGAAAAAGTGCTGCCTGCCGTCGTGAATATCCATGTTTCAGGCACTCGTGTACAAAATCAACAAATTCCCGAAGAACTGAAATTCTTCTTTGGTCCAAATGCACCTTCACAACAACAAAGCGTGCGCCCATTTGAAGGTTTAGGTTCTGGTGTCATCATTGATGCGACACAAGGTTATGTTTTAACCAACAATCACGTTATTGATGGTGCTGATAAAATCCAAATTCAGCTGAATGACGGTCGCGAAATTGACGTCAAACTGATTGGTAAAGATCCACAAACTGACATTGCTCTATTAAAAATCAGCAATGCGAAAGATATCAAAAACCTCACCGCGGTTTCTATTGCAGACTCCGACAAACTACGTGTTGGTGATTTTGCCGTTGCCGTGGGTAACCCATTCGGTTTAGGACAAACTGCCACATCTGGGATTATTTCTGCGTTAGGTCGTAGCGGATTAAATCTGGAAGGCTTAGAAAACTTTATCCAGACCGATGCCTCAATCAACCGTGGTAACTCCGGTGGTGCGCTGGTTAACTTAAACGGTGAGCTGATTGGGATTAACACCGCAATTTTAGCGCCTGGTGGCGGAAATATTGGTATCGGCTTTGCTATCCCAAGCAATATGGCGAAAAGCCTGAGCGAGCAGCTGATTAAACACGGTGAAGTTAAACGCGGAATTTTAGGTATTAAAGGCACAGAGATGAACTCTGATATCGCTAAAGCCTTCAATATCGATGCACAACGTGGTGCCTTCGTCAGTGAAGTCATTCCAAAATCATCAGCGGCAAAAGCGGGCATCAAATCGGGTGACGTTTTAGTGTCTGTAGATGGTAAACGTATTAATAGCTTCGCGGAATTAAGAGCGAAAATTGGTACCAGCCAGTTAGGTAAAGAAATCACCCTTGGCCTGATCCGTTCAGGCAAACCAATGGAAGTGAAAGTGGTGCTAGAAAGCGATGAAGGTTCAGCGACCAACGCGGAAAAACTGAGTGAATCCTTATTAGGCGCCACCATTTCCAATGCGGTTGTTAGTAATACCAAAGGGGTACAAGTTGACAGCGTAGCACCTAAGTCTCCGGCTGCTGCGGTTGGTTTAGCGAAAGGCGACCTAATCTTTGGCGTGAATGACACTCGCGTAGAAAGTATCGACCAATTCCGCAAAATCATCGATAGCAAACCGCCAGTATTAGCGATGAAAGTGCTGCGTGGCGGTGAAACACTCTACTTATTAATGAAAAACTAATTCATTAAGTTACCGCACATAAATCAATAAAACGGGTACAGTATCACTCTGCTGTACCCGTTTTTTTATGTTATGCTCAAGCATCTCTCTGTCTGTCATTTCCATCATAGCGAACTTGGTAACCTTTAACATGGTCAAAAAGCTGCTTGTGTCTGTCCTGCTTGGATTGGTCACTGCCTCAATCATTATTGTGGCTGTCCCCTCATTGCGCCCACAGGGACTGGCTGATTTACTGTATGGGAAAACCAATAGCGAGCCTGTAAGCTATAACAAGGCCGTACGCCGTGCCGCGCCTGCGGTGGTGTATGTCTATAGCAGCTCTAAAGGGAGTTTTTCCCAATCGGGTCGGGAATTACAATCTCTTGGATCAGGGGTGATATTAAGCGCTAATGGCTACATAGTGACCAACAAACATGTGGTGGATAACCCAGATCAAATCCTTGTTGCTTTACAAGATGGTGCCATTTTCGATGCGCTTTTAGTCGGCTCAGACCCTCTCACCGACCTCGCCGTCTTAAAGATAGACGCTGAAAATCTCCCCGTTATCCCCATTAATACCAAGCGCATCACCCATGTTGGAGATGTCGTTTTAGCCATTGGAAACCCTTATAACCTTGGACAAACAGTCACCCAAGGAATTATCAGCGCGACAGGTCGTGTCGGGTTAAGCTCCACACGCCGCCAAAATTTCCTACAAACCGATGCCTCGATTAACTCCGGTAACTCCGGTGGTGCCCTCATCAATACTGAAGGGGAATTGGTTGGTATAAACACCCTTTCATTCAGTGCAGGGCAAGGCGTGAGTTCTGAAGGGCTGAGTTTTGCTATCCCTACGGCTCTAGCAACCAAAATCATGGAAAAATTGATCCGTGATGGTCGTGTTGTTCGAGGCTACATCGGCATTACGGCTCGTGAGTTACCGCAAATTCGCACAAATACAAATAATATCAATCAAATTCAAGGATTAAGGATTTTCCAAGTCTCAGCCAATGGGCCCGCTGCAAAATCAGGCATTGAGCAAGGAGATATTATTTTATCCTTAGATGGAAAACCTGCCGTTTCTGCCGCAGAAACGATGGATTATGTTGCCGAAATTCGCCCCGGTACAAAAATCCCCGTTCAAATTTTACGTGATGGTAATGTGCAAAACATCGATATCGTGATTGAAGAACTTCCTGAAGGGCAAGCGAACTAAATCCTCAATTCCGCCCAGTCAAATCTTCCACTCAAAATAAGCCCGAAAAAAAAGGTTGTTCCGATGAAGAACAACCTTTTTGTTTTTTTTGAAATCTCGCTTTTGCGATGATATCAACGCAATCTGGAATTAGTCTTCAGATTTAACGCGTTGAATATTAGCGCCTAACGCATTTAATTTCGCTTCGATATTTTCATATCCACGATCGATATGATAGATACGGTCAACTGTCGTTGTTCCACCCGCGATACAACCAGCAATCACTAAGCTTGCGGAAGCACGTAAATCTGTTGCCATCACTTGCGCACCAGTCAGTTTTTCAACGCCATGGCACACGACTGTATTACTTTCGATATCCGCATGCGCACCCATACGAATTAACTCTGGAATATGCATAAAACGGTTTTCGAAAATAGTTTCAGTGATAACACCCGTACCTTCAGCCACCAGGTTTAATAAGCTAAATTGTGCTTGCATATCAGTAGGGAAACCAGGATGTGGAGCAGTACGCAATGTAACCGCCTTTGGACGTTTACCGTGCATATCTAGACTAATCCAATCTTCACCCGTTTGAACATCAGCCCCAGCTTCTCGTAATTTTGCCAGCACCGCATCCAGCGTATCTGGACGTGCATTACGGCAAACCACTTTACCGCGAGAAACCGCAGCCGCGATTAAGAATGTGCCTGTTTCAATACGGTCTGGCAGAACGCGATACACACCGCCACCTAAGCGAGCCACACCTTCAATGACAATACGGTCAGTTCCTGCACCAGTGATTTTCGCACCTAACGCATTTAAGAAATTAGCGGTATCTTCAATTTCGGGTTCACGAGCGGCGTTCTCGATGGAAGTTGTTCCTTCAGCAAGCGCTGCGGCAGTCATGATGCTGATAGTGGCACCCACGCTCACTTTGTCCATCACGATATCAGCGCCCTTCAGACGCCCATTCACCGTTGCCTTAACATAACCATCTTCAAGGACAATTTTCGCGCCTAGTTTTTCTAAACCGCTGATATGTAAATCCACTGGACGAGCACCAATGGCACAACCACCTGGTAGAGAAACTTCACCGTGACCAAAACGTGCAACCAGCGGCGCTAATGCCCAAATAGAGGCACGCATGGTTTTCACCAGATCATACGGCGCACAATATTCAGTCACATTGCTAGCATCAACAAAAATCGAACCATTACGCTCGATTTTGACGCCAAGTTGGCTCAGTAACTTAATTGTGGTGTCGATGTCTTTCAGCTTAGGGACATTCTGTAATTCAACTGGCTTTTCAGCCAGTAAAGCAGCGAACAGGATTGGCAGTGCGGCGTTTTTAGCGCCTGAAATAGAGACTTCACCCTCTAAGCGGGTTGGCCCTTTAACTAAAAATTTATCCATTCTGGTATTCTCGTGTGTCAGATTTTTACAAACTGTCCGCTTACATATTCAAACTTATAGGCCGCTCAGCTTACGATCACGCTCCCACTGCGCTGGGGTATAAGCTTTAATTGAAAGCGCATGAATTCGGTTGTCCGCAATATATTCCATTAGCGGCGCATAGACTGCTTGCTGCTGTTTAACACGGCTCATGCCGTCAAAAAGGCTGCCAACAGCGATAACTTGAAAATGACTGCCATCGCCATTCACTATCACTTCATCCAGTGACAGCTTTTCCATTAAGACTTGTTTAATTTCGTTGGTATCCATAATGACTCAATTTTGTAATTAATTATGATAATAAATATAGCCATCTATCCTAAAGGATTCAGCTTAACACTTAAACTAAAGAAAACGCTTCTGGCGTATAAAAACACTCAGAAGCGCTATTTTTTACATAACTTGACTTAATCCATCAGCAGAGGCTTTACCCCGTACAATTCCATCAAGGTATTGAGATTATCGCTCACACCAACAAGGCCAAAATGACGTTGCTGGGATTGATACTCCCCTTTCAGACGCACTAGCATGGCGAGTCCGGTAGAATCCACATGGGTTAAATCAGAAACATCAATTTGCTCAACTTGGGTCAACAAGGCTTGGCGCTTATCCCAAAATTCAACCAGAGAATCGCGATTTAAAATACCGGAAAACGCCAATGTTTTGTTATTTTTCGTCCAAGATAACAAACTACTCATCTTACTTGCTCTCTTCTAACGTAATCGGCACCTGAGCACTACGTTGTAATTGAGCTGTCAATCCATCAATACCTTGCTTACGCAGAATATCACCCCACTCATTTTGCTTGGTGGTGATCATGCTAACGCCTTCAGCAATCATGTCATACGCCTGCCAGTAACCTGTTTTACTGTTTTTACGCCATTGGAAATCCAAACGTACTGGAGGGCGGCCATTAGTGTCATTGATGGTCACTCGGATAGCGACAATATTCTTGTCACCAATCGGCTGTTCAGGAGCGATGGTGTACGTTTGACCGTGATACATCGCCAGCGCTTGGCCATAAACTTGCTCAAGATAAGACTCAAATGCTTTAAAATAGGCATCGCGCTGCGCTGGAGTGGCATCTTTATAGTAAGTGCCTAATACCAACGCACCCGCATACTTAATTTGCACATATGGCAGTAACTCTTCACGCACGATAGTACGTAAGTAATCTGGGTTTTGTTTGATTTGAGGTTGTTCCGCTTTTAAGCGATCGAAGGTTTTCGCTGCGGCTTCTTCCATAAGCTTATACGGGTTAGTTTGGTCAATCGCCATCGCAAATGGCGCAACCACTAACATAGCTATCATTATTAAACGTTTAAACATAATTCATTCCTTTTAAGTTCACAGGGAATTACAACTTAGTGAGCAGCAGGCTCTGACGGTGCTGCCACATGAGTCTCTGGCGCGGATGCCGGTGCTGCAGGTGCGGCTGCTTCAGTACCTTGGCTATCACCACTCTTATACAAGAATTGACCGATTAAATCTTCCAGCACCATAGCCGGTTTGGTGTCTTCTAAACGACCGCCATCTTTTAACATCGCAATCCCCATATCTTCGTCATAAGGACCGATATTCATGGCGATATACTGTTCACCAAGCAGGCCTGAAGTCCGAATTGATAGCGAGCTGGAATCAGGAATATTGTCATATTCACTGAGCAAATCGATTTGAACGTCAGGAATATAGTTCTTTTTATCTAAAGAAATATTCGCAACCCGTCCCACGACAACGCCACCGACTTTGATTGGAGAGCCAACTTTTAAGCCACCCACGTTTTCAAAAGAGGCGGAAACTCGGTAAGTTGACTGACTACCAATCGATTGTAAATCCGCTACTTTTAAGCAGAGGAACACAATTGCGGCTATCGCCAGCAACATAAAACAACCCACCCATATTTCACTTTTTTTACTTTGCATGACTTAGTTCCCAAACATCAGTGCTGTCAGTACGAAATCTAACCCTAGAACCGATAATGATGCATGCACAACAGTTTTCGTCGTTGCACGGCTAATTCCTTCCGAGGTTGGAATCGCATCATAACCATTAAATAGTGCAATCCACGTTACTGTAATTGCAAAGACTAAACTTTTGATAAAACAGTTCACTAAATCGAGTCGCCACTCGACAGAAGACTGCATGGATGACCAGAAGAAACCTGGGTCAATCCCTTTCCAATCCACACCGACAATGGCCCCACCAATAATACCGACGGCGACAAAAATCAGTGATAACAGCGGCATGCTAATGAATCCCGCCCAAAACCTTGGGGCGACAACACGGCGCAGAGGATCCACCGCCATCATTTCTAAACTCGAAATCTGCTCAGTGGCTTTCATCAAACCAATTTCTGCAGTTAATGCCGAGCCTGCTCGTCCCGCAAACAACAGCGCAGTGACCACTGGCCCCAGTTCACGCAATAGAGAAAGCGCGACCATCATGCCAAGGCTAGCTTCTGCACTGAACGTCGTCAGTACCAAATAACCTTGCAAACCGAGCACCATGCCGATAAACAGACCCGACACCGCCACGATAAGTAGAGACTGAACCCCTACCGAATAAAGCTGTTTAACTAACAGTGGCCACTGTTTGCCAAACTCAGGTTTGCCAAATAGTGCACCAAATAATAAGTAGCCTGCTCGACCAAAAGCCGCAAATGTTTCAATCCATCGACGTCCGAAGGCAGCAATCGCCTTAATTATCATGTTCATTTACCCTAATAAATCAGCCGAATAGTCATTAGCCGGAAAGCGGAATGGCACAGGACCATCGGCAATACCATCCATAAACTGTCTGACGCGCGGATCTTGGTTTTCGCGTAACTCTTCCCCAGTTCCTTTCGCGATAACATGTTGCTGCGCCACAATATACGCTTTATCGGCAATACTTAGCACTTCAGGAACGTCATGGGAAACCACTACGCAGGTCACCCCTAACGCTTGGTTGAGTTCATCAATCAGTTTGACCAAAACGCCCATCGTGATTGGGTCTTGCCCCACAAAAGGCTCATCAAACATAATCAGGTCAGGATCCAGAGCGATAGCCCTTGCTAACGCCGCACGGCGTGCCATTCCCCCTGAAAGTTCTGATGGCATTAATTTTGCGGCTCCGCGTAACCCCACCGCCTCTAATTTCATCATCACCGTCGTATGAATCAATGACTCCGGTAAATTTGTGTGCTCACGCAAAGGGAAAGCTACATTATTAAAAACGTCCATATCGGTAAACAAGGCACCGGATTGGAATAACATGCTCATTTTTTTACGCGATTGGTATAACTTAGAACGAGACAGCGCAGGAATATTATCGCCATCAAACCAGATTTCTCCTTCTTCTGGGCGCAGTTGTCCGCCAATCAGTCTGAGTAATGTAGTTTTACCAATCCCTGAAGGCCCCATAATCGCAGTAATTTTACCACGAGGCACAGTTAGGTTAATATTTTCAAATATTTTCCTATTTCCCCGTGTAAATGACATGTTTTTGACTTCGATTAAGTTCTCTGTCTGTGCTTGCATCGTTTAATAGCTCGTTATAGGTCAAACTATGATTCTACCTAAATAAATTCAGGGTTTTACAGAAACATAAACCAAATAGTATTAACTAATATTTTACCTAATTAATAGAAGATAGCTCTTAGAAATTTATATATCCAACCATAAGGTTAAGAGAATTAAAAAAATTTTTTTTGGGCATCGGTGCGGTTAAACCCTAAAAGGCGCTTTTGAGCTCAAATCGCTAATAGAGACTCATAACTATCACATTCATAATAACCATGACATTCATAAAAGCTTAGAGACAAAATACTTACTGATACTAAGTATTCGTTATACAATCCGATTTCTCTTTTTTGATCTAACCGAAACTTTGAACCAACCGACACTTTTGATTCACCCGAAAACATCCATGGAATTAGACATGTCAAATATCGATTTTCAGAAAGTAGGTAAAGAAGTTCTCCATATCGAACGCGAAGGTCTGAAAAACCTAGAACAATATATTAATCATGACTTTGACCTTGCTTGTCAGCAAATCTTTTCTTGTCAGGGAAAAGTGGTCGTTATGGGAATGGGGAAATCAGGGCATATTGGACGGAAAATTGCGGCGACGCTTGCCAGCACAGGAACGCCTTCATTTTTCGTGCATCCCGGAGAAGCCAGCCATGGCGATTTAGGGATGATCTCCAATAAAGACGTTGTATTAGCGATTTCGAATTCGGGTGAATCGGGGGAAATTTTAGCCCTACTGCCCGTATTAAAGCGTATCAAAGTCCCACTGATCTGCATGACCAATAATCCAGACAGC
Source organism: Providencia rettgeri (assembly GCF_013702265.1). Taxonomy (GTDB): domain Bacteria; phylum Pseudomonadota; class Gammaproteobacteria; order Enterobacterales; family Enterobacteriaceae; genus Providencia; species Providencia zhijiangensis. Next base: position 3,401,986 of record NZ_CP059348.1, read on the forward strand.
AATATGGGCAAATATGCAGATATACACTTATGCATAAAAGTACCGCAAGAAGCCTGCCCGCTTGGTTTGGCACCAACAACAAGTACCACAGCAACATTAGTGATGGGTGATGCGTTAGCCATTGCATTGTTAACCGCCCGCGGCTTCACAGCAGATGATTTTGCGCTGTCTCATCCCGGGGGCGCACTTGGGCGCAAACTTTTACTCTTAGTTCGTGATTTAATGAGTACCGGTGACGATGTTCCTCATATTCCGAAAAGTGCCACTTTACGGGAAGCCCTTGTGGAAATAACCCGTAAAAAACTGGGTATGACCGTCATTTGTGATGACGACATGAATATTCAAGGGATTTTCACGGATGGAGATTTACGCCGCATTTTTGATATGGGCATCGACCTCAACAATGCCAAAATCGCCGATTTAATGACGCCGGGCGGTATTCGAGTCGCACCGGGCATGCTAGCGGTTGAAGCGCTGAACCTGATGCAATCTCGCCATGTCACGTCGTTATTAGTGGCAGATGGCGACCAATTAGTGGGTGTTCTCCATATGCACGACCTACTGCAAGCGGGTGTGGTATAAGTCGAAAAGTATACATAAAGGAAATAGAATGAACCCTAATTATCAGAATACTTGCTATGGGTCTGTAGCGAATTCTGTGATAGAAAAAGCGACCAAAATTAAACTGCTTATCTGTGATGTCGATGGCGTGATGTCCGACGGTTTAATTTACATGGGGAATAACGGCGAAGAATTAAAAGCCTTTAATGTCCGCGATGGGTATGGCATTCGCTGCCTATTAACCTCAGGAATTGAAGTCGCTATTATCACCGGGCGCAAAGCTAAATTGCTGGAAGACAGAGCCCAAACGTTAGGTATTACATATCTTTACCAAGGACAAAGCGATAAGCTTTTGGCGTATCGCGAACTGTTAGATAAACTACAACTAACAGAAGAGCAAACAGCTTACATTGGTGATGACCTCATTGACTGGCCTGTGATGGCAAAAGTTGGGTTATCTGTTGCGGTGGCTGATGCACACCCATTGTTATTACCTAAAGCAGACTATGTAACGCATATTGGTGGCGGAAAAGGTGCAGTACGTGAACTCTGCGACCTTATTCTGTTATCCCAAAATAAACTGGAAGAAGCTAAAGGCTTGTCGATTTAAAGAACAGATATCATTCATGAGCAACGCAAAAAAGTGGTTAATCATTGTTTTATCCCTCATTGTACTGGGGCTAATTGGTTGGAACTTTTCGGTTTACGACGACTCCAAACCATTAACAACAGAAATCAATGATGGGAAACCTAATTATCAAACTGATGATTCGGTAACTTTCGTCTATAATCCTGCGGGCGATTTAGCCTATAAACTCGCCGCGAGCAAAGTTGATAATTATACCGATGGAAAAATCACATGGTTTACCAATCCGGTATTAACCACTTATAACGATGCGGGTACGCCGACTTGGACGGTGAAATCCATTAAAGCAAGATTAACCAAAGAACGCGTGCTCTATCTGTATAGCGATGTTCAAGTTGACAGTTTGACCCCAGAGCCTCAAATCCAGCGTATTACCACAGATAATGCGGTGGTCAATCTAGTCACACAAGATGTTTCATCTGACGATAAAGTTACCATTATCGGACACGGGCTAAATTCAACGGGCTTAAAAATGAAGGGGAACCTTCGTACAAGAACCGCTGAATTAATTGAAGATGTTAAAACTCACTATGAGTTACAACCAAAAGAGCAACACAATGAATCAAGTAACTAAGAAAAGTTTTATTCAAGGGGCTGTTGCAAGTGCAATTTTGGCTCTTAGCCTGCCGGCAATGGCACTGAAAACAGATACTCAACAGCCGATGACCATTAACTCGGTTAAGCAATCTCTTGATTTAGAAAAAAATATCACCACATTTACTGATGACGTTGTTATCAAACAAGGTTCCATTGATATTCGTGCCAACAAAGTTGTTGTGACGCGTCCAAGCAGCGATTCCGATAAAATCGTCATTGAAGCATTTGGTACGCCAGTGACTTTCTTCCAGTTACAAGACGATGGCAAACCAATTAAAGGTCACGCATCCAAAGCACGTTATGAAGTTGATCAGCAGTTGGTTACATTAACTGGTGATGCCTACCTTGAACAGCTCGATAGCAATATCAAAGGCGATAAGATTACTTACGTCGTTCCAACGCAAAAAATGGAAGCGTTCAGTGATAAAGGCAAGCGCGTAACGACTGTCTTATTACCAGCCCAGTTACAAGAGAAAGGCCCAGCAGCGCAGGGTTCATCAACAAGTAAGAGTAAATAATTGTTATGGCAACACTAACCGCAGAGAATCTGGCGAAATCCTATAAAAAACGCAGCGTAGTCACTGACGTCAGCCTTGAAGTGAAATCAGGGGAAATCGTTGGTCTCTTAGGCCCTAACGGTGCGGGTAAAACGACCACTTTTTATATGGTAGTCGGCATTGTTCAGCGGGATGCTGGTAAAATTTTAATTGATGGGGAAGATATTAGCTTACTGCCTCTGCATGAGCGCGCTCGTCGTGGCATTGGCTACCTTCCTCAAGAAGCGTCTATTTTCCGCCGTCTCAGTGTGTATGACAACCTGATGGCGGTGTTAGAAATTCGCCCAGACTTAACCTCAGAACAGCGCAAAGAGCGCGCTGAAGAACTGATGGAAGAGTTCAGTATTACTCACTTGCGTGATAGCGTAGGCCAGTCACTGTCTGGTGGTGAGCGTCGTCGTGTGGAAATTGCACGCGCCCTCGCCGCTAATCCAAAATTTATCCTGTTAGATGAGCCGTTTGCAGGGGTTGACCCGATTTCCGTTTTGGATATCAAAAAAATCATCCAACACTTGCGCGACTACGGGCTCGGCGTGTTAATCACCGACCATAACGTCCGTGAAACTCTCGATGTTTGCGAACGTGCTTACATTGTTAGTCAAGGGCACTTGATTGCTCACGGCTCGCCAGAGATGATCCTTGAAAACGAGCAAGTGAAACGCGTTTATTTGGGTGAAGGCTTTAGACTGTAGTTTGTAAATTGTAGACTGTAGTTTTGCCTTGTTGGTTGTCATGGCATTGGTTGTGTAAGTGGTAATGGAGAATAAAGCACATTCATGAAGCAAAGTTTGCAGCTCAGAATCAGTCAACAACTTGCAATGACGCCTCAATTGCAACAGGCCATCCGCCTGTTGCAATTATCCACACTTGAGCTTCAACAAGAAATTCAACTCGCCCTTGAAACCAACCCTCTGCTCGAACAAGAAGAATCATCCTCTGAGCAAGAAAATTTAGATAGTCTAAGCAACGACACTGACAGCAGCGAAATCGATACTAAAGATGCCCTCGAAAAAGCAGATATGCCCGATGAGCTTCCGCTAGATGCTGATTGGGATGAAATCTATACGGCAGGCACCCCGTCAGGAACGAGCAACGACTATAGCTTCGATGAACTTCCTGTTTACCAAGGGGAAACCACCCAAACACTGCAAGATTATCTAATCTGGCAAGCGGATCTCACCCCGTTTACCGATACCGACCGCGCGATTGCAACCTCGATTATCGATTCGATTGATGATTCAGGCTATCTCACAAGTTCAATCAGTGAGATCCACGAAGGGATTGATGACCCCGATATCACTTTAGAAGAAGTGGTTGCCGTTTTAAAACGCATTCAGCATTTCGACCCATTAGGGGTGGCGGCGCAGGATCTCAAAGAGTGTTTACTGATCCAGCTCTCTTTATACCCCAAAGAGACAATTGGCCTGCAAGAAGCTAGACTGATTATTAGCAATCATATTGATTTACTGGCAAATCGTGACTTTCGTCAACTGAGTAAACTGACCCGTTTAAAAGAAGATGCGCTGAAAACAGCAATTGACCTGATCCTTACGCTGAATCCCAAGCCAGGGCAGTCAATCAATACGGGTGAATCGGAATATGTTATTCCCGATGTGCTGGTGAAAAAAGTCGGTGGACACTGGCAAGTTGAGTTAAATACAGATAGCATCCCTAAGTTAAGCATCAATAATCATTATGCTTCAATGGCAAATAATTCAGCCAGCGAAAGTGACACGCAATATATTCGCAGTCACTTGCAGGATGCGAAATGGCTGATTAAAAGCTTAGAGAGCCGCCATGAAACATTACTGAAAGTGGCGACCTGTATTGTTGAGCAACAACAAGAATTTTTTGAGTTAGGCGAAGAGTATATGAAACCGATGATTTTGGCAGACATTGCCTATCAGGTGGACATGCATGAATCGACTATCTCCCGTGTGACAACCCAAAAATTCCTGCATAGTCCACGAGGCATTTTTGAGTTGAAGTATTTTTTCTCCAGTCACGTCAGTACGGACACCGGAGGAGAAGCCTCCTCCACTGCGATTCGTGCACTGGTGAAGAAGCTGGTTGCTGCGGAAAACCCAGCAAAACCATTGAGTGACAGTAAATTGACGAGTATGCTGGCAGAGCAAGGTATACAAGTTGCTCGTCGAACTGTTGCTAAGTATCGTGAGTCATTATCTATTCCGCCATCAAATCAACGTAAACAGTTGGTTTAACCCAATAATATAAGGAAGATTGTATGGAATTTCAGATTACTGGACACAATATTGAAGTTACACCGGCATTGCGCGAAACGGTTGAGAAAAAACTCAAAAAATTAGAGCAATTGTTTGATCGTATTAACAGTATCCAAGTTGTTCTGAAAGTGGAAAAAGTTCAGCAAATTGCTGAAGCCACCCTGCAACTCAACGGCGCAGAACTTCACGCATCAGCGGAAGACGACGATATGTACGCGGCACTTGATTTACTCCTTGATAAGCTGTCACGCCAATTAACCAAACATAAAGAAAAACTGAGACAACACTAATACATTTAGCCAGTCGTTGACTGATTAGTCTTTGGCTGATGAATGTTCTGAACCAGATGGTGGCATACATCATCTGGTTTTGTAGTCCTAAGTGAATAATAAAATGAATAGTGATATAGAAATCCAATTAAGCGATGTTTTATCTGCCAGTTGCACACGTAATAATTTAGTTTGCACCAGTAAGAAGAGAGCATTAGAAATTATTAGTGAGTTAGCGGCCGCCGAGTTGGGATTACCGGAAAATACGGTATTTGAAGCGTTACTAACCAGAGAAAAAGTGGGTACCACGGGTATTGGTGGTGGAATTGCAATCCCTCATGGCAAACTTAGTGAAGGCGAAAGTGCACGCGCCGCTGGCGTGTTTTTGCATTTAGAAGAGCCCATTGCGTTTGATGCGATTGATAACCAACCTGTTGATCTGCTTTTTGCATTACTTGTTCCATCGGATCAATGTAAAACTCACTTACATACTTTATCTCTTATCGCTAAAAAATTAGCGGATAAAGCATTCTGTAAGCGTCTACGCAGTGCGCAAAGTGACGAAGAGTTATATCAGATCATCATTGAGTAAGTAATAACTAATATGTGTTGATGCCAGCCTAATGATATTGTTATGATTTCTTTCATTCGGCATCGTAAAACACCGCAAAATGCAAAATAGTCAGACGTGTTTGATCAATTAGAAATGTGTGATCAGTCAGAAATCGATCATTAAGATATAAATCCTTAAGAGACAGAAGGGAGTTAGCTCATGGTGCTGATGATTGTCAGCGGCCGTTCCGGTTCGGGAAAATCCGTTGCCCTACGCGCGCTGGAAGATATGGGTTTCTATTGTGTGGATAACCTTCCGGTAGTCTTACTGCCGGAATTAGCTAATTCACTTGCCGATCGCAATATTTCTGCGGCCGTGAGCATTGACGTGCGTAATATGCCCGACAATCCAGAAGTGTTCGAAGAAGCGATTGATAAACTGCCATCAACCTTCTCACCACAACTGCTATTTCTGGATGCGGATCGCAACACATTAATTCGTCGTTATAGTGATACCCGTCGATTACACCCGCTTTCAAGTAAAAACTTGTCCTTAGAAAGTGCCATCGATGAAGAAAACGAGCTATTAGAGCCGCTGCGCTCCCGCGCTGACTTGGTCATTGATACCTCAGAAATGTCAGTGCACGAATTAGCGGAAATGCTCAGAACTCGCTTAATGGGCAAACGCGAGCGTGAACTGACGATGGTGTTTGAGTCCTTCGGTTTCAAACACGGCATCCCTATTGATGCTGACTACGTTTTCGATGTGCGCTTTTTACCAAACCCACACTGGGATCCTAAACTGCGTCCAATGACCGGTTTAGATCGTCCTGTTGCGGCCTTCTTGGACAGACACACAGAGGTTCATAACTTCATTTACCAGACTCGCAGTTACTTAGAGTTATGGTTGCCAATGTTAGAAACCAATAACCGCAGCTATCTCACCGTCGCCATCGGCTGTACGGGAGGAAAACACCGTTCGGTGTATGTGGCAGAACAGCTGGCTGATTATTTCCGCTCCCGTGGGAAAAACGTCCAGTCACGCCACAGAACGTTGGAAAAACGCAAGCAATGACCGTCAAAGCGACGATTACGCTGAAAAACCGTCTTGGTATGCATGCCAGACCAGCAATGCTTCTCTATGATTTAGTTAAACAATTTAACTCTAGAGTCATTTTAAAAAATGACAGTCAAATTGAGGCCGAGGCGGATAGCGTTATTGCGATGTTGATGTTAGACTCGGAACAAGGCAGTAAAATTGATATCGAGGTTAGCGGACCCGATGAAGATTTGGCGTTATCCGCAATCATTAAACTGTTTGAAAGTGGATTTGACGAAGAGTAGCCCAACTCATTGCGTCTTACATCTTAGCGAACAGAGCGATATACACGGTTTTACACGCATAGGCACCGAGTTCGTGATCCCGATCTCTTCCCTTTAACGCCTATAGCGCCTAATATTTTACATAATCTATTTTCTAGCAAACACCCCCTGCCTTCTGGGTGGGGGGTGTTTGCTTTGTACGTCCCTATTGGAGTGTGGTATGACAAAGCCAACAATTATTATCAATGATTTAGATGCAGAACGCTTAGATGCCCTGATGGAGCAAGCCGCTTATGCGGGTACGCCTGTTGCTGAAGCACTAAACGACGAATTAGACCGCGCAGATATCGTCTCTCCACAAGAGATCCCTGCGGATGTGGTCACGATGAACAGTACTGTTCGTTTCTTAGATTTAATCAGTAACGAAGAGCGCACACGCACATTGGTTTACCCTGCCTCTCTTAAAGATAGTGCAGAACAACTGTCCGTAATGGCGCCAATCGGTGCAGCGTTATTAGGTTTGCATGTTAACGACGAAATTAGCTGGGCACTGCCAAACGGCGTAGAAACCCGTGTTCGTGTGTTAGAGATTGTTTATCAACCTGAAGCGGCTGGCGAGTTCCATCGCTAGTGGCGATGCTCAACAAGAGAAAGAAGACTAGCCGAAAAAAGTTTCCATCAAGAAACTGTCGTTAGTCTTCAGGCGGTATTCAGGCACTCATTGAGTGCCTTTTTGCTATTTAGCGCTTATTGAACAATGATAACTTACTGCCCTGCAATACTCATTTCAGGGATCAACACAGAGCCACACTGAATATTACTGCGCGTTTCGATATCATCGGCAATAGTCACCATATTCATCCACATATCCTTTAAATTACCCGCAATAGTAATTTCGCTCACCGGATACTGAATTTCGCCATTTTCTACCCAAAAACCGGATGCACCACGGGAATAATCCCCCGTAATTCCACTCACACCCTGTCCCATCAGCTCAGTGACCACTAAGCCAGTACCCATTTGCTTCAACAAAGCGTCAAATGATAAGCCTTGTCCCTCAATGCGCCAGTTATGGATCCCCCCCGCATGACCCGTGCTTTGCAGACCCAGTTTACGCGCAGAATAACTGGTCATCAGCCAGGTTTGCAGAACGCCATTTTCCACAATATTGCGCTCAGTGGTACGCACACCTTCACTGTCAAATGGGGATGAGGCTAATCCGCCCATTAAATGTGGCTGCTCATTGATAGTTAACCAACTTGGTAAAATTTGTTTGCCAAGGCTATCCATTAAGAATGATGATTTACGATAAATGCTGCTGCCGCTGATAGCACCGACTAAATGACCAAATAACCCCGTCGCCACTTCTGAGGCAAAAATCACTGGGGCTTTCATGGTTGGCAATTTACGCGGCGATAAGCGAGATAATGTACGACGAGCACACTCTTGCCCTACCCACTCAGGGGATTTCAATGCCTGCATGCTGCGTGCGATGGTATACGCATAATCGCGCTCCATTTCGCCATTTTGCTCGGCGATTACGCAGCTCGACATCGAATAACGGCTAGAACTGTAACTCTTTAATAAGCCAAGAGAGTTACCAAAGACACGGATACCATAGTGCCCATTGAAGCTACCGCCTTCCGTATTCACAATGCGTGAATCTGCATTTAATGCGGTCATTTCCGCAATCGAGGCCAGCTTAATGGCTTCCTCGGGGGAAAGCTCTGTAGCTTGGAACAAGTTTAAATCCGGTGCATCGAATGCCAGTAATGATTTTTCAGCAGGACCTGCGCATGGGTCTTCAGAGGTATAATTCGCAATATCAATCGCGGCTTGAACTGTACGCTCAATGGCTTCTTCGCTTAAATCCGTTGAAGATGCACTACCTTTGCGTTGTTTATGGTAAACCGTGATCCCGAGCGCCCCATCACTGTTAAATTCCACATTCTCCACGTCACCTTGGCGAGTGCTCACGCTAATGCCAGTGCTTTTATTGACTGCAACTTCAGCGCCATCACAACGGCTTTTGGCGAATTCCAATGCGTGGGCGACGGCTTGTTCTAATTGTTTACGTTGTTCGGCAACTTGTTCAGTAACACTCATGCATTTTGTCCAATAAAGAGGGGAAAAGTGATTTTCTACCTAGACTCGTCATTGTCAGGTAGTCATAAGGGGGTTTTCCCAGTTACAATAGAGTTAATCTATAAATGTTAACACTCACAACGCCGTAAATCATGCTAATTACTCGTAATTACACGGCGGCGTTTAGTAAAAAGGAAAATCCCTATGGCCAAACAGCCTGAAGATTGGCTGGATGATATCCCAGCGCCCCAAGATGATGAGGACGATGAGATTATTTGGGTCAGCAAAAGCGAAATTAAACGCGATGCCGAGATCCTCAAAAAACTGGGGGCTGAACTTGTTGATTTAAGTAAAAGCGAGCTTGAGCGCATCCCATTAGACACTCAATTACTTGAGGCTATCGAATTAGCGCAAAAAATTAAGCGTGAAGGCCGTCGTCGTCAATTGCAGCTTATTGGTAAACTGCTACGTTCCCGTGAGGTTGAACCAATCACTGACGCCCTCGATAAGCTGAAAAACCGCCATAACCAGCAAGTTGTCATTATGCACAAGCTGGAAGATTTACGTAACCGTTTATTGGCTGATGGCGATGAAGTCATTGAAGAAGTCGTTGCGCTGTTCCCACAAACTGATCGCCAGCAACTGCGTGCATTAGTCCGTAATGCGAAGAAAGAGCGTGATGGAAATAAGCCACCAAAAGCATTCCGCCAGATTTTCCAATATCTGAAAGAGCTTTCTGATAGCAACTAATCATCGATTCCCCTATACCCACAGTGGTTTAGGGGAGTATTCTTAAAAACCCACCGCATTGTTGCTTGCGATACCAAATCGCACTATCATCTTCAACGTCATATTTTGACCCGTATTATCGCGGCTGCTGAACCACGATAAATTAATGAGGCAAATATGGATAACACCCGAAATAGAGCTTGGCGTCGAGCCAAAGATCGTATTAATAAATCACGCGACAATTTAAATTCACAAGAAATCCAATGTTTTACTCCAGAAAAAAACTGGAAGCATTTGTACCTTCGAAGTGAAAAATTGGCTCGTGCCGCACAACTAGGCATTGATTATCCTCAAGTGAGTAACGCACTACTTGCGCGACGTAGCCTTGAAGATATGCAAAATGACAAATGAACCTTTTATTCATCTGCAGTCGAAATCAATGGCGTAGCCCTACCGCTGAACAGATCTGGCGCAATCACCCGCGCTGGGTCACCCGTTCAGCGGGAACTAGCCGTAATGCCAAACGTCCCATCAATGTCGATCTCATTCGCTGGGCGGATGTTATTTTTGTGATGGAGCAGAAACACAAAAATCGGCTGATGGCCGACTTTTCACGTTTGCTCGAATATAAACCCATCCATGTATTGGATATTCCCGATGACTACCTATATATGGATCCTGAGCTGATTCAACTATTTGAATCCTCTGTACCGAATTATCTAAAGTAAGTAAATTCAAAATATTCACATCCCCCTATGCGGTAAAACTCAAGCTAGTTCAAACATAAGGGGGAATATTTTAATACCAAAATCGTAAAAGATTGAGTAACGCAGGAAGTCGCGTATAGCCTTCTCTATCAAGGAAATGTCCCGCACTTTCTACCATCGTGACAGAGGTTTTTAATGCTTTTGCTAACTCAATTGAAGCATCAGGATCCACGACCCAATCATTGGAAGAGATAATCGAAGCTCGCTTATCTGTTATGCCAATCAATTTATTATAATCCAATGAAAACTGAGTATGATCAGTCAACTCAGACAACGAATCCAGCGAGCGGTCAAACCCAGAAACCAGCACATAGCCACCAATTTTAGCCCCTTCCGGCGCATTATTTTCCAGAAAACGTAATGCCGTAATACACCCTAAACTGTGCCCAACTAAAATAGTATTTTCATCAAACTGAATATTGGCATCAAGTAAACATTGCTGCCATTTTTGCGGATCAGGAGAGTTGGATTCCGGTAATGCAGGCACATCAACCGTCGCCCCTACCGCTTCTAATTCATCTTTTAACCAGTTAAACCAATTATCATTCGGTGATGCGGTATAACCATGAACAATGACAACTTTTTTACCGTCCACTTAATCGCCCTCAATATTAATTGCCATAAAAATATGGCTAAACGCAGAATCATTGCGCAAATTTAGCATGGGGTTTGAGAAGCTTCATTCTCATTATTCGTGATATCTATAAGAAAAATAAATGCTTCATCCAGCTCTTCTTCTGCTTCATTCATCAATTCAATCACCGATGAAAATTGCGTACGCTGGGCAGCCTTTAAATGGCTAAAAATCAGCGTCACGGGTAACTCTATTTCCCCAGTAATCACATCCCATAACCCATCGAGATTATGTCCAAACCATTTAGGAAGCGAGAATTTTTGCTGAAATTGCTGATAAAATGCCTCAAGGCTATCTATTTCACGAAAATCAAAAACGACGGTCTTGCTCATCGCTGCCCCCAATTATTTAACTTGTTGGAACGTTTTATAATGGTCTGTACTGACGAAGATCATCCCGTCAGAGGAATAGAGTAGACGGTCTGCACCACGGTGCCCACAACGATAATTTATATCAGCTTCAAACCACTGACGCCCCTGTGCAATAGGCAAACCTTTTTCACGGTTAGAAAAGCGGTCGCCACCGATGGCTCTACCGGGTAAAACTTCACATAAATTCCCTTTTTTAGCATCCCAACCCGCTTCTCTTGCCTGTTTTTTCGTCATATAAAATGCCGGAAGCTTTTGATATTTTTCCATAAAACTGACCACATTGTTCTGAGCGGTCAGTTGGTCAATAGTTTTTGGCGTTTCATGCGGAGTTATCGCTTCGCGGGAAGGCGGTGTACTTGATATAGTTTGCGTGGTTGATGATGTACCAGAAGATGGTTCCGGTGCGCCCTGCTCACCACCTTTAAAATACAGGCTAATCGCAATCAAAATTGCCATTAACACTAAGGAAATAATACGTTTATTCATAACGCCTCAATTATTTTTACTGTGCAGATAAATAATCGCCCCAGTCACATTCGTAACTAGGGCGAATAAATAAAAGACTATCTTAACGTGTGATTACGCGGTGCCACCCACGGTCATTTTATCGAGTTTCAGTGTTGGTTGCCCCACACCCACTGGCACGCTTTGCCCTTCTTTACCACAAACGCCCACGCCTTTATCCAGCGCAAGGTCATTACCTACCATGGAAATCTGCTGCATAGCTTCAACACCAGAACCAATTAAGGTCGCACCCTTCACTGGTGAGGTAATTTTACCATTTTCAATTAAGTAAGCTTCAGAGGTTGAAAACACAAATTTACCCGATGTGATATCCACCTGACCACCACCGAAATTCGGTGCATACAACCCTTTTTCAACACTGGCAATAATCTCTTCCGGTGTTGACTCACCCGCTAACATATAAGTATTTGTCATGCGAGGCATTGGTAAATGAGCGTAAGATTCACGACGCGCATTCCCAGTTGGCGCCACACCCATTAAACGCGCATTATGCTTATCTTGAATGTAATTACGTAGAATTCCATTCTCAATCAACACATTGTATTGGCCCGGAACCCCTTCATCATCAATGGCTAATGAACCGCGACGCCCCGCAATGGTTCCATCATCCACCACCGTACACAGGGAAGATGCGACTTGTTCGCCCATTTTTCCTGAGAAAACGGAGGTACCACGACGGTTAAAGTCACCTTCTAAACCATGGCCCACCGCTTCGTGGAGCAGAACTCCCGGCCAACCGGCACCTAATACTACAGGCATCATGCCTGCAGGAGCGGCAACTGCCGATAAATTCACTAACGCCATGCGTACCGCTTCACGGGCATACTGCTCCGCGACTACTTGCCCTTGATGGATTTCGAGGAAATATTCATAACCATAACGACCGCCGCCACCGCTTGCTCCGCGTTCACGTTTGCCATCATGTTCCACCAGTACACTCACCGATAAACGTACCAAAGGGCGAATATCTGCCGCTAATGTGCCATCGGTTGCAGCAACTAACACTTGTTCGTACACACCAGTTAAGCTGGCATTCACTTCAATCACGCGAGGATCTTCAGCGCGCGCCACTTGGTCAACGCGATGCAGCAATTCAATTTTCTGCTCACGCGGTAAGCTACGCAAAGGATCCGCTTCAGAATAGAGTTTTTTGTAGTCTACGTTGGTTAAAATCTGCGACTTTCCAGCGCCTTGTTCAGTGACGATACTACGGGCAGCTGTGGCACTTTGGGTGAGTGCCAGTAGTGAAATTTGGTCTGCATAGGCAAAACCTGTTTTTTCACCCGTAATCGCTCGAACCCCAACACCTTGGTCAATATTGTAGGAGCCATCTTTAATAATTCGGTCTTCTAAAACCCATGATTCATGGTAGCTAGACTGAAAAAACAGATCCCCATAATCAACACGGCGCTCAGATAGCAGCCCTAAAATATCATACAGATTATCTTGACCAAGACCGTTGGCAGCCAGCAAATGTTCGCTGACAGAAGCTAAACTCATATTCGTTACTCTTATTTAGTTTATTTTTTAATCAATGATGTTAATTGTGGTCTAAAGCGGTTATGTTTCACCACTCGGATCTGTTCACGCATCACTTTTAAGCTGTCTGGCTGGACATTCACAACCAACGCAGAAACAGCATCCACATTCTTTTTCATCACTTTACCCCAGCCATCTACGGCGAGAGTGTGTCCCCATGTACGACGCGTACCATGCACCCCAACTTGCGCTGGTGCTAAAACATAGCACTGATTTTCTATCGCACGGGCTCTTAACAGTGGCTCCCAGTGAGCTTGTCCAGTATAACGAGTAAACGCCGCAGGGACGGAAATAATCTCTGCGCCTTGTTCACGTAAAGCCTGAAATAAACCAGGGAAACGTAAATCATAACAAATGGTCAAACCTAAGCGACCTACTGGTGTATCCACCACAGTGAGGTGCTCACCACGTTGATAAATAACCGATTCGTTATACTCGCCTTGTTCATCTTCGATATTCACATCAAACATATGAATTTTATCGTAACGCGCAGTGATATTTCCTTTCGCATCAAACAGTAAGCTACTGCTGGTAATACGTTCAGGATCTTCACGGCTAATCAATGGCATTGACCCAATCAGGATCCACACATTGTAACGGATAGCCATCGCGCGGATAGCGTCTTGTAATGGGCCACGACCTTCTGTTTCAGCCTGTTTACGATAGGTTGCAGCATCAGCAAATAGCAATGCATTTTCAGGAGTAAGAACTAACTGCACGGTATCAGGCAACTGTTTAATTTGCTGCTCTATCTGTGCCAAGTTGTGTTTTGTATTCTTACCACTACATAACTGCAAAAGTGCAACATTACCCGTTTTCATTACTCTTGAGTCTCCTTAAGCTGACGTAGTACTTCATCAATTTTAGGTTCATCCAGACTACCGCTTACGCGATAGCGAATAACCGAAATTTTACTCCACAACGGACCAAGGACTTTCGATGCCGCAAATACTGCCGCGCCCGCAAAAGGGTTAATCACAAATGCGGTGGCTACACCTACTGTAGCAGAAATTTCAGGGGTAATGACCGCTTCAGCATTAATTTGACGCTTAACCAGGTCAATATCGCCATTCAAGGCAATATCCGCGACTAATCCATCAATATAAAGATCCTTCGAGGTTAGAATACCTTGATTGATGACCGCATTGCCTTTAATCGAATCAAAGTCAAAGTCATTACTGAACGTATCCCGGAAATCTAACTGAAGTTTGCGCAATAATGCATCAAAACTAACTAAACGTAGTAACTGTCCAGCACGACCCCCTCCCATATGGGCAATCGCACCTTTCCCTAATTTTGCTGACATTTTCCCATTCAGTGTGGCGACATCCGGTTCCCAAGGAACCTGCGCCCAATTCAGATCAAATTCAATCGAATATGGGGAGTCGATGATCGGCACCAAGACACCAAAATATGCAGCGGTTTCATCGAACGCCTCGCCGGTAAGCGAGCCTGCAATCTCCGTCTTATTACCATCATTACTGCGCCATAGAGCATCCAGCTTTAACTCACTAGCACTATTTTTCAGTGAACCTGCGGTTAATTTTAAGGTGTGCTGTCCCACCGGCGTGACTTTCGCCGTGATTTCGCCAAGTTTTTGCCCACTCACCCAACATTCGGCGCAATGGATATTCACTTTAGGCCACTGGCTAAAGTTGAATACTTCCGATGACGTGGTCTTTTCACTTGAAACTAGCGAGCCTTCAGGATTGTAATACAGATACTCAATATTCAACGCCCATGGCTGCTGCTTCCAAATCTGTAGCTGTCCTTTTAGGTTTGCGCTTTCTACGTTGATTTGTTGTTCATCACGGTATAAATCGTAAGAGAAGCTCAAATCTTTCCAACGCTGTCCCGCCAAATAAACGGATGGCGCTTTAACTTCAAGGGTATCTGGGTAGCCAATTTGCCCCACATGCTCACTGGCTGAAGACGATAAAAAGCCACTCGCTAATTTCTCCCAATTGACATCTTCTACGGCAGGTAAATCCACCAAGATGGTCGAGCCGTTTGGTAACGCAGGAACCTGATTATTCCATGGGGCAATGTGCGCTTTCTGTAGTTTCAATGGCGAGCTGGTGAGCGACCACTGAGAGTTAAAACCAAGGCGTTGACCAATATCACCACCTACCGTTAATTGCTCCGTCGTGCCTTTCGCTTGAACATTCATCTTGCCAAGCTGTCGCAGTAGTTCAGTATTCAGCGCAGGTAACTGGCTTTTTAGCTTATTTAATCCAGCCGTAATCTCAATCTGTAAGCCTGTCGCTTGCTTGGATGATTCTGGTAACGTGATATGAATTTGGCTTTTCCAATCACTCACACCAGAGACTTTCCCTTTGATATCACTTGGCAGCATAGGAACTTTATTCAGCTCCCAATTTCCACCAAGGTTAATATCCACCAAATAATCTTTCGGCCGTGTAGACGTCGTGAAATCCAAAGAAACTGGCTGTTCTAACCATTGCCCCGTGATGTTATCACTGACTAAATCCCCATTGGTAAACTTGAAGCTTCCTGTCAATCCGTGCAATGTACTATCGATTGGGCGTACAAACACATCATTTTTATTAAGATTAACTTGCCCTTTCGCGACAACGTCTTTTCCAGCCGATAATGGAATAGCGAGATTAAGCTTACCGGTTACGGTACCATCGATTTGTAGCTCATCCAGCGTGTCGCCAAGGGAATGTTTGAGTGGTGTATGGGTGAAATATTGTTGGATCTGTTTGCCCGTTCCACTCACTCCCGCATCGATATATAACATTTCATCGAAGTAATCATGGATCACCGCATCGAGATTTTCTGCCGTTGCATCCCCTAATTTCACCGAGTCCGTATGCATCGCTAAACTTGCACGGCTAAAGTCTAAATCGAGGTTTAAATCCAATAATGCAGGCCATTGGTCATCGTATTCGAATGTACCATCACGCAGCGGCACATACACTTGGAACTGCCCGTCATTTTTATAGTAAGGATAATGTGCGGGGTCGCCTTTATACACCAACGTCGCATTGTCTACATGTCCGGCAATAATCGCTTTGGTCAGATAATCCGCGAGCTCCTGCCCCATGAGTTTTTGCGGGAAATAGCGCCAAGCTTCTCCTGCATCATCGGTGCTGATCCCCGCTAAAATAGCCAAATCGGCAATATCATGCTGTTTCGCTTTTGCGTAGCTAAAATCACCATTGGCTTTGACGGCCTTAGCTTGCAAATTCACACCTGAACTCCACAATTTGAATTCGCTGCTGTTATTGATCCAATTTAATTTGCCGCTGGCGTTACTAATCTCAAAAGGTGCTTTAAATTCATCGCGATAATCCACGATACTATCTTTAAGCGAAAATGAGAGAACGCCTTGTTGAGCTCCGCCAATAAGTACCCCGGAGAAATGGTTTACAGAAGGAAGCTCTTTCCATTTTTTCCAGCTAACATCCTGCCAATCCATGCTGATTTGCGTATGATCTTCAGTGTCTTGCGTTAGATCGAGGGCAAACTCCGAGACTAATCCCGTCGGCTGACGATGCTGCCAATCTTGCACTAATTCTGGCGTAATAAACGAGAATGTCGGCAACACTTCACTTAAACGTTCTAGCTCAATATTTTTAGCACGAATGCGCCAGTGATCTTTATTTTGATATTTTGCCGATGAAGGCAAATACAGAACGGAGACACTCCCTTGCGGCCAGATGTATTCATTGGTTTTCAGAGTATCTAGCTCAGGAATATTAAACAGCCAACCGTTGCCTTGGCGCTTCATTCGCACCAGTAAATCATTCACTTGAAGATTTTGCGTGAGAGGCTCTTCCCCCCAGTTCGCTTCACCTTGGCGTAGCTGGATCAGACCATTATCTATACGATTATTCTTGAGGGTGATCCACGATGATAAACTGAAGTTGGCGTCCCGTAACCCCGTATTATCGCGTAGCCACTTGCTGAGCCAAGGCTGCATATCAATGTTATCGGCCTGCAAATAGAACATGCCGTCACTGAGTACGCCATTTTTATCCGACACATCCAGCTTCACTTGCAGATAACTATTTTGCTTATTTAGCGTTTCAAGGCTAACGAAACCTTGGGCGCGGTGACGGGCATCTTGGTTAAGCCATGAAAGTTCTGGCAGCAGTAACGTCATCTTTTGGTCTGATGGCGTCAAAAATGTCACTTGGCTATCTTTTAAAATAAAATGGTCAAACTGCCTTAAAAACAGGTCATCCACGCCATCATAGTTCGTCGTTTCATCTTCCGTCCCATCAAAACTAAGTGGGACTTTATAATCCACATTCAGTTGATAAAACGTCAAATCACGAAAACGCCAACGCAAAGATAATAGCGAATTCCAAATATCTAATTCGATGGTGACTTTGTTGACTTGTATATCGGTGATTGGGTTTTTGATAACAACATCGGAGATGATAAGCTCGGGGCCATAATAGCGCCAAGCTCCTTCAATCTGACCAATATCCAGTGAGATATCACTGTGACTTTCAACGTAAGTGATAATTTCTTGGCGATAATTATCGATATTGGGTAATAGAAAACGCAAACTGGTGAGTACCAACGCACACAGCAACAATACAGCAGCGGTTGTCACGAGTACGATACGTGGCAGTCGTTTCACCAGTTTCTCCTTCAAGCAGAATGCTACATCATGACAACATCAAAGCGTTCTTGGCTATATAACGGCTCAATCTGCACTTTAACTTGTTTCCCTACAAAGATTTCAACTTCCGCTAATGCGTGAGATTCATCCCCGGTCAACACATCCACTACCGCTTTTGATGCGTAAACTAAGAATCTATCAGCATCGATTGTGCGGTGAACTCTCACGATTTCACGCAAAATTTCATAGCACACAGTTTCAACTGATTTCACCGTACCACGACCTTGGCAAGTTGGGCAGGTATCACACAGCACATGCTCCAAACTTTCACGGGTTCTTTTACGTGTCATCTCAACTAATCCTAGTTGAGAGAACCCATTAATGGTGGTTTTTACCTTATCTTTACTTAAAGCTTGTTCAAGTGAGGCTAACACACGGCGGCGATGTTCAACATCAGACATATCGATAAAGTCGATGATAATAATACCACCGAGATTTCTTAATCGTAATTGGCGCGCAATGGCTTGAGTCGCTTCAACGTTGGTATTAAAGATAGTTTCTTCTAAATTACGGTGACCAACAAATGCGCCCGTGTTGATATCGATGGTGGTCATCGCTTCAGTTTGGTCAATGATCAGATACCCGCCCGACTTCAATTCAACCTTTCTGTCCATCGCACGTTGAATTTCATTTTCCACATCGAACAAGTCAAAAATAGGTTGATTGCCTTGGTAAAGCTCAAGCTTCGCCGTCATTTCCGGCACATATTCCGCAATAAACTCTTCCAACTGCGTGTAGGTTAAACGAGAATCCACACGAATACGGTCGAGGGATGCGCCTGCAAAATCGCGAATAATGCGGTATGCCAGTGAAAGCTCACCGTAAATTTTAGTGCGCGTGACATTACGTTTTTTACGTTCAATCACTTTCGCCCATAAGCGTTTTAAAAATGCGGCATCTTGTTTGACGTCATCTTCAGCCACACCTTCTGCGGCAGTACGAATGATAAACCCGCCGTTTTCATCGCAATATTGTGCGACGCACTCTTTTAAACGCTCTCTTTCTTCTTCACTATCAATACGCTGAGACACGCCAACATGGGAAGCCCCCGGCATGAAAACCAAGTAACGAGAAGGCAGTGTAATGTCTGTGGTGAGCCTTGCGCCTTTGGTGCCTAGTGGGTCTTTAACCACTTGGACAATTAAATCTTGCCCTTGCTTTACCAACTCAGCGATATCTCTGACATGAAAGTTTTTCTGCTCATCACCTGCAATGCATTCAGTGTGAGGCATAATGTCTGAGGCGTGTAAAAAGGCTGCTTTGTCCAGACCAATATCAACAAAGGCCGCCTGCATACCGGGTAAAACGCGGCTCACACGACCTTTGTAGATATTCCCTACTAGCCCTCTTTTCGCCTCTCTTTCAACATGTATTTCTTGTAAGATCCCACCATCAATATAAGCTACGCGCGTTTCAGATGGTGTTACGTTTACTAATAGTTCCGTAGTCATGAATTCCCCTTCCCATCACCTAACGCTAAAAATCGTTGTATTAATTCTTCTGTTTCGACCAATGGTAAGCCCACCACGGCATGATAGCTGCCATTAATGCATCGAATAAAACGTCCACCGAGACCTTGGATACCGTAAGCACCGGCTTTATCCATTGGCTCGCCAGATTGTATATAATCCTGTATTTCCAGCAAAGATAACTCGCGGAATGTCACATCTGTCGTAATCAATGAGGTTAACGTCTCATGGGAGTTTGATACGGCAATGGCGGTCATTACCTGATGTGTTTTACCGGAAAGGTCACTGAGGATTTGCTGAGCATGGGCCGCATCTCGCGGTTTTTCTAATATTTTACCGTCAAGAACCACAATAGTGTCTGCACCCAAAACAGGATGATCCGCAGGGGCAATTGCTACACCTGCACGGGATTTATCTCGAGCCAAGCGCTGTACATACACCTGAGGCGATTCCCCTTCTTGCCATTTTTCTTCCACTTCGGGACGCAAGATTTCAAAGGAATAACCTAGCAGTTGGACTAATTCACGTCGTCTCGGTGAACCTGATGCAAGATAAATTAAGCTCATAAATTGTCATTCCAGTTATCATCAACGGCCACAATCTTAACATACTGAAAATTGACGGCGAATTTTTCGTAACAGTAAAAATAACCATGGCCACAGAATACCATTCACCAAACTATTCCAGAATACTTGCGGGTGGAATAAGACTTGTGATGAAAGAAATTCACCCCAGAAAACGGCAAGGTCTTGCACCACCGTTAATGCAACAATAATCAAAGCTTGCTGCCACAGTGCCATGTTACGTAAAAGCTGATGCTTGTATGCCACGAGATAACAAATGATGCTGAAGGAGAGCGCATGTACGCCCAGCGCTGATCCTTGAATAGAATCGACAATAATTCCTAAGATAAAGCTGGTGCCCACACTGACGCGATGCGGTAATGCCATTACCCAGTATATTAAAATGAGCAGTAACCACGATGGTCGGTAAAATGCCAATTGTTCAGGCCAAGGCATTACCTGCAAAATCAGTGCAATAAAAAAAGATAGCCAGATAATGATGCGCCCATTGCCGCGATACTCATCCATTATGATTTCCTCTCCATCCTTTCATCATACCGTTTCCCTCACTCTATCTTATGGTTGAGGTTGAGGCTGTGCAGGTTGCATGGACGGCGGTAATGGTGGCCCTTGAATTTCGCTCGGCGTTGGTAACACCTGCGGCAACACTTTCATTAAACGCTCATTTGCAGCACGGTAAACATCGGATGGCTGTAATGGGGTTTTCGGATCACTTTCATTGCCCCACAGCAGGAGTAAATAACGTAGACGTTGTAACTCAGCGCTTGGTCTTGCAGAAATAATGGTATAGGCACGTTGAGTATCATGTTTCACTGCTGAAACAACCGCGACAGGATACCCTTCAGGGAATCGTCCACCTAACCCCGAAGTCACTAACACATCACCAACACGAATATCCGTATTTCCAGGAAGTGGCTCTAATTGCAGATCATCCGCACAACCTGAACCCGCAGCAATAACACGAATGTCATTACGCAAGACTTGCACAGGCAATGCATGGGCAGTATCGCAAATTAATAAAACGCGGCTATTAAAATTACTGGTACCAACGACCTGGCCTACCACACCTTTATCACTGATAACTGGCTGGCCTTCATAAACACCGTCATTACTGCCTTTATCGATCACGACTTGGTCGCGATAAGGCGTATTCGCACCTGAAATGACTTGCGTCACCATCATGTGTTCATCTTGGCGTAATGGGGAACCTAACAATTCACGTAAACGGGCATTTTCTTGTTTGAGTTGCTCAAGCAGCAAGTTATCCGCTTTTTTTAATAATAGCTCTTGGCGCAGGGCTTTATTCTCAAACTGGAGTTGATCCCGCGTTGAAAGGGTGTCAGAGATATTATCGAGGAATTGGCGTGGTCCGTTAGCTAAAAAATAGAATGGGCTAACCGCCGTGTCTAAATAATTACGGATTTTATTGAAAGGCTCAAATCGATGGTCAATCACCACCAGCACCAATGCAATTATCACTGCAATAAAAATGCGTAACTGTAGGGAAGGACCTCGCCTAAAAATTGGCTTCATGTATGGCTAAGTTTCGCTAATGGTCGGAGAATAAAAAAATAGTCAAAGCAACTGGAGCTAAAAACTCCAGTTGCTTATGGCGTGATTTAGTCTTCGCTAAACAGGTCACCGCCGTGCATGTCAATCATCTCTAACGCTTTACCGCCGCCACGAGCCACGCAGGTTAAAGGATCTTCAGCAACGATGACCGGAATGCCAGTCTCTTCCATTAATAAACGATCTAAATTACGCAGAAGAGCACCACCACCCGTTAATACCATACCGCGCTCTGAGATATCAGACGCTAATTCTGGTGGGCACTGTTCTAACGCTAACATTACCGCACTTACGATACCGGTCAGTGGCTCTTGTAATGCTTCTAAAATTTCGTTGGAGTTCATTTTGAATCCGCGTGGCACACCTTCCGCCAAGTTACGACCGCGAACTTCAATTTCATAAACTTCATCAGTTGGGAAAGCAGAACCGATACCGTGTTTGATACGCTCAGCCGTTGCTTCACCAATTAAGGAACCATAATTACGACGCACATAGTTGATGATTGACTCGTCAAAACGGTCACCACCAATGCGAACAGAAGAAGAGTAAACCACCCCGTTCAGGGAGATAACAGCCACTTCAGTGGTACCACCACCGATATCGACAACCATAGAACCTGTCGCTTCAGAAACAGGTAAACCAGCACCGATTGCCGCTGCCATTGGCTCTTCAATTAAGAATACTTCGCGGGCACCTGCACTTAATGCAGATTCACGGATAGCTTTACGCTCAACTTGAGTTGCACCAACAGGTACACAGACTAAAACACGAGGGCTTGGACGCAGGAAACTGTTGCTATGAACTTGCTTGATAAAGTGTTGTAACATTTTTTCAGTTAAGAAAAAGTCAGCAATCACGCCATCTTTCATTGGTCGAATTGCAGAAATGTTACCCGGTGTACGCCCCAGCATCTGTTTCGCTTCGCCACCAACCGCTGCCACGCTTTTTGGCGAGCCTGCGCGATCCTGACGAATTGCAACTACAGAGGGTTCATTTAATTTGACGCCTTGTCCTTTGACATAAATGAGGGTATTGGCCGTACCCAAGTCAATTGACAGGTCATTAGAAAACATGCCACGAAATTTTTTAAACATAACGAAAGGATTATCCTGCAAGCTGGGGACGAATAAAAACCCGTCTACTCTACCAACCACTTGAAGCTGCCTCAAGGCGTAAATCAATCACTTCATAAATATGGTTAATTCATCTATTTTCACATACTAAAATCGTACATGCTTCTATAACAAAACGAAGCAGATAAAAACCTCGCAAATTGCCCTTAATTCATATGCATCGAAAATAACCCATCATTCGCGCACAATAAACAGACAACCTCTGGTTGTTATATACTCCATCTTTGCGTTCTTCCCAGTGTGACAAGCGATTATGTCTACAAGTTCAAATAAAATTTTTATATTTTAATTATTGCTATACATCTAGCTTTTTAACAACAAAATAAGTGAACTTAAATTCACCTAATTCTATTATCAACTTAAAATTAAGCCATAACCATGTCGACACGCTGATGTATTAGTCAGAGTAGGACATTTTGCATGATAAAAGACTAGTTATGCCAGAAAAAAATGCATTTTTACAAATTAATTACATAAGTAATAGCGTGAATACCATTCTGGCGTCAATGAAAACGATTTTACCTGTGTGTAAATTAAAAAAAACACTTATTTAATCATAAAATTAGGGGTGGATCATGAAAGCGCTCGTTTTACAGCAACAAGACGATAAAATCGTCCCAGAAATCCTCAATGTACCTACTGAGTCATTACCCGCTGGCGATGTCATCGTCGATATTCATTGGTCGACAATTAACTATAAAGATGCGCTAGCTATTAATGGAAAAGCAGGCGTTGTCCGTCAATATCCAATGGTGCCCGGAATTGACTTCTCAGGCATCGTTCATCACAGTGAAGATCCCCGCTTTCATATTGGCCAACACGTACTATTAACAGGATGGGGAGTTGGCGAAACACATTGGGGTGGACTCGCCACACAAGCAAAAGTCCCCGCCGATTATTTAACCCCTCTTCCTGAAGCATTATCACTGAAGCATGCCATGACCATCGGCACCGCAGGATTTACCGCCATGTTATGCGTAAATGCCCTTGAAGATGCGGGGATCACCCCTGAAAGTGGCGAAATTGTAGTAAGTGGTGCCAGTGGCGGTGTCGGTAGTGTCGCCACCCAATTACTTTCTTTATTAGGCTATCACGTTGTGGCGATCTCAGGTCGCGCAGAAAATCACGATTATTTACTGAAAATTGGCGCGAAAAGCGTGCTACCTCGCAGCGAGTTTACTCATCCAGCCAAACCGCTTGATAAACAACGCTGGGCTGGCGCTATCGACACGGTTGGTGGTGACGTGCTGGCCAATATCTTGGCGCAAGTGAATTATAATGGTGCGGTTGCGGCCTGCGGACTGGCTGGCGGGTTCTCACTGCCAACAACCGTCATGCCATTTATTTTGCGTAATATCCGTCTACAAGGGGTCGATTCTGTTTACTACCCTGCGGCAAAACGCCAAAAAGTGTGGGAACGCTTAGCGCAACTCTTACCTGATGCGTTTTATGAGCAAGTTAGCTGCGAAATTTCATTAGAAGAGTGTGTCGAGCACGCAAAAAAACTCTTAAAAAACGAAGTCACTGGGCGTACCCTAGTAAATCTTCAAAATTAAATCATCAACACTCGTAATTGTGTCGCCACAATGTGGATTACGGCACAATTTATAAAATAAATTCGGGTAATTTCTCTGATAAGACCAGTATTTTGCTGCTATATGCAACGAAATAATTATAATGCTCTTCCTTGTCAGTGGAAAATCTATTTATTTTTATGATAAAAGATGACAAACCGTCGACATCGCGTTATGTTGTCAGATTATTGACATATCGTCGGAGTTAGCAACACAATGACAGAAGATATTCATATTTTGCTCCTGAACGGGCCGAACCTAAACATGCTAGGTTCTAGAGAACCGGATAAATACGGGCCTCGCCCTCTAACTGAAATTGTATCGAACCTGATGCAAGAAGCAGAAAACTTAGGCGTGAAGTTGAGCCATTTTCAGTCAAATGCAGAGCATGAACTTATCGATAGAATTCATGCAGCACAAGGTAACGTTGATTATATAATAATCAACCCAGCCGCATTCACGCATACTAGTGTTGCTTTGCGAGATGCACTATTGGCAGTTTGTATCCCGTTTATCGAGATCCACCTGTCTAATATTTATGCGAGAGAACCCTTTCGTCATCACTCTTATTTCTCCGATATGTCTAATGGAGTTATTTGTGGTCTTGGCGCAGATGGTTACAGTTTTGCATTACAAGCCGCGGTTAACCGTGTGCGACTAATTAATTCAATCCAAATATAAGAGTACGGAATCATATCCATGGATATTCGTAAAATTAAAAAGCTGATCGAGCTTGTTGAAGAGTCTGGCATTTCTGAACTGGAAATTTCTGAAGGTGAAGAGTCAGTACGTATCAGTCGTGTATCACCAGCATCTCAAATGATGGCTGCACCTCAACAGTTCTACTCAGCACCAGTTGCTCAACAACCTGCATTAGCTAACGCAGTTGCTCCAGCACAAGAAGCAGCAGCTCCAGCAGCACCTGCGGCAGTTTCTGGTCACCAAGTTCGCTCACCAATGGTTGGTACTTTCTACCGCTCACCAAGCCCAGAAGCAAAACCATTCGTTGAAGTTGGTCAAACTGTCAAAGTTGGCGATCCTCTTTGCATCGTTGAAGCGATGAAAATGATGAACCAAATCGAAGCAGATAAAGCTGGTGTTGTTAAAGCTATTTTGTTGCAAAACGGTGATGCAATAGAATTTGACGAGCCATTAGTTGTCATCGAATAACGGGGCGTTTCCATGCTGGAAAAAATTGTTATCGCTAACCGTGGGGAAATTGCACTGCGTATTCTGCGTGCATGTAAAGAACTCGGCATCAAAACTGTTGCGGTTCACTCCACGGCAGATAGAGATTTAAAACACGTGTTGCTGGCAGACGAAACTATTTGTATTGGTCCAGCAGCATCGGCAAAAAGCTACTTGAATATCCCTGCAATCATTGCAGCGGCTGAAATCTCAGGCGCACAGGCGATTCACCCAGGATACGGTTTCCTGTCTGAAAACGCTGACTTTGCAGAGCAAGTAGAACAATCAGGCTTCATTTTTATCGGCCCAAAAGCTGAAACCATCCGCCTAATGGGCGACAAGGTTTCTGCGATTAGCGCGATGAAAAAAGCAGGCGTTCCATGTGTACCAGGTTCTGATGGTCCACTGGGTAACGACACTGAAAAGAACAAAGCGATTGCTAAACGCATCGGCTTCCCAGTTATCATCAAAGCATCTGGTGGTGGTGGTGGTCGTGGTATGCGAGTGGTTCGTAATGAGAAAGATTTAGAATCTTCCATTAACCTGACCCGTGCAGAAGCAAAAGCCGCATTCAACAACGACATGGTTTACATGGAGAAATTCCTTGAAAACCCACGTCACGTTGAAATCCAAGTGATGGCAGATGGTCAAGGTCATGCTGTTTATTTAGCTGAACGTGACTGTTCAATGCAGCGCCGCCACCAAAAAGTGGTTGAAGAAGCACCAGCACCGGGGATCACCCCAGAAATTCGTCGTAATATCGGTGAACGCTGTGCGAAAGCCTGTATCGAAATCGGCTATCGTGGCGCAGGTACTTTTGAGTTCTTATTTGAAAACGGCGAATTCTATTTCATCGAAATGAACACCCGTATTCAGGTTGAGCACCCAGTGACCGAAATGATCACCGGCGTTGACTTAATCAAAGAACAGCTGCGTGTCGCTTCTGGTTTACCATTATCTGTGACTCAGGATCAGATCAATGTTCACGGTCATGCGATTGAGTGTCGTATCAACGCAGAAGACCCGCACACATTCCTGCCTAGCCCAGGTAAAATCACTCGTTTCCACTCTCCGGGTGGCTTCGGTGTTCGTTGGGAATCTCATATTTACGCAGGCTACTCTGTTCCTCCGTTCTATGACTCAATGATCGGTAAATTAATCACTTACGGTGAAACTCGTGAAATCGCGATTGCTCGTATGAAGAACGCGCTGAACGAACTGATCATCGATGGGATTAAAACCAACATCGAATTACAACAGATGATCATGAATGATGAAAACTTTGCCAAAGGTGGAACCAACATCCACTATTTGGAGAAAAAACTCGGTATTCAAGAATAATCCCCTGAATAATCGACATTTTCATCATTAAAAACAAATACCGGAAAGCCAATTTCCGGTATTTTTTTGCCTATAAATGGCAGGATTATCGGTTTTATTACGCTATTTTTCACACTCCCCCTTCAGATTGTCGTACAATCCCCGATTATTTTTGTCAACATGAGGAGGAAAAGCGGATGGACAAACGTTTTCTTCAATCAAACAGGGAAGCTCGTTGGGCGCTATATCTGACTATTGCCTACATGATAGGTTGGGTACTTTGTGCTTATCTACCCAGTAACACACTTGGTGTTACCGGATTACCGTTATGGTTTGAATGGTCATGTCTGATTCTCCCTATCATCTTTATTTTGCTATGCATCATGATGGTTAAACTCGTATTCAAAGATATCTCGTTGGAGGAGAAAGATGCAGACTGAAGTTCTTCTGCCCTTAATCGGCTATCTGCTCCTCGTTTTTCTCCTTTCGCTCTACGCTTATAAAAAACGCACGAAAGGCGAATTTCTTAATGAGTATTTTCTAGGTAATCGCTCGATGGGCGGCTTTGTTTTAGCCATGACCATCACCGCAACCTACATCAGCGCCAGCTCCTTCATCGGTGGTCCCGGTGCCGCCTACAAATACGGGTTAGGCTGGGTACTCCTCGCCATGATCCAACTGCCGGCTATCTGGCTCTCTCTGGGCGTACTGGGCAAAAAATTTGCCATCTTAGCTCGCCGCTACAATGCAGTTACCCTTAACGACATGCTCTACGCCCGTTACCAAAGTCGTTTTCTCGTTTGGTTTGCTAGCGTAAGTTTATTAGTCGCTTTCTTTGGGGCGATGACGGTGCAGTTTATCGGTGGTGCGCGACTACTCGAAACGGCGGCCGGCATTCCTTATACCTACGGATTAATGATTTTTGGCGTATCAATCGCGCTGTATACCGCGATTGGAGGCTTCCGAGCCAGTGTCCTTAACGATGCTTTACAAGGGCTGGTCATGTTACTGGGTACGATTATTTTGCTGGTTGCCATTATCTACCATGCAGGTGGTTTACCAGCTGCCGTGGAAAAAATGCACGCCATCGACCCGAAATTAGTCTCTCCTGAAGGTGCCAACGATATCCTCAGCGGACCATTTATGGCTTCATTCTGGGTGTTAGTCTGTTTTGGGGTTATCGGGTTACCACATACCGCAGTGCGTTGTATTTCTTACAAAGACAGTAAAGCCGTCCACAAAGGTATCATTCTGGGTACCATTGTGATGGCAATCTTGATGTTTGGTATGCACTTCGCGGGCGCCTTAGGGCGTGCCATACTGCCGGATTTAACCATTCCAGACCAAGTGATCCCGACTTTGATGGTTCAGGTTCTTCCACCATTTGCCGCAGGGATTTTCCTAGCAGCACCAATGGCCGCAATTATGTCCACCATTAACGCCCAATTACTGCAATCTTCGGCGACGATCGTGAAAGATATCTACCTTAACGCGGCACCTGAACAAATTAAAAATGAGAAAAAACTGGCACGAATCTCCAGCTTCTCAACGTTGATTTTAGGCGCGTTATTGCTGGTTGCAGCATGGAACCCACCTCAAATGATTATCTGGTTGAATTTACTCGCATTTGGTGGATTAGAAGCGGTATTCCTGTGGCCACTGGTTCTTGGATTATATTGGGAAAAAGCCAATGGTACTGGCGCTCTGAGCGGCATGATTGTTGGCGGTGTTTGCTACGCCATTTTCGCCTCATTCAAAATTGAAATTATGGGCTTTCACGCCATTGTGCCATCACTGATCCTGAGCCTGATTGCCTTTTTGATCGGTAATCTTTTTGGCAAAAATCCAGTACAATCGGCACCAAATGAACTATCAACGAATTAGAATTTAAGACAAGAGAAACGAAAATGCCTTGGATACAAATCAGAATAAACTCCACTGGAAAAAACGCAGAAGCCCTTGGCGATGAACTCATGGAAACGGGCTCCGTGTCCGTCACCTTCCAAGACAGCCATGATACCCCTGTTTTCGAGCCGCTTCCGGGAGAAACTCGCCTGTGGGGCGATACCGACGTTATTGGTCTGTATGACGCTGAAACCGATATGAAATGGGTGGTCGCTCAGTTAGAAAATAGCCCATTACTCGGCGCTGGCTTCGTTCATAAAATCGAACAAATCGAAGATAAAGATTGGGAACGTGAATGGATGGATAACTTCCACCCAATGCGCTTTGGCCAACGTTTATGGATCTGCCCTAGCTGGCGCGATGTGCCAGATCCTACCGCGGTTAACGTAATGCTAGATCCCGGCTTAGCATTCGGTACGGGAACCCATCCGACGACTTCATTATGCCTTGAATGGCTCGATGGGTTGGATCTTGAAGGCAAAACCGTTATCGATTTTGGTTGCGGATCAGGGATCTTAGCTATCGCGGCATTGAAACTCGGTGCAGCGCAGGCGATCGGGATCGATATCGATCCACAAGCTATCCTCGCGAGCCGCGATAATGCAGAACGTAATGGCGTCTCAGAGCGTCTGTCGCTCTATTTACCCAAAGACCAACCCCAAGACCTTCAGGCTGATGTCGTTGTCGCTAACATCCTTGCAGGCCCATTGCGTGAGCTTGCACCGATGATCAGTGTACTGCCGCGTGCTGGTGGTCATTTAGGTCTGTCTGGCGTGTTAGCCAGCCAAGCTGAAGGGGTTGCTGATGCTTATCGTGCCGACTTCAATATTGACCCTGTTGCAGAGAAAGATGAGTGGTGCCGTATCACTGGTGTCAAGCATTTTTAATGGGTTTGCGGTAAAAATCAAAGAATAATTTCTTTGAAATTAATTGCAGAATGGATTATCTTACAGCTCAAATATTGCTCAATGACTGATGATAATCTGTTCTGCTCGAGAAGTGAGTCTTGGATATTCAACGTAATCGTTATTTTTAGCTCCTGTTGTTAAAAAACACCTAACAACTTGTTAAATAACACTAATTTTATTATTTTATAAAAAGCAAGATAAAAAAGTTAGTGATAAATAACCGTTTGCTCAAAGTTTGTCCTTTCATATCTCGTAAAAAATGCGTAATATACGCGCCCTTGCAGTCACAGTATGGCCCCCATTTAGTTATGCGAATCGGACAATATCAGTTGAGAAACTGTCTTATTGCTGCCCCCATGGCAGGTATCACAGATAAACCGTTTAGGTCTCTGTGTTATGCGATGGGTGCTGGAATGACGGTATCGGAGATGCTTTCTTCTAACCCACAAGTTTGGAAGACAGATAAATCGAGACTCAGGATGGTTCACCGCGATGAACTCGGGGTACGTTCCGTTCAAATAGCTGGCAATGATCCCGATGAAATGGCCGCAGCAGCTCAAATTAACGTTGAGAGCGGCGCTCAAATCATTGATATCAATATGGGCTGCCCAGCTAAGAAAGTGAATCGTAAGCTTGCAGGCTCAGCCTTACTGCGTTATCCGGAGATTGTAAAATCAATCCTGGAAACCGTTGTAAACGCTGTGGATGTGCCAGTCACACTGAAAATCCGCACAGGCTGGTCACCTGAAGAGCGTAACTGCATAGAGATTGCCCAATTGGCCGAAGATTGTGGTATTCAAGCCCTGACCATTCATGGCAGAACCAGAGCCTGTCTGTTCAACGGTGAAGCTGAATATGACAACATTCGGGCAGTTAAGCAGACTGTTTCCATTCCGGTTATTGCCAATGGCGACATTACTGACCCGCTAAAAGCCAGGGCTGTTTTAGACTACACAGGGGCGGATGCCTTGATGGTAGGACGAGCAGCTCAGGGAAGACCTTGGATCTTTCGGGAAATCCAACATTATCTGGACACAGGTGAGATATTGCCACCGATGCCTATGGCAGACGTGAAAAGCATTATGCTAGGGCATGTACGGGAACTGCACGACTTTTATGGTCAAGGCAAGGGAGCCCGTATAGCGCGCAAACATGTTTCTTGGTATTTACAAGAACATGCACCTGATGACCAGTTTCGGCGCTCCTTCAACGCCATTGAGGATGCCAGCGAACAGCTGGAGGTGTTGGAAGCATTTTTTGAAAATTTTTGCGTAAATAAAAGATAAGAGCTGACAGAACTATGTTCGAACAACGCGTAAATTCTGACGTACTAACCGTTGCAACTGTAAATTCACAAGATCAAGTAACTCAAAAACCGTTACGTGACTCAGTTAAGCAAGCACTGAAGAACTATTTTGCTCAATTAAATAATCAAGATGTTAACGATTTATATGAGCTGGTATTGGCTGAGGTAGAACAGCCTTTGTTGGACATGGTTATGCAATATACCCGTGGAAACCAGACCCGTGCAGCCCTGATGATGGGTATCAACCGCGGAACTCTGCGTAAGAAACTGAAAAAATACGGCATGAACTAATCCTAGTCGGTTAATGCAGTGTTTTTAGAAGCCCTTTCTGATTTTAGAAAGGGCTTTTTTTGTCCCTTTCGATCTGAACACTATCCCCCTCCTTTCTAATACTTAGTTAAGTGCCCCTCTGCTGTTTAATTTTGTTCCCACTCCGGTACATGTTACTACCTTGAAAGATAGCTACAGTCGACTGGGTTACGCGATAACAACCGCATCTGAGTGGCATTTAGCGGGGATGAAAGCCGAGAATTGGCTTAGCCATGTAAAACTTCCTCTATAAATAAAAAAACCCAGTACAAACGCAAATTCATACTGGGTTCAACCTACTAAGTTTTCTTGGTAATTAACATCTATTATGCAATCGCAACCTTGGAATCAGTGAATGTATGTCCATCACTGGTTAACTGAAACTTACTGACCGATTCCTGCAACTCTTCAGTTTGATGTTCTAATGAACTTGCCGCTGTTGCCACTTGCTCAACTAAAGACGCATTTTGCTGTGTCACACTGTCCATTTGGGTGATGGCAACACCCACCTGTGCGATACCTTTACTCTGCTCCTCCGAAGCTGTCGTGATTTGTTTCATAATCGCGGTTACTTCATTGATCCCTTGTAGAATATTGCCCATTGTCGAGCCCATCTCATGCACCAAATGCGTGCCTTTTTCCACACACGAACTCGATTCTGCAATCAGCTTTTCAATTTCCATTGCCGCATCAGCGCTGTGGCTGGCAAGCTTGCGAACTTCGGCAGCAACCACCATAAACCCACGACCATGGACCCCTGCTCGCGCTGCTTCAATGGAAGCATTCAATGCCAAAATATTGGTCTGGAAGCTGATGTCATTCATCATACTGATGATGTCAGAGATTTTTTTGGCACTCTGGGAGATCTCATCCATCGTGCTCACCACTGACTCAACAATCGCATCCCCTTGATTAGCAACTACAAAGGCTTCAGCAGCCAATTGGTTGGCTTGGTGGGTATTTTCCACATTCAACTGCACTGCTGCTGTGATTTGCTCCATGCTGGCCGCGGTTTCTTCCAAGGCTGCGGCTTGCTCTTCCGTTCGTGATGAAAGGTCACTATTGCCGTTAGATATTTCTGTCGCACCGCGATAAATACTTTCGCTACCATTGCGGATCGTCAACACCGCATCACGTAAACTGTTCTGCATCTCTTCTAATAATGGGAAAAGCTTACCGACACAGTTACGACCAAATGGCTCGATTGGCTGGCTTAAATCCCCCTTCGCAATCTTATCGAAATATTGGCGGATCAGCTCCAGCGGTCGTTGCATCATCTTAGCCAAATAGCGGTCAGTGAAGATCAAAATTAGCAAACCAAAAATGGTCGCGATGATAATCACTACTCGCGTCATATTCATGTGCTCATCAACCGCTTCCCGCGTGTGCTCAATCATCACATCCGCAGTTTGGTTAAACTGTGTGATAGCTGCGCCGAATGTGCGGCTCAATGCTGGCGTGACATTATGGGCATGCGCCAAATAAGCCGCCTTATCATCCCCCATGGAAATGGCTAATTGTGGTTTCACGCCTTCATCGAGCAGCGCTTGCCAGCTATTAATCACTTGGTCGGAAATGGCTTTATCCATCGGCCCCGGAGAAATGGACTTCATCTCCTCAAGATAACGCTCCATATTCACGAGTGCGTCTTTGACCAAGGCGTAATCCCCTTCCTTGCCCTCATTTTTGGTTTCCATCACGCGGGTTAAGCGAGTGACAAAACGAAAATACTGGTCATTGCCCTGACTCAGTACCGTCATCTGTTTCACCAGTTGTCGGTCAACATGGATACCGTCAGAAATACGCGATAAGGACCAACCGCTATACAGGCTTATGCCCCCAAGGTTTAGGCATAAAATGCCAAGTAGTACGAGCATCACAGCACGTATTGAATAATTTCGAAGTTTCTGCATGGAATTTCTCTTTTGATAAAATAAAATGATCTTTGTTTAATTTATCGGCGGTAAAAGAGAAAAATTTAATTATTTTCAATTGCTTTCTGACTTTTAGACATCAAAAAAAGCGCAAAATAATCCGATTAAAAATTAGCTTAATGATTGATTTTAGAGACATAATGCCTGTTTTTTATCCACAAACGTTCCATTTTTATACAATCACCCTATCTTCCAGTTTGTGATTGACCTCCCAAAGTATTGCTCTGTTTCTGTAAGAAAACACCATCATCAGGTTCTGTAAATATAAGCAAAAATCTGTTTTATCTCTTGAGCTTCCCCCTACGGGAAGCTTTATGGTTCAGAAGTTCCATAAGAACTCGAATAAGAGAAATACAAACCTGCTTAAATTTCGCACCCTTATTTTTTATTTAAATAACAATATCTTATTTTTGGAGTAATACTGACATGAAAAAATTGTTATTCACTGCACTATTGGTGGCGTCATTTTCCTCTGTTGCAGCAAGCCAAGTTGTTGACCTGTACAAAGAAGAAAGTTGCGGTTGCTGCCATCTTTGGGGCGAAGCAGTAAAAGCAGCAGGTTATGACGTGAAAATTCACGATGTCACCTATCAAGAGATCGATAAAATCAATCAAGAAGCCAATTTACCTAACTCACTACGCAGCTGCCATACCGCCAAAATTAATGGCAAATTGGTTGTTGGTCACGTTCCTCTCGATAGCTTAGCGAAAATCAATACACTACCTGATGACGTTGCAGGTATTGTTGTCGGAGGTATGCCAGCGGGCAGTTTAGGCATGGAGCAACCAAGCGGATTTAAACAAGCCTATTCAGTGATGAGTTTTAAAAAGAATGGTAGCCAATCCGTATTTGCTCGTTATTAGTTTTCTATAAAAAAGGTACAGCAAACCCTCGCTGTACCTTTGGCAGTGATTACTACATCTTAATTTGAAAAATTAACGGTATATCGGTAATACATTAAACTGCGCTAACAACTGACAAATAATACCAACAACACCAAAGGCTATAACTGCATAGATTAGCCCTTTGCCTCCCCACACTTTAAACGTCGAGTTAGGGAAACGCTCTCTCACTTTTAATGCCATGACTGCCGGGCAAATAATTGCCCAGATACACGCCGCCATCCCCGCATAAGCAATCGCAATTAAGAAACCATTTGGGAATAACATACATAAAACTAGAGGAGGTATAAAACATAACAGTGCCGCTTTCATTCTGCCTGAAGAATTATCATTAAAGTTTAGTGACGCCAGAATGTAGTCGAATAAACCAATCGCAACCCCTAAGAATGAACAAAATACAGCACTAATCGAAAACCATAATAAGAATGTCGCAATATGTGGGCTGCTTAATACCGCATACAGTGACTCAATAAACGCATCGAGGTTTCCGCCTTTATTAATTATGGTTAGGAATTCTGTTCGAGGTAAATTCCCCATGGTGCCCAATATCCAAAGGAAATAGAGTATTAAAGCCAGTACACAACCAATCACACAGCTTTTAACCACTTTACGTTCATTTTCATGATACAGCTTATACAAACTACAGACGTTACCGTGATAACCAAACGAAGTGATGGCATAAGGAATAATAATAAAGACAAATGGCAGTAAAGATAACTGACTATCGCCTACTGGAGACGTTAATAATAAGTCAGTTTTGACAATTAAGAATAACCCTGAGAAAGCGAGAATAAATAAAACAATTTTAATAAATAAAAATAATGATGTTAATCGACTTGCCGCAATACCACTCCACCAAATACTTGCACCTAACAGTAAAGTGAAGATAACAAATATCACTCTTAAGTTAACATCAAATCCATATATTGCCGACGCTTCTTTGATAACAGATCCGGCCGCAGAAATATAAGCATATATCAATATATATAAAACAAATATTAATGCTGCATTGGCAATATAACAGGCCCATTTTGGTAATAATTCTTTTGAAATATAAAAATAGTTAGTGCCGGCTCCATATTTGGATATACATTCTAAAATATAGATCCCTGAGTGAAACATAAAGAAACAAACAATCAGTAATATTACTATCGAGTTAATAAACCAAGCTCCAGCCATAATGGTTGGCAAGCTAAACATACCTGCCCCGATCATGGCTCCGCCTAGCACAAAACCCCCTACCATTATGGAGGGTTCTTTCTTGGCTGCCGAATTGTTCATGTTGGTCACCTTAAAAATAAGGGATAAGGTTCCCGCATTGCACGGGAACCCGCAGAACTACCTATTATTTGATGGGTTTTAATCTTGCAGTGAAGTGTCTTAATACTGGTGGCTCATATTCGAAATCTAAACCTTTCAGCGTTGCGAATTTATCTTTCAAGCCAATCAGAGCATCTGCAATGTAATCCATATGGTCGTTGGTATAAACACGTCGTGCAATAGTTAAACGCATGAATTCCATATCAGCATGTTTTTGTTTGCCCGTTTCAGGATCACGACCTAATAGGAATGAACCAATTTCAACAGCACGAACACCTGACTCTAAATACAGCGCGTTAATCACAGCTTGCGCAGGGAATTGGTCACCTGGGATCTGTGGAACCAGTTTTTTACAGTCCACGAACACAGCGTGTCCACCAGTAGGATACTGAATTGGGATACCGCCTTCACGTAAACGGTCACCCAGATATTTCACCTGACCGATACGATAATGCAGGTAATCTTCCCCAGCCCCTTCTTCTAAGCCTTGTACCATTGCAGCCATATCACGACCCGCTAAACCACCGTAAGTCACGAAGCCTTCCATTGGTACGCAGCGCTGTCTTGCCAACGTAAATATTTTCTCGTCATTCTTAATACAGACCAGACCACCAATGTTTAACAGTGGATCTTTTTTCGCTGACATAGTGAGCGCATCAGCGTATTTGTACATATCCAGAATGATTTCTTTAATTGTGGAATTTTTATATTTTGGATCACGCTCTTTGATGAAATATGCGTTTTCACAGAAACGTGCAGAGTCCATTACCACAAAGATATTATGCTGTTTTGCGATTTCATAAACTTCTTTCAAGTTATCCATCGCAACTGGCTGACCACCCGCACTGTTACAGGTGATGGTAGAAACAATCGCTACCACGTTTTCAGCACCATGTTTTGCAATATTATCTTTTAATTTTTGAATATCGAAATTGCCTTTCCAATCATCATAAGTTTCTGAGTCATAGGCTTTTTCGGTAACAATGTTAATCGCTTTACAGCCATTTAATTCAACGTGGGCAGCGGTAGTATCAAAGTGGAAGTTAGAAATAAATACCGGCTTTTTCGCGCCGCCTTGTTCTTGTTTCACTTTCAGTAAAACAGGGAATAACATGTTCTCAGCACCACGACCTTGGTGAGCAGGGATCACATAGTCGTAGTCAAACATCTCTTTAACTTTATCTTTTAAATCATAATAGTTACGAGAACCCGCGTACGCTTCATCACCCGTGATCATCGCGGCCCATTGGTGGTCGCTCATTGCGTTAGTACCGGAGTCCGTTAACAAGTCAATATAAACAGCACTACTCGGTAATAAGAATGGGTTATAACCCGCCTCTTTTAATGCCGCTTCGCGTTCTTCTCTTGATGGAATACGGATATTTTCTACCATTTTAATACGGAACGGTTCAACGATTCTTTTAGCCATGATAATACCTTTAATTTTTCATTAAATAATAAAAACAAAAATTCGAACTTATAAAAATAAGCGAATAGATCTTGAGAGAGAGAAAAAAGAAAGGTTATTTATGCGGAAAGAAAAAGGCCAAAGAAATATCAATATTG
Organism: Providencia rettgeri; assembly: GCF_013702265.1. Classification (GTDB taxonomy): domain Bacteria; phylum Pseudomonadota; class Gammaproteobacteria; order Enterobacterales; family Enterobacteriaceae; genus Providencia; species Providencia zhijiangensis. Next base: position 3,439,032 of record NZ_CP059348.1, read on the forward strand.
AACCATTTCTTCAAATAGAAGAAGCGCCTCGACATTAACAACTCACTTAAAAGAAACATACTATGACTCCCATTTGCAAGGAATTAGTACAACCTTGAGTATGGTATATAACAATTCTTAGATAAAGATAATAGCAATTGTCTATTATTTTTACCTGCATCACAAAAAGCGTTAAATCCCACTCCGCACTATGATTAGGGTCACAATATTATTTATCTTAATAACCATTAAATAAAGGTTAATAAATTGAGGTTATTTTATAATTAAATAATAGATAGTAATTTTAAACTTAATTTTCTAACGTTAAAAAGTCATTTAAAATCGAATTTATTTTAATTAAGTAAAGCCTTATACAAAGGCTTTACTTTTAGTAAGGATTTTAACAATCTAAATATAACTATTATTTTCCAAACAGTTTTTGAGTGTACTCTTTAGATACTGCGCTTCGCTTACCATCCGCCTCAAAGTAACGATCCACATGGCATTTTTGCTCGTTAATATCGCAAAAAATTCCATTGGCAAACGTCATCGCCGTTTTATCAAAATCGCCACCTTGCTCAATTGCTTTCGCGCGTTTATCACCTAAGTATTTTTTCGTTAGTGCAACAGAAACGCCCTCTTTGGCGCTAACGCACACATATTTATCGCATAACACATTCTTTTCTGGGGATTTTAAGGCTGAAGTCGATTTTGCTGACGCCAACATTGGTAATGCCGCGATCGCAAGCCCTACGAGACACACTGCTTTTAAGTTCATATAACGCCTTTTTTTGAGTAATAACACAACTGCAATATCACATTAGAGTTTTATTTTGTGGATAAATTCCCAGTCGTCACCACTATTTAATGTTTACTGCTAACTCTATCCACTTAGTGCATGATTTAAACTTTTCATTAACACTTTCAATTGTTATTTATTGCAGAAAAGATGAGTGTATAAGCGGCAATTTAAATAATAAAAATACCTGCAACTCTGCATTCAACCCAACTAAGCACCCCATAAGAGAGTGATGTATGACAACAGAGACAGTCGCGATTAAATCTTTTGGCACCACAAAAACCACCTCGAAAGTGTTATTTATCTGCTGGATGAGCATTTTATTTGAAGGCTATGATGTTGGCGTGATGGGCGCTGTTCTTCCCACTCTCGCAGAATATAAACAGTGGAATCTCACCCCTTTAGAACTTGGCGCTCTTAGCAGCTACGCTTTAGTCGGCATGTTTTTTGGGGCATTTATTATCGGTACGCTGAGTGAACTCTACGGGCGCCGCCGTATGCTTTTAGCCTGCGTCACGCTCTTTTCATTGACGATGCTTGCCGCTGCCCTTGCCCCAACACCTTGGATGTTTGGGTTGATGCGTTTTATTGGTGGCGTTGGACTCGGGGGTGTTATTCCCGTAGCAGCCGCGTTGACCATCGAATATTCCCCTGCTGAAAAACGTTCTTTTAACTACGGCATTATGTATTCCGGCTACTCATTGGGGATCCTCAGCGCCGCACTGGTCGCTATGTGGTTGCTAGAACAATTTGGATGGCGCAGTGTGATTGGCTTTGGTGCATTACCGCTTTTGTTAATTTGGCCGATGGCACGTATCTTGCCTGAATCCCTTGAATTTCTAACTCACAAAGGGCGCCACACCGAAGCACAATCTCTGGCACAGAAATTAGACGTTGAATATCAAGCTCCACCCGCACAGCAAAAACAGCAACCTCAACGTTTGAAAGAGATAGTCTCCGTGGTTTTTGCGTGGACACATTTGCGCGCAACCGCGTGTTTCTGGATAGCCCTATTCTGCGGCATGTTGCTGGTGTATGGCTTAAATACCTGGCTACCGTCGATTATGCGCAAAGAAGGCTATAACTTAGGTTCCAGCCTAACTTTCCTTGTGGTATTTAGCTTAGCATCCGCATTAGGGGGCTTATTCTTAGGAAAAATTGCAGATAAACGCGGCGTTCGCGGCTCGGTTGCCTTTTTCTTCTTGCTCGGCGCGATAGGCATTGGCTGCATGGTTTTCAAACAAAATATCTATATTAACTATTTACTTGTGGCGTTTGCTGGGGTCGGCAGTATTTCCGCAGCGCTGATTTTAACTGGCTACATCGCCAATTATTACCCATCAAAAGCCCGTGCTTCAGCGACTGGCTGGGCATTAAGTTTCTCACGAATTGGTGCGATGACGGGGCCTATGTTTGGTGCGTATATCGCCAGTTTGGGGATAGCGACCAGCTGGAACTTTATCGCCTTCTCGGTGGTGGCGGTGATAGCGGCAACAGCCGTGATTTTACTACCACGAAAATGCCCATAGATAGCGGGTTAGCCAGTAAATAGAGGTAAATTGGCAAATAGGGGCATATCGCCCCTATTCAATTTTGAAACTAATACTTTGAAATTAATACGCGAGACGATAATGTACCTTCTCACCTGCGGTTAACGCTGGCAAATCACTGTAATTACTTGATAATTCAATAAACCCACGTAATTCAGGAATATATAATTTTTGATACCATTCTAGCTCTGAGCGGCGATGCAATTGATTGCTAGCAAAATCGAGGATCAAACATTTCTGTCCGCTTCTCGCTGATTCCATCACCAACAAGCCATCGTCCCAGATAACCATATCTTGCAGATGGTTATAACCCGCTTCCTTGATTAGCTTAAAATTCCCATCTTGATACTGATAAAGGGAAAATAATCGGCGGGAAGGCTCTTGAGCCGCCAAATAAATATCCCCTTTCTGATTCTGAACCGCCTCATTAATACGAATAGGCAACCATCGATGGCTCACTACGTTTTTCTGCGCGATGTTCACCACCACTTCAAGAGAGCCCATTTCGTTACCGTAGCTGTACCACACAATCACATTGCCATCATGAACCGCATAAGAAAATGTCGAATTATCCGCGATTTCTTCAGGATAAAAACGCTTCACAAGCTCACGTGGATCCATCAAATATTGCCACGTAAGCCCTTTATCCGTGCTGGTGAAGATCTTTTGGTTGTCGATCAAGACATAAGGCTCCCCCTGACCACTTTGGTACATTTTCCCGGTAATTGCCGCATAAATGTATTCACCATACCCATCTTTCCAAGGTGTTAGAGGCGTAATCGAATTATCCGCTAAATTCACAGTACGATACCCATCGCGCACCATTAAAAGGCACTGAGACTCTTCACACACCGCGTTATAAAAACTGTCGCTAAATTGCGTGATAAAACGCACGCCATCTTTATTGGCAAATAACACCTGATAACTATCTTCCTGTGCAGGCGAAAACAAATCTGACCGATTGTAATAGTAGGATGAGCGGCCATTTTTCTGGGCAATGATCAGCGTGCCGTCTTTCGCAGGATACGTTTTGGCATAATCATAATCCGCAATATAAGCATTGCTCTCTTGGCTATTCTCTTTCCACTGCCATGGCGTATCATTCCCACCAAATACCAGTATCAATGTTGATCCAATACACACCAAGAAAACGGCACCCGTCACCAGAAAACGCCAACTTAGAAATGGATTCATTAGCGTACCTCCATAACATAAGTGTCTTTACCTTGTTGGCGTCGTAATGCGCTCAAGACAGCTTGGGTTTGGTAATAGCCATTACCCCGTTTCGAAAATCGATAATAAGCCGCCATACCAAGGGCAATTAAGAAACAGATACCCAATGTTATCGAGCTGGCAAAACCAATAAATATCAGGTCATTATCGAGCAAATACAGCCAATCCCAATAATCCCAGTGATTTCCCCTGTCAACAATATCGCTAATTGCTGTCGCGCCAAAAATCGCCAAGAATAATGCCAAAATAATGCCCGTGATCCCCCATAACGCCAGATACAGTCCGCGTTCTTGCGCCATACCTCGGGCAGACAACGTGTAAGCTAAATTATCTTGGTGGTTATACAGACCAAATACGACGCTATCAGGAAACCCATCTTCGACTTTGGAGTGATAGACTTCTACCTCATCCCCTTGAGCGAGAAAAAAGCTGTGGTTATTAAAGAAGGGTTTTGAGCCATCTAACTTGAGGTTTAAATGGCTTTTATTCACTTGAAGCTCTACTTCATTGCGGGTGTATGTTCCCCCACGATAATAATATTCAATCGTCTTGATACTCTTAATATTCACTTTGCCTTTTGTCACCTGTAACGCGGTTTCAGGGATAGGCTTTTGCTTTCGAGAATTTATTTTGAGTGGTTTGGATTTCGGGTTTTTAATTCCTTCAATCTGAATCAGACTTTCGCCAGAAATTACCTGAAACTTGCCCGCTATCACTAAATCTAATGCGCGTAAGATGGTTTTTCGTTTTCGGCTAAAAATAGTGAAGGTTTGTGAAATGCACATAGACAGCAGAACAGCCCCCACAAAAGCCGCCATGCCTAATAATGACCCTAAAACAATTAACCATGTGCTCTCTTCATCATTAAACACGCAAAAAAATGCGGGGATAAAGAGTGCAGCAAGCCCAAAAGAAAGCAGGTACTGCTTTACTAACCCTTTGTCAAATTTAAGGTTTCTATCAGGTTCCAAACGGCCATGTTCTGGGTGATACACCCAATTGAGCCAATAGCTCCCATCATTCAGTTGTTCAGCAGAAATAATCAACGTGTCGTCTTTATTCAATCGTTCCAAAAATATTTGACTGTTTTCAAAATCTTCAGCATTGAAAAAAAACACTTTATCCGAAGTTATTAGTCTCACCATGCCCTCTGGTGAAACCTGTTTATAATCGCACTGAATTAGCTTAACGTGAAAATATTGAACACCCATCAATGATGCCTATTTGTTATAGTTAATTTAACATTATGATAATAAATAAAGGTATATTGCCCTAGTTAAACTTGCCCTATACTAGAACAATTCAGATAATTACAGGCTCAAAGGCAATCAGTTAAAAGCTGATAAATGCCTGTTTTACTCTTAAAATGCAACCAGACTCTAGTAAAGGAAATAATTACTGCTAGACTGGCGCAGATGAGTTATTTTGAATACATTACATCCCAAGAAACCGTTATTTTATCCCTACCGTTAACGACAAATTTGAATAAACGCGATGACATCAAAACCGGCCTACAAGCAAATTCAATCTTACATCCTACGGAGTATTGATTTAGGGATTTTCAAACCCGAAACTCAGATCCCCACTGAACTTGAGTTATGTGCCCAATTTAATGTTAGCCGTATGACGGTAAATAAAGCGATTTCTGAACTCAGCCAGAAAGGTATCTTAAATCGGATTGCAGGAAAAGGGACTTTTGTTGCTACTCAAAAGCATGAACTCCCCGTCACCAAAGCCTTTGATATTTTTGATGAAATTTCAGTTAGTGGGAATAAATATGCAGGCCACCAGCTACAGCTAAAAATCATCCCTGCCACTGCAGAAATTGCCCTACAACTTGGTGTCACGGAAGGCAGCGATATTGGCTACTGCAAAATGCTGCATTTTGAAAATGACATTCCACTGATGCTAGAGGAACGCTATGTGAATCATAGTATTGCCCCTGAATTTGTTCAGCAGCATTTTGGCAATAGTGAAACTCCAAGCGGCTATTTACAGCGCCATTTCCCTGTCAGTGAAATGGAGCACACCATTGAAGCAATTTTGGCCACTAAGCCTATCGCTCAAGCCTTATCCATCAAAGAACATGCCCCTTGTTTGCAGCTAAGCCGCCGTACATGGACAGGCAGCACGTTGATCAGCTACGTCAATATGATCAGCGCAGGCTCCCGCTATAAATTGAAATTACATTCCCGCATTGAAAGTTAATCTTTGGTAATAAACATTCATCAAATAAAGCTGTTACCAAATAAAACAAGCATAAAAAATGGGGCACTCTGGCCCCAAAACGACTGATAAACAACGAAAATACCGTTCGATAATCTCCACATCACAGACATTACGTCAGGTATCAACACATCAACATCACAACAAATCATTTTCTCACAACAAAGATAACTACATGCCTTGATAAATAGGTCCTTCTCCCCCTTGCGGTGCTGTCCACGTAATATTTTGCAGAGGGTCTTTGATATCACACGCTTTGCAATGCAGGCAGTTCTGCGCATTTATTTGCAGTTTTTCCTGCGCCTGATCATTCACTATTTCATACACACCCGCAGGGCAATATCGCGTTTCCGGTGAAGCATAAGTGGATAAATTCACGCGAATAGGAATTTCATTATCTTTTAAACGTAAGTGGCAAGGCTGCTCTTCTGCATGGTTTGTATTGGATAAAAACACCGATGAGGGTTTATCAAATGACAGTTTGCCATCCGGTTTTGGATAATGGATCGGCTGAAATTCACTGGCAGGCCTAAGCCCTTGGTGATCATCCCGTTTGAGTTTAAGCGTCCAAGGGCTACGCCCCTTTAATAACCATTGCTCAGCCCCGAACATTAACGACCCCATCACTAACCCTTTTTTCATATACGGCTTGAAATTACGGGTCTGATAAAGTTCGTCATACAACCAGCTTTGTTCGAACTTTTGCTGAAATTGGCGGGTAAATTCTGCGTAATCGACGCTATCTTCGACGAACGATTCAAATAAAGCCTCTGCCGCTAACATGCCGCTTTTCACCGCGCAGTGGCTACCTTTAATGCGCGCTGCATTCAAAAAACCTGCATCATCGCCAATTAATGCACCGCCGGGGAAGCTTAGCTCTGGTAATGCGGATAACCCCCCCGCCACCATGGTACGCGCCCCATAACTCACGCGCTCACCTCCTTGCAAAAAAGCACTGAAGGCAGGATGAGTTTTTAAACGCTGAAATTCATCGAATGGGGATAAATAAGGATTTTCATAATTCAGCCCTACCACCAGCCCCACAGCGACTAAGTTTTCCCCATAGTGGTACGCGAATCCGCCCCCATAGGTTTGGTTATCCAACGGCCAGCCGATTGAATGCACCACGAGCCCCGCTTGATGCTGCTCTTTAGGAATTTGCCAAATCTCTTTAAGGCCCAGTCCATAAGTCTGTTTACCGCGGTTTGCCGCTAAATCAAAATGAGCAATTAACTGTTTACCCAGTTGCCCTCGGCACCCTTCAGCGAAAAAAGTCATTTTGGCTAACAGGTTCATACCGGCTTGATACATGGCTGTCGGGTTGCCCTGTTTGTCTAGCCCCATGTCGCCAGTGGTGACGCCAATAACCTGTCCTGCATCATCAAAAAGGATTTCGGTAGCCGCAAACCCCGGGAAAATATCGACACCGAGTTGCTCCGCTTCTACTGCAAGTGCTGCGCTGACTTGCCCAAGGCTGCCAATCACATTACCGTGGTTTTTCAGGCAAGCAGGTAACAAAGATAATGGCAATTTGCTGGCTTTGTTCTCTTTGAGCCATAAAAAACGATCTTCACTGACGGCGGTGAGTGAGGCAGAAATGGTTTGCTGCCAGTCGGGTAATAACTCATTCAGTCCACGCGGATCGATCACTGCGCCCGATAAAATATGAGCCCCAACTTCGGCGCCTTTATCAATTAAGCAGACGCTAAGCTCCCGACCGGTTTGTAACGAGAGCTGTTTAATGCGAATTGCCGCCGATAATCCTGCGGGCCCACCACCGACAATCAGGACATCAAACTCCATGGATTCTCGCGCACAAGACGCCGAAACATTCGCGCTATTGTCGATAGTCATTTTGCTCTCTCCTACGCCAGCGCTTTATCAAATTCAGGTAAGATCTCAAACAGATCCCCCACAATGCCGTAGTCTGCCACTTGGAAAATCGGCGCTTCCGGATCGCTGTTAATCGCCACGATCACTTTGCTCTCTTTCATGCCCGCGATATGTTGAATGGCGCCGGAGATCCCAACTGCAATATACAGATCTGGCGCGACGATCTTGCCCGTTTGTCCGACTTGATAATCATTTGGCACATACCCCGCATCCACTGCCGCACGGGAAGCCCCCACCGCAGCCCCTAATTTGTCGGCAATGGTTTCCAGCAAAGCAAAATTCTCACCGGAACTTAAACCGCGCCCCCCTGAAATCACCACTTTGGCAGAGCTTAATTCCGCACGGCTCATCTGGGTTAATGACTGGCTAGTGAGCGCCGAAAGTTGGGTGAACTGTGCAACAGACACAGGTTCGATTCCTACAGGGGACTGGGTTGCAGCCGCTCCTGAAAATGCTGAGCTGCGTACGGTGATCACCACCTGATTGCCATTGTTTTGCACCGTCGCCAACGCATTTCCGGCATAAATTGGGCGGACAAACGTTTGTGCATCCACCACTTGGGTAATATCCGAAATCTGGGAAATACCCAGCGTGGCAGCGACGCGAGGGGCAATGTTTTTACCAAATGTGGTCGCAGGAAAGATAATGTGGCTATAGCCCTGCGCCACGGCAACCACCGCGCTCGTCATGGATTCCGCCAGCGCATTTTTGAGCGGTTCGGCATCGACGGTTATGACTTTTTCGACGCCGAGAATGGATGCCGCGGATTGTGCCACCGCAGCCACTTGGCTTCCCGACACCAGCACATGCAAGCTTCCGCCCTGTGCAATGATTTCGCGTGCCGCCGTTATGCTGTTATAGGTTGAAGATTTAATGGTTTGGTTATCGTGCTCAACAACGACTAAAACGGATAATTGGCTCATGTTCAGGCTCCCTGTTAAATCACTTCTTTGGCTTGCAGTTCAGTCACTAACGTGGCGGCATCATTCAACATGGTGCACTGCCCAGAACGCTTTTTCGGTTCCATCACGTTGACGATTTTTACTTGCTCTAATGGGCTAAAATTCAGTGTGGAAATATCAATGATGTCTAATGGTTTTTTCTTTGCCTTCATGATGTTAGGCAATGTGGCATAGCGAGGTTCATTTAAACGCAAGTCGGTAGTCACAATCGCAGGCAATCCCATGGATAAGGTTTCTAAGCCGCCATCGATTTCACGCGTGACTTGCAACGTTTCGCCCTCGACCACAATCTGCGAAGCAAATGTCGCTTGTGCACAACCCAATAGCGCCGAAAGCATTTGCCCAGTTTGGTTGCAATCATCATCAATAGCTTGCTTGCCGAGTAAAATTAAATCCGGTTGCTCTTGACTCACCACTTGCTGCAAAAGGCGGGCAATATCCAGCGGCTCTAACACCATTTCTACTGGCTTTTGAATCAAAATGGCTCGGTCAGCCCCAATCGCCATTGCACTACGCAGCGTATCTTGCGCCGTGGCTTCACCAATGGAGACTGCAACTACTTCGGTAGCTTTGCCCGCTTCTTTCAAGCGTACCGCCTCTTCTACCGCAATCTCATCAAACGGGTTCATCGCCATTTTGACATTCGCCAGCTCAACTCCAGAGCCATCGGCTTTAACCCGTACTTTGACGTTATGGTCAATGACCCGTTTTACTGCGACTAAAATTTTCATAACCACTCCTATCGCGCACTTTGTTACTGCTATTTTTGAGTTGAGGGAGCCCATAGCAGTGAATATTTTCACTGCTAGGACGCCGTCACTGACTATTTTTATCGTTGGAAAATTAAGATGTTACCTAAGAAATAAACCTTATTTGGTTTCTGGCAATATCAGGCTTGGCGCCACTGACATTGGCCAAATTTTTACCGCGACATAGTAGATGATACTGGTGGCCACTAAACCGACAATCCACGAAATATCCACGCCGCCTAGGCTATCGACCAACGGGCCTGTATAGAATCCGGTGGCAATAAATGGCATTTGGATCAATACGCCAACCACGTAGGTGATGATCCCCACTTTGTTCCAGCGACCATAACGGCCATTCGGGTTGGATAATTGCGGAACATCGTAGCGACCTTTCGTCACCCAGTAGTAATCCACTAAGTTAATCGCACTCCATGGCGTAAAGAACGCTAATAAAAACAGCAAGAAAGCCGAGAACAGTTTTAAGAATGAATGTTGCCCAGCCAGACCTAAAGCCGTCGAAAAGCTCACCATGAGGATAATAAAGAACAGACGCTGCCCACGGGAAATCTGGTGTTTACCACGGAAACCACACCAAATCGCCGCCATCGACATAAAGCTACCGTAAGCATTCAGCGCGGTAATCGTCACTTTGCCAAAGAAAATGCTGATATACAGCAGCGCTGCAATTAAGCCCGTGCTGCCTAAGCCAACAATGTAGGAAACTTCATGACCCGCAAATTGATTGCCAGCAAGCGCTGCCGCAAACACCCCTAGGATCATCGAGGCTTGAGTCCCGATCACCGTACCTGAACCCACCGCTAAAAACGCTTTAATGGTTGGGGTTTTGGTTGGCAAATAACGGGAGTAATCCGCCACATAAGGGCCAAATGCAATCTGCCAAGAAGCCGATAGCGACATCGCTAATAGGAAATTTGTCCAATCGAAATGACGATTTGATAATAATACCGAGACGTCATTCATATAGAACAGACGGAAGAACAGGTAGAAGAAGGCGATAACGCCGACGACACTCGCCACTTTACCGAGAATGTGGATGATGCGGTAACCGCAGATAGTGATACCGATGATCACAATCCCAAAAATCACGATCCCCATCCAATCACTGACATTCAGTAATTGCCCCACAGCCTGCCCCGCCAATACTGTCCCACTGGCCGAGAATCCGACGTACATCATGCAGACTAATAAAATCGGGATGACCGCACCATAAACCCCAAACTGCACGCGGCTGGAGATCATTTGAGGTAGACCCAGCTTCGGACCTTGTACTGCATGGAGCGCCATAACCGCGCCCCCCAGTAATTGGCCGATAAACAAGCCAATCAACGACCAAAAGACATCGCCCCCCAGTACAACCGCTAGCGCACCGGTGACGATTGCGGTGATTTGTAAGTTAGCCCCAAACCACAGTGTGAATTGGCTCGACAACGTCCCGTGTCTCTCAGATTCAGGAATATAGTCAATGGAACGTGCTTCGATAAGCGGAACATTATCTTGGCGAGACTGCTTTTGCCCGATGATATCGTTGGAAACTGTCATGGTAATTCCTCTTTAAGCAAGGCTGGCTTAAAGAATGAACCAATTAGTCGTCAGTAATGAATTCTCTATGTTGTGAGCACAGACATTTGACGTGATGCAGGTATGTTATTGTTTTATCTACCCGTCATTAATAATTGAAATACATTCTTAAACCTGATTGTTGTTGTGTTTTTAAGTCCATGATCCTGTTGTCAGGGTAGTGCTCCTGTTATTGCTTAGATACTCATAGCTGGAAAAACCCCGATAAGTCCTGTCTTACCTATCGGGTCGATCACATCAAAATTAAGCGTCGAGAACGGCGCGCGAAATAATGATTTTTTGAATTTCTGACGTCCCTTCAAAGATACGCAAAATGCGGGCATCTCGTACATAGCGCTCTAGGGGTAGATCGCGAATATAACCATACCCCCCATGCAATTGCAGCGCGGCATCCGTCACAAAACCGGCGCATTCCGCCGCAAACAGTTTTGCGGTGGCTGATTGCAAACTAAAGCGCTGTCCAGAATCGCGCAGCTCAGCCGCGTTCCATGTCAGCATACGCGCGGCTTCCAGCTGGGTGTGCATATCAGCAAGCTTCCATTGCGTCCCTTGATAGGCTGCCAGGGGCTTCTTACCAATCTGGCGCTCTTTCACCCAGCCTAATGTACTTTCCATGGCTGCACGGGCGATCCCCAATGACGTTGCCGCCACTTCTACACGACCTTTATCCAACACTTCCATCGCCGTATGGAAACCCTTGCCCTCTTCGCCTAGTAATGCCGATTCAGGTAACCAGCAGTTAAGTGCTAACTCATAGATAGTGCTACCACGCAGTCCCATGGTTTTTTCTGGGTGAGAGAACGCGACGCCTTCTGTTCCTTTCGGGATCATAAACGCGCTAATGCCACGAGCTCCGGCTTCAACATCCGTTTTGGCATACAGCACAATAAAATCCGCTTCTTTGGCATTGGTAATATAGTGTTTGTTGCCACGAATGCGCCAACCGCCATTTTCACGGGTTGCTGTGGTACGCATATCCGCGGGGTTTGAACCTGCGGCTGGCTCTGTTAATCCAAACGCACCCAGTAATTCACCGCTTGCGGCTTTAGGTAACCAATAATTTTTTTGCTCTTCTGTTCCGCCAATCAGGATAGAATCAGTCGCTAAGAAATGGGCGGTCAATGCGGATGATGTCGAGGCGCAGGCAGCCGCCACTGCTTCAACAATCATGCTCATGGCAATACTGCCAATCCCAAAGCCGCCATATTGCTCCGGTAAGTTAATTCCCCAACAGCCCATTTCACCCAGCGCGGTTAAGCTTTCCGCACAAAAAATTTCTTCTTCGTCATAGCGTTGAGCGTTCGCTTGCAGGATATCGCGACACACTTTTTCAACGGCCTCTACAATGGCGTACTCGGTTTCATTAATATCAAAACTCATTGCATCGTCTCCGCGCTTTTTATCGTTGTGGTTGTGGCTGCTGATTTATAGCGTTCATTGCCTTCCCCAAGAACAGGGGCTCTTTGGGTGACCTTCGGTTTCACGCCATTAAAGAAAACAGGCTGAGAAATCAGAGGAGTACCGCCATCATTTAAGTGGGTTAATACTTGGCGAACTTCGGCATGCTCACTTTGCGTCGCTTGCTGTAAATTGTGAATCGGTGAGGCAGGAACGCCAGCATTCAGGAGTAAGTCACACACTTCCTCGACACTTTTTGTTCCTGTCCAGCGCTCAATTTCTTCACGTAGCGCCGCTTGGTTTACCGTACGAGTCGGGTCATTCAAGTAACGCGGGTCTTGGGATAGCTCCGGTTTCCCCATACATTCACAGAAACGCTGGAACAGTTTTTCACTGGCAATCGCGATCACCACCAAACCATCTTTTGCTTGGTAAGTATCAAACGGCGTGGAAACAGGGTGACGATTACCCACTAAACTTGGCGCCTTACCATTTGCAAATAAGTTAGATAACCCAGTGAGCTGCATACTGAGCAGCACATCCACCATGGCAACATCCAGATATTGCGCACCTTCACCGTGACGTTCGCGAGCAAACAGTGCGCTGCTAATCGCCCATGAGGCAAATACGCCCGCACAGACATCCCCGATGGATTCTCCACTGCGCGTAGGACCCGACTCTGGGGAGCCTGTCACGCTCATCAACCCAGACATGGCCTGTGCCACAATGTCATACGCTGGATAGCTCGCAAGGGGGCTGTTTTGCCCAAATCCTGAAATGCTGGCGTAGATAATGTTGGGATTAATCTGTTTGACGCTATCGAAATTGATCCCAAGACGCTTGGTGACGCCGGGGCGGAAGTTCTCCACCACCACATCACTCTCTTTGATCAATTGGAATAAAATCTGACGATCGCCATCATCTTTAAGATCTAACTCAATGCTGCGTTTTCCGCGATTGATCAGCCCGTAATAAACACTTTCACCATCAATAAAAGGACCAAGATGACGGCTATCATCACCATGATCAGGCACTTCGATTTTGATCACTTCTGCGCCCAAGTCTGCCATCATGCCAGTGCAGTAAGGCCCTGCTAGCACACGGCTTAAATCAATCACTTTGATCCCAGCCAGAGGCCCGTGTGGTTTTTGAGTCATTGCCGCATTCATCGTGAATTCCTTATGTGAGGCTAAAAGGTGCCGACTCCATGGAGCCGGCATTCGACATTACTTGACCATTGGCAAGTTAAGGCCTTGCTGCTTCGCACAATTAATGGCGATGTCATAACCGGCATCCGCATGACGCATGACGCCAGTTGCTGGGTCGTTGTGCAGCACACGAGCAAGACGTTTATCTGCGGCATCGGTGCCATCACACACAATCACCACACCAGCATGTTGAGAGAAGCCCATTCCCACGCCGCCGCCGTGATGCAAGCTAACCCACGTCGCCCCGCCTGCGGTGTTCAGCAGCGCATTGAGTAATGGCCAGTCAGAGACGGCATCAGAACCATCTTTCATAGATTCCGTTTCGCGATGCGGGCTGGCAACGGAGCCAGAATCAAGATGGTCACGACCGATGACGATAGGGCCTTTTAGCTCCCCATTTTTCACCATCTCGTTAAACGCGCGTCCCAATCTTTCCCTATCTTTCAGCCCCACCCAGCAAATACGCGCCGGTAAACCTTGGAATGCAATACGCTCGCGCGCCATATCCAGCCAGTTATGCAGATGCTTATCATCTGGGATCAGCTCTTTGACTTTTTGGTCGGTTTTGTAGATATCTTCAGGGTCACCCGACAGTGCCACCCAACGGAATGGACCAATCCCTTCGCAGAACAGAGGACGAATATACGCAGGCACAAATCCTGGGAAATCAAAGGCATTATTCACACCTTCATCTTTGGCCATCTGGCGAATATTGTTACCGTAGTCAAACGCTGCCGAGCCACGTTTTTGCATTTGCAGCATGGCATCCACCTGCACCGCCATGCTTTTCTTCGCCGCTTTAGTCACTTCGGCTGGCGCAGTTTGTTGCTTGTCACGCCACTGGGCTAATGTCCAACCTTGTGGCAGATAACCGTGTACTGGGTCATGGGCGCTGGTTTGGTCGGTAACTGAATCCGGCGTGATATTGCGTTTGACTAACTCGCTATACACATCCGCCGCATTGCCTAATAAGCCCACGGAAACTGGCTTACCGCTCGCTTTAGCTTCTTCGATATAGCCCAACGCTTCATCTAGGGAAGTGGCTTTTTTATCTACATAACGGGTTCTTAAACGGAAATCGATACGGCTTTCATCGCACTCAACCGCAATCATGCTAAAGCCAGCCATCGTTGCCGCTAAAGGTTGTGCTCCCCCCATACCGCCTAAGCCGCCAGTTAGGATCCAACGCCCCGCAGGGTTACCATTAAAATGCTGTTTTGCCAGTGAAACGAAAGTTTCGTAAGTGCCTTGTACGATCCCTTGTGAACCGATGTAGATCCATGATCCGGCAGTCATCTGCCCGTACATCATCAAGCCTTTGCGATCTAATTCGTTGAAATGATCCCAATTCGCCCAATGAGGAACAATGTTGGAGTTAGCAATTAAAACGCGTGGTGCGTCTACATGGGTTGGGAAAACCCCGACTGGTTTACCGGATTGCACCAGTAATGTTTGATCGTCTTCAAGGGTTTTTAAGACGTCTAAAATCTTGTCATAACATTCCCAGTCACGGGCTGCACGTCCAATGCCACCATACACCACCAAGCTTTGTGGATGCTCAGCGACATCTGGATCTAAGTTATTTTGGATCATGCGGTAGACGGCTTCAGTCAGCCAGCTTTTGCAGCTCTTTTGGCTACCGTGCGGGGCACGGATCACGCGTGTTGAATCTGTACGGTTTAACATTCTTTTATCCCCTATCCATCCACTTTGTTTAACGCAAAATTAACAATTTCGGTTATTTATCATTGTTGAGTTAGTGGCTGCCAGATCATTCTCACACCGTGGGAATCTTTAAATTTAACATTAAAATCAATTCGTTAAATAAAATCAAAGAACGATTGAGAACAACTCTTTTTGCCCTGTTTGCTTAGTTGATAATTAAATATATATACATTTAATTCACAAAGTATATACATTGAAATTTGAATTTTTGTCGCTACAGTGGAGAAGGGAGATGGAGAAAAGTTAGACAACAATAACTAGGGTGCTGTTTCTACACAAAAACTTGTATATACATTTGATTTTCTATGCAGAAACAAGCAAATAACAAAAATGGGAGAAGCCTCACATTAAGCTGAACGCCGTTACAGGCGATACACGCGTTTCATACTTAACCTTGTGCATTAATCGCCACCAAAGAAAACACCCCATAAATATCCGATATATTTATGGAGTGTTTTTGTTCGATGCTTGTTAACTGACGATGCGGTTAAGTTATTCGCCTAGCTAAGTTATCCACCTAAATAGGCGCTGCGCACCGCTTCATTCGCCAGTAAGGCTTTACCGGTGTCTTCCAAAACAATATGCCCATTTTCTAACACATACCCGCGATCAGCCAGTTTCAGTGCTTGGTTAGCATTTTGCTCCACCAAAAAGATGGTCATTCCCTCTTCCCGTAGCTGCAAAATGGTGTCAAAAATTTGCATAATGATAATTGGCGCCAGCCCCAATGAAGGTTCATCCAACAGCAACAATTCCGGCTGGCTCATTAGCGCCCGCCCAATGGCAAGCATCTGCTGCTCACCGCCGGACATGGTTCCTGAACGCTGGCTACGACGTTCATGCAACCTTGGAAATAACGAATAAACCCGTTCAATACGCTCGTGATATTGATGGCGATCCGCAAAAAAACCGCCCATTGCCAAGTTTTCCTCAACGGTCATACGAGAAAATACCCGCCGACCTTCCGGCACGAGTGCAATGTCTTTACGCATAATTTGCGGTGTCGGTAGCTGAGTAATATCCGCGCCGCGATAAAGTACCTGACCAGAGGATGCGCGAGGGTCTCCACATAATGTACTGAGTAACGTGGTTTTTCCTGCACCATTGGCGCCAATCAGCGTGACAATTTCCCCTTTTTGGATATTTAAGCTGACATCATGCAGCGCCTGAATTTTTCCGTAATGGGTGGAAACTTGTTTAAATTCCAGCATCAGTAAGCTTCTCCCAAATAGGCTTTGATCACATCAGGATGCTGGCGAATTTCGTTCGGTGTTCCATTCGCCAGAGGTGTTCCTTGGTTCACCACATAAATTCGGTCAGAAATGCCCATCACCAGTTTCATATCATGTTCTATCAATAAGATAGAGACATTATGATGGGTTCTCAGCTCCGCAATTAACTCATCTAGATCGTTAGTTTCCTTCGGGTTTAACCCTGCCGCTGGCTCATCCAGCATCAAAATTTCAGGTCGCGTCACCATACAACGGGCAATTTCTAGGCGACGCTGTTGACCATACGCCAGATTCCCCGCTTGGCGGTTAGCAAATTCAGAAAGATTGACCCGCTCTAGCCATTGCACCGCGTTATCTACCGCTTCGGCTTCTGCACGGCGAAATGCAGGCGTTTTCAGTAAGCCTGAGAAAATACCGCTTTTCAGATGTTGGTGCTGAGCCACTAATAAGTTTTCAATCACCGTCATTTCTTTGAATAAGCGAACATGCTGGAACGTACGGATCACCCCAAGGCGAGCAATGGCCTGACCCGGAAGCCCTTCAAGATGCTTATCCCGGTACAAAATTGTCCCGCTGGTTGGCTTATAAAACCCCGTTAGACAGTTAAATATGGTGGTCTTGCCTGCGCCATTAGGGCCAATCAATGAAACAATTTCCCCCTGATTCAAGGTCAGTTCGACATTGTTGACGGCTAGCAAGCCACCAAATCGCATGGTTAAGCCACTGACTTGCAGTAAAGGTGTTGCTGTGATCATGATCCGCCTCCCTGCACATTTTTCAGCTTCATTTGACGGCGCTGCATCGGCAATAAACCTTGTGGCCGCCAGATCATCATCAGCACCATCAACGCCCCTAGCAGCAACATGCTGTATTCATTCAGATCGCGCATCATCTCCCTTGATACCACCAAGATGATCGCGGCTAAAATCACCGACGTTTGCGATCCCATTCCACCAAGCACCACGATCGCCAGTACAAAGGCTGATTCAGCGAAAGTGAAGGATTCAGGGCTGATAAACCCTTGTCGTGCAGCAAATAACGCTCCTGCAAACCCTGCAAATGTTGCACTGATCGTAAAAGCGGTTAATTTAATACGCGTCGGGCTTAAGCCTAATGATCGACACGCAATTTCATCTTCACGTAGCGCTTCCCACGCGCGCCCTAATGGCATCCGTAACAAGCGGCTGATCACGATCAAGGTGATCACCACCAGCAAGAGCGCCACAAAATAGAGGAAAATGATCCGGTCGCCGGGGTTGTAATCTAAGCCGAAGAAGTTATGGAATGTATCCCAACCCTCTTTAGCGGTACGGCTAAACTCTAAGCCAAAGAAGGTCGGTTTTGGCAGCTGGCTGATCCCATTAGGGCCACCGGTGATCTCCGTATTATTTAATAATAAAATACGCACGATCTCCCCAAAACCAAGGGTGACGATCGCCAAATAGTCACCCCGCAACCTCAGCACAGGGAAACCTAATAAGAACCCTGCTAATGCCGCTGTTAAGCCGGCAATCGGTAAGCTTTCCCAGAAACCAAAATCATAATAATGATTGAGTAAGCCAAAGGTGTAAGCGCCGATAGCGTAGAAGCCCGCATAGCCGAGCACCAGTAATCCTGATAACCCAACTACGACATTTAAGCCCAGCCCCAGCATCACGTAGATCAGGGTTAATGTGGCAATATCGACGCTGCCACGAGAGACTAAAAATGGCCAGATAATCGCCCCAATAATAATCGCGATCCCGATAATTTTTTGTCTGAGCGAGCCGCCATCAAAATCCGGTAACGCCCACGATTTTTTGGGTACGCCTTGCCACACTTTGCTTAATGCAGGGCGAATTAATTGATACACAAAGATAATGGCGATGCCGACGAAGATCCAATTCCAACGAACGTCTCCCCCAGACTCCACTATCAGCTTAGTCCCATCGAGGCCTAATTTTAGCCCCATCATAAACACGGCTAAAATAAAGAAGGTGACGGAGGCAATAATGGCACTGATCCAGTTTTCTTTTCTCATACTTTTTCGACCTCCGGGCGACCCAGAATGCCAGTTGGCATGATCAACAGAACACCAATCAATAAACCAAATGAGACGACATCTTTATATTCCGTGCTTAAATACGCCGAGGTCATGGCTTCCGCAACACCGAGGATCAAGCCGCCCAGCATCGCACCGGGGATGCTACCAATTCCACCTAATACAGCTGCGGTGAAAGCTTTCATTCCCGCCATAAAGCCAATATACGGGTTAATTACGCCGTAGAATTGCCCTAATAACACGCCTGCAACCGCCGCCATCGTCGCACCGATCACGAAGGTCAAAGAGATCACGCGGTCAGTGTTGATACCCAGCAGACTTGCCATTTTTAAATCTTCCGCACACGCACGGCAGGCACGCCCCATACGGGAATAGCGGATAAACAGCGTTAATGCCAGCATCGCAAGGAAGGTCACAATCCAGATAGTCAGCTGCATTTTGGTGACAATGGCAGAGAAGCCATCACTTTCACCTAAGACCCACTGCCCAGTAATCAGGCTTGGCAACGCCAGATCGCGGGATCCTTGAGACAGACTGACGTAGTTTTGTAAGAAGATGGACATCCCGATCGCCGAGATCAGCGCAATCAGGCGCTTAGAGTGACGAACGGGACGGTAAGCAACGCGCTCGATACTCCAACCATAGGAGCTTGATACCACAATGGCCGCCACAAACGCCGCCGCAATGAGGATCCAGCCCACATCGATACCGAGCATCATTAAGCCCGCAATGACAATGAACGAAACGTAGCTACCAATCATATACACTTCGCCGTGGGCGAAGTTGATCATCCCGATGATGCCGTACACCATGGTATAGCCGATAGCGATCAGCGCGTAAGTGCTTCCTAACGTTAAGCCATTGAGGAATTGCTGAATAAAATACAGAATTTGGTCTGACATAAGATTATCCTTTCAAACTACTGTCCCTCTATGGAGAGCAGAAGCTGGAAGCCCGTTACCAAGCTTCCAGCTCATCACTGAATATCATTTCTCAATACAGATGAGAGTTACTCTTGTGCAGTAGAGGTTCCGTCTTTGTGCCATTCAAACACACCGAATTCGAAACCTTTCAGGTCACCATTTGGCTTCCAGCTTAATTGCCCCATAACGGTATCCACAGGGTTAGCTTTCAGATCTTTCGCCAGCACATCAGGTTCTGTGCTGCCTGTACGCTGCATCGCCGTGGTTAAGCCTTGAATTGCGGCGTAAGTTGTCCATACAAATGGTCCTGTTGGATCTTCTTTTTTCTTTTTAATCGCATCGACGATGGATTGGTTAGCTGGAAGTTGGTCATAACGTTTCGGTAATGTCACCAACATACCTTCTGAGGCGTCTCCCGCAATATTCGACAGTGAAGAGTTACCCACACCTTCAGGCCCCATAAAGCGAATGTTCAGACCAGATTGCTTCGCTTGGCGTAAGATTTGCCCCATTTCTGGGTAGTAGCCACCGAAATAGACAAAATCGACGTTCTCTTTTTTCAGTTTAGCGACCAGTGCAGAGAAATCTTTATCACCCGCAGTGACACCTTCAAACATGACTTCTTTCACACCCGCTTTGTTCAAGCTTTCACGTACTGAGCGAGCCAAACCTTCGCCGTATTGCTGCTTATCGTGGACGACAGCAATGCGCTTCGGTTTAATTTTTTCGATAATGTATTTCGCCGCTGTTGGGCCTTGGTCAGAATCCAAACCTGTTGTACGCATGATCAACTGGTAGCCACGGGTGGTTAAATCCGCATTGGTCGCCGCAGGAGTGATCATCAAAACGCCTTCGTCTTCATAAATATCTGAAGCCGGTTGAGTGGAGGAGGAGCAGAGGTGGCCAATAACATGTTTGATGCCATCGTTAATCACTTTGTTGGCGACCGCAACGGCTTGTTTTGGGTCACACGCATCGTCGTATTCAACGGCAACCAGTGTATCGCCGTTAATTCCACCCTTCGCATTAATATCCGCAATAGCTTGGCGAGCTCCCGTAAATTCCATATCACCATACTGAGCAACGGGGCCTGACATAGCGCCGACAACTGCGATTTTAATCTCTTTCGCCCATCCAGCTGGACTTAATGCCATTGCGATACAACCCGCTAATAATGCTTTATTAATATTCTTCATTCGTGCGTCCCCGCCATCAATATTGTGTATGATTGTGAGTGTTTGTGATTGATTTATAATCAATTATTATAGGTGACAGGTTCAATGCCTGATATTTCAAAATACGGCCAATAAGGCTATATATTTCAGACCATTAAACAAGATAATTATGCTAAATAGCAAATGAATGAGGCAGATATTTACATCAATTGCAGAATAAAAAGCTAATTATAAAACGTGTATTTTTTGTAAATGCTAGTGTTATATTCCGGTTAAATTTGGCTTAATCCGAGGGAAACTCGGAAAATTCATCAATACCAAATTTTTCTCTTTGAAATTAAAAAATCGGTTACAGATCACTCTGCTGTTAGAATAGCGTGCAACATGCACCATGAAATGGATCAAAACAACATGAGACTTACCATCATCCCTCTGGTCAATCCTACTGAGCAACAATACATCGACTTATCGAAGATCTGGCTAGACCAGAATCGAACACAACTCGAACAAAGCCTTGAGTCTGGTATACGTTTTTATGGGGCGCGTTTTAATGAGCGATTATTAGCGGCGGCTAAAGTGGTTATTTATCAACAACAAGGTACGATCTGTGATTTTAATGTCCGTGAAATCACTCGACGCCGCGGCGTTGGATCGTATCTTTTACAGGAAATTTGCCGTCAACAACCTGAAATTCGCCATTGGATCTTTGACTTGCAGGGCGTGAAACCGCAAAACAAAATTGCTTTGGAGAAATTTCTTGTCGCTTGTGGTTTTCAACCCACCGAAGAAACCCATCATTGGCAGCTAAACATCGAGCCATCAGTATGAAACTTAATAAAATTCATCACGTTGCTATTATTTGCTCCGACTTTGCTAAGAGTAAGCATTTTTACTGCCAGATCCTTGGATTACAGCTTCTCTCAGAATATTACCGTCCAGAGAATGACTCATGGAAAGCAGATTTAGCTTTTGGAGAGCATTATCAGATTGAGCTGTTTAGTTTCGCCAATCCGCCCAAAAGACTCAGTTACCCTGAAGCGACTGGATTACGTCATTTAGCGTTTGAGGTGGATAATATCGAGGAATGGATTGCCTATTTGGCACAAAATCAGGTGGTGTGTGAGGGGGTAAGAATCGACCCGTATACTCAGAAGCGTTTTACCTTCTTTACGGATCCAGATGGACTGCCTTTAGAACTTTATTCCCGTTAATTACTAGGGGAAAGGAATAAGTTATCTGCATCTATTTTCCAATCAAAGGAAATAAATGCAGATAACGTAGACGGGCAAGAAACATTACATCTCGTCGTCTTCATCTTCCATCGCAAGACGTAGCTTTTTCATGGCATTCTTTTCAAGCTGGCGAACACGCTCAGCGGAAACGCCATATTTGTCGGCCAGTTCTTGCAGCGTCGTTTTGTTGTCATCATCCAACCAACGAGCACGAATGATATCTTGGCTGCGCTCATCTAATGACGCTAATGCATCTGCTAAGCGGTCAGTCGCGTGGCTTTCCCAGTTATCATCTTCAATGGTATTAGCAAAATCAGAAGACTTATCTTGGAGAAAAAGCACCGGCGCAACAGGGCCACCGAAATCACCGCTATCATCGTCGTCAGACATATCAAATGCCATGTCTTGCGCCGCCATACGTGATTCCATTTCCAGCACATCTTTGGTGCTCACACCTAGCTCTTGCGCAACCATATCCACCTCTTCTTGGTTAAACCAACCAAGGCGTTTTTTATTCTTTCTTAAGTTGAAGAATAACTTACGCTGGGATTTTGTTGTTGCGACTTTAACGATACGCCAGTTACGTAAAACGTATTCATGAATTTCCGCTTTGATCCAATGCACTGCGAAAGACACCAAACGCACACCCACTTCAGGATTAAAGCGACGCACAGCCTTCATCAGGCCGATGTTGCCTTCCTGAATTAAGTCAGCTTGTGGTAAACCATAGCCTGCATAGCTACGCGCGATGTGAATAACAAAGCGCAAATGGGATAAAATCAGTTGCTTAGCAGCTTCGAGGTCACCATCGTAATGCAGCCTTTCTGCCAGTTCCTTTTCTTCCTCTGCGGTCAGCATCGGGTAAGCATTGGCAGCTCGCATATAAGCTTCAATACTTCCTTGTGGAACAAGCGCTAATGATTGCATGTCTTTGGTCATTAAGATCCTCTATGAATTGTACTGAAATGGGAGAGAGTCGATACAGACAAACCGTAGTCTATCAGCTTAGCCGCGTTAAATAAATTATATACAAGAATAGTTAACCGCAGGTCAATATCTGACACATAATTAGAAAAGAAGTTCGCAGAAATTTATTTTTCCCATCAGTGCCAATAAGTTAGCACCGATGGGAACAACTAAATTATTCTGGTCTGAAATGGCGTAAATGTTGTAATGTTGCCAGCCATGCCGCTACCCAGCCCACAATTGCAGACATTAAAATAATCAACAGAGCCTCTTCCCACAGTAGCCCTTCAATGTGGAATTGCGTACCAAATACGCTGGCTACTTGTGCGACTAAATCGGACAGCTGCCACACCAGTAAGAATGTCATAATGAGGGCGATCACCGCACCCAAGGCACCTAACACAACTCCGCCATTTAAGAACGGTCGCATGATAAAGCCATCGGTAGCCCCAATCAGTTTCATCACATTGATGGTATCGCGACGGGCAAAGATATTTAGCCGCACACTATTACCAATCACTAAGAACAATGAAACAATCATCAAAATGCCAATCACCGATGCCACTTGCCCCACCAACCGCGTTAATGCCGCTAGGCGTGAGAACCAGCTATCATCCATTCGAACTTCTTCAATGCCGTTAACTTGACTGACACGGTCGCGCAGTGTGGCTAAGGCATTCGAACCTTCAAAATCCAGTTTCGGGGTGATAATTGCCACTGCTGGTAGTGGATTCTCTTCTAGCATATCTAATGCGGTACTAAAGCCAGACCAGCTACGGAATTCCGATATCGCTTGATCGCGAGATAAGTAATTCACATGAGCAACGCCATCAAGGGCTTCAAGCTGGGTCACCACATTTTGTCCCCCTTGTTCATCGAGAGACTTATCCAGATAGACCGTCAACTGAGGCGTCGGATACCACTGTTCAGCCGCTTGAGAAACATTCTTCCAAACGATATAACACAGACTTGGCAGCGCTAATGAAATGGCAATGACCATCACGGTTAAAAAGGTTGCCAGCGGTTGACGTAGCATATCAGCCAGCGCATTTAACCAAGAGTAGCGCCACTGCTCACGCCAGCCACCTTTGAGTGCTTTGCTTTTTGATTGCATGGCACGTTCTGGCTTCGCTTTGCGGACATTCTTAGCCATGTTGACCTCCAAGCATCCGACCTTCGCTTAAGGTCAATACACGCAAATTACGGCGTTCAATCAACGCAATATCGTGGGTTGCCATTAATACGGTCACACCCACGCGGTTAAACTCTTCAAATAAACGCATAATGCCTTCAGATAACTCATTATCAAGGTTACCTGTCGGCTCATCCGCGAGAAGCATCGTTGGCTTATTCACCACTGCGCGTGCGATTCCCACGCGCTGCTGTTCACCACCAGACAGTTGGATTGGGAAGTTTCTCGCTTTATCCAACAAACCGACTTTATCCAATGCTGCGCTCACGCGTCGGCGAATATCTTCGCTACTTGCACCAGAAATAATCAGCGGCATCGCCACGTTGTCATAAACTGTGCGGTCAAATAACAGATGGTGATCTTGGAAAATCATGCCGATCTGTCTGCGCAGAAAAGGGATCTCTCTGTCTTTTAGTCGGCTGATATCGTGACCATTAAACAGAATATGACCCGCACTTGGGCGCTCAATACCACAAATCAGTTTAAGTAATGTACTTTTACCTGCGCCTGAGTGACCCGTTAAAAATGCCATTTCCCCAGGGCGTAGATGGAAATCTACCCCTTGGAGCGCTTGGCGGCCACCGCGATAAGCTTTACTCACATGTTCAAAGCGGATCATCGAAAATTATTCCTCTCGGGCAAATAGAGCCTCGATAAAGTCATCGGCTTTAAATGGGCGTAAATCTTCAATACCTTCACCAATCCCGATATAACGAATTGGAATACCGAATTGATCAGCGATTGAGAAGATTACGCCACCTTTTGCTGTACCATCGAGTTTTGTCAGTGTAATACCGGTT
This sequence comes from Providencia rettgeri, assembly GCF_013702265.1. Classification (GTDB taxonomy): domain Bacteria; phylum Pseudomonadota; class Gammaproteobacteria; order Enterobacterales; family Enterobacteriaceae; genus Providencia; species Providencia zhijiangensis. Next base: position 3,463,914 of record NZ_CP059348.1, read on the forward strand.
AAACCTACGGCGTCATTGAAAATTTTAGCCTGACTAACCGCATTTTGTCCGGTGCTCGCATCGAGGGTCAACATAATTTCATGAGGGGCTGACTCATCAAGCTTCTTCATCACGCGGACAATTTTCTTCAATTCTTCCATTAAGTGCGCTTTATTTTGTAAGCGCCCTGCGGTATCGGCGATCAACACATCGACACCTTTTGCTTGAGCAGATTGAATCGCATCAAAAATCACGGAAGCAGGATCCGCACCAGTATGCTGAGCGACAACTGAAATATTGTTACGATCGCCCCACACTTGCAGTTGTTCAACTGCCGCGGCACGGAATGTATCACCCGCCGCCAGCATGACGGACTTACCTTCTGATTGATACTGACGTGCTAATTTACCAATCGTGGTAGTTTTACCTACACCGTTAACACCAACCATCAGAATAACATAAGGTTTTTTACCTTCGATCTCTAATGGTTTGTCTACGGTGGCTAAAATATCAGACATTTCTTCACGCAGCTTGCCGTACAACGCTTCGGCATCTTTTAGCTCTTTACGGGAAGCGTGCTGCGTTAAGTTATCAATGATTTTACGGGTAGTTTCAACACCGACATCCGCAATTAATAACTGCTCTTCTAGCTCTTCAAAAAGGTCGTCATCGATTTTTTTGCCCTTGAATAGACCAAGGAAACCCGAACCTAAATTTTGACGAGTTTTTAATAAGCCTTTCTTCAGTCGGCTGAAAAAGCCTTCTTTTTTCGGTTTTTCCTGCTCAACTGGCTGAGTTTTCGCAGCATCTTCTTCCGCTTGCTTTTGCGCTTCTTCCTCGGCTAAACGTGCCGCTTCGGCCTCTTCCTCTGCAATACGAGCTGCTTCTGCCTCTTGGCGTTCGCGTTCGGCTTTTTCTTCGGCTTCTTTGATAGCAGCAAGTTCAGCTTGGCGCTGACGCTCCGCTTCTTCTTCCGCCAAGCGAGCTGCTTCTGCCTCTTGGCGTTCGCGTTCGGCTTTTTCTTCGGCTTCTTTGATAGCAGCGAGTTCAGCTTGGCGCTGACGCTCCGCTTCTTCTTCCGCTAAGCGAGCTGCTTCTGCCTCTTGGCGTTCGCGTTCGGCTTTTTCTTCGGCTTCTTTGATAGCAGCAAGTTCAGCTTGGCGCTGACGCTCCGCTTCTTCTTCCGCTAAGCGAGCCGCTTCCGCCTCTTGGCGTTCGCGTTCGGCTTTCTCTTCCGCTTCTTTGATAGCAGCGAGTTCAGCTTGGCGTTGGCGCTCCGCTTCTTCTTCCGCTAAGCGAGTGATTTCCGCCTCTTGACGCTCGCGATCAGCTTGCTCTTGCGCTAGACGAGCGGCTTCCGCTGCTTGGTATTCACCTTCCGCTTTTTCTTCTGCGGCTTTGATAACAGCTAACTCAGCTTGATGCTGGCGTTCCGCTTCTTCTTCGGCAGCTTTAATCGCAGCCTGCTCGATTTGATGTTGGCGCTCCGCGGCTTCTTCAGCTTGGCGTAAAGCCTGCGCTTCTAACGCTTCTCTCGCCGCTTTTTCTTCTGCTATACGCTTTTCTTCTGCCGCTTGGCGCGCTTGCTCTGCATTTTCTGCCGCAATGCGCATCGCCTCTAATTGTGCTTTATGCTGGCGTTCTGCTTCTTCCGCGGCAGCCGTGATCGCATCTTGTTCTGCTTGATATTGGCGCTCCGCTTCATCTTCAGCCGCTTTAATTGCATCAAGCTCTGCCTGATGTTGACGCTCAGCTTCTGCTGTAGCGGCATCCTGTTGCTCTGTATCATGAACAACATCATTTTTCAGTTCGACATCCGATTGCTGGGTTTCTTCTTCATTCTTACGACCAAATCCCAACCATGAGAAAAAGCCTTTTTTCTTATCTTTAGCCATCAGCCACTACACTCCTCGCGGTAAAAACATGGCGTTTAAAAATTAAATCGCAATAAAATTACATGCAGTCTATCATTTCATCGCGCAGCAACACATATCTGAAAGAAAAATCCTGACAATTTATTCTTATTTTTCTGTTAAAACCGTGAAACCGAAGCGCTACAATAGTCCCCAATAATTTATACATTCCTCAATGAACTAAGCAACTATACATATTATGGCAAAAAAACCACAAACAGCCTCCCTGGGGCAAATTCGTGTCATTGGTGGTAAGTGGCGTGGGCGAAAACTGCCTGTACGCGATAGTGAGGGCTTACGTCCCACCACTGATCGCATCAAAGAAACGCTCTTTAACTGGCTCATGCCAGTGATCCGTGATGCTCGCTGTCTTGATTGCTTCGCAGGTAGCGGCGCTTTAGGTTTTGAAGCCTTATCTCGCTTTGCCGAGCACGTCACGTTTATTGAACTTGATAAACAAAATGCCAAGCTTCTTAGTGAGAACAAAGTTCGCTTAGACGCTGATAATGCGACCGTTATTAATAACAGCAGCCTCACCGTTCTCAGCCAAGTAGGAACGCCTTGTGATGTGGTGTTTATCGACCCACCTTTTCGTAAAGGGCTACTTGGAGAAACCATCACGCTACTGGAAAAAAATCAGTGGTTAGCTGATGAAAGTTGGATTTATGTAGAGTCAGAAGCGGAGTTACCACTTACTGACATTCCCGCAAACTGGCAGCTACACCGTGAAAAGGTCGCTGGCCAAGTTGCGTATCGTCTGTTTATTCGTCAATCTGTTAATTCATCAAGTATGCAGGGAGAAAAAGATGCTGATTAATATCGGACGTCTGCTCATGATTTGTGTTTGGGGCTTTATGATCTTTAATATTGTGCATCCATTTCCTAAGCCATTGAAATATTTCATGGATGTTGCAATGGTATTTATGATTTTCATGCACGCATTGCAGACTATCTTCCTGAAAGCCAGCTTACCAAAAGATCAAAAGCTAACAGGGCTCCAGCAGACAAAAATTTTCTTTTTTGGCGTGTTTGAAATGCTTGCCATGCATAAGAAAACAAAAGCGGCTATTGAAGCCGCTAAAAAGAAATAATCGTTTATTCAGAGGGTTCGAAGCGAATAAATCGCGTACCTTGTAGGGTTAGCTTACCTTTAGCGCCCAACTCAACACCTTGGTACTGCTCTTCGCTGACGATCACTTTAATCGTTTCTCCTGAAGCTTGAGTCTGAAAATAAAGTTCATAGCGAAAAGTTTCAGGAGATACCACATCGCGTTCCCGGGAACGCATATTTGGATAAGGGTAATCCTTTTTCTCTTTAACGAGCACTAACTGACTGACAGGCAATGAATTATCATTAATTTCATTCTGTTTCTTTTGGTCAAAAAAACGCTTAGTGGCTAACACGGCGATAATCGCGAGAACAATAATTAAGAGAATTGGCTTATTCATAATTTATATATTTAGCTTAGAATTATCATAAGTATATACCCTCTATCGCTCAAATTGCAGATAAACGCCATACAATTTATGCGAGACGCGGTATAGTTCATTTATATTTAATCGCTCTTGGTGATTTCTCTTTTCCAGAAACTCTTAAGGATATGTGTATGATTAGTTGGCCATTCCTCGCTGTTTTATTTTCTGGCTGGCTGTACGTTGATGCAGCCTATCGTGGTCCTGAGTGGCAACGTTGGTTATTCCGCCCTATTACTTTGCTTCTTCTACTAATCTGGGGATGGAGTTCTGACGACTTAAATGCGCAAACCTACCTGATTTTAGGCGGTTTAGTGCTTTCCTTAGTTGCCGACCTTTCGAGAATGTTTTCTAGTGAGCACTTGCTTACTTCTTTAGGGCTGATGTTCTTAAGTTATCTGGTCTACACCATTAGCTTTGGAATGCAATTCAACTTTGGTCTGTATCTGCCTTGGCTCATCGTCCCTATCGCTATCGCAGCCGTCACCTTGGTGCTGATTTGGGGAAAACTGGAAAGCCAACAGCCTGTTGTTTTCGCCTCTATTATTATGAGCATGATTATGATGTGGGTGGCAGGAGACCAATACTTTGGCTTAGGTCGAGAATTTAATTTCTCGATTATGGTGGGCGCTTCTATGCTGTTTTTATCTCACTGCATCTGGCTAATTGCCCATTTCCGTTTCCCATTCAAAGCCTCGAAAGCAGTCGTAGCCGCATTCTACTTCCTCGGCCAGTTCTTTATTGTTCGCGCCATTTATTTATAATCCCCCGCCAATTGATAAAACGTGCTATTTGAAAATTTTATCAATTGGCTTCCCCTTTTTCGTTTGACTCTAGAGTCTACTCCAAAGTGTAGACTTAACCTTAATTAGAGAACATGGTTAAAAACGCATCTAGAAAAAGGGGGCGCTTATGCACTCACACTCTCATAAAGATACCCATGCACACAGCACGTCTTGCTGCTCAGGAAACACTTGCTCATCCGCAGCTGTAGAGACTAGCAAAGCTGTGAGCCATGACGCATCATCCCATGAACATCATCATGGCGATGACAAAAATCATGCTCATGATGATGACGATGAAAAATCCCATCAACATGGTAACTGCTGTAGCTCAGCATCCGCTGCAAATGATGATGTAGAGCCTACCCAAACTGCTAAACAGCGCTTTAGCTGGATTGTACGTGGAATGGACTGCCCAAGCTGCGCGGCTAAAATCGAAAACGCGATTTCCCAAATTCGCGAAGTCGCTCAAGCCAAAGTCCTCTTTGCCACTGAAAAACTCGTCGTGGACGCTGACAAAGACGTCACTGCTGTCGTTCGTTCAACGGTCGAAGCTGCGGGTTACGAGCTCCATGATGTAGGAAGCGCGAGTGCAGCATCAGCACCGCCACCAAGTTTACTGAGTGAAGCAAAACCCGTCATTATTTTAGCGATCCTCATGGCAATCAGCTGGGGATTGGAGTTTGTTAACCCACAACTGGGTAACATGGCGTTTATCCTAACCACGTTATTTGGGTTATACCCTATCGCGCGTAAATCATTACGTTTGATCCGTACTGGTACGCCATTTGCGATTGAAACCTTGATGACCGTTGCTGCTGTAGGGGCAATTTTCATCCAAGCAACAGAAGAGGCCGCCATGGTTATCTTACTGTTTATGCTGGGTGAAATGCTTGAGTCCTACTCTGCGGGACGCGCTCGCCGAGGTGTTAGCGCACTCATGGCTTTAGTGCCTGAAGATGCCGTACTTATCAAGGATGGACAAAAAACGTCGGTTCCTGTCGCACAGTTACGCCCTGGTGACATCATTGAAATTGCACCTGGCGGCCGATTACCAACCGATGCGGTTCTGGTTGCAGGGTTTGCGAGTTTTGATGAAAGCGCATTAACCGGTGAATCCGTTCCTGTAGAACGCAGTGCTGGGGAAAAAGTGGCTGCGGGCTGTTTGTCCGTCGACAAAGCAGTACAAATGGAAGTGGTATCAGAGCAAGGCCAAAATGCTATCGACCGTATCTTGCAACTGATTGAAGAAGCCGAAGAGCGTCGTGCGCCGATTGAGCGATTCATCGACCGTTTCAGCCGCATCTATACCCCAATTATCATGCTGATTTCAGCTTTGGTGATAGTGATCCCGCCAATGTTCTTCGGCGCAGCATGGGACACTTGGATTTACCGCGGTCTGACTTTGTTATTAATTGGTTGCCCTTGTGCGCTGGTTATCTCAACCCCTGCGGCAATTACCTCGGCACTGGCAACGGCGACTCGACGTGGCGCTTTAATTAAAGGCGGTGCAGCATTAGAACAGTTGGGTACAGTCACCACGATTGCACTGGATAAAACGGGCACCCTGACAGAAGGTAAACCGCACGTCACCGATGTTGTTCCTGTTGAAGGTCTGGGTGAAAGCGAATTAATTCGTATCACCGCCTCGGTTGAAGTTGGCTCTCACCATCCACTGGCTAAAGCTATCGTCAACAAAGCTGAAGAATTATCTATCACTGTTGAGGAAGCGTTAGAGCGTAAAGCACTAGCGGGTAAAGGGGTCGAAGGTTCTTTTAACGGTAAGCAAGTGTTAGTTAGTGCGCCATCAAGGGTTGAACCACCATTAAGCAGCCAGTGGCAAGCAAAAGTGGAAGAGTTAGAAGCACAAGGTAAAACGGTTGTCGTCACGTTAGAAGATGGACAAGTTATCGGCTTAACCGCTCTGCAAGATACCTTACGTAGCGATGCCGCTGATGCGATGGCGATGTTGAAATCACTGAATGTTAATGCCGTGATGCTAACAGGGGATAACCCGCGTGCCGCCAGCGCCATTGCAAATCAGTTGGGTATGGAGTTCCGTGCTGGATTATTGCCAGAAGATAAAGTGACCGCCGTGATGGAGCTTAATCGCGACCACAACACTATGATGGTGGGTGACGGTATTAATGATGCCCCAGCTATGAAAGCGTCAAGTATTGGTGTCGCAATGGGTGGCGGTACTGACGTTGCTTTAGAAACTGCGGATGCCGCTTTAACTCATAACCGTTTGACTGGATTACCTGAAATCGTGGCATTATCCAGAGCCACACGGAAGATCATCCGCGAGAACATCACTATCGCCTTGGGCTTAAAAGCGGTTTTCTTAGTCACCAGTCTATTAGGTATTACAGGTTTATGGGTGGCGGTATTAGCAGATTCTGGTGCTACCGCATTAGTCACCGCCAACGCGGTTCGCTTACTGCGCGTTAAGCTACCCGAAGTCAAAAAATAGCCTTCTGTTAGTTTGATATATCAACGCCGTAATGATCATCATTACGGCGTTTTTTTATGCGTGGAAAATTTAAAATCATCAATTACAGCAAAGAGTTATATTAACCATTCACCGCCTGAATTTAGGACTAACTTTTCTCCCGCACACAGAAATATTGGGTAATATCTCGGTCATCGACAACATTTGCTGAGCGTGGATATGGCTAATAATGCAAGTTCAATACCTCATGATGCCGCCTTTAAAGGCTTTATGACAAAGCAGGGTAATGCCCGAGATTTCTTTGAGCTTCATTTACCTGAGCAAATTAAACGCTTGTGCGATTTCGATACGCTTACCCTCATTAATTCAGCCTTTATTGATAGCAAACTGAGAACTCGGTTTTCCGATGTGCTCTATTCTGTACAAACAAAAATGGGAGATAGCTATATCTATTTGTTAGTCGAGCATCAGTCGACACCTGACAAGTTGATGGGTTGGCGTTTAATGCACTACGCATTTATGGCGATGAATCAACATCTACAGCAAGGGCATAAAACCTTACCGCTCGTTGTTCCCATTCTGTTTTATCACGGGGAAACATCCCCCTATCCTTATGAAGGTACATGGACACAATGCTTGCCCCACGCTGAAATAGCTCATGATCTATATAGCAGCCCTTTCCCGTTGGTGGACATCACCGTAGTTGAGGATACCGAAATAGTTAGTCACCGCAAAATCGCTGTGATGGAACTCGCAATGAAACACAAAAAACTACGAAATGACCACCAGAGAGTCACTGAGCACTTCGTTCAAATATTAAACAGCCACTATAATGACAAAGATGATGTGGTCACTATCTTGAATTACTTATTTATCATCATGGATTCACCTTATTACACCCATATCGTTAAGACGTTAGTCGATCAAGCCGAAAACCATCGAGGAGCTATTATGAATATTGCACAACGGTTAAAAAATGAAGGTAAAGTTGAGGGAAGAGTTGAGGGAAAGGAAGAAACCCTACAAGAAATTGCTTTAAAAAGTTTACAACTAGGTTTAAAAATCGACATTATTAGCAAACTCACTGGGTTATCAGACAGTGAAATTCAAGCGCTTAACTAAATCGTCCATCAACAATAGCCTCCTGCGAAGCAAAAAGGCTATCTATCATCAATGCCGCTGGCTAGGTATTACAAGCCGCTGGATTTTTTGCGCAATAAATAACGATACGGCGCATTCTCCACTTCAATCGCCAGCAGCTCGTGCTCCATAAAACGGCAAAAACCGGGAATATCGCGGGTGGTGGCAGGGTCATCTGCAATAATTAACAAAGTATCACCGTCCGCCATATTGCGAACGGTTTTACGTACCAGCATCACAGGTTCTGGGCAGCGCAGCCCTAGCGTATCAAGGGTTTTCGTTGGATTAGAAAATAAGTCAGACATAACACCACATTCTCTTGGTCATCAATGCGCTTATTGTAAAGCCACGCGCAGTGGATGAACAGTTTTGATTTTGTTGCGCAACGAGAGTATGATGCGCTCTTCCCAATTTAGGGATGTTATTCATGGGTTCCCTCACCCCATTGCGACTAAAAAGGTACAATATGTTTACGTTTACTCCGCAGCAAAAAGCCACTGCGTTAATTTGGCTATCGTTATTTCATATTTTAATTATTACATCCAGCAACTACTTGGTGCAGTTACCCATTAATATTTTTGGGTTTCATACTACCTGGGGTGCGTTTACCTTTCCCTTTATTTTCCTTGCTACGGACTTAACAGTTCGCATCTATGGTGCGCCATTAGCTCGTCGAATTATCACTGCGGTCATGCTACCGGCATTATTAATTTCGTATGTAATTTCTGCTCTGTTCTTCCAAGGAGAATGGCAAGGTTTTGCGGCTATCATGACATTTAACCTGCTTGTTGCGCGTATCGCGGCGGCAAGTTTTATGGCATATGTCCTCGGTCAAATCTTGGATGTCAGCGTGTTTAACCGCCTGCGCCAAAACAAACGTTGGTTTGTGGCTCCCGCCTGCGCCATGTTTTTTGGTAACTTGATTGATACCATCGCGTTCTTCTTTATCGCGTTTTATCAAAGCAGCGACCCGTTTATGGCAGCGAATTGGATGGAAATCGCCCTTGTTGATTACGTCTTCAAGTTATTAATTTGTATGTTGTTCTTCTTGCCAGCTTACGGTTTATTACTGAACTTTATTTTGAAGACTTTCTTCGCTACCGCCAGCAAGAAACAATTATCCCCACAGCACTGAGATAAAAAAGGGAGATAAGCCATCACTTATCTCCCAAAGGGTTAACTTGATTAATACCTAACGACTTTTCACATTGCTCAACACAACCATTGATTATTCGAGTGCGCGAGCTAGCAGCGAAATTGGGTGTTCACATTTCTTACTGGTGGACATTTCAATTTGCCATTTACAGGTTTCACAGTCGGTGATCACCATATCCGCGCCACTCTCTTCAATTTGACGGAACAGCCCAGCTCCAATACCTTGGGAAACTTCGTAGTTCTCTTTTTTGAACCCGTAAGTTCCTGCGATACCGCAGCATTGTGAATCTAAGACAATCAGTTCAACACCCGGTACGCGCTTGATCAGTTCAAGGGTGTAGGATGTCCAACCCATTTTTTCCATATGGCACGGCGTGTGATAAGCCACTTTTAATGGAGTGTGCTTCAGTTTCAGTTCGCGCCCTTCTTCCAGCAGACGATAAATATAGCGGGTCGCTAATTCAATGTTATCACGCATCTCAGAGGTATCAACATCCAGCACATGGGTATACTCATCACGAATGGTAAATGTACAAGTCGATGAGGTCGCCACGACGGGAATATGTTTCTCCAGAATCGTCTCTTGGAGTGATTCCAAATTCACATTCGCTTGGCGTTTCGCTTGCTTCATAAATCCGTTTGCGATCAGTGCCACACCACAACATTTTTCACGTTTTAACAGCTGAACACCAATATTCATACCATTGAAAACTTTGATTAAATCTTTACCCAGTTGCGGATGGTTATAGTTCACATAGCAGCCATGGAAGAATGCCACTTGCTCTTCAAACTTCGCCTGCTCTGCGGCTTGTTTACCGTACCAACGACGGAAAGTCCCGAATGAATATTTCGGCAGCTCACGACGATGGTCAATTTTCAGGGCTTTATCCAGAATTTGGCGAACGGGTTTTAAACCCGTAATAGTATTGACTACAGGGGCAAATGGGGTCGATAAGGAGCCCATGATATCTGTATGGCTTAAAATCGCATCACGCAGTTTCGGTTTCTGCTGGCTATAGGTATTACGAGCGCGGGCGATAATATCCCCAATCTTCACATCAGACGGGCACGCCACTTCACAACGCTTACAGTTAGTACAGAATTTCAATGCATCATCGTACATCATCGGATCTTTTAAGCGTAAACGCTCACCATCAGGACCCGCTTGTTTTGGCCCTGGATACAGTGGGTTCGCCTTTGCCACTGGGCAATAGGTGGTACAAACAGTACATTTTATACAGCTTTCAAAGCTTGCATCTTGAATACTCATTGTGCCACCTCCGCCTGCATGGCTTGATCTTTAGCAAATTCATTCACGATTTCATTCGCAGCATATAAGCCCGTGACCAGCGAAACCCCTGCACCGCAGCCTTGAGTTAGTGGATCAAACCCGCTTAAGACCGCACCTGCGATATACAGGTTTTCGATGGTTTCACCGTGTTTTTTACCGCGTAAATTTCCGTCGGTTTGTACACCAAACGCCATGTATGGCTGAGATGCGAAGAACTCTTTGTTCGTCCATTTGGCGCGGTCGCCGATTTCGCCTAAATCCAAATTCATCAAAGGTTCATACACTTGGTCAAATTTCGCGACCAAGCCGTTATTAAAGAAACTTCCCGTCGCCAACACAAAATGTTTAGCTTTCAATGAAATATTGCCGTGATTACGGGTTTGCACAGATTCAATACGTGACCCCACGAAATTGACGGAAGTGACTTTATCACCCGGCATCATGATCCCGCCTTGACGGCGGAACTGGCGTAATAGCATTTCATGAAGGCGAATACCTAATAAAGATGGCGGTAATGTTGGCAGTAAAAATAGCGGCTTACCTAAGCGTTTCTGCAACTCTAACATTGGCTCTTCACTGTCAAGACCAATACACGCAGGCATAAACACCGCATCCGCATTAGCAACTAACGGTGCAATTTCTTCCACAATTTGCGCCATATTTTCAGGTCTATCTAACCAGCGCGCTACGTTAATCGCTCGGAACTCGCTTGGGTTTTCTCTTAAGCGGTCAAGTAACGGTAAGTGGACATAGCACGCCTCAGCTTCTAATCCTTGGCGATCCAACTCATCCGCCACCATTTGCGGTTGAAAATCGAGGAAACCTTCAATGCCCACAACGGCAATTTTGCCTAATTCCATCGGTTGATGGAGCGCAGTTGTTGGTACCGACTCTGGGCTAAGCCATGTCATTCGCTTATGACCTAACGGCGTAATACGGTAATGGTTTTCTTCGCAAGAACCTTTTAGATGTAGCCCTGCTTGCTGTAGTGTAGTCTGTGCCAATTTAGCCAGCTCAGCGACTTTTTCTGTCCCAATCAAACTGTACGGATGACTCGGTGCTTGTTGTTTTAGCGCTTCCAACATGGACAGCGGTTGCTCAACTTGAGTGCCATCAGGAAGATGCGTTAATAAATCCAATGAGCCCGACGAGAAATGCAGTGCGTTCTGCCCTGCACTCACGATGGCACAAGAAAGTCCTGATTGAGTCAGACGAATTCCACAGATAAGACCGGCAAGGCCTCCGCCCATCACTACTGCATCATATTTCATTCTCTGCCTCCTTCTGAGCAGGCTGGCTCAATGTACTTTCATTCATGCCACATAATCCGTGATACACCCAACTGGTAAACTCGCTTTCACGCAAAGCATCCCCCCAAGCAATCGGTCTCACCCCTTTCCAACGCTCATTTAAGAAGTGCCCCAGTTGCTGCTCGGTTTCATGTGGTGTAGTGACGTTAAAACGATTGAGTAATCCCGCCGCGCGGCAAGCACAAAGTTCACCTTGGCACGTCCCCATACCCACACGGGTACGACGGCGTAAATCAAGCAAGTTATTGACGGTTAAAGATTCCACTGCATAACGAACCTCACCCGCCGTCACCGCTTCACACTCACACACTAAGCTTTTATCTAAACGATTAGCGCTGAGGATCGCAGACGCCCTATCACCATGACGATAAACCGCCGAACCGCGAATAGGTGCAGGGATAGAAACCACATTGCGCAGCGCTTCTTCTGCACTGTGTTGAGAACCTGGCAGTGGTGCTTCAGCAGTTGTACATGGGGTCGTAACACCCAATTTTTCACAAACTTTATTGGTCGCCCATTCTGCCATTAAGCGATAAGTCATTAACTTACCGCCCGTAATGGTAATGAAACCATCTAAACCATCGCGTTTTGCGTGGTCGAGTAACACGATACCGCGGCTTACGTTACGACCAGAAGGGTCATCATCACTCGCCACTAATGGGCGAACACCTGCATACGCGCGTAAGATGCGCGTTGTCGCTAATGCTGGTGACAACATAGAACCTTCGCGGATCAAAATATCCACTTCTTCTGGTGTCACATACATATTATCGATTTGGTCATATTCGATATGCGTTGACGTAGTACCAATCAAAGAAATGGTATCCCCCGGAACCAGAATGTCCGCATCTGCCGGTTTACGGCAACGGTTGATCACCATATTGTTAAGACGGTGACCTAAAATAAGTAATGCCCCTTTCGCTGGGAACATTTTGATTTTCAGATCGGCGTATTCGGCAATTTTCTGTCCCCAAATTCCGCCAGCATTCACCACGATTTGCGCATGAATATCATATTGGCGTTTAGCTTGATGGTCATAAACCGTCACGCCGCGAACTTTATCCCCTTGGCGGATCAAGCCAATCACTTCATGGTAAGTCAGCACTTTAGCGCCATGTTCGCGCGCATCGAGCATATTGGCAGCGGTTAAGCGGAATGGATCAACAGTACCATCAGGCACGCGAACCGCACCAATTAAACGCGGGTTAACTGAAGGTTCTAAGCGAATAGCTTCTGCGGGATCAATCGCTTGAGCATCAATGCCAGCGGATTGGCAAGCGGTGATAAATTGCTGCTGATATTCGAGGCTATCTTCAGGTAGGGTAATAAAGAGTCCATCGGTTTTTTCAACACAATGATGGGCAATACGCTTAAGAATTTTGTTTTCTTCTATACACTCTCTTGCCGATTCACTATCTGTCACAGCATAACGAGCACCACTGTGTAGCAAGCCATGGTTACGCCCTGTTGCACCTGTCGCAATATCATGCCGTTCTAGCAAAACTGCTTTTAATCCACGGCGAGCGCAGTCACGAGCGACACCTGCACCTGTTGCGCCACCACCGATAATGATGACATCCGTTTCAGTCACAGATGAGCCATTCATGTCGCATTCCTCACGTTAATCAATCTTCACTATTCGATAAGTATAGTTTCTATTTTTATAGTCTATAGTTAATATAAGCTCAAAAAAGCGCTCAATGTTTGATAAGGAACAAAAACGAAAGTCAAAAGTACAAATTAGGTACATCAAAGCGCGGAAGCGTGATAACCCTCACAAAATAATTCACAATTTTAGTTCCATTCCATTCACAAATCGCATTAACTATGCAGCCAGATAAACAAAATCAATAATTGTGCGTTAGATTACAGATAAAATGTTTTTTAACGATTAAGATTTAGCGCAATTAGAAAATAAAAGCGCTTAAAGAAACTCGATTGTTTTCGTTTTTGTTACTTCTCCCATAATAAACGCTCAACAACTTCACAACATATGTGAAATGAAGAGCATATAACTACTGACATGCCATCGGAGGCTTTATGTTACGCATGTTTAAACCCGCCGCTCATATCGAGAGGCTGCCAGCGGATAAAATAGACCCCGTCTATCGTAAATTACGTTGGCAGATTTTCCTGGGGATTTTCTTCGGTTACGCAGCATACTACTTAGTTAGAAAGAACTTCGCCCTTGCAATGCCTTATCTTGTTGAACAAGGTTTCTCTAAAGGTGACCTTGGTTTCGCATTATCTGGGATTTCAATCGCCTATGGTTTCTCCAAATTTATCATGGGCTCATTTTCCGACCGTGCTAACCCTCGGTACTTCTTACCGGCAGGTTTGATCCTCGCTTCACTTGTCATGATATTCATGGGCTTCGTGCCATGGGCAACGTCTAGCATCATGGTTATGTTCGTGTTGTTATTCTTATGTGGTTGGTTCCAAGGTATGGGTTGGCCTCCTTGCGGACGTACCATGGTTCACTGGTGGTCACAAAAAGAACGTGGCGGTATCGTCTCCGTTTGGAACTGTGCGCATAACGTCGGCGGTGGTCTGCCTCCATTACTGTTCCTGTTAGGTATGGCATGGTTTAACGACTGGAAAGCTGCGCTATATATGCCAGCATTCGCGGCTATTTTAGTGGCAATGATTGCCTTCGCATTAATGCGTGATACCCCGCAATCTTGTGGTCTGCCACCAATTGAAGAGTACAAAAACGACTATCCAACAGACTATAAAGCCTCTGATGAAGAAGAATTAACCGCTAAAGCTATCTTCATGAAGTATGTATTCCCTAACAAACTTCTGTGGATGATTGCTATCGCTAACGTGTTCGTATACTTACTACGTTACGGTGTTCTGGACTGGTCACCAACTTACCTGCGCGAAGTTAAACACTTCACAATGGATAAATCTTCATGGGCTTACTTCCTGTATGAATATGCGGGTATTCCAGGAACGCTGCTGTGCGGTTGGATGTCGGATAAAGTCTTCCGTGGTAACCGTGGCGCGACAGGCGTGTTCTTCATGACCTTAGTGACCATTGCAACTATCGTCTTCTGGATGAACCCAGCGGGTAACCCAGGCGTTGATATGGCATGTATGTTGATTATCGGTTTCTTAATCTATGGCCCTGTCATGCTGATTGGTCTACACGCTCTTGAGCTTGCACCTAAGAAAGCAGCGGGTACCGCCGCAGGCTTCACCGGTTTATTCGGTTATCTTGGTGGTTCTGTTGCCGCAAGTGCTATCGTCGGTTATACCGTTGACTACTTCGGTTGGAACGGCGGTTTTGCTGTGATGATCGGTGGTTCCGCACTGGCCGTTGTTTTACTGTTCATCGTTATGCTGAGCGAAAGTAAACATAAACGTGAACTTGCTAAAAACCAATAAGCGACCGCTTATGTTGAGTTGATTAGCTAGATTGATGGGTTATATCAAGAAAAGGATATAACCCATTTTTTTACCCAAAATTTGTTATCGGCACTATTTTATATCTGCAAAAGTATTTATCTATAAATTTATCTACCTATAAAACTGTTTACCTACAAGCTTTTTACTTACAAATTTTTTTCTTACAAACAATGAGTACCAAGGAGATTTACTGATGAATTTTCAATTAAAAACATTAGTCGCAAGTATGGTCTTAGTGATGTCAGTCTCTGCTGCTGCCGAAACGGCTGGTAAAGTGGTAATTGCGCATCGTGGTGCAAGTGGTTATTTACCTGAACATACCCTTCCAGCGAAAGCGATGGCGTATGCGCAAGGCGCGGATTTCCTAGAACAAGATTTAGTGATGACCAAAGATAATGAGCTGGTTGTTCTTCATGACCACTATCTGGATCGTGTCACTGATGTAGCGGATAAGTTTCCAAATCGCGCACGTAAAGATGGTCGCTACTATGCCATCGACTTTACCCTGCCAGAAATTAAATCCCTGAAATTCACGGAAGGTTTCGACATTGTTGACGGCAAAAAAGTCCAAAGCTATCCAAACCGTTTCCCAATGGGTAAATCTGATTTCCGTGTTCACACCTTCCAAGAAGAGATTGAATTTATTCAAGGTTTGAACAAATCTACGGGTAAAAATATCGGTATCTACCCTGAAATTAAAGCCCCTTGGTTCCATCAACAAGAAGGCAAGGATATCACCAAGAAAACCTTAGAAGTCCTGAAAGAGTATGGCTATACCAACAAAGATTCTAACGTTTATCTGCAATCTTTCGACCCAATTGATCTAAAACGCATCAAAACGAAACTGATGCCAGAAATGGGAATGGATTTAAAACTGATCCAATTAATCGCTTATACCGATTGGGAAGAAACACAAGAGCAGAAGCCAGATGGAACATGGGTGAACTATAACTATGATTGGATGATGAAGCCGGGTGCGATGAAAGAGATTGCAACCTACGCAGATGGTATTGGCCCTGACTATCATATGCTCATTAGCGAAGATTCTACGCCAACCAATATCAAAGTGAACGGTATGGTGAAGGAAGCTCACGCGAACCATATGGCGGTGCATCCATTTACTATCCGTGTGGACAAACTGCCTAAGTACGCAAAAGATGGTCAGCAGTTATATGACATTATTTATAACCAAGCTGATGTTGATGGTGCCTTTACAGATTTCCCAGATTTAGGGGTTAAGTTCTTAGAGCAGCAAAAGCAGAAGTAACTCTCCCTCACTCTCTCGAGTCAATTGCAAGTCAATGACTCGAGAGAGTCTTTTCAATCAGAATAACGACTCTCTTACTTAGACTTTAAGCCTGAATTTGCTGCAATAAAAGTTGCGTTTCATGTTGCTGAGCGATCAGACTGTGGTGCGAATATTCACACGCTAGTGACAGCGCCACAACATGGCGAGCTATAGCGCCTTTCCCTAAAAGGGCATCAATATCATAAAGATGCTCTGATAAATTAGGTACTTTCTGTCGTGCATAGCTCTCGATGCACTTTCCTTTATCATTTTCTTTCACGCCACTGTGCCAAACCCTATCCAATTGCTCCCCTGAATACTGAAATTCACACTGTGTTTTCAGTGCATTTGCGAAAGATTCTTTATCTGTAGATATCGGACGCAGGAGCTTTGCTTTGATAGGTGCTCTTAAACGTTCGTAAAATCCTTGAGGTGCAAGCAATAGGCTCGCGGCTTCTTCACTCGCCGTCGAATCTAACTGAAACGCCAAAATGGCGTATAGCTTGGGTTCAAAGGCATTTTCATACAATGCTAATAACCATTGACTGAACGACTCGGAGGGTAATATCTCAACGGATTCCAGCGTCAATGACAAACGCGCAGCTTCCCGCTCAATCAGTTCCTGCCAGTTAGATTCATTATCTTCAGTTTGCCAATATAGGGTAATAGGCTGGGAGAGAGAATGTTGATGGTAATACTCGGCAATGGGCGCAAGTAATTTTCGCACCACTATTTCTTGTTTTTCCCATGACGAAAGCGATTTCAATGAGCTTAGCGTCAATACATTATCTTTATTGGGTGGCAATGAAGATAAAGAAATACCGTTTTGTTGCTCTTCATCGATTTGCGTTAATCGAGTATGCGTTAACACCCCAAGGTGCTTGCCTGCCCAATAACGCCATTCTCTGCGAGCATCATCTAACATATTGGTAAAAAGTTGATGGCGATAAGCAGCGATTGAGTAGATAAAAAATCGAATAAAACCCACCAACAGCGCGGGGCAAATAACGAATACAATCATCAGCGTGGTGTTGCTGGTAGTTGGCGATAGCATTTCATTTGTGGATAAATAGAGGCTCAGCCCAAATCCAAGAGCACCTACAATCAGCATAATCAAAAACCAAAGCATCCAACGGGGTACTTTAGGCGCTAGAGGGTGATCTAATGAAGGTGTTTTCCAACTCATCATGATTGTTCGCCCGACGATGACAAACTAGCAATAAGCGTACAGCCACATTCAGTTTGAAAACCATTCAGTGCCGCCTGACGACCGGATATTAAAATGCGCGTTGAACCGGGTAAAATGGCATTAACGCCGTGCCCTTTTTTAGGGCAATTGACTTTGTCACCCACTAAAGCGATGGGTTTACCATACATAACAAAGCCAGATGCAGTAATCACTTCACCGCCATGAGTGGTTTTGTCACCTAATCGAACAAGTGCGCGCATGTTAAGATCCTTTTATTAATGAGCTATTGTGCCATACGTTGAAGTGGAATAAGGAAAGAAGCCCCGCCGATACCCGGTTCACTAATAGTACGCCCATAAAGATAATGTATATTTCTTAGATCATCTTCTGACGGCGTTAGCCCCCAAATCCGGCCTAAGTATTGTCGCAGTTCTTCAAAATTATTTGGTGACATTTGAGTGTAATCCATTAGATAAACATAAGAACTATCACCATCAGAGCCAATATTTGCATAGCAATAAGGCTTACCTTCCATTAAGGAGTCAATAATCCCTCTATCACTACTATTTCCTTTGGTTATGACTATCTTGCTGACAGAACCACTTTTCATTCCTTTACGATAAAAAACACCTGATTCTGAATAAAGTTTAAACGCGGCATCACCTGCTAATGTTTTATTTGAGAAATAAAACTCATGGGCAATATCCATAATATGACTTTCTGGTAAATTAGCTGGAATACCAAAAATACTGATTAGGTCAGCTGGACATTCGCCAGTTGGCGTGATCCCCCCTTTACCAGAGAAACGTTTATTCCCAGAAAGATAACTTTGTTCTTTTAAATTTTGGTGTTTTTCCGCAGAAATTCTTTCGGCTTCGTATTTTGCTTCAATAATTTGTTTACGCTGTTCTCCTGATTTATAAGGAACAATACCAATACTTAAAAATGGCTTATTTTGATTATACTCAGAGTTTGTTGATGCCATATTAAATTGCCAACTTTTTTTCAATTGGCATTGTTGCTTCATTGCTTCAGTTAACTTAATTTCCCCTGAATTATCATAGGTAATATCAAAGTAATTAGTCAGAGCGTAAAGACTTTCAGATTTATTTTTTCTCTCAACTGAAAACACAGTATTTGAACATGTTAATATTTTAAAGGAGTTTATTACTGTAGGGACTGTTAATATCTCAGAAACTCCACCGTTATTTTCATGAGCAGTGACACCACTATCGATTAATTTATTATTATGATAAATCCAATAAGGTTCTGATTCATAATGACTTGAATTTTTGCCAAAAAAAGTGAACGCTACATAATTATTTTTTGAAGGTGGATTATCAACTTCTTCCATATCAAAATACGTATGAGGCGAATAAAATGCATAAAGTTCACCTTGTTTACTTTTATTCGGTAAATATGCACCATAAACCCCCGTTGATGTACGGATCAACCAAGATTCACTTTTATTGTCATCATGTGAATTTGTGAATATTTGTCCTTTATAATCAGTCTTCCCTGATTCGATAATATGACCATTTTTCATTAGTTGATATGGAATATTCTCACTTCTATCAATAGATACAAGTAAGAAAGGGGCGTCTTTTTCTTTTGCTTGTGAAGAGAAAATACTTAGCAAAGAAAGTAACAGAATACCGATAGGTTTAAGCAATAATTTAAATAATTTCGTTTTGTATTTCATATAGTTCCTTTATATTCAATGTAATATTTCTATTGATAGATTAGAAATCTCTTTTATCTACCTGTTGATCAATAATAAACCGTATACCTCTTCAGCAATTTTAAATTCGGTAAGATTTTTACCGTGAAATAAAAAGGAAAGATTCATCTTGATTATTGCCCCTCTGCCTGTTTTTTATATTCAAACGTGCCATCCCATTCAGGGAGTTCGGCAGGGGGAAGAGGAACGATTTTATCAATATCGGGGAATTTGGCTGTTTCATCAGAGGCATCCATTTCTTTGACTATTGCATAATAACGTAATGAACGCTCTTTATCAGGCTTTACATTGAGATAATAAACACGTTCTAATGCTGTCTTTGGATCAAAAGCACCAGTTAAAGTTGCTGCTGCATGTCGATACCCATTTTTCGTTGATAGTTGATAATACTTTAAAGCACTATTAAAATTTTGATCAACAACTCGTAAGTAAAAAGCAAGATTATATGCAGCTTCTCCGTTTCCTTGATTAGCCGCACATTCGAGCATTTTTTTACCAATTTCAGGGCGATAAGCCGGATTGTCCTTATCGGATAATCGCATTGATATCAGAATGTCACCAATCACACTTTGTGCCTCAGGACTGCCTAAATCCGCTGCTTGGCGAAAATAGGCTAAAGCTTTAGTACGATCAGCGACGACTCCATAGCCCGTATCGAGGTAGTGTCCCATTTGGTAATAACCGTAGCTGATATTCAACTTTGCCATTTTTTGGATAATGTCCCACACCTCTTGAGCTGGACCTTTACCTTCAATTGGGGAGACCTTGCCATAACTGATTAAGTTACTTAAGTTAAGCATGGCTTTGGGGTGATTACGCTCTGCCGCTTTACGGTAGAGAGCACTAATTTGAGCATAATCCCGTTGAGATTTATTGACCTTTTCAAGTTCTCGCGCCTGTTTAAACCAAATGTCGGCTTCTGGATCAACGGGAGGTAAGGTATCTTTTTCATACACGCAAGTGAACGTTAAGTCGGGTTCTGTTTTTTGAGCTAGTAACTCATCCTTTTTATCCGCAGGGTTGCAAGCACTGAGTATCAACAAACTACATAGCACTGCACTGTATTTAACGGTGCCACAAGCCACAGATGGCATATGAGATAAAAAGGAAATAGGCATAGTGATTATTGCCCCTCTGCCTGTTTTTTATATTCAAAGGTGCCATCCCATTCAGGGAGCTCAGCAGGTGGGAGCGGGACTATTTTATCGATATCGGGAAAGCGTGCCTCGGGGTTATTTCTAATTTCTTTTGTAATAGCTTCATAACGAGCAGAGCGTTCAGGATCGGGTTTTACACCTAAATAGTAATAATCCTTTGGAGTTGTGTTTGTTTTAAAAGTGTCGGCTAGCATTATAACAGATATGTTATTACCATTTTGAACGGCTAATTGATAATACTTTAAAGCTATGCTTAGATTATTTTCAACATTAACAGAGTAAGTAGCTAATCTGCGAGCAGCTTCTCCATTACCTTGATTTGCTGCACAATCTAACATCTTTTTCCCAATTTCAGGGCGATAGGCAGGATTATTTCTATCAGATAGACGTTTAGCAATAAAAATTTTCCCAATTACATATTGAGCTTCAGGGCTGCCTAAATCTGCTGCTTGGCGAAAATACGCTAAGGCTTTTGTACGGTCTGCAATGACACCATAGCCTGTATCAAGATAGTGCCCCATTTGGTAATAACCGTAACTGATATTCAATTTAGCCATTTTTTGAATAATATCCCATACCTCCTGGGCTGGGCCTTTACCTTCAATGGGGAGGACCTTGCCATAACTGATTAAATTGCTTAAGTTAAGCATGGCTTTAGGGTGATTCCGCTCGGCGGCTTTGCGGTAGAGCTCACCAATTTGCTTATAATCTCGTTGAGATTTATTCACCTTTTCAAGTTCACGGGCTTGTTTAAACCAAATGTCGGCTTCAGGATCAACGGGAGGTAATGTGTCTTTTTCATACACACAGGTAAAGGTTAAATCGGATTCTATTTTTTGAGTCATCGCTTTCTCTTTTTCTTCTACAGGTTTGCAACTAGCAAGTAGCACTAGAGCACACAGTAATAAACAAGGTTTAATTAGTGACATAATTTAATCCGAATTTTCTAAGCCAATCGTTTTATCCTCAAAGGGAATGAGCGAACTTATTGGTTGTTTTTCATCATCTTTTTTTTCTTTATTTTGAATAACAATACTATTCCAACTATCAAATTCCGTCGTTAAATCATCAGAGACACTCCCCGTTCCTTTATGGATTCCCCACAATTTTTCCCGTAACGGTTTAACAATAGGAAAAATATCCGTATCTTGCAGTATCACCGCAATTTCAGTATCAAATGCCATACTGCGTAAATTGATATTGGCAGAGCCTTGGATTAAAAAGGTGTCATCCACTAACGTTAACTTGCTGTGGACATACACCGACTGCCAGAGATTAGAATCCGAGGAAACTAACGTGCAAATCACGCTCTTAAACCCGTCAATCTCTTCTTCTTGAATATCATCAGGGTTAACGACATCAATTGGGGCTAACACCTGACCGTTTCGGATCGATGCCATGACATTATTTACCGTATCTCGATACGCAGCATGCTCCCGCATCAAATCACGGCGCCCTAAGGTTTCCAGCATCTTGTAAGTTTGATATCCACCGACTTCATTCGAGTCACCCACCTCTGCTTTTGTGGTTGAGTTTGTCACCACAAATAAATAGAACGGTGGCAGTTTCGCACCTTGCAGTTTAGAGTCGATTGCAGCGGCTTCGGCAAAGCGCTTATTTCGCTCTTCGACCATATTGCGCACATCTTTAGCAATGGACGATAAGCGGAAATATTGGTTTTCAAAATAAAGGTAGTTACGTGCATGTTTAACACCGTGATCGTAGGACTTTAAAATATCATATTCATCATATTCGGGATGAGTGCGACAAATTTTTCCCGCCGTTGGTGTTAATGGGTTTCGAGCTAAAAATGTGTAACGCTTATTTAAGTCTTCAACATGCTCTAAAGTCGGTGTGTACTGGCTACGAGAAAGCGCTTTACGCTGCTCTGTCAATTGGACGCCTTCACTGCCGTGTGTAAACAAGCCTTCGGTTTCTTTCCATGCCGTGACAAAGTTGTCGCTTAAATCACACAATACTTCGCCATACACACAGTTAGAGGTATCTTGCCATGCGGTGGGGCCATCACGTCCTAACCATGACATCTCTTTATGTCGGAGAATCGAATGTTTGTCATCATCCCAATACTGCGAGTGCATGTTGTGCCCCATCACAAAGCCAATCGCGAGTGTGGGTTCTTCATAATCAATCAACACCGCTTTTTGGTGATGGGTGGGAACCATCGCCAGAGCCGCCAAACGTAAACTGAGTTCGACATCATCACTGCCAAACTGGTGTTTGGTTAACTTCGCCACCTGACTCAAACGAGATGAGGGGCTATTTATTGCCATTGAGCGTGTACGAACCGATAAATTTTTAATTTGATTGGTTTTCGCACGATGTAGCCACTCTTTATCAAATTGATATTGTTTATCCGACTCGTAGTCTAATTTAGACCCTGCCGCGATAGCCTTTTCCATCGGAAGTTCAATTTTTTGCCTCGACGTGTAATGGGTTGATAATCGCCAACCTGGCAAACTGGTTTCACCGAATTTAGCTAGTTCATCAAACCACACTAGAATACGAACTTTCACCCCTTCTTTGGCTTTCTGTTCAAGAAGCTCTGCAATCGTCGGAAATGTTCCTTCATTAATGCCGCTTGAGCGCTCAAAATACATGGAGGGCTGGAAACCCCATGTAATAATTTCAATGCTGTGCTTAGCATGCCGAATTGCCTCCGCAACCGCCGCAAAAGTTTGTTTTCCATTCACGAGTGGGGCATACACAAATAAGCTCATCGGATATTTGGTACTCTCAGGGATCCAACTGGGCGTCATTTGCAGCACCATACACGTCGAGACGGGTAAGCGTATTTTCTGCTCGGTTGCTGGTATGGGTAACTGCACAGAAGCGGGGAATCCCCCAGATTGATTTCCTGACATATTATTTTCTCTTATTCCATTCAGTAATAAACTGGGAAAGCCCTTCCCCCCACGCTTGGCCTATTCGCGAGCTTTCTCGCTCTTGGCTTGGCGCACTGGTTCGAAAACCGACATTAACGGGTTCGACGCTTTCTGCATCTTGCTCTTCAGTAGGAGGAACATCGATATCGTAACGATCCCCATTCAGTAAATGTAGTTGATAGCTATCCGTCGGAATATCATGGTCAATTTGGATATTTCCTTGCGCATCACTCATGCCTTTTAGGATAAGCGCCCCATTGGCATACAATTCATACGGCTCAAACGCACGCGCCTTCATTGGGCTTTGCGGTGACGAGCTCAGTTGAAAACGTAGAGTTTGTTTCGGTATAGACTGTGGAAATTGTGGGTGAGTGACATCCATAGACGCCGGTCCTTTAACCACCCAATTAGTCGCTTTTACCGTTTGATTGCTGGGGCTGCCGTACTCAATTTGCCCGCCTTTTAAGCGAATATAGGCGCCACCACAGGTCAATAGCAGTTCATCTTTGGCTGCAACCACGGTTTTACCACCGGTACTGGTGACGGTCATGTCCTTAAGTGAGGTAAGGTGCATTTCATCGCTTTGGGCTTGAATTTCGACTTTGCCTTTAGCCGCAAAAGCTTTAATTCCTAGGGTGTGAGCAAACAAGCTGATTGCCTTACCTGCCGCTAAGGTAATTTTTTTACCGACTGAGATATCCGCCTGTTTATTAGCGGTTAGGGTGATATTTTCACCGCTGTGAGCCTGTACGGTTTTGGGTGAAGTTAATGCGATACCCGCAGGGGAACTGAGTAACATTACCGCTTGTTGCAGTTCATTAATCGATTGGGTGAGTAAGGTTTGTTGGGCGTTTAAATCGGCCAGTTCGGCTTTCGCCACTTCGGCAGCCTCCCGTAAAGAATTCACCAAACTCAGCGCATCATCCAATTGCTGCTTGGCTTCGCGCATATCCAGTTGTTCAGAAGCGGCTTTCGTGCGTAAGTCGGTGCTGATAAACAGCCCTTTACCTGCGCGTATTGCGCCCCAACTGTCAGTGCGCAGTTCAAAACCGTCACCGCGTTTTTCACGCCCTTGATTAACCAAATGCCCTAAATTAAGTTGGGATTTTCCGCCGTATTCGGTGCTGAGCTTGATATGCTCTTCCCCGCGCTTATCTTCCATACGCAGTTTATTATTCGCCGGAGTACGAATGACGTTGCGGGTATTATTTTTGTCAGTGATGTGGTCGGTGCGATGGGAGTCATGCAAGGCATGGGCGATATACGGTCTATCTGGGTCGCCTTCATGGAAGGCAATCGCCACTTCTGTTCCTTGGATTAACGGGAAGTGTATTCCGTAGGTATCCCCCGCATAGGGTTTGGCCAGCCGCACAGGCATACTTTCATATCCCGTCGGTTTTTCATCTCGGTCGGCATCGAATTTCACCCAGTAAAAGCCGTGTTCATTTTGATGGGCGTAAATATCGTGGGATTTGGCGCTGGTAATACGCGCCATTAATGTGCCTGCTATCACAGGGCGAGTCTTTAGAACAGGTCGCCAGCACAGTGCTTCGGTGTACGGCGCCGCATCAAATTGAATCACTAATGCACGGCTACGACTGCCTGAAAATCGTAATCGAGTGATTAAAATTTCGGATTGAAAATCCGTGGGTAAGGTGGATGGTAATTGGCTATCGATGACTTTAAAAATCATCAACGGCGTTAAGCGCGGTGAATTGCTTTTGCCTCGTAGCAGCGTTTGGCGGGCAAGAAAGCGTTCATGGTCTAGCCGTGACCAAAAATGGGCGGTTTCCGTTTCAGGTTGGTATTTCTCTCCACGCTCAAGATGGCGGGCTTTGTAGTGGTAAACATCGCCATAGTTTATATCGTCCCCATCTCCGCGAGTCATATCCGTTTCAATGGATAGCAACGTTTGCATCGCTTGCCGGTGATTATAATCTTTAGTCACGACACTGCGCTCCACCACTTGGTGACGTAGCGATAGCCCCCACACGCTTTCAACGCCATTGTCATTCATGCCTGAAGGGCTATTGAGTGGCAGCTGTAAATCGTACACATAAGCGCGTTGGCTATCGCCAAAGTGAATAATTTCCGTCTTCGTGTCGGTCTGGAGACTAAAGGAATAGAAAATGCCCACTTCACTGAGCAACCGCTCAATAAATTGCCAGTCATTTTCATTGATTTGGTTGATTTGCTCCCGCTTGGGATATTGTCGTTGCAGGTGAAACTCAAACTCCCAGCCCTGAATTTTGTGTTCACGCAAGATAAACTCAATCACTTCCGGTACAGATTTATTGAGGAAAAAGCGATAGGAACGCATCTGATGGCGCAGCAATGAGACAAACGGCTCAATCACAATTTGGTACTGGGCTTCATCTGCTGAACCAGATAACCGTTTAAAATGTGTGACGACCCCATGAATTCGCTTTTGCGGTTCACTCAGTGAATCTAATGCCGCCAGCGGAATAGTGGGAGATGAAAAGGTAAAATGGGCGGTACGACGAAGAAACTGTTGAGCTGGTAGGTTTTGAGCTGGGGAGGTGAATGTTATCTGATAGCGATAGGTTTCACTAATGGCTTCTCGCCCAATGAAAGATTCAACATCCAATGGAACACTACAACCTTGAACGCCCAATTGATAGCGATTATGGAGTGGAGCGATTTTTAAAGCGAGATCCTGTAAGCCCATTCTATTCATGCTCCTTTTCTGCTTGTTCCGTGGCAACCAGTAATAGAAGCAAAGGTAGAAAGGTCACCAACTCAAATTCATTTTATTTAGCTTAAGTCAAACAAAAGACCAGCAAATGAACTTGAAATCAACCATAATTTTCAGGAATGGGACTTATAGAAGAATTATCCGAAAGCATTTAATTCGTTTTTGGTAGAACGGGCTGGAAAGAAAAAGCACCTTCGTCAATCAATGATCAACGTTCAAGGTGCTTTTTAATGTCATAGATAGAAACTGAGTTTTAAGCAATCGTCACTGGGAACGCAATCACATCGCTAATTCTTTCGGCATTCAGTGCCAGCATGATTAAGCGATCAACACCAACAGCCACACCGGAACATGCCGGTAAACCGTGCTCAAGCGCTGCAAGCAAGTTTTCATCAATCGGTTGAACGGGTAAACCCATTGCAGCACGCTTGCGGTTATCTTGCTCGAAACGTTGGCGCTGTTCGCCCACATCGGTCAGTTCATGGAAGCCATTTGCCAGCTCCATGCCCTTAAAATAGACTTCAAAACGCTCAGCTACACGGTGATCTTCTGTGCTAATCACCGCTAATGACGCTTGCGTTGCAGGGAAGTGGTAAACCACCGCTGGCTTCTCTTTACCAATGTGTGGCTCCACGCCCATGGTAAACAGTAGTTGCAACAAGGTGTCGCGGTCTTCTTCATTGTCCGCCACATTACTTAAATCTAAGCGGGCTGCCACTTCACGTAACTCGCTTTTTTCCGCAGAGAGCGGGTCAATATCTAGGTGGCGTAAAAATGCTTGCTGATAAGAGAGTAGCTCAGCACTTTCGCATTCCAGCACTTGTTGCAGAAGATCATCCACTTCATTGATTAAGCGATACATATCAAAGTGTGGGCGGTACCATTCCAGCATCGTAAATTCAGGGTTATGGTGCCTTCCTGCTTCTTCATTACGGAAACTACGGCACATTTGATAGATAGGCCCACTTCCCGCTGCCAGTAAGCGCTTCATATGGTATTCAGGGCTAGTCATCAAATATAAATTGATACCCTGAGCCGCGCCGGGTCCCACAAAGCGAGTTTCAAATGGAACAAGATGAATGTCAGTCACTGTCGCCTGACTCATTGCGGGTGTGTCTACCTCAAGTACACAGCGATCAGCGAAAAAACGTCTGATTTCCGCAACAATTTTTGCGCGCTGTAACAGGTTAGCGATGGGGGCTGTAGGCAGCCAATTCGCTACTTCACTCATTAAAATAACTCCAAAATAAACTTAGTCGTGCAGTGTACTCACCTCCCCCTTAACACACAATGGAATATTGTGGATATTATGCGCTATCTGAGTATCGATAGGGGATATGATTCAAGGTGAGAAAAGATGACGTGATTATCCCCTGCTTTATACGATTAGGCAAAAAAGCTTTATTATGAACTTTTAACATTTGGTTAAAAAAAAACAAAAACATGATTTTTTCTTATCGCTTGTGATGCAAATGTTAAAACCAAACTGCACCACTCACCTTATTGATACAATTTAAATCTGTTTTTTAGCATTAAAAATTAAGCGACTTTCTAAACAGTGAACTCTTTCGCAATTTTATCTTCGATATGATTCTAGAATTTCCGCGAGGAACACCAGATTATCCACTGTTAGAAAGAAAAACCTGACGATTTTAGTTGGTTTTAAATGCTAGGAATTCCGTTAAATTTAATGATAATTATTTGAAATTCCTTTTTATTATTTTCGGTTTATCTACAATTTCTTCACACCCAAAAACAATTTACAAAAAGAAGACGCAGATCACACTTTAGGGGTAATATCACCCAAAACACCTTTCTATATCAAATTTATCCCCGCCACTATTCGTTATAATTCCCAACATAATAAGTCGTTATTAGCTATTATATATTTACGATTAAAAAAAGATTCTTTGCAGATTTGCCTAAAGGCAAACCGAAACTGAAATAGCTAAGCACTAAAAGTATTTAAAAGAATTTATTAATTTAACACTTTACACTTGAACAATGGAGAAGCGCAGTGCAAACCTTCAATGCCGATTTAGCGATTATCGGGGCCGGGGGCGCAGGCTTACGTGCAGCAATTGCTGCTGCTGAAGCAAATCCCAATATCAAGATTGCTCTGGTCTCAAAAGTTTACCCAATGCGTAGCCACACCGTGGCCGCAGAGGGGGGATCAGCAGCAGTTACTCAAGCCCATGATTCCTATGACTATCATTTTAATGATACCGTTTCTGGTGGTGACTGGCTGTGTGAGCAAGATGTCGTCGATTATTTCGTCGAACACTGCCCAACAGAAATGACCCAGCTGGAACAATGGGGATGCCCTTGGAGCCGTAAACCAGATGGTTCAGTTAACGTTCGCCGTTTCGGTGGGATGAAAATTGAACGTACTTGGTTCGCAGCCGATAAGACTGGCTTCCACATGCTGCATACCCTGTTCCAAACTTCATTAAAATATCCTCAAATCCAACGTTTCGACGAGCACTTTGTTCTCGACATCATTGTGGACGAAGGTCAGGCGCGTGGTCTGGTTGCTCTGAACATGATGGAAGGTACGAAAGTTCAAATTCGTGCCAATGCTATCGTTATGGCTACGGGTGGTGCGGGTCGTGTTTACCGCTATAACACCAACGGCGGTATCGTAACCGGTGACGGTATGGGTATGGCGCTGCGTCATGGTGTGCCATTACGTGATATGGAATTCGTTCAGTATCACCCTACTGGTCTGCCAGGTTCCGGTATCCTGATGACTGAAGGTTGTCGTGGTGAAGGCGGTATCTTAGTCAACAAAGATGGCTATCGCTATCTGCAAGACTACGGTATGGGTCCTGAAACGCCACTGGGCAAACCAGAAAACAAATATATGGAACTGGGTCCTCGTGACAAAGTTTCACAAGCATTCTGGCACGAATGGCGTGCAGGTCGCACTATCAGTACTCACCGTGGTGATGTTGTGTATCTGGATCTACGTCACTTAGGTGCTGAAAAACTGCATGAACGTCTACCATTTATCTGTGAGCTGGCAAAAGCTTACGTGGGTGTTGACCCTGTAAACGAACCAATTCCTGTTCGTCCAACAGCTCACTACACCATGGGTGGTATTGAAACTGACCAACGCACCGAAACTCGTATTAAAGGTCTGTTCGCGGTGGGTGAATGTTCATCTGTTGGCTTACACGGCGCAAACCGTTTAGGTTCTAACTCACTGGCAGAATTAGTGGTATTTGGTCGCTTAGCGGGTGAAGAAGCGGCGCGTCATGCTGCTGAAGCTACCCCTGCAAATGCAAGCGCTATCGAAGCACGTACTCGTGACATCGAAAATGACCTGCAAAAACTTCTGAACCAAAAAGGTAAAGAAAGCTGGTCGAAAATCCGTGATGAAATGGGTATTTCGATGGAAGAAGGTTGCGGTATCTACCGTACACCTGAATTAATGCAGAAAACTGTTGATAAACTGGCAGAGCTGAAAGAGCGCTTCAAGCATGTTGAAATCACTGACCATAGCAGCGTCTTCAACACTGACTTACTGTACACCATCGAATTAGGCTTTGGCTTAGACGTGGCGGAATGTATGGCTCACTCTGCGATTAACCGTAAAGAGTCTCGCGGTGCGCACCAACGTCTTGACGAAGGTTGCACTGAGCGTGATGACGTCAACTTCCTGAAACATACTCTGGCGTTCTATAACCCAGAAGGTGCACCACGCCTTGAGTACTCTGATGTGAAAATCACTAAATCACAACCAGCGAAACGTGTGTATGGTGCTGAAGGGGCAGCTCAAGATAAGGCGAATAAGGAGCAAGCTAATGGATGATATGAAACACTTAAAAATGGAGATCATGCGTTTCAACCCAGAAACGGATAATGAACCCCATTTAGTGACTTATGATGTCCCTTATGACGAGCAAACCTCTTTGTTAGATGCTTTGGGCTACATCAAAGATAACCTCGCGCCAGACCTGTCTTACCGTTGGTCTTGCCGTATGGCTATCTGCGGCTCTTGCGGCATGATGGTGGACAATGTTCCTAAACTGGCTTGTAAAACATTCCTGCGTGACTATCCGCAAGGAATTAAAATTGAGCCACTGGGTAACTTCCCTATCGAGCGTGACCTTGTTGTTGATATGACAAGCTTTATCGAGCGTTTAGAAGCTATCAAACCTTACATTATTGGTAATGATCGCAAACCTTCTGACGGCCCGAACAAGCAAACTCCAGCTCAGATGGAGAAATATCATCAGTTCTCTGGCTGTATTAACTGCGGTCTGTGCTATGCAGCGTGTCCACAGTTTGGTCTGAACCCTGAGTTCTTAGGCCCTGCGGCAATCACCTTAGCAGAGCGCTACAACCTCGATAACCGTGACCACGGCGCGAAAGAGCGTATGCCATTATTAAATGGTGACAACGGTGTATGGAGCTGTACGTTTGTAGGTTACTGCTCTGAAGTCTGTCCTAAGCATGTCGACCCGGCGGCGGCTATCCAACAAGGTAAAGTTGCGAGTGCGCAAGACTTTGTTATCGCCATGCTGAAGCCACGATAAGGAGAATTGAAGTCATGACAACTAAACGTAAACCCTATGTCAGGGAAATGAAAGGCGACTGGTGGCAAAAGCTGGGTTTCTACCGCTTTTACATCATGCGTGAAAGTACTTCCGTGCTTCAGGTTTGGTTCAGTATTCTAGTCCTGTACGGAGTATTCGCTCTGAAAAATGGACCTGAATCATGGGCGGGCTTTGTTGGGTTCTTAAGTAACCCAATCATTCTGATCATTAACATTGTGACACTGGCTGCGACGCTGCTGCATACCACAACGTGGTTCAAACTGGCGCCAAAAGCTGTCGCTATCATTGTTAAAGATAAGAAACTGCCAGATGAGCCAATCGTGAAAGGCTTCTGGGCACTCACTATAGTCGTGACTGCGGCTATTTTAGCAATCGCATTACTATTTTAATCGAAGGAGAATCTGATGAATCTAACGCCTAAACGTTCCGATGAGCCGATTTTCTGGGGATTATTTGGTGCAGGTGGTATGTGGAGCGCCGTTATTGGCCCTGCAATCATTCTCTTACTGGGTATTTTAATCCCATTAGGTGTCGCACCAGAAATGCTGAGCTATGAGCGCATCATGGCATTTAGCCAAAGCTTTATTGGACGCATTTTCTTATTACTGATGATTATTCTGCCAGTATGGTGTGGTATGCACCGTATTCACCACACCCTGCACGATTTTAAAGTGCATGTTCCAGCAACAAAATGGGTGTTCTACGGCAGCTCAGCAATCATTAGCGTTATCGCAATCATCGGTGTATTCACACTGTAATTGTTGATTAACTAAGTAAGTTGATACCAAGTACCCCATCAATGCACTGCATGATGGGGTATTTTTTTGCATTACTTATGGCTTTCTAGCCCGGATATAAGCGCGGTTAAACCGTATAAAAATGCCGATTCCCCCTCATCCCCATCCATAATGTCTAATGCATCTTTCAATAATGGCGGCATATTTTCTTCGGCATTAGGTTCGACATCACGTTGAGCGGCTACATGCTCTTGCTGCTCAAGCACCGCCCCTAGCGTAAAATGCCCTACTGCACTTAGCGCATACAATCCTGCTTTTAGCGAAAAACCATTGTCCAACATAAACTGTAATTGGGTTTCGATGGTGGTGTATTGGCTTTGTGTTGGGCGAGTTCCTAGATGCACTTTTGCACCATCTCGATGGCTTAGTAACGCTCGACGAAAGCTCAGCGCGTTATTGCGTAAAAACTGCTGCCATGTTTCCCCTTCTCGCGGTAATCCATGATCATGATGACGAACGAGCATTTCCACCGCCAGCGCATCCAATAACGCACGTTTATTTTTCACATGCCAATATAACGTTGGTTGTTCAACCCCCAACTTTTGCGCGAGTTTGCGCGTGGTCAGCCCTTCCATGCCCACTTCATTCAACAAATCCAGGGCGGCGCTAATAATGGTGTCTCTGTCTAATCGAGCCATTAAGTTCTCCTCATCATTTCTGTTGACACTCTATCACTGATAGGGATATATTCCAACTCTATCATCGATAGAGAAAATGCATTATGAACAAAACCGCTGTTATTGCTTTAGTCATCACCGCCCTCGACGCTATGGGCATTGGGCTAATCATGCCTGTATTACCGACACTTTTACGGGAATATGTCACGCTGGAACAGCTCGCTAACCACTACGGTGTATTGCTGGCGCTGTATGCCGTGATGCAGGTCTTTTTTGCGCCACTGTTAGGAAAATGGTCGGATAAATGGGGACGCCGCCCAATTTTGCTGCTCTCTCTTGCCGGTGCTGCAATGGATTACACCTTACTCGCACTTTCTAGCACACTTTGGATGCTCTATTTGGGGCGCTTAATTTCAGGGATCACCGGAGCAACGGGGGCAGTGGCCGCTTCGGTTATCGCCGATTCCACAAAACCGGAAGAGCGCACGGCGTGGTTTGGTCGCTTAGGCGGCGCGTTTGGTATTGGCTTAATTGCAGGCCCTGTGATTGGCGGATTTGCGGGGGATTATTCCGCACATTTGCCGTTTATTATTGCGGCGATATTGAACGCGTTTACTTTTCTCATGGTTTTCGTTCTGTTTAAAGAGCCACAAAAAACAGTACAGCCAGAAAATCATGTAGATGCTCCACAAAACAGCCTCTCATTTATGCAGGTTGCTAAGCCGATTTTTCTGTTACTTACGGTCTTCTTCACTGCGCAGTTGATTGGGCAGATCCCTGCAACGACGTGGGTATTGTTTACCGAAAGCCGCTTTCAGTGGAATAGTGTTGAAGTCGGTATGTCCCTTGCTGGGTTGGGCTTGATGCACGCCATTTTTCAAGCGTTTATTGCAGGAACTATCGCCAAACGGTTCAGTGAAAAAATCACCATCATTGTGGGTTTTATTGCGGATGGCTGCGCATTTATGGTGCTGGCATTTATCACCCAAGGATGGATGATTTACCCGACATTGATTTTACTGGCCGGTGGCAGCATCGCCCTTCCAGCTTTGCAGGGGTTAATGTCTTCCCAAGTTAGCCAAGAAAATCAGGGTAAGCTGCAAGGAATGTTAGTCAGCTTAACCAATGCCACGGGGGTTATTGGTCCGCTGATGTTCAGCGTTATTTTCGGTCAAACACTCGGTATTTGGGATGGCTGGGTCTGGATGATTGGCACACTGCTTTATCTCGCCTTGATTTCCTGTTTTTTACTGTTTTATCGCCCTCACCACATATTGAAAGGACATTCTGGTATTTCGGACGTAAAATGTTATTAAGTCTTCTATGAAAATAACGCGATAAGAGCCCTATTTATGTTAACGCCTTTGAAAAAGCCAAGAACCAAGCCAGCAGAAGAACGTTTGAACGACCTGATGAATGCCGCGGAAAACCTCTTTCTTTCCAAAGGATTTATCGCCACAACGGTGAGTGAAATTGTGGCTGTGGCGGATGTGGCAAAAGGGACTTTCTATCATTATTTTCAATCAAAAAACGAAATTATGGATGCCCTACGTACCCGCTATATGGATTGGTATTTAGGGCATATTGCAGATGCGCTTTCACAGCATCCATCGGCGTCTTCACAATTAAAATTATGGTGCGAAAACAGCGTTAAATACTATGTTGAAAAGCAGACTCTACACGACATGCTCTTTCACGATGAATATCACGGACACACTAACAGCCATGAACAGCGCGCCGTTGAGCAAATTAAGCAGATTTTAGCCCTTGGTGAACAGCAACAAGCTTGGCACGCTGCACCACCAGAGCTTATCGCTACGATGATCTATCATGCAATGCATGCGGCGGTAGATAACCTCTCTACAACCCGTGAATATAATCAAAGCAATTTGGGTGAATTACTGTATGGGCGTTTTTTACGTCTCTTAGCGTAATAAATTAAAGTCGCTTGACTCGCTCCCTCGATTCAATGGCGCTTTACGACTTAATTTTGATCACTTCAGTCTCATTTGGCGATAACGTTTTTCCATCATGTGAAAGCGGGTACATCGCCGGAATGGGGCTTTGAGTCTGTTTATCAATCAAAATAGAGTGTGGTTCTCCCTCTCGAAATAGATTCACTTCCCCCCATTGCCTTAATGCAACCACGATAGGAAAAAGACTTTCCCCCGCCTCGGTCAACACATATTCTTGATAAGCAGTACCATCTGACGCATCCTTTAATTCAAGAATATTTGCATCAAGTAATTTACGTAATCTGTCTGACAAAATATTACGCGCCACCCCTAAACTTCGTTGAAAATCAC
This sequence comes from Providencia rettgeri, assembly GCF_013702265.1. GTDB lineage: Bacteria > Pseudomonadota > Gammaproteobacteria > Enterobacterales > Enterobacteriaceae > Providencia > Providencia zhijiangensis. The sequence continues at coordinate 3,498,096 of NZ_CP059348.1, forward strand.
CAAAACGTCGTACTCCATCAAAAGCATCACGCACAATTAACAACGACCAGCGATCCCCAATTAAATTTACGCTTCTAGCCACAGGGCACGGGGATCCTTCCATTACTGTATTCGACGACATGACTCCCCCTCTATTTAATACCAAAGAATTAACACCCAAAAAATCTAGTTGCATTTTAAAACCAACTAACCTAGCATTCAACTGGTTTCAAATTAAAACCAATCTTAAATTAAAACTAGATGAGTGTGCAAAATGAAAAACTCCCTTTCATTACCCCATTCGGCTATTGAGCAAAATAGCCTTCAAAATTCATTACCGAAAGGGTTAGTTTATCTCTTCGCGGTTGCCAGTGGATTAAGTGTCGCCAATGTTTACTATGCGCAACCCTTGCTAGATTCGCTTTCTCGTGACTTTCATATTAGTGATGCCGCTATTGGTGGCGTTATCACCGCCACTCAAGTTGGCAGTATTCTCGCTCTGTTATTGTTAGTCCCTTTGGGCGATAAAATGAAACGTCGCCACTTGATAGGATGGCAGCTCAGCGCGCTTGTTCTGTCTTTACTCATCGTTGCGATAGCAGAAACACCCGCAATGCTGCTCATAGGAATGCTGGCAGTGGGTATGCTTGGAACCGCCATGACACAAGGATTGATTTCCTATGCTGCGAGTTCAGCAGGAACGCATGAGCAAGGACACGTGATTGGTACTGCACAAAGTGGTGTATTTATTAGGCTTTTACTTGCAAGAGTCTTTTCTGGTGCAATAAGCGATTTGACTAGTTGGCGAGGAGTTTATCTCTCTTCTGCACTACTAATGCTCGCTATTGCCTACCCGCTTTGGCGATATCTGCCCCAGATCGATCCGCCAAAGAATTCCATGAATTACTCAACACTGCTGCGCTCAATGGCAACGTTATTTAAACACCAAAAAGTCTTACAGGTTCGCGGCTTCTTAGCATTACTGATGTTTGCTGCATTTAATATTTTCTGGAGTGCATTGGTTATTCCCTTAAGTGATGCGCCCCATTATTTTTCTCACACTCAGATTGGTGCTCTTGGCCTTGTCGGTGTAGTGGGTGCGTTGATTGCCTCAAGAGCTGGGCGTTTAGCGGATTACGGATACGGGCAAATAGCCAGTTTTATTGCACTGCTATTATTAACGCTATCTTGGTTACCCATTGCGTTTATGGATAGCTCATTATGGGCGTTGATCATTGGGATTATTTTGCTCGATGTGGGCGGGCAATCGCTACATGTGACAAACCAAAGCATGATTTATTGCTCAGAGCCTGAAGCACATAGCCGTCTAGTGGGGCTGTATATGATGTTTTATGCGGTCGGGAGTGGTTTTGGTGCGGTCAGTTCAACGTGGATTTATGCCCATGCGGGCTGGAATGGTGTTTGTCTATTAGGGGTCGGTGTGAGTGCTTTTGCGCTTATTTTCTGGTGGCTAACTCGTCATGTTAGATAAGTAATTTAAAATGAAACGGGTGAACATTCGCTCACCCGTTCTTATTCTCAGTGGCTTAACTAGAAAGTTTTAATCCAATTAGCCCCATCACGATCAAGCCAAGGCTCAATAAGCGAAACATATTGGCGGATTCGCCAAGGAAAATAATCCCGAAAATCGCGGTACCAACTGCGCCAATTCCTGTCCAAATCGCATAAGCGGTTCCGGCAGGCAAGTCACGCATCGCATAAGCGAGTAAGCCCATGCTGGCGATAATGGCGGTGATAGTGATAACACTAGGAGTTAGGCGCGTAAATCCATGGGTGTATTTTAAACCCACCGCCCAAACAATTTCTAATAAACCTGCGAATAATAAGATGATCCAAGCCATGGTGGATGTACTCCGTCAACTTCTCGGGGTCGTCCCCATTACTTAAACGTGATGATTTCAGGTCGTCCTGAACACGCGAAATGAAACCGTATTATAAACGTTCAATTTCAGAGACTCAAGTCACTTAAAATAATAATTAACACTAAATTAACACCCATATTTATCCTATTCATGCTGAATTTGAGTCCTTACATGCAATATCGTCGCACAAATCCCAAAGCACAGGTAAAGTAGAGATCCTCCGCCAATTCTGTACCGAGAAAACACCATGCGTATCAAAGATATATTACTTGCCCTGTGTGTCGTAATTATTTGGGGCGTCAACTTTGTGATCATCAAACTTGGCGTAACCGCCTTACCCCCACTACTCCTCGGTGCCTTACGTTTTGTGTTTGTGGCCTTCCCTGCTATTTTCCTATTCAAGCGTCCCAAAATTCCGCTGAAATTGTTGCTGATTTACGGGCTAACCATTAGCTTTGGGCAATTTGCATTTCTATTCTGCGCCTTACGCGTAGGTATGCCAGCAGGTATTGCCTCGGTGATTTTACAGTCACAAGCTTTCTTCACTATCTTGCTCGGTGCCGTGATCCTTAAAGAATCCCTACAGCCAACCCACTTTCTTGGCATGTTTATCGCCATCGCGGGGCTGGGAATTTTAGCCAATGGCGCAACCTCTGGCGGAATTGATGATATTCCTCTGTTAGGCTTGATCTTTATTTTGGTTGCGGGGCTCTCTTGGGCGTTTGGTAATATCACCAATCGCATCATTATGCAGCATCAAGGCGAAGAAAAATGCAGCGCTCTTTCCTTGGTCAGTTGGAGCGCCCTAATTCCGATTATTCCTTTCATATTAAGTTCGTGGATCTTCGAAGGTGAAGAGGCAATTGTTCAAGGCTTAGCGGGGTTTGATTGGTCTGTACTCGGCGTGATTTTGTATCTTGCCTACCTTTCCACTTTTGTCGGTTATGGGTTGTGGGGCGTGCTGCTCGGACATTATGAGGCTTGGCGCGTCGCACCGTTCTCTTTATTGGTGCCCGTTTTTGGGTTAAGCAGCAGCGCGTTATTCCTTGGGGAGCATATTAACGGCATACAAATCGCTGGATTAATTTTGATTATGTTCGGGCTTATCACGACATTGTTTGGTAAAAAAATCATTCAGATGATCCGAAAGTAATCGCCAACATCTTCAAATACCGGAAATTTTCTTCCGGTATTTTTTTGTCTATCTTAATATCCTAAGCAAGAATTTCAGCGCATCCATTCAGAACTATAATCTTAAATTAAAAAATTTATTGGAATATAAACCCAGCCAATGAATTAACGCTAGACCAAAACAAGATAAAATCCAATATTAACTTCGATTTTAGTGATACTAATTCCAATATTGGAATTTATCTACAATTTCAATTAAGTGTCTCGATTTAGCTACTTTTCCTTTCCCACAACTCTCGCTATATCTGTTTGAGTTTTTACTTACATAAATAACTAATAAAGCTCGTTAACGAAATGGATGGGGAAAGGCTATGGGTAAACAATTGATTTGGATTGTTCTCGCTCTGCTCGGCGCGTTTTCACTCGGTTATATTGCATTAAACCGAGGTGAACAGATCAACGCCCTGTGGATCGTGGTCGCCGCGGTCTGTATTTATTTGATCGCATATCGTTACTATGGACTGTTTATTGCGAAAAAAGTCCTGCAAGTAGACTCTACACGTATGACACCAGCCATTCGTCACAACGATGGTCTGGATTATGTACCAACCGACAAAAAAGTGTTATTTGGTCACCACTTTGCCGCCATTGCTGGCGCAGGTCCATTAGTCGGTCCTGTACTTGCAGCACAAATGGGTTATTTACCGGGTATGCTGTGGCTGCTCGCAGGGGTAGTGCTGGCAGGGGCGGTACAAGATTTTATGGTGCTATTCGTATCTACTCGCCGCGATGGTCGCTCTTTGGGTGAACTCGTGAAAGAAGAAATGGGCAATACTGCTGGGGTCATTGCGCTGATTGCTTGCTTTATGATCATGGTGATCATCCTTGCTGTACTCGCGATGATTGTCGTGAAAGCATTAACACACAGCCCATGGGGAACTTATACCGTTGCCTTCACCATCCCACTGGCTATTTTTATGGGGATTTATACCCGCTATATTCGTCCGGGTCGTATTGGTGAAGTCTCAGTTATCGGTCTGATTTTCTTAGTTTTTGCGATTATTTCAGGTGGCTGGGTCGCAGAGAGTGAAACATGGGCGCCTTACTTTGACTACACTGGCGTGCAGTTAACGTGGATGCTGGTCGGCTATGGTTTTGTGGCTGCCGTTCTACCTGTGTGGTTGCTATTAGCTCCACGTGATTATCTTTCAACATTCTTGAAAATCGGGACAATTATTGGTTTGGCGATTGGTATTTTGATTTTAAATCCCAATCTACAAATGCCGTCATTAACTAAGTATATTGATGGAACTGGCCCTGTGTGGGCGGGGGATTTATTCCCATTCTTATTTATTACTATCGCTTGTGGCGCCGTTTCTGGTTTTCACGCCTTAATCTCTTCTGGTACCACACCGAAAATGCTCGCCAACGAAAACCAAGCTTGTTTTATCGGTTATGGTGGGATGTTGATGGAATCTTTCGTCGCTATCATGGCGTTAGTCGCAGCTTGTGTGATTGACCCAGGCGTTTATTTTGCGATGAACAGCCCAATGGCCATGTTAGCACCAGCAGGAACGACGGATGTTGTGGCTTCTGCGGCACAAGTTGTCAGCGGCTGGGGCTTCCAAATTACACCTGAACAATTAACGCAAATTGCCAACGAAGTCGGTGAAACCAGCATTATTTCCCGTGCAGGGGGTGCTCCAACACTGGCAGTCGGTATGGCGTATATTCTTCATGGCGCACTAGGCGGGTTGATGAATGTGGCATTCTGGTACCACTTCGCCATACTGTTTGAAGCGCTGTTTATCCTGACTGCGGTGGATGCCGGAACCCGTGCGGCACGCTTTATGCTGCAAGATTTGCTGGGTGTGGTTTCACCATCATTGAAAAGGACGGATTCTCTACCCGCTAACCTGATAGCCACTGCATTGTGTGTGCTGGCTTGGGGTTATTTCTTACATCAAGGCGTTGTTGACCCACTCGGTGGTATTAACACCTTATGGCCGCTGTTTGGTATCGCCAACCAAATGCTGGCAGGTATGGCGTTGATGCTGTGCGCGGTCGTTCTGTTCAAGATGAAGCGCCAAGCCTACGCATGGGTCGCGCTATTACCAACAGCATGGTTATTGGTGTGTACGATGACCGCCGGCTGGGAAAAGACCTTCAGTGAAGATGCTCGCGTTGGTTTCTTAGCGGTCGCGAATAAGTTCCAAGCGATGTTAGATAGCGGCAACTTGCCACCGCAATATACGGAATCACAGTTAACTCAGTTGGTTTTCAATAACCGTTTAGATGCTGGCTTAACGATTTTCTTTATGATTGTAGTTGTGGTTCTCGCCCTATTCTCTATCCGTACCGCGTTGAAAGCATTGAAATCCAAGGAACCAACCGCCAACGAAGTTCCTTACGAACCAATGCCAGCCAACTACGAAGAGATTGTGGCAAACACCCGCCATCACTAATACACCGGAGATTGAGAGCTGAGCTTAAACATTGATTTTTTAACTATTTGTTTATTTAAATATTTTTCAAAACTCACTCTCTTTCTCCAAAATAGTTCGTGTTACAGCTAGGCGACAAACGAGGATATCCCTAGGAGCATAGATAACTATGTGACTAGGGTAGCCGAGAGCAGTCAACAACGCTGTAGCGCGAAATATGAAGGAGAAAAAAATGTTTGGAAACTTAGGGAAAGCAGCCCGTTATCTAGGCCAAGCCGCCAAAATGATGGTCGGCGTCCCCGACTACGACAACTACGTCACCCACATGCAACGTACCCATCCTGACCAAACGCCGATGACTTATGAGGAGTTTTTCAAAGAGCGGCAGGATGCTCGCTACGGCGGTAAAGGTAAAGGCGGGTTTAAATGTTGTTAATCATTACTCTGGCTGAGCACCATCAATAAAAAAGCCGAATACAGTACGAAACTGCATTCGGCTCTTCTTGATCTCACTTCGCCACTCACTATAATGGCTGGCTTGATCTATCGGCGATTATTTCACGCGTGAAACGTATTCGCCTGAACGAGTGTCAACTTTGATCACTTCGCCAATCTGAACGAACAGAGGAACTTTAACCACTGCACCAGTGCTTAACGTTGCTGGTTTACCACCAGTACCTGCTGTATCGCCTTTCAGACCTGGATCTGTTTCAACAACTTCTAACTCAACGAAGTTCGGTGGAGTAACTGCGATTGGACGACCATCCCACAGAGTTAAAATACACTCAGCTTGGTCAATCAGCCATTTGTCGTTATCACCGATAGCTTTAGCATCTGCTGCCAGCTGTTCGAAAGTTTCGTTGTTCATGAAGTGCCAGAACTCACCGTCGTTGTACAGGTAAGTTAAGTTCATATCCATGACATCTGCGCCTTCGCAAGAGTCAGTAGATTTAAAGGTTTTTTCCAACAACTTGTTAGAAAGCAGTTTACGCAGACGAACGCGTGCGAATGCTTGACCTTTACCCGGTTTAACGAATTCACTTTCAAGAATTGCACACGGCTCACCATCTAACATGATTTTAAGACCTGAGCGGAATTCATTGGTACTATAAGTAGCCATGGAGATCCTCTATTTATAAACTAAAAATGGCATAGCCAAAAAATGGTCGATATTATAACTCAAAATACCTCATCCAGAGAAGTCTGGATACAACAACTTGCTGAAGCAGTCACTAATCCGGATGAATTGCTGCAATTACTAAACTTAGAAGACCATCAGCCATCGCGAGAAGGTCATGAAGCACGTAAGTTATTCCCCTTACGCGTTCCGCGCCCTTTTATTTCGCGAATGAAAAAAGGTGATCCACTAGACCCTCTGTTATTGCAGGTATTAACCGCAAAAGCAGAGTTCGATATACATCCAGGTTTTTCTACTGATCCACTAGAAGAGCAGGATAACGCGATCCCGAGTTTACTCCACAAGTACCGTAACCGCGCACTAATGCTGGTTAAGGGGGGTTGTGCAGTGAACTGTCGATACTGCTTTCGCCGGCATTTTCCTTATGAAGATAACAAAGGAAATAAAAATAACTGGTTGATGGCTGTGGATTATATAAAAAACCACAGTGAACTCAATGAAATCATCTTCTCTGGCGGTGATCCATTAATGGCAAAAGACCACGAACTTGACTGGTTAATTAGCCAACTTGAGGAAATTCCACACATTACGCGCTTGCGAATTCATTCTCGCTTACCGGTGGTGATCCCTGAAAGAATTACAGATACCCTATGCCAGCGCTTATCCCAGTCACGTTTGCAGGTCATTATGGTAACCCACGTTAACCACGCTAACGAGATTGATGATGAATTTACAAAAGCGATGCAGAGATTAAAACGTGCAGGCGTCACATTGCTCAACCAAAGCGTATTGCTCCGCCAAGTTAATGACAATGTCACTGCTTTGGCAAACCTGAGCAATGCCCTATTTGATGCAGGAATTTTACCGTATTACTTGCATGTGCTCGATAAAGTCCAAGGTGCTGCCCACTTCTTAGTGAGTGATATTGAAGCTCGACAATTAATTCGTGAATTGTTAAGTCAGGTCTCGGGGTATTTAGTACCGAAGTTAGCGAGAGAAATTGGCGGGGAGCCAAGCAAAACCTTACTCGATTTAAACTTGCGCCAAAGCTAGTCTGAGTTAATAAACATCAAAACTAATAGGCATAAAAAAACCCGCTTAACTGATTAAGCGGGTCTTATTGATACATGATTATTGGCACTTATAAACTTGGCCAACCATTTTGCTATCAACAGGAACAAAGCTAGATAGGACAGTTTCGCTTGGGCTTGAAGCACCAAAAATCACGTTACCACCCATTGCTGCAGCTTTGTTACGTAAATCATTTGCTGCGCCGCGCATGGAGCTAGACTCGTTATTAACGCCGCTCAACCAGTTGCTTTGAGTTCCAGTGACTTGACCAAGAAGTTGGCATTCGCTTCCAGGTTGATTTTCAACAAAACGAACTTGTGAGCCTGCCGCAGTCAGATCATTGGTTGATGTACAACCTGCTAAAGTTAGTAATGCAGCAGCACCAAGCAAGACTTTAATTCGCATGTTTTCCCTCATTTTTTATTGTGTTTTTGCAGCTGGTTGTTGAACCTTTATAGCTCCAATCACTCAAAATTCTGTTTTATGGCAGTAAATTAGCTTACTCGATGTACTTATAAACTTTTCAATTATTGCCAATCGCTCAGAGTTTATCACAAAACCATCAAGACGCTCGTGATGTTCTTTACTTATTTAAACTATTTTTTACCTTGGATTAAATATAACCCGATGAGTCACCTTAACGCAAAAATAAGTAATAAACCTCATAAATGCAAAGCACAAAAGCATTAATTTGATTGCCTATAAAAAAACCGGCACCACTCGATAACTCATGGTGCCGGTCGTATTTTGGCTTGTAGCCACTAGTTAGTGGCTACTGGCGCACAATGTTTGCCTGTTGGCTTACATCATTCCGCCCATTCCGCCCATGCCACCCATACCCGCTGCGCCTAAATCAGGAGCGTCAGATGCTGGCATATCAGTGATCATCGCTTCAGTCGTGATCATCAGACCCGCGATTGATGCTGCGAATTGCAGAGCAGAACGCGTTACTTTAGTTGGATCCAGAATACCCATTTCGATCATGTCGCCATAAGTATCTGTTGCTGCGTTGTAACCGTCGTTGCCAGTTGCTGCTTTAACGTTGTTAACAACAACAGAAGCTTCTTCACCTGCGTTAGTCACGATTTGACGCATTGGCGCTTCCATCGCACGCAGAGCAACACGGATACCTACGTTTTGTTCTTCGTTATCGCCTTTCAGTGCTTCCAGTTTAGCTGCAACGCGAACTAACGCAGTACCACCACCAGCAACAACACCTTCTTCTACCGCTGCACGAGTTGCATGCAGAGCATCGTCAACGCGAGCGCGTTTTTCTTTCATTTCAACTTCAGTTGCTGCGCCCACTTTAATTACCGCAACACCGCCAGCTAATTTCGCTACGCGCTCTTGCAGTTTTTCACGGTCGTAATCAGAAGAAGACTCTTCGATTTGTTGACGAATTTGAGTCACACGACCTGCGATTGCAGTTTCGTCACCGATACCATCGATGATGATAGTGGTGTCTTTGTTGATAACGATACGTTTAGCTTGACCTAAATCTTCTAACGTTGCTTTTTCCAGCTCCATACCGATCTCTTCAGAGATAACAGTACCGTTAGTCAGGATAGCGATATCTTGCAGCATTGCTTTACGACGGTCACCGAAACCAGGTGCTTTAACCGCAGCCACTTTCACGATACCACGCATGGTGTTCACGACTAATGTAGCCAGTGCTTCACCTTCAACATCTTCAGCAATGATCAGCAGTGGTTTGTTCGCTTTAGCAACGCCTTCTAATACTGGCAGTAATTCACGAATGTTAGACACTTTTTTGTCGACTAACAGGATGAATGGGTTTTCCAGTTCAACAACGCCAGTTTCTGGTTTGTTGATGAAGTAAGGAGATAAATAACCGCGGTCAAACTGCATACCTTCAACCACGTCTAATTCATCTTCCAGACCAGTACCTTCTTCAACGGTGATAACGCCTTCTTTACCGACTTTCTCCATTGCTTCTGCAATTAATTTACCAACAGTTTCGTCGGAGTTTGCAGAAATAGTACCAACCTGTGCGATTGATTTAGTATCTGAACATGGAACTGACAGGGTTTTCAGCTCTTCAACAGCAGCAACAACTGCTTTATCGATACCACGTTTCAGATCCATTGGGTTCATACCCGCAGCAACTGCTTTCAGACCTTCGGTGATAATTGCTTGAGCTAAAACGGTAGCGGTTGTTGTACCGTCACCCGCTGCATCGTTAGCTTTAGACGCAACTTCTTTCACCATTTGTGCACCCATGTTTTCGAATTTGTCTTCTAATTCGATTTCACGAGCAACAGAAACACCATCTTTAGTGATAACTGGTGATCCAAAAGATTTGTCTAAAACAACGTTACGGCCTTTAGGACCTAAAGTTACTTTAACTGCATCAGCAAGAACATTGACACCACGAAGCATTTTTGTACGAGCGTCATTACCAAATCTAACGTCTTTAGCTGCCATTATCTCTTTCCTTTAAATTCTTTTCGTTTGATGAAAGTTTTAAGTGAAAATTCTTATTCAACGATTGCTAAGATGTCGCTCTCGGACATGATTAACACTTCTTCGTTGTCGATTTTTTCAGCTTTTACGCCATAACCGTCGTTAAAAATTACGATATCGCCAACTTTCACATCCAGCGCTTTAACGTCGCCATTTTCGAGGATGCGGCCTTGGCCCACAGCGATAACTTCACCACGAGTTGATTTGCCCGCAGCACTGCCAGTTAACACGATACCACCAGCAGATTTAGATTCGATTTCTTTACGTTTAACGATAACACGGTCATGCAATGGACGAATTTTCATTAATAGTTCTCCTACAAATAAAGTCCATACGGGTAAAAGGTCGATACCAAGGTGATCTTCACCAGTACCATGATTCAGGAGATTGGGATGAATAACTAAGACTTCAAGGGGTGGGAGATAAATTTTTTTATTATTTATCTCCCTACAGTTCAAAGGGAATTAAGGTTTAGGCGGGTTATCTTGGTTGGAATCTGAAGATTTATCGTCAGGAACACGATGGCTTTCACCATCAATAGTACTTTTACGATCAATAGTACTTTCACGATCAATAGTATAAGAAGGGTCATCTTGCTTGCGTTGGTACTCACCTTCAAAGGTATTGCCGTTTTGATAACCTCCACCCTGAAAACCATTTCCAGGTTGGTAAAACTTGATGTGCGGGATTAAACGCATCACAAATAATTTTTGTACTGGTGGTAGTAATAAAAGTAGTCCAATAAAGTCCGTAAAGAATCCAGGAACAATAAGTAAAAATCCTGCTAACACTAACGCCACACTTTTAATCATTTCAGCGGCAGGACTTTCACCACTCATTAATTTTTGTTGTATTTGCATGACATTTTTCATCCCTTGGTTCTTCACAAGTGAAACCCCCAAACAGGATGTGAGCACCACTAAAATTAATGTCATCAACACACCAATTTCAGCCGCAACTCGGACAAAAATGACCGACTCTATATACACCAAAATACATATCAGAATTAGTGGTAACCAGCGCACAAGTACTCCTTAATATCAATAAGCTACTGCATTTTTCGGGGCTAAATGAAAACCTTTGTGAACTATCTCTAAGAGACTACTATTCATATTCGCTTTTTTCATCAGTATAGCCATAATAATTGGGTCTCTGATCGTGATTTTCAACTCATGGACTAAGATCATTAACAAGGCTTATCTGTGATTTAAATCACACAATATAAATTCTATTGCACTAATCAATCCATAAAATGATCTAGGTTCAAGGTATGGGGTGATAAAGGGCATATGATCACCCCATAAGTCAGTAGAACATAATACTGATAAAGGAGTAATAGGTGGTAATCACCTAGAAGTTTAGTTTTAGGATATATTTTTAAAAGCGCATAAACGGACAGTAACTGTAATCTAATTAAGAAGGTTCTCATGTCAAACAATACTCGTATCGAAGAAGACCTGTTAGGTAAAAAAGAAGTTCCAGCTGATGCCTATTATGGTGTTCATACTCTGCGTGCGATTGAAAACTTTTATATCAGCGACCGCACCATTAACGATGTCCCAGAATTTATTCGCGGCATGGTAATGGTAAAAAAAGCAGCCGCACTAGCTAACAAAGAACTGCACACTATTCCTCGTAATATCGCAGATACCATCATCAAAGCGTGTGACGTTGTTTTGAATGAAGGCAAATGCATGGATCAGTTCCCAGTTGACGTATTCCAAGGTGGTGCGGGCACATCACTGAACATGAATACCAACGAAGTTCTGGCAAACATCGGTCTTGAACTGATGGGTCATAAAAAAGGTGAATATGAATTCTTAAACCCAAATGACCATCTGAACAAAAGCCAATCAACCAACGATGCATACCCTACCGGTTTCCGTATCGCGGTTTATAACTCTGTTCTGAAGTTAATCGATTCTGTTACTTACCTGAAAAAAGGTTTTGAAAGTAAAGCAGAAGAGTACAAAGACATCCTGAAAATGGGTCGTACTCAATTACAAGACGCAGTACCAATGACTGTTGGTCAGGAATTCCATGCTTTCGCAACTCTTCTTAAAGAAGAAGAGAAAAATCTGAAACGTAGCATCGATTTACTGCTCGAAGTTAACTTAGGTGCAACTGCTATCGGTACTGGCCTGAACACAGCCCCTGGTTACCAAGAACTGGCTGTTAAAAAATTAGCAGAAGTAACAGGTTTAGCCTGTGTACCATCAGAAGACTTAATCGAAGCAACGTCTGACTGTGGTGCTTACATCACTGTTCACGCTAGCCTGAAACGTTTAGCAGTTAAACTGTCTAAAATCTGTAACGACTTACGTTTACTTTCCTCTGGTCCTCGTGCGGCACTGAAAGAAATTAATCTGCCAGAATTACAAGCAGGTTCTTCTATCATGCCAGCAAAAGTTAACCCAGTAATCCCTGAAGTTGTTAACCAAGCATGTTTCAAAGTTATGGGTAACGACATCTGCGTAACGATGGCTGCTGAAGCAGGTCAATTACAATTAAACGTAATGGAACCAGCAATTGGTCAAGCGATGTTCGAATCCATTTCTCTGATGAGCAATGCATGCCGCAACTTAGTCGAAAAATGCGTTAACGGCATTACTGTTAACAAAGAAATCTGCGAAGCGTTTGTATTCAACTCTATCGGTATCGTAACTTACCTGAACCCATTCATCGGTCACCACAACGGTGATATCGTGGGTAAAATCTGTGCTGAAACAGGTAAGAGCGTACGTGAAGTTGTCCTAGAACGCGGACTGCTGACCGAAGCGCAACTGGATGATATCTTCTCTGTTGAGAACCTAAAACATCCAGCATATAAAGCAAAAAGATTTGACGACTAATTATTTATGTTTAGCATAAATAATTCTTAAGAATAAGGGCACGACTTTCCACCGGATAGCGTGCCTTTTTTCATGAATGCACACACAAATAATTAACATAACAGTTTCATAATTTTCATTTTTGTCGAGGAGTAAACACTATGTTAGCCGTAGAATTTGTCATTGTTCTGCTGGCCATTTTTTTAGGGGCCCGTCTTGGAGGGATAGGTATCGGTTTTGCCGGTGGCCTTGGTGTTCTGGTACTCGCTGCAATTGGCGTGAAACCGGGAACCATTCCTTTTGACGTAATCTCTATCATCATGGCAGTTATTGCCGCCATCTCTGCAATGCAAATTGCGGGTGGTTTGGATTACTTGGTTGCTCAAACAGAAAAATTACTGCGTCGCAATCCAAAATACATCACTATCCTTGCCCCTATCGTGACCTATTTCCTGACTCTGTTCGCAGGTACAGGTAATATCTCATTAGCCACTCTGCCAGTTATCGCAGAAGTTGCGAAAGAGCAAGGCGTGAAACCATGTCGTCCACTGTCTACGGCGGTTGTTGCAGCTCAAATTGGTATCACAGCATCACCAATCTCTGCGGCAGTTGTTTACATGGCATCGGTCATGGAAAACCCAGCAATGGTTGGCGCTGGTAACACCGTTAGCTACATCACGCTGTTAGGTATTTTATTACCAGCAACGTTCTTAGCTATCATCCTGATGTCTTTCATTATCTCTTGGACATTTAACTCTAAACTGTCTGATGACCCAATCTACCAAAAACGTTTAGCTGAAGGCTTAGTTGAACTGCGCGGTAGCCAAGTTAAAGAGATCAAACCAGGTGCTAAAGCGTCTGTTCTGCTGTTCTTACTTGGCGTTGTTGGTGTAGTTTGCTACGCAATCATCAACAGCCCAAGTTTAGGCATTGTAGCAACCCCACTGATGAACACCACTAACGCTATCCTGATCATCATGCTGACTGTGGCTACGTTAATCACTGTTCTGTGCCGTGTAAACACTGATGCAATCCTGAACTCAAGTACCTTCAAAGCAGGTATGAGCGCATGTATCTGTATCTTAGGTGTTGCGTGGTTAGGTGATACTTTCGTACAACACAACATTGATTGGATTAAAGAAACTGCAGGTGACTTAATCCACGAACACTCATGGATGTTAGCAGTTATCTTCTTCTTCTGTTCTGCGCTTCTGTACTCTCAAGCAGCAACAGCGAAAGCACTGATGCCTATGGCTCTGGCTCTGAACGTTAGCCCATTAACCGCTATCGCTTCATTCTCAGCAGTATCCGGTCTGTTCATTCTGCCTACTTACCCAACTCTGGTTGCGGCGGTACAAATGGATGACACCGGTACAACTCGCATCGGTAAATTCGTCTTTAACCACCCATTCTTTATTCCGGGTACTATCGCTGTGGCACTGGCCGTTACCTTCGGCTTCCTGTTCGGCGGTATGATGCTGTAGTCATCAATACAATGACTTAGAAACAGAGAAACCGTGGCTTTCGAGTCACGGTTTTTTTATGTCTGCACTAATCACCTCTGTGCTGACATATTTATACTGGCCAAATTACCTAACCCCTTCCCCTGTTCCCATTCGCTTTAAAAACCGTTGCTGATAACGCCACAAGGTTTTGGCATCAACACAGTGATAATCCATGCCAAATTGCGCGGCAGTTTGCTGAATAATACGAGCAAGCGCTGGATAATGCCGATGGTGCCAATTGGGGAATAAATGGTGCGTCAGATGCAAATTCAATCCGCCGAGCCAGTAAGTCAGGCACTTCGGCGTGGTTTGCCAATCATAGGTGGTGGAGAACGTATGAGTGTAAAATCCTTGCTCCATGCGCCCTGAATCCGGTGCTGTATAAAAGGTGGCTTTCGCCCAATGAGTGCCCAAAATCAGCACCACAAAAATAAATGACGCGAACATTTGGCTAAGCAGATAAACACCCAATAACGTGCCAATGCCGATGCCATAAGGGGATAAAACCCAATACGGTAATAATATGGCTAAGAAAAGATGCAGGATTTTACTCAGCAAAAATACCCCAATACCTTTCGCGCCCTGATGGCGCATTTTTGGGGCAACGCGCGTAAAATGAAAACGGTCAAACCAATCGTAACCCCAAATAAGTGCAGGAAATGTCATTGCTGCGATCAGCGGCCAATACAAATGCTGCCAACGCATAAACGGATACCAGCGCTGGTATGGGGTTTGGCGTAGTAAAAAATTTTCTTCAATATCCAGATCATAATGGCGAACATTGGTATGGGAATGGTGAAAAACAATGTGCCGCACGCGCCAACAATCGGGGTCTAACCCTAAAGGAATAGTCACCCAAAAGTTCACAATCCGGTTAAGCGCCCCTCGCTGAAAAACGGCGTTATGGGAGGCATCGTGCACCATATTAATCGCCAGCAATAAGGCGAAGAAAATAAACAGCGGATAGCCCACAAAAAACAGAATTCCACCTTGAGAACTTAGCATCAGCCAGTAGCTGCCTAGGCACACCAAAATCAGAGCCAAACTCTTGAGATAAACCCTGCCATCGGCAAAGCGGTGATCGCTTTTTTCTTGCAGATACCCCTTCGCGGCTTGCTGCAATGCACGGTGAAAAGCCAAGTCATCCCGTTGGCGAAAAGCGAGGGGCGGTAATGGCTTAGGCTTGTACATCACGGCCATCCACAGGTGTTGTTCCTACGCCCATTAGCACAGCAAGGCTGTGCAACCATAATAGCGCCCCCATCACCAGCCAGAATGGCGTCAACCAGCCTGCAATGATGATCAATAACAGCATCAGGCTAGCCACCGCAAACCAGCTCCATTTTCCCCAACCATAACCGCTCGATAAGCCAGACAACGCAACAGTCCCCGCCGCCAGCAGCAGAAATAACCCAACTTGCTCAAGGGTCGTTCCATTAAAACCGTACCCATAGCGATACACATAGCCAATCACCAACGTGAACAGCAGCAATGTCCCGCCCACAAGTCCCATTTTTCCGATGTGATAACGAGGTGAATGCGTTGGTTTATTCACTTTTTTCACACCCAAGATACGCAAAAATGGACGATTACTATCTATCAGCGGATTTTCGGTAGCAACCTCACCGCCAATACCGTATTGATGGGGCGTTTCAGGAGATTCAGAAAACGTCCCAAATAGCTTGTCCCAAATAATAAAGCTGCCGCCAAAGTTACGATTAGCGTACCCGCCCGTTTTTATATGGTGAACCCGATGATGATGCGGCGTCACCATCCACGATTCCAACCATTTAAACCGAGGAATTAATCCACTATGGTTAAAAAATTGAATCGTATAATGAAGCACGGATACCGTCATAAAGACGGTGAGCGGCACGCCCATTAACGCCAATAACAGAAAGAAAGGAATAGACGTGAGTGAGGAATACCACGAATTACGTACCCCTAACGAGAGATTAAAATGCTCCCCTTGATGGTGCACCACATGCACAGCCCACAAAAGGCGGTAACGATGGTGCAAACGATGCAGCCAATAAAACCCTAAATCCCAAGCAATTAACGTAAACAACCACACCAACCACGTTGGCCAGCTATCGGTAAGGCCAAAAGAAAAATGCGTGACCACAAAACCGTAGCAAAATAGTTCTAACCCACGGAACAGCCACAGCATGATATGCCCAGAATTAAGGTTAAAAACCACATCTTGCCAACTGAATGAAACGCGCTTTTGACAGGCAATAATCAGCGCTTCCACCATCACAATCAACACCATAAAGATAATGGGAAATGTCAGTTCATTCATCGCACTCTCCGTGACGGATTAGCCGCCAATAAGCGAAACGTCAGTAAACGAACAACCGTTATCGCTATCCACGCACAAGCCGCGCCGCCAACCACATCAATAAACAGGTGCCGCTTCAGTATTAAGACTGAAAAAATAATCATCAACGCCCACAATAGCCACAAGAGGTTTCTCAAAAATTGACCTTTTCGACACAAAGCCCCCCATGCAATTAACGTCAATGACACGTGGAGCGAAGGCAGCATATTTTGCGACGTATCCACCTGCAATAACCCGGCAAGTGCCTGTTGAGTCAACCCACTCCCTATATTTTGAGGAAACTCGGCTGTGGTTGGATAAATCAGATATACCGTGCCAGATAGCACCGCACAGAGGATCATCTGCCACATTAACGGCTTCACTTTTTCTGCGTGACTCAGCAGATAACCGCAGGGAATAAATAGGAAAAATGAGAGATAGAGCCATACCGCATTTGGCGAATAACCGATGGCATCATCAATTATCGTGGGGGAAATAACGTGTGCAGAAGAATAAATATGCCCCGTCAATGAGTAGATAAACCCAACACATCCCCAACCTAATAGTAAATACCCCACGCGCTGCCACACTGACATCGACGTTATCATGATGCCTCCCGCGTGATCCGCCGACGCTTAATTGCCATTACGGTCACGGGCAGGTTGGTGTTGAGTTGCCATTGAAGATGCTCAGTCACCGCGCCTTGCAATTCAAAGTAGTCAGTTAGTGCTTGCTTACATGCTAATAGCACCGTTTCCTCACAATCCGCGGATAAGGTGAATAACTGCCCATGTTGATGAAGTCGGTAATCTGTTTCTGTCGGTAACGTATTACAGATCACTCGGTTACAGGCGTCCGCAAACAGGGTTATT
Organism: Providencia rettgeri; assembly: GCF_013702265.1. Lineage (GTDB taxonomy): Bacteria > Pseudomonadota > Gammaproteobacteria > Enterobacterales > Enterobacteriaceae > Providencia > Providencia zhijiangensis. The sequence continues at coordinate 3,515,754 of NZ_CP059348.1, forward strand.
GGATCACCTTGTTGGTTGGTTAACACCAATTGGTCATCACTACGCCCTTCGATGCGTTCAATGGCTATTTGCGCATCGCCACAGGGGCATGGGGTCTCCCTAACAACCAAGATATCATCCAGTTGATAGCGCACAATGGGCTGAGTTTGCCGCGTAAAATCGGTGATAATCGGTGAAAAACGGCGTTCATCAATCCACTGTTTTTCAATATGCAAAAAAGCTTCATTCAGATGCAATGTGCCATGAGGGCAGGTGCAGCCAAGAAAACCTTCCGTCGCTTGATACACTTCGCCCACATCTGCAAAAACCGTTTTTAGCAGGGATTTGTCATCGGCATTTAGCACTTCCGCCACTGATATCACCCTTTTTGGGGTTAGTGAGCACTCATTTCGCTGCTGGCGTTTTGCGATTTCCACCAGCACCTGAGCAGGAGCAACAATAATGGTAGGCTGCCATTGATTAAGTGCAGCAAGATGCTCATCAAAATCCCCTAGCAAATCGTAAAACTGAAATGAGAGCCAACGGTTATTCACACTTTCATATAAGTTATTGTTTGCACGTAGAAACAGTGCAACGCGCTCTCCGGCAAATAGCCCATCCGGCAGCATCTTAGCCAGCATGGTTCCCGACCAGCGAGCTTGCTCATCAGGGCTAACCACAAACACCCCGCGTTTTCCTGATGTCCCAGACGATAACCCCACACTGAATTTCCCCACTGTTGGGGAGAAATCACGGGAAGATTCGCTCTGTCTTGCGCAGGCAAGCAGCTCATCCACTTTCAGCCCTTGGGTGTTCATACGGTCAAAATACTGCATCATCAAGGCTTTATTCATCACAGGCCACTGAGTAAGTGCTTGCTCACAATAGGCCGAAAAGTAGGGGCTACGCCGTAAAAAACGCTGAGTAAATACCGACAATTTTCGCTGTTGATATCGCTCTAGCGCTGTGGGATCCGTAAAACGCAGTCGACGAGCCTGCCAGTAATACCACAGGATTTTCAGCAGTTTCACAGCTCGCCCTCATGACACAATTGGATCGGTATCTGACGTTTATCAATCTGATGCAATTTATTGAGCGTGTCGTAATAGGCTTGGCTGTCATCCATAATCAAATTCGCCACCGCCATTGGCCCACGCAATTCTCGGTAATTTGTTGGCGACCACGCCGCATCCCCCGCCAGCAAGATCCAGCCGTCATCCGTTGCCACACATAACCCAGTATGCCCCGCGGCATGACCCGGCAGCGGTACTGCAATCAACGTTTTTTCAGGATTTATGGCGTAGCCAAATCCTAATTCGGCTAAGGCTTCAGGGAGCTCAATACGCTCAAAACCTTCATAAAACCGTGCTCTTTCTTCGAAATCTTCGGGTATCAATCCGCGCACAAAGGCTTTACGTAATGCGGAAAATCCGGTTAGATTGCGCGTTTTTTGCCACCCTTCCCCCGAACAGATTAACGGCACAGAGGGGAAATCCCGTAGCCCCGCAATATGGTCACCATGGAAATGGGAAATAATCACCCCAGTAATATCAGCAGGAGTAATGCCATCCGCCTTAAGCTGAGAAACGAGAGCATCTTTGGTATCAAAATAAACCGGCGTAACCGCTCGATACAGCCGAATGATCCCTTCACGGGTATGGTCATAAAAGTGGTCGGCATACCCCGTATCAAACAGCCAGCGCTGGTCATGCCCCTCAATCAGCCATGCCCGCGCGGGGAATTTACACGCTTTCATACTGGCACCTTTAAGGGCAACACAGCCGGGATGGGTGCAATATCCCACTTCAAATACCCGAATGTTCATCATGGTTTGCCCTCTTGGTTTTCATTAAGCCATTTTGCGGTGCGTGCGATGCCCTCCGCCATGGAATAACGTGGGATGTAACCGAGTTCCTGCTGAGCGCGTTGATTGTTTAAAATCATCGTGAAATAAGCAGCGCCGAGGCTATAACGGGTTAATAACGGCTCTTTTCGCTGCATAATCGCCAATTTTTCTAAGCAAAATGCCACACCGTATAATAGCGAATAAGGGGCTGATTTAATCTGGCACTCAGTACCTGTTTGCTCAAATAGCATTTTTAATGTCGTGGCCAACGGCTGAGGGTCTTGGTTGGTAATATTGTATACCGACCCGCTTTTTAACGGTTTTTGGGTTGCCAACATCATGGCATCCACCACATTTTCAACGTAGGTCAAATCGAAGGCATTTTTGCCCCCTGCCGGCAGCACCAATTTGCCATGACGGGCGCGAACTTGCCCCATCAAACGCGGCAATAAAACCCGGTCATGCGCACCAAATAATCCACGAGGGCGCAAAATCACAAACGTAGTTGAGGGATAATTCGGCACTATCTTGGTAATTTCTTGCTCGGCAAGGAACTTCGTTCGCGCATAATCATTGGCAAATTGCGTGTTATTCGTTGATTCGAAGATATTGTATTGGTGAGTAAAATTAAAATAGATAGCTGGCGTGGAGATATGCACAAACCGCTCGATGCCCTGCTCTGCCGCAGTCTGCGCCAAGGTTTTGGTGGCTTGCCAATTGATGGATTCAAATTTTTCACGTGCACCCCATGGCGCAGATAATGCGGCACAGTGCCAAATGGCCTGACACCCCAACATCAATTCCCGTGCGTTTTCCTGTGTTAACGTTGCCAGTTCTATGGGAATAAATGCCGCGCCAGAATCAGCTAATATCTGACCAATCGCCAAATCACGCCCGCAAGCTACCACCTGATGCCCTTCTCGTAGCAGTATTTCGACCGCATTGCGCCCAAGCCCGCTGGTCGCGCCGGTAACTAAGATCTTCATGGCACAAGCACCATTGCCGATAAGGCTAGCCCAGCGGCGGTTCCCACCAGCATTACGCGAGATTTGCCATAAAAACGGTCGGTGATAATGGCTTCATGTAGCGCGGAAGGAATTGATGCCGCCACTTGGTTGCCATGTGTGGCATAGATATCGACTAACTGTTCGGCGGTGACACTAAGGCGCTTGCGCATATGTTCCAAGGATAAGTGACTCGCTTGATGGGGAACTACCGTATCAATCTGCGCTAAGGTCACTCCCGCTTGAGACAGTATTCTCCCCATAAAATCCTCAACCATGGCGGATGCCATCTTGAATAGCGGTTTGCCTTTCATGTGGAATAAGAAATCGCTCGGCTCCATCCCTGAGCGTGGATTACGGCGAGTACCACCCGCTCTGATCTCACAAAGATCCAGTCCTTCAGGATAGGTTTCCAAACGAAATGCCAAAATGCCGCTATGCCCATCACCGCGCTCAACAAGTGTACAAGCTGCGCCATCACCAAAGATCAGCGAAGATTCTTCATGTTCCCAATCGATCCCACGAGAAGCAATATCCGCAGAGACAATCGCAATTCGGCGATATTGATGAGTAGCGAGTAGCCCACCCGCAATTTGCAACGCCGATAAATAACTCACACAACTCGCATTCACATCAAAGCAAGCAATTCCCGAGTGAAGCGCTGAACTTGCAAGAATATGAGCTGCGCTACAAGGTAGGGCTTGAACGGGAATAGCCGATGCACAAATCAAGGCATCCACTGAAGCAGGATCAATATGGTGGCGAGTTAATGCATCGTGAATCGCCGCGGCGGCTAATTCCGCTTGGCTATCGGTATTGGATGCATGGTAGCGCCAGCGGATCCCTGAGCGCTTTTCAACGTAACCGTTCGGCTTATTCAGCTGCTTATCCAAATCCATCGACAATATTTTATGTGTGGGTAGTGCGATGCCAGAAGCAATAATTTTCAGTGGCACAAACGTGTTGGGGTTAAGCATTTTTTACCTATTCTTGTAGTTTATTGCTTTATTACCCTTTCATTTATCAAATAACTCGTCGTCATGGTATCGGAAAAAGTGCATATAAAATAAATATTGGATAAGTTAGCTTATTTTCCATCAAATAAATGCGCTTCGCTTTTATTTCAAAGATAGCGCCCCATATTCAATACTCGAGCCACATTGCACGCTGTATTTTCTAAGTTTTCAGCCCCCTGCTTGAGCGCCTCACTAAGCGAAGACAATCTTGGCAGAATGCTAAATACCGCCGTGACACCTTCTTGGTGCAGACCTTTCACACCATCCCCTAACACACCACTTAATGCAATAACCGGAACCTGATGTTTTGCCGCGAGTCTCGCAATACCAAGAGGCGCTTTTCCGCCAGCGGTCTGCCCATCCATACTACCTTCCCCGATGATCACCAAATCGGCATCTGGTAAATGTTGCTCAAACGCTAAAGCGTCCATCACAATCTCAATACCGGATTTAAGCTCACCGCCGAGTAGCGCAGCCGCTGCAACGGCGATCCCCCCTGCTGCGCCGCCACCTGCAAGATAACGATAGTCAGTCCCCGTTAACTGCTGAAGAAGCGCCGCAAACTGATTTAACCCATTGTCTAACTCTGCCACCATTTCTGGCGTTGCGCCTTTTTGTGGACCAAAAACTGCCGCAGAGCCGTGTTCCCCAACCAAGGGGTTACTCACATCACAAGCAATGTCGATTTTGCACTGAGATAAACGCGGATCAAGCTGCTGAATGTCGATATGCGCTATCTGCGAAAGGATATTCCCCGTGCTCCCCAGTAATTGATGATTTTCATCATAAAATCGAACACCCAGCGCCTGTAACATGCCGACACCACCATCCACTGTGGCGCTGCCGCCAATCCCTAGAATAATCCGCTCAACCCCTTGAGCAAGCGCATTGGCTATCAGCTCTCCCGTACCATAACTGTTCGTCAGCATCGGGTTTCGCTTGGCTATAGGCACTAACATCAACCCACTGGCTTGCGCCATTTCAATCACCGCCGTCTTACTTTCAGCTAATAGCCCATAATAAGCCATGACAGGGAGCCCCAAAGGATCTGCCACGGTAACTGGTATTTTTTCGCCGTGCTGCGCCGCAATCAGCGCATCCACCGTTCCTTCTCCGCCATCAGCCACTGGCAGCGAAATATATTCTGCGTCAGGAAACACGCGTTGAAAACCTTTTATCACTGATTGAGCTGCAAGCTCGGCGCTCATGCTCTCTTTAAAAGAATCAGGTGCAATGATAATTTTCATTAATCAGCATTCCTTATTTGCACGATGTCATATTTATTCTTATTTCTATAAACTATTTAAAATAATGCCGATAATCAATAAACAAATCTGTATATTTATGACGAAGTAAATATAAATCTTTCTCTCGAAACATATTTATGAATAATATATATATAAGTGTAACAGCCCATTACCTAATTCATACTTCATTATTATTTTTTGCATTATTTTTATAAAAAATAAGCCAGTAATTATCGCCATAAAAAACCAATAAAAACCCCAAAACCCAGATTATTTAGCTAATTAAATCAAAATAATCGAACATAAGACCCGTAATCCTTTGTAATTTTACTCACTAACTGAGTGATCGAAATAGCTATTAACTATCGAAAATAGCCTATCAATCCGTCATAGATATTGGTAATTAGTTTAACTTAGCGGTTAAATACACCTAAATTGATATAGTCAATTTTCGATTACTCTCGCCAATTAAAGATAATAATATTTAATTATCTTTGAATACTATTATCTCAATAAAACTCGCATGGAGGGATCATGCTAGCTAATCAACAATTCGATAGCCATGAAGTATCCACTTACATTGGTTCATTTCTTAAACGACGACGTAAAGTTGTTGGGCTCACCGGTGCTGAACTCGCTTCTCGTTTAAGCATCAGCCAACAACAGATTTCTCGCTATGAGCGAGGTGTCAATGCGATTACTATTCAAAATCTTTTGGGAATTTTGCATGCTTTAGAATTAAAAAAGCACGATATTGATGAGTTCCTACAAAATATTTTCAATTTTTATCATATCGATATTGATATGGAGAATAAGTTGTTTAACTAGGAATTAGTTTCGACTAAACAACTCGTTAGGTATAGAGAGGGTAACGCCTCTCTACCTCTTCGCTCTCTGATTTCCCCATAACTCCCCTCAATCCCCCTCATATTTGTGACAAAATCAACGCCTATAAATCAACTTTGAACATTGCTATGATGGAAAAATTAGCCAATCTTGTGATGGAGATAACGATGAGTATCCAGCGCGACACTATTTTGAGCCATGCGTTAAACCAGTTAGAGAAACAGGGGTTATCCGCCTCGACAGAGAGTTTACTCACTGAAATTGAGTCCGATTTTACGACCCTGCGCCAATTCTGGCCTGATGATGAAGCGCTCGTTTATGATTCTCTACGCTATCACGGGCAGCAAATTGAAGTGTGGCAGCGCCAAACCTTATTAGATGAGCGACTCAGCCCACAATCAAAACTCATGGCTCGTTATCAACAACTGGCAGAAAAAGTCCGTGAAGGACGCTTCCCAGGCTGCCTGTTTATTTCCGCCTGTAACTATTATCCAGACCCAGAGCACCCTATCCACCAATTAAGCCGACTGCAAAAATCCAACTCATTCAGCTTTACTAAGCAGCTGCTCGATGAGCTAGATATTGAAGATGCGGAACTCGTCGCCAATCAGATGGAGTTGGTCTTAGAAGGCTGTTTAAATCGCTTGTTGGTTAATCGTGATATCCGTGATGTGGAAATTGCTCAACAGCTTTCTGAAGATATTTTGACTATCGCTCTGTGCCGTAAAAAAGGCGCATTAAGTTAAAATTCGTACACTCGCGCGTTAAACAGGCGTTTTTTGTCGAAAAAGAAAACACTCAGTCAGAAAATGGTTTTTTTTATAAAAAATGCATTGACGGGAACAGCCTAATACGGTTTAATGCGCCCCGTTGCCCGGATAGCTCAGTCGGTAGAGCAGGGGATTGAAAATCCCCGTGTCCTTGGTTCGATTCCGAGTCCGGGCACCACTATTTAAAGAACCCGCCCTAGTGGCGGGTTTTTGCTTTCCAGCGGATCACTTCAGTCTTCACTTCTCAAAAACCTCTTTCTTTATTCACCACAACTACCCTAAAAAATAGCGCAGTATCGTGACTACAGGCTTTTGAGTAAGTCTTGGCGATATGGCAATGCGGTCATTGCACCTTTCGCCGTGGTGGCTAAGGCACCACAAATTTGAGCTTGCCCAATAATCACACCCAGCGTGTCTTCATCACGCGGCAGACCATACACCGCCAGCCCTGCCAGTAAACCTGCGACAAAAGCATCTCCCGCACCTGTCGTATCAACCACCACTACCGGTCTAGCAGAATAATGTAGGATATCTCCCTGCCAACACACCATCACCCCATTTTTACCTAAAGTGACCAGCAGCAAATCAAAAGAATACTGTGCTGAAAGCTGTGCAATACCTTGCTGAATATCCGTTTTTCCGCTTAAGAAAAATAACTCTTCTTCGGATAACTTCACCACTGAGGCGAAAGTTAGCGCTTTATGTAAACATTCACGTAATAGATTTTCATCCTGCCAAAGATCCGTTCGGATATTAGGATCAAAACTGACGCGTCCACCGACACTACGGATTTTTTCCATGGCATAAAATGTGGTACTGCGGCTCGGTTCCGCACTCAGCGCGATAGAGCAAGCGTGTAGCCATTCATTTTTCTGAAATACGGGTAAGTCTTCGACTTCTAAAAAAAGATCCGCAGCGGGACGAACCATAAACGTAAAGGTTCGTTCTCCCTCTTCATCCAGTTCAACCACCACCGTTGATGTACGATGTTGCGGATCCAACTTCATATAGTCAGTGTCCACTCTCTCTTGCTCTAGCGTGCGGCACATAAAGCGACCAAAAGGATCATTCCCGACACGACCAATAAACCCACTTTGTCCATCAAGGCGAGCAACCCCAGCCGCCACATTCGCAGGCGCACCACCCGGCATCTGAAGTAAGCAGCCTTCTCTTTCGGGGATCAAATCAACAACAGCATCACCGAGAACCCACACTTTATCGGTCATAAATAACTCCACAAGCAATATTGAAAATAGTCAGTATGATTAAATTGAATCCCTTGGTAACCAAGGCGATGAAATATAGACAGTTTCTCGATGTGTCTCCCCATTAATGATATGTAGCGCGCTGCGTTTGCCAATTTCATAATGCGGGAGTTGTACCGTCGAAAGCGGTGGAATAAATAATTCACCGATCCCAACCATATTGTCGTAGCCCACAACGGCGACATCTTTTGGGATCTTCAATCCACTCTCTAACAAGATTTGATAAACGATGAATGCGATCCGATCATTTCCACAAATAACTGAATCAAAACCCGCTTTTCCATGGTGGATCTGCTTGCGTACAATCTCAGGAATATCTGCATAGTTTTCTGTACTTAAAAAATGATGAGATAACGCATCCGCATTAATTCCATGCTCTTCACAAGCGCGCTTAACCCCAAGAGCTCGGCGAAGAGTCGCAGGGTGGTTAGCTGGGAGATATAAACACAGCGGTTGGCGGTACCCCGCATTTAATAGCGCTTTCACCGCGTTATATTGGCCATCTTCATCATCGGGTACATAGCTGGCCGTTGGTACATTTAGGCTTTCACAGTTAGCGAGTACTAATGGCACTTTCATCATGTGCTTGGTAATTTCAACCTGCCGAAGTCCCATTGCCGTGTAGATAATGCCATCTGGGCGATGAGAAAAAAGTAAACTCGCGATGGCTTCAGGGTCATCACCTTCTAGCATATTCACCACATAGCTATTCCAACCATGTGAACGCGCCGTTTCTTCAATAGACAGCGTGATATCGACAGAGAAAGGGGACGTCGCCGTATCTAGCGCCAATACCCCAATCGTTCGAGGTTTTTGTCCTGAACGTGTACCGCGGATCATCCGAGCTGAAAGATCAGGCGTATAACCCGTTTCATTAATGGCTTTCTGAATGCGTTCTAATGTCTCTTTTTTCAGCTTTTCAGGGTTATTGATAGCCCTTGAGACCGTCATCATTGAAACACCAGCCAGCTTGGCGACATCTTTTAAGAGTACCATTTTGCCCTCTTTACTCTATTTTCAACGTCTTTGTTTTCAACGTCTTTTCATCGGAGTATACCAACCAATAAATCGCCACATGATTGCGAGAATAAGAAACCTGTGACATCCCTCACATACCGCCAATGTTAATGTTAACATTGGTGATTAACATCATATTTATGCACTATACCGTCTTTTATAAAGTGAATGTTAACATTAACAATATAGACATTCTGACAGTAGGAGAATATCTATGGGCAAAAAAACACGCGCTAACATGCATGCCTATCTCACATTAAGTGGTTTGTTATTTACTTTTTTTTGGACATGGTCATCCGTGTTTTCCTTGGTATCTCTGTGGCTTAGCCAAAAAATTGGCCTAAAGGGCACCGATACGGGCATTATTTTTTCTGTTATCAGCCTAACCGCATTTTGTGCTCAGCCTCTTTATGGGTTTATTCAAGATAGGCTTGGCTTGCGCAAAAATCTATTATGGTTTCTGGGGGGATTGCTATTAATCAGCGGGCCTTGGTTTATTTTTGTCTGTACCCCGTTATTAAAATGGAACATTTTTGCGGGAGCTGCTGCGTTGGGCATTTATGTTGGCGCGACTTTCTTTGCCGGTATTGGTGCACTTGAATCCTATACTGAACGCGTTAGCCGCATTGCGAGTTTTGAATATGGTCGTGCCCGTATGTGGGGTTCACTGGGCTGGGCAGGCGCCACCTTTTTTGCAGGGTTATTATTTAATATCGATCCCAACTTAAATTTCGCCATGGGTTCTGCCAGCGCGCTGCTGTTCATCATCCTGTTATGGCGTTTACGCAATGTTCGCCCTCATACCATGAATGAGCTTGAGTTCGGCAAAACTCAGTCACTGACTATCACTGATGCGCTGGGATTATTACGCATGCGTTCATTTTGGTCTTTGGTGATATTTGTCTGCGGGGTGAGTGTTTATAACGTCTACGACCAACAATTTCCGGTCTATTTTGCCTCGTTGTTTGCTAACCAAAACGAAGGCAACGAGATGTTTGGCTACTTAAATTCGCTTCAGGTTTTCTTAGAGGCGGGAGGGATGTTCTTAGCACCTTTCCTCGTCAATCGAATTGGCGCAAAGCGAGGCCTGCTTTTGAGCGGTGTCATCATGGCGCTGCGTATTTTAGGTTCAGGGCTTGCCGACGATGCAATCACAATTTCATTTATGAAACTGCTACATGCAGTTGAACTCCCTATCCTATTAATTTCATTATTTAAATACATTACATCCGTATTTGATAAACGTTTATCTGCAACCATCTACTTAGTGGGTTTCCAGTTTGTAGCGTCGCTCTGCGCCTCATTCTTATCCCCACTCGCGGGATACAGCTATGACACATTAGGCTTTGCAGATACCTATATGATCCTCGCCGCTATCGTCATTTTCATGACGATAATTTCAAGTGTCCTTCTGCAATCAGAGGATGCATCAACCGTCAATCACATGACAACATCGAAAAAAACGGTGGAACTATGAACCAAAAACTTCAGCAAGCACAATTTGCTCTTGAGCAACTTAAAGCTCAACGTGGAAACACCTATTACCCTGACTTCCATCTTGCTCCGCCCGCTGGCTGGATGAATGATCCAAATGGTTTGATCTACTTTGATGGGTTATATCACGCATTTTATCAACATCACCCAATGAGTGCTGATTGGGGGCCAATGCATTGGGGTCACGCCACCAGCCACGACATGATCCATTGGCAACATCAGCCTATCGCGCTAGCACCCGGTGATGATTATGATCGTGATGGCTGTTTTTCGGGTTGTGCTGTAAATGATAATGGAATCCTTTCACTCATTTATACAGGGCATGTGTGGCTAAAAGAAGCCGGTGACGATAGCGCTATCCGTGAAGTTCAATGTTTAGCAACCAGCACCGATGGTATTCACTTTGAAAAACAAGGTATTGTGCTAACGCCCCCCGATGGCATTATGCATTTCCGTGATCCTAAAATTTGGCAAGAAAATGGCACTTGGTGGATGGTGTTAGGTGCTCGAGACGCGGCAAATTGTGGGCAAACGTTGCTTTATAAGGGAAATTCACTACGCGAATGGCAACTTGATCGGATCCTCGCCCATGCTGACGTTGATGGTGGCTATATGTGGGAATGCCCAGATTTCTTCCCATGTGGCGACCACCACTATTTGATGTTTTCACCACAAGGCATCCAACAAAATACAGGTTACCAATATCGTAATCGCTTCCAATCCGGCGTGATCCAAGGTCACTGGCAGCAAGGAAGCGCCTTTATACAAAGCCAAAAATTTACTGAACTGGATAATGGACACGATTTCTACGCGCCACAATCATTCACGGCAGCAGATGGGCGACGTGTCATTATGGCTTGGATGGATATGTGGGAATCTGCTATGCCATCCAAACAAGAAGGCTGGGCCGGCTGCTTAACTCTACCACGCGAGTTATTTGAACGAGATGGGCATTTATGCCAACGCCCAGTGATTGAAGCCAAATCACTACGCCAACAGAGCCACCCCATTGAGCCTCACTCGGTTAGTCAAACAGAAGTGCTACTCGACCATTCCAGCGCCATCGAGTTAGAGCTTGTTTGGGATATAAACCAAAGTAATGCAGAACGATATGGTATAGCGCTAGGTAATAAAGTGGGCGATGGATTAGAGCTGTATATTGATAGCCAATCTCAGCGCTTAGTGCTCTGGCGGCACTACCCAGAATATGAGCTGGACGGTTATCGCAGCATTCCATTACCCGCGAGCAATAAACTTTCATTGCGTATTTTTATTGACCGCTCCTCCGTTGAAGTCTTTGTCAACGACGGTGACGCTGCAATGTCTAGCCGTATTTATCCCCAACCTAATGAACGCAAGTTAATGTTATTTGCTTCTCATGGCAGAGCAGTGATTTCTGAAGGAACGCTTTGGCAGCTCAAATAATGATTGAGCCGGAATTGGGATAAACAAAATAGCCTTGTGATGTGCTTTATCACAAGGCGTTTTTAATCCTTTAGACTCTGTTGAGGCCAGTCTCATTTTTATAATATTAGCTTAAATAGATAAGCATTATTATCGACCTTATAAGTCATTCACATCAAAAAAACTCTCGGAAAACCTGCATAAAATACGGCTTTAACGTATAATCAACTCTATTGAGCTTTGGCTCACTTCACACAGTGTCGAGATCATTATAAATAACACGCGAACCCAAACTAAAATGGGCTTTTGATACTCTATTGATCAGGTGAGATATGCTGGATTTTCTAAAGAATTATGACAACTTAACCGTCAGTGAAAAAAAAGTATTAAAATATCTTACCGATAATATTGCCGATATTCCCTACTTAAATATTAATGAATTAGTCGCCAAAACGTTTGTATCTAAGACTGTCATTATTAATTTGTCCCAGAAATTAGGTTTTAGTGGGTTTAAAGAACTCAAATTCCAAATTAATAACCATATACTTTCGCAGAATAAAGCGGAAAAAAAGAACCCCGCTTCTTATAAAAAGCAGCTTGAAAATAATATCCATAAAACCTTCACCTTGATTAATGAAGAGCAAATTCGCGACTGTGCGAAAACATTACGCGGCTCGCGTAATATCTTTTTAGTGGCACGTGGCACCAGTAAAGCCGTCGGTTATTATCTTGAACACTTGCTCTTCTCTCTTGGATTGCACTGCTTTTTTATCAACGATTACAATCTCTCCGACTCTTTTACTCGTCTAGTTAACCAAAATGACACCGTCATTTTTATCTCGTTGTCTGGCGGAACCAAGAAAATCATAGAAACCGCTAAAATCGTACAATTGAAAGAGGCTAACATCATCAGTATGACCGCCTTTCACACCAACGAACTCACCGCCTACGCCAATAACACTCTTTTCTGCTTCGCAGATAGCTATGACACCAAACGGGACGATTCAAAATCCAGAACTGGATTTTTTATTCTGGTGGATTTATTAATTAATGAATTGGAAAACCTGCTGTAAATAAACTCCCACCCACCTTATTTATTTAACTTAAGGTTAGCTGAGTGCTTTTCATTCAATTATTTTTGTAATTTTTCAAATAATCATTTATTTAAAAAACCCATAACACATTTATAGAAAAATCATTATTAATATGATTTTTAAAGCTTTATTTAATTTTAATGACCTATGTCTTAATCTGTGACCTGAGATAATATTTAAAACCGTAACATCATTTCATTTAAAAAACCCAGTGCTAGTATTCCAGTTAATTTCAATAATTCTTCGTCATTAGGAAAAAATATGGCTAAAAGAAAATTCGGTGAGTCAATCCAGCGCTTTGGTAGGACACTGCTCCTGCCAATCGGGGTTCTGGCTCCAATTGGTATGATACTGGGGATCAGTGGTGCATTAGTTCAAACCTACATGATTGCTCGATTCCCTTTCCTCGGCAATGAAACCGTTAACGCATTACTTGTCAGCATCCGTTCTATCGCGGGCGTCATCTTCGACAACATCCCATTACTGTTCGCCATGGGGGTTGCCTACGGCATGAGCCAACGCGATAAGGGGATCGCGGTCTTCGCCTCCGTTGTCGGTTACCTTTCGTTGATTATCACCATGAATATTTGGTTGGTACTCACCGGTAAACTGGCGGATCCGGCGATTATGGGTCAAGTGGGACAGATTAAGGTTTTAGGTATTCAAACCTTAAACATCAGTGCCGCTGGGGGGATTATTACAGGGTTAATTGGTGCATGGGCCACCGATAAATTCTATAACCTCGAGCTGCCGACCGCCTTCGCCTTCTTCTCGGGTAAAAAGTCAGTCGCGATTATCATGGTCGGCTTAATGATCATGGTCGGCGGAACATTACCGTTTATCTGGGAAGTGTTAGTGCAAGGCTTGATGAAGCTTTCCGCCGTCTTCCTCAGTCCTGTCGGTCCGTTCTTTACCGCGGGGGGTGAACGTCTGTTTATTCCATTCGGGTTACACCACGTATGGAACGTTCTGTTTAGATTTACCGAAGCTGGTGGTACCTATGTTATTGATGGACAGACCTTTGTCGGTGTCGTTCCAGCTTTAACGGAAGTGTTATTTAAGCAAGGTCCAAGTAGTGAATACTGGGCAATGATGCCAAGCCTGACGCGCTTTATGGCACAGCAACAAATGCTGGTAACGCTGTTCCTGTTCCCTGCGATTGCATTAGCTATCTATAAAACATCGAAAAAAGAGAACCGTGCTGAAGTTAAATCGATGTTGGTGACCATGGTATTGACCGCGATGCTCGGTAACGTGACCGAACCGCTCGAATTTACCTTCGTGTTTATCGCACCGCTGCTGTACTTAATCTATGCCATCATCGTCGGTATTGGTGCAGTGTTACTGTCATTCGCAGGCGTCGCTATCGGGTATATCCGTGGAACCGTGTTTGACTTCACTATCTTCGGTCTGCTGTACGAGCACACTAACTGGATATTCTTAGTGCTGATTGGTGGCGGTTTAGCGGTAGTGACTTACTTCATTTTCTACTGGGCGATTATCAAATTTGATATCAAAACCCCTGGTCGTGAAGAGTCGAGCAACCTGAAAAACACCTTAATTAAAGAAAAACGTTATGGCGAAATCGCTGAGATCCTTGTTGAAGCCTTAGGCGGTAAAGAGAACATTCGTAACGTAGATAACTGTATTACCCGTATGCGTATTGATGTCGCAGAAGTGAATAAAATTGATAAAGATTTAATGTTGGAATCAGGATGTACCGCATTCTTCTTTCCATCGGCAAACCACGTCCACGTAGTGTATGGACCGAAAGTTGAATTTGTTCGCAACGCTGTTGATGAGTTCATGAAGAAATAAAAGGATATATGATGAGAGCCTTATATGATTCTAAGAGTAAAACCATCGATGACCGCGGTATAAAAGCCCTGTTATCGGATGAAGCCAAATACAATACTTGGCTGATGTTTGAATCCATGTTAGCTCAAGCGCAGGCTGAAGCGGGGTTCATTCCCCAATCAGCGGCTGATGAAATTAAAGAAAAAGCGGTTATTGAGAACATTGATTTTGAAGAGATGAGCCGCATTTACCAAAAAATTGGGCACGGCTTCGTTCCCTTCTTAAAAGTGTTGGTGAATGCCTGTTCTGAAGAGAGTGGTAAATACATCCATTACGGAATTACCACTCAAAATATTCAGCAAAGCTCGCAGCTGTACATGATGAAAACGGTACATAATAAATTTATGTTCCTGTTAAGTGAGATCATCGAAAACCTGTCGGGTCTTGCTGAAAAAACTAAGCATATGGTGATGCCGGGCAGAACCCATGGACGCCACGCTATCCCAATTACTTACGGGTACAAAGTGTCCGTGTGGATCAGCGATTTCATCGACTGCTACCAGCGTATGAAAGAGTGTGAAAAGCGTGTATTTACCATCATGATGGGCGGTGCTGTGGGCGCGTTTAACTCCATGCCGGGGATTGGTCTAGAAGTGCAAAAACGCGTTGCTGAACTGACGGGTATGCATGCGATGGAAGTGCCATCACGTAACCTTAGCACCCATAAACTCGAGTACATGGCGAACTTAGCGCTGATGGCGAATATCTGCCATAAAATCGGGGAAGAAGTTTACAGCACGACGCTGGAAGAAATAGCGGAAGTGTCTGAAGGCTTCACCAAAGGCACTGTGGGCAGCAGCACCATGCCACACAAAATCAACCCGAAACTGGCGAAAGGGATTATTGCTAACTCTCAAAAACTGTATTCATTACCGAGTGTTGGGATGTATTCTGCCGTCAGACCGTATGAAGGTGATAGCAGCTCTTATATGTTATTCGATGGACTTATCGAAGAAGCGTTGGAACTGACCACTGAAATTTTATTAAGAACTGAAGAGCTTTCGAGAACCCTCGTGCCTCACGAAGAGAGAATGTTGCATAACGTTCTGAGAAATAAAGGGTTAGATAATACTGAATACGTGATGATGAAAATGGCTGAGAAGCTGGGTAAAGATAAAGCGCACTCATTACTGTATGAAGAAGCCATCAAAACCGCAGCGGATGGCGAGGATTTCTACACCAACCTCACCAAGAACGAAACCATTACGGCAGCATTTAGCAATGATGAAATCAAAGCGATGCTAGACCCACGTTCGTATATTGGTTTGTCCGTTGAAATCGCAGAAAAAGAAGCGAAACGTGGTTTAGCCGCAGCCCAAGAAATTAAACAGCTTTATCAGTAATTATTCGCTTAATAATTTAACTTAAACCTGTTATTTGAAGCCGCCATTTTAAAACAATGGCGGCTTTTTTTGGTTATAAAAATATGAATATTGCTAAATAATAGAAAAATAATTCATTACTTTAAATTAGTCATTAATACTTAAAAAATAATTAGCAAGAATGACTGTTAATAAATAATATGAATTTGTTACCACATCTGATTTATTCTCAATAAATTTATCTAAATTTTAATTCTTGTATTCAAAAGCAAAAATTAATTTAATTCCCCACATAGAACTATCATTTAATTTGTTCTTTTCGCGTTCTATTAATCTGCGTTTCATGTGATTAGCTAGTCAATAAATCTACTTTTTCGATAAATAAAAAGATTTTGAGATGGCGCTCAAGTATTTATTTTTATAAAACACAGATTATCTCTGCGATTCTGTTTTTGATTCTTAATGATGTTTTTTGATTGATAACAAAGGTATCAGAATGAACAAAGCACATAAATTTGCATCATCTTCTCGTTATAAAAATAAAGCTGCAATCAATAAAAATATTTTTCAACTTTCTATTATTACTTCTGCGCTGTTATTTTCCGGCTATACGCTGGCTTACTCTGAAACAGGGCAACTTGGTGATAAAAATAGCTGGGAAAGCCAAGAATATAAAAATGACTGGGGTTTAGCCGCCATGAATGCCTCCAGTGCTTACGCGCTGGGATATCATGGGCAAGGCGCTAAAATCGGCGTAATGGATTCAGGCGCGCTGTTATCTCACCAAGAGCTAAGTGGTTCCCGCTTCCACGCAGTTAAAGCCAAAGGTGAGTACGGCTCCACGGGGATGCGTTATCCTCAAGAATTAGGCGGCCACTATGAAAAAGGCCAAGCTTTCGATGTGACTGGAGACTGGATCAAAGGCGTGAACGATACTCACGGCACCCACGTGACAGGCACCGTCGGCGCTAACCGTGATGGCGAAGGAATGCATGGGGTCGCATGGGGCTCTGATGTGTATGTGGGTAACACAGGGGCTACCGACAGCAATAACTACGGCCCTTATCAAGATTACCAATATTTCTATACAGGCTGGAAAGCCATGGTGGATGCAGGTGCCCAAGTGATCAATAACAGTTGGGGAACCAACCCAAGAATTATTGATGCAGGGAAAACAGTCGGCCCTGATGGTGGTAACACCACCGTACATTTACCGGTCGATACTACTCAACAAACTGAGTACGAATATTTCTACTTCAAAAAAATCTACGGGGATAATCCATCCTTTGTGGATGCCGCCTATGATGCCGTGAAAGGCACTAATGTTGTTCAAGTCTTCACCACAGGCAACCGCGATTTCAAAAACCCGTACTACCGCCCTCTTTACCCTTATTTCAATCCACAAGCTGAGAAACATTGGATTGCGGTTGCTGGATTAAAACAGACGGCAGACAAAACAGGCTATGAAATTGAAGGTATGTTCAACGAAGCGGGTAATGCCAAATGGTGGACGGTCGTTGCCCCTAGCCGCTATATCTATTCCAGTGTTGTGGATGAAAACGGCAATCCAGGTTGGGATACCTTTAGCGGAACATCAATGGCAGCGCCGCACGTCACGGGTGCTATGGGCGTTTTAATGTCCCGTTATCAATCCATGAATGCCCTGCAAGTTCGTGATGTGATGTTCACGACTGCTAACCGTTACAACCCTGATGGCAGCCTCTATAAAGGTTGGACATCCGCTGATGGTGTACCTGATGAACGCTATGGTTGGGGTACACCTGACCTCGAAAAAGGCATGTATGGTCCGGGTCAATTCTTAGGTAAATTCGAATACCAACTGGATGCTGTACCACTCGATGTCTGGACAAACGACATCAGCCAAGCGGCGTTAGATCAGCGTGAAACCGAAGATTTGGCGTGGTTAGCCGATTATAAAGCCAACGGTATTGATGCTGGCGGTGATTACAATCTTGGTACCGATTTCGTGGTAAACGATGGCAACCCAGACCCAACTTCCCACATTGTTGATAAAGAAGATGCTAAAAAATGGCGTCAGGAATATTACCAAAAACGAGCTGAGGCTATTCAAGCCAAAATCGATGCAGGTCTGTATGACGGCGCTTTAGTCAAAACAGGTCAAGGTACATTGGTGATGACGGGGGATAACACCTACCGTGGTGGTACAACCGTCGAGCAAGGCTCTCTGTACGGTTTTACTGAATCCTTTGGTACTGCGGACGTGAATGTTAACGGCGGCACAATTAGCGTGCTTAATCGTTATAACGACCAATTCACTCAAAAAGGTCAGTTAGTCTCCAATGAAAGCCATAAAGCCAATATCAACATCAACGATAAAGGTACCTATTTAGTTACCGCAGGTCATGATGTGAATGTCGGTAATATGACCTTAAATCAAGGGGCTAAACTGGACGTTGCTGCCGATAATATTGGGCAACTGAAAGACGTTTATCTGAATGATAATTCAATCCAAGGTACGGTTAACGCAGATAATTTAGCCGACAACCGCGCTAAAACCAAAATGCTCGCAGCAAATACCAATAATGCTGCCGCAGATGATTATGCACTATTCCAAAAAGACGTTTCCGTAAAAGACAACGCCATTACGGGCTCTCTGAGCAAAAAAGCGGATACCTCATTTGCTTCATTTGCCAATAATGAAAATGGTCGTTCGATTGCTAATACACTAGAAAGTAATGCTAAAGGTCAGCTATTTGATGCAACGCTGCCGATGAGCGAACGTGACCTTCGTAATACTTATCAATCACTCGGTAGCGATATGTACCTTAATGCGAATAATGCCAGTGTGGTGAACGTATTAGGTCTAACTCGTACTGTGAAAGATCAGGCTATCGGCGTGGGTCATGGTCGCTATGCTAATCTCGAAAATAGCAATGCACGCATCTGGATGACGGGTGTTGGTCAATGGGGCAACCTTGATTATGGTTACAGCAATATGGATACCGATTTCTACGCAGCGTTAGTCGGTGCAGAAATTGATGTCGCTGAGCACACCAAAGCAGGTCTGTTCTTTGGGGCGGGTTCAACCAAATATAAAGCTCACGAATACGGAAAAATTGACAGCAATGACCTGCATGTTGGTGCCTATGGTGTATCCAATATCAAAAATGTGGCTGCGGTTAACTATGGTGTCACTCATACAAACCAAGACAGAGATGCGAAACGCACGCTGTGGGTAGGTCAAGAGTCCGGTTATAACTCCACCAGCTATGATGCGAAAATTACTCAGTTCTTCGTAGAAGGTGCCTATACCCAACTGAATAATGACCGTTATTCTGTTGAGCCTTATGCTGGATTTAACTGGCTGCATGTCACCAGCGACAATCTGCATGAGCAAGTGGGTAATATGCAATTCACCACCAAAACTGACAACCAAGATATCCAAGTCGGTACTGTTGGTTTGCGTGGCGGCTATCCATTCAGCGCGGGTAATGTAAATCTCACACTGAAAGGTGACGTATCTGCGAGCCATTTATTTGGTGATACTCGTCCTGAAGCGATGCTGTTCCTGTCAGATACTGGCGAAGCCAAAATTCGTGGTGGCAAGTTAGATAACTTATTTGGCGTGGGCTTAGGGGTTGATGCTCAGCTGAATAAATCCACGACTTTCGGTGTTTCTTACCAAGGTCAATATAACAGTGACGTTAGCTCCAGTGGTGTGAATGCAACACTGAAAGTGAATTTCTAATCACACTTTGAGTCTGTAAAAATGTTGGGCTCCGTCTTTACGGAGCCCAACATTTATTATTTTCATACTGATTAGCGCAGCGCATGAATATCAGAAGGAGATAACCCAGTAATTTGACTAATAATATCGACACTCAAACCTAACTTTAAACTCATTACAGCTTGCTGTTGCAAGTTTAGTACCATTTGTTGCTGATAGTGTTGACGTTCATTCGCTAATTTTTGTTGGCTAATCATTCGTTCCTCTTCCCTTCCTTTTTCCATTCCTTCATTTCTCAATCGCTGTGCAATATTCATCACGGTCTCCTGATGCTCTTCTGTTTGCTCAACCAACGTTTTTACTATATGGGTATAAGCAGGTGTGTCCATAACGCTAAAGAGGTAATTAATAACCAAAATAACATCATCTTGATGATTTTGATTATTGTTGAGTACCTGAACTAATCGTTCCGATAATCCGAATACGTCACCCTGTAGAGATGCATGCTTTAAAACTAACTCCATCGCAGCAACTTTACGGTGATTCACAAGTTCATCGTCACTTGCCATTGTCAGATCCACTAATGGCAGTGGATTGCAATACAAACTATGGGCTAAATCAGACCACTCAAAGCAATCCGTCCATGGCTGGGAATAAGGATAAGGGGATTGATTTCCATGATAAAACAGGATGGGAACCACCAGCGGCAAAGTTTGGTGCCCCTGCTGCAAATGCTGGTTCATCGCGCAAAATGCGTAATGCATCAACCTCCAACCCATCAGCTTATCGGGGGAAGATTGGTGCTCCACCAAGAAATAAAAATACCCCTTACCCTTGAGCGTTTGCACGGAATAGAGCATATCCGAAAAGCGAGAGCGCAGCGTTTTATCCACAAATGAAGCACTGGCTAATTTCAACGTATCAAAATTGCAAAGGTGTTTAATGCGATTAGGAAGATGGACTTCAAAAAAATCCCGCGCATTATCCACTTTGCTCATAAAGCCTTTAAAGGTTGAATCATGAGGAGCTACAATTGATTGGGTCGCCATCTCGGCCTCATCTTGGTTCATAAGATGGCGAGATACTAACCAATATTTTCGGGAGAGTGAGAAAAAGTTAGTCCTAATTAACGAGAATCACTTGACAGACTAACTCGTTGCTTTTAATCGAATTATTTACTTATTTTAGCCATAAAAAAACACCTCAATCAGCGTATTGCACATTGAGGCGTCATTCAAAATAAACGAATTTTTTAATTTACTCCTCGGGGAAATTTGGGCCGATTAAATCAATACGATCAGTACAAATTGCATTAACGCCCCACGCTAATAATAATTTGGCGCGTTCAGGGTCATTCACCGTATACACCAGAATATATAAGCCCGCTTGCTTCAATAGCTCGACCCGAGCTTTATCCAATAAGAGATGATCTAAATGGATAGAGACACAGCCTAAACGTGTTGTCAGTTCACGCCAATCCTCACGCCACGCCTCCAGTAATAAACCGCGTGGCAATTCAGGTGCTGCGGCTTGAGCCGCTTCAAGGGATTCAATGGAAAATGAAGAGAGTAACGGTGCAGTTTGTCCTTGCCAGAGTTGGCGAGCCGCTAATGCCACCATGGTTCCTGTCTCAATCTCCAAGCCAGTGGTTGGCTTAATTTCAATATTCGCCATCATGCGATGTTGTTGGCAACGCTCAGCCACTTGAGATAGTAGCGGCAAATGCTCGTTGGCAAACTCTTGGCTATACCAACTTCCCGCATCAATTTTAACCAGTTGGCTCCAGTCAAAATCCCCTGCAATTCCATACCCATTACTCGTTCGCTCAAGGGTATCATCATGCAGAAGGAAAATTTGACCATCGCGAGATAACTTGGCATCAAACTCAATCATGGTGTGACCATATTTTGCCCCGACATCAATCGCTGCGAGCGTATTTTCAGGGGCTAATTTACCGCCACCACGATGGGCGACAATTTTAGGATAAGGCCAAAGATTCATAAACGATGTCCATATTGAGTATCAAAAAAATGCTGATGGGCTTCAGGAAGATGAAGCCATAACGTGGAGCCAATCTGAGGGCGATGCTCATGCCCTAAGCGTACAATGACTTTCTGCCCAGCCCACTGGCCATGCACGAGATTATCAGCACCTAACATTTCAAGGGTCTCTACTACCAGCGGGATCCCCCCTGACGATTCAGAGCCTAACTGTAAATGTTCCGGTCGGATACCTAACGTTAGCGCATGCCCTACCCACTGTAAATACGTTCTACCTAACGGTAATTGCATTCCGCCACTGAGTTCAAAGCGAGAACCATCCGAACTCAGTTTTCCTTCCAGCAAATTCATGGCAGGAGAACCAATAAAACTCGCCACAAAACGGCTGGCAGGACGCTCGTACACTTCAACTGGGGAGCCAATCTGTTCCGCAACGCCTTTATTCATCACCATCACTCGCTGCGCCAAGGTCATCGCTTCCACCTGATCGTGTGTCACATACAAGCTGGTGGTTTTTAAGCGACGATGGAGCTGTTGCAATTCAAGGCGCATCTGTACCCGCAACTTTGCATCGAGGTTAGAAAGCGGTTCATCAAATAAGAATACGGCTGGGTCACGCACAATAGCACGCCCCATTGCCACACGTTGGCGCTGGCCGCCAGAAAGCTCTCTCGGTTGGCGCTTTAATAAGCCATCAAGCTCTAAAATCCGTGCAGCATCCGCCACTTTTTGGCGAATAATCTCTTTTCCTAGCCCACGAATTTTTAGTCCCCATGCCATATTTTCTTCAACACTCATATGGGGATACAGAGCGTAATTTTGGAATACCATCGCAATGCCACGCTCTTTGGGCTCTAGATGTGTGACCCGCTTTCGGTCAATCCAAATATCACCACTCGTGACTTGCTCAAGTCCTGCCACCATCCGTAGTAACGTAGATTTACCACACCCAGAAGGCCCCACCATTACGATAAATTCGCCGTCTACCACATCCACGGTAAGCGGCTTGATCACTTGATTTTTTCCGTCCCAACTTTTGGTGACGGCTTGAAGTTTTAATTCTGCCATGGTTATTTCTCACTATCGACCAAGCCACGCACAAACGCCCTCTGCATAGCTAATACCACAAGAACCGGAGGAATAAGCGTGAGCAACATTGCCGCCATCACTTGATTCCATTGCGTCGTACCCTCACCCGATGCGATCATGCCTTTGATCCCTGCAACTGCGGTTCCTAAGCTGGGATCTGCAACGATCAAGATCGGCCATAAGTATTGGTTCCAACCATAAATAAAGGTGATCACAAACAACGCCGCTAAGTTTGTTTTGGACAACGGCAACACAATGTCGATGAAAAACCGCATTGGCGAAGCACCATCAATCCGTGCAGCCTCAATCAATTCATCCGGTAACGTCATAAAAAATTGGCGAAATAAAAAGGTCGCCGTGGCGGATGCCATCAATGGCAAGGTTAGCCCTGCGTAACTATCCACCATGTTTAAGTTGGAAATCACCTCTACCGTGGGGAAAATACGCACTTCGACAGGCAACATTAACGTGATGAAAATCATCCAAAAAAAAAGACTACGGCACGGAAAACGGAACCAAACGATGGCAAAAGCCGATAACATCGAAATCGTAATTTTTCCAATCGCTATCACCAGCGCCATAATGGTGCTGTTCACCAACATCAACCAAAATGGGGCGCTATTCGCTGCCACGCCGTTATTCCAAATATGCAGGATGTTTTCCCATAAATGAGAGCCAGGTATTAGGGTAATAGGGGTATCGAAGACTGCTTTATCGTCGAGTGTCGCGGCAACAAAAGCCACATACAGCGGGAATAAAATCACTAAAATCCCAATTACCAGCATTGAATGACTGAATACGCTCAGTCCACGATTTTTCTCAATCATTGGTAACGTACCTTACGCTCGATAAAACGGAATTGAATCACCGTTAGGATGATCACCAAACCCATTAAAATCACGGATTGTGCTGCGGATGAAGAGAGATCTAGCCCTGAAAAACCTTCACGGTAAATCTTATAAATCAGTGTCGTCGTCGCTTGTACTGGCCCCCCGCCCGTTGCCGCATCAATCACAGGGAAAGTATCAAAGAAGGCATACACCAAATTCACCACCAGCAAAAAGAAACTTACTGGAGTAATTAATGGTAAGGATATTTTAAAGAAACGACGGATAGGCCCAGCTCCATCAATAGCCGCCGCTTCCATCAAAGAGCGTGGAATAGACTGTAAGGCAGCGAAGAAAAACAAAAAGTTATAACTGATTTGTTTCCAAACTGAGGCTAAAACCACTAAAAACATTGCCTGACCGCTATTTTGGGCATGGTTCCAGTCATAGCCAATGGATTCCAAACCATAGGTTATCAATCCTCTGCCGGGACTAAACAAAAACATCCATAAAACTGCCGCAACAGCAGGGGCAACAGCATAAGGCAACAGCATTAATGTTTGGTAAAAACGGCTTCCTCTTACCACATAATCAACCAACGCCGCGAAAAACAGCGAGACCACAAGCCCACTTCCCGCCACCCAAGCACTAAAAATCATTGTGGTATAGAAGGAGTCTACATAGTAGCTATCGCTAAAGAGTTGAGTGAAGTTTTCTAACCCCACAAATTCACTGGATAACCCAAAAGGATCAATACTTTGTAATGAATACCAGAGCGCTTGCCCAGCAGGCAAAATAAAGAAAATCACCGTAATGATTAGCTGCGGTAATACTAGCGCGTAAGGTAACCAGCGGGAGCGAAAGACGGGACGAAATGATGACATAAGCAATCCAATAAATCAGATGTGATGCAGCGCCCCTCTTAATTCCATCAAGAGAGGCGAAAGAACTCATTACTGAGTGGATTTTTCGAAACGGCGCAGTAATTGGTTACCACGCTCAACAGAGGCATCGAGGGCTTGTTGTGGGGTCTTTTTACCTGACCACACGGACTCTAGCTCTTCATCCACGATGGTGCGAATTTGCGGCATATTGCCTAAGCGTAATCCTTTGGTATAAGGCAATGGGGCTTTGTTTAACATTTGGCGAGTCGCAATATCCGCTCCCGGGTTTTTGTCATAAAAACCGGATTTTTTCGTTAACTCATACGCTGCCGTTGTAATGGGTAAATATCCGGTATTTTGATGCCATTTCGCCGCATTTTCAGGTTCAGCTAAGAATTTCATAAACTCTGCAACGCCTTTATACGTGGCAGGATCTTTACCACCCATCACCCACAGGCTCGCACCGCCAATGATAGCGTTTTGTGGTGCCGTTGGGATTTGTGCATCGTAAGGCATCATGCCAACACCAAAATCAAACTTAGCGTGCTTGCGAATATTCGCGAGAGAACCGGAGGAGCCAGTAATAATGGCACAATCTCCGTTATAGAATTTCTCAGTTGGCTCGTCTTTACGCCCTAAATAACTGAAGGTGCCTTTTTTATTCATATCTTGCAGCTGCTCGATATGCCTTACATGGTCTGGAGTATTGAATTCCAATACCGCGTCTGCGCCATCAAAACCGTTATTCTTCGATGCGACAGGCAAACCATTCCATGCACTGAAGTTTTCAATTTGGATCCAGCCCTGCCAACCGCTGGCATAGCCGCACTTCATTCCTGATTCACGTAATTTTTCAGTATATTGAGCAAGATCTTGCCATGTTTTAGGTGGGGTATCTGGGTTTAAACCGGCTTTTTTGAAGGCTTCTTTATTGTAATAAAGAACGGGAGTGGAGCTATTGAAAGGCTGAGATAACAGGTGTCCTGTTTTTGCATCACTGTAATAGCCCGACACAGTAGGCACAAACTGAGACTCATCAAAATCAATTCCGGCTTCTTGGAAAACTTCGTAGACAGGTTTGATAGCTTTGGATGACATCATCGTCGCAGTACCGACTTCATAAACCTGTAATATCGCAGGCGCATTGCCAGAACGAAATGCCGCAATCCCCGCAGCTAGGCTTTGCTCATAGTTCCCTTTATAAGTAGGAACCACCTTGTAATCTGGGTGAGTTTCATTAAAGCGAGTGACAAGGTCATTCACTTCTTCGCCAAGCTGACCTTCCATTGAATGCCAGAATGGGATTGTGGTGACTGCCATTCCTTGACTGCTAAAAGCCATGCCTAACATCATTGCTAAAGCAGACTGTTTGATAGATGCCATGCCAATTCTCTCTTTTATTATGACTGAAGTTTATCCGCCAAGATTTACACTAAAATGTGCGAATTCACGCAATTTATGTTCGAGAGAGAATTTATCACCGAGAAATGACAGAAATATCGCCAACACATGACAGATTGATGACGACCATATCTCTAGCAAATGACGTTTACATGACAATCAGCATTTTTAATTTTCATGGTATATCAAAAATAAATAATCAAATTAACTTAAATAATAAATTTTTGATTATTGAAAAATGATTAAATAACAAAAAATAGGAAAAACGAATAAAAGAGTAAAAAAAGATGCCAGAAATAACTTTGCAGAAACTGTCATTCTATACATATTATCCACCTTGTTTTTTATTAAAAACAACAAATAAAAATGAAATTGAAAACAAGCCTATTATTGATATCGCCATACAAACAAACTGAATTTCCAAATTAACTTTAGGATAATATTAAAACAACAACAAGCATTTAATACTACAAATCCAACAAACTAATAATAACCCATAAAATAAGCTATCTTATGATTATCAATTTATAGCCAATTTAAAATATACATCCGAAAATAATAAAGGGTAAATAAAAATCTATTTACCCTTAAAAACTCATTATTAGATTAACTTCCAGGCGTAAAATAAATTGGGGATCCAGGCCCTACCGGTAATCCCAAAATAAACACCCAAATAATGAAGAAGAGAGACCAGCCAATAAAGAAAATAATCGAGTATGGCAACATCATTGAAACCAAAGTGCCAATCCCTGCATCTTTCTTATATTTGACGACGATTGCCATAATTAAACCAAAATAGCTCATCATTGGCGTAATAATATTGGTCACCGAGTCACCAATACGATAAGCCGCTTGGATAGTTTCCGGTGAATAACCTGCCAACATTAGCATTGGTACAAATATCGGTGCTGTCACCGCCCATTGAGCAGAAGCAGAGCCGATCATGAGGTTAATAAAGGCGCAAATCAGAATAAAACCAACAAATAATATTCCACCATGTAAATCGATACTATTTAAGAAATTAGCGCCTTTGACCGCAATAACTTGCCCGATATTTGTCCATCCAAAGAATGCAACGAACTGTGCAGCAAAGAAAATGATGACTAAATAGAGACCCAAGGTGCTCATTGCGCTTGCCATTGCATCAACCACATCTTTGTCGCTACGCATGGTTTTTGCGATATAGCCGTAAACAATCCCCGGAACCGCAAAGAAAATAAAGATAAACACCACAATCGCTTTTAAGAAAGGTGAATTACTCACTAACCCCGTTTCTTGATTACGTAAAATTCCACTTTCCGGCACCACCATTAAGGCTAATACTGCCGCTAATCCCCAGAAAGTCACCGATGCCCAGAACAGTGCTTTTTTCTCCAGCGGAGTGACTTCAGCAGAGGCTCGGAGTTTATCTTCGTCCTCATCGACACCACCGCCCTGATAAGGGCCTAACTGTGGCTCAACAATTTTCTCTGTGATGAAATAACCCAAGATAGTGATCAAGAAGGTACTGGCAAACATAAAGTACCAGTTTGCTTCTGCCCCAACGATATAGGTAGGGTCAATAATGCGAGCGGCTTGTTGAGTGATCCCTGACAATAACGGATCCACTGTTCCTAATAGCAAGTTCGCTGAATATCCACCGGATACCCCTGCAAATGCAGCTGCAAGCCCAGCTAATGGATGGCGACCTAATGAATGGAAAATAATCGCAGCCAGCGGAATCAATACCACATACCCCAGTTCTGCCGCGGTATTAGACATAATCCCAGCAAAAACAATCGCAACGGTGGTTAATTTACGTGGCGCTTTGATAACAATCAGACGCATTGCGGCAGATAATAAACCGGCACGTTCTGCAATCCCAACCCCTAAAAGAGCAACTAATACCGTGCCTAGAGGCGCGAATCCCGTAAAGTTGGTGACCACGTTAGACAGAATTTTACGGATGCCTTCCGCATCTAACAGGCTAACAATGTGAATAATTCCGTCTGCCGCACGACCTTTCGCACCTTCAGGGCGAGGATCCGGCACACTAATACCAAAATACTGACCAACGGCGGAAGAGACTAATAAAATCCCAATTAAGATAATGAATAGAATAACAGGATGTGGCAGAGCATTTCCCAGCCACTCAACCGTTCGTAAAAAACGGCTACCCTCTTGTCTTTTTTGTTCCATGTATGCTCCTTATAAACAAGAGAAATGAACATTACACAATGTTTTTCTCTTCACCTAATTACAAGCATATAAATTCAAACCAACAAATTTGATACAAATTGAATACATTAACTAACAATCAACGTGATGATAGTAAAAATAGAATATTTACTTTGTTAAATTTTATTTATGTTAAAAACTAAAACCATAAAAATTAAATATCATAAAAATACAAAAATGTGGTCAAGCTAACATTTTAATAATATTAACAAGCCATTTATGATTATTTTTGACTAAATAGATATCAAATTTCGTCAGTTTTATTCCATTTAATTCGATTAATACCTATTTTTACATTTACAATAAATTTGAGTTAGATGGAGCAAAGTAAAATACCAATTAGCCTGATTAATGTACGTTTTTAATCTAGATTAATCAGCGCTATAATCGACGCCTATTTACTACGGGGCGAGCTATAATGTCTGTCATTGATCTTTGGGCAGAGCGTCATATTCAAGACGCTTTAAATAAAGGGGAGTTATCCAACCTCAATGGTGAAGGGAAACCTTTGCAGCTAGACGATGACAGCCTAGTTCCTGAAGAATTAAGGGCGAGCTATCGTATTCTTAAAAATTCTGGGTATCTACCGCCTGAACTGCAACAGAAAAAAGAAGCACTGAATTTATGTCACATGCTGCAGCAACTCTCTGCCGATGACCCCAATTATGTTGCCATCAGTAAGCAATTAGCATTACTCGAGCTAAAACTCAAACAAGCCAATATCAATACCGACTTTTTATATGGCGAATACGCAGTGACAATTTCAGAGCACTTAGAGTCTAAATAGCGAAGAATTAACGTTTAGGTAGGGATTGTAGGCGATATTCCTGAGGGGTTTTACCGTAAAACTTACGAAATGCTTGGCTAAATGCAGAGTGAGAATCATACCCCACCAAAGTGGCAATATGCTCAATAGTTTGGTGAGTTAATAATAAACTTCCCGCTGCCTCCATCCGTTTTTGCAATAAGAATTGCATGACCGTAAGCCCCGTTTCCGCTTTCACTTTACGCTGTAAAGTACTGACTGACATATAAAACGCGCAGGCGATATCTTCGCAGCTTATCGGTAAATGCAGACGTAACTCTACCCAATGAACCAGCTCATCAACCCAACGATTTTCTGGTTTTAACTGGGCTAATAACAGGCGAGCAACGGCAAAGTTTTGTTCCGGTGCTTGAGGGAAACTTTGCAACCAATTTAATAACCCCACCGCCGCTGGCGTCAGCGTGAAATGCGTCATTCTTTCATTTACTGACCACTGCGCCGTTGCAGGCATTTCCAGCACATAATTTTGATTGCCTTCTTGCCCACTGAAAGCGTGACTAACACTCGGCGGGATCACCACTCCCTGACCCGCATTTAGCAGCCAATGTTGACGATGCATATTGATCTCCATCGCCCCTGATAACGCAAAGACTACCTGCCATTGCCCATCATGTTGATGAGAAATAACCTCTTGGGAATATTGGCGATAGTGCAATTCAGGTAATAACAAGGCAAACTCCTACAGGGTGGCATACCGTAGGAGTATAACGGTTTTAATTAAGAAAATGCAGCCTTACAAATTAAGCAAGGCGAGAGCCATTAGGTACTGGTAATTTGAATTCCGCTAATACAATGGCGCCTGTTTCATCGGGAGCACCTGTAATTAACACTTCAGATTTTATGCCAGCAATACGTTTAACTTCGAAATTACAAACACATAAAACCTGTTTGCCAATTAAACTTTCAGGGGTGTAATGCACGGTAATTTGTGCGCTTGAACGCTTAATTCCTAATTCCCCTAAATCTACATCCATCACATAAGCGGGCTTTTTTGCTTTACTGTTCACTTCTGCACGAATAATCGTACCAACACGCATTTCCACTTTCGTAAAGTCGTCCCACTCAATAATTTGCATATCTTTATTCCTAAATTAAACGATGGTAATAGCTTAAATTAGCATAGGATAGATAGAGGCTCTTAGCGTCAAACATTCATTTTATGTTGTGAAACAGTCATTGATTATCACCTGATAATCACAGGTAATAATCAATGGGTACAAGAGAGATAAAACGCGAGGTTACATATTTGAGAAAGTATTCATAATAATGCCGCCAGAGATAATTAATCCCATCGCGAAGACTGCGGGCACATCCGGTTTTTGTTTATATAAAATCATTGAAACTAACGTCACACCAACAATACCAAACCCACACCATAAAGAATACGCAACCCCAACAGGGATATAGCCCATTGCACGTGTTAACGCGAAATAGCACAGACAATAAGCCACAATCACTAAAATTGACGGGCCTAATTTGCTAAAACTATTGGTTTTTTTGATCATCGATGTACCCGTGATTTCTGAACCAATTGATAATGCCAACCATAAAAATCCAGTAAACATAATATTTCTCTCTTCTTATTAATGAGCAACTTTGTTGGTTGAAGACAGTGACGCATCCGAATTTTCAGCCGGTTCCGCCTCATCCGAGCCCATTTTAGAAAACAGGTTCATAATCACGATCCCAGAGGCAATAACCCCCATCCCAATCATTGCCGCCATATCAGGGTGCTGCCCATAAAACAGCATACCTAAAGTTGAAACCATCAAAATACCAGTACCCGACCAAGTCGCATACGCTAGCCCAACCGGAATATATTTCACTGCGCGAGAAAGAGAGTAATAACAGATAACATAAAGAATCACTATCAGACCTAATAATAATGATTTAGTTGTTCCTTCACTATTATCGAACATTTTCAATGTGGATGTTGCTGAGGTTTCAGAAATAATAACCGCTAGCATCCAAAGCCATGATTTTGCTTTAGAGGACATAGATAATACTCCTACATAGATAGACGTTTAAAATATTAAATTGAAATAAAATTTATTTTTTTAGAGACTTTAAATAATCCATTGCCGAATCTGTTAATTTATTTTTATTTAGGGAATATTCCTTTGGGTCATTCATTACTTCTCTCAAAGTAATATAGCGATTCTGGTTTATTTTATTTTCACTCGATATCTCATCATTTTTAATGAGCATTTTATTTTCAATATTATTAAATGTATCGAATTGAATACCTAATGAGATAGCCTTATTCATATTCTCTTTAATAAGGCGGTTATAATGTTCATTTTTATTCAAACCTAATATTTGGTTCAAATCACTGTCAGGGCAGCAATGATATTTCAATGCCATGATAGGAATATTTCGAGAGAGTGTTTGGATGATAATTTCACTCTCTTCGCTGGTTGCCAACCCATTCACGACTTCATTCAGTACCTTGGTTCCTATAAAAGGGAGAAAAACCCCGTGAAATCCTGCAAGTTTTCCCATATTAAAGGTATGAATATCAAAACATTGCCCAATTTCTTTCCATTGATTTATCGTCGATTGCGTTAGCATCTCCTTGGTGGCATAGAAAGAAAAAGACATTGAAGGTAACTGCAATAAACGCTGATAAACCGCCTGTTGATAGTCTTGGCTTGGGGACAATAACACCAAGACTCGTCGTTTCAGCTGTTGCAGTACCTGTAACACTATCTGCTCAATCATTTTTTCGTTCATATTGCCACCGTTCATTTAGGACTTAACTGACAACAAACACGCTGTCACTGTTACGTAACCCTGCCGCATTCGCTTCATCTGTATCAATATGAAACTCCAGAGAAAACCTTGCATCCACTCGAACAACGACCTCATCAAATACGAGACTACGTTCACCTTCCGTGCGAACACATACTCGCTGTCCATTGGAGACATTTAGCGACCTAGCATCCATTAAATTCATGTGAATATGGCGCTGAGCGCAAATGACTTGTTCACAAAGATTAACGTGCCCTGCGGGGCCAATTAACAACGCACTCCCCGATTGATTTAAATCGCCAGATTCACGTACTGGCGCTTTAATACCTAATGCAAAACAATCTGCTTTCGAGACTTCCAGCTGGGTTGTTGGTCTTGTGGGTCCTAACACTCGCACTTTACTGATCGACCCTTTAGGCCCAACCACCATCACACACTCTTTTGCCGCAAATTGACCTGGTTGCTTCAAGTCTTTAAATGGCGTCAGTTGATAACCTTCACCAAAAAGCGCGGTAACATCTTCTTGTGAAAGATGGACATGACGGTTCGAAACGCCCACAGGGATAGCAATGGGGCTATCAATCATTGAGGCTGGGTTTGACATAGCTAAGCGAGACAGAATTTTTCCCATCAGCTGCTGGTTTATCATGATTTTTTCCCTTTACGCACATCAGCTTTTGGCTCCACAGCGGCAATCTCGACATCCATCGCCACGGGCGCCTCAACGACCGGTTTTTCAACACCGTTTTCTTCTTCGCTCGCGTTATGCTTAGTGGATAGCAGCTGGGTGATCACTCGCTCTTCTGGGCGGGCAATGACTAATGTGCCTTTTAATAGGTCTTGATGGCTGATAACCGATGCACCATGGTCAACGGCGGTTCTTACTGCACTAATTTCCCCTTGAAAACAAACAGAAACTAAGCCAGAACCGATTTTACGGTAGCCAACAATCTCGACACTCGCCGCTTTGCATGCAGCATCCGCAGCTTGTATTGCTGATGTCAGCCCGTAAGTCTCAATGACGCCTAAACTTTTCATTTTTCTCTCCTACTTAGTGACGAACCAGTCGAATATCGAAATCGAATTTTTTAAAGAAAGCCTCTAATTGATCTAACTCTTCCGCGCTGTAGGTTGGGTCTTTCTTGATGGGATAAATCATGTCGAGCTTGTCGTATTTTCCGCGACCAAGCTGGTGATAAGGCAGAATATCAATTCGACTTAAATTGCCGCGTTTCGACAATTCCATGGCGTATTCAATTGCGCCTGTTATTGCATCAAAAGAATCGTTATATCCACGAACTAAAGGCATACGCATCACCACATTTGCCCCTAGTTCCATTAATCTTTCGAGGTTGCGACGCACATTTTCATTACCAATACCAAACAGATTTTTGTGTTCAACAGTATCGATATGCTTAACATCAAACAGGAATAGGTCGACAACTTCGGCTAACTTTTCATAATTAGCTAATGACGTTGTACCCTGTGTTTCAATCGCCGTATTAATCATCATTTTTTTGCATTCACGCAAAAGCTCAACGGCAAAATCTGTCTGTAAACTCATTTCACCGCCACCAATCGTGACACCACCACCAGAGGAAATATAAAAATCGTAGTCTTGCATGATGATCTCCATCATTTCTGAGACCGTGACATCTTTTCCCATAATGTCTAGCGCATCAGAAATGCACACTTCCTCACATTTACGGCAACCGATGCAGTCAATACTACGATTTACGCGGTGGACGGCTTCCCCTTGCTCATTGGTGGTCATGTAATGGATCCCCGCAGGGCAAACATCCACACACTTCCCACATCCAACACATTTATCGTGGGAAAACATCACTTGGAACTGGCTACTTAGCCCTTCAGGGTTAGCGCACCAAGGGCAACGAATATTGCATCCTTTAAGAAAAATTAGGGTTCGAATGCCATCACCGTCATAAATTGAGTATTTCTGGATATTAAATATCCGCCCTCTGATTTCTGCCGCTGTGTTCATCATTGCATCTCCAAAACAGTTTCAAACTTATTGTTTTTATTATGTATGGTGGGAATAGCAGCCTATCCCCACCCAGATTTGGTTTAGAATTTCTCAATCACAGTACGGCTAATGATTTCATCCTGAACCTCTTTACATAACTCAACGAAGTAAGCACTGTAGCCAGCAACACGAACGATTAAGTCACGATATTTCTCAGGTTCTTGCTGTGCTTTTTTCAGCATTTCGTTATCAACGTAGCTGAACTGCATTTGACCGTTACCCAAAATGGATGCCGTTCTTAACAACGTGATTAACCCATTGCGACCTTCTGGTGTATCTAATAAGCCTTTTAAGAACTTAAAGTTATGCACCATACCGATGTTCATCGTTTCCACGTTCATCTTACTGATGGATTTAATAATTGCCGTTGGGCCCTGTTTATCCGCCCCTTGAGTTGGGCTAATCCCATCTGACAGAGGCATCCACGCTAAACGACCATTCGCAGTCGCGGCAGTTAGCTCGCCAATCGGCGTATTGTTAGAAATAGATAATGTGCCGTGACTCAATGTGGAATACAGCATGTCGTATTTGCGGCACTCGCGTTCAGTCCATTCAGTAATGTCTAAAGCATATTGGTCGACATAGTTGTCATCATTACCGAACTTAGGTGCATTCAGGCAATCACGACGTAACTCTTCATAACCTTCAAAGTTGGCAAGCAGGCCATCGCGCACTTGCTCTAAGGTATAGCGGCCCTCTTCATAAACCACTTTGCGAATAGCCGCCATTGAGTCAACGTAAGTTGCTAGACCAGAGAAAATCAGCCCCGGGCCGTGGTTAATCATTGCACCACCCGCCGCAACATCTTTCCCTTTCTCCATACAGCCTTCCACCAGTAAAGACATCAATGGTTTTGGCGCGACATCACGGTGAACACGCTGGCTGATGACCGTACCAATCGCAGACAGACGAACAATATGGGCAATTTGCGCTTTCACGGCATTGTCGAAATCTTCGAACGTTTTCAGGCTACGCAGATCCCCGGTATCTAAACCTTGGTGACTATCGAACAGCACCATCCGACCACGGTTCAAAACAAACTCAATGGCGATTGGCCACTGGGTGTAACCCGTTGATGTCCACTGATAAATTCGACCTGATTTTTGTGGTTCCACGCAACCCATTAAGCAATAGTCGCGAGCATCTTCGAAATCAAAGCCTTTACGCAGCATCATTTTGATATGGGAATCATCAAAGTGGCAGGCAGGGAAGCCCATACCGGCTTTCACCACATCCACGATTTTTTCCATATATTTTTGCGGAGATTGGTTGTGAATACGGCATGCTAATGATGGCTGGTAAACTTTCACGAAACGTACTGCATCCATAATTAAGTACGTTAAATCGTTACATGCATCACCACCAGAGCGTTTTTGACCACCCACAGTTAAGTTGATAAATGGCTGATACCCAGCGAAATATTTAGCACCCAGCTCACTGGACATCCACATTAATTCCGCACATTTGATGATAAACGCCTGCATCATTTCCAGTGCTTGGTCTTGGGTTAAACGACCCGATTGAATATCGCTTTCATACATTGGGAAACAGTATTGGTCTAAACGGCCTAATGACAATCCTGTTTGGTTTTCTTCAATTTCAAACAAGGATTCCACAGTCCAAATACTTTGCAGCGCTTCTTGCAATGTTTTTGGTGGATTCGCCGGTACATTTTCGTTCACTTGAGCAATTGTGAGTAACTCTTCACGACGTTTCTGATCTGTCTCTTGAGAAGCCAGTTCACGAGCATGTTCAGCGATACGATGCGCATAAGCCACCACACCTTCACAGGTTTCAATCGAGGCTTTATAGAAATAGATGCGGTCGATGTCCTCTGGATTTTGCATGCTTAACTCAGCCAGTCTTGCCTGAGCATCCGCTTTAATGCCATTCATGCCCTTGGTGAAAAGCAATACGTCATAACCAGGGCAAGTATCGCCACCGCCATTGATTTGGTGATAAGACAAGTCACTCACAAAAGTTTCGCCGCTGAATTCCCAAACCCCAGCTTCACGATATTGCGCTTCACAAATTTCATCCAGAGAACGACCTTCCCAGAATGGCGCAATTTCTTCACGAATCACTTTTTTATCTTCTTCGGAGATCACAAATGGATCTTGTGGGCGAGTGCTCATTGTATCGAGTTCATCCACTACCCAGCGCCATGCGATATCAGGTGAAAATGCACCTGCGCGCGCTTTACCACATGGGTGACCGACAATCAGCTCTTCAGGCTGAATCAAGATAGGTGCGGTTTCACATGCACGACGGAACGCTTTTGCACGTAATAAAATCGGCGGTAAACCTGGGTTATTTTTCACTACTTCCGTAAAGGCTAATGCGCGATAGATAGACACGCTTGGACGCGCTTCTAGATAACGGTTACGCAAACGCTGTAAGCGCGGCGTTAACCCTTCCATCACTTTGAATTCATTATCTTGTTGAGCCGTTGGTGCTACATAACTCGCTGAAGCCGCAGAATATTGAGGCTGCGTGCTTGCTTGACCGCAATATAAACGGACTTTTAATCCAGCATTAATTGCGCTGATATTTTCATGAGCAGAAAGCATCATCGCGGAAAGTTCGTTAATGCAAACTTGCGGATCATTAAGATAAACACCGCCTTTCAGTGCATCAAACATTGGATAACCATCAATGGCGCGTGTTGCACGGACTTCTGACAGCTCAGCCAGTTTTAACCATAAGCTTTCAACAATCTCGTAAGCCTGTTGTTGAGTTAATCGACCTTGCTCAATGTCGCGCTGATAGAATGGATAAACGGCTTTGTCGAAACCCATTGGGTTCACGGCATAGCTGCCATTTTCTAAATGCAAAATCAGTTGTAATAGGTAGAACGCTTGGCAAGCTTCTTTAAAGGTTTGTGCTGGTTTTGCAGGTACTTGGCGTAATACTTCCGCGCTTTCTTGTAATTCGGCACGACGATATGGGTTAGCTTCTGTGGCCGCAAGATTTTCTGCTCGTACAGCTAAAGCGTTTGCAAAATGGATGGCTGCATCACAGGCATAAATTGCTGCACGACAGTTATTTGCCTCATCAATACTATTACGGCTAACGGCACTACCAATATTTCTAACGCGATTTTCTAGCTGGTTTTTGATTTCCGCAAATCCGACATTTAGTACCACTAAATAATCCGGTGCGGCGATTGTGCTATCACCCGCTAAAAACTCATAAAT
Source organism: Providencia rettgeri (assembly GCF_013702265.1). Classification (GTDB taxonomy): domain Bacteria; phylum Pseudomonadota; class Gammaproteobacteria; order Enterobacterales; family Enterobacteriaceae; genus Providencia; species Providencia zhijiangensis. Next base: position 3,552,860 of record NZ_CP059348.1, read on the forward strand.
ACTCTGGCTGTGTACTTCATCTTCCGTATGGAAAATTGCACCGCGAGGAGTTGAAGATTGGCTACCAATAATCAATTCATCTTGTGCAATAAAAGCAGGGAAATTACGAATAAACTCATAAAAACGCTGAGCGGGTTTAATCGCTTGAGGCGCCCCTGTTAATTGATTTCTGACAGTTTCAAGAATGTTGGCACGTTCGGTAATGATTGAGCAATTGCGAGCACTTAAACGTTCAGCCAGTGTTTTTACACGTGGGGTCAAAGCATATTTGGCCATGTTAGCCTCTCCTGATGTTCTTTCTAGTTCGTTATTCATCACATAAAAAGCGTTAACTATTAAAAAGACTGTCTGTACAGTGCTTCTAGCTGCTTTTCATTTACGTCCCGTGGATTAGTCGGAGTGCAACTATCGCGCAACGCCTGTCCAACCATTTCCCCTAAACGGGCATTAAAATCAGTTTCATTGACGCCTGTAGCGTGAATGCCTTTCGGCATATTCATTTCATCTTTCAATACGTTGATTGCCATAATTAAGCTCTCAACGCCTTCTCGTATATTTGAAGCCGGTAAATTAAGTTTTCTGGCTAAATCGGCATAACGCTTCGCCGCGTTGGTTTCACAACACCCTTCTAGCCCCGCATTAAATGCCACCACTTGAGCCATCAATAGCGCATTCGCGCGACCATGTGGAATATGGAACACGCCGCCAAGTGCGTGCGCTAAGCTATGGGTGATCCCCAGGGATGCGTTGGTAAATGCCATTCCAGCAATACACGATGCGTTATGCATTTTTTCACGAGCCACTAAGTTACTGCCGTCGCGATAGCAATCTATTAAGTGAGCAAAAACTAACTGAACGGCTTTCTCGGCAAGCGCATCTGAAAAGTCAGAGGCACTGCGTGAAACATAAGCTTCTAGGGCATGACATAGCACATCCATTCCCGTATCTGCCGTGATAGCAGCAGGGACTGACTTCACTAAAACAGGGTCTAAAATCGCCACATCGGGCAACATAAACTCATCAACCAATACCAACTTCTCGGAATTAGACTTAATCACCGAAAAAGACGTGACTTCAGAGCCTGTTCCGCTGGTTGTCGGAATAGCCACAAAATGAGGTTTGGCTCTATGGCTGTCTTGGCGGGTATGCCATAGGGAGTAAATAATCGCTTTTGCCGCATCAATCACCGAACCACCGCCCAGTGCAATCACTAAATCTGGATATTGGCTATCCATGATTTTCATGCCTTTTACGATGGACGAGATTTCCGGGTCAGGCACGACATCGTCATACAGAGAAAATGAAATTCCCTGTTGAGATAATCGATGAATCACTTCGTCGGCTACCCCAAATTTCACCATCGCTTTATCGGTTACGATAAACGCGTGCTGGGCGTTAACCTGAGATAAATAATCCAAAGCATTCGCACCGAATTGCACCCTTGGTTTAATCAAAAACTGGTTCATGCGTTATTTACTCCCTACCGTCTCGATACACTTTTTCAACAATGGCAACCACGGACATCGCTTTGTATTTGTCCTTATTCAATGCGAAGTACTCTTCCGCCAGAACAAGGTCATTAATACCTGCGCCTACACTGTCCACCGCAACATACGTTTTGTCCTTCAACGGTTTGAGATCATCACCAAGCGCCGTGATCATCAGTAAATTACTGCCACTAAGCTCTTGGCATTTCTGCGTTGCGACAACATGTCCAATTACCTTTGCCAAAATCATGATTTACCCGCCTTATCTCAATAAATTACTTATTTAGGCGTCCGAGAACGGCCTTAATAATCTGCTCGACATTCTCTTCCGTGATCTCCCCATGAGTGGCGACCGCTTCAGCAACATCGGCAACGTCAACATGACTCACTGCATTAGCAAATCGGTTATCCGCAGCGCTATTACTTTGAGCTTTTACTGGTTGAGCCTGACGAAAACGGTCATCATCGAGAATACTGACAGACGCTTGATTTCCATGCCCAGTCGATGCGATTGGCGATGTTGAGTAAGCCGGAGCACTCACTGGTGCGGGTTGTCTCAAATCATCAATGGAACGAACGCCATAACCGACTTTACGGATATTGAGCAAGTTCATCGGACCGACGTTGTCAGAACTAGAACCACCTCCAATCGCTCCACATCCTAATGTCAGTGCTGGCGTAATATTGGTGGTTGCACCAATTCCACCTAGTGCGGCTGGCGTATTAATCAAAATACGGTTAACCGGTTTTTCGAGAGAAAATTGGCGAATAACATCTTCATTTTGCGTGTGGATCACCAGCGTGTGTCCTAAGCCTTCGTTAGTCAGCAAATCAACAACACGGTGGCACGCAGAGCGCCAATCCTCTTCAACATACATGCCTAAGATTGGGCACAGTTTTTCCCGTGAATACGGGTTTTTCGGTGAGACGGTGTCTTGTAGCGCAATTAACACTCGCGTATTAGCAGGAACACTAAAGCCCGCACGTTGGCTCAACGTAATCGCGTCTTTTCCTACGACTTCAGGGTTAATCGTGCCATTCGCTCTCAGTAGCATCGAAGCCATGCGTTTCGCTTCATCTTCATTCATGAAGTAAGCGCCTTGAGCTAATAATTCGCGGTGAACGTCGTTGTAAATGCAGCGTTCAACAATGATGGATTGCTCAGATGCGCAAATCACACCGTTATCAAACGTTTTGCTGGTAATGATGTCACTGACGGCTTTTTTGATATCCGCGCTACGTTCAATGAAAGCAGGACCGTTACCAGGGCCACCACTGATTGTTGGTGTGCCAGAGGCATAAGCGGCGCGTACCATGCCTTCCCCACCCGTTGCCAGAATGAGAGAAACATCTTTGCTGTGCATTAATTCTTTTGTTGCTTCCAGCGTTAGCATAGTCACACCATCGACGATACCTGCTGGCGCACCCGCTTCAAGTGCCGCTTTTTTTACGATCTCAAGCGTTCTAAAACTACATGCTTTCGCGTTTGGATGGGGGGAAAAGACGATTGCGTTACCGGCTTTCAAGGCAATCAATGTTTTATAGATAATGGTTGAAGTTGGGTTAGTCGAAGGCACCAGTGCCGTGATAACCCCTAACGGAACACCCACATCCATAACTTTATTGATTTTGTCATCATTAATGATGCCAACTGTTTTCAGATCTTTAATATGTTCATACACACGAACTGAAGCGAACGTATTTTTCAGGACCTTGTCTTGCCACTTCCCAAAACCCGTCTCTTCATTCGCCATTTTTGCTAACTCTTCTGCATGACGAGCAGATTCTGTCGCAATGTGTTTAACAATACTGTCGATTTTCTCCTGCGAAAAAGTCGCAAAGATTTTTTGTGCTTGTTTCGCATTTCTAACCAGCTCTCTAGCCAGTTGTCTGGATTGCAGATCTTTATCTAATGCAACCATGTCTTCCCCCGTACCGGAGTCAAAAGATTAAACTTACTAATTTGTTGTTTTATCTAATACTTCTAATGATTAAGCTTTATGCTGCTGCGCGATTTTGCCGATATCATTGTGTGGTCTTGCTATCACACGAGAAGTCACCACGGTGCCAACACGCTTGGCAGCTTCGACACCGGATTCAACCGCCGCATTAACAGCACCCACATCGCCTTTTACCATGGCGGTGACGAGTCCAGAGCCCACATTTTCATAGCCGATTAGCTCGACGTTAGCGGCTTTGCACATTGCATCAGCAGCTTCGATACACGCCACTAAACCTTTGGTTTCAATTAAGCCAAGAGCTTCTTTCATAAGTAAATTTCCTATTTATTCTGCGACTTTATACTGAGAGACAATTTTCTGGATGTCGCTGTGTGGACGAGCGATAACCAGAGAGGTCACGACGGTGCCAATACGAGATGCAGATTCAACGCCAGAATCCACTGCCGCTTTAACTGCGCCAACATCCCCTTTCACCATGGCGGTGACTAACCCAGAACCCACATTTTCATAGCCAATCAGCACCACGTTAGCGGCTTTACACATCGCATCAGCTGCTTCGATACAAGCAACGAGCCCTTGTGTTTCAATAAGACCTAATGCATCACCCATATTTCCCCCGAAAACGCTATGCTTTATGTTTAATCACGATTTTGTTGATATCGTTATGTGGACGGGCGATGACTAACGATGTCACCACTTCACCAACACGCTGTGCAGATTCGACACCGGAATCTACTGCCGCTTTTACTGCGCCAACATCACCTTTCACCATGGCAGTCACGAGACCAGAACCCACGTTTTCATAGCCGATTAGCTCGACGTTAGCGGCTTTGCACATTGCATCAGCTGCTTCAATACAAGCCACCAAACCTTTTGTTTCAATAAGTCCTAATGCATCACCCATTGTTGTTTCCTCCAAGGAAGCCGTTACGTTTTTCTCTACCCGCAGCACCTAAGAGCCATGTTCCAGAACGTTGATGCCTCTTAACTGTGAGTAAACATTTATGCCAATTGAGTCTGCGTGGTGATTAATTGAACGCAGCTTTTGGCTTCAAAATCACTATAATCCCCAAAAAATAAAACAAAATATAAATCCATGAAGTGAAGATAATTAGAATAAAAACCCAGAATTTATAATCAACAGGCAGCAGATTCACATCTCTATGCTAATAAACTGGAAAATTCACGTATCTATCTGGTGGAAGAAAAAACCATAAATGCGGATAACGGGTTTATTGGAGGAATGGTTAACAAGATGTGATTGAGCTGATGCAAGAAGGTAATTTGGTCAATAATAAGTGTGGCTTGCCTCACGCCCGAGCCATAAGCTAATGAGAGGTGGGAAGATAAGAATATAAGCAGAAAGGAAATTGCTTTGTTTTACAAGGCACACAGTGTGATATCACTGATTGCCAGGCAGTAAAAGCTGTATCAACTTGCTAGTTAAAGTTGTGCAGTAAACCAATAGGAATGAATGTGTGGATAGGCCCCAAGCTGCATGGGCTATCAATCAAGTCCACGCGCTTATTTAGGCGTGCAGATAAACAAAGGGGAATTAATTGAACTCAAGAGTAGCGCTTTATCATTGAGTTTTTGGGCATTGATAAATAAGCCGTCATGGCTATCTGACATTTCCCGCATAAAATAATCAAAAATCACATTAGGGGATTCATCAATTGAGGAAGCACTGGCTTCCCAGTGGCTAATATTATAGTGCTGTTCCGTTGGCGAAATACGTTTGCTGGTGTATTTGAATTTGACATATCGCTGTAAATAAAGCCATCCGGCGCTGGAGGTGGTATATCCTTCGACAACAATAGAGCCTTCTCCGTTCGTCCCAAAATTAAAGTGAATATTACCGTTAACGTTTTCATCCTTCATATTCTCAAAACGCATAATCCCCTTGGTTGAACACGCCATTTGACCGGAATTTTTATTGGCCAATACAACTGACTGTGTATAAATCACAACACACGCAAAGATCAGCGCACTCACGAGACATAATAGCTTTCCCGATATTTTCATTGTGGCTTCCAAGAATAATAAAAATAATTATCACAATAACTGAATGGATTGGATTCATTGGCAGCGCAATGGGCGAGAAAGACGCGCCCTAAGCCATTCTTCTGCAATTTATCCCCATAAAAGAAGACAAAACGCTCTTTATCATTACACGCCAAATTTAAGTTTTTCCTAACTTTATCAAAGTTTTGGACATAGTTATCAGCCACAAAAGCGTTAATCATTTTTTCATTAGATAACACATCGCAGCTGGTATGTTCTAGCGTTGGCAAAACCATTGGCGCGGAGGGCTGAGATGAAAAATAGCTCATCGCTGCCAATAAAATGGAGCTACATAAAAAAGCCGCACTCGCGAGATACCAGCAAATTTCACGTTTCTGTTTTGGTAATGAATACGGTAATTTTTCAGAGGGGGATTCAGCAGGTTTAGTCTCTAAGGAAGAAGCCAGAACCACTTCGGCTTTTTGTATTTCATTCAGGCTGTTTAATAAGTGTGTGGTATTGAGCGTCTCTTCATCGAGTAATTCCAATAAAATCTCAGAATTAAACTCTAAGCGCCCACGAGCAACGGTGACAATAATGTTTTCAATACCGTATTGTCGAAATGTTTTCCTTAGCAGGCTGAGATACTGGTTTAAATTACTGTTTGATGAAACCAGACCATTATCATCCCAAACCGCCTTAAGCACTTCATCACGAGAAACTACGCCTTTTTTTTGAATTAAATAGAATAATAATGCATTAGCCGTAATAGACAGCTGAGTATCCACCTCATCTTTTTTTAAAGATAAAGTGCCATCAACGGCATCATAAATAATGAAGGCATTGATTTTATATTTCATTATCGCCTCATTGTATGTTTAGACGTATTTTCCCTTGGAAAACTAACCCATCTCTTCAAACGAAATTTGTGTTAACCGCTGAATGATGGCATTACGTTCTTGGCTCGATAATGTAGGGCCTTCCGTTAACGCAGATAACCACAGCCCATCGGCGGCATAGCGCACTAAAGCCCCCAAATAGCCATTATCAAATGCATCACCTTGAGCGAGATGCCCTAACATCCAATCACGCCAGCATTTACGCAACACAGGCTCTGTGGGCATAGCCAATGATAAAAGTGCGAGCTGAAAACTTTCATCGGAGTCTTTAAGCTCGCCAACGTAGTGCAAATAGGCACGAGAAAATCGCCCATAAGGATCGGAATCATTCGCCATAATGGCGGCAATACGCACATCCATGATGTCTAATAGCTGGATAAACAATGCGTGAATAAGTTCTTGTTTACTGGGGAAATGGTGCATTAACCCCCCTTTACTCACACCCGCTTCTCTGGCGACAGCATTCAGCGAAAGCGCCGCAATACCTTCTCGACCAGCGATTATCCTAGCTGCCTTTAGCAACTCTTCTTGTCGTTTGATTGGATCTTTTTTTCTTGGATGCACGAGTGTGTTCATGGGAATGAATAATACCGACCAGTCGGTATGTTCTATTTTGACTCGTATCAATGAAGAGAATATTGAGAGGAATTAAATACGAATAGTGTAATTGACGTCACAGTATTCTTTTTTAGCCACCCTAAATCACAAAGTTAATTTGAAAATATAAACAAATAACGTAATGAATTTCCTGCAATTTACAATTGGAAAAAATTAAATTTAACTTAATTTATTTTTAATGAATTTTATTATGCTAAATTATTAAAGAAATTCCTATTCCAAAGAAAATATGCGAGTTCGTTGTATTTTCACAACATAAGAAGAGGTTTTGATTATGTCCAATCAGTATAATATCGGTGTGGTTGTGGGTAGTTTACGTGCTGACTCTTATAATCTAAAAGTCGCCAAAGCCATCACTAAATTATTCCCATCGAATTTTACCTTCAAATTTATCAGCATTGCTGATTTACCTCTCTATAACCAAGAAGCCGACCAGAATGTTCCCGCGGTAGTGGCTAATTTTAAGAGCCAAATCAAAGCATCAGACGGCATTATCTTCGCAACACCGGAATATAACCGCTCAATGCCAGGTGTATTAAAGAATGCAATTGACCAAGGCTCTCGCCCTTGGGGAGATAACTCATGGGATGGTATTCCTGCGGGCGTATTAGGGGTTTCGATTGGTAATATTAGCACCGCAATTGCCCAGCAACATTTACGCAATAGCCTCGCGTTCCTCAATATGCCGACGATGAATCAACCTGAGTGTTATTTAAAATGGTATGACGGCATGGTGGATGAGCAAGACACCATTTCCCCAAAAAGTAAGGATTTCTTACAGCCTTGGGCAGATAACTTTGCCAAATTTGTTATCCATAATCGCGTGCGTTAATCACTGATTTTGTATGTAAAAAAGGCATCACCAGCGTGATGCCTTATATAACAATAGCCAAACAGAATCGATATTAACGCCCTGCTTTCAGCTTTTGGAAATACTCTTCATACAGAATATTGGTATTCCCCACATCGCTTTGCCATTCCCCTTTTTTCAATACCTCTTCTGATGGGTATAGAGATGGGTCATTCGCAATCTCGGCTGGTAATAATTTTTTCGCTTCTAAGTTTGGCGTCGGATAACCGATAGACTCCGCCACTTGTGCCGCAATTTCTGGGCGTAATAAGAAGTCGATAAGCTTGTGTGCCCCTTCTGCGTTCTTCGCGTTGGCAGGGATAGCTAAGCTGTCCATCCAGAAAATACCGCCCTCTTTTGGCCATACAACTTCAATCGGTAAACCCGCTTGTCTAGCCACAAATGCCGAGCCGTTCCACAGCATACCGACATCCACTTCGCCTTCAATATACGGGGTTGCAGGGTTGTCTGAGTTAAAGGCCAGAATATTTGGACGCAATTTTTGCAGTTCGTTATAGGCTTCTTCAATCTGCTTTGGATCCGTGGTATTGCCAGAATAACCAAGCTTTGTTAGCGCCACTTGGAACACTTCGCGGGCATCATCCATCATCAGTAAGCTATTTTTGTATTCTGGCTTCCAAAAGTCTGCCCATGAAGTGACGGACTTAGGATCAACCGCATCACCATTGATTCCGATCCCTGTTGCGCCCCAAATATAAGGCACTGAATAGTCGTTATTTGGGTCGAATTCTTTATGGATAAGGTTTGGATCGAGGTTTTTAAAGTTAGGCAGTTTTGTCTTATCAATCTTTTGCAGCATGCCTTCTTTGCTCATTTTGTCGATAAAATAAGTCGATGGCACCACTAAATCATAAGCCCCTTCTTTATAGGTTTTCAATTTAGTGTACATGCTTTCATTGGATTCATAGGTGGAGTAAATCACCTTGATCCCAGTCTCTTTAGTAAATTGCTCTAATAAACCGGGGGGAACATATTCTGTCCAGTTATAGAAATACAGTACGTTTTTGTTATCGTCAGCGGCAGTTGCCGTGCCAATACTTGCAGCCATTAAACCTGCGGCTAGCAGATAGGACCATTTTTTCATCACTGATTTTCCCTCAACAAAGTGCTTTTTATCTATCTTCATAGGCTCAGTTAAAGCCTACCCTCTCGCCAGATGGCATGAAAAGATTGGGTGCCCAAATGACACCCACCAAGTACAACTTAACGTTTTGATGACTTCGCGACGGCATTTTTACCGTGTTTATCGCGCATAACCCACTGGCTTAAACAGACCAAAACCAGCGACATCAGCAACAACACCGTTGCCAGTGCATTCACTTCTGGGGAGACCCCGACTTTTACCATTGAGTAGATTTTCAATGGTAAGATTTCATAGCTTGGCCCCGTCACAAAGGAAGAAACCACCACATCATCCATTGATAAGGTAAAGCTCAGCAGCCACCCTGCTACAATCGCAGGCAGTGCTAATGGCAGAATGATTTTCCGTAAAATGGTAAATTCCCCCGCCCCGAGATCCCGCGCCGCTTCCAACATTTTCACATCAAAATCTTTCAATCTCGCGTATACCGTCACCACTACAAAAGGCAGGCAGAAGGTGATATGTGAAAATAACAGCGACCAGAAACCTAATGAGACGCCAAGGATCATAAACAGGACTAGCAATGAAATTGCCATCACAATATCGGGGGACATCATCACTACAAACAGCATTCCGCCGACAAATGGCTTGCCTCTAAAACGATAACGAAATAGAGCAACAGCGGTTAATGTGCCGATAATTGTCGCAAACGTCGCCGAAAGCACCGCCATGGTTAATGAATGCCTTGCGGCTTCAAGCAGGCTGTCATTATTGCTCAGTAACTCATACCATTTGGTCGAAAAACCTTGCCACTGAATACCAAAACGCGATTCATTGAATGAGTTCACAATCAAGATAATGATTGGAATATAAAGATACGCGTAGATGGTGGTCATAAAGCCACCACGCAAAATACGTCCTATCATTCTTCATACGCCTTTTTATTCAAAAGCTTAGCAGCTCGGTAGTACACATACAGCAGCAGCCCCATCATCACCGTGAGGAAAATACTGGTTGCCGCCCCAAACGGCCAATCGCGAATATTCAAGAACTGGCTCTTAATGACGTTACCAATCAGCAGGTTTTTCGCCCCACCCATTAAATCCGCCACGTAGAACAGCCCCATTGCTGGCAGCAACACTAATAAGCAGCCCGCAATAATTCCCGGCATGGTCAATGGAATAATAATCTTCACAAAAGTTTGGCATTTATTGGCGCCCAAATCCCGCGCCGCTTCCAAGTAGGATTTATCCAGCTTTTCAATACTGGAATAGAGCGGCATCACCATAAATGGCAACAAGATATAGATTAAGCCCAATACCACCGCTTCTGGGGTATACATCAATTTCAACGGCTTATCGATAATGCCAATCCACAGCAAAAAGTCATTCAAATACCCTTTGGTACTTAAGAACACTTTTAAGCCATAAATACGGATCAATGAGTTGGTCCAAAATGGCACAATCAGCAGAAATAGCATCAGCGGTTGGATGCGCTTAGGCAGCTTCGCCAAAATAAATGCAAAGGGGTAGCCGATCACAAGGCAGAAGAACGTGGCGATTAACGCCATATTCAACGAATGCAGCATCACTTGGGCATACATCGGGTCTGACAGACGGATGTAGTTGTCCCAAGTAAACACCAGATCCACCAGATTTGTATCACTGCGCGTGAAAAAACTGGTGCCGATGATCATTAAGTTAGGCAGAAAGACGAAGAGCAACAGCCAAGCGACGACGCCCGTGATAATCACATTCTGCAAGATTTTATGCTTACGAATGATCATCCAGAACTACCTCCCAGCTTTCAACCCAAGTCACGGCAACTTTTTGGTTAAGGGAGTGGTCGACATCAGGGTCATCTTCGTTAAAGAACTCACTGACCATAATAATTTTGCCATCTTCCATCTCAACCACTGAGTCTAACGTCATGCCTTTGTAGTTACGTTCTCGCACATAACCGATCAGCCCAGGGTGATTATCGGCGTCATTGACTTCTTCAACGCGTAAATCTTCAGGGCGCAATAAGACGTTTAAATGCTGACCTTCTGTGACCGGTAAATCGGTGAAAATATCACATTCATGCCCTTCAACATTGGCACGAATACGTTGTTCATCAATACGATGTAACACTTTTGCATCAAAAATATTGATTTCACCGATAAATTGAGCAACAAACAGGTTTTTCGGCTCTTCGTAAATTTCACGCGGCGTACCATCCTGCTCAATTTTCCCTTCACGCATCACGATGATACGGTCAGACATAGCCAGAGCTTCTTCTTGGTCATGAGTCACAAAAATAAACGTAATCCCCAGCTTACGCTGTAAGGCTTTCAGCTCATTTTGCATCTGTTTACGCAGCTTATAATCCAGCGCAGATAACGACTCATCCAATAGCAAAACCTTGGGACGATTAACAACCGCACGCGCAATTGCCACGCGTTGCTGTTGACCACCCGAAAGTTGGTTCGGCATACGCTCTGCAAAATCCGCCAATTGCACCATATGCAAGGCTTGCTCCACCCGTTTTTGAATGTCCGCTTTTGGTGTTTTTTGCATGCGCAAACCAAATGCCACATTTTCAAATACGGTCATGTGTGGGAATAATGCATAGCTTTGGAAAACAGTATTCACGAAACGTTGTTCCGCAGGAATATCTGTAATGTCCTGACCATCAAGAATAATTTGACCGTCATCCACATCTTCTAATCCAGCAATCAGACGTAAAACCGTCGTTTTACCACAACCAGAAGGCCCTAAAATGGTGAGAAACTCCCCATTTCGGATCGTGAGGTCAAGCTCAGAAATAATTTGTTTGCCATCAAAACCTTTATTTAAAGATTTTAATTCGACGAGTGGTGTGAGAGAAGTTGTCTCAGTCATTTATAATACACTCTATCCCTAGGAATAATGCAGATAGAACCGCCACCGTTAAAGACTGTTAAGCCCCCAGGAGAACCCCAGCAAAGCCCAAAACCAGTAGCGCCATTTTTAATAAAACAATAAGGCCAGCATAATAAACACTGTTAATGAAAATTGAAAGCCATTTTCAACACTTTGTTTGCCTTTCACTATGAATTTAAAACAAATAAAAGCGATTTATGATAAAAATAAGTGACATAGACATATTTTTCATAGCTTTGTGCTTATCTATCATTTTTCATTATAGAACCCAAAATAAAAGAAACATTAAAAGAATATTAAATTCAATATGTTAAATAAAAAATCAAACTAAACTATCGATTAAGATAACTTGCTCAAGTAATAATAAAAACCCATTTTCCTTTTATTTTCACTCTGTATTTTATTTATTATCTCCAGAATGCTAACCAACCATAAATGATTAATTAATCCACTAACCTATTAGGATATTTATGGAAAAATTGAATGCATAAAATCTAAATTAACTGCTCCGCGATAACATGGATAACAAATAATTAAACCCAATACCCATAATTAATTTATGTGATTAGCTTCATACTTTGAATTCGAATATTAGTTTCTTGGCAAAGTTTAACCAAAGTCATATTTTCTTTTACATCCCTTTGAATATAATGAGTAATTATTCTAATTTCATTCAGACTATTATCCCTATAAACGATTATCCCGCCTGACAAAACAAGCGAGATTTAGAATAAAAAGCCTATAAACAATTTATTTCTTATATTTTCCGCTAAAATTAATATGTGAGTGAGCAAAATGGCTAATAAAGAGTTTTTTTACCAAGAACCTTATCCGCTATCTGAGGATAAAACCGAATATTACCAAGTCTCTGATAAATATGTTTCTGTAGAGCAATTTGCTGGGAAGCAAATGCTAAAAATTGAGCCAGAGGCTTTAACCTTTCTTGCTGAACATGCAATTTATGAATCCCAGTTCTTTTTAAGACCTGCCCACCAAAAACAAGTCGCCGCGATTTTGCACGATCCAGAAGCCAGTGAAAACGACAAGTATGTCGCCCTGCAATTACTGCGTAACGCCGAGATTTCTGCGAAAGGTGTTCTGCCAAACTGTCAGGATACGGGAACCGTTGCTGTCGTCGGGAAAAAAGGGCAACAAGTTTGGACGGGCTGTGATGACGAAGAATACCTCTCTCGAGGCATTTACAACGTTTTCCAACACGAAAACCTGCGTTTTTCGCAAAATGCCCCGCTGGATATGTTTAACGAAGTCAATACAGGTACCAACTTGCCTGCACAATTTGATATTTTTGCCACTACGGGTGATGAATACCATTTCTTATTTGTTAACAAAGGCGGAGGCTCTGCAAATAAATCCGCTCTTTATCAAGAAACTAAAGCAACGCTGACCCCGGCTAAGTTGAAAAACTTCTTAATTGAGAAAATGAGAAACTTAGGGACAACCGCTTGCCCACCTTATCATATCGCATTCGTTATCGGCGGTACTTCAGCGGAAACCACCCTGAAAACAGCCAAACTGGCTTCAGCAAAATACTATGATAACCTGCCAACGACAGGTAATGAGTATGGCCGAGCGTTCCGTGATGTTGAGCTAGAAAATGAGTTATTAGAAGCGTCACGCCATCTCGGCTTTGGTGCGCAATTTGGCGGTAAATACTTTGCCCACGATGTGCGTGTTATTCGCTTGCCTCGCCATGGTGCTTCTTGCCCGATCGGTTTAGCCATTTCTTGTTCCGCTGACCGCAATATCAAAGCAAAAATCACCAAAGACGGCTTGTGGCTGGAGAAAATGGAGCATAATCCAGCACAATATATCCCTGAATCGATGCGTCATCAGTCAGAAGGGAACGTGGTTCATATCGACCTCAACCGCCCAATGAAAGATATTTTGTCCGAGTTGAGTAAACACCCTGTATCAACCCGTGTATCTCTCAGTGGTCCACTGATCATCGCTCGCGATATCGCTCATACCAAGCTCAAAGAGCGCTTAGATAATGGTGAAGACTTACCACAATACTTTAAAGATCATATGGTCTATTACGCTGGCCCTGCGAAAAAACCTGAGGATATGGTGTCGGGTTCTTTAGGCCCAACAACGGGTAACCGTATGGATCCATACGTTGACCTATTCCAATCTCATGGCGGTAGTATGCTAATGCTGGCAAAAGGTAACCGTACCCAAGCAGTAACTGACGCCTGTAAAAAACATGGCGGTTTTTACCTTGGTAGCATTGGCGGCTCCGCGGCGATTTTGGCGCAAGAGTTTGTCAAAAGCTTAAATTGCCTCGAATACCCAGAGTTAGGTATGGAAGCCGTCTGGAAAATGGAAGTGGAAGGGCTGCCAGCCTTTATTTTGGTGGATGATAAAGGCAATAACTTCTTTGATATTGTGCAGAATGACACTTGCAAGAAATGCGTTAAATAAATAAAAAAACAGGGTGAGCCATTTTTATTTGACTCACCCTGATTTATTTATCTGCCGCTATTTTCAGTTTTCTATTTATCAACTTTCTATTTATCAACGACAACGTTCTTATTCACCACATCCTGCTCGCTATTGCCTACCATCAATGCAAATTTGCTAATCGGGTCAGTACTATAAGCATACAAGCGTTTTAATGCGTATGGATTATCACCGAGCTTCACTTTTCCTTGGATGGTAGACACCGCAAGATGTAAGCCCGCTTCTTTTGCCGCATCAATCGCCGTTTGGTTATAAGCACCGAACGGGTAGGCCAAATAACGCTGGTCTCTTTCGAATTTCGCCAATACTTTCATTGAGCGTTTAAAATCCAGCATGATGGTATGCTCTTTACGGCTAAAGATTATCGGGTTATTACGGTTATCTAAGCGATGTAAAAAATGCGTATGAGATTGAATGTTGAAAACATCTTGGCTCTCTTTAATTTCCTGCTTACTCATAAATTGCAGAGAATCCGGATCCCATTTTTGTGGCTGAGTTTTGATACGCGAAGAGATGACAAACAGCGTCGCCTGTTGCTGATTATCTCTTAAAATAGGTAATGCATAGCGATAAACGGATTTAAGCCCGTCATCAAAGGTTAAGACTACGGCACGCCCTGGTAAATTCGCACTCTTATTTAAATAACCTTCCACATCTTCGAGTGATAATGTTTGATACCCCATCTCTTTGAGGTAATTCATTTGCTCACGAAAAGCATCAACCGAGGTTGTTGTTGAAGTATGGCGAAAATTTTTATTTTCACTGTCTTCGAGAATATGGTGATAAGTAAAAATAGGAATGCCTTTATCAATCGCCACATCATCTAAGCGAACATAACCCAAGCGATCACCGAGACGAATGGTTAACCATGAGGTTTTATCCCCATCTTCATCCGTTTTGATCATTCGAGCCAACACTGGATAGCGAAGATTTTCCCATAAAGAGGCGATTTGCCGCGAATCTTCATCAGTTGCACTGAATACTGGCGTTTTTTGGCTTGTAATCAAATAATCATAAACCGGGTTTTTAAGATCGTTTAAACGGTCATCTTCAGGGATATTCCGAGGCTTCTTTTTGGATATCTGAGTGCTTTTAACATAAGCAAAATCATTACCAAACTGTAGGGCATTATAGTCACCATTTGGACTATAGGCGTAAAAGCCATTGTCTGGATTAATCTCCCCAACAATACGCATTTGACCGCCTACAATAGCAAAGATGTTTTCTGGCGCTTTTGTCTGAATCAATTTGGGTGGTACATCCACCAGCTCCCAATTATCAAGATTGATCGCTTTTGAACCACTGATAATTAAATTATTATTTTTTATATCCGCAGCATGTGAAACAGAAAAAAGATTAACGAAAAAGGTCAAAAATAGAAAAAGTACTCGATTAGACATGTCCTTTCCACTCAGTATCACCAATACACCGCGCCAGTTTAAACCGACTTACAATTTAACCCTATACCCTGATAAAAATATTTTTTCATGGCAAAGCCACGATAATATTTCCGTGGCTGTTGTTATAGGTAATTTGCTATAGATAATTTGTTATGGATAATAGTGTATGGCATTCAATGAATACTGAGCGAGTTAAAACCTTTCAATTAAATGAAAAATAAATTTATCAACTTATTAACAATAAAATGAATAGTCTTAAAATAGCGTATTTAAAAATAAATAAACTCTACTTTTGTCCGTAATACGCATTTTTACCATGTTTACGTAAATAATGTTTATCCAGCAATTCTTGCTGCATATCGTCAATTTTTGGCGTCAACTGGCGCGTGAATAAATTCATATACGCAATCTCTTCCAACACCACTGCATTGTGTACCGCATTATGAGCATCTTTACCCCAAGCGAAAGGGCCGTGGCTATGGACTAATACCGCGGGAATATCCTTTGCAGAAATTCCGAGCTGCTTAAATGTCTCAATAATCACATGCCCAGTTTCTCTCTCATATTCACCGGCAATCTCACCTTCTGTCATTTTACGGGTACAAGGTATTTCACCATAAAAATAGTCGGCATGTGTGGTGCCTAATGCGCTTAGCGGTAAGCCAGCTTGTGCCCAAATGGTTGCATGGCGCGAATGGGTATGTACGATACCACCAATCTCGGGAAAGGCTTGATATAACGCTAAGTGAGTGTCGGTGTCTGAAGAAGGCTTATATTTTCCTTCGACGACTTCACCAGTAGTTAATGAAACGACCACCATGTCATCCGCTTTCATGGTTTCATAATCCACCCCGGAAGGTTTAATCACCATCAAACCGGCGTCTCGGTCTACTCCACTTACGTTACCCCACGTAAACGTTACTAGCTTATGTTTTGGTAATTCAAGATTCGCCTCAAATACTTGCTGTTTTAATGTTTCCAGCATGATGACCTCCCAAGGTGCAAAAAGATGGCGTGAATACGATATGAAAATAGCGAGTCATATCAACGACAAGGCTCTCTTTTATTCTCTATTTACTGTCGATGAATAGACGTTGTTCTGATTATTAAGGTAAACAGATTTAGCTGAATAAAAAAGCCTGACACTTTACAAATCATTAACAAATCAACATAACTCGGTCGCATTCGGTCATAATCAAACAGACTAAAACAAAAATACGCCTAATAAAAATGCCCGAATATGTGAAAGTTGATTAATGCTTCGTCTAGTTTCTGGCTATATACCGCCATATTTAGTGATCTAATTAACGATAAAAATGAAAACAGAAATGTTTATTTCATATAAACGTGATCGATAACTCTATAAATAGCTTTGTTTGTTTCTATCCGTTATTACATGAGTCGAGTCACGACAAAAAAAATCCATCACTGGCAGACTGTTTACCGTGGAAAGAATGTTTGTTACAGAAATAATAAATGCCATGGGCTGAATAGGAGTTTTGAGATGCTACAAGCTGAACGCCACCGATTAATTTGCTCCCATGTTTCTCAACATGGCTCAGCGTTAGTGCGCGATTTAGCCCAGCTTTGTCACGTTTCTCAAGAAACTATTCGCCGAGATTTAACGGTATTAGAACGTGAAAAACGTTTAATTCGTAGTTTTGGTGGTGCGGTTGCCACTGAGCAAGATGAAAGCCCAGTACTGAATGTGATGCCCTCTTCGGTCAAACTCAGTCAAATGGTGGATGGTGCAGAATCCTTTCGTAAAAGAACGGAAGAGAACCCAGATGCGAAAATGAAAATCGCCAAAGCGGCGTTGAAATTTATTCAACCGGGTGACTGCATCATGATGGATAACAGCAGTACATGCTGGTTTCTAGCAAGGCAAATACCCGATATCGATATTACGGTGGTCACCAACTCCGTCAAAATCATTCAAGCATTAGCATGCCGAGATCGCGTTCGCGTCATTGGCATTGGTGGAGAGTATTCAGAACGCCATGATGATTTTCATGGTCCCATTTCTGAAAGTATTATCCGTAGCTTTCAAATTAAAACGTTATTTTTATCATGCCAAGGATTCAATATTGAAACTGGCGTTCGAGATGGCAGTGAAGTTAATGCCAAATTAAAAAATATTATGATTCAGGTTTCTGAGAATTGTGTGTTATTAGCGGATAATAATAAATTAGACCAATATGCTTTTAGCCAAGTTTGTACCTTAAATGATATTAACGTGTTAATTACCAATAAACTTAATGATAAAAATTTCAAGCAAGCATTTCCAAAATTAAACATTATTGAATGTGATAAATAGTATTTAGTGTAATAAATAGCATTTATATCGATGATAGTCGCAGCGTAACTAAGTGAGTAAATTAAGCAATTTGTTTTTATTTTAAATAACCGAATTACACCAGGCAGCAAAGAAACCTATTAATTAAATTAACGATTAATAGAAATTAATTATATCTATCCGATTAAACAAAACATTAACCCTATGTTGATGAGCATGGCTATATCTGCACATCATCCCTGAGGAATATAACGATGAATATGAAAAAATTAGTTTTACCTTGCTTAATGGGCGCCGCACTGTTTTCCAACATGGCGATGGCTGAATCACAGAAAGCACAAAAGCCATTTACCATGGGTGTCGTGGTAAAAGTAGGGGGAATTCCTTGGTTTAACGTCATGGAGCAAGGGATCACCGAAGAAGGTAAAAAGCTCGGCGTTAATGCATTCCAAGTGGGTCCAACCACCGCTGACCCTGCAGAACAAGTTCGTGCAATTGAAGATTTAATCGCGAAGAAAGTCGATGTTATCGGCGTCGTTCCTAACGATGCAAAAGTCCTTGAGCCAGTTTTAAAACGCGCCCAAGAAGCGGGCATCAAAGTGATTACTCACGAATCCCCAGATCAAAAAAATGCGGATTGGGATTTCGAATTACTGGATACCCAAAGCATGGGCGCTAACCATATGAAAGATATGGCTGCATGTATGGGTGAAGAAGGTAAATACGCCATGTTCGTGGGCAGCCTGACGGTACCTTTAGTCAACGAATGGGCTGATGCGGCAATCGCTTATCAAAAAGCACACTATCCGAAAATGCAAATGGTCGATGACCGCTTTGGTGTCGCGGAATCCGTTGATGATTCTATGCGTACCGCAAACGACCTGCTATCTAAACATAAAGATCTGAAAGGCATCATGTCATTTGGTTCTCAAGGGCCTATCGGTGCGGGTCGCGCTATCGATAAACGCCGTAAAAACGCAGAAACCTGTGTCTTCGGTACATTCACGCCGGGTCAAGGCATTAAATTGTTAGAAAAAGGCGCGATTGATGGCGGCTATATCTCTAACCCGAAAGTGGCTGGTCAAGTTTTCGTACAAGTCGCGACGGCAATGATGAATGGCGAAGAGATCAAAACTGGCGTCAGCATCGGTGATATGGGTGAGATCAAAGTGAGTGGCAACACCATCCTCAGCGATAACCCAGTTAATCTGAATATTGAAAACACCAAAAAACTGGTTGAAGTCGGTCTGTAAGTTCGCTCTACATAATAAAAATACGACAACAGTATTATTTTGTTCCACCTAGTTTAAGTGACAGCAGTACCCTATTTAGGTCTGATAGCGGTGTCTGTTGTCACTCTGAATCTGACGACACAGTCAACACCAGGACTCCACTATGACAGCCGAAAAAAACTCCCCACTGATTACGTTACGGGATCTTTCCAAAAGCTTTGGTGGTCATCGTGCATTACGCAATATCGACTTGACGCTAAACAAAGGTGAAGTTCACTGTTTAGCGGGCACCAATGGCTGCGGAAAAAGTACGTTAATTAAAACCATTAGCGGCGTTTATGCTCCCGATGAAGGCAGCGAAATTGAAATCGACGGCAAACGATACTCTCGCCTAACCCCAGACAAAGCGCGAGAGCTAGGCGTTCAAGTTATCTACCAAGACTTATCCTTATTTCCTAACTTAACCGTGGCGGAAAACATCGCCTTTGAACTGAATTTAAACGGTTATTTCGGTTGGTTTCAGAAAGGAAAAGTGAGGGAAAAAGCGTTACAAATTCTCAAGGAACTTGAGTTCACCATTGACCCTGATACCCCCGTGCAATTTTTGCCAATCGCCCAGCGCCAACAAGTTGCCATTTGCCGCGCACTGGTCGCAGATGCGCGCTTAGTGATCATGGATGAGCCAACGGCCTCGTTAACACGCACCGAAGTTAATCAGCTACTTTCTACCGTGAATTACTTGAAAAACAAAGGGATCACTGTTGTTTTTGTTAGCCATCGATTAGAGGAAGTGAAAGAGATTTCTGACCGTATTACCGTTATTCGTGATGGTCAGAAAATGGGTACATGGCCAGCAGAAGACCTGACCACGCGCAAAATCACCGAGCTGATGACAGGGCTTGATATTGTTCATGAGCGTAAATTACCCAATAACGCAGAAGAAACTCACACAGTCTTAGAGCTGAAAAATCTCAGCCGTGCTGGGCAATACCAGAATATTTCCCTGTCATTAAAGCGCGGTGAAGTACTGGGACTTTGCGGATTATTAGGCTCTGGTCGTACCGAGCTTGCCCTTTCCCTGTTTGGGATCACCCGTCCTGACAGCGGCGAAATGATCGTCGAAGACAAGCCGATTATCTTCAAAAACAATGCCCAAGCTATCAAACATGGTATTGGTTACGTGTCTGAAGACCGCCTGACACTGGGTGCAATTTTGCAGCAGTCTATCGCTGACAATATGGTGATTTCGATTTTAGATCGCCTGAAAACCCCTCTGCATCTGATTGATGAGCAAAAATGCCAGCAAATCGTCCAAGAGTGGATCGCGGATTTGGATATTAAAGTGACCGACCCAAACAATGCTCTCTCCACCCTATCGGGGGGAAATCAGCAGAAAGTGGTGCTCGCCAAGTGGATCCTGACACGCCCTAAAGTGCTGATCCTCGATGCCCCTACTGTAGGGGTCGATATCGGTGCTAAAGACAGTATTTACAAGCTGATCCATCGCCTTTCTGGTGTTGGGATCGCCATTTTATTGATCACCGATGAAGCCTCTGAAGCTTTCTACAACTGCGATCGCATTTTACATATGAAACAAGGATCTATCGTCAAAGAAATTGTGACGGATTCCATGACTGAGCAACAATTGGAGGAAATCATCAATGGCTAATTGGCAAAAACTTCGTCCGCAGTCTGTTGAAGGCTGGCTTATTTGGGTGATCCTCATCATGGTGGTGTTTTTCACCCTCATGAGCCCACAATTTCTCACGATTCAAAACTTGCTCGACTTAAGCGAAAGCTATGCGGTCACCGGTATTTTTGCACTGGGGTTATTCGTGGTGCTAGTCACGGGTGGTATTGATATCTCTTTCGCCGCCGTAGCCTCGGTTGTCCAATACGTCATTGCCACTTTCTTACTGCAAGGATTACTCGAAAGCCCGACCCTCAGTATCGCCCTTGCGATTGTCATCGGGATCACCTTTGGGTTGATCAACGCGATTTTGATTTACTCCCTTAATGTGGTGTCGATCATTATCACCATTAGTATGCAATCTTTGCTGTTCGGCATGCTGATGTGGCTAACCAACGGACACAGTATCTACGACTTACCAGATTGGTGGGTAGATCCTGTCACCATCCTGCCTTTTGAAGTGGATGGTGAATATTATCAAATTGGTTTGCCATTGATCGTGATGTTAGGGATCGCGTTTTTAACGTGGATCTTAATGAACAAAACCCACATTGGTCGCCAACTGTATGCGGTGGGCGGCAGCCAAGAATCAGCTTCACGTATTGGTATTCGTGTTTGGGTTATCTACCTATTCGCTTACGGCTATCTCGGTGCCATGGCGGCAATCGGCGGTATGTTGCAGACCTACCGAATGAGTGAAGTGGTGCCTAGCGCTCTAGTTGGTGGTGAGCTCGATGTTCTCGCAGCTGCAGTCTTAGGTGGTGCCAGCTTATCCGGTGGGCGCGGTAGCGTTATCGGCACACTGATGGGCGTTTTCCTTATCGGTATCTTGAAAAACGGTCTGAACTTAATCGGGGTTTCCAACTACTTCGTCAATATCGTCATCGGTATGGTCATTCTTATCGCCATTTGTATTACTCACTACAAAAAGCGTAAAGAAACGGACGTAGGCTTTGTTTAACAGGAATATCACCATGAAAAAACAAGATTTTTTTAAAATTGATGGCTCTGTTATCGGACTGCTTTCAATCTTTTTGGTCGCCATTGCGGCTTTCAGTATCGCCATGCCAGGGCACTTTTTTACCCAAAATACCTTTTTAAGTATTACGTTTCAGTTACCAGAGCTGGGTCTTCTGACCTTCGCCATGTTTGTTCCGATGTTAAGTGGCGGGTTAAACCTCGCCATTATCAGTACCGCTAACTTAACCGGCCTATTTATGGCTTGGGTATTTATCAATTACTTACCTGTTGATGCCGGAACGGGCACGCAGCTAATGTGGTTGGTCTTTGCGTTAATCGGTGCCACTGTTATCGCCGTTATTATTGGCTGCTTAACGGGGCTGATGATTTCCCATATTGGTGCTCACCCGATTCTAGTTACCCTCGGTTCCATGACCATTATCAGCGGTATTGGCGTTTACCTAACCAAAGGCGCCGCACTCAGTGGGATGCCGCCAGTGGTTCGCGCCATTGGCTCTGACACCGTTTTCGGTATGCCAATTGCCATGATTATCTTTATTGTGACCGCAATTATTTTGGCACTATTTTTAGGTCGCACCCGCCTTGGCAAAAATATCTATATGAGCGGCAGCAACATCAATGCCACATGGTTTAGCGGCGTGCGTACCGACCGTGTGATGATCGCGATTTACACCATTTCCAGTCTGCTGTGTGTGTTAGCAGGGCTGATCATGATGGCGCGTTTTAACTCAGCCCGCATGGGATACGGAGATTCTTACTTACTACTGACCATTTTAGCCATCGTATTGGGAGGCACAAACCCATTCGGCGGTGTCGGTAAAGTCAGCCGCGTCTTCTGCGCCTTGCTAGTTCTGCAAGTCATCGCCACTGGACTTAGCCTGTTGGGCGTCAGTCTCCACTTCAATCTCGCGGTTTGGGGAATTACGTTGATCCTTGCTCTGGCCTTCAAATTCTTTAAAGAAAAATGGAGCGCTAAGCGTGCAATGACACGCAATCAACGCCTCAATAAAGCATCCGTACAAAATTAACTTACAGGGAATAAAGATGACTATTTCACGAAAAAATCCGATTGGTATCTATGAAAAAGCCCTTCCAAAGCACAGTAGCTGGAGCGAAAAATTAGCTATTGCAAAGGCGGCGGGATTTGATTTTGTCGAGATGTCGGTTGATGAAACGGACGAGCGTTTAGCCCGTTTAGATTGGAGTTTGGAGCAACGCTTAGAGTTAGTGACTGCCATCCAAAAAACGCAGGTACGCATTCCAACGATGTGCCTATCAGGTCACCGCCGTTTTCCATTTGGAAGCCATGATGAAGATACCCGTCAAAAAGCCCGTGAACTCATGACAAAAGCCATCAAATTGGCTCAAGATCTGGGTATTCGTACCATTCAATTGGCTGGCTATGATGTGTATTACGAAGAGCAAGATGAAGGTACCATTGCCCGCTTTGAAGAAGGCATGAAATGGGTCGCTGAAATTGCCGCCGCGTCTCAGGTGATGTGCGCCGTCGAAATCATGGATACGCCATTTATGAATTCGATCACTAAATGGCAGGCGCTTGCCGATAAAATTCGCTCACCGTGGTTCCAAGTTTATCCTGATGTCGGTAACTTAACCGCTTGGGGTAGTGATGTGGCTGCCGAGTTAACCAAAGGCATCGAAAATATTGTTGCTCTGCATCTGAAAGATACCTACGCCGTAACAGACAGTTGCAAAGGTCAATTCCGTGATGTGCCATTTGGCGAAGGTTGTGTGGATTTCGTGGCACTATTCAAACAGCTTAAGCAGCTCAATTATCGCGGCACCTTCTTAATTGAAATGTGGACGGAAAAAGCCGATGAACCGCTGATTGAAATCATCAAGGCGCGCCATTGGATTGAAGATAAAATGCAGCAAGCGGGTTGGGAAAACTAAGGAGCCGACAATGAGCACATTTTTCATGGGTGTCGACCTTGGGGGCACCGTGATCAAAGCGGGGATCTACAGCCCTGAAGGCCAAGAGCTGGTGGTTGCTGAGCACCCTTTTCCCACTGAAAGTCCGCAAGCTGGGTTTAGCGAACGTAATATGGAAACCCTGTGGCAAGTCACCTGTAGCGTGATCCGTGAAGCCATCGCCAAAAGCCAACTGTCCGCCGCGCAAATCGCGGGCGTCAGTTTTTCCTCTCATGGTAAAGGGCTCTATTTACTGGATAAACACGGGAAACCTGTCAGAAATGGCATTGTTTCTTCAGATTCTCGCGCACAAGCGATTGTTGATCAATGGCACCAAAATGGTACCGCAGAACAAGCCTATCCGCTGAGTTTGCAGCAACTTTGGGCATCGCATCCCGTTGCCCTGCTAAATTGGTTAAAGCAACATGAGCCAGACAGCTATCGAGATGGTCGTTATGTTTTGATGGTTCACGACTATATTCGTTATCGATTAACTGACCAGCTCACTTGCGAAGAGACCAATATTTCTGGCAGCCAACTCTATAACCCAACCACGTCCAGCTATGATCCTAAACTCTGTGAATTGTTTGGTATTGAAGAGGCTAACGACAAACTCGCACCTGTGATTAATTCTGCACAGTCAACAGGCTGCGTCACGACTCATGCCGCAAATGAGTGTGGTCTTCAAGAAGGTACGCCGGTATTTGGCGGGTTCTTCGATGTGGTGGGGGCTGCGCTTTCATCGGGTGTCAGCCAAAAAGACAAGCTAAGTGCAGTCGCTGGAACTTGGACTATCTCCACGCGAGTTTTCGATAAAATCATGCCTTCGGATTACCCATATGTGTGGGGAAAATACTGTATTCCGGGCACCTATTTTGTTCATGAAGGTAGCCCAACCTCAGCCAGTAACCTCGCTTGGTTCACTCGACACTTTTTCGACCAACGTTTGCAAGATTACAAAGTGCTCAATGCTTGCGTTGCCGAAGGGGCAACACGGCAAAACGATATTCTATTTTTCCCTTGGTTATATGGCTCTAACTATCACAGTAACCTGCATGGCGGGCTACTCGGGTTAAGCTCCCATCATACTGAAGGGGATATTGCCTACGCCATTTATCAGGGAATTGTATTTTCTCATTTGCTGCATCAAGACCGTATTGTGGGCATTGATGACTGCACTCAAGCTATCCGCTTTACCGGTGGCCCAACCAATTCAGCGTTGTGGATGCAGATGTTCTGTGATGCCAGTAATTTGCCTCTTGAAGTGGTTGATGTTCAGCAGTCAGGCTGCCAAGCCGCCGCGCTGTGCGCCGCTGTCGGTTCTGGGTATTATTCGGGGTTTGATACCGCGATTGCATCCAGCACACCAAAAATCACTGCCTATCAACCGAACCCTATTGCTCATCAACAGCTACGGGATAAGTTCGCTCGCTTTAAAGCAGTGGCAGATGCATTGAGTTGCTAACTATAAATTGCCTCCCTTAACGTTCATCGAAAGGGAGGCATAACCCATTTTCCTAACCAATTATCCCTCTCATTGTATATATATTTATCTGATAGCCAGACTTTAATATTTAATTTAACATTTCATTAACCATTCTTCATTAGCTTAAAAATACATCAAATGTTAAATACTAAAATAAATGAAATTTTTCCAAATTAATTAATTTGAACAAATTATCAGCAAGATAAAAAAATAAATTTGCTCTTAATGTGAAAAATGAAAATGCAAAAAATCAGCATAAATAAAATCATTACATTTAGTGATGTTAATAACTGCATTTAAATATGAGCAATTAACAACCGAATACTCTCAAGAAGGGTGTGGGATTTATTTAGATTAAGGGTTGGAAGCAAAAAAATCATCAAATAAATAATTAACCTATTATGTTAATAAAATCACAGTAAAAATAAAAAATCATACTTTTCATATTGATATAAACAAAAATTCGCATAGATCAGAAAATAATCATCTATAACACCCTCAATAAATATACGGTACGACTAAACGGAAATTAATTGAATGCAAATCCATCAAGTGATTATAAAATAGCTAAAAAATTTAACTTAATCTTTATTTTTTGAAGTAAAAAACAAAATCAAACTTAATCTAAATTCAGCATAATCAACTGATATTAATTATTTAGCCTTGCTTCAATTTAACCACTAAAATATTTACCTTATCTGAAATTTAGATATTTACACCTGTACACTTTTTCTGACATTAACAATTAAAATTATCAATTTCTGCTATTGATAAAATAATCCAAATTGCGACAAACCCCCAACAACACTGACCAGATCAAATAACCCACTCAAACTTTTCACTCAATTTTATTAACAAATCCTTTCGATACTTAACAATTTCAAAATATATGATAAGATCATCATCTCAATTTGAAATTATTTACTATATAAAAAACAAGATTGTTATTGAGGTTATAGATGAAAATCTCGAGAAGAAAACTATTATTAGGGGTTGGTGCTGCTGGTGTTATTGCTGGGGGCGCAGCTGTTGTCCCTATGATCCGCAGAGAAGGTCGTTTTGAAGCTACGCCATCACGCGTACCTGCAGTCGCGGGTACCGAAGGTAAATTACCAGCATCTGCTGATGCGGTCGTTATCGGTGCTGGTCTGCAAGGTATCATGACTGCGATTAACCTGAAAGAGCGCGGCTTAAACGTTGTTATCTGTGAAAAAGGCGTTGTCGGCGGCGAGCAATCTGGTCGCGCATACAGCCAGATCATCAGCTATAAAACCTCCCCAGCTATTTTCCCATTACACCACTACGGAAAAATTCAATGGCTCGGCATGAACGAAAAAATCGGTGCTGATACTAGCTACCGTGTTCAAGGCCGTGTTGAAGTTCCTTCAAGCGAAGAAGATCTGGAAGTTGCAAGAGCGTGGATCAAATCTGCGTCTGAAAACCCAGGTTTCGATACCCCGCTGAGAACCCGTATGATCGAAGGCCAAGAACTGGCTAATCGTCTGGTTGGTGCTCAATCTCCATGGAAAATTGGTGGTTTTGAAGAAGATTCTGGTAGCCTTGACCCAGAAACTGTTACCCCAGCAATGGCTAACTACGCAAAATCAATTGGTATTCCAATCTACCTGAATTGCGCAGTTCGTGGCTTAGAAACTGCAGGCGGTAAAATTTCTGACGTTGTCACTGAAAAAGGTGCAATCAAAACCTCTCAAGTCGTTCTGACTGGTGGTATTTGGTCACGTCTGTTCATGGGTAACTTAGGTGTTGATGTCCCTACTCTGAACGTTTACCTGTCTCAACAGCGTATTACTGGCGTTCCAGGCGCACCAAAAGGTAACGTCCACCTGCCAAACGGTATCCACTTCCGTGAACAAGCAGACGGTACTTACGCGGTTGCACCACGTATCTTCACCAGCTCTATCGTGAAAGATAGCTTCCTGTTAGGGCCACGCTTCCTGCACGTATTAGGCGGCGGCGAATTACCATTAGAATTCTCTATCGGTAAAGACCTGTTCAACTCATTCACTATGGCAACTTCTTGGAACTTAGACGAGAAGACTCCATTCGAAGAGTTCCGTACAGCAACTAACACGCCAAACAACGACCACTTAGATGGCGTTCTTGAGCGTCTGAGAAAAGAATTCCCAGTATTTAAAGAATCTAAAGTTGTTGAACGTTGGGGCGGTACCGTTTCTCCAACTGATGACGAGATTCCAATCATTTCTAAAGTTGAACAGTACCCAGGTCTGGTTATCAATACCGCGACTGGTTGGGGTATGACTGAAAGCCCGGCGGCTGGTCGATTAACTGCTGAATTGTTAATGGACGAGAAGACATTTATCGATCCAACGCCTTATAAACTGTCTCGTTTTAACTAATTAAAACGAAACACAATTAGATGGAACCTATCGAGCCCCTTACGGTCTTAATAGGTTCCTACTTTCATATATAAAGGAGTTATTATGCGCTACAAAACTTTACTGCTTTCCTTACCTTTAGTTTTAGGTGTAGCAACTGCAAACGCAGCAGACGATGTGAAACGTGTTCCAGTTAAAGGTTTCCCAATCGCTGAATCAGTAGAAATCAGCGCGAACAACAGCCTCATCTTCCTGAGCGGGAAAGTTCCTTCTAAAATCTCTAAAGATGCTCCAGAAGGCGTTTTAGAGTCTTACGGTAACACTGAAGTACAAACAATCAACGTTCTGAAACAAATTCAAGCGACTCTGGGTGAAATGGGTCTGACTATGAATGACGTTGTTAAAATGCAAGTTTTCTTAGTTGGTGGTGATGAAACTAAAGGAACTATGGACTTCGCTGGCTTCATGGCTGGCTACAACAAGTTCTATGAAACTGAAAAAGTAACCAATCTGCCAGCTCGTTCTACCTTCCAAGTCGCTAAACTGGCTAACCCAGCTTGGAGAGTGGAAATTGAAGTAACCGCAGTTCGCCCAGCAGCTAAAAAATAATTTTTAACTGACAACGAACGCTTAAAACGGCCGACTATTTATTTCCGCTTTGGCTTGGAAGTAAACATTAGCGGCCGTTTTTGTTTTCCTTCTCTCTGTCTCCCTTCTCTTTTATTGCCATCCACATTACTATTGTTCTTCCTTGATAAATACTTGCATCGTATTCATCCCATATTTGAATACGCTGAAACACCGGTAGGAAGGCCATGATTAAAGAATCTCTGAAAATCCACGGTAAAAAGCAGTTTGAAATCAAACAGCAAGTCTTTTTTCCTCGGAAATCAAAAGAGATCCGCTACCAAGTTGAAACCTTCTTTTTTCTTCCGGCATCGATGCAAGTTAACCCGGATCTCTACACCCCTTCAAATCTTCAGCGCAGCTTAAAAAACTATATTCGACTGCGAGCACCTACTGTGCAACTCGCTTCTATTCCTGCAGAAGGTGGGCTAGTTGATGAATTAAAAAGCTGGTTGGAACGGTTAGATCCTGAATTACCCCCAACATTAGATGAATATGAAAACCATCTAAAACGCTTTGCACTCACCTTTAAGCGCAGCGTACGGCTAACCCTGAAGATGGTCACCCAAAACGCTCAACGGCAAACTGAGGAGTATATAACGGGGATGCTGGCAGACATTGAGCATGGGCTCAAACGCTATCGAGAACTCAGCGCCTATACTGCCCCCATTGAGAGCGTGATTCAATCCAACGCTTTCGCCTATTGCGATGAGTTTATGTCCCATTACACCCTGTTTTACTTACAGGATTTATTAAAAGACAAACAGCTTCCTCTGCGCGATGAAATTCGCCATCTGTGGTATCAAGAAATGCGTTACTTGAAAAAGCTAGCACCAGATAGCTTTCCGCATGATGAAAACGATGCGGAAATGGTCACTTACCGCCGCAATTTGCTGAAAAAATATATTAATCGCTACCTCTACTTAGAGATCCGCCACAAACGAGGTCTTCCGTTACTTTTGCACTCCATTTATGGGATTGCAGCTGCAATTTCGATGATTTTCGCCACATTTATCGCCTTTATGTGGCAAGGTAAATACGGTGCGCTCAGCGCCAATTTATTCTTAGCGATGGTGATTGGTTATATCTTTAAAGATCGTTTAAAAGAGATTGGACGAGAACAGCTATACCGTCTGTTTCAACGCTGGATCCCCGACCGCCAATTGCGTATTTATCGGGAAGGAGTCAAAGAGCCGGTTGGGGTTTGTAAGGAATCATTCCGCTTTCTGAAAGAAAGCACCCTATCCCCAGATATTCATGAAATGCGACAAAAATCCCACTGGGTAAATTTGGTCAATGTGCAGCGTGTGGAAGATATTCTGTATTATCGCAAGGATGTCACCTTGCACAGCCATTCTGCGGCCTTTATGCAGACTCAATCGTCCATTGTGGATATTACGCGGGTTAATATTTCAGACTTTTTGAAATATCTCGATATTAGCTATGAAGAGTTGATGGTGAATGATGATGAACCCGTGATTATAGGCGAAAAGGTTTATCATATTTACCTGTGCCGCCGCGTCATCATGAATAAGAAAGCCTACAATGAATTAGCACGTTTAGTGGTGAATGCTGATGGTATCAAACGCCTTGAAATTCTTCAGCCGCTGGATGAGCTCGACAGCGACGAAGATATTACGATCCCGCCGCAATAATACACCGCTCCAATATCATCTATTGGAGCGGATAAAATCAGTAATACAGCGCGATCCGTTGTCCATCCAGCTCTTTAACTTCAAGCGGCGTATCGAAAATTTCCTCTAAAATCTCGGACTTCATGATCTCTTGAGGCTCGCCGTGGTAAGACAAACGTCCATTTCGCAGCGCCACGATATAGTCTGAATACACTGAAGCAAAGTTAATATCGTGGATCACCAGAATGATGGTTTTACCTAGCTCATCCGCCGCACGGCGCAGTAATTTCATCATGATCACCGCGTGCTTCATATCCAAGTTATTCAGTGGTTCATCCAGCAGCACATATTCGGTATCTTGGCATAGCACCATCGCCACATACGCACGCTGACGCTGACCGCCAGAAAGTTCATCAAGATAACGATGGCGAAACTCAGTTAAGTTCAAAAATGCCAAAGACTCGTCGATTTTCTGCTTGTCATCCAGTGTTAAGCGCCCTTTGGTATAAGGATAACGCCCGAAACCAACCAGCTCTTCCACCGTTAAACGGCTAGCAAATTGGTTTTCTTGGCGAAGTACCGATAAGCAGGTTGCGAGCTGGTCGCTTGGTGTCGTCGAGACATCCAAGTTATTCACTTTGACATAACCGTGATCCGCCGATAGTAAGCGACCAATAATCGACAACAGCGTTGATTTCCCTGCACCATTTGGACCGATGATTGAAGTGACACCGCTATTTTTAATATTGGCTGTAACGTTATCTAAGACCTTAGTATCTTGATAACTTTTCGATACCTGATGAATTTCAATCATACTAAAACCTTCTTAACACCATATAAATAAAGAATATTCCACCGACAAACTCGAGTACCACAGACAAGGTACCCGCTTTATTCAATCCATATTCAAGAACCAACTGTCCGCCCACTAATGCAATCACACCGAGTAGGAAAGAAACTGGCAATAAATAGCGATGCTGGCTGCTTCCTGCGATGTAGTAAGCCAAGTTAGCCACCATCAAGCCGAGGAACGTGAGCGGGCCCACCAGCGCCGTGGAAATTGCCACTAAGACAGAAATCAGTAATAAGATTACGGTGACTTGCTGACGGTAGTTAATCCCTAAGTTCACCGCATTAGCTTGTCCCAGTGCGAGCACGTCAAAGCAGTAACGCATACGCCAAAGCAGAATGCCCACAATCACGGTGATCACCAACGTGAATAGAATCAGCTCCGGCGTTCCTTTGGTAAAAGTCGCGAACATCCGGCTTTGCAAAATGGAAAACTCATTCGGATCCATCAATCTTTGCAATAAGGTCGCCACACTGCGAAACAAGGTTCCGAGGATAATCCCCACCATCAACACTAAGTTGATATTCATTTTGACGGAGATAAACAGCCAGCGGTACAGCAGTACAGAGAAAATCACCAGTAGAGATGATTCCAGTAAAAACTTACCAATATTCAACAGCCATGATGCGGGAAAACTATCGGTATAAAACACAAAGATAGTTTGCAGCAGGATGAACAATGCCTCTAACCCCATAATGGATGGCGTCAGAATTTTGTTATTGGCGATAGTTTGAAACAGAACCGTCGACACCCCAGAACCAAACGCCACAATGATCATTGTTAGAACGATATAACCACGATGGGGCAGGATATACGCAAGATTACTGCCCAAATTAATGGTCATGTATAAAATGATCGACAGCACTGACAGCGCAGCCAACAAACCGATGCGCTGGATTGGCGTGAACGTTCTTTTCACTGGCAAACTTAATGAATTAACTTTTTCCATAACGCTGATGCTTTAACAAGAGATAAAGGAAAATAACCGCGCCGACGACACCTAAAATCACACTCGCAGGAATTTCAAACGGATAGCGAATTAGGCGACCAATAATGTCACACAGCAGCACTAAGCCGCCACCTGCCAAACAAATCCACGGGATAGTTTTACGAATATTGTCCCCCATCATCAAGCTAATCAGGTTCGGGACAATCAATCCTAAGAATGGCAACGCACCGACAACGACCACGACCACACCGCTGATTAAGGCGATAATAGATAACCCGATGGTCATCACTTTCTGGTAATTCAAACCGACGTTAACGGAAAACTCACGCCCCATCCCTGCCACTGTAAAGCTATCGGCAATTAAACAGGCAGCCAGTGTTAAGCCACCCACCAGCCAAAGCAGCTCATAGCGACCTTGTAAAATACTGGAGAAATCGCCGCTCATCCAAGCACCTAGGGATTGAAGCAGGTCGAAATAGTAGGCAGTAAAAATGGTAAGCGCGCTGATCACGGCCCCTAGCATGATACCGACTAACGGCACTATCAGGGCGGACTTCAAAATGATCCGGCGCAAAATCAGCATAAACAGTGCGGTGCCTAGCAGTGCAAATCCGCTCGCTACCACCATTTTGGTCATGATAGAAGCTGTTGGATACAGGATCATCACGAACAGTAAACCAAGGCTCGCTGATTGCGTGGTACCCGCAAGGGAAGGTTCGATGAAACGGTTTTGGGTGAGTAGCTGCATAATCAGCCCCGCGACGCTCATGGCGCTTCCTGCGAGGATCAGGGCGGCGGTGCGAGGGATACGGCTCACGAAAAAGATATCTTGCATCTCGGGGTCGGTGAAAAGCGAAACGGGTGACACGTCACCCGCTCCAATAAACAAGCTTAATACCGCTAATACCAATAACGCGAGAATACCAAAAGAGAGATAAAGCGTTTTCATTGATTAATTCGTTTTTTTCTTCTCTAAAGCTTTGTTTACATCATCCATTAATTGGGAATAAGTTTGGATACCACCAGCGATATAAACCGCTGAAGAATCTAAATAAGCCACTTGGCCTTTTTCCCATGCAGAGGTTTTTCTAACTAATGCATTGTCTAACACGTCTGCCGCAGGTTGTGCATCTTTCGCACCAATCGCACCATCACGGTCGATAACAAATAACCAGTCTGGGTTCAGTTTTAATAACAGTTCTGAGTTCACGATATTACCGTGACGGCCAGTATCTTCAGTGAAGACATAAGCCGGTTCGAAACCTAATACATCAAAGATAAAGCCAAAACGGGAACCTGGGCCGTAAGCAGAAATTTTACCGCCGCTCACTAAGATCACCATCGCCTTGCCCGCTTCAGGGGTTTTGCCTTTGATATCATTAATTTTGTTTTTGAAGTCAGAAACGAGTTTATTCGCTTGTTCTTCTTTACCAAATAAAGAACCTAACAGCGCAGTACGCTCCATCAGGCTATCAATAAAACGTTTGTTATCAATATCCAGAGAAATCGTTGGTGCGATACCGCTTAATTTGTCATAAGCGTCGCGAGCACGGCTACCACCTAAAATCACATCAGGTTTTGCACTGCTGATAGTTTCATAAGCCGGCTCAAATAAGCTCCCGCCATTAACATATTCTGAGGTGCTATATTTCTCTAAAAACTGTGGAAAATGGGCGTTAGTTTGTGGAACACCAATCACCGGAATACCCAGCGCATCGATGATGTCTAAGGTTTCCATGTTCATCACAAACGCACGTTGTGGATGGCTAGGAATTTCAGTTTTACCTTGAGCATGTTCAACGACAATCGTTTGTTTTTCAGCTGGTTTTTCTGCTGCTGGCTGCTCGGTCGTTGGCGCTGCTGTTTGTGTTTGCTTAGCGTCATCACAACCCGCTAACGCAACAACGGATAATAGGGCAAACCCTGAAACTAATGATTTTGCGAACATCTAAATTCCTCCACCTTTCAATGTGATTATCGTTAGTCACGTCATTCATGACCCGAAGATGGCGGTCATCTTACATGAAACATAGCGCTAATGATATTAGTTTGCATTTGCATTTCGCAAAATAATGATACATCGCACAAAAACACACATTACCTATATTTAAAGCAACTTACTCACATCTTATTTTGATTAAGGAGAAAACAAATGGCTCAAGCCTGGTGGAAATCCGCGGTGGTATATCAAATCTACCCCAAAAGCTTCTATGACCATAATGGCGACGGTATTGGCGATCTTGCTGGTATCACCGCCAAGCTAGACTATATCCAATCTTTAGGCGTAAACGTGATTTGGCTATGTCCAATTTTTGAATCACCGATGAAAGATAATGGCTATGACATTGCCAACTATGACAGCGTGGATCCGGTTTTTGGCAGCAATGATGACCTTGATATTTTAATCAGCCAAGCTTCGCAGCGTGGCATTAAAATTCTGCTGGACTTGGTGCTTAATCACAGCTCAAACCAGCACCCTTGGTTCGAAGCTGCCCTTGCTGATCCCAATAGCCCTTACGCCGACTATTACCAATTTATTGAATGGGATAAACCCACTCCACCGAACAATTTACGTACCTATTTTGACTGCCCAGTCTGGACTCGAGTTCCCGATAGCAATCGCTGGTACTTCAACTCTTTCGGCCCCGAGCAACCTGATCTTAATTGGGAAAATCCACAGTTGCGCCAAGAAATTATCCAAATGATCAATCGTTGGATAGCTAAAGGGGTTGCAGGATTCCGCATTGATGCCATCGGCAATATAAAAAAATCCCCTGAAGCCCTCTCGCCTTACCAATTCCCTCCTGATCGGGAAGACGGCACGGCGTCTTTAGTTCCTTGGGTGGTTAACCAACCGGGCATCCATGAATTTTTAAAGGAGCTCGCGAGCCAAACCTTCCATCCTGCGAACTCAATGACGGTGGCTGAAATCGATGTTCCACCGCAAGATCTTGCGAATTATATTGGTGAGGACGGCTCATTCTCTATGGTGTTTGATTTCAGTATTGCGGATCTCGACATTGCCAAGCAGCCCCCGTTTTCCATTGCTCCAATCACTGGTGAACGTTTGAAACCTGTTTTTCTAAAAAGCCAGCTCACAACCCAGCAAGTTGGTTGGGGCGCGCCTTATTTAGAAAATCATGACCAACCGCGCTCACTGAACAAATTCTTACCGAAAGGCGCCATCTCCCCTGTCGCCGAAAAAATGTTGGCGATGTTCTTACTGACTCAGCGCGGCACGCCATTTATTTATCAAGGACAAGAAATTGGCATGACGAACTGCCCAATGACGCTCAACGAGCACCACGATCTGCATCTCTTTAAACTCTACCTATGGGGTCAAACGCACGGATACTCTCACACCACCATGATGAACTATTTTACCCAACGCAGCCGCGACAATGCACGAACACCATTTCAATGGAATAACCAACATCATGGCGGATTTACCACAGGCATCCCATGGTTGAAGGTTAATCCCAATTACCGCGAGATCAATGCAACGACTCAACAGCAGCACCCCGATTCACTTTTCGCGTTTTACCAGCAATTAATTACCCTACGCCGCCATTCGCCAATTAGCGATATCTTGGTTGAAGGCGAATTCTCAGAAATCAGCGCCCCTGAACCTGTTATTGCTTATCGCCGAACATTAGGCTCACGCGCCATCGATATTTACTGTAATTTCAGCGATAAACCGCAGGCTATTCACCAACATTATCGCCAAGTGCATTTAAGCAATATCGCAAGTGCCCATAATGACAATACCCATAACGACAAGCAGCAAATTATCCTACAGCCTTATCAATCAATAATTTTTGAAGTAGAGAAAAGTGAATAATTAAACAAATCACTCTGAATAGGTGTAAATAAAGATAAATAATCACCCGATATTTCGATATCAATCATAATCGGGTGATAGTTATTAAATTAAGCATTTAATTACGTTGAGTATTATTAATTGATAACTTAATAATACTATTCAAAAACAAATCAACTCATTGTTAAATAACGAATTTAATAACTTTTAAAGCTAAATATGTGAAGCCTATCAAATACAAATTAAATAATTTAAGTAAAGTTTAAATTGCTCATTTCACTTTTCTTGAGGTTATTTATTTGCCAACTAATAATCGCGAAGTTATTTCTCAAATAACTTCAGGGCGTCGTTCTGCTGAAATACCTTCCGCAGAAACCCAAGCAATTAAAAAGCACACTGATGGCTTTGGCACTCTCATTCGTGACATAGATGGCTGGCTACTGGCAGAAGGCACCCATCTACGTCCCTATGAATGTCTTGGTGCCCACCCCGTCAACTTCGACGGTGTTGATGGGGTGATTTTTTCTTTATGGGCGCCCAATGCTCAACGGGTCTCAGTTGTTGGCGAATTTAATCAGTGGGATGGGCGTATTCACCCAATGACATTGCGCCATGAGGTGGGTATTTGGGAACGGTTTATTCCTGAAGCCAAACTCGGACAGGCGTATAAATATGAATTACAAGATAACCGAGGCTATATACGGGTCAAAGCCGACCCTTACGCACTGAAAAGTGTGCTATTTCCCCATGTAGAATCAGTGATAACGGCCTTGCCAGACAAACAAACACCGCCCCACTCCACTACTGCAAGTTCGCCACTTTCCGCGCCAATCTCAATTTACGAAGTGCATTTAGGCTCTTGGCGCCGTCACCCGCACAACAATGGCTGGCTAAGCTACCGACAACTGGGGGAGCAACTTATTCCTTATGTGGCGGAAATGGGGTTTACCCATCTGGAGCTGCTGCCCATCAACGAACACCCGTTTGATGGCTCTTGGGGCTACCAACCTATCGGACTCTATTCCCCAACCTACCGTTTTGGTGGCGTTGAGGATTTTCTCTACTTGATTCAAACCGCCCACCAGCATCACCTTAAAGTGATCCTCGATTGGGTACCTGCCCATTTTCCCAATGATGAATATGGGTTAATCCAATTTGATGGTACCGCGCTGTATGAATATGCGGATCCGCGCGAAGGCGTCCACCAAAACTGGCATACCTTGATTTATAACTACAGCCGCTATGAAGTGGCTAACTTTTTGGCAGGCAATGCCCTCTATTGGCTAGAGCGTTTTGGTGTCGATGGGCTGCGTGTCGATGCGGTTAGCTCAATGATCTACCGCGATTACAGCCGCGAAGAAGGAGAATGGGTACCCAACAAATGGGGTGGCAAAGAGAACCTCGAAGCTCTCGATTTTCTACGTTATACCAACCAAATTGTTCAACAGAACTGCCCCCATGCGTTAATGATAGCCGAAGAGTCAACCGCCTTTCCCAATGTCACAGGCTCTGTTGAAAATCACGGTTTAGGTTTTGATTTCAAATGGGATTTAGGCTGGATGCACGACACTCTGCGCTATATGTCCCTTGACCCGATTTACCGCCAATATCATCACCAACAAATGACCTTTGGTATGTTTTACGCCCACAAAGAACACTTCGTTTTACCTCTTTCCCACGATGAAGTGGTACATGGCAAAGGGTCACTTCTCAGCAAAATGTCGGGCGATACATGGCAAAAATTTGCCAATTTACGAGCTTATTATGGATTTATGTGGGGTCATCCCGGTAAAAAATTGTTGTTTATGGGAGGAGAATTCGCCCAAGGGCGAGAGTGGGATCACGACACGGGGCTAGATTGGCATTTACTGAACCCTGAATATGATGGCTGGCATACCGGTGTACAGCACCTTGTACGCGATTTAAATCACTGTTATCAGCAGCATCCACCTCTGTACCAGCTCGACGATTCCCCACAAGGCTTCGAATGGTTGGTCGTTGATGACCATCAAAATTCAGTATTCGCCTTTGTACGGCGCGATGCTAACAATCATGAAATTCTGGTGGTCGCCAACTTCACCCCCGTTCCCCGCGAAAACTACCGCATTGGCGTTCACCAATCGGCTTGCTACCAAGAAATTATCAATACCGATTCTCACTATTATCGTGGCAGTAATGTGGGCAATCAGGGGGCAATATCCACCCAGCAAATAGCGGCTCACGGTAAAAATCACTCCCTAAATATTACGCTTCCCCCTTTGGCTACCCTGTATTTGAAACGGGCGGATTTGGAAACGGGAGGCACCGAATGACACATTTTAATTTTCGGCAAGGTCACGCTTCCCCCCTTGGCAGCCACATGGACGAACACGGCGTCAATTTTGCGGTCTATAGCGAACATGCAGAACACATTGACCTGTGCGTGTTGGACTCACTTGGTGATGAAACTCGTTACTCGCTCTATCGGGGGAATAACCATATTTGGCATGGTTATTTAATGGGGGCAAAAGCGGGTCTGCATTATGGTTATCGCGCCAGCGGGAAATGGGAACCGCAAGCAGGATTATTTTTTGATGAGGCCCACTTACTGATTGACCCTTACAGCCGCGAACTCAGTGGTAAACAGCATCCTTACTCCGTCATCAGCCATGACCCGTATGACTGGCAAGGGGATACGCCTCTTCATACTCCATGGTCAAAAACCGTGATTTATGAAACCCATGTTCGGGGGCTTACCATGCTACACCCTGACATTCCGCCAGCCCTGCGTGGTAGCTATGCGGCTCTCGCACACCCTTGCATAGTCCAGCATTTAACGCGACTTGGTGTAACGGCACTGGAGCTGCTCCCTGTGCAATTTCATCTGGATGAACCGCGATTACAGGCTAAAAATCTCACTAATTATTGGGGCTATAACACGCTGGCACCGTTTGCGATTGAGCCTCAGCATTGGTCTGGGCAAGCAGGCTCTACGCCACTGCGTGAGTTTCGCGATATGGTCAAAGCCCTGCATCGTGCTGGCATTGAAGTTATCCTCGATATTGTGTTTAACCACACGGCCGAATTAGACCGCTCAGGGCCTTGCTTATCGTTTAGAGGGTTAGATAACCCCACCTATTACTGGTTAAGTGAAAATGGCGAATATGCAGATTGGGCGGGCTGCGGCAATACATTGAAATTGTTCCACCCCACCGTAAGCCAATGGGTGCTGGACTGCCTGCATTTTTGGGCAATTGAATGCCATGTTGATGGCTTTCGTTTTGATTTATCCACGATATTGGGGAGAACTCCGGAATTTAATTCCCATGCTCCACTGCTTAAGGTTATCTGCCAAGACCCCATTCTTGGGCAGCTTAAGTTGATTGCCGAACCTTGGGATCTCGCCAACAACGGTTACCAACTGGGGCAATTTCCACTGCCTTTTGCCGAATGGAATGACCAATTTCGCAATGATTGCCGTCGTGCTGTTTTGTATCAAGATATTCCTATCGGTACCTTGGCAAGTCGCCTTGCAGGCTCGCGGGACTGCTTTTTACAGAATGATCGTCCTAGTTTTGTTTCAATTAACCACATCACCGCACACGATGGCTTTACCCTGCAAGATTTGGTCAGTTTTAATCACAAGCATAACCATGCTAACGGTGAAAATAACCAAGATGGTACCAACCACAACAACAGTCATAATCATGGTTTTGAAGGGTTAAATGCCCCCGAGAAAATAGCGCGGGAACGCCAAAAGAGCCAGCGTCATTTATTAAGTTTGCTGTTCTTGTCATTAGGCACTCCGATGCTACGTGCAGGAGATGAATTAGGGCATAGCCAACAAGGGAATAATAACGCTTATTGCCAAGATAACCCGATAAGCTGGCTTAACTGGCAGGAAGCCGATCACTCGCTTATGGAATTTACCGCACAACTCGCCGCATTGCGCCAGCAGATCCCTGCACTGACGTCGGGGCAATGGTGGCATTCACTGCCACCCCATAAAACCGTTGAGTGGCTAAATGCCCAAGGCTCCCCCATAACCCTTGAACAGTGGCAGCAATCATGCCCCATGCAAGTGTTACTTTCTGGTCAATGGCTATTACTGATTAATTTCACTGAGCAGCCCCATTCACTCACGCTTCCCGAGGGGAATTGGCACCCTGTCCCGCCTTTTCATTTCCACTTGCTTAGCTCTATTCCCCCAAAAACCTTCGTGGTCATGCAGCGCCACGAATTTTCGCAAAGTGCCATTAAGGAATTGATATGTTAGAGAAAATGCCTTTTTATGCCTACCCAAATTCTATTTCGAGGCAACTATTAGCCAAAGAACTTCCGAGCAATACGGTTGCGCTTATCTTGGCGGGTGGTAAAGGCTCTCGTCTCAAAGCCCTGACTCAGAAGCAGCCAAAACCTTCACTCCACTTTGGCGGGAAATTTCGAATTATTGATTTCACCTTATCTAACTGTATTAATTCCGGTATTTATCGCGTCGGTATACTGACCCAATACTATTCCCATCACTTAATCCAACATATTCAGCACAGTTGGTCATTTCTAAACGGAAAAACCAATGAATTTATTGAAATTTTCCCTGCTCAACAGAAACAGGATGCCGAAGATTGGTACCAAGGTACTGCCGATGCCATCTTTCAAAATCTCGATGTGATTAGCCAATATCAAGCCAAATACATCATTGTGTTAGCCGGGGATCATATTTACAAAATGGATTATTCACGCATGTTGCTCGACCATGTAGAAAAAGGGAGCCAATGCACGGTGGCCTGTATTGAAGTGCCCTGTAGCCAAGCGTCTGAATTTGGCATCATGGACATTAACGATGACGAAAAAATAATTAATTTTATTGAAAAGCCTCAATTTCCCCCATCGATGCCGGGGAAGCCTTATGTCGCATTAGCCAGTATGGGCGTTTATGTTTTTGATGCCCAATACCTCTACCAATTACTTTCTGAAGAGCAGCAACAGCAGAATACACAGCATGATTTTGGTAAAAACTTAATCCCTAAAGCGGTACAGCAAGGCAAAGCTTGGGCGCACCCGTTTAGCCGCTCCTGTGTCTATTCTGATTTTAATATAGGTGCATCTCCCTACTGGCGCGACGTAGGCACCATTGATGCCTACTGGAACGCCAATATTGATTTAGTTTCAGCGAAGCCCGCACTGGATATGTATGATCCCCATTGGTCGATTCGGACGGGTCACTCCCCATTAGCACCCGCTCGGTTTATTCAAGGTGAGTCACAGCAGCCCCCTCAGATTACCAACACATTGATTAATGCAGGCTCCATCGTCGAAGATGCCAAAATTGCTAACTCCGTAATTTTCCAAAATGTCCGCGTGAATGCTCACAGCCAACTCAATGCCTGTGTGATCCTCCCCGATGTCTCTATTGGATATGCCTGCCGCTTACAACGCTGCATTATCGATAGCGGCTGTGTGTTACCCAACAAACTGGTGATTGGTGAAGATCCACAATGGGATGCCCAACATTTCTACCGCTCGGAAGGTGGCGTCGTCCTTGTCACTCAAACAATGCTCGATAACCTTGCCGCTTAAAGGAGACTCAGATGCGCGTACTTCATGCTGGCTCAGAATTATTTCCACTGCTAAAAACAGGCGGCTTAGCGGATGTGCTCGGCGCATTACCTCAAGCTCAAATCGCTGAAGGGGCGGATGTCCGTATCGTATTACCCGGTTTTCCTGCGCTACTGGATGCCGTTCATCACACCTTGGTTGGCAACCATATCAATACATTTGCAGGCCCCATCACTCTGCGTTTTGGCCATTATGATGGCGTCGGCCTCTATTTAATTGACGCCCCGCATCTCTATCAGCGTACAGGTAGCCCCTACCACGACAATAATCAACAAGAATACAGGGACAACTATCTGCGCTTTGCTTTATTAGGCTGGATAAGCAGCGAACTTGCCTGCGGTTTTGATGCCGATTGGCGACCCGACATTATTCACGCCCACGACTGGCATGCGGGACTATGCGCCGCCTATCTCGCCGCCAAAAATTACCCTGTTCCTTGCGTATTTACCGTTCATAATCTGGCTTACCAAGGGCTATTTTCGGCAATCCATTTTCCTGAGTTGCAGCTGCCTAACGGATTTTATTCCCCCGAAGGCCTAGAATTTTATGGGCAAATTTCCTACCTCAAAGCGGGGCTGTTCTACGCCAATAAAATCACCTTTGTCAGTCCCACTTATGCCAAAGAAGTTACCACTCCTGAATACGGTTATGGGCTCGCCAATTTACTTAAGCTGCGCCAATCTCAAGAGGATATTTTGGGGATCTTAAACGGCGTGGATTACCAAGTTTGGGATCCACAGCTTGACCCGTTGATCCCCCATAATTACGGGCGGCAAAATATGCTCGGCAAAGCCATCAGTAAAATGACCCACCAACGAGAAAACAAACTTAATGTCACCGATAAAGTGCCATTATTCGGTGTTGTCAGCCGCCTCAGTACACAAAAGGGATTAGACCTCTTGCTGGAAGTGATCCCCGATTTGTTGCACCAAGGCGGACAATTGTCAGTCTTAGGCAGTGGCGATGCTGATTTACAGCAGGCCTTTGAGCAACTTGCCGACCAATTCCCAAAACAGGTTTCTGTCCTTATTGGCTATGACGAACCCCACGCCCATAAATTGATTGCTGCCGCTGATGTGATTGTGGTGCCTAGCCGCTACGAACCTTGTGGGCTAACCCAACTTTATGGTCTGAAATATGGCACTCTCCCACTGGTTCGCCACACAGGCGGGCTAGCCGATACTGTCACCGATTGCTCCCTCGAAAATTTGGCAGATCGCACAGCAACCGGTTTTGTCTTTCATGACTATCACGGTTATCGCTCCCACCATGGAAAAGCTACCGAACTCAATGATGCTGTACGTCGCGTTTTCGCTCTGTGGAATGAACCGACTCGCTGGAAACGCGTACGCCGCCAAGGTATGCAGATGAATTTTAGCTGGCAATCTTCCGCCCAAAAATACCTTGTGCTTTACCAGAACTTAATTGAGCCAACGCTCCATTCCCCAACGATTGAAGGTGCTAACCATGAATGATCCATTTACCATCCAAAATCGCGAGCAGCGGATCAACACCCTGATCGACTCCATTCAAACCAAACTGAAGTTTATGATTGGCAAAGACCCCATTATTGCCACCCAACATGATTGGCTCAATGCCATCTCCTACGCTATCCGCGACTTAACCGTTGACCGTTGGTTACGTGCTATTCGCCGTTCTCTATCTCAATCGGATCGTGCGGTTGCCTATCTTTCAATGGAGTTTCTGATTGGCCGCACCCTTTCCAATACTTTATTAAATTTAGGCATGTACGAAGATGTGGCTGATGCGTTGAAAAAAATGGGCTTTGAACTAAGTGCTATTTTAGAAGAAGAGGATGACCCCGGTTTAGGCAATGGCGGTTTAGGGCGTCTTGCCGCCTGCTTTCTAGATTCTCTCGCTACCTTAAAAATTCCTTCCGTTGGATTTGGAATTCGCTACGAATATGGCATGTTTCAGCAAAATATTATTGATGGTCAACAAGTTGA
The DNA here is from genome assembly GCF_013702265.1 of Providencia rettgeri. GTDB lineage: Bacteria > Pseudomonadota > Gammaproteobacteria > Enterobacterales > Enterobacteriaceae > Providencia > Providencia zhijiangensis. The sequence continues at coordinate 3,595,984 of NZ_CP059348.1, forward strand.
ATCCACTGACCGCTGGTTACAATATGGTAATGCATGGGAGTTTCCGCGCTATAACCTTAGCTACAAAGTCCGCTTTGCCGGCCGCCTTCAACAAGAAGGTAAAATCGTTCGTTGGGTGGAAACTGAAGAAGTGCTTGCTCGCGCCTATGACCAAATCGTGATGGGCTATGGCTGCGACGCCACCAACACCCTACGCCTATGGTCTGCCCATGCCACGAATGAAATGAACATCAACAAATTTAACCAAGGGGAATACTCGGCCGCCGTTGAAGATAAAAATTTTTCTGAGAATGTCTCCCGTGTGCTCTACCCCAATGATTCTACGGAATCAGGGAAAATTTTGCGTCTTGGGCAAGAGTATTTTCTTGTATCAGCAACCTTGCAAAATATCCTCGATGTCCATTACCGAGTCCATGGCACGTTGAGTAATCTTGCCGATAAAGTGGCAATCCATCTAAATGATACCCACCCCGTTTTAGCCATTCCTGAACTGATGCGCTTGCTTATCGATGAGCACGAATATGAGTGGGAAGCCGCATGGCAAATGAGTGAAAGAATCTTTTCCTACACCAATCACACTCTGATGGGAGAAGCATTAGAACGATGGTCTGTGGACCTTCTCGGGCGATTGCTCCCTCGCCATCTACAAATTATCTTTGAAATAAACGACCACTTTCTCACTGAGATCAAACAGCGTTACCCCAATAACCCAGAACTTTTAACCCGCCTATCTCTGATTGATGAATCCCATGGACGCTATGTTCGCATGGCATGGCTTGCCGTCGTGGGTAGCTACCAAATAAATGGTGTGTCAAAGCTGCATTCTGAGCTCATGACTCAAGAAATTTTCGCTGATTTTGCCAAAGTATTTCCTAAGCGTTTTAGCAATATCACCAATGGCATTACCCCACGCCGCTGGCTGGCGTTGTGCAATAAACCCCTGGCAAGCTTGATTGATGAAACCATCGGTGAAAGTTGGCGGGAAGATCTCACAGAGCTTTCGCGCCTACAGCAACGCACCGATTTTCCTCTATTTATTGAGCGGTTAAAAACCTGCAAATTAGAAAACAAAGTTGCTCTCGCCGACTATATCGCTAAAAACGTCAATATCATCGTCGACCCTCACGCTATGTTCGATGTACAAATTAAACGTATTCATGAATATAAACGCCAATTACTCAATATCTTGCAAGTCATTGGACGCTACCAGCGTATCTTGCAACTTCCCGAAAAAAATTGGGTTCCGCGCGTGGTGATTTTTTCAGGAAAAGCCGCCTCATCCTACGTTAACGCCAAAATGATTATCCGACTCATCAATGATATCGCTAACGTGATTAACCATGACGCCCGAATCAAAAACCGCTTAAAAGTGATTTTTATTCCAAATTACAGCGTGAGCTTAGCGGAGTTAATTATTCCCGCCACCGACTTATCTGAGCAGATATCCCTTGCAGGAACTGAAGCTTCTGGAACAGGTAATATGAAATTTGCCCTCAATGGCGCATTGACCATCGGCACATTAGACGGTGCTAATATTGAAATTCGCGAACATGTTGGCGAAGACAATATGTTTATCTTTGGGCATACCGCCGAGCAAGTTAACGCGATTCGCACACAAGGCTATGACCCACGAAAGATTTACCAAGATCATGAAGATCTGCACAATGTCCTCAATTCCCTCGTTTCGGGCATTTTCAGCCCTGATGACCCTAACCGCTATTACCCGCTTTATGATTCTCTGATTAATTTTGGCGATCATTACCAATTGCTTGCCGATTACCACTCTTACGTTCAAGCCCAAGATGCCGTCGATAAGCTATACCAAAACCCAACGTTATGGACGCAAAAAACCCTCAATAATATTGCTAATATGGGCTATTTCTCTTCCGATAGAACCATAAATGAATATGTTGAAAAGATATGGCGAATGAAACCCACTCAGTGAAATAAAAAATATGATTAAACAGCCCAAAGATTTAACGTAAATACTCGTATCAGGTTTAAAACTTTGAAGATCAAAAAAATGCATCAATACGCTGTATATGCGTATTTTTGCAGTTTTATCATTCGATAATTTTATTTTTATATTTTTTTATATTGAAAATATACTTAATTATGTTTTTCACTTATTTAAATTTAAATAAACTTAATTAATTAAAGCTTAATTACATAAAAAAAATCAAATCAAAACCCCTGTTCATTATTTTATTAATGACATTTACTTACCATTGTGATTAGTATAATTAAAGCCTAATAACAAAAATTCAATATCTACGTAAACTTTACGCAGATTAATTAACCCTACACGCAGCAATGCTATATTTCATAGGAATTCATTATGAATAAAGTTTATAAAACTATTTGGAACGACGCGATAAAGTCGTGGGTTGCCGTACCTGAAATAATGCAATCCGGACCAAAATTAAAAAACTCAACAGACAATAAGATTAATCCAAAAAATAAATGCAATAGCAAAAAAGAGAATATTTTAAGAATATTTAATATAAAAAATATTGTAATTGTTTTATCTGGTTTATTTCCGTTAATCGCTAATGCGGTTGTTAGTGATAAATTAACAGTAATAGTCGATGATGACGAAAAAATGGTTGCGGTTTATAATATAGATATCTATAAAAAGTATTTTCCTACTGCAAAATGGAACTCAAATAGTCCAAGTAACCTTTATTTACCTGAAACAATCGTTGTGGGAAAAAACTCTAGTCTTGCTAACTCAGCGACCGACTCTAAAACGGATGCGACTGGCGGAAGTGTTATTTTTGGTCCAAATTCTGTCGCTTATGGTTTTGGTAATACTGCATTTGGCGCTGGAACTTATGTCAGCACAGGTGGTACTGCTCTAGGAGTTGCAACCATCGCAAATAACTTAAGTACCAGCGTTGGACGCAGTGCAGTTGCTGAAAATAATGGTGTCGCGATTGGGCGAGCTGCATTAGCATCCGATACCGCAGATGGAGGGGTCGCTATCGGTGTTTCCAGTAAAGCTACCGCCAATAATGCCGTCGCGATTGGTCGTTCTTCCGTGGCTTCAAATGTGAATGAAGTCTCCTTTGGTAACGATACAATAAAACGTAAACTCACCAATATCGATGCGGGTAGTGCAGATAATGATGCTGTTAACTTTAAACAGCTATCCACCACCAATGCGAATGTTGCTAAAAATACTCAAGAATTAATTGATACGAATAATGTATTAAATACAGCAAAAACAGATTTAACTAAGCAAATCAGTGATAATAAAACCGATGCTAACAATCAAATAACTACCGTAAATAATAAAATAACCCAGATTAATAATGGAGAAATAGGTCTTGTTAAAATTAACAGTGCCAATAACCTTATTAATGTGGCCAGTGATAAACTTGGAAAAATAGTTAGCTTCACCGGCTTAAATGGCAATCGTAAATTAACGGGCATTGATAAAGGCACGGAAAATAACGATGCCGTTAATGTCAGCCAATTAAATGAAACTAATGCATTAGTCGCCAAGAACACGACCGATATTGCTGATAATAAAACTGTGATTGATAAGAACACTACCGATATCGCGGGCAACAAAACCGCTATCGATAAAAACACCACCGATATCGCCGACAATAAAACCGCTATCGATAAAAACACCACTGACATTGCTGATAACAAAACCGCTATCGATAAAAACACTACCGATATCGCCGACAATAAAACCGCTATCAACAAGAACACCACTGACATTGCCGACAACAAAACCGCTATCGATAAAAACACTACCGATATCGCCGACAATAAAACCGCCATCGACAAGAACACCACTGACATTGCCGACAACAAAACCGCTATCGACAAGAATACGTCTGATATCACCAGCAATACCGCAGCCATTGATAAAAATACCCAAGACATATCCAAACAAGGTGATGCGCTGAAAGATATCTCCACCAACTTAGAATCCGGTACCTTAGGGCTCGTCCAGCTGTCTGCCAACGGCGAAGAAGTGATCCTCAGTGATAAAGCCAAAGATGCCAAAGCGTTTAATATTGGCAATAAAACCCTGAACGGTGTTTTGGCGGGTAAATTAAGTACCGACTCCACTGAAGCGGTAAACGGTAGCCAGTTGCACGCCACCAATCAAGCTGTGACAGCGAATACCACTGCGATCGCTGATAACAAAACCGCTATCGACAAGAACACCACCGATATCGCCGACAATAAAACCGCTATCGATAAGAACACCACCGATATCGCCGACAATAAAACCGCTATCGACAAGAATACGTCTGATATCACCAGCAATACCGCAGCCATTGATAAAAATACCCAAGACATCTCCAAACAAGGTGATGCGCTGAAAGATATCTCCACCAACTTAGAATCCGGTACCTTAGGGCTCGTCCAGCTGTCTGCCAACGGCGAAGAAGTGATCCTCAGTGATAAAGCCAAAGATGCCAACGCGTTTAATATTGGCAATAAAACCCTGAACGGTGTTTTGGCGGGTAAATTAAGTGCCGACTCCACTGAAGCGGTAAACGGTAGCCAGTTGCACGCCACCAATCAAGCTGTGACAGCGAATACCACTGCGATCGCTGATAACAAAACTGCTATCGATAAAAACACCAACGATATCAAGAAAAATACAGCGGACATATCCAAACAAGGCGAAACACTGAAAGATATCTCCAGCAACTTGGAGTCCGGTACTTTAGGGCTTGTTCAGTTATCGGCGAACGGTGAAGAAGTAATATTGAGCGAAAAAGCCAAAGATGCCAAAGCGTTTAATATCGGAAATAAAACCCTGAACGGCGTGAAAGCGGGTAAATTAAGTGCAGATTCCACCGAAGCGGTGAACGGCAGTCAGCTCTATGCCACCAATCAAACGGTGAAAACCAACACTGACAATATTACCAAGAATACAAACGCTATCAGCCAAAATACCCAGGATATCGTAGAAAATAAAAACGCGATTACCACGATCACCAAAAACATTGATTCTGGCTCATTAGGATTGGTGCAGCTAAGTGCGGACAACCAGAAAATTGTGTTGAATAGCAAAGCTGATAGTGCCCGAGTGTTTGAATTTAACAACCGGACATTAAGCGGCGTATCGGCAGGTCGTGTAGCGGCTGACTCTACAGAAGCTGTCAATGGCAGCCAATTGCACACGACCAACCAAAGCGTAGCTAAAAATACGCAAAAAATTCAAGAAAATAGCGACAAAATAGCGCAACACGATACGGCGATTGCGCAAAATACCAAAGATATCCAAGCCAATACCGATAAACTGACGCAGCATGACAAAATGCTTAACCAGAATAGCCAAGATATTAAGGAAAACACCAACCGGCTAAACGAGCACGATAAGGAAATTGCTCAGAGTAAACAGGATATTAAAGCGAATACGGAAAAGCTGGCTGAGCATGATAGCGCCATTAGTAAAAACACCAGCGATATTCAGAAAAATACGGCGGCATTAGATAAACAAGGTAGTGAAATTGCGCGTTTATCCTCAGAAATGGGAGATGCCGGAGCGCTGAAAATGAGCCGTGACGGTGAAAGTATCAACCTCAGTGATAAGGCAAAAAGCGTCAAATCCATCAATTTTGGCGACAAACAACTTTCCGGTATTGCCGATGCGAAAAATGACAGCGATGCCGTCAATTTAGCGCAAATGAAACGTGGTAATGCCGAAACCTTAAAATCTGCGAACACTTACACCGATGAACGAGTCAATCAGTTGGGTGAATTTACAGAAAATGGGTTAAATCGCCTGAATACCAAAATTGATGATTTAGACAAAAAAGTCGACAAAGGTTTTGCTGCGAATGCCGCACTATCCGGTTTGTTCCAACCGTATGGCGTAGGAAAAATGAACTTAACGGCGGGTGTCGGGGGTTATAAAGATGAATCCGCAGTCGCTGTCGGTATGGGGTATCGCATTAATGAAAATGTCGCTATCAAAGGGGGAGTCGCCGCATCAACGGGTACAGGTTCTTCCACTATGTACAACGCGTCAGTGAACTTTGAATGGTAGTGTGAGTTGATATATGAAGGGGAATACTGATTGTATTCCCCTTTTTGCTATTAATACTCGCTGTAATCCACTTCTTCGTCATTCAGCTCAACCATGACGTCGAAATGTTCCATGATGTCCATAAACGGTTCGAAAATACCGGAAGGAATTAAGATCTCATGGTAGGCATCATTGCCGGAAGTCAGACCCAATAAATAGTAACCAAGGGCTTGTAGTTGCTGATTAGCGCGAACAAAAATTTGGTCTGGTCTTAAATCGTTTTTAGGGTCTTTAACGGCAAAATCTAGCTGAATATCCAACCCTTCAACGTCAACAGCGTCTTCCAAGAAACTCACCGCAGATTCACTGTCTTTCCAGTCTATCCAAAAGCTGTTTCCCATATTCGACCTGACAATAAGATCTGCCATTAAATAGCCAATTTCACCCTCTTCGATACGCTCGACGAACCCCTCTTCGTCTTCACTGATCGACTCTTTTAACTCTTCCTCAAATGAAGAGATATCCGTATCCATATTCTCGATTGAATCTGGATTTAACAGCTTCGCCAGCTTGTTAACCACCTGCATAATGTCATTGAAATGGTCGAGCGCTTCTGGGTTCATGCCCTGCATCGTTATTCCTTATTTTTAGCGTAATTGGCTGTATTTTCACTAAAATAGGTGATTCGGTATATCGACTAATTCCGATATTTACAGTGAATTAGCCTTGCACTGGTGTGCAAATCTCGATCAAAAAGCCATTTAGGTCATGAACATAACCTATCGTTTGTCCCCAAGGCATCTCCTGCGCGTCTTGTACCAACTCAGCTCCGGCTTTAACTGCCTGAGCCAACGCGTTTTGTACATTATCAGTCTCAAAAGCAAGTTCAAAAACAGGGGCGTGCGGATTAGGAGCAACCGCGCCTTTACCGAGTTGATTCATTAACGCCAATGAAGAAAATGAAATTGTTGTGCTACCAGTATCCAGCTCGCCATAATCACCACTTTCATGGAGAAACGATTTTTTAAAACCAAAAGCTTGTTGGTAAAAATCGAGGGTTTTCTCTACATTCTCGACATACAAAATAGCGTATTTGAATTTCATTATTTTCTCTCACGTCATAGGAAGTATTAGATAGGGAGTATTAGGCTTTGTCGCTATCAAATTGCTTGGCGACATCCACCAGCCATTTTCGGATCACTTTTTCATCAGATTCACTCACTCCACTTAATAACCTATTTTCAGTGGACTTAACAGCCCCTTTGCATTGACGTAATAATGCTTCCCCTAATTGGGTTATTTCAATAATTTGGATCCGCCCATGCTCCGGGTGCGGCAACTTAGAGATCATTCCCGCCTTTTCGAGATTTTTCACAATCACACTCATAGTCTGCGGTGTTAATAATGATAGCCTCGCTAAATCAGCCCCTGAGGCTTTAGGATATTCTGCAACCATTAACAACACAGAAAATTGAGGAAGCGTTACTCCCACATCCTGCAAAACTTGCTCCATGCGAATACGATGAGCCGCATGAGCCTGTCGCAGTAAATAGCCAATATGACCTGATTCCCCACGTTTGCCTTCCCCTATTTCAGGGATCATCGATGTATTAACTTTTGACTTGCGCATAATGTAAGAATTCGAATATTATTATCAGAGTTCTTATATTATCCGTTTGGAGCACAGAATGAAACCTGAAATTATTGGAAGAAGTGATTGGAATCAGTTTGAAAAAATCGCCCCTGAAGTCGTTGCCGCGATGGGAGAACTGGGAAAAGCCGTTAGCAATTCAGGGCTTGAAAAACCACTTACTGAGTTACTGAAAATACGCGTATCCCAAATCAACGGTTGTGCGTTTTGCCTTCAATATCACTTAAACTTAGCCCGTAAATTGGGGATTGAAGCCGCTAAATTGGATCTCTTGCCAACTTGGCGTGATGCCGGTATTTATACTCCTCGCGAACAAGCCGCGCTCGCTTGGGCAGAATCACTAACTTTAATGGCTGCTCAGCATGTTTCTGATGATGTTTATCAAGCACTACAGAATGAATTTACTGAATCCGAAATTGCGTTTCTAACCTCAGCGATTGGGGCGATTAATGCTTGGAACCGTATTGCGGGTGCTCTGCAATTCGCGCCACCAATTCCTAAATCGAGTTTGTAAAATCATGCATCCCAAGGTGAATATCGCCCTTGGGATGGTTGATTAACGGCTATACCGCTGCTGAATAAATTGCGCGCACAGCATCAAGGTTAAGCTTATCAATACCGCCAGACAGGCCATCGCCATACCGCTGCCAATGGAACCTTGCTCAAACTGGCGCCAAACAAAAATCGACACCGTTTGCATACCTGCAGGAGCCAGTAACAGCGAGGAAACCAGCTCTCGTGATGCCACCGCAAACACCAACATCATCGCCGCCACTAAGCTCGGTAAAACCAACGGAAATAAAATCAGTCTCAGTGACGTCATTAACCCTGCGCCATGAACCCGTGCCGCATCGGATAAACTGCCGCCAATTTGCGTGAATGCCGCACTGCAATAACGCACAGGATAAGGCAGTAGTAAGCAACTATAGGCCAGCAATAATATTCCCCAAGTATGGTAGGGCGTGATGGGCCAAAACGGTTGATTCCACGCCAAAATAAGCCCCACTGCGACCACAATACCGGGAATGGCTATTGGCAGTAACGAGAGCCCATCCAGCAATGCGGCACCACGGATCCGCTGCGCGACGACCAGCCATGCACATAAAAAGCCCAATATCCCCGTCAATATCGCGGTTGCCGTTGCGAGAGACACACTCATCACTAATGCATCGAGGGCTTCTGTGTGGCTATTTAACAGTCCAGCAAAATGCCGGAGCGTTAGATTATCCCACGTCAAACCGCCAGAAACCGTATTGGAAAATGCCGTGCCAAACATAGCCAGTAATGGCATGCCAACCGCGCAAAGCGCCACGAAAGAAAACAAACACACCGCGGGAATCCGCCAAATACCCAATGAGCGAGTCACCAATGCCGCGGCTTTGCCCGTATTCGTCGCCACATTACGCCCAGACACTAACGAACGCTGTAAGGTATAAGCCAATAGCGCCAAACTGGCTAATACCAATGACAGCGATGCCGCTCCCGGTAAATCAATCGGCCAATCGGCAAGACGCTGCTCGATATCCGTTGTCAGAACCCGAATACCATTCGGAGAGCCAATCGCCGAAGGAATGCCGAATTCTTCAATCGCCAAAGTGAAGACCAGCAATAAACCTGCGGCAATCGAAGGCAAAGAGAGAGGCAATGTCACTCGCATAAATGCCTGCCATGCGGATGCCCCATGAACTTGTGCCACATCCGCCAGACGGTTGCCATTCACCGCCATACTGCGGGAGACCGCAAAATAGAGCACCGGAAACAGATTTAACGACATAATCACCACCATTCCCCCAAGGGAAAACAGGGCGCTACCGGGGCTGATACCAAATAGTTGCTGAGAATAACCATTCGGTTGCAGGGTTAACATCCATGAAAGCCCTGCGATATAAGGTGGAATTAAAAATGGAATCAAAAACAGTAAGTCCCAAACACGGGCAAAAGGCAGGTTAAATAAGCCACGTAAAGCCCCTAATGGGATGGCTATCATGGCACTCACCAGCGCCACACCTAAACCCAGTAAAAACGTATTTTGCAGTAAATTTGCCAGTGCTGGTTCATTAAATAGATGGGTAATCGGCTGGAAAATTTGGCTGAAATCCCCTTGTCCAAAATACGGAAATAGCGCTTGTAACACAATAAAACTCAAGGGAATAATCACTAAAATCGCCAAGGCGATTAAGATCGAAAATGGCAATAAACGACGTGTCATCATCAGAAAATCAGCTCCTGCTGGGTCGCTAATGCCACCCAGCGGCGAGGAAGAGAAAACCGTTAGCGGAAAATGCCGCTAAAGCGAGATAACACGCTGCTGCGTTCTGCGCTGTCGGTAGTCGGTTCTGGCAACAGTTTTAACGTCGAAAAATCAGGCCGCTTGCCAGCAACATCCGTTCTGGCTGGCATTAACCAGGCATCTGCCACGATTTTCTGACCTTCAGGAGAGAGCACGTAATCAACAAAAGCTTTAGCTTCATTTTGCTGTTTACTGCTATTTAAAATCATCATGGGACGTGGCGCGATGGCCGTTCCGCTGCTTGGGAAAATCACCTCGATGGATTCACCTTCCGCTATGCTGCCATAAGCCACATAGTCGACTGCCCCAAATACAGCCGCTTTTGCCCCTTGCAACACAGGCGTTAACGCTTGCGCATTCGGACCAGAAATCACCATCCCGTTGGCTTTTAATTCAGAGAATAGCGTCCATGCGGCTTCTGGTTTTGCATTCTGTAATCCCAACAATAAGTCTAACGATGCCCCTGACAATGCAGGGTCTGGCATGGTGACTTTGTCTTTAAAAACTGGCTGAGCTAGATCTGCCCAATCTGTTGGCTTCGGCGTGCCACTTTTACTGTTCCAAACAATCCCCAAGGCGGAGATCCCTTGTGCCACATAGTATGGTGTTTTGAATTGCGCAGGCACTTTTTCGGCATTTGGGCTTTCATACGCCAGTAACCAGCCTTTTTGCTGAAGGTCTACCGCGGTATCCCATGAGGCAGAAATCAAGACATCCGCACGCGGGTTGGCCTGTTCCGCTTCTAAGCGCGCCATCACTTTGCCAGTCGTTGCCTGAAACACATCCACTTTCACGCCTGTTTGCTTTTCATACCCCGCGGCTAGCTGTTTTGCCATCGCCCCTGGCCCTGCGGTGTAGACGGTCAAGGCATGGGAAGAAACGGAAAATAGTGCGCAGGATAATCCTAAACTCATTGCGATACCTTTCATGGAAAAATGGTTTGATAACATCAGCTTTTGCATAACAGAGTCTCTCTTCATAAGGTGGCCAAACTGTCTATTTTGCCGTTTTGCATATGAGCGATTTGATGCGCCAATGCATGGGCTTCTGCAGGATCGTGAGTGACATAAACGGCGGTAATTTCTAATGCGCGAAGTAGCTGCGCCATCTCATCACACAGAGAACGGCGTAAAGCAACATCAAGGTTAGAAAGGGGTTCATCAAACAATAAAATTTCAGGTTCCGCGATAATGGCGCGGGCTAATGCCACCCGCTGCTGCTGACCGCCAGAGAGGTCGGCAGGTTTACGCTTGGCAAAACCTGCTAATCCAACCCGCTCTAAGGCTTGGTTCACCCTATCCTCTATCGCTTGACGCGCCACTTTGCGCATACGTAAAGGAAAAGCCACGTTCTGAAATACGGTCATGTGAGGCCAAAGTGCATAATCTTGAAACACCATACCGAGATTGCGCTGTTCCGGCGGGACAAGTCGCTGGGCACTTGCAACCAGCTTTTCATTCAATAAAATCTCGCCTGAGCTTGGTTGCAATAACCCCGCTAACAGCTTCAATAAGGTGCTTTTACCGCAACCGGAGGGGCCTAATAGCGCTAAGATAGAGCCTTTTTCGACGGTCAGATCAATCCCATCCAGCACCGTTTGATGAGCAAAAACTTGAGAGAGTTTGTGAATAGAAATCATCGGATGCTGCGAGGCTAATTGCGCATTCGCTGCGTTAGCTTTTTGAAAAGCATCCTGACTCCCATTCAATGAAGAGAGTGCGTTTAACATACATTGTTATCCTCTTTGGGACTTAATCGTTATCGAGGATGCTACGAAAGGAATGGGTCAGTGAGATGACAAATTTATGATGGAATAATGACAGGGTGAATGGGCATCAATGGGATTATTAATATAATAAATAAGATAGGAAAGGATGAGTTTCCTCACCCTTCCCATCATTTTATTCAGTCGTCGATTGCGCTTGATGAACTGCGATATAACGCTGATAACGCTGTGGTTTTAAGCGGCTTAAATCCACCAAAACCAAACCGTCAATGCAGTCGTTAAACGCAGGGTCAGTACCAAAATCAATAAACTGCACGCCACCTGGTTCACACAGCTCCGTATACTGTTTATACAGCGTCGGAATAGAGCAGCCAATATTGCTGAGTAAGCTTTTTAGCTTCACTAAATCTTCTTGATAGTTATTGCCATCAAACTGGGCTAAAACCTGTGGTAGTGACGCGGGATACGGCTTACGGGATTGCGCCATTGCCAGCTCCGAGGAGAAATAAAGGCGATAAAAGGCAATCAGCAAATCACGCGCAGCAACGGGCATACTTCCTGAGATAGACACAGGGCCAAATAGATAACGATATTGCGGATACTTCGCTAAATACGCGCCAATACCTAACCAAAGATAATCTAAGCCACGTTTTCCCCAATAGGCAGGCTGAATAAAACTGCGCCCTAATTCAATTCCTTGCGCCAAAATAGGCATCATGTCTTGGTTATAGTGGAACAGGCTATTACTGTAGATCCCCTCTAACCCTTTTTTCTCTAGTTGCTGCTCCGTCGGCACAAATCGGTATGCGCCCACCACTTCTAAATCCTCTTCATCCCATAAAATAAGATGGTAATAATCGTCATCGAAACTATCGAGATCGCGGCGTCGACCGGAGCCTTCCCCCACCGCGCGAAATGCGATTTCCCGCAATCGCCCTAGCTCGCGTAGAATCGGCGTTCGCTCTTCTTGCTGACGCTGGTAGAGGTAAATAATTTTACCATCAGGAGTGACGCCTAATTGTTCGCAAGCCGCTAGCGCCTTTTTCAGTTCAATGCGATCTTCAGGTAACGCGATTGGGGCTTCACAGGTAAACAGCCCAGCCTTTCCTTTCCCTAGCAGATACACATGGCGACGAAACCGCTCTGCCAGTTCATTATCATTCGTTCGCCCGTCATACCATTGGGAAAACGGGATGCGCCCACCGATGCGTAATTTGATGCGATTATTGCGCTGCTTGAACATTTCGTTCACCAGCATCAAAGCAGATAGCGGCTTATACACCAAGGATGTTGTGTAGAACAGCAGGCTGTTATGGGCTTGCACATGCACAGGAACAATCGGTGCGCGAGATTTGGCGGCTAAACGTAAAAAACCTGTGCGCCAATGACAATCACGAACGCCTTTCGTGCTCCAGCGAGAAACTTCCCCCGCAGGGAAAACAACCAAGGCCCCTTGGTTATCAAGATGCGATTGCATACCAACGACTTGCTGGCGGTTGGTGCGATTGCCAACATTATCGACAGGAATAAATAAGCTTTGAAGTGGCTCAAGGTAACTGAGCATTTGGTTGGCGACGATTTTGACATCGGGTCTAACCGTTGCCACTGCGCGTAAAATTGCGAGCCCATCAAGGGAGCCAATCGGATGATTTGCAACAAATAAGACCGGCCCTTGGCTTGGGATATTCTCTAAATCCCCATCGCCTAATTCGCAACGGACATTCAAGTCATTCATAAACTGCTCGACAAGATCGAGCCCTTTTAAGTGCGGATAATCTTCAGCAAGCTGCTGGAAATCTCTTTCATGTAATAAACGCTTTAATAACTTCCGTTTCCAAGCGGGCAGTGTTTGCTGCGGAAAAGCACTTTCCAGTAAAGCATCAACACTAAACATAATGAAGTCCTCTCACATGCGCGTTATTGGCAAATTTAAGTCATAATAATGACGAATAAATAACCACTTTGTGACAAGATTATGAAATAAATGATGCAAGAACTATACGTCATTGTCCGAGAAATCCTCGACACTTTTGACGATTTCTTCTCCATTTAGCTTTTGTTTACTTTCCACCTAAAAATATTGTCTTTTTATTCAGTTAATTACAAATTCAGTCTTCGCTAAAAAAACTGGCACAAACCCTGCATTAGCTCTCTTGAAAGAGCGGGAAACCGCTACACAAAAATAGAGGAGCAATGTTGATGGAAAAAGTCATCACCGTCTGCCCGTATTGCGCCTCAGGCTGTAAAATCAACCTGAAGGTGGAGAACGGGAAGATCATAGGCGCTGAAGGCGCAAATGGTCACACAAATGAAGGGGAGCTTTGCCTGAAAGGTTACTATGGCTGGGACTTCATTCATGACACTAAAATTTTAACGCCGCGTTTAAAAAACCCGATGATCCGCCGTCAACGTGGTGGCAAATTAGAGGCCGTTTCTTGGGAGGAAGCCATTGAATTTGCAAGCTCCCGTTTATTAGCCATCAAAGAAAAATATGGCCCAAAAGCCATCATGACGACAGGCTCTTCCCGCGGTCCGGGTAACGAAGCTAACTTCGTGATGCAGAAATTTGTTCGTGCAGCGGTCGGTAGTAACAATATCGACTGCTGTGCTCGTGTCTGACACGGCCCTTCGGTTGCAGGTCTGCAGCGTTCGGTCGGTAATGGCGCAATGAGCAACTCAATTGTTGAAATTGAGGATACCAAATGTATTTTTGTCTTCGGTTATAACGCCGCGGACTCACATCCTATTGTCGCTCGCCGTATTTTAAAAGCGAAAGAGAAAGGGGCACAAATTATTGTCTGCGACCCGCGTTATATTGAAACCGCGCGTATTGCAGATATTCACTTACCACTGAAAAACGGTTCGAATATCGCATTATTGAATGCGTTAGCCTACGTTATCATCGAGGAAAATCTGTATGACCATGCCTTTATCGAGGCACATACCGATAAATTCGACGAATATCGTGCATTAGTCGCGCCATACACACCTGAATCAGTTGAAGAGATCACCGGCATCAAAGCCGAGGATATCCGCAGAACCGCACGGATGTACGCCAAAGCTGAAAATGCCACCATTTTATGGGGTATGGGTGTGACTCAGTTCTATCAAGGGGTGGAGACGGTTCAGTCTCTGACCAGCTTGGCATTACTGACAGGCAACCTTGGCAAGCCGCATGTGGGTGTGGGTCCTGTACGTGGTCAAAATAACGTACAAGGTGCCTGCGATATGGGCGCATTACCAAATACGCTGCCGGGCTACCAGTATGTTTCAGATAAAGCGGCACTCGAGAAATTCGCCAAATTCTGGGGCATTGACGCAATGCCGGATGAAAATGGTATTCCACTGAGTGAAGTCCCTCACTTTATCGATGAAGGCGTGCTGAAAGCACACTATGTGATGGGTGAAGATCCACTGCAAACAGAGCCGGATTTAGCAACGATCCGCCGCACGTTCGACAAACTTGAGCTGTTAATCGTGCAAGATATCTTTATGACTAAAACCGCGTCAATTGCAGACGTGATTTTCCCAGCCACTTCTTGGGGAGAACATGAAGGTGTTTATACGGCGGCTGACCGTGGTTTCCAACGCTTCTATAAAGCGGTAGAGCCTGTGGGTGATGTGAAAACTGACTGGGAAATCATCAGTTTAATGTCAACCGCAATGGGCTACCCAATGCACTACAACAACACCAAAGAAATTTGGGATGAGCTGCGTGAGCTTTGCCCGATTTATTTTGGTGCAACTTACGAAAAAATGGCGGGCTTGGCATACATTCAATGGCCATGTCGTACATTAGAAAGTGAAGGCACTGAGTACCTGTATGAAGGTGGTAATTTCGATACACCAAATGGTCGCGGTCAATTCTTCACTTGCGAATGGCGTCCACCAATCGACCAAGTCAGTGCTGAATACCCAATGGTTCTTGCCACCGTGCGTGAAGTGGGTCACTACTCTTGCCGCTCTATGACCGGTAACTGTAAAGCCCTAGCGTCTCTTGCTGACGAACCAGGTTTTGTTCAGATCAATACTGCCGATGCGAAAACGTTAGGCATTAAAGATCAGGAACTGGTCTGGGTCTGTTCACGACAAGGTAAAGTCATCACTCGCGCCAATATCAGCGACCGCCCAAATAAAGGCGCCGTATATATGACGTATCAGTGGTGGATTGGTGCTTGTAATGAACTGGTCGCCGAAAACTTAAGCCCGATAACCAAAACACCAGAATACAAATATTGTGCGGTGCGAGTTGAGCCAATCGCGGATCAACATCAAGCCGAGCATTATGTGGTTCAGGAGTATACGGGTATCAAACGTCGCTTACGTGAGGCGGCCGAAGGTTTATAGTTTGTTTTAACGCTTTGCACTGTAGGTATGCGTATATAAAGTAAACCTACAGTGCAAATTTATATTAAAAACGATATAGATTAAAATCCGTATAAAGATAATAAACATCCCCATTCAACAAACGATTAAAATAAAATATTAATCGCCATTAAAAACTATTTAATAAAAAAATAACTTTCCAACAAAATAATCAACATCCTTTATTTTTTACTTATTAACTTTCCTTTTTCCCATTTCTTTTTTCCCTTTCCTTTTTCCTTTGCCAGCTTCTACCAATCTCTAAATAATTCGCGTTGTGGCTAGGCGGCAAACGAAGATATCTCGGGGAGCATACATAAGTATGTGACCCGAGTATCACAGTGCGGCCAACAACGCCACAGCGTGAAGTATGACGAGATTAAGTATGACGAGATTAAGTATGACGAGATTACTGGAATAAATCTTGAACACTAACCCCCAATCTCTGCATCCTTGAAAGCAACGTCGTACGCTTCAACCCTAAACGAGCTGCCGCCCCTCTCGCCCCTGCAACCACCCCATTGGTGGCTTTCAGCGCTTCAATAATGCGGTTTCGCTCTTCATCATCGCTTTCTGGCGCATCCGTCTGCATTTTTCGCTCTAATGAACTGGGCTTATTCAGGGCTTCTTTAATACGAGATGGTTTTGGGATATTTAGCTCATGCAATTGAATATTCAACGTATTCCCACGGGTTAAAATGACGGCACGTTCAATCACATTTTCCAGTTCTCGCACATTGCCCGGCCATGGATACAAGGATAGCTGCGCGAGAGCATCGCGAGGAATGCAATCAATTTTACGGTTCATACGCTGCGCCATTTTCTTGGTGAAATAGGTCGCGAGCAGCGGAATATCTTCTGGTCGGTCACGTAATGGCGGGATCACAATCGGGAACACATTCAAACGATAATAGAGATCTTCACGAAACTCTCGGTCTTCCGTCATCGCCTTTAAGTTGCGATTGGTCGCCGCCACAAGGCGCACATCCACAGGGATAACTTTATTGCCACCAATGCGCTCAATCTCACGCTCTTGCAAAACACGCAATAATTTTGGTTGTAAATCCAATGGCATATCACCAATTTCATCTAAAAACAGCGTGCTTTTATCCGCCATTTCAAAGCGACCAATATGGGTGCTCGTCGCGCCGGTAAATGCGCCTTTATCATGCCCAAACAGGTCACTTTCCAGTAAACCCGTTGGGATTGCCGCACAGTTCATTTTAATCAGCGAGCGTTGGTGACGATGGCTAAGTTGATGAACGGCTCTGGCAATTAACTCTTTACCGGTGCCCGTTTCACCCAAGATGAGCACAGTGCTATCACTGCGAGCGACTAAATCCACTTGCTCCAATACTTCACGCATAGCCTGACTTTGGAAGACTATTTCGCTGAAACTATTGGTGTTTTGGATCTGTTCATTGAGCCATAAATTTTCATTTTTCAGGCTATCTTTGAGGCGAGTAATTTCACCATACGCTGCCGCATTGTCCACGGCTATCGCAAAGCGTGCCGCCACTTGTTTCAACAAAGTGCAGTTATCTTCGGTGAAAATATGGTCATCTTCATGGGATAATACCAAAACACCCAATGGCTTATGATTGAATGCCAACGGCAATAATAAGGTTTCCGTCATCCCTTCCGCGCACAGGTTTTGATACAGAGGGTCTTGAGTTTGACTATCGAGCGTTAAGCGCAGCGGTTTGTTGCTCTCCAAGACTTGAGCGAGATCCGCATGCAGTTCATTAAGATGATACTGGCTTTTTTTAACCGGTTTTGAGCGTTGATAATGGCTTGAATAACAAAGATAAACCGCTGAACTGACATTATCACAAAGAGCAACGCTAATTTGGCTAATACCAAAAAATCGGTAAATTTCTCGCGAAACTTCAGCCACTAACCCATCCATTTCAAGATGAGAAAGCACTGAGTTAGTGATGTCCACAAGGATCCTGAATTGGTCACGTTCATGACGAATTTGTTCGGTGGTTTCGGATATGCTCACAAAATCTCCAATCTCGTCCTAACCCACTGCATTGCTAAGTCATTTATTTATTTTGCTGACTAACAATAATGAGAATTAGTTAGAGTTTTAAATTTTCATTTATAAACGACTTATTTATCAATAATAAAAATAAAAAAGTTTAATAGTGTGATTAATGCGATTGCTGTTTTTGATTTAATACTAATATTGTAGTCATTATTTGAAAAAATAATATCGAAGTCTGATTTAAGTTTGATCCATTCACCTATTTTAGATATTGGTTGATTTAACCCAATATCCGCTTAATACCGATTTCATGTCTCTCGACAATAATGTCGAAAGCCGTGTCGAATATGAAAAATCTATTTTTTCGTGATTATCCAATAATAACCAACTGATTGATTTTATTGAATTAATTTATTTATCGAATTTGGCACGATCCATGCTTATCTCTGAGTATTGTCAGCATAAGACGAGGCAACCGGAATAGACCGGATCCCATGCCCGTTTACGATCATTCAGGAGAATATGATGAACCGTTTCATCATTGCAGACCCAAAGAAGTGCATTGGCTGTCACACCTGTGAAGTGGCTTGTGTGGTCTCCCACCAAGAGCAAGAAACAGGGATTGCCACTGTTGTAAAAGATGAATTTTTTCCACGGATTCATGTGCTAAAAGGCTATACCGTCAGCACAGCGGTAGTGTGTCGTCAGTGCGAAGATGCCCCCTGCGCCAATGTATGCCCTAATGGCGCCATCAGCCGTAAAGATGATTTCGTGTACGTAGACCAATCTAAGTGTATTGGCTGCAAAACCTGTGTGATCGCTTGTCCTTACGGCACCATGGAAGTCATCAGCCGCCCCGTAGCTCAGCACACCACGGCACTCAATACCATTCCACAGTATCGTGCTGAGGCGCATAAATGCGACTTATGCCATACCCGTGAAGGTGGACCAGCTTGCGTAGAAGTCTGTCCAACAGAAGCCTTAATGATCGTCGACAGAAATAAAATGGATGAAATTATCAAAGAACGCCGCCGTCGCGCTGCCTTTGAAAATCCAGCGGATATTTTGTCTTAAGGAATGACAAATGCATGAAGTTGCCTTATGCCAAAGCGCATTTGAGATTATTGAACAGCACGCTAAACGCAACCATGCTCGGCGGGTGACGGGTGTGTGGTTAGAACTCAGCGCCGTCTCTTGCGTAGAGGAATCCGCCGTGCATTTTTGTTTCGATATTATTTGCCGTAATACCCTCGCACAAGGTGCCGAATTACATATTGTGATTTCCCCTGCCCAAGCACAATGCCGAGATTGTCAGCATCAGGTACAAATAACTCAGTTTGGTGAAGGATGCCCCCACTGCGGCAGCCAAAATTTAATTGTCGACAGCACCAGCGCCATGCAAGTGAAGCAGATTGAAGTTGAATAACCCGTTTAGGAGCCAGTTATGTGTTTAGGTATTCCCGGTCAAGTGGTTGCCGTTGGTCAAACCCCTATGGATAGCGCCCAAGTGGATGTCTGTGGTGTCCAACGGGAAGTGAATATTGCCCTCGTCTGTGAAGGGGATACCGAGAGTATGGTCGGTAAATGGGTATTAGTTCACGTCGGTTTCGCCATGAGTATTCTCGATGAAAAAGAAGCTAGAGATACCTTAGAAGCATTAATGGCAATGGAAGAAGTTGAAGAAGATGTAGGGTATTTTTTGCGAGGAAATGCGTGATAGCACGTGTTTATTCACCCCACAGCTTTTTGTATTTCGCACCTTTTTATACATCAAAAAAACCTGACACACTTTTGTGTCAGGTTTCATTAATTACCGTTTTACTCAATCAAACTATCAATCACACTCTGTAATTAGATAGCTTCAACTGGCACATAAACCGGCCACCAAGATTGTGTTCTCACCATTTCGACTTCAGAATCACTGGCGTTAACCCCTGCTACGCCTTGGCTTTTCGCCATACGTAAAACAGCAAGAGCAACGATACTTGAAGTGATACGTAAATCTTCATTCGATGGTAATAACGATGCACCTTCTGAGCCTAATGTTGCTTGGCTTGCCACGGCTTGAACTGCGGCAAAAATCATTTCATCGGTAATTTTCGTGGCTTTCGACACGATAGCACCGAAACCTAGCCCCGGATAAAGCGCAGCGTTATTTGCCTGGCCGATTTTGTAGCAAACACCGTTATAAATCACATCATCAAATGGCGCGCCCGTTGCAACAAACACTTTCCCTTCAGTCCATTCAATTAAATGCTGTGGTGTTGCTTCATGCAGTAATGTTGGGTTTGATAATGGGAAAATAATTGGGCGTTCAACATGGCTTGCCATGCTGCGAACGATATCTTGAGTGAAAGCACCCGGTGTTGTTGATGTACCAATTAAAATCGTTGGTTTTACATTCTCGATAACCGTTGCTAAATCAATAATACCTTTAGCTTTATTCTGTTTCGCAAGGATATCCGCCATATCCGGCCAGCGGGTTTGTGCTTCAACAGAAACATCAACAATCTTTCTTGGATAATTGGCAACATCTTGGCTGTTTTTCGCATAATCTTTTTGGAAATACAGTAAGCTGTCTACCATGTCGGTGGTCAGTAGTCCCGGCAAGTCAATTAACCAAATGCGAGAAATGGCTTCTTCACGAGACAGACCACTGCGGATCATTTGGTCACGAATTTGGTCTGCAATACCGCAGCCCGCAGTTCCTGCACCAAAGATAACCACTTTTTGCTCAGTCCAAGGCGTTTTACTTAATTTCACCGCATTCAATAAGCCCGACAATACAATGGCACCCGTGCCTTGCACATCATCGTTAAATGTCGCGAAATTCGCTCTGTATTTATCCAAAATGCGACGCGCATTTGTTGAACCGAAATCTTCCCAGTGCATAACTGCATTTGGAAATAACTTTCTTGCCGCTTTGACATAAGCATCAACAAAATCGTCATAGACTTTGCCTTGAATGCGCTCATGACGATTACCCACATATGATGGGTCATTTAACAGTTTTTCATTGTTAGTCCCGACATCGAGAACAACAGGAATAACACTGTGAGGATCTACGCCCGCTGCAGCAGTATAAACAGCCAGCTTACCGACTGAAATATCGATACCATTAGAGCCCCAGTCTCCGATGCCTAAAATTTCTTCTGCGTCAGTGGTCACGATCAGTCGAATATCACCACCTTCAGCACCGAATGCACGCAGCTTTTCTTCGATTAATTCAGGTTCATTAATACTGAGGAAGATCCCGCGAGGACGAGTAATAATCTCGCTATAGTTTTCAATGGCATCGCCGACAACTGGGTCATAAACGACTGGCAGCATTTCCAGCATATGACGTTGTAATAATGCATAAAATAATGTCACGTTATTATCGTGTAAACGCCACATGTAAATATGTTTATCTAAATCAGAATGGCATCCACGGTAAGCGTGATAAGCACGGTTTAATTGTGTTTCCATATCCTCAGTGACAACAGGAGGAAGAATACCATTTAAGTCCAGCGCTTTTCGTTCTTCTTCAGTAAAAGCCGTTCCTTTATTTAATGATGGATCGCGTAATACTTCATATCCTCTTGCAGTGGTTTTAATTTTACGAATGTTATTTTCCACAACAACTTTAGCTTGTCGATTATACATAATTAATACCTTCTAATTTAAATATTATAATTCAGAGAAAACTACGCGCCAGATAGACCATTTCCTGTCATATCAATCGGATTGACATATTTATTAAAATCTTCTTCACTTATTTTTCCAGAAGCGATTGCAGATTCTTTTAACGTGATATTTTTCGCTATTGCATTTTCAGCAATATGTGCTGCATTTTGATAACCAATAATTGGGGATAATGCCGTCACTAACATGACACTATTGTCCACATACTCGGTTATTTTCGTATTATTTAATTCAGTACCTTCTACTGAATATTCCATAAATTTACGACAGCCATCAGAAATAATACGAATGGAATGCAGGAGATTATTAATAATTACCGGTCTCATCGCATTTAATTCAAAATTACCTTGGCTACCTGATATCGCAATCGCAGCATCATTACCCATAACCTGAATACCAATCATGACCATCGCTTCACATTGGGTTGGGTTGACCTTGCCAGGCATGATGGATGAACCAGGTTCATTCGATGGCAGTATTAACTCGCTGAAACCACAACGGGGGCCCGAAGCTAACCAGCGCATATCATTCGCAATTTTGATAAGTGCGACAGCTAATCCACGAATAGCGGCATGTGTACGAACTAACGCATCAAGGGAGCCTTGAGCGGTAAATTTATTGGGCGCAGTAATAAACGGTTTTTGGGTTAATTCCGCTATCTTATCTGCGACATCTTTTGAAAAGCCTTTTGGCGCATTTAATCCTGTACCAACAGCCGTGCCGCCAACGGCAAGTTTATAGAGATCTTGCTGACTACGTTTAATGTCATCTAGCGCATCGCGTAATTGACCCGCCCAACCGTGCCACTCTTGCCCTACAGTTAAAGGTACTGCATCTTCGAGGTGAGTACGACCTATCTTAACGACAGTCATCCACGAATCAGCTTTCTTTTCAATAAGTTGAATTAAATCTTCAATGCTCGGAATCAATTGTTCATCAAGCGCAAAAATAGCGGCGATGTGCATTGCAGTAGGGAATGTATCATTGGAAGACTGACCCATGTTGACATCATCATTGGGTCCAACGGGTAATTGAGTTCCTAATGAACCACCGAGTAATTGAATAGCTCGGTTAGAAATAACCTCATTCACATTCATATTAGATTGTGTGCCAGAGCCTGTCTGCCATACATAAAGCGGATAATGCTCATCCAATTGACCATGAATAGTTTCATCAGCAGCGATCACGATCGCCTCTTTTTTCCATTCAGCTAATCGACCTGCTTCGCAGTTAACCAATGCACAGGCTTTTTTTACATAGCCATACGCGTGGTAAACCGATTTTGGCATTAAATCATCGCCAATATTAAAGTGCTGTAATGAACGTTGAGTCTGTGCCCCCCAATAACGATTTGCAGGAACATTTACTTTTCCCATGCTATCGAATTCTTCACGGGTGCCTGTTTCATTAATACCAATAGGGATGCTCTTATTTAGAATATAATCTGTCATTACAATAACTCCATTTTAAATATAAAACATATGAGCAATTCCTATACTAAGTTAAAAGGATTAATTAAACATCAAATACCAAACATACGTTCAAATAAGACATTTAAGCTATCAAGATAACAAAAAGACAGTTTGAAATATAAAAAATAAATTACCTTTCAATTTTTTATAAAATATAATTATCGCAAACAGACTGTCTATTTCATCCAAAAATCATATAAAGACTAAAGTTTCAAAATAGCATTAAAAACAATATAATGTATTATCAATCTTATCTTTTAATGACAATTCAAATAAATTAAACAATTTAATTATATAAATAAATTATTGAAGCGCTGATATGAAAAATAAAAAACGCATGTATTGAGTAGATATATAAATTAAAGAGGTTTAAATTTTAAAATATATTAACAAAACAAAAACAACCAATGAAATATAAGTGAAATAATGTTATTTAATATAAAAAATATAATAAAAAAGAGCTAAAAACATGTTATTCATTTAAAATACAAGGTGATATATCCACTGAGTTTCTCTTTAGTTTAATACGCATTAATTTCAAAAAAATCATCCTTAATTATGCTTATGCAAAAATATAGAGCATCATAACTCAACAATACTGAAGAGAAGCTTTTGATAATAGTGATCATGCCCACCTTGGTTGGTCACTGAACCTAACTCCACTCACAAAACGAGTACCGAGTTTAATATTCATATCGATACCATATTAAACACTGGTTTTACGCAATTTTGGAGAAATAGCCGAACTTGCAGGGTGGGATGCACTGGTTTTTCAGTAAAAACCGCACTGCATCCCTGTAGCGCGGCCTATTTATTCCCTTAACATTCTATCCTTTAAATAAAGGCTTCCAGCCTATCGTTACTCACCCTCAAATAACCGGAATCCCCCTAACCCTTTCCATGCTGGTAAGGCTTGATAAACTTGCTCGACGGCGGCAACCACTTTGTCATTCATTGGCATATAAAAACCGACTAAATCGGGCTGAATGCCTAAGAAAATGATTTCTCCGACATCCTCTTTTAACTGGTCGATAAGAAAATTCAGCGGCAGGTTATGGGTGCTCATAATAAACATTTCGGCGATATCATCAGGGTCGATAACCCGAATTTCTCCCGGCGCTAAACCAATATCCGCAGCATCCACAATTAATAAACGCTGGGGTTTTAACGCTCGTACTTGGTGGGAAACACTTTCAGGACTGCTGCCACCGTTAATTGCCACCCAGCCGTCAATCGGGGTTTGCTGCATGAGGTCAAATAGCATCGGGCCTGCGCCATCATCCCCCATCATGCTATTGCCCACCGCCAGCATGAGATTTTGCACGGGTGATGGGTTATCTGAAGATAAGAGATTTTTTGCTGATACGCTTTCTGCTGAAGATTCGATTTCCATCGAAAAAGACGGTTGAGTTTGTCTCGCAACATCGCTCATCGGCTGCCTTTTCGCTATCTGTCTTTTCACGATCAAATAAATTGCCGGCTCACGCTCAATTTCACCGAGTAATCGAATCAGTGTGGCGCTCCATGCCTGATAGGGAGAATCACTGTCTTTAGCGAAACCATCTAATGCTAACGCCAGCATATTGGTGTGGGTGGAATCGATATTAATCTCGCCAAAGGTGATCAAGCCCTGTAATTTGCGACGCGCCTCCCCTTCAGGAAGGGCATTCACCCATGCTTGGTAGCCATCCAATGGACATTCCAATTCCGTTTTTAAGCAGTCAATCATCCCAACATGGTGACCAATCGCCAGTGAGTAATACATCACTTGCTGCGCGTCTTCAGGTACGTCATCGTCACTGTCGACAAATTTCTGGCGCAGTGACCAGAAAATCACTTTGCCCGTTTCAGTTGCTGGCTCACTCATCGATGCCCCCTTGTTGCAGCACGGTCACGAGGCGGTTCACAATCTCACGCAGGCGCGGGTCTTGCTCCTCGTCCATCCATGTTTGCATCGTGGCTTTCACTTGGCTTGGGGTCGCTCCATCCAGCAGGGTCAAGAAGCGGTCACTGATTTCTCGACCTTGGTAATATCCCGCTTGGCGGCGCGCTTCACGCTCGATCATCACGCGGGTCGCCAAAGGGATGGATGGCAGTAAAAGCTCCACTTTTTCCCCATCGGCTTCACGGTGATCTTGCCCAACCAATTTCTGATTCAATAACCCTAATGCCACCGCGAAACCGTAAATCGTGGCTGCTGGGGTTGGTGGGCAACCTGGGATCCACACATCGATCGGCACGATATGTTCGCTACCGCCCCAGACACAATACAGGTCGTGGAAGATCCCCCCACCACAACCACAAGCCCCATAAGAGATACAGATTTTGGGATCCGGCGCAGACTCATATGCCCTCAGGGCAGGCATGCGCATCGCACGGGTGACCGCCCCTGTGAACAGTAAAATATCCGCATGGCGCGGAGATGCCACCACTTTGATCCCAAAACGCTCTGCATCGAAAACCGGGGTGATTGCCGAGAAAATTTCAATTTCACATCCGTTGCAACCGCCACAGTCCACGCGATACACATAGGCTGAACGCTTAATATCTTTCAGCAGCGTGCTTTTCAGTTTTGCGACCTGCTCATCGAGCACAATCGGCTGGCTAACATGATGGTTTACGGGGATATTTGGCAAACTCATGATTTATCTCCCTGAATATGCAAACGGAAGTTCTGACGATCATTATTCAATAAATTGTTTTTTTGCTTACAAGATGGGCAGGTTTCATACATTGGGCGCAGAGCTTCAATGCCGCCTTCCTCAATCCCCGACGCCACCATCAGCGCCATGGCATACTCCACGGATTTTTTCGGGGCGAATGCTTCGCCACACTGGCGACAATGTTGCAGGCGGAATGTCCCTTTCATGTACAAATCCGCTTTGTTCATTACCGCGGTTTCAAACTCTTCCGTTAAATGAATGGCGCGAGTCGGACAAACTTCTTCACAGCGCGCACAATAAATACAGCGACCTAAAAACAGCTGCCAGCGGCGTTCACCACTTTCTAAGTCAGTTTCCATGGTTAACGCATTGGCAGGGCAAGCGGAAATACAAGCGCCACACGCAATACATTGCAGTGGGTCATATTCAGGTTTGCCTCTAAATCCGTGAGCCACTTCCAGCGGTTTGAACGGGTATTTCACCGTTGCAGTACCCGCATTACGAAGGGTTTTAAAAAGTTTAAACATGGTGTCCCTCCGTTATTTCATAATCGAATGTTTGCGCTCGATACTGTGCTGTTCGAGCTCTTTGTACGCGACAGTTTTCGCTTTGCGTTTTTTCACATCCACCAGCGTCACGCGGTCAGTACAGGAGTAACAAGGGTCAAGGCTACCGATAATCAATGGCGCATCGGAAACGGTGTTGCCTTGCAGCATATAGCGCAGCACTGGCCAGTTCGCGTAAGTGGCAGCACGGCAACGCCAGCGATACAGTTTTTGGTTATCGCCGAGCATGCTCCAGTGAACATCTTCACCTCGCGGCGCTTCGGTATAGCCCAGTGCAAATTTATGGGGCTGATAGGTAAAGCCTTCCGTCAGAATTGGGCCTTCTGGCATATTGTCGAGGGCATATTCAATCATCGACAGAGAGTCCAATGTCTCTTTAATGCGTACCATCACGCGGGAATAAACATCGCAACCATCTAAGGTGAATAAGGTTTTTGGTAAATTGCCGTAGTCCGCAAATGAGTGGTCGAAACGCACATCGCGCTTGAAGCCGCTGGCGCGGATCATCGGTCCCACAGGGCTGTAATCACGAGCAACTTGTGGATCGAGGCGGCCGACGCCGACGGTACGCTGCTCCATATTTGGTGTACTCAGCAACATGTCCACCAGCTGAGTTACATCTTGGCGCATCTCTTTAACCAGCTGAATGGTTTTCACGCGCTGCTCTTTCAAGAAGTCACGACGAACCCCACCAATTAAGTTGGTACCGTAAGTTTTACGGGCGCCTGTCAGTAATTCCGCCATAGTCATGGATTTTTCACGGACACGGAAAAACTGCATGAAACCGGTATCAAAACCGGTGAAGTGGCTCGCTAAGCCGATATTCAGCAAGTGGCTGTGTAGACGTTCCACTTCCAGTAATACGCTACGAATAGTGTGAGCGCGTTGAGGCACATAAATACCCAGCGCATTTTCCACAGAGGTGGTGTATGCCACGCTGTGGGTGAAGCCGCAAATGCCGCATACGCGGTCAGATAAGAAAGTGACTTCGTTGTAGCCCATGCGGGTTTCAGCCAATTTTTCCATCCCGCGGTGCACGTAGAACATACGGTAGTCCGCATCCACAATGCGCTCGCCATCCACAAACAGGCGGAAGTGTCCCGGTTCATCGGACGTGATATGCAGCGGACCAATTGGCACGATGCGGCTTTGGGTTTTGCTGTCGTTGATAAACTCGTAGGTTTCTGTGTCGGTGGTTGGCGCTGGGCGCTGACGGTAATCCATAGTGTCTTTACGCAGCGGATACAGGTCTTCCGGCCAATCATCCGGCAGCACTAAGCGGCGCTCATCCGGCAAGCCCACCGGACGTAAACCGTACATATCACGGATTTCACGCTCTCCCCACACAGCCGCAGGCACCCGTGGCGTTACAGATGGGAACTCTTGGGTGATTGGACTGACATACGCTTTCACCGTTACCCAGCATTTTTCTCCCTCTTCCATCGACAGTGCGTAATAAACTGCAAACTGCCCATTGAGAGGACGTTCATCGTTCCCCCACAACACCGGCAACCAACCGCCGCAGCCGTAATAGAGGAATTCCACCACGTCTGGCAGCATCTCAGTTTTGACGGTAATGGTGACTTGGTTAGCTGTTTGCCACTCCTCTTCCAGCATGGCATGAGGAAATTTCTCGCGCACTTTTGCCAGATAGCCCGCGCCTTTGCGAACGCCCTGAAGGGTATCTGTATAATTCTGATAGCTCACGTTATTTCTCCTGCGATGAAGGTTCGGAGGTGCTTACACCCCACGGCCATTGATAATTTAAGGTGGTAATTTGGTGGTCGACTGTCGCACTATCTTTGAGCACGATTGTCGCGGCATTTTCCAGTAAGCGGCTGACAGGCTGAGGAATATAAGTCCCCATCACCAGCATCAGTACAATCAAAATCGCCATCGGTAATGTGGTTAAAATGCCCAGCTCACCACGCGCTACGCACTCTGGTTGTTCGCCAAATAAGGTTTTGGAGATCATGCGGATCAACCCGCCCAGCACTACCGTAATCAAGATCAGCACCAGCAAGGTTAACCAGAAATGGTTAGCGACCAGCCCCGCCACCACAATCATAAATTCACTTAAAAAGACGTTGAATGGCGGCATACCACCCAGAGCTAATGCACCGCCCGCAAATACCACCGCGGTAAATGGCATAGTGCGCAGTAACCCTTTCACCACCGTAATATCGCGAGTGCCATATTTCAGTAACACGTTACCGGAACCGCAGAACAGCAAGGTTTTACCCAAACTGTGGTTTAAGGTATGCAGCAGCGCGGCCAGTACACCTAAAGGCCCACCGATACCTAATGCCACCGCGATCAGCCCCATGTTTTCCACACTGGAGTAGGCCAGCAAACGTTTCATATCTTTTTGTACCAAGATAAAAAACGCAGCCACCGCGACGGACATTAATCCGAACACCAACAATAAGGTTTGCGTAAATTCGCCACCAATTGATGAAGTGACGATGATGTAGTAACGGATGATAATCAGCAGTGCGCAGTTGAGCAGCACCGCAGACAGCAACGCCGAAGTTGGGCTTGGTGCCTCACTGTGCGCATCAGGTAACCAGGCGTGCATTGGGAAAAGACCGGTTTTGGTACCAAAACCGATTAACACAAACACAAAGGCAAGATGCATCAAGGTTGGATCGAGAAGGTCGGTATATTTCAGGACTTCCGTCCAGAAAATAGCCATTTCAGGATCCGGCATGACATTCACCGCATTGGCATACACTAAAATGGTGCCAAACAGACCAAACGCCACACCTACGCTACAGATAATGATGTATTTCCATGCCGCTTCCAGTGAAGAACGTTGACCATAAATGCCCACTAAGAACGCGGAGCTTAAGGTGGTCGCTTCGACCGCCGCCCACATTAAGATCAGGTTATTACTGGTGATCACCAGCAACATAGTGAACAGGAATAAGTGGAAGAAACCATAATAGTTACATAAGGTTCCAACACTAATTTCCCCTTCATGCACTTCATGGTTCATATAACCGATAGAGTACAAGCCAGTCAGGAAGCCGACGATCCCTAAGATAGCGAGGAATAACCCGGCAAGGCTATCAAGGTGGATCCAGTGACCTGCCATCAGCAAATCACCGACTTTATCTATCGTGCCAACCATCCAGATCGATAACACTAGCAATGCCGTGATCCCAATGGTATGGATCAGAGTGACAGGGATTTTTGCACCGTTACCCAATAAGCGGCAGGCGAACGCCAGCAGTGAAATCACCAGCGGGGTTGCCATCAATAAGGTTAATAACATTGTTTGACTCATCTCATCACCCCTTCAGCGCGGTCAGTTGATCCACGTTCAGTGTGTTGAGCGTGCGATAAATTTTACGAGCCAATACCGCCATAATGATCACCGCAAAAATGGCGTCTGTGGCGATACCAATTTCCACCAGCTCAGGGGCTTTATACGCCAGTAACGCGAGGGTCAGATGGGAGCCGTTTTCCATGAGGCAGTAACCAAAGGCTTGCTTGAGAATATTGCGTTGAGTGACGATACACAGCAGCCCCAACATAAAGTGCCCAAGAGAAACCGCTAAAGCGGGTTTTAAATCCGCTGCCAGTGGCAATTTAATTGGCTCGACCACAAACCAGCACAGCACCACAATCACCGCTGCCGCTAACATCAACCAAGCTGGGCTAATCACCCCGCCGTTAGCGGTTGGGTCGGACAATTTGCGGAAGGCGTAGCCCATAATCAGCGGCACTAACACCACTTTAGTGGCGAACGCGGTACCTGCCCACATTGCCAATTCAGGGGCGTTGAGGGTGTAAGATAACGTGCCGAAAATCGCCACTAACACCAGCGACTGCAACGCATAGAACCAACAAGAGACCACCGGCTTTTTCGCGCCGATCACCAGCAGCGACGTGATCATCATCAGCCCTGCTAAATTATTTACAATCATTGAACCAGTCATGCTTTCTCTCCCTTAACCGAGCCAGATGACGGCGATAACACTAGAACAGAAGGACATTACGATCAGTAAGCCAATAACCCACTGCATTGCCCAAGGAACTGCGCTGCCGTTTGCCACTTCTTCGCTAGGTTCACCCGGAACCACTTTGCCGAACCAGTACAGCAACCATGCAAAGCTCGCGACAGATTCAATCAGTACCAACACCATAATTGGCGTTAACACCCAGAACTGTTCAGACAGCGCGAAGCCCGCTGCAAAGATAGGAAATTTACTGAAGAAACCGTTAAGTGGTGGAACACCCGCAATGGCCAGTGCCGCCACACAGAAGCCCACACCGAGTAATGGGTAGCGCTTTGCCAAACCGCGTAAGCGTGGCAGCATACGGGTACCGCAGCTATAACTCAGCGCGCCCGCCACTAAGAAGAACAGGCTTTTCGCAAATGCGTGGTTGAAGATATACGCGATACCGCCATCGAAGGCTTCTTTGGAACCGAAAACGGATAAGGATAAAGCGAGGAAGATATACGCCAGCTGCGTGATGGTTGACCATGCCAGCAGACGTTTCATATCTTTCTGCGGCAGATACATCATAAAGCCATACACCAGTGTGATGACCGCCATCACGACACCCACCCAACCTATAATTTCTGGCACATGGGTGGAAGACATCAAGCCACGGGCAAAGATATACACACCCACTTTCACCATGGAGGCGGCGTGTAAGTAAGCACTAACTGGGGTTGGGGCTTCCATCGCATCGGGTAGCCAGGCTTGCAGTGGTAACTGGGCTGATTTACCCCATGCTGCAAACAGAATACCGCCAAACACGATCAGGCTTTGGGATTCACTCAAGCGGTCAATGGCGCTCAGAGCAAAGGTTCCGGTGCTGATAAACAGAGTTGCCGCCGCCATGTATAAGCCGAGTGAGCCAACATGGGTAATGAGCAACGCTTTCATCGCTGAACGCTGGGATTTTTCAGTTTGGTAGTAACCAATGAGCGCCCAAGAACATCCACCGGTAATTTCGAAGAACACCAATTGCCCTAAGATAGTGGAAGAGAGCACAACCCCTGCCATCGCACCGATAAAGATTAGCAAGAAAGCGTAATAACGGCGAGTTGGCCCATGAGCGTGTTCGCGGTTTCCTTCAGTGAGATACCCCGTTGAATAGAGGCAAATCAAGAAGCCAAGGAACACCACAGCAAACGCAATCAGCGTGCTGACGCCATCCACAGTAAAACCGAACAGCGCGACATCGCCTGTCTGGATTAACTCCAGTGTAGTGGCGACCTTGCCACCGTCTAAATAGAGCCAGCCTAATGCTGCCGTTCCCAAAGACGCCAGTAAGGCAACTAAGGTACTTAGCCACGGCGCTAGACGGGTGGGTAGCACACTGACCAGCAACGCCCCGATGAACGGGATTATCAAGGTTGCTAGTGCAATATTTTCTAACATGCTTCGTCGCTCCTTATAGACCGGTGAGGTAGAAGACGAATCCGAGTGCCGCAACACCGAATCCTAACCAAGTCACATGGTGCGTTAATAAGAAACGACCACGAGCCAGACTGTTTTCGACCAGCGACGCCAGCACGAAAATCACCAATAATTTCACTAGCATTAATCCCATCGCTAACAGCACACTGCCAACAGTAAAGACTCCGGCATTGCCGAATGGGAAGAAAATCGACAGGAACAGAACCGCAACGACCACTTGTTTCAGGCCAATGCCCAGTTTCACCATCGCGAATCCTGAACCGGAGTATTCGGTTAATGGACCTTCTTGCAGCTCTTGCTCCGCTTCCGCCACGTCGAATGGGATTTTGCCCATCTCAATAAATGTCGCGAATCCGCAAGCGAGTAGCGCTAATAACGTGGCAGTTGGAGACACCCAGCCTTCACTCATCGTGGCGCTGATGGTGCCAATATTGGTGGAGCCAGCGATCAGAGCTACGACTAGCAAGCCGAGGAATAACGTCGGTTCCACCAGTACGCCAAGTGTCAGTTCACGGCTGGCACCGATGCCCGCAAATGGGCTGCCCGTATCGAGGCCGGAAAGTGAGAAGAAAAAGCGGAATAACGCGAAGATATACAGCACGATAATGATGTCGGCTGCGCCACTAAACAGTGATGTGTTCGTGACCACTGGCAACGCCATCGCTAGCAGCAACATGCTGCCCAGCAGCACATACGGCATGATGCGAAAGATAATGCCAGAATCACGCGGCGCGACGGATTGACGTGTCAGTAGCTTGGTAATATCACGATAATCCTGCCAAATACCAGGGCCTTGGCGGGAATGCATTTTGGCGCGAATTTGACGGGAGATCCCTGTGAACAGCGGCGTCAGCAACAGTAAAACCACGGCTTGAACGACGGCGAAGATCCCTGTCATCAATGTGGGTGTTTCTTGAATCGACATGGTTTCTCTCCTTACGCCGCAATCACAACAAGCAACACGATCAAGGCCGCGACCACATACAGGCAGTAGAGCCTGAAGTCCCCGCCTTGCAGGCATTGCATGCGTTTTGCTATTCGGTTAATCACACGAACCAATGGGTAGATAATTTTCTCATCCCAGAACGGTTCCACCTTCCCTGCTCCCTCTTTCGTCACTTCTAAGGTTTGCGCTAAACGCGCTGAAGGGTCGAGCTGAGTACGCAGGCGATACAGCGGTGCAAACATAGAACGCAGCGGCTGAGTAAAGCCTCCCGCGGACACGGACATCTCTTTTTCCCATGCATAACCACACGCCCAAGCATCCCCTTTACGGCGCGCTTCGAGCTGTTTGCCTTTAAATACCATGTAGATAATCAGTGGAATGATAGGCAGTGCGAGCAACAGGATCAGCGTCATGGCTGGAGAGATCATCGCTTGAGACGCGCTGTTTGGAACTAGCATCGCTCCTTGTGCCACGGTGATATCGGTGGCGTGTGTCAGGGACATTGCCACGTTGGCTAAAACCGGAGCGATATAGGTCGCGCCTACCCCTAAAATCACGCAGATAGCCGCTAAAATCAGCATCGCGGCGGTCATTGTCCATGGCACTTCGCGAGCATGAGTGGCTTGCTCACTGCGAGCACCTCCACAAAAACTGACGCCGTACACTTTCACAAAACACATTGCCGCCAAGGCCCCGGTGATGGCTAACATCACAATGGCGATTGGGCCGCTGATGCGCATAATAAAAGTGCCTTCATGGCTCATGGAGAATAAAGATTGGTAGGTATACCACTCACTAACAAAGCCGTTGAGTGGTGGCAGCGCGGAAATCGCCATACAGCCGATTAAAAACGCGGTTGCGGTCAGTGGCATTAATTTGGCTAAGCCACCCATTTTTTCCATATCGCGGGTATGCACACGGTAGATCACGGCGCCCGCCCCAAGGAACAGTAAGCCTTTGAATACGGCGTGGTTAAGTAAGTGGTAAATCGCACCGAGCAGACCAATGGTTGCCAACACAGGCATATTGTTTGCCATGCCAACCATCGCCACACCGACACCCATCAGGATAATCCCGATATTTTCGACGGTGTGCCAAGCCAGTAAGCGTTTGATATCGTGCTCAGCCAGTGCATACATAACCCCAAGAACCGAGGAGACTGCACCGAATGCCAGCACCACAATGCCCCACCAGCCTTGAGTGGCGCCGAGTAAGTCGATACCTACTTTGATGATCCCAAAGATACCGATTTTTACCATGACGCCGGACATTAATGCTGATGCGTGAGATGGTGCTGCGGGGTGAGCTTGCGGTAACCAGCTGTGCAGTGGGAGCATCCCTGCTTTGGCACCAAATCCAAAAAATCCCAATAAGAAAACGATGGATGCCATCGCCGGTGAAAGCGAAAGCTGGCGGAAGGAGTCGAAATCTAAGCTGCCACTTTCACGCCACATTAAGAAGAAGGCGATCATAATTAAAATCGAACCGGCGTGGGCAATAAAGAAGTACAGCAGACCCGCGCGGATAGATTTGTCATCTTGGTCGGCAATGACTAAGAACCAAGAGGCTAGCGACATCATTTCAAACAGGATGATGAAGTAGAAGGCGTTGTCCATCACCACCAAGGCGACCATCGAGGCGATAAACAGGTTCAGGAAGAATCCCATGCTCCACGCGCCACGACCGCAATATTCCTGAACATAGTTTAAGGAATAGAGGGCACTGACAGTCACCAGTAGCGAAATCACCATCACCATAAAGGCGGCGAGGCTATCTAATCGGACGACAAAGTTGGCAAACGGGAATGGGCCTTGCGACAGGTAAGTGAGTACTTCGCCACTCATTAGCACCGGAATAGAGCTGCATAAGCCTAGAACGCCGCCGATCATGGCTGAAATTCCCGCGACATAAATGGCGAGCTTTTCTTGGCGTTTAAAGAGCAACGAGACAAAGCCACCCACCGCGTAGAAAATCACCGACCATAAAAGTAACTGAAGAGGTGTCATTATGGGTTCTCCCGATCAGCAACAAAAATGTCGAACTCTGGCGGCATGGCATCGACAGATGCGCTGCGGCGTTTGGCACTTTCGTTTTCGAGTTGGTGTTCTTCCACCAGATGGAGGGCATCGGTTGGGCAGACTTTGACACAAGCTGGCCCTTCGTCACTGAAATCACACAGGTCACACTTCACGGCGATATTGCGAATTCCCGCATTCCACGCAAGGAAAGGATTCATGGTTGGAAGGCTATCTGGCACATCTAATAGCATCTCTTTTGGAACATATTGTTCAAAGAAATCAGGCATATTGACCGGTTTGCTGCCTGATGGTGTAATCGCCCCAAATGGGCACACCAAGCCACACAGTTTGCAACCAATGCACAGGCTTTCATTCAGCACAATCATGTCATTTTCGTGGGTGATGGCATTGACCGGACACACACGCGCACACGGGGCATCGTCACATTGACGACAGAGCATCGGTGCGGTTAGCTCGCCAACTTTGACCACCTTTAGTCGCGGATATGTTTGTAATCCTTGGGCTTTATGCGTTTCTGAGCACGCCGCCATGCAAGTGTTACATCCGATACACAGTTGTGGGTCTGCAATTACAAAGCGATTCATTCGCTTTCCCCTCCAATAAAATCAGTCGGATCTTAAGTTTGTTGCAGACACCTAAGCATTTTTTGTGCCAGAAATAATATTGTTATTTATCAGTTGGTTGGAGTTTTGTGGGGTGGGAGCTCGACAGTAATGACGAAGGGGGAAATAAAAGAAAAATAAAATTTAAAGTGATGGCTAAAGCTTAAAAGTTCAAAAAAGGGTCTTATTCATTGCCGCAATCAACTCTCGCCTAACTGGGGCTCTACCTAATTGATTGTATAGATCAAAACAACTGTCCCACACGGCCCTTATCCGAGGTCCTTTGGGATAGCCATGTTTACTTAAAATCATAGATTCCTCCATTAATAACCTGAATATTATTTATTCTTAATTTGTGTAGAATTAATGAGTAACAGTAATAATGGAAAATTAAAATGAACAATAGTGAATTAATAAAAAAACTTCTACCTACGCTGGATAATACTGAATTACTTTCAATACATGCAGATATTTTGCTTGAATTATGCACAAGAAATGTTTTACGCACCCAAAATAATCCAGTAGGTGACTATGCTGAATGGTTAGTTTCTCAAGCATTTGGGATGAAGTTACTGAATAATTCCTATCCTGGGGTTGATGCAATAGATGCAGATGGCCAAAAAGTTCAAATTAAAGCACGCAGAATCACACCAAATAGCCTTTCTAAACAGTTAAGTGCTTTGAGAAATTATGATGCAACTGAATTTGATTACCTTATTGCTGTCATATTTGATGCACACTATAACGTCATTGAAGCATATCAAATTCCTCATATCGTCATTGGGGATTATGCTAAATTTAGCAAGCATACAAATGCACATCTCATCACGTTAAAGGGAGATATTCTTTTAGATGAGAGAGTTCTTGATATTAAAGAAAAAATGATATTAAGTACCACTAAATTACATAACAAGCCGCCATTATTAAACTGAAACTTTTCCACTTTTGGCTACTAATTAAGACAGAATAAAACTGCATTAAAAATCCAGTTTCTTTTCAAAATTGAATGATATAACCAACTTTCATAGCCAAATTCATTATTGTATACATATTTTAAATAACCTGACCCAATCTCATCGCTAATTGTCCTAATGGTTGCGGTGATTTTGCCCAAAAACATCATAATCGCCTTATTGAGCCACGAGCTTATCAACTCACTTAATCAGGCGGTTTTTATGAAAATTACCCAAATACGCAATGCCACACAAATCATCGACTATGCGGGCAAAAGATTTCTTATCGACCCCATGTTAGGGGAAAAAGGAAGCTACCCCGGCTTTGAAGGCACCGCCAATTCACATATTCGTATTCCTATGGTTGATCTACCCTGCGACATTAATAGCCTATTGGATGTCGATGCGATTATTGTTACGCATACCCATTTAGACCATTGGGATGAGGCCGCTGTAAAAGCCATTCCGAAAGATAAGCTCATCTTTGTTCAGAATGAACACGATAAACAGCTATTATCTTCTCAAGGATTCACTAATCTCTGCATTTTGTCTGAATCCACTGAGTTTGCAGGTATTCATTTAATTAAAACCCAATGCCAACACGGTTCTGACCTAGCTTATGAAAACCCTATTTTAAGTGAACGATTGGGAGATGCTTCCGGCGTGATATTTAAACACCCTTCGGAACAGGTGCTGTATTTAATGGGAGATTCTATTTGGTTTTCCGCTATCGAACATAACTTGGCGGTTCATTCGCCCGATGTAGTGATCATGAATACCGGCTGGGCGCATATTTTGGGATACGGCTCGATTATTTTTGGACAAGAAGATATGCTGAAAGTACGGCAGATAAGACCAAATGCAAAGATTATTGGTACCCATATGGAAGCCATTAATCACTGCTTAGTCACTCGGCAACAGTTGCTCAATTACGCGGCTGTAAATGGTTTGGCCGATGCGGTTTTTGCCCCGAAAGACGGTGAAACTGTCTCTATTTAAAATCGCTATTACCGCTGTTTTCTGTCATTTACTGCTTTTCTACTACTTACTGATTTTCTAAAAGCTTGCTGCCATAAAAGGAAACGATAAATGAAGATAACCACCGTTGCAATTGTGGTCACAGAAGGATTTAGCACCTTCCATTTGTCGGTTCCTTTGATTTTCTTTGGCAATATGATGACGGATATCCCCCTGTTTTCACGAAAATTATGCGCAGAAATAGCGGGGCTAATCTGGTCTAAAGAGGGAACAGCGGTCAATGCAGAGTACAGTTTCGATGCCCTCAAAACTGCAGATATTGTGGTGATCCCTTTTTGGGAGAAGATCCATGAGCGCCCTAGTGAGTCCTTACTTACTGCCATTAACATCGCAAAACAGAATGGCGCATTATTGGTAGGATTGTGCCTTGGTG
The DNA here is from genome assembly GCF_013702265.1 of Providencia rettgeri. Lineage (GTDB taxonomy): Bacteria > Pseudomonadota > Gammaproteobacteria > Enterobacterales > Enterobacteriaceae > Providencia > Providencia zhijiangensis. The sequence continues at coordinate 3,633,784 of NZ_CP059348.1, forward strand.
CCTTTGTACTTGCCTATGCAGGTGTACTCGATAACCATAAAGCCGCCACCCATTGGAAATTTGAGCAGGAATTTCAGCGGTTATTTCCGAAGGTCAAATTAGATGTCAATGTGCTGTATACGGAAGATGAGGGCGTAATAACATCCGCAGGAACTGCCGCCGCCCTAGACTGTTGTTTGCATATTGTCCGACAACGTTTTGGTGCCAAGATAGCGAATGAAATGGCGCGCAGAATGGTGACACCGCCCCATCGAGACGGCGGTCAAACACAATATATTGAACAGCTTATTCCCCGTAACACCAGTGACCAACGCATTAATCAACTTCTCGATTATCTGCTAAATCACCTACAACTCCCCCACTCTATCGATGAGCTTGCCAATAAGATGTCCATGAGCCGTCGTACCCTCACTCGTCATTTTCAAAAAGCGACAGGCATTAGCATCGGCGAATGGCTAACCGTTGCCCGCTTGAATCGCAGCCAAGAACTTCTGGAAAGCTCAGCCTTCTCTATTGAACGCGTGGCTGAATTAGCAGGTTTTCAATCCTCCGTGACATTTAGGCAGGTATTTAAGGATAAGTTTGGGGTTAGCCCGATGCAATGGAGAAAAGTATTTGGTAGCAACGAAAATATTTTATAAATCATAAAAGAATTTATTTTTCATATAAAAATAATAATCAAGAAATTATTTTTCATATCTTTTTATTAATATTTAAACCTATCAAAAAATCCATTAAAAAATGAAAAATATATTTTTAATTATCGTTAAAAAATAAAACTGGTAATACCAGGACGGATAAAAACAAATTACGTAATTGAAAAATCACGCAGGTGAAATAAATCCTAATTAAGAATTATCTTAATAAAAATCAATGATAAAGAATCATTCTCACTCTTAACATTAGGATTAAAAAACCGTTTTAATTCCACTTTCAAAATTAAAAACCATTTATTTTCTCAATTTAGATAAAAGGATCATGAGTGTTATTTCTTGAATAAAACACTTGGAAAATAATAACCAGCTTGATTATAGTTCTCGAAATTATAGTTCTAATACAAAATAGGTATTCTTTATACCTATTATAGTTATTCGAATTATAAATTAGACACACAGATCCAAGCGATAACATTGTCATTAACTTTTCCACTTAATTAGTCAAATTTAGATAACTTTATTAAAGGCTAAAAAAATTCACCAATAAAATCAATGCTCATTAATTTAATAATAAGAGCTTAAAAATAATTTAAATAATCCTGTAACTGCATCAGTAGCCTAACAGCTCGCTGGGCATCATTACACTGCTAATAACTTGATTTAATTTATAAAAATTAAACGTCAAGGATGGTTTCACATGAAAAATAAAAAACGTTATTACCCCGCCAATTATCTTCTTTTACTGATAATGGCTTCAACAGGTTATGCTGCCACCATTACAAATGGTGAAGTCAAAGAGTTAGATGATAAAAATGAAATTTTAGATCTTGATAATTTATATATAAGAAATGGGAAAGTTCTTATTAAATCTGGGACATTAGAAACCAATAGCACAGTGATCACTGATTTTTTCGGAGAATCTGGAAATGTGACGGTTTCAGGAAGCGATTCTATCTGGAATAACAAAAGCACCTTGAATCTTGGTGTCATCAGCATTCATAACAGATACACAAAAACACCCTCGCAATCAGGTATTGATATTCTTAATGGCGCTCAAATTTATACCGATAAATTTTCTATGGGTAATTATTGGGGTGCCAATCTAGACGAAGAAGCGCAATATACCTTAAATGTCGATGGCAAAGGTTCCATCTTAAAGGTTAATCAAGATTTAACCGCCTCGTCATTTAACAGTAATCGATTCCCAATCGGCATTGTCACAATCAATATCGATAATGACGGTGTTATTGAAGCTGAAAATGTCGTCATGCATGATATGGGCATAAACTATGACGAAGCATCCCTAAAAACGGTTTTAAATATCAAAAATAATGGATTATTAAACGTTAAAGAAGACGTTTACTTTGCCAAAAACTTTGGAAATGCCGATCCAGATACCCCCAGTGAACTGAATATTTTGTCTGGCGGTAAAATTAAAGCTAAAAACTTCCATGCTGGCTTACATAAAGTCTGGAGTGATAATTCCCCTGTCTCCTTATTAATCTCAGGCAAAGATTCATCAATTGATGTGTCTGAAAATTTTACGACCGGTGGAAATTTACGAAGCTTATTAACTGTCGAAGATGGCGCTGAAATAAACGCTAAAAATATCATATTAGGAACGGGTGATTCCCCAACAGTTGACCCTTACGACATCAACCGACCGCATCCAACCGTCATCGTGACTGGCGAACAATCAAAAATTACCGCTCAAAATGACCTTATTTTAGGGGATAATGTCAGCCATGAAATTACCATTGCTGACGGTGGCATGGTCTCTGCAGAAGGGATAACCCTCGGTAAAACACAGCTTCTCCCAATGACTCTAGGAAAAAGCACTCTGAACCTGCTGGCTGGCGGGAACGTCACCACCCACAAAATCAATTTAAACAAAGACAGTAATTACTTTAATGCTGTTATTTATCATGGTGATGGTGGTCTAGCGGGTGAATTAAATACCGAGAGTATCGAAGGCTTCACTGGCAAAAATAGCTACTTATTTGATAGCGATAAACTCCCTATGCAGGCTGGACTCGTGTTCAATTATCAAAATGATAATGATTTTGCCCCAAACCTGATTAATACCATTAATGTAGTGAAGAACAATACCAATACCATCACGTTTGCAGGAGATAACAACCTGCACAGTGGCATTGTGGTCATCAACGATGGCGCGTTAAAGGCCGGTAATCAAAACGCCTTTGGAAGCCGTGTCGATGTTAAAAACTTCAGCCAGTTTGACCTCAATGGATTTGGGCAAACTATTTCCTCACTGGATAACCGAGGAGAAGTTCATCTTTCAAGGAACAACCAAACACAAACGCATTTAAATGTTCTTAATAATTATAAGGCTGATAATGGTTCTCTCTATTTCAATACTGAACTGGGTGGGGATGATTCAAAAACAGATAAATTAATTATCAATGGCGATAGTACCGGCAATACCACGGTTTATGTGAATAATATTCATGGAAAAGGCGCACAAACGGAAAAAGGCATTGAGCTGATTACCGTTGCAGGTCGTTCCCTTGGGGAGTTTAAGCAAAGTGGACGTATTGTTGCGGGCGCTTATGATTACACGCTGCTGCGCGGTGGCTATGTTCCAGGTACCAACTATAACAACTGGTATTTGACCAGTTTGTATGTGGAGCCGCCGGTAGACCCTGTTAAACCTGTCGACCCCGTGAAACCTGTTGACCCCGTGAAACCTGTCGACCCCGTGAAGCCTGTCGACCCTGTGAAACCTGTCGACCCAGTGAAACCTGTTGACCCTGTTAAACCTGTTGACCCTGTGAAACCTGTCGATCCTGTGAAGCCTGTCGACCCTGTGAAACCTGTCGACCCTGTTAAACCTGTCGACCCCGTGAAACCTGTCGACCCTGTGAAACCTGTCGACCCCGTGAAACCTGTCGACCCTGTGAAACCTGTCGACCCTGTGAAACCTGTCGATCCTGTTAAACCTGTCGACCCCGTGAAACCTGTCGACCCCGTGAAACCTGTCGACCCCGTGAAACCTGTCGACCCTGTGAAACCTGTCGACCCTGTTAAACCTGTCGACCCCGTGAAACCTGTCGACCCTGTTAAACCTGTCGACCCTGTGAAACCTGTCGACCCTGTGAAGCCTGTCGACCCTGTTAAACCGCCACCTAGACCAGAAGTGGGGACTTACATCAGTAATATGCAAGCGGCCAATACTCTGTTTGATCTGCGACTGCATGACCGTTTGGGCGAAACTCAGTACACCGATGCGTTAACGGGCGAAACCAAAGTGACCTCAATGTGGTTACGTAATGTGGGTGGCTTTAATCGTTCTCAAGTGGCGCAAGGATCGCTAAATACACGGGATAACCGTTACGTTGTCCAGCTCGGTGGTGATATTGCCGATTGGTCGACTGATGGGCTTAATCGTTACCATGTGGGGGTAATGGCTGGGTATGCTCACCAGAACAGCAAAACCAAAAATCACCGTAATGGCTATGATTCAAAAGGTAATACAAGTGGTTACAGCGTAGGGCTTTACGGTACTTGGTATGCAAATGAGGCGGATAAATCTGGGTTATATGTCGATACTTGGGCGCAGTATAACTGGTTTGATCATGAGGTTAATGGTTATCAGCTTGCCACTGAGAAATATAAATCTCGAGGCATGACGGCTTCTGTTGAGTCCGGTTATACCTTCAAAATGGGGGAATACACCACCAATGAGATGGTCAATACTTTCTATCTGCAACCTAAAGCACAAGTGACGTGGCAAGGCGTGAAAGCGAATGATCATACCGAAGCGAATGGTACCCTCGTCAGTAGCAGCGGGGAGAACAATATCCGTACGCGTCTGGGATTACGAGCTTACCTGCATGGTCACAATGCCATTGATGAAGGTAAAGGTCGAAACTTTGAGCCTTTTGTCGAAACCAACTGGATTTATAACACTAAACAGTATGGTGTGAGTATGGATGGCAAGCAGTTTAATGTGGCTGGAACCCGCAATATTGGGGAAGTGAAAATCGGTATTGAAGGCCAGATTAACTCGAACTTGAACCTGTGGGGGAACGTTTCTCAGCAGCTCGGTGATTCTGGCTACAGTGATACTCAAGCTGTGTTTGGCATTAAGTATATGTACTAGTTTAATTTCGTATTTTTAATTCGTATTTGTAGCATATAAAAAAGCGGCTTGTATCTTGGTGGTGCAAGTCGCTTTAGTTTGTGCGGTTGGAATGGGGGGATTTTGGGATTTGTTTGAAAGGATAAATTGAGTGATATAACAGAATGAATTGATAATATATCCATTTGATTATAATGAATATTTTTATCGCAAGGATCAGTAATCAGCATATTGATAATCATAGAATTATTTATACATTAAATTATACTAAGCAAATGATGTGACAAATAATAATCACTATGTGTACTCAAAAAATACTGCAAGATAAAGTCTCTAATATCCTGACATGGCGCAAAGGCGATCAAAGGGCTCCTCATAAACCATTATTGCTCCTATTGGCACTTTCAGAGTATCGAAAGGGACATGAGCGGCTGTTTAACTATGGAAAAGAGATCCATCAGCCGCTATTAGATTTGCTGGTGAATTTTGGCCCATCACGTCGAGAACATTCCCCTAATATGCCCTTTTGGCGATTAGCGCGGGATGGATTTTGGGATTTAGAGTCTCACGAAAAATGTCTTTTACAAAAGAAGACTAAACAGCCCTCAAAAAATGAGCTTATCAAGCAAAATGTATTGGGTGGATTTAATCCAGAAAGCTATCAACTCCTTCTGACTAAACCCAATTTAATTGATAAATTAGCGCAGCAAATTTTAAGCGAACATTTTCCTGAAAACGTTCAGGATATCATTGCAAATCGCCTCGATTTCCCATTGCAAGAAATTCGTAAAATCCGAGATCCTGCATTTAGAAAAAACATTTTACGGGCATACAATTATCAATGTGCAATATGCGGCTATAACCTGCGCTATGACAGCGCGGTTGTTGGTTTAGAGGCTGCACATATTAAATGGAAGCAGTTTGGCGGGCCATGTACGACAAATAATGGTATTGCGTTATGTTCATTGCATCATTCCGCATTTGATATGGGCGCGATTAGTATTGACGAGAATATGAAACTGCTGGTTTCTAGCGGCGTTAATGGCAGCCAGATGGTCGAGCAATTATTTTGGGCATTTTCAAATAAGTCAATTTACCTACCGAAAAACCTTGCAGAATATCCTAGTGATGAGTTTATTAATTGGCATCGGGAGCAAGTTTTTAAACAATGAGGGTTGGGTGGTTTTGTTTATGGTTTTTCCTGTGGAGGAATGCTGTAAATAATAGGGGATTTTAGTTTGTTGAGAAATTAGTGAAGTTGATGGGATTAATTTCAGTGTTTGGTTTTGGTGCGAAGGCCGGACTCGCTTTTAATAGGCAATTCATTGTTTTTATTTGATATAAATTAATATAAAAATTTTTGTATACTTAAATGTATACTTAGTGGTTTGAGGTTTGAGGTTTGAAAATTTGATAAGCAACTAACATCTAGTAACTTCAGATCAAATCTGAAGTTACATAAATTATTTTTTCCCTGCCACACTCATCTTAGCCAGCTCTGGATTATTGGCCTCAAAGATCGATAGTGGTAACTCAACCTTGCGTCCATTCTGATCTTCTACAGCTTTAACCACTTCGAATTCAGCGATATCCTCACAAGGGATTTCTAACCCAGTAAATGTGGCTCGAGATGCACTGGTATCACCAAACGGATCAACTTCTAACACCTCATCACCTAGTACTTTTCCTTGCCTATCTTTCATTCGCAGCGTGAGTTCAAGGGCACCAAATTCAGCATGGTCTAACACCATATGGTTACCGCCATTATCAAGGATAAATGAGTAACCACAATAGCCTCGATTAATAAAGTTTGAGCTGGTATGCGTAATACTCGCATAGCGTTGTTCTTCCGCCATTACTGATGTGCTCAGAGCTAAAACACCAACAGCAACCAATAAATTGATTTTATTCATAAGTAATTCCTTATTAGACGTTACCATCATTTTAATGATGTACTAAATTCAAGGGCACACGACTGTGCCCAAAACGGATAATTATTTTTTCTCTTTCTGTTTGATTTTTTGGTACTCTGCATCGGAAAGATGACCATATTTTGTTGCTCTTTCATACCGTTCTACAGCTTGTGCATCAATTTGTAATCCACCTTGCATTCTATCCTTTTCTTTCCAACGCGGGCGATTTTTACCCGAGAACTCTTTCTTCTGACTCCAATAGCCGATAGGGTACTGAGCCACAATCGTTCCTCCAACACCAATATCGACGGTAGAGTATTGACCATTATTAATGGTTCCTTTTTGGATGTAAGCGTTAGGGCTACACGTGCCAGTATCTCGCTGCTGCCAAAAGCCGTCAGTTCTTGCCACGATATAAAAATCACCGAAGGCACAACCCGAAGCGGATTTACGGTTCAGCACGGCAACATAATGTTTGGTTGAACCCACTATTTTGCAGGTGCTGTTTTGGCTGCCACACACTTGCCACAACGTTTTACCGCCGTCACCTTTGTATTCCCAAATCGTATCTTTAGGTGGCTTGCTGGCAGCAAAGGCTTGTGAAGCGATAAGACATAATGATGCAGAGGTAATAAGGGCTAAATATTTTTTCATTTAAAATTCCTTTCAATATTTTAGATATGTCAATATTGACGCAAGATAAGCACGCCTTAATGGGGGCTCAGTTTTCTCTGGTGTGGCGTATTAAGTGGTCAGCTCATGAATGACTGAATATTTCTTTTCTGTGAAATTGCTTTCTTTAATCTCATTGGGGATAGCGTCTTGATTCTGAATGGGTGTTACCCATTCAAAATTGCAATCACGGCACATCCAGCCCATACCCCATGCAATGATGTCTTGCTCAGAAGAACAGTGAGGGCAATGTGTGGGATGCGATGCTGGTGGGGTTAATAACGTCATGATCGGCTCCTTTCTTTGTGTGATGGAAGAGAGGTAAGTAATTGTGATATCAATCGAAAATGCGGTAATGCTGCAATAAAACTGTTTTGTTGTGACAGTTGCATCACTGTGTGTTTCGGTGTGAAAGGTATATTGAGCGGTTGAACCTGTTGAATATCCTCCAACAACAAGACATGCACTTGCTGATGATATTCCGCCAATAAATACCACTGGCCTTCACGGTAAATCAGTTGATAGGGTTGTAGCGGATTAAAACGACGCTCAAGCGTGAGTATGCTAATAGATTGCTTACTGGTAATGGCATACACCAATTGATAGAAATGGTCGGCATGAAAGGCCGAAATCTTATGGGCGTGATGCCAAATCAAACAAGGTGCATGGGACTGCTGGGTTAACAGTAACCCGAGTAAGCGACTATCTAACCCCGGAAACAGCCGAGTCATTCCAATCTGTTTCACAAAGGTAAGAATATCTTTGTCTCGATAAGCTTTTAGCGTATTGATGGGCAAGCGATAACAACCTTGCCGACCTTCTACACCCAGATAAGCCAAGCGTTCACGTAAATCGCGCTGTAACGTGCGCTCAGAAACGTTGAACTCTTGGGCTAAACATGAGAGCACAAGGCTTTCTCCTGCCATTAAGCGGGCAATCAGCGCAGAGAGTCGCACAGCCATGCGGTCATATTTTCGGTTGGTCTGAAACATAACGTATTGCTCTCAATAACAGACAGTTAGAAATTACAGGTGTGAGGGAGTTTAACTTAGGGGATTGACAGGTTATGTCTGTTGGGAAAAATTCTCATTAGGCATTTTAATGAAAAATCACTATAAGTAATTCATTGATAAATAACGTTATGTCTTTTATTTGAACGATAAGAAAGTAAGGCGTAGCGACACAACCTGTCAGGGCGGGAAAATTAGTTGGGCTGGCGAGGGGTAAGTTGGTTAAATAAGGTATCCGCCATCACCCACAGGGCTTTATTGAGTTTGATATCACCATCAATCCCATTTACTGAACGAGTACGAGCGCGTTTACCTTTTGCAGTCCTGCCTGATAATCCTCCCTTGATTAAATTTTCCTGTAATCGTTGGTACACTGTCCAAAGATCGTCTTTCTTATCCTCAAAACGGCGAGGTTGTAAGACTTGAGCTTCAGTTATTGGTTGATGTTCCTCACCAAAGCGATAGGTTAAAGCCGCATGCGCCAAGGCCTGCTGTGCTGGTGGCGGTAATAGTAAGGACTGCATTTGCTCACGTTTTTCAGCGATGGTATCGAAGGTGCCTAATACTTCATAAGCCCCTTCAATGACATTATCGACAACATGACCTCGGTGGGGGACTCTGACCTCCCCAAAGGTATCGCCACAAACCAGCCCATTTTGACAAACATAGCGAAAAAAGCCAGGTAACATTTGATAACTGCTTGAACCATCATGGCTATTAAGTAAGATGATTTCAGGCACTTGGCTACCCGTAATTTGGTCATGACGTCGGAGCCGTAACATATGCTTAGTATGATCACGACGGCTGTCATCTCGCACACGAGTTTGGCATGCAAAGAATGGATAAAAACCTTCTTTCTGTAAACTATCGAGTAAGGTAATCGTAGGAATATACGTGTACTTTTCGCTACGAGAATCGTGTTTCTCTTCAGAGAACACACTGGGTACGGTGCGAAATAACTCTTCGAGAGTTAACGGGCGGTCACGGCGAATGCTATTCGCTGCACCAAAGCGGGACGCTAAGCGAGTCATAATGAATTTCCTTTAAAATAAAGTAGATAGATAATACGAAGGCGTAAATAAGGACGTGGTTAATCGATTAGATGGAAAATGGCGGAACGTTCTAGGTGTTGCGCCGCATAATCACGCAATTGATAAAAACGATCGACGAGGGTGTCACTTTCCGTTTGAAATGACCATAAACTGTACATCATCAAACACACGGCAATGCCTGCCGCTTCACAGCTAACGTTCGCTTCATTGCCGTTATGCGGGTTGAATAGCGTAAGCTCCTCTTGATTTAAATCGGGATAAATAAAAGCGCCGCCATTAGATAAAGTGCAATATTCCCAATACCCCCCCCTGATAGTCATCACAAAACTGCCCCATAGTGGTAAAGATGACCACTTCAAAGGTGGTCCAGCCTTTCACGCTTCCGAAGTGATTGAGCCAAAAATCCAGGCGTTGCTCATCGGGAACGAGTGTCATTGTAATTGCACATTCAGTTGAATTATTCATCAGTTGATACTCCAAGAAAAAGAAATAAAAAAGCGCCAATCCTGTTAAGGACTGACGCTGAGAGTGATAATTAATGGGGTAATGTAAGAGGTTAAAAGAACATTCTCCACAGGGATTTAGCGACGGATACGATACTGTTTTTAACGGTGCTAACCGTACTTCTTATCAATGGCGGCAAGGGAATGATATTGATTAAGGTATCCACAATATCACTGACACATTGACCAAAATCGTTACGTGCGGCGTTCTCCACCGATTGCGTCCGGTAAGAGTTGTTCAGTTGCCTAGCTACTCCGCTACTGGCTTGCGCCGGTAACGCCTGTATTAATTGCTCAGCTAATTCAGTGAGTTGAAAACCTTCTGCCGCAGAGACTGTCATCACAGGGTGGTGCGGCTTGAATGCTGTTATCACGGCTTGCTGCTTCAATTCTAAGTTAGCCACTTGTTCAAGGGATGGCTGGTGGTTGTGTTCATCCCACTGGCGGCAGGGCTCTATTTTGTCAGCCTGATTCAATACAAACAGAAATCGTTCAGATTGGTAGCCACATTGCTCAGTAAGAAAGCGATAACACTGTTCATCAGAAGACCATGCCCTATCATCGGCTTTGAGTACCCAGATGATTAAATCCAGTTCTGGTAACAAATTACGGTAGAGGCGGTGGTACTCTTTATCCCGTTCGATACTTTCCCCCACGCCGGGTAAATCTACAAAAGTGAGAGTATGGTTGTTCATCGTCATGCTGAAGCGTTGGGCTTGGCGTGTGCAGCCTGAAACATCACTCACAGGTGATAATGACGATTGGAATAGTGCGTTGATTAAGCTGGATTTTCCTGCACCCGTTTTACCCATCAAACCGATGGCGGGGGAGTAATTGATGAGCTGACTGAGTTGGTTAAAAAATGATGTTTTAAATGAAAAGGGAAAGGCTGCGAGAGCCTTCTCCAGTTCAATATGTTGATTCATACAAACTCCTTGAAAATAAAATTATCATTACTCAAGGTGATAATATATATTTGAAATTATTTTAAATTTTTCTTTTTAACTAACAGTATGAGCTCTTCAATGGAATCCCGTGGTAGATCAATTTGATCAATCATCGCCTCGATAATTTCGTTAATATTTTTATTATGATTTTTGGCTATTTTTTTTAATTTTAACATTGATGATTTGGAAATATACGTATTCAGTACAGCCTTATCTTTTACACCATCACGATATTTTTTTTGGCTCCAAGCTTTTCTTGTTTGAGATAGAAAAAGCTTGACCGCTTCTACGCTTGAAATAATAGCCCAACAATCAAAACAGGAAATAATCAATTTCCATTTTTCATTTTGAATAAGAACATTAACATCATCATCAGCAGCAATATTTGCGCGGATCATCCTCTCGGCTATCCATTTTAATGCTTCATTTTTTCTGGGTAAAAATAAAAAAGGATCGGGGTACTCTTTAGAAACAGACGAAGCTTTATCTTTCATGCAAAAGACTGTATCATTAAAATCTTTAGGGTTTATAAACAAAACTAAAAAGTCTAAAAAACAAACAATATAATGAAAAGGGATATTCCTGCCCATGATAGGGTTCAAGTTCAAGGGAGAGTAATTATACACGCCAGTCATAATTGATGGGTAATCATTTTCTATAAGATGTTTATTATACGACTTCATGAGAAAGTTTAAGATAACAAATGATATTCTTTCATCCGTTAAAAAAGATAATTGTTCTATTGGGATAATCTTTTGCTCTATCGTTCTGAGATAATAATCAACATTTTTAAATCCACTCCCGACATGCTGATTTAACTCACTAAGTAATGTACACACATTCTTATTCTTTGCTTCGGATATCATTTTATAAAGCTCATTAGGCGACAGTGTTTTTTCTGAAAACATATAGAACAAAACAGCATAATATTGTCTGCACTCCAAATAATTATCATTGACATTTATATTTATCATTTATTCTCCACGTAGTATTTTTTGCATATATTTACATAGTATTTTACGTAGTGTTTAAGGTGTCATTATACTACATGAAACCCCCTATTTATGTGCTAAAACTCACGATAACTGCACTAATTATTATTAGAGTGAAGGCTAATCTTTAGATAAGTTAATATCAGAGTTGACTCTCCTCAAAAAGAAGCTGCTTATTGTGGTTCAAAAACGCGCTGTCACGGGCATTGATGATAAGATAAAGAAAGGCTTTATCGTGTTGGTATAGTATTATTTTAATAAAGATAACCAGCATCACAACCACACCTAAAAGATTAAACATTACCCTGTCACTGACTCACCTATCCATATATTCATATATTCATCATCTTGGTTAAATGATGAATGCCTGTTTTTAACAACATCCATTCTAGATATGAAATAAAACCAACCACAGGTATTAATCATGTCTAGTTACACCTACAATGAGCATTACATTCAAAAGATAAACCACACTATCCGTAAAGCACTTTTAATTCACAATCGTGTTACTGCTATTAGGGTTGACTTGCGTTTCCCATCTGAAAATATATTTCACTTTAACGATTCGAGGGTCATTACTCGATTCTTTGAATCGTTAAAAGCCAAAATAAATGCTGACCTAAAACGTAAGAATAAAATATGGAAACGTAACCATATATGCCCGTTGTCTTATGTCTGGGTCAGAGAGTTCGGTCAGATAAATAATAAAAAACACTATCATGTTCTTTTGCTGTTAAATAAAGATGTTTATTGGGGGCTGGGCGATTTTGTTAAAACTGAAGGGACGCTCTATGCATTAATACAGCAAGCGTGGTGTAGTGCTATTGGTGTGAACTACCCTGCGGAGCGTTATTTAATTCATATTCCAGATAACGCCATAACGTGGCTGGATAATAATAAACCCAATATTGAAAGCACGATATTCGAATTAAACCAGCACTGTCGTTACTTAGCCAAAGAACATACAAAATATTATGGTGATGGTGAGCGTTCTTTTGGGTGCAGCCGTTAATCTACCAATAAAAAACATGAGGGGGATATCTTTTGGAAGAGAGATATCCCTAAACACTTATCGATATCCCTTCTGCCTTTTAACGCTAAAGACAGGAGTTCAATAATGAGTTCTCAAGCTATTCCCTTACTAGATGACCAATTCGTTGATATGAAATTTATAACTCGCCTAACCGGTTTGACGGATAAATGGTTTTACAAATTAATCCAAGAGGGCGAATTCCCCAAACCGATAAAGTTAGGACGTAGCTCACGTTGGTTAAAGAGTGAGGTTGAACACTGGTTGAATGAACGTATCACCGCTTCTAGAGGTTAAGTATTATTAATTTAGTCAGTTACAGCGATTTTTTACAACTCAATTACAGAATTAATTACATCGTCACCAGTCAGCGTTATTTGAGTGTATTCCAAAATATTGATGATACGGACGGACTTCCATTGGTCTGATAATACCGACCGTTCCCATTGCGAAGATGAACATCAATTCAGTCGGGATATGAGTATCCTGATGTTACGTCTCTCAGAATATCCCGGAGTAATAGGTTATGCCTGGGTATTGGAAGAAAGCTCTGGTGGTAAATTACATGCTCATGCAGCCATCTACGTCAATGGTCAGCGGCATTGTAAGAAGTGGGGCTTTCAGGATGTAACAGAACGCCTGTGGAGAGCCGTGACTGACGGAGAAGGGGATATCTACCACTGTCCTGATAAAAGCGATTATCGATACGCTATATGCCGTCCGGTACACTTTGATGATTATGCTGGTCGTAAGGCAATGCGTTACGTGGTGAACTATTTAGCCAAAGCCGAGCAGAAACCCTTTGACCCGATTTACCATATCTCCCGTCTACCTGATGTGAATGATAAGCCGATAGGTCGTCCTCTTTCCCGTCATCGTTAAATCACGCTTAGCTTTGAACACTCTGCTAGTCAGGGGCTGTATGACGATCTCTATGGCCCTTATAGCCGTTTATTGTGGCGACACCGTGCAAGTTTATCCCCTGCCCGAATAAAACGCTCAGAATGGCGCTGAGCGCGTTATTCACCCCCATTACTCCTCTTCAGCCGTCACTTTGCAGTTGCTGTAGACCGTAGCGTGGTCGGTGCCGACAACATAGGCAATGACAATTGGACTGTTGTTACTGGGATCGACTTCCTGACGCAGATTAACCCGTCCATCCTCCGACGTATGGTAATACCCGATACCGTCATATTCCGCTTCGCCATAACGGGTTTCAGACCCATTATTACTGTCCTGCTCAAACGCACCGTATTTGCTGAACTCAAAGGTGCACTTTACGCTTGCTGTATGACGAGATGAGGCTATGTTTTAGGCCAAGCGGAGGGGCTCGATGAAAGATTAATCACACAGGTGATGAAGAGGGCAGCACCCGACTTGCAGCGAGAGAAGCGAACGGCAAGTCGCCATTAACGCTTAGCGCAGCTAAGCAGTGAACCAGGGGCGGTCCCGCAGGGAGCTGCCCCCCTGCCCTTTGCGCTACGTTGAAAACGTTAAAAGGCGCAGCGGTTGACCTTTCAAGCCGGTTGTCCCCATTTTCCACATTTGGCGAGCCAGTGAGCGCGCCCCAAACAGGCGCGAGAACGGGGGTGTACGGGGAACCTGCGCCAACTGTGTGTAAATGGGGTCAATCCGGCGTTCGGCTTAAGCCTGGCTCAATGCCAGTGTGAAGCCGTTGCCCCTAAACTCAAAAATGGCGTATCCACAAAAACAGTGGATAACTTGAAATAACCTTGTTAGTAATAAGGGTAATAGCTTGATTAATGGATGAATATCAAAGGTGCTTAAAAAACATCAGCTGATGATTAGCATTTGACGATAGGAATGTCCGAAAATTGCGTTGTCCAACGCGGCGAAAGAAATTGCTGTTTCATTTTCCATAAGGCAGATTGCGATTGTATTCCCTGGCCTGCAAACCAGATAGCGCCTTTTCCATGATTTATTTGGTCAATCGTCCGCATTAATTCGCCACTTTTGCGAAATACCTGACCATTCTCAAACAAATTCAGTTGCACTTCCCCTGAAGGAGAAAATTCACTGAGCAATATGCCACTTTTACTGTATTTCACATTGGGGAGCCAAAGTCGGTCAAATAAAGTCACGGCCGCCTGAATAATCTCGCGCGTATCTTGGGTGGGATAAATGAGTGCTTGGGTTTCTTGTCGATAATAATGCGGCTCATGATGAGAAAAATGGCTACTCTGTACCCACAATGTGACTAACCGACAATACTGTTTTTCTTCACGCAGTTTTTCTGCTGCACGTTCAGCAAACGCACACACCGATTGGCGAACTAACTCGTAGTCCATGACTTTATGACCAAACGAACGAGAGCAAATAATTTGTTGCTTGGCGGGTGCGATTTCTTCCAGCTGGAGACAGGACTCCCCATTCAACTCCCGCACCGTTCGCTCTAAAACCACGGAATACAGTTTACGTGCCTGGGACGTTGGCAGCCGACTTAAATCCAAGGCAGTTTCTATCCCACTTTGATTTAAACGCTTTGCCAGTTTACGGCCAATTCCCCAAACTTCCCCGACTGGCACTAATGCCATGAGTTTTTTTTTGACGACTGGGCGAACTTAAATCGACAACGCCACCTGTTTTTTTCCATGTTTTTGCGGCGTGATTGGCCAACTTAGCTAACGTTTTGGTACTGGAAATTCCCACTCCGACAGGCAAGTGAGCACACCGGAAGACATCCTCTTTTAATTTATGGCCAAGCTCATGCCAGGAATATAATGCATCCATGCCTGGTCAGGTTACAAAAACATTCATCAATACTGTAAACCTCAATTTGAGGCACAATTTGAGCGACTACCGCCATAAACCGGTTACTAAAATCGACATAAAGCGGATAATTTGAAGAAAATACAACCACTTGCTTTTGTTTGATTATCGACTTAATTTCAAAATAAGGGACTCCCATGCGAATACAGGGTTTCGCTTCAGCTGAACGCGCAATGACGCAGCCATCGTTATTCGAGAGACAAATAATCGGCTTTCCTTTTAAATCAGGCCGAAAAACGGATTCACAGGCGGTGTACATAGAATTAACATCGATAAGCGCAAACATGTCTTTCACCGACAGGTATGCACGGCATAACGAACGACACCGAAAATTTGCATGTCCGTATCGTCATTGATGGGGATAGAGGGAAATTGGCTGTTAGCGGGAATAAGCGCTTTAGTCGGTGTGATTTGCAGGTACTTACAGGTGAATTCACCATTGTATTCGGCGACTACAATTTCCCCATGACGGGCAGTAAGGTGACTTTCAACGACTAATAAGTCACCGTCAAAAATCCCCGTATCCTTCATCGAATCCCCTGAAGCACGAAGAAAATAGGTGCTTTCAGGATAGCGAATAAGTTCAGCATCGAGCGATAAGCGACGTTCGATGTGATCTTGAGCGGGACTGGGAAAACCGCAAGCAATTTGACTTTCAAAAATAGGGATTTGCATAGCGCACCAATACTGTAAAAATACACAGTAATAATATACTGTATATTTTTACACTACACAAATGTCCAAATCTTTTTTATTTAGCTCCAAGCTATTAAGCTATTAAGCTATTAAGCTATTAAGCTATTAAGCTATTAAGCTATTAAGCTATTAAGCTATTAAGCTATTAAGCTATTAAGCTATTAAGCTATTAAGCTATTAAGCTATTAAGCTATTAAGCTATTAAGCTATTAAGCTATTAAGCTATTAAGCTATTAAGCTATTAAGCTATTAAGCTATTAAGCTATTAAGCTATTAAGCTATTAAGCTATTAAGCTATTTTATAGATAAGATTGATTTTTCCTAGTTAGATTTAGGTATACCCTTACTGCACTAAGTAAATTCAAGTGTAGTAAGTATGAAAAACATATGTATAATGCACCAACATCACAACACCAATGTATAGTGCACTGATGAATACAAATACACGAATTTATGGATACCTTCGCGCATCAACACATGAACAGGATGCTTCTAGAGCAAAAAATGAACTATTGAAATTTGTTGAGGGGAGGGAGCTAAAAATTGTCTGCTGGTTTGAGGAGAATGAGTCGGGCGCGCAACTTCACCGGCCAGAACTCTTTCGCTTACTCGATGTAGCCATGCCTGGTGATATTATTTTAGTTGAACAGGTGGATAGAATCAGCCGCTTGAATACCGATGACTGGGAAAAATTAAAATACCTCATTGGACATAAAGGGTTAAAAGTTGTTTCTTTAGATCTCCCAACCAGTTACCAGTTTATGAATAGCACTGATGAATTTACAGAACGGATGCTTGCAGCCCTTAACAGTATGATGTTAGACATGCTGGCAGCGGTGGCGAGAAAGGATTACGAAGATAGGCGTCGCCGTCAAGCCCAAGGTGTGCAAAAAGCCAAACAAGCAGGAAAATATAAAGGTCGTCCGATCAACAAAATATTACACCAAAATATTAAAGGGTTGCTGATGGAAGGGAAAAGCTATAGCCAGATAGAAAATTTGATAGGGTGCTCAAGGCATACGATTTCGAAAGTGTCAAAATCGATGAAAGCATCAAAATAAATTAAACTACTTGAGTTTTTGGGCTTTCAGTTATATTACAGACCAAAAACTCTGTTCACTAGACACTGTTCTGCGCAACAAAATCAGGACACTTTTCTTAAAGAATTTTGTTCATACTCAATGGGGGATAGCTCACCGTTGGCAGTATGAAGCCTTTCTAGGTTGTAATAGCGCATATACGCGATAACATCTTCTTTCATCTGTTTCCGAGTCGGCTGTGAGATTTTCAGTACCCAATCGTGTTTTAAACTGCCAAAAAATCGTTCTACAACGGCGTTATCCCAACAAGCTCCAACATCGCCCATACTTGCTCGAATACCATAACTTGTCAGTAAGTGACGATAGTACTGACTCGTATATTGTGCTCCTCTATCACTATGAAAGACTAAGCCTTTTTCGGGCTGGCGTAAGTTATACGCTTTCATCAAGGCTTTAATGACTAAATCTGCCGTCATTCGTTTATCGATGTGCCAACCCACAATACGGCGTGAGTATAAGCCCATCACGATGGCTAAATACATCCAGCCTTCCCCTGTTTTTATATAGATCACATCACCCGCCCACACTTCGTTAGGTGCGTGAGGATTAAAATTTTGATTGAGCAAATTATCGGCTACGGCATCACTGTGTTTGCGTTTTGTGGTGACTTTGTAAGCAACGCGCTGAGTGACAACTAGGACAAGCTGAGCCATTAGCTTCTGAACGCCATAAGCTCTTACGCTAAAGCCATCTTTGCATAACCGTTTACGTAACGTTCTGTAACCTAAGCTATTTCGACTATGTTCAAAGATGGATTTGGCTCTACGGTACAGACTAAGTTGTTCTGCGGTAATCAATTTTGCTGGGCGTTTAAGCCACGCATAGTAGGCAGAACGACTTATTTTCATTAACTTGCAGAGCTTCAGCACAGGAAACTGTGAAGATAATTGCTTAATCGTTTTAAACGCTACTTGGTTTCCTTTAGCAGGAGAGCGCCGGCTTTTTTTAAGATCTCTTTCTCAATCCTAAGTTCTTTATCTTCCTTTCGAAGTCTTAATAACTCAGCTCTCTCATCGGAATTCATGCTGCTACCAGATTGCTCAGCGTCGAATTTTGCTTTCCAGTTATAAAGTAATTTATCGGTAATTCCTAAAGAAGCTGCCGCTTTTGGCAAGCTATAACCTTGCTCGGTGACTAATGCGATCGCCTCTTGCTTAAACTCAGCGGTATAAAATCTATTTGTTCGTTTTTTCATTTAACACCTCAATAATTGGATTATATTCCATTATTAAAGTATCCTGTTTGATTAAAGCAGATCAGAACATCGTGTGTGATAAGTGTCCTAGTACCAATGATTGCACCATCACCGATATGTACACCCAGCATTATCATCGATTCCGTAACTATCCAAACATCCTTGCCGATGACAGTATCTCCAGAGGGGATGTAAACATTATTCGCAGATTCAAACTCAGGATAACCCTCTAGCCAGTTAAAAGGGAATGTGCTTACCCAATCATGCCGATGACCTTGGTTTCCCGCCATGATAAAAGAAGCCCACGATCCAATAGAGCAAAAACTGACTATGATTAATTTATCCACTTCGGTATCAGGCATCAGATAGCGAACACAATCATTGAAGTCATGGGCGTGGTAGTAACCGGAGTAATAACTGTATCGACCAACGATGATATTTTTATTGGTTATTGTTTGTCTAAAGGGATCCCCTTAAAATGGCTTTCAAAAAAATTATTTGTTTTGTTAGAGATCATTGCGGGTTGCCATTTTTAAGCGGTTATTGGGTTGGAATAGTCCGAGTTGATACACCTTATTTGCAATTAATGGTACACCTAAAATGTGTACTATGCTATCATACAGACTGAAAGTCACAACCAAAAATAACCTTGGTAATTTAAAATATACATAAAACATTTAATGTCATATAGATAGGTTTAAATGATATGAAAAATATTAATGCTGTATTAGGTGAGTTTTTTAGGAGTAAACGTATTTCTAAATCATTGACGGGAATAGAAGTTGCGAAAAAAATGAGCGTCAGCCAACAACAAATATCCCGATATGAAAGAGGGAGATGCTGTCTTTCAATTGAAACAATACTTCGTTATTGCGAGGTGTTTGATATATCGCCAAAAGAGTTAATGGTTACTCTATTTCCGTCAGAAAAAGATCATCTTTGAATATTGGTTCGGCTGATATTTGTTTTCAGATTATCAGCGGGATGTTCACTCGATTTAATATTTTCTATTCAGGTAGAGCAGAGAAAATGAGATACACAATAGGCGCTAAGTTTTTGATGATAATAATATTATTATTTATATTCCCGATCGGTTACTTTTTCATCTCGGAGTTAGTTGCATGAATAACAGCAATGACGAAATAGATTTTTTGGAAATACTGTTAATCTTAAAAAGCAAATTGGTTCTCATCATAACAATTACAGTTGTTGTTGGGTTGTTATCAGCCTTATTTGTGTGGGTGATGAGAGATAAAGTCAAAATAGATTACTCCCTATCCATCAACAAAGAATCACCGGGTTTAATTGTTGACTGTAATAATAGTTTCTCTTGTAAGGCAAAATTGATTTTCTCAGAAATTAACAGTGATATTTCTGGGTTAAGCATGAAAGTGAATGACAAAGAAAATATTGTCACCTTTTCATGGGGTGGCGATATTCAAGATAGTCAACTTTCTAGGGATAAAATAAACACGTTATCTAAGAATGTCTCTGATTGGATAGTTAACGATTACAAAAGATACAATCAACTATTGGTTGAAGAATCAAAAGGGGCGAGCATAAACTCGGATTTGTATTCGCGTATCTTGCTAATGACCAAAAACGGGCTGTCTAAAAATGACAAGCTGGTAACAGTTACCGAAAGCGTCAATCAAAAATATAAGTCGTTGATTATCGTTCTTTCATTGATATTGTCGTTTATCACTGCTTCGACTTACTTTCTTGTGAGAGAAAGATTCAACTTCGGTATTTTTCCCTCATCGAATAAAGCTTAGTAATTGCCAACCCAAAAGGCATCAATGTGCTTGCTTAATGATAAGTATTATGAAGTCCTGAATTTCAGGGCTTTTTTTGTGGGTTATTCTGACTTATCATCCCACCAAGTTTTTTTATCATAGTCAGAATCAGCTGCAATTTTTTTATATATCGCCTCTATATCTTCGTTTTTTTCACCTTTGATTCTACGGCTGTTTTTTTACTGTTGTAGTACATTAAATACAAAATATCTAAAAAATTCGGTCATGTATTCAATTCGGTGAATAACCTGTAATATAGGGTAATTTATTGGAGAAGATTCATAGCCAAAGTCGATGTGAATTGCTCATTTTGTCAACAAACTCCCGCAGTGAAAAAAACATGGGTTAGGGAGTACAGCTCATCAACGTTACCGTTGCCAAGACTGCTGTAGAAGCCTCCAACTCGATTATGAATATCATGCCTGCCAACCCGGTACCAAAGATAAAATTATCGACCTTACGATGAATAATGCCGGTATTCGTGATACTGCAATAGACCTTCATATCAGCATTAATGCCGTTGTTCGTACTTTAAAAAACTCTCGCCGAGGCAGGTAACGTCTTTACCACTTGATAATTTGCACATTGAACTCCTTTGTGAGGTTGAAGTGGTCAACTAATATTGGCCACGTCATTAGACTGTATGTAGAACAG
This sequence comes from Providencia rettgeri, assembly GCF_013702265.1. Classification (GTDB taxonomy): domain Bacteria; phylum Pseudomonadota; class Gammaproteobacteria; order Enterobacterales; family Enterobacteriaceae; genus Providencia; species Providencia zhijiangensis. Next base: position 3,654,892 of record NZ_CP059348.1, read on the forward strand.
CCGCTCTGATTCATTTGGGGTCAACCCTCCGTTATACCAGTGAGGCCTGACGTTGCTGTAATAGACTGTAATGTAACGAATAATTCCGTGTTCTGCTTCTTTCAGGCTTTTTATTATGAATCGAAAATACTGATGTAACTATCCCGTAAAAATAATACAGCTCACTCGTAGAATTTCTTTTAAACTAAAACAAAGGGGTTTTACGATGAGCAAACGCATGACTGAAAGCCAGATTGTGGCGATTTTAAAAGAAGCCGAAGCGGGTATGCCGGTGAAAGATATTTGTCGTAAGTACGGCATCAGTAATTCAACGTTTTATAAATGGCGCGAAAAATACGGCGGTATGGAAGCGTCTGATATGCGCCGCTTGAAAGAGCTTGAAGAAGAGAACCGTCGAATTAAGCAGATGTATGCTGAGTTGAGCCTCAAGTCACAGATGCAGCAGACATCATAAAAAAGCTCTAGCGCCTGTGGCAGAACGGAAAGTCTGGGCACACGAGTTACAGGTGCAGTATAACGCAAGCGTAGTGAAGTGCTGTCATGTGGTTGGTATCAGTCGTACCGCTTACTATTCCTGATTAACACTCGTCCATTCTACTTACGCCAAGGAGTATGATGCACAGGATGTTATGTTGAAAGCCAACATGTGGCTATCTTGCTTCTAGCTTCTACTAGTGCATTTGTCATCACAGGAAAATAAGTATCCATTTAATGGTTTGAATTAAATAAAAAAAGAATACCATAATAGCCATCTTTACGGATATCCGTAAAGATGGCTTAAAATAGAGTTTAGTTTGATTGGTACTCTAGCTTATGGATGTTATTGGGGTACCACGACATTCTTTATTTTCCGCCTTAAGGGATGAAAGCGGATTGACTCTCATATTGTTATCCTATCTACCCACTCGTATGATAAACATAGCCTCCACTGTGAAAAATTCCGCCTTGTTCAAGGCAAACATCACGTCCATAGCGTTCATAGTCAAAGTAATGGGATAAATGACCCAGTTGGGCTAAATCATAACAACCACTTTCTTCTATCCAGTAATAACCTAAATCATATTCATTATTGACCCCCGATAATTGCTGGAAAGAATCTAAATTATCCGCTAAATGAATTAAATCATGGATTGAACTCGTTGAAGAACCGATTTCAATTGCCGCCTGATAAAGGTCAATTTCATCTGGCGATAACATGGCTAATCGCGAGGCTAACTCGTTCAACTCATCTAAAAGGCTATATTCTGAAATGTAAGAAGAAAGGCCATCAATGGAGGATTCATAGTCGGTCAAAAAATACTCTTCATAGTGAATGCCATCAATGCCAATCCGCATTAAACAGTGTTCGATCTCTTTTGAGGTTGCCGGAAGCTCAAGCCACTCACCAACCAGCTCTCCTTCGTTATATTTACCTAAATTCGTAATAAAAACAGAAATCATCCCCGATTTTCGGCATGGGGAAGCCGTCGCAGTTATACGCATATTCGTGTCCTATTATTGATGTATTGTGATCTAATTAATGGCGATATTTTGATAAAGGGAGCTATTTCCCTTTAGAAGATGATATTGATATAAAAAGCCAATCAGCTGAAAAACAGGCAACTCGCTTTAAAAATGATTAATGACGGTTTAGAGCAGGATAATGAGTTGCCTTACAATCCCGATAACATGTTATGCTTTCTATCATGATCTCAATTTGCGCGGGTTAAAACGAAAAAGCCCCTGTCCAATAAACTAGGGTCAGTTCAGACTCACAGACTCCTAAGAGATGAAACCCCATCAGGGGTTTCCGTTAACTTATGGCTATCAATCAAACGTGTATTCACACTCGATACATTCATAACGATCAAATACCACGCCATCTAAAGCTGAACCACTCACAGCCCCAGCAGTAGCTCCAGCGACTAAACGTCCAAATAGAGCGCCTACCGCAGCACCAGCAATCGTCCCTACAACAGGAACAGCAGAGCCGATAGACGCTCCAGCTAGTGCGCCTGATACGCCACCAGCAACAGCTCCTGTCTTTTTCCCGATATGACGTTCACGAATGCGAGTTGAATCGCAGGCCGGGCAACGAATGTAATTTTCCATGATAATTTCCTTTTAGGTTGATTTAAAAGCAAAAAAGCCCCTGTCCGTGAGGACAGAGGCTTTCAGTGATAAAGCTTCTTTATTGAATGAGATGTATTACGATAAATCGTGGTTAGTTATCATGCGTTTTGACGATGAAAATTCCCATGAACAATATTGCCACCATTTCTCAATGAATCGATATAGTCGGCATACTACCGTAGTATTCGACTCCTCGTATTGAAAATGGATCTCCTATATGACATGGCTAAAGTTTTAGTGATTCATTGGATTATTCAACTTTGCAAAGTCGAATGGCGAAATCGTTTGTTCCCGATTAGCATCCAAATAATCCGCCCACCATTGCACCATTAATCGGCGTTGATCTATATGTTCTGCCTTATGAATATAAGCAGCCCTCACTGAGTTACGTTCTTGGTGGCTCATTTGCCTTTCTACTGCATCCTTCGACCATAAACCTGATTCAACTAATGAACTACACGCCATCGTTCTAAAACCGTGTCCACAAATTTCAGTCTTCGTATCATAGCCCATCACACGTAATGCATTATTCACTGTGTTTTCACTCATTGGTTTTCTTGGATTATGATCGCCAATAAAGATCAGTTCGTGATTACCGCTAAATTGATAGATCTGTTTTAAGATCTCAATGGCTTGTCGGCTTAAAGGTACTAAGTGAGTAGTACGCATTTTTGATCCGCGATGTGAGTGTTTAACCCCTTCTATCGCTTCACGTTCAGCGGGGATCGTCCACATAGCATTTTCAAAATCGATTTCATCCCAACGAGCAAAGCGCAGTTCACTGGAACGAATGAAGACTAATAAGGTAAGTTTGACGGCAAGTTTAGTTAAAGGTCTTCCTTTATAATCGTCAATGCGTTGTAAGAACTCAGGTAGGCGTTTAAGCTCTAATGCCGCTCTATGCACTCGTTTACCTGTAGCAACAGCACCTGCCATATCTTGCGCTGGGTTATAGTCAATTAAACCGCTTTGTATGGCATAGCGCATGATGCCTGTTACACGTTGTTGTAAACGCGCCGCCACCTCAAGACGTCCAGACATCTCTACGGCTTTAATTGGTTCAAGTAGATCGCGGGTTTTCAGTTCAGCAATATTACGTTTACCAATAGCAGCAAAGATATTATCTTCAAGGCTTTTCAGAACCCGATGGCTATGTCCTTCAGACCACTTTTTATTCGTCGCATGCCAATCTCGAGCAACCTTCTCAAAGGTATTGAACTCTTTTTGCTGCTCTTCCTTTAATTCTTTCTTGAGCTCACGAGGATCGATACCTAAAGCAACTTGCTTTCTGGCAGCGTCCCTTCTTTCTCTTGCATCCGCTAAAGAGATTTCAGGGTATACACCGAAAGCCATCAAATGTTGTTTACCACCAAAGCGAAAACGGAAGCGCCAATATTTAGAGCCATTGGGGTGAATATAAAGAAACAAGCCATCACTGTCTGTCAGTGTATAAGCTTTCTCGTCTGGTTTAGCTGCTCGAACTTTCGTATCGGTTAATGCCATATTATTTGTCCTCTTCACCCCATAGTGAGTATATAAACGAGATATCTCAGATTACTGTCGATGATTTCGAGCTGCATAACCAACTATGTGCCTACGCCACAGGCTGCGCCTGCATTGCTCTAACATCAGTAATTTGAGACAAAATGAGTATACATTCATTATCGAAGCCGTGTATATACTCAGATGTATACTCACTCGGAGGTTGATGTGGGTTGAGTTAAGTTGACATGCATTGACTGAAAACGCGGGGAAAGCCTTGCAAACACTGGATTCCAGATACAAAAAAAGACGTCGGTTGACGTCTCTTGATGTTCTTATGGTGCCGAAGGCCGGACTCGAACCGGCACACCCGAAGGCGGTTGATTTTGAATCAACTGCGTCTACCAATTCCGCCACTCCGGCACGAAGTGATGTGTTTCTTGGAAAACGGTGCCATTATACTTGCCTGATGCCGACTGGCAACATTTATCTTGAACAATCAGATTGTTCGATTAAAAAAAAAGCACCTGAAAAAATCTTTCCATAAAAAGCCTAATATCCCCTGTTATGTTCAACAACATTTGAATATCTATGCTAATTTTCCTAAGAGTATTTTCATTGTCTTAACCCTTGGGTGACTGGCGACAAAGCATAATTTTTGTTAGTTTATCCGCACTCTTATGTAAAATTATAAAGGCATATTTTATGGGCTTTGTTGGATGGATAGCCACTGGTCTGGTTATTGGCATCTTAATTGGTGTCGTCATGAAAATTTTCTCAAAGAAAAAATAAATATTGGCTGAAAAGCCTTTTATAAACAATCATATCGGCTGGCTTCAAACATGAAGAAAACATTTCTTAAAATTTTGTCGGTATCCGCACTCTCTGCGGCATTGATGGCCTGTTCCTCAACGACAGAAAAAACCTCGCAAAGCTCACAAAGTGGCATGCTTGCAGGTAACTCCGAGTGGCAAATATTCGAAGGCGATAGAAGAACTTACGAGCGTGTCACCAAAATCGTCGATATGTATGCGAATCGAATTTATAACGAAAGCGATGCCCGAGGCATGGCCATTATCGTTATTGATAACAACCAAACCCTCGCTCGCTATTATGGTGAAACCGCGCCGGGTAATGGACAAAAACCGGGCCCTAACTCCCTGATCCGCATTGCTTCTGTTAGCAAATTAATGACCAGCGAAATCTTAATTAAGCTGGAGCAAGATAAAAAATTAGCGATCACCGACCCGCTACAGCAATACAGCTACAACGGCGTCACAGTTCCAGATAACAACAGCGGGCAACCTATCCGACTGTATCATTTAGCGAGCCATACCAGTGGGTTACCTCGCGAACAACCGGGTGGAAAATGGGGTCGCCCTGTCTTTATCTGGCCAACCCAAGAGAACCGTTGGACATGGCTGAAAACCGGTAAACTCGACTTTACACCGGGCACTGAAGCGGCTTATTCCAACCTCGCCTATGATTTACTCGCCGATGCGATGGTCAAAGCTACAGGGCAGTCATACCCGCAATTGTTCAGCAAATACGTGACATCTCCGGCAAAAATGACGGATACCACCTATACCCCAAGCAAAGGTCAATGCGCCCGATTAATGGAAGGCACCAAGCCAAGTCCTTGCCATAACACCCTTGCGGCAGCAGGAAGCGGTGGTGTGTATTCCACACCGGCAGATATGCAAAAGTGGATGCAGCAATTTTTATCCACGGATAATAACCTACGTAAAGCGACCGCAGCCCGCGAGCAAGGCATTTTCTTCCCGCGTGAAAAGCTGTTAGATGCCAAAGGGATGGACGTGGCAGGTTATGCTGATGGTCTAGGTCTTGGCTGGGTTTATATGAAGCCTAAAAACGGCATTCCGGGGATCTACCAGAAAACCGGAGGCGGCGGCGGATTTAATACCTATATGGCGATGATCCCACAGCAAAATATTGCGGTATTCGTGGTGATGACCCGTAAAGATGGCAGTAAGTTCAGTAAGTTAACCGCCGGTGTGAATGATATGGTTGCTTCGTTATCATCTAACCATGCGTATGGGAAAAATTGAAAGGGTACCGCCGACGCAATTAATGCACTGGCGAGTTATACCCCTACCCTAAAACGCGGATTTGTGCGCTTGGTGACATTTATCGTGACAACTGCCTGAGCCCTTCAGGCAGTTTTTTATTCTGCCGCTCTTTCTGATAGACGGCTGCTTTTTATGCAATATTTTAGTGTGACCTTTAGCTACTCTTAGGCCTTCTTACTCATAATTAGCGAAGGAACTAAGATGAAAATTATCCCATTTTCCATCCACAACATATTACGCCCCAGCTCCGTAAAATCAGGAACGGCCACAGCTTCTGAATTAGTAAAGCAACTCAGAAATGTATTTAATCATCAAGCTGCCTTTCCACAACCTAAAAAACCAGACTATGTCGAAATCGATCTTTTAAGGCTGGTTAATGAGAAAGCGGATGATCCGAACATTGAAGCAACCGCTGAGTATAAAAAACTATTCGCAGATACCATGAACGAAGCAAAGCAATCATTCATTCAAGCGACCTGGAAAAATGCTTATAGGATTGAAAAATCATACAGTGCAAATGGCGGTTCGTTCTCTTATGCCCAGCAGATTGCTAACAAAAGTGGAAAAAACGTGATTGGCATTATCGGTGAATATACCTCTCAGACGGAACAAAAAAGTATCCAGCATGTATTATTTAAGCCACAAGGAAAAATTCAATCGATGCTGAGTAATTTCGGTAATTTTATCCTCAGCATAAAGTGAGTATGGTCTTGGTATGGAGACTTGCCGTCGACAATAAAAAAGGCTGTAAAATCATTCGATTCTACAGCCTTTTTTCAATTTAAAGGGAATGGACTATTTTCGTTTAACCAACAAGAAGATACTCACGCCCAAGAACAGTACGCTCGGCAGCGCTGCCGCCAGCACTGGCGGAATGGAATAGACCAAACTCCAGTTACCAAAGCCTTGGTTTAAGATGTAGAACAAGAAGCCGCCCACAATCCCTGAAATCACACGCACGCCCATTGGAACCGTACGCAGAGGCCCGAAGATAAAGGAAACCGCCATCAACATCATGACTGCCGCAGAAAGTGGCGCTAAGATTTTTTGCCACATACTCAGCTGATAAACCGAAGCAACTTGCCCGCTCTCTTTCAAATAGGTGATGTACTGATACAGGCCACGAATTGAAAGTGAATCCGCATTCAGGGAAACGATACCTAATTTCTCTGGGGTTAAATTGGTTTTCCAATCATAGGTTAAACGCTGTGAGCCCGTAATTTTTTGCTGGCTACCCAAGATAGATTCTTGAACTTGGGATAACACCCACAGCTTTTTATCTGCATCATAAGTTCCGCGAGCGGCAAACATCACAGACTGTAATTTGCGATGGTCATCGAAGCGATAAATAGAAACATCTTGGATGGTGCTCGCATCTTTAATGCGCTGGATATAGATAAAATCATGGGCATCTTTTGCCCACATACCTGAATCCGTAACCACCAAAGAACTACCGACAATTTTCTCTGCACGGTAGTTACGCGCCCACTGCTCGCCCGCAGGTGCAATCCACTCCCCCATGATCATCGTAACGATAACCAATGGGATCGCTGTTTTCATCACAGACATCGCAATTTGCAAACGGGTAAAACCCGACGCTTGCATTACCACCAGTTCACTGCGGGAAGCTAACGCGCCTAATCCCAACAATGCGCCCAATAATGCCGCCATTGGGAAGAAAACATCGATATCTTTGGGAACGGTTAATAAGGTGAAAACCCCTGCGCTCATCGCCGTGTAATCACCGTCACCCACTTTGCGAAGCTGCTCGACAAATTTGATGATCCCTGAAAGGGAAACCAACAAAAACAGCGTCATCAAAATCGAATTGAGGATGGTTCGACCGATATACCTATCTAAAACACCAAACATCAGGCAACCCCTCTGGTCAACTTAGCACGCATTTTGCGCATTGGTACGGTATCCCATAAGTTCAGTATCACTGCTAACAGCAAGTAACCGAAGTTAACCGCCCACATTGCATATTTAGGGTCGACATCCCCCTTGTCTGCGCTATTACGTAACGTACTTTGTAATAAGAAGAAAATCAGGTACAGCAGCATAGCTGGGATCATACTGAGTACGCGCCCTTGACGTGGGTTCACTTCACTCAGCGGCACGACCATCAACGCCATCACGACCACAGAGAACACAATGGTTAGACGCCAGTGGAATTCAGCATTGACCTCAGGATTACTTTCATTCCACAGCTGCATCATGGTTTTTTGTTCCACTTTATCCGTACTGACATCCGTGGCTTTATGGTCAACAACGGCTTGGTAATTCACGAAGTCAGTGATGCGGAAATCTCTCAGCATTGCGGTGCCTTCGTAGCGAGTACCTTGGTCTAGCACCACCATCTGGCGGCCATATTCGTCTTCTTTCATATAACCGCTATCTGCAACCACAACGGAAGGACGTTGTTCGTTGGCAGTACGCAGCTGAGCTAAGAAAACATTTTTAAAATCATTGCCTTTAACTTCACCGATGTACAAAACAAAGTTGCCATCTTTGGTGGTTTTAAACTGCCCTTCCACCATCGCCGCTAGGCCGGGGTTGGCTTTTGCATCCGCCAAAACTTGCTCTTGATACTGAGATGACCAAGGCAACATCCACGTAATATTGGCAACGGCGACTAAGGCGGTTAATGCGGCAAGCACCAGTGCCGCTTTCACAAGCACACTTTTACCCAGACCGCAGGCATGCATCACAGTAATTTCGCTTTCTGTGTACAATTTGCTGTAAGTCATCAATAGCCCAAGAAATAGGCTTAAAGGTAAGATAAGTTGCGCCATCTCCGGCACACCTAATCCTAATAATGGAAGAACTAAATTCGAAGGAATATTCCCCTGAACAGCGGCACCTAAGATGTCGATGGACTTTTGACTAAAAAAGATAAGCAGCAAGACAAAAAGTATCGCCAGCTGACTTTTCAGGGTTTCCCGAACCAAATATCGAATAATGATCACGCTTATTACGCCTGTGAAAACTTGTCTTTTGGGATGAAAATGGCTAAGTTCGTTCTATGACAGCCATTTACTAAAATATACTCTGGTTTATTGTTTGGCTAGAATGATATAAAAGCATTATCTATACTAAGTGCTATATCGGAATATGCTTAATATAAGCGAAACTAGGTATTTGCTCAATTTAACACAAAGAGTTCATTCTCTATAAGCCAGATCATGCGAAAGGCTAATTTTAACTGGAGCATCGACCTTTGTCTTTAAGATTCAGGAGAACGCATGGAGTTTAGTGTAAAAAGTGGTAGCCCGGAAAAACAACGTAGTGCTTGTATCGTTGTCGGAGTCTTTGAACCACGCCGTCTGTCCCCTATCGCTGAACAGCTGGACAAAATTAGTGACGGATATATCAGCGCCCTGCTGCGCCGCGGTGAGCTTGAAGGTAAAGTAGGTCAATCCTTGCTGCTGCATCATGTGCCTAACGTTCTATCTGAGCGTATTTTACTGATCGGTTGCGGTAAAGAACGTGAACTCGATGAGCGTCAATTTAAACAAATCATTCAGAAAACGATCAGCACTCTGAATGAAACTGGCTCAATGGAAGCCGTTTGTTTCTTGACTGAGTTACATGTAAAAGGTCGCAATAACTACTGGAAAGTTCGCCAAGCAGTTGAAACAGCGAAAGAGTCCCTGTATGTCTTCGATCAACTGAAAAGCAACAAAACCGAACACCGCCGTCCACTGCGTAAACTGGTCTTCAATGTACCAACACGCCGTGAACTGACTAGCGGTGAACGTGCTATCGCCCACGGTTTAGCTATCGCCTCTGGCGTTAAAGCGGCTAAAGACTTGGGTAACATGCCGCCAAATATCTGTAACGCTGGCTATTTAGCGTCACAAGCTCGTCAACTGGCAGACATTTCTGACAGCAAACTGACCACTCGCGTGATCGGTGAAGAGCAAATGAAAGAGCTGGGCATGAATGCGTACTTAGCAGTGGGTCAAGGTTCTCAAAATGAATCTCTGATGTCCATCATGGAGTACAAAGGCAATCCAGATCCAGAGTGCAAACCAATTGTCCTCGTCGGTAAAGGTTTAACCTTCGACTCAGGCGGTATTTCTATCAAGCCCGCTGATGGCATGGATGAGATGAAATACGACATGTGCGGTGCAGCGACCGTTTACGGTGTTATGCGCTTTATCACTGATCTGCAACTGCCAATTAACGTCGTCGGTGTACTGGCTGGCTGTGAAAACATGCCGGGTGGACACGCATACCGTCCAGGTGACGTCCTAACCACGATGTCTGGTCAAACTGTTGAAGTGTTAAACACGGATGCGGAAGGTCGTTTAGTCCTGTGTGATACCCTGACTTACGTTGAGCGTTTCGATCCAGAACTGGTTATCGATATCGCCACATTAACAGGCGCATGTGTGATTGCTTTAGGTAGCCACTACACTGGTTTAATGTCCAACCACAACCCACTAGCTCACGAGCTATTAAATGCTTCAGAGCAAGCTGGCGACCGTGCTTGGCGCTTACCGTTAGCTGACGAATACTATGAGCAAATCAGCTCTAACTTTGCTGATTTAGCGAACACGGGTGGTCGTCCGGGTGGTGCTATTACCGCAGGCTGCTTCTTAGCACGCTTTACGGGTAAATATAACTGGGCTCACTTGGATATCGCTGGTACTGCATGGCGTTCAGGCAAAGCTAAAGGAGCAACCGGTCGTCCGGTTTCTATGTTAGCTCAGTTCTTACTGAACCGCGCTGGCTTAAATGGTGACGAGTAATTTCGATTACGATTAAAAATCGCCATTGATTAAGTTGTAATTATAATATCCCGATGAGCAGGTTCTGCGATTCGGGATATTGTTTTTTCAATAGGTATCAGCAAGTTATACGCCTCAGAACACACGTCCATTAAGCCATTTTGAGGCAGCTATAAAAAAGTATATAATTCAACACAGATTTAATCTTGCTGCGATCTTGGGAACATGCATAAGCATGCGACCGACGCGAGAGTCCGTAGCCAACACCCCTACAAATTGAAGTATGACGGGTATATGAAAAAAGGTACGTTTTACCAACTACAACAGCCCTCCCCACAAGCGGAATATGAAGCCCACGAATGGCTCGCTTGTGAACTTGCTGCACAAGCGTGGCGCAACGGAAAACGCATTCTGATTGCCTGCGAGGATCAGCTGCAAGCTGAAAAAATGGATGAGGCGCTTTGGCAACGGGATCCTCACCAGTTTGTACCCCACAATTTGGCGGGGGAAGGCCCTCGTTATGGTTCGCCGATCGAAATTTGCTGGCCAAATAAACGCGGCAATACACCTCGCGATATCCTGATTAATTTACAAAGCCAATTCGCAGATTTTGCAACGGCTTTCCATGAAGTGATAGACTTCGTGCCTATCGATGAAACTTTAAAACAGTTGGCGCGTGACCGGTATAAAACTTACCGGAGCGTCGGCTTCAATTTGACCATGGCGACGCCGCCAACTTACTGAACACAAAGATAAAAATGGAAAAGAAACCAGACAACGCAATGATCGAGCCATCCCTCGACAAAACTTATAACCCAGCGGAAATCGAACAGTCCCTGTATACCCACTGGGAAAAAAGCGGTTACTTCCGTCCGAACGGTGATACCTCAAAAGACAGTTTCTGCGTCGTGATCCCACCGCCGAACGTCACAGGTAGCCTGCACATGGGTCACGCCTTCCAACAAACCATTATGGATACCATGATCCGTTACCAGCGTATGCAAGGGAAAAACACCCTATGGCAGACGGGTACTGACCACGCGGGTATCGCAACTCAAATGGTGGTTGAGCGTAAAATTGCGGCTGAAGAAGGTAAAAACCGCCATGACTACGGTCGTGATGCGTTCATCGACAAAATCTGGGAATGGAAAGCGGAATCTGGCGGCACTATCTCTCAACAAATGCGCCGTTTAGGTGACTCTGTTGACTGGGATCGCGAACGCTTCACCATGGACGAAGGCTTATCTAAAGCCGTTAAAGAAGCTTTCGTTCGTATGTACAAAGAAAACTTAATCTATCGCGGCAAGCGTCTGGTTAACTGGGATCCGAAACTGCACACCGCAATTTCTGATCTAGAAGTTGAAAACCGCGAAGTTAAAGGTTCTATGTGGCACCTGCGTTATCCGCTGGCTGACGGCGCGAAAACCGCTGAAGGGAAAGACTATTTAGTGGTTGCGACCACGCGTCCAGAAACCATGCTGGGTGATACCGGTGTGGCAGTTAACCCTGAAGATCCACGCTATAAAGATTTAATTGGCAAAGAAATTATCCTGCCAATCGTCAATCGCCGCATTCCAATCGTAGGTGATGAACACGCCGATATGGAAAAAGGCACCGGCTGCGTGAAAATCACCCCAGCCCATGACTTCAACGACTACGAAGTCGGTAAACGTCACCAACTGACCATGATCAACATGATGGACTTAGATGGTAACGTTCGTAACGAAGCGGAAGTGTTCGACACCAACGGCAACCCGTGCACCGATTACAGCAGCGAAATTCCAGCAGCCTACCGTGGCATGGAGCGTTTCGCAGCACGTAAAGCTATCGTCGCTGAATTTGAACAATTAGGTTTACTGGTCGAAGTCAAACCTCACGATTTAACCGTACCTTACGGTGACCGTGGTGGCGTGGTTATCGAGCCAATGCTGACTGACCAATGGTACGTGCGCACCGCGCCTTTAGCGAAAGACGCTATCAAAGCCGTTGAAGATGGTCGCATTCAATTCGTTCCGCGCCAATACGAAAACATGTATTTCTCTTGGATGCGTGATATCCAAGACTGGTGTATTTCTCGTCAATTATGGTGGGGTCACCGTATTCCTGCTTGGTATGACGACAAAGGCAATGTTTACGTGGGTCGTGATGAAGACGAAGTTCGCCGCGAAAATAACTTAGGTGCCGATGTAGCACTGCGCCAAGATGACGACGTATTAGATACATGGTTCTCTTCCGGTCTGTGGACATTCTCAACCTTAGGCTGGCCAGAAAATACCGATGCGCTGAAAACTTTCCATCCAACGGATGTATTAGTTAGTGGCTTCGATATTATTTTCTTCTGGATTGCCCGTATGATCATGATGACCATGCATTTCATCAAAGATGAAAATGGCGAACCTCAAGTTCCGTTTAAAACCGTGTATATGACAGGTCTGATCCGCGATGAAGAAGGTCAGAAAATGTCTAAATCCAAAGGGAACGTTATCGACCCACTGGATATGATCGACGGTATTTCCTTAGAAGCCTTACTGGAAAAACGTACTGGCAACATGATGCAGCCACAACTGGCTGAGAAAATTGCTAAGCGTACTCGTAAAGAGTATCCAGACGGCATTGAAGCACACGGTACTGATGCCCTGCGCTTTACCTTAGCGGCGCTGGCATCAACGGGTCGCGATATCAACTGGGATATGAAACGTCTGTCCGGTTACCGTAACTTCTGTAATAAATTATGGAATGCGAGTCGCTTCGTTCTGATGAACACCGAAGGCCAAGATTGCGGTCAAAACGGTGGCGAAATGAGCTTCTCCTTGGCTGATCGCTGGATCATGGCGCAGTTCAACCAAACCGTGAAAGCGTACCGTGAAGCGTTAGATACTCACCGTTACGATATCGCAGCAGGTATTCTGTATGATTTCACCTGGAATGAATTCTGTGACTGGTACTTAGAGCTGTCTAAACCTGCGGTTCATAAAGGTAATGAAGCCCAAGTTCGTGCGGCGCGTTTCACCCTGATTGAAGTACTGGAAGGCTTACTGCGTCTGGCTCACCCAATCATTCCATTTATCACCGAAACCATCTGGCAGCGCGTGAAAGTGGTGAAAGGGATTGAAGCTGACACCATCATGCTGCAAGCGTTCCCAGAGTTCGATGCCGCGAAAGTGGATGAGCTGGCACTGAGCGATTTAGAGTGGATCAAAGAGACCATTGTTGCTGTCCGTAATATTCGTGCAGAAATGAATATCGCTCCGGGTAAACCATTGGATGTCATGCTGCGTAGCACCTCTGCGGATGTGGCTCGCCGTGTCACTGAGAACGAAAACTTCCTTCGTTCAATGGCGCGTTTAGCAAGCATTCGCGTGCTGGCTGAAGGCGAAGAAGCCCCAGTTTCTGTGACTAAATTAGTTGCAGGTGCTGAAGTGCTGATCCCAATGGCAGGACTGGTCGATAAAGACGCTGAGCTGGCTCGTTTAGATAAAGAGCTGGAAAAAGTGGTAAAAGAAATTGATACCATCGAAAGCAAGCTGGCAAACGAAGGCTTTGTAAGCCGTGCCCCTGCTGCCGTGGTTGAGAAAGAGCGCGCGCGTTTAGCGGAAAATATCGAAGCGAAAGCGAAGATTGAAGCGCAAAAAGTGACTATCGCCTCTTTATAATCATTAAGCTTTAAATCTCTAGCCCTGACTCGTCGCCGATGAGTTAGGGCTTTTTTGTATTCTGAGTATTGAAAAGCCTAGGAAGATACTCAATATCATAATTATTGCACCAGTAAATAGTGCAATTAAAAATATAAATAATACAAATAGAAAGAGATATTCTTATGACAACAAGCACAACCTCAACTGTTCAAGTTCGTTTAATTCAACCTCAAGATAACCCAGGGATCGCCGCTGTTATTCGTGAAGTTTCCGCTGAACATGGGCTAACAGCAGATAAAGGTTTCGCAGTTGCGGATCCTATTTTAGACACGCTGTATGAAGTGTATAGCAAGCCACGCAGCGCATATTGGGTGGTGGAAATGGACGGTAAAGTGGTTGGCGGTGGCGGCATTTCACAAGTCGCCGGTGGAGATGAACACACCGCTGAATTACAGAAAATGTATCTCTCTTCTGTGCTGCGCGGAAAAGGTTTAGCCAAGAAAATCGTCTTAATGTCTTTGGAATTTGCTAAGCAGCAAGGCTACACCCGCTGTTACTTAGAAACCACCAAAGAGCTACAAGCCGCCATTAAACTGTATGAAAAACTGGGCTTCGATTTTATCGACGAGCCATTAGGCAATACTGGCCATAGTGACTGCGAAATTCGCATGCTAAAAGCGCTATAGCCCCGCTACCCAATGAAAGGATACCGTAGCCAATGATCTCACAGTATGAAGACGCCCTTTATGAAGATCCCAAGCTCGCTCGCTTCTATGATTTAGATAACAGCTTGCAGCGGGCAGACTACGCGGCATATCTTCAACTAGCCTCTTCAGCGGCTCATATTTTGGATTTAGGCTGCGGTACTGGCACGTTACTCACTGCCATTGCGGAGCAATATCCACACACCACGTTGGTCGGCGTCGATCCCGCTCAAGCGATGTTGGATATTGCCCAACAAAAAACCAATCGCGTTCGTTGGGTGAACAGCACAGCTGAAGCGCTCTGTCTGGACATGAAATTTGATTTGATCATTTTATCTGGTCACGCCTTTCAGGTTTTTTTGACTCAAGAACAGCGCATTGCCGCGCTACAAACCATGCAGCAACACCTCACTGCCGATGGCACTATTGTATTTGATAGCCGCAACCCAGCAGTTGAAGAGTGGAGAGAGTGGACACCTGAATTATCTCGTGAATCACTCTCGACCCAAGAATTTGGCGAAGTCATTCTTTGGAATGATGTTGCCGAACAGAACGGCATTGTTCGCTATCAAACGTTCTACCAGCAAGGTGAGAATGGCCCCATATACCGAGCCGAATCGGATATTGCTTTTCCGACACTTAGCGACATTACCCAAGCCGCTGAATTTTGTGGTTTACGTGTTCGCTATCTTTACGGTGATTGGCAGTTTAATGCTTTTCAGGAGAACTCCCCTGAAATGGTGTTTACGCTTGAGCACACAGGCTCTTTATCGGTGAAATCATGATGATAAACTCAATGTTCAATAACGATTCACTCGTCATTGAACCGTTAGAGGAAACAAGCATTGATGGTGCCAACATACTATTTTATGAGGCTTTTTCCTCTAAATTTAAAACCATTCACGATATGCCTGAAGCCCAGCGTCAGGCGGTATTATCTTTATTCTGGCAGCGCGGTCTCAGTGACCCTTATGATAGGCACTTTCAGGTTAAATTGAATGGCAGGTTGGTTGCGGTTTATGGCATCACTTACGGCGTAAGACACGTTCAAGAACAAGCACCTATCCCCGTCTCATTAATGCAAATCCTGCGTAAAGCGGGCTTCTTCCGCTTTATGAAGATCAGCCGCATTTTTCAGTTATTTGTACACAGACCAAGAGCCGACACCGTTTACCTCTCTTACTTGTGTGTCAATAATGAGTTACGAGGTATGGGAATTGGTAATCGCGTGTTAGACCATATTGAATCCCAAGCAGCCGCTGATCCCAAGCTCACCCGAGTTTCTTTGTATGTGTCTGATTTAAATACCAAGGCAAGAGAGCTTTATTTGCGCCGTGGTTACACCGATGAAAAATATGAAACATCTCGCACCACATTACGCTATATGGATATTTATGGCTGGCACTATATGGTGAAAGAGTTAGCATCTTGATATAGAAAACAAAAAAGCACTGACGATATTCTCAATCAGTGCTTTCTTATCTTTCAATCCAGCGGTATTACCGCTTATTGAAATTTGAAGGATCAATTAGTGAACGCGATTTTCGGACTCATCGTCCCCTTCGTCGTCACCGTCTTCATCATCGTATTCTGCGTCTGGATCTTCAAAATAGGTGCCCCAACCATCGTAGTTCACACCGATTTTTTCTGCTAATTTCATTAACTGCTCAACTTGCGCGTCGATCAGTTCCGCATTTAACGCACTTTCGCTGATCACATCGCAACACATCAGGGTTTCACCGGTTTCAATTTCCAGTTCTTCCGCATCAGTCACTTCATAACCCAGTTTGAATGCTTCAACAGCCGCTTTTTCTAACAATTCAAAATTGTCCGCAGAGAAGTGATGCTCAATCGCGTACAGCGCATCAGGATCACTTCCATCTTCCAGTAACTCTTCAATGATCAGGCGAGTTTCTTCGTACTGCGCATCAAATTCAGCTTTATCTACCATCTCCACACCCCTTGTTCCGTGGTATTAGTCTCCGGCTCATTCTCCCATAGGGTCGAGGGTGAAACCATACCTAATGAAATAATTTCTTTTGCTTGAGGGGTTGATTTTGAATTTTTATGAATATAAATTGAATATTAATTCAATTGTAAAAGGCTGTAATTTATGAACCCCCTACATGGAAAGCATTTTTTAAGATTATTGGATTTTACCTCTAACGATATTCATGCATTATTAAAACTCTCCACTTGGTTAAAATCAGCCAAAAAATCTGGCACTGAGCCACCTTTATTAGCTGGTAAGAATTTTGCGCTGATCTTCGAGAAAGATTCCACACGGACGCGCTGCGCATTTGAAGTCGGCGCTTTCGATCAAGGGGCAAGAGTGACCTATCTTGGACCATCCGGTAGCCAAATCGGGCATAAAGAGACGATGAAAGATACCGCCAGAGTGCTGGGTAGAATGTACGATGGCGTGCAATATCGGGGTTACGCACAAAGCACCGTCGAAACATTAGCACAACATGCGGGAGTGCCTGTCTGGAATGGATTAACTAACGAATTCCATCCCACACAGTTATTAGCCGATTTGCTCACCATTCAAGAACATAAACCCAATACCCCGCTTTCTGACATCAAATTCGCCTACCTCGGGGATGCGCGGAACAATATGGGAAATTCCATGTTAGAAGCTGCTGCGTTAACGGGCATGGAGCTGCGTTTAGTGGCACCGAAAAGCTGCTGGCCAGAGGCTGAATTAGTTGCAGAGTGCCAGAAAATCGCTAAAACCACTGGCGGAAAAATCATTCTGACGGAAAACGTGGCTGAAGGCGTTAAAGACGCCGATTTTCTGTATACCGATGTGTGGGTTTCGATGGGGGAACCTAAAGAAGTGTGGGCACAGCGCATTGCCTTAATGAAACCGTATCAAGTGAATATGGATGTCATCAAACAGACAGGTAACCCAGACGTGAAATTCTTGCACTGCCTACCTGCGTTTCATAATGAAGACACCACATTAGGCGCTCAGCTCGCCAAAGAGTTTAATCTTTATGGTGGGCTGGAAGTGACGGAAGAGGTATTTGAATCCCCTTACAGCATCGTATTTGATCAAGCGGAAAACCGTCTGCATACTATTAAAGCGGTGATGGTAGCGACAATTGCGCCTGAATTACCGATAAATATATTCTAAATCTACCGACCAAGTAGGCAGGCGCCCCTACTTGGTCAGTTTGAATGGAGACTTAAATCTCACTACGGTCTTTCACCTTTTGCCAATCTCACGTTGATTTCGTCAATCACACGAGGAAGATCCGACAAGGTATCAATCACATAATGGGCGCCCGCCGCATACAGTTTGTCCGCTGCCTGCTGGCGTAATGGGGAAATATCCCCTTGGCTCATGCCTTGATATTCATCCCATGTTTTACCGAACTCATTACCCGAAATAGCTAACCCAATGCTCCACATTCCCGCATTGCACCCTTCTTCAATTCCCGGCACCGCATCATCCACCTTCACACAATGGAAGACGGAATTGACCGCCAATTCAATCACATTTTGCAGCGCCATCCACGGCCCTGGACGTCCGCCAGCTGCTAAATCATCACTGGCAATCCAGTAATCGGGCTGATACCCCAATTTCGCGGCTGCTGGAACCAACTTTTCCATTACCGCCCTTGGGTAACCTGAACAAGAACCTATTTTGATCCCCTGCTCACGCAGCGTGGCAATCGCGCTGACAACTCCGTCGATTGGCGCAGCAAAATCGACAACTTTGGCAATCTGTAACGGCATAAACGTTTGGTAGATAGCATCAATATCTTCGCTAGTCATTGAGCGCCCAAACTTTGCCTGCCACATGGCATCAATCTCTGGTAATTTTCCTAACGCTTCAATATGTTGCCATTTTCCTAACCCCATCGGGATACGGGCTTGCGCCAGTGTAATATCCATATCAAACGCGACTTTAAACGCTTCGATAAAAATCTGAGTCGGTGCAAACGAGCCAAAATCCACCGTCGTTCCCGCCCAATCCAAAATAACAGCTTCAATACGATTCATGATTAATCCTTATTTTCCAATACGTTATTTTGCTAATACCTTGCTTTTCCAATACATGGCATTCTTAATTGCCACCAACAGCGCATCAATATTGTGTGGATACACTTCCCCAATATTGCCAATGCGGAAACAGTCACTCTTTGAAACCTTACCCGGATAGATCACAAACCCTTGAGCCTTGAGCTGCTGATAAAATTGGTTAAATTGATAATCGTCGGCATCTGGCGAATAAAATGCAGTGATAATCGGCGATTGTTGGCTATCATCTAATAATGTGCGAAACCCTAACTGACGCATGCCATCCACCAACTTGCGTTGATTTTGCTGATAACGCTGGAAACGGGCGCTCACACCACCTTCCTGAGCCAGCTCTTTCAGCGCTTGAGCGAAAGCCAGCACGGTGTGTGTTGGGGAAGTAAAGCGCCATTTCCCGTGATATTGTTCCATACAGCGCCATTGTGCATACAGATCAAGGGACAACGAACGCGAGCGACCCACACATTTTTCCAGTTCGCTGGTACGAGCTATCACAAACCCAAACCCCGGCACTCCTTGGATACATTTGTTGGCCGAGCTGATCAGAAAATCAATATTCAGCGCCCCCACATCCAGAGGAATGCCCCCAAAACTGCTCATGGCATCCACGATATAGCGTTTTTGATAGCGTTTAGCTAATACCGCAACGTCCTCGATGGGGTTCAAAATGCCGGTGGTGGTTTCACAGTGCACCATCGCAATATGGCTGATTTGGCTATCTTGCTGTAGAAGCTGCTCAATCACCGCCACATCGGGCTTAGCCACTTCACCGCAATCATAAACATGGTATGAAATGCCCATTAACTGCGCCATTTCTGCCATTCGGGCGCCATAAGCGCCATTGCTGACAATCAGGATTTTATCTTGCGGTGCGAGTACCGAGCCCAGCACCGCTTCTACGGCGTAGCTCCCACTCCCTTGGAGTAACACACTGGTATACCCCGCTTGGGTTGTCGCCAGTTCCACCAGCTGTTGGCGAATACGTTGCACTACCCCTAAGTTGTAATCATCGTCCCATGTACAGCTATCAAACAGCATGGCCTCTTTCACGGTTTGTGACGTGGTCAAAGGTCCCGGTGTTAACAGCAGATATTGATTCATTGTCATTTAAATTCACCATTGGTCTATACCAGATTGATATTATAATGACGGCAGATGAACAAGAAGGTCAAAGGAAAAGACGCCCTGCAACAAAAAATTCATATTGGCGTGTATAATGGATAAAAAATTTTGCGACGAAAAACGGATACATTATCGATGGATGAACAGCCACAGTACCTTCTTATCAAAGCGCAATTACAAGCAAGAATTCAGAGCGGCGCGCTGAAAAGTGGTGATAAACTGCCCTCTGAACGCGAACTGTGTGCCATCTTCAATACCACGCGCGTCACTATTCGAGAAAGCTTGGCACAGCTAGAATCTAGCGGCGCAATTTACCGTTCTGAGCGCCGAGGCTGGTTTGTGACGCCCGAGCGTTTATGGCTCGACCCAACGCAAAATACCAACTTCCATAAGCTGTGTTTAGAGCAAGGTCGTCAACCCAAAACCAAGCTGTTAGAGGGGAAAGTCGTCACCGTGCCTGTCGAAGCCATGACGCCGCTGCAATTGCAGCCTTTCGAACAAATTTATCTACTCACCCGCCTGCGTTATGCGGACGACCGCGCCGTTTGCTACAGCGAAAACCACTGTCTTCCCGCTCGCGTACCTGAGCTATTAAGCCATGATTTGAATGGCAGCCTCACCGAAGTGTATGAGCAGCACTACGGGTTGATTTATACCAGTATGCACTTATCGTTTTATCCCACTGCCATGCCACCGCAGGCCGCCAGCGCATTAGGGGTTGCAGTCGGTCGTCCAGCCCTGCTATTACAACGTTTAAACTACGATCAGCACGGGCGAATTTTGGACTATGATGTGGAATATTGGCGTCATGACAGCCTGCGTATTGAGGTCGATACCCTCTAACTTTCACTTCAAAAATAAATTTTTGCTTTCTCGGTAGATTTCATTTTTCTGTCATATAAACCCGTTAGCGTAAAAAACACTGGTATATACCAGATAACTTTAACGACTAACTGGAGATCTGGAGATGAAACGTAAAATGAAACCTACCCCTCTTGCCGTATTGCTCCTTGCCGCCCTAGGTTCGACCTCGGTTTTTGCCGCCCCTGTCGTCACGGTTTACTCCGCAGATGGTCTTCATGATGGCAATAACAGCTGGTATCAGGCTCAATTTGATGCTTTTACTCAGCAAACAGGGATTAAAGTACAGTACGTCGAAGGCGGCTCCGGTGCCATCGTTGAGCGTTTAGCCAAAGAGCGCACTAACCCACAAGCGGATGTGCTCGTCACCGTTCCCCCGTTTATCCAACGTGCCGCTAAAACCGAATTACTGGCAAAATTCACACCGGATGCCGCGGTAAGTATTCCTAACTCAACGGAGTACTACACCCCCATCGTCAATAACTACCTGACCTTTATCTATAACGACAAACTGCTAAAAGCCCCTCCAGCAACGTGGAATGAACTCCTCGACACCCGTTTTAAAAATAAACTGCAATACTCCACACCAGGGCAAGCGGGAGATGGCACTGCCGTCATGCTTCAAGTGTTCCATAGCTTTGGTGGCAAAGAGGCCGGTTTTGATTACCTCGGAAAATTACAAGCCAACAACGTCGGTCCATCCGCCTCAACAGGGAAATTAACTGCGTTAGTGAACAAAGGTGAACTGTACGTCGCAAACGGCGATTTGCAGATGAACCTTTCCCAAATGGAGCGCAATCCGAACGTGAAAATCTTTTGGCCTGCCGATGAAAAAGGCGAACGCAGCGCGCTGGTTCTGCCTTATGTGGTTGGCTTAGTGAATAACGGCCCTGAAACTGAAAATGGCAAAAAGCTGATTAACTTCCTGTTAGACAAACAAGCCCAAAGCCACGTTAGCGAACTGTCATGGGGGCTGCCTGTGCGCTCAGATTTGACGCCAAACGATCCGCAATTCCACAAAGCCACTGAAACCCTCAAAGGCGTCAAAACATGGCAACCGAATTGGGACGAGGTTGAAGTGTCTCTTTCGAACGATATTACCCGTTGGCACAAAGTGACTGAAAGCGAGTAAGTGAGTTATGTTGATGAAAAGAAAGATAGAAACACCAAGCCAGCGCACTGATCATTCAGGCATTGTGCTGGAATCTTTGCGGGTTTCTTACCATAACAATGTGGTGCTTAAGCCGTTATCCCTGACCATTGAGCCCGGTGAAATACTGGTGTTGATTGGCCCTTCAGGCTCCGGTAAAACCACCGTATTACGGTCAATTGCGGGCTTTGCACAACCGGATAGTGGACGCATTTTAATGGGTGATACTGATATCACCCACCTCCCCCCGTATCAGCGGGGGCTGGGCATGGTCGTACAGAATTACGCCCTCTTCCCCCATATGAAAGTGGAAGATAATGTCGCCTTTGGCTTACGCGCCCAAAAACAGCCTAAAGCGCTGATCAAAGAGCGCGTGGCAGAGGCATTAAACATTGTCGGTATGAGCGACTATGCCGCCCGTTACCCGCATCAATTATCCGGCGGTCAACAGCAGCGCGTCGCCATCGCCCGTGCCATAGCCGTTCGCCCTCGAGTACTTTTGCTCGATGAGCCGCTATCAGCCCTCGATGCGCAAATTCGCCATAATATGGTGGAAGAGATTGCAAGGCTGCACCGCGAATTACCTGAGCTAACCATTTTGTACGTTACCCATGACCAAACCGAAGCTCTCGCTTTAGGGGATAAAATTGGCATCATGAAGGATGGCTATTTGGTGGCACACGGGGAGAAAAATGCCCTATACCATCGCCCGCCTAACCGCTTTGCCGCCGAGTTTTTAGGTCGTGCCAATATTCTGTCGGCAACCGCTTTGGGCTTTTCTTCCGTGCCAGCCCAAGTCAGTGTGAGCTGTGGCGGAACGCTAATTGAAGCGCAAACCCAAGGAATGCAGCACAACAGCCACAAATTAATCTGTATTCGCCCGCAGCATATTAGCCTCACCCCACGAGCAGATACCTCAAACCAGTTATACGCTACCTTACAGTCCATCCGTTGGCAGGGGGATATTACCCACTTACTGTGTGATGTTGCTGGGGAAAAGGTGACGGTCGCTGTTACCCATTTATCCCCGTTACCGCAAGCTGGCGATAAACTCACGCTGTGGTTCTCTCCCTCTGATACTGTGTTGATTGAGGAATAATATGTCGGCTATCAACCTGTCTAAGCCATCATCCATAAACCTAAAACCGTTTTATTGGATAACGCCACCGCTGCTTGTTTTAGCGACGCTATTTTTCTACCCGCTGATGCTGATTGGCGAGCAAGCTATTCAAAGCCCCACAGGCGGCGTAAGCTTAGATACATTCTGGCAAGTAGTTGAGTCAAAAAGGTTTATTAGTGGTTTATTCAATACACTACAAATCGCCTTTTTTGCCACCCTAGGTTGCTTGGTGCTTGGCTCGGTTCTATCCCTGATTTTGGTATTTATTCCTTTTCCTGGAAGCCGTTTTATTACTCAAGTCATTGATACCTTTATCGCACTGCCGACGTTTCTGATCACTCTCGCGTTTACCTTTATTTATGGTTCGGCGGGGTTACTCAATGGCTCCTTAATGGCGCTATTTGATTTTGAACTGCCCCCCGTGGACTTTTTATACTCGATTAATGGCGTGATTTTGGCGGAGATCACCGTCTTTACTCCGCTGGTGATGCGCCCTCTTATGGCGGCACTTCGCCAAATCGATAAAAGCCAGTTAGAAGCCGCCAGCATTTTAGGGGCACACCCTGCCCGCGTGATCAGCCAAGTGATTTTCCCGGCGGCGCTTCCTGCATTACTCGCAGGTGGCAGCTTGTGTTTGCTGTTGACCACCAACGAATTTGGCATCGTGCTGTTTATCGGGGCAAAAGGGGTCAATACCTTGCCGATGATGGTCTACAGCAAAGCGATTCTAGAATCTGATTACAGCGTTGCGTGCATGATAGCGCTGATTAATATTCTGCTGTCTGTGGGGCTATTTAGCCTATATCGCATGGCAACAACCCGTTTCGGAGTGAAAAAATAACCATGTTAATCTGGTCTAAAACTGGGCGAGCCATTTCAACCGCTATCGCCATCACGCTATTTTCTTGCTTGTTTTTGCTGCCATTAGTGATGATTTTAATGTCCAGCTTTAGCCGACAATGGAACGGTATTTTGCCCTCTGGCTTTACCTTCGAACATTTTGTGAATGCGTTTCAAGGGCCTGCATGGGAAGCAATTCTATCCAGCCTGATTATCGGCTTTTGCGCCAGTCTGTTTGCGCTGTTTTGCGGTCTGTGGGCAGCCCTTGCTTTACGTCGCCATAGTGCCAGAGTACAAAAATATCTGGGTATCGCGTTCTATTTACCGAGTGCTATTCCATCGGTATCGATTGGATTGGGGATCTTAGTGGCATTTAGCCAAGGCTATTTGCAGATGAACGGCACTTTCTGGATTGTGTTTTCCGCTCATTTTGTTCTGATTTCCGCATTCACCTTTAGCAATGTCTCCACTGGGTTAACTCGAATTTCCGCGGACATTGAGAATGTGGCATTCAGTTTAGGTGCTTCCCCATGGTATCGCTTGTGCCATGTCACCCTACCGTTGTTGATGCCGTGGATGATCTCCGCTGTGGCCTTGAGCCTGTCTTTGTCCCTCGGCGAGTTGGGCGCCACAATGATGCTGTATCCCCCAGGTTGGGCAACGTTACCAGTGTCAATTTTCAGCCTTACCGACCGCGGAAATATCGCCGACGGCTCTGCACTGACTATTGTCCTCGTCGCTATCACACTGTTGTTGATGATGAAGTTGGAGAGAGTGGCAAAGAGATTAGGGCAGTCTGGATACTAATGTGATAGCAAGAAGTTAAGCCTTTATATCAAAAAATAAATATGAGCCTAAAACAAGGATTGGGCCTACACCTGTTGACCCAATCCGATCATGCCTTTTTTATTTTCCAATCGTCATTACGCGATCTCCGCTCTGTTTTAAATACTCCATGAGGTTTTTCTGGGCTTCTTCTCTTCGTGCCTGCTGATATTTCACTAAATTATCGCGTATGACAGACATGATGTGATTAGTTTTTGGTGTCTCTGATGTACCATCAAGGCTAAAGGTTTCTCCCGTTTGCTGATTTACCAGTCGCAACCCATACGTAGGAAGGTAATACAACGCGAGTTGGGCTGCCGGTGTTGCAGGAAAATGAACGGGCTTATTATTCTCAATCACCAACGTCATGGCTTTATTCCAATGATCCCCAAAATAAATCATCCGCGACAGAAAATAACTGCTAAACGGCTCACGAATTCCACTTTCGGAGTGCATGAACCACGCCCTTGAATCATGAATATGGTCATCAAACAACGCGATAAGGTTATCCATCGCCGAGTTTTTGGGTGTCACCCCCCAAAGATAAGGAGAGAACACTTTTCGGAATAATTCACTACTGACCTTTTTTAAATGCTCATACTCACCCCGTTCATCTTGGTAAGTGATAGCGTGCGCAATTTGCTCTACCGTTCCGTCTAAGTTTTTCAGCAACGCGGCTTGTCCTGACACGGCTATCGAAGGGAAACTGTAATTAGGGAGGGTGGCACATTGGCTGTCTAATGCCGTACCGACCCAGCGCTGGGTATTTTTTTGGCATTCAGCTCGAGTGGTTGACGATATGTTAATTTGAGGTGCTGGTCGTGGGATATCTTCGTAGTCGGCTTTAAATTCTAACGCCCCTTCCCAGAGTTGCCCTCGGGCATTGGTGGCATCAAAAAGCGGTGTTCCGATATTTTTTGCCACCCAATTTTTCACATCTGAGTGGTGTAGGGCTTTTTCTTTTCTCCTTTCCTCTCTGATTTTATTTATTTCGTTCTCATTGTCGGTGTACTCGGTGATGATGGCTTTGGTTGCTTGATCACTAAAATTGGGGTCATAAGGCTGGACATGGATATCGGCACGTTGGGGGGCAGCCTGAAAAAAAGGTTGTTGTGTCAGGTTGATGCGATCGGTTTGTGCAGAGCCGTAACGACCAATTCGCCACGCAGTCATTAACACCAATTGCGCTTCCATTACGCGTTCAAGGTCATGAGTGGCAAATCGGGTGGGTGTGTAGGCGTTTTTAGACGATTCGGTTGTTGGTGTGGTTTTAGGTAACGTGTGTTTGACCCACGAGTTGAATTTAGTCACTAAATTGGGCGTAAAGCTAAATTCAGCTTCACTTTCATCTGTCATTTTTCTAAAGGAATACCGTTGTTGAAGTTCAGAGTGTAATGACGAGAAAGCTAGCCCTAGAATAGCTAAGGGCGCCCCCGCATCGAACGCAGCGGCGTACATGTCGTGTAAAGCGATTTGGGACAACAACTCACCAGCACTGTCTCGCGCTTTGCCTTGGTCACCTTGGGGGTAACCGCCTCCAACGTCGGAGTGCATCCCGGGGTAAATCACTTCCACGGTATTGGGTGGATAAATGCCTTCAGGGGTACGTACAGAGTCAACGGCAAAGGCTTGGCGTTGTTCATGCGCCGCCACAAAATGGCAGGCATTTTTTACCAGTGTGGATTTGGGGAGTTGCTGAGTGCCACCGGCCCAACTGTTGTGCCCACTAAACATCGGCATGACGTTGGCAAATCCCACCGCCGGAACGGTATCAAAAACACCTAAAAACTCGACAGAAACAGGCAGTCCATAAAGGGTTTTTTCGGCCTCTGGGATATCTGAAAACGCCGGAAGTTTTTCCAATAATTGATTGACCCAATACACAAAGGTGCGTGCTTCAGCAGCACCACGAGAAAATCCGTACACATACAATTTCAATGCCGTCAATTTAGGGACGTGGCGGGCGATTTTATCTTTTATCGGCGTTAATAGTTTTAGGAGCCCAGGAAGCGGGTTGTAATCACTTAAGGCGAACATGGTGGTGCTTTCATAGTTAGTGTTCGAACTCATGCTCTCCAAGGCGGCGCGACGCTCAGCCGTCGTGAGCCTGATTTTTGTGATTTCAAAAAACAACGTGTCACAGAGGTTGATTAACCCCCAACTGACGCGGGCTTCCCCGCCGGCAGCATAGGTTAACCCGGGGTTGTAGTATTCATCAGTACCAATTTCGGGGAATGGCGTGCCTACACCCGGCATGTAGTAGGTATAAAAACCTTGGTATTCGGCTTTGTCATCGTTAGGGGCACTGGCGTGGTACAATTTCGCTACGTTGGAGGGATGCGGTGGTTTGGCTTTTTTGGTGTCGTAAGGCTCGTTATTGTTGGTGCCATCAAAAAACAGACTGACATGCACATTTTTGACACACGCCATGCAATTTTTAATGTCCAAGTCTTGGTATCGGCGTTCTTCTTTTTGTGCGTTGCCTAGATTATTGGTAATTTGAGACATGGATAACGGCAAGCGCCCTTGCTCGGGAAACAACGGTGGTGCCCAACACGGGTCACCTTGCGTCACTTGCTTGCTGTCTCTTATATCACGAACAACATCGCTCAGGTTTAACGGTATTAAGAGTGGGGCGGTGCTGGACATTCGGCTGGCTCCTCCATGTCATTCGGTTCTTTAATAGGGTAATTAGGGTGCCTTGTGGAATAACAAGACAAGGTGATTTTGACCTCTTGGCAGGGTAAAAAATGCACTTGTAATCCACAAGGGTCGTCATACTGTGGGATTTCAACTCGTTTACTGTAATGGCGATAGTTGGCTCTGTGTGCTTTTATGAAATTGTCATAATCTTTACTGCCTAATTGAGGTCTATTTATTGTATATGGTTCAGGGTCTACCTCCCATTCGACTAGCACCGATTTACCCGGTGACCATTTAGAGGGGATCATGATGCAGCAGGTGCCGGCAGCGCCTCGTCCGTAGTAACCGTTAACAGAAAACCAGTTAACGGATGTGTCTTTGACGTGATTGAAACCATAGAGATTTCCCGCAAGTTGCTCCTCTTTTTTGTCGGGTGAGCATCCGCTGAGAATAAGTAATAACGGAAAGAGTAAGGTGATTTTTGTTAACCATGCCATTGTCGTGACCTGTCCGTGGGTGATAATTAAACAGTATTCATTGCTTAAGGTAAATTAACAAGGCTTATCGGAATTGAAATCGAACCTCAATTTTATTTACTGCCACCATCCACTCAACAATTCCGCCAAAAATTTTTCATTTTTCTGTTAGCAAACGCTTGCGTCATTGCGCCACACGCGTATAATGCGCCACAATTTGCCGGGAGAAACCATGAACACTGCTGCTCTATTTTTGAAAGAGAACACCGACACCGCACTGCCATCACGCGGTCAGGACAGCCTGTTTTTCCCCGCCGTATTGATAAAAAAGCCCCTCATTGAGGGGCTTTTTTTTGGCCTACTAGATAGCAAGTCTTGCTGATACAGGAGAATCACGATGCCGAATCCGTTATATCACCGCGACATAATCTCAATTAACGATTTAGATAAAACCGACCTTGAATTAGTTCTTAAAGTGGCCGCTTCATTAAAACAGCAACCGCAACCTGAGTTTCTGAAACATAAAGTTATCGCCAGCTGTTTCTTCGAAGCATCGACGCGTACCCGCCTGTCATTCGAAACTGCCATTCATCGTTTAGGGGCATCTGTCGTCGGTTTCTCCGATAGCGCCAACACCTCATTAGGTAAGAAAGGCGAAACGCTTGCAGACACCATTTCCGTTATCAGCCAGTACGTGGATGCGATTGTGATGCGCCACCCACAAGAAGGTGCCGCGCGTTTAGCTAGCCAGTTCTCCGGTTCTGTCCCAATTATCAACGCAGGGGATGGCTCTAACCAGCACCCAACCCAAACCCTGTTAGACCTGTTTACTATCCAAGAAACTCAAGGTCGCTTAGATAACCTGAAAATCGCGATGGTCGGTGAC
Source organism: Providencia rettgeri (assembly GCF_013702265.1). Taxonomy (GTDB): domain Bacteria; phylum Pseudomonadota; class Gammaproteobacteria; order Enterobacterales; family Enterobacteriaceae; genus Providencia; species Providencia zhijiangensis. The sequence goes on from NZ_CP059348.1 coordinate 3,683,621, forward strand.
CTGAAATATGGCAGAACGGTGCATTCACTGACTCAAGCGCTCTCGAAGTTTGAAGGTAATCACTTCTACTTTATATCCCCTGAAGTGTTGTCGATGCCGGCTCATATCCTGAATATCCTGGATGAAAAAGGCGCGACTTACAGCCTGCATAACAATGTTGATGAAGTGATCCCTGAAGTGGATATTCTGTATATGACTCGCGTTCAAAAAGAGCGATTAGACCCATCAGAATATGCCAACGTTAAAGCGCAATTTATTCTGCGCGCTCAAGACCTGCACAGCGCCAAAGACAATTTAAAAGTGCTGCATCCGCTGCCACGTATTGATGAAATTACCGTGGATGTCGATAGCACCCCTTACGCTTACTACTTCCAGCAAGCAGGGAATGGGATCTACGCGCGCCAAGCGCTGCTGTCTCTGGTATTAAATAAAGAACTGGCAATCTGAGGAGAAGACCATGACACACGACCATAAATTACAAGTTGAAGCCATCCGTTGCGGCACTGTCATCGACCATATTCCTGCTCAAATTGGGTTCAAATTACTGAAGCTGTTTAAGCTCACCAAAACCGATGAGCGCATCACTATCGGGCTGAATTTACCCTCCAGCAATATGGGTAAAAAAGACATTATCAAAATCGAAAATACCTTTTTAACCCCGGAACAAGCTAACCAGTTAGCGATGTATGCACCGGAAGCGACCGTTAATCGTATTGAAGATTATCAAGTAGTCGAGAAATTAGACCTGAAATTACCGGAACAAATCGACAGCGTGCTGGTGTGCCCAAACAGTAACTGTATTAGCCATAATGAGCCCGTTTCCAGCAGTTTCCGCATTAAAAAACGCGCGAAACATGTGGCATTAACCTGCAAATTCTGTGAAAAAGAGTTCGATAGAGACGCCGTGATCAATAATCAGTAAGGTATTTAGGCGTAGACTGCGTCTTTGTGTGGATGCCGTTCCATGTCTATAATAGCGTCCAAACCCTTTTTTACGTGATAAACGGAGAAATTATGTCATACGAAATCAGCACCGAAAATGCACCAGCCGCTATTGGTCCTTACGTTCAAGGCGTCGATTTAGGCAGTATGGTTATGACTTCAGGTCAAATTCCTGTTGATCCAAAAACCGGTAATGTCCCTGAAGATATCGCAGCACAAACTCGTCAATCACTGGCGAACGTAAAAGCGATTTTAGAAAAAGCAGGTTTGGGCGTTGCCAATATCGTAAAAACCACCGTTTTTGTGAAAGATTTAAATGATTTCGGTACCGTTAACGCCACTTACGAAGAGTTTTTTAAACAACATAATGCGCCATTCCCTGCGCGTTCTTGCGTTGAAGTTGCGCGTCTGCCAAAAGATGTGAAAATCGAAATCGAAGCTATCGCAGTACGTAAATAGTTTTATTCAGTTTCAGATTGTCAGTCTGATAGCCTGCTAACCCATTGTCAGCAGGCTTTTTTATTTATATAAAAATCAAAATCAGCTGCCCACCTAAAAATAGCAACCCGCTTTTAGGCTATTCTCTGTATCCCAAAGTGCCCTTCTCTTTTTCTCGTTGTTTTGTCACGATAACCCTCGGGATATATCCGCAACATCACTTTATGACTTATTCAATTCAGGACTACGTTTAGCCCCTGCGGATACCTATATGCAAAATAAAATACGTTTATTACTGCTCAGCCTGTCACTGGCTGTGTTTGGCGTGATCACCACCGAAGTGGCGGTGATTGGTTTATTGCCACAATTAACTCAGCAGCTTCATGTCTCAGCGCCACAAGTTGGTTTTCTCGTTAGTATCTACGCAGTGGTCGTTGCCATTTCAGGGCCCTTTATCACGTTATTGCTCGGGCGCTTTAATCGCAAAACCGTTCTATTGGTCATTATGATGCTATTTATTATTTCCAATAGCATTTATGCCCTCACCGAAAACTATCACATGATTTTGGTGTTTAGAGTTTTACCCGCACTGACCCACGCGGTCTTTTTTGCCATCGCTCTAAACCTTGCTGCCAATGCCATGCCACCCGAAAAATCCGCCAAGGGCGTGGCCATTGTGTTTTCCGGTGTCGCGGTGGGGATGGTATTGGGGCTACCGCTCAGTGCCTTTATTGCAGAAGCGTTTTCCCTGACAGCCGCCTTTTGGTTCGGCGCTTTAACCAGTTTGCTGGCGTTTATGGGGATCGCCATTCATGTGCCGTCTACTCCTGTAACCGCGCCGCTGAAAGTCCGTGAACAAGTGGCGATTTTAAAGCGTTTACCCGTTTGGTTGTGCATATTGACGGTGACACTGATTTTCAGCGCGATGTTCGCAAGTTTCAGCTATATCGCCGATTATCTGATTAAAATCACTGGGTTTTCAAACAATGCGACCAGCACGTTATTGGTGGTGTTCGGCGTCAGTGGGTATATCGGCAACTTTATTTTTAGCCACTTTCTACAACGTAGCCAAATTGCGACCACCTTGCGTTATCCCGTATTATTCGGGGTGATTTATTTCGCAGTTTGGCTCTTTGGTCATCAACCTATAGTGATGGTGGCGTTGGTCATTTTATGGGGTGCTTTCCATACATCCGGTTTAATTATCAGCCAAAGTTGGTTAATGAAAGAAGCCAATTCAGCCCCTGAGTTTGCCAATAGCCTGTATATTTCATTCTCAAATTTAGGTATTACCATTGGCACTATGATCGGTGGCTGGGCGATTCTGTATGCAGGAGTGGCTGCCATTATTTGGGTGGGAATTGCGTTTTCTGTCCTGGCATTAATCAGCATTTGGGTAAAAGTGAAGCTAACCCATTCGGCACCAGCACTCGCTTGCCATTCCCTTAATTAAATTGCCCTTCTTTTGCCGCCTTAAGCAACATATCAATCACATAGCGTGTTTTTGGCGGCATACTACGCCCTTTCGGCCACAGCAGATTAATCGGCGTTTCATAGCCTTCAGACTCTGGCAAAATACGCTGTAATTGCTGATTTTTAAGATAACTATCGACCAACCACAATGGTAACTGAGCAATCCCTTTTCCTTGAAGCACCGCTTGGAGCATCGCATCGCCATCAGCAAGTTCATAAAAAGGGCGTGGAGCATACTGGATGACGGATCCTTCTTCACATAAGCGCCAATAAAAAGGCGACCCTTGGCGAATACCCACAATACAGCGGTGATTTTCCAGCTCTTGAATATTTTCAGGTTCCCCATATTTTTCAAGATACTCTGGCGATGCACACAAGATTTGATTCTGTTTTGCTAGCTGTCGCGCCACAAGATGGGCGCTATCCGGTAAAGGACCAATGCGCACCATCAAATCCAGGCCTTCTTCAAGCGCATCCACAAATTGCTCATTAAACGAAATGCTCAGCATCAATTGAGGTTGCTCATCCATCAGTTGCAACAAAATAGGCATAACGCATTTGCGCCCAAAAGCAGCGGGAAGATCCAGACGCAGCTTACCCATCAACGTGTTGGTATTGGCTTGGAGTTGTTGACCCGCCTTATCTAATAAATCCAGCGCTTCCGAGCACTCTTGGAAATAGCACTCTCCTTCCGTGGTCAACGAAATTCCCCGTGTGGTGCGGATTAATAGGCTAACACCCAAATGTTCTTCGAGCTTAGTGACGCGCTTGCCAACGGCGGATTTGGTGATCCCTAAGCGCTCTGCCGCTTCCGTGAAACTCCCTGATTGAACCGTCGCCACAAATGCAGTAATACCGGTGAGTGAATGGATGGGGATCATAATGCGCTTTTTAACCTCATCAACTGCTAGCCTGCTGCTTTTTTTCGATTGAATCATTCTAGAGCAAATCTCAATACCCTTAAATCAATCTCTAAATTTAATTAATTCCTGCCCTTTTGATATTCATATAAATTATTTTTTTCTTTGTTTTAAATCAAATTACCGTCAGCTAAAAAAAGGCAATATCCTACATATTGTGCTTTAATTAATTCACTAGACACTATATATAGTAAAAATTCACATTTCTTTCACAGGGATGCCCCATACTGATAAAGGATCATGGACGCTATCGCCAGTCCTGTGAGGGATTAAATAAGGAGTATGACAGTGAAAACGGTGGTTATAAAACGAGATGGTTGTCAGGTCAATTTTGATCTCCCACGCATTCAAGAAGCGGTGCGACGTGCAGCCGCTGCGGTGGACGTCAAAGATGATGATTATTGTCTGCAAGTTGCCACGGTTGTCTCTGAGCAGTTGTGCAATCGCGAAAAAGTAGATATCGCTGAGATCCAAGATGCTGTCGAAGACCAGCTCATGTCGGGGCCTTACAAGGATCTGGCTCGAGCCTATATTGAATACCGCCATGACAGAGACAGCGAACGCGAAAAACGCAGCCAACTTACTCACGAGATCCGCGGCCTAATTGAGCAAAGCAACTTATCCTTACTCAATGAAAATGCGAACAAAGACAGTAAGGTGATCCCAACCCAGCGTGATTTACTCGCAGGGATCGTTGCTAAGCATTATGCAAAACAGCATATTTTGCCGCGCGATGTTGTACTTGCTCATGAAAAGGGTGAAATTCACTATCATGACCTCGATTATGCCCCATTCTTCCCGATGTTTAACTGTATGCTTATCGACCTTGATGGCATGTTAACCAACGGCTTTAAGATGGGAAATGCAGAAATCGAACCACCAAAATCCATTTCGACTGCCACTGCCGTTACTGCACAAATTATTGCCCAAGTGGCTAGCCATATTTATGGCGGCACCACGATTAACCGTATTGATGAAATTTTGGCGCCTTACGTGGCTATCAGCCATGAAAAGCACTTAAAAGTGGCCAAAGAATGGGGAATTGCTGACGCTGAAGCTTACGCCCAAAGTCGCACTGAAAAAGAGTGTTACGATGCGTTCCAATCCTTAGAGTATGAAGTGAATACTCTGCATACCGCGAACGGGCAAACCCCCTTCGTCACCTTTGGCTTTGGATTAGGCACCTCCCAAGAAGCGCGACTGATCCAGCAATCGATTCTCAAAAACCGCATCGCGGGACTGGGCAAAAACCGCAAAACAGCCGTTTTCCCAAAACTCGTGTTTGCCATAAAAGATGGGCTGAACCATAAATATGGCGATCCTAACTACGATATCAAACAGTTAGCCTTAGAATGCGCCAGCAAACGTATGTATCCAGATATCCTCAATTACGATCGCGTGGTTGATGTCACTGGCTCCTTTAAAACACCGATGGGCTGCCGCAGTTTCTTGGGTGTTTATGAAGAAGATGGCAAACAAATTCACGATGGACGTAATAACCTCGGCGTGATCAGCCTGAATTTACCGCGTATCGCGCTGGAAGCTCAAGGTAGCGAAGAGGCATTTTGGGCACTTCTCGATGAGCGTTTAGCCATCGCCAGAAAAGCATTAATGACCCGCATTGCGCGCTTAGAAAATGTCAAAGCTCGTGTCGCCCCTATCTTATATATGGAAGGTGCCTGCGGCGTTCGCTTAAAAGCCAATGACAGCGTCGCGGAAATTTTCAAACATGGACGCGCTTCCATTTCATTGGGTTACATTGGGTTGCACGAAACCATCAATGCCCTATTTGGCACGCAAACTCATGTGTATGACAGCGAGCAATTACGCGAAAAAGCGGTCGCTATCGTCAACCGTCTACGCCAAGCCACTGACGAATGGAAAGCCCAAACAGGCTATGGTTTCAGCTTATACAGCACGCCGAGCGAAAATCTGTGCGACCGTTTCTGTCGCTTAGATACAGCTGAATTTGGCGTTATTGATGGCGTAACCGACAAAGGCTACTACACCAATAGCTTCCACTTAGATGTGGAAAAACAGGTTAATCCTTACGATAAAATCGATTTTGAACAGCCGTACCCGGCGCTCGCCAATGGCGGTTTTATCTGTTACGGCGAATACCCGAACTTACAGCACAACCTCAAAGCCCTCGAAGATGTCTGGGACTACAGCTATCAGCATGTTCCTTACTATGGCACCAACACGCCAATCGACGAATGCTATGATTGCGGTTTTTCCGGTGAATTTTCCTGTACTAGCAAAGGCTTTACCTGCCCAGCTTGCGGCAACCACGATACTAACCGTGTTTCCGTGATCCGCCGTGTCTGTGGCTACTTAGGCAGCCCAGATGCACGACCGTTTAATGCGGGTAAGCAAGAGGAAGTGAAGCGCCGTATCAAGCACTTGGGTAATGGACAGCTCGGTTAACAGCGGATAAATGCCATGAATTATCACCAATATTATCCTGTGGATGTGGTTAATGGACCCGGTACCCGCTGCACATTATTTGTCTCGGGCTGCGTTCATCAGTGCCGAGGCTGCTATAACCAAAGCACATGGCGAGTGGATTCCGGTATCCCTTTTACTCAAGAGATGGAAGACCAAATTATCCAAGATTTGCAAGATACGCGTATTCGCCGCCAAGGGCTCTCCCTCTCAGGGGGGGATCCTTTGCATCCTGCCAACTTGCCTGCCATTCTAGCGTTAGTGAAGCGAGTGAAAGCCGTCTGTCCAGATAAGGATATCTGGATGTGGACAGGCTATAAATTGGATGAGTTGGCACTAGAACAGCAAAAAGTGGTGAGTTTGATCAATACATTGATTGATGGAAAGTTTGAACAAGAACGGTATGACCCCGCGCTGCTATGGCGCGGTAGCAGTAACCAAGTTATTCATCGACTGCGTTAAGCTTCACGCGACCTAAGCTTCATGTAACCAATGTAATTTGGTACCAAACCCCAGCGTGTTATCCACCATTTTCACCGTCTGTAATTGGAGCTGCCAAATCGGCAGCTTCGCCTCTAAGGCGACAGGAAATCGCTGGCAATAAAATGCTTTCTGTACATCCGCTTCTTCATCAGCAAATTGGCGAATTTCTCCCACAAATTGAATACCTTGAATTTTGCCCACTTGCTTAGTTTGTGCAGAGATCGTTCCTGCCACACGAGGATTTTCCTGCATTAATTGACCGTGCTGCGAATCGGGGGATGTCATAAAAACCAAACGCATATTTTGGCGGTCAAAGGCGTAGTAGCAACTGGCAGCCCAAATATCATCTTGGTGAGAGGTAAACAGAGAAAAAACGTGTTGGCGAGCAATATAGCGCTGGATATGTTGTAAGGTGTTTTCGGGTGTCATTGCGAATGTCCATGTTAGACCGTTCAGAACACGCCCATAAAAATGGCTGGGCGTGCTTAAGCTGTTCTGAACGTTATCTGTACTTAGTTCGCACTACTATAACTTACTCATTCGAATTGCACCTAACATAAGGTTCTATATCAACAATGCTAGCATTCGAAGCTACTAATACTTCCCCTCTAATCCCTCTCGCTTTTACTCTAAATAATTCGAGTTGCAGCTAGGCGGCAAGCGAACGAGTCGCTAGGAGCATACACTAGTATGTGACTAGTGGGAGTGAACGCAGCCAACAACGCTGCGGCTCGAAGTATGACGAGTAAAATTATTTATAAATCGCTGCGGTACCATTCATCTCATTCTCACCGCTTGCAGAAATCACACGGAAAGATTTTGCGCCAGCTTCATCAGCTTTTTTGGCTAATTGTGCAGTCAGGTCATTTACACTTGCAGCACCACTTACAGACACATAACCAACTGCTGGCTCACTAGCTTGTCTAACTTCTTCAGCCGCCATTGAGCCAAATGATACAGCACCTAAAGCTAAAGCAGCAGCAAATAATGTTGATTTTTTCATGGTAAACTTCCTCATTGTATGTTTGATATTTACAGGGGTTTTTTCGTGTTCCCCTGTGATATGGATCATACTATGCCCTTTATTTTGAGATGAAAATTAGCTAATTTTGCTATAGTTATTCAAATTAATTGAACAATAACCTATATTGAGGTTACAAATTTGTGACAGGTTTATATCATTTTTTATTTATAATTTAGTATGTTATAAACTTTATGATCCGCGAGAAAATTCGCTGGAAGCCAACTAAATTCTCCTTATAAATCAGCACAGAATGCTAAATTCAATAACAAGAAAAACAAAATGACACAGCAAAATTGGTCGCTTTACTTAATTCGGCAGAAAAATAACGCGTTATATTGTGGGATCACCACCGATGTTCAGCGGCGTTTTCAACAGCATGAAGCGGGAACAGGTGCCAAGGCACTAAAAGGTAAAACACCTTTGACCCTCGTTTTTCATTGTACTGCGGGGGATCGTTCTGAAGCGTCTCAATTAGAATATCGAGTTAAGCAATTGAGTAAGCAGGCAAAAGAAAGGCTGGTCACTGACCAGCCTGATGATTTACAGCATTATTTAGCGGCTTACACATTGTCAAAATGCGATGAGTAAGTGACTTCACCTTTATGCTGGTCAATGGCGCCATTTTCGAGTCCGTAGACAAGAAAATGTTTCTGTAGACTTGGCCATTGGCAACGTAATTCATGGTTGGAAGCGGGTTCGAAACCAAAACGCCCGTAGTAACCCTCATCACCGAGAACGACGACAGCCCCATAACCAAATTCATTTAGGCTATCTAACCCTTCATAAACCAATTTTTCCGCGATACCTTGGCCTTGATAGGCTTTTTTAACGGCTAATGGGGCAAGTCCTACCCATTGAACATCTTCACCATTCACATCAACCGGGGTAAACCCGACATAGCCAATAACTTCGCCGTCATCGTTGGTCGCCACCACACCGAGGGTCAGTAACCCATCTTCACGCAGGTGCTGAACAAGATCTGCCTCCCCTTCAGTTGGGAAGGTTTCACGTAATAGCGTGTCGATACCCATGGCATCAACCGGGATTTCTACACGTATCAGCATGAGGTTAACACAGGCGTTTTATGCTCTGCGTCCTCACTGTCTTGCACTGATTTAATCACATCAGCGAGCTGTAATAGACCAAAGCGCAGCGGCGCAGGCATATTTTCAATTTCGAAGGCATCCATCAGGTTTTTAACATACAAACCTAATTCAGTATCCCCTTCAATCACCAAACGGCGTTGGAAAAAGAGCGTATCGGGATCTTCTTTGCGGGCTGCGATCAATACCAGATCATTGGCATTGCCGCTGACACTGACATCCGGTTCAGCCTGCTTTTGTACCACCAGCTGACCGTCTTGTAAGCTGATAAACCAAACAAGCTCTAAATCTCGGATCTCAACTTTCAGCCATTTCCCTTCCAGAAAATCGAGTTCGCCTTCTTTAACAGATTCACGAAACTGCCAACTTAATAGTTGTTCGAGTATTTGACGCTGTACGACAAATGGGGTCACTTTCAATGGAAACTTCAAAAATGAAGGGCCTTGAGTGATCAGTTGAGAACGAATTTTACCAAACACAGTACTAACTCCCGTATCAATTATCTGTCCACCACGCATAACTACTGGTTAAAGCAGCCGCTTGGACAATTTTAATACCTATAATGACTAAGATTATAGATAACATTGATGTGTAGATGTAAAGATAGTCAGAGATATATCGTTATTTATCCGATATAAGGACATATTTTGCCAAAAAATAACGTGATGATACCGATCCTATATCAATCTTTATCCATCTCGCCAATATTTATTTCCAATAATCTCTACACTTTTATAATAGTCACGAAATAACTATCTCGCCTACAACATTCCAAGCTTCTCTGCGCTAAATCAAAACCTCTACCAGACCCCTTGTCTAGAATGATCAATTGCTAAATTTTTATACAGAGAAAAAGCTAATGGAATTACTCTGCCCTGCGGGGAATTTACCTGCCTTAAAAGCTGCTGTTGATAATGGTGCCGATGCGGTGTACATCGGACTCAAAAATGATACTAACGCGCGTCATTTTGCAGGTTTGAATTTTACGGAAAAAAATCTGCATGAAGCAGAGCGTTATATCCACCAGCGTAAACGTAAATTGCATATTGCGATAAATACCTTCGCTCACCCTGATGGTTATCAACGCTGGCAAAACTCTGTTGATTTGGCGGCTGACTTAGGAGCCGATGCTCTGATCCTCGCCGATATAGCGATGTTAGAGTACGCGGCCAATAAATACCCGCATATTGAGCGCCATGTTTCTGTGCAAGCTTCCGCGACCAACACGGAAGCCATTCGTTTCTATCAGCGTAACTTTCAGGTACATCGCGTGGTGCTTCCTCGCGTGTTATCCATTCACCAAGTTAAACAACTCGCCAAAACCAGTCCTGTACCGCTGGAAGTGTTTGCTTTTGGTAGCTTGTGCATTATGGCTGAAGGCCGCTGCTATCTTTCTTCCTACTTAACGGGAGAATCACCGAATACCGTCGGCGCTTGTTCTCCTGCACGTTTTGTTCGCTGGCAACAGACTGAAAATGGCATGGAATCCCGCCTCAATGATGTGCTGATCGACAGCTACCAAAAAAATGAAAATGCCGGTTATCCAACCCTGTGTAAAGGGCGCTATGTGGTGGATGAGCAGAAATACCATGTTCTTGAAGAGCCTACCAGTCTCAATACCATTGAGCTGCTACCTGAGCTAATGAGTGCCAATATCGCTTCAGTAAAAATTGAAGGTCGTCAACGCAGCCCTGCCTATGTCACCCAAGTGACCAAGATTTGGCGTCAGGCAATCAATCGCTATAAATCCAATCCAGACGGTTTTGTGACGGATCCTAGATGGCTCAAAGCCCTTGGCGACCTTTCTGAAGGTAGCCAAACCACCCTTGGTGCGTATCACCGTAAATGGCAATAACTGGCACACATCATTCATCAGCATGGATTAATGGGTAACATAATGAAATATGCATTAGGCTCAGTACTGTATTACTGGCCAACATCAACCTTACAGGATTTTTATCAGCAGGCAGCAGACAGTGACGCGGATATTATTTATCTCGGGGAGACGGTATGTAGCAAGCGCCGTGATATGAAACCCAATGACTGGATTGAGCTTGCTAAGCAGCTAGCGGGAAGCGGTAAACAAATTATTCTCAGCACCCTTGCGCTGTTACAAGCGCCCTCCGAGCTGAAAGAAATCAGTAAGTTAGTCGATAATGGTGAGTTTTTGATTGAAGCGCACGATTTTGGTGTCGTCAACATGCTGGCAGAGCGCAAATTGCCTTTTGTGGCAGGTCATGGGCTTAACTGTTATAACGCCCCCTCACTGAATATTTTGCTACGCCAAGGCATGATGCGCTGGTGTATGCCCGTTGAGCTTTCCCGTGACTGGCTGGTGAATTTGCTCAATCAATGTGAAGAGTTAGGTATTCGCGATAAGTTTGAAGTAGAGGTTTTCAGCTACGGTCACCTACCACTGGCTTATTCTGCCCGCTGTTTTACCGCTCGTTCGGAAAACCGCCAAAAAGATGAGTGTGAAACCTGCTGCATTAATTACCCGCAAGGACGCAAAGTGATGTCACAGGAACAACAGCAAGTGTTCACGCTTAATGGCATCCAAACCCTGAGCGGCTACTGCTATAACTTAGGTAACGATATTTCGTCCATGCAGGATTTGGTGGATATTGTGCGGGTTTCCCCTGAAAGCCTTGAGTCCCTCGATGTGATTAGGCAGTTTAAAGCCAACCAATACGGGCAGTCCCCACTTCTCATTCCCGACCAAAGCTGTAATGGCTATTGGCGTAATATTGCCGGATTAACCCTAGAGGCGTGATGGGCTTTTGTCTATTTTGACTTGATGAGCTGTGATTAGTCTTATTCTTTAAGTTAAATTTAAGTTCACCATTGAAAATTTAAGTTAAGTATAAAATAATCAGTCCTCCATTATGGATGAGGACTGATTATGGCAATAGGATATTTTTTGCGGGTGGGTGATAAAACAACCTGCGGAGGACAAATATTAACGGGAGACAATACCATGCAATGGTATGGTGTTGCCGGTGCTCGTGAAGGCGATATGGTCAGTTGCGGCAAGCATTCTGGACGATTTTATATTATTGGCGGCTGCCAAAGTGTTTGGGATGAAGGGCGGAAAGTCGCGGGAACACTTGAAAGCATCAGTTCATGCCCCTGCCGAGCTCGTTTTATTAATTCAATTCAAGACTGTTATAGTGATGAATATAGCGATAAAAGTAGCGCTATCCCCCCGGTATCACCATCAATTTCCCCTTCCATTGTTACCAAAAAAATCTGCATTAGTTGCTTAATGAAAGCGGCTGAATCCGGCCAAATGCTTGTCGTTCGGGAAGGATGATGATTAATGAATAATTCGCATCCTATTTTTAATTATTCCAAACGTTATCCTACTGCAAAGCATTATTGTTTAATTTGCGGCTTACAGTATGAACGTTATTTTGATAAAGAAATTCAACACCATTATGGTGCCGCAAGCCCGCTTTTCAAGCAATCTTCCGAGGCTGAAATCGCGTGGGCTGGCCCGTGGTTGATTGATGTGACTCATCGGCATGACTTGCTGGCAGATTTAATACAATTAGAGTCTAAATCTCCTGCATTATCTTGGCTAGTCAGTGACGTATCGCTGGATAAGTTAGCGTCTCACTTCTCTGACCTTCTTAATGTGAGTTTACCTGATAACAAAACGGCCTTATTCCGGTTTTATGATCCCCGCGTGACGCACAATATGCCCCAAGTACTCACTCTTGAGCAATTTAATGAGATAACGATGCCTCTTATTGCATGGTATTACCGCTTTGAAGGGCAATTTTATGCATTACAAGGAGGGCGATTAAATGCAGTTTAGCGAAGAACAATTAACCAAAATTCAAAATATCGAACAAAGTGATTATGTCGCCCAAGTTATTGCTGACTTTTATCAACATCACCCTGATAAATTACAAGTAATTGAAACATTAAATAGTCGTCTGCAATCTGTTCTTCGGTATTTGTTATCCCTAGGGTTTACCAAAGAACCTTTAATTCGTTCTTTTTTGTTCTATGAAGCGTGCTCCCCTTACTTTTATTTGAAGCCTGAAATTAGAGATATGCTTGAGGAAAACGGTCGAAATCCAGAGCAGCAATACCAAGATTTTTTACGGATAGCCATGAAATTGATTGAATGGAGAACTTAATATGCCAGTTCCTTTAATTATTGCAGGGGCGGGATTAATGACGCTGGGTGGACTCGCCGCAGTAACCCATGAAGCCTCAAAAATCGGCTTCCCCTCTTCATCAGGTAGTGGCGATGATGAGTGGGGAAATACTAGTTATGAAGATAAAATTCGGGAATATGAAAGCATTGCGATCGGTGGCGAATTTGATGACGAAGGAAAGAAACGAGGCAATAATCAAGGTGCTGCGGTAGGTGCTACAGCCGGGGCATCTGTTGGTGTTGCTGCCATTGAAGCCAGTAAAGGCTGTCAGGACTGCCCTGCGATCCCTTATATTGTTCCTCATCAAAATGATATTACCAATACACGCACTCCCAATGCTTATGCGTATCAGGCAAGAATTTGTAATACACAAATCAGAACTGTCGATACCCCCGCAGGGCAAATGCGATACATTGATGAATGGAAATGCACAATTCCCGTGCCAACCAGAACCCGAAACCTGTTAGTAGAGTTTGATGGCTGGAAACCTGATGAATGCAACTTTATTGAAACGAAAGATAATTATGACTTTCTTTTTGATAGTAAAGGAAAATTAAAACCATTCGCAAAAGATGGAGGCGGCATTTTCAAGCAAGCAAATGATCAGAATTGGCTATGTGAATCTGCTTTTAAGCAAAAGTCATATATAGACTGGCATTTTTCCCAAAGAAACATGTATGAATTTAGTAAAGGACTACTAAATTCATTATCGCAAGTACGTACACATTATTCACCTTAGGAAAAATTATGGATATTTCAATAAAGATAGATATTGAATTAAATGACCAATTATCATTAAAAATGCTAATGAGCATATTCAGTGAAATGATTGCATTTACTGATTTAATAACTAATAGCAAAGAGCTAGTTTGGTATTTCTGTGGTGACAGTCTTGAGGAAGCCTTAAATAAACCTGCATTTGAAAATAATTCTCCAACTTTATTTTTCAAAGAAAAACAAGATATTGATATTATTGAAGGTATATGGAGTGGTGATAGCAAAGCCCTTGTTATAAAAGGAAATAGTGTGAATTTAAAATATAATCTGGATTTTGATTTACGTGAAATTCAAAGTATAGCTATAGATAAAATAAAGGATATTTTATGTTCATACCTTAAGAAATTTGACATATTCTGCATTCGAGTAGATATAAATGACTATGAATATAAAAGCAGAAATGTTTTCCCGGACAGACTTCCCGTTGGCTGGATGCTTTATTTAAATAAAAAAATAACGCCAGAACAGATTCCCATGGCAGCCCAGCTTATCCATATCGATAATGAAAAAAATCACGGAACATTAATTATCAGTACCGAACATGTTTTTGATGGTACAAATAAAGAGGATATTAAAAAAGCCAATGAAATCGAAATTCAGCTTGCTGGGTTGGGGTTATTACCGTTAATTCGGGAAATATATAGTTAAGTTTTTAAGCGGTATTGAAAGTGTACAATGGCGTTCTAATAATTTACTTACTATCCCGACCAAAGCTGTAAGGCTATTGGCGTAATATTACCGGATTGACTCTAGACGGTCGTACTTAATAAGGCAAATACACAGAATTATTTACAGGGTCAAGCTGGTGAGTGAAACGTGAAATACTATCACCAGCTTATACCACCAGAACTATTTACAGATTCTTCGAGTTACCAATCGCTAGGATTTAATCATCTTCAAATCGGCTTTTCGTTGCTTCTTTTGTACTTCATAGAAGTTCTCGTGAGAACCTACATGAAGGAGATACAACTCAAGCTTATTTGAAACCCATGAATAACCTAATAAAACTGTTAGTTCATTTAGCCTGAATTTATGAACTCTCATGTGAGCCAAGTCACCTTTCTTTAGCTCACCGATTAATGGATTATCAATAATCCGATCAATTTCGTCCTCAATAATTTTCACATCACTTTCTGGCAATTTTTTCATTGCCTTTTCAAACCTTGCCGACTGATAAACATCAATTTCGTTTTGTGGTTCGGACATATCGAGACACCTTATTGTGTTCGACCTCTGCCTGCGCTAATAAAAGTTCCTCGATAAAGCTATATGGCAGATCCGGGTTATCTTCGGCTATACGCCCAATTTTAGCCCAGTGCTCAATTTGTTTAGGAACAGATCTGCTTTTTGCTTCCGCATGAACCTTAGCGTCAGACACGAAGTCGTCGTCTAATCTAACGGAAATAGCCATTTTAATTCTCCCCCGCCAATTGGCGCATTTAGTAGCTAGTCTTTATCACTGGCCAAGATATTGCGACATTTAATCGCACATAGCAACAATACACTACATTATATCCATTGTAAATACTTTTACTGTCACACCCATATCTGCAAACACGCCGCGAAACCTTGTCCGATTCTTCATCAATAACCTGTCTATACTCAGAATATCCCCCAAACAGATACGGAGTTATCTCCTTTGAATTCAGTTGACGTGCTGTAGATTAGATAAGCAACTAAACTCACAAACTAATAAGGAAATACCCGTGATAAAACGTACCCTGCTCGTCATGACACTTTTTTTAGCGGGATGCTCAACATCCCTTGAGTACACCAAAGCGGATCTCGAAAAAAACCAAGAGGTGGGTTACTCCGATTCTGGGTACTATCGCGTGGTATTTAAAGGGAAAAAAATTCTTTCAGTCCCTGAAAATGCCCATATTGTGGCAGGCACTGAAGATAATGTGGTTGGAAAATTGACCCAAGATGGCAAAACGGGTGAGTTTGTGATTGCAGGGCTTGCCGCCAAAAGCAATGGCAACATTAGTTCCCAAGTGGGTGGCCACGATTATAATTTGAGTTTCCTATTAACCGATGAAAATGATTTACCTCTTTCATCAGTCAATTACATCATTATCAATGACTGTAATGGGGAAGCCTATTCGGGCAAAACCAATGCTAACGGACGCACATTTTCGGTTTCAACTGCTGAAGAATGTAATTTAAGTCTTAGCGTTGTAGAGTGATTCTCAAAAAGTAAGCGGTCTAAAATCAACCGCTTACTTTTTATTTATGCAGATGTTTACGCCACCGATGAATGACATGACTAAGGTGGCGCAGTTCGCCATCTCGTAACATGCCAATAAACACACCAATAAACGAGTAAATCACCCCAAGCACCAGCATCATCACAATATCCATCAAGATATCTCTAAATGGCAGTCCCATTTGGTTGATCCCCGCCATCGCGTTAGTCGCCCATGTGGATGGCAACGCAGAGGCTATCATCCGTACCCAGTCCGGCATGGCCTGCAGTGGCCAAATCGTACCGGACATATAGAACACCGGCGTGGTGATAAACGCCAATGTCAGGTAGATCATTTCCACACTACGCAAACATTCCGTGACCAGCTTCCCTAACCCAATAACGGCGAGTAAGAATGGGAAGGTCAGCATCCAAATCTGGTACAACGGCGCTTCTTGCCGATAACCCAAAATCCATGGCCATAAGGCAAAAAACACGGTCGAAAGAAATAACCAGATAGGCACCAGCGCCGACAACGCTCCAAGGTAAACCGCTAATGGGGGTTTACCTTTTGGTGTGGAGCGAATGGCAATACTGACCCGCACACACGCAATTAATAAGGAGTGCTGCAATAACATCACCAGCAAGCCAGGGAAGATAATCGCCGCAAAGCTAATACCGGGGTTATACAGCGGCTCAGTCTCACTGCGAACAGGGGCAATAATCACTTTTGCTTGTTCAGGACTGAAACCCGCTTTTTCCAGTAACTGGGTGTTATAGGCGCTCAATAGCGTTTGATACGCTTTCGATAGCTCTTGCTGGATTTGCCCGCTGGCTAAGCGGTTTGTGGCATCCCCATAAACCGGTACCGTGATATTTTTGCCACTAAGCAGATGCTTTTCA
Source organism: Providencia rettgeri (assembly GCF_013702265.1). GTDB lineage: Bacteria > Pseudomonadota > Gammaproteobacteria > Enterobacterales > Enterobacteriaceae > Providencia > Providencia zhijiangensis. The sequence continues at coordinate 3,700,483 of NZ_CP059348.1, forward strand.
AAATCTGTTGGAATGATCACGATAGCGAATAGCTGCCTCGCAATCATATCCTGCCGCGCTTGGGCTAAATTATCGTAACTGTGTAGCTGAACTTTGGGTGTGGCGTCTAAATCGCGGATCAGCTCACGACTTGCGCCTGAGTGATCCATATCGATAACCGCCACAGGCAGATCCCACAATACCGGGCGCGCATAGACCAAACTCATAATACAGAGAGAAACGAGCAGCAGCAGCCACATCGGTTTCTCCAGCATGCCCAGCAGTACCTTTTTAAACGTCGCAAAATAGACCGTCATCATACGATACTTCCTTGGGTTTCTAGCCGTTTCACTAAGCGCTTACGGATCAAAAATGCCGTCAGTAACGGATAAATCAGCAAGAATAGGCACACTTGCACAATGCGCTCAAACGAGATTTCCCGTAAGAAAATATCAAACATGGCATTTAAGGTGTGAGTAAGCGGCTCCGCGTTCGAAATAATCCGTGCGGGCAAAATCATCGAGAGCTCCGGTACCGCCATGCCTGAAAACGCCAAGGCAATACTCACCAGCATCCCGATTAAGCTGTACGCCATTATCGCGCTGGACGTGAAGCTAAAGAGTAATAACCCGATACTTTGCGCCGCTATCACATAGAAGAAGCCCACCAGCATCATATACAGCGGGTTCCCCACCACTTTTGCATCGAAGATAGTGACCAGGGCCGCCAGCTCAACAATCAGTAACGTCGTGAAAAATAACGTATATGGCGCCATTTTGCCTAACAGTGCCATTGAAAATGGCTTCACGCTTTGAAGAATGGTGCCGCGAGACATGGTGTAAATAGTGGCAGTGACCACAAACAGTTGCAGCATATGGATGGTCGCCGCAAATTGTTGGTAATAAATATAGCTGCCACTTGGGTTAAAGAGGCTATCGTAAGAGAGCGTGACTTGCGCCAATGCCGGTAGCGATTGCCCCATCGATTTTGCCATTTCTTGACGGTATTTGGCGTTAAGTTCCGCAACCAAGCCGCTAAAATCTTGAATAGCATAACTGCCAGATGCGTAAAATAGCGCATTGTAGTACATGCGCAATTCAGGCTGGCGTCCTCGTAATATATCCTCCTCAAAATTTTGGGGGATATAGAGCAAGGCATAATCTTTGGCGCTGCCCAGCTGTTTGATGGATGTCACTAAGTTGCCATCAATCGCTTTCACTTCCGCATGAGGACCCGCATCAAGATCACGAATAATTTGCCTTGAAATGGGGCTGTTGTTGTTATCTACCACCGAAACTGGCACATCCATCAGCGTTCCTTCTGAGAAGTTAGCACTGACTAACGTAAACAGCATCAAAGGGAATAGCCAACTCAGCCAGTGAAAGACTGGGCTACGGATCGCCATTTGGGTTTCGCGGCTAAAAGCATGTTCAAAACCATGCCAAGCGAATTTGAGTTTCATGCCGTCACCTGTTATTTATCCCAGTGCCACAAGACGCTCATCCCCGGTCGTAATCCTTCAATCGGTTGTTGTGGATACAAGCGAACTTCAAAGGTTTTCAGGTCGAAATCCCCTGTCGCACGGGTGGCTCGTTTAGTCGCGTAATCCCCTTTCGGTGCAATATAGCGAACTTCGGCTTCCACGGTTTTATCCCCTAAGGCTGGAACCGTCAGCTCAATTTTGTCCCCTTTTTTCACCCCCACTAAAATATCTTCACGTAGGTTATAAACAAAATAGGCTTGAGGAAGACTGATCAATGAGATTAGAGGGCTACCTGCATTGAATAATTCACCAATTTCTGCAGGGATTGGACCGACTTCACCATCCACAGGGGCTTTAACTTGCAAGTCATCCAGTTGAACTTGGAGTTCAGCCAGTTTTTGCTCTGCTTGCTTCACTGCGGCTTCATATTGTTGACGCTGCTCGATACGATCGCCGTTTTTCCCTTCTTCCAAACGTGCCTTAGCACTTTGGACTTGTTGGAATGCAACATCTTTTGCTTTACGGGCGGTATCTAACTCATTCGCGGAGACATACCCTTTGCCTGAAAGATTATTTAAACGGGTAAATTCACGAGAAGCATTTTGGTATTGAGAATTTGCTTGAGCTACCGCAGCTTGCAGGTCACGCAGCGTCTCTTCACGAGTCCCATTTAAGGATTGGTCGAGTTGGGCTTGAGCTTGATCCTTAGCCGCTTTTAATGCCGCATATTGGGCTTGTAACTCTGGGCTTTCTAAGGTGATCAGTAACTGCCCTTTTTTCACATCATCCCCGCGTTCTACATGGCGTTCAATGACTCTGCCTTTGGCTTTTGAAGTCACGATGACTTCCGGTGCGTCCACTTCCCCTTGCAATAATAAAAATTGATTATGGGAATGAAAAAGCGCCGCAGCAGCAATTAAGATCAGCATAAGCAAGATCAGTATGATGGTTCTTTTTTTCATTATGTATGTGGGCCTTGAATAATAACGGAGGAAACTACTTTTTCATTATGACAACAAATTAACACTAACGTTAAGAAATTTGTGCGCAAAATCACGCTTTAGCGGTCTTTTTTAGTCTGAGGGGCTTTGGCGCTTATGTCAAATAATGATGTTTTGCTAATTATTAAATGACGATTACTTAACCAGCCCAATAAGATACAATATCCCCCAAAATATATAGCTAAACCCACTGAGCGCAGTCAACATCCCCATAATGTGAAATATAGAATCTGAAATATAATGAGCCATGCTCTAAATAGTTCGCATTATGGGTAGGCAGCAAGAGAAGATATCTCTAGGAGCATACAAAAGTATGTGACTAGAGGAGCTGAGCGCAGCCAACACCCCCATAATGTGAAATATGACGAGCATGTACGAATTCGACTTGATTTTATTACTACTACAACAAATGTGCGTCTACCTTGTTATCGCTTGGGCACTCAGCCGCACTCCGTTGGTCACCCCACTTCTTAAGGTTACTATCCGCTTACCTCATAAAGTGATGTGCTACCTGATTTTCTCAGTATTTTGCATCATCGGTACTTATTTTGGTTTACATATCAATGATTCCATAGCTAACACTCGTGCTATTGGCGCCGTACTTGGCGGATTATTAGGCGGCCCTGCAGTGGGTTTTGCTGTTGGGTTTACTGGTGGGATCCACCGATACTCTTTGGGTGGAATGAGCGCTTTCGCTTGTATGATCTCGACCATTGTCGAAGGCTTAATTGGTGGACTGGTCCATCGATACTATATGAAGCGCGGGGAAATTAATAAAATTTTTAACCCTGTTACCGCCAGCTGCGTTACCTTTTTCGCTGAAATCATCCAGATGCTGATTATTTTACTCATCGCTCGCCCATTCGATGAAGCCTATGAATTAGTGAAAAATATTGCCGCACCGATGATCATTGCCAATACCATCGGGGCAGCCATGTTTATCCGTATATTGCTGGATAGACGTGCCATCGTCGAGAAATACACCACAGCATTTTCTGCTCAAGCCTTGAAAATAGCCTTATGTACTGAAGGTATTTTGCGTAAAGGCTTCAATGCGGATAACAGCATGAAAGTGGCGAAAATTATTTATCAAGAGTTAGATATTGGTGCGGTGGCCATTACGGATCGAGAAAAAATTCTCGCCTTTATCGGACTAGGCTCCGATCACCACATTCCGGGGACACCTATCTCATCCATTCAATCTAGGCAGGCCATTGATAATAATGAAGTGGTCTATGCCGATGGTAACGAAACTCCCTATAAATGCTCATTAAGCTCTTCATGCAAACTGGGCTCGACCCTCGTGATCCCACTGAGAGGTGAAAACCAGCGAGTCATTGGAACCATCAAATTATACCAAGCCAAAAATAGCCTCTTTAGCTCCATCAACCGTACGCTAGGGGAAGGAATTGCCAGCCTATTTTCTGCCCAAATTTTGGCGGGACAATATGAGCGTAATAAACAATCCTTACTGCAATCGGAAGTCAAACTGCTTCACGCACAAGTGAACCCGCATTTTCTCTTTAATGTGCTCAACACATTACAGGCTGTGATCCGCAAAGATAGCCAGCAAGCAGGACAGCTTGTGCAATATATCTCCACCTTCTTTCGTAATAACTTAAAACGTCCAGAGCAGAATGCGACACTAGGGGAAGAAATTGAGCACATCAATTCATACCTACAAATTGAAAAGGCGCGATTCCAAGAGAGTTTGCAGATCCATTTAGATATCCCCGATGAAGTTAAACAGGTGGAATTACCCGCGTTCACACTGCAACCGATTGTCGAAAACGCAATAAAACATGGCACTTCACAGTTATTAAATACCGGATACATTACAATACGTAGCTATATTCGCTGTGAACATGTCTATATTGAAATCGAAGATAATGCTGGCTTATACCAGCCAAGTGGACAATCTGACGGCTTAGGAATGGGCTTAGTCGATAAACGCTTGCGCCTGAAATACGGTGAAAAATATGGAATAGGCGTGGAGTATGAACCTGAAAAATTCACCCGCGTGAAAATTCGATTGCCCTACATGTCCACTTAATCACATTGCACATAATAAATGATAATAACGCTATGAATGTATTGATCGTTGATGACGAACCCCTAGCACGTGAAAACGTGCGCTGCTTACTCGAGGAGCATGACGATATCGAAATTATTGGCGAGTGCGCCAATGCCATTGAAGCCATCGGTTTGATCCACAAAAAAAAGCCTGATGTGGTGTTTTTAGATATTCAAATGCCCCGAGTTACGGGATTAGAAATGGTGCGTATGCTCGATCCTGAAGAGCGCCCACATATTGTTTTTCTGACGGCATTTAATGAGTTTGCTATCCAAGCTTTCGAAGAGCATGCTTTCGACTATCTACTTAAACCCCTTGAACCAGAAAGATTGGCAAAGACTTTAGCTCGTTTACGCCAAAATAAACACAAACAGAATCTCGAGCTTCTCGATAACAACGAACCGCTCAAATTTATTCCTTGTACCGGACACAGCCGCATTTATTTGATGAAATTAGATGATGTCCAATATGTCACTTCACGTATGAGCGGCGTGTATGTGATGAGTACCCAAGGACAAGAAGGCTTTACCGAATTAACCTTGCGCACATTAGAAATGCGTACGCCGTTAGTGCGTTGCCATCGTCAATATTTAGTGAATATGGCCCAGCTCAGAGAGATTTTATTTGGGGATAATGGACAAGCCGAATTGGTGCTATGCTCAGGTGGGCATATTCCCGTTAGCCGCCGCTATTTAAAACCGTTGAAAGAGGCGTTAGGGTTAATTTAACGAGTGACTCAGGAGAAAAGGTTATGGCTGATTTTTACCTGCAAATTCGAACCAATTCGATGACATTGAAAAATCTCGACACCCATGAAGAACGCAGTGCAACGGGTGAGTTTTCAGTCCAAAGGATGGTTATCGGGGATTTTTTTAAAGCCGAGTTTGTGCTGTATCAGTTGGTCTGCGATATGGGTCTAAAAGTCCGTCGTCCTTTTGCGTCGAAACATCGTGTTTTGGTTCAAGCCCTCGAAATTATTGAAGGTGGCGTGAATATGGTGGAAGAGCGCCTATTTAGCGAAATTGTTTACGGGGCATTTAATCAGCGAGTGAAAAAAGTGGTGGTGAGCCGATCACCACTGCCTATGCCTCAGCGAGAAGCAAAAGCCTTATTAACTGCATAAAAAAACCCGCATTTAAAAAATGCGGGTTTTTTGTATTTATCTCAGCCACATTTACGTGGCTGGATAGCGTAATTATGCGTTGTGGCTGCTGCTACGACGACGTGGCGCTGCATTGTTGCCATCTTGGCGCGGTGCAGAGTTACCACGGTCACGGTTGCCACCATCGCGATTTCCACCACGACGGTTGCCGCTGAAGCCTTCACGATCACCACCGCTACGACGACCATCACGATCGCCACCACGGTCATTACGACGACCTGCACCGAAACCACCTTCGCTGCCGCCTTCACGACGCGGGCCACCACGACGTTCGCCACCGCCACGACGCTCAAATGGTTGAGCATCACCGATCAGTTGCATTTGCATTGGTTTGTTCAGTACACGCGCACGGCTTAAGTGAGTTAACACTTCGCTTGGCATACCTTTTGGTAACTCGATAGTTGAGTGAGTACCAAACAGTTTGATATTACCAATGTAGCGGCTGCTGATGTCTGCTTCGTTCGCAATCGCACCAACGATATGACGAACTTCAACACCGTCATCACGACCCACTTCGATACGGTACATTTCCATATCGCCAACATCACGACGCTCACGACGAGCACCACGGTCGCCGCGCTCTGCACGGTCAAAACCGTTGCCGTTGCTGTTGCGGTCGTTACGGTCACGACGGTCGCCACGACGATCATCACGGTCGTTGAATTCACGACGCGGACGACGCGGTGCATCTGGTGGCAGGATCAGAGCGCGTTCGCCTTGAGCCATTTTCAGTAATGCCGCTGCTAAGGTTTCCATATCTACATCTTCAGATGGAGACATTTTCGCTAACAGTGAACGGTACTGATCTAAGTCGCTGCTTTCTAATTGCTGTTGAATTTGTTCAGCAAATTTCGCCTGACGACGTTGGCTTAATACGTCAGCATCTGGCAATTCCACTTCAGGAATAGTCAGTTTCATTGTACGTTCAACGTTGCGCAGTAAACGACGCTCACGGTTCTCAACGAACAGTAATGCACGACCCGCACGACCCGCACGACCGGTACGACCGATACGGTGAACGTAAGATTCCGCATCCATTGGGATGTCGTAGTTAACAACTAAGCTGATACGCTCAACATCCAGACCACGTGCTGCAACGTCAGTTGCGATCAGGATATCTAAACGACCATCTTTTAAGCGCTCTAATGTTTGTTCACGCAGTGCTTGGTTCATGTCACCATTCAGTGCCGCACTGTTGTAGCCATTACGCTCAAGCGCTTCTGCAACTTCTAAGGTTGCGTTTTTGGTACGAACGAAAATAATCGCCGCATCGAAATCTTCAGCTTCTAAGAAACGTACCAGCGCTTCATTTTTACGCATGCCGTAAACAGTCCAGTAGCTTTGAGCGATATCTGGACGTGTAGTAATGCTCGACTGAATGCGGATCTCTTTAGGATCTTTCATAAAGCGACGAGTAATACGACGGATTGGTTCTGGCATTGTTGCCGAGAACAGCGCAGTTTGGTGTTCTGCTGGAATCTGGCTCATGATGTTTTCAACATCATCGATGAAGCCCATACGCAGCATTTCATCAGCTTCGTCTAATACTAAGCCTTTCAGTTTAGAAAGATCTAAAGTACCGCGCTTCAGGTGGTCTAACAGACGACCTGGAGTACCAACAACCACTTGTGGTCCTTGGCGTAATGCACGAAGTTGAACGTCATAACGTTGACCGCCATATAAGGCAACCACGTTGACACGGTTCATGTGTTTAGAGAAATCGCTCAGTGCTTCAGCAACTTGCACCGCTAACTCACGTGTCGGTGCCAGTACTAAAATTTGTGGCGCTTTTAAATCAGGGTCGATGTTATGCAGTAATGGCAAACCAAATGCAGCGGTTTTACCACTACCTGTTTGTGCCATACCTAATACATCATTACCATCCAATAACAATGGAATACATTGTTGCTGGATTGGAGATGGTTTTTCGTATCCCAGGTCGCTTAGTGCGTTCAAAATAGATGCTGATAAACCTAGATCAGCAAAAGACATATCGGTCTCAGTCGTCATGTAAAGGTGCCTCATACTTAGTGGCGGCCAGTTTACATAACGGAGCGAAAATCATTTCGGTCATTATCATTTAAAATGTGAACTGGCTCAAATTGTGTTATTAAACGAACAAATAAACCCTCACCCGGGTGGATGATGGCTTAAAAATGAATAGAGAAATGTTCGTCAGCTATTGCTGGCCCGATTCTAATAGGTCGTCTTGTTCTTGGCCTAACAGCGCCAATTCCAACAATGCGTAGCGGTGCTCAACAAAGCTGTGTGCGTTGTTAGCTACCGTCAGTTTGAATAACGCAGTTGCGCTATCCTTATCCCCCAGACTTAGGTAATGCTTACCTAAATAGAAGTTAGTTTCACTGAGATGCTCAGCGAGCGAAGTGTTATCCGTAGATGTCTCTTTCAAACGCTCCATCAATGTCGTTTCATTGATATTGCCAAGATAGAATTCTACGATATTCCAGCCCCATTGCCCTTTCTCCGCTTGGTTGTAGCGGGCAGCAAGATTGTCTTGTGCCATACGCGGGTCTATGTCTTTCTCTACGAGATAAAGCCACAGAGTACGAAAAGGATCATTTGGATCTATCTGATAATACGCCAGCAGATCATCCTGCGCTAATTTGTATCGTCCACCGTAATATAATGCGATGCCACGATTCATTCGCGCGAAATTGTAAGTTGGATCAAGCTCTAAAACAGAATCAAACGCTTCATAGGCGGCATCATAGTTGCCAGCCTGCGTAAAATATATTCCTAAAAAGTTAAAGATTTCAGGAATATCCGGACGGATTGACAACGCAGTTGAAAAATCATTACGTGCCAGCGCCCTTAAACCGAGACTATCATACAGTACTCCGCGCTCATATAAAAGCTGCGCGTACTCATCATCGGTCAAAGATCGGCTCGCAAGGATTTGTTCCATACGAGCCAAAATCACTTCTTGTTGTAATGAAGGCTGCAATGGAACTGCAAAAACCTCGTTTTTACGCCAATCTTTATTACTACATCCAATAATAATAAAAAAGATGAACGCGGATAGCACACGAACTAAGGTGCGGCTATCGATAAAACGAAAGTTAATACAGTTCTGCATACTACGCCCTTACATTACCACTAGTCAGCAAATTTAGGCTGATAGCGCCCAAGTTTATCAGGCGCTACACTTTCGGTCAGCTTATTCTGCTGATTCCTGCTGTGCTGGAGCTTCTTCGCCAGCAACAGCTTCTTTCATGCTCAGGCGAATACGGCCTTGACGGTCGATTTCTAACACCTTAACAGGAACTTCTTGACCCATTTGCAGGTAGTCAGTCACTTTCTCTACACGCTTGTCAGCGATTTGAGAAATGTGAACCAGACCTTCTTTACCGCCACCGATAGCAACGAATGCACCGAAGTCAACAATACGAGTCACTTTACCTGGGTAGATACGACCCACTTCAACTTCTGCAGTGATGTCTTCGATGCGACGAATTGCTTCTTTCGCTTTCAGGCCATCAGTTGCTGCGATCTTCACAGTACCGTCATCTTCGATTTCGATAGTTGTGCCTGTTTCTTCCGTTAATGCGCGGATAACAGAACCACCTTTACCGATGACATCTTTGATCTTGTCTGGGTTGATACGGATGGTGTAAATGCGTGGAGCGAACTCAGAGATCTCTTCACGTGGACCATTGATAGCTTGTTCCATTGTGCCAAGGATATGCAGACGCGCACCTTTAGCTTGGTTCAGAGCCACTTGCATGATTTCGCGAGTGATACCTTCGATTTTGATATCCATTTGCAGTGCGCTGATACCGTCACGGCTACCCGCTACTTTAAAGTCCATATCACCTAAGTGGTCTTCGTCACCTAAGATGTCAGACAGGACAACGAAATCGTCGCCTTCTTTCACCAGACCCATCGCGATACCCGCAACAGCCGCTTTAATTGGTACACCAGCATCCATCAGAGCCAGAGACGCACCACATACAGATGCCATTGAAGAAGAACCGTTAGATTCCGTGATTTCAGAAACCACACGTACTGTGTACGGGAATTCTGCTTGTGAAGGCATAACTGCCAGCACACCACGTTTCGCTAAGCGACCGTGACCAATTTCACGACGTTTAGGTGAACCAACCATACCAGTCTCACCAACAGAGTATGGAGGGAAGTTGTAGTGGAATAAGAAGCGGTCAGTGTATTCGCCCATTAATTGGTCGATAACCTGTGCATCACGCTCAGTACCTAATGTTGCAGTAACCAGCGCCTGAGTTTCACCACGGGTGAACAGTGCAGAACCGTGAGTACGTGGCAGAACACCAGTACGAACGTCCAGCGCACGAACCATGTCTTTCTCACGACCATCGATACGTGGCTCACCACGGATAACGCGGCTACGAACAACTTGTTTTTCTAAGTGAGCAAGAATGTCTGACACTTCAGAAACATCGACGTTTTCATCTTCAGCAACCAGAGTTGCAATCACTTCGTCTTTGATCAGGTCAACTTGAGCATAACGCTCTTGTTTCTCAGTGATACGGTAAGCATCGCCCATACGGCTTTCAGCCAGTGCAGCAACGCGATCGTTCAGAGCTTGGTTAACTGGCTCTGGCTGCCAATCCCATTTCTCTTTGCCCGCTTCTTTGACTAATTCATTGATGTTCTGAATAACAACTTGTTGTTGATCGTGACCGAACACAACTGCACCCAGCATTTGCTCTTCGCTTAACAGTTCAGCTTCTGACTCAACCATTAATACTGCGCTGTCAGTACCTGCAACTACTAAATCCAGACGGCTTGATTTTAATTCATCAGCAGTTGGGTTCAGAACATATTGGTCATTGATAAAACCAACACGTGCAGCACCGATAGGACCATTGAATGGAACACCAGACAGTGCCAGTGCAGCAGATGCACCGATCATCGCAACGATATCTGGGTTAACTTGTGGGTTAACAGAAACAACGGTAGCGATGATTTGGATTTCGTTCAGAAAGCCTTCTGGGAACAGAGGACGTAATGGACGGTCAATCAGACGTGCAACTAAAGTTTCGCCTTCACCAGGACGGCCTTCACGACGGAAGAAGCTACCTGGGATACGACCTGCAGCGTAAGTACGCTCTTGGTAGTTAACCGTTAAAGGGAAGAAATCTTGCCCTTCTTTAACTTTTTTCTGTGCCACAGCAGTCACGAATACTGCAGTGTCATCCATGTTTACCATCACCGCCGCCGTTGCTTGGCGTGCGATCATGCCTGTTTCTAATGTTACGGTATGCTGGCCATACTGGAACTTACGAACAATAGGATTTAACAAAATATTACCCTTTTTGTAAGGCTACGAGAGATTCTCAAGTAGCATGGTTTATTTTCTGACTACAGCCTCGCGACTAATGAGAGGATTGATATTCCAATCATCAATTCTCTCATTAGCCGCGCGAATACGGATGTAGTTTTAAGTGGTTTTAATTAAAACAGTCAATTATCGATAATAGCTTAACATTTTAGTTAAGTATAATTCGAGTATTACTTCAACTTTCAATTAACTTTTAGAAGAAAAGGGGCCATTTGGCCCCTTTCCTCTGAAACTGACAAGATTAACGACGCAGACCCAGACGCTCGATCAGCGCTGTGTAACGTGCGATATCTTTACCTTTCAGGTAAGCTTGTAAACGACGACGCTGAGCAACCATACGCAGCAGACCACGACGGCTGTGGTGATCTTTTTTGTGCTCGGAGAAGTGACCTTGCAGATGGTTGATTTGTGCAGTTAACAGAGCGATTTGAACTTCGCTTGAACCAGTGTCGTTTTCACCGCGGCCGAATTCAGCAACGATTTTCGCTTTCGCTTCAGTACTTAGAGACATAATAAACTCCAAAATAATATAAATTTAAGTGATGAGAGCCAATCTCTAATTTAGCATCTCAAGATTTAGCGCCGTCATTCTACGCTGCTTAGGGCAGCAAAGCAATAAGCGCCATTATGCGGACGGTTCATTTTCAACGACCAAACGCTTCGGTGCAATACGTCCATCTTCACTAATCAGAGCGATACCGATAAACCGCTGCTCTGAACCACAAGTGACGCGGATCATGTCGCCTTCCACGAGGTCTTTTACATCACCACGTACAGGTTGACCCTGTTTAAAATACGCGGCTGTTTCCTCAGTAATATTCACTGCAGGAAAATGAACCACTGCGGTATCCATTGGCAATAATAGAGAATCGAGCAAGGATTCAAAAGACCCTTCTCCCGCATCCACTTTTGCCCGTAAAGCAGCTAATTGCTCCAACGTGACCATACGATCGTAAGGATAATTTGCCACTTGTACACGACGCAGATAAGTGACGTGCGCACCGCATCCTAACATTTCACCTAAATCGTCAATAATAGTCCGAATATAGGTGCCTTTAGAACAGTGAATTTCCAGTTCTAATTCGTTGTTATCCCAACGAATAAACTGAAGTTCATACACTGTAATTGGGCGTGCTTCACGCTCTACCGTAATACCTTTACGCGCGTATTCATACAATGGGCGCCCTTGATGTTTCAGCGCTGAATACATGGAAGGCACTTGCAGGGTATCCCCACGAAAATGTTCGAGGGCTTCCTCAAGTTGCTGTGCCGTAAAAGTGATATCGCGTTCGCTAATGATTTCCCCATGGGAGTCGGAAGTATCCGTTCGTTGACCAAGGCGAGCAATCACGCGATAGCGCTTATCTGAATCGAGTAAAAACTGTGAAAATTTCGTCGCTTCGCCAAGGCAGACTGGCAGCATGCCTGTCGCTAGTGGGTCAAGTGCCCCCGTGTGCCCAGCTTTATTCGCGTTGAAAAAGCGCCGCACTTTTTGCAGCGCATCGTTTGAGGAAATATCGGTGGGCTTATCTAACAGCACAACGCCGTCAATATTGCGCCCGCTACGACGACGCCCCATTATTTTTCCTCTTTACTATCTGTACCTGCACGACGCTCTTCGTCATTACGAATCACGTTCGATACTAAGTTAGACATACGCATACCATCAACTAATGAGTTGTCATATTCAAACGTTAACTCAGGAATAATACGTAAGCGCATTGCTTTCCCCAGTAATGAACGAATGAAACCTGACGCTTCATTTAATGCTTTAATGCCGTCTGCAACCATCTCTTCTTCACTTTTTTCATTCGCAAAGTTGAAGAAAGTGACGAAGACTTTACCGTATGCCAGATCCCGTGACAGCTCTACGCCAGAAACGGTTGCCATGCCAATACGGGGATCTTTGATTTCGCGCTGCAAGATAATCGCAATTTCTTTTTGCATTTCTTGAGCTACGCGCTGAGAACGACTGAATTCTTTTGCCATCGTTAATCTCCTGACAATAAAGGGGGCAATAGCCCCCTCATTAATACTATTTTGTCACCACGATACTTCGTGGGTACTCACAAAATTAACCGTCGATTGAACGTTTAACTTCGATAACTTCAAAGACTTCGATCATATCGCCGACACGGACATCGTTGTAGTTCTTAACACCGATACCACATTCCATACCGTTACGAACTTCGCTAACGTCATCTTTAAAGCGACGCAGTGATTCCAGCTCACCTTCGTAGATAACCACGTTATCACGCAGAACGCGGATTGGATTATTACGCTTGATGGTACCTTCAGTAACCATACAACCAGCAACTGCACCAAATTTCGGTGATTTGAACACATCACGGACTTCTGCAAGACCCATGATTTGCTGTTTGTATTCAGGTGCCAGCATACCGCTCATCGCTTGTTTGATTTCATCAATCAGGCTATAGATGACGGAGTAGTAACGTAAATCAACGCTTTCGCTTTCAACTACGCGACGAGCAGATGCATCGGCACGGACGTTAAAGCCAAGAATGATCGCATTAGAAGCTGCAGCCAGAGTTGCATCAGTTTCAGTGATACCACCCACGCCAGAACCGATGATTTTGATTTTAACTTCATCAGTTGACAGTTTCATCAGAGAGTCAGTGATAGCTTCACAGGTACCTTGAACGTCAGTTTTCAGTACGATATTCAGTTCAGAAACTTTACCTTCTTCCATGTTAGCAAACATGTTTTCCAGTTTAGATTTCTGCTGACGAGCTAATTTCACATCACGGAATTTACCTTGACGATACAGGGCAACTTCACGTGCTTTTTTCTCATCACGAACAACTGTCGCTTCATCACCCGCTGAAGGAACGCTGGACAGACCCAGGATCTCAACTGGCATTGAAGGGCCGGCGGACAGAACTTCTTTACCTAATTCGTTGCGCATTGCACGAATACGGCCGTATTCAAATCCACACAGTACGATGTCGCCTTTGTTCAATGTACCTTCTTGAACTAAGATAGTTGCCACTGGGCCACGACCTTTGTCTAGGTAAGATTCAACAACCACACCGCTTGCCATGCCTGCATATACCGCTTTCAGTTCTAAAACTTCAGCTTGCAGCAAGATAGCATCTAACAGTTCATCGATACCGGTACCCACTTTCGCAGACACACCGATAAACTGAGTGTCACCGCCCCACTCTTCAGAAATAACGCCGTACTGAGACAGCTCATTTCTGACGCGATCTGGGTCAGCTTCTGGTTTATCCATTTTGTTGACCGCAACAACGATTGGCACACCTGCTGCTTTCGCATGCTGGATAGCTTCGATTGTTTGTGGCATAACACCATCATCTGCAGCAACAACCAGAACAACGATATCCGTTGCCTGAGCACCACGAGCACGCATTGATGTAAACGCGGCGTGACCTGGGGTGTCTAAGAAGGTGATCATACCTTTGTCAGTTTGAACGTGGTATGCACCGATGTGCTGAGTAATACCACCTGCTTCGCCTGATGCTACTTTCGTTGAACGAATGTAGTCCAGTAAAGAGGTTTTACCGTGGTCAACGTGACCCATGATGGTAACAACTGGCGCGCGAGCTTCTTTAACTGCTGAGCCAGTGTCACGGTCGTTCATTACCGATTCTTCTAACTCATTCTCACGACGCAGAATAACTTTGTGACCCATTTCTTCTGCAACTAATTGTGCAGTTTCTTGGTCAATCACTTGGTTGATGGTTGCCATTGCACCCATTTTCATCATCGTTTTGATGACTTGGGAGCCTTTAACTGCCATCTTGTTAGCTAATTCGCCAACAGTGATAGTTTCGCCGATAACGACGTCACGGTTTACCGCTGCAACAGGTTTGGTGAAGCTTTGTTGTAAAGAGCTGCCTTTACGTTGCTTACCTTTAGTGCGACCTGAGCGACCTGCAGCGCGTTCTTCTTCGCGATCCGCTTTTTCAGAAAGTTTGTTGCCTTTCTTCTGGCGAGGTGCTTTAGCAGAACGGTTACGTGAACGACGACCTTCTTCTTTCTCATCACTTTCATCTTCCGCCGCACGAGCGTGGGTAGATGTTGTTGTGTGATAGTCGCTATCATCTTCAGATTTGCTATCTGAGTTCCAGTCTTCGCCTTTTTCTTCAGCCATTTTACGGGCTTCTTCAGCAACACGGCGCGCATCAGCTTCAACTTTACGTTGAGTTTCTTCTTCCGCTTTGCGTTTCAGTTCAGCAGCTTCGGCTTCAAGGCGCTGTTTGTCAGCGTTACTTTCAGTTGCCGCTTTGCTTGGTTTTTGATTTTCGCTTTGTTTCACTTTTTCTCTTTCCGCTACTTCGCGCGTAGCTTTATCAGCTGCTTCACGTTTTGCTTTCTCTTCGGCTTCACGTTTTGCGTTAGCTTCTGCGTCACGTTTTGCAGCGTCTTCTGCTGCACGTTTCGCTTCTGCTTCACGTTTTGCCAGTTCCTCAGCTTCGCGCTGTGCTTGCTCTTCCGCTTCACGCTGCGCCTGCTCTTCCGCTTGCGCTTCTTCAGCGTCGCGGTTCACATAAGTGCGTTTTTTGCGGACTTCAACATTTACCGATTTGCTTTTGCCACCGGTGACTGGAACACTCAGCGTACTACGAGTTTTACGCTGCAATGTTAACTTACTTGGCTGCCCCGCTGCTCCGCCTTGTTCACGGTTTAAGTGGTTCAGTAAAGTTTCTTTCTCAGTCTGGCTAACAGAGTCATTCGCACCTTTCGTGATCCCTGCTTCAGCAAATTGCTGTACCAGGCGCTCAACTGTGGTTTGAATTTCCGTTGCCAGTGATTTTACAGTTTCTGTCATGCCGTTCCTTCCTGCTACAGTGTTTACGCATCGTTTCCGAACCAGCAAATATTACGTGCTGCCATAATGAGTTCGCCTGCTTTCTCATTATTCAGACCTTCGATATCAATCAGGTCGTCGATGCCCTGCTCAGCAAGATCTTCCAGTGTACAGATACCGTGAGTAGCCAAATTATAGGCCAGAGTACGATCCATACCATCAAGATTCAACAAATCTTCTGCTGGCTGATTATCACCCAAGCTCTCTTTTTGAGCTAGTTCAATTGTGGTGAGGGCAGCTTTTGCTCTTTCACGTAGAACTTCAACGGTTTCTTCATCAAGACCGTCAATTTCCAGAAGTTCTTTAATAGGCACGTAAGCCAGTTCTTCTAATGTAGAGAAGCCTTCTTCAACAAGTGTTGTAGCAAACTCTTCATCAATATCTAGATGCTTAGTGAATGTTTCAATAGAAGCATGTGCTTCTGCCTGATGTTTTGCATTCAGCTCTTCCGCAGTCATGACATTCAGTTCCCACTTGTCATCACCACGATGGATTTTCAGTAACTGAGCCGCTAAGCGAACGTTTTGTCCATTACGTCCAATTGCTTGAGCTAAGTTGCTGCTTTCAACGGCAACATCCATCGTACAGTTGTCTTCATCAACCACAATAGATGCCACATCAGCCGGAGCCATAGCATTAATAACGAATTGCGCTGGGTTATCATCCCATAACACAATGTCGATTCTCTCGCCGCCTAACTCACTAGAGACAGCTTGAACACGAGCACCGCGCATACCAACGCAAGCACCAACTGGGTCGATACGTTTGTCGTTAGTTTTTACTGCGATTTTTGCACGAGAACCTGGATCGCGAGCTGCTGCTTTAATCTCGATGATCTCTTCGCCAATTTCTGGTACTTCGATGCGGAATAATTCAACCAGCATCTCTGGACGAGAACGAGTAACAAAAAGCTGTGCGCCGCGCGCTTCAGGACGAACATCATACAGTACGCCGCGAATACGGTCACCTGGACGGAAGTTTTCGCGTGGTAGCATATCTTCGCGCAGGATCACAGCTTCTGCGTTATTACCTAAATCTAAGGTAATGTTTTCACGGTTAACTTTTTTAACCTGAGCAGTGATGATTTCACCTTGTTGCTCACGGAATTGGTCAACCACCATCGCACGCTCGGCTTCACGTACTTTTTGTACGATAACTTGCTTCGCGGTTTGCGTGGTAATACGGTCAAATACAACAGATTCGATTTGGTCTTCGACGTATTCGCCTAACTGCAATTCAGGATCTTCGAATTGTGCAGCTTCCAGTGTAATTTCACGAGTTGGCATTGTGACTTCGTCAACAATCACCCAACGACGGAAAGTATCAAAATCACCGGATTTACGGTCGATTTCTACGCGAACATCAATCTCTTGCTCATATTTCTTTTTGGTTGCTGTCGCCAGCGCAGTTTCCAGAGCCTCGAAGATTTTTTCACGAGGGAGGGATTTTTCGTTAGAAACCGCTTCAACAACAGCCAGAATTTCTTTGTTCATCCTAGTTGCCTCATTGAACTTAATTAAAAGTGTGGTACCAAGTTAGCTTTCTGGATGTTGCCGAGGGCGAACACCTCATCCTTACCATCTACAGTAACCGTAATCATTTCACCATCAACGGCTTTGATAATACCTTGCCATCTACGACGGTTCTGCATCGCGATACGCAGTGACAGAGCCACCTCTTCACCCATGAAACGCTCATAATGAGCGATGGTGAACAGTGGACGTTCCATACCCGGTGACGATATTTCAAGGTTATAAATCACAGAAATTGGATCTTCGACATCCAATACCGCACTTACTTGATGGCTGACATCAGCACAGTCATCAACAGTGATGCCTTCTTCACTATCAATGAAAATACGCAGTGTCGACGTGCGCCCGCGAACAAATTCTAAGCCTACAAATTCAAAGCCTAGTGCTTCCACTGGTGCAGAAACCATCTCTGTTAATTTTTGCTCTAATGTGGACAAGCCCACCCCCAGACATAAAAAAAGGGCATAAAGCCCAGTTAATTCGATTGTCAAATAACAAAAAACCCCGAAATTCGGGGCTTTTGTAACTGGACCCATAGTACATGGGTTTACCGTGCTCTTAGTATACCTTGAAAATCTAGATAAATCGATGAGAAATTACGATAACGATATCTGATATTGTTGCGACAAGATATGTATGGCTAAGAGAAATGGTTGCGGGAGCTGGATTTGAACCAACGACCTTCGGGTTATGAGCCCGACGAGCTACCATGCTGCTCCATCCCGCGTTCGAAACGTGACTATTTTACACCGACTATTGTGAGTTCACAAGTCGTCTAAAATAATGGTGCCGAGGACGGGACTTGAACCCGTACGCCCGTTTTGTAGGCACTACCACCTCAAGGTAGCGTGTATACCAATTTCACCACCTCGGCACTGAGGCGAGGTTACTAATTTAATAATCAATAACCTCAAATTTTTAA
This sequence comes from Providencia rettgeri, assembly GCF_013702265.1. Lineage (GTDB taxonomy): Bacteria > Pseudomonadota > Gammaproteobacteria > Enterobacterales > Enterobacteriaceae > Providencia > Providencia zhijiangensis. The sequence continues at coordinate 3,718,826 of NZ_CP059348.1, forward strand.
CTTCTTACTGCTTTACTACTAATGAAGACATAAAGTCGTCATTCGGAATCTGTCACACTTAACGAGGAATATCGCTCGTTGGTGTTGCTGGTGCTGCCGGAACGTCTGTTGGTTGCTCGACTTTTGCCGGTTCGCTAATGTTTTCCCACTTACTACCTGCACCAGTTCCATATTTATTGGCAGTCATGTTGCCAAGAATTAAACTGATGATGAAAAACACAGCAGCCAAGATTCCAGTCATACGGGTCATGAAGTTACCTGAGCCCGATGAACCAAACAGTGTTGCAGAAGCGCCCGCACCGAATGATGCACCCATGTCAGCACCTTTACCTTGCTGTAACATGACCAGACCAATTAGGCCGATAGCCGCGAGCAAGAAAACAACTAAAAGAGCTATATACATTTGAGTTACCTATTCAGTTACGGCGCATAGCCTATGCTATGACCCTTATACTGCACACCTACTCAAAACATTATTACAGAATTGAGCAGGTGCGAATACTAACCAAAGCTGAGCCGACAAGCAAGTCTATTTTGATTTCATTTAACTATTTGAAGAAAAAAACAGCAAACTATCGAAATAATGCTCAACTCAGTGATTCGCCTCCCTCCAGCGGATTTTTATCCACTAAAGGGAGAATGTAAAACATTAACCCGCTGCTTTAACTGCATCAGCAATACGGTTCGCCATTTCGGTGACAGTTTCTTCGTTCTCACCTTCAACCATGACACGAATCAGCGGTTCAGTACCTGATTTTCTCAGCAATACACGACCTTTACCGGCTAACTCTTTTTCCACTTGCTCATTTGCCGCAATAACAGCATCACTTTGCAGAGGATCGTGTTTGCCTTTAAAGCGTACGTTGACCAGAATTTGAGGTAGAAGCTTCATTCCGCTGCATAAATCGTGCAGGCTCATATGGTTACGCACCATGGCACTCAATACTTGCAGACCCGCAACAATACCGTCGCCTGTTGTGGTTTTATCTAATAAAATCACATGACCTGAGTTTTCAGCCCCCATGCGCCAGCCTTTTTCTTGGAGTTTTTCCAGAACATAGCGGTCGCCCACTTTTGCTCGTTCAAATGGAATACCCAGCTGTTTCAGCGCAATTTCTAACCCCATATTGCTCATCAGTGTACCGACAACACCACCTTTTAACTGGCCTTGGCGAAGCGCTTCACGAGCGATGATATACAGAATTTGGTCACCATCGACTTTGTTACCTTGATGGTCAACCATGATAATGCGGTCGCCGTCACCATCAAATGCTAAACCTACATCCGCTTTTTCAGCCAAAACACGCTCTTGCAGCTTACGAACGTCGGTTGCACCACACTCTTCGTTGATGTTGATCCCATTAGGATCGCAACCCATAGTGATGACTTGAGCGCCTAATTCACTAAAGACGTTAGGTGCGATGTGGTAAGTTGCACCGTTAGCACAGTCTAAAACAACTTTGAGGCTATTTAAGCTTTGCTCATTCGGGAAAGTCCCTTTGCAGAATTCAATGTAACGTCCTGCGGCATCGACGATGCGGTTCGCACGACCCAGCTCCGCAGATTCAACGCAAGTGATTGGTTTTTCCATTTCCGCTTCAATGGCTTCTTCAACTTCGTCAGGCAGTTTAGTCCCGTCGATGGAGAAGAATTTGATCCCATTATCATAGTAAGGGTTGTGGGAAGCTGAAATGACGATCCCAGCTTCTGCGCGGAAAGTGCGAGTCAAATAAGCCACTGCTGGCGTTGGCATTGGGCCAGTGAAGGAAGCAGATAACCCTGCGGCAGCTAAGCCAGCTTCTAATGAAGATTCCAGCATGTAGCCAGAAATACGCGTATCTTTACCAATGATAATTTTACGTGAGCCGTGACGAGCCAGTACTTTACCCGCAGCCCAGCCTAATTTTAAAACAAAATCAGGTGTAATTGGGCTATCGCCCACTTTGCCACGGATACCATCAGTACCAAAATATTTACGGTTACTCATACGCTAATTTTTCCTTTTCTGACAGAGTCATCTGAACGACTTGCATTGCTTGTACTGTCTCTTTCACATCATGAACTCGGATAATTTGCGCTCCTTGCATTGCCGCAATAGTGGCACACGCTAAGCTACCCGCTAGACGTTCTTGAGGTGGAACATTTAATAATTGTCCAATCATAGATTTTCGTGACATCCCTGCCAAGAGCGGTAGTCCGAAATCATGAAATTGATCTAAATGCGCTAGTAACTGGTAATTATGCGACAGGTTCTTACCAAAACCAAAGCCTGGATCGAGGATTATTTGCTGTTTATCAATTCCCGCCTTCATGCAGCGCTCAATTTCACGGGCAAGATACTCTTTAACTTCTTTTACTACATTCACATAATCGGGGGCATTTTGCATGGTTCTTGGTTGACCTTGCATGTGCATAATGCAGACGGGCAGCCCTAACTTTGCAGCGACTACAAGGGAGCCATCTTCATGTAACGAGCGGATATCATTGATGATATGCATCCCAGCTTTGGCTGCCTCATCCATTACTTGAGCTTTTGACGTGTCTACAGAGATCCAAACATCAAAACGCTTTGCAATCGCTTCCACAACAGGCACAACACGGTCAAGTTCTTCACTGATAGAAACCTCAGCCGCACCCGGTCGGGTTGACTCGCCGCCAATATCAATAATAGTAGCCCCTTCTTGTACCATTTTAGCGACATGATCTAGAGCATCATGATAACGATTATGAGTGCCACCATCTGAGAATGAATCAGGAGTAACATTCAAAATCCCCATCACTTGAGGAGTGGATAAGTCAAGGAGGCGACCTCGGGCTTTAATATGCATGATTATTTTTCCTTAACGTAAAAAACCCCAGTGACCTGGGGTTTTTAATTATTCAACTTGTCACGATAGCTTACTGTGGCTTGCTATCATTATTATCAGATGAATTATTTTCATCAGATTTTTCAGTTGGCTCTTCTGGTTGAGTTTCAGCTGGCTTTGCTTCAGGTTTTGATGCGCTAGTTGCAGCACCAAATGAACCTGTCACATTGTTCACTTTTTTATCCTCATCCCAGCCTGCTGGCGCACGTACTGGACGGCGGTTCATCAGGTCGTCAATCATTGGCATATCGATAGTTTCATATTTCAATAATGCATCTTTCATCGCATGCAGAATATCCATATTGTCAGTTAAGGTTTTATGTGCAACCTCATAACCACGGTCGATAATTGCTTTAATTTCTTCATCAATGATGCGTGCAGTTTCATCTGAGTAAGTCGAGCTATGTCCTGAACGACCTAAGAATGCTGGGCCTTCTTCTTCAGAATATAACACTGGACCTAACTTGTCAGAGAAGCCCCACTGAGTCACCATTTTTCTCGCTGTGCTAGTTGCTTGCTGGATATCACCTGATGCACCGGTTGAGATTTTGTCATAACCGTAGATCAGTTCTTCCGCAATACGACCGCCGTATGTACTTGCGATATTACCTTCTAACTTCTGACGGCTTGCACTGATTTGGTCGCCTTCAGGTAAGTAGAAAGTTACACCTAATGCACGACCGCGAGGAATAATAGTCACTTTATGAACAGGATCATGCTCTGGCATCAAATAACCGACGATTGCGTGTCCAGCTTCATGATAAGCAGTAGATTCTTTCTGCTCTTCAGTCATCATCAGTGAGCGGTGCTCTGCACCCAGCCACACTTTGTCACGCGCTCTTTCGAATTCCGCCATCGTTACAACGCGTTTATTTTCGCGCGCTGCAAACAGTGCCGCTTCGTTCACTAAGTTAGCCAATTCCGCACCGGAGAAACCTGGTGTTGCACGAGCCAAGATAGTTGTATCAACCGCAGGGTCGATAGGCACACGACGCATATGAACTTTTAAGATTTGCTCACGACCACGAACATCAGGTAAGCCAACCACAACTTGACGGTCAAAACGACCCGGACGCAATAATGCAGGGTCCAGAACGTCAGCACGGTTAGTTGCCGCGATCACGATAATACCTTCGTTACCTTCGAAACCATCCATCTCAACCAGCATCTGGTTCAGTGTCTGCTCACGTTCATCGTGACCACCACCTAAACCGGCACCACGTTGACGACCAACAGCATCGATTTCATCGATAAAGATAATACAAGGCGCCGCTTTTTTTGCTTGCTCGAACATATCACGAACACGTGAAGCACCCACACCCACAAACATTTCCACGAAGTCTGAACCGGAAATGGTAAAGAATGGTACTTTCGCTTCACCAGCAATAGCTTTAGCCAGTAATGTTTTACCTGTACCCGGCGGTCCTACCATCAGGACACCTTTAGGGATTTTACCACCGAGTTTTTGGAAACGAGCAGGTTCACGTAGGAAGTCTACGATCTCCCCCACTTCCTCTTTCGCTTCATCGCAACCCGCAACATCAGCAAATGTTGTTTTGATCTGATCTTCTGTCAGCATACGGGCTTTGCTTTTACCGAATGACATCGCCCCTTTACCGCCACCACCTTGCATTTGGCGCATAAAGAAGATCCAGACACCAATCAACAGCAGCATTGGGAACCAGGAAATGAAAATAGATGTCAGTAAGCTAGGTTCTTCTGGTGGTTCACCGACGACAGTAACATTCTTGTTCAACAAGGTGTCTAACAACTTCTCATCCTGCATAGGCAGATAAGTTGTGTAGCGGCTATTATCCGCTTTTCTGACGTTCAATTCACGACCTGTGATACGAACTTCACGTACCTGATCCTGGGCTAACTCATTGATAAACGTTGAATAATCAACTCTGCGACTATTCGAATCGCTTGGGCCAAAACTCTGGAACAAGGACATCAGAACAACTGCGATGACTAACCAGAGAATTAGGTTTTTCGCCATGTCACTCAAGGGATTAACCTCACCTTACAACTGTGTTAACAAATAACGCTCAGGGTACTATAGTTTTAGTCCTGTCGCTACAATGTATACTTCACGCGATCGTGCCCGCGAAGATTCGGGTTTACGAACTTTTACCTTCGTAAACAGGGAGCGGATATCCCTAAGGTATTCGTCAAAGCCTTCTCCCTGAAACACTTTAACGATAAAACTTCCCCCGGGAGCCAATACCGCACGGCACATATCCAATGCTAGTTCAACCAGATACATAGAGCGGGGAATATCCACTGCTGGTGTTCCGCTCATATTTGGGGCCATGTCAGACATAACCACTTGTACTTTTTTATCGCCAACTCGCTCTAACAAAGCAGCCAGTACAGCTTCGTCACGAAAATCCCCTTGGAGGAAATCCACGCCAACGATTGGGTCCATTGGTAATAGGTCACAAGCAATAATACGACCATTGTGACCGATTTGGCCGACAACATATTGCGACCACCCACCAGGAGCAGCCCCTAAATCAACAACGGTCATACCTGGTTTAAAAATCTTATCACTTTGCTGGATTTCATCCAGTTTAAACCATGCACGCGAGCGGAGCCCTTTCTTTTGTGCTTGCTGAACATATTTATCACTAAAATGTTCTTGCAACCAACGACTGGAGCTTGCCGAACGTTTTTTATTGGCCATTGCACTTTCCAACTATACTAATAGAAATACATTTCCCGACATTCTTCAAGTTACAGAGAGTTAGCTTCATTTTTTCTACCCAAGTCACATAAATCGAGCTGTTTATCGGGAAAGAGTTAACGCGCTGCCTACTGGTCACTGGATTACTTTCGGGTAATCATTAGCTGCTTCTTTACCATCGAGTAAGATTAATAGATGGTGATAGTTAACAGATGGCGGTAGAATATGCCATTTTCAATACTAACCAAGCAAAAAATCGATGAATCTTAACAAAAAACAAATTCAACACCTAAAAAGTCTCGCTCATCACTTAAACCCAGTTGTTATGATTGGCAACAATGGTTTAACTGAGGGTGTTTTGGCTGAAATCGAAGTCTCATTAACACATCATGAGCTTATCAAAGTCAAAATCGCTGGCGAAGATCGTGAAACTAAAAATTTGATCGCTGAAGCGATTGTTCGCGAAACAGGTGCAGCAAATGTTCAAGTTATCGGTAAAATTCTTGTTCTCTACCGTCCAACGGCTGAGCGCAAAATTAGTTTACCTAAATAATAACTGCTCATTTATATAAAAATGCCATTGAAAGCATGTTTTATATGACGAAAAAGGCCGCCTGCGGCCTTTCTCTCTAAATCAGTAAAATAATATAACCAATTCAGGGAAATAGGAATCAGATATACTCAACTTTAAGAATTTCGAACTCAACATCTCCGCCCGGCGTCTTAATCATTACGACATCATCAACTTCTTTACCCACTAATCCGCGCGCAATCGGTGAATTCACTGAAATTAAGTTCACTTTAATATCAGCTTCATCATCACCTACGATGCGGTAGGTTAACTCTTCATCGGTATCCAAATTCAATACGGTAACCGTCGCACCAAAGATCACTCGACCATTATTTGCCATTTTGGTAACGTCAATCACTTGAGAGTGAGAAAGTTTAGATTCAATTTCTTGAATACGACCTTCACAAAAACCTTGTTGCTCACGCGCTGCGTGATATTCAGCGTTTTCTTTTAAATCGCCATGTTCACGAGCTTCTGCAATAGAAGCAATAATTTCAGGACGACGGACAGATTTCAGATACTCGAGCTCTTCTCTTAGCTTGTTAGCACCAAATACCGTCATTGGAATCTGTTTCATTTGATAAATACCTCTAATTCAATCCTATCTAAAAATAAGTATCTTCCTGATTTTGTAACAACAGTACACCGAACACCATAGTACGTAGGGGGGTGTTCAAAAACTTAAGGTGTCAATAACTCAATCAGACCAACTTGCGCCTTATCTTATCATACTGTTCGCTATTTTAACTGAGAGTTAATAGCGGATCATCGTTTACTTTATTGGGCATTACACTTTAGTATGTGCAATATGTCTACCCTAATGCGTGAAATATATGTCGCTACTAACATCAACCAGAAAATTAATCTTCACTTTAGGACTTGCATTCATTACTTCGCAAGCAACTGCCATCCCTATCGATGATTATAAGCAGTATCTCCCTGACGGCACTAACCTTGCTCTGGTTGCGCAGAAAGTAGGAAGTAATACCCCTCTTATTGATTATAACGCTCAACAAATGGCTCTACCTGCCAGTACGCAGAAAGTCGTCACCGCCCTCGCTGCATTATTACAGCTAGGTCCGGACTACCGTTTCGTCACTAACTTCGAGACAAACGGAAAGCTCAATAACAACACGTTATCCGGCGACTTGGTGATCCGCTTTAGTGGCGACCCTACGTTAACACGTCAGCAAATTCGCAATATGGTCAATGCATTAAAGCAGATTGGCATTCATAAAGTCGATGGTGATCTTATTGTCGATATTTCTGCTTTTGCGAGCCATGACAAAGCACCGGGCTGGGTATGGAATGATATGACCCAGTGCTTCAGTGCTCCACCGGCTGCTGCCATCATTGATAGAAACTGTTTCTCAGTTTCCCTTTATCCATCAGATAAAGCGGGAGAAATGGCGTATATCAAAACAGCCAGCTTCTACCCTGTAAATATGTTTAGTGAAGTCAAAACTCTCGCTAAAGGCTCACCAGAAGCTCGCTACTGCGAGCTAGATGTCGTTCCTGGTGAATTGAACCGCTACACATTAACAGGCTGCTTAACCCAGCGTAGTGAGCCATTACCGCTCGCATTTGCAGTACAAAATGGGGCAAGCTACTCCGGCGCTATCGTCAAAAATGAGTTGCAGGTCGCAGGCATTGAATTATCCGGCTCAGTTAAAAAACGCACTCAACAAACGCCACAATCTCAAGTACTCGTCAAAACTGAGTCAAAGCCGTTGCATGACCTCTTAAAAATCATGCTGAAAAAGTCTGATAATATGATAGCGGATACGGTATTTAGAACGATTGGTCGTGATTATTACGGCGTTCCAGGTACCTGGCGCTCAGGCTCTGATGCAGTGAGGCAAGTCCTCAAGCAGAAAGCGGGTATTGATTTAGGCAACACCGTGATGGTGGATGGCTCTGGCTTATCTCGCCATAACTTGATAACTCCAGCGACCATGATGCAAGTTTTGCAATTTATCGCTAAAAATGACCAGCAGCTCGATTACATTTCGATGCTACCACTTGCTGGGCATGATGGAACATTGCGTTACCGTGGTGGTTTAGATGAGGCTGGGGTCAATGGCAAGGTGTCAGCAAAAACCGGTGCATTACAAGGGGTTTATAACCTTGCAGGCTTTATTACTACCGCAAGCGGTGAAAAAGTGGCATTCGTCCAGTTTATTTCCGCTTATGCCGTTCCTCAAAGCCAATATAATAGCCGCCGTGTACCTTTAGTTCGCTTTGAAAGCCGCCTCTATCGAGATCTTTACCAAAAGAACTGATCCCCCTGAGGATCCTTTTAAGATCTTTATAATAAAAAAGGCACAACCTTCGCAAGTTGTGCCTTTTTATATGACTCAAAGATAATTATTTTTGGTAGATGAATTCGACACCTTCGTCGTCATCTTCATCCCAATCATCATCCCAATCGTCATCAAGATCTTCTGCACCAGATAGCTGTTCTTTGTGGTAATCATCCCACATAAATTCAACTTTCTCTGGTTGACTGTTTTCATCTTCAACGGCCATATCACGCGGCTGGGTATTCATGAACTCCATGATATCCCAACACAGTGCTTTCACACCTTCGTGGTTCACGGCAGAAATCATATAATACTTATCTTCCCAGCCCATACCTTTAGCAATTTCAGCTGCACGTTTTGCAGACTCTTCTTCGCCTAAGATGTCCACTTTGTTGAAGACTAACCAGCGTGGTTTCTGAGCCAGTTTTTCGCTGTATTTCTCTAACTCACCGACGATGATCTTGGCGTTTTCCACCGGATCAGATTCATCGATTGGGCAAATGTCGATAAGATGCAGCAATACGCGACAACGCTCTAAGTGCTTCAGGAATTGGATCCCAAGTCCTGCACCTTCTGCAGCACCTTCGATCAATCCTGGAATATCTGCAACCACAAAGCTCTGCTCGTTATCCATACGTACCACGCCGAGGCTCGGAACCAAGGTTGTAAATGGATAGTCGGCAACTTTTGGCTTCGCTGCTGATACTGAACGAATAAATGTAGATTTACCGGCATTCGGCATACCTAGCATTCCCACATCAGCCAGTAACATCAGCTCTAATAAAATTTCGCGCGTTTCACCTTTCGTTCCCATGGTACGCTGACGCGGCGCACGGTTAACAGAAGATTTAAAACGAGTATTACCAAGCCCATGGAAACCGCCTTTAGCGACCATATGGCGTTGATCGTGACGAGTCATGTCACAGAGTACTTCATTGGTGCCAAGATCGCGTACACGCGTTCCTACAGGGACTTTAACCGTGATGTCTTCACCACGCTTACCTGTACACTCACGGCTTTGACCATTTTGACCACGTTCTGCACGAAATGATTTTTCAAAACGATAGTCAATCAGTGTGTTGAGGTTTTCGTCTGCCTGTAAATAGACATCACCACCGTCACCACCGTCACCACCGTCAGGTCCACCTTTCGGGATATATTTTTCACGGCGGAAGCTGACACAACCATTGCCACCATCTCCTGCCACGACCAAAATTTTGGCTTCATCTACAAATTTCATAATTCTTTCTCCGTCTGCTGGCCATTATAGTGCCTGATGGCGGTATTACCCAGAGATGGCATATTCTGAATATAAAAAGCCCCGCAAAAGGTTTTTGCAGGGCTTTAATTCAAAAATTAAAAGTCAGAAAACTTATTCAGCTTCGATGCTGATAAATTTACGATTGTTAGGACCTTTAACTTCAAATTTAACTTTACCGTCCGCTAATGCGAACAGAGTGTGGTCACGGCCACAACCAACGTTGTTACCTGCGTGGAACTTAGTACCACGTTGACGAACGATGATGCTACCTGCTAATACAGCTTCACCACCAAAACGTTTAACACCTAAACGTTTTGCTTCTGAGTCACGACCGTTACGAGTCGAACCACCAGCCTTTTTATGTGCCATTAATCTGCTCTCCTAAATCTTAAGCGATGACAGTGATCTTAACATCAGTGAACCACTGACGGTGACCTTGCTGCTTACGGCTGTGTTTACGACGACGGAACTTAACGATTTTAACTTTATCGCCACGACCGTGTGCAACCACTTCCGCTTTCACTTTAACGCCTTCAACGATAGGAGCACCGATTTGGATCTCATCGCCATTAGCAACCATCAGAACGTGATCAAATTCAACAGTTTCACCTGTTGCGATGTCCAGCTTTTCTAAGCGAACAGTTTGACCTTCGCTAACTCGGTGTTGTTTACCACCACTTTGGAAAACCGCGTACATATTAACTCCGCTTTCCGCGTACCCGCTAAATATTTCAATTCCAGAGTACGCTATAAAATATTCACAATAGGGCGCGAATTCTACGCAAAAAAGCAGCAGAACACAAGCCTATAATGCAGTTAGATTACAAAAAATACGACTTTTTTATCGGCCCTATCTTTTTCCGGCTGATTTCTTAGGAATATCTTGAATTGTTACTTATTTAAACATTTTTTGCATTTCACCCGATAATCTTATTATTAATAGTGTTATGCTTACGCCATTACTGTGATATCGGTTTTCCCATTTTTGACTTAGGGAATGCCCCAAAAACTAATAATATGAATATATTACAATGAATTTAGAATCTATCGTTGAACTGACAGCCGAGGATATGTCAGCAGTAAATGAAGCGATCCTCAGCCAATTAAACTCAGACGTAGCATTAATTAATCAATTAGGTTATTACATCGTTAGCGGGGGCGGAAAAAGGATCCGTCCAATGATCGCGATCCTCGCAGGACGATCCCTTGGCTATTCTGAACACAAACATATTCAAGTTGCTGCATTAATCGAATTCATCCATACCGCCACTTTATTACACGATGATGTGGTCGATGAATCTGATATGCGTCGTGGAAAACAGACAGCTAACGCCGTATTTGGTAACGCGGCAAGCGTATTAGTCGGCGACTTTATTTATACTCGATCCTTCCAAATGATGACGGATCTGGATTCAATGCGTGTTTTAAAACTGATGTCTGAAGCCACTAACGTGATCGCTGAAGGTGAAGTTTTACAATTAATGAACTGCAACGATCCTGACATTACTGAAGAGAGCTACATGCAAGTGATCTACAGTAAAACCGCCCGTCTGTTTGAAGCGGCTTCTCATGCATCCGCTATCTTAGCCAATGCCACGCCTGAGCAAGAAAAAGCGCTGCAAGATTATGGTCGCTATATTGGGACCGCATTCCAGTTAGTTGACGATCTTCTAGATTATGATGCAGATAATACCCAGTTAGGTAAAAACACTGGCGATGATCTTGATGAAGGGAAACCAACATTACCACTACTGCACGCAATGCAGCATGGGAATGCGGAAGAGTCTGCGCTAATTAGGCAAGCGATTGAGCAAGGAAATGGTCGCCATCTCTTAGAGACCGTCCTTGGCACAATGAAACGCTGCGGTTCATTAGAATACACTTACCAACGCGCGCAGGAAGAAGCTCAAAAAGCCATTGATGCTTTAAATGCTCTGGAAGACTCCGTGTATAAAGAAGCATTAATTGGTTTAGCGCACGTTGCTATTCAGCGCCATTCATAATTACGATAGAGCTCGAAACCAATATTAAAAAGGGTGAAACCAATTTCACCCTTTTTTCATGGTTATTCATCTTCTGGTTCAGGCTCGATTTTTGCCAATAGCGATGATAAGCCGTGACGCAGAATGTATTTCACAAACATTTTGCGCTCATCTTCTGTCAGTTGGTAATAAGCCTCAGACCAAATTTGCAGTGCATCAATACGTTGCACTTGATACGGTGTCGATGGCTCATGAAGTGACAGCTGACCTTGGATCTCATTCGGCAAGCTTTCCATATAGTATTCAACGGCCTTCCCCTGAACACCTCTTTTACGACGATTTTTCCAGCCCTCCCTTCTCGCCATTAAGTTAATTCCCTGAGGTGAAGATGGAAGGCCTTCTAATCCTGCTAATTCTTTCGCAGTGAACCACAATTTTTTCATAATATCACTTTTACGCTTAGCTTATATTTTGCAACCTGCTTTTGTCGCTATACCAAAGTTATTTTTCTAAAAATTTATTCGATTCAATACTGTATGTAATCTATGTATGGCTATTTTGATTAATAAGGTGAATTAAAGCTAAAGCACCTTTACGCATAATAAACGATAAGATCTTCACGCGTTCATCATGGGAAAGCTGGTTATAAGCTTCTTGCCAAATATGCGCATGTTCATCACGCTTCATTTGATAACCTACCGAAGTTTCATACATCACAGTGAACTCTTCGAAATCAATGGGAACCGAGCTAATATGGTATTCCAATGCTTTTCCTTGAATACCTCTTCGCTTTCGACTCAACCACTTTTCTCGCCTCGCCATGGCATTAATGCCTTGGGTACTTGTCGGAAGCCCTTGGCGTCCAACGAGCTCTTTTGCTGTTAACCATTCCTTGTTCATTATCGACGCTCCTTGTCATTATGATGACAACTTCGATTAACTATAAACTTTCTTTATTTTCTTAATCGTTTCAATATCCATTTTTAATATTTAAATATAATAGTTAATAAATTATATCGATATAGATGCTTTTTGTTGTATATCCGCTAGTTATACCAATAACTTTGTATCAACTATTTTATATTGATGGATTTATAGTGCTGATTCAGAAACCCATTCTTTTCAAATAATTCAATATATTATTAAGAAATATAAATCTTCGCGATAAACAGAATAAATATAAGAAAATATAAAAAACAGAGAGCTAACCAAAATGAGTTATTTTTATTTTCAAAGTGTTAGCTAAATTCACAATAATCATCTGAACCTTTCCGTTATTTTCACAAAAACAACGATAGTTTCATAAAAATAAACTTTTAGAAAAAATCAGAAATTATTATTGGGAAATTCTGTTATTTTATTTCCAATAACAGAACGATTGCACTGAATGTATCACAATACTCTGTTAGATGTACCACTAACTCTACATGATTCTGAGTAAAAAAAGGATTAAAAAATGATGTTACGGAAATCAAACTGGCACCCAGCAGATATCATTGCGGCTTTACGCAAACGTGGAACAACCCTAGCGGCGATTTCTCGCGAAGCAGGGCTGAGCTCATCAACACTCGCGAACGCGCTATCGAGACCTTGGCCTAAAGGTGAATGGATCATCGCAAACTTTTTAGGTATACATCCATCAGAAATCTGGCCTAGTCGCTATTATGATCCAATGACGGGTGATTTATTAGAAAGAAAAGTTCGTGAAAAGCCAAAGAAAATCCAGGAGACGGGTGAATTAGAAAACAAGGAACTAGAAGAGGAAAAAGATCTAAAATCAGTCGCTATTTTTGATCAGAACTGAAAGACAAGACACCTAACCATTTTCTTGAAAAACGGCAAGATTCATTCATTGTACCTTCAAGGGGCTTCCCTTTATTTTGATAAGTGAAAACTTACCAAGTATAAAAATAAAGGGCGGAATCGCATGACAGCAATTCCGCCCTTATTTAAGCGCTAAATCTTAATTGGCATTAGCCATTAATGAATTTTTCACCTAATTCGATATCTGCTTTCAGTACGCTTAACATATCTTTCAGTGCTTTCTCTTCAAATGCACTTAATTTACCAATTGGTAAATGTTTTTCGATACCGTTTTTGCCTAATACAACAGGTTGTGCGAAGAAACGAGCGTGTTCACCTTCGCCTTCAGTGTATACACACTCAACCACATTGCTTTCGCCTTGCAGACCACGGATCAAAGATAAGCCCAGACGCGCTGCCGCTTGACCCATAGACAGTGTTGCTGATCCGCCACCCGCTTTAGCTTCAACCACTTCAGTACCTGCGTTTTGAATACGCTTAGTCAGAGCTGCGATTTCTTCATCGGTGAAGCTAACACCAGGAATTTGAGACAGTAATGGCAGGATTGTCACGCCTGAGTGACCACCAATAACTGGCACTTCAACTTCGTGAGTTTTCTTGCCTTTTAATTCAGCAACGAAAGTATTTGAACGGATGATATCCAGTGTCGTTACACCGAACAGACGGTTTTTATCATACACGCCAGCTTTCTTCAGTACTTCGGCCGCGATAGCAACGGTGGTGTTCACTGGGTTAGTGATAATACCGATTAGTGCTTTCGGGCAGGTAACCGCAATTTGCTGAACAAGGTTACGTACAATGCCTGCGTTCACATTGAACAGGTCAGAGCGATCCATACCTGGCTTACGTGCGACACCTGCAGAAATTAATACTACATCCGCACCTTTCAGTGCTGGGGTTGCATCTTCACCCGCGAAACCAACCACTTTAACGTCGGTAGGGATGTGGCTTAAGTCAGCGGCAACACCTGGAGTTACTGGCGCGATGTCGTAGAGGGAGAGTTCTGAACCTGCTGGGAGCTGGTTTTTGAGAAGAAGGGCGAGAGCCTGACCGATACCACCTGCTGCACCTAGGACTGCAACTTTCATTCTAAAACTCCTTAATTGTACTTTAAAATATATGAATTCATCTGACTACGCACTAAACACATTACTTATAAAAAACAATTCTTTAACAGTTAGAGAGAAGTGTTAACGCGAGATAAATCACCAACACAATAGTTCTATTCTAAACAAATTCCTTATCTGTTAATGAGATAACGGACACTTTTTTAACAAATAGTTTTTATTGCTATTGCATTTAACATTAAACCTAATTTTATTTGACGATTTATTCAGCACCGCTTGATTATTTAACAAATTTTTTACAGTAACTTCTTGTTAAATCAATTCATTTTTAAGTTAAATTTCGAACCAATAATTTAAGATAAACCCCTTATTACTACCAGAGAAGCCTTATCTTAAATCGCTCATTAAACACTCAAAAATCAATTTTCTTGCATAAAAATGCACTTTTCAACATAATACAACTCAGTTTAATACCAAAAGATGGGTTAATTATGCGCACTATGTCGAAACAAGAAGACTTGGTAAAAGCCTTTAAGGCACTCCTTAAAGAAGAAAAATTCAGTTCACAAGCCGAAATTGTGATCGCTCTTCAAGAACAAGGCTTCGAAAACATTAATCAATCTAAAATTTCCAGAATGTTGACAAAGTTTGGTGCTGTACGTACCCGCAACGCAAAAATGGAAATGGTGTATTGCTTACCAACTGAGCCTGGTGTCCCTACTGCCACCAGCCCACTGAAGAACTTAGTTCTGGATGTTGACTACAACCACTCTGTTGTTGTGATCCGTACCAGCCCAGGAGCTGCACAGTTAATTGCTCGCCTGCTAGACTCCTTAGGCAAAGCTGAAGGCATCTTAGGCAGCATCGCTGGCGATGATACAATTTTCTCAACGCCAACCAACGATTTCACAACTCGTGAACTGTATGAAGCCATTTTGGTACTTTTCGAGCAAGAACTTTAGTCCTTTCGAAAAATTTTAGATATCGAAAAAGAGGGAACCCAGTTCCCTCTTTGTATTTTTAGCTCTATAGTGACGCGTCTTCCACTGATTCATATCGAGATAAGCCCGTGTTATTTGAGATCTTACGGAACATCGTTCACTACGGTTTCCATTTTTTAGTGCCCTTTTTATTTGGCTATTTATTTTGGCGAAAAAACTGGAAGCTAGCTGGGCTCTTAATGGTTTCCACCATGGTTATCGACCTCGATCACCTTCTCGCCGATCCTATTTTCGATCCTGATCGTTGCGGCGTAGGCTTCCACCCTATGCACACCATTTGGGCTGCCATCGCTTATGTCGTCTTATTTTTCTTCCCTTCATGGAAATTCAAAGCCATCGCCGTCGGCTGCCTGTTCCACTTATTTACAGACTCGGTGGATTGTTATCTTGGAAGCGTTAAAAAAGAGATGCAAGGCACTGTGTTAAGCTGCTCCGGATTACCAGAACGCGCAAACATCGAACTTCCTCAGCAACTATAACGAAAAAGCCCTAACTTAGGTTAGGGCTCTGATTCACGATAGCGCTCATAGACTATTCGTCATATTACTCGTCAGATTTTGCTTCAGCTTTATGCTTTAGCCCTGCCAGCAGTTTTTCATGAATACCACCAAAGCCGCCATTACTCATCACCAGAATATGGTCACCGGGCTGAGCCGTCTCCACCACCATATTAGCGAGAGTATCAATATCTGCGTGCCAGCGCGCAGGCTGCACACAATGCTCTGCAATTTCTGTGACCATCCACGGAATATTGCTAGGTTGGAATAAGAAGACTTCATCCGCACGACCTAAAGCGGGTGCTATATCATTTTTACTGATCCCCATTTTCATGGTATTTGAACGAGGTTCCAGTACAGCAATAATACGAGAAGTACCGCCAACTTTGCTACGTAATGCTTCTAACGTCGCTAAAATTGCCGTTGGATGATGAGCGAAGTCATCATAAACACTGACCTCATTTTCAACACCACGTAACTCAAGACGGCGACGGGCGTTAATAAATTTATCCAATGCTAAACAAGCTTCTTTCGCAGGTACGCCAACATGGTGTGCAGCAGCAATCGCCATCAAGCCATTTTGGATATTGTGATTACCGACTTGGGACCAATTCACTTCGCCCACTTTTTCTTGTTGGTAATACACCTCAAACTGGCTGCCATCATGATTAAGTTTTACGGCATGCCACTCACCGTTTTCTCCCACCAACTCTTGTTCGCTCCAACACCCCATATTCATCACTTGCTTGAGGTTATTGTCGTTACTCGGCATAAAGATTTTGCCGCTACTTGGCACAATACGCACCAAGTGATGGAATTGCTTTTGAATCGCTTCGAGATTTTCAAAAATATCCGCGTGATCGAATTCGAGGTTATTCAAAATCAACGTTTTAGGGCTGTAATGTACGAATTTGGATCGCTTATCAAAGAATGCGCAATCATACTCATCTGCTTCAATAACAAAGAAAGGACTTTTACCAATCTGAGACGAAACATCAAAGTTCCCTGGCACACCACCAATCAGAAAGCCAGGCTCATAGCCACAATCTTGCAGGATCCACGCCAGCATTCCCGCAGTTGTTGTTTTACCGTGAGTCCCTGCAACTGCCAATACCCAGCGCTCAGGAAGAACATGATCATGAAGCCACTGTGGACCAGAGGTATAAGGTAAACCACGCTCTAATACGGCTTCAACACATGGATTTCCACGGGTCATCGCATTCCCAATCACCACCATATCAGGGGTTGGCTCTAACTGCGCAGGGTCGAATCCTTGAATTAGTTCAATGCCTTGCTTTTCAAGCAATGTACTCATCGGTGGGTAGACGTTTGCGTCGGACCCAGTCACTTTGTGCCCTAACGAACGAGCTAAAATAGCTAAGCTGCCCATGAAGGTTCCGCATATGCCTAAAATATGTATGTGCATTCTTTTCCATCCAATAGCATGAGGTTTGTCACTATTCTACTCATCAATCACAGGTTTATAAATGTATTAGCCTATTAATCTTTTCTTTATTTAGATAAACTCTCCGCCCGAGGGTACAATAAAGACCCGCAAATTTCTGTCAATTTTATTCAGGACCTTCGTCATGAAAACATTAGGCGAATTCATCGTCGAAAAGCAACAAGATTTTCCTCATGCAACAGGTGAGCTGACTGCATTACTGTCAGCAATCAAACTGGGCGCTAAAATTATCCATCGTGATATTAACAAAGCTGGACTCGTTGACATTCTCGGCACAAGCGGTGTTTCGAATGTTCAAGGTGAAGTTCAGATGAAGCTTGACCTGTATGCAAACGAAAAACTGAAAGCGGCTTTGAAAGCGCGCGGAGAAGTCGCTGGTATCGCCTCAGAAGAAGAAGATGAAATCGTCATTTTCGAAGGTGACCGTGCAGAAAACGCGAAATATGTCGTTTTAATGGACCCTCTGGATGGTTCTTCGAATATCGATGTAAACGTTTCCGTTGGAACAATCTTCTCTATCTACCACCGTATTACTCCAATTGGTCAACCGGTTACAGAAGCTGACTTCTTACAACCAGGTAACCGCCAAGTTGCTGCGGGCTATGTGGTTTACGGTTCATCAACCATGCTGGTATACACCACTGGTTTCGGCGTTCATGCCTTCACCTACGACCCATCATTAGGTGTATTCTGTCTGTCTCATGAAAAAGTCATGTTCCCAGCAGAAGGTAAAATGTATTCCATTAACGAAGGTAACTACATCAAGTTCCCTATGGGCGTTAAGAAATATATTAAATACTGTCAGGAAGAAGACAAAGCGACAAACCGCCCATATACCACGCGTTATATCGGCTCTTTAGTGGCGGACTTCCACCGTAACTTACTCAAAGGCGGTATTTACATTTACCCTAGCACAGCTAGCCACCCAACAGGTAAACTGCGCCTTCTGTACGAATGCAACCCAATTTCATTCTTAGCAGAACAAGCAGGCGGTAAAGCAAGTGATGGTACTAACCGCGTGTTAGACATCATCCCAACCAAGCTGCATCAACGTGTGCCGTTCTTTGTGGGAACGAAAGCCATGGTTGAGAAGGCGGAATCCTTTATGCGTGAGTACCCTGACGCAGAATAATCAAACATTCCGTTTGACCTGAAGGCGAGACTCTCTCGCCTTTTTTGACTGAATTTCTCTCCAACTAGTGAGTTTTACCTCTCTTTGCGGCTATAATGTCCCCCACGTTATTTTAAGCACTCATAAGGATACATTTTAATGGGCCTGAACAATGTACCGGCAGGTAAAGAACTGCCTGAAGATATCTACGTAATCATCGAAATCCCAGCTAACGCTGATCCAATCAAATATGAAGTTGATAAAGAATCTGGCGCACTGTTTGTAGACCGTTTCATGTCTACTGCGATGTTCTATCCGTGCAACTACGGTTACATCAACAACACCCTGTCTTTAGATGGTGACCCAGTTGACGTTTTAGTACCAACTCCATACCCATTACAACCAGGTTCAGTTATCCGTTGCCGTCCAGTTGGCGTACTGAAAATGACTGACGAATCTGGTGAAGATGCGAAATTAGTTGCAGTACCGCACACTAAACTGAGCAAAGAATACGATCACATCAAAGATGTGAACGACATTCCTGAACTGCTGCGTGCGCAAATCACTCACTTCTTTGAGCATTACAAAGATTTAGAAAAAGGCAAGTGGGTTAAAGTTGACGGTTGGGAGAATGCAGAAGCAGCTAAAGCTGAAATCATCGCTTCTTTCGAACGTGCTGCAAAAAAATAATTAATCCCTTCTGTGGATAGAAAAGCGCTGGTTTTGACCAGTGCTTTTCTTTGCCTATATCTTCCCCTCTCAATATTAGTGTTTTTTCACAATTTCATAATATTCAGTGATATATATCGGCGGTTATACAGCCCGAAACTCCAATCAGAACTAACCAACCAAACATTTAACTATTATTGGATTAATTATCTGCTTTTAATAAAAAACTCGAAATAATAATAATTAAAAATAAATATTTCTCAGATTATAAATCTGTGATTGACATATCAATATAGGAATATATTTCCTTAGTAAAAAACAGCCGGATTAACTTTAATTTCTTTATTATCATGATATTAAATTAACAACCCAGCCAAATTAGTCAATTTGATATTATTTAAATCAATATAGATTCAGGTGTAGAGTATTTACATAAATCATTAATTGTATAAATGTAAATGGGAGTCTAGCGTGAATCAATCAGAGCTTCTTGCTCGCCAAAGTGCGAACCTACTCACACCCGAATTCGAACAGCAGTACCATAATATTGTGGCGAACTTTTTTAGCCGCGATCCGAATAAATGGCCTATATTTAATGATCCAAAAATCCAAGCTATCACCCAATTTCGTAAAACGACACTCGCAGACAGTCAGCTAATCAATCAATATCCAAATGGCGCTCAGTGGTTCAATCAGCTGGCGCAGCAATCCCACGTCCAACAACAGATTAATTTACCGGGAGATCAACAAGATACCCTGCTAGCCTTTGCTTCCGCATTATGTAAAAACTGGGAAAACCCATTATCTGTCGAAAACGTGATTGCGATGCCTTCAGACCCTGCATTATACGGCTCTATGCTTGGTCTTTTAGGCAACCCCAACATGGTCTATTGCGAATATTCTGGCGTCGCCGACTCGATGGAAAAAACAGTGATTAGACAAGTCGCTAACTTAATTGGTTATGATGAAAACCAAGCGTCTGGATTATTCACTCAAGGCGGAACCATGTGTAATTTATATGGTTACCTATTTGGTATTCGTAAAACATTAAAAGATTCTCGCCAGCTAGGTATGTCTGTGGATCAAGACTATCGGATCATCAACTCCCAAGGTGGCCACTACTCCAACATGACTAACCTGTCATTACTGGGTGTGGATATTCAAAACAAAACCATTCGTATCAAAGTCTCCTCGGATAACACCATCGACTTACATGACTTAGAGCAGCAGATCCGTGCTTGTTATACCGTCCACTGCAAGATCCCCGTGATCTTATTAACCGCAGGTACCACAGATACCTTTGGTGTCGATGAAATAAAACAGGTTTATGAATTGCGAAACCGTCTGTGTGAAGAATTCGAAGTGACAGAAAAACCGCATATTCACGTGGATGCTGCGGTCGGCTGGCCAATTATTTTCTTCATTAATTATGATTTTAATACCAACCCGCTCGCTATCAACGAAGCCACACTGTTTGGATTACGCCATACCGTCGAAAAATTCAAACAACTTAAATATGCTGATTCCATCACTATCGACTTCCATAAATGGGGCTACGTTCCTTACACCTCGAGCTTAGTGATGGTACGTGATGGCAATGATTTCAAAGCGCTTGAAAACTCACCTGAAAACTTCACGTACTTTGAACACGATTTAGAAGGGCAAACTCACCTGCAATCCACCATTGAGTGTAGTCGCAGTGGGGTTGGGATTTTTGGCGCCTATGCAGGGCTACATTATCTCGGTATTGAAGGGTACCAAACTATCATTGCTCACTGCCTACAAAATGCTAACTACATGCGCAACCAGTTGATTGAAATGGAAAATGCGGCGGTTATGGTGCCTCAAAATCAGGGGCCTAGTGTCGGATTTCGTCTCTATTCCCCTAAATTGAATGCGGATCCACAGGACATTTTTAACTATGAATTAAGTTGCGCTAGCGATAAAGCAGCTTATGAAACCATGATTAGAAATAGCAAATGGCACCGCAATCTGTTCTTAACACGCGGTAAAGCTGGGCTATTCACCAATTGGGTGGATTCCATCGCCTGCTCAACTTATGCCGAACATAACCGTTTTGTGTACATTCCAGGCGAAAAAGCGGTCTTTATGAACCCAACAACAGAACGCCATCATATTGATGAGTTTGTGAAAATGCTCCAAGCAATGAGCCGCGCTTAACATTTATAAAAAACGCCGACCACTGAATTTTCAATGCTCGGCGTTTTTCTTGATGACTCATTACAGATAAACTACTGATTACTCTTCTTCATGGCGCTTCAGCCAATCACCACTTTTAATGTGAGGCAGGCCTTCAACTGAGTGTTTATAGAGATAAATCCACGCATTACCGTAAGGTGTTGGAATTAACTCACGCTCATAATCTTGTGAATTTTTCTTCAGTTCGTCTAACTCAGTCAGAATAGACGGATTGATACGATAAACTTCGCATTCAATCGTGCCATTCCCTCTGATAACCGCTGGATAATATCCAAGGTCATACAGTTCATAACCTTCTAGCTTATGCTCACCTAGCAGCTGAGCATAAGTCATCCAGTGATGATTCCCTTGCTTGCGCCTTAAACTGCCATAAACAATGATACGCATATATTAAAACTCGAATTGATAAAGCAGGTCCAAAGCCTGATTAACGCCAGAAACGGCTTCTAAAAACAGTTTCGGCATGACCCTATAGCGTAAAGTGAGCGTCGCTAAAGAATCAAATATGCCAACTCCATACTTAACTTGCAAGTCGTTCGTAATTTTCCCACTCACAACCACTTTCGAACTCTCACCCACACCTTGCGTATCGACGGCTAAATCTGACACTCCAAATGTTTCACCAATTTTACCTACCAGTTGACCACTTTGAGCAACCCCCAACCCGATCAACATCGAGGTCATTTGTGACCCATTCGCGTCCCCGCTATCGAGCCCTTCCCCTCTTAACAGATAGGAAAGTGCCTCTTGCTGGGTTTTTGCGGGCTCAGAGAATATCTCAACTTTTGGTTTATCGGCAAGTCCTGTTACCTTCACACCTGCAATCACATCATTGGCCGTGTTTTCAGGGTTACGGATTGCTTCTAAATTTAAGAACGGCTGATCAGCAGGCCCTGAGAATTGAATCTGCCCTTTACGCACAATCAAGTCTTGTCCATAAGCGCGGAAACGTCCTGATGGAATATCTACCTGGCCATTTAAGCTTAACCCTTGTTTATTTTGAACGACTTTCAGTAAACCAGTGAGCCGCGCTTTTAATCCAAACGCATCCAGACGCACATCATTACCAATATTAATATTTAAATTGGTTTGAATTGGAATCGACGGCTGTTTCGGACTGATCGGTTTAAGCTGTGCATCCAGCATGACCACATCCGAAGATGCACTCACCGCAGACTCAGGTAATTCTTGCACCGTAATACGCGCCCATGGAATAGTGACGCTGCCATTTAAGGTCAGCAATTTCGGTGACGCTTCCAGAATCAAATCAGGCTGCACATCAATTTTGATCATTGGCGGCAGAGAAACTCGTAAGTTATTCCCTCTCGCCAGTACTTTCGCTCGCCATGCATCAATGTTGCGCCAGTCCGCATCACCATCAATATTTAGGTAACCCTCTGGTGTTTTAATCTGCCCAGTCATGACTGAACTGGTGCCATTAAAGTTAATCGCTAATTGACTATTTTGAATATCAAACGGGATCAACCCAGACTTCACTTCTAGCCCAGATAACGTGACATTACCGTTCATTAGCGGGTTATACGCAGAGCCACCGACACGTAGATTTGCATTCAGGTTTCCATTCGCAATGTCTTTTTCGCCAAGTAACGGTTTAATTAAACCTAATGTAATGGCGTTAATTTCAATATTGCCGGAGAGTAAACGCTTTCTTTCGAGGTCAGAAATTTGCACATTACCTTTAAATTGACCATTGTCTGCAATCTTCAACAACCAATTCAAATCCGCGCGACCGTTCTTAATACCCGCATTTAATGTCAACGTATCAAACGCGATAGGCAAACGCGCACCATCAACAAACTGCACGACTTTGACCCCATCACCGCTCAAGTCAACTTTCACTTGCGGCAGGCTACCATCCGCTTTCCAGATGGCATTTGCACGCCCTGTGAACACCCCATTCACTCGGGTATCACTTGGCATAAATGGTTTGATCATCGCAAGATCAAAACGTTCTAATACAATATCAGCGCTACCACTTTTACCCGCTTTAACTGGCTTCGGCACACACACGCGAGCATTCGGGTTTACCCAGCAGTGACTACCAATAACCACTTCTTGAGTGGTGTTATTGTAGTTCAAGGACATGGCTTGACTCAGGCGCCACTCCCCAACTTCAGTATCAAATAAGGTATTGCTTAAATTCCCTTTCCACACTTCCGTCTGGCGATCAAAGCCCCCTGCCAGCGCGAGCTGTCCTGAAACGGGTTTCCCTGTCACATTCAGTTTTAACGTATGCTGTTTTTCAGTCCCTTTGGCATCTAGCGTTAGGTTACTAATGGCTAAATCTGCTTGGCGTAGTCCGCGCACCACCACAGATAAGTCACCTTTGATTTGGTCACCTGTTGCCACATTGCCTTTAACGGTGGTGGTCTCAACCGTCAAATCTTGCCATCTCACGCCACGCGCCGTTAAATCCGCCAGCGCTTGTGGTGCTTGTAAATCACCGCGAAGTTTTAAATCCCCGATGATCACGCCACCTAGCCCAGGCACTAACCCATTCAACGCTGGGGCATTAATTTTGGCATCAAGGTTCCATTTATCCGCTAAAGAGCCCTTCACATTCACGCTGTTTTTACCCAGCAAGAGGTTAAAATCTGGGATATTCCATTGCCCTGCGGCATTCCCTTTGGCTTGTCCACGCGCCTTTAATATGTGCTGTTTAACATTACCATCTAAGGTGATTTCAGGGATTTCTAACTGCCAGCTTCCACCATATAAGCTGCCTCGCGTGGCAATTTTTCCTTCAACTTTAGCTGGCCATTCTGGGTATTGCTTCGCCGTATTAATGCCCGATAACGTCAAAACCATATTCCAGCTAATGGCTTTACTCCAATCCGCCACCCCTGATAGGTCTGCATTACCTTGCAATGCAGATAAGCGTAAACGGGTTAAATCAATTTTTTCCTCATTCCCTTTTGCATCTAATAATAACTTAGATGGCGGTAGGTCTTGCCCCGTGATGGCGGAACGCAATGAAAGGTCATAGCTAGAAGGGCGGCCATTTAAGCGCAAGCGAGTGTCATCAAGCTTATATTGGCTTTCACCCACCAGCGGCCAAGTTAATTTTTTGCTTTCTAAAGTCAACTCAATCGGAAAATCTGCCTGCGCTAAATCGGTCTGAGCTTCTAGTGTCGCCGTAATTGGACCATTCAGATTCAATGCCAGCATTAGCTCATCCATCAATCCACCCTTAAGCGTTAAATCGACTTTCTGCCCATTTAAATCTTCAAGACGGCTTTCACCAATAACGGATAGCGCGACTGGCCATTTTTCTTGCAGGGAAATCGATCCAGAAACCGCAACATTTCCTTGAGGCGCATCGACTTTTAGCTGCTTCAATAAAACATTCTGCCCTGCATTTTCTAACTTCAAATTCAGGCTATTAATCGTAATTTCCGTGTCGCCTTTTAATTGGAAATTAGAGGCATTGATCCCCTCAACATTCAGGTCAACCGGTAGAATAATTTCAGGTAGCTCCGCTAATAGCGGCTTAGAAAATAACGTTTTAAGCTGATCACCAAGGGAAGGCTGCTCACCTTCAGGCACAACGGGTTCAACCGGTTTTGGCGCCTCAGTCGGCTCGCTAGGCGGTAAGCTTATGGCAAGGTTAATAATATCGGTTGGCGTGATCTCGATAGCTCTTTTTTGCCATGTGATCCCCGTGGCAAACTTGTCGAGATCAATCACGGTGCCATCAACATTAACGTGAGTATCGACTAGTGCTAATTGAGCTAAACGAATGGTTAGCGGGGCATTCAGTTCTGTTAGCGGCTCAGAAGGCGGTGTCTCTTCAGACGGTGGGAATTGGCTAGTATCCACATTCACCATCACGCTTTCTGTTGATAAATCATCAATACATACTTCACGGCTGGTCAGGCACTTTAAACGTAACGCAAGGTGGATTTTCTTCGCATCCACGTCCACACCCGGCATTTGGTACTTCACGCCAGAGAGCGTCAAATCGTTAATGTCACCATCAATGGAGGCAATGGTCAGTTCAGGTACAAAACGTGTGGCCGAGTTCAGCGCAAAATGCAGACCCGATTTGGTACCTAACACCCAATACAGCGCACCAACAACCAGAACTAACAATAGTAAAATGGTGATTGCAATCCACTTTAGCCATTTCATCCATTTCATAGTTCTGTCCCCAATCCGATGTAAAACTGAATTTTGTTATTATCTGGATCGCCAATAGGTTTAGCTAAATCAAATTTAATCGGTCCAACCGGAGAAACCCAGCGGATCCCCACACCAGCGCCCGTTTTAAAATCACTATTTTTGAAATCGTCTACCGCTTCACCGCTATCAATAAAAGTGGCACCCCACCAGTTACCCGTGAAATTATATTGATATTCGACGGATCCAACCGCCAGCTTGGATGCCCCTGTAAGCTTGCCGCGACTATCTTCTGGGGAAATTTTTTGATAACCGTAACCACGAACGCTACCGTCACCCCCAGCAAAGAAACGTAAGTCTGGCGGGACTTTGTCAAAATTATTGGTTTCAATCCAACCAAGGTTTCCACGCACAACAAACCGGTGCCCTTCCCATGGCGTGCGGATCCACACATTCTTGGCTTGCAATACTAAGAAATCGATATCCGAGCCCCATATTTTATTCGAGTAATCGATAGAATAGCGCTGGCTATCACCCCAGGTTGGCATCACGCCACCTCTTTGGCGAATTCGGCTGACGTTTGCCCCCGGATACAGCAACATCGTCGTGTTGGTCACATCCGCTTGGGTAAAGTTACTCAACATCCAGCGCATATTCACGCCATACTGCCAACCGGTTGAATAGTCCCAATTACGAGACACGTTTAGCGTGGTGGTATTCGCTTGAGTATCGTTCAAATCCGTACGTTTAAACCCACCTTGAATCGCATAATATTGCTCTAGAGGGTTCGCCTTGAGTGGAATTTTATAGCTGGCATCGATCAACTGTTCCGGCTGAGAGAGGCTAATGCTGGAGGTTAAACTTTGTCCTCGTGAGTTAATCCACGGCTTATTCCATATCGCTTTTACGCGGGGTCCCACATCGGTCGCGTAACCACCACCCAGCTCAAGGAAGTTTTGCGCTCTAGGGATCATGACCCCTTCCATGGGTAATAGATCTGTATGCTCTTCACGAGCTTTTTGAATATTCGGCGTGACTAGCGCAGAGTTGAACCACCCTGTTGATGCCAAACGTTGGTTATATTCTGCGAGCTGTTCTGACGTGTAATATTCCCCTTCTTTAAAAGGAGATAGGTTTTCGAGGTAGTCCTCACGAATTTGTGAGCCTTCAAAGGTTAATTTACCAAAGCGGTAGCGCTCACCACTGTTAAAATCAAAATCCCAATAGGCAGCATGATGATCAAGAGAAATGCCTAGCTGGCTTTTTTCCATCATGGCATCGAAATACCCTTTACGGAGAGCTAGGCTACTGAACTTACCTTTAAAATCTTCATATTTACCATCATTTTGGATCGTGCCATATTTCGGCGTGTTTTTTTTCAGCATCTTGGCGTAATCAGGGTCTGTTTTCGCTCCCCCTTCTAACACCACATTGACACCTTGTAGAAGAATAGGCTCCCCCGGAGAGACCTTGGCCGTCAAAATTGAACGGGCAGGCGGAGTTTTCTCTTCATAGCTAAATTCTACCGTAGGCTCATAATATCCCAGTGGTTTTAACCCTTCACGAATCGCTTTTTCTACCCGAGCACGAAAACGTCCATTTGCAACGACTTCATCTTGTGAAATATTAGAAAGCTGAATACGGACATTCTGGTTGAGTTGCCCTTCAAGCCCTTCAATATTAAGGCGTAGATTCGCAGCAAATACCGCTGGTACCGCCGTTGTTAGGCATACTGCACAAAGGGTAAGATATTTCGACACGCCTGCTCCTAGGGTGATAGACAATTTGGCTTATTATTCAACAACGACTTATTTTGAGTAAAATAGACCACTGACACAAGTTTTTATCCCAATTTTTACTTTATTTCTATACTGATTGTATTTAGGAATCGTTATGACTTTTAATCAATTTCAGTCCGATAATGAATTTCAAGCACTTCCGGGCCGCCACACATCAATGGCGTTGTCACCTTACCATGCAGTGACCCATCATTCGATTGAGATTATTCCTAAGAATATGGAAATTGCTTATTTTGCAATGGGTTGCTTCTGGGGTGTGGAACGATTATTTTGGCAACAAACAGGAATTTATACGACATCCGCAGGTTACAGCGGTGGACTCACTCCTAACCCAACCTATGAAGAAGTGTGTACCGGATTAACCGGACATACTGAAGTCGTTCGCGTGGTTTTTGACCCTGAAATCATTTCATTTGCTCAGCTGCTAACACTATTTTGGGAAAACCACGACCCAGCCCAAGGTATGCGCCAAGGTAATGATATTGGTACCCAATATCGCTCAGCAATTTACACCGTGTCAGATGAACAGTATCAACTGGCGATGCAAACCCGTGAAGCTTACCAACTGGCGATGGCTGAAAAACAAGATAATCGCCCGATCACCACCGAAATTCGACCACTCGAAAGCTTCTATTTTGCAGAAGATTATCACCAGCAATATCTGTATAAAAATCCCAACGGCTATTGTGGGCTTGGCGGCATTGGGGTCTGCCTTCCTTCTTGAATAATTTTATAATGACGAATATATAGCCAGATAAAATAGGCTAGTGCTATACTTAGCGCGATACCCCCACCGCGCTAAGGCGCTAATTAATATTGAAATGGAATACCCTTACATTGCCTTTAGGATTTCAAGAAGTGACAATTCACTACCTAGAGGGTTGGATAATTTATGCTAAACAGTTTACTTATCGTACTTTTATTATGTGCAATCAGCGCATTTTTTTCGCTGTCCGAAATTTCATTGGCAGCTTCTCGCCGTATTAAATTGAAGTTAATGGCCGACGAAGGCAACATTAACGCCGCTCGGGTTCTCAAATTACAAGAAATGCCGGGCATGTTCTTCACCGTTGTACAAATTGGCTTAAACGCCGTGGCGATTTTAGCCGGTATTGTAGGTGAATCTGCATTCTCTCCTGCACTGCAAGAGCTATTCATTAAATTCTTATCCCCAGCATGGGCACAGCAAGCTGCTTCCATTGTGTCATTTACCATCGTCACCAGCTTATTTATTCTCGTGGCTGACTTAACGCCAAAACGTATTGGAATGGTAAAACCTGAAGCTATCGCTATACGCATCGTTAACCCAATGCGTTTCTGCTTAGTGGTGTTAAGCCCACTCGTATGGTTCTTTAATGGCTTAGCGAACTTAATTTTTAAACTCTTCAAATTACCCACTGCGCGTAATGAAGACATTACTTCTGATGATATCTTTGCTGTTGTTGAAGCGGGCGCGGTCGCTGGGGTGTTGCGTAAACAAGAGCACGAACTGATTGAAAACGTGTTTGAACTTGAGTCCCGTACCGTTCCATCGGCGATGACACCACGAGAAAACATCATTTTCTTTGATAAAGACGAATCTGAAGAGAGCATCAAACACAAAATCTCCACTCAGCCACATTCGAAATTTTTAGTTTGTGCAGGAGATATCGACCATGTGATTGGTTATGTGGATTCCAAAGAGCTCCTCAACCGCGTATTGAATGGCCAAAGCCTGAGTTTACGTGACGGTGTACATATCCAGAATACCTTAATGCTTCCGGATACTTTATCCCTGTCTGATACCTTAGAAGCCTTTAAAAATAGTGGCGTCGATTTTGCCGTTATCCTGAACGAATATGCCTTAGTGATGGGTGTTATTACCATCAATGATGTGATGATCACCTTAATGGGTGACTTGATCGGGCCGGGACAAGAAGAGCAAATCATTACCCGTGATGAGAATTCATGGCTGGTTGATGGGGGCACGCCAATCGAGGATGTTCAACGTATCCTTGATATCGACGAATTCCCAGATTTCAGCAACTACGAAACCATCGCAGGCTTTATGATGTATCGCTTAAGAAAGATGCCGAAACGCACTGATTATGTGAAATATGCGGGCTACAAATTTGAAGTGGTCGATATTGATAACTACAAGATTGATCAGCTGCTAGTCACGCGTATCACAAACACACCGTCCGCAGTTGTGGTTCAGCCAGGTACTGCGGGTAGTGAAGGTACGTCACAAACCTAAAATAACCACTGATAGCTAATATGAACACGCCACTGTATGTGGCGTTGTTATTCTTAAGGAGATTGAAGGTTGTTAGCCTAACTCAGCTCGCAGTAATACCACTTGTTTGTTCACTTCATTCATCACATTGTAATGAGCTTTATCGGTTACTTTTGGTGGTAAAATCTTCCCATTATTGAATTCGAAAGCCCCAAAATCCTTAATGTAGAGCCTACCTCTGAATAGTGTTTTCACGTATAGAGCAATTTTCGATGGGTTATAATGCTTAAAAATTTTCATTAGAACTGATCTCCATGTTGTTCTGACGATACCTCATTGCATATCGCTCAATAATCATAGACTAGAAAATTTTGTTTTGGTTCGGAAATTGCAATTTTATTCAAAACACTGACACAAAATGACATTGTCAATATACTGTTAAATTACATTTAAACCTCGTATTTATGCTGAATTTTACCAATTTGTTAATTTTCATCTTGCCACTCATCCGATGAGCTATGCTATAACTAGCAGCACCAGAAATCCTCACCCTATACACAACAATGACAATGATTTCTAAAGGTACCTTTATGATAAAAAAACTGCTTTTATTAACCTGCTTGCTAGGTTTATCTTCAACGGGATTTGCCATTAATATTCAATTAAATCAACCTGTACCCGCCGTTACCGTCACAGATAAAGGCGAATTACAGTTAGATAATGCGGGGAAATTCAATTACCAACCGTGGAAAAGCCAGCAACTTGCCGGTAAAGTTCGCACCATTCAACACATCGCAGGGCGCTCTTCGGCCAAAGAGCTTAATGCTCCGCTCATCGAAGCGATTAAACAAGCCAAATTCCCTCACGACAAATACCAAACTACCAGCATTATCAACACGGATGATTCAATTTTTGGTACTGGTGTATTTGTAAAAAACAGCGTGGAAGACAGCAAGAAAGAGTTTCCTTACTCTCAATTTATTGTTGATAGTGATGGTGTGGTGAAGAATGCATGGAGCCTTGCGCCAGAGAGTTCTGCCATTATCATTCTCAACAAGCAAGGTAATGTTTTATTTTATAAAGATGGCGCGCTAACGCCTCAAGAGATTAATAAAGCCATTAGCGTGATTGTCGCCGAGTTAGAAAAGCCGTAATTAACAAGATCATAGTTAACAAGACCAACATTAAAACAAGTAAGAAAAGAGCCATTCCGGCTCTCATTCTCATAAATATAGGCTGTTTTCCTGAGCGTCGACGGCTGTTGACGCTCAGGAATTTGTTTTACCATCATGAGATCCTGCTGAACATAACTGCAAAAATACATCCCAATAAGATGCAAATTCAGCTGATTATTCTGCAACGACCTCATTCAATATTGTGCATAAAATAGACTAAATTATGCATTCCAACGAACAGTGACACAAAAGCCCCCTTCCGTGACATTAGTAAACGTCACGTTGAGATGGTGTAACTGAGCCACGCGTTTAACAATTGATAGTCCTAATCCGCTACCTGTTTTTTCTTGCCCCGGTGGTCGGTAGAAACGCTCCCCTAAACGCGCTAATACTTCAGGGGAAACGCCAGCACCATCATCTTTCACTTCCAGATGATGACGATACAAATTGACTTCAACCTTACCGGCGGCCTTACCATAGCGGATAGCATTGTGAAGAAGGTTTCTTAAGAGTACGGACAATAAAAGTTTTTGCCCCTTAAAAGACGGCGGCGTTTCAACAATCGATATTTTCAACGTTACCTGATTTTGCCGAGCTTCCAGCTCGCTCTCTTTAACGGCTTGCTCAATTAATTCCTGCCAACTCACTTCACTCACATCATCTAACTGATTAGAAGACTCCAAGCGGGATAACGTTAATAACTGATCCACCAGCCGAGTTGCACGATCAATTCCCTCTGAAAGATTAGCCACTGCATGTTGGCGAATTGCCTCGTCACTTCCAGCAATCTGCACCACTTCAGTTTGGACTTTCAGTGCGGCAAGTGGACTACGCAGTTCATGGGCAGCATCAGAGGTAAATTGCCGTTCACGCACAAACATGTGGTTTATTTTGTCGAATAATCCGTTCAGAGAATCTAGGATTGGCTTAGCCTCACTAGGGATCGTGGGCACCACCACTGGGCTCAGTTCCTCCGGCTTCCTCTCTCGCAACTGCTTAGCTACATCCCTCAGGGGTTTTAATGCTCGAGTGAGTAACCATAAAAATACGATTAACATTATCGGCAGCGCCACCAGCCACGGTATGAGCTGAGAAAACATAATGCTGTTAGCCATACTTTGGCGGTATTCCCACTCTTGCCCTACTGCAATAATATATTGATTATCAATAGATTTTAGCCAAACAAAACGCCACTCATCATCACTACCTTTCAACTTGCCTTCACTGAATCCTTCACGATCAAATTGAAATTCAATTTTGCGCCCGTTATCACCATCATTTAGCACCATTTCGCCACTCGGCGTAAAAATCGCAAACGCCAATGCGTCATCGTCTTGGCTTCCCCGATTTTTCCGCAATAACTTTTTGGTTTTACTCAATGATGCTTGAGGCAAGTCGATATCCGTCGGTAACACCGATAAGCGCTTTGCAAATACCATTTGTTGAGTATCAAACAATTCGTTAATGGTTTTATAGGTTTGATACCATGCCAATGAGCTAGCAATTCCCCACGTCATTACAGCGAGGAGCAATAACATCAAAGTCAGTTTGAGCCTTAAGCTGAACGTTTTCATGCTTCATCACCCAGTCGATAACCAACACCATGAACAGTTTGAATAAACTTACTGCCTAATTTGCGGCGTAAATGGTGAATGTGAACTTCAACCGAATTACTGGAGACCTCTTCATCCCAGTTATACAACTTTTCTTCTATCGCACTACGAGACAGCACTTTTTTCGGGTTGTGCAAAAATAATGATAATAGTGCCAGCTCTTTACCCTTTAACTGCACAGGATTTCCTTGGTAAGTGACCGTCATCGCTAAAGGATCCATCTCCACGTCACCATGTACCAACGTGGGTGATAGCTGCCCACTGCGCCGACGGATCAATGCTTGCAAACGCGCCGCAACCTCCGCAAGCGCAAACGGCTTACACAGATAATCATCAGCCCCTTGCTGTAGCCCATTTACCCGTTGTTCAAGGGCATCTCGCGCCGTCAAAATCAAAACAGGCTCATCTCGCCCTTGCTTACGCCAGAACTTCAAAATATCCATACCATCAATATGCGGAAGTGATAAATCCAGCACGACAGCATCATAAGGGGCATCAAACAAAGCCTGTTGACCTTGTTTACCATCCATAAACCAATCAAGGGTAAACCCCAATTGTGTTAGCCCTACTTTTAAGCCATCGCCAATTAACCTGTCATCTTCTATTAATAAAATACGCATATTCAACCTCCGCATCGAATATTGTTATATTTATCTTATTAAATTCATGATGACCAGTGGTGATTGTCCAAATTAAAAATATATTTAATTAATTTGAGTTCTTAAGATCCTGTTAAGATTTACTTGGTTAAATACATCCCATAGACCAAATTTCTGGTTACTTGTGGAGAAACAAAAATGAAAAAATTACCTTTAATCACCTTAATCGCTGCCCTTGCTACCGCCCCTGTTTTTGCTGCTACTGGTGGTTTTTCAGGTCCAGGTGAAGTCGCCAACACCACTAACACTGAAACCATGAAAACCCAAGAAGGTGGTTTTAACGGTCCAAATGCAAGTGAAACAACTGTTGCGAAAGCCCTTGAATTATCTGACAACAGCTGGGTTGTTTTACGCGGTAATCTCGTTAAACAACTGGACAAAAAACATTACGAATTCACCGATGGCACAGGCACCATCACCGTTGAAATTAGCCAAAAACGTTTCAATGGAGTGAACGTCACGCCAAAAGATAAAATCGAAATTCGTGGTGAAGTTGATAAAGACTGGAACTCTAAAGAGATCGACGTTAAACAACTGCAAATCATCAAATAATTAATTTCGACCAAAGGCCAGCAGATTGCCCATTGCTGGCCTTTGGCTATTTAAGTCTGTTCCCTGCCCCCTATTTCCCCTCTCAATTTATAGTGCTAGATTATGCTTACCTTATTTCTTCTCGTACTTATTTATGAAACAGCCTCAAGTTAGGAATATCAGCGAAAAATTACTGTCCGATAACTGGTACATTCTCAAAAAATATACCTATGAATTACAGCGACACGACGGCTCTTGGCAAAAACAAGAGCGAGAAGTGTATGACCGTGGCGATGGCGCTGTCATTTTGCTGTATAACACATCCAAAAATAGCATTATCTTGATCCGTCAATTCCGGATGCCAATGTACGTTTCTGGATATAAACAGTTGCTGATTGAAGCCGCAGCTGGACTACTTGAAGGTTCTTCCCCTGAAGCGAGAATTATTGCTGAAGCCGAAGAAGAAACTGGCTATAAAATCGATAATATTGAAAAGGTGTTTGAAGCCTTTATGAGCCCAGGCTCCGTCACTGAAAAGCTGCATTTTTACATTGCCCAATACAGTGATAAGGACCGCCAAAGTGATGGTGGTGGGCTCGCTGATGAAGGTGAAGATATTGAGGTTATGGAATGGTCATTCCCTGATGCGCTTGCTGCTATCAAAAACGGGGAGATCATGGATGGTAAAACCATTATGCTTATTCAACATCTTGCATTAAACGGAATTCTAAACCCCAAAAATAGTTAATTTTTAAAGGGTGAAAATAGCATTTTTGCCCTTCCACTCTTAATTCGTTCTATATAATCATCATTAAACGATTTCTTTGCTCTTTATTTTTTCTACTCTCTTTTATTTTTCATATTTTATTTAATCATGTTTGATAAATTACATTTTATTACACTTTCCATTACCGAGCATCTAAACTCGATAATAAAAAGAATAAAATAGAGTTTATTCCATCAAAAAAGAATTATCTTTTATCGCTTTGATTTAAATTAAAAAACCAACAAATAAACCCATCTAAAAACAATCATCAATAAAATTAAAAAGCCTATTTTTTTCAATGAAATACTTTCATTTAAAAATATTAACTTTGACCTTGTCACTAAAAAACTTTAGATTTAAAGATAACCTACTTTCTGAATTTCACTATTTTTTCGTTAAGGTAAAAATCGAAACACTGAATATTATCTTAGTTATTAAGCAATATTATTCTTAAGTTAAGGAGCTAAATAAGATGATCCGTTGTATTCGTATGTGGACAGGTGAAGACGGTAACTCTCTGTTTGAAGAAGGCACCATTGAACTGAATGGTGTTGCTCGTGGAGATGACCAAAGCCCTGTCATTGCCGTCAGTGAACTCACCTTTCGCGAAACCGTTTCAGGTGGCTCTTGGGATTGGCACAAAGATCCCGTTCCACGCTATGTTATCACCCTCACCGGTACCTTAGAGTTCGAAACCAAAGATGGCTCCACATTTATTATCAAGCCAGGTGACATTCTGCTTGCTCAAGACAATACAGGAACAGGACATAAATGGCGTTTGATTGGTGATGAACCTTGGAGACGCGCTTATGTGGTGTATCAAGACGGTACAGACTTGTGTTTCACTCCGAATAAAAAATAGGGATTTCCATGACTAAACCCATTGCAGAAAATGTTGATATCGCGCTGATCGGTGCGGGGATCATGAGCGCCACGCTCGGCACATTTCTTAAAGAGCTGGAGCCAAATCTCACTATCGCGATATTCGAAAGATTAAATGATTGTGCCCAAGAAAGTTCCCATCCATGGAATAACGCGGGAACAGGTCACGCGGCAAACTGTGAAATGAACTATACCCCGCCAAATCCTGATGGCACGGTAGATATCAGCAAAGCCCTTGAAGTAAACACTGAATTTGACCTGTCTCGTCAGCTATGGTCTTACTTAGTCACCAAAGGCAAAATCAAAAATCCACGGGACTTTATCCACCCTTGCCCGCACATGAGCTTTGTTTCTGGTGCAGACAACATCAAGTTTTTACAACAACGTTTCCGCCAAATGTCTGCCCATCACTGTTACCACAATATGGAATACAGCGATGACCTAAAACAGATTGATGAGTGGGCGCCATTAGTGGTTGAAGGCCGAGATCCTAATGAAAAAATTGCGGTTACCCGTGTTGTGACTGGGGCTGATGTGGATTACGGTGCCTTAACCCACTTACTGATGGCACAACTGAGCGAGCAGAGTGGATTTTCTCTTCACTATAAACATGAAGTGATTGATGTGACACAGACGCCTGATGGGCGCTGGAATGTGGAAGTGAAGAACCTTCTGACTCACGAAAAAACCATCACGTCCGCAAAATTTGTATTTGTAGGAGCCGGTGGTCGCGCCATTGAGTTACTGCAAAAATCCGGTATTCCTGAAGGTAAAGGCTATGGCGGATTCCCTGTGAGTGGAATTTGGCTACGCTGTGACGATGAAAAAGTGGCGGCTCGCCACCACGCCAAAGTTTACGGAAAAGCCGATAAGGGCTCACCACCGATGTCTGTACCGCATTTAGATACCCGCATCATCGGCGGAAAACGCTCTTTACTGTTTGGACCGTATGCTGGTTTCTCGAGTAAGTTCCTAAAACATGGATCTTATCTGGATCTGTTTGATTCCATCAGACTGAACAATATTGAACCGATGCTTGCCATCGCGAAAGATGATTGGTCATTGGCTGAATATCTTGTGGGACAAGTGCTGCAAACGTCTGCACATCAATTCTCTATGCTGCAAAAATTCTATCCTGATGCGCAGCGTGAAGATTGGAAAGAAGTGGTCGCAGGTCAACGCGTTCAGATCATTAAACCGGATCCAGTGAAAAAAGGCGTATTGGAGTTCGGTACTGAGCTGATTACGAGTGCAGATAAATCGTTCACCGTATTAATGGGCGCATCACCGGGTGCATCGACTGCTGCGTTTATCGCCCTCAACGTACTGAAAACCTGCTTTGCAGATCAACTCTCTGCGGATGGTTGGGAAGCTCGCCTGAAGACTATCATTCCAACTTATGGAATTGATTTAAAACAGGATGCAAAAGCGTGTTTAGATATTCGTACTGCAACAGCTAAAGTGCTGCAATTAGATAACTAAACATTAAGTCATGTTGTTCAAGTCGGGTAAGTGAATCATTAGCTACCCGACTTTTTATTATCTTGCTATTTTCGCTGTCTTAGCGACATTCAAAACCGGAGTTCAAAAAAGACTCTCTCGGTGAATAATCCAGTGTATTTCCCTGCCAATCCACCACGCTCGCCCCTGCCCCTAATGCCACTGCATGTCCCGCTGCTGTATCCCAGATATTAGTCGGTCCAAAACGAGGGTATAACTGCGCGCTACCTTCCGCTACTAAACAGAATTTTAGCGATGAACCTATCTCCGCTGTGCGATGCTCTGGAAGCTTCGCGAGATACGCCATCAATTGGGGGTCTTGATGAGAACGGCTGATCACCACCACAGGCGGCGTCTCAGCTTTGACGTGAATGCGCTGAATTTCCCCGTGCTCTTCTTTCCACGCTTGAGAGCCTTCGGCGTAATACATCAACCCTTTAGCTGGCGCAAAAACCACTCCCATGACTGGAATGCCATTTTCAATTAACGCAATATTGACGGTGAAATCACCATTACGATTAATAAATTCTTTAGTTCCATCCAACGGGTCAATAAGCCAGTAACGTTGCCAGTCACGACGTACAGGCCATTCTGGAGGATCTTCTTCCGAAAGTTGAGGGATATCAGGTGATAAACGTGAAAGCCCCTCTTTGATGATTTGATGGGCCGCAATATCCGCAGCCGTGACAGGGGAATCATCTTGCTTATGTTCAACCTGCAATGGCGCATGCCCATTGTAGATTTTCATGATGGCATCACCCGCCTCTCGGGCAAGTGTACAAAGTTGTTGGCGCATTTTATTTCCCCTAATGACACGAAGCCTTTAAGAGTAACAAGAGCAGAATATTTACGCTAATAAAAAAGCCTCATTAGCTATATCGAAATGGCAAATGACCAAAATGACAAGCTAATAAGGCTATTATTCTTTTCTGTAAGTCAGTCAGAAATTACAAAATTTCCAGTAACTCAACTTCGAAAACAAGAGTGCTGAATGGAGGGATAGATGCACCGGCACCGCGCTCACCGTAAGCTAATTCATGAGGAATGTATAATTCCCATTTTGAACCCACAGGCATTAATGTCAGCGCTTCAATCCAACCTGGGATCACGCCACTCACTGGGAATTCTGCTGGTTGACCGCGCTGTACGGAGCTGTCGAACACAGTACCGTCAATTAAACGGCCTGTATAATGAACGCGAACGCGATCAGAACGCGCTGGGATTGCGCCTTCACCTTGGTTGATCACAGAGAACTGCAAACCAGACTCAGTAGTCGATACGCCGTCTTTCTTCTGGTTCTCATCTAAGAATTTTTGACCTTCTGCAGCCAGTTCTTTTTGACGCTCTTGGCGAACTGCATCTGCACGTTCGTGCATTTCACGCAGTGCTTTATGCAGCGCTTCAACTGGAACTGATGGCATGTTGCCTTCTAAAGAATCAGTCAGACCCGCTAAAATTGCGTCTGGAACTAAGCCTTCTAGTCCTGATTCTAATAATTGCTGTCCAATTTGTAGACCAATGCCATAGCTCGCTTGAGCTTCTACTGAATCAAAGTTTTGGTTTGCCATGAAAATACCCATTTCCATTTTTTGAGAAAAACCAAGGATAGCAGCCCCTTTCCTATGGGTAAACCTAAACCCGATCACGGAAGAATAAAACTGTCTAAATTATTCAGTGTTCTCCTAAATTAGCCTTCAACTTGTTAATTTACGCGTAAATAGTGCTAGTATGCGTTAAAACGTCTGTGATTAATTATTCCTCAAATATAGGAGGGGTCATGTTGAGACTATCCACTTTTCATCGCTATGGAATTGCTATTCTAGCGCTGATCGTTATTGCTGCCTTATTTTGGCCATCTAGCGATAAGCCGAATACCGCGCAGAATAATACGGGCAATATACCGAACCAGCCAATAGTTATCCCACCAACTGCACAGCCAAATCCAATCCCTGATACGGTATTATCGCAGCCAGAACAACCGACAACCAACATCCCAGATACATCAACGTCATTACCAAGTGAGCCTGAAGTTATTCAAGAACCACAAACGTCTCAGCCGACACAGCAGCCAAGTACTAGTGCGCCATCACAGCCGTCAACCACTCCCCCTTCAGCTAATGAATGGCAGAATTATCGCGTTCAAAAAGGGAAAACATTGGCGCAGCTATTTCGTGATAATAACTTGCAGGCGAATGATGCATTTATCATGGCAAAAGTTGAAGGCTCAGAAAAACCCCTTAGCAACTTGCAACAAGGGCAGAAAATCCGATTAAAAGCCAATGGTAAAGGTGAAGTTCAACAGCTGGAAATCACAGCAACCAACGGTCAAACCTATGGCTTTACGCGCTTAAGCGATGGTAGCTATTATCGAACACCTTAGTTTGTCTTTTAACGTCGGGTATTTCATACAATAATCCGACTTTTCTTTTATTTTCAGAATAAAAATTCAATGGAGACGTTATTTGATGACGTCTCTCACCATAAACTACGTATAATCACTGTTCTTTATTACACTTAATGGTTAAACAGGGAAAAGAACAGGAAAATCTATGCAGAAAAACAACAATACCTGCAAAAAGAAGCTCATTAAAATTATTGCCGCCGTAGTTTTACTCCTACTGCTCAGTGTTATTGGCTATATTTCATGGATTAAATACCATGCGGATGGGCTGTGGAATATCATTAGCCAGCAGTGCATTGCTATCAATGATCCCGACCAGCGTAATCCATCTTGCTTGAAAGTGGATTTAGACAATCGCTATGTACTATTTAAAGATAAAAAAGGCCCGGTTCATAATTTGGTGCTACCGACCGATAAAGTCAGCGGTATCGAATCCCCTTTATTACTTGAAGATAATAGCCCTGATTACTTTACGCTTGCCTGGAATGAGCGAGAGAGTGTTAGCCCCGCGGGCCAACCCGCTATTAGCGATGATAAACTCGCCTTAGCGATTAATTCACAATATGGGCGTTCACAAGATCAACTTCATATCCATATTGCTTGCCTAAAACCACAAGTTATTGAGCTAGTTAACCAACATGCGGATGCGATTAAATCTGAATGGCATGTTTTTCCTGTGCCGTTAGAAGGTCATGAATATTGGGTGAAAAAGTTAGATAGCCAACAGAGTCCTTTCAAGCAGTTAAATGAGTATGTTCAAGCACATAATGACAGCATGGGGAACTATGGACTGGCTGTGACGGAGCTGAAAGATGGTTCGATGGTATTATTAGCGAATCGTACGGATGTTTGGCAGTTTAATTTAGGTAGTGCGGGAGAATTGCTGGATTACCAATGTTCAGTTAATCAGTAAGTTTTCCATACCCTAGAAATAAAAAAACACCGGATCCCCGGTGTTTTTTTATTGTGCCACCGCGTTAACAGTGGCAACTATCATCATTATTGATTACTCAGCAACGATGATAACGTTCAGCTCTGCGAAAACATCGCTGTGTAACTGGAAGTGAACTTCGTGGTCACCAGTAGTACGCAGAACGCCGTTTGGCAGGCGAACTTCGCTTTTCGCAACTTTAACGCCAGCCGCAGTGATTGCGTCAGCGATGTCACGAGTACCGATTGAACCGAACAGTTTACCTTCGTCACCAGCTTTAGAAGCCAGAGTAACAGAACCCAGCGCAGTAACAGCTGCTGCACGAGCCTGTGCTGCTGCCAGAACGTCAGCTAATTTAGCTTCCAGTTCAGCGCGGCGAGCTTCGAAGAATTCAACGTTTTTCTTAGTTGCAGGAACAGCTTTGCCCTGTGGTACTAAGAAGTTACGAGCGTAGCCCGATTTAACGTTAACTTGGTCACCCAGGCTACCTAGGTTAGCTACTTTATCAAGCAGAATAACTTGCATTACCTTATCCTCTATTAGTCGTTAATGGACTGTACCAATTACTGATGACGATCAGTGTATGGTAACAGAGACAGGTAGCGAGCGCGCTTGATAGCACGAGCGAGCTGGCGTTGATATTTTGCACGAGTACCGGTGATACGGCTTGGTACAATTTTACCACTTTCAGTGATATAGTTTTTCAGCGTTGCGATATCTTTATAGTCGATCTCTTGAACGCCTTCCGCTGTGAAACGGCAGAACTTGCGACGACGGAAATAACGTGCCATATGGCTAGTCTCCAGAATCTATCAAATCAATCTGCTCGGCATGTAAGACTAATTTACTGATTCCATTACGTCCCTGATGGGTGCTAATGAAACCTGTAACAGTAATCAGACTGCCGACCGTTATACTGTGAGTATGGGTTTGTAAGGCTTGTCCGCTGGCA
The DNA here is from genome assembly GCF_013702265.1 of Providencia rettgeri. Taxonomy (GTDB): domain Bacteria; phylum Pseudomonadota; class Gammaproteobacteria; order Enterobacterales; family Enterobacteriaceae; genus Providencia; species Providencia zhijiangensis. The sequence continues at coordinate 3,759,914 of NZ_CP059348.1, forward strand.
ATGACGGGCATTCTGCACCATGCTTGCCGTGACATTCCAGCTTCCTGTTGTCCAGAACGATGTTCTAAAACAAACTGGCAATGTGGAATGCCGGACGGACTCACTTTTCGAATCAATGCTTTACAGACTGTGCCTGTCAACACTAGACGATTAGTGATCACCTGAGCAATTACTCTTCAGAATCCCCAGTTTCTTCTGCTTCTTCGTCTTGATATTCATCAGACATGTCACGGCCGCGACGTTCGTCTTTGGCTTTGACCATTGGAGAAGCTTCTGTTACTGCGTGTTTTAAGCGCATAACCATGCTGCGGATAACGGCATCGTTGAAGCGGAAGTTAGTTTCCAGCTCATCAATCGCTTCCTGTGGAGCTTCTACGTTCAGCAGAACATAGTGAGCTTTGTGCAGTTTGTTGATTGGGTAAGCCAGTTGACGACGGCCCCAGTCTTCCAGACGGTGAATCTGACCTTGTGCGTTAGTGATAACAGCACTGTAACGCTCGATCATGCCCGGAACCTGTTCGCTTTGGTCAGGATGGACCATAAAAACGATTTCGTAATGACGCATTAGTAGTTGCTCCTTACGGATTATTAGCCTCCTGTCTGGGTTAACCGCGGCCCGCGGAGGCAAGGAACTTGTTGAGTGCGGCTAAAAAATTGACGCGTAACTATACCCATCCCAGATAAAAAACTCAAGAGATGGGGACAAATTAAGCAAAAATTATTTTATGATTTATTTGGCAATGCGTTGGCGAACTGCTTCAAACAGGCACACGCCCGTTGCTACAGAGACGTTCAGTGATGAAACTGAGCCCGCCATTGGGATGCTGATCAACTCGTCGCAATGTTCGCGAGTCAAACGACGCATACCTTCACCTTCCGCGCCCATCACTAATGCGATAGAGCCAGTCAGCTTACTTTGATACAAGTTATGGTCAGCTTCACCGGCGGTGCCAACAATCCACACATTGTATTCTTGCAGTAAACGTAAGGTTCTTGCCAAGTTAGTCACGCGGATCAACGGAACGTTTTCCGCTGCGCCGCAGGCGACTTTCTTCGCGGTTGCATTCAACTGTGCAGATTTGTCTTTCGGGACAATCACCGCATGAACACCAGCTGCGTCTGCGCTACGTAAACACGCGCCTAAGTTGTGTGGGTCAGTCACGCCATCGAGGATCAGTAAAAATGGCGATTCGGTGCTTTCCAGTAAATCCGGGAGATCCCCTTCTTGATACTGCTTGCCGGCTAGCACATTGGCGATAATCCCTTGGTGTACCGCACCTTCAGTTTGTGCGTCCATCCATTGGCGATTTGCCACTTGCACCACAATGCCCAACGCTTCGATTTCATGAACGATAGGCATCAGGCGGCGGTCTTCACGACCTTTTAAAATATAGACTTCTTTAATACGTTGCGGTGAACGCTCAAGCAGGGCTTTCACTGCGTGAATGCCGTAAATAATTTCGCTCATAAATATCTTTTAGGTTGAGAACATTAAATAGGTGGAAAATCAAAAGGTGGCGATTCCCCGCCACCTTGTATCATGAAACGCGCTTATCCCTCTTGTTTTTGGGATTTTTTCGCCACGCGTTTTGCTTTTAACTTGGCACTGATTTTTTTGGTTTTATCGGATGGCTTTTTGCTTTTCGCTTTACCGTTTCCTTTACCTTCAGGTTTTGCGTCCTTGCTGTCTTTCTTGCCTTTTTTCTCTGAACGACGAAATGCAGAATCAGGTTCGAAGTTTTTCTCTTTGCTCACATCGCCTTTTCGACGGGCTGAACGTGTCGCATTTTTAACTTCTTTCTTCATCTTATCCCGTGTGGTTTTACCCGGGTTTTTCGCTTTTCGTGTCGTTGAAATTAAAGCAAAATCAATGGTGCGCTCATCCATATGTACCGCTTCTACACGGATTTCCACTTCATCGCCAAGACGATAAGTTGTACCGGAAGATTCACCAATTAAGCGCTGTCCAACCGCATCATAACGATAATAGTCGTTATCAAGAGTCGAAATATGCACTAAGCCATCAATAAACAGGTCATTTAAGCGAACAAAGAAACCAAAACCTGTCACGCTAGTGATAAGTCCAGTAAACACTTGGCCCACTTGGTCTTGCATGAAGTCACATTTTAACCAATCTGCGACGTCACGGGTAGCTTCATCTGCACGGCGCTCAGTCAGTGAGCAGTGCTCGCCCAATTGCAGCATGCTGTCCATATCGGAGTGCCATCCACCCGTTTCCGTCCAGCGCTTATCTCCATGACCATGCTCTTTTGCCAGTAAGTATTTAATACCACGATGCAAAGTTAAGTCAGGATAACGACGAATTGGCGAGGTAAAGTGGGCATATGATTTCAGACCTAAACCAAAGTGACCGCGGTTTTCTGGATCATAAATTGCTTGCTTCATAGAGCGTAAAATCATGGTCTGTAACAGCTCATGGTCTGGGCGCTCAGCCACTTCGTTCATTACTTGGGCGTAATCTTTTGGCTCTGGCTTCATGCCACCCGGCAGCGTCAAACCTAACTCGCTGAATACTGAGCGTAAGTTCATAACGCTCTCTTCTTTCGGACGGTCATGCACGCGGTATAGGGCAGGCTCTTCGTTTTTCTCAACAAATCGCGCCGCCGCAATATTAGCTAAAATCATGCACTCTTCAATTAATTTGTGTGCATCATTACGTTCTACAGGCTCAATACGCTCAATACGGCGTTCCGCATTGAAGATAAACTTGGCTTCTTCAGATTCAAACGAGATAGCGCCACGTTCAATACGCGCTGCATCTAACGCTTTGTATAATTGATGTAAATGCTCGATATGAGGCACTAATGCTTTGTAATGCTCGCGTAGCTCTTCATCCCCTTGCAGCATTTTCCACACTTTGGTGTAAGTTAAACGCGCGTGGGAGCTCATCACCGCTTCATAGAATTTATATGAAGAGAGTTTTCCGGATGCCGAAACCGTCATTTCACACACCATACACAGACGGTCTACGCCTGGGTTTAGTGAACATAATCCGTTAGACAGTACTTCCGGTAGCATGGGCACAACTTGGGATGGGAAATAGACCGAGTTACCACGGCTATGGGCTTCTGTATCCAGTGCAGTTTGTGGGCGAACATAGTAGCTCACATCGGCAATCGCAACCCATAAACGCCAGCCGCCACCTTTTTTCGGTGCACAGTAAACGGCATCATCGAAGTCACGAGCGTCTTCGCCGTCGATGGTGACGAGAGGAAGATCGCGCAGATCCACACGCCCTTTCTTCGCAGCTTCAGGGACTGTTTCACTGTAATCAGCCACTTGCTTTGTCACTTGTGGCGGCCAAGAGTGCGGAATTTCATGAGTACGTAATGCGATTTCGACCGCCATGCCCGTACCCATGGTTTCACCGAGTACTTCGACAATATTCCCAACAGCTTGAGAGCGGCGTTGTGGGCGAGTTTCTAATTCAACCACCACCACGTTACCCATACGGGCACCACATTGCTTGTCTTTAGGAATTAAAATATCGAAACTTAAACGACTATCATCAGGAACGACAAACCCCATTCCCGCTTCAATAAAATAGCGCCCAACAATTTGGTTATTGCGCGGCTCTAATACACGTACAACACGCACTTCGGTGCGTCCTTTACGGTCTTGGCCATAAGGTTGAGCCAAAATCACATCACCATGTAAAGCGCGCTTCATCTCATCTTGAGATAAGTAGTAATCTTCTTTTTTACCTTCGACACGCAAGAAACCATAGCCATCACGGTGGCCAATAACTTTACCTTTTAATAGGTCAATACGTTCTGGTAATGCATAACATTTGCGGCGAGTGAAAACTAACTGTCCATCACGTTCCATCGCACGTAAGCGACGACGCAATGCTTCCAATTCATCTTCCGTAGAGAGGTTGAGTAGCTGTGCAATTTCTTCACGGTTTGCAGGGGCTGTGCGCTTAGATAAGAGATCTAAAATAAACTCTCTACTCGGAATTGGGGATTCGTATTTTTCTGCTTCTCTTTCCTGAAAAGGATCGTTTGACATTGTTACCTCCATTGTCATCAGAGTGATAAATTACTGAGACATTAATCGAGCAGTAATTGATACAGCGGACTATTATCTTTGACCATGTCCGCTAGCGTATATTGGTCTAGTTCTTGTAAAAATTGTTGTATCGCCTTTTGTAGCACACCTTTTAGGCGGCAGGCTGGCGTAATATGGCAAAATTCGCCACTACAATTGACTAGAGTGAGTGGTTCTAATGCGCGAACGACATCACCGATCAGGATTGATTCCGCCGGTTGACCCAGTGCGATCCCGCCATTTTTACCACGAGTGGCTTTTACATAGCCAAGGTGACTTAGCTGATTGATAATTTTAACCATGTGATTACGAGAAACACCATACACCTCAGTAACTTGTGTAATGCTCGTCATCTGCCCTTTTTCTAGGGCGGCTAAGTAGATTAGGGCTCGTAACCCATAGTCAGTAAAACTTGTCAGCTGCACAATCACCTCAAAAATTTTTTGGCGCTACAAATATGTCATGAAATACTTATCTGCCATTTTCGTTATATTTGTTTTCTGGCTACCATCTAAAGTACATTTTGAACGATTTTCTACAGTATATCGCCTTAGTTTTAGTCTAGCCCATCCTTGCACGTAAAGATGCTTGTAATGGCACATAATGTTCAACTTGATGGATATTATCTGAAAATTTTAGCGTTTTATCAAAAAGGAATTCATCGGAAGGAAAATGGGAGAGATAAAAAAACAGCGCTCAGTGAGCGCTGTTCTGTCTATTACTCAACGTCAAACGGATCACGCAGGATCATCGTTTCTGAACGGTCTGGGCCAGTTGAAATAATATCAACAGGGATACCAGTCAGTTCTTCAATACGTTGGATGTAATCTAAAGCTGCTTGTGGCAGTAACGCTCTTTCTTTAACGCCGAAAGTCGTTTCGCTCCAACCAGGCATGACTTCATACACTGGCTCTAAGCCTTCCCACTCATCAGCGGCTAAAGGTGTAGTTTCTAACACTGTGCCATCTTTACGACGATAACCTACACAGATTTTTACTTCTTTTAAGCCATCTAAAACGTCCAGCTTAGTTAAGCAGAAACCTGACAGAGAGTTAATTTGTACAGCGCGATTAATAGCTACGATGTCTAACCAACCAGTACGACGTTTACGACCCGTGGTTGCACCGAATTCTTGGCCTTTCTCACGCAGGAATTCACCCGTTTCATCGAACAATTCAGTTGGGAATGGACCCGCACCAACACGTGTTGAATAAGCCTTGATGATCCCCAGTACGTAGTTCACGTAACGTGGACCTAAGCCAGAACCTGTTGCAACACCACCCGCTGTTGTGTTTGAAGAGGTTACATACGGATAAGTACCGTGGTCGATATCCAGCAGAGTACCTTGCGCACCTTCAAACATGACTAATTCATTCTTCTGATGTGCTTTATAGAGCAAATCAGAAACATCAATTACCATGCTAGTCAGAAGATCTGCAACAGACATGATGTAATCTAATGTTTCTTGGTAATCAACCGCAGGCTCTTTGTAATAGTTAACCAGTTGGAAGTTATGGTATTCGATGATTTCTTTTAATTTTTCAGCGAAAGTTGCTTTATCGAATAAGTCACCAACACGCAGACCACGACGTGCAACTTTATCTTCGTATGCAGGACCGATACCACGACCAGTTGTACCGATAGCTTTTGCTCCACGCGCTTTTTCACGCGCATTGTCTAATGCGATGTGGTAAGGCAGGATCAGTGGGCATGCTTCAGAGATACGTAAACGCTCACGAACAGGAACACCGCGATCTTCCAGTTCTTTCATCTCTTTCATTAAAGCATCAGGCGCAAGAACAACACCATTAGCAATGATGCTGATGACATTTTCACGAAGAATACCGGATGGAATTAAGTGGAGAACGGTTTTTTCACCGTTTACAACAAGAGTATGGCCAGCATTATGGCCGCCCTGATAGCGAACTACATATTTAGCTCGTTCTGTCAGCAAGTCAACGATCTTGCCCTTCCCTTCGTCACCCCATTGGGTGCCCAGTACGACAACGTTCTTACCCATTTCGAAATACACTCGGTTGCTTAAAAATGAATTCTACCATCAAAAATGAACTGTTCCAGTGATATTTTGGCATTACAAAAATTTTTTTCTAGAAAGCAAGTAAAATGGTAGTTTTATTTCTGTCGTAGACTCAAAGTGAATTTTCTCAACCTGAGCAGCTCAAATTTTCCCTGAAAAATCCATCACTTAAAACGACAGGCGAAAAAAAGCCCACCGAAGCGGGCTTTTCTTTATTAGATTAACAGTAATTTAAGCTCGTTGCACGTAACTTAAGCTGTTTATCATTTAATCCGTTGAACGCAGCTGAGTTGGTGCCTTCATAAAGCGGAAGAAATCTGTATCTGGGCTAAGCACCATTACGTCATCACCACTTTTGAAGCTTTGCTCATAAGCACGCAGGCTACGAATAAAGGCATAGAACTCTGGGTCTTGGTTGAATGCATCAGCAAACAGTTTCGTTGCCATTGCATCACCTTCACCTCGCAGGGTCAGTGCTGTACGCTCTGATTCTGCCAGTGTTTCTGTTACCGTCTTATCCGCTACCGCACGAATCTTGGTTGCTTCTTCTTGACCTTGTGAACGGTGCTGACGCGCTACCGCTTCACGCTCTGCACGCATACGTGCATAGATGGCTTCAGAAACTTCGTTTGGTAATTCAATACGTTTGATACGCACGTCGACAACTTCGATACCTAACGCCGCCATACTGTTTGCATTTACAACCAGTGGCTTCAGGTTGGTTTCTTTTTCAACGCGAGCCGCCGCATCTGCAATTGCAGCATCAGCGTCTTTAGTTGCTTCGTCGGTTGCGGTACCTTTGTTCAGTGCATCACGAACATCAACAGTTAAGCGACCACGAGAGTCAGTGATGATGTCTTTAACACTTAAACGACCAAACTCAGAACGTAAACGGTCACTGAACTTACGTTTTAACAGGGTTTCCGCTTGGAATGGGTTACCGCCGCCAGTCGCTACATAGTAACGGCTGAAGTCAGTGACACGCCATTTCAGGTATGAATCCACCATTAAGTCTTTGTTTTCGCTAGTCAGGTAACGGTCAGCTTGAATTTCTAACGTCTGAATACGTGCATCTAGCATTTTCACAGTTTCAATAAATGGAACTTTGAAATGTAGACCTGGTTCATAAACGATAGGTTTATTCTCAGAATCACGTAAAACCTTACCAAAGCGTAATACAATACCGCGCTCAGTTTGAGGAACAATAAAGATTGATGCGTAGGCAACAGCTAAAACAGCAATCACTACAAAAATAAATGACTTACGCATGATTATTGTCTCCCTACTCTAACTGCATCACCACGCACAGGATTGTTTGGCTGTGCAGGTGCTGAACTCGTAGAAGATGAATTGTTCGTTGAGTTCGTCATTCTTGCTGACTGATTCACTTTTGGTGCCGCAGTCGTATTGCCCGTCGCACCACGCATGATTTGATCCAACGGCAGTACTAACATGCTGTTGCTCTTATCATTAGCAATCACTTTACGTGTATTTGCTAATACGCGCTCCATCGTTTCGATGTATAAACGTTCGCGAGTAATTTCTGGTGCAGCACGATATTCAGGTAGCATTTTCGCAAAGCTTGCGACCTCACCCTCTGCTTTGAAGACGACGCTCGCCTTGTAAGCTTCAGCTTCTTCGATCATACGTTGTGCGTTACCTTTCGCGAGAGGCAGAACTTCGTTTCGGTAAGCGTGCGCTTCACGAATCGTTTTTTGTTCTTCTTCCCTTGCGGAAATTACATCATCAAACGCTGCTTTAACATCTTCAGGCGGACGAGCCGCTTGGAAGTTGACGTCCAGCAGGGTGATACCCATTTTGTATGGTGCAATCGTTGCTTCTAGCTCTTTTTGCGTAACATCACGGATAAAGGCGCGATTCGTAGTCAACACTTGCTCCATGGCAGATTGACCAATAACGCCACGCACCGCACTATCCAGCGCTTGACGCAGACTATTATCAGGATTAGTCACGCTAAACAGGTATTGAGCAGGATCGGTAACACGGTACTGAACGTTCATTTCAACGCGGATAACGTTTTCATCTGATGTCAACATCATACCGTTAGTCGCTTGTTCGCGAACAGTTTCAACGTTCACAGGAACAACTTGATCAATAAACGTTGGTTTCCAGTTCAGACCAGGTCCAACAACACCACTATATTCACCAAAACGTAAGACTACGCCACGGTCACTTTCTTTAATGGTATAGAAGCCTGAGCCCGCCCAAACTACGACAACCGCAGCAAGTGCTAACATACCTAAACGGCCACTCAGTTGTGATGGCTGTTTATTATTGCCTTCACTACCGCCTTTATTACCGCCGCCGCCAAGCTTGCTGCCTATTTTACGAAAGAGATCGTCGAGATCATAAGCCCCAGGTTTCCGACCATCTTTGTTCCCGCCAGAGTTGCTGCCTTTATTGCCGCTTCCCCACGGATCGCGGTCTTGTCCGTCATTACCGGGCTGATTCCACGCCATGTTTTAGCTCCATTCTTTATGATTGATTTTTAGGGCTAAGAGCGATATTTCTCATCATTCATTTCACCCATGGGTGTCTTGAATCAAGTCGAGGATATTGGGCTCTTAATATCAATTCCATTGCCTAACTGTGTTGCGGTTAACTCAGCCAACTGACTGTTTTAACATCATTTTTAAACAACATAGTTAGGTAATTGTTGCTCCTGCTTGCATAAACGTCGCCAATCCACCATTGGCATACGCACCTCAAGTCCAATGGTGCCGTCTTCTTCTTGCCATTCACGTTCGATGGATTGAAGTTGATAAAAACGACTCCGTAAGCGACCTTCATTCGGTGGTAAACGCAATTCAAAATGTGCGATCTCACCTGAAAGGCGTTCCGTTAATGCTTGAAGCAACAAAGGGATACCTTCACCTGTTTGCGCTGAAACCCAGACACGAACTGGCTTGTTATCCTCATCTCTGTCAATACGCGGGACAAAATCGTCGAGCATATCAACTTTGTTCATCACTAAAAGTGTTGGGATTTCATTTGCTTCGATTTCTTCCAGCACACTGTCAACCGCTTGGATATTTTCATCCAGTCGGACATCAACTGCATCAATCACATGGAGCAGTAAAGTGGCTTCACGCGTTTCTTGCAGAGTTGCTTTAAATGCAGCAACCAGATCATGTGGAAGGTGGCGAATAAAACCCACGGTGTCCGCTAAAACGACAGTGCCTACATCATCAACATCGATACGACGTAAAGTAGGATCTAACGTAGCAAACAGTTGGTCTGCTGCGTAAACATCTGCCGACGTCATCCGATTAAATAAACTGGATTTTCCGGCGTTGGTGTAGCCCACCAAGGAAACAGTTGGAATATCTGCTTTACTTCTTGATTGACGACCTTGCTCACGCTGTTTTTCGACTCGTCCAAGACGAGATAAAATCTGTTTGATTTTATCTCTGAGTAATCGACGGTCAGTTTCAAGCTGTGTCTCGCCGGGACCACGTAAACCAATCCCGCCTTTTTGGCGCTCAAGGTGCGTCCATCCTCTCACTAAGCGAGTGGATAAATGCCGTAATTGAGCTAATTCAACTTGAAGTTTACCTTCATGCGTACGCGCACGTTGTGCAAATATATCTAAAATTACCCCTGTACGATCAACGACCTTACATTGGCAAACCCGTTCGAGATTACGTTCTTGAGCAGGGCTAAGTGTGTGGTTAAATAGCACCACATCCGCACCACTAGCTTCGACGGCTTCAGCGATTTCTTCAGCTTTCCCTTCCCCAACGAAAAATTTTGGGTGGGGCGCCTTGCGGCTGCCAGTCACTATTTGTACAGGTTTAACGCCAGCAGACGTCACTAGGGACTCAAATTCTGCTAAATTATCAACGTCTTTTTCTTGATCAAAAAAGACATGGACCAGTACAGCTAGTTCACCGCCTTCATACCTATCAAACAAGGTGTAACCTCTTAGGCTAAACAATAATTGCAAAGGAAAGACACAGGTATAGTCTCCCTACCCATGCTTTCCTTGTTTTTAGCGTACAGTCTTACTCAGCTGATTCGCCATCTTGCCCAGCAGAAGCACCACCGTGGTAGTTGCCATTGCCAGCGCCAGCAGTACCAGTACCGCTATGATGAGAAACAGGGCGTGCTGGAACCACAGTAGAGATAGCGTGTTTATAAACCATCTGGCTAACTGTGTTTTTCAGCAAAATAACAAATTGGTCAAAAGATTCGATTTGACCCTGCAATTTAATACCATTAACTAAATAAATAGAGACCGGAACCCTTTCACGACGTAATGCGTTCAGGAACGGATCTTGCAAAGATTGCCCCTTAGCCATTCTATGTTTTCCTTATTTTGTTGTTTTTTAAATGAGAATCTTACGATTCCTAAAAATTACTACTCAAAAATTACGCTTAACGCTTTAATTGTACACAAAGAATAGCCCTATGCACTAATAACCTGTATAACGGTGTCAAGCGCTTGCTGAGGTTGTTCACTATCTAACCGATGAACATTGTCCCAGCTTCTCAACCAAGTGATCTGCCGTTTAGCCAATTGGCGCGTCGCGCAAATCCCTCGATAAACCATTTCATCATAATCTATTTCACCATCGAGATAAGACCACATTTGCCGATAACCTACGCAACGAATGGAAGGTAAATCAACATGGAGATCGCCTCGTTGGTATAGCGCTTTCACTTCGTCTTCAAACCCTGCTTCTAGCATTAAACGAAAACGTCGTTCGATACGCTCATGTAAAATTTTACGATCTTGTGGCTCAATAGCAAACTGAAACACATTATAAGGCAATTCTGTGCCTGCTGTTTGAGTCATTTCAGTCAAAGTTTGTCCCGAAATGAGATATACCTCTAAAGCTCGGGATAATCTTTGTGGATCATTAGGATGAATACGTGCCGCAGAGACGGGATCGACCTCAGCTAAACGACGATGTACCTCAGCCCAACCTTGTTCTTGTGCTATGTTCTCAATTGCCTCACGCACTTCTGGAGAGGCCGATGGCAGCGGTGACAACCCTTCTAATAAGGCTTTAAAATAAAGCATGGTACCGCCAACCAGTAATGGAATCTTACCTTGAGACGAAATTTCATCCATTACATTTAATGCGTCACGACGAAAATCGGCCGCAGAATAAGGCTGAGATGGATCGAGGATATCTATCAAACGATGCGGAGCTTGGCTCAGCTCTTCTTGATTAGGCTTCGCGGTACCAATATCCATTCCTCGATAAATCAATGCCGAATCGACACTAATGATCTCCACAGGCAAATGCTTGCGTAATTCGATGGCCAATGCCGTTTTGCCCGAAGCCGTTGGCCCCATTAAGAAGATGGCATTTGGTTTTTGTTGAGTTACTAAATCACTCATTTGTCAGTGTAGCTACCACGGGTTGTAAATTAATTAATTGTAATAATGTTGGCGGTGGATTTGCCACCCACTGCGGACAGATCCGCTCAACATCAGCCAGTAATTGAACTGCCTGCGCCAAACTCCAACTTTCTTCGTTTTTTGCCTGAGAAATCGCATTTGCTAGCCATTGCGCGATATTTTCATTCGAGACACTCTCTTTTGCTGACAAAAACACGATTAAATCAGAAAAAAGCTGCGATAAATTTTGCGTTCTTAGCGGTAACGATACCGTATGAATTGTTACTTTTCCATGAAATATCGAGGCATCGATACCAAATAGTGTCAATTGTTCCTTATAACGTTGCAAAACCTCTATTTCGTCACTTTTTAGTGACAATTTTAAGGGAATTAACAACGGTTGAGGTTTTAATCCACCATTTTCTGGCGTTAATTGAGCCAGCTTGAGTAAGTAATTCGCTTCATTCAAGGATAACAGGATTATCCCTAATGAAGACTCAATTAATGCAAAGTTTTTTGCGTAAATTGTCAATACTTTACCGAATTGGTAGTTATCCGCACTTTTCGCTACAGATTGGCTATCTACAGGATTGACACTCAACGGCTTTCTTTCTGGGAATAACGGTTTTTTATCTTCAGGCGCAACGGGAATCGACATCAAACGTTGATACAGCTCTCCCGCTTTGCGCTCATAGCTTGGCTCTGAGCGGTTATAGTTTGATATTGGACTAGACTTGCCTGCGTGGTCTGAAGTAAAAGTGTTGTTTTTACCTGCTACTGACGCATTTCGTGGCTCACCATACGAAAGAGGAGGCTCTTGAGCATGACTCCGTTGAGTGCCTTGTGGTTTCCCTGTTTCCTGTACAGTAGGAGAAGCAAAGTAGTTATCCCCTGCGGATGCCCGATTTTCAACTTCGTTGGATACCGGTTCTATTCCCGGAAGTTCACTTTCAGTTAGCGCATTAAGCAATACAGTGCGTACCGCTTGATAGATAAAATCATGCACTAATCTGGCTTGATGAAAACGCACTTCATGTTTGGCGGGATGGACGTTCACATCCACTTGCTTAGGGTCAATGGTCAAATACAGCACATAAGCGGGTTGTTGATTCTCATCCAGATGGCCTTCATACGCTTGGCGGATCGCATGGTTGATCAGCTTATCGCGCATCATACGACCATTCACGTAGCAATACTGAATATCACTGACTCCGCTCGACGTCGTTGATGGTGCAACCACCCAGCCTTTGATCCCTAAATCACTGTGCTCCCATGAAAGCGCTAACGCGCCTTGCATAAAACCCGTTCCACAAATTGTACCTAAACGGCGCTCTTGCTGATTGGCATCCTGCGCTGCACGATACTGCTTAACTAATTTGCCATTGTGCGACAAATTAATCGCCACATCAGGGCGAGAAAGCGCAATTCGGCGCACGATTTCATCAATATGCCCAAACTCGGTTTTTTCTGTACGCATAAATTTGCGACGAGCGGGCGTATTGTAAAAGAGATCCAGCACTTCGACCGTTGTGCCATTGGGGTGTGCTGCAGGTTTTACCGTCACCTGCATGTCACGACCTTCTGCATAGGATTGCCATGCTTCAGTTTGCTCAGCGGGTTTGGAGGTTAATGTCAGGCGGGAAACAGAGCTAATACTGGCAAGGGCTTCACCGCGGAAACCCATGCTCATAATCGCTTCAAGGTCATCTAATGTGGCAATTTTACTGGTGGCATGGCGCGCTAGAGCGAGGATCAACTCATCTTTGTTGATCCCACAGCCATTATCCCGAATACGGATCAGCTTTTCTCCCCCTCGCTCAATCTCGATATCGATGCGAGTTGCCCCTGAGTCAAGGCTATTTTCGACTAACTCTTTAACCACGGAGGCGGGTCTTTCGACCACTTCACCCGCCGCTATTTGGTTCGCTAATTGAGGAGAAAGGATCTGGATTGCCATAACCTAATTCACTTATTTTGGCGCTGCTTGCAGCGGATTCGCTAAAAAGTACTGACGTAACCCTTGGTGAATACCATCAGCCACTTTTTCTTGATAATCATTGGATTTCAATAGCTGTTCTTCGGATGTATTACTGATAAACCCGGTTTCCACTAAAATAGATGGAATATCGGGAGAACGCAGTACGCCAAGGCTCGCGTGTTCTGGGGTTTTCTTATGAATATTACCAATTTTTCTAAGCTGCTGAATGACATGAACCGCAACATCGTAACCCACACGTTGTGAATGCCCAAACTGTAAATCCAATACCGCTTGGCTTAAATATGGGTCTGCACCACTGAGCGCGTCACCCGCCCCACCAAGAAGTTCAGATTGCTTTTCACGCTGTTCCAACCAGCTACCTAATTCGCTGTTTGCTCGGCGGTTAGATAGCACCCAAACGGATGCCCCACGAGCGCTACTGTTTGGTGCTGAGTCAGCATGAATAGAAACCAGCATGTTGGCGCCTTTCTTACGCGCAACGTCTGAACGACCACTGACGGAAATAAAATAGTCTCCGTCCCTTGTCATTACAGGCTTAAACATCGGATCGGCATCCAATTTTTGATACAGTTTACGCGCTACACTCAGTGTCACATCTTTTTCTTTATAACCGTTTTTACCAATCGCCCCTGGGTCTTTCCCACCATGACCCGCATCAATCGCAATCACCACCTGCTTGGTGCCTTTTGGCAAGGTTTTGGTTGGCGTTGCTGGGGTTGATGGCGTGGTCGATGAAGCCACCGCTGGTACATTCATTTTTAATGGTTTTTCTTGTACCGGCTGAACAGGCTGCGAATTACGTGTGGATGGCGTTGCCGTTGGCTGGGCTGGCATCACGGTATTATTATATGAATTTGATGTCTGTCCTTTACCTGTTGATACCGTAAAGACAACTTGGTATTGACCAGAAACCTGCTGAACAACCGCTTTAGTCTTCGCAGCTTGAGAAAGCTCCAACACAATACGCTTGTGCTGGCTATCAGGCGCTTGGCTAGCGCGAACTTGCTTCACCAAGTCCCCTTTCGGAAGCTTAAGTGGCAAGCCAATAATTTCACCACGTTGCTGAACATCAATCACTAAGCGTTCTGGTGAGTGCAGCGGGAAGTAGGAATAATCAGGCTTTCCATCAACAAATGTTAATGTCACTTGCGCCTGTGAAGGGCTATTACTAACTTGAATATTAGAGAGAGATGCAGCTTTGGCGGTTGATGTCACCAGAGCCAGAGCAAACATCATCAATAATAAGAAAAGAGAAAAAATACCCTTGGTAGTTATTCTGTTCATCGATGCATTCATCATGAGCTATATGTTCCTTAGAATACCGTTAACGCTTCCAATAACGACTCTCCGGTTGTCGAAAAAGCGACAACCCGAGCCTGACGCCCTTCATCTTGATAGGTTAAATGGATCTCCAGATCCGCTTCAGGTAAGAAGCCTTTGCCCTGCTGTGGCCATTCCACTAAACAGACTGAGTTGTCTGAAAAATAGTCGCGGATCCCCATAAACTCAAGTTCTTCAGGATCGGCTAAACGATACAGATCAAAGTGAAAAACGTGTCTATCTGCTAATTCATAAGGCTCAACAAGTGTATAGGTTGGGCTTTTTACATGGCCTTCATGGCCCAATGCTTGTAAAAATCCACGACTAAATGTCGTTTTCCCTGCACCTAAATCGCCATACAGGTTAATGACCGCGCCTTGTTTACAGGCCATAGCGATCGTGCGCCCAAGCGCGACTGTTTGCTCTTCATTAGCAAGTTGTATTGTGCGTTCTTTCATAGTTAGTGAAGCCAATTATAATGATAAAATTTATTCAATATTGATATTAACGCCTATTTTAACTCAAGCAGATCTATTTGTGTTATTTAACATTGTTGGAACATCGAGATCGGAAATTTCCGAGCAAGATCGTGCCAACGCGATCTGTGGATTTTGATAAATCCAATGATCGTGTTAGAGTGCCTGCGAATCCACTTTTACCTAGATATTTCCCATGTCCACACGCCTCGATCTCGACCTTCTTGCCCAAAATATTAAACAATGGGGCATCGATGCTGGCTTTCAACAAGTCGGTATTTGCGATACGGATCTTACCCTTGAAGAACCCAAGCTCCAAGCATGGCTGGATAAACAATATCATGGCGAAATGGAGTGGATGAAGCGCCATGGTATGATGCGGGCGAGACCCCATGAATTACACCCCGGCACACTGCGCGTCATTAGTGTTCGAATGAACTATCTTCCTGCTAAGGCCGCTTTTGCCAGCACGCTAAATAATCCAGAACTAGGCTATGTCAGCCGCTACGCCCTTGGTCGCGATTATCATAAGCTATTAAAAAAACGCTTAAAAGTGCTTAGTGATCGGATCCTCGAGTATTGCAGCCAGTTTGAATGTTCCGATGATTTGAATTTTCGCCCTTTTGTTGACTCGGCACCTATCCTAGAACACCCACTTGCTGTCAAAGCGGGTTTAGGCTGGACGGGTAAGCACTCACTGGTGCTCAACCAACATTCAGGCTCATGGTTTTTCCTTGGCGAATTGCTTGTCAATCTTCCTCTACCCGTTGATCAACCCGTTGAAGAGCAGTGCGGGCGCTGCGTTGCTTGTATGACAACTTGCCCAACAGGCGCAATTGTCGAGCCTTATACTGTTGATGCAAGGCGCTGTATTTCCTATCTAACCATTGAACTCGATAGCGCGATCCCCGAAGAGTTTCGCCCTCTAATGGGTAACCGGATTTATGGCTGTGATGACTGCCAACTTATCTGCCCGTGGAATCGCTTTTCTCAATTGACGGATGAAGAAGATTTTAGCCCTAGAGCCGCATTGCATACGCCGGAACTATTGGATCTTTTTTCATGGGACGAAGAGAAATTTCTCCGTATTACGGAAGGCTCGGCGATTCGCCGTATCGGCTATATAAAATGGCTACGTAATATCAGCGTTGCTTTGGGTAATGCGCCCTATCAAGATAATATTGTTCTCGCATTACAGAGCCGTCTTGGGATCAACTCTATGTTAGACGAGCACTTCCAATGGTCGATTGGCCAACAACTCAAGCGTCGAGAAGAAAACCAAGTCACAATTCAAACTTCGCAACAAAAACGTCTTGTTCGGGCAATTACTAAAGGTTTACCTAGAGACGCCTAAAAAAAGTCCAGCCTTATATCCTAATCTATCAATTGTCAAACTGATGTGAATAAAATAAAAAAGTGCTTACCCGACAATAGGTAAAGGATTTGCAAGTTGTGCTAAGCACATTTTGAAGAAATAGTTTTTTACTTTAATTTCAATGAATTAAAATTAAAATTAATAATATTCATTTTGTGATAATCAAAAATTAACCAATAACTAACCTGTGGATAACTCTGTGCAGCAAAGTATTTCTGTCTAGGATAAATTGAACCTAGACCCACTCAGGTTGTGGATAACTTTCTCATGGAGAGAAGTAATAAAAAAACGCTGAATTTTAGTTAACTAACTAAAGTAAAGTTATCAAAAAGTCAGGTTAATAAGAAATTTTAACTGAACCGGTAAAAATAGGATTTTTTACCTTTCACTCGAACGTTCGCCATTTTGGCTGAAGTTCTTATAGGATGCCCTATTGCTAAGGGGTGGCTATTCTATGGCTCTCCGCCTATGAATGCAAGCAAAAAACTCACTTGGATCCTAAAAAGATCATAAATAATAAAAGGATCGTGAACAAGGAAGATAAAAATTGCTTTTGTGTAAATAATGAACATTAAACGGCTAATAAGTATTAATGCGTAAGCATAGAACTAGCATTTAATAGAATGTTTATTAAGGGGTCATACAGAAAGAAAAATAGAGAAAATTGAGAGGTAAAAATTTGGAGCGGGAAACGAGACTCGAACTCGCGACCCCGACCTTGGCAAGGTCGTGCTCTACCAACTGAGCTATTCCCGCATTTGGTGGGTACTGCTTCTGCTAAAACACTAAGAAAGTTTGGAGCGGGAAACGAGACTCGAACTCGCGACCCCGACCTTGGCAAGGTCGTGCTCTACCAACTGAGCTATTCCCGCATTCCGAAAATAGTGCTCTAGCTAAAACATCAAGAAAGTTTGGAGCGGGAAACGAGACTCGAACTCGCGACCCCGACCTTGGCAAGGTCGTGCTCTACCAACTGAGCTATTCCCGCATAACCAATTCTTGGTGCCTTAATCGTGCCAATAAAATCATAAAAACTTCATCGGTACGGGGAGCGCATTATACGAGAAATTAAGATACTAGCAAGCGTTTGAACTCAAATTTTTTATTTTTTTGTTCGTTTGATGATAAAACAATCATAGTGATGATTTTGTCGTCGCCGTTTGTTAAATAAGCATTTCAAGGTGTTAAGTTTGTTAACCTTAGCCCTTTTTATGATGAAGTGACCCAATCCTCTAATCTTAAACCATCAACCCTTTCAAACTCGCGAGTATTATTTGTGACGACGATAAGCCCTTTGCTTCTAGCGTGAGCCGCTATGTGTAGATCATTTTCCCCGATTTTTTTACCTTGTTTTTCGAGATTTGCTCGAATATCACCGTAATGACAAGCGGCCGCTTCATCATAAGGCAACACGCAAAGCCGAGAAACGAAATCATTAACAACAGCTAAATTTCGTTCTGGATTCATGCTTTTTTCTGCGCCAAAAACCAGCTCTGCTAACGTAATTGTTGAAATTGCCAATTGGTCAGCATGCTGGTTAAACTTTGGTAATAATGCTGCAGGTCGTCGTTTGATGGTGAAAATAATAATATTAGTATCAAGCAAGTATTTAATCATCGAAAGATTCTCTTGGGGTAGGAACTTGCTCTGCTCTCGAAACTAAAAAATCATCCGTGGCCGAAGTTTCCGTTAAAAAGAAGCTATCCCACGTATTTTGCAGTGGTGTAATAATACGCTCTTTACCTTTCATTCTAACGGTGACTTCTTTCACATCATCAGGAAACCGTAACTCTGCGGGTAAACGAACATTTTGAGTCCGATTACTCATAAAAACCTTACTGTGTAGGATCATTATGATTCCTCCCAAATAGTGCCATATAGCTTGAGTATATAGCACCATTAGAGTTGCTGCAATATTGAGCACTTTAGAGCAAGTTATTTAATAAACGTTTCTCGGTAATATACCAGCTCAGCAATTGATTCGCGGATATCATCCAGCGCTTGGTGGGTGTTTTTCTTTGAGAATCCAGCGAGGATCTCAGGCTTCCAGCGGCGAGCTAACTCTTTTAATGTACTCACATCAAGATAGCGGTAATGAAAATAGCTTTCTAACTCTGGCATATAATTAAATAAGAAGCGGCGGTCTTGTCCTACGCTATTTCCACAGATAGGCGATGCACCTTTTGGTACCCATTTTTCTAAAAATTCAATGGTCGCCAGCTCTGCTTCACGCTCACCAATAGAACTTTTACGAATACGCTCGACTAAGCCGCTATTAGTATGGGTGTTTACATTCCACTCATCCATTAATGCCAACTGCTCTTCGGTTTGGTGTACCGCGATAACAGGGCCTTCCGCTAAGATATTCAGGTTACTGTCAGTCACAATCGTAGCGATTTCAATAATACGATCACGAATAGGATCGAGTCCGGTCATTTCTAAATCGATCCAAATTAAATTATTCTCATTCTTTTGCATGATATGCCCTAACTGAATACGGTGGAGTTAAGGTATGATAACACCCTTCGTGCTATCCGTTATAGGTATGTAGTTTTTCAATAATATCCCTATCGGTTATAATATAGACACTAAATTATTTAAGTGAGAGAGGTCAGGTGGCTAAGCAGAAACTTTCGAAAGGCCAACAGCGCCGCGTGCAAGAAAATCATCAAAAAAGACTCAAAAAGCAGAAAACCATTGAGATTGATGATAGCCAATTAGGTGAGGCTCAAGAGGGCTTAGTGATTAGCCGCTTTGGTCAACATGCGGATATTGAAGCCGCAGATGGCACTATACAGCGCTGTAACCTGCGTCGAACCATCTCATCTTTAGTGACTGGGGACAAAGTTGTCTGGCGCCCTGCACTAAACACACAGAGTGATATCAAAGTGAACGGCATTGTCGAAGCCGTTCATGAACGCCACTCCGTCTTAACTCGCCCTGATTATTATGATGGGTTAAAACCTATCGCCGCCAATATCGACCAAATCGTCGTGGTTTCTGCGATTTTACCTGAATTATCGCTCAATATTATCGACCGCTACTTAGTCGCCTGTGAAACGACAGGGATCCAGCCGATTATTGTCTTAAACAAAGTTGACCTACTCGATGAAGAAAATCGCGAGTGGGTCAGTGATTTAATGACAATTTATAGCGACATTGGCTACCAAGTGCTCGAAGTTTCCAGTCATACCGGTGAAGGAATGGAAGCACTCACTAACACGCTATCAGGTAAAGTGTCGGTCTTTGTTGGTCAATCAGGTGTTGGTAAATCCAGTTTGTTGAATACGTTGCTGCCTCAAAATGAAGCTGCAATCTTAGTTAATGATGTCTCTGATACCTCAGGCTTAGGGCAGCATACGACGACCGCATCCAGACTGTACCACTTCCCACAGGGTGGTGATGTCATCGATTCACCGGGCGTACGTGAATTTGGTCTTTGGCATCTGACAAAGGAACAAGTGACCAAAGGATTTGTCGAATTTAAAGATTACCTTGGTGGCTGTAAATTCCGCGATTGTAAACACTTAGATGACCCCGGCTGTTTACTGCGAGACGCAATGGAAGACGGCAAAATTGCCGAATCACGCTTTGAAAACTATCACCGTATTTTAGAAAGTATGGAACAAGTTAAACTGCGTGGTAACTTTACCGCTAAAGATAAATAATCCCCGAAATCAGTCTAAAATAAGTTAGTGAGCGCTCACGTTTATCGTTCATTTTATCCGCTTTCTGAAATAATTCGAAAGCGGATGAGTTTCAGTTACAATAGCGCCCTTTCACTAACTTACCTTTAAAATTCAGAGGTTAACGTGCTAGATAAAATCAAAATTCGCCTGCAATTTATGCTTCCTAAACAAGGGCTTACTCAACTTGCAGGATGGTTTGCTAGTCGCAATGTAGGTTTTGTAACCCAATGGGCAATAAAGCTGTTCGCAAAAGCCTACAAAGTGAACATGAATGAAGCTCAAAAAAGTGAGCTTACCGCGTATTCAACTTTTAACGACTTTTTCATCCGTACATTAAAAGATGGCGCGCGCCCAATTGTTGAAGCCGAACATCAACTTGCACAGCCTGCAGACGGTGCCGTTAGCCAATTAGGCCCTATCGATAATGACCTGATTTTTCAGGCAAAAGGCCATAATTATACAGTTGAAGCTCTACTTGCTGGGCAATATCAGTTAGCCGATAAATTTCGTGATGGTGATTTTATCACAACCTATTTATCCCCAAGTGACTACCACCGTGTACATATGCCATGTGACGGCTTATTAACAGAGATGATTTACGTCCCTGGCGATCTGTTCTCCGTTAATCCATTAACCGCAGCAAATGTGCCGAATTTATTTGCACGTAATGAACGTTTAATCTGCGTGTTTGATACCCCATTTGGCACAATGGTGCAGATTTTAGTTGGTGCAACCATTGTCGGCAGCATTGATACCGTTTGGAGCGGTTGTGTTAACCCACAGCGTGAAGGCGTAATTAAACGGTGGACATATCCAGCACAAGGTGAAGAAGGCGCTATCTTCCTACAAAAAGGGGAAGAAATGGGTCTATTCAAACTCGGTTCCACTGTCATTAACCTGTTTGAACCTAACAAAATTCGCTTTAATGCCTCATTGATCCCCGGCTATGCAACCCGCATGGGTGAGCTATTAGCAGAATCAATCGATGAGCAGCAACGCACTGAAACTGTTAGCTAATCATTTAAACTATAATTAAATTATTCTATCTCTGAAGGAGCTCCTCACTGTGCGTTTGATTATCAGTTTTTTACTTAGCCTGTTAATCGTTTTTTCATCCCACGCGGCGCCAGCCTCCGCACAAGATGAAGCACAGATTACACAGGAGCTCAAACAGCTTGATCCAAGCAAAAACCCCAAGGACGCAGAGATCGCTCAAGCGTTGCAAGGGGCATTAAGCTGGATTAACGAAGCCCGTGATTCAGACAATAAGGCAAAGTCTTACCAAGATGCTATCGATAATTTCCCGAGAATTATCAAAACAATCCGTCAAGCCTTACTCAATGAAACCGATACACCGCCCGCTATCCCTACCAGCATTAGCTTAAGTGAACTAGAGCAGCGTATTACCCAAGTCAGCAGCCAGCTACTTGATCAAGGGCGCTTGATGCAGCAAGAGCAAGACAAAGGGCGCGAAATCAGCGAATCCTTGAATCTCTTGCCACAGCAGTTATCTGAGGCACGACGTCAATTAACGGATGCCTCAACGCGATTCCAATCGCTCAATACGCCAACGACTCCGTTAGCTGAAGCCCAATACACCTTAGCTCAAGCCGAAGTAAGTGCTCGCAAGTCCATTGTGAACGAGCTAGAAATGGCGCAATTATCGGCCAATAACCGTCAAGAAATTTCCCGAATGGCGCTGGAGCTTGAGAAAAAGCGTTATCAGCGCCTAGAATTAGAGCTTCAACAGCTCCGTGATTTCCAAAATACCCAGCGCCAACAAAAAGCAATATTGGCGTTAGAGCATACCGAAATGTTGGCAGAACAGGGTGAATTGACCCCGTTCTTAAAAGAGCAGCTTGATATCAACCGCAAAATGTCCCAAGAGTTGACTGAGCAAGCTCAGCGTATGAGCGAAA
This sequence comes from Providencia rettgeri, assembly GCF_013702265.1. Lineage (GTDB taxonomy): Bacteria > Pseudomonadota > Gammaproteobacteria > Enterobacterales > Enterobacteriaceae > Providencia > Providencia zhijiangensis. Next base: position 3,782,172 of record NZ_CP059348.1, read on the forward strand.
TCACCACCAACCAAGCCGAAATCTCCACCAGCATTCGAAATGCACGACAAGCACTATCGACTATCCGTGAACAAGCCCAGTGGATCAGCAGTTCAAGTACTTTAGGAGAAGCGCTTCGTACCCAGCTTTCTCGCCTTCCAGATATCCCTAAAAGCCAGCAACTTGACCGTGAAATGGCGGATTTACGTGTTCAGCGCTTAAATTATGAAGATATGCTTGAGCGCTTGTCCAAGCTTGACGTATCAGTACAAGAAAGCGCCAATGACTTAAACCCTTCGCAGTCACAGGTTTATCAGTCACTGATGAAGACCCGCAAAGAGCTATTAACTTCGCTCATTTCGGGATTTGATGGCGAAATGTTAGAACTGACTAAGCTCAATGTTGCAACGGGGCAATTAACGGATGCGCTGAAAGAGGTAAAAGACGCCTCAAACCGTTATCTGTTCTGGGTCGCTGATGTCCCGCCGATTAGCATTAATTATCCGGTGCTTGTGGTTACTGACATGACCCAGTTGCTTTCACTGGATACTCTCTCCCAGCTCGCAGGTGCCCTGCAAGTGATGGTCACTAGCCAAGACACGTTCTTATACCTGCTGGGTTCCATTATCTTAGTCATTTTCAGTGTCAGCACACGCCGCCATTATCAAGCGTTCTTAGACCGTTCAAGTCTGCGCATTGGTAAAGTGACACAAGACCGTTTCTATTTAACCATCCGCACTATTTTCTGGTCGATTATCGTGGCGCTTCCTCTGCCAATGATGTGGTCTGCCATTGGCTATGGCTTACAAAGTGCATGGCAATATCCGATGGCAGCAGCCATCGGCTACGGCGTTAGCGCAACGACCCCGCTGCTCTGGCTGTTTATGATCAGTGAAACATTCTCACGACCTACCGGGTTGTTCATTTCCCACTTTGGTTGGGATAAAGACGCGGTAAAACGCGCAATGCGCCATTACCGATTAGCCATTTTTGTGATTGTGCCGTTAGTGATGGCGATCATCACTTTTGAACATTACAGCGAGAGAGAGTTCTCTGCGACCTTAGGCCGCCTCTGCTTCTTAGTGCTATGTGTCGCATTAAGCTTAATTACCAATAACTTACGCCGTTCTAAAATCCCATTATATTTGGACAGACATGGCTCCGGTGAAAACTTAGTGAACACCGCATTATGGTGGCTCATTTTCATTGCGCCGGTGATTGCCGCATTTTTCTCGGTATTGGGTTATTTCTCCACTTCTCAGGCACTGTTGGCGCGACTCGAGACCTCAGTGGCGATTTGGTTTGTGATTTTAATTATTTATCACACTATCCAGCGCTGGATGTCAATGCAGCGTCGAAAACTTGCCTTCGAGCGAGCAAAACAGCGCCGTGCGGAAATCTTAGCCCAGCGAGCTAAAGGGGAAGAAGATTCTCAACTCCCCAATGCCAGCGGTGAAGGGAATATTGATATTGAAGAGCAGGTTCTTGACCTCGATACTATCAGTACCCAATCGGTTGGATTGGTGCGCTCCATTCTGACTATGATAGCGCTGGTCTCGTTAATTTGGCTGTGGTCTGAATTGCATACCGCATTTTCATTCCTTGAAAATATTCGCCTGTGGGATGTGACCTCATCCATCAATGGTGTGGAAACCGTGCAAGCCATCACTATGGGCTCGATTTTTATCGCCATACTGGTGATTATCGTGACCGCGCAGCTCGTTAGAAACTTACCTGCACTATTAGAACTCGCCGTCCTTCAACATCTCGACTTAACACCGGGTACCGGTTATGCCATCAGTACTTTGACCAAGTACAGCATCACCATCATCGGAACCATTGTCGGGTTCTCCATGCTGGGGATCGACTGGTCAAAACTGCAGTGGCTTATCGCGGCAATGGGGGTCGGGCTAGGGTTTGGTTTACAAGAAATTTTCGCCAATATTATCTCTGGTTTAATGATCCTATTTGAAAAACCGATCCGTATCGGCGATACGGTCACTATCCGTAACTTAACCGGTAGCATCACTAAGATTAATACCCGCGCCACTACCTTAACGGACTGGGACAGAAAAGAGATTATTGTGCCGAACAAGGCATTTATTACTGAACAGTTTATTAACTGGTCTCTGACCGACACCATTACCCGTATCGTGATGACCATCCCTGCTCCAGCGGATGCCGATAGCGAAAAAGTGACAGAGATTATCCTGCGTGCGGCAAAACGCTCGTCCATGATTTTGGATAACCCGAATCCAGAAGTTTATCTCGTGGACTTACAGCAAGGGATCCAAATTTTCGAGCTGCGGGTGTATGCAGGTGAAATGGGGCATCGTTTACCGGCTCGCCACGAAATCCATCAGCATATTTTAGAAGCCTTTGCAGAACAAGGAATTACATTGCCATTCCCACCGTTCCAAGCCCGTGTGGATGTGCGCAGTAATTCGATTCAAAGCGCCACAAATAACCTTTCTGGTCGCAATCCACCTCGTGGTACTGGTGAGCTATAAGTTTATCGAGGGAGCTTTTGCTCCCTCGTTTTTCATCATAGAAAAGGCAGAATAATGACCCAAGCAGTAGAAATCCAAGACGAATCTATCAAATTGAAAATTGCACAGTATGAGCGAATAGGCTCCATTCTGTTTTTTCTGATCCCGTTGGTGATTTTGCTGATTGTCGGAAAGGATTTTGCCTTTAATACGCTCTATCTGTGGCAAGGATTCAGCCTGCTGTATTTGGTGGTTTACCGTTTGAAAGTTCATCAATTGTCGACAAAAACGCTGCAACTGAGTGTACGCCGAGGATGGGGATATAATCGATTTTACCGCTTTTGCTGGGGATATTTGATTCTGTCTGTGATTGGATTAACGGGATACCTGCTGATATCCCGTTAAATTAATATTGGACGAATTAGCTTTCTTCGCTATTACCGTAGGTTTTAATGTAGTTGTCAGCCAGTTTTTGCGCTTGTTTCAGCTCTTCTGCGTTCAACTGCTCTGCGATTTTTTTCTGTAAACGTTGGCTCTCTTTATTGCCACTATAAACCGCGGTAGACAGCCATGCATACGCTTGCTGTAGGTTCTTTTTCACCCCTTTCCCTTCAGAGTACATCACCCCTAAACGGTCTTGGGAATTTGCATCACGCTGTTTTGCGGCTTTTCTGAACCAAAACACGGCTTTTTCATTATCTAATGCGACGCCACTACCAATCGAATACATTTGCCCGATTTTGAACTGTGCAATCACATTGCCACCTTGCGCTGCCTTTCTAAACCAGTATGCGGCTTTTTCCAGATCCTGTTTAACCCCTAAGCCCTGTGCATACATGGTGGCCATGTTGGTTTCTGCGCGAGTATCACCATTTTTAGCGGCTTCTTCGTACCACAGCATCGCTTTATCATAATCTCGGCGAACACCAAAACCATTTACATACATAGTACCAAGGCGGAACTGGGCATCTGAATTACCTTGATCCCCGGCTTTGATAAACCATTCTGCTGCCACTTTGGAGTCTTGGGAAACGCCCTGACCTTTAAAATAACGCTCACCTAACAGGAATTGAGACGCGGGATCACCTTTTTCAGCTAACTGCGTAATTTGCTCTATCGTCGTCTGTTCACTGGCGGTCGTTGGTTTCGCCGGTGTAGCCAATAATAATGAACTATAACAAACAGATCCTAACAACAGCGCTAACGCAATTTTTTTCATCCTAAGTAACCCTCAACAGTGCAGTATGGCAACTGGCGACACAGTAATACCCGTTATTATCGGCTGATTTGGCAGATTATGCAGCCTAAACTCGCTTTTCATCTGAACTAGTTTAAATTTACTCGTCAGAAGACAAAATAGGATAAACACCTTAATTTTGATGAATAGCACTTTTCGTTATCATTCATGGCAAAAGGCAAATAAAAAGCCAGATAGTTTTTTATTCTATCTGGCTTTCTGTTTATACACATAGATAAAATGGTTATTTGTTGTCTAAATATTTACTTCTCAAATAACGAGCAACCGCATCATCTTGGTTAGACCCGATAACTTCCATCTGAGGTAAAGCATCTTTCAGCAGCTGATGAGCATTTTGCATAATGCAGCCCTTGCCTGCTAACTTCAGCATCTCTTTGTCATTCATGCCATCACCAAACGCGATGCAATCATGGGTTCCATAACCATGCAATGCTGTGACTTGTTTCAATGCTTCCCCTTTAGAAACGGAGCCCGCCATCACTTCAAGGCAACTATGCAAGGAGAAAGTAACATGAACCTTGTCCTGCCAACGACGTTGAATACGCTGTTGCAGATCTACCAGTAAATCGTGATCTTCACTGGTGTAGTACACTTTGCAGACTTCTGAGGTTGGAAAATCGCGGTGGTCAAACAGTTGGTAATTAAACACAGACTCTTTGAAAAACTCTTTCTGCTCAGGGCTTTCACGGTTAATAAACCAATCATCACCATGGTAGTAATTGGTGAGAATTTCTGGGTGATCAAACTCCATTAAGCACAGTTCTTTCGCTATCTGCGAGTCAACGTTGTTCGCAAAAATAAGGTCGCCATTGGTGTTATGAATACGCGCCCCATTCGAGGTGATCATATAAGCATCAATACCCAGACCATCACGGATCTGTGCAACATCAATATGATGGCGTCCCGTCGCGAATACAAATCGTACTTCTTCGGTCGCTACAAGCTGCTTAAGAGTGTCTTTGGTATACAGGGTTAAATCATGATTGGGAGATAAAAGTGTTCCGTCCAAATCGGAAGCAACAACCGGATATTTCATACAAGATCCCTAATTATGGCTAATGCTGCTCAAAAAAATCACAAATTGCATTGAGGGCCATGGCTCTCAATGCATCTATTTCAAACAGGATTTCGTGGTGAGCCCCTTCGATAATGAGGGGTAATTTTTCTTCTCGTCCTGTTTGCGCTTTTTGCCGACTTTGACAAAAAGCTTGTAGCTCTCGATTACTGACTACCTTCTCTTCGCTCGCTTCAAGGAGCATCAGAGGGGTTTCAATCTCTCCCGCTTTCGCAACCAGCTCTTTACCAATCGCAAAACTTTCTCGTAACCAGTGGTAAGTTGGACCACCGAGACGTAATTCAGGATAATCCGCATAGTAGCGTAAATAGCGTCGATAACGCTCTTGGCTATGGGTTAACACATTGATTAAATAAGGTAATGGCTGCCATTTCCCCGTAGAAACTGCATAATCATTTCGCACACTGCGGCGCGGCTCTGCACGCTCAACAATAAAGCTCGCAAGCCAATGAGGCATCGGTAAATTAACGCCAATCATGGGAGCGCACAATGCGGCAGCGTCAAATGTCACGCTATCTCGGAGTAAGTACCCAGCAAGGATCGCGCCTCCCATCGAATGAGCCAGCGCATAGCATTTAGGATAGTGACGATCTCTCACTTCTAAATCAATGAATTTTTCAAAATCATCGATGTAATCTGTAAATTTTTCAACATGCCCTTTTTGGGGATCCGCCAGCATACGGCCAGATCTCCCTTGCCCACGATGATCAATAATAAAAACATCGAACCCTAAATGATAAAAATCGTAGGCGACTTCAGGGTATTTAACGTAACTTTCACTGCGACCCGGTGATATAACCACGGCTTTATGGTGCTTTGCATGAATAAAACGCACATAGCGAATAGGAATGTCATCAACGCCAAGAAACTCAGCTTCTTCACGTAATTGCCAAAAATCTAAAAGCGGACCGTTGGTAAAGGCCGAAAACTCAGTTTCTCGATTTAACCAACTGGCCTTTAGACTATCTGGCGACATGGGGTTTCCTCATTCATAACCTTCTAGATGATCTTGGATGAGTGTCATAAACGCCTCACCAAAACGCTCTAACTTTTTCTCACCAACCCCATTTATCAGTAATAATTCAACGGGTTTAGTCGGGCAATGTTCTGCCATTTCAATCAACGTTGCATCGTTGAAAACCACAAAAGGCGGGATATTTTCTTCATCCGCAATGGATTTACGTAATTTACGCAATTTGGCAAACAGCTTCTTATCATAATTGCCATGATAAATTTTGTTTTGTTGATTCCGGCTTTTGGTGACTAAAACACGTGGAACCGCTAACTGTAATGGCATTTCACCACGCAGAATGGGCCTAGCCGCTTCCGTTAACTGTAATGCGGAGAAATGCGCGATATTTTGAGTGATCATGCCTAAATGAATTAATTGACGTAAAACGCTCACCCAATGTTCATTAGTCTGCTCTTTACCAATACCATACACCGGTAGTTTATCGTGCCCTAAGTCGCGAATTCGCTGATTGTTAGCGCCTCGTAGCACCTCAACAATGTAGCCAATACCAAACCGCTGCCCAACGCGATAAATACAAGAGAGTGCTTTTTGCGCATCCATCAGCCCATCATAACGTTTTGGCGGATCAAGGCAGATATCACAGTTACCACAAGGTTTTTGGCGATTTTCGCCGAAATAGTTCAGTAAAACCAGGCGACGACAGGTTTGCGCTTCGGCAAAGGCAGCAATGGCATTTAATTTATGACGTTCAATATCCTGCTGCATTCCCGCTGGTTTTTCTTCTAAACATCGACGGAGCCACGCCATATCAGCAGGATCGTAAAATAGAATGGCTTCGGCTTCGACGCCATCACGCCCTGCTCGTCCCGTTTCTTGGTAATACGCTTCAATGTTACGAGGAATATCAAAGTGCGCCACAAAACGGACGTTGGACTTGTTAATTCCCATTCCAAATGCCACGGTCGCAACCACAATTTGCAGGTTATCTTTCTGGAATGCATCTTGCACCCAGTCACGCTGGGCACTCTCCAAACCAGCATGGTAAGCAGCGACACTCAAGCCACGTTTTTGTAATCTTTCCGCGGTTTCTTCAACTTTACTACGGCTATTACAGTAAACAATCCCTGACTTACCTTTCTGAGCCTTAATAAAAAACCATAATTGATCTAACGGTTTATATTTCTCGACTAAGGTATAGCGGATGTTCGGGCGGTCAAAGCTGCTCACATGAACTAATGGGTCATTAAGCTCGAGTAAGCGAATAATATCAGCGCGCGTGGTTTCATCTGCTGTAGCAGTCAGCGCCATCACGGGCACATTCGGTAAGGAATGGCGTAATTGACCTAATGAACGATATTCAGGACGGAAATCATGGCCCCACTGGGAAATACAGTGCGCTTCATCTACCGCTAATAAGGCGATATCCCAGCTACCAATTTGCTGAATGAAATAGTCAGTCAGTAAACGCTCTGGTGCCACATACAAAAGTTTGATTTTCCCTTGAGCGCATAATTCCATAATTTGGCGCTGCTCTAGAGGGGTTTGTGAGGAATTCAAACAAGCCGCTTCAACACCGTGTAACTTGAGTTGATCAACTTGATCCTTCATTAAGGAGATTAAAGGTGACACCACCAGCGTAATGCCTTGTTTAACCAGCGCAGGCACTTGGTAGCAGAGCGATTTTCCGCCCCCTGTTGGCATCAATACTAAGCAGTCACGACCATCGAGAATACCGCCAATGACAGCATCTTGCCCCGGACGAAAGGATTGGTAACCGAACGTGCTATTGAGCACATTTTCAGCCAGTGAAAGTTGATTGATAACGCAAGCGGTAGACACGAATTCCCTCTAGAGGTTGAAACAAATAGCTGCCCGAAAAGAGCAGCTATTGGCAAGATATTACCCTGAAATGACTGGGATGTCTGCCCAGATCACATGATATCGTTAAGCATCACACCGATACCAAAACGTGTTTGGCGATAGTCATAGTCTATCATCGACTCACCATAACCGCTAAAAAGTTGGGTATACAAGCGCACGTGCTTTGTCATTGGGTAGCTCCAACCCAACTCGGCATTACCATACCCTGAATTCCAGTTATAGTGTCCGGCAGCTGAAATAACGCTATCCCCAAGTGCATACCCCACTTTTACGCGGTAATAGCCGAGATATTTATTAATATCTGGGTTGTCATCGCTGCTTTCACTTTCAGGAATGCGGTACCACGGTTTTAATTCAACTTGCCAGTCACCCTTTTGCGCCATTGCTCGGGCATAAACACGGTTCCAACTACGAGATGTCGGATCGGATCGACCGTTTGATTCATGGTTAAAGCCAGTTTCGAATTCACGTAACGTCCAGCCCGCAAATTGGTTATCTAGCGCCCAACCAACAAAAATCTGTGGCTCATAGTTGGTTTCACGAAATGGCGAAGATTCTTTCTTGTTACTTAATTGCCACCAAGAACGCTGAGTATAAGATGCCGCGAGAACGGAGTTTTCCCCCGCGATACCGCGCCAAATAGGAAATGCCAAGCTCAATTGGAATTTCACTTCATCTTTCAGTGCATCATTACCCCAATCATAACTCGCGATGGCTTTCTTATTTATCGAAGACGTATAGGTATAAATGATGTAATTGGGTTCATAAGGATACAGAACGAATGGGTTATCATAATTTTGCAGTAACCCCGAAATAATACTTCCTCGAACGGGTGTATGATTTTCAGTATCCTGCTGTGCCGGTTCGTTGGTATTGTCAGATGCAAAAAGTGAAACAGACCAGAAACAGAGCACAGAACTCAACAACATTTGTAAAGCGCGCATTTGCCATTCCTATTTCAACTGCGGTGAAAAAATTTGTCTCATTTTACACCGAAAAACGATCAACCGTTGAAAGATTATTCATTTGTTTTCTAGATATTAGCACATACATAATGTTAACTTATCATTAACATCATAGACAAGGATCCTAAAATGAATGACCGCATCTATACCTTCGAAGAAGCCAGCAAATTTATGAGTGATGCATTTATCTATAGAATGCCTTTTAATCAATTACTTGGAATTGAGCTTTTACAAATGACGGATGACTTAGTCCAGCTATCTGTGAAAAATCGCCCTGAGCTTATTGGTAATTTCACCCAAAATATTCTGCATGGTGGCGTGATTGCATCCTTATTAGATGTGGCGGGCGGCATGGTGTGTATTAACCGGATCCTGCAACGCATTGAGCCTCTCGTGCATCAAGACATTGCCGAAAAGATGTCAAAAATGGGCACCATTGACTTGCGCGTTGACTATTTGCGCCCTGGCCGCGGAGAGATGTTTATCGCTAGCGCCAGCTTACTACGCGATGGTAATAAAATCGCAGTGACCCGCTGTGAATTACATAATGAGAAAAATCAGCATATTGCTACTGCGACAGCGACCTATTTGATTGGATAATGTGAACAAATTGCATGAAACAATTTGGTAAATAATTAATAACCTCATTAACTAATAGCTTGTAAAAAAACCTGAGCAATGTCACATTAACGACATCACAAATCGAGCCTCTTACATTCTTGGTTTCGATCTCTCAGTTTGACTTTATATCACTTTCAGAGCTATTCATGAGCCAACAAAATACTACCAAAGGCGTACTGTGTGCCTTAGGCGCTTATTTTATTTGGGGTGTCGCTCCCATTTATTTTAAATCCATCAAAGAAGTGCCAGCTGAAGAAATTTTGACTCACCGTATTATTTGGTCATTCTTCTTTATGCTGTTATTACTGACAGTTACGCGCCATTGGAATTATTTCCGCCAAATATTAAAGCAGCCTAAAAAGATCTTAATTTTAGGTGTGACCGCCGTGACAATTGCGTCTAACTGGCTGATTTATATCTGGGCGGTGAATAATGGGCATATGCTGCAAGCCAGCTTAGGGTATTTTATCAACCCTCTGGTTAACGTCTTGTTTGGCATGATATTTTTACATGAGCGCTTCCGCCGAATGCAATGGGTTGCGGTCGGATTAGCACTCACCGGCGTATTAATTCAACTCTGGCAATTTGGCTCCGTGCCAATCATTGGATTAAGCCTTGCTGTGACGTTTGCCACCTACGGTTTATTACGTAAAAAATTGGGTGTCGATGCACAAATTGGTATGACATTTGAAACCTTATGGTTACTCCCTGTCGGTATTATCTTCCTGCTATTCTTTGCAGATAGCCCGACAAGCAACATGACCATGAACAGCTGGCATTTAAACATTCTCCTGATTGCAGCGGGGATTATTACTACGGTGCCATTGTTACTGTTTACTGAAGCCGCTAACCATTTAAGGCTATCAACATTAGGTTTCTTCCAGTATTTAGGCCCAAGCATCATGTTCTTACTTGCCGTCTTTGTGTATGGTGAAGTGATGACCCAAGAATTGTTAATTACATTTGGTTTTATCTGGGTTGCATTAATTTTATTTACTTTAGATGCTTTATATACACAGCAGAAACTCAGAAGAAAATAGAATTTAATTTTCCCTATTATGGGCATTCGTGCCCATAATATCTGACTTAAATTAATATTAACCTGCATATTATATTACCCATTTAATGCACGTTTCATTTAATGGAACTAAAAAGGTTAAATTATTTAATATAATCAGCTTATTTTTATTAAAATAATTTACCTTTTGGGTGTTTTCTTCTTGTTTTAGTTAATTTCAAAATAAAACATTTTATTGTTAAATTTCAATGCATTACAATATTTTTTATTCCTTGATTTTATCGTAAATTTGATTCATATTTAACTTACGTTAAATTCCACCTTATTAATACACCTTTCAAATATCAACCCATTGAAATAAAACAGTATATTTATTTGTTGAAATAAATGATTGCTTAATAGGAACTTGATAATTATATTGTACGCCGCTTGTATTCACCCCAGCGGATGGTAATGGTCCGATTCATTACTGACGTTTCATTAAAGTGCGCACGATGACAGTGATTTATATTCTGTCCTGGTGCGAGGTTTTCTGAAATTGAATACAAGGCGTCTATCCACATACCTAATTAAATGATTTGTGTATGTAAAAAACAAAACATGTAGTGCTATAGCTCAAGTTATATGGCTGCATTTTAGGTTCACTCGGCCTGTGTATTCAGAAAGAGTTAACGTTGTTAAGGGCTTTTGGGAAGGGCTTCAAAATGCAACAGAATACCGTTCAAATGAAACGTGTACTGACCACCCCTGCGTTAGTATTTTTCGGGCTGGCCTATATGGTGCCACTCGGAATTTTTACCACCTATGGACAAGTGACTGTATTAAGTGAAGGGCATCTGCCTATCGCTTATTTAATTACGCTCGCTGCTGTCTTCTTTACTGCCATGAGCTATTGCCGTATGACCAGTGCACTCCCACTTTCTGGGTCTGCTTATTCGTATGTGCAAAAAACCTTTGGTGGCACTCTTGGATTTCTTGTTGGTTGGGCACAACTGCTGGATTATCTATTTCTGCCGATTATTAACTACATTGCGATTGGGATCTTTGTCCACGAAGCTTTCCCGAACATCCCAATGCCAGTGATAATCTGCTCAACCATCGCTGTTGTCAGCATCATGAACATTTTAGGTATCAAATTGGTATCTTGGATGAATATGCTGATTATTTTGATGCAATTTGTCTTCATCGCCATATTCTTGTACATCTGCTTGCAAAACGCGATGGTACTTGATGTTGAAGCGCTGATGGCACCGCTCACCGTGATGTCATCACAAGTGTCAGGGCTATTTGCGGGTGCTGCGGTACTGTGCTTAGCCTTCTTGGGCTTTGATGCCATTTCGACCATGGCCGAAGAGACAAAAGACGCACGTCGTGCTTTACCGAAAGCGATTTTATATACCGTATTTATTGCGGGAGCCTTGTTTATTGCCATCTCTTACGGCGCACATTTAATGTACCCAGTATGGCAAGATTTTCTCCCTAATACGGATGTCGCCAGTATCGCGGTAATGCAGCAAGTAGGCGATAAAATGAAGTGGATCGGCGCCTCCTTAATGGCATCGAGCTTTATTACCGCTTATGTTATCGGTGTATTTGCCTCTGCGATGACCTCGCAAGCCAGTATTGTGCGTATTTTCTATGCAATGGGTCGTGAAGGTGTGCTGCCTCGCTCTATCTTTGCGTATTTGCACCCGCGCCTGAATACACCTGTATATTCCATTATCTTTGTGGCCGTGGCTTCATTAATGTCGCTGGTGTTATCACTCAGCATGGTTGCGTCGATGATTAGCTTTGGTGCGCTGATAGCCTTTACCTTTGTGAACTTATCAGTCATCAAACATTTCTACATTGACCGCAAAGCTTCCTTGGATAATACCAAGTTGCTCACTTGCCTGATCATGCCATCCATTGGGGTTGTTTTAACCTTGTGGTTATGGACAAGCTTAGATGCAGAAGCCTTCACAGTCGGCTTATGCTGGCTAGCGGCAGGGGCAGGCTACCTCACGCTTCTGACTCATGGTTTTACTCGTCGTCCACCTGCTATCTCTGATGCCGAGACTGAGATGATTATCAATTAATCCTCCAGTACCTTTTGTTGATTATGGGGAAGCTTATCTTCCCCATTGTTTTTTGGTTCTGGCTCCGTAGGAGCCCCTGATACAGACGGTTTACGATGAATAATAAAATTGCTGATGTGATTTATTTCAACGGTTATATCTATACCGCAGACAGTCAAGATAGTGTTGTCGACGCTATCGCCTTGAAAGAAGGTTATATTCTTGCAACAGGGACTTCAGATGAATTACACCAATATGTTGGCCCAGAAACCGAGAGCATCGACCTTGAAGGTAAGATGATGATGCCAGGGATCATTGATGGACATATGCACCCATTTTGGGGCGGCATTCAGCTGTTCGGCTGCCATCTTAATTACGAATCCCTGACTATCGACCAAATTTTACAGCGCGTGCAAGATCACCTCGATAAAGATCCTCGCACGGGTGAAAATGACTGGCTAAAAGTCACTGCATGGTTACGCCAAGGCATGTTACCAGCAGGTATTGATATGTACCGTGAAGATATGGACAAGCTCAATACGAAGCGCCCAGTCGTCCTGTTTTCTAATGACTGCCATACCCTCTTAGCCAATAGCCGCGCCCTTGAATTATTCGGGATCACCAAAGAAACCCCTGAACCACCCGATGGCAAAATCGGTAAATACGAAAATGGCGAACTTAATGGCATTTTAGAAGATGCGCCTGCCATGCGTGCTGCGGATAGCATCCCGTCTATTCGCGATGAACAAGCAGTTGAAGTCGCTGAATTAGTTCAAAAAGTATTGAATCAGCAAGGCGTTACCATGGTGATGGATGCCCGCGTTTCTGAGCAACAATTAGAGGCTTTTCACCAGCTCCAGCAACGTGGCGAACTCACTTTGCGTTTCCAAGCTGCACGCGAAATCACGCCTGATGATACCCCGAATGTGGCTGCCGTGGCTGCTGCTGTGGATAAAGCCGTGGCGTTCGCAAAAAAATGGCACCAAGCGGAGTGGACTCCGACACCGGGTATCGGTCTGCGTAACATCAAAATGTTTGTGGATGGCGTGCTGCAATACCCAACCATGACTGCATCATTATTGCAGCCATACCGCGTGAACAGAGGTACTGATTCAGCACCAAATTGGGTCGAAACCGATAATTACGGCGACCTCTATTTCACAGCTGAAATTCTGGATGAGCTACTCGAAAAAATCGCCGCAGCGGGTTACGATCCTCACTTGCATACCGTCGGTGAAGGTGCCGTCTCTATCGTGCTGGATGCCATTGAAAAAATGCGTGCAGCTCACCCAGAGAAAGATATCCGCCCAGGCCTTGCCCATAATGAGCTGGTTGACGCCAAAGATTATGCTCGCTTTGCACGCCTAAAAACCATTGCGTGCTTATCATTCCAGTGGGCAGCACCAACCCCTGAACTGGCAGCTTTCGAAAAAAATATGCTGGGCGAAACCCGTTTCCAACAGCTAGAGCCGATCGCTAAGTTTATTGATGCGGGTGCAGTAGTGGCCTTTGGTAGTGATTGGCCAATTGATGATTTTGACGAATGGTATGATTTGAAAGTCGCCGCGACCCGTCGTGGCCGCGACATTAATGGTCAGCCAGCCCCAAGACTGGATAACGACCGTGATATGACCGTGATCGAGGTTTTACGTTCGGCAACGATTGATTCTGCTTATGCACAACATCGTGAAGATGTTTTAGGATCACTCGAAGCAGGCAAATTCGCGGATATGATCGTGCTAGATCGCAACGTATTTACCATCCCAGCTGATGATATTGAAAATGTGAAAGTGCTCCGTACCATTGTGGGCGGAAAAACGGTTCATATCGCGTCGTAGTTTTTTAATAAGTTAAAATAGTAAAAAGTGCCACAATTATATTTTGGCACTTTTTATTTAAAATAAAAAAATCATCTGATTGTAAAAAATATCAAAATAAATAACAGATATGTTTAATTCAATTTTTCAATTACTTTCACATCAACAATTTTACAGCCACCACCGCCTTCTAAAGAAATTAAGCTACCTCTTATGAATAAAGTGGTTCCCAATATGACTATGCAAGTAAGTATGACTGCCATCGTTATATATTTTACCATCCCTCATTGACCTCTTATTTTTCTGTTCGGCACACACATGATTCCATTGATTTTAATCACAAATTGTCACTAACGGGGCTTTTTCTTTCCCAGACCAAAAATAAATTCTTAAACTGAGTAAGATCAAGCACCCAGAAAAAGAGTAGCAAAGTTAAAATAGCGAAAATATACCTGTTTGCACTTATCTTAATGAAATATTTTTATAATATTCAAATCTAGAATTAAATATAAATTTGAGTTTGGAATTATTATTTATCATGAAAGTAATTAGTTTCTCATTTATTAATTTCTTTAGGATAAAGATTAATTTTACACTTTTTCTTTTTTCCCTCTTGCAAAAGAAAAAAGTTCCCGTTAATATCCGCCGCGTTTTCATTCATTCAATCAATTCACTGCAAGGAGGTTCATCATGACAACAATTAATCAAACTCTTTGCGGGCAGACTCAGAAATAGTCTTAGACGTTAAAAATCGTTTTAAACGTTAATTCAGCTATCTTCTCAAAACTTGCCTGCTAATCACCTTATTTTTCACATTAAAAATGAGTTAATAGCATATGGGCAATACCCTTCATTCTGTGGGCGAACATATTCGTTATATCGCGACAGAATCTACATGGATTGAAAGTAAAGCAATCCAACAATTACAAACAACCGCTAATTTACCCGACATGGTGTCTGTGGTCGGCATGCCTGACTTACACCCAGGGCGTGGCTATCCAATTGGCGCAGCATTTTTCTCGGCTAAACGCTTCTACCCAGCGTTGGTGGGTAACGATATCGGCTGTGGCATGAGCCTGTTCCAGACGGATATTAAGCGCGCCAAAGTCAACTTGGATAAGCTGGAAAAACAGCTGTCTGAAATGACGGACCATGCCCCGCAAGAGTGGCTAGATGAGCACGTTCCTGAATCCATGAAATCCCATGATTTTATGGCATCACTCAGCTCCATCGGTGGCGGTAACCATTTCGCAGAGTTTCAATCCGTCGATAAAATCATAAACCAAGAACTGTTTGAGCAAAGCGGTCTTGATAAACAAAAATTGTTGTTGCTTGTGCACAGTGGCTCGCGCGGGTTGGGGCAATCCATTCTTCGCAAACATGTTGAGCAACATAGCCATAATGGTCTGGATGAGCAATCTGTTGAGGCTGAGATTTACCTCAATGCACACCAAGATGCGCTACAGTTCGCGCAGATCAATCGCCAGTTGATTGGACTGCGGATGATGCAGCAAGCTAAGGCTTCAGGGGAGCAACGTTTAGACCTCAACCATAATCTTGTTGAGCCATGCCGTATCGACGGGATAGATGGCTGGTTACATCGTAAAGGAGCAACACCTTCAGATAGAGGTTTTGTGGTTATTCCCGGCTCTCGCGGTGATTACAGTTATTTGGTGGCACCGGTTGCCAGTGATTTGAGTTTGAATTCCCTTGCTCATGGCGCTGGGCGAAAATGGATGCGAACGGAATGCAAAGGTCGTTTATCACATAAATATACGCCATTACAGCTATCCCGAACCGCATTGGGCAGTCGCGTTATTTGTGCAAACAAACAATTGATTTATGAAGAAGCACCGCAATCCTATAAATCCATTGAGACCGTTATCGAAAGCATGGTAAATGTCGGCATCATTCAGGTTATTGCTCGCTTAGCGCCAGTGATCACTTATAAAACGAGCGGAGATTGCTAATGGCATTATTACAATTTTCCTCAGCTCAAGGGCCTGATGAATGCTGCATTGCTGTCGAAAAAGCGTTTTCCTGCTTTTTAAAAGAGGCAGCTTTGCAGAATGTTCAAGTGGATGTGTTGGAATCTTTTCCCTCAAAACAGGGGCTAAAGTCCGTATTAGTCTCCTTAGAGGGGAAACAGAGCGAGCAACTGGTCAAGGCGTGGAGTGGAACCGTTCAGTGGCAATGCCAAAGCCTTCTGCGACCACGACATAAACGCAAAAATTGGTTTATTAGCGTGATAGCGTTTTCACCTATCCGCCCTTTAGAAGAGAGTGAAATCGAATATGAATTCACAAAATCTCAAGGTGCTGGTGGCCAACATGTGAATAAAACCTGTTCCGCGGTGCGTGCCAAACATGTCGCTACAGGGATTAGCGTGAAAGTCCAATCGGAACGTAGCCAACATGCGAATAAGAAGCTGGCAAAAGAGCTAATTCATTGGAAGCTCAGTGAATTTCAATCTCAACAGCTGAGCTCTCTAGATAAGCAGCGCCATCTTTCTCACTATCAAATTGAACGAGGAAATGCCGCATTAGTTTTTGCTGGGAAAGAATTTAAGCGGGTTAACTAAGTTATGGGAAGCCACAATAAATCTGTGGCTCCCCAATTTGCTACCTAGTAGCAATACAGGTCACCAAGGATAATTTCACAATTAATAGTTTTTGTCTCAAATGCACTCAACAGATTGTTATCAACCGAGCTACCATCTGTTGAATCTAATACAGCTATTTGCTCAATCATCATCGATTCATTTTCATAGCCATTAAAACAGTCAGAAATTAGCGGCTCATTCATTTTCATTAATGTCTCATTTGCTACCTCACTGAATTGAAGATATTGACCATTTAAATCATAAAATTTCTCATCCATTTCCAATTTATTATTATAAAGTGACCATACGGCTTGCTGAATTAATGGAGTTGACGATAGATTTTTTTTAGGGAAAATAGCAGGTTTTTGAGGTAATGAATCTATAATGGATTGTAATTCATTAATAAAATCCACAGCATTATCTAAATTATCACCATATTCTAAATCATTCATATAGTTATCAATTTTTGTTATTGCTGCTTCATAGCTGGAATATCTTTTCTGGTTAATTCTAATATCTCTTTCCGCTTGTGAAATATATCTGTCTGTAGGATTTTTATCTTTCGTTAAAATTTGACCATTTCTACCAGTAAGCTCTTTTAAATCACTCAGATACTTTTTATGGTTTTCTTCATATTTTTTAAAAGATTCCTTGTACTCTTCAAAATTTAATTTAAATTGGCTAAATGCATTTTTTAAATTAATCATATAATTCATCCTTTATTTATATTTAAATTAATAAAAATTCATTATCTTTATGCCAACCAAGATAATAGATTTAAAATAAAGGCAGATAGTTTAAAAAACAAACTTATTATTTATATGTAAGTTTTAGTTTTATTATTAAGATGATTAATTCACAGCCCGCCCCTTTGCAGAGGCGGCATAGACGAGAAAGGGTTACAGTATTTTTTCGGTCAGGAACCAACCGGCAATACTTTCACGCTTTTTTTGGGTAGGTAGAACTTCATGGGGAAAATCTTCAGACATAAAAAAGACCATGCGGCCCGCTAATGGCTCCAAGGTAAATAGCGCGTTATCCTGCATGTCATACATCACAATTTCACCACCATCCCCCTGCTGCCATGACTCATTCATATACAGCACAGTGGTGACTCGACGGCGCCCTTGCCCACGGAAGTTATCCACATGCTTTTTATAGAATCCACCATTAGGATAACGACAAAAATGGGTTTCAAAGTCTCGTAATCCAAGGAATAACTGACAGTTAAGTTCCTGACGCAAGCTTTCCATCTTATCCAGATAATAAAGGACAGGCGCCCCCATTTCTGGTTCAAGCCACACCGTTTGATCGCCGCGGATGGTTTTGTTGTCTTGTAACGTGTTTTGATAGCCAATACGCGCGTCTTGCAGCGTATCGGGGATACAACTTTTAATAGCCTGAGTTTCTGATAGGTTCAGAAAATCGTCCCACACATACCAGCCCTGTGTGGAAAGTGAATCAATAAGTTGATTGATAGACATGATGAATCTATGAATGGTTATTAGGTAAGATTTTATACTTGATTAGCGGAAAAAATTAAAATAAAAAACGTAAATCTTGATGATTCAACAACCGTATCGATGATTAATCCTAAAAGGAGAAGTTTCTAAATATAGGAGTTCAAGTAAAATCTATCGTATTGATACTAAAGAAAATGAAGATCACTATATGAAATTCATTAAGGATGCTCAACATAACCATCGAGCATCCTCAACCAATCGACAAGACGATATCGTTAGTGTGTTATTCCACACATTGCCGTTCTGCCGATGCAACCTTTAATATGACTGATAGGTTTTTGGTCTAATATTGGTGTATCAATACTCGACGAAGCATTACTCTCATAAGCGGGTTTAAATCCTGCAATTTGCTCAGTGAGTGCACCTGCTGGCTGAAATTGGGTATTTGATGGCATCGATTTCTTCATGCCCTCAAAGAAATCTAATTCAATATTTAAACGTTCCTGATTCATTTCATTTATCAAAACGTTAAGCTCATAAATTTCTTTGGCTAATTCATCGCTTTTTCTATTAAAATTAGCAATAGGTGTGAAAATCATGCCCCTTAATCCACCATGATTAGTGAAGTCTATTTTTTTGAAAGAATATTCTGGTTTATTCCAAGTTTGACTATTCTTTAAATCTTGATTGACTTCTTTAATATAAAAATCAATTTCAACTTGATTATAAGAGCCATTATCTTCCTTCAAATCAGTAAGCATAGATTCTTGCTTTAATAACATATTCGAAATTATTCTTACTTTTTCCATTTGCTCAATCGAGCGCTTATTTATTTCATGCCCAACCTTATTCATGGTTTTTTTCATTGAACCAGCATCACGTCGGCGAGACATGGACAATTTATCACCCGTAGAATTCATATTTTCTATTGCTTTATACGCATTATTATTTGCTTCATCTAATAGATGATTAACCCTTTCCATCTTTAATTTAGCCAAATATAACTTTTCATTTAAACGAGTAAATTTTTCATTTTCCATATGATAAATCTCCATTAATTAATTTAATTAAAATGAAATTAGAGATTATAGTAAGTTAAAATAAAAAACAAATATTTAAATTATATATTTAGAATATAAATATAAAGAATAATTATTTAATATAATATAATGTTTTTAGGATTTATTTTTGACTAGCACCACAATCCTTTGCGGTGCTATATTTTATCGAGATCTACAGCATTTCTAACCGCGCATAAGACGCTACCAGCCACTTAATCCCTTGCCCTTGGAAGGCAATTTGTAGACGGCAATGTTCTCCACTACCTTCGAGATTAATAATCGTGCCTTCACCGAATTTAGGGTGCATCACTCGCTGCCCTAGCGCATAACCAGAATCATTTTGGCTAATCGGTGTGCCAAGACGTTGATGGCTAACAGGACGTGAAACCGTGGCTCTTAATCGAACTTCCTCCACACACTCCGTCGGCAGTTCTCCAATAAAACGTGAAGGACGATGGTAAACTTCCTTACCATATAAACGGCGGCTTTCTGCATAAGTAATTGTCAATTTCACCATGGCGCGAGTGATCCCCACGTAGGCAAGACGGCGCTCCTCTTCTAAGCGCCCACTTTCATCCATCGACATTTGGCTTGGGAACATACCTTCTTCCACCCCCACCATAAATACGACAGGAAATTCCAGACCTTTTGCTGAGTGCAGCGTCATTAATTGCACCGCATCTTGGCTGGCATCCGCTTGACTATCTCCAGATTCCAATGCCGCATGGGATAAAAATGCCTGCAATGGCATCAAATCTTGGTCTTCATCTTGATAGCTAAAATCGCGGGTTGCGTTGACCAACTCTTCCAAGTTTTCAATTCGCGCTTGAGCTTTTTCGCCTTTTTCTTGTTCATACATGGCACGCAAACCAGAATCATTGATCACTCGGTCAGCCTGTACATGCAGTGGCATCTCTTGAGTTTCTTTAGCTAGCGCATCGATTAACTCGAGGAAACGCTCGATAGAGCTTGCCGCGCGTCCACCAAGAACTTGCTCGCGAAGTAAGTACTCACAACTTTCCCATAATGTCAGTTGCTGATCTCGAGCAGTCTGGCGAACGGTATCCAACGTGCGCTCACCAATCCCACGAGTCGGCGTATTCACCACACGTTCAAAAGAGGCGTCGTCGTTACGGTTAGCAATTAATCTTAAATAGGATAAGGCGTCTTTAATTTCTTGGCGTTCAAAGAAGCGTTGACCACCGTAAATACGGTATGCCATCGCGCCTTGAATTAACGCTTCTTCCATCACACGGGATTGGGCGTTGCTACGGTAAAGAATGGCACAATCTTGTAGCGCCCCCCCATTTTCATGCCACTGTTTAATCCGCCCAACCACATAGCGGGCTTCATCCAGCTCATTGAAAGCGCAATAAAGGGAAATTGGCTCACCATCCCCACCTTCCGTCCATAAATTCTTACCAAGACGGTCGCTATTATTGGCGATAAGTGTATTTGCCGCTTTCAAAATATTATTGGTCGAACGGTAGTTTTGCTCGAGTCGAATAGTTTGTGCACCGGGGAAATCATTCAAGAAACGCTGAATATTTTCAACTTGAGCACCACGCCAGCCATAGATTGACTGATCATCATCGCCGACAATCATCACTTTGCCCGTTTCACCCGCTAACACGCGGATCCATGCATATTGAATGCTGTTGGTATCTTGAAACTCATCCACCAAAATATTGGTAAAACGCTCGCGATAATGTTGAAGAACATGAGGCTTATTCAGCCATAGCTCATGAGCACGTAGCAGTAATTCGGCAAAATCCACCAGCCCAGCGCGATCACAGGCTTCTTGATAAGCTTGATAGACTTTCAGCCATGTCGCTTCGACTGGATTACCATAGCTTTCAACATGCTGGGGACGTAGCCCTTCATCTTTTTTGCCGTTGATGTACCACATTCCCTGACGAGGCGGCCACTGCTTCTCATCAAGATTCATGGCTTTAAGCAGACGACGAATCAAGCGGTATTGGTCATCACTGTCTAGAATTTGGAAATCTTGCGGCAGATTCGCATCCAAATAATGCTGGCGAAGTAAACGGTGCGCGAGACCATGGAAAGTACCGATCCACATACCGCCTTCGCTAGTACCCACCAACTGATTGATACGATGACGCATTTCTGCGGCAGCTTTGTTGGTAAACGTCACGGCCATAATTGAAAACGGAGAAGCATTCTCCACTGACATCAGCCACGCAATGCGATGTACCAATACGCGTGTTTTACCACTACCCGCCCCTGCGAGCACCAGTAAATTAGTACGCGGGGCGGCAACCGCTTCGCGCTGTTTGTCATTAAGACCTTCGAGCAGATATGAGACGTCCATAGTTACCATCAAAGCAAGACAGTAGCGGCTATTACCACCACTGTATTTTTATACAGAGAAAGGATTATACCAATGACAAGAGAGAATCCAACCGACAAATTTCCACATGAGGCAATATG
Organism: Providencia rettgeri; assembly: GCF_013702265.1. Classification (GTDB taxonomy): domain Bacteria; phylum Pseudomonadota; class Gammaproteobacteria; order Enterobacterales; family Enterobacteriaceae; genus Providencia; species Providencia zhijiangensis. Next base: position 3,803,885 of record NZ_CP059348.1, read on the forward strand.
CGCCCCTCTTTCTCATCCATTAACGTCATATGATCCACGTTGAACCAGCAAGCTTGCATACCGCTATTAATCGCCCCTTCTACGTCTGTCAGCAGATTATCCCCAACATGTAAAATGGCACTCGGCTCGATATTCAAGCGTGTAGAGGCAAGATGGTACATATCGCAGCATGGCTTAGAACGCCCATCAGGCCCAGCTTTTAATACAAACTGAAAATATTGCCCCAACCCACAGGCTTGCGGCTCTGCGTTTCCATTCGTAATCGCCACCAGCGGTAATTTTTCGGCTAATTTTGCTAGCGTTTCATGGGTGGATTGCGGAACATGAATTTGATTACGCCAGTAGGTAAAGTGCGCCATAATATCGTCTGCACCTTTGAGGGCATCCTCTTTACTATAACCATAGTGGCACAGCATCATTTTCGACGATAACCAGCGCCAGCGGGTAATATCATGGCGAATATCCGGCTCTTGTTCTTCCACAAGATAGCGAAATGCATAAATATCATCGTTCGTAAAATGATCAAAACGCGGGTCATATTCACGAATAAACCGTAAAACTTCTTCTTCCGTTTTATCAATCACGGGATGGTTGTCGTACAACGTATCATCCAAATCAAACGTCATCGCTTTGATGGGTGATAACGGACGGTAAAAGTGCATTAAGATTTCTCCCTCTTCGCTCGCGGATGTGCCACATCATAAACATTAGCGAGATGTTGGAAATCAAGATGGGTATAGATTTGGGTAGTAGAGAGATTAGCATGACCTAATAACTCTTGAACCCCACGTAAATTACCACTTGATTCGAGAATATGAGTTGCAAAAGAGTGACGTAATTTATGGGGATTTATATGGCTATTCACCGCTTGCTTGATACCCCACTGTTCAAACCGCTTTTGCACATTGCGATTCGAGATACGCTTACCACTTTTCGTGGAAATAAATACCGCGCCATCGACAGGCTCGTACAATTCACGCATTTCAAGCCAGCGTTTTAGCCAGCTCACTGCCGTTTTTCCTAGGGGAATTTTGCGTTCTTTGCTGCCTTTCCCCATCACCCAAACCTCACCTAAATTGAGGTCAAGGTGCTTCACATCCAAACCAACCAGTTCAGAAAGACGTAATCCCGCGCCATACATCACTTCCAGCATGGTTCTATCTCGCACCACGAGCGGGTCGCCACTGTCCATATTCAACAATTGGGAAACTTCGTCCACATCCATATTTTTAGGCAGACGTTTTTTTGCTTTAGGAGCATGAATAGTTTTAACTGGGTTTGCTGGTAATTCCCCTTGCTGCACCATCCAATCGCAGAAACTACGTAGCGCGGAAAGTCTTAATGCCATGCTCGCTGCTTGCAAGCCGGTTCGGCGACTTTTTGCGGCAATATTGCGCCCCACCGCCATATCCAGCTGCTGCCATTGGCTCACTTTCAGTTCACCTAAAATTTGGCAAACCGAACCTAATTGGCGGCGATAATTCGTTATCGTGACCGGACTTAACCGGCGCTCAACGCGGAGATAACGTAAGAAGGCTTCCACTTGAATCATCAGCCCTTCGGGCTGAATGTCTACAGGCGTTCTATCCATTGACATAATAACCTCGGTAGAATTTGAGCCACTTTTTCCAGCATTACTGTGCCCATGCCATGTTGATAGTGTTCACGGTCACGGCTGGTAAATATCACCATACCGGATTCCCCATGATGCCCAAACAGCGAAATCGCCACTGAGCCCACATTTTGGGCATCTGGAAGTAAAAGCTGGAGCTCAGGGCCATTTAGTCGACCAAGATAATTGAGGTTATCCCCAAAACGCTGAATACGTACGGGTTCAAAAACGCGGCGTGGGAGCACCAATTCGTAGGCATCCAATGGTGCAGATAATCGCCAGCTATCACTAAACAGGCGTACAGAAGCCCCCGATAGCCCGAGCTTTTTAGCCCAGCGATTCAACACAAACAGCATCTCCCGCAAACTATTTGCGGAAGACATTTCAATGACGAGATAAAGAAGCTCATCGAACAGTTGCCCATTTTCGTGGGCTTGTTCCACCATAAAGCGGATGTCCTGTTCGAGATTTTTGATTTTTTGACGTTGACGACTCATCACCAATTCAGGAAGCGAGATAGCCTCCTGCAAGGCATGAGGAACCTTGATATGTTCAGCAAGAGACACATTGCGAATAAAGAAATAAGGGTTCTGTTTTAAATATTGCACCACATCTTGCTCATCAATTAACTGAGCAATCTCTGGCACCTGTTCACGCTTATCCATTATTCCCCTCTTTACACTCAATCAAGATTAAATTTGGATCACTCCATCATAAACATGGGTCGCGGGCCCTGTCATATACAACGGTGATCCGGGGCCTTCCCAACTAATATCGAGGGAACCGCCCGGTAAATCAACACGAACACGGTTAGCTAATAAGCCCTGTCCTACTCCCACGGCAACCGCGGCACATGCACCACTCCCGCACGCTTGAGTTTCCCCCGCACCACGTTCATAAACACGTAAGCGAATATAGTCCGCGCTAACAATTTCCATAAAACCAATGTTGGCACGTTCAGGGAAGCGTTCGTGGCTTTCTAACGCAGGGCCTAAAACCTCCACTTCAGCGGTTTGCACGCTGTCCACTTGTACCACACAATGCGGGTTACCCATGGAAACAACCCCCGCAAACACTGTACGTTCTTGTGCTCGAATAATATAGGTCTTTTCCGCTTTCACGGCACGAAACGGGACGTTTTGCGGTTCAAAATCAGGCTCGCCCATATTCACACAAACATCATCATTTTCATTAATTGTGAGAGTCATACGCCCAGATTGGGTGCTCACTTTAATTTTCTGCTTGTTTGTCAGACCTTTTAAACGGACAAAACGTGCAAAACAGCGTGCTCCATTGCCACACTGTGCAACTTCACTGCCATCTGCGTTAAAAATACGGTAATGGAAATCGAGATCAGGATCATAAGGGGCTTCGACCAGTAAAAGCTGGTCAAAACCGACGCCAGTATGCCTATCCGCTAAACGGCAAATCAGTTCAGGTGAAAAATAGACGTTCTGAGTGACGCCATCCACCACCATAAAATCATTGCCTAAGCCATGCATTTTTGAGAACTGCAATTCACGTTCCATAACAGAGGCTTACTGTTTGGTCGCTGCAGGCTCTTGGTTCGAGCTGCTTGGAGCTTTAGGTTGCACATCAGATTTAGCAGGCGCTGCTGCGTTGTCTTCAGGCGGAAAATACAACGGCCCTTTTAAGCCACAGCCAGAAAGGGTGAATAAAACGAGAAGTGCGCTAAGTCCAAATAAACTTTTTTTCATTATGATGTTTCGCCTGTAAGACTAAATTTTGCAATTTGATATTTCACACAGTAACAGGTGTCGCTTTTCAAATCACGCCTGTTTATCAAACATATTAATATTATATACGTTAAATAATTCAAATGGCATCTCACAAGTAAGATGTGCGCCGTTTGACCCTTGAACACATTCAACCCTATAATTTCGCCTAAATAAAAGTATAAACAGGAAATACATCATGAACGATAGCGAATTTCATCAGTTAGCAGAGCAATTGCTCAGCTCGATTGAAGAGCATTTAGATAATTACGATGGCGATGCGGATATTGATAGTGAAATTAATGGCGGCGTCATGACCTTAAGCTTTGAAGATGGCAGCAAAATCATCATCAACAAACAAGAAGCCTTCCACCAAATCTGGTTAGCAACCAAACAAGGTGGCTATCATTATGATTATAAAGATGGAAAGTGGATCTGTGACCGCTCCGGTCAAGAATTTTTGTCCATGCTGGGCAATGCGATTACCTTCCAAAGCCACTTCCCATTCTCGTTCTAAACACGCGCATCAAAAATCACAGGCAGAGTCTATAACTTACTCTGTCTGTTTTTTATCATAATAAAATCAATAGTATTGAGCGTGCTGTTTAGAATGGTCTAGCTGTTCAGACTGGTTTAATTGTGGTGCCGAGGGATATTCGTCATCCTCTTCATCTTCAGTAAATGGCCAAGTCGCATCAGAGAAGACAATAACTTGTTTTTTACCGTCTTCTTCCACAATTTGATAAAACTGCGGCAAATTGAAATTGATAAAGTTAGCGCCGTAGGTAAAACGGTCATGGGAGGAAGAGTAGAATTTACTGACATCGCGCACCAGCTCTTCTTTGGAACCTTCACAATGAGAGTAAATTTCCACGCGATTCGCTTCATCCAATACGTAGATATTAAACCCTGTATTATCGGACGTATTCTCAAAGAAAAACTGCACAATCCCTTCACTGGCATAGCCATCCACAACCGCAGGAAGATGATTATCCCCTTTCGCTTGTAATTTTACCGGCCAACCATGCAGCTTGTTATGGGAGATTGCGCCGTAGAACTCAACGGCATTTTCGAGTTTTTGTACAGAGACGTTTAAGCGTTCAAAGAACAGGCCCCATGTTTGCCCTGCAATGCGTAATGCCTTAAAGCGACCAGGTTCATGACGATTGCTGGATAAGCGCAATTCAATGCATTCAGACACTAATTGCTGTACGCGAGTACGAATAAGCCCACGTAAATGCTCGCTATAACAGAATACTTCAACCGCTTCTGGTGGTGCCGCATCTTGATGCATTTTACCGAGGATGGTTTTCAGCGCTTCTAACATGCACTGCTCACCGCTGAAATGTAAGGTACGAACCTCATTCCATGAATTGCGATACAGAAGATCGATGCTGCTTATCAAACACTGCTGAGATTCACCAAAACTGAAAATATCCAGTTTTCTGAAATCCACATGCACCACCTGCTCAGAATAGACCTGTGTCGGGTCTTTTTCTAAGTTAACGATGATGGCTAAGTGGCGGATTTCACACGGGCTATACAGCGCTTTAGGGGTTGGAGCAGGCAATCTTATTGGAAAATGGCTCGATACATCATGCATTAATTCCAGTAACTTACGTTCATCACATTGGGATTTACCATGATGCATATGGACTTGCGTATTTTCAGTCAGTAACCCATTAAAATAGGCCCATGCCACCAGCTTATTCAAATAGCGGTTATATTCTAACGGTTGATGACCGATAATCGTGTCAATTTGCGGCGCTTGGTTATACAGATACCAGCCACTACGATTTGCGCGCCCTTCTGGCACATAAATAAATGTCAGGTGCTCTTCGCTAAGATCCGGTGAAATTTGTGGATTGACTAACGTCACTTTACCCGGTAAAGCTTCAAACGCAGCATATAACTTACGGGTTAATACCCCAATATCTTGTGGGCTAGCACTAACACTTAAATTATTACGACGGGCAAATCGAATTAAGTTACGGTAGCTTTGCATCATCGTATCGAGCAGCTCATTATGCGCTTCACGCACACGCTCAATTTTCCACTGGCTACGCGTATCTAACAACGCCAGACGCTCGGCGCTCCATCCCCACGACTCCACTAACTGGGACAGCACATCACGGCGCCAACCGGAACATTGGTCACCTTCATCTTCAGAAAGTTTTTCACAGACTTTTAAATAGAAACAGCGACGAATTAAATCCAAACGCGTGGAATCATTAATTTCAGTCAGATAACGGGTAACGCGCTCCAACATCAAACAGTATGAATCCAATCCATAACAGACGATTTCACCGGCATGTAAATGGCGTTTAAACTCCAACGCTAACAACTTGCCGTGCGGATAATCCCAAGAGTAGGACTCCAGCAAAATACTTTTCAACACCGCTTTATACGGGGAATCGACGCTTTTATATAGCTGCCACAAACTGGCACCAAAGTATTCCGCGGCTGACAATTCACCGAGGCCGCCTAAATCCAGCCATTCGTTCGGTGTCAGTACCCCTTGAGCATACAGCCCCATGACATATTCGTCATAATGTTGCTCTTCTTCAACAGGCACCATTGTCCATAACAGACGTTTCCCAGCCATACGTACCGCTGTACGGTAAAACTCATCCAGCAATAAAATATGTTGTGTGGAACCACAATCTTCACCACCAAGATGCCCACTCGCATTATGGCGAAAACGATTTTCATCGATTAAAAATACGGTGACATCAATGCCCAGCGAGGCTGCCCACTGTTCAATTAGCGTACACTTTTTCTGTAAAGATCGTTTTTCTTCGTTATCTAACCAAGAAGGATGACAAACCCACACATCAATATCAGAGCAGTGGCTTTGCCCCACAGAGGAGGTACTGCCCATTGAGTAAATGCCTGTAATTGGCAATTCACCATTAGCTTGGTTGTTTGTGGATAAGAAGCGTTCGAAAGGTTGTAACCATTTGAGTTGTTCTGCATCTGGCGAGAAGAAACAGACGCCATGAGGAACGTTGCCTTCAATATAACCCGGCATCATTGGATGATGATAATGAAACAAGACCGGCAGCAAGCTGTAAACCTTCGAAAAGGTTTCACTCATAGAAGCCGTCGCGCGTTCCAACCGTAATTGGTTTATCGCATCAAGTCTTTGCTTTAAAGTTTCAATATAGAGGTACAAAGGTTACGCCTGACTGAAAGAATGTAATGACAAACCTGGGGGAATTTTCCCAGCACCCAACAGATAGAGAAAAACTTAAATTACTTTTCAAAGGGATTGTCGGAAACGTGATCAATTTAACACCTTGGAGCAAAAGGGTAAAGTAGATCACATAATTTTTCCCGTCTATTTTTAGTACAAATTATTTTTCAACATATTGTATAAAAAGACTTTTTATTTTTGCATCGCGGAAATATCCCTTGTTTTTCAATGGAATAATATCACCATCATGGATTGTATAACAAAAAAGCAGCCTTAATCTAAATTCAGCCCAGTGCTGGCAGGGTCTACGCTTACACGCTTCAACAAAATTCCTGCAAAATAATGCCTATTGCAGTCCTAAAAAAGCACGAATAGCTAAAGAAATTTGTTATGTAGATCCTTTTTTAAGTCATTTTTTTCCAAGAAGCTCACAAAAAAGATGTAAAAAAGCGAACTTCACTTGATACATCTCATTCGTTCTTTCTTCTTATATTGCTCATTCTGCGACCAACTGGAAAAATTACCGCTAACATGTTAAAACTAACGCCAATTGTATGGTTAATCTGCGGCGATATTCGCCTGAGAAAACAGTGAAATGACATCAACAAATATCGTGCGTATCGCAACGCGTAAAAGCCCTCTTGCTCTATGGCAAGCTTATTTCGTAAAAGCAGAATTAGAGCAACGCCATCCCGGCTTACAGGTAGAGTTAGTCCCAATGGTCACCAAAGGGGACATTATTTTAGATACCCCATTAGCGAAAGTCGGTGGAAAAGGTTTATTCGTCAAAGAATTAGAGCTAGCTTTACTTGAAGGTCGCGCGGATATTGCCGTTCACTCGATGAAAGACGTGCCTGTAGAGTTCCCAGAAGGGTTAGGCTTAGTCACCATTTGTGAGCGCGAAGACCCACGAGATGCCTTCGTTTCTAACCATTATGCCAATATTGATGCACTCCCAGCGGGCAGCATCGTCGGTACATCCAGCTTACGCCGTCAGTGCCAGTTACGAGAATTACGTCCAGATTTAGTTATCCGTGACCTACGCGGCAACGTCGGTACCCGCCTGTCTAAACTCGACAATGGCGAATACGATGCCATTATCCTTGCGGTGGCAGGTCTAAAACGCTTAGAACTCGATGAGCGTATCAAAGCCGCACTGGAGCCAGAGCAATCTTTACCCGCTGTTGGACAAGGCGCCGTAGGTATCGAATGCCGATTAGATGATAAACGGACCCGTGACTTACTCGCAGCATTGAATCACGATGAAACCTCTGTGTGTGTCCTTGCTGAACGCGCAATGAACATGCGCCTTGAAGGTGGTTGCCAAGTCCCTATTGGGAGCTATGCTATTTGGCAAGAGGATAAAATCTGGTTACGCGCGCTCGTCGGTGCCCCAGATGGTAGCCAAGTCATTCGTGGAGAACGCTTAATCGCGCCTGCCGACGCAATCCAAGCCGGTATTTCTCTCGCGGAAGAGTTGCTTGATAATGGTGCTCGGGAAATTCTCGCGGAAGTCTATAAAGGCAATGCACCCGCATGAGAGTCCTTGTTACTCGCCCAGAGCCATCAGGCTCCGCGTTGATAACAGCCATTAATGCTACAGGGGGGCAGGCTTATCCGGCTCCCTTAATTACGATTGAAGCAGGTGCACAGCTCAACACTTTGTGCTCTCGCTTAGATGGATTATCGGAAAACGACCTCGTCTTTCTTTTATCTAAAAATGCCGTCTGGTATGCAAATTTAGCATTGGAACAAACAGGACGAGACTGGTCAGATAAGTTATCCTACTATGGTATAGGACAATCTACAGGTCACTATTTTCAGCAACTAACAGGACAAACTATCCGTTGGGCTGAAGCAGGAGAAACCAGCGAGGTGTTACTCACCCACCCTGGCCTGCAAAATTTAGTGGGGAAACGAGCCTTACTCTTGCGAGGTAATGGCGGTCGCGAACTCCTTGCCTCAACACTACGCACCCGAGGTGCAGATGTTGATTACTGCGAATGCTACGCAAGGCGACCTGTACACTATGATAAAACTGAGTTTAACCAAACTTGGTTTAACACGGATATCACCGACATTGTGGTTACAAGCGGTGAAATGTTGACCCTACTTAACGATTTGATTGCTGAAGATCTGCAACAATGGTGGTATTCCCGCCGACTACTGGTTGTCAGCGAACGAATTGCAGAAAAAGCCCGCCAAAGTGGGTGGCGTCGAGTCTGTGTGGCAACTAGCGCAGATAATCACGCTTTACTTGAAGCATTAATTTCAACCGATATGGGATGCTAATTTATGACGGAACAAGACAAAATTACCGATACTGTTAATGATGAAGCGGTGACAGAGAAAAAAGAAACTCGTCAGCCGACGCCTTCATCCAAACAGAAACGCCCTGGTCTTGCAGTCAGTGCGATCGCTATCGCCATTATCGTCGTCATGGGCGGCGGGGTGTACTACTTTACTCAGCAAAGCAATGCACAATTGGTTCATGACAATAACCAACTGAAACAACAAGTCAGTGAATTAGTTGAACAACAAAATGCCGATAGGCAACGTGTGGATGCGCTTATCGCGACCAACACAGAGCTGAAAAACCATGCGCGTGATTATGAAGATCAACTCAACCGTCGCATGCAAGAATTACAAGCTCACGTCACGGCACTTTCCAGTTCGGACGTAAAAAACTGGCTGATTGCCCAAGCTGATTTTATGGTGAAAATGGCTGGCCGCAAATTATGGAATGACCATGATCCTGTTACCGCTGCCGTACTACTCAAAAGCGCAGATACCAGTTTAGCGGAAATGAATGACCCGAGTTTGCTGGATATTCGTAAAGCTATCGCCAATGATATGAACAAGCTAGCTGCCATCAACCAAATTGACTATGACGGCATTATTTTGCGTTTGAATCAACTCAGTAATGATGTCGATAACTTACGCCTCGCTGATTTAAATAATGGCGATGCTCCTGAAGATACCGGCACTGATGTCAGTGACGATATTGCAGACTGGAAAGACAACCTCGCACGCAGCTGGAAAAGTTTCACAAGCGATTTTATCACCGTGCGCGCTCGTGATGGATCTGAAGCCCCATTGCTAGCCCCAAACCAAGATATTTATCTGCGTGAAAATATTCGCTCCCAATTGCTCATTGCAGCCCAAGCTGTACCGCGTTATCAAGAAGAGACATATAAACAATCTCTCGAACAAGCTTCTACGTGGGTACGCGCTTACTTCGATGTGGACGCACCAGCCACTAAAGCCTTTTTGACGGAACTCGATGATTTAATTAATCAACCGATTGATGCCGATATGCCTGAAGCTTTAGAAAGCCAAGCGAAGCTGGAAAAAGTGATGCAAACGCGAGTACGTAATTTATTATCTCAAAATCAAGAACCGACTGGCGTTTCCGAGGATGCCGCACTTGAGGCAGTAAAAGAAGCCGATAAAGCCGCCGACGAGACAACGGCTCCTGCAGATACGCAAACTAACAAACCGGACGTTGCCGTCGAAGCTCCCGTAACGGATGCGGCAAACGCCCCTGAGCATAAGGGGTGATCATGATTAAAGTCTTTGTTCTCTTTATCGTCCTGATTGCTGGCATTATCTTGGGTCCTCTATTAGCAGGGCACCAAGGCTATGTATTTATTCGTACCGATAGCTACGATATTACGACCAGCGTCACCAACCTTGTGTTGTGCTTTATCCTGCTGCAATTTGTTCTGTTATTCCTTGGATGGTGCTACCGCCGCTTTATGAGCACCACCTCACGGACAAAAGGCTGGTTCAGTGGCCATAAATATCAGAAAGCACACACTCAAACTCAAAAAGCCTTGCTCAAATTAGCTGAAGGAGATTTAGAGCAAGTTGAGAAATTAATGAGTAAGCACGCTGATTTCTCTCAGCAACCAGTGATTAACTACTTGATGGCCGCAGAAGCCGCCCAGCAACGTGGGGATAGTTATCGTACCCATCAATATTTAGATAGAGCGGCTGAAGCCGCAGGTAAAGATCAACTTCCCGTGGATATTAGCCGTGTTCGCATCCAATTGGCGGAAGGCGAAATTCATGCTGCCCGTAATGGCATCGACAAGCTACTCGACCAAGCACCACGTCACCCAGAGATTTTACGTTTAGCTGAACAAGCATACTTAGGTACTGGAGCATACCAAGCGCTCATTGAGCTGCTGCCGATTATGGCGAAAGTCCAATTACACAATGAAGATGAACTGGAAGCGTTAAAACTCAAATCGTACAAAGGACTCATGAACCAATGTATGGCTGAAGGTGGTAGCGATGGTTTGAAAAATTGGTGGAAAGCTCAGCCGCGTAAAGTTCGCCATGAAGTCCCTTTACAAGCTTTCTTAGCTGAGCATTTAATTGAATGTGGTGATACGCGCAGCGCAGAAAAAATGATCATCGATGGATTGAAGCAGCAATATGACGAACGTCTATTGTTGTTGATCCCGAAATTACAGAGCGAGCAGCCTGAAGCGATTGAAAAAATACTGTTAAGCCTCGTCAAACAATCTGGTGCGACACCATTACTCAATAGCACATTAGGGATCCTTGCACTTCAACATGCCCAATGGGAAAAAGCAGAAACCTACTTTAAAGCCGCATTGGCGCAGCGTTTTGATGCCTATGATGCTGCTTGGTTAGCCGATGCTTATGACAAGCTACACAAACCGAATGAAGCAGCGAAAATTCGCCAAGAGGCGCTCACTCACTCCCTCAAGCAAGAGCGAGCAAAAGGATAAATTTTTAATTCATTCATTAAGCTTTGATCTAAAACGCCTCCTAGTCCGAGGCGTTTTTTATGTCTACAGTTTGGATCTTTACTATTTATCTCAAAAAGATAGTCTCTGAGAGCGTCACTTTTAGCGAATCAAGGCAAACCGCATATTGCTATATTATAAAAGGGTCACATAGTGTATAAATAATCGTATACATTTTCGTTTTGAATGAATTCAGGATAAAGATATGAATGTAGTGAAAACTCTCTGGCGTTGGATTGTAGCGAGCCAAAATCGTTTACAGATCTTTTTTGACCTGCTACTTCTGATTTTATCCCCGTTTATTTTTATTTCGATCATTGGCTTCAATACTGCCGATCTGAATAAAGATATCTTTATTATTACCTTTATTATTATTGCCTATACCTATGTGACTCGCTGGATCAGTAAGTGGTTAAGCAAAGAGAAAAAAGCGTAAGCGAGAAGATAATGTTTCTTTCCTAATGCTCATCTGGTTAGGAAAGAAAATGACAACCCAAGATTGATACAAAAAAAAACACCTGCCGAAGCAGGTGTAAATAACAATCAGGTCTACAGACGGATGGTGCCTCACTCAACGTTTCGCCCGTTCGCTGATGGTAAGAGGATTAACTCTTGATCATCTAAATTGGACAATAGGCACCGATAATCGGCTTTGCGTCATCCCTGGGTTTATGAAGCTAGGCTGTCATAATAAGTGGGATGAGCATCTACATAATAGATAATGCAGAATGCGTGCCAACTTTCAAATCACCCAAAATTTTTCTTTTTTCAACCCGCAACTACCCTGCTTTTAAACGATATTTTTATTTCTTACTTATTGTGATTTTTTAATACCTCATTCTGACTAAATTCCATTCTGTTCGATTCAGCTATTTTGTCTCAATTTAGAGACAGCTTAGAATGCCTATTAATTTATTCATATAAATCAACCATTAAAGTGTCTCTTTTTGACGACATGGAAATAGGGGTTTGTATCGGATCTGCGACAAATATTTTTATTGATTAAAAACATAATGTTATAAACACATTCAGATAAGAACCATTCTTGTTAAAAGCGATACCGGAGATATCAGAATAAAGATAATAAAAAAACAGATTCAAGGATAAAGATAATAAAAAAACAGATTCAAGGATAAAGATAAGAAGATAAGAATATTGAAAGGAAAAAACAGGTTAGAAATGATTACAGTTTTAAAATGCAAAAACCCCGCTCGATTGAGCGGGGTTCTTTAAATTGGTCGGCGAGAGAGGATTCGAACCTCCGACCCACTGGTCCCAAACCAGTTGCGCTACCAAGCTGCGCTACTCGCCGAAATTTAACTGCTTAAGGCAGTAACTCGACATCATTTTTTTCGTGGTGCGAAAGGGGGGACTTGAACCCCCACGTCCATAGGACACTAACACCTGAAGCTAGCGCGTCTACCAATTCCGCCACCCTCGCAATGTCACAAAAAAAATGGGGTGGCTAATGGGACTCGAACCCACGACAACTGGAATCACAATCCAGGGCTCTACCAACTGAGCTATAGCCACCATAACTTCACTTATTTCAAAGTGTTGTCATACTACTACATACAACTTTGTTTTGCCACCGTAGCTTGTCACCTTTTGATGGTGCGCCCGACAGGATTCGAACCTGAGACCTCTGCCTCCGGAGGGCAGCGCTCTATCCAGCTGAGCTACGGGCGCTTAACGCCGTTGCGGGAGAGGATAGTACGGATTTATCCCCCTGCTGTCTAGTCCTTTTTTCAATAAAATTATCGATTGCTTGCCTTTTATCCATTTCGTCGAGAAAGAGAGCATTTTTTCCCTCTCTCTCGTCTATTAGATGAAATTTTACTCACAAAATATTTTTACGATGGGCTTTTATCGTGGCGACTAAAGCTGCGGATCACAAAATAAAGTCCTGAAACCGTCAATAAAAAGATAGCCCCTACAATCAGTGACAAACGCGTTTCTGGGTTAATCCCCATTCCCACCAACACACAGGCTAAAAATAGCAGTGTGGCGTAGTTTACCCATGGAAACAGAATTGATTTAAACGTATGTCCTGCCATCTGCTGCTGGTTCTGCTTACGAAAACGTAGCTGGCTGGTCAAGATCACGAGCCACGGCACCATTCCCGGCAAGACGCTCGCACTATACACATACACAAACACCTGCTCTGGATTTGGAATGATGTAATTCAAGCTCGACCCAGCGACTAAACATAAGATAGTAAAACCGACACAACGCGCTGGAACGCCATTTTTCGTTAGTTTTAATAATCCATTCGGTAACTGCTTATTCTGCGCCAGCGCGTATAGCATACGCCCGCCGCTGTACATGCCGCTATTGCAGCCAGACAATGCTGCAGTGAGCACCACAAAGTTAATGACCGCGGCTGCTGAGACAATCCCCACTTTAGCGAATGTCATCACAAACGGGCTGCCTTGTTGCCCGACTTCCGTCCACGGGAACAGCGTCACCACAATAAAAATGGCGCCGACATAGAAAATAAGAATGCGCCACAGAATATTATTGATGGCTTTTTTCAGTGTCACTTGTGGGTTTTTGGCTTCTCCTGCGGTGATCCCGACGAGCTCAACACCTTGATAAGATGCCACCACGATACACAACGCAAATAAGAAACCTTTCCAGCCGCCAGCAAAGAATCCGCCATGCTCGGTCAAGTTAGCCAATCCAATCGGTTCGAAATTATTGCCAAGACCAAAGAAAATTAGCCCCAAACCAATCAAAATCATCACGACGATCGTGGTCACTTTGATCATCGCAAACCAAAATTCCAGCTCGCCGTATAGCCTCACTGCGGCGAGGTTTGCCAGTGCCACCAACGCAACGGCAACCATCGCAAATATCCACTGAGGCACATCAGGGAACCAATACTTTGCATATTCCCCTATTGCGGTTATCTCTGAAATTCCAACCGCGACCCACATAAACCAATAACCCCACGCGGTTAAACATCCCCAAAAAGGGCTTAAATATTTATAACCAAATGAAGCAAATGAACCAGTGACTGGCTCTAGAAAGAGCATTTCGCCCATAGAACGCATGATGAAGAAGACAAATAGCCCTGCGATAATATACGCCAGTAGTACGGATGGCCCCGCCCACTTCAACGTACTCGCTGAGCCCATAAATAGCCCAACTCCAATTGTTCCGCCCAAAGCAATCAGCTCAATATGACGGGCTTCTAGCCCTCGCTGAAGACCTTGCTGTGGCTTATCCATAATTTCCCCTGTCGATAATAACCATTCGATATTCGCAGCTCTAATAGCCATAACTTTTTAGTCATCGCGGCTGGTTGTCGAAAATAAAATAAAAAATACAATCCCCCAAGATACCGTGAGATCCCTTAGGTTGCATCTATTTTTGAACAATTACAGGTATATTTGAAGCGAGAATGGAGGCGCCAGAAATAAATAAACCCGCATTACGCGGGTCTATTCAGTAAGAAGAAGGCTTAAAGCTTACCACCGTAGTAGTAGCCTAAAAACTTCAGCAATTTAAACTGTCGTTTAATTCGCGTTGGTTGGGAAAGTAAGCGATACAGCCATTCTAGCCCTAAGTTTTGCCAGACTTTAGGCGCACGCTTAACGTGACCGGTAAACACGTCATAAGTCCCACCGACGCCCATATACAGCGCATCAGGATGCACGACACGGCAATCACGCATAAAGATTTCTTGCTTCGGAGAGCCCATCGCCACGGTCACAATCTTGGCACCACTCGCGTGAATACGCTCAAACAGCGCACTGCGATCTTCTGCCGTAAAGTAGCCATCTTGGGAATCCACAATGTTGACATTCCATTGTGCGCGTAGCTTCGCTTTAGTTTGCTCAAGAATTTCTGGCTTACCACCGACTAAAAATACTGGCGTGCCTTCTTTTCCTGCGCGCTCCATCAAGCCTTCCCATAAATCGGCACCTGCCACACGAGAAACCTCGGCTTTCGGGTATTTACGGCGAATAGCACGCACAATGCTGATCCCATCTGCATAAAGATATTCCGCCTGCCCTAATAAGGTATTCAGCGCGGTATCTTGCTCTGCGATCATCACTTTTTCTGCGTTGATAGCCACAAGTGTGCCTGTTTTGGTCTTACCGTCAGCAAACAGATAGTCCAAGAAATGGGCCATGTTTTTAAAGCCCCAAATATTATGACCTCTGATGCTATATTGAGGAATTGACGACTGTTCCATGATGCTCCTTTTAACGGCTTTCCCGTTGACCACTTTTTAAATATGAAGCGGCTTTAATACGAATAAGACCGGCACTTTCAAATAACCAGTACAGTAATTTAGCTAACACTAAACATAGTCCGAAGACTAAACAGAAAAAGACCACGCGCGAGACAAAGGAATCAACCCCTTCGCGAGCTAATACAATCATGTTGAAGATGGCACCGAAACAAAATGCCTGCATAATCGCGGCCTTGTAACGATTGGATTCTTTTAGACTTAAACCATAAATCCAGTCAAACCATTTAATGATCATACCCACCACGATCGCGCCCAGCGGGATAAACAGCACACCCCCCATGACCACCAGAGAGCCAATTAGCGTAGGAGAAATCGCTAACCCAGAATGGTTATTCAGCACTTCCCACGTAAAATAGTTAGCTGAGTTTAATACCGTATCAGGACGTTCAGGCCATACCCATGCAGGAATAAACACATAGAAATCACGGATAATCGGCGCTAAACCTTGAAATTCCATTTGGTCATAATAGCTGAGCAATAATCCTAAGTTTTCCCACGGCGAGAACGTATCACGGGTTAGATACAAGAAAGTGTAAAACGCTTCAGCACCGCTCACATCAAGACCGTAACGCTTGAGAGCTAACCAGAACATCCCAACAATACTTGCCACACCTGCCGCCGCCAGCATCCAAAGCGTGATCCAGCCTCTGACAATCCCGATAAATAGGAACAGGGCAAATGCCAAGATAATATTGGCACGGGTTCCGCCCACAATTACATAGGTTAAGAAACCGAATGAGACCGTGCTGATCAAGAAGAAAATCCAGCGTTTTTGCGTGGGTTTCAAGAAATAGACAATCAGCATTGCAGGGATAAAGAAGTAGAAAAAGCGCTTCAATGCCACGCCCGACACCTGACTGGAAAATATCTGGCTATAGGATTTCAACTTAAACAGCAAGAAGCCGTTATCCATGAAGAAAATACCTACAGTAACCACCGCCACGGCAATTAGTAGCAGACAGGTCAGATTGGTTTCCACCTTATTCATGCTAAATACGGCACGACGCTGGGTATCCACGCGCTTAGTTAAACGCGTTTTGTACGTCACATAGTAAATGGCATAGAAGCTGGTTGACGCCAGCATGGCATACATCAAGTAATCGGCAGGGACTATCGCGACATCAAACTGGAAAACCAATGCGCAAGTCAGTGGGAATCCGAAGTAAAACGTCAGTAAATACAATAAAGTAAAGAAAATATTAAAATTAAAGCGCACGCGTAAAAACTCTTTATACATCAGCGTGCCGATAAAGATAATGGAGATTAGGTAGATAAGCGCTAAGCCACCCAATTCAAGCAATGTCATGCTTTCGCCTCCGCGATGCTGAGGATCTGTTTCCAGGCATCAGTAAAGTTAGGCGCAAAGAATTCAATATGCTGTTTATTAAGCGAATTCATTTGGCGTTGTGCTTCATCCACTAATGGCAGAGTTAGCTCATCACCATAGAAAAAGACCGGGACATTCTGCGCCGTTAAATCTTGCCAGAAGGTATTTTGGCGGCTAATGACAAAAGGAATAGAGAACTGAATAAGTAAACAAACCGTTCCAACCCCTTGTTGGCGATTAAAAATAAAGTAGCCAAGGTCGCAGGTTTTCAGCAAATTCAGGTAATCATCGAACGCCATACGTTCTTTAAGGATATCCACCTGCCCTTGAGGGAATTCGCTCTGTGCTGCTTGCTCAACTTCTGCAATGTAGTTTTGGTTATTCGCTGGGTAGCCCATTGGGACTATCACTTTCACCTTGTCGCCAAATTGCTGTTTAATCGCGCTCAGCGCTTCCACATGACGATTGGAGCGGTCACCCGAGTTACCGAGCAGGATAGTTAGCTGCTCGCCCTCACGAGGCTGACGTTCGTTTAGCGTCAATGCCGGATCCATACGTGTCGGGAAATAGAGAACCGACGATGGCACATTAGGATTCGACTGTTGGAAATGGCACAAATCTCCCCGCGTTGCACAAACGTGCCCCACTTTCTTTTGTGCCAGACGACGAAGAATATAAAATAGTTTAAATTTCAGCGAGCTGGATTCTTCATAGAGATCAGCCCCCCAAATATGCCACCAAAATTGATGGGATTTTATCTTGCCAAAAAGCAGTGCTAACCAAATTGGCGCATTAAATTGCCCATGGAAGAAAAAGCGTGTCCGACGTTCCACTTTCGCGCGACGAATTACGCTATCTGCAATAGATTGTTTGCTGTCAAAAACTTCAATTTCAAGCATCGGATAGGCAGCAGCGAGCTGCGCATCCTGGCTCACCACCATAAAATGCGGCTTTTGTGACGGTGCCATCTCTTGGCAAATAACGTTATTAAAAAACGTTAAAACCGTCTGATTATGATGCGGGAGGTCAGATCCCAGTACATGTATTAAGGTTGTCATGCTCGCCTACGGTAGATCAAAAATACGCAACAACAGAGAGTAAAATATACGATATAGGTCGCCATATAGGCTTGTGTCGCTCCCACGGCGCCATGTTCAGGAATAAACCAATGGGCAAAGCCCGTTAACAGAACAAATTGGCTCACTTCCGTAAGAACATAAAAACGCAGCGCCGCTTTCGCGATGACCAGATAACCAAAGACGTAAGCACCCACTTTCAATACGTCGCCGACCAGCTGCCAAGCGAACAGGTCTCTCATCCCTGTAAACTCTTTTGAGAACAGCAGCCAAATCGCAAAATCACGCAGCAGCCAAACCGTAAAGCTCACGGCGGCAACAGCAGGTAATACAAACTTCAATGCCTTAACAATTTCGGCAGAGATTTCATTTTTATGCTGTAAACGAGATAACGTCGGCAGCAAATAGACCGAAAATGTTGCTGTGATGAATTGTAAATAGGCATCCGAAATCGTGGTGACGCCCGTCCATAATCCCACTTCATCCCAGCTATAGGTTTGTGCCAGTAAATTTCGCATCATAATATAGGCGACTGGCAGCGTAATCGCCGTCAACATCGCCATGATAGTGAATTTACCAAGACTAGTGGCAATGGCTTTATCCCACGCAGGTTTGAGGGATGACAACGCAAACTGTTTACGTCGAATAACCATACCTGCCGCAGGCAACACCACCAATGCAGGAACCAATGCTAACCCTGCAAGTGCGCCATCATAACCCCCCATTAGATAGCATAAATAATAGGCGACTACGCCGATTATGCTACCAAAAATGATGGCCGTCGCATTCCCCGCAGCGTCTCGGTAGCCTTTCAAAATCGCCAAGAAATAGTTCGCGTACGCGATACCCATTTGAATCAAGGCAACCATGCGGATCACGCCACTGTATTGCTCAGTATCAAATAGTGCGGCACTGATCGGGGCACTGCATAGCAAGAAAATAATCGCCAGTAACGTTGAAAATCCGAGGATTATCGTGGAAGACGTTCCCAGCACAGCCCGTAATTTCTGCGGATCTTGATGGTGTTCTGCCACATATTTTGTGACGCCATTGAAGATCCCAGCACCAGACAATACGCCTAGCACCGTAATTAATTGGCGGAAGTTCCCCGCCAGCCCCACACCACTTGGGCCAAATGAGACTGCAAATAATTTGACGATCAACAGGCCCACCCCGATTTTAATCAGGGTAGACCCAGCAGTCCAAACCGATGCTTTAGCGAGTGACATTAGGCAAAGAACGCTTTGATTCGCTCAATAACCACTTGTTGCTCGTCGTCTGTCATGTTGTAGAACATTGGCAGACGCACTAAACGGTCACTTTCAACCGAAGTGTATTTGTCTTCACCGTGGAAATAACCGAATTCCATTCCAGCAGGGCTGGTGTGCAGTGGTACATAGTGGAAAACAGTCAAAATGCCATGAGATTTCATATAGTCATTAAACTCTGTGCGCTCTTCCACATCTTTGAGTTTGATATAGAACATATGGGCATTATGTTTCAAATCTTCCGGCACGGTGGCTAACTCTAAACGACCTGCAGCTACCAGCGATTGTAACGCTTGATAATAGCGATCCCACAGCAGTAAACGGCGTTCGTTGATTTTGTCGGCTTCTTCTAACTGCGCCCATAAATAGGCTGCTTGTAAGTCAGATAACAGGTAGCTTGAGCCGATGTCGCGCCAGGTATATTTGTCCACTTGACCACGGAAGAATTGGCTGCGGTTTGTACCTTTTTCACGGATCACTTCTGCACGGTTAATCAACGCTTTATCATTGATTAAAGTCGCACCACCTTCACCACCTGAAGAGTAGTTTTTGGTTTCATGGAAGCTATAGCAGCCAATATGACCGATGGTACCCAGTGCTTTACCTTTGTAGGTAGACATCACGCCTTGCGCCGCGTCTTCAATCACAAATAAATTGTGTTTCTTCGCGATAGCCATGATGGTGTCCATTTCGCAAGCCACGCCAGCGTAGTGAACAGGAACAATTGCACGTGTGCGATCAGTGATTGCCGCTTCAATTTTGGTTTCATCGATATTCATCGTATCTGGACGAATATCCACGAACACAATTTTGGCACCTCGTAACACGAATGCGTTAGAGGTCGATACGAAGGTAAAGCTTGGCATGATGACTTCATCGCCCGGCTTAATATCAATCAGGATCGCTGCCATTTCTAATGAAGCGGTGCAAGACGGTGTTAACTGGACTTTCGGACAGTTAAAACGTTTCTCCATCCACTCTTCACAACGCTTAGTGAAACCACCATCCCCGCACAGTTTGCCACTAGCCATGGCCTGCTTCATATACTCAACTTCAGTACCTACAACGGGTGGTTTATTAAATGGAATCATGTTGTCCCCTGTATAACCAATATGCTGTGCTGGCGATTGCCGCACCGCTACGTGAATAAAGATTTAACGCCGCAACATTGCTCATTTGCGTGGCAACATTTAACTGTCTTTTTTGGTGTTGCACGCACCACTGATACGCTGCTGACATTAATTTCCGACCGATACCGCGTCCTGCTGCACTTGGCGTTGCCGCTAACAGCCCAATTCTAGCTGTATCTGCATCAAGGCTACGTAGGCTAACGAAACCTAAAATATCACCTGCATTATCTCTAAGGAGTAAACAGGTATGGTCAAAGGTGCCAAGAACGGCTTTTTCTATCCATAATGCATAAAACCGACCGCTGTCCCCTTCATGGTACCAAGGGGTTCTAAAGCGGCTGTTACTAAACACAGAGGCGGCGGTGTCGCGCAGAGAAACAATATCCCCTGTTTGTGCAACAACCACATTATCCGTCTCTGATAACGCTGTGTTTAGATAAGCATTTTCTGTGCCAATAGTTAACGCAAAATCAATTTCGCCTTCAACAAAACTGAACCCCATACTGGCTAGCTCATCGATTTTAGCTGTCTCGGATGCCGCAACTTTCGCTTGCACAATATCAAACTTATCCAATTGATAAGAAAGAATAATTTGTGCATCAGTCGCGGCGAAATCCAGTTTCGCCGTTGAACGTTTGAAAAAATCAGATTCCCAATCTAGGGGATCAATATTGGCGCGGACGGACACGAAGTAAGTCCTCTAAGTATTTGCCATAACCTGTTTTATTCAGGCGAGCGGCGGCTTCTTTAACTTGGTCGTCAGACAACCAACCATTACGCCATGCAATCTCTTCTAAACAAGCCACTTTAAAGCCCTGACGTTTCTCAACGGTCTGAACAAATGTTCCGGCTTCAATTAAGCTGTCATGAGTGCCTGTATCTAACCAAGCGAAGCCACGACCGAGCAGCTCAACGCTAAGCTCACCGCGCTCTAAATACATTTGATTGATGGAGGTAATTTCCAGTTCACCACGTTCGGAAGGTTTTACTTGCTTAGCAAAATCAACCACTTGGTTATCATAGAAATATAAACCCGTCACTGCCCAGTTTGATTTTGGTTTTTTTGGTTTTTCTTCGATAGACAACGCTTTGAAATTGTCATCAAACTCCACCACACCAAAACGCTCAGGATCCATCACTTGATAGCCGAATACCGTCGCGCCCTTTTGACGTGCGGCGACTGACATTAATTTAGGGCTGAATGAGTGACCGAAGAAAATATTGTCTCCGAGCACTAAGCAGCAAGAGTCCCCATTAATGAACTCTTCACCAATGATAAACGCTTGAGCCAGTCCATCTGGAGAAGGCTGTTCCGCGTAGCTCAATTCGATACCAAATTCATGACCATCGCCCAGTAAACGCTGGAACATCGGCAAATCATCTGGCGTTGAAATCACTAAGATTTCGCGGATCCCTGCCAGCATTAACACTGACAGCGGATAGTAGATCATTGGCTTGTCATAAATCGGCAGCAACTGTTTTGAGATGCCGCGAGTAATCGGGTGCAAACGCGTTCCCGAACCACCAGCCAGAATAATACCTTTCATATTGCCTCCTAGCTGCCTAAGCCTAGACGTTCACCGGCATAGGAGCCATCTTGCACACGACGCCACCAAGTTTCATTGTTTAAATACCACAGCACCGTTTTACGGATCCCGGATTCAAACGTCTCTTCTGGTGTCCAGCCTAATTCACGCTCAATTTTATCGGCGTCAATGGCGTAGCGCATATCGTGACCAGGACGGTCTTTCACATACGTGATTAAGTCGCGGTAATGAGCAACCCCTTGAGGTTTCTGCGGGTGCAGCTCTTCAAGTAATTCACAAATTGTTTCAACCACTTGAATATTACGGCGCTCGTTATGGCCACCAATATTGTAGGTTGAACCCGGCTGTGCTTGAGTCGCTACTAAATGCAGCGCTCGCGCATGGTCTTCCACAAACAGCCAATCACGAATTTGCTCACCTTTGCCGTACACTGGCAGCGGCTTACCGGAAATCGCATTCAAAATAATCAATGGGATCAGCTTCTCAGGGAAGTGATAAGGACCATAGTTATTTGAGCAGTTGGTGATCATGGTCGGTAAACCATACGTTCTCTGCCACGCACGCACTAAGTGGTCGCTAGACGCTTTTGAGGCTGAATATGGGCTGCTTGGTGCATACGGTGTAGTTTCCGTAAAGAAGCCATCTGGACCTTCCAAGTCGCCATACACTTCATCAGTTGAAATGTGATGGAAACGGAAAGCCGCTTTTTTACTATCTTCAAGTGCAGACCAGTAATGACGCGCCGCTTCTAACAAGGTGTAAGTACCCACGATGTTAGTTTCGATAAATGCCGCAGGGCCATCAATCGAACGGTCTACGTGGCTTTCTGCCGCTAAATGCATCACGACATCAGGTTTGTGTTCAGCAAACACTTTATCCAATGCTGCACGGTCACAAATGTTCACTTGTTCAAAAGCATAACGCTCGCTATTGGCGACTTCCGCTAATGACTCTAAATTGCCCGCGTAGGTTAAACAGTCAACCACAATCGCGTGGTCTTTTGTGTTTTCAATCACATGACGAACAACAGCTGAGCCGATAAAGCCGGCTCCACCTGTAATTAAAATACGTTTCAACGCCATACTCCTTTTGTATCCACAACCCATTTTTGTGGGATAGCAGAACCTTGGATACCTTTAAATAGGTTATGGTCGACTAACATCAGGATCACATCCGCTTCGCTCACAGCAGTTTCAATAGAAACCAGCTCCGCAATACCTTTCAGTGCCGTTGGTAATTCGTGAATATGTGGTTCAACCGCAAATGTTTTACCTGGGTTCCAGTTCGCAACCATCTTGGTGATGTGCATTGCTGGGCTTTCGCGCAGGTCATCGATGTTTGGTTTGAACGATAAACCGAAACATGCGATTTTGATTTCATTCGCTTTTTTGCCAGTTTCCACTAAGCAATCAGCCACCGCCGCTTTTACTTGATCAACAACCCAAATTGGCTTGCCATCGTTAACTAAACGCGCAGTGTGGATTAAACGAGATTGTTTTGGGCTTTGAGCCACGATAAACCACGGGTCGACCGCGATACAGTGACCACCAACGCCTGGGCCCGGCTGAAGAATGTTCACGCGAGGGTGACGGTTTGCAAGGCTAATCAGTTCCCAAACATTGATATCTTGGTCTGCACAAATCAGCGATAACTCGTTAGCAAATGCGATGTTAACGTCACGGAAGCTGTTTTCCGTTAACTTACACATTTCAGCCGTTCTTGAGTTAGTGATTACACACTCACCTTCTAAGAAGATGTTGTACAGTTCGCTAGCACGCAGTGAAGATTTCGGTGTCATCCCGCCAACAACACGGTCATTTTTGATCAGTTCAACCATCACTTGGCCCGGCAGTACGCGCTCAGGGCAGTATGCCACATCGATATCTGCTTCTTCACCAGCTTGGTGAGGGAAGGTCAAATCAGGGCGAGCGGCGGCTAACCACTGCGCCATTTGCTCAGTCGTACCCACTGGAGACGTAGATTCAAGGATCACTAAGTCGCCTTTTTTCAGGACCGGCGCGATAGACTCAGCTGCCGCTTTCACGTACACCAAATCAGGCTCGTGTTCACCTTTGAATGGTGTAGGAACAGCAATCAGGAATGCGTCTGCGGGTTGTGGCTTGGTGAAGGCTTTTAAGTGACCTTCTTCAACCGCTTTTTTCACCACAACATCCAGCTCAGGTTCCACAATATGGATTTTACCTTGATTGATAGTGTCAACAGCATGCTGGTTGACATCTACGCCGACAACCTGCTTCTTACGAGATGCGAAGGCTGCCGCTGTTGGTAAACCGATATAACCGAGGCCGATAACAGAAATAGTTTCAAAACTCATAATTTCACCTGATTGCTTTTTAATGCTGCAAGAATACGCTGACAAGCATGACCATCACCATACGGGTTATGTGCGCGGCTCATTTCGTGATATTCCGCTTCATCTGTCAGTAACCGATTAACTTCATTTACAATGGTTTGTGTATCTGTTCCCACTAAACGAACTGTCCCTGCATCAACCGCTTCAGGGCGTTCGGTGGTATCTCTCATAACTAAAACAGGTTTGCCTAAAGATGGCGCTTCTTCTTGAATACCACCGGAATCCGTTAAAATCAGATACGCATGGTTCATCAAATAGACGAACGGCAGATATTCTTGAGGACTAATTAAGATAATATTATCAATACCATGCAGAATTCGTTTTACTGGCTCGCTCACATTTGGGTTCAAGTGAACTGGGTAAACCACTTGAACATCAGGGTGCGCTTGAGCGATATCCGCTAATGCATGACAAATACGCTCGAAACCGCCACCAAAACTTTCACGGCGGTGGCCGGTCACAAGCAACATTTTTTTATTTGGATCGATAAATGGGTAATTTCCGGCTAATTCAGCCATCATATTTTGGTTACCCATTACCTTCTCTTTGACCCACAACAGCGCATCAATGACTGTATTGCCAGTCACAGAAATATGGCTATCGGGAATAGATTCATTGAGTAAGTTTTGGCGCGAGTTTTCTGTCGGCGCGAAATGGTATTGAGCAAGGTGTCCCGCAATTTTACGGTTACCTTCTTCTGGCCATGGCGAGTAGAGGTTTCCTGTGCGCAGTCCAGCTTCAACATGCCCAACTGGAATGCGATGGTAGAATGCCGCAAGACTGGTTGCCATTGTTGTGGCGGTATCGCCGTGCACAAGGACAACATCCGGTTGGAAATCCGCAAATACTGCCTTTAATCCTTCCAAAATACGGCAAGTAATATCGGTTAAATCCTGACCTGGCTTCATAATGTTGAGATCATAATCGGGCGTGATCTCAAATAAGTTCAGTACTTGATCTAGCATTTCACGGTGCTGAGCGGTGACACACACTTTCGCTTCAAAGTCTGCATCATCAGCAAGAGCATGAACCAATGGAGCCATTTTAATGGCTTCAGGCCGTGTGCCGAATACAGTCAATACTTTCACAGTGACTCTCTTATATTTTCTTCGCAGTTTACTGCTTTCTTTAGTTTTAATGATGCTATTTCGCCACCGACCTTGCCGCCGGTGGCGAATATGACATTACGATGGGCGACGGCGAGACAGTACCACTCCGGCACCTACTAACATACCAATTGCACCCCACAGAACAGCAATAAATGCTCTGCGCGGACTATCGCGTTTGATTGGATCTTCAGGCGTTCGCAGATAACGATACGCATGGAAATTATCTTGAAGAACAGGTTCAACATTCAGCGTCGATAACATCGCCACATTCTGATCATAATCTGTATCAAAATCTGGACCTGTTGCTTTTAACGTCTCAATTTGAGCTTGCAGTAATGGAACACCTAACATGAACATTTTTGAGTCAGGAATTTCATCCACTGGCGCAGTCGTTTGATTACGTGAAATACCTTGCTTTTCAGCCACTTTAAGAGCTTGTTCAAGGCTATTTAGACGACGGTCATACGCTGCCGTTGCTACCATCGCTTCACGTTTAACTAACGCTTTCATTGATTGGGTTTTGGTTGCCCACGTCCCTTTCAATTCATCATTCAAATTTGTCGTTGCACGCTGATTAGCAAACTCAATATATTCACGTAACAGTTGATTGCTGTCTGTTGCTGTTTCAGCTACTAACTTCACGCTATCTGTTGGGTTTTTGAGTGCATCAGCTGGCGTATATTCGATATTGTTGATCAGCTCGTCCAACAATGCCGCATCCGCTTTCGGGTCATTTTCCAAGCGTTGCTTATAATACTCAGTACCTAACCAAAATTGGCGGCGAGTATCGTAAGAACCTAATTGTTTGGTAAATTCTTCATAAGCTTCTTTGGCAATCGTTGGTAGTTGCCCTTCTTGCCCCACCGCATTAATACGAGAATCAAGGTTGCGCAGAAATTGTTGCTGAGAATAATAACTTCCCAGATTGTTCACAGTCGGTAAATCCGTGATAGCCGTTGTGCTCCACTTCGGCTGCATAAAATAGGATGCTCCCAGTGCAATCGCAGCAAAAATCACTGCACATGCGACGATCCAAATTTTACCCTGCCATAGTGAACGGCATAAATCACGAATATCTAACTCCGCTTCAAGCGAGGTTTGATGTTGATTAGGTTGCGTTTCTGAGTTATTCACTGCACAGAACCTCTATAGTTCGTTTGTCGTTACCGGACCGCACTCTTACGCGCACGACGTCTAATTCGCTTGATAAAACGGGCGACTTTCCATGCTCGCTTGATGCAGTAACCATACATCATAAATACAAGCAAAAATAATGCCAACATTACCCATTCAGGAACGAATGAAAGGCGCTCGCCAATAATACCAATACACGCAAGAATTGCCGCAGCCAATGTGATGATTACAAATGCCCCTTTCGGGGTAAAACCTGAGCGCATAATCAAGTGATGAATATGCTGACGATCCGGTGAGAATGGACTCATACCTTTACGAATACGGCGGTACATAATTGCCACCATATCCATAAGCGGAATAGCAATAATCCATAATGCAGTCACAGGGTTTATTGGATGGACATCTTCTTGTGTTGAAGCAACAAGGATCCAAATAATGGTAAAGCCAATCAACGTACTTCCCGCATCACCCATGAACACTTTAAAGCGACGCCCTAAAACGCCCATATTCATGAGGATATAAGGAAGAATAGCTGCTATAAATGCAAAACACCAAAACGCTAACGCATAGTTACCATTTTGATACAGTAAGAAACCAAGGGCTCCAAAGGAAACCGAGGACAATCCGCCTAATAAACCATCGATGCCATCAACCATGTTGAAGGCATTGATTGCAGCCCAAACGGCAAATAAGGTGACGATATAACCAAATGGCCCAAGTACCAGTTCCCAAGGACCAAATGCATGGCCTAGAGACTCTAACGACAACCCACCAGCTGTCATCATGACGACAGCGACGATAGCTTGAACCCCAGCGCGTAATTTCACGCTGATATCAAACCTATCATCCAGAGCACCAACGAACACTAAGAGCCCCGCACAAGCAATATATAGCCACTTATGGGGAATGTATTCTTCCGTGATCATAAACGCGAAGCAAACGCCAAAGAAAACAGAGATCCCTCCAACGAGAGGAACCAATCCTACGTGTTTCTTCCTGAAATTCGGTTTATCAACCAAGCCAATTTTTTTCGCCACAATACGCGCGACAAAAATAAAAGCTAAGGTAAACAAAAAGACATAGAAGAGATTACTTACAAAGTGTGTGCTATCCACTGTTCTACTCTCTTATATTTCTATCCAACTTTTAAACACTAAAACTTTTGGTTGCTGTGATAAATTACTGCCGCCACATAGTATTCGAACAAAAAATGGTACTCTAAAACAGATTTCCTGCGTTTTGATATGCACAAAACATGCCGGAAATACCAATACGCCGATATAGTTTTGCGTTACAAACTCACCTTAAAGATTTTATCCCTTAACATTGCAAGATGCATGCCATAAAAACAATCTCCAACATATTAACCGACCATCACTATCACTTTTCATATGAATGAGTAAATATCAGTCATTGGATAAATCTAAGTATAAAAATTAATGTAAAAAATACCATCTTATAGAGAATAAGCTAGCATCCGTTGATTATTTCATTTTACTCATCAAGAAAGTAATTCATGCTTATGTTGATAAATAATAAAGACTATTATTTTGTGAATGTTCACTGTTCACTGATAAAAAAATAGGCGCCCTAATTAGAGCGCCTATTTCTATACTCATAATCCTAACGAAACTATGCTCTTTTCATAAAATCAAAGAACTCTTCGTTAGTCTTAGTCATTGCTAATTTGCTGATGAGGAATTCCATTGCATCGATTTCGCCCATTGGGTGAATAATCTTACGCAGGATCCACATTTTTTGCAGCTCATCTTGGGAGGTGAGCAGCTCTTCTTTACGTGTACCAGAGCGGTTGTAATCAATCGCAGGGAAAACACGTTTTTCAGCAATTTTACGGGACAGGTGTAATTCCATGTTACCTGTTCCTTTAAATTCTTCGTAAATCACTTCATCCATTTTCGAACCGGTATCAACTAACGCGGTCGCTATGATAGTCAAGCTACCACCTTCTTCAACGTTACGAGCAGCACCGAAGAAACGTTTTGGACGATGTAATGCGTTTGCGTCCACACCACCGGTCAATACTTTACCTGATGAAGGAACGACGGTGTTGTATGCACGAGCAAGACGAGTAATAGAATCCAGTAAAATGATAACGTCTTTTTTATGCTCAACCAGACGTTTCGCTTTCTCGATAACCATTTCAGCAACTTGGACGTGACGCGCAGCTGGCTCATCAAACGTTGAAGCGATAACTTCACCTTTCACTAAGCGTTGCATCTCAGTAACTTCTTCTGGACGCTCATCGATCAGCAGAACCATCAATACGCAGTCAGGGTAGTTATGGGCAATGTTAGCCGCAATATTTTGCAGTAACATGGTTTTACCCGCTTTCGGTGGTGCAACGATCAAACCACGCTGTCCACGACCGATAGGTGCGGCTAAATCCAATACGCGCGCCGTTAAATCTTCAGTAGAACCGTTACCACGCTCCATGCGCAGACGATTATTGGCATGTAATGGGGTTAAGTTTTCAAAAAGGATTTTGCTGCGGGCATTTTCAGGTTTGTCAAAGTTAACTTCGTTAACTTTCAAGAGTGCAAAATAGCGTTCACCTTCTTTCGGGGGACGAATTTTTCCTGAAATGGTGTCGCCGGTGCGTAGGTTAAAGCGGCGAATTTGGCTAGGGGAAACATAGATATCATCAGGGCCTGCGAGGTAAGAACTGTCTGCTGAACGGAGGAAACCAAATCCATCCTGCAATATTTCCAGTACGCCATCGCCGAAAATATCTTCTCCACTTTTAGCATGCTGCTTCAAAATTGAGAAAATAATATCCTGCTTTCTCATACGGGCTAAGTTCTCTAGCCCCATGTTTTCGCCTAACGTAATCAGTTCTGATACAGGCGTATTTTTTAATTCGGTAAGATTCATAATGGTGGGTTCTTTAACTCGGGGTATTTCTCGAACTATGAACGTAAATTGGAGGCAACTTTTATAGTGAACCTATTTAGTATAGTGAACCTATGAAGCGCCAGTTTAACTTTATAGTGCCCTGTTGATAGATATGGACTTATAACCAACAACAATGCATTAAAATTTGTGCTAGCTACAACTAATATTGCTGTGAAGGTGTTGTGACTAACGAAAGCGTTGTAATCATCAAGATGACATGCCGCATATTATTAGAAACGTAATCAATATTAGCAATAGTTTTTTATACATTTTAGGACAACATCTTATCCCTAATACAGCCCATTTATTTACTCAAGACTCAAGTCACAGTGATACAACCATGAATTATCAACTTTAGATTAATAGTCAGTAACTAAAATTGGCATTGAACAGAACTGCAAGCTAGACGTTTCAGAAAAGAGCAAAGGAAAACAAGGTAATTCTTATGGGTACTCTATGAGGAATGCGGATAACTTATCATGCTTAAATGGGGACGTCTAGCGACTCTCTATATAAAATAAATGCGCCGCTAAACGTTTTGGCTTATATAAAGCTATAACTTACAGATTTTCGTCTAGAAATTCTTTCAGTTGAGTTTTAGATAAAGCACCAACTTTAGTTGCAGCTACACTGCCGTTTTTGAATAATAACAGTGTAGGGATACCGCGAATACCAAATTTTGGGGCAGTCGCTGGATTATCATCAATATTCAGTTTTGCGATAGTCACTTTGCCTGTATATTCTTCAGCAACTTCATCAAGGATTGGCGCGATCATTTTACAAGGTCCACACCATGCAGCCCAGAAGTCGACTAAAACAGGTGAACTTGCATTTAGAACGTCTGACTCAAAACTTGCATCAGTAATATGTTTAATTTTGTCGCTCATGTTGTACTCCAAAGGATCATTTTTACAGACATAGTGTAACATTAATTGGCAGCAGTATGCTTTATTTCAAAAGATACGCTTTCGTAAACCAACCGATAACTGATATTCTAACATACTATGAGTAAAGCACACTTGACAGAAAAGAAGTTTTCCGACTTCGCATTGCACCCAAAAGTCATTGAAGCACTTAATAAAAAAGGCTTCAACTTTTGCACGCCTATTCAGGCGTCTACCCTGCCTTATACTGTCGAAGGCAAAGATGTTGCGGGGCAAGCACAAACAGGTACAGGTAAAACGTTAGCATTCCTAACGTCTACATTTCATTTTCTCTTAACTCACCCGGCAATCGAGGGGAAAAAAACCAATCAGCCACGTGCGCTGATCATGGCTCCTACTCGTGAATTAGCCGTACAGATTTACTCAGATGCTAAAGAGCTGGCTGAGTACACTGGTTTGAAAATGGGTCTAGCCTATGGTGGTGATGGCTATGACGAGCAGTTACGCGTATTACAAAACGGCGTTGATATCCTTATTGGAACAACCGGTCGTCTTATTGATTATGCAAAACAAGGTCACGTTGATTTAGCGGCTATCCAAGTTGTTGTTTTGGATGAAGCTGACCGTATGTACGACCTCGGTTTTATTAAAGATATTCGTTGGTTATTCCGCCGTATGCCTGGCGCAG
This sequence comes from Providencia rettgeri, assembly GCF_013702265.1. GTDB lineage: Bacteria > Pseudomonadota > Gammaproteobacteria > Enterobacterales > Enterobacteriaceae > Providencia > Providencia zhijiangensis. The sequence continues at coordinate 3,834,924 of NZ_CP059348.1, forward strand.
CAGACCGACTCAACTTACTATTCTCCGCAACACTCTCTTACCGCGTTAGAGAATTAGCGTTTGAACAAATGAACAGCCCGGAATATGTGGAAGTTGAACCACTACAAAAAACCGGTCACCGTATTAAAGAAGAGCTATTTTATCCATCCAACGAAGAAAAAATGCGCCTACTGCAAACGCTACTCGAAGAAGAGTGGCCAGAGCGCTGCATTATTTTCGCCAATACGAAGCATCGTTGTGATGATATCTGGGCTCACCTTGCTGCCGATGGCCACCGTGTCGGGTTATTAACTGGCGATGTCGCACAGAAAAAACGTCTGCGCATTTTAGAACAGTTCACCCAAGGTCAAATTGATATCTTGGTTGCGACTGACGTTGCTGCTCGTGGATTACATATTCCATCAGTAACTCATGTATTTAACTATGATTTACCTGACGATTGCGAAGACTATGTGCACCGTATTGGACGTACAGGTCGTGCAGGTGAAAGCGGAAATTCTATCAGCTTAGCATGTGAAGAATACGCACTAAACTTACCTGCAATCGAAGAGTATATTCAGCACTCCATCCCTGTCAGTAAATATAACAGTGATGCACTGCTGAGCGACCTGCCGGCACCAAAACGCCGTCACCGTCCGCGCCCTAGTGGTCCACGCCGCAATTCTAATGCGCCGCGTCGCCATAATGGCCCACGTAATAACCATAAACGTGCAGGCTGAGTAAATACCCTATGCTGAAATCTTCTTCTCTGTATGCCGCTATCGATTTGGGTTCCAACAGCTTTCATATGCTGGTTGTTCGCGAAACTGCAGGTAGCATTCAGATTATTTCTCGGGTTAAACGGAAAGTTCGTCTGGCAGCGGGTTTAGATAAAGATAATATTTTATCTGCGCAAGCCATGGAACGAGGCTGGCAATGCCTGCGTCTCTTCTCAGAACATCTGCAAGATATTCCTAACTCGCAAATTCGAGTTGTGGCAACCGCGACATTACGCCTTGCCAAAAATGCCGATGCCTTTATTGAGAAAGCCAGCCAAATCCTCGGAAATCCCGTAAAAATAATCCAAGGAGAAGAAGAAGCTCGCTTGATTTATCAAGGCGTCGCCCATACAACTGGCGGGCCAGAGCAACGCTTAGTGGTCGATATCGGGGGCGGCAGCACCGAACTTGTCACCGGTACAGGCGCTAAAGCTCAGCTACTTTATAGCCTAGAAATGGGCTGTGTGACTTGGCTTGAACGCTACTTTAGCGACAGAACGCTAACAGAAGAAAACTTCGCTCAAGCCGAAGCGGCAGCTCAACACGTCATTGCGCCTATCGCAGATGCCCTTAAAAACCATGGGTGGAAAATTTGTGTCGGTGCATCGGGTACTGTACAAGCGATTCAGGAAATCATGATTGCTCAAGGGATGGATGAACTCATCACTCTGAGTAAATTACAGCAACTGAAACATAAAGCTATCCAGTGCCATAAATTAGAAGAGCTTGAAATCGAGGGCCTCACGTTTGAACGTGCCCTCGTTTTCCCAAGTGGCTTATCGATCCTGATCGCAATTTTCAAAGCTCTGAATATCGAAAATATGACATTAGCCGGCGGCGCTCTTCGCGAAGGCTTAGTGTATGGCATGCTTGAACTGCCTATTGAGCAAGATATTCGCGCACGCACGCTACGCAATATTCAGCGTCGCTTCCTTGTGGATATTGAACAGGCTAGCCGCGTGCGCCAGCTTGCTGAACATTTCTACCTGCAAGTTGCCAAAGAGTGGGAATTAGATAGCCGTTGCCGTGATTTATTATCCAGCGCTTGTGCATTACATGAGATTGGGCTGAGTGTTGATTTTCGCAAAGGCCCAGAGCACGCAAGTTATTTAATCACTCACCTTGATTTACCAGGCTTCACGCCAGCGCAAAAACGCTTTCTCGCGGTTCTTCTCAAGAACCAGCAAGGTCAAATCGACCTCGCTTCGCTGAGCCAACAAAATGCATTACCTATTCAGCAAACTTACGCATTATGTCGTTTATTGCGCCTAGCCATTATTTTTGCCAGCCGTAGACGTGACGATACATTACCAGCATTGCGCCTTAACGCTAATGGGCAAGATTTAACCATCGCACTGCCATACCGCTGGCTTGAGGAACACCCTTTACGAGCTGAAAATTTACAGCAAGAAGTTCAGTGGCAAGGGTATGTGAATTGGCAACTGGCCTTAGAAGAGCGTAATAGCTCCAATTGATATCGCTCTAAATTGATCATGATAGGTTCCCACCTCGTCGTGGGAACTCTCTCTTAAACTCTTTTGCTACTGATCAGTTTTCTTATTTAACCCCAAGCGTGCCTTGATATCCGCTAAAGCGGACTGCCCTTTTTGCATTCGCTCTTCAGCGGTAACCACTTTTCGTTGTTGTTCCCACACCAAATCATCTTGCGGTAATTCCATCAAAAAGCGGCTCAGTTCAGGGCGGATCAGTTCGCCGTATTGGCGACGCTCACGGCTATGAGTAAAGAATAACTCTCGCTGCGCTCGCGTAATTCCCACGTAAGCCAGTCGACGCTCTTCATCAATATTATTTTCATCAATACTACTTTGATGAGGCAATAATCCCTCTTCCATTCCAACTAAGAAAACATAAGGAAATTCAAGACCTTTAGATGCGTGCAATGTCATCAACTGAACCTGATCTGAATCTTCATCATCTTCCCCACGTTCCATCATATCGCGCAGCGTAAAGCGAGTGACAACCTGATTGAGCGTCATTGGATCATTTAGCTCATCCCCTTCAATCATTTCGCTCATCCATGTAAACAATTGATTGACGTTTTTCATTCGCATTTCGGCGGCTTTGGCACTGGCCGAGGTTTCATACAACCAACTCTCGTAGTCCATTTCCCGTAAAAGATCCCGTACCGCTATCAATGGTTCACGCTCCGAAATCCGGACTATCCCTTCCATCCAATGAGTGAAACGCTGCAACGCTTCCAAGCCTTTCCCTGTTAAAGTCTGTTCCAGACCTAAATCAAAGCTGGCGTGATATAAGCTTTTGCCTCGCTGATTCGCCCATTCTCCCAATTTTTGGATAGTTTTAGGGCCAATTTCTCGGCGCGGCGTATTCACAATACGTAAAAAAGCACTGTCATCTTCAGGGTTAGTCAGCACCCGCAAATAAGCTAAAAGATCTTTAATTTCAGGACGTGAGAAAAAGGATGTCCCTCCCGAAATTCGGTAAGGAATACGGTTTTGCATCAGCATTTTTTCAAAAATACGTGACTGATGATTGCCACGATACAAAATCGCATAGTCTTTATATTGGGTTTTATTAATAAAGTGGTGAGCAATTAATTCACCAATCACACGTTCCGCTTCATGGTCTTCATTATTTGCTGTCAGCACCTTTAATGGCGCCCCATAACCCAACTCAGAAAATAATTTTTTCTCGAAGACATGGGGGTTATTGGCAATCAAAATGTTGGCCGCTTTCAAAATACGGCCTGATGAGCGGTAATTTTGCTCCAGCTTAATCACATTCAGTTTTGGAAAATCTTGGCTGAGTAACACTAAGTTTTGAGGCCTCGCACCACGCCAAGAATAAATAGACTGGTCATCATCACCAACGACGGTAAAGCGGGCACGGCTGCCCACGAGTAATTTCACTAGCTGATACTGACTGGTGTTCGTATCTTGGTATTCATCCACCAGCAAATAACGAATTTTTTGCTGCCAACGCTCACGGACTTCTTCATTATGATAAAGCAGCAATGTTGGTTTGCTGATTAAGTCATCAAAATCCAAGACATTACAACTTTTTAAATGCAGCTCATAGCGGCGATAGCACTCAGCAAAATGGTGCTCTTTTTCCGTTCTCGCTTGCCCAACCACTTGCTGCGGAGAGATCAGATCGTTTTTCCAATTTGAGATCGCCGAGATCAGCTGTTGAAGAAGATCTTTATCTTCCTCAAGCAGATCAAATGTGAGTTCTTTGAGTAACGCCATTTGGTCTTGGTCATCAAACAAAGAAAAATTAGCTTTGATCCCTAACGCTTTATATTCGCGTTTGATAATTTCCAGTCCCAAAGTATGGAATGTGGAAATGATTAGCCCTCGGGCTTCTTTTTTACCTAATGTTTGTCCCACACGCTCTTTCATTTCGCGCGCGGCTTTATTGGTAAATGTCACCGCCGCAATTTGCCGAGGCTGATAACCACAATGGCGGATCAGATGCGCAATTTTATTGGTAATAACCCGTGTTTTACCTGAGCCTGCCCCTGCCAAAACAAGGCACGGACCATCTACATATTCAACTGCCTGTTGCTGGCTAGGATTTAATCGCATGGTTTCTCTGCATCACTTAGTTATTCAAAAAGGAATTCGCTACAGATTGTAGCAGAAACCCACCCAACTCTTGAGCAACGATCCTGCCTATTTATAAAAAACAAAAAACCACATCATTCAGCAGAGCGATGTGGTTTTGTTTGCTTTCTGTTTTTTTTGACAGCCATACATTTTTCTAAACTATTCGCGTTAGAGGAAGGCGGCAAAGGAGGTTATCCCAAGGAGCATACATTAGTATGTGACTTGGGTAACCGAGCGCAGCCAACGCGCCTATCACGCGAAGAGTGACGAAAAATTAGGTTATCTCAAGGAGCATACATTGAGTATGTGACTTGGGTAACCGAGCGCAGCCAACGCACCTATCACGCGAAGAGTGACGAAAAATTATTGTGCGCTAGAAATCTTCTTCATATCCGTCATATACCCCCGCAACGTCTTCCCGATCTTCTCAATAGGATGATTACGGATAGCTTCGTTGATATCACGTAATTGCGCGTTATCGGTACCATTATCTGCAACTGGTTTCGCTAAATCACCCGCTTGTAACTTGGTCATAAACTCTTTCAGCATTGGAACTGCAGCGAATGAGAACAGGTAGTTACCGTACTCCGCAGTATCCGAGATAACGACGTTCATTTCATATAAGCGCTTACGTGCAATTGTGTTCGCGATCAGCGGCAGCTCATGCAGTGATTCATAGTATGCTGATTCTTCTAAGATACCTGCTTCTAACATAGTATCGAACGCTAACTCAACACCCGCTTTAACCATCGCAACTAACAGAACGCCATGGTCGAAATATTCTTGCTCTGCAATTTTACCTGCAAATTCTGGGTAGTTTTCAAAAGACGATTTACCGGTCTCTTCGCGCCATGCCAGTAAGTTTTTATCATTATTCGCCCAGTCCGCCATCATTGTTGATGAAAACTCACCAGAAATAATGTCATCCATATGTTTTTGGAACAGTGGCGCTAAAATGGTTTTCAGCTGCTCTGATAAAGCATAAGCACGGATTTTTGCTGGATTAGACAAACGATCCATCATCAGAGTGATGCCGCCCTGCTTCAGTGCTTCAGTGATTGTTTCCCAACCAAACTGAATTAATTTCCCTGCATAGCCTGGCTCTACGCCATCGGCAACCATTTTGTCATAGCTCAGTAACGCACCTGCCTGCAACATACCGCACAGAATTGTTTGCTCACCCATTAAGTCAGACTTAACTTCAGCAACGAAAGAGGACTCCAGAACGCCCGCACGATGGCCACCCGTTGCTGCTGCCCATGCTTTCGCAATCGCCATACCCTCACCTTTCGGATCATTTTCAGGGTGAACTGCGATCAGTGTTGGAACACCGAAGCCACGCTTATACTCTTCACGAACTTCGGTACCCGGACATTTTGGAGCAACCATCACAACCGTGATGTCTTTGCGGATTTCTTCACCAACTTCAACGATGTTAAAACCGTGAGAATAACCTAACGCAGCACCTTGTTTCATCATTGGCTGAACCGCGCGAACAACGGTAGAGTGTTGTTTGTCTGGCGTTAAGTTAACAACTAAATCTGCTTCAGGGATCAGTTCTTCATAAGTCCCAACTTTGAAGCCATTTTCTGTCGCTTTACGCCATGATGCACGTTTTTCTGCGATCGCTTCTGGACGCAAAGCATAAGCGATATCTAAACCAGAGTCGCGCATGTTCAAACCTTGGTTCAGACCTTGAGCACCACAACCGACGATGACGATTTTTTTACCTTTCAGATAGCCCGCTTCATCCGCAAATTCTTCGCGTTTCATGAAACGACACTTGCCTAATTGCGCTAACTGCTCACGTAAATTCAATGTATTAAAATAATTCGCCATGGTCTTACTCCATTATTCGGTCAGTGTTCTGTTGTGTTCGTATTATCAGGTAACGTCGTTACCTGTTGCTCATTATTGAGCAGTTATGGATTTACTATATGCGATGATGAGCATTGCTTAAATTGATATATTAACAATATAATGTTGCAATATTTGCAACGTCAATCAAGGTATCATCAGAGGGCAAAATGGATATTCGTGATCTACAACTGTTTTTGCACTTAGCTGAAAGTTGCCACTTTGGTCGCACATCAAAAGCCATGCATGTCAGTCCATCCACACTATCAAGACAAATTCAGCGTTTGGAAGATCAACTGGGTCATCCACTATTCATTCGTGATAACCGCTCGGTGAAACTGACCCAAGCGGGTGAGCATCTCAAACAGTTTGCCCAACAAACATTGTTGCAATATCAGCAGCTAAAGCATGCGCTTAATCAGCAAAGCCCATCACTAAGTGGCGAATTACGCCTATTCTGCTCGGTCACTGCGGCATATAGTCATTTACCTCAAGTGCTTGATAAATTTCGTGCTTTGCATCCGCTCGTTGAAATAAAACTCACCACGGGCGATGCCGCAGATGCCGTTGAAAAAGTCGAAACCAAAGAGGCGGATTTAGGCATCGCAGGTAAACCTGAAAAATTGCCAGATAACGTGCGATTCGCCAAAATTGGGGAAATCCCCCTCGTACTTATTGCCCCATCACTACCTTGCGCAGTACGGAGTATGGTGACTGAAGAGGAGCCGGATTGGTCTACGGTACCGTTCATTCTTCCTGAACATGGCCCTTCTCGTAAACGTATTGAATTATGGTTTAAGCGTCATCGAATCCATAACCCGGTAATTTATGCGACGGTTTCGGGTCATGAAGCCATTGTGTCTATGGTGGCATTGGGCTGTGGTATTGCATTAATACCAAGTGTCGTCGTTGATAATAGCCCCGAGCCTGTCCGTAGCCGTGTATCTCAACTCGATAATATTTCGATGGTAGAACCATTTGAACTTGGCGTTTGCCTGCTCAGCAAACGCCTAAGTGAACCATTAATTAAAGCATTCTGGGAATTGCTCCCAGAACACTCAATCTAATGTTCTTTTGCTATCTTGCGGCGCTAGGAAGAAACGGAAGGATGGATTTCCCGTTTCATCATGATATTCATATCCTAGTGCATCAAGGTGGCGATCAAAGCGTACTTCTGGACCAGAAAGCTCAAAGGCCGCCAGCACTCTCCCATAGTCTGTTCCGTGACTACGATAATGAAATAGCGTGATATTCCAGTGAGTTCCCAGTGTTTCTAGGAACTTCAATAATGCCCCTGGAGATTCAGGAAACTCAAAGCTATACAATTTTTCATCTAATGGCTTCGATGGTCGCCCACCGATCATATAGCGCACATGCAGCTTCGCCATTTCATCATCCGATAAATCAGCCACTTCATAACCATTATTTTGCAGCCCTTGAATGATGTCATGCCGCTCTTGCTCACCACCATTTAAGCGAACACCCACAAAAATGCAGGCTCGCTCTGGATCAGCATCTGTATAACGATAATTAAACTCAGTGATTGAGCGGTTACCAAGCAATTGGCAGAATCGCAAAAAACTGCCTTTCTGTTCAGGAATAGTCACTGCAAGAAGCGCTTCTCGTTGTTCACCTAATTCACAACGCTCGGATACATAACGTAAACCATGGAAGTTCATGTTGGCGCCTGACAGAATATGCGCCAGCCTTTCACCTTTAATGTTATGTTGCTGAACATATTTTTTCAGTCCCGCCAGCGCTAGCGCCCCCGACGGTTCTGCAATCGCTCTCACATCTTCAAAAATATCCTTCAGTGCCGCACAAATGGCATCACTATCTACGGTGATCACATCATCGACATACTGCTGGCATAGTCGAAAGGTTTCGTCGCCAATACGTTTAACAGCAACGCCTTCCGCAAATAAACCAACACGAGGGAGATCAACGGGATGACCAGCTTCTAATGCCGATTTTAAGCAAGCAGCATCTTCAGCTTCTACACCGATAATCTTAATTTCAGGCATCAACTGCTTGATTAATACAGCGACGCCGGCAATCAATCCACCGCCCCCAACAGGCACAAAAATACGGTCGAGGTGAGCATCCTGCTGAAGGAGTTCTAGTGCAATAGTTGCTTGACCTGCTATCACAGACGGATGATCAAACGGCGGTACAAAGGTATATCCTTCGCGTTTTGCCATCTCAATTGCGTGAGCTTTGGCTTCATCAAAATTTGCGCCGTATAAAATGGCCTCTCCACCAAAGCTGCGAACAGCATCCACTTTGATATCTGCGGTTGCTACTGGCATAACAATTTTGGCCTTAATACCAACACGATTAGCCGACAACGCTACGCCCTGTGCATGATTTCCCGCTGATGCAGTGACAACACCTTTAGCTTTTTGCTCTTCGGTCAAGCCCGCAATCATGGCGTAAGCGCCACGTAATTTAAAACTGTGTACTGGCTGCCTATCTTCACGTTTGACTAAAATCGTATTACCCAGACGTGAAGAGAGCTTGCTCATTTCTTGAAGTGGCGTCACTTGTGCCGCTTCATAAACAGGCGCACTGAGCGCCGCCTTCAGATAATCGGCACCTGTCGGTGCCGCTGGTAATGGTTTTGCGGCTGCCACAATTAGCCTCCTAATTTAGACTTATCGCGTACAGCGCCTTTATCCGCACTCGTCGCCAAAGAAGCATAAGCGCGTAAAGCGAAAGAAACCTCACGTTGACGGTTACGCGGAGTATAAGCTTTATCTCCACGCGCTAATTCCGCTTCACGACGTTTTGCCAGCTCACTGTCGTTAACATCTAGGGACATGGTACGTTTTGGAATATTGATATCGATAATATCCCCATCTTGTACCAGAGCCAGTAATCCACCGCTTGCCGCTTCAGGAGAGATATGGCCGATTGATAAACCTGAACTTCCACCGGAGAAACGCCCATCGGTGATCAGTGCACAATCTTTGCCTAATCCCATCGATTTCAGATAGGAAGTTGGGTACAACATTTCTTGCATACCCGGTCCGCCTTTAGGGCCTTCATAGCGGATGACGACAACATCACCAGCGACAACTTTTCCACCTAAAATTGCCTCTACCGCATCATCTTGGCTTTCAAACACTTTCGCAGGCCCACGAAAAGTTAAGCTACCTTCATCAACCCCTGCTGTTTTCACGATACAACCATCTTCAGCGATATTTCCTGCAAGTACCGCCAAACCACCATCCAAGCTATAAGCATGTTCGAGGTTACGGATACAACCATTTTCACGGTCAGTATCCAGTGATGGCCAACGGCAATTCTGAGAAAATGCTTGGGTGGTACGAATACCCGCAGGTCCCGCTGAGAACATAGACCTTACAGACTCATCATTCGTCAACATAACATCGTACTGAGCCAATGTTTCTGGTAATGAAAGACCTAAAATATTCTTCACATCTTCCTGCAATAAACCTGCACGACTCAGCTCCCCAAGAATACCAATCACGCCACCAGCACGGTGTACATCTTCCATATGATATTTTTGGGTGCTAGGTGCAACTTTACATAAATGAGGGACTTGGCGAGATAAGCGGTCGATATCATCCATGGTGAAATCCACTTCCGCTTCTTGCGCAGCCGCCAGCAAATGCAGAACGGTATTTGTGGAGCCACCCATCGCGATATCTAATGTCATCGCATTTTCAAACGCGGCTTTTGTTGCGATATTACGCGGTAATGCGCTCTCATCATTCTGCTCATAATAACGTTTAGTCAGCTCAACAATTCGCTTACCTGCATTGATAAATAACGTTTTACGATCAGCGTGAGTCGCAAGTAATGAACCATTTCCTGGCTGAGAAAGACCTAATGCCTCAGTTAAACAGTTCATTGAATTCGCAGTAAACATTCCTGAGCATGACCCACACGTTGGACATGCTGAACGTTCAATTTTTTCACTATCTTCATCACTGACATTTGGGTTTGCACCTTGGATCATCGCATCCACAAGGTCAAGTTTGATGATTTGATCTGAAAGCTTGGTTTTTCCTGCTTCCATTGGTCCGCCGGAAACAAAGATCACGGGAATGTTCAGGCGCAAAGACGCCATTAACATGCCTGGGGTAATTTTGTCACAGTTGGAGATACAGACCATGGCATCTGCACAGTGCGCATTCACCATATATTCCACAGAATCAGCAATTAGCTCTCGGGAAGGTAAGGAATACAGCATACCGCCATGCCCCATCGCAATCCCGTCATCCACAGCAATAGTGTTAAACTCTTTCGCGACGCCGCCTGCTTGTTCTATTTGTTCTGCGACGAGTTTACCTAAATCACGTAAATGTACATGACCCGGAACAAACTGAGTAAATGAGTTTACAACGGCAATAATTGGCTTACCAAAATCATCATCGGTCATACCTGTCGCGCGCCATAATGCTCGCGCACCTGCCATATTACGGCCATGAGTGGTTGTTGCTGAACGGTACTTAGGCATATCTTAACTCCCGAGTTTTAAAACAGGCGGGGAACGACCGCCTGTAATTTATAGTATTTAATTATTGAGGGTTTACTGGATCTAACCAGCCCCATTTATCTTCTGTTGTACCGTTAAATAAACCAAAGAATGCTTGCTGAATTTTCTTCGTCACAGGACCACAACGACCGATACCAACTTGGATACCATCAACACTGCGAACTGGAGTGATTTCAGCAGCTGTTCCTGTCATAAAGACTTCATCCGCTAAGTACAGAGATTCACGAGACAGCGTTTGTTCACGCACTTCGATTCCCATATCTTTCGCCAATGTCAAAATGGCATCGCGGGTGATCCCCGGTAATGCTGATGAAGTAAACGGTGGGGTGTACAGAATGCCATCTTTCACTTCAAAGATATTCTCGCCTGCGCCTTCAGAAAGATAACCATGAACATCCAGCGCGATACCTTCTTGGTAACCATGACGACGCGCTTCGCTACCAACCAATAATGAAGATAGGTAGTTACCACCTGCTTTTGCACCAGTAGGAATAGTATTTGGTGCAACACGATTCCATGAAGAGACCATTGCATCAATTCCTTGGTCTAATGCCTCTTCACCTAAATACGCCCCCCAAGGGAATGCGGCTAAAATGACATCAGTACTGTAGCCATCTGGTGGATTCACGCCCATGCCCACATCACCAATGAAAACTAATGGACGAATATAGGCACTGACTAAGTTATTTTTACGCAGAGTTGCACGACAAGCTTCCATTAACTCATCGACGCTGTAGCTGACTGGCATACGGTAAATTTTCGCAGAATCATGTAAACGCTGCATGTGTTCACGATGACGGAAAACAACGGGTCCTTTGTGTGAATCATAGCAACGGACGCCTTCAAATACGGAGGTACCGTAATGCAGAGCGTGAGACATTACATGAACTTTAGCATCTGCCCATGGCGTCATTTCACCGTTAAACCAAATAAAGTCAGCTTTCTTAGTCATTTTATCTATTCCTTACATTGCACTTTGTGTGCGTAATAGTCGTGATTCTTGTTGTTTTATTTCAACTTCAGTGATGTCAGCCAACTTCGTTAACTGTGCACATAACTGTGCTAATGGTCTTTGGCTGCTGACAGTCAGTTCGATACTTACATTATCACTATCTGATAATTGATCCACATTCATAGAACTAATCCGAAATCCACGATGGCGAGTCACTCGCAAAATACGCTCTAAAACCTCGGGGCGGAAACGGGCTAATATCGAGAGTTGATGCTGCATCATAACGGTTTCTCCATCATTTTTTCGTTACTAGCCCCTGGTGGAACCAATGGCCAGACATTTTCTAATTCATTAATTGATACCTGTAATAAAAACGCACCTTCACTTGTCAGTAGCTCATCGAGTGCTGCGTCTACTTCTGATTTACATGTAATACGGCGACCTTGAATGCCAAAAGCACTCGCTAATGCAACAAAGTCTGGGTTGTCAGTCAAAATGGTTTCACTGTAGCGTTGCTCGAAAAACAGCTCTTGCCATTGACGAACCATTCCTAAGCGTTGGTTATCTAACAATAAAATCTTAACGGGTAACTGTTTGCGTTTAATCGTTCCTAGCTCTTGGACATTCATCATGAAAGAACCATCGCCAGATACACAAACAACAGTATCTTCAGGTCGAGCGACTTGAGCACCCACTGCTGCCGGGATCCCAAAACCCATCGTTCCTAACCCGCTTGAAGTTAAAAAGTTCTCTGGTCCATCAACAACAATATGTTGAGCAGACCACATTTGGTGCTGACCAACATCTGTTGTAACAACGGTATTGGGTTTCATTTTGTCTGACAGTTGTTTCAACAATAATGGGGCGTAGATGGGTTCACCTGGGTGGTCATAACGCCAACCAAACTCCTGCTTAAGCTGTTGAACTTCTTCCTGCCAACTCGTGATGTTTTTTGTCACCATCAATTGAGGCAATAACGCTTTCGCATCACCCAATAGTGCAACATGAGTTTGACGTAATTTATCCAATTCAACGTGATCGATATCGATATGAATAACTTTCGCATTCGGAGCAAACGTGTTTAATTTTCCTGTGACTCTATCGTCAAAACGCGCACCAACTGCGATGAGTAAATCACAACGTTGCACTGAAATATTAGCCGCTTTCGTACCGTGCATCCCCAACATACCGAGATAGTTTTTGTCTGATCGATGTACGGCACCTAAACCTTTCAAGGTGACAACTGATGGGATCTTTGTCTGTTCGATAAAGGCTCTCAATTCAGTTACAGCCCCAGACATCCCGACTCCACCACCAATGTACAACATTGGTTTTTCTGACTGCTCTAACAGCATTCTTGCTTGCTGAATTGCATCCTCAGAAGTTGAGTCTGGTTGCTCTACAGGCATTAAATAGGGGGATAAATCTGCATGTTGCAGCTGAATATCTTTCGGAATATCAATCAGTACTGGCCCTGGACGCCCACTATTTGCGATTGCGAAAGCTTCAGCGAGAATACGAGGTAAGTCCTCTATGGATTCCACCAAAAAACTATGTTTTGTACAGGCCAGAGATAACCCTAAAACATCAATTTCCTGAAAGGCATCTGTACCAATAAACTCTGAAGCTACCTGCCCTGTGATAGCAACAACAGGGACGGAGTCGAGCAATGCGTCAGCCAACCCTGTAATCACGTTTGTTGCTCCAGGGCCTGAGGTCGCAATGCAAACACCTGTTTTTCCTGTCGAACGAGCATATCCGATGGCTGCGATAACTGCGCCTTGCTCATGGCGACACAACAAATGTTCCACGCCACCATCGTACAGTGCGTCATAAACAGGCATGATAGCGCCACCTGGATATCCAAAAACAGTATCAACGCCTTGTGTCCTTAATGCTTGAACTAACCACTGTGCTCCGTTCATGTTTATCACCTATCTGCCTTTGTTTATTTACTTGTATTTCTTATGTTTTTATTATCTTTGTTGGTTTGCATAAATTTTATGTCAAAAAAAACCCCGCGCCTTTCGGTGCGGGGTTCTCGTAAGATTTGGCTACTATTTCAGCCTTCGTCGTCCAAGTGCAGCCCCGCACGGTGGGATAATAATCACCACCACGCTAATAATTAGGCTAATCACTTGGATGAATTTGTTCATGTGTTTAATCTTTTCAACTTTAATCGTTATCTTTATTAAAGAGTTATCATTTTAAAATTACTTTGACAACCCTTATTTATTTTTTTAATGATTAAGTTTTTTATCTCATTTAAATTCAATGAATTACAAAAAATTCAGACTAAACAACCATTAATAAAGTAAAAACCCAGCGATTAGCAATAATATTCACCCATGATTCAGCTCAACTCTCTGCCTTTGATTTAGCGAAATGTACGCCATCATGCCTATCCAAAAAATTAACTTAACTTAATCAATTTGCTGTTGAAACTATTATTATTCAAAAAATAAAATGAATGTAACTAGCTAAATTAAAGGCTTCAAAGCGCTTCGAAAAAAAATGAAACACTGTGCAATTAAACAATTTAATTATCGAGTCGCTTCGCAAATATCGGAATCTCAATAGGAAAATACGTCTAATCCATAACAGCATATTATGCTAGCCAATCAAGGAGATGATTTATGACGTTAGCGATTGTTTACACTCGAGCATCTATTGGATTAGACGCTCCACTTGTCACTGTTGAAGCGCATATTAGTAATGGACTACCGGGGTTAACTTTAGTTGGGTTACCAGAAACGGCAGTTAAAGAAGCGCGAGATAGAGTACGGAGTGCTATGGTTAATAACGGCTTTGAATATCCTGTAAAAAAGATGACGGTAAACTTAGCGCCAGCAGATTTACCGAAGGAAAGTGGTCGCTATGATTTAGCTATTGCGATTGCAATACTTGCTGCATCCGGACAAATTCCTGATCAATTATTAGAGCGCCATGAGTTTCTTGGTGAATTAGCTCTCTCCGGAGATATACGTTATGTCAACGGCGGGATCCCTGCCGCTCAAGCGGCAATAAGTCAAAATAGGCAATTAATTCTATCGAAAGATAATCAATATCAACTCAGTTTATTAGCTGATAGCAGCGTCAGTTTTGCCACATCTTTACTGGAACTTTGCCATTACTTGCATCAAAAAAGTACACTATCGACTAATCAACAAGTTATTCAACATGCTTATCCCTCTGACTATGAAAACGATATTTGCGATATCATAGGCCAAGAGCAAGGAAAGCGAGCATTAGAAATCAGCGCAGCAGGTGGGCACAATTTATTATTGCTAGGTCCTCCCGGTACAGGTAAAACTATGTTAGCCCACCGGTTGATAACTTTACTGCCGTCCTTAACGCCTCAAGAAGCTCTAGAAGTCACAGCATTACATAGCCTTAGCCAAACCATGGAAACCATAGATAAGTGGCCTACACGACCATTTAGATGCCCTCACCACAATACATCAATGACCGCTTTGATTGGTGGTGGTTCATTACCTAAGCCAGGAGAGATATCCCTCGCCCATCACGGTATATTATTTTTAGATGAATTACCTGAATTCACACGCTCTGTATTAGACTCTTTACGAGAACCACTAGAATCTCATCAAATTATCATTTCAAGAGCAAAGGCTAAGGTATGTTTCCCTGCTAACTTCCAATTAATCGCCGCCCTGAACCCTAGCCCCACAGGGCATTACCAAGGAGAAATGAGTCGTTCCTCTCCAGCGAAAGTACTACGTTACTTATCACGCGTTTCAGGGCCATTCTTAGATAGGTTTGATCTCTCTATTGAGATACCTTTACTCCCTCTAGGTACTTTAAGCCAGCAAACGCATCAAGGTGAAACTAGCAAACAAATTCGCTTACGAGTTATTGAAGCAAGAAACCAACAAATCAATCGAGCTGGTAAAATTAATAGTCAGCTAACCGCAAGTGAAACAACAAAAACCTGCCTACTGGCCACTGAAGATGCACTATTCTTAGAGAATGCACTTAATAAACTAGGGCTATCTATTCGTGCTTGGCACAGAATTCTTAGAGTTTCTAGAACAATTGCAGATCTTAATTATTCATCGAATATACAACGGGAACATTTACTAGAGGCGCTAGGGTATCGAGCAATGGATAAGTTATTGCTTCATTTGCAAAAACAAGTAAGCTGAAGGAATTAAGGTAAAAGTTAATGATTAGACATAAACAACAAAAGGGACCTAAGTCCCTATTTGTTTTAATGCTTATACTGTTTTAATACTAATGAAATTAATCATCCGTATCGGTATAGTCTTCTGTTGGATCTATCTGTGGTTTACCACCTGATAGTGTATGGAAGCGCTTCGGACGATTAATTCTGCTAGAATATTTCACCCATACCTTTTCTTCAAGGGTTGTAGGTTCGCGCTCTCCACGGCAAACAGCGACGAATAATTTTTCTTCTTCTGTTTGCGCTGCGCGTTTTCCTGTATCAAGCTCATTGAAAGCTTGGCCATGACGTTCTAGCAACTGAGCTTCTTTGATGGTGAAATCACCATGACGAGAAAAGCCACGTGGGTAATGTTTATTATCAAAAAAACGATTAGTCGTGATGAAGCTATCTGCCATCTGACACACTCCTAACTGATTACGGTCAACTCTATATGGCGCGGAGTATTAGACAGCATTGACAATCTGTAAAACAAAACATTTAAATCATCACGACAAAAATTATTGGAGATACGTGTGGACAGCGAGTTATTAAGAACTTTTTTAGAAGTCAGTAGAACCAGACACTTCGGCAGAGCCGCAGAATCTCTCTACTTAACCCAGTCTGCCGTTAGCTTTCGTATCAGACAGTTAGAAACACAATTAGGCACAAGCCTATTCACACGACACCGTAATAATATTCGTTTAACTGCTGCTGGAGAACGTTTAGTTCCCTATGCTGAATCTCTAATGAATACATGGCTTCAAGCCAAAAAAGAGATCACACACGCATCCCAACATACAGAACTGTCTATTGGCGCTACGTCATCATTATGGGAAAGCTATCTCACTGGCTGGTTAGAGGTTCTATATAGCCAACATGATGAACTACGATTAGAAGCACGCGTTTCCACACGTCAATCACTCGTAAAACAGTTACATTCTAGAGAATTAGACTTACTGATAGCGATCGAACCACCAAAAATGGATGAATTTGAAAGTACCATCATTGGTTCTATTCAACTTCAATTAATGGCTTCTCAAAAGAACATAGCCCTTACTCAATATAATTTTATCAAGTTAGAATGGGGAGCTGATTTTCACCCCAAAAATGAGCCAACTCTACTGCAAGATGATTCCCCTGTAATGATTACGACGTCTGCAGAAATTACGCGTCAATTATTGCCTGTATCGCTTTCAGCGGCATTTTTACCAGCACATTGGCTCCAACATTATCCAACGTTAAAAACACTCTCAAATAACGTTATTACTAAGCCTTTATATGCCATTTGGCTGAAAAAAAATGATCAGCAAGTCCTAATTAATCAACTTATTAAAACACCAATACCAAACACACAATAGGCATTAAAAAATTCAAAAATAGGGCGAGCTATCGCCCTTTTTTATTGCAAATATATGTCTCTTAGATGGAATAATACTTAAAAGTAGATATGAAGATATGAAGATATGAAGATATGAAGATATGAAGATATGAAGATATGAAGATATGAAGATATGAAGATATGAAAAATACTAAGAAATTTCACAGTTAGGAAGAAAATTAAGGGATACAAAAAGAAAAACCCGATTAATATAATCGGGTTATCAATAGATACTTCTTTTATTATTACTTAATTGGTAACTGGCAGGGGCGGAGAGACTCGAACTCCCAACACCCGGTTTTGGAGACCGGTGCTCTACCAATTGAACTACGCCCCTAAATTAAGTGGCGGAACGGACGGGACTCGAACCCGCGACCCCCTGCGTGACAGGCAGGTATTCTAACCAACTGAACTACCGCTCCACTTATTCTTTTTTGCCTTTCGGCAACTTATCGCTTCGCAATAAGTTTTAAATTAATGTCTGGCAGTTCCCTACTCTCACATGGGGAGACCCCACACTACCATCGGCGCTACGGCGTTTCACTACTGAGTTCGGCATGGGGTCAGGTGGGACCACCGCGCTATTGCCGCCAGACAAATTCTGTTTATTCCCGTTTAGTCTTTAATCCACTAAACCAGAATATCAATCCTGAACAAGCTGTTGTGTCCACCTCTCGGCGTCCCACTTCATTGAATCAACTTTAATCTCTCAATCTCGAAAACACCTTCGGTGTTGTCAGGTTAAGCCTCACGGTTCATTAGTATTGGTTAGCTCAACGTATCGCTACGCTTACACACCCAACCTATCAACGTCTTAGTCTTAAACGTTCCTTTAGGACCCTTAAAGAGTCAGGGAAGACTCATCTCAAGGCAAGTTTCCCGCTTAGATGCTTTCAGCGGTTATCTCTTCCGCACTTAGCTACCGGGCAATGCCATTGGCATGACAACCCGAACACCAGTGGTGCGTCCACTCCGGTCCTCTCGTACTAGGAGCAGCCCCTTTCAATCTTCCAACGCCCACGGCAGATAGGGACCGAACTGTCTCACGACGTTCTAAACCCAGCTCGCGTACCACTTTAAACGGCGAACAGCCGTACCCTTGGGACCTACTTCAGCCCCAGGATGTGATGAGCCGACATCGAGGTGCCAAACACCGCCGTCGATATGAACTCTTGGGCGGTATCAGCCTGTTATCCCCGGAGTACCTTTTATCCGTTGAGCGATGGCCCTTCCATACAGAACCACCGGATCACTAAGACCTACTTTCGTACCTGCTCGAGCCGTCACTCTCGCAGTCAAGCTGGCTTATGCCTTTGCACTAACCGCATGATGTCCGACCATGCTTAGCCAACCTTCGTGCTCCTCCGTTACTCTTTGGGAGGAGACCGCCCCAGTCAAACTACCCACCAGACACTGTCCGCACCCCAGATAATGGGGCTACGTTAGAACATCAAACATTAAAGGGTGGTATTTCAAGGTTGGCTCCACGCAGACTGGCGTCCACGCTTCAAAGCCTCCCACCTATCCTACACATCAAGGCTCAATGTTCAGTGTCAAGCTATAGTAAAGGTTCACGGGGTCTTTCCGTCTTGCCGCGGGTACACTGCATCTTCACAGCGAGTTCAATTTCACTGAGTCTCGGGTGGAGACAGCCTGGCCATCATTACGCCATTCGTGCAGGTCGGAACTTACCCGACAAGGAATTTCGCTACCTTAGGACCGTTATAGTTACGGCCGCCGTTTACTGGGGCTTCGATCAAGAGCTTCTCCTTACGGATAACCCCATCAATTAACCTTCCAGCACCGGGCAGGCGTCACACCGTATACGTCCACTTTCGTGTTTGCACAGTGCTGTGTTTTTAATAAACAGTTGCAGCCAGCTGGTATCTGCGACTGGCTTCAGCTCCATGAGTAAATCACTTCACCTAATGCCAGCGTGCCTTCTCCCGAAGTTACGGCACCATTTTGCCTAGTTCCTTCACCCGAGTTCTCTCAAGCGCCTGAGTATTCTCTACCTGACCACCTGTGTCGGTTTGGGGTACGATTAATGATAATCTAGAGCTTAGAGGCTTTTCCTGGAAGCGGGGTATGAGCTACTTCGCCACCGTAGTGACTCGTCATCAGACCTCAGCATATAGTGAACCGGATTTGCCTAATTCACCTGCCTACATCCTTAAACCGGGACAACCGTCGCCCGGCCAGCCTAACCTTCTCCGTCCCCCCATCGCAATTATCACCAGTACGGGAATATTAACCCGTTTCCCATCGACTACGCATTTCTGCCTCGCCTTAGGGGTCGACTCACCCTGCCCCGATTAACGTTGGACAGGAACCCTTGGTCTTCCGGCGTGCGGGTTTTTCACCCGCATTATCGTTACTTATGTCAGCATTCGCACTTCTGATACCTCCAGCATGCCTCACAGCACACCTTCACAGGCTTACAGAACGCTCCCCTACCCAACAATATTTACATATCGCTGCCGCAGCTTCGGTGCATAGTTTAGCCCCGTTACATCTTCCGCGCAGGCCGACTCGACCAGTGAGCTATTACGCTTTCTTTAAATGATGGCTGCTTCTAAGCCAACATCCTGGCTGTCTGAGCCTTCCCACTTCGTTTCCCACTTAACTATGACTTTGGGACCTTAGCTGGCGGTCTGGGTTGTTTCCCTCTTCACGACGAACGTTAGCACCCGCCGTGTGTCTCCCGTGATAACATTCTTCGGTATTCGTAGTTTGCATCGAGTTGGTAAGTCGGGATGACCCCCTAGTCGAAACAGTGCTCTACCCCCGAAGATGAGTTCACGAGGCGCTACCTAAATAGCTTTCGGGGAGAACCAGCTATCTCCCGGTTTGATTGGCCTTTCACCCCCAGCCACAAGTCATCCGCTAATTTTTCAACATTAGTCGGTTCGGTCCTCCAGTTAGTGTTACCCAACCTTCAACCTGCCCATGGCTAGATCACCGGGTTTCGGGTCTATACCCTGCAACTCATTCGCCCAGTTAAGACTCGGTTTCCCTACGGCTCCCCTATACGGTTAACCTTGCTACAGAATATAAGTCGCTGACCCATTATACAAAAGGTACGCAGTCACACCACAAGGGTGCTCCCACTGCTTGTACGTACACGGTTTCAGGTTCTATTTCACTCCCCTCGCCGGGGTTCTTTTCGCCTTTCCCTCACGGTACTGGTTCACTATCGGTCAATCAGGAGTATTTAGCCTTGGAGGATGGTCCCCCCATATTCAGACAGGATAACACGTGTCCCGCCCTACTCGTCGAGTTCACAACACTAACACCTTCGGATACGGGGCTATCACCCTTTACTGCCGGCCTTTCCAGACCGTTCTCCTGATGCTAATGCTGATTAAGACTCTGGGCTGCTCCCCGTTCGCTCGCCGCTACTAGGGGAATCTCGGTTGATTTCTTTTCCTCGAGGTACTGAGATGTTTCAGTTCCCTCGGTTCGCTTCGTTTGACTATGTATTCATCAAACGATAGTGCAACGAATTGCACTGGGTTTCCCCATTCGGAAATCGTCGGTTATAACGGTTCATATCACCTTACCGACGCTTATCGCAGATTAGCACGTCCTTCATCGCCTCTGATTGCCTAGGCATCCACCGTGTACGCTTAGTCGCTTAACCTCACAACCCGAAGGTGTCTTTATCAACTGACCCGACGGCCAATTGAACACGTTCAAGTTGAGATTTTTGAGAGACTCTCACATTGTTTAAGCGATAAACAATGTGCGTTGTTTTCAATTTTCAGCTTGTTCCAGATTGTTAAAGAGCATAATTGTTAAACCAACTACAACGTAATTGGCTTAATCATTATTTGTGGGGAACGTCTTTCACTCATTCTCCGCGCAATTGGCGTCCCCTAGGGGATTCGAACCCCTGTTACCGCCGTGAAAGGGCGGTGTCCTAGGCCTCTAGACGAAGGGGACACTACAGTCAGCTTCGCAGACGCGCTTTTTGCTCTACTTTCTATCAGACAATCTGTGTGAGCACTTCACAAGTACACTTCAATGGTAAGGAGGTGATCCAACCGCAGGTTCCCCTACGGTTACCTTGTTACGACTTCACCCCAGTCATGAATCACAAAGTGGTAAGCGCCCTCCCGAAGGTTAAGCTACCTACTTCTTTTGCAACCCACTCCCATGGTGTGACGGGCGGTGTGTACAAGGCCCGGGAACGTATTCACCGTAGCATTCTGATCTACGATTACTAGCGATTCCGACTTCATGGAGTCGAGTTGCAGACTCCAATCCGGACTACGACGTACTTTATGAGTTCCGCTTGCTCTCGCGAGGTCGCTTCTCTTTGTATACGCCATTGTAGCACGTGTGTAGCCCTACTCGTAAGGGCCATGATGACTTGACGTCATCCCCACCTTCCTCCGGTTTATCACCGGCAGTCTCCTTTGAGTTCCCACCATCACGTGCTGGCAACAAAGGATAAGGGTTGCGCTCGTTGCGGGACTTAACCCAACATTTCACAACACGAGCTGACGACAGCCATGCAGCACCTGTCTCAGAGTTCCCGAAGGCACTAAAGCATCTCTGCTAAATTCTCTGGATGTCAAGAGTAGGTAAGGTTCTTCGCGTTGCATCGAATTAAACCACATGCTCCACCGCTTGTGCGGGCCCCCGTCAATTCATTTGAGTTTTAACCTTGCGGCCGTACTCCCCAGGCGGTCGATTTAACGCGTTAGCTCCGGAAGCCACTCCTCAAGGGAACAACCTCCAAATCGACATCGTTTACAGCGTGGACTACCAGGGTATCTAATCCTGTTTGCTCCCCACGCTTTCGCACCTGAGCGTCAGTCTTTGTCCAGGGGGCCGCCTTCGCCACCGGTATTCCTCCACATCTCTACGCATTTCACCGCTACACATGGAATTCTACCCCCCTCTACAAGACTCTAGCTGACCAGTCTTAGATGCCATTCCCAGGTTAAGCCCGGGGATTTCACATCTAACTTAATCAACCGCCTGCGTGCGCTTTACGCCCAGTAATTCCGATTAACGCTTGCACCCTCCGTATTACCGCGGCTGCTGGCACGGAGTTAGCCGGTGCTTCTTCTGTTGGTAACGTCAATCGCTGATGATATTAGCATCAACGCCTTCCTCCCAACTGAAAGTACTTTACAACCCTAAGGCCTTCTTCATACACGCGGCATGGCTGCATCAGGCTTGCGCCCATTGTGCAATATTCCCCACTGCTGCCTCCCGTAGGAGTCTGGGCCGTGTCTCAGTCCCAGTGTGGCTGATCATCCTCTCAGACCAGCTAGGGATCGTCGCCTTGGTGAGCCATTACCTCACCAACTAGCTAATCCCATATGGGTTCATCCGATAGCGCAAGGACCGAAGTTCCCCTGCTTTGCTCCTTAGAGATTATGCGGTATTAGCTACCGTTTCCAGTAGTTATCCCCCTCTATCGGGCAGATCCCCATACATTACTCACCCGTCCGCCGCTCGTCAGCGAGAAGCAAGCTTCCCCTGTTACCGCTCGACTTGCATGTGTTAGGCCTGCCGCCAGCGTTCAATCTGAGCCATGATCAAACTCTTCAATTAAAAAGCTTGATGCTCAAAGAATGTTTACTGTCGTTTGATTTCCGAAGAAACCAAATTACCTATTAGTTCATATATATGAATTAACGTGTTAGTCACTCTTCAAGACTTAAAATCAAATATTTTTTTGATAGTGTCCTGTGAGTGCCCACACAGATTGTCTGATAAATTGTTAAAGAGCGGTGCGACTTAATCTTTTGATTATCGACTTCAGGTCGTTGTCGCGAGGTGTCGTATACTACGTTTTTTATTTAGAAAGTCAAGCGATTATTTTCAACTATTTTCTTTCTTCACCTCTGTTATCACGGGGCTTCGAGGTTTTCTTCGAGCCGGTTTGTCGTGACAACGGATGCGCATTATAGGGAGCTCGAAAAATTACACAACCTTTTTTTTAAAAAAAAACATCGTTTGCAGATAATTTCATCATTATGCTTTTTTTACTATCACTATGGTTATAAAAACAGCTATTTTGCCGTATAATTCTATTCATATTGTCCTCTCTTAATTATTTGATTCTTAATTAAGAGCTTCCTTATTGTTACCTTTATATCCATCTACGTTTTATGGCTAAGAATATGAATACATCTTTAAGACCTTATTTAGAAACCTTCCCTTCTGTCGCTGCTACTGTTTTTATTGATCCATCTTCTATCGTCATTGGAGATGTTCGCTTAGCCGAAGATGTAAGTATCTGGCCATTATCAGTACTACGTGGTGATGTGAATTATATCTCTATAGGTGCACGAACAAATATTCAGGATGGTTCCGTACTACATGTCACCCACAAGTCCACCAGCAATCCTGATGGAAATCCGTTAATCATTGGGGAAGATGTCACTGTTGGGCATAAAGTCATGCTGCACGGATGCACGATCGGTAACCGAGTTCTTGTCGGTATGGGATCTATCGTGATCGATGGGGCTATTATTGAAGATGATGTAGTGGTCGGCGCTAATAGCCTCGTCACTCAAGGAAAAAAATTGGAGTCTGGCTACTTATATATGGGAAGCCCAGCCAAAGCGATTCGAAAACTCACCGAAGCTGAACTTAACCATTTACGTTATTCAGCTAATAATTATGTTGAGTGGAAAAATAATTACTTATCGTCCAGCAATTCATAGAAGCCATGTTCATTGTCGAGTCCTTGCTCAATCAAGGCCTCGAACTCTTCTTCTATATCCCAGCGATAATGCTGAAAAAGCGCCAGTGGAGTTTCATTCTGACCATATCGTTTAATAAGTAGGGTTTGTGAAACAACACACTCTGAAAGTAGTCCATTAACTAAAACAGGAAAACGCACCTTACTAATAGCTGTGTCCCACATTTCCCTATCTGGAAATTGAATCGCCTGATTCATTATTCAAGTTCCTTTTTTAACTCTTTTAATACTGGCTCAATCTCTGGTATCACTCCATGCCAAAGTTTAAAAGCAAATGCCGCTTGCCCAACCAGCATACCTAAGCCATCCGCTAGCTTATTCACTTGATGCTGCTTAGCGAATAACAAAAAGGGGGTTAAACCTCGTTGATAAAACATGTCATAACATGCGGTCTGTTGAGAAAATAGTTCAGGACTGATTTTAGGGATCTCGCCAGTCACTCCAGAAGAAGTACCATTAATGATCAGATCAAACTCTGCTGAAATGAGCTGCTCCATTGGTCTACTCTGTATTTTCCCAAGAACCGAAAACTGGTGAGCTAAAGATTCTGCTTTTATAAAGGTTCGGTTAGTCAACGTAATATCGCAGCCGTACTCAAGTAGAGGCAATAGAGCGCCGCGAGTTGCACCACCAGCTCCAATAACCAATATTTTGCTTGAAGGCGATACAAACCCAAGGCGCTGTAAATCAAGCAATAATCCCGCACCATCCGTATTGTCACCCAACAAACGATGATTATCGAGTTTTCTAATCGTATTTACGGCACCACAGGTTTGAGCTCTTTCCGTCAATTCTGAAACGAATTGAAATGCCCTTTCTTTAAACGGTAATGTAATGTTTGCACCCTGCCCGCCTTTTTCAAAAAAGTCTGATAAATAAGCTTCAAAATCCTCTACGGGAGCAAGTATTTTCTGGTATTCAAGATCAATGCCTGTCTGCTTGGCAAACATTTGATGTATTGACGGTGATTTACTGTGTTGAATCGGGTTACCAAAAACTGCAAACATTCCCATTAATCATTATCCTTTACGATATAATTGCCCAGTCAAAGCATCTCGAATTTCTGATGGATTCAATCTTCCACCAACAGCCCCATCAAGAACGGGGATCGTTTCTTTAAACTGTGCAATCACTTCTTCTGTGGTTCGACATGGTTCTAATCCACTCAAATTTGCACTCGTTGATACGATTGGTTTGCCATATTCACTGCAAAGCTCTTTCACTAACTCATGGTTTGTGACACGAACAGCTAAAGTATCAAATTGACCCGTTAACCATTTTGGTGTTGTTTTCTTTGCAGGAATTACCCAAGTGACAGGTCCTGGCCACGTAGCAAACATCGCTTGACGCTGTTGCTCATTAAGTTTGCTGTCATCGACATAATTTTTGAGTTGCTCATAGTTATCAGCGATCAAAATTAACCCTTTTTCCCAAGGGCGCTGTTTCAATTCAAGTAATTTATTTACCGCAACCTCACTATCAGGGTCACATCCTAAGCCAAAAACAGCTTCAGTGGGATAAGCGATAACTTGTTGTTGTTTCAGTGCTTCAATAATATTTTTAATTGCAGGTGTAGATTGATTTTGCATAGTTTTAACTCATGATTCTTCTTGTAACTTACCGCAGCGTTTGCTGGCACAGAACAATCTTACTCCCTGTCCAACCTTTTTTTC
The DNA here is from genome assembly GCF_013702265.1 of Providencia rettgeri. GTDB lineage: Bacteria > Pseudomonadota > Gammaproteobacteria > Enterobacterales > Enterobacteriaceae > Providencia > Providencia zhijiangensis. The sequence continues at coordinate 3,860,567 of NZ_CP059348.1, forward strand.
CATAAGTAATGGGTATTCACAAGACTGACATTTTCCCACTACAGGCTTATTATTCAGGATAAACTGACAGTTAGGATAATTATCGCAAGCATAAAAAGTTTTACCAAAACGGGATTTTCTTTGTAGCAAATTGCCTGTTTGGCATTGAGGACAAGGAACCTTAGTTTCATCCGGTTTATCGATGAGCTCTGTATGTTCACATTCAGGATAGTGGCTACAACCGATAAACATCCCAAAACGCCCTTGTTTTAATACCAAATCATACCCGCATTTAGGACAGCTTTGACCTTCCAATACTTTAACAATGTGAGTCTCTGCAACAGCTCTTAATGGCTTAATATAATGACATTGAGGGTAACCAGAACATGCTAAAAAAGGCCCATGAGCTCCGTTACGGATAACGAGCAAAGAGTTACATTCAGGACAGTATTCATTTTTATCTGTATCAAAAGGCAATTGCTTCGACATGTTTTTGTTTAATCCACTCTTTTTTCAATGACTAGTTTACTCTGATATATCCACCAGCCACTGATATAATTGCGCCATTAATCTCTAATTCAGTTAAGGCTGAAATCACTTGCGTGATAGGTAACTGTAATTCAGTAGCGATGATATCTGCAGGGGTCGATTGGTACCCTACCATACCTAAAATCCGACTTTCTGTCAGATTTAACTCTGGCTGCGCAGAGGTTTCAATCTCCAATTCTGGTTGTATCCAATTTGGTGAGCATTCTAGATGCAATAGTATGTCTTCGGGTTCTACCAGCAGATATGCTCCTTGTTGTATCAACCAGTGATTACCGCTAAATGCGGAGTTACCTAATGGTGCCGGTAGTGTAAATAGATCCCGATTTTGTTCAATTGCATATCGGGCTGTAATCAACGATCCACTTTTCATACCCGCTTCGATAACCAATACTGCTTTACTTAGCCCACTAATGATACGGTTTCTTCGAGGAAACTGTTTTGGTAATGGGGGAGCATCAGGAAAATACTCTGAAACTAATACACCTTCAGACCTAATTCGTTCTGCTAAATCGAAATGTTGTTTCGGATAAATATAGGAAAGCCCACTTCCTAGTACAGCGACTGTTTTCCCTTGATTATCTATCGCTGTTTTATGGCTAATACCATCAATACCGAGAGCCAAACCACTGGTGATTGTCAATTTGTAATTTATAAATTTTCGAACAAATGCTTCCGTCCATTTCTTACCATACTCGGTAACTTGCCGACTTCCTATAATAGCAATTTGCTTTTCAGATAATAATTCACTTCGTCCCGACACAAAAAGTAATAATGGCGGGTTATATATCTGCTTTAATAAAAAAGGATATTGCACATCTAAAAATGTAATTAATTGATTTTCTGTATTTTCTAGCCATTTCAACGTTGATTCAATTCGCCTTAAAGAGACATTAAGGAATTGCAATCGTTGCATTTCATTCAGCCCACAAGCTTTTAAGACTGTATGATTTACTTTATCCACTTGTTTTAATTGAGATACTATCTTTGGCGCTATTTTTATTCCAACTCGGCTAACTTGCGAAAGTCTTAGCCATATTTCCTGTTCATTCATTTTGTCTTCCTGACAATAAGTTAGCACATTTGGAAACGAACAAATCATAACCAATACTGTCAATATGACTGATAAATGTCTAGAATAGACAGTAATTACCTTTCAAATTTTGGAAACTACTCGAAAAATTTATGTCAGTCTTAAACGTGTTACATTATCCAGACGAGCGCCTTCGCACCGTTGCAAAACCAGTTGAAAAAGTTGATGCATCTATCCAGTGTATTATTGATGATATGTTCGATACGATGTATGACGAAGAAGGCATTGGGCTCGCAGCAACGCAAGTGGATATCCACCAGCGCATCATTGTTATTGACGTTTCTGAATCACGTAATGAGCGCCTTGTACTTATCAATCCTGAGCTTCTTAATAAAGAAGGTGAAACAGGTATAGAAGAAGGCTGCCTATCAGTCCCTGAACAGCAAGGATTTGTACCAAGGGCGGAGAAAGTGAAAGTTCGTGCTCTTGATTATAACGGTACATCATTTGAACTTGAAGCTGATGGTCTACTGGCTATCTGTATTCAACATGAAATGGACCATTTAGTTGGAAAACTGTTCGTTGATTACTTATCACCTTTGAAGCGTCAACGTATTCGCCAGAAAGTAGAAAAACTCGATAGACTGAGAGCTAAAGAAGCTAAAAGTCGCTGAGTTGATAAGAAGTTAGTCTTTATTACTATAAATGGGAAAGGATCGTGTCAGAACCATTAAGAATTATTTTTGCAGGTACGCCTGATTTCGCAGCTAAGCATTTGGCCGCATTGTTAGAAACCAATCATAATATTGTTGGTGTATTAACTCGTCACGATAAACCTGCAGGTAGAGGCAAAAAGCTAACAGCGAGCCCTGTTAAGATCCTTGCGGAAGAACATGGAATACCTGTTTTCCAGCCAGTTACCTTACGTGATCCAGACAATCAACAATGGATCACAGATCAAAATGCTGATCTGATGATTGTCGTTGCCTATGGCTTGATCCTGCCACAAGCAGTTTTGGATATTCCCCGTTTAGGCTGTTTGAATGTTCATGGTTCGTTGTTACCACGCTGGCGAGGCGCCGCTCCGATCCAACGATCCATTTGGGCTGGCGACCACGAAACTGGTGTCACTATCATGCAAATGGATGCCGGCCTTGATACCGGAGATATGCTATATAAAGCTATTTGCCCGATTACTGCTGAAGATACTAGTGCAACTTTATATGAAAAGCTGGCGATTACAGGGCCTAAAGCACTTATTCATACAGTAGATTTACTCTCTTCAGGTCATTGTATCCCAGAAAAACAAGATGATTCTCTCGCTAATTACGCTGAAAAATTATCTAAAGATGAAGCGAGAATTGATTGGCAACTACCAGCTGAACACATTGAGCGCTGTATTCGAGCCTTTAATCCTTGGCCAATGAGTTATTTCATGGTTCAAGAGCAATTAATCAAAGTATGGCAAGCTGAAGTCATCGCTCAAGCACATAATCAGCGCCCAGGTACTATCATCAGTGCCGATAAAAAAGGTATCAGTGTTGCAACTGGTAATGGAATATTAAATATTACTCAGCTACAACCACCAGGCAAAAAAGCGATGAGTGCGCAAGATATACTTAACTCCCGCCGCGAATGGTTCATACCTGAGCAATTGCTAGACTAATGTATTGGTAGCATTACCTAAAAATGCAAAATTCGGTAATGCTACTTAAGTAACTAATAGACTCTCTTTCAATTATGAAAAACAAATATAATTTGCGTAGTATCGCAGCGACCGCCATTAGTCAGGTATTAGATAACGGGCAATCATTAAGTACCGTTTTACCTGATCTGCAACGTAATATTAATGATAAAGATAAAGCGCTACTGCAGGAGATTTGCTTCGGAGTTCTACGTTATCTACCAAAGCTCGAATGGTTTATTAGTCAGCTAATGGAAAAACCGCTAACAGGCAAGCAAAGAACTTTGCATTACCTCATCATGGTTGGGCTTTATCAATTACTCTATACTCGCATCCCTGCACATGCGGCTTTAGCAGAAACCGTGGATGGTGCAGTTGCATTAAAGCGCCCACAGTTGAAAGGCCTAATAAATGGGGTACTACGCTCTTTCCAACGTCAGCAAGTTCAATTAGAAGAACGTAACACAAATAATAATAGCCAATATTTACATCCTAGTTGGTTATTAAAACGCATTCAAACCGCCTACCCTGATAGCTGGGAAAATATTGTTGATGCCAATAATCAGCGTCCACCTATGTGGTTGAGAGTTAACTCCCAACATCATACAGCCGCACAATATTTAGAGTTACTCGAACAAGCAGACATTACAGCACACTTGCCCCCATCCCATCCAAGTGCAATTCGCTTAGAAGAAGCGGCTCCCGTTACCTGTTTACCCGGTTTTGAAGATGGCTGGTCAACAGTGCAAGATGTTTCTGCGCAAGGCTGTGCTGAATTACTTTCTCCAGCTAATGGCGAAAATATTCTCGACTTATGTGCAGCACCAGGCGGAAAAACGACACATATTTTAGAACTAGCCCCTAAGGCCCATGTTCTCGCTGTAGACATTGATGAGTCACGACTCAAACGAGTAAAAGAAAACCTGCAAAGATTAAAGCAGCAAGCTATTGTTATTCAAGGGGATGGTACGAAACCTGAAGAGTGGGCGAAAGATCAACAATTTGATCGTATTTTGCTGGATGCTCCGTGTTCTGCAACGGGAGTGATTAGGCGCCACCCTGATATTAAATGGCTAAGACGCGATTCAGATATTCAAGAGCTATCTCAGTTACAGGCTCAAATCTTAGAGGCTGTATGGCCATACTTAAAACCTGGCGGCACATTAGTGTATGCCACATGCTCCATCATGCCTGAAGAAAATAGCCAGCAGATTCAGCATTTCCTTTCTAAACATACTGATGCAAGTATGAATGATGGTACAGAATTAGGCTTACAAATATTACCAAGCACAACTGGGGGTGATGGTTTCTTTTACGCCCGCTTACTCAAGCACGTACAGTAATATTTAACAAAGACTCTGAGATAGGAAGATGCTATGAAGATCATTATTCTAGGTGCAGGGCAAGTCGGTGGGACACTCGCTGAAAACTTAGTGGATGAAAATAACGATATTACCGTTGTTGATACCAATGCCGATCGCTTGCGTCAGCTACAGGATCAGTTTGATCTGCGCGTAGTTAATGGGCATGGTTCTCATCCTCGAGTTCTTAGAGATGCTGGAGCTGAAGATGCAGACATGTTAGTTGCGGTAACTAACTCAGATGAGACCAACATGGTTGCTTGTCAAATTGCTTATAGCCTATTTAATACGCCGAATAAAATCGCACGTATTCGTGCAACCGAATATATCCGCGAAGCTGACAAGCTTTTTTTAGCAGAACAAATCCCTATTGATTATCTGATATCACCGGAACAGCTGGTTATTGAATATATCTATAAACTTATCCAATATCCGGGTGCTTTACAGGTCGTTAATTTTGCTGAAGGTAAAGTGAGCATTGTGGCTGTAAAAGCCTACTATGGGGGTTCTCTGGTAGGTAATGCATTATCTAGCTTACGCGAGCACATGCCACACATTGATACTCGCGTTGTCGCCATATTCCGTCAAGATAGACCCATTCGCCCTCAAGGTTCCACCATTATTGAAGCGGGCGATGAAGTTTTCTTCGTTGCCTCCACTCAACATATTAGAGCGGTAATGAGTGAGCTCCAGCGATTAGAAAAACCCTACAAGCGTTTAATGATTGTTGGTGGTGGCAACGTAGGTGCCGGCTTAGCTAAGCGATTGGAAAAAGACTATAGCGTTAAACTGATTGAACGTAATCAGGAAAGAGCAACTGAATTAGCTGAATTGCTCCATGATACGATTGTTTTTTATGGTGATGCTTCAGATCAAGAATTACTTACTGAAGAACATATTGAACAAATGGATGTGTTTATTGCGCTTACCAATGATGATGAAGCAAATATCATGTCCGCTATGCTTGCAAAAAAAATGGGCGCTAAAAAAGCCATGGTATTAATTCAACGCTCTGCCTATGTTGAATTAGTTCAAGGCGGTGTTATTGATATTGCCGTATCTCCACAGCAAGCAACCATTTCAGCTTTACTTGGTCATGTCAGAAAGGCGGATATTGTCAGTGTCTCATCATTGCGCCGAGGTGTTGCAGAGGCTATTGAAGCGATCGCCCACGGTGATGAAAACACATCAAAAGTGGTTGGTAAGAAAATATCAGAAATTAAGCTTCCTCCAGGTACAATTATTGGCGCCATCGTAAGAGAGGAAGAAGTCATTATTGCTAGTGATTACCATATTATCGAGCAAGGTGACCATGTCATTATGTTTATTACCGATAAAAAATATGTTCCGGATGTGGAAAAGCTGTTCCAGCCAAGTCCGTTCTTTTTATAATTATCTAAAATAAATAGTAAAAATTTGCAGGTTGATAATTCTAGATACTATAATTTTGATACGTGGTTCCACACGTTTAGTCATTTAGTTAATAAATAAAGGGAAGGGGTCGTACATGAGTTTTTTAAAAGAGTTCCGCGAATTTGCCATGAAAGGCAACGTTGTGGATATGGCTGTCGGTATTATTATTGGTGCTGCATTTGGTAAAATTGTTTCTTCATTAGTTGCCGATGTGATCATGCCACCATTAGGATTAATCATTGGTGGCGTAGATTTTAAACAATTCAGCCTTGTACTTCGAGAAGCGGAAGGGAGTGTACCTGCCGTAGTGATGAATTATGGGATGTTTATCCAAACAGTTTTTGATTTTGTTATTGTCGCATTTGCTATTTTTATGGCAATCAAGGTAATGAACAAAGTTCGTCGTGAAAAAGAAGAGGCTGCACCAGCAGAGCCTGCTGCTCCATCTACAGAAGAAGTTTTACTATCTGAAATTCGTGACTTACTGAAAGAACAGAATAAAAAATAACTAAAAGGCCAGTGGTAATAAGTTTATTAACCGATTACCACTGGCCTCCCAGTTACCTGCCTTATTTGCTTTTCCTTTTCTTGTATAGCTTCCTTTACCTTTCTTATTCTTCTCAACTCTCTGGCGAAATAGTGGGTCATGTAACAGTGCCTCAATGGCATTATCTTTAATCTCACCACGCTTATGCTGATATTTATTCATAATCTACCTTCATTATCAGTTTTAAATTAATAAATTTTTGATGCGCCTTTTTCTAGGATCTCCATTATAGAACAATATGTCGATGCATGCTCATCACCACAACATGCTGAACTCAAGGTCTTCAGTGAATCTCTCATAATGATTAGCTCTTGGATCTTCTTTTCCACTTCAATCAGCCTAATATCAACAATATTCTTTGATTCCTGACAAGTATGGTGTTCGGGATCAACTCGGATCGATAATAGCTCAGTAATCGCTTCAAGCGTAAACCCTAGTTGCTTCGCATAACGAATAAAACGTAGGCGCTGTAAATCTTGCTCCGTAAACAACCGGTAGCCACCTTCCGTTCTCGTTTTGTGCCCCATCAAACCCTGCTTTTCATAAAAACGGATTGTATCTGGTGTCACATCTGCCAATTTAGCTATTTGACCAATCTTATACATGCTCATTTTCTTATGCCTATAAGTATGGATAGAAAATAAAAATTCAAGGATGGAAAAGAATTAATTTGGAGGGGTAGAATAGCAGGTACAAAAAAACCGGGCAATACACCCGGTTTTCTTGAAAGCAATTACAGATTACTCTGCAGCTGCTTCTTGAGACTCAACAGCACGGTCAACAAGCTCGATGTAAGCCATCGGAGCGTTGTCACCTGCGCGGAAGCCACACTTAAGAATACGAGTGTAACCACCTGCGCGAGCTGCGAAACGAGGTCCCAGTTCATTAAATAGTTTTGCAACGATCTCGTTATCACGAGTACGTGCGAATGCCAGACGACGATTAGCTACGCTGTCGGTCTTGGCAAGAGTAATCAGCGGCTCAACGACGCGACGCAGTTCTTTCGCTTTAGGCAGAGTCGTCTTGATGATTTCATGACGAACTAAAGAACCTGCCATGTTACGGAACATAGCTTGGCGGTGGCTGCTGTTGCGGTTCAATTGACGACCACTCTTACGATGGCGCATGACCTTATCCTTCTCAGTAAAACCTTAACCTGTGATCCTAATCATCAGCAATACTTGCTGGTGGCCAATTTTCTAAGCGCATGCCCAGAGAAAGACCACGAGATGCCAAGACGTCCTTAATTTCAGTAAGAGATTTCTTACCAAGGTTCGGAGTTTTAAGCAACTCAACTTCTGTACGCTGTACCAGATCACCGATGTAGTGGATAGCTTCTGCTTTGAGGCAGTTAGCAGAGCGGACAGTCAATTCCAGATCGTCAACTGGGCGCAGTAAGATAGGATCGAATTCTGGTTTCTCTTCTTTAACTTCTGGCTGACGTACATCACGTAGGTCAACAAAAGCTTCAAGTTGTTCAGCCAGAATGGTAGCTGCACGGCGAATCGCCTCTTCAGGATCGATTGTACCATTAGTTTCCATTTCGATTACTAACTTATCCAAGTCAGTACGCTGCTCAACACGAGCTGCTTCAACATTGTAGGCAATACGCTCTACAGGGCTATAGCAAGCATCGACTAACAGACGACCGATTGGGCGCTCATCTTCTTCCGAATGAACTCGGGCAGAAGCCGGCACATAACCACGACCACGCTGAACTTTAATACGCATATTTACAGATGCGCTTTCGTCAGTGAGGTGGCAGATAACATGCTGTGGCTTGACGATTTCGACATCACCATCATGGATGATGTCGGCTGCAGTCACAGGGCCAATGCCAGATTTATTCAAGGTTAAAATAACTTCATCTTTCCCCTGAACTTTTACCGCCAGCCCTTTCAGGTTGAGGAGAATCTCCAGGATATCTTCCTGTACACCTTCTTTGGTGCTGTACTCATGCAGTACACCATCAATCTCAACCTCTGTCACCGCACAACCCGGCATAGACGAAAGCAGAATACGGCGCAGTGCGTTACCTAGAGTGTGGCCAAAGCCGCGCTCTAAAGGCTCAAGGGTCACCTTAGCGTGCGTCGAACTCACTTGCTCGATATCTACCAGGCGCGGTTTTAGAAACTCTGTCACAGAACCCTGCATTGTGTCCTCTCTTTGGTGCTAAGCTTTACTTGGAGTAAAGCTCGACGATCAGGTGTTCGTTAATGTCCGCAGACAAGTCAGTACGTTCAGGAATACGTTTGAACACACCTTCCATTTTAGCAGCATCAACTTCCAGCCAAGTTGGCTTCTCACGCTGTTCAGCCAGCTCTAAAGCAGCCTTGATACGAGACTGTTTTTTAGCTTTCTCACGAACGCTGATAACGTCATTCGGGGAAACCTGATAAGAAGCGATATTAACTACACGACCATTTACCATGATAGCTTTGTGGCTAACCATTTGACGTGCTTCTGCGCGAGTTGCGCCAAAGCCCATACGGTAAACGACGTTATCTAAACGACCTTCCAGCAGGGTCAGCAGGTTTTCACCTGTGTTGCCTTTCAGGCGAGTTGCTTCTTTATAATAGTTACGGAATTGACGTTCCAGAACACCGTAAATACGACGAACTTTTTGTTTTTCACGTAACTGAACACCATAGTCAGACAGACGCGGTTTACGCGCACCGTGCTGGCCAGGTGCCTGTTCTAATTTACACTTGGTGTCAATCGCGCGAACACCAGACTTCAGGAAGAGGTCTGTTCCTTCGCGACGGCTCAGCTTGAGCTTAGGACCCAAATATCTAGCCATTTTCTTTCTCCAACAGTCCTAAAAAAAACGAAACGTATTAAACGCGACGTTTTTTCGGTGGGCGACAACCGTTATGAGGGATAGGAGTCACATCAGTAATATTAGTGATGCGGAAACCAGCGGCGTTCAGAGCACGAATTGTTGATTCGCGACCCGGACCCGGTCCCTTAACCATAACTTCCAGGTTTTTGATTCCGTATTCTTTCACAGCTTCTGCGCAACGCTCTGCCGCAACTTGTGCTGCGAACGGAGTGGATTTGCGAGAACCACGGAAACCGGAACCACCGGCAGTTGCCCAACCTAATGCGTTACCCTGACGGTCAGTAATGGTAACGATTGTGTTGTTGAAAGAAGCATGGATATGAGCCACACCGTCTGAGACTTGTTTTCTTACACGCTTACGTGCACGAACTGGTGCCTTTGCCATTATTCAATACCCCGACTTATTTCTTGATCGGCTTACGCGGACCCTTACGGGTACGAGCGTTAGTCTTAGTACGCTGTCCGCGCACAGGAAGACCACGACGATGACGTAAACCACGGTAACATCCAAGGTCCATCAGACGCTTGATGCTCAGGGTAATTTCACGGCGTAAGTCACCTTCTACAACATATTTAGCAACTTCGTCACGCAGCTTGTCGATTTGTTCTTCAGACAGCTCACTGATCTTAACATTTTCAGCAATACCAGTTGCTTCACAGATAGCCTGTGAACGAGTTTTGCCGATGCCGAAAATCGATGTTAAAGCGATTACGGTATGTTTATGATCAGGAATGTTAATGCCTGCTATACGGGCCACTATGCACTCCTAAGTTAAAATATACATTACTGTGCTGAAAAGCCCGTTTTCAGGATACTCAAACAATAATGTATCTTAGATAAAAAAGATTGGCTGGCTAATTTAGCCAGCTCAACCCAACTTTGCAAGAAAAAAATGCTTTTTCTTAGCCTTGACGTTGTTTATGTCTTGGCTCAACACTGCAAATCACACGAACGCTACCATTGCGACGAATAATTTTGCAGTTACGGCATAATTTCTTGACGGAAGCACGAACTTTCATTTTTACTCTCCGTAACTTCTAAGCAAACCATAATCACTCGCGTGATTATTTACCTTTTAGATTTGCTTTCTTCAATGCAGACTCATACTGACTTGACATCATCAGAGTTTGCACTTGAGCCATAAAGTCCATGATAACGACAACCACGATTAAGAGGGAAGTACCACCAAAGTAAAAAGGTACTTTCATTGCGTCACGCATGAACTCCGGGATTAGGCAGATAAAGGTAATATAAAGAGCGCCGACTAATGTTAATCGTGTCATTACCTTATCGATGTACTTGGCCGTTTGCTCTCCCGGACGAATTCCTGGTACAAATGCACCGGACTTCTTCAGGTTATCTGCTGTTTCTCTTGGGTTGAAAACCAACGCAGTATAGAAGAAACAGAAGAAGATGATCGCAGAGGCATAAAGCAACACATATAACGGTTGTCCAGGCTGTAAGTACATAGATACTGTAGTCAGCCAGTCCCAACCAGTTCCATCACCAAACCAAGACGCTATTGTACCCGGGAATAGTATGATACTGGAAGCAAAAATTGCAGGAATTACACCCGCCATATTCACTTTTAACGGTAAATGTGTACTTTGTGCAGCGTAGACACGGCGTCCTTGTTGGCGTTTAGCGTAGTTTACGACGATACGACGTTGACCACGTTCCATAAACACTACAAAGAAAGTTACCGCGAATACTAATACCGCAACCAACAGCAACAGGAGGAAGTGCAGATCGCCTTGCCGAGCTTGCTCGATGGTATGGCCAATAGCCGGCGGGAGACCCGCAACGATACCAGCGAAGATAATAATTGAAATACCGTTACCGATACCTCTTTCAGTTATCTGCTCACCTAACCACATAAGGAACATAGTCCCTGTGACTAAGCTAACAACTGCCGTGAAGTAGAATGGGAGGCCTGGATCAAGAACTAATCCCTGCATCCCTGGCATATTCGGTAGACCCATTGCAATACCAATAGATTGGAATATTGCTAATACCAGAGTACCCCAGCGAGTATATTGGCTTATCTTCCGACGACCTGCTTCTCCTTCCTTCTTGATCTCTGCTAATCGTGGGTTAACCACAGATAATAACTGGACAATGATCGATGCTGAAATATACGGCATGATACCCAGAGCAAAGATAGAAGCACGGCTAAGAGCACCACCAGAGAACATGTTAAACATTTCAATGATGGTGCCTTGTTGCTGTTCGAGCAATTTGGCAAGCACAGTGGCATCAATACCAGGGATTGGAATAAAAGAACCAATTCGGAAAACAATTAGCGCCCCAATAACAAACAAAAGTCTGCGTTTTAGTTCGCCAGCTCCACCTTTGGCACTTTGGAAATCTAATCCTGGTTGTTTAGCCATCTGTCACTTATTCCTCAATTTTACCGCCGGCAGCTTCGATTGCAGCGCGAGCACCTTTAGTAACACGAAGGCCACGTACAGTAACTGCACGATTCACTTCGCCAGACAGAATAACTTTTGCGTATTCAATCTGGATGTCAATAACGTTCGCGGCTTTCAGTGCGTTCAGATCAATAACATCGCCTTCAACAGAAGCAAAATCAGACAGACGGATTTCCGCAGTGATCATTGCTTTACGTGAAGTGAAACCGAATTTCGGTAAACGACGGTATAAAGGCATCTGGCCACCTTCGAAACCACGACGTACGCCACCGCCAGAACGAGACTTCTGACCTTTGTGACCACGGCCGCCGGTTTTACCCAGACCAGAACCGATACCACGACCTACGCGTTTAGGCGCGTGCTTGGCACCTTCAGCCGGAGACAGAGTATTTAAACGCATCTCTTACTCCTCAACTTTAACCATGTAGGAAACCAAGTTGATCATACCACGGACAGCAGGAGTATCCTCGCGCTCTACTGTATGACCAATGCGACGCAGACCTAAACCGACCAGTGTTGCCTTGTGTTTCGGCAGACGACCGATTGAACTGCGAACTTGTGTAATTTTAATAGTCTTAGCCATGGCTGATTACCCCAGAATTTCTTCGACGGATTTTCCACGCTTAGCTGCGACCATTTCTGGAGACTTCATGCTGTCTAAAGCATCCAGTGTTGCACGAACCACGTTGATTGGGTTAGTGGAACCATAGGTTTTAGCCAGTACGTTGCGAACTCCAGCTACCTCTAAAACAGCACGCATTGCACCACCGGCAATAATACCGGTACCTTCGTGAGCAGGTTGCATAAACACGCGAGAACCGGTGTGTGTACCTTTCACTGGGTGGAATAATGTGCCGTTGTTTAGAGCAACGGTTTTCATACTGCGACGGGCTTTTTCCATCGCTTTCTGGATTGCTGCCGGAACTTCGCGCGCTTTGCCGTAACCAAAACCAACGCGACCGTTACCATCACCAACTACAGTCAGTGCGGTAAAGCTGAAAATACGGCCACCTTTAACGGTTTTAGCTACGCGGTTTACCGCGATCAGCTTTTCCTGCAGTTCGCCAGCTTGTTTTTCGATGTGAGACATCTTACACCTCTACCTTAGAACTGAAGGCCAGCTTCACGGGCAGCATCTGCCAGTGCCTGGACTCTACCATGATATTGGAAACCAGAACGGTCAAAAGCAACAACAGTGATGCCTTTTTCCAGTGCACGCTCAGCAATTAATTTACCAACTGCTGCTGCTGCATCTTTGTTTCCAGTGAATTTCACTTGCTCATTGATAGCTTTTTCTGTAGTAGAAGCGGCAACCAATGTTTCAGAACCGTTAGGTGCAATAACCTGCGCATAAATATGGCGTGGAGTACGATGTACCACCAGGCGAGTCGCACCCAACTCTTGGATCTTGCGGCGTGCGCGGGTCGCACGACGGATACGAGCTGCTTTCTTATCCATAGTGTTACCTTACTTCTTCTTAGCCTCTTTAGTACGCACGATTTCATCGGCGTAACGAACACCTTTACCTTTATAAGGCTCAGGACGACGGTAAGCACGCAGTTCTGCCGCTACTTGACCAATCACTTGCTTATCCGCACCTTTCAGTACGATTTCAGTTTGTGTTGGACATTCAGCAGTAATGCCTGCTGGCAGTGCGTGTTCAACCGGATGCGAGAAACCTAAAGACAAGCTTACTGCATTGCCTTTGATTGCTGCACGGTAACCAACACCGACCAGTTGAAGTTTTTTGGTGAAGCCTTCGGTAACACCGATAACCATTGCATTCAGCAGTGAGCGAGAAGTACCCGCTTGTGCCCATGCATCAGCAAAACCTTCGCGCGGAGCGAAAGTTAAGTGGCCATCTTCATGTTTAACTTCAACTGCATTATGGATAGTACGAGTAAGCTCGCCGTTTTTACCCTTGATCGAAATAACCTGACCGTTGAGTTTTACCTCTACGCCGGCAGGAATGACGACGGGTGCTTTTGCCACACGAGACATTCTTTCCTCCCGAATTAAGCTACGTAGCAGAGAATCTCGCCACCAAGACCAGCTTGGCGAGCTGCACGATCAGTCATGACACCTTTAGAGGTAGAAACAACAGCGATACCTAAGCCAGCCATAACTTGTGGCAGCTCATCTTTTTTCTTATAGATGCGCAGACTTGGGCGGCTTACACGCTGGATGCTTTCTACGACAGCCTTACCTTGGAAATAACGTAAAGTCAGTTCCAATTCTGGCTTGATGTCGCCTTCAATTTTAAAATCTTCAATATAACCTTCTTCCTTCAGCACTTTGGCAATCGCCACTTTCAGCTTGGAGGAAGGCATGGTGACCGCAACTTTATTCGCGGCCTGACCGTTACGGATACGGGTCAGCATATCCGCGATGGGATCTTGCATGCTCATCTGTCTTTACTCCCGTGATTCAATATGGTGACAATTACCAACTAGCCTTTTTAAGGCCCGGGATTTCACCGCGCATAGCGGCTTCACGGACTTTAATACGGCTCAGACCAAATTTCCGCAGGAAACCATGCGGACGCCCAGTTTGACGGCAGCGGTTACGCTGACGAGAAGGACTTGAATCACGTGGCAGTGTTTGCAGCTTGAGAACAGCGTCCCAGCGATCTTCATCAGATGCTTTAACATCAGAGATGATAGCTTTCAGTTCTACGCGTTTTGCGAAGAATTTCTCAGCTAATTTAGCACGCTTAACATCACGCGCTTTCATAGATTTCTTAGCCATGAGTAACCTGCCTTACTTGCGGAACGGGAAGTTGAACGCTGCTAACAGTGCGCGACCTTCATCATCAGATTTCGCAGTAGTGGTGATAGTAATATCTAAACCACGTACACGATCCACTTTATCGTAATCGATTTCAGGGAAGATGATTTGTTCACGTACACCCATGCTGTAGTTACCGCGACCATCGAAAGACTTAGCGGACAAGCCACGGAAGTCACGAATACGTGGTACAGCAATAGAAATCAGACGCTCAAGGAACTCCCACATGCGTTCGCCACGCAGAGTTACTTTACAGCCGATTGGATAGCCCTGACGGATTTTGAAGCCTGCAACAGATTTGCGTGCTTTGGTGATCAATGGTTTTTGACCAGAGATTGCTGTTAAGTCAGCTGCTGCGTTATCCAGCAGTTTTTTATCAGCGATCGCTTCACCAACACCCATATTCAGGGTGATCTTCTCGACCCGAGGGACTTGCATGACAGAAGTGTAGTTAAACTCAGTCATGAGTTTATTAACTACTTCGTCTTTATAGTAATCATGCAGTTTCGCCATCGTATACTCCAAAAATTACTTGATAGTTTCACTGTTAGATTTGAAGAAACGGACTTTTTTGCCGTCTTCGAATCTAAAGCCTACACGGTCAGCCTTGCCAGTTGCCGCGTTAAAGATTGCAACGTTAGAAACTTGAATAGCCGCTTCTTTTTCAACGATGCCACCTGGTTGGTTCAGAGCCGGAACTGGCTTCTGATGTTTTTTAACCAGATTGATACCTTCAACGATAACTTTACTAGAAGAAATAACCTGCTTTACTTTACCGCGCTTACCTTTGTCTTTCCCAGTTAGCACGATAACTTCGTCATCACGACGGATTTTCGCTGCCATAGTTCGCTCCTTAGAGTACTTCAGGTGCCAGAGAGATAATTTTCATAAACTTCTCATTACGAAGTTCACGAGTTACCGGCCCAAAAATACGCGTACCGATTACTTGCTCACTGTTATTGTTTAATAACACACAAGCATTACCATCGAAGCGAATGACAGAACCGTCAGGGCGACGTACACCCTTCTTGGTGCGCACCACTACCGCTTTCAGGACATCACCCTTTTTAACTTTACCGCGTGGAATTGCTTCCTTAACAGTAATTTTAATGATGTCGCCTACATGTGCATAGCGACGGTGCGAGCCACCTAGAACCTTGATACACATTACGCGACGTGCACCGGAGTTGTCGGCCACGTTCAGCATAGTCTGTTCTTGGATCATTTTAGTGCTCCGCTAAATGTCAACTACTACTGAGCCACCTCATTATGAAGAGGCCGTTCAAATATACCCATACTACGAGGGCGCGGCATTATAACACCACATCTTCGTGTTGGACAGGAAAAAATAAACGGCTCGATCAAAAAGAGCCGTTTATTCATCACGAAAAATCTATTCTATTACAGAACAGCTTTTTCTACAACGCGAACTAAGGCCCAAGACTTAGTCTTAGACAGTGGACGAGTTTCGCGGATTTCTACCACGTCACCAATTCCACATTCATTGTTCTCGTCATGTACGTGCAATTTAGTCGTACGACGGATGAATTTACCATACAGAGGGTGTTTCACCATACGCTCGATAGCAACAACAATAGATTTCTCCATTTTGTCACTAACTACACGACCTTGCAGAGTACGGATTTTATCGTTCATTACGCACCTGCCTTCTCAGTCAGTAAAGTCTTCACGCGTGCGATATCACGACGCACTTGTTTCATTAGATGAGACTGTTGCAGCTGACCACTCGCAGCCTGCATACGTAAGTTAAATTGCTCACGTAACAGGTTTAAAAGTTCAGCGTTCAGCTCTTCTACGCTTTTTTCGCGCAGCTCTTGTGCTTTCATTACATCACCGTCTTAGTTACAAAGGTGGTTTTGATAGGCAGTTTCGCTGCTGCCAGAGAGAATGCTTCACGAGCCAGCTCTTCAGGCACACCGTCCATTTCATACAGGACTTTACCAGGCTGAATTAAGGCAACCCAATATTCTACGTTACCTTTACCTTTACCCATACGAACTTCGAGTGGCTTTTCAGTGATTGGCTTGTCTGGGAATACACGAATCCAGATTTTACCTTGACGCTTAACAGCACGGGTCATAGCACGACGTGCCGCTTCGATCTGACGTGCAGTCAGACGACCACGGCCAACAGCTTTAAGACCGAAAGTGCCGAAGCTAACATCCGTACCTTGCGCCAGACCACGGTTGCGGCCTTTGTGCACCTTACGGAATTTTGTACGCTTTGGTTGTAACATAGCGACGCTCCTTACTTGCGGCCTTTACGCTGCTGCTTTTTAGGTTGAGCAGCTGGTTTCTCAGCTTGTTCAACTGCAGCCATACCACCCAGAATCTCACCTTTGAAGATCCATACCTTAACGCCGAGAACACCATAAGTGGTGTGCGCTTCTGAAGTGTTGTAATCGATGTCAGCACGTAATGTGTGCAGTGGCACACGGCCTTCACGATACCACTCGGTACGAGCGATTTCAGCACCGCCTAAACGGCCACTGACTTCAACTTTGATACCTTTAGCGCCCAGACGCATTGCGTTCTGTACTGCACGCTTCATAGCACGACGGAACATAACACGACGTTCCAGCTGTGAAGAGATGCTGTCAGCAACTAATTTAGCGTCCAGTTCTGGTTTACGAACTTCGGCGATATTGATTTGCGCAGGAACACCAGCGATATCCGCTACTGTTTTACGCAGTTTTTCAACGTCTTCACCTTTCTTACCGATAACGATACCTGGGCGAGCAGTGTGAATAGTCACACGGATGCTTTTAGCAGGACGCTCGATTACGATGCGTGAAATTGACGCTTTTGCCAATTCTTTATTCAAGTACTGGCGTACTTTAAAGTCGCTGTCTAGGTTGTCAGCGAATTCATTAGTATTCGCATACCAAGTAGAGTTCCAAGGTTTGACAATACCCAGGCGAATACCATTAGGATGTACTTTCTGACCCATTGCTAGTCTCCAGAGTCTCAGCGATCGGACACAACCACAGTAATGTGGCTGGTGCGCTTAAGAATACGATCTGCACGGCCTTTCGCACGCGGCATGATGCGTTTCATAGTTGGACCTTCGTCTACGAAAATTTTCGCAACTTTCAGGTCATCAATGTCAGCGCCATCGTTTTGCTCTGCGTTAGCAATAGCAGATTCCAGTACTTTCTTCACTAAACCAGCAGCTTTCTTGTTGGTGTAGGTCAGAATTTCCAGAGCTTGCGACACTTTCTTACCGCGAATCAGGTCGGCTACTAAGCGAACCTTCTGGGCAGAAGAACGAGCGTGGCGATGCATAGCTAAAGTTTCCATCTCTTCCTCCTATCCTTAACGTTTCTTAGCTTTCTTATCTGCCGCGTGGCCGCGATAAGTGCGAGTCGGTGCGAATTCACCCAGTTTGTGACCAACCATTTCGTCGGTTACGAATACTGGAACATGCTGACGACCATTATGGACAGCGATGGTCAATCCGATCATATTAGGAAAGATCGTTGAACGACGGGACCAAGTCTTGAGAGGCTTCTTGTCTCCGCTTTCCACCGCTTTCTCTACCTTCTTCAGCAAGTGCAGGTCAATAAAAGGACCTTTCTTGAGAGAACGTGGCATGGCTTATCCTCTAATTATTTTTTAGAACGATGACGTACGATGAATTGATCAGTACGCTTGTTACTACGAGTTTTCTTACCTTTGGTCTGAACGCCCCATGGTGTTACTGGGTGTTTACCAAAGTTACGGCCTTCACCACCACCATGTGGATGGTCAACTGGGTTCATCGCAGTACCGCGAACGGTAGGACGAATACCACGCCAGCGGCTAGCACCAGCTTTACCAAGAACTCGTAACATGTGTTCAGCGTTACCAACTTCACCTAAGGTTGCACGGCAATCAGCTAAAACTTTACGCATTTCACCAGAACGCAGACGCAGGGTGACATAAGCACCATCACGAGCAACGATTTGAGCGTAAGTACCTGCTGAACGCGCTAACTGACCACCTTTACCTGGTTTCAGCTCGATGTTATGAACTGTAGAACCAACAGGGATGTTGCGCATTGGCAGTGCGTTACCAGCTTTGATAGCTGAATCAACGCCAGATTGAATCTGGTCACCAGCTTTCAGGCCTTTTGGTGCAAGAATATAACGACGTTCACCGTCTTTATATAGTACCAGTGCAATGTTCGCAGAACGGTTTGGATCATATTCCAAACGTTCAACAACTGCAGGGATACCGTCTTTGTTGCGTTTGAAGTCAACTAAACGATAATGCTGCTTATGGCCACCACCGATATGACGGGTAGTGATACGGCCATTGTTGTTACGACCACCGGATTTGCTGTTTTTTTCTAACAGCGGAGCATAAGGCTTACCCTTATGCAGCTCAGGGTTAACCACTTTAACAACGTGGCGACGGCCCGGAGACGTAGGTTTACATTTAACAACTGCCATTGTTCTTTACTCCTCCGACTTACTCTGCGCCGCTAACGAAGTCCAGATTCTGGCCTTCTTTCAGCGTAACGTAAGCTTTTTTCCAGTCACTACGACGACCAGAACGCTGACCGTGGCGTTTAGTTTTGCCTTTTACCAGCAAAGTGTTAACACCTTCAACTTCAACTTCAAACAGTTTCTGTACAGCAGCTTTGATTTCTGCTTTAGTTGCGTCTTTTGCAACTTTGAGAACGATGGTGTTGCTTTTTTCCATCGCTGTAGAAGCTTTTTCAGATACGTGCGGCGCGCGCAGTACTTGTAGCAGACGTTCTTCACGGATCATGCCAGCATCTCCTCAACTTGCTTCACAGCATCAGCAGTCATAACCACTTTGTCGAAAGCAATCAGGCTAACTGGGTCGATACCTGCTGCATCACGAACGTCAACCTTGTACAGGTTACGTGCTGCTAAGAACAGATTTTCATCTAATTCAGCAGTGATGATCAGAACATCTTGCAGAGCCATATCTTTCAGTTTCTGTGCCAGCAGCTTAGTTTTAGGTGCTTCTACAGAGAACTGTTCGACAACGATCAGACGATCTTGACGTACCAATTCAGACAGGATGCTTTTCAGAGCACCACGGTACATCTTCTTATTAACTTTTTGACTGTGGTCCTGTGGTTTAGCTGCGAAGCTAACACCACCAGAGCGCCAGATTGGGCTCTTGATTGAACCAGAACGTGCACGGCCTGTGCCTTTTTGACGCCATGGTTTTTTACCAGAACCAGAAACTTCAGCACGAGTTTTCTGAGCACGAGTACCTTGACGAGCACCAGCTGCATACGCAACAACTACTTGGTGAACAAGCGCTTCATTGAAATCACGCCCGAAGGTAGTTTCGGAAACAGTCAGCGCGCTTTGCGCGTCTTTCATTACCAATTCCATTCCTATCTCCTCGACGTTAAGCCTTGACAGCCGGTTTTACGATCAGGTTGCTACCAGTTGCTCCTGGAACAGCACCTTTGACCAGCAGCAGGTTGCGCTCAGCGTCAACACGTACTACATCTAAGCTTTGAACAGTTACACGTTCATTACCCAGTTGGCCTGCCATTTTCTTGCCTTTGAACACTTTGCCCGGAGTCTGGTTCTGACCGATAGAACCCGGAACACGGTGAGACAAGGAGTTACCGTGAGTAGCATCTTGAGTACGGAAATTCCAGCGCTTAACTGTGCCGGCAAAACCTTTACCTTTAGATGTACCAGTAACGTCGACTTTTTTAACGTCAGCGAAAATTTCAACGCTAATGCTTTGACCTACGTTAAACTCAGTACCTTCTTCAGTACGGAATTCACGCAGAATGCGGCCAGCTTCAACGCCAGCTTTAGCGAAATGACCTGCTTCAGGCTTAGTTACACGGTTAGCTTTTTTGCTACCAGTAGTAACCTGAATTGCATTGTAACCGTCAGTTTCTGCAGTTTTAACCTGAGTAACGCGGTTATTTTCAATTTCGATAACAGTTACAGGGATGGAAACGCCATCTTCAGTGAAGATACGAGTCATACCCACTTTCTTACCGACTAAACCAATCATTGTTTCAACCTCTCAATCGTTCGACGACCTGATTAACCCAGGCTGATCTGCACGTCAACGCCGGCAGCCAGATCCAGACGCATCAGAGCATCAACGGTCTTCTCGGTTGGCTCAACGATGTCAACCAGACGTTTGTGAGTGCGAATTTCGTACTGATCACGCGCGTCTTTGTTAACGTGCGGAGAGATCAGAACGGTAAAACGCTCTTTACGTGTCGGCAGCGGGATAGGACCACGTACTTGCGCACCAGTGCGCTTAGCAGTCTCTACGATTTCCGCAGTTGATTGATCGATTAAACGATGATCAAAAGCTTTCAGGCGGATACGGATTCTTTGGTTCTGCATGAGACCAGAGCTCCAACTATTTTATAAACGTAAATGATTACTCCTCGCACCCATTTCGATTGATAGGGGAGTGTAATCGTTCTTGATGTAACCCCCATATCGGGAGTATTGTCTAAATGAGCAACAAATCGTTGACTCAATACTGAGATTTCAGTCCTAAAATTTAGGGCTTACTCATCAGTAAGCCCGCGCATTATACGTAATTTATTGCGAAACGCAAGCAATCGGGGAAAATATGTGCGAATTTTCTGATGTGCAAATTTAGCAGATATAAAAAAGGCCCATCACTGGGCCTAATTACGTTTTCGCCAGCCATACAAAACTATTCTTCGATAACTTGTGCCTGAAGATAGTTTTGAATACCTAAACGTTTGATCAATTCAAGCTGAGTTTCAATCCAATCTATGTGATTTTCTTCATCTGCAAGAATCTCTATCATTAAGTCTCGACTAACATAATCATGAATTGAATCCGCATAACTAATGGCTTCTTTTAAATTTTTGGCGCCATCAAGTTCTAATTTCAAATCTGAAGCAAGCATCTCTTCGACATCTTCACCAATGTTTAGCTTACCTAGATCTTGTAGATTCGGAATACCTTCGAGAAATAAAATACGCTCAATGTACTTATCCGCATGTTTCATTTCATCAATCGATTCGTGATATTCCATTTCATTGAGTTTAGTCAGTCCCCAATTTTTAAACATTCGGGCATGTAGAAAATATTGATTAATTGCAACAAGTTCATTGCCCAGCAATTTATTTAAGTGGGCTATCATTTTTTTATCGCCTTTCATTTTTATCCTCCATCGCTTCCAGTCCTATAAGTGTAGTACTGAAATTGATGATATGAATAATATTTACACAGTTATCTGCGTGGCGAATTTTAACAAAACAATAGAGGGGTATGTGAAAGGGTTATGCAACGTGTTCAATACATTGCTCTTCAAGATGCTGAAGTTCTTCCTGTAAAATCTCGCGCGTTTGTCGGATACATTTTCCGCATTCGCGCCCTACTGGCAAAATCTGACGTAGCCCTTTCAAAGAGGTGACGTGATATTTACGCGCCACGTTCCTGATTTGTTTATCAGTGATTGCTTCACAAAGGCATACATACATGATCATTTACCTGCACAAATTACATACAGCAAGTTTAAATGAAAATGATTGGCATTTCAATTATCATTAATTGCAATATTTGAAAATAAAATAAATTAATGAGCTATATAAAAACAAAAAAGGACGTCCTAAGACGTCCCTTTTCTGTGGTTCTTTCTTATTCAGAAAGAGCGGTATTATGCAATGATTCTTGCAACAACACCCGCACCTACAGTACGACCACCTTCACGGATTGCGAAACGTAAACCATCATCCATCGCGATTGGGTGAATCAGAGTCACGATCATGTTGATGTTGTCGCCTGGCATTACCATCTCTACGCCTTCTGGCAGTTCGATAGTACCGGTTACGTCAGTTGTACGGAAGTAGAACTGTGGACGGTAGCCTTTGAAGAATGGAGTATGACGACCACCTTCATCTTTGCTCAGAATATAAACTTCTGATTCGAATTGGGTGTGTGGCTTGATTGAACCTGGTTTAGCCAGTACTTGACCACGTTGAATTTCTTCACGCTTAGTACCACGCAGCAGAACACCAACGTTCTCACCCGCACGACCTTCGTCCAGCAGTTTACGGAACATTTCAACGCCAGTACAAGTAGTCTTAGCCGTTGCTTGAATACCAACGATTTCAACTTCTTCACCAACTTTGATGATACCACGCTCAACACGGCCTGTTACTACTGTACCACGACCAGAGATTGAGAATACGTCTTCGATTGGCAGCAGGAATGGCTTGTCAATTGCACGCTCTGGTTCTGGGATGTAAGAATCCAGGTAGCCTGCTAATTCAACAATTTTCGCTTCCCACTCTGGGTTGCCTTCCAGCGCTTTCAGTGCTGAACCGCGAACAACTGGAGTGTCATCGCCTGGGAAATCGTATTGAGACAGAAGTTCACGAACTTCCATTTCAACTAATTCTAACAGTTCTTCGTCGTCTACCATGTCACATTTGTTCAGGAAAACGATGATGTAAGGAACACCTACTTGGCGACCTAACAGGATGTGCTCACGAGTTTGTGGCATTGGGCCATCAGTCGCAGCAACAACCAGAATTGCACCGTCCATCTGCGCAGCACCAGTGATCATGTTTTTAACATAGTCGGCGTGTCCTGGGCAGTCTACGTGTGCGTAGTGGCGAGTTGGGGTGTCATATTCTACGTGAGAAGTAGAAATGGTGATACCACGCGCTTTTTCTTCTGGTGCGTTATCGATTTGGTCGAATGCACGAGCGTTACCGCCGTAAGTTTTAGCCAGAACAGTAGTGATTGCTGCTGTCAGGGTAGTTTTACCATGGTCAACGTGGCCGATTGTACCAACGTTAACGTGCGGTTTTGAACGTTCAAATTTTTCTTTAGACATTAGATTGTCCCTCTAAGACACGGAATCGGTGGTTAAACCACATCAACCAAGCAAGGATTAAGTTCGCTTGTATTCTTTCTTTACAGGAGACAAAACAGGAGATAATTGAGAACATCGGGGAAGTGGTGCTGATAGGCAGATTCGAACTGCCGACCTCACCCTTACCAAGGGTGTGCTCTACCAACTGAGCTATATCAGCACATCTTGGAGCGGGCAGCGGGAATCGAACCCGCATCATCAGCTTGGAAGGCTGAGGTAATAGCCATTATACGATGCCCGCAATGAACTCGGCTACCTGAGTTATCAGCTGTTAAACTGTTTTCCGCAAAGCTTATAGAAGCTTATTGGAGATGGTGGTGGGAGAAGGATTCGAACCTTCGAAGTCTGTGACGGCAGATTTACAGTCTGCTCCCTTTGGCCGCTTGGGTATCCCACCTATCCAAATTTTTAATGGTGCCGGCACCAAGAGTCGAACTCGGGACCTACTGATTACAAGTCAGTTGCTCTACCAACTGAGCTATGCCGGCATCAAGTGCTGCGCATTCTAGGAAGAGTGAGCGCAGGATGCAACAAAAAAATTTAATTTTTTGTTCATTCGCTCACATTTTATTCGCTTTTTGCGATTTTGTTGATTTTTTATCTACTTTAAGATTAAAACATCAACAACAGCCATTAACTATAATCGATTATAATCTGAGGAGTAAAGCACCGTTATCGAGTTTAGTTTCGTAAAATATAATTTTTTTATTCACTATCACAGTTTTTTCCCAGTTTTGATCGTTTAGTTTTTCAGCAAAAAACCTGTTTTTTTTTGCATACGTCAAAAAAAATTCACATAAAACACAAAAAAACCTACGCCTACTTCTTTTCACTCGCTATGATGCTACCAAATTTTATGGATACAGATGCTTTTGCAGCCTGTCCAACCTGCACACAATAGGCAGATGTTGGTTTATGAAACAAAAAGAAAATTTTATGACGACACCATATTTAGAGTTCGATAGAGAGCATTGGGCCACTTTACGTGATTCTGTTCCTCTAACATTATCATCAAGTGAGCTTCTTGAACTTAAAGGTATTAATGAAGAGCTCTCCATGGATGATGTCATCGAAATTTATCTTCCTCTCTCTCGTCTACTGAACTTTTATATAAGTTCCAATTTGCGTCGTCAGGCGGTGTTAGAGCAATTTTTAGGAACTAATGGTGCAAAAGTGCCATACATCATTGGTATCGCAGGCAGTGTTGCTGTAGGAAAAAGCACTACAGCACGTTTGCTACAAGCGCTACTAACCCGTTGGCCAGAACATCGCAAAGTTGACTTGATTACTACCGATGGCTTCTTATATCCAAACCAAGTCTTACGTGACAAAGATATAATGAAGAAAAAAGGCTTTCCGCAATCTTACGATATGCGGAAGTTGGTTAACTTTGTTTCTCAAATCAAGTCTGGAGCGCGTAATGTTGCAGCACCTGTTTATTCGCATTTAACCTACGATATCGTTCCTGATCAGACACAAATTATCGACCAACCTGATATTTTAATATTAGAAGGCTTAAACGTTCTGCAAAGTGACATGGATTACCCTCAAGATCCTCACCATGTCTTTGTTTCTGATTTTGTTGATTTTTCCATTTATGTTGATGCGGCCCCTCACTTACTGAAGCAATGGTATATCGGACGCTTTTTGAAATTTAGACAAGGTGCGTTTTCTGATCCTGATTCATATTTCCATAATTATTCTAAGCTCAGTGAAGAAGAAGCGATCAATGTGGCGAGTTCAATTTGGGATGAGATCAATGGTTTAAATCTTGAAGAGAATATATTGCCAACTAAAGAACGGGCAAGTTTAATTATGACCAAGGGCGAAAATCATTCTATTCGGAATGTACGCTTAAGAAAATAATGGATAAGGCCGGTATTACCCGGCCACTATAGTTAATTTTCATTCGATCTTAATGATATTTCACCGCCAATATAAGGGATAATTTCTCCATTTTCTTTTTGTAATAACAGAGCGCCCTGCTCATTTATTCCCTTTTCAATACCAAAAACAATATCGTTACCAATCAAGAGTTTAACCTTGCGACCTAAAAAATTATCTAATTCAAACCACCGAGACAAAAATGGTTTCAATCCTTGTTTTTCAAATATACGTAATGATTCTTTTAATGAATTAATAATATTACCAGCTAATTCATTTCTCTCGACATTCTCAATTTCATCAATTAATGCAGACCAAGCTTGGTTAATTGTTTCCTCTTTTTGAATGATATTTTTACTCATACCAATATTGATACCAACACCAATAATAATATGTGCTGCATCACCAGTTTTGCCTGTTAGTTCAACCAGAATACCAGCAAGTTTCTTATCATTCATGTAGAGGTCATTAGGCCATTTAACCTTGACTTTGTTTCCACATAATTTATTTAAAGTTTCAGCAATTACGATACCAACAACTAAGCTCAAACCAATTGCAGCTGCGGGGCCTTGTTCTAATTTCCAATATGTTGAAAGGTAGAGGTTACATCCGAATGGTGAAATCCATTGGCGCCCGCGGCGGCCTCTTCCTGCACTTTGGTATTCAGCTAAGCAAGTATCCCCAGACTGCAGGTGAGGAATTCGATCCAACATATATTGGTTAGTTGAATCAATAACAGGCTCAACTATGACATTAGAATCAGAAACATATTGCTCAATACGTTCTTTACTCAATAGGTTAATTTGCGAAGGAAGCTGATATCCCTTACTAGTAACTGTTTGAATATCAAGACCCCATGAGCGCAATGTTTTAATATGTTTGTTAATTGCCGCTCTCGTCATTCCTAAGTGCTCACCCAGTTGTTCCCCTGAATGAATCTGCCCATCCGCTAAAATATCAATAACCTGTAATGGAATGCTCATCTCTTTCATTGTATACAGTCCACCGCATTGACCTCGCCATTTCGTCCTATAAAACGAACTTCAGGCTCCAAAAATATATCGAAATGCTGTGCAACTGTGTGGCTGACATGCTTAGCTAGCTCCACAATATCTTTTCCTGTCGCATTCTCTTTATTGATCAATACCAAAGCTTGCTGTGTATGAACAGCAGCTCCACCTAGTTCGTAGCCTTTTAAGCCGCATTGGTCAATCAACCAACCTGCCGCTAATTTCACACTTCCATCTGCCTGAGCGTATTGGGGGCAATTAGGATAACTAGCTTTGATTGTCTCCGCGAGTTCAGCAGAGACGACAGGATTTTTAAAAAAGCTCCCCGCATTGCCTGTTACAGCGGGATCAGGTAATTTGCTTCTGCGAGTCTCACATACCGTCTCAAACACATCTGAAGGCGTTACAGTGCTAGGATCGAGCTTAGCTAAATCGCCATACGCTAGCTGTGGTGACCACTCCTTAGCAAAAATCAATCCAACACTGATAATCGCATGCGAATTCTGATATTCATGTTTAAAGATACTGTCTCGATAGCCAAAATTGCATTCTTCCGCAGGGATACGAGTGATCCTACCTGTATCCAAGCAGAGGATATCCACATACTCACAAACATCTTTTAGCTCTAACCCATAAGCGCCAATATTTTGTATCGGTGCAGAGCCTACGCATCCAGGGATCAGCGCTAAGTTTTCTGCGCCATATATTCCCTTATGAAGCAATGTTTCAAGTAGTTGATGCCAGTTTTCCCCCGCAGATGCGTGTACATGCCAAGCATCTGCAGATTCAGTAATTTCGATACCTTTAATTCTGTTTACAATGACCACACCTTCAAAGTCTTCAGTAAATAACACATTGCTTCCCCCGCCTAATAGCAGTACTGGAAGATTGTCATTTTTTGCTGTTGTCCACTGTTGGTACAGCGCATCAGCGCTTTGTACAATATTCACCTTAATGGCTTTGGCATCAATACCGAAGCTATTAAGTGATTTGAGTTCGGCGGTCAGGTTCATTGCTACCTTCATTTCAAATAATGATCTAAGATTTTATAAGTCTATCAGCCAGGCCTAGCAGTGAATAGCATGTAGGCGGAAATAATATGATAAGTAAGAAATTGAGAAGAGTTTTGAAAAGTACAGATCGTTAGATAGCAAAAAGCCACCCATTGGGTGGCTTCTTATATTTAAAACCTAGCAGTTCCCTACTCTCACATGGGGAGACCCCACACTACCATCGGCGCTACGGCGTTTCACTACTGAGTTCGGCATGGGGTCAGGTGGGACCACCGCGCTATTGCCGCTAGGTAAATTCTTTTAAACTATTTTAGTATTCATGGTGCTGATACCCAGATTCGAACTGGGGACCTCACCCTTACCAAGGGTGTGCTCTACCAACTGAGCCATATCAGCAATATGGTACTGTCAGTCAGCACTGACACAACCTTAAAATTTAATGTCTGGCAGTTCCCTACTCTCACATGAGGAGGCCCCACACTACCATCGGCGCTACGGCGTTTCACTACTGAGTTCGGCATGGGGTCAGGTGGGACCACCGCGCTATTGCCGCCAGACAAATTCTGTTTATTCCCGTTTAGTCTTTAATCCACTAAACCAGAATATCAATCCTGAACAAGCTGTTGTGTCCACCTCTCGGCGTCCCACTTCATTGAATCAACTTTAATCTCTCAATCTCGAAAACACCTTCGGTGTTGTCAGGTTAAGCCTCACGGTTCATTAGTATTGGTTAGCTCAACGTATCGCTACGCTTACACACCCAACCTATCAACGTCTTAGTCTTAAACGTTCCTTTAGGACCCTTAAAGAGTCAGGGAAGACTCATCTCAAGGCAAGTTTCCCGCTTAGATGCTTTCAGCGGTTATCTCTTCCGCACTTAGCTACCGGGCAATGCCATTGGCATGACAACCCGAACACCAGTGGTGCGTCCACTCCGGTCCTCTCGTACTAGGAGCAGCCCCTTTCAATCTTCCAACGCCCACGGCAGATAGGGACCGAACTGTCTCACGACGTTCTAAACCCAGCTCGCGTACCACTTTAAACGGCGAACAGCCGTACCCTTGGGACCTACTTCAGCCCCAGGATGTGATGAGCCGACATCGAGGTGCCAAACACCGCCGTCGATATGAACTCTTGGGCGGTATCAGCCTGTTATCCCCGGAGTACCTTTTATCCGTTGAGCGATGGCCCTTCCATACAGAACCACCGGATCACTAAGACCTACTTTCGTACCTGCTCGAGCCGTCACTCTCGCAGTCAAGCTGGCTTATGCCTTTGCACTAACCGCATGATGTCCGACCATGCTTAGCCAACCTTCGTGCTCCTCCGTTACTCTTTGGGAGGAGACCGCCCCAGTCAAACTACCCACCAGACACTGTCCGCACCCCAGATAATGGGGCTACGTTAGAACATCAAACATTAAAGGGTGGTATTTCAAGGTTGGCTCCACGCAGACTGGCGTCCACGCTTCAAAGCCTCCCACCTATCCTACACATCAAGGCTCAATGTTCAGTGTCAAGCTATAGTAAAGGTTCACGGGGTCTTTCCGTCTTGCCGCGGGTACACTGCATCTTCACAGCGAGTTCAATTTCACTGAGTCTCGGGTGGAGACAGCCTGGCCATCATTACGCCATTCGTGCAGGTCGGAACTTACCCGACAAGGAATTTCGCTACCTTAGGACCGTTATAGTTACGGCCGCCGTTTACTGGGGCTTCGATCAAGAGCTTCTCCTTACGGATAACCCCATCAATTAACCTTCCAGCACCGGGCAGGCGTCACACCGTATACGTCCACTTTCGTGTTTGCACAGTGCTGTGTTTTTAATAAACAGTTGCAGCCAGCTGGTATCTGCGACTGGCTTCAGCTCCATGAGTAAATCACTTCACCTAATGCCAGCGTGCCTTCTCCCGAAGTTACGGCACCATTTTGCCTAGTTCCTTCACCCGAGTTCTCTCAAGCGCCTGAGTATTCTCTACCTGACCACCTGTGTCGGTTTGGGGTACGATTAATGATAATCTAGAGCTTAGAGGCTTTTCCTGGAAGCGGGGTATGAGCTACTTCGCCACCGTAGTGACTCGTCATCAGACCTCAGCATATAGTGAACCGGATTTGCCTAATTCACCTGCCTACATCCTTAAACCGGGACAACCGTCGCCCGGCCAGCCTAACCTTCTCCGTCCCCCCATCGCAATTATCACCAGTACGGGAATATTAACCCGTTTCCCATCGACTACGCATTTCTGCCTCGCCTTAGGGGTCGACTCACCCTGCCCCGATTAACGTTGGACAGGAACCCTTGGTCTTCCGGCGTGCGGGTTTTTCACCCGCATTATCGTTACTTATGTCAGCATTCGCACTTCTGATACCTCCAGCATGCCTCACAGCACACCTTCACAGGCTTACAGAACGCTCCCCTACCCAACAATATTTACATATCGCTGCCGCAGCTTCGGTGCATAGTTTAGCCCCGTTACATCTTCCGCGCAGGCCGACTCGACCAGTGAGCTATTACGCTTTCTTTAAATGATGGCTGCTTCTAAGCCAACATCCTGGCTGTCTGAGCCTTCCCACTTCGTTTCCCACTTAACTATGACTTTGGGACCTTAGCTGGCGGTCTGGGTTGTTTCCCTCTTCACGACGAACGTTAGCACCCGCCGTGTGTCTCCCGTGATAACATTCTTCGGTATTCGTAGTTTGCATCGAGTTGGTAAGTCGGGATGACCCCCTAGTCGAAACAGTGCTCTACCCCCGAAGATGAGTTCACGAGGCGCTACCTAAATAGCTTTCGGGGAGAACCAGCTATCTCCCGGTTTGATTGGCCTTTCACCCCCAGCCACAAGTCATCCGCTAATTTTTCAACATTAGTCGGTTCGGTCCTCCAGTTAGTGTTACCCAACCTTCAACCTGCCCATGGCTAGATCACCGGGTTTCGGGTCTATACCCTGCAACTCATTCGCCCAGTTAAGACTCGGTTTCCCTACGGCTCCCCTATACGGTTAACCTTGCTACAGAATATAAGTCGCTGACCCATTATACAAAAGGTACGCAGTCACACCACAAGGGTGCTCCCACTGCTTGTACGTACACGGTTTCAGGTTCTATTTCACTCCCCTCGCCGGGGTTCTTTTCGCCTTTCCCTCACGGTACTGGTTCACTATCGGTCAATCAGGAGTATTTAGCCTTGGAGGATGGTCCCCCCATATTCAGACAGGATAACACGTGTCCCGCCCTACTCGTCGAGTTCACAACACTAACACCTTCGGATACGGGGCTATCACCCTTTACTGCCGGCCTTTCCAGACCGTTCTCCTGATGCTAATGCTGATTAAGACTCTGGGCTGCTCCCCGTTCGCTCGCCGCTACTAGGGGAATCTCGGTTGATTTCTTTTCCTCGAGGTACTGAGATGTTTCAGTTCCCTCGGTTCGCTCGTTTGACTATGTATTCATCAAACGATAGTGCAACGAATTGCACTGGGTTTCCCCATTCGGAAATCGTCGGTTATAACGGTTCATATCACCTTACCGACGCTTATCGCAGATTAGCACGTCCTTCATCGCCTCTGATTGCCTAGGCATCCACCGTGTACGCTTAGTCGCTTAACCTCACAACCCGAAGGTGTCTTTATCAACTGACCCGACGGCCAATTGAACACGTTCAAGTTGAGATTTTTGAGAGACTCTCACATTGTTTAAGCGATAAACAATGTGCGTTGTTTTCAATTTTCAGCTTGTTCCAGATTGTTAAAGAGCATAATTGTTAAACCAACTACAACGTAATTGGCTTAATCATTATTTGTGGGGAACGTCTTTCACTCATTCTCCGCGCAATTGGCGTCCCCTAGGGGATTCGAACCCCTGTTACCGCCGTGAAAGGGCGGTGTCCTAGGCCTCTAGACGAAGGGGACACTACAGTCAGCTTCGCAGACGCGCTTTTTGCTCTACTTTCTATCAGACAATCTGTGTGAGCACTTCACAAGTACACTTCAATGGTAAGGAGGTGATCCAACCGCAGGTTCCCCTACGGTTACCTTGTTACGACTTCACCCCAGT
The DNA here is from genome assembly GCF_013702265.1 of Providencia rettgeri. Classification (GTDB taxonomy): domain Bacteria; phylum Pseudomonadota; class Gammaproteobacteria; order Enterobacterales; family Enterobacteriaceae; genus Providencia; species Providencia zhijiangensis. Next base: position 3,892,035 of record NZ_CP059348.1, read on the forward strand.
CATGAATCACAAAGTGGTAAGCGCCCTCCCGAAGGTTAAGCTACCTACTTCTTTTGCAACCCACTCCCATGGTGTGACGGGCGGTGTGTACAAGGCCCGGGAACGTATTCACCGTAGCATTCTGATCTACGATTACTAGCGATTCCGACTTCATGGAGTCGAGTTGCAGACTCCAATCCGGACTACGACGTACTTTATGAGTTCCGCTTGCTCTCGCGAGGTCGCTTCTCTTTGTATACGCCATTGTAGCACGTGTGTAGCCCTACTCGTAAGGGCCATGATGACTTGACGTCATCCCCACCTTCCTCCGGTTTATCACCGGCAGTCTCCTTTGAGTTCCCACCATCACGTGCTGGCAACAAAGGATAAGGGTTGCGCTCGTTGCGGGACTTAACCCAACATTTCACAACACGAGCTGACGACAGCCATGCAGCACCTGTCTCAGAGTTCCCGAAGGCACTAAAGCATCTCTGCTAAATTCTCTGGATGTCAAGAGTAGGTAAGGTTCTTCGCGTTGCATCGAATTAAACCACATGCTCCACCGCTTGTGCGGGCCCCCGTCAATTCATTTGAGTTTTAACCTTGCGGCCGTACTCCCCAGGCGGTCGATTTAACGCGTTAGCTCCGGAAGCCACTCCTCAAGGGAACAACCTCCAAATCGACATCGTTTACAGCGTGGACTACCAGGGTATCTAATCCTGTTTGCTCCCCACGCTTTCGCACCTGAGCGTCAGTCTTTGTCCAGGGGGCCGCCTTCGCCACCGGTATTCCTCCACATCTCTACGCATTTCACCGCTACACATGGAATTCTACCCCCCTCTACAAGACTCTAGCTGACCAGTCTTAGATGCCATTCCCAGGTTAAGCCCGGGGATTTCACATCTAACTTAATCAACCGCCTGCGTGCGCTTTACGCCCAGTAATTCCGATTAACGCTTGCACCCTCCGTATTACCGCGGCTGCTGGCACGGAGTTAGCCGGTGCTTCTTCTGTTGGTAACGTCAATCGCTGATGATATTAGCATCAACGCCTTCCTCCCAACTGAAAGTACTTTACAACCCTAAGGCCTTCTTCATACACGCGGCATGGCTGCATCAGGCTTGCGCCCATTGTGCAATATTCCCCACTGCTGCCTCCCGTAGGAGTCTGGGCCGTGTCTCAGTCCCAGTGTGGCTGATCATCCTCTCAGACCAGCTAGGGATCGTCGCCTTGGTGAGCCATTACCTCACCAACTAGCTAATCCCATATGGGTTCATCCGATAGCGCAAGGACCGAAGTTCCCCTGCTTTGCTCCTTAGAGATTATGCGGTATTAGCTACCGTTTCCAGTAGTTATCCCCCTCTATCGGGCAGATCCCCATACATTACTCACCCGTCCGCCGCTCGTCAGCGAGAAGCAAGCTTCCCCTGTTACCGCTCGACTTGCATGTGTTAGGCCTGCCGCCAGCGTTCAATCTGAGCCATGATCAAACTCTTCAATTAAAAAGCTTGATGCTCAAAGAATGTTTACTGTCGTTTGATTTCCGAAGAAACCAAATTACCTATTAGTTCATATATATGAATTAACGTGTTAGTCACTCTTCAAGACTTAAAATCAAATATTTTTTTGATAGTGTCCTGTGAGTGCCCACACAGATTGTCTGATAAATTGTTAAAGAGCGGTGCGACATTTCTTGAGAAATTCGACTCAGTTTTTATCAACTTAGGTCGTTGTCGCGAGGTGGCGTATATTACGCTTTCCTCAGTGAGAGTCAAGCATTTTTTTGCTTAATCTTTTCAGATTCTCTCGCTGCCGGTTCAGTGTCCATCGCGCTTTGCGTTGGCTTGTTCCCGGTCAGTGGATGCGCATTATAGGGAGTCAGAAAAATCTGGCAACCCTTTTTTTGATGTTTTTTTTCGTTCGCTCAGCTTTTCAGCTAATTTGGCTTAAATGGCTAGTTTTTTCAGCGATTTGAAGCCTTCCGCCTCAAGAACAGGTCTTAATTCTTGTAAACTCTCGTTCATTAATAAGCAGTAAGCGAAGTCTTCTTCATTTGAATCCGTTACTTCAGCCTGATTATTGATGAGCCAAACGGTTCTTCTGGCAATTGCGGCGCCAGAATCAATGAATCGTGTTCCACTTGGTAGCACTTTTTCTAACTCTTCTACTATAAGAGGGAAATGGGTGCAGCCAAGAATCACCGTATCTGGGGCTTCTTTCATTTTGATCCACGGTTTGACGGCTTGAGCCACTTCATCCAGCGGCAGTATTTCACCATGTAACTTTCTTTCTGCCAATTGTACGAGTTCTGCTGAGCCTAAAGAGATCACTTTGCAGTCCGTCGCAAAACGTTCAATCAGCTCTTTTGTGTATTCACGATTTACCGTGCCCCGAGTCGCCAATAAACCAACGACACCGTTACGCGTCAGTTTGGTTGCAGGCTTAATCGCTGGAACGACACCAACAATTGGGAAAGTAAAATTCGCTCTTAAGTTAGGTAAGCTCACCGTGCTTGCAGTATTACACGCAATAACAGCAATGGTGAGAGGATGCTTTTTCGCGATGGCATTAACGATTTGATAAACCCTATCAATAATGAACTCTTCGCTTTTCTCTCCATAAGGGAAAGCTTCATTATCGAATGCATATATATAGTGCGCATTTGGGATCAGTTTTTTGACTTCGCGATAGACAGATAACCCGCCCACTCCGGAGTCAAATACCAGAATGGTCGGGCGAACAGATAGGTTGTTATCAGAAGTTGTAGCTTCCTGTGAGGAAATATTCTCTTCCAGCGGTGCGATAACCATACGCGGTCTCATAGTCTTTATCGAACATATTAGCTATTTTACCACGAATTGTGAGATGTGAAGTGATTGGATATGCAGCTGTGATATCCCAAAGGCTAACGCCGCCGAGTTTTAATCTTTTATAGTCACCAGTACTAGTATCATATTGACCGAAGTCTTTATCATATCTAGAACCAATGTATTGATAAGTTAGCCCCCAATCTACATTGGCAACATTCCAATCTAGTTGATATTTGATTTGTTGCTTAGCTCGACGAATTAAGACTTTATTCGTTTTATCGTCCCTAGGATCGGTATATTGATATGTAAGCTGATGGTGGAATATGCCTGTATCCATATCTCCGTTCCACTCGATACCTTTTATTGTCGCCTCACCGACATTTTGCCATCCCCAATTAGTTTCGGCTTTCGCATCAATAAGATTGGTAATTTCATTCTTATATGCAACTAATTGCCAATTTAAAGGACCTGTGAGCCCTTTCACTCCACCTTCCCATTGCTTGCTTTCTTCTGGCTTTAGGTCTGGATTGCCATATGGTGCTGAAGCATATAGTTGGCTAATGTTTGGTGCTTTATAAGCCGTAGCATAAGAGCCTATTAGCTGATACCCATCAATGAATTCCCATCCAGCGCCTGCTTGCCATGTTGTATGCCAGCCAAACTCTGAATGTTTTTCAGACCTTACAGCGCCTTCAATAGTAAAAGCAGAGATTGCTTGCTGAGACGTTAAATAGATTCCGGTATTATTGATTGATTCATTGTTTGGTAATGAAGATGTTCCCGCTTCAATGGTTTGCTTTTGATAATCAACACCAGCCGAAACTGTACCATTTTCAAATTGGTAATTATTTCCCCATTGAACGTTATACTGTTTCGAATCATCAGCACGAGAACCTTTACCGTATTTTCCATATCTTGGGTCATAGTTATAATCTTTAACGTGACTATAGCTGCTCATTAATGAAGTAGAGTATTTCTCCTGATGATATTTAACACCAGTTTCATAGGTGCGGCTATATAGCTTGCGGGTATCAGCCAAAATACCAGCAAATTCAGAGGCATCATAATTTGTTCGATTATCATACCCATAAGCTCTGGCATAAGCTAAAACATCTGGGGTAAATTGATGTTCCACACCTAGCCATAATGTTTTATTAAGAAAACCATCTTTGTCTGGCTGGGGATGTCCTCCTGTATTTCCTCTCGCCTCTACATCAAACCCTTTTGTATAGGTATAAGCCGCCGCGCCCGTTACGGTTGTATTCTCACCAATCTTCTGCTGCGTTGAACCGTTATAGTTTTGATAGCCATATGAACCGATCCCTGCATTCAAGGTGGTTCCTTCATTATTACGGCGAGTAATAATGTTAATCACCCCACCCACCGCATCAGAGCCATAAACGGCTGAACGTGCGCCACGAATATACTCAATACGCTGCACTAGCGAGATTGGAATTTGACTCATATCTGAAGAACCAGAAATTCCCGCTTGATTAAGACGAACACCATCAATTAAAACCAAAACATGGCGTGATTCTGTTCCTCTAATAAAGAGAGAACTTTGTTGCCCTATTCCACCATTTTGAGCAACATCCACCCCCGGTAAACGTCTCAATACATCAATCACGGTATTTGACTGCCAATGATCAATATCTTCACGGGTCACCACAGTCACTGGCGCTAATATAGAAGAGATAGGTTGTTCGAAACGGTTTGCAGACACCACCATTTCATCTGACGAATTAGAGCTTGCACTTGCCAAAGAGGAAATACCGCACAACACGGCCAGAGCTGCCACCGAAAGCGATAGCGACTTGTTATTATTCATTATGTTTACACTCGGAAAATCAATTAAATTAACATTCCGCGACGCTGAAAATCAGATCCGCGCTGAGATTCAACAAAGCGATAAGAGTTGTGGTAGGTATCGGACTTATAAAGTGACAAGTTGGGTTTCTATATATGAAGCGATATATAAAATGAAAATTCGACCTGTTATATCCCCTAAATAATTCAAGCTTCATGTAGGCGGCAAGCGAAGATATTCCTAGGAGCATACTGAAGTATGTGACTAGGATAGCTGAGCGATGCCAACACCCATGTAGCTTGAAGAATGACGGGGATACCTTAATTACCGTTGCGCGTCAGCTTTGGACTCTCACCAAATTCCCTCAACCACAGCACATAATCCTAAATTGAATAACTATCAGTGTCCATGAATCGATAATGAAAACTGGACATCTTCGCTGCTTGCCCTACAATTTCGCCCCTGATGTGAATTTTGACTGTTTTATGGGGCCATATGATGCAAAACACCTTGCACACCGAAGATTACGAACTGCAACTTGCAGAGAAAGTTGACCGTCTGAAGAGTTTGATGGCCCCTTATGCTGCGCCTGAACCTGAAATTTATTCATCTCCAACCTCCCATTATCGGATGCGTGCAGAATTTAGAATTTGGCACGAAGGCGATGACCTATTTCATATTATGTTTGATAAAGAGACCAAAGAACGCATTCGAATTGAGTCATTTCCAGTTGCTAGCCAGCTAATCAACGACATGATGGCTGAACTTCTGCCTTTATTAAAACGCTCTGAATTACTGCGCCACAAATTATTCCAGATAGATTACTTATCGACGCTAAGCAATAAGCTGATTGTTTCTCTGCTTTATCATAAAAAATTAAGTGATGAATGGACAGAACAAGCCAAACAATTGAAAGCCGATTTAACGGCCAAAGGCTTTGACGTTCAAATTATTGGTCGCGCCTCTAAAACTAAAATTATGCTCGACCACGATTATGTCGATGAAGTTTTACCTGTAAAAGGGAAAAACATGATTTATCGTCAGGTGGAAAATAGTTTCACACAGCCAAACGCGCAGGTGAATATTAAAATGTTAGAGTGGGCAATTGATGCGACTCAACATTCAACCGGCGATTTATTAGAGCTGTATTGTGGTAATGGCAACTTTTCACTGGCGCTGGCTCAAAACTTCAATCGTGTTTTAGCGACTGAAATTGCCAAACCTTCAGTGCATGCGGCGCAATACAATATAGAAGCTAACAAAATAGATAATGTGCAGATTATCCGAATGTCTGCGGAAGATTTTACTCAAGCCATGAATGGCGTTCGTGAATTTAATCGTTTAGAAGGGATTAATTTAGCGGATTACCAGTGCAATACGATTTTTGTCGACCCACCACGCAGCGGCTTAGATGACAAAACTGTTCAGCTGGTACAAGAATATGACCATATTCTGTATATCTCCTGTAACCCTGAAACCCTGTGCGATAATTTAGCGGAACTCACTAAAACCCATAAAGTTGAAAAACTGGCTTTATTTGACCAATTCCCATATACCCATCATATGGAAAGTGGAGTGTTACTCACTCGACGCTAATACTCTCTATAAATTATTCCCTATAAATTATCCATAAAAAACGCCGCACTATTATGTTGCGGCGTTTCTTTTTATTCAAAACTGATATTAATGTTCAGTTTCACTTTCGAGAGCTTGTTCTTGCAGCTCTTTTTTACGTGCTTTCCAGCTGGTATACATCCACAGTGCAATAATCACAATCACGGTTGCTGGGATAAAGTTAGAACCGACATCAGGATGTTGGACGCGTAAAATCGCTGCGTAGCCAAACATACCTAAGAAAAAGCTGCCGGCGACAAATTTTGGTAATCCCATTGGCATAGCTTGATTTAAATAGCGCTGGTGTAAACAGTAAACAGCCAAAATTAATGTGACGATTGGGAAGATAGAAAATTCCACAAAGGAATTAAACAGGGTAGAGAACGTTCCATGAGTCGATAAGCCGATTACTAAAGATAGCAGTAACGTGCTTCTCTCATAATTCTTGTGTTCCGTCATTGTCTCTCCTTTACTCTTTGGTTAAGTCAGGGTCTGTATCATTTTGTTTTTCTTGCTCGCGGCGGTACCAGTAATATGCGCCTTTAGCTATCATACGTAGCTGTAATACTAACCGCTCTTCGAGGCGTCGACGTTTTTCTTCATCAATATCAAGCGCTTCAGCGCCCGCACTAAACACAATAGTGACCATAGCTTCGGCTTGCATTTCAGTGAAATACCGCGGTGTACGATTTTCTAATTCAAGATAATCCGCTAATTCTGCAATAAAATGTTGGATTTCTCGTGCGACCGCAGCACGAAACTCAGCAGAAGTTCCTGAGCGCTCACGTAATAATAACCTAAACGCGTTAGGGTTATTACCAATAAACTCCATAAAAGTAGAGACTGACGTGCGGATCACACTCCCGCCTTTTGCGATACGTTGACGCGCTTGTCTCATGAGTTGGCGTAGCATCAAACCACTTTCATCAACCATGGTTAACCCAAGCTCATCAACATCTTTGAAGTGACGGTAAAACGAAGTTGGTGCGATGCCCGCTTCACGAGCGACTTCCCGTAAGCTGAGGCTAGTAAAACTACGTTCTGCACTTAATTGGCTAAATGCCGCTTCCACGAGCGAACGACGAGTTTTTTCTTTCTGTTTTGCTCTAACGCCAATAGTGTTGCTCACGATTTTCCTAGTTTTCTACAATTAAAACGCCGCGAATAGATCAAAATATCACTTTTGAATGCGCCCATCCGTTAAGCATACCTGAAAATTATTAATCTAGTTTAATGAAAAGATGACTCTCCCATCAATTTCGCCATTTTCAGAATTTCACCCAGCTTCATTTTTTCTAGGCTGTGTCTTTTATCGACTTTTTTCTATAAATTTTTTATATACTTTGCGCGCCTTTATTTTTATTTGCTTTCTATACTTATTTGTCTTTAGGATTTCGAATTGAGACAAGATGGCAAACGAATGTTACTATCACAACGTCCCTAGAATTAAAACAGGCTTACCTCATGCAACAACATACCCATTTTGATGCAATTGTCATTGGTTCCGGTCCTGGTGGTGAAGGTGCCGCTATGGGCCTGGTTAAACAAGGAAAAAACGTTGCTGTTATAGAACGTTATAACAGTGTCGGCGGCGGCTGTACCCACTGGGGTACTATTCCCTCTAAAGCCCTTCGTCATGCTGTTAGTCGAATTATCGAATTTAATCAAAACCCTCTATATAGTGATAATTCCCGCAGTTTACGCTCCTCTTTTTCTGAAATTCTTACTCATGCCGAAACCGTTATAAGTCAACAAACTCGTATGCGTGAAGGGTTTTATGAACGCAATGGTTGCCAAATGTTTTCTGGTGAAGCAACTTTTGTTGATGATCAACATGTTAGCGTACGCTATGCAGATGGAAGTTGTGATGTCCTTAGCGCAGATAAAATTATTATTGCGACTGGCTCACGACCTTATTGCCCGCCTGATGTTGATTTTACCCACTCCCGAATTTATAACAGCGATACCATTCTCAGCCTTTCCCACGAACCTCGCCATGTGATTATTTATGGTGCGGGTGTGATTGGTTGTGAGTATGCATCCATATTTCGTGGGTTAGGTGTCAAAGTCGATTTGATCAACACTCGTGATCACTTATTGGCATTCCTTGATCAAGAGATGTCTGATGCATTGTCTTATCATTTCTGGAACAGTGGCGTGGTTATCCGTCACAACGAAGAGTATGAAAAGATTGAAGGTTTAGATGATGGCGTTATTGTTCATCTTAAATCAGGCAAGAAAGTGAAAGCGGATTGCTTACTGTTCGCGAACGGTCGTACTGGTAATACTGATAATATCGGTCTGGCGAATGTGGGGATCGAAGCGGATGGTCGTGGCTTAGTCAAAGTTGACCATGCTTATCGCACCAGTAATGAGCATATCTATGCTGTTGGCGATGTGATTGGCTATCCAAGCCTAGCTTCTGCTGCTTATGATCAAGGGCGAATTGCGGCTCGCGCAATTACCTCTGGCTTAGGTAATGCCCATTTAGTTGAAGATATTCCGACAGGTATTTATACCATTCCAGAAATTAGTTCTGTGGGTAAAACAGAACAAGAATTGACGGCAATGAAAGTCCCTTATGAAGTCGGTCGTGCTCAGTTTAAACATTTAGCACGAGCACAAATTGCTGGCATGAATGTGGGTAGTTTGAAAATTCTCTTCCATAGAGAAACTCTTCAAATTTTAGGTATTCACTGTTTCGGTGAGAGAGCGGCTGAAATTATTCATATCGGCCAAGCGATTATGGAACAAAAAGGTGAAGGGAATACCATCGAATACTTCATTAATACCACATTTAACTATCCAACCATGGCTGAAGCGTTCCGAGTTGCGGCATTGAATGGTCTAAATCGACTGTTTTAGCGGTTCTCTACGCTTTACACTGAATGATTGGCTTTAGAATAAGTGATTGCAGGTTTATTCCCGCAATCACTTTTTTTGTTTTTATCGCTTACTTTTTATTTCTGTAGTACTTATCCATCGAGCTGTAAATTGTCTCAGCAAGCTGCTCATAACGTCCACGCAATGGAGAGCCCGGACGATAAACTAATACAATGCGGCGTTTTGGCTCAGGTTCAATACAGTTCAAGTAACAAACGCCATCACGACAAGCCTCATGAGGTACAGCCAAATCTGGCAGCAATGTAATTCCGCTACCCGCTGCGACCATGTTTCTCAGCGTTTCTAAGCTCGTCGCTCTGAAATGGGTATCTTCTTTTGCCCCGGCTTGGAAACAGAACCCCATCGCTTGATCACGTAAACAGTGACCATCTTCTAGCATCAATAATTTCTCACCCGCTAATTCGCCCATTTCAACCGTATCACGGTCATGCCATGGGTGGTTTTCATAAATCGCGAGTTTCATTGGCTCTTCAAATAATGGCACAACAATAAAGGGTTCGGTTTCTTTGACTTCTGCCAGAATAGCGCAATCCAACTTACCACTATCTAACTGAGCTAATAATTGCTGAGTCTGCGCTTCGTGTAAGTAAATTTCTAGTTTAGGGTGCACACGGTGTAATTCAGGAATAATGTGCGGAAGCAAATAAGGTGCAACAGTTGGGATCAGTCCTATATGTAAAGGCCCTGACATGCTTTCACCTTGTAAAGCGGCCATTTCTTGTAGAACTTTTATCTCTCTTAAGATCGTTCTTGCTTGCTCAACGAGCAATAAACCTTGTTGAGTAAAAAGCACTTTTCGGCTGGTTCTTTCTAATAGCATCACGCCGAGCTCTTCTTCAAGCTTACGAATTTGACCGCTCAGCGTAGGCTGACTTACATGGCAAGAATCCGCAGCACGTCTAAAGTGCTTGTGCTCAGCAAGTGCAACTAGGTACTCCAGATCACGAATATTCATCCGCCTTTTTCCTCTCGTTATGCCTGACTATATAGATAATACCAATCATTATAGAGAATATATAACATTTCATCTATTGATAAAAATAAAAAGCAATATTTAAATTTTTTTAAGAAAAATCTCATTTAAATATGAAACAAACTGTAATATCTGGAAAATAAATGTATCAGTCTTTTTCCGAATAAAAAATGATTTCAATATGCAATAATCAACCATTTTTACTCGTTAAAGGAGTAAAAATTATGTATTAAAAAATATTCAGGCAACTATTCCAATAAACTTCTTAATATATCTTTCTTCTTACTCTTGTACTTACGAACTAGTTCAATGAATCACACGTGGCATCCACTAAACCTATCAACCTCGCTACACTTTCCTCATCGAGCAATATCAGAAGAAAAAATGAATAATTTTATTAAAAATAATAACATACAAAATTAATTATTTGTTTTTTTTGACATATTTTTAAATATTTTTAACGTTGAAGTTAATCACCTTAATGCCAATAATATACCTACTTGAACGCAATTAGCACAATTTAGAAATTACGTTGATAAGAATCATGAATTGGTACAGAGCTATTAATAACCCCATAAAAACCATTAAAATAAATAATCATTTATTCAAATTAGTTGAATCCATTTGCCTATGATGGCTTTGGATAGCTGAATAACACTCAATAGCAATGATGCTAAATGTTAAATACATATTACCCATTATTAGAGTATTTATATTGATACTTAGCCATCCTGATAATTGCTCTTAAATTCCTATATAGAATGGCTACCAAACAAGCTAATAGGACTTAATACCCGAAAATGAGGTAATAGCAAAAATAAGGGATATAACTTTATTAAGTATTAGCTCATAGTAATGAAACATTTTGTTATATTCTCTTTCATATTTAATTAAAGTTTGTAAATACATATAAAAGAATATATTAAAGTGATCTGCATAGATTTCAATATTCATTATCACTCACCTAACGAATGAGTGTACTCAAAACCCAATAGCCAGCCATTTAATTCATCAATATATGATAAGTAAGTTTTTTGTATCAAAATTATAAACAAATTGGTTCTTGACTAGTTTTTTATGGGTATATGTTTTTACTTATACTATATTTAACTTATCCCATATTGTTTAATTTAATTTTAAAATTTCCATACATTTGATTTTCAATATTTACACCTTAATGGAGTTATTTGAATTATTATAAGCCCCATCAAATAGCACGAGGTAATTGAAAAAAGAAAAGTAGCCAATATATATCTTACGCAATACCGAATTAATTAAATTAATACACTTAAAAAAATTGATTAAACACAAATCAGTTAGGGGATACTATTATGAAAAATTTACCATCAATCGCTAAAAAAACCTTCTTTCGCGCAGTCATGGCATTATTACTCGTTCCTGCTTTTAGCGCCGTTAATGCCTATGCAGAAAACAGCGAACATAACGGTACCATCCAATTTACAGGCTCAATTGTCTATGCATCTTGCTTGAATGAAGTAAATAATAATAATGTCACTGTAAATTGTCTGAACGACAATGACGATATGGTTGCCAATAACATTGATCTGAAAAAGTTAGTGAAAACTCAAGGTTGGAAAGTCCTGAATGGCGGTCGAAGTGTTTATTCTTATGATTGGGTGAATGAAGACAAACAGATGGGTATGTTAACAATTAAATATAGTTAAGATTAAACGTTATGGAAATTGGGGTAGCCATGCTACCCCCCATTTTTTTGCTACATTTTCTTTATTTACATCTTCAAGCGAGTTCTCGCATCCACAATAGCTTTTGCTACCTGCTTTTGAGATACCCCACCTTTTGCTAATCGCTTATCAAGACAAGATTGTAGAGATAAAATCTCATACACATCCAGTTGGATAGTTGCACTGAATTTTTGCAAATCACTTAATGCCATCTCTTCTAATGCTTTACCCTGCGCTATCGCAGCCACCACCGCTTCACCCACAATATGGTGAGCTTCACGGAATGGAACGCCTTTCGCCACTAGATAATCCGCCAGCTCAGTCGCATTTGCATAACCTTGTTTTGCTGCATCTTCACAACGAGGACGACGAATTTGGATACCATCCAGAACGAGTACCGCCATATGCATACAATCTAACCATGTATCGAGGGCATCGAATAACCCTTCTTTGTCTTCTTGCATATCTTTGTTGTAAGCAAGCGGCAACCCTTTCAGGGTCATCATCATGCCAGTCAATGCCCCTTGAACACGGCCACATTTACCACGAATTAACTCCAATGCATCAGGATTTTTCTTTTGCGGCATCAGCGACGAGCCTGAAGTCACTTTATCGGATAACTCCACAAACCCGGCTTCGCCACTGTTGAAGAAAATCAAATCTTCAGCAAAGCGAGATAAATGCACCATACCGATGCTGGCGTCAGATAAAAGTTCTAACACATGGTCTCTATCAGAAACGGTATCTAAACTGTTACGCGTTGCGGAGGAAAAGCCTAACCATGATGCTAATTGCTCACGGTCAATATCATAGGCCGTACCCGCCAACGCCCCACACCCTAATGGGCTGACATCCAAACGTTTTAAAGTATCTTGCAAACGGCTTTCATCACGAGACAACATTTCGCTATACGCTAAACACCAATGGGCGAATGTCACTGGTTGAGCACGTTGTAAGTGGGTATAGCCCGGCATCACTGCATCTTGGTTATTTTCAGCGGTGATGACCAACGCTTTTTGTAATTCGGTGACGGCTTCTAATAACAGCGCCACTTGGTCTTTACACCACAATTTTAAGTCCGTTGCGACTTGGTCATTACGACTACGACCCGTATGCAGTTTTTTCCCTAAATCACCGACTTTATCAATCAGTTTACCTTCTACCCAGCTATGGATATCTTCGGCATCGCTTTGCAAGATAATCTCAGGATCGGCTTGCACTTCCGCCAATAGCGCATTAAGTGCTTGCTCGAGAGATTTTTGCTCGCTATCAGACAGCACGCCAACTGTGACCAATGCTTTTGACCATGCCACAGAGCCAATAATATCCTGCTCAGCTAAGCGATAATCAAAACGCAGTGAATCATTGAATTGTTTAAACCGTTGATCTGCCTGCTGACTAAAACGTCCACCCCAAAGTGCCATAACGAGTCCCTACCTGATTGATAAAATAAGTGTCTGCCCGACAGCCTTATTTGGCTGTCGGGGTCATACTGATAAAACTATTTTGCTTTGTTCTGTTCTTTCAGTGCACGAATACGTGAAGAGAGTGAGTAGAGGCGGATAAACCCACCAGCATGGCTGTGATCGTAAACTTCATCTTCACCAAATGTTGCAAACTCTTCAGAGTACAGGCTCTTATCCGCTTTCTTCTGGATAGCCGTCACTTGCCCTTTATACAATTTCAGAACCACTTCACCGGTCACATCCTGAGCCAGAGATTCTGCTGCTGCTTGCAAAGAATGACGAAGTGGCGCAAACCAGCGACCGTCATACACCACATAAGACATTTCCAGACCTAGCTGTTCACGCCATTTGTAGCTATCGCGGTCTAATACTAATTGCTCAACACCACGCAGCGCAGCCATCATGATGGTGCCCCCCGGGGTTTCATAGCAGCCACGGGATTTCATACCCACTAAACGGTTTTCCACGATATCGATACGACCCACGCCATGTTTTGCACCCAGCGTATTTAATGTTTCTAAACAGCCTAATGGAGACAGCGCTTTCCCGTTTACAGAAACCACTTCGCCGTGTTTCACGCCAACCGTCACCAGCTCAGCTTCATCTGGTGCATCTTTCGGATCAACCGTCCACACCCAGCAATCTTGGTTAGCGGCATTCCAAGTGCTTTCCAATACGCCGCCTTCAGTAGAAATGTGCCATGCGTTTTCATCACGGCTGTAGATTTTCTCTAAGCTCGCGGTCGTTGGAATATTACGCTCTTTCAGGTAATCCAGCAGGGCTTCACGGGAACGTAAGTCCCACTCACGCCATGGCGCAACCACTTTCAGTTGTGGTGCTAAAGCGGTGTAAGTGCTTTCGAAACGCACTTGGTCATTACCTTTACCGGTTGCGCCGTGCGCGACTGCGTCTGCGCCAACTTTCAGTGCGATTTCAACTTGCGCTTTAGCGATAATTGGACGCGCCATAGACGTACCCAGTAAATAGCTACCTTCATACAGCGCACCTGTTTTCAGCACTGGGTAGATATATTCTTTGATAAATTCTTCACGCAGGTCAACTACGTAGCATTCAGAAGCACCTGATTGCAGGGCCTTTTTCTCAACACCGACTAAGTCTTCTCTGTCTTGACCCACATCAGCAACGAATGCCACGACTTCACAATCATCGTAGTTTTCTTTTAACCATGGAATGATAGCCGACGTGTCTAATCCACCGGAGTACGCTAATACAATCTTCTTAATGCCCTTTTTCATAAATTACCTGTCCCAATTCTTTTAAAATAAAGGTGTTTAAAATTAAATGTCTGATTTGTCTGTTTGCTTTCTCAGTTATACACTCAAGAAGCAAGAATTCGTGTGCCAATCGCGGTGCCATTAAATAGTGATGGCAACTGTTCCGCATGACGCCAGCTCGCAATATCCACTGGGCGTTGCAATGTGGAAGCCGCTTCTAACGCCGCATTCACTTTGACTATCATTCCATCCGTGATGATGCCTTGATCAATCAGTTTCTGCGCTTTAGCGGTGGTCATCTCATCAATCTTTTGGCCTTTACCATCCAAAATACCGCTCACATCAGAAAGCAGGACTAAATCTGCATTCAGTGCTTGAGCAATCGCTGTCGCCGCTTGGTCTGCATTGACATTCATCAGTTGCCCCTCTTCAGTGATCCCGATAGAGCTAATGATTGGCAAATATCCCGCAGACAGTAATAGTTTCAGTAACTTCGCATCACCCGCTTTCGCACTACCCACATGACCGAGTTCATCATTAATTTGCGTAACCACTGCGCTGTGTCCATCCCCAAGTGATAAACCCACCGCTTGCAATTGATGTTTAATCGCCCATGCCAACAAGGTTTTATTCGCCGTTCCGGCTAGCGCGCCGGTAATAATGTCGATTTGATCTGCTGGCGTGACGCGCAATCCTTGTTTTTTCACGACGGGTAATTGCAGTTTTTGCATTAATTCATCGACTAAACACCCGCCACCGTGAACAATCACCAACTCACGTTGATGAGCCTGACGGTAGGTTTGGATCGCCGTAAATAATCTTTCTAGGGCTTCTTCGCTATCGAGTAACACACCACCCAATTTAATGACTAAAGGTTGCATGGGGATTTATCCTTAATAAATTGCCATAAGAGCATTAAAGTAATGATTGCGTTTCGTTGAAACCAAACCGAATATTCATGCACTGAACCGCTTGCGCTGCGGCACCTTTTAATAGGTTATCTTCTGTACCTACTAAAATCAGGTGCTCACCTTTCAATACAAAGCCGATATCACAAAATGGAGTGCCAACCACCGATTTCAGTGCAGGAACGCCTTTATCATATAAACGGACTAACGGTTTATCGTGATACGCATCTTTAAATGTTTGGCTAATTTGCTCCGCTGTAACGCCGGCTTTCACTTTGCAAGTGATGGTCGCCAGTATGCCCCGTGCAAAATTGCCTAAATGTGGCGTGAAAATCACGTCTCTACCTAGATGCGTTGCGATTTCAGGTTGATGACGGTGAGTGAAAATACCGTAAGGCTGTAAGCTCACTTCGCAAAAGCTGTTCGTCATGGAAGCTTTGCGCCCTGCCCCTGAAACTCCACTGGTCGCATTAATCACTGGCCACATGTTTTCATCGAGCAAATCCGCTTCAATCAGCGGCTTTAATGAAAGTTGAGAAACCGTTGGATAACACCCCGGCACCGCAATCAGCTGAGCTTGACGGATTTTATCTGCCTGCCATTCCGCTAAACCGTAAACTGCTTGCATTAACCACTGGGTATTTGTATGTTCGAAACCGTAGTATTGCGGATAAAAAGCCGCATCTTGAACACGATAAGCACCCGAAAGGTCAAACACCACGCAACCCGCTTCAAGAAACTGGGGGGCGATGTCATGACTGACTTCATGGGCGGTCGCGAGGAAAACAACATCAACCCCTTTTGCCGCCTCAACCACATCGGTAAGCGGCTGAACCGGAAGGTCGATAATGCCTTTATACTGGGGATGTAAATCAGAAAAGCATTTACCCGCATCCGCACTTTGTGCAGAAACCATCAGCCCAGAAAGATGAATATCAGGATGACGTTGTAAGTAAGCGGCTAATTCTGCTCCAGTATAACCACTGGCCCCGACAATGAGTGTGTTCAACATGTGTTTTCTACCTTGTACTCGTGACCCAAACAGTTTAATGTGTATTTTTATTCAAATAAAGTGCATGAATATTGATACTATTATGGATAAAGGCTGTCAACAGTGAATATTAAATTACCTGCATTTATTGAGATTTATCGTCAATTAATCGCCACGCCGTCGATTAGTGCGACCGATTCGCAACTCGATCAGAGTAACCGAGCGCTGGTGGAGCTATTAGGTGGATGGTTAGAAACCTTAGGCTTTACTGTGAATATTCAACCGGTCCCTGATACCCGAGATAAATATAACCTGTTAGCCTCGATTGGCGAGGGTAACGGAGGGTTGATGCTATGTGGTCATACGGATACCGTGCCATTTGATGAGGGTCGCTGGAGTAAAGATCCGTTCAAGCTCACCGAACATAATGGCAAACTGTATGGGCTAGGCACCGCAGATATGAAAGGCTTTTTTGCCTTTATTATTGATGCACTGCGTGATGTTGACCTCAGCACCTTAAAGCGCCCTCTGCATATTCTTGCCACGGCAGATGAAGAAACCTCGATGGCTGGTGCTCGCTTTTTTGCCGCCAGTACCGAATTACGCCCTGATTTCGCCATCATTGGTGAACCGACGTCATTACAGCCTATTCGCGCGCATAAAGGACACCTTTCCAATGCCATTCGTATTACAGGTCAATCTGGGCATTCCAGTGATCCAGATAGAGGCGTTAATGCCATTGAATTAATGCATGAATCTATCTCTCACTTAATGACTTTGAGAAATACATTGAAAGAGCGCTATAACAACCCTGCGTTTGTGATCCCGTATCCAACCATGAACTTTGGTCATATTCATGGTGGTGATGCAGCGAACCGAATTTGTGGTTGCTGTGAATTACATATGGATATTCGCCCACTGCCAGGTTTAACGTTGCAAGATCTGGACGAGCTACTCAATGAAACTCTCGAACCCGTTCGTGCAAAATGGCCGGGTCGCTTAGCCATTGAAGAGATGCACCCACCGATCCCCGGCTATGAATGCCCGACAGATCATAAAATGGTCGCAGTCATTGAGCAGTTATTAGGTAAAAAAGCGGAAACTGTAAACTACTGTACGGAGGCGCCATTTATCCAAGAACTTTGCCCGACACTGGTGCTAGGCCCCGGCTCTATTGAACAAGCCCACCAGCCTGATGAGTTCATCGATATGAGCTTTATTGAACCAACCCGCCAACTCATCAGCCAAATGGTCGAGCACTTCTGTTTTACTGAATAGTGTTTTATTGAATAATGTTTTACTAAGTAATGTTGTACCGCATGCGGAGTCACTCGGCTCCGCATTTCCCCATCATGAATTTTTCTCTTATTGCGCCTGAAAAAACATCAATTCCAAATTTGATTTAGGAGTTGACTCTCTCTCAATATCGCGTAATCTCTATTTAGACGTCTAAACGTATAGAAGTACAAAAGAATGCATATAATCAAATAACGAAAATAATCATTAAATAATGAGTTTCTTGAGGCGAGGTCACAGGGTATGAGTTTCTTTCACGCAAATCAGCGCGAGGCGTTGAACCAGAATTTAGCTGAATTAGATGGGCAGATTAATGTCTCATTTGAATTTTTCCCACCTCGCTCAGCAGAAATGGAACAGACATTGTGGAAATCTATCGATAGGCTCAAGGTCTTAAAACCGAATTTTGTCTCTGTCACCTACGGCGCTAACTCCGGTGAGCGAGATAGAACCCATAGCATCATTAAAGATATCAAAGACAAAACAGGATTAGTAGCCGCACCGCACTTAACCTGCATCGATGCCAGCCCTGATGAGCTAAAAACTATCGCTCGAGATTATTGGAACAACGGTATTCGCCATATTGTGGCATTACGGGGAGACCTTCCTGATAACAGCCGTAAGCCCGATATGTATGCAGAGCACTTGGTTGAATTACTGAAAACTGAAGCTGACTTTGACATTTCCGTCGCCGCTTACCCTGAAGTACACCCTGAAGCCAAAAGTGCTCAGGCTGACTTAATCAATTTGAAGAAAAAGATTGAAGCCGGAGCCAACCGTGCCATTACCCAATTTTTCTTTGATGTTGAAAGCTACCTACGTTTTCGTGACCGCTGCGTAGCAACGGGTATTGATGTGGAAATCGTACCGGGAATTTTGCCTGTTTCTAACTTCCGCCAGCTAGAACGTTTTGCCAAAATCACCAATGTGCGTATCCCAAGTTGGATGAATAGAATGTACGAAGGCTTAGATGATGACCCTGAAAGCCGCAATCTTGTTGGTGCGTCAATTGCCATGGACATGGTGAAAATTTTAAGTCGTGAAGGCGTAAAAGATTTCCATTTTTACACCTTAAACCGCTCTGAATTGACTTACGCCATTTGCCATACATTAGGCGTTAGACCAAAATAATTGGGTGTTAGGTGAAGCAGCCACTTTATTCCATATTACTTATCGGGTTAATTCATTTATCGTGAATTAACCCAGTCATATTCCCCTTTCCTCTATTCTATTTATCGCCATTCTCTATAATTCCATTTTCCATAGTTAATACAGGCTAAAACCAGTCATTATTAGACTAGATATTAAAATTATGGCATAAATAATTAATTGAATATGTCCAAATAGAATTAAAATACATTAAATATTTAATTAAAAACCTGAAATTAGATCAATCCAAAACAAATAGTCTTTTAATGATGTACTGCTTAATATCATTAAAAACCACATAAAACGCTATTTCATCCTTCTTCACCATTATTTTCCTGATAATGAAAATTTTATTTTTCAATAGTTTACAAAATCAAGGAAACCGCATATCCCATTGATGCAACTCATTTTTTCACATTGAATGACGTAGTGAAAACCCAGATTAACAATGTTGATAAATTGTTATACCTGATTAACTTCGAATTTAAATCATATTTACCATGAAAACAAATAATCAAAAAAACCACTATTAAAATCAGACTTTCTTTTAAAGAACTTTATTCTGTTTTATTTTTATGCTTATATGAAAATATAAGATTATTGATCCTTCCTAGTAATAACATCTCAATTATTGAGGAGATTCGTTGTATGAATAATAAATCAGTATCTTCAAAATATAGTGAATTAGATGATATTTATGCTTCATTTGATTTATCCCAATCCTTACCAAAAACGAAATTCCCAATCAAAGAAAGCGACCCGAGAAATGTATTTAGTGCAGTTCGTGATGAGCTAATGCTAGATGGTAATTCCCGACAAAACTTAGCGACATTTTGCCAAACATGGGTAGATGACGAAATTCGTAGTTTGATGGATCTCTCTATCGACAAAAACATGATTGATAAAGACGAATATCCGCAAACTGCCGAAATTGAAAACCGCTGCGTGCATATGCTCGCTGATTTATGGAACTCTCCTGACGCGCTCAACACATTAGGCTGCTCAACGATTGGCTCTTCAGAAGCCGCAATGTTAGGGGGGCTGGCGTTAAAATGGCAATGGCGTAAAAAACAAGCAGCCAAAGGAAAACCAACCGATAAACCTAACTTAATCTGTGGTCCTGTCCAGATTTGTTGGCATAAATTTGCCCGTTATTTTGATGTCGAACTGCGTGAAATTCCGCTCGAAGGCGACCGCCTGATCATGAGCCCAGAAGAAGTTATCAAACGCGTTGATGAAAACACTATCGGTGTCGTTCCAACTCTAGGCGTGACGTTCACTTGCCAATATGAGCCAGTGAAAGCTGTTCATGATGCATTGGATAAACTGCAAAAAGAAACGGGCTTAGACATTCCTATCCACGTGGATGGTGCAAGTGGTGGTTTCCTCGCGCCTTTCTGTGCGCCTACACTGGAATGGGATTTCCGTTTACCTCGCGTTAAATCCATCAACGCATCTGGACACAAATTTGGTTTAGCGCCATTAGGCGCTGGTTGGGTAATTTGGCGTGAAGCAAAAGATCTCCCAGAAGAGCTCATTTTCAATGTGAACTACCTTGGCGGTAACATGCCAACCTTCGCATTAAACTTCTCTCGTCCGGGTGGACAAATCATTGCACAGTATTACAACTTCCTGCGTCTTGGTCGCGAAGGCTACGCCAAAATTCATAATGCCTGCTATGCCACCGCTCAATACCTTGCCCGTGAAATTGAAAAACTGGGCCCATTTGAGATGATTTTTGATGGCGATAGTGCCAAAGGTATCCCAGCACTGGCATGGAAATTAAAAGACGGTGCGAAAACCAGTAACTACTCTTTATATGATATTGCAGACAAACTACGTAGCCGCGGCTGGCAAGTTCCCGCTTACTCAATGCCTGCAAACCGTGAAGATCTGGTGATCCAACGTATTTTAGTCCGTCACGGTGTCAGTCTCGACCTCGCCTCATTACTCATCGAAGACTTCAAACGCACCCTCGAATATTTCGAGAAACACCCTGTCAGTACACCACTTTCTGAAGAAGAAAGCGGCGGTTTCAATCACAGCTAATCCTTAGTCGTTTATCCAGTCGGCGTATTCATTTATGCGCCGACTGACTTCGTAAAACATATGACAGGAGAATAGGCATGGCGACGTCAACAACAGCTCCAGCCGCAAAACAACTCACCTTGTTAGGTTTTTTTGCAATCACCGCGTCTATGGTGATGGCGGTCTATGAATATCCGACATTCGCCACATCGGGTTTCAGTTTAGTTTTCTTTTTACTCTTAGGGGGATTGCTGTGGTTTATCCCCGTAGCCTTATGTGCTGCCGAAATGGCTACCGTTGAAGGCTGGGAAGAAGGGGGAATTTTCGCGTGGGTTTCCAACACATTGGGAGAGCGTTGGGGATTTGCGGCGATTTCATTTGGTTATCTGCAAATTGCGATAGGCTTTATTCCGATGCTGTATTTTGTACTCGGCGCCCTATCCTACATATTAAATTGGCCAGAACTCAATACCGATCCTGTCACCAAAACCATCGGCGCTCTGGTAATTTTATGGGTTCTCGCCTTTACCCAATTTGGGGGAACCAAATATACAGCAAGTATCGCAAAAGTCGGTTTCTTTGCTGGGATTTTATTACCGGCTTTAATTCTCGTTGGGCTAGCGATTAGCTACTTGGCAAGTGGTGCCCCTTTAGCTATCGAGATGAGCACAAAAACCTTTATTCCTGACTTCACTCAAATCGGCACATTAGTGGTTTTTGTTGCCTTTATTCTCAGTTACATGGGTGTTGAAGCCTCAGCAACCCACGTCAACGAAATGAAAAACCCTGGTCGAGATTATCCTGCGGCAATGTTTTTACTGATGATTGCGGCGATTTGCTTAAGCTCTATTGGTGGTTTATCGGTTGCTGCCGTGATCCCTAACAGCGAAATCAACCTGTCTGCGGGTGTGGTACAAACCTTTGAAGTTCTCGTTAGCCACTTTAATTCCACCTTAGAGTGGGCAGTACGGATTATTGCTGCGTTGCTGTTACTCGGCGTGTTAGCGGAAATTGCCTCTTGGATTGTAGGACCTTCCCGTGGGATGTATGTCGCTGCACAAAAAGGAATTCTGCCGAAAAGCTTTGCCAAAGTGAATAAAAACGGCGTACCAGTCACGTTAGTCATTTCCCAATTACTGATCACCACGGTGGCGATTATTGTCCTCACCAATACAGGCGGCGGCGGGAATATGTCCTTCCTGATAGCGCTGGCATTAACTGTTGTTATTTATCTGTGTAGCTACTTTATGCTGTTCCTCGGTTATATGCATTTAGTCTGCAAACAATCAGATAAAAAACGGGCATTCAACGTACCGGGCGGTAAAGGCTTTAAATTATTAATCGCGTTTGTTGGGTTAGTGATCTCAATTCTGGCATTTGTGGTGTCATTCTTCCCGCCAAGTTCATTACCAGGCGGAGCAGATGATACGACTTACGTAACGCTGCTAGCGGTCAGTTTTGTGATTATCTTCCTGCTACCTTTTGTGATTTATGCATTCCACAATAAAGCCGGAAAATCCACCAACGTCTCCATGGTGCATATCAAAACTCACAATGCCCCAACCAACCATTTCTTTATTCATCCACGGGCGCGTTCGCCTTACCATCTGATCCATAATGATCAGAACAAAAAATAACGTTCAACCATAAACGAAAAAGGCTGCCAATTGGCAGCCTTTTTACTGACAGAAACTAATCGTTATCCGGTATTACGCATACCCGCCGCAACACCAGCAATGGTCACCATCAACGCTTGCTCCACACGAGGGTCTGGATGCTCTTGTTGACGAGAACGTTGGAGCAATTCGGCTTGAAGAACGTTCAGTGGGTCAGTATAGACGTTACGTAGCGCGATAGATTCTGCAATCCACGGTAAATCCGCCATCAACGCTTCATCTTTAGAAACAGCTAAAACACTCTTAATATCTTCAGATAACTGGTCACGCAGCTTTTGTCCCAGAGGCCATAAACGTTTTTCAACGAGGCAATGGTCATAGTATTCCGCCAGCCATAAATCGGCTTTCGCGTACACCATTTCCAGCATCGCAATACGGGTTTTGAAGAATGTCCACTCTTGCCACATTTCATCCAGCACCGCTTGCTTGCCTTCTTTTTCGATAACATGTTTCAGCGCCGCACCTGCCCCTAACCACGCGGGCAACATCAAGCGGTTTTGTGTCCACGCAAAAATCCAAGGGATAGCGCGAAGGGTTTCAACGCCCCCAGTAGGACGACGTTTTGCAGGGCGAGAACCTAATGGCAATTTACCCAGCTCTAACTCTGGAGTTGCCGCACGGAAATACGGGACAAAGTCAGGCTGTTCACGCACATAATCGCGATACATCGCGCAAGATACGTCAGACAATGAATTCATTACCGCCTTCCACTCTTCTTTTGGCTCTGGCGGTGGCAGTAAGTTAGCTTCGAGGATAGCGCTCGCGTACATAGCCAAGCTGCTAATGGTTACTTGCGGGAGACCAAACTTAAAGCGGATCATCTCGCCTTGTTCCGTCACACGCAGTCCGCCTTTTAAGCTTCCCGGTGGTTGGGAAAGTAGTGCAGAGTGTGCCGGAGCACCACCGCGGCCAATGGTGCCGCCACGCCCATGGAACAGTGTCAGTTTTACGCCTTCTTTATCGCACAACTTAATCAGGGCATCTTGTGCACGATACTGCGCCCATGATGCCGCCATCACACCCGCATCTTTTGCAGAGTCCGAGTAACCAATCATCACCATTTGGCGATCATCAATCAGCTCACGATACCACTCAATGCTGAGCAACTTAGTCATCACGCTTTCGGCGTTATTTAAGTCTTCAAGGGTTTCGAACAGTGGCGCAACCGGCAATTTAATCGAAGCGCCCGCTTCTTTTAGCAGGAGTTTGACGGCTAAAACGTCGGATGGCACTTTCGCCATCGAAATCACGTAAGCGGCGATAGAGTCATTCTTCGCTTTAGCGATAACGCGGCAAGTTTCGAACACTTCTTGCGTTTCAGCTGTCGGTTGCCAGTCTTGTGGGATCAGCGGACGACGAGATTGCAACTCAGTCAGTAAGAAATCTTGCTTCTCTTGTTCTGACCAATTGCCATAGTTACCTAGCCCCAAATATTCTGTCAGCTCAGACAGCGCATCTGTATGGCGAGTGCTTTCTTGGCGCACATCGATACGCACCAATTGCAGACCAAAGCTGCGAATACGACGCAGCGTATCTAACAGTGAGCCATTAGCAATAATGCTCATATTGCAGGCAACTAGCGATTGGTAGCAGGTATACAGCGGATCCCACAGTTGCGCGTTATCCGTCAGTAAATCCGCTGGTGGCAGAACTTGCTCGCCTTTCACTCGGCGCTCTAAATATTCCAATGTAGAGAACAGTTGGCTACGCAGATTTTTGGCGATTTGGCGATAAGGCTCATCCACATCATCGCCGCCCGCCAGTGCACGTAGTTCTGGCGTCGCTTCCGTCATAGAAAGCTCCGACACCAAGACCTGAATATCTTTCAAGAATAAATCGGCAGCTTTCCAACGGCTTAATAGCAGAACATGGCGAGTCACTTCCGCGGTCACATTCGGGTTGCCATCACGGTCTCCCCCCATCCATGACGTAAAGCGGATTGGGTTGGCTTCGACAGGTAATTCAGCCCCAATGGACTCTTCAAGCTGTTCATTGAATTCCCGTAAAAATGCCGGAACCCCTTCCCACAACGAGTTTTCAACAACCGCAAAGCCCCATTTCGCTTCATCGATTGGCGTAGGGCGAATTTTACGAATTTCATCGGTGTGCCAAGATTGCGCCACCAGTTGGCGTAAACGACGCATAATATTGTTGCGTTCGTAATCCGCTAAATCATCATGATCGAGCTGGGATAAACAGGTGTTCACCTCAACCAATTTGTGAATTAAGGTGCGACGGGCGATTTCGGTTGGATGGGCGGTCAGCACCAGCTCAATAGAGAGCTCTTCAACGGCTTTTTGAATATCATCGTGGCTAAAATCGTGCTCTTTTAAACGCCCAAATAATTTCTGTAAAGCAACAGGGTTACTCGCCGCTTCGCCGTGAGGAGAAATACTGTGGTACTGCTCTGCCACGTTGGTTAAGTTTAAGAATTGGTTGAATGCCCTCGCAACGGGTAATAGCTCATCGTTGGTGAGTGTTTGCAAGGTCATTAATAATTTTTGGCGCTGAACTTCATTACCTGCGCGGGAGGATTTGGATAACTTGCGAATAGATTCGACTTTATCGAGGATATCTTCACCAAGAGCGTCTTTGATGGTATCACCGAGTAGCTTACCCAACATACTGACATTACTGCGCATTGCGGAATATTGCTGATTCATGGGACTCCTGATCTTGTGCTGTTGGCAGGATGCCACCCCGCTTCTCGTGAACGGTTAACAAACTGCGCTGGATTTCCTGTAATAAAATTTCAGTCGGCTAGAATTATGTTTTGTGATGCAGACCGCGAATTTCACCCTGTACCCTATATTCATATCAGAAAAAAAGCGCTTTGGGTGATTTTTCTGAAATTTAATTACAGCACTATTTTTATTAATTTTTCTTATTTAAGTATTGCGTCAGCGCAATCTATCGTCGATTCAGCACTTTTAAGTCATGAATCTTATTTAAGAATAAAATAGGAATGGGAAAATTTGAGAAATGAAGAGAACGCACGAGTTTATCTACCCCGTGCGTTGCTGATTTTATAAAAGCTGAGAAAGTCGATTCAAGTCAGATTGGATAGCGCCAGCGGTCACATCGCGACCTGCTCCCGGTCCGCGGATCACCAATGGGTTATCACGATACCAACGGCTTTCAATGGCAAAAACGTTATCCCCCGGTAATAAAGAGGCTAACGGATGCTCAGGTTTAACCGCCTCGACACCCACTTTTGCTTTACCTTTCACCGCATCAAACCGCGCTACATAACGTAGCACTAATCCTAGCTCCTTCGCGGCTTCTAAGCGCTGCTGCATCTGCTCGTTAATCACGGCGCTATTTTCAAAGAACTCATCCAGTGAGCCCGTTTCCGCTTGCGCTGGCACTAATGATTCCACGCGCACGTCATCCGGTTCGATATCATAGCCCGCTTCTCGCGCTAGAATAATGAGCTTGCGCATCACATCTTGCCCAGATAAATCGATGCGAGGATCCGGTTCTGTTAATCCTTGCTGCCAAGCTTGCTCGACAAGCTCACTGAAAGGCACAGAGCCATCAAATTGCAAGAATAGCCACGATAATGTGCCGGAGAAGATCCCACTGATCGCCAGAATCGCGTCACCACTTTCTTTGAGATCGCGCACGGCGTAGTTGATCGGCAACCCCGCGCCGACGGTCGCGTTGTAGAGCCAATGGCGCCCCGTCTTCGCAAACGCATCACGAATATCACGGTATTGCTGAGTAGGCGCCGCCCCTGCAAGTTTGTTTGCACTGATAACGTGGAAACCATAACTCGCAAAATCCACATAACTATTGGCGAGCTCGCCGCTGGCGGTGACATCCAACACAATCAGGTCATCATAAGGGTGCGCTCGCATCCATAAAAACAGATTATCGTCTTGGTGCTCAACTGCTTCGTCATCAAAGAAGGCTAATGCGCGGCTTGGGTCGATACCTTGGTAATTCAATAAACTGCGGCGGCTATCTACCACGCCCGCCAAGACAAAATCAAAGTCACTGCGAGCAGAAATATTTTGCTGCTCGACCGAAAACAGTTCTAACCAACGAGCGCCAATATTACCTTTACCAAACAACACTAAGCCAATGCGCTTTTCGGCACGGAATAAGCTTTGGTGCATGCCTTGAATAATATGCTCAGTTTGATTAGTACGCAGTACCGCGACTAAGCTAATGCCATCTTCTGAGTGCCAGATAAACTCAACTGGCTGCCCTTTGAGTTCTTCATAAAAGCGGTGGCTGTGCAGCGGTTTTTTACACACGCCAGCACCAACCAGAGCCACCAGTGAAAAACCTTCACGTAATGAAAGAGACCCCGGCAATGCCGCTTCTTCCAACACATTCAATGCACTTTCGACCACTTCCGAGGTGTAGCACAGTTGCAAGATAGCGCGATCATGGTGAACACCTCGCGCCAGAGGGCGAAGTTGTACGCGTTTTAATAATAAATCCACATCCTTGCAAATTTGGTTAAAATCGCGCCCTGCGGCAATTCGCAGCTCAATTAAGCACACATCGTTATGGCTGGTGACAATTTTTGCCCCTGTACCCGACGCTAATACACGCTCAATTTTGGTGGAGCCTTGTTCCGGTTGGTAGCTACAGCGCAGCTGCAAATCAATGTTGCTGACAGAAACCGGCTGCAAAGTACGCGTATGTAAGACAGGTGCGGCAAGGCGTGCCAATTCACTGGCTTCATCTAACCGCAACAATGGTAGCAAGCACGCATCTTTTACTTTGCGAGGATCCGCGCTGTATACCCCTGCCACGTCACTCCAAATGGTGACTTTGCCGACATCTGCTAATGCCCCAACTTGGGTAGCCGAATAGTCGCTGCCGTTACGCCCCAATAAGACGGTTTCACCTTTTTGGTTGCGGGAAATAAACCCTGTGACCACAAGGCGGCGCTGGGGATGTTGCACCAATAATTGCTGTAAGAGATGGCGGGATTGAACCTCATCCACCTGTGGTTGCGCGGCTCTTTCTGCGCGCAAAAATGCACGTGCATCTAACCAAGCGCTTGCCATATCAAACTGTTCAAGCACGGCGGACATTAAACGTGCTGACCAGATTTCACCGTGCCCCACGACTTCTGCATAAGTGGCATCATTGATAGGTTTATCCAGTAGCCCGCTGAGGCGTTCTAAATCCGCAATAAATAGCTGATTGAGCTCATCGGCCTTCTCTTCAGGAAGTAGGCCGCTAATCAAATCTTGCTGGTAGCGGCGTAGCGCTTGCTGTACTTGATGGGCAGAAATACGATCACTCTGGCTCAGTTTAAGCCAACTTATCAGCTGGTTTGTGGTACTCCCTGCCGCAGAAACAACCATTAAATCGCCGGGTTGGCTGTAGTTCGCCATAATGGTGGCGACACGCTGATAACATTTCACATCAGCTAAACTACTTCCCCCAAACTTATGTAACTGTCGGTGACAAGGGATCACCTCAAATGCTGTTATTGCACTCATCAAAAACTCCGCTAACGTTATGACGCAACCTTAAATGCGTGGCTTAAATCTGCGATAAGATCCTGACTATCTTCAAGACCAACTGAAATGCGCAGTAAACTATCAGTAATACCTGCTGCGGCTCGCGCTTCAGGGGACATGCCTGCATGGGTCATGGTCGCCGTATGGGAAATCAAGGTTTCTACACCACCGAGAGATTCCGCTAATGTAAACAAGCTCAGCGCCTGTAAAAACTGACGAAGTTGCGCTTCATCGCCTGCAAATTCAAAACTTAACATTGCACCAAAGCCAGATTGTTGCGCGGCGGCAATGTGATGTCCCGGATGATCACTCAAGGCAGGATAATATATTTTCTTCACCAGCGGCTGAGTTTTAAGATATTTTACGATTTCACCTGCATTATGCTGCTGCTGTTTTATACGAGGCAACAGTGTTCTCATACCTCTGAGTAACAGGTAGCTATCAAATGCACCGCCAGTGACACCGATATTATTCGCCCACCACGCTAATTCTAGAGCCCATTTCTCTTCTTTTGCAATCACAGCACCCGCAATAATATCTGAATGACCATTGAGATATTTTGTACAAGAATGTACAACAAAATCAGCACCTAACGCTAATGGTTGCTGTAATGCGGGGCTTAAAAATGTGTTATCTACCACCACCAAAGCCCCTGCTTGGTGCGCAAGCGTCGAAATATGTTGGATATCGTAAATTCTCAGTAACGGGTTGCTTGGGGTTTCGATGAGTACCAGTTTGGGTTTTCTCGCTAATGCCGCTTGCAACGCAGATTCGTCGCCTTGGTCAACAAATTCAACCTGATAAGCCCCTTTTTGGCTCAAGCTGTTAAATAAGCGGTAGCTGCCGCCATAACAATCGTGAGGGGCAACGAGTAAATCACCCGGCTGTAATAATATCGTGCATAATAGATGGAGAGCCGACATCCCGCTGTTAGTCATTACGGCACCACTTCCGCCTTCTAGCTGTGCCAGTGTTCGCTGCACAATATCTCGCCCAGGATTGCCACGACGGGAGTAGTCATGGGTTCTCGGCTCATTGAAATCCGTAAAATTATAGGTGCTAGATAAATAGATGGGAGGAACAACGCAACCAAATTGCGAGTCTTCATTGAGTCCATTATGTATCGCGATAGTGGATGCTTTGTATGTCATGAGTGTCTCTCCAAGTATGGGATAGCTCAAATCATACTCAAAGCAAATTTAGCCGTCAACATGTCCAGACGTCTAAACCTCTTTACGTTTATAACAACTAATGGAATAATCAGCCATAATAATTATGTGCCAATGGATAGTTAGACCACATTACCGGCATATAAAAAGACTTAATTTATTGATTTTAATATGCATTAAATAATAACTTAAGCCCTTTATTCTTAACCCGTATGCTGAGTGTATCTTGAAAAAAATTCATCTTCAGGATCAGGAAACTGACACTCGTATATTATTTTATTATCAATGAATATATCCAAGGTATCTCATGGCTGAATGGAACGGTGAATATGTCAGTCCGTATGCTGAACATGGCAAAAAAAGCGAGCAAGTCAAAAAAATTACAGTATCGATTCCTTTAAAAGTACTGAAAATTTTAACTGATGAACGCACTCGTCGTCAGATCAATAACTTGCGCCACGCGACTAACAGTGAATTACTGTGCGAAGCCTTTTTACATGCATTTACTGGTCAACCGCTGCCGGATGATGATGATTTGCGTAAAGAACGCAATGATGAGATCCCTGAAGCAGCAAAAGAAATCATGCGCGAGCTGAGTATTGACCCAGAAACTTGGGAATATTAATCCTTCTGCGTCTTTCTTTAACACTCGGCTTACTGATGTAGGTCGAGTGTGACTTATCTTAGTCACCTATTTCACCTAAATAGCACTCTTACCCGCTGATCCCCCCATCATTTATTTTCATTATCTTCATGCTGTTAAGCAATTTCATTTGTTGCCGATAACCAATATACGCCTTTTGCCATGGATTAATCTTTTGGGCACTTAATCCGTCAGATAAAGCGCGATTTTTCTTTCCTCTAAAGACTATTTTTACAGCTAAATGCTTAATTATATTAAAAAACAATAAAGCCTGCTGTATATCAAGTTTTATAGGGATCCTGCATAGATAAATTAAATAGTTATCTATACTCATATTGCGTGATCCGAATACATAGCTAAATGGAATTTATAATGAAAAAAATTATTGCCATATCTCTACTCAGTTTGGTGTCTAGTGCTGCCTTTGCAGGGGCAGAAAGCCTGTATGTCTCAGGTAAAATCGGGGCTTCAATTGTCCAAGTTTCCAATCAAAAATGGGAAACCAGTGATAACGAATTTGAAAAAACCAATCTCGGAAATACCAATGATTCTGTTTTCGGTGGCAACATTGCCGTCGGTTACGATTTCTCTAAAACCACCACGTTACCTCTACGTACTGAACTTGAATTTGGCATGAGAGAAAAAGCCTCCACAAGCCACAATCTCGAATCATCCAATGACCCAGGTGTTTTCAGTAGCTCGGACGATGTCAAAACCGATATCACTTTAAACACTGTAATGCTCAATACTTATTATGATTTCAAAAATGATACTAAATTTACCCCGTACGTAAGCGTCGGATTAGGTATGGCAAGCATTAACCACAAAATGCGTTATGACTATAATGAGCATATTGTTAGCATGAACCAATTCACTCATGAAAAGTTCACTAAATCCAAAACCACCACTAACTTTGCATGGAGCGTCGGTTTAGGTTCACAGTACAGAGTGAATAATCACGTTTCATTAGATATGGGATACCGCTTCTTAGATGCAGGAAAATCTGAAGCGAGTTACTACGCAGATAGCCAAGAAAACACCTCAAAAGTGAAAGTCAGAAGCCATGACATTATGTTTGGTGTAACTTACCGTTTCTAAGGATTTTCAGTGAGCACCTAAATAAGTATTATTGAGGCGCTCACTCCAAAGCCAAATATTAAATCTAGATATTCATATTAAGATAAACATTTAATCTTTAATATGTTGCATTTTCAGCATTAAAAACCAAAAAATATTCGTTTTATTCTCACTTTTTAGCTCAATACCTCAAAGTTTCTTACACTGACTATAGCCCTTCCCGCATCACTTATACTCCAGTTAGGTTTCTGTCTGAAATAATTAACTGGTGCTTAATAATGAAAAATTTACTTTTAGCCTTGAGTTGCTTGTTGTTTGCTAATTTAGCAATGGCATCCAGTAATAACGGTGTGTATATATCAAGTAAAATTGGTGTATCTGTCTTGAATATATATGATTCTAAATTCGAATACAGCGATGAAAAAAAGCCCGATTATAAAATGCTGAAGTTTAATGATAAAAGTCATCCCGCTTTTGGTAATTTTATCGGTATTGGCTACGATTTTTATAATCAATTCTCTGTGCCTATCCGTACAGAGTTAGAAGTGGGTATGCGAGGAAAAGTGAGCAACACCCATAGCCTTAATGCACTTTCCACAGTTCCAAATAGTTCAGCTGATATGAAAAACGAAGCCACACTGACAACTGTCATGCTGAATAGCTACTATGATATGAAAAACCAAACTGCCTTCACGCCATATATTTCTTTTGGGTTCGGATTGGCAAGTACGCGATATGAAATTACACAACGATCAGAATTCGAAATTTTTGGCCTTAAACAACGTTCCAATCAATCAAAGTCAGATAGAATCAATAAGCTAGCATGGAGCATAGGATTGGGTAGCCGATATGCCTTCAGTGATAATCTCTCATTTGACTTAGGTTATCGGTTTACTGAGGCGGGGAAATACAAAATTTCCATGCAGAATGCTTTCAACAAAGATGGTACTGACACCTCAACCATAAACCTCGCCAGCCATGACTTTATGTTTGGCGTCGCCTACCGTTTTTAATCACTCAATTGGCGGATTTTAGGCAATAAAAAACCTGTTCAATTGAACAGGTTTTCTTACTGAATACGTTAAATCAACTTCAACGTGACAGGTTTTATTACTTTTTAGCACCTGGGATGCTGAAACGCTGGTTGAAGCGATCAACACGACCACCGGTAGCAACATCACGTTGTTTACCAGTATAGAACGGGTGGCAGTTACCACAAACGTCCAGGTTCAGAGAGTGACCAGCTGTTGAGTTGATTTTCATTACGTTGCCGCAAGAACAAGTTGCAGTAACTTCTTCGTATTTAGGGTGAATACCTTTTTTCATGGGAGAACCTCTAATAAGGCCGTGTCGCCATTCCAGCCCTAACGCCGGACACCACACGTCGTGTTGATTAAATTTAGTTTATTGGCAAAACAAAATTAATTGATACCAAAGGCGGCGGATCATACAGAAAATCTGTTTATCACGCAATGAAAATAGCATGATTTTTGTGGTACTCTAACAGAATACCCTCATCTTTTTGTACAAAAAACAGACGGAAATCCAGCTATGATCGTCGTTCAGGTGGCGTTACCTGTTCCTTTAAATCGCACATTTGATTATCTCTTGGGTGCAAATATGCCAGTCCCCGTCATCGGTGGGCGAGTCATGGTACCTTTTGGCAAACGCCAAGCCCTTGGTGTGGTTGTCAATCTGAGCGATAAAAGCGAGTTTCCCGAAGACCAACTCAAAACCGTGGAGCTAGTATTAGATTCACAAACTCTGTTCCCCGATGATCTCTGGCAACTGCTGCTGTGGTCATCTCAATATTACCATTACCCAATTGGCGAAGTGCTATTTCACGCGATGCCAACCTTACTGCGCCAAGGAAAACCCGCTGAGTTTACCCCGATCTGGCAATGGCAAGTGACTGAAGAAGGTCAGGCGGCGGATCTGAATGAGCTAAAACGATCCCCAAAACAGCAGCAAGCACTAGCGCTATTACGCCGCCGTCCGGTTTATCGCCATCAAGTTGGTGAGCTTGAAATCAGTGAAAGTGCTCTGCAAGCATTGAAGAAAAAACAGTATGCCGAGTTGTACCCAGTTCAACCAGTTGCAGAAAAATGGCAATCACAGTTTGCCGTGAGTGGGGAACGTTTACGACTCAATAGCGAGCAAGCCACCGCTGTAGGCGCAATTCGCGCAGAAGATGATAATTTTTCGCCGTGGTTACTGGCGGGGATCACCGGATCGGGAAAAACCGAAGTCTACCTGAGCGTGTTAGAAAATATTCTGGCTCAAGGTAAGCAGGCGCTGGTATTAGTCCCTGAAATTGGCTTAACACCTCAAACCATTAATCGCTTCCGTGAACGCTTTAATGTACCTGTCGATGTTTTGCACTCTGCGCTCAATGACAGTGAGCGCTTAGCGGTTTGGCTGCGCGCCAAGCAGGGTTCTAACGGCATTATCATCGGGACGCGCTCTGCCTTGTTCACGCCATTTGCCCGCCTTGGCATCATTATTATCGATGAAGAGCATGACAGTTCGTATAAACAGCAAGATGGCTGGCGCTACCATGCCCGTGATTTGGCAGTTTTCCGTGCAAAAAAAGAAAATATCCCAATTATCATGGGAACTGCGACGCCATCACTAGAAACACTGAGCAATGTGCAACAGAATAAATATCGCCAATTAAATTTGACGATCCGCGCAGGCAATGCCCGTCCCGCTGAGCAGCATTTGATTGATTTAAAAGGACAGCCACTTAAATTTGGGCTGTCCCATTTACTGATCCAACATATTAAAAATCACCTCGCACAAAATAATCAGGTAATTTTGTTTCTAAATCGCCGAGGTTATTCCCCAGCACTTATCTGCCATGAATGTGGTTGGATAGCGGAATGCCAGCGTTGCGACCATTACTATACGCTGCACCAAAATTTTCATCAGCTACGTTGCCATCACTGTGATAGCCAACGTCCTGTCCCACGCCAATGCCCACAATGTGGATCAACACATTTAGTCCCTGTTGGGATGGGAACCGAGCAACTGGAAGAAGGGATTTCCGAGCTATTTCCAGATGTACCCGTGACTCGTATCGACCGAGATACCACCAGCCGTAAAGGCGAACTGGAGCAACATTTGAACGCTGTGCATAAAGGCGGCGCACGAATTTTGATCGGTACACAAATGCTGGCGAAAGGACACCACTTTCCTGATGTGACTCTCGTGGCATTGCTGGATGTAGACGGCGCCTTATTTTCGAGTGACTTTAGAGCTGCCGAACGTTTTGCACAATTATATGTACAGGTCTCTGGACGAGCGGGACGAGCAGGCAAGCAAGGTGAAGTGTTCTTACAAACTCACCACCCTGAACACCCTCTTTTGCTGACCTTACTAGAAAGTGGCTATAACGCCTTCTCCACAGAAGCCCTTGAAGAGCGCCGAGTGGCAATGCTCCCCCCATTCACTAGCCATATTTTGATCCGCTCTGAAGATCATAATAATCAGGATTCAAGGCAGTTTTTACAGAATGTTCGCCAATATATTAGCCAGCACCCACAAAGTGACTCGCGCTTATGGATTTTAGGCCCTGCACCGTCCATTCAAGCTAAACGAGGCGGACGTTTTCGCTGGCAACTTTTATTGCAACATCCATCACGCGCCTATCTCCAGCAGTTTACTGCGCAATTATTACCTGAGTTACTAAAACAACCGGAAAGCCGTAAGGTAAAATGGAATATTGATGTGGATCCTACGGACGGTTAACAGCACTAACTTACCCTAAAAACGGGTACTGTAACTCACTGACTCCAATAACTAAACCATCATTTTTTCCATAAACGCATGGATTAAGAATTTGGATTAAGTGGTTATCACTATAACTATTTTCAAAATTTGCGAGGCAGCTCTAAAAAATGATGCAAGTCACACTTTTTATGCAAACTAGGTAACAGATATTATTGTGAAACTCTTTAGAATGTCTTTTAATTAGCAAAATGACGTGTTTGCGCCATTCAAAAAAAAGCAATCGATTAAATAGACAAAGGAAGGCGTTGTGGAAAGTAAAAAGCACAATAATACGGCGACCATGAAAGATGTCGCGAACGCAGCAGGCGTATCAACAGCCACCGTTTCTCGGACATTGATGAACCCTGAAAAAGTCTCCCTACAAACACGTCAAAAAGTTGAGCAAGCCGTCTTAGACGTTGGCTATTATCCTCATAACCTCGCCCGCAGCTATAAACGCAATGAATCCAAAACTATTCTCGCGATCGTCCCAGACATTAGCGATCCCTTCTTCAGCGATGTGATCTGCGGCATTGAAGAAGTGGCAGCCCACGAAGGTTACTTTGTGCTCATTGGTGACTGTAAACATCAGCAGAAACAAGAAAATGCCTTTATTAACCTAATAATTACCAAACAGATTGATGGCATGGTTCTGTTGGGCTCTAACTTACCGTTTGATGTCTCAACCGAAGAACAAAAAAACCTACCGCCAATTGTGATGGCCAACGAATTCGCGCCGGAATTAAAACTTCCAACGGTGCATATTGATAACCTCACCGCGGCATTCAATGCTACCCACTACCTGCTAAAACAAGGTCATAAACGTATTGCTTGTATCGCAGGTCCTGAAGAAATGCCACATAGCCAATACCGTTTAGAAGGGTATAAAAAAGCGATGTTACGTACTGGCGAAGGGCTGAGAGAGAGCTATATTGTGCGTGGGGATTTCTCTCATGAAAGTGGCGCCGAAGCATTAAAAACATTACTTTCTTTACCAGAGCCACCAACTGCCGTTTTCTGCCATACTGATATCATGGCATTCGGTGCAATGTGGCAAGCGAAGAAAATGGGGCTAAAAATTCCCGACGATATCTCTTTTGTCGGTTTTGATAACCTCGAGCAAGCCAAATATACATTACCCGCACTGACGACCATCAATCACCCTCGCAGGGAAATTGGTCGCCACGCGATGCTATTATTACTAGAACAGCTACACGGAAATAGTGTCACCGCAGGTTCTCGTCTCCTAGATTCTGATTTAATCGTGAGAGAGAGTACAAAAGCGCCTAAATGCTAGGCAAAATCGTTAAGGTTAAGTAACATATGACCTAAATAACGATTAACAACTGACAACTAGTGAATTAATAGCGTGGCACAAAAAGATTATGTAGCTCGAGGACGGTCGTCCGCTCGTAAAAAAGGCAAAGGCAAATCGAAGAAAGCCCAAGGGCTACCACTAACCACATTAATTGTGGCGGTCGCTATTGTGGTGTTATTCGTGGGTGGCCTATTTTTTATTACTCATAATAAAAAAGAAGCGCCTCAAACTGCACTCCCCACTCAAGCTGCAAAACCGGGTAGCACCCTGCCACCTAAACCCGAAGAACCTTGGCGCTATAAAAGGGAGCTGGAAGAGCCTTGGCAAGATTACACTTCGCCATCGCAACCGACCACAGGTAGCGGCAATATTCGTCAGTCTGATCTCACCACCGAACAGCGCCAGTTGTTAGAGCAAATGGATTCTGATCGTCGCCAGCCTGTGACCAACCTGCAAGAAGTGCCATTTAATGGTAAGCCGGTACCGCGCTCACAAGTGGTGATCAACGAACCTGCTAAGCCAGTTGAAACTCCGACCCAACGCAAACCGTCGATTATTGAGCCAAAACAGGAAACACGCCCAGTTGCGCCAGTTCAGCAAGCTCAGCCTGTCGCAAAACCGGAAGTGAAATCTGAGCCTAAACCAGAGACAGCTCCGGTGAATAAAATGCAGAATATGCTCGTGCAATGCGGTTCATTTAAAACGGCAGAACAGGCTGAATCAGTACGTGCCACTCTCGCATTTGCGGGTATTGAAAGTCGCGTCACCGCAGGTGGTGGCTGGCATCGCATCGTATTAGGCCCATATTCTAAGTCTACCGCTGAAAACATGCGTGACCGTGCAGCAGGCGTTGGCGTGAGCGGTTGTATTCTTCGTGCTTCTGGGGGTTGAAAAATCCCCCCGTCCCCCCCATCTACTGTTTTAATGTACTCGTAAGCAGTTATTTTTGAGTTCAATCTCTTTCAAGTGATAGTGAATAGACCACTATCACTTGAAATTTATCTATCAAAAAATGAAATCAACTGCATTCTTTTTGTAATACAACCAGGGGCTAACTCATGACAACAATCGTAAGTGTTCGCCGTAATGGCCAAGTTGTAATCGGTGGTGATGGACAGGCGACGATGGGTAATACCGTCATGAAAGGCAATGTCCGCAAAGTACGCCGTTTATATAACGACAAAGTCATTGCAGGATTTGCCGGTGGCACCGCAGACGCATTCACTCTCTTTGAACTGTTCGAGCGCAAGCTTGAACTCCATCAAGGACACCTCACTAAAGCGGCGGTGGAATTAGCCAAAGATTGGCGTACCGACCGCATGCTGCGCAAATTAGAAGCGCTGCTTGCCGTCGCTGATGAACACACTTCATTAATTATTACGGGTAATGGTGACGTCGTTCAGCCTGAAAACGACCTGATTGCGATTGGCTCCGGTGGCCCATATGCACAATCCGCAGCACGCGCCCTTCTCGAAAATACAGACTTAAGCGCTCGCGAAATCGCGGAAAAAGCCCTCGCGATAGCGGGAGATATCTGTATTTACACCAACCATAATGTCAACTTTGAAGAAATTTCTTCAAAATCATAAGGATTGCTAGCATGTCCGAAATGACTCCACGCGAAATTGTCAGCGAACTCGACAACCATATTATTGGCCAACATAAAGCTAAACGTTCTGTTGCTATTGCCCTGCGTAACCGCTGGCGCCGTATGCAGTTAAATGAGCATTTACGCCATGAAGTAACCCCAAAAAACATTCTGATGATTGGTCCTACCGGGGTAGGTAAAACAGAAATCGCACGCCGTTTAGCCAAACTGGCAAATGCGCCATTCATCAAGGTTGAAGCCACTAAGTTCACGGAAGTGGGCTATGTAGGTAAAGAAGTTGACTCTATCATCCGCGATCTTACCGATTCTGCGGTAAAAATGGTGCGTTTACAGTCTATCGAGAAAAACCGTTATCGTGCCGAAGAGATGGCGGAAGAACGCATTCTTGATGTGTTGATCCCACCAGCAAAAAATAACTGGGGACAAGCAGAACCTGTTGATGAGCAATCACCAGCACGCCAAGCATTCCGTAAGAAATTACGTGAAGGCCAGTTAGACGATAAAGAAATTGAAATTGAAGTTTCCGCAGCACCAATGGGCGTTGAAATCATGGCTCCTCCGGGCATGGAAGAGATGACCAACCAACTGCAATCTATGTTCCAAAACTTAGCAGGTCAAAAACAGAAGCCTCGTAAGATGAAAATCAAAGAAGCTTTTAAACTGCTGGTGGAAGAAGAAGCGGCAAAACTGGTTAATCCTGAAGAGCTGAAAGAACAAGCCATTGAAGCCGTTGAACAAAACGGTATCGTGTTTATTGATGAGTTCGATAAAATCTGTAAACGTGGTGGTCAAAGTTCAGGTCCAGATGTGTCCCGTGAAGGGGTACAACGTGACCTGCTGCCATTAATCGAAGGCTGCACCATCTCAACTAAGCACGGTATGGTGAAAACTGACCACATCCTGTTTATCGCATCTGGGGCATTCCAAGTCTCTAGCCCATCTGATTTGATCCCAGAATTGCAAGGTCGTCTGCCAATTCGAGTTGAGCTCCAGGCTCTAACGACTGAAGATTTCGAGCGCATCTTAACTGAGCCTAATGCTTCTTTGACTGAACAGTACAAAGCGCTGATGGCAACAGAAGGTGTTAGCGTCGAATTCACCGCGGATGGTATTCGCAAAATTGCAGAATCTGCATGGCAAGTGAATGAATCAACCGAGAATATTGGTGCGCGTCGTTTACATACCGTGCTAGAACGTCTGATGGAAGATATCTCTTTCGACGCCAGCGAGCGCGACGGACAAAGTATCACAATCGATGCTGAGTATGTCCGCCAGCACTTAGACGAACTGGTAGCAGACGAAGACCTGAGTAGATTTATTTTATAATCTTATTAATTATCAGGTTTTCATGTATCCTTAATGGATGTTAGCTAAAGTGCAGCAATCTTGCTGCACTTTTGACATATAAAATCCAACTTAATAAGAACATTTACTCCCAATAATTCAAACGGTCACTCAGCAGCAAAGCCACGTTACCCATTGAAATATCACGAGTACGGTGAATAAATTACATGAACTCATCTTCAATCAGCCGCAAACAAGCTTGGCTAGAAAGTTTACGACCAAAAACCCTGCCATTAGGGGTGATTGCCATCGTCACTGGATCCGCATTGACCTATTTCACGGGTAACTTTAAGTGGCCGGTCGCTCTGCTTTCTATTATCACAGCGGGCTTATTACAAATTTTATCTAACCTCGCCAATGACTATGGCGATGCGATTAAAGGTTCAGACACCGCTGAACGCATCGGGCCTCTGCGCGGAATGCAAAAAGGCGTTATCACCAAAGAAGATATGAAAAAAGCGCTGAAGCTGAATATCTTCGCGGCTTGCCTTTCTGGCCTATTGTTGATTATTGTCGCGTGCGAAAAACCAGAAGATGCCATCGGATTCCTTGGCTTAGGGTTAGTGGCTATCGTGGCTGCCATCACTTATACCGTCGGTAAAAAACCTTATGGCTACCTTGGCCTTGGGGATATTTCCGTTCTCATTTTCTTTGGCTGGTTAAGTGTGATTGGTACTTTTTACCTACAAGCGAACAGCTTTAATATCATCACTGTCCTGCCAGCAACAGCTTGCGGTTTACTGTCTGTGGCTGTTTTAAATATCAACAATATGCGTGATATTGAAAATGACATTAAAGCGGGTAAAAATACGTTGGCAGTGCGCTTAGGCCCACAAGGCGCGCGCATGTACCACGCCATTATTATCATCGTCTCCATCTTATGTTTGGTATTTTTCAATTTACTCTATTTAACAGGTTGGGCGGGCTGGTTATTCTTATTGGCGGTGCCAATGCTAATGAACCATGTGCGCAAAGTCCTTTCTGATCCTACCCCTGAAGGGATGCGCCCAATGCTAGAAAACATGGTGAAAATCGCTTTAGTCACCAACGTTTTATTCTCCCTCGGGGTTATCCTGAGTAAATAGTCTCAATTATTTGCTGTTTTTTTGACTTTTCCCGCTTATTTTCTGGCGGGAATTTTGCCAATCAGTGACTAAAAGGGATATACTGACCTTCCTCTTGCAGCAAAAAAGACCTAAATCCTATGAAATATGATACTTCCGAACTCTGCGACATCTACCAAGAAAGCGTTAATGTAGTAGAACCTTTATTCTCCAACTTTGGTGGACGTACTTCATTTGGCGGTCAAATCATTACAGTAAAATGCTTTGAAGATAATGGCATTCTGTATGATTTGCTGGAAGAAGACGGCCATGGGCGCATCTTGCTGGTGGATGGCGGTGGTTCAGTGCGTAAAGCACTGATTGACGCTGAACTCGCTCGATTAGCGGTAGACAATGGCTGGGAAGGTATTGTGGTTTACGGTGCCGTCCGTCAAGTGGATGCATTAATGGAGTTAGATCTCGGCATCCAAGCTGTTGCTGCAATCCCTGCGGGTTGCCCTGACGAAGGTATCGGCGAAAGCGATATCCGCGTTAATTTTGGCGGTGTGACGTTCTTCTCCGGCGATTATCTATATGCCGATAACACAGGCATGATTTTATCCGAAGAACCACTGACCCAAGCAGCTAACGACGATTTCGACGAAGCCATCGACGAATAATCCCCACCAAATTCCATAAAAAAGGCAGATATCACTATCTGCCTTTTTCTTTTCTGCTCTGTTTTCTATTTTCTGTTTTTCACTTCTTTCAGAAAACAAACGTCTAAATACCTCTAAATAATTCACATTGTAGGTAGGCGGCAAACGAAGGTATTCCTAGGAGCATACAAAAGTATGTGACTAGGATAACTGAGTGCGGCCAACACCCCTACAATGCGAAGTATGACGAGGAAATTAAACTTCTTCCATCTTGCCGAGAAGCGTCCGTAACCTCTCCTGCCAAGTTGCCTGCTCTTGCTTCAGCTGTTCATTTTCACGAACCAGTGATTCAGTACCTGATTTGTTGGTTTGTAACTCTTGGCTTAATGCACTGTTTTGTTCTTTCAGTTCATCAATTTCCATCTGCATTAATGCGATGGTATCGATGGCTTGCTGAACTTTGGATTCTAGTTTCTCAAATACTTCAAATGACATGTTCGGATCTCCCTTTATAAGCGCTTTCCCCCGATTGTAAGTAGCATGATCCTCTGTGTCCAGTGACTTACACTTGATTACAAACATTATTCTTTTAATTGTTTCGACCGTGACTATTCAAATGTTTGAATTCGACCTTAAAAATGATTGTTTGTTTTCGTTTTTTGGTGATTTGACACACAGTTTTCACAAATCGCAATATTCGATTATCTTTTTTCTCGCTAAATTAACAGAATAAATTTTCGCGAAGAAAATTTTACTCGTGCAAAACGCCCCCTATATTGACTATTGCAGGATGAATAATTATGAGCAAAATGACACCTTCAACACTGACTGGTCAGTGTATATCGGAGTTTCTTGGAACTGCTCTGTTGGTTTTTTTTGGTTTAGGATGTGTCGCAGCTGTACGTATTGCGGGTGCCCAGTTAGGCCTTTGGGAAATTAGTGTGATTTGGGGCTTCGGCGTCGCGCTGGCAGTTTACCTAACTGCGGGCATCTCTGGCGCTCACTTAAACCCTGCCGTCACATTAGCATTATGGTTATTCGCGTGTTTCGATAAGCGAAAAGTAGTTCCTTACATTATCGCTCAAATGCTCGGGGGCTTTTGTGCTGCTGCCCTAGTTTACTCAATGTATTCCCCTGTCTTTTTCGATTACGAACAAGTTCACCATATTGTTCGTGGCACGCAAGAAAGTTTATTTACTGCGGGTGTCTTCTCAACTTACCCTGCGCCACAAATCAGCGTGCTCCACGCATTCTTTATTGAAGTGGTGATTGCCGCCATT
The DNA here is from genome assembly GCF_013702265.1 of Providencia rettgeri. Taxonomy (GTDB): domain Bacteria; phylum Pseudomonadota; class Gammaproteobacteria; order Enterobacterales; family Enterobacteriaceae; genus Providencia; species Providencia zhijiangensis. Next base: position 3,933,976 of record NZ_CP059348.1, read on the forward strand.
TTAGTCTGCTTAATTTTAGGTTTAACCGATGATGGTAACGGTGTTCCTAAAGGTCCATTAGCGCCATTATTGATTGGTATCTTAATTGCGGTTATCGGCGGCTCTTTTGGTCCATTGACTGGATTCGCCTTAAACCCAGCGCGTGACTTTGGCCCGAAAGTCGTGGCTTATTTAGCCGGATGGGGTGATATTGCCCTGACAGGTGGACGTGATATTCCTTATTTCCTTGTCCCATTGACTGCACCGATTGTTGGTGGTTTGCTAGGGGCATTCGGTTATCGCAAATTAATTGGTCGCCATCTGCCTTGCATGACTTGCGAGTCTGATGAAGAAGAGAAAAAATCCTCTTAATACCGTTTCTTATTTCCAAAACTGGGTTTACTTAAAACCAGATTAACCCATTGCTGAACAGGTTTAAATTATGACAACAGAAACCAATATCGTTAAAAAATATATTGTCGCTCTTGATCAAGGCACAACCAGTTCGCGAGCTGTCGTTCTCGACCATGATGCAAATATCGTCAGTATTTCCCAGCGCGAATTCACGCAAATTTACCCAAAACCAGGCTGGGTAGAACATGACCCAATGGAAATTTGGGCAACACAAAGTTCGACTTTAATTGAAGTTCTCGCTAAAGCCGATATTCGCACCGATGAAGTGGCGGGTATCGGTATCACCAACCAACGTGAAACCACAATTGTTTGGGAAAAAGCGACAGGTAAACCCGTCTATAATGCGATTGTTTGGCAATGCCGCCGTACCGCTGACTTTTGTACTCATTTAAAAACGAACGATAAAGAACTTGAAGAGTATATTCGCCAAAACACAGGTTTAGTGGTCGACCCTTACTTCTCCGGTACCAAAGTGAAATGGATCCTCGATAACGTCGAAGGTGCTCGTGAACGCGCAGAAAAAGGTGAATTACTGTTCGGTACTGTCGATACTTGGTTAGTTTGGAAAATGACTCAAGGTCGCGTCCACGTCACTGACTATACCAACGCTTCTCGAACCATGTTATTCAACATTCGTAATTTAGAGTGGGATGACAAAATCCTTAAAGCGTTAAATATTCCTCGTAACATGCTGCCAGAAGTCCGCCCTTCTTCTGAAGTTTACGGACAAACCAACATTGGGGGTAAAGGCGGTACGCGTATCCCAATTTCGGGTATTGCGGGTGACCAACAAGCGGCACTGTATGGTCAATTGTGTGTAAAATCCGGCATGGCAAAAAATACCTACGGAACTGGCTGCTTCTTATTAATGAATACTGGGGATACTGCCGTTCGTTCCAATCATGGCCTATTAACCACCATCGCTTGCGGCCCTAAAGGCGAAGTGAACTATGCCCTTGAAGGTGCGGTATTTGTGGGCGGAGCTTCTATTCAGTGGCTACGTGATGAACTGAAACTGATTGATGAATCCACCGACTCCGAATATTTTGCGACTAAAGTTAAAGACAGCAATGGCGTATATGTTGTGCCTGCCTTTACAGGTCTTGGTGCACCTTATTGGGATCCGTATGCGCGCGGCGCTATCTTTGGTTTAACGCGTGGGGCAAACCGCAACCACATTATTCGTGCAACATTGGAATCTATCGCGTATCAGACTCGCGATGTCCTCGATGCGATGCAAGCCGATTCTGGTGAACGCCTAAAAGCATTGCGTGTGGACGGTGGCGCCGTTGCGAATAACTTCCTGATGCAGTTCCAATCTGACATTCTCGGCACCTCTGTCGAGCGTCCTGAAGTACGCGAAAGCACAGCGCTGGGTGCGGCTTACTTAGCGGGTATCGCCGTTGGATTCTGGGAAAGCTTGGATGAGCTGCAAAGTAAAGCCAACATTGAACGCGTATTTAAGCCAGGTATTGAAACCACCGAGCGTAACTATAAATACGAGGGTTGGAAAAAAGCGGTCGCTCGTGCTCAAGAGTGGGAAGATCGCGCTTAATTTTTCGGTATCACGACATATATTGCTAAACAAGCAGTCAAAGCAGTGCTCCGGCACTGCTTTTTTTATGAGGTTTTCCCATCAAACCACACCGGTAATTAGCTAATAAATAAAAAGGCAATTATCAGACGAATAATAAATTAGAAAGAAGTCACCCGCTTATCTAGAATTCACTCCCGCAATAACTTTTTATGAATAAATTCGTTCATAAACAACCATTTTCATTTTTTGGAGCTTTGGTTATGGATAACCGCAAAAAATACCCTTTTAACACCACCAATTCGCGCACTGTACAACTTATCTCTCATGCCCAACAACAAGGACATCTCCAATTTGGTAACTACAACGCACGAGGGCGTGTCGTCAGAATTCATACAGACAGCTTTTTTCTTGATGGATTAAGTGCCAATCCTCAACAAACCCACTCAGGGCGAGCCGCATTTGAACTGACAAATTGGTTAATGGATAAGCCTCGATTATTTGGTGAGCAGCGCCAAAATTACTTACTAAGTACCTTGGATAAAAATGATTTTTCCGGTTTCGCCTTCCACCCACAGCATGGGTTATGGGTGGATAGCTTCCATTCCTCTCATCAATGGCGTGATGGTGAACCTCGTTCCCAAGCGCAACTTGCCGATGCACTTCTACCTAGTGGGCAGTGGCATCGCCACTACGATACCGTCATTCTTGCCAGCGATGCCAATGACCAACAAGTTGACATTATTCGCCACTGGCTGGAGCTAACCGGCGGCAGTGTCATTATTATTGAGGATGACGAGAAAACGGTTTCACTGCCCATTCAGCAGCTACTTAACGAAGTAGAAAATATCGATATTAATAACGTTTCTCAGCCAACCTACTCCTCGCTCCAAAAGCCAGGTATGCAGGTAACAGCCTACCAATCCACATCCCATGGAATAGAAAAAAATACCTTCACCATCTCTAACTTGACTCACTATGCTAGCGGCTTACCTGAAAGCTCATCATTCACCGTTTGGGTCTATGAAGGAACTCTCACTGTACCGAAATCTGAAAATATTCGCATTTATCTGGACACGTTGTACCACAGTGAAGATTTTACCTTCGAGGTCAACCAACAGACTCAAAAAATGACTCAAGATGATGAATTTGCTGAAATTATTATCCCGAAGTCGAAAGCTGATCAGCAAATACCGTTTAAAATCTCCACGACAACCGGGGGACTGCCGCCAGAAATACGTTTAGGTTGGGGTTTCCCAGATGATGATGAAATCCAATTTATCCCTGACCATGCTATTCATCACGCTTCGCAAACAACGTCGAGTTTGCCCTCATTAGCACCATTACCTAAGCTGCAAACGACATTTAACGCCCACGGTTTTCAACAGCGTGTTTCACTACCCGCTTTATCAATAAATACGCTGACATTAACCGAAGAGACGTTGCAAAATAGCCACTATTTTTCGATGATACTCAACAGCTCACGAGAAACTATCGCCCTACGTCTGGATGATATCGAATTTTCCCGCCAAGATTCTTGGGATGCGCTCGCCTCAGAAATCGAGTTCCATGTTAATCAACAGCTGGCCAGTCTTGAATTGCCATCTATTTCCATGCGTTATGCAAACCACCAGATAGTCATTGATTGTAATGGTATGCAGGTTTCACAGTTTCAGCTGAAAAATCAATCTACTCACCCCATTCTCATTGCTAAAAACCCAAATGGCGTCACCAACCAATTCGTCATTGGAGCAATAATTGGCAACCTTCCACATCACGAAGAAATCGACTATTTCCAATTGATTGAAGCACCGTTATTTGGGGAAGTTGAACTTAATAAAGATACAGGCGAGTGGCAATATCAACCAAATAGCCACCAAGCGTTTAAAGGACATGACCAGTTTGATGTTGTGGCAGTGATGAAAAATGGCGCTATTTCTGCCCCCATGTCGATTCAATTGCAAGCCGAAGATGCCCCCCAATTTTCTATTCCTGGGCAACGTACATTTTCACTACCCGACCCCATTTACCACCAGCCCCAACGCCGCCACCAGCCAGTTCCGAATGATATGCAGGTTCATGGTATCCAGTTAGCGCAGACGCATTTATTATCGCCAAATTCCCCTTATTTTGGTTTAACCGCCAATCGCTGGGCATTACTCAAAGTCGACATCACCAGCCAAACCGCCAGAAATGCCCCTGATATTGTCGCGATAATTCGCAATAAACAAGGTGACGAACTGGAGCGTATTGTTTTGACAGGCCCAATAATGCTTCCCTCGCAACTAAACGAGAAACCGACGACACCGAGTATTGATGCTCAACATTTTCATCACCAAAGTTACACCGCCCCCATAAAAGGCAAATGGGTACAACCAGGCATGCAAATCCAGATAATGGCTGGAGATCAACCCATCGTTCAACCATACACCAATGCTGAAGGGCTTTTTTCACCGACGATAAAGTCTGTTACCCCGATGACGACTCACGTCACGCATGCAAGCTTATATCGTGATGGGCATGGGATTTATAATTATTCGCCACTGAGTTGGGGATTAGAGGCCACCGCCAAGCTGCCAACCCACGAATTCACACTATTTAGCTACCCATCACTGAGCCAGAATATGGGACTTTATCCTTATATTGTTAAGGATAAAAAAGGCTATATAGACACCTCAACGTTAGTGCACCCTCAGTATGATGCCCCTAAAAACATTCCAGAAGCATCGATGTCCCAAATTGATTGGGCCTATTCGGATAGCCAAAGAGCCGCACGACGCACTCTGCTCTATTCCGAATTTTTCTACTCTTCCATTGAACATTTAGCCATGTCAGGGGGAACCGCGCGAACTATTGGGCTTGCAACTCACAACTTTGGAGGGGGGATCACCAAACCCAGCATTCTGTGGCATGAAGTTTTTGGACATGGGCTAAGTTTAGGGCATACCACAAAAGAAGGTTATCCCTATCACCCTGAAAATCATGGTGAAAATATGGCATTTGACCAATATCGTCAGCAATACACGACGTATCGCCAACAAAATCAAACTGATGAAATCATCCCTGCGATGTACCCCGCCGATTACCCACATTACACCGATCAGTATGATGCTTTTCTCGCCCATTCAGATTATTTGACCCAGCAGGCGCAGGACTTTCTGGCCAATATTGATGAAAACGCGGTAGAGCGTAAATACCAACCCGTCTATCAACTAACGGGGATTTTTTTGCCACTATCGGACGGAAAATTACACCCCTATAGCTACCTAACCATCACTCAAACCATCGGACATGTGATCCAAAAAGATCATTTCGATTCCCCGCATAGTTTGACGATCACTTATGTCACGCCATCCGGATTACTCACTGAAACCCTCAAGGTTTCACTGAAAGGTAATGAAATCAACCTCAGTATCGCCAATAAAGGGGAGTTAGTTAGCCTAGATATCCTCAAAACTGAAAATGGCACAGAAACCACGGTTTATCAGTATAAAAATCCAGAATCGCTGGCAAATCGCTTATTTATTTATGGGGATGGAAAAACAATACCAGAAAACTTACAGATGGATAATTATTGGCGCGGCAGCAAACTGTTTTGGTCGGTGAGTGAAGATAACCAAGCTTTGTGTGCAAAATGGGTCGAAAATGGGCGATTAAACCTGCAATACTTTTCATTAGACCCATCGCAGCCCCTTGTGGATACTAAAGCAACATTTATTCCCCTCAATCATTTTGATTTATATGAGGAAAACTCATCCACATCACTCCCTCAACTGGCAGTCCTATCCGATGTTCAGTTACTGTCTGATGTGCAACTGAATCAACAAATTGATATTGGCAAATTAGCATCATCGAGCAATACCTACTGGGCAACCATCTGTCTTTACGATGAGCAAGGTAAAATTCAAGAATATGCACCTATAGAGCCTTGGTATCTTTCAGATCAAGATGGCATTTTGACGGTAAAAGGCACGCTAGACAGTACCCCAGATTTACACGTTGCAGGGATCAAAGTGTATATCGACCGACATTTGCAGGACGATGCTGAAGCTAGCTCTGTATGGATACAGCAAAATGACCAAGGCACTCTTGCAGAAAACCGAGAATTTCTCAATTATGACCGTCCCATGGAATTTAATGCACTGATTTCACAGATGGTGGGAATGAAAGAAGACGCTATCCATGCACAACAGAATGCAGCCCAATGGGTTGAAGCTACGCAATTTATTCCATTAGTCGCATAATAAATCAGGGGGCTTATTTGCCCCCTGAACATGAATATTAAACCATACGCTCGGTATGGCTCATTCGGCGTGCCAGCGGTAACCAACACAGCACCACCAACATCGACATCAAGAACATCAGCAAGCCAAGGCTAAACTGGCCATTTTGTGGCATCAATGCGGAAACCCACGTTGCCACACCAGAACCCACGTTCTGTAAACCACCGACTAATGCCCCCGCAGCCCCCGCTAAATAGGGGAAAGGTTCCATCGCACCAGTAGTCGCCAACGGGAATAACATCCCTGCACCAAAGAAGAAAAGCGCAGCAGGCACTAATAATGTCCATGTGTTCATGATGCCAAACCAACCCGGCACCCACATCATGATGCCCGCAGCCAGACAAATCAGTACCGACTGCCACATCAAGGTGGAGAAATTCTTACCTTCACGCCCCGCATACCAAGCACCAAAGAACGCCGCAGGAATAGGCAGAATAAACAGAATACTGACGGTAATACTACTGAGCCCTAAGACGCCGCCCATCAATACACCACTACAGGCTTCGAAAACTGCGATCCCAGCAAGTGCACCAATCAGCATCGTCAAATACGACAGAAACGAACCGTTAGATAATAATTCACGGTATGACGCCACTAAATTATGCTTTTCAGGTGAAATAGGACGAGTTTCTGGCATCCAGCGATACATACTGAACAACACCCCGCCACCCAATAGGAATAAGAAAATATAACAAGCGTGCCAGCCAAAGAAGTGCGCCAGTATCCCACCAAACATAGGCGCTAACAGTGGGCTTACTAACACCCCCATATTGAGCAGACTATTGGCATAACGTAGCGCGGTGCCTTTATACAGGTCGCGCGGCATGGTTCTCACCATCACTCCCGCAACCCCTGTACCTAAACCTTGTAAACCACTCGCGACTGTCAATACAGTCAATGTTGGGGCAAAAATGGCGACAATCGTTGAAACTAAGAAGATAGATAACCCAGCTAAAATCACCGGACGGCGACCAATTTGGTCAGATAACGGACCATATAGTAGCTGGGAGAAACCATAAGAAAACAGATACGCCGCCATAACGCGCTGTACGGCACCCGAAGGCTCGCCGAAATACACCGCAATTTCAGCAATAACAGGGACATAAACAGTTTGAGTCATTTGCCCAACCGCAGCGAGGGCAATCAACATTAATAACAGATTAAAATTTTCAAGCTTTCTCATTTTGCTCTCAGACACTCACAATTCCTGAGCACACAATAGCGCCGTATTATTAAAGTTTAATAACACGAACGCTTGCACTTAGGATTAAATAATAGATTTTTGTTCGTTGTTTTGCCCATTACATTGGAATTATATAACTAGCAAACAATTGATGTTGTTCTTGTGTGATAAAGATAACAAAATTTATGAATTTTTCGAGGTAGAACACCATTTTAATTTACTTCGCGTTGGCAGTAATATTCGCCACCTCTGTCAACTTAACTGTACATTAAAATTACCAAACTCCCCATTTGCAGAACAATCCACTAAAACACTTTATCGATAAGCATAAACAATGAACTGATCTAGTATGAAATCCTATTAAGTTCAGCAATGTATATCTTAAATAATTCACACTGTTGAATACTTTCTCTGAGGTTTTTTCGATAAGAGGGACAAATTTATGGCGAATTGGGTAACAGGTCGGGTGGTTGAAGCCAAATATTGGACAGAAACCTTGTTTAGTTTAGTGGTGGATGCGCCTATTCAACCGTTTATTGCAGGACAATTTGCTAAACTCGCCCTTGAAGTTAATGGGGAACGCGTTGCCCGCGCCTACTCTTATGTGAATGCTCCCAGCGACAACCGCCTTGAATTCTATTTCGTCATCGTTCCTAATGGAAAACTGAGCCCGAAGCTCGCTGAGCTACAAGTCGGCGATACACTGCAAATCACCGATGAGGCTTCTGGCTTCTTTGTGCTGGATGAAATTCCTGAATGCAAACATCTTTGGATGCTTTCGACAGGTACGGCTATTGGTCCATTTCTCTCTATTTTACAAGAGAATAAAGGGCTAGAGCGCTTCGAAAAAATCGTCTTACTGCATGCCGTGCGTTACCAAAAAGATCTGAGCTACCTGCCGCTCATGCAGCAATTAGAGCAGCAATTCCAAGGAAAATTACGCATTGTCACCGTCGTGAGTCGTGAACACGCACCCGGCTCGCTATATGGGCGGGTTCCCGCATTAATTGAAGATCATCAATTGGAAGAATTTGTTGGGTTGCCGATTGATGCAGAAAATTGCCACATTATGTTGTGCGGCAACCCAGAAATGGTGCGAGATACACGGGATAAACTCAAAGAAACCCACGGGTTAGTTAAACATTTACGCCGTAAACCGGGGCATATCACCAGCGAACAGTACTGGTAATAACCTAACGATTAAGACAGATAATCCACTTTATCTGTCTTTTCCCCATACGGATTCTCACCTTCCATTCCCACAAAAACGCCGCAATCAATCAGCATCATCATCGTGATCAGTAGTGGAAGAAAGCGTCCAATTCCCCATTGCCAAATTTCTGCCAATTGACTGACATCGAAGGAAAAAAGAGCAAAAGCTAACACGACTAAAGCAAACCATCCCCCCGGTTTACCTCTATCATGAAGACGCTTGGTGAAAATCGCCGCAAGGGGATACAGCAACAAAATAAACAACACCACCACAACGACATCCGGTAATGAAAACGCGTTTTGGAAGAGAGAAATCAGGGTCATTAAAATAAAACAGCCTGCTACACCCGCCCAAAATGGTCGCCGTCCAATTCTGCCTTTAAAGGAAAAAGCCCATTGTAGTAATGTCATTGTGTGTAATCCTGATACAATATTAATCTCTGAAGAATAAGTGGCAGAAAAAATGGCTCAACCAATATTCCGTTCCATGTCCATCATCATAACCGCTTTTGTGTGCTATTTTCCACAAATGGCACTTTCCCAAAAGGTACCGACGTTACCTGATACCGACTTAAGCGTCGCGTATTTAGCACCTGATGCGCCAACCTTTAATCTCACGATCCCAGAGCTACGTAGTCAATTTAATCAAACCTATAAAGATTTGTATCTTCACGAATACAAAGTGATTGCTAGCCAAGATATATCCGCGCCCTACATTCGCGCCGCATCACGTATTAATCAACAAATATACTCATCTGCCGTCCTCGAACGAGGTAGTGAGAAAATTAAAAGCTTACAAATCACATTATTACCCACGGACAACGAAACTGACGCTCAAGAAAATCGCCAATTAATTGAGCGCTATATTATTGCTATTATTCATCAGTTTGACCCTAATGTTTCTCTGGATAAAGCCCCAGAGCTGACCGCTGCGCTGAACAAGTTTATGGCCAATAAAAACCCAACCCGCGCGGAAGAAGCAAGATTAGGTGCATTGCGATATATTTTGGTAAAAAGTGACAATAATGTGCTTACTTTTGCTGTTGAACCGATTAAGCTAGAACAACAAGCAAGTGAAAACCGTCAATAATTGAGAGCAACAAATACGCTAAATGGATGATGATCACGCTCTGGCAATAAGCATGATGAAAAGCAAAGCTATTATTATCCATTGTTCCTATAATGCAGGAACAGCGACAGAAACGTCTCGTTGCGCGTAATACCTTGATCGCGTGATGAAAAACTAATCGATAAATCATTCAAACTTTTTGGTTGGAGGAAATAACATGCGACATCCATTGGTAATGGGTAACTGGAAACTGAACGGCAGTACCCAGATGGTCAATGAACTGATTGCTGGCCTGCGTAACGAACTGAGCAGCGTTGATGGCTGTGACGTAGCAATTGCGCCACCAGCGATGTACTTAACTCAAGCTAAACACGCTATCGCAGGCAGCCGCATTGCATTAGGCGCACAAAACGTTGACGTCAACCTGTCTGGCGCATTCACTGGCGAAATTTCTGCTGAAATGCTGAAAGATGTCGGTGCAAAATACATCATCATCGGTCACTCAGAGCGCCGTACTTATCACAAAGAAAGTGATGAGTTCGTTGCAAAACAATTCGCAGTGCTGAAAGAACAAGGTTTAATCCCAGTTCTGTGTATCGGTGAAAGCGAAGCTGAAAACGAAGCTGGCAAGACTGAAGAAGTTTGTGCTCGTCAAATCGATGCAGTTCTGAACACATTAGGTGCGGAAGCATTCCAAGGTGCAGTTATCGCTTATGAGCCAATCTGGGCAATCGGAACCGGTAAATCAGCAACTCCAGCACAAGCACAAGCAGTGCATAAATTTATTCGTAGCCACATTGCGAAAAAAGATGCAGCTGTCGCTGAGCAAGTGATCATTCAATACGGCGGTTCTGTTAACGCAGGCAACGCGGCTGAGTTATTCACTCAACCAGATATCGATGGTGCTTTAGTGGGCGGCGCGTCCTTAAAAGCTGATGCTTTCGCTGTGATTGTTAAAGCAGCAGCAGAAGCAAAAAAAGCAAAATAATTAAATACTCTATTTGATTATTCAATTTAACCGTCTATTTAACTTATTTTTAAATAGGCGGTTTATCTTATCTTCGTTACAGAAAAACCTAAAAATAAAATAATAATAAAAGAATTTAAAAAACCATTAATTAAAAACATAACCCATCTAAATTTATTTATTCTCACATTGAAAATAAATGATTATATAAATATAAGACAAACTTCAATCCTATTAAAAACAGAAATAAAAATCGAATAAACACAGCCAATTAGATCACTTTAAATTAGCTAGCCCACTAATTTAACTATCCATAGCATCAAAAAATAACAATAGACAACAGTGAGATAATTCATTTAGATTGCTTGCGTCGGCTCGCCGACTTTTCATTATTGATATTTTTTATTCTGTTCTCTTTAAATTAGTAACGTAATAAAAATCAATGGCTCCTTATTAATTATGGTGACGTCCCTCTTCAATGAGTTCGACAGCTTCTTGCTTATTGTAATTAATCTATGAGCCCATTGATTTTCAATCATTAAATAATTAAAGCATTCTATAAAGGATGAATATGAAGTCTATAATGGGTTTAATTCTTAATACTGCAATTCTTAGCACAGCAATTCTTTTCCCTATCGCCAGTTATTCTCAATCCAGTCAATCTCCGTCTAGCGATGACCATTGGCGTGTTAAAACCAATGTGTATGTCGAACTGGAAGAGTACCAAGGCCAGCGGGATTCACAGAATAACAAAGTGTATGATAAAGCCAGCATGGTAGGTAAGTTATCGCTGAGTAATCTGGCATCTACTTGGTCGTTTGATCTCGAACACCGAGAAACCTTAAGAAATCACGGAAAAAACTTCTCCAATTCCCGAGATTCTTACATTCGCAATCGAACCCAAATCGGTGTGACCAAGCAGTTTATTAAAGATAAAATTTCCAACCTCGATGTCAATTTCACTTACCGCAAAGAATCCAATGATGGAACACCAGGCTCTAAAGCCCGCGCCTCCAATAGCCTTTATTGGATCATGCCTTCAGGTTCAATCAACCTTGATGAACGATGGACATTTAATTATTGGGGTGCGCTTTACTACTACAGTAATTTCTATGAGGCCAATAGCTACGAATTTGAATCTGAAGTTGGCGTGAGCTATAAACTCACCGATAGCATTAAAGCCAAGGTCAGCTATTACAGTGACAAAGCATGGGATAATGAGTTCACCACCCAATCCTTACAACGCCAAATTCGTCTTGGCTTACCAGTAACTATTAACCAAGATTGGAGCATTTCCCCTTATTTCCGCTATCTCATTAATGACAACGAGTACAACAATCGAGGTCATCTCACTCAGCAGTTACGCAGTGGCTACCGTCTCGGCACTCAAGTGGAATACAAAGTGACACCGAAGTTAGCATTGTGGGGCGGTGTGGCTTATGAACCCACCAAATGGAAATACCCGAAAGGCAGTGAAAAAACATCAGGGAACAGTAATAAACAGACGATGTATCTCGGTCAGTTAGGCGTGAAATATAGCTGGTAGCGATAACCAGCTAGCAGTCATAAATTCCTAGCCGTTCCGCCATTATAGCGGACGGTTAGGCGTTTAATTTTGTCTTCAAATCGTTAGCGATTAGCGGCGAATGATTTCATCAAAGATCCCACCATTCGCAAAATGCGTTTTCTGCGCTTGTTGCCAACCACCAAAATTTTCATCCACGGTGAGTAATTTCAATTGTGGAAACTGGCTTTGATACGCTTTGGCGACTTGAGCATCTCGGGGACGATAATAGTTTTTCGCGGCAATTTCTTGCCCTTTCGGTGAATACAAAAATTCCAGATAGGCTTGTGCCACTTCACGGTGATCTCGCTTATCCACCGTTTTGTCGACAACAGCAACGGTCGGCTCTGCTAAAATAGAAATGCTCGGGGTAACAATTTCAAAATCCCCCTTCGCGCCTAACTCATTAATGGCTAACAACGCTTCATTTTCCCACGCGATCAACACATCGCCAATTCCACGCTCTACAAAGCTGTTAGTTGCCCCTCTCGCGCCAGAATCTAGCACTTCAACATTTTGATAAAGCAGCTTCACAAACTGTTTGGCCTTTTCTGGGTCATTCTGATTTTTTTCTAATCCATATCCCCATGCCGCCAAATAATTCCAGCGGGCGCCGCCCGATGTTTTTGGGTTCGGCGTCACCACAGAGACATCTTTACGGATCAAATCACCCCAGTCATGGATATTTTTCGGGTTATCTTTACGCACTAAAAAGACAATGGTTGAAGTATAGGGTGCAGAATTATCAGGGAGTTTTTTCAGCCAGCCCGGATTAATTTTGCCACTTTGTGCAATCGCATCCACATCGTATGCCAAGGCTAGCGTCACTACATCTGCCTCTAACCCGTTAATCACCGAAGTGGCTTGTTTACCGGAACCGCCATGAGACTGGCGAACAATCACCGTATCCCCCGTTTTTGCTTTCCAGTAATCACCAAATTCTTGATTATATTGGCGGTAAAATTCGCGAGTCGGGTCATAAGAGACATTTAAAATTTGGATATCTTTCGCCCATGCTCCCGCTGTTAATAACAATAAAGAAAATGCCGCTATGGGATAGCGTGAACTTTGCCAGAAACGTACCATCATCCTTTTCTCCATTAATTGAATACGGAATCAGGCTGACAGATACCCACGGCAACGGGAAATACCGAAAAGGTAAATCTTATAAATAAGAGGAATATCGAGGAAAACAAGGGCAATCTTCGCCGATATGGCCAGCCTAAGGCCAACCATACCGGTGAGATTTGCAATAATAGAGGTGAAAAATTAGTACAGTTTTTTCGCGGTTTCCAGCCAATCTTTCTTGAAGACACGCTTCATATTCATAACCGCATCAACAATATCATGGTGAACTAATTTTTCATTTTGGATACCCACACAACGCCCGCCGTAGCCTTCAAGCAGCAGTTGGATAGAGTATGCACCCATGCGAGAAGCCAAAATACGGTCATAAGCCACTGGAGAACCACCGCGCTGAATATGTCCTAATACCGTTGCGCGAGTTTCATGGTGAGTTTCTGCTTCAATATATTTTGCTAGCTCATCCACATCGCAAACGTGCTCGGTGATCGCGACAATCGCATGGCGCTTGCCTTTTTCAATCCCACGTTTGATTTCCGACAGTAACTCTTCACGGTTAAATGGCATTTCTTGTTCTGGCAGAACTAAAAACTCACAGCCACCTGCAATTGCCGCAGAGAGAGTGAGATCGCCACAATAACGCCCCATCACTTCAACGATAGAGATACGTTTGTGAGAAGTCGATGTATCACGTAAGCGGTCAATTGCTTCAACCACAGTTTCTAACGCAGTGAAATAACCGATGGTGTAGTCTGTTCCAGCAACGTCGTTATCAATCGTGCCCGGTAAACCAATGCATGGGAAACCTAATTCAGTTAGGCATTTAGCACCAAGATAAGAACCGTCACCACCAATGACAACCAGTGCATCGATGTGGTTTTTCTTCAGGTTTTTAACCGCTACCGCGCGGACTTTTTCATCACGGAATTGAGGGAAGCGAGCAGAGCCTAAGAATGTACCGCCACGGTTGATCATGTCCGAAACGCTATAACGGTCTAACTGCTTCATGCGGTTTTCATAAAGGCCGAGGTATCCATCAAAAATACCCATCACTTCTAAACCTTCCGCAAGAGCTGCACGTACTACGCCGCGGATCGCTGCGTTCATACCCGGTGCATCTCCACCGCTCGTTAACACTCCAATTCTTTTAATCTGCTTGACCATGATGACCTCTGATTAATGAACATAAATTGCAAATCTATGAAAAAACCACCGCACTGTACTGATATTCACTGCAACTCGCTAACGGATTAACCGCTAAAATTCAGCCAATAATTTTGCTGAATTGATTCAACAGCGAAATAATACGACAAAGCAAGGATTATGCATGGGTTTTCTCGCCAACTTTTATGTTTTCTTGTGATCTCGATTACATAATTTTAGCTCAAATGACAAAAACCAACCCACTCAACGTAATCATCTTACTTCGAAGTACAAATTAAGTCTCGATGATAGCATGTTAATCTCAGTGCGACCCCATCATTGCAAGATACGGAGCATTTTCCTATAAAAAAAGCACCCTAAGGTGCTTCTGCGGTTGAAAAAATAGGAAAATCTATTTACAACAGCTAATTAGGTATAAAAATAACGCGTTAGGTGGAAGAAAATTGGCGCGGCAAAACATAGGGAATCAATTCTATCTAACATTCCGCCATGTCCTTCGATAATGGCCCCAAAGTCTTTGATCCCACTGTCGCGTTTAATTGCAGACATACACAGACCACCGACAAAGCCCATTAACGTAATCGCCAATGACATTAACCCTGCCGCCCACCAACTAAATGGCGTCACCCAATACAAACAGATACCAATCAGCACTGACGTTAATATTCCGCCAATAAATCCTTCGACGGTTTTATTTGGGCTAAGCTTAGGCACAATAGGATGTTTGCCCAGTAACTTACCAAAGACATATTGCAGCACATCAGAGATTTGTGTGACCACAATTAAGAACAGCAGCAACTTAACGTTTTCCCCTTGATAGCCTTCAATATTCAGCATCAACAATGCCGGTACGTGGCTCAAGCAGAATACAGTGACCAACATGCCCCACTGTATTTTCGCAGTACGTTCAAGGAAGTGGTAAGTATCCCCCGCCAACGCGATTCGTGTCGGTAAAAACAAGAAGACAAACACGGGTACAAAAATCGAGAACATCCCATACCACTCAACCCCAACCAGCACATATTGCAGGGGAAGGAAGACGAAAAAACACCAAAATAACGCTTCATGGTCGCTACGGCGCGTCGGCGCTAGCGTAATAAATTCCCTTAATGCAAAGAAAGAAATCAACGCAAACAGGATCACGACCCCGATATTCCCAAGCACCACCGCCAAAACGCAGACGATACACATCACCCACCAAGCACGAATACGCGCATTTAGGTTATCGATGGTTGGGTTACTTTTTTCCCCTGAATAACGGTATGCCAGAATGCCGCCTATTACGCTGGCGACCATCAAAATACCGAAGACACCGGATAACAGCAGTGCTAATTCACGATCCCAAAGACTCATGGCATCATCTCCTCAAGTGCAACTTTCGCTCTTTGCAAAAAATCCGCCTTATTTTCATCTTCAGTAAGTGGAGATAGTGGCTTTCCAACCGTTGCTGAACAGATAACCGGAACCACGAGCTTTGTTCCTTTCGGCAACACGCGATTTAAGTTTTCCAAATACACCGGGACGACTTCAACATTGGGGTATTTTTTCGCTAAATGATAAATTCCGCTTTTGAAGCTACCCAGTTCCTCGCCATCTCCTCGAGTTCCCTCGGGAAATAAAATTAATGAATGGTTAGCAGCAAGTACCGCTTCTAGCGGCTCAAGGACAGACTCTTTTGCAGGTTTGTCCCCTTTTCTATCCACCAATACAGCTCGAAACACGTTATTGACGAGATAGCGACGAAATGGCGTGCCATCCCAATAATCTTTCGCGGCAACAGGGTGAACAAAATGGCGCATTAAAGGTGGCAACCCTGACCAAATAACTAACCCGTCGAGGTGGCTTGAGTGGTTGGCATAGTAGATGCGGGGGGTAATGGCCGGTTGGCATCCAACCCAACGTGTACGGACTCCCGTTAATAAGCGGCAAGTACCGGACAACAGCATTCCCATTCCTTTCGCCAGTAGAGAAACTCGCTGTGTTTTTTCCATCTTTTTTCCTTGCTCTCTTATCGAGCACAAATAAAACAATGATAAAAAAAATTCTTAATCGTATTTGCTTAATAAGATATGCAGCGTCGAACAAGAGCACAACAGGATAAGTTCTGATTTGTGACTTTATTTTCACCACCAGAATTAAGATAAAATGCAAACTATATGAAAAACTCAGATGTTAGATAAAAAATAGGGAAGCCTTAGCTTCCCCATTAATATCATTCAAGATAAAAATTATTTTTTATCTGCCGCGATACGGTCACGGATATGTTGTGCACGCTCATCTGACGGTGGGTGAGAATCAAACATGCTGGTTTCTTTGCTACCCAGTTTTGCTAATTTGTCAAAACCAGTCACTAAACCTTTAGTATCCACACCACGTTTTTTCAGCAGATCATAAGAGAAATCATCCGCTTGGCTTTCTTGGTGTTGAGAGAACTGAGAGTTAACCAGTTTTTGACCCAGCTCACCTAACTGTGAAGAGCTTAATTGAGTCGCAACATCGTTACCTGATGCTGCTGCCGCAGTACGTGCTGCAACTGCCGCATAAGCAACTTGCATTGCTTTACGGGTATGACCTAAAGCAACGTGACCCATTTCGTGACCCAGAACGCCTTCAACTTCGTTGTCGTTCATGATGTCCATCAGACCGCTGTATACACGTACACAGCCATTTGCCATTGCCCATGCGTTCACATCTTTGGTCATGTAAACTTTATAGTTAACCGGAGTACCGTCAACTTCGTTACCCAGCGCTTTAGCAATTTTGTTTAAGCGTTGAGTGTATTTGCTTGAAGCTGGAGCAATTTTGTTTTCTGCGTCCATCTCTTTACATGCGTCATCGCTGAATTTTTTAACATCTGCATCAGATAATGTCGCAGCTTGGAATAATTGCATTCCAGAGTTGGTCATCAGCCCAGTGTCCATACTCTTACAGCCAGTCATAATGACCGCAGAAACTGCGACCGCAACAAGCGCCTTCATTTTCATCTTCTTTTTTCCTTGCTACAAAAATTATATTACTGTTTTTAATAAACCATTCTCGTTCTAATAACGATTCGGAGATACAGCCTAAAGATTCTGTTTAAAATCACAATAAGAATAAAGCCATTAAATAAGCAATCTATGAATTTGATAACAATTTTATCCAAAGAGTGAAATTATCAGAATTATCCGCTAACTAAATAGTCGCGATTTGACTGAGTTAAATCACTCCAAAATGACTTAAATGGCTTTGTAGCGTTATCTTTCAAATAACTCAATCACACAAAAGTCCCCATGATGCTCAGGAGAAGCAATATATTGCGTAGGGGAACCTGTTTTTTCGACCAATAGGGTTTCAAAATCATTTAAGACTGAGAGCTGCCCATCTACTTGCAACTCTAGCTTGCCCTGTAAGTTAAAAATCAGCACACAATTTCCATTACTGATCCACGAGTTTGCCGACTCACAAGATACCCACTGCAGCCGAGCTGAATACTTTTCAGGGTTGTAAATCAAATTAAAATCGCGGATGGCTTCATTGATTAATTCGGCATACACATCACTTTCACCATTAAAGGCGTGAAATTGCTTTTGTAATAAAGAAACAGGCGGGTTTTTATCTATCTGCAGCACAATCCCGGTGCCTTCCAGCACGCCAATGATGCGTTGTTTATTTGGGAAAAAAGAGAATGAGCCCGCGGATTTTACGTCTGCAATCGACACTCGCCAGTCAAAATTTTCGAGTCCTTCCCCGTGGCTTCTCGCCAGTTCTAACGTAAATCCTTGCCCATTTTTCCAAGGCATTTTTTTATAATCTTGAGCAGTCAGTTTCTGGATCATGGCGCAATATGACCTCTTTGGATGTGTGAAAATCTATTTTGCAAGTGTTCAGAATAATCGGTGGAAATAAAGATAGTACGTGGAAAGTGAATGTATAGACAACATATCAGTAATAAAAATATTACTGATAGTAATAGAAGAGTACAAAGAGGGTTATCTTGCGCTCTTAAATTGCAGCTTTAGTCCTAGTGAATGAACTATCTTCAAGATAGTGGTAAATGCAGGGTTACCTTCACCAGATAGCGCCTTATATAGCCCTTCTCGACTCATTCCTACTTCCTTTGCCAATTGGGTCATATTTCTCGCTCTAGCAATATCGCCTAACGCAGCAAGAATGAGTGCCGTATCGCCTTCTTCTAGTATTTCATTAAGATACAGCTGAATTTCTTCTTCGTTCGTTAAATGCTCAGCAATGTCATACTCTTTTATTTTAATATTCATAGATCACCTTCAATTTCACGAAAAACTAACTAATGCTATCACACTTAGGATGTCAACTGTAGTTAACACCAATGCGCTTAGCATAAAAAAAAGCCCCTTAAAAAGGGGCTATAAAAGACAGGGATGGTGTCTATGGCAAGGAAAAACTTCAGTTATTGCTACTTCACTACTTACTTCGAAACTCAACGATACAGCTTAGAAACTCAACTACAGGCTTTAAAAACTCAACTACACTCACTACTAGGAATCTCTACTGCATAACTTGATATTCAACGAACTTATGCTGATTAATTTGCTCAAGCTGCGCCTTCTGTTCTGGCGTCAGTAACTGGTAAAGTTCGTGATGGATACGAGCCATCTCAACGCGTTCATCCAGTTCTTTTTGCAATTGTTTCTCAAGTTGCGCTCGGACAGCTTTATCATCAAAGCGATCCGCTATAATAAGTTTGTGTAATGACTCACGTTCTTGTATTGAGGCAACATTTTCACCATGACGGTGGCGCTGGGTAGCCATCAAATCACGAAGCTGTTGGCGCTGTTTCTCACTCAACGTGATACCATTAAACATAAATTCACTGGCACGTTCGTCGCTATTTAATGATTCAGGGATCTGAAACTGAATAGCAATATGTGTGGTTTGTAGTGGCTGGTCCGGTTGCATTTGAAGCACTAATGATGGTTCATCATTAACACTACTTTCAGATGCTTCACCAAACGCAGCGACTGGCCCGAAAACAAATGCAGAAGCTAAAACGTATGCGGCTGTTTTATGTACTGAACTGTGTTTTGTTCTGTGTACTATTCTTTGCATTTAGATACCTTGTCTCCGAACGATGCTCGTGATTCAATGGAGTTAAATATACGCGGTCGGCTGCAAACTAGCGTCAGAGCATGTAAAAGAACGTAAAGTCATGGAAACGTGAAGATTGTTATCGTATTTTGGCAGTTGGAGGACTTAATTAATGCATAAAATCCTATTAGTTGATGACGACCGTGAACTCACGTCGCTTTTAAAAGAACTGCTGGAAATGGAAGGTTTCAATGTTGTCATCGCTTATGACGGTGAGCAAGCATTACAGCAAATCGATTCATCCATTGACCTATTATTACTCGATGTCATGATGCCGAAGAAAAACGGTATTGAGACATTAAAAGAGCTACGCCAAATTCACCAAACGCCAGTCATTATGTTAACGGCGCGCGGCAGTGAATTAGATAAAGTACTGGGCTTAGAGCTCGGAGCAGATGACTATTTACCAAAACCATTTAACGATAGGGAGTTAGTAGCGCGAATTCGTGCGTTACTGCGCCGCTCAAACTGGAGCGAGCAAACTCAAGGGGACAACAGCAACACCCCAACCTTACAAGTGGATAAATTACAGCTCAATCCGGGTCGTCAAGAAGCCAGCTTCGATAACGAAATCCTTGATTTAACTGGCACCGAATTTACGTTGCTCTATCTATTAGCTCAGCACTTGGGACAAGTCGTTTCAAGAGAACATTTAAGCCAAGAAGTTTTGGGTAAGCGCCTCACGCCATTTGACCGTGCGATTGATATGCATATTTCAAACTTGCGCCGCAAACTTCCAGAACGCACCGATGGTCAACCTTGGTTTAAAACCTTGCGTGGACGCGGTTACTTGATGGTTTCTGCCACATGATCAACAGCTTAACAGCTCGAATATTTGCGATTTTCTGGTTTACCCTCGCACTAGTCTTAATGCTAGTGCTGATGGTGCCCAAGCTCGACTCTCGGCAGCTCACCGTCCTCATGGAAAGTGAGCAACGCCAAGGGGAGATGCTTGAGCAACACATCGAAGCCGAACTTGCGCAAGCACCGATGAACGACCTACTTTGGTGGCGACGGATTTCCAACGCCATCAAAAAATGGGCGCCCCCAGGGCAACGGCTGATTATCGTGACCAGTGAAGGCCGCGTGATTGGTGCGATGCCAAGTGAAATGCAGGTGATCCGCAACTTTATTGGCCAATCCGATAATGCCGACCATCCGAAGAAGAAAAAGTACGGACGCGCAGAGATTTTGGGTCCATTTTCTATTCGTGACGGTGAAGATCACTACCAACTCTATTTAGTTCGCCCGGCAAGCAGCCCACAGTCAGACTTTATTAACCTCTTGTTTGACCGACCGTTTTTACTCTTGATTGCCACCATGTTAATCAGCGCACCCCTGTTATTATGGCTATCATGGAGCTTGGCCCGCCCTGCCCGTAAATTAAAAATGGCAGCGGACGATGTGGCAAAAGGTAATTTACGCCCACACCCAGAGCTTGAATCTGGTCCCCAAGAATTTTTATCAACGGGTAACAGTTTTAACCAGATGATCAGTGCATTAGATGGTATGGTCACCGCCCAGCAGCGATTGATTTCTGATATTTCCCATGAGCTGCGCACCCCGCTCACGCGATTACAGCTAGCAACGGCATTATTACGCCGCCGTCATGGTGAGAGTAAAGAGTTGGAGCGTATCGAAACAGAAACTCACCGTTTAGATAGCATGATCAATGACTTGCTGGTTCTCTCTCGCAGTCAACATAAAAATGAAATTCTTCGCGAACACATCAAAGCCGATGAGTTATGGGGAGATATTCTGGATGATGCCAGCTTCGAAGCGGAGCAGATGAACAAAACACTGGATGTCACGTCACACCCAGGTTCATGGCCGTTGTATTGCAATCCATCCGCCATTGGCAGCGCGTTTGAAAACATAGTGCGTAACGCGCTACGTTACTCAAACACCCATATTGCGGTTGATTTCAAAGAAGAAAATAACGGTATTTTGATTACTGTCGACGATGATGGCCCGGGTGTTAGCCCTGCTGACCGTGAGCATATCTTCCGACCGTTCTATCGCACCGATGAAGCTCGCGACAGAGAAACCGGTGGTACAGGGCTTGGCTTAGCGATTGTTGAAACGGCAATTTCCCAACATAAAGGTTGGGTAAAAGCTGACGATAGCCCACTAGGTGGATTACGCCTACAGATTTGGCTGCCAGAACACGGGCGCTAATCTTGCATGATGAAGGTCTTTGGTACCCATGTGCCAAAGACCTTTTTATATATCAGCCATATATTCCTATTCTATTTCGCCTAATATCCACTCCCCTACTCAATCTGACAGATAATTAACTTATTCATATTCACAAACAGTAATGAAATTAGTGTCTCAAACATTTTTCGATATTTGCCCCTACGGGTTTACCACATATACTTGTAAGTCAGAAATAGCTCAGACAATTCTTATAAATATTATATTTCAGTGATTATATCGTTATTCGAGTAATTATCTTTTTCTACACCACAAGTGCGTGTTCTATTTAGATATTAATAACATACATCAAGTTACCGCTGTGATTATCATTATTTTTTATACTATCTAGCCATATGTATGCTTTTTCTTGACTATCAGGTTGTCCGCTAAGTATAGATACCAGCCAAAGCAATATACCGCCAAATGTGAAATTAATGATTTTTGATAGTGATATATATTAAGAAGTCACTTAATGGTTTCAAAAAGGTGATCAGATGATTACAGGTAAAGTAGTGATTTTTAGGCGTCTCACACCGATAGTCACCCCGAAACTTTAGTGCTATTATTAAGGGCTTTTGATTGATTGTGCTTACGGCACGAGCCAACCGATAAGGGAAGACTATCATAAGCAGTGTTTATCAATTGAGCATTTCTGCAAAAAATGCAGTATTTTCAATTAATAAACACTAAATTTTGAAATTCAATGGCGCTCTGGGACCCGATAACCCAGTGCGGTAGCTATGGGGTTTTTGTTGATATTTTTGTTAATTGTAATGACTTTAGAATATATATCTCAATGATAAATTTTCGATTAAATATTTATAGCTAAAGAGTACGATTAATTCATAATAATGTTAATTGAGCGAAGTTAATTACGTAAAATTGAAGCTCAATAATAAAAGATTGGGGATTTAAAAGTGAAGGGCATTATTTTAGCGGGTGGTTCAGGAACGAGATTATATCCAATCACCATGGGCGTATCGAAACAATTACTCCCTATTTATGATAAACCAATGATTTATTATCCGCTTTCAGTTTTAATGTTAGCGGGCATTCGTGAAACACTCATTATTACAACCCCAGAAGATCTAGAAAGTTTCCAACGTTTATTAGGCGATGGGTCGCAATTCGGCATCTCTCTTCAATACGCAGTACAGCCTAAACCAGAAGGCTTAGCCCAAGCATTTATTATTGGTGAAGAGTTTATTGGCAATGACAGTGTTTGCTTAGTGCTTGGTGATAATATCTTTTGGGGACAAGGTTTCTCTCCTAAATTACTCCATGCTGCAAGCACCAAAGATGGCGCAACTGTATTTGGCTACGAAGTGCCTGATCCTGAACGCTTTGGAGTTGTTGAATTCGATGAAAACTATAATGCGGTTTCAATTGAAGAGAAACCTCTAAAACCAAAATCCAAGTATGCCGTCACTGGCTTATATTTTTATGATAATGATGTCATTAATATTGCCAAAAATATCCAGCCCTCAGATCGTGGTGAATTAGAAATCACAACCGTCAACCAAATTTATCTCAAAAACAAAAAACTTAAAGTTGAATTATTAGGTCGTGGGTTCGCTTGGTTGGACACTGGCACACACGATAGCCTCTTAGATGCGTCTAGCTTTGTAGAAACTATTGAAAAACGCCAAGGTTTTAAAATTGCGTGTTTAGAGGAAATTGCCTTTAGACAAAAATGGCTAACAGCAGAACAAGTATTAAAAACAGCAAATAAATTCCGTAAAAATAATTATGGGCAGTATTTAATTAACCTCATTGAGAAAAGAAATGAAATTAATTAACACCATTGAATTCAAGAAACTCGGAGATGAGCGAGGTTCATTAATTTCATTGGAGCAACATAAAAACATTCCATTTGAAGTAAAAAGAATCTATTACATTTTTGGCACTAAAGAAGGCGTTTCTCGCGGTTTTCATGCACATAAAGAATTAAGACAACTCGCTGTTTGTGTCAGGGGAAGCTGCCGCTTTATTATGGATGATGGTAAAAATAAGGAAGAATTAGTCCTTGATTGCCCTCATAAAGGCTTACTGATTGAGCCAATGCAATGGCATGAAATGCATGATTTTTCAGAGGATTGTATCATCGTAGTATTAGCTAGTGACTATTATGATGAGGCTGATTATATACGTAACTATGACCTTTTCTTAAACTCATAGTAAGAATGATTAGGCATTAATATGATACTACAATCCAAAACGATCAGATTACGAGCTGTTGAAGAAAGTGATGCTGAATTCATCCTATCCTTAAGAATTAATACTACATATAATAAATTTTTATCTTCAGTACAGAATGATGTAGAAAAACAAAAAGATTGGATAAGAAGCTACAAAATAAAAGAAAGAAATAAAGAAGAATTTTATTTTATCATTGAAACATTAGATAAAACACCTTGTGGCACAGTTAGAGTTTATGATTTTCAAGATAACTCTTTTTCTTGGGGAAGTTGGATTCTCAACGAAAAAAAAACCAGAACAGCTGCTATAGAAAGTGCCTTGCTAGTATATATTTTTGGTTTTGAAGTATTGGAATTTTCACATTGTCATTTTGAAGTAATGAAAGGCAATGAAAAAGTAATTTCATTCCATGAAAAGTTTAATGCCACTCAAATAGATGAGGATGATGAACATTATTATTATGAAATAAAACCCAATGACATCATAAACATTAAAAATAAATTTAAAAATTTCATCAAATAGGCAAAAAAATGATTCCATTCTTAGATTTAAAATCAATCAACCAACAATATCAAAAAGAGTTAAAACAAGCATGTGAACGCGTTATTGATTCTGGTTGGTATATTATGGGTAAGGAACTCGAAAGTTTTGAGAAAAACTTTTCTGACTATTGTGGAACAAAACACACCCTAGGTGTTGCCAACGGACTTGATGCACTGACTCTTGTACTAAGGGCATGGAAAGAACTTGCCAAAATCAAAGCCGGCGATGAAGTGATTGTGCAGGCAAACACTTATATTGCTTCTGTGTTAGCCATCACTGAGAATGACCTTGTCCCAGTGTTTGTTGAACCAGATGCGGATAGCTATAACCTTTCAATCAGCAATGTAAAAGCTGCAATTACAAGTAAAACTAAAGTTATCTTGCCTGTTCATTTATATGGACAAATTTCACCGATGCAAGAAATTATGGCATTAGCGAAACAACATAATTTATTAGTTCTAGAAGACTGCGCACAATCTCATGGAGCTATGATTGATGGAATCAAATGTGGTAATTGGGGTGATGCTGCGGGCTTTAGTTTCTATCCTGGCAAAAACCTTGGGGCTTTAGGTGATGCTGGTGCAATCACAACCAATGATGATGAATTAGCAAATACACTAAAAGCTTTACGTAACTATGGATCACATCAAAAATATTTAAACCTTTTCCAAGGTGTAAATAGTCGATTAGATGAAATTCAAGCAGCAATGCTAAATGTGAAATTAAAATATTTAGACAAAGACACAGAAATTCGTCAGAAAATTGCGCTGACTTACCTTGAGAATATTAATAACCCATTAATTAAATTACCATTCACCGCGAGCGAATATAAGCAAAAAACTCAAAGCCATGTTTGGCACTTGTTTGTCATTGCAACCAAACATAGAGATGCACTACAAGCTTATTTAAATAATTTAGGTGTACAAACATTAATTCACTACCCTACCCCACCTCATAAGCAACAAGCCTACAAAGACTTTAATCACCTATCATTACCAATCACTGAAGCCATCCATCAAGAGGTTCTCAGTATTCCTATTGGGCCAACAATAGACAGAGTTGAAATTGATAGAGTCATAAGTTCACTCAATGGATGGTTGATTTGAACTTTACAAAAATAACCATACTGAGTGGTCTTGTCACAGCACTTCGTTTATTTTCCGGATTATTAATTTCAAAAGTCGTTGCGATTTATACGGGTCCAGCAGGCGTCTCAAATTTAGGCCAGTTACAGAGTTTTGTCACATTTGTGAATGGTTTTATTGCATCTCAAGTATCTCAAGGGGTCAACCGATACTCCGCTGAAAATAAGTATAATTATGACGAAGCAAAAAAGTACTGGATAGCATCAACTAAGCTATCAGTCACGGCTTGCTTTTTTATTATGTCTTTGGGAATTATTTTTTCAAAGAGCTTGTCTGATTATTTGTTTCAAAATGAGTCCCTTTTTTGGCTAATAATATTAGCACTATCAGTACTTCCACTTAATATTATCAATAACATTTTCTTGGGTGTTTTGAATGGATTAGGAGATTATAAAAAATTCTTTGTCGCTAATATTTTTGCTATTATTTCTTCTTTAACATCGATGGTAATTTTAGTTTATCTTTTTGGATTGAATGGTGCCCTTATTTCAGCAGCTTTAAATAATGCAATTGCTGGTTTATGGCTAATATTCTTGATCATGAAAAAACCATGGTTTAAGTTAAGATATTGGTTTGGTTCAACGCCTAAGAAGCAACTCATAGATATGAGTAAATATTTTTTAATGGGAATAATTGGGGCTCTCACAGGTCCTGTTTCTATAATTATTGTACGTACAATACTAACAAATGATTTTTCAATAGAATTTTCTGGCTATTGGCAAGCTGTTACTAAAATATCTGAAGCATACTTAGCTGTATTAACTACAGCTATGACAGTCTATTATTTCCCCAAAACTGCATCAGCCAAAACTGTTTCTGAACACCTAAACATACTTGCAACTGGGGCGAAGGTTGTTATTCCTCTATCTATCATAATGGCTTTATGCATCTTTATATTGAAAGACTTTATTATAAGTTTTTTATTTACTAAAGAATTTATTCCAGCTCGAGAACTTTTTTTATTTCAAAATATTGGTGACTTTTTTAGGATCTGTAGCTGGCTATTTGCAACTATACTACTTGCAAAGGGATATTTCTTAATCAACGCAAGCTTAGAAATTTTCATCTCGATCTTATTTCCTACTCTCGTGAAATTGTTAATTTCTAGCTACGGATTTTCTGGTGCTAGCATAGCTTATTGTTGCACTAATTTAATCTATTTATTATGCACTATGACAATATATTATTGGTATATTAAGCATGAGGTCAAATAATGCAATTCATTAGAAACAAATTAGGCATTATTATTCCAGCATATAATGAAGAAAAAAACATAGGCAAAATATTAGAATCACTAGAACATCAATCTATATGTGACTTTGAGGTTATTGTGGTTGATGATGGATCATCTGATGAAACAGCTACCATCGTCAAAAATTATAAGTCTAAGCGATATAGCTTGACACTACTTCAACAAGAAAACAAAGGCGCTGCATTAGCGAGACTGGCCGCTATAGAAAAAAGCACATCTACGTTTATTGCAGTGCTTGATTGTGATGATAGTATAGCTTTTGATACTCTAGAAAAAGCTTTAATACCCATATTGAAAAATAATGATATTGATATTTCATTATTTAAGCTACATTATGTTAATTCTATTTGTGATGAAAAAAGTGTAGTTTTTAATTATTATACTACTAAAAAACTTTTAGATGGCATTGATGTATTTGAAAACTGTATAAAACATTGGGGTGTGCATGGTTTCGGCATCTATAGAAAAGAATTAATACTAAAAGCTTACAAAATTTATAACGAAATAAATGAACTCAACCAAAATTTCTTAAATAATGACGAAGTTATTTCTAGAATAAGCTTTGATATTTCAAATAAAATTGCAATTACAGATGGAAGTTATTATTTTGTTAATAACCCAGAATCAACTACTCGGAGGATAAATTTCAATTACTTTAAAATCATTAATAATGCATTCATTTTATTGGATTACATTAAAGAAAAAAGAGAAAAAGGCGAATTCTCAGATGTATCTAACAATATTAATAGCTTAATCATCAGTACCATTTGGGGAGTAACTATAAGATATATAAAGTGGAATAAACATCTAAGTAGAGATGAACGGTTACAGTGGAGACTAGCTATTAATCAAAGTCTCAATCAAGTGAAAAAACTTAAATTAAATAGAACGTTAAAAGAAAGTTTTAAATTATTAGTTATTAATTCATTAATCAAAAAATAATTCCCATGAAAGTTACAATTATAATTGCTTGCTACAATGCAGAGAAATATATTAAAGAAACACTAGATTCCTGCATTAACCAAAGCTATAAAGACATCCAAATAATCATTACTGATGATTGCTCCCAAGATAATAGTATTTCTGTTGTCAATGAATGGTTGGATATAAGAAAAAAAACTCATCCTAATATTGAGTGTACTCTTGTATGTAATGAATCTAATAGAGGGATCCCTGCAAATTGTAATGCTGGTTTAAGATATGCGAAAGGTGATTGGATTAAATTTTTAGGCTCAGATGACCTCCTACACATAGATGCAATTAGTAATTTCATTAGTCATATTAAATCTGATCCTAATAAAGAATCTCTAGGAGCAGTGTTTACATATTTCAAAACATTTGGTAACGCTATTGTATCAAAAAAATACCCGCTACCATGGACTCGATTAATAAGCGCCATGCCCCCATCAATTATAAAGAAAAAGTTGTCAAATATACAGTTTAGTAATTTAGCTCCAGGTGCATTCATCCAAAGAAAATTCATTCAATCTTTTGATACAAACTATCGTCTTTTAGAAGATCTACCTTTCTGGCTGCAATTAATAAATAACAATATAAAAACTAATTTTTATGATTTTATCTCAGTAAGTTATAGAATTCACTCCAACCAGGTTACATCAAGAGAAAATAAAATGAACAAAATGCTATATAGTGACTTGGTTTTTTTAAATAAAATGCGCCTATTTAATAAGGATTATATAGGTTATGTCCACAATAGTTTTAATTTATTTTGCGACAAAAGAAACCTTAAATACTTGAAAATAATAAATCCGATAAACATTATGATAAAAATAATTGACAAGGTTTTCTCAAAATAATGTTCCTGCTAATTAACTCAGTGTTATTATTGATTATCTCTATTTTTTGGCCTAGGTTTAATTTTAATTCAAAAATAATGGTAAGAACTATTATTTATATATGGCTGATTTTTTCATTCTCATTTTTTTATTTTAATGGCATGGACTGGGCTATTTATTTTGGGAAATTTAAAAGTAATGAAGAAGCATTTTCATCCTTTGAGCCTGGGTTTGTCATTTTTTTCAAAATTTTATTATTTTTTAGTTCCGAAAATTTCGGATTAACTATAGTTTATTTTTATTCAATCGCTTTCGGTATTCTTTTATCTTCACTTTCTAAGTACAAAGCTAATGAACCATTTTTTATTGCTATATTGATCATTGTTTGTGGACATACATTAATATTAGAACAACTGAGACAATTTTTGGCTTGTCTAATAGTCTTTCCTAGCATAATTGAATATCAAAAAAATAGCTCATTAAAGAAATTGTCCTTCCGTGTGATCTTTGCCGCTTTATTTCATGCTTCTGCACTTATTCTTCTCCCTGTAATTTTGCTTTGTAGAATAAAAAAACAGCATTTATTTATTCTATCAAGCATTCTGTCGGTTTTATTTATTATTATCTTATTAATAAATGGTCATCACCTATTATTTACCTTAGGGGATTTAAATTTTATCTTTATTAAGCTATCATATTATTTAGAAAAAAACCCAATAACAATTCAGATGGGATGGCAAAATTTATTTACTCTTACCTTTATTGTCACATATATATTGACAAGTGAGGAATTAGAGGCGAATGATAACAAGCTATTTTTACGAATTATTTTTGTCGGTGCTACCATTTTAAC
This sequence comes from Providencia rettgeri, assembly GCF_013702265.1. Classification (GTDB taxonomy): domain Bacteria; phylum Pseudomonadota; class Gammaproteobacteria; order Enterobacterales; family Enterobacteriaceae; genus Providencia; species Providencia zhijiangensis. The sequence continues at coordinate 3,963,524 of NZ_CP059348.1, forward strand.
ATTTAGTGGAATGGTTCTATTTTTCAATCGTTTTTCTTTTTATTTTATTTTCATAATAATTTATCTTGCATCAAGTCACAATCACACATATGGAAAAAACAAAAAGTCACAAAGAGCAAAAAAGATAATAATTTTTAGCTATTTTTCCCTGTTTGTTTCTTTGAATTTCCTTTCATACTTTCGAAATGACTTAGCTCCTATAAAATTCGACAATTTAGACCTACATTTTTTTGAATTATTTGATGATAATTATCTCCAAATACACTCTGAAATTATTTTATCCAAACAAGTAGTTGGTAATAAATGAACAATCTGAAATTATTATTCATAGTCACCGGATTAGGCATGGGTGGTGCTGAAAAACAAGTATGTTCACTTGCAGATAAACTATCCCAGCAAGGCCATAGAATTACAATTATTAGTATTTCAGATGGGGAAATTTTCATAGTTCCCAAAGGTAAAGGTATTGAAATAATATCTCTAAATATGAAAAAAGATATTCTTAGTTTTTTAACATCAATGAGGAAACTAAAAAATATAATAAAAAATGAACGGCCAGACATTGTTCACAGCCATATGGTTCACGCCAATATATTTTCTCGCTTACTCCGTCTATTTATAAAAATACCAGTATTAATATGTACAGCGCATAGTAAAAATGAAGGAGGGAAATTGAGAATGTTCCTCTATCGAATCACCGATAGATTGGCAACAATATCCACCAATGTTAGCCAAGAAGCTGTTGATGCTTTTATTGAGAAAAAAGCAACCAAACCAGGTCGAATGATTCCTATTTATAATGGTATAGATACAAATGTTTTTTCTTATAATGATATCATTAGAAAAAAAATACGTGACGAACTGAATTTAGATAATGAAACCCCTCTCATATTGGCAGTTGGTAGATTAACTGAAGCTAAAGACTACCCCAATTTATTACATGCCTTTGCAAACCTAAATTCACCTAAAAACCCTAAGTTAGTGATTATTGGTGATGGTGAAGAAAAAGAAAATTTACAGCAAATAGCATACAACCTAAACATATCTGAAAATGTTATATGGTTGGGAATCCGACATGATGTACAGGATTGGATGTCTGCCTGTGATCTATTTGTATTGTCTTCTGCTTGGGAAGGATTTGGGTTAGTCGTTGCCGAAGCAATGGCTTGCGAACGTTTAGTTATCGGAACAAATTCAGGTGGTGTTAAAGAAGTTATCGATAAATATGGAGTAGTTATTCCCCCTAAAGATGTACCAGCATTAACATCTGCAATGACTCAATATTTAGCCTTACCTAACCATGAGAAAAAAGTTCTAGGTTCACAAGCCCGCAAACATATTGTAGATACCTTTTCTCTCGAAAAAACTAGTCAAGAATGGTTAAATCTCTATACTCACCTTCTAAAAAAACATGAATAAAAAAATAGCTATTGTTATCACAAAATCTGAAATCGGTGGTGCTCAAACATGGGTACTAGAGTTATATAACATATTAAAACCCACCCTTGATGTATATTTAATAACATCGGAAAAGGGCTGGTTAACAAATTACTTCCCAATTGAAAATACATTCATTCTTCCTGAATTGGCAAGTACCAAAAAACCATCTTGTATCTTTAAAATATCAAGCATTCTCAAAAACAATAATATTGACACTGTTATTTCAAACTCAGCTAATGCTGGTCTATATGCTCGTTTAGCTAAATTATTAAAACCTCACAATCATATATATGTCTCCCATGGTTGGTCCTGCATATATAACGGCGGAAGATTTAAAAATATTTTTTGTTGGATTGAAAAGTCATTATCAATGATTTCAAATACAATTCTTTGTGTTTCCGAGCAAGATAAAAAAAATGCCATTAATATCATCGGAATCAGTAAAAATAAAATTTCTGTTATAAAAAATAGAATTTCTCCGCTAAGAAGAAAAGAAAAAGTAAATAATAGGTTAAAAGCTCTTTTTGTAGGGAGAATGGTACATCCTAAACGAGCTGATTTATTTATTGAAGCAGCAAAAAAATCACCATCTGTAGATTTTTATTTGGTTGGTGATGGGCCTCTACTCGAAAATTTGAAATCACAATATTCCGATAAACATAAAAATATATTCTTCTTAGGCGAAATTAATAATTTTGATGCTTATTATGATTTTGACATCTTCGTTCTTTGTTCCGACAGCGAAGGATTACCAATGTCAGCCATAGAAGCAGGTTCCGCCGGCTTACCATTAATCTTAAGTAATGTCGGTGGATGTTCTGAACTTATATATCCCTCCGATAATAAGAGTAATGGATTATTAGTGAATAATGATCTGGACAGCTTACTCAAGGCATTGACAGAAATATCAGAAAATTACTTAGCCTATTATGATTGTGCACAAAATACGCGGCATCAATTTAATATTGAATCTGTCGCACATGAATACATCAAATTAATTCAAGGATAATAATTAATGCTAACTATCATCGGTGGTTCCGGTTTTATCGGAACACGTCTGTCAAACCAATTAAAATCTCAAAATATCGATTTCAAAATTGTTGATATTGAAAAAAGTGAAGCTCATCCTGAAAAATGGGAATTTGGCGATGTCACCAAACCAGAAACGCTTATTGACCCACTGAAAGGTAGTGACGTTATTATCAACCTATCAGCAAAACATAAAGATAACGTTCACCCTATTAGCCTTTACTATGAAGTGAACGTTGATGGTGCCAAAAACGTCTGTAATGTCGCTGAAAAATTGGGTATCAAACATATTGTTTTCACTTCATCGGTTGCTGTTTATGGCTTCGTTGAAAAAGAAACCGGGGAAGATGGCGAATATCATCCATTTAACCACTATGGTAAATCTAAGTTAGAAGCTGAATACGTTTACGATGCATGGCAGGCAAAATCTGCGAACAACGTCTTAGTCACGATTCGTCCAACCGTTGTATTTGGTGAAAATAACCGTGGTAACGTTTATAACCTATTCCGTCAAATTGCGTCTGGTCGATTCTTAATGATCGGTTCTGGTAATAACCAAAAATCAATGGCCTATGTAGAAAATATTGCAGCGTTTATTACATTCGCAACCACCTTCACTGAAGGAAAGCATGTATTCAATTACATCGATAAGCCTGATTTTACGATGAACGAATTAACAACGGTCATTTGTGGTGCCCTTAATAAGCCAAAATCTAATATCCGCATTCCATATCCAGTTGGGATTTTAGGTGGCTACTGTTTTGACGTGCTTTCTAAACTGACGGGCAAAGAATTCCCAGTGAGTAGTATTCGTGTGAAAAAATTCTGTGCTCGTACACAATTTAAATCAAACTATATTGGAAATACCTCTTTTGTTCCGCCAGTGACTTTGGAACAAGGTATCGCGAATACCGTTCAATACGAGTTTAAATAAATTCAGAAAAGTTTGTAAATAGGACTCAACCATGAACACCTCCAGCGTTTTAGTCACCGGCGGTCTTGGCTATATCGGTAGCCATACCTGTGTACAAATGATCCAACAAGGTATTCAACCGATTATTTTGGATAACCTACATAATGCCAATCTTGAAGTGCTTAATCGCATCGAAAACATCACGGGAACTAAACCGACGTTCTACCAAGGGGATGTGCGTAATAAGGCCATTTTGGATACCATTTTTGCCCAGCATTCCATTAGCTCAGTCATTCACTTTGCGGGTCTAAAAGCGGTTGGTGAGTCTGTTGAAAAGCCAATTGAGTACTATGATGTGAATGTCAATGGCACCTTGGTTTTAGTACAAAGTATGCAGCAAGCAGGGGTCAAAAGCTTAATTTTTAGCTCCTCGGCGACAGTATATGGCGACCCAGAAGAAGTACCACTGACCGAAAATTCAAAAGTTGGTGGAACCACTAATCCATACGGCACCAGTAAGTATATGGTAGAGCGGGTCCTAACTGATTTACATATCGCAAAAAATGAATGGTCAATTACCTTGTTACGCTACTTCAACCCCGTTGGTGCTCATCAATCTGGACTAATTGGTGAAGACCCTCAAGGTATCCCAAATAACTTAACGCCTTATATTGCTCAAGTTGCTGTTGGTCGCCATAAAGAAGTGATGGTATTTGGAGATGACTACCCAACTCCTGATGGAACGGGTGTGCGTGATTATATCCATGTTATGGATTTAGCGGATGGTCATATTGCTACACTGACCCATACCAGCCAAAAATCAGGATTACATCTTTATAATCTTGGCACAGGTAAAGGCACGAGTGTTTTAGAAATGATTGCTGCCTTTGAAAAAGCAACGAATAAGCCAATTCCATATAAAATTGTTGCGAGAAGATCTGGTGATATTGCTGAATGTTGGTCTAGTCCTGAAAAAGCATTGAGTGATTTAGGTTGGAAAGCACAATATTCCGTACAAGATATGGTTGATGACAGCTGGCGCTGGCAGTCTAAAAACCCTAACGGTTATAAATAACCGCAGCTATATATGATTTTCTAGACTAACTGACAGTATTCACAGTCCACTTCCAGATTAATTTTTTTAACTAAATCAATCTCTAAAAAAGCATTATTAGAATTGTTTTTTATATCCCCTATCCGATAGGGGATATAAACAAATCTTAGTACTATTATTTACATTCTTTATTTGAAAAATCGACAATTAAATAATCATCTTTCTTATAAATACTAAATGTTTGTGATTTGTAAATTTTCTCAAATTCACAAAAGTTATTTTTATAATCAATTAACTCTCCCTGTATCACACCTGGATATATTTGTTTTATTCCATACAAGTCCATATATCTAAAAGGACCAAGCCAGTTATAATAATAATCAACAACTATTGTTTTTAGTAATGGATAATTTAAAGATGAATTAGAGAAAACTGGTGACTTAGGTGATTCTCCATTAAAAATAACTTTCACACTTTCGTTTTTAATATTTTTAGTCGCATCCTTAAACTCAATAGCAACATTTTTATTCATATCATTTTGCATATTCAAAGAGTTTCCATATGAATATACAAATGTGAATATATAAAAAGTAGATATTATTGATATTATCATGGGGATGGTTTTTAATTTCACTGCCTTATACAATAAAAATATTGTTAATAAAAAATATGCATTAATTCCTATGTAGACTCTCGCAAATGTTTCCAATGAATTAGATAAAAACAACAACGACCCCATAGATGCTATAATACTTAGGAATGGAACGATAATTGACAATATCAAAATTGAAAGCATAACATATTTATTCGAATTTGAAATGTTTCTTATGTGATATTTAGTAGAGATAATTATTGATGACACTATATTTATAGATACAAATGCAATGATTAGCCACTTTCCATTTTCTGCAATTATATTTCTCTCAAAAAAAATATAATAAGTATTTGCATTATTTAATATAGTATCCATGATACTATTCGATATACCAGGGTGATGAGATGCATTATCATTAACATGTGTTGATGGTAGAATAATTAACATATAAACAATAGTGCCAAATATAAGTGACAGTAGTTTTACCGATACCTTCTTTATAATCTCATATGCTTGTATATCTTTCGTTAATAAATAAAAAAAATAAATAGAGATAAATATAGCAGCTATATTTATTGATGGTTGATAAAAACTATAAACAAAACAAATTGCAGCGCCACTTAAAATAAGCTCAATGATTTTATTTTTCAATTCAATAAATAAAAATAAAAAACAAAAAAATATAGAAAAAGTTATTGTAAGAGAGTCGAATCTATATGTTAGTGGCTCAAAAATAAATGGCGAAAAAAGAAATGAAATAGGAATAATAAATGACTTCAATGAATCATCAAGAAATTTCCACCTGAATATTGAAAATGATATTGCAAGCATAACACAGCTCGTTAAAAGTGGAAGAGGTGCAAGGTCAGATAGATGCCCATTAAAATTGAATAAAATCATTGCAATATCGGACATAGGCCTTCCATCTATGCCCCAAAACGTATATCCATGAGTAGCCCTAGTTAAATCATCAATGTAATACACATTAGCTAATATAATCGGGAAAACCAATAAGATTAAAAGTAATAAATAATATCGAATGCTTTTTTGAAAATTTATTTCTAAGATCATTTTTTAGTTGCCTTTAATAAGTATTTAGGTCTTTTTTTACTTTCTATATAAATTCTACCAATATATTCACCAAGAACCCCAATCCCAATAAGCTGAACTCCACCAAGAAATAAGATAGAAACTAGTAATGATGGATAACCTGGGACTGGATTTCCCCAAATAAGCTTATCAAAAATCATCCAACCTCCATATACAAATGAAAGGCTAGCAACAAACAAGCCAACATATGTCCATACTCTCAATGGAAATGTAGAAAAACTGGTTATTCCTTCAAGAGCGAGATTCCATAGCTTCCAGCCATTGAATTTTGATTCACCAGCTGACCGTTCTGCTCTGGTATATTCCACAATATCGACCTTACCACCAACCCAAGATAGTACACCTTTCATAAACAAATTTCGTTCTGGCAGTAGTCTAATATTCTCTACCGTCTCACGAGACATGAGTCGAAAATCACCAACATTATCTTCAATCTTAGGTGTACTGATTTTATTATGTAGCTTGTAGAACCAATCTGCTGTTTTACGTTTTAACCACCCATCTGTTGATCGGTCAGTTCTTTTCGCAAGCACAACATCAGCGCCCTGCTGCCATTTTTCAATAAGCAAAGGGATAATACAAATAGGGTCTTGAAGATCAACATCAATAGGAATGATAGCCTCCCCTGTTGCATGCTCTAATCCTGCAAATAATGCGGGCTCTTTACCAAAGTTTCGAGTAAAGCTAAGTGGCTTCACTAAGCCATCAGCAATAGCTAATGCATTAATGATACTTTCAGTTGCATCCTTACTGCCATCATTAATGAATACTATTTCTACTTCGTATTTTATTAATTCTTCATGCTCACGGACAGCCTTGTAAAAAAGAGGAATTGCATCCTCTTCATTAAAGACAGGAACCACTAAAGAAATCCTCATTACTATATTCCTTTAAAAACAAAATATTTTGAGTATAAAAAACCCAAGACAAGACTAATTGTAGAGAATAGAATCAGTGTAACTGTCGGGATAATATTGAATCTATCGGAAAAGTATCCCGTTAAATAACTTAATACTCCCATGAATACCACAAAAGCAATATATCTTCCACCCGTAGCTTTCTTATTAAATGTAAATTTTGCATTAACAAAAAACGAAAAAGTTACTGCGCTAAGAAAAGCAATCAAGTTAGCAGTTGCTTGCGCCATAAATATAGAATAAACAAGTATCGTAAATATGAGCCAATGTATAGCAGTATTGACAAGACCAACAGAAAAATATCGTAAAAACAATCGAATCACCTAACCTATTAATAACTAATTTTCATAGTTTAACATTAATTAATTTGTACCAATAGCACATTGTTTACTCAGCAACATCATAGTCATCTAATTAAAAACGTCCTCTCTATCGAGCCACCTGCTCGCTTTTTTACGCCCTCAATTTTCCCCCTATTGCCCCCACCCCCACGCAATTGGTGCATCTTTCCAAATTTGCGCGTAAACTCTGCATCATCTTTTTTCATCCCGACCAATAGCCGTTAACGTTATGCCACATATTGTTTTATTCGAACCTGAAATCCCACCCAATACTGGGAATATCATCCGCTTATGCGCCAATACAGGCTTTAGTCTGCACCTGATCCATCCCCTCGGTTTTACTTGGGATGACAAACGCTTACGCCGTGCAGGGCTAGATTACAGCGAGTTTGCGGATATCAAACATCATCATGACTATTACGCATTCTTAGAAAGTGAAGGGTTAAATCCTGATAATAATCAATCGCCAACAGGCGCTCGTGTGTTTGCGTTAACCACCAAAGGTAAGCCGAGCCACAGCAATGTGAGCTATCGGGAAGATGATTATTTGATGTTTGGACCAGAAACCCGCGGCCTACCGCCGTATGTTCTCGACAATATGCCAATCGAGCAGAAAATTCGTATCCCGATGCTGGCTGAAAGCCGCAGTATGAACCTGTCTAACTCGGTCGCCGTTGTGGTTTTCGAAACTTGGCGCCAGCTTGGGTATCCAGGTGCACTGCTGAAAGATTAGTTTAGTTTGCTTATGCCGCAGGCTTGATTTAGAACAAATCTTGAACATCATTTAAGTTGCTGCTAGACTTGTACAATAAATAGTACAAAATAGGTATCATACAATGAAAACCATTTCCTTTAGTGATGCGAGAAGCAATTTGAAAGCCGTGCTTGATAGAGTTGTTGATGATATGGATACGACGATTATAACCCGCCGTGATTCTGAAGCGGCTGTAGTTATGTCCTTGGAATACTACAATAGTTTAATGGAAACCATCTATCTATTGCGCTCTCCTGCAAATGCAGAGCATCTCAACAAGTCCATCGAGCAATTTAAAGCGGGTAAGATTTCAGAGAGAAAGCTAATCAATGAGTAGACTTCTAACATGGACGGATCAAGCTTGGGATGATTATCTATACTGGCAAAGCCAAGATAAAAAGACATTAAAGCGGATCAATAAACTCATTGAAGACACAAAAAGAACGCCATTCAGCGGTATAGGTAAACCAGAGCCACTAAAAGAAAACTTAGCTGGCTTCTGGTCTCGTAGAATAGATGAAACGAATAGGCTAGTTTATGCAATCGAAAATACCGCACTAGTCATCATTGCCTGTCGCTATCATTACTAACTTTATTTAAATCCCATCCCCGCCTTCAAAACCATCAACGTTACCATTAAAGTTTTGATCCATCTCCAGTGATGGTTTATCGCTTGTTGGCTTACCGACAATACGCGCAGGAACTCCCGCCACTGTGGTATGAGGAGGAACAGGGTGCAACACCACGGAGCCCGCACCAATTTTTGCGCCGCGACCAATTTCAATATTGCCCAGAATTTTAGCGCCAGCGCCAATCATCACCCCTTCACGTACTTTAGGATGACGGTCGCCACAGGTTTTACCGGTACCGCCTAGCGTAACAGACTGAAGAATAGACACATCATTTTCGACAATCGCCGTCTCACCAATAACGATCCCCGTCGCGTGGTCGAGCATGATCCCGCAGCCAATACGGGCAGCAGGGTGAATATCGACCCCAAAAGAGACCGAAATTTGGTTTTGCAGGTAAACGGCCAACGCTTTACGCCCTTCACCCCATAACCAATGCCCAATACGATAGGCTTGTAGGGCGTGAAAACCCTTCAAATACAGCAGTGGCGTAGAATATTTATCAACCGCAGGGTCACGTAAACGGACAGCAGAAAGATCCATCGCCGCAGAAAAAATCATCTGCTCATCATTACGATAGGCTTCTTCCACAATTTCGCGGACTTCCATTGCGGGCATAATTGGCGAACTCAACTTATTCGCCAACATATAGCTAAGTGCACTACCGAGGTTGTCATGCTTCAGTAATGTCGCGTTAAAAAAACTGGCAAGTAAAGGCTCACAGTCAGCAAGCGCCTTGGCTTCTTCCTTAATGTAACCCCAAATTCTATCCAGTTCTTCACGCGACATAATGGCTCTCTTCTATATTATTATTAGCTTGGTAATTTAGGCATATCTGCAATTTCATCTTTAGTTGCGCGCCCGAGCAAGGCTTGGGAGGCTTCTAACACATTTTTATTGCAGTAGAGAATTTGATAAATCTGTTCCGTGATTGGCATTTCAACACCGGCACGCTCCGCAAGGGCTTTCACCTCTTTGGTATTGCGATAACCTTCAACCACTTGCCCAATCTCTTTTTCCGCCTCTTCCACACTGACACCATTTCCCAGCATCATACCGAAACGGCGGTTACGGGATTGGTTGTCAGTGCAGGTTAACACTAGGTCGCCAAGTCCTGCCATACCCATAAATGTGGATGGATCAGCGCCCAGTGATACACCTAAGCGGCTCATTTCGGCTAACCCACGAGTGATCAACGCTGTACGTGCGTTTGCGCCGAAGCCCATACCATCGGAGATCCCAGCGCCAATCGCAATGACGTTTTTCACTGCGCCACCAAGTTGCACACCAATCATGTCAGGGTTTTTATAGACACGGAAACTTTTACCGCAATGGAATAATTTTTGTAAATCATCACCAAATTGGCTATCGGATGCGGCGACTGAAATAGCCGTAGGGAGACCGGCTGCAAGCTCTTTGGCGAAAGTTGGCCCAGAAAGCACCGCCAGAGGAATTTCGTTTCCTAATACCTCACGCGCTACATCTTGCAACAAACGTCCGGTATCTCTCTCTAACCCTTTGGTTGCCCAAATAATGCGGGAGCCCGCTTTTAGATACGGTTTGATTTGCTTGAGCACATCACCAAATACATGGCTAGGTACCACAATCAAGATATTCAGGCTCGCTTCAACGGCGCTTTTTAAGTCCGTTTCGAGAGATAAACTATCAGGGAAAGAAACACCAGGTAAAAACGCTTGATTGCTACGTTCTTGGTTTAATTTACGGATGTGTGCTGGGTCATGCCCCCACAACACCACCTGATGACCATTACGTGCAAGAGTAATGGCTAAAGCGGTGCCGTACGAGCCGGCACCGATCACTGTCATTGAAGCAGTATTCATTAAGCGACCTTATTGAACTTCAGGGTTCTGCGCTTGTTCACCTTGTTGCTGCTGTAAGTAATTCATGAACAGTGCATCAAAGTTAACTGGCGCTAAGTTCAATTGTGGGAAAGTACCACGACCCACCATGTTCGTGATAGTTTCACGCGCATATGGGAACAGGATATTCGGGCAATATGCACCTAAGCAATGTGCCATTTGAGTGCCTTCGATGCCATCAATGGAGAACACACCCGCTTGTTGAACTTCACACAGAAATGCAGTTTCTTCGCCCAGAGTTGCGGTAGTTGTCACACGCAGAACAACCTCATATACGCCTTCAGCTAGCTGAGTTGAAGAAGTATCTAAATCTAATTTGATCTCTGGCTGCCACTCTTTTTGAAAGATTTGAGGTGCATTAGGTGCTTCAAATGAAACGTCTTTTGCGTAGATACGTTGAATTTGAAATACCATTTCTGAGTTGTTTTGTTCTGACATAATAATTACCTTACTTCCATATTAGAGTTTCGAGATATATTCAGTTGCCGGCACATTTTTACAGTGCCGGATAATTACTTCTTACCACGAGCCAGTGGTAGGTTTTCACCCGCCCAACCAGCGATCCCTTCTTTCAGGACAAAGACTTTTTCAAAGCCATGATGAGCAAGCTGTTCAGCAGGTTTAGCTGCTTCCATTCCACTTGCAGAAACCATAATCACAGATTTCTGTTTATGTTTTTCCAGCTCACCCAAATTATTATCTTTAATTTCAGATGGTGTTAAGTTAATAGAATCAATAATATGCCCTTTGCGGAACTCTTCGCGAGTACGTAAGTCCACAACAACTGCTTCTTCTTTATTGATCATTGTAATCGCTTGAGTGCGGGCAATGACTTTAGTTTTAGAGAATAGGCTTCTGAAGGTCATCACGACCACGGCAACAAATAACACTATCCAAGTCAGACTAACAAACGTGTTACGACCGACAAATTGCATGATTTCTTGGATCATGGGGGGCAATTACTCCCGTTAGTTAAAAACGAATATCAAAGGGTTCAGAGTATACCTTTGTGCTGAGCTAATTACAGCCAGTTAGCGCAAACTAGAATGTCTTTTTTGCGAAAACACTCGCAGAGTTAACACCTTTTTACTGAAAAAAGAATTTTTTTCTCAAAGCTGTACGCAGGCATTTTAACATAAACATGCTCAGACTAGACTTTGACGCTAAATTAATTCCCATCTAAATAGAGTATAAACAGTAAAATTCAGTGATAATACGCCTATAATTTGACTTAGTATCAAATGGAATAATAGCAATATTCTTAATTTTTAAGCGTTTTTGTGACTATTTTTAAGAGAACACTGGAAAGCACGACTTGCAGATGAAATAATCAGATATTGCATTTAATTGAGGTGATCTATCACAATGGCCCATACATCCCATCGAATAAAGACATTTTTTGTTCGTCAGGCAATGATCCCTGCCCTGCTTGGTTTGGGGTTATTCACTTTGGCGCCTTCTCACGTCGCGCTCGCGAATCAGATCACCGAAAATAAAGGTCAATTAAATGACCTGCTAAAAAGCATTGCTGAAAAAGAAAAAAGCGTTAAAGAACAGCAAACTAAAAAAAGTAATCTCCTTCAGCAGCTCAAAGAGCAAGAACAAAGTATTTCTGCAGCAAGCCGTGACTTGCACCTAACACAAAACCAATTAAAACAGCTAGATAAAGAGATATCCGCCTTATCTAGCAATATCAGTCGGCTGCAAAAGAAAAAAAATGAACAAGAAAAACTGCTTGCTGAGCAGCTAGATGCCGCATTCCGACTTGGTAAACACCAAGGTTTATCACTACTCTTAAAGGGTGAAGAAGGTCAACGGGAAGAACGAATTCTTGCTTATTATGGCTACCTCAACCAAGCCCGTGAAAAGAACATTCTTGATCTGGAAGAAACCACTAAAGAGCTACACGAGCAGAAACAATTAGAACAAAAAAAACAAGCTGAGCAAAAAACAACGCTCACACGCCAACAACAAGAAAAGCAAAAGCTCGATAATGCGCAAGCTTCACGACAAAAAACCTTAACCGTATTAGAAAGCTCATTAAAAGAAGATCAAAAAAACCTCGCGGTCTTAAAGCAGAACGAAGCCAGATTACGCGACAAAATTGCTAAAGCAGAACGCGAAGCTAAAGCACGCGCTGAACGTGAAGCCCGTGAGGCTGCACGTATTCGCGCTCAAGTTGCTGAGAAAGAACGAAAAGCCAAACAAAAGGGCGCCACGTATAAGCCATCTGAAAGTGAGCAATCACTTATGTCTCGAACGGGCGGTTTAGGCCGTCCTGCAGGTCAAGCTATCTGGCCGGTACGCGGTTCCACCCTACATAATTATGGGGATGTGATCTCCAGCGAATTGCGTTGGAAAGGGATGGTGATCGCCGCAAATGAAGGCACCCAAGTTAAGGCTATTGCGGATGGTCGAGTGTTACTCGCTGACTGGCTTCAGGGCTATGGCTTGGTTGTTGTCGTTGAGCATGGTAAAGGGGATATGAGCCTGTATGGCTATAACCAAAGTGCGCTGGTGAATGTGGGACAAGAAGTTCGCGCAGGGCAGCCAATTGCCTTAGTGGGCAGTAGTGGCGGTCAAGAACGCCCTGCACTTTACTTTGAAATTCGCCGACAAGGTAAGACCGTCAACCCTCGCCCATGGCTAGGAAGGTAGCACAATCGTCTTTCGTACTGCCTATAAACGCTAGATTTTCAAAAGCTAAGCTACAAAACGTTAGGAAAATAATTATGTTAAGACACTCGCCGATGAAATTACTGATTAGCCTGCTCCTTATCATGGTCAGCTCTCAGGCGAGTGCCGCCAAACTCGCTATTGTCATTGATGATTTCGGTTACCGAGCTAAAGAAGATAATCAAATCCTAGCGTTACCGGCGGCCATTAGCATTGCTATTTTACCTAACTCACCTCATGGTGCTGAAGTTGCGGCCACGGCCTATCAGCAAGGGCGGGATATTTTAATCCATATGCCCATGAAACCATTGAGTAAACAGCCTCTTGAAAAAGACACTTTGACACCCTCGATGAGTGCTGAAGAAGTTGATCGCATCATCAAAAATGCCATTAGCCGAGTTCCTCACGCTAAAGGAATGAATAACCATATGGGCAGCGAGATGACATCCAGCCTTTCTGGAATGCGCAATGTGATGCGCTCGCTGTCGCAATCGAACCTCTTTTTCTTAGATAGCGTCACGATTGGCAATACACAAGCGTTGAATGCAGCCAAAGAATTCGGTGTTCCCTCTACAAAGCGCAATATTTTTATCGATAATCACCAATCTGAAGAAGAAACCCGTACACAGTTGAATAAAGCCATTGCTTACGCACGTAAACATGGCAGCGCGGTGGCTATTGGTCACCCGCACCCATCAACCGTACGCGCCTTACAAAAATTTATTCCATTAGTTCCTGCGGATGTTGAACTTGTGCCTGTCAGTACACTGGTTGGCTATCAGCCAGCAACTGGCGAACCACGCAAAACTCTCAGAATGCAACCTGAAGGCGTTAATTCAACACTGCCTGCGACAAAGCCTGAGACCAAAACGCCAAGCAAATCAGAGGTAAAACCTCATGAATCAGCCAAACCAACCACAAGTTCTGATTATGCTACGCCAACTCTTGCAGAGCCAGAACTGACCAACAATGCTGCAGAGCAGCAACCTGAAAACGTAGTCAGTCCCGCAGAGTTAGGTATATGCGATATCGAACTGCCATCAACCCGCCTGCAAGGCATTGAGCTACTCATGTTTGTGGTCGAGGCCATTTATCAAGATAAAACCCTACAGCCCCTAATTACAGAAAAGAAAATGCCATAGCAGGTAAGGCTAAAAATAAAAAGGGTTTACAGGCACTTGCCCATAAACCCTTTAAACTCATAAATTAATTCAGCATTAATCCCAGTTTAAAATCACTTTTCCTGACTGCCCTGAGCACATCACATCAAAGCCTTTCTGGAAATCATCAATAGAAAACTCATGCGTAATGATTGGTGATAAATCGAGACCCGATTGCACTAATGTCGCCATTTTGTACCAAGTTTCGAACATTTCACGCCCATAAATTCCCTTGATAAACAGACCTTTAAATATAACTTGGCTCCAGTCTGTTGCCATCGAAGCTGGCGGAATACCTAATAGCGCAATTCTGCCACCGTGGTTCATGGTGTCTAGCATGGTCTGGAAAGCGGCGGGCGCTCCTGAAACTTCTAACGCCACATCAAAACCTTCTTTCATGCCCAGTTCATTCATGACGTCTTTAAGGTTTTCACGGCTCACGTTTACCGCGCGGGTTACACCCATTTTTTTTGCTAATTCAAGGCGATAATCATTCACGTCCGTGATCACCACATGGCGGGCACCAACATGTCGGCAAACCGCTGCCGCCATAATACCGATAGGGCCTGCGCCCGAAATCAACACATCTTCGCCCACTAAATCAAACGATAATGCCGTATGTACCGCATTACCAAATGGGTCGAAAATTGCCGCAATTTCATCGGGAATATTGTCTGGGATTTTAAAGGCGTTAAACGCGGGGATCACTAGATATTCAGCAAAGCATCCCGGGCGATTTACGCCAACGCCAATGGTATTACGGCATAGGTGAGTGCGCCCACCTCGGCAATTACGACAATGACCGCAGGTAATATGCCCTTCACCAGAAACACGGTCACCAATTTTAAACCCTTTAACTTCCTGCCCAATCTCAACAATTTCCCCTATATATTCATGACCCACCACCATCGGAACGGGAATGGTTTTTTGCGACCATTCATCCCAATTGTAGATATGAACATCCGTTCCGCAAATGGCGGTTTTACGGATTTTAATCATCACATCATTGTGTCCCAGTTCCGGTTTCGGAACGTCTGTCATCCATATACCTGGTTCTGCTTTTAATTTGGACAGTGCTTTCATAGGCGACCTTTTATTTATGATTACATTAATTTCATGACCACTTTAATTTCATAACTGTATAAATTTGATAATAAAATCAAATTGATAACTAAATTAATTGAAGCTTTTTGCCAATACGGGTGAATGCATCAACCGCGTGTAAAATATCGGCTTTACTGTGTGCAGCGGACATTTGCGTACGAATTCGCGCTTGCCCCTGCGGAACCACCGGATAGAAAAATCCAGTGACATAAACACCCTCTTTTAATAACTCTGAAGCGAATTGCTGAGCAATTTTGGCATCGCCTAACATCACAGGAATGATGGCGTGGTCGGCGCCTGCTAATGTAAATCCTGCCGCAGACATTTTTTCTCTAAATAACTTCGCATTAGCCCACAATTTCTCACGACGCTCTTGCCCTTCGGTCATCATATCGATCACCTTAATGGACGCGGCAACGATGGCTGGAGCCAAAGAGTTAGAGAATAAGTACGGGCGTGAGCGTTGGCGTAACCACTCGACAACCTCTTTTTTGGCGGCAGTATAACCACCCGATGCACCACCCAGAGCTTTTCCTAATGTGCCAGTGATGATGTCAACACGCCCCATGACGTTACAATACTCATGGCTACCACGACCGTTTTCACCAACAAAACCAACAGCATGGGAGTCATCCACCATAACCAATGCGTTATATTCATCCGCAAGGTCACAAACCGTTTTCAGGTCAGCAATCACGCCATCCATCGAAAACACACCATCCGTCGCAATCAGAATATGACGCGCACCCGCCGCTTTGGCTTCTTCAAGACGCTGTTTTAATTCCGTCATATTGTTATTGCTGTAACGGTAGCGCTGGGCTTTACACAGGCGAACACCGTCAATAATGGAAGCATGGTTTAACGCATCGGAAATAATGGCGTCTTCAGGGCCTAATAGGGTTTCAAAAAGTCCGCCATTGGCGTCAAAGCAAGAGGAATAAAGGATCGCATCTTCCATTCCAAGGAAATCCGCGATTTTCTTTTCAAGAATTTTATGGCTGTCTTGGGTACCGCAAATAAAGCGAACCGATGCCATTCCAAAGCCATGGCTATCCATACCCTGTTTTGCCGCTTCAATCAGCGCGGGGTGATTGGCTAATCCTAAATAGTTATTTGCACAAAAGTTAATAACGCGCTGCCCACCTTGGATTTCAATATCCGCGTCTTGAGAGGTCGTAATAATGCGCTCATGTTTAAACAAGCCCTCAGCTTCTATTTGCACCAATTGTTGTTTAATCTGCTGGTAAAATTGTTCTGACATGATTTGTTCCTGTAAAGAAGTTGTTTACAGAGTTTAATAATAGTCACTGGAACTCGCGATATCTGCGGAGCAAATAAGTTAAGTTTGTAGGCAAGATCACGATAATGCCCTTTGAAGAGGTATGACAACTAGGACAATTATCTGGTCGATATACTGTTGTCTGCACAAAGAGGTGTTATTATAGACCCCAATTTTATATCCATTTATTCTTAACCCACTTGAGGTATTCACGATGATCGTAGTCACTGGCGGAGCTGGTTTTATTGGCAGCAATATTATTAAAGCCCTGAATGAAATGGGTCGCACCGATATTCTGGTGGTGGATAACCTGAAAGATGGTACTAAGTTTGCCAACCTTGTTGACCTCGATATCGCCGATTACATGGATAAAGAAGACTTTATCGTGAGCGTTATTGCGGGTGATGATTTTGGTGATATCGACGCTGTTTTCCATGAAGGTGCTTGCTCATCCACCACTGAGTGGGATGGTAAGTACATGATGGATAATAACTATCAATTTTCTAAAGAACTGCTGCATTACTGTTTAGAACGTGAAATTCCTTTCCTGTATGCTTCCTCCGCAGCGACATACGGCGGACGTAGCGATAATTTCATCGAAGAACGTGAATTTGAAAAACCACTGAACGTGTACGGCTACTCTAAGTTCCAATTTGACCAATATGTCCGCAACATCATGCCTGAAGCGCAATCTCAAGTGTGTGGCTTCCGCTATTTCAACGTTTATGGACCAAATGAAAACCATAAAGGCAGCATGGCGAGTGTGGCTTACCACTTAAACAAACAGATTAATGAAGGGCAAACCCCGAAACTGTTTGAAGGCAGCGACACTTTCCGCCGCGATTTCATCTACGTTGGCGATGTAGCTGCAGTGAATTTATGGTTCTGGGAAAATAACGTCTCTGGTATTTTCAACTGTGGTACAGGTCGTGCGGAATCATTCCAAGCGGTTGCCGATGCCGTCACTGAATTCCATAAAGATAAAAATGTCTCTATCGAATACATTGAATTTCCTGAAAAATTAAAAGGTCGCTACCAGAGCTTCACGCAAGCGGATCTGACTAAACTGCGTGCCGCGGGTTACACTGCACCGTTTAAAACCGTTGCTGAAGGCGTGACCGAATATATGCAATGGCTAAATAAAGACGCGTAATTGTCTTTTATGAAAACCGTTCCTATGAAAACCACGCCTATGAAAACAATACCTATGAAGATACTAGTGATTGGCCCCTCATGGGTAGGGGATATGATGATGTCTCAAAGCCTTTATCGCACGATCAAGGCACTGCATCCTCATGCTCAAATTGATGTGATGGCACCAGATTGGTGCCGTCCGTTATTGGCGAAAATGCCTGAAGTGTCTGAAGCGATTTCCATGCCATTAGGGCATGGAAAGCTCGAAATTGGCGAACGTCGTCAATTAGGCATCAATTTGCGGAAAAATGGGTACGACCAAGCGATTGTTTTGCCTAATTCATTGAAGTCTGCACTGGTGCCATTCTTTGCTAAAATCGCCAAAAGAACGGGATGGCGCGGTGAAATGCGTTATGGGCTGCTCAATGATTTACGCCCATTAGATAAACAAGCATTTCCGCTGATGGTGCAACGCTACGTCGCATTGGCGTATGACAAGCAGCTCATCAAATCTGCCGATGATATTCCCGCCCCGATTTTATGGCCTAAATTAGTCACTGATAAACAGCAAGTTAGCGATACTGTTAGTCAATTTAATATTGATTTTTCTCGCCCAATTATTGGTTTTTGCCCAGGAGCTGAATTTGGCCCTGCAAAACGTTGGCCGCACTATCACTATGCGGCGCTCGCTCAAAAATTAATCCGCGAGCAAGGCTACCAAGTCCTATTATTTGGTTCTCAAAAAGACCATGAAGCGGGTGAAGAAATCCGTCAAAGTTTGACTGACGACGCTCGCAATTACTGCCTTAATTTCGCAGGAAAAACCTCGTTAGAACAAGCTGTTAATCTTATCGACGCTTGCCAAGCCATTGTCAGTAATGATTCAGGTTTAATGCATGTGGCTGCCGCTCTCGATAAACCGTTAGTCGCGCTATATGGCCCAAGCAGCCCTGATTTTACCCCGCCACTGTCTGATAAAGCGGAAGTCATCCGCCTGATCACGGGTTACCACAAAGTGCGTAAAGGTGACGGCGAAAGTGGCTATCACCAAAGTCTGATTGATATTCAACCGCAAATGGTACTCGATGCCCTCACGCGTTTAAATATAGGTATTAAATAATGAGAGTGTTATTAGTAAAAACATCATCTATGGGAGATGTTTTGCACTCTCTACCTGCATTAACTGATGCACAGGCAGCAATACCGAATATTCAATTTGATTGGGTGGTTGAAGAGGGATTTTCTCAAATCCCTACATGGCATAGCGCTGTGAATAAAGTGATCCCTGTTGCAATCCGTCGCTGGCGAAAAAATTGGTTTTCTGCACCAATTCGTGCCGAACGTGCAGAGTTTCGTCGCCAATTACAGGAAACCCACTACGATGCCGTTATCGATGCGCAAGGGTTACTTAAGAGTGCGTTGCTAGTCACTCGCCTTGCTCACGGTTCTAAACATGGTTATGACCGCCATAGTATCCGCGAGCCGATTGCCAGCTTCTTTTACGATCATCGTTATTCCATTAGTAAACAGCAACATGCAGTGGAGCGTATTCGCCAGTTATTTGCTAAAAGCCTTGAGTACACTTGCCCTAGAACCCAAGGAGATTACGCGATAGCTCGCCATTTCTTGCAATCAACCGACGAAACCGAGGCGCCCTATGTGCTGTTTTTGCACTCCACAACCCGCGATGATAAGCATTGGCCTGAGTCTCATTGGCGTGAACTGATTCAGTTAATGAAGGAAACCGGGCTGAGAGTGAAGCTCCCTTGGGGTGCAGAGCATGAGCATCAGCGAGCAATGAGATTAGCCGAGGGTTTTGATTTTGTTGAAGTCTTACCAAAATTAACGCTGGCACAAGTCGCACAACAAATTGCGGATGCTAAAGCGGTGGTTTCTGTCGATACAGGCTTAAGCCATTTAACCGCTGCGCTGGATAAACCGAATTTCACGCTGTTTGGTCCAACAAACCCTGGTTTAATTGGTGGTTATGGGAAAGGCCAAAATGAGATAAAAAGTGTAGATAATAGAATGGATAGCATTAAAGCTGATACTGTATTCCAACAGCTGCACACCGAGTTATAGCCCATATAGCACATTATCTAATAACCTATCTCCTATAAAAATTAAGCGGTCAGATGACCGCTTAATCATTTTTTCACTTCATACAAGATTTATTTTTTCTCTGGGGCAATAAACCCAAAACACATGGTTTTCGACTCAGCATCCGGTTCAGAGCGGTAAATCACATCTTCTTTTTCAATTTTAAATTGTGGCCAGAATTTGCGTACTTTGGCGAAATCTTCGTGGGCACAATCATCATATTTGCGCCCTAATAAAATGGCACCGTGCTCACGAATTTCTGCTTCAGTAATATCACGGTTATACACATTCGGTGGCATATGGTTTTCTAGCGTCCAAGGCTGGATAACATGAGGCCTATCTTGAGCGTAGATAATAAACCATTGGTGTAGGTTATCTTCGCCGCCAACATATTTGACTGGCGTTCCGTAACGTTGATACCAACGTTGTTCACCTTCCGCGATTAAGGTTTTCACGCCAATAAATTTCTGACCCGCTCCGCGAATATTTCCAGCTTGAACAATCAGATAACCGGATACCATTAAGACACCAACTACGGCTAAGCCAATTAATGGTTTTTTCAGTGACTTTTTCGGCATTATAGTAATTGAGCCAACAAACAAAGGCGCACATACCATCATAAATGGCTGTAACCACTCCGTAATTCGCCCGCCATCATGGAACGAGAACCAACCGTAAATCACCGCGAGTGGAAATAAAATAATAAAGTTTGCCATGCGATTCGATAAGGCTTTCGGCCAACCGATTTTTCCGCCACAGCAATATAAGATAATCGCTGCGATAATCAGCGGGTAAAACACGCTCAGAGCGGCTTCGGTGGTATGTAAGTTAAAGCCTGGGTCAATTTGTGAATCTACCCATTTAAAAGCAGAAAAATCACTCGCCATCAACCAAAAGAAGTTTGGCAAAATCATCGAAAACCACAGCGCTATCGCCAGATAAAACACCGGATGGCGATAGCTTTGGCGCGCTTGTTTCACAAAAAGGGTAAGCAAGAAAACAGAGCCGACTAAGGCAAGTGTGGAATATTTCCCCATGGTTGCCAGACCGGCAACTAAAGCAAAAGGTAGCCACCACAGAGGGTTATCTTCGACAGCACGCAGGAAGAAATAAATCACCCAAGGCCAAAATGTCACTAAAATATAGTTATCATTATAAGGAATGATATCGAAATTAATGACACCGGATAAATTCATCATCAGCATCGCAAACCATGCGAGATCGCGACGACCGGTTAATCGGTAGGCAAGTTTCCATACCCCAAGTAACCCAAATCCAATACCGATAAAATGGCTCAAATACCAATAGAAACTATAAGAAATCCCCAAATGGATTGCAGGCCACATCATGGTACCGACAAACCACGGGTTTTTTGGCGATCCCCATTCACCATTCATTCCCCAGTTAACGGCTTCGACCGTATCGTAAGGAACAGTTGGGTCAAAAAAGAAACTCGCAAGGATCCAGGCAATGGCATAGCCAATGATCCAAAGATACACATACTTATTTGAAGTTGGTTGATTGGTTGTCGGCATTCTTTTTTCAGCGAAATTTATCAATAAAGTTAAAGGGAAATACGCATTATTTTACGTCGAGCTTATAGAGGGTTACCCCTCGCTCGGCTGAGTATGCAAAAACGTGACTGGGTAGTTTACTATAGTTTAAACAAAATAATCAGAAATGAGAGAAATTGTCATTACTCATTGTAGTAATATTCAAGTTATCAATATTTTTGCTAAATATTACTGTTCTCTTGGAGGTAAATAAGGTTGCAATAACTTAAGTAAACGCTGTAATGCGCCTTGATTTTCATGCAATACTTCCGCTGCATGACGACCATAATACAGTCGATAATCTTCATCAGACAGTAAACTCGTAACAGCCTGAGCCAGCGATTCGCTATCTGTCACAGTGATCAACCCATCAGCTTGGGTTAACTTCGCACAAATATCTTTAAAATTAAAGGTATGAGGCCCCATCAAAACAGGCAATGCATGCGCAGCTGCTTCAAGTGGATTATGACCACCAGTTTCAACTAAGCTCCCACCAACGAAAGCTATATCTGCAATTCCGTACAGCAACATCAATTCCCCCATCGTATCGCCAATAACTACTTGGGTTTCTAGAGATGGGATAACGCCGCTACTACGACGAATGAAGCTTAGCCCTGCTTTTTGCGTCAGCTCTTCCGCTTTTGCGAAACGTTCTGGATGCCTTGGGACTAAAATGAGTAATAAATTGGGAAATTTTTTCAGCAACTGTTGGTGAGTTTGCAAAACAATGGCTTCTTCACCTTCATGAGTGCTTGTTGCAATCCATACTGGGCGATGTGCAGCCCACTGTCTGCGTAACGTAATCGCTTTAACAGCCAGTTCAGGGGTAACGGAAATATCAAATTTTAAGCTTCCCGTCACTTCTAATTGCTTACGTCTTAACCCTAATTGAATAAAACGTTCACCATCTTCTTGATGCTGAGCAGCCACCATCGTGACATTCTGTAGCATACGCTTCACAAAACTACCGAGCTTTTGATAACCTGCAGCGGAGCGTTCAGATAATCGAGCATTCGCAATAACTAATGGAATATTACGCTTATGCAGCTGGTTGATCATATTTGGCCAGAGCTCCGTTTCCATAATAATCACCAGTTTAGGATCAACTTGATTAAGGAAACGGCTCATAGAGCCGGGTAAATCATAAGGGAGATAAACGTGACTAATATCGTCACCAAATGCTGACTGAACACGTTCTGACCCTGTTGGGGTCATAGTTGTCACCGTGATAGGGAGTGATGGGTAGTGATGGCGCAGTGCACGTACTAACGGTACTGCCGCAAGGGTTTCGCCCACAGAAACTGAGTGTAATAAAATGCCTTTAGGAACAACTTTACCACCACAAAAACCATAGCGTTCCCCCCAGCGTTTGCGATACGCAGGAGCTTTACGGCTACGCAATAATAAGCGTATCCAAATTAATGGCTGGATGAGATAAAGAAGTACCTGATATACACGCAATAACATTCGATCTGATTCACTTACCAAAATTGGCGGTATCTTACCATAAACCATTACTGAAAGTGTGTAGAATCTGTGCCTAAAATGAGACTTAAAATAAATGCATACTTATCAGTGATTGTTGCAAGAGAATGCAATTGCCGTTAATGTGGATTTCACCGTCACTTATTCCTATCGATATATTGGGATAAGCAATAATAAACAAAGAGATAGCAATATCATGACCCATAAAGCTATTTATCCGGGAACCTTTGACCCGATTACCTCTGGACACGTCGATATCGTCACCCGTGCCGCAGCGATGTTTGACCACGTTTTACTCGCTATCGCAAACAGTCAACGCAAAAGTCCTATGTTTAATTTGGAAGAGCGTGTTGAGCTAGCAAAACAAGTTACCGCTCACTTAGGAAATGTTGAAGTAGTTGGTTTTTCTGAGTTAATGGCGAATTTTGCACAGAAAAATAATGCAAATATTTTAATTCGTGGCGTACGTTCAGTGGCGGATTTTGAATATGAGTGGCAGCTGGCTAATATGAACCGCCATTTTGTTCCCGAGCTAGAAACGGTATTTTTACTTCCATCACAAAGCTTATCTTTCGTTTCATCCTCATTAATTAAAGATGTCGCGCTTCATGATGGAGATATTTCGTCGTTTTTACCGCCTGTTGTTGCGGATGCTATGTTGAAAAAACTCAACAAAATCTAGCAATTACTTCTGACATTGAGGGCAATAAAAGGTTGTCCTCTGTCCTTGTTTGATGCTTTCAATCTGGGTTCCGCACACAGAGCACGGCTCGCCTTTTTTTCCATACACAAACAGCTCTTGAGCAAAGTAACCTGGTTTTCCGTCTGACTGTAAAAAATCCTTAAGAGTCGTTCCACCTTGTTCTATTGAACGTTGAAGCACTTTTTTAATCTGTGTGACGAGTTCGGTAATCTCATCAAGTGTCAGGGTGTTAGTTAGCTTTTCTGGGGAGATCCTTGATGCAAAAAGTGCTTCATTCGCATAGATATTCCCTACTCCAACAACGATTTTGTTGTCCATCAACCAAGGTTTGACCGCAACCTTACGTTTAGCTGCTAAATCAAAGAGATATTTAGGATTGAATTCATCGGAAAGAGGTTCAGGGCCTAAATGAGCGAGAACGGAGCTGGACGCTAAATCATCGCACCAAAGCCATGCGCCAAAGCGTCGAGGGTCGGTGTAGCGTAGTACTTTACCATCACGCAAGATAAGGTCTACATGGTCATGTTTCCCTTCTGGTAATTCTTCCGTCAAAATTCGCACACTGCCAGACATTCCTAAATGGACAATAATCCATCCTTTTCGCAGTTCAATAAGCAGGTATTTTGCCCGTCGCTGGACACTAATCACGGTTTCATCAGATAAACGCATGATTTGTTCACTTACTGGCCAACGTAACCGTTCATTACGTACAACGGCATAACTAATTGTATTGCCGACTAAATGTGGTTCAATACCTCGGCGACTGGTTTCAACTTCGGGCAGTTCTGGCATGGTTCACTCTCAATTTGGCGAAAAACTTGGTTAATAATCACATATTACCCCTATAACATGGATAATTATTGTTATAACATAAATAAATGTAATCTAATAAGTGTGAATACCACTCAATATATTGATAAATAATTAATTTTTCATCACCTAGGTGTTTACACCTAAAAATATTCACACAAACAGACTAAAGTAATTAAAAAACTCAGATGGTAGCCCTGACAAGCAATAATGATTAGCAGACAAATATCAAATTAGACTTGTCTATTTTTTATTGGTTATATCAATAACTTATAGATTTTCATTCGGGTGTTTTTGCTCTAAGACTACTCATAATCTGAACATTTCAAGCGTACTATACCAATAATGACGATGTAGGAATTTTTGTGAATAACATACGTAATGTCATCAACCAACTGCCTTTTTTACTATTATTTATCATGACTCTTGGCATGTTCACAAATGACACCCAAGGAGTTTTAAACATATCAACTGCATTGCTTTTTGTATTTACTGTATATATTGCAATTACAAAAAAAATTAACGTACTTAGTGGGCTAAGTCGACTCATTAAAGGTCGAAAATTTTTGTTCCTTTTTTTAGCTTGGTGCTTATTTTGTGCAGCCTTCTTTACATATTCAGGTTTTACCGCAGATGCTTTCAAAGCGATATTTGAGGATTGGCGTTATATTCTTGTTATTACGTTATTCTTGATTGTATTTCAAAATGATCAGAGTAAATCCCAAAAAGTCATCACATATGCCTTGATTTCCACTCTAGCATTTATTCTTTTTATTACGCCTATTTTAAAAATTATAAAAGGTAGTGACATGCCGATGTATCTTCAACTGAGGTATGGGTTTGCTCAGTATATGACACTACTTTTTCCTTTTACATTTAGCGCTATTTTTCTTTTTAAGAAGAAGCCATTAAAAATCTTAATGCTATTTCTTTCTATTATGGCATTTCTATTTTTACTCTATACTGGTAGCCGAGGCGGAATTTTATCTATTTCTATTGAGGTATTAATCTTATTAACTTTACTATCAAATAGTTACAAAAAAGCCTTTGTTCGCCTGTTCTTGGTGGGAGCTGTTACCTTATTACTTACTGTAATATCATATTTAAATATTCCTCAAGTAAAAAATAAAGTAAACCAATCACTATACTCAACAAATATTACATCAAATAGAGATGTTCTCATTGAAACTAGACTACCTATCTTTTCTAAAGACCTATCAAGTTTACTTTTCGGAGTAGGCTACGGTTCTGTTGCTTACAATCAATTTTTGCATGATAACAATGCGCAACATGTTGTTGGTAAATTTTCAGAAAAGAAAAATTCTTATGTTTTTCATAATGATGAACCTTTCTTTCTTAATCTACTTTATAACATTGGTTTTATTGGGTTAATTCTGTTTAGCATTACATTTTTTATTAATATTAGAGATCTGATTAAGAGCATTCGAATTGAAAAAAATATTCTTAATATTGGTTTACTGGCTTCATCCATCGGCTATTTTTTAGTCTATTGCCTATTTGAATTTATCTTCTTAGATATCTTTATTTTGTACAACATACTCACCGCGATCTTGATAAATAACGTTTTGGTGAAAAAATGACACAAAAAAGGCCATCAATACTGATGGCCTTTTTTGTGTCATACTTAATGAGATGCTTTTTTCATTAAGTATTGAATTGTCGTCACAATAAACTGAAGATATTTACCATTTCTTCTGAGATGCGATTTCTTTCGAGAAAGCTGCTTATAACCTTCCGGTTTTAGTAACGGTATATTCTTCCATGGTGAGTTTTTACGAGCACGTTCTAAATAATCATACTCTTCATAAAAATTTGCCCACTCATGGAAAGGCTTGGTTAGCCCCACAAAATGAATAAAAACTACGCTGCCTGGGATCTTAGCCAGATGCCCCTTGCTCGTAATATACCAATCAAGAGAAAACATATAATTATAGTTTTCACTAATATTGATTAGCTTATCGTTGAGCAATACATTTAGTGCATCTTGGTCTGGGTGTGAGAAATCATTTTTTTCAACTAACTCAATAACCTTGTTTGGAATATCATTCTCAGCCAGATACTTGAGAGACATATATAAAAAACCTGAGTTAAAATACTTACTCATATCGATCGATAAACGTTGTTTTTCACTACAGAATTTATCTTTCACTGCATAAACAAAGGTATTTTCATCAAATTGTAAAGTCTTTAACTCTGCCATATTGCCTTTACAAATGATGTCAGCATCAAGGTATAACAAGTTATCAATGGTATCCGAAAGATATGAAATAATGAGCAATCTAAAATAGATTGCATGGCTCCACGCTTTAGATGGAAGCGGTAGCTGCTTAAATTTTTCGTTATCAATAAAGTAGATAGTTAACTTATGTGGAGTATTTTCGACTAATCCACGAAATAGTTTTTCATCAGGTAAATTATCGACAAAAAGGTGAAAATGGAAATTTGTTTCTTGATTATTGAGAAGAACCGATGCAATTGACGTACCGACACCGTATAAAAACTTCTCATCAACACCATAGCCAATGTGAAAATAACTATCTTCACTGTTTTGATTATCGTTTATTTTTATCAATGATTTAATCATATCATTGTTTATCATGTCGTTACCTTTTACCTAATCAATCACAATGTTTGAATAACTGTCTATGATGCTAATATTGAGTATCTTTTATAAACGATATTTTAAACTTCTTTGGCGAATTTTTTCTGCTCTTTGCTCAGAGATTCGCATTAATCGTTGCTCTTTCTTCAGTATCTCTTTTAACGGCATTTCAAAATAAACCTTCATAAATCGGAAAATATCTCGCTGAGTTAAACCGATTTCTAATGATGAAAAGTATAAACCAATTAAGTCCTTATTTCGCCAGCGGGTAGGAACTGATGACCGTAGCTGTGCGCGATGCAAATCGATGACTGAGATTTTTAAATCTTGCAGATTTTCTGTGAACGGTAGATGCAGTAAGAAATGGCAAATATAACAGTCGCGATGGTTAATACCGATGCGATGCATCTTACGTACCATCTCGGCAACTCGCCGGATCAACATTTGCTTAGTTTTGAATTTAGGCGGCTGAGTGGCCCAATTAGCGCAGTAATCTTCTAAACTCACTGTTGGAGTGAGGTCTTCAGTAATAATAAATGAATGACGTCGAAGTGGGTTCCACCCTTTTTGCCCGAAAGCGCGCCCGTTCATGGTATCAACGCCAGCTTCAGTCAATCGATGAATTGCATTCCATTCACGATCTGCACCTAAAACAGGTAAACGGAATGAGAATAAATTCTTCAAAACCTCTTTTAGCGTCGTGCCATAGTGAATCTTAATAAAATAGCTTTTATCATCAATCTGAAAACGCAATGTTCTGCGCGTTTCCAATGCACGAAAAACTTCACCATCCAATTTATCTGTTTCAACAAATGGGTCTTTATCTTTCCACAATTCGTTAAAAGGCGCTTTTAACTCAACCATTAGAGCATCCTAAAATAATATCGGCCGCTTTTTCCGGTAAACTGTACAGATCTTCTGTGTCTGCATAGTATTTAGCATTGTTTACCCATTGAGCTCGTTTTTGTGTATCTTGCAGGCTATCGCATAGCGCCTGATTTAAAACTGCCTGTTCAAACGGCTCATTGACCACAACGCCACACTGGGCTTTGTCGATAAACGACGCGTAACCACACACTTCCGTGACAATAATCGGCAGTCCCGCAACAATCGCTTCAAGTAGGACAATCCCAGCCGCTTCTTGGTAAGCCGGATGCATCAAAATATCCGCAGCGGCCATTAGCTCTGCAATATCATTGCGCCCGCTAAAAAATGAAACTTGTTTAGCAATTCCCAACGCTTCCGCTAAGCGTTGATATTTAGCGGGTTTGTCTTGCCCTACCACCATCAATAATGTGTTGTTTCTGATGCTTTCAGGTAATGCAGCCATTGCTTTGAGAGTTCTATCAACGCCCTTGCGTTTAAAATCGGACCCAACTTGAAGCAGCAAAAATGCAGACTCGGGAATTTGATTCTTTTCTCGATAGATACGTTTAGCATCCGCAATCTGTTGGTCATATTTTCGGTCAACGGCGATACCCGGAGGAAGCATATGAAAACGGTCACTTTCAGTTCCATAATGCTTTTCAAAATGGGCAATTTGATGAGGAGTAAGCATCATTAGCTGCGTTTCCTTTCCTTTTTGGAAGACGGCTTTTTCAAAAGCAGCATAATGTTTATAGCGCGGAGTCAGCTTATAGAAAAAACCTTTTTCTTCAGCCACTTTTTGCGCATAACAAACATCCGCAGCAAAATATACATCCAAATCAGGCATTTTATTAAAGCCAATGATTCTATCTGCAGGATGTTGCTTCAGATGTGCCATGACCCATTCACAGTATTGGGCATTTCGTCCATGGTTAGTGCCTGAACTGGTAGGAACAATAATAATTTCAAACTGTTCCGGACGTTCACCTTCCCATGATTGGGTATAAACACGAATATGGTGTCCACGAGCTTGGCAAGCCATCGCAATACGTAAAAAGTCGCGTTGTAGCCCACCAAATGGAAAATATTTATACAGACAAAATGCCAATACCATCTTAGTACCTTCCCATCATTGAGCGCATATTCATCGGTAGCATTTGCTCCGTCGCTTCAATCACATCACTCGCAGGGATCACGGAGAGATATTTTTTATTGCGGTCTAGTTCATCTCTAGGTGGCATATTTTCATAATCTCCTGCCCAGAATTTCACCACATTATCGCTCCATGGACGCCAGAAAATATGGTTTGTGGCGCCAAATAGGCACACGATGGGAGTTTTAACCGCGGCAGCAATATGCATCGGTGCAGAATCGACGCCAATAAAAAGAGCGGCGTGCGCAATTAATGCACCTAATTCAGGGAAGGATGTTTTTCCTGCAAGCTCAGTCGTTGGCTTGGTTTGGCAATTTTCCGCAATTTCATTCACACACGCTAAGTCTTCTTTGCTTGGGCCCGATGTTAATACCACTTGATAGCCACGAGACTGCAATGCATCAATGACGGCTGAGAATTTTTCATTATCCCAACATTTAAAAATTTGCCGGGCAGTAGGCTGGATCACGACATAGCTGCTGTGAACGCCAAGATCTAACAGTCTTTGATCAATTTTTTTCCAATCATCTTCCGCATAAGACATAGTTAGGTCTGTTTTGAATTCTTGGATCCCTAACGGCTTTAATACAGAAAGATTGTTTAAAACAACATGCTCCCCTTCAGGGGGAGTAAGATGCGTAAAGCTATTTCGCCAAAATTTCGAATCACGATGACCGAAATCGTGCGAAATCTTAGTTTCTGCGGGAATGGCGCGAACGAGTAACGAAACCATCCATTGGTCAGCAAGGTTAACGACCAAATCATATTGATTACGACGTAATTTAAACAGCAGACTTAAAAAGTTGCAGGCTTTGCTCAAACCACCACTTTTCTTACCTTTCATACCATATAGTGTATGGATCTCTTGGTTTTCCGACAAAATGGGAATGGTGTCCTGATAAAGCAAAACATCAATCTGGGCATCAGGATAATTTTGCTTTAATGAGCTGATAACAGGCGTCGTCAGTAGCATGTCACCATGAAACCGCATCTTGATTACAAGAATTTTTTTATACTGTTTTTTCACCAGGAGCTCTTAATCAGGTCTAGTAGATAAATTGATATGGATATTTGACAATAAAATGCGTTATTAATTCCATGAATACTGAATATGTTACTACGTTCAGATTAATGGTTATAGTTTTTAATCAATATCCCAGTGGATAGCCACTTTATGGCTAATTTTTGACATAAAAAAACCCAGCCTAAGCTGGGTTCTTCGTACGCAGAAAGCAAAATTATTTGATTTTTGCTTCTTTGTAGATCACATGCTTACGAACAACTGGATCGAATTTTTTCAGTTCCAGTTTTTCTGGCATTGTGCGCTTGTTCTTCGTAGTGGTATAGAAGTGACCTGTACCTTCAGAAGAAACCAGCTTGATTTTCTCGCGAATACCTTTAGCCATTTTTTAGCTCCTTAGTACTTCTCACCGCGGGTACGCAGTTCAGCAAGAACAGCATCAATACCCTTTTTATCGATAACACGCATACCTTTAGCAGATACACGCAGTGTTACGAAACGTTTCTCAGACTCAACCCAGAAACGGTGAGAGTGCAGGTTTGGCAAAAAACGACGTTTGGTCGCGTTTAATGCGTGTGAACGGTTGTTACCGCTCATTGGACGCTTGCCGGTAACTTGGCAGACTCGTGACATGTCTATTCTCCAAAAATCTAATCAGCTCGAGCTTTTTTGTTCTGGGCTTGACTGCCTCGTCAGGCTTAGGAGCCCATCTCAGCAAACTTTTAAGTGATCAACAAAATATCTTTATCTTAGCAAAAAAATTTACTGAGATAGGCTCTTCTCGTCAAACCCGAGATCCTTAAAGGTGGCGTAGTATACGCTTTCAATCGTTTTCACTCAAGCCCAACACAGCAAAAGTTGTCATTTTTTAGTCAAAAAAATGATTTTACAGCCATCCGCGCTCAGCAAATGAGGTACAAGATTTGTGTCCAACCACAAAATGATCAAGTAATTTAATCCCCATCATGTCACAAGCACTCTGAATTCGCTCAGTCACATACTTATCTGCCATGCTTGGCTCGGGGTTTCCTGATGGGTGATTATGGGCAAGCACTATCGCTCTGGCATTCATTTTCATGGCAAACCGGATAATTTCTCTTGGATGCACTTCAACACGATTGATTGTGCCTTTAAACATCTCTTCATGGCAAATCACCTGATGCTGATTATTCAAAAATAGCACCATGAAAACTTCTCGCTCCTGCCCTGAAAATAATTCAAGCAACCTCGATTTCAATGTATCGGGATTATCCATCACATCATCACAAAGAACTTGCGCAGAGAAACAGCGCCTTGCGAGCTCACTCGCTGCTTGCAATTGGCTTAATTTACAAACCCCCAGCCCTTTACATTCAATCAGCTTTGCGTAGTCAGCTTGCACTAATAAATAGAGTGAACCAAACTCATGAAGTAAGCGCTGAGCAAGTTGTAAAACGGGTTCACCCCGTGTTCCAGTGCGCAGAAAAATCGCTAATAATTCTGCATCTGATAATGATGCAGCCCCATACGCCAACATTTTTTCTCGTGGTAAAAGCTCCATATATTCGTGCATCGACTCACCCTCTTTCGCGTCGTTGCCCTCTTTGTAGCCAACCAACATGCTCAGGGCAATCATCTAAACTAGCCTTTGCGTAGCGCTTCGCAAAAATAGCATCGGGATACAAAATCGGCTCTCTCACCAAGCTCATTGATATGGTAAGATGCCCCCCATGTTGACCAAATCGGACAGAGACCATGACTCAACAAACTTCAGTTAACTCATTATTAGGTAAGCGAATTGTTCTTGGTATCAGTGGTGGAATAGCCGCTTATAAAATTCCTGAACTCACTCGCCGACTGCGTGATGAAGGGGCATCTGTACGTGTTGTCATGACACCTGCGGCAAAAGCGTTCATTACACCTCTCACGTTGCAAGCCGTTTCCGGTTATCCGGTCGCTGATGATTTGCTAGACCCTGCCGCTGAGGCCGCAATGGGTCACATTGAATTGGCAAAATGGGCTGATATAATTATTTTAGCGCCAGCAACTGCCGATTTAATCGCACGATTAAGTGCTGGCATGGCGAATGATTTACTCACGACTGTTTGTCTTGCATCTGCGGCGCCTATTGCCGTCGTGCCTGCGATGAATCAACAAATGTATCGCGCAGCGGCAACACAGGATAATTTAATCAGACTGCAACAACGCCAGTGTATGATTTGGGGCCCTGATGAAGGCAGCCAAGCATGTGGTGATGTCGGTCCCGGGCGCATGATTGACCCATTAGCGATTGTGAAATTAGCTAGCCAGCATTTTCAATCATGTTTAGATCAGCAATCCCGTTCAGATCTAGACGGGATTTCAATCATGGTCACGGCAGGCCCAACCCGTGAAGATTTAGATCCTGTACGCTTTATCAGTAATCACAGTTCTGGAAAAATGGGTTTTGCTATCGCGCAAGCCGCCAGTGAACGCGGAGCGAATGTCACTCTCGTTGCTGGCCCTGTTAATCTAGTAACACCGAATGGTGTAAACCGCATTAACGTGACGAGCGCCCTTGAGATGTATGAACAAGTACACCAGTCTATTACTGAGCAAGATATTTTTATCGGCTGTGCTGCGGTGGCAGATTACCGGGCTAAAACTGTCGCTGAAAATAAAATTAAGAAACAAGGGGATGAAGTTTCCATTACCCTTGTACAAAATCCTGACATTGTGGCAAGTGTAGGAAAACTGACGCAAAATCGTCCTTATGTAGTCGGTTTCGCGGCAGAAACCCAAAATGTCGAAGAATATGCACGACAAAAGCGCCAACAAAAGCAACTTGATTTAATTTGTGCGAATGACGTTTCCTTAGCGGATAATGGTTTTAATAGTGATAACAATGCACTACATCTATTTGATGCCCACGGCGATGTTCGATTACCACACAGTAGTAAAATTGAATTAAGCCACCATTTACTTGACGAGATACTCCAACGTTATGAAAAAAATCGATCTGAAAATTCTTGATGCCCGTATTGGGAACGAGTTTCCACTGCCAACTTACGCGACCACTGGCTCTGCGGGTTTAGATTTACGTGCATGTCTTGATGCACCTATCGATTTAGCGCCGGGTCAAACTGAATTGATCCCAACGGGTCTAGCTATCCATATTGCGGACGAGCAACTTGCCGCAGTGATCCTGCCGCGTTCAGGTTTAGGTCATAAGCATGGCGTTGTACTGGGTAACTTAGTCGGTTTAATCGACTCTGACTACCAAGGCCAACTGATGGTGTCTGTATGGAACCGTGGCGATAAAACATTCACCGTTGAACCAGGTGAACGTATGGCACAAATGGTCTTTGTTCCTGTTGTTCAGGCACAATTCAATATTGTGGATGACTTTGACGCGACAGAGCGTGGTGAAGGCGGTTTCGGTCACTCTGGTCGCCAATAATGGGTCTCCAATAAGTCGAACCTATTCACGTTGAAATACCGAATATAGGCGTCCTACAAGCGCCTATATTTATGAATAAAAACAATCAGTAAGGTATTTATTTACCTCGTGAATAGCTTAGATTTGGTTATAATCTCTACATATTTTAAATCTGTTTTATTCTGAGTGTGACTTTACTCAGAGCGAAATTTTGGATAGTTTGTCTTGCTGTTTTAGCAGGGGTCTTATCAGACATGGCAGAGAATACAATACAAAAACGTAACAGACGTGATGAGATTTTACAGGCTCTTGCGTTAATGTTAGAAAGTAGCGATGGTAGCCAGCGTATTACAACGGCAAAACTCGCTGCGACAGTCGGTGTTTCAGAAGCTGCACTATATCGTCATTTTCCAAGCAAAATGAAGATGTTCGACAGCTTAATTGAATTTATTGAAGATTCACTTGTTTCCCGCATCAACCTGATTTTAGCGGACGAAAAAGATACACTTGTCCGGATTAAACTGGTTTTAGCGCTAATTTTAGGTTTCTCTGAGAAAAACCCTGGATTAACGCGTATAATGACGGGTCATGCGCTAATGTTCGAGCAAGATAGGCTGCAAGGGCGCATTAACCAATTATTCGAACGTATCGAATCACAGCTGCGACAAGTATTAAAAGAGAAAAAAATCCGTGATGGACACGGTTTTATCCATGACGAATCACTATTAGCTTCTCAACTATTAGCCTTCTGTGAAGGTATGCTGTCCCGCTTCGTACGTTCTGAGTTTCGTTACCGTCCAACGGTAGAATTTGAAACTCGCTGGCCTTTAATTTTGGCTCAGCTACAATAACCGCTTATTTATACTACTCACCCCGCCCATTATTGGGCGAGGGCTTTTTTTCAATTAAATTCCGTACTGATCACGATACGCTTTCATTGCAGCAAGATGCTGTTGCATATCTTCTTTTTCCGCTAAATACGTAATTAAGTCGCTCATTGTGATGATCGAATACACTTTACAGCCATAATCACGTTCCACTTCCTGCACCGCAGAAATTTCCCCTTTCCCTTTTTCTTGACGATCTAAACACAGCAACACGCCGCTCAACGTTGCTTCTTGCTGTTTGATAATTTCCATCGACTCACGAATTGCCGTACCTGCCGTAATCACATCATCAACGACCACCACACGGCCTTGCAGTGGACTACCCACTAATGTGCCGCCTTCCCCGTGGTCTTTCGCTTCCTTACGATTAAAACAATATGGCATATCAATATCATGATGTTCCGCCAATGCGACTGCTGTTGTGGTCGCAATCGGAATACCTTTATAGGCTGGGCCAAAAATCACATCACACTCAATTGCACTTTCTTTTAACGCTTGTGCATAAAAACGACCGACAAGAGCCAAGTCACGCCCTGTATTAAATAGCCCCGCATTAAAGAAATAGGGACTCTTACGACCTGATTTCAGCGTAAACTCACCAAATTTCAGTACCTGTTTTTTCATGGCAAGTTCAATAAAATCGCGCTGATAGGCTTTCATTGGTCATTCTCCTCAATTAATTTGTATTGGTCTTTTTTTGAAACGACTTTCGCGGTTTATCTTCATCAGTAAACAACTTAATCAATAAACTGCGGGCATAAAAAAGGCGACTTTTCAGCCGCCTATTTAATAATAAATTTATTTCAGCGCTTCTCGCTGAGCTTCGAAAATGGTATCTAGCCCCGTTTTCGCTAATGCTAAAAGAGCTAAAAGCTCTTCATGGCTGAATGGTTCGCCTTCTGCGGTACCTTGTACCTCAATCATTCGACCATCATCCATCATTACGACGTTCATATCCGTTTCTGCAGCAGAATCTTCAACATACTCCAGGTCACACAGCGCTTCTTGGTTAACGATACCCACAGACACCGCAGCAACCATGGATTTCAGAGGGCTTTTCGCTAATTTGCCTTGAGCAACCATGTTATTCAGTGCATCAACCAATGCAACACATGCGCCGGAAATCGCCGCAGTACGTGTACCGCCATCTGCTTGGATAACATCGCAGTCCAACGTAATGGTGTGTTCGCCAAGTTTTTTCAGGTCAACCGCCGCACGTAATGAACGCGCGATCAGTCGTTGAATTTCCATAGTACGACCGGTTTGCTTCCCTTTTGCCGCTTCACGTTGGTTACGGGAGTTCGTTGCGCGAGGTAACATACCGTATTCTGCGGTTACCCAACCTTGTCCCTGACCTTTTAAGAAACGAGGAACACCTTCTTCAACGGTCGCGTTACATAACACCTTAGTGTCGCCAAACTCAATAAGAACAGAGCCTTCCGCGTGCTTTGTATAATTACGCGTAATTTTTATTGGACGCATCTGGTCTGCTAATCTACCTGCTGGGCGCATGGTGTTATCTCCGTTATCAACTCAAATTGGCACGTATTATACGTTGTTAATCGGATAATGCCTATCCTGTCATCCGTCATAGCGCTATAATCCTGTTATCTCAATGAATGATAGGAACGAATTATGATCCGTAGTATGACTGCTTTTGCCCGCCGTGATATCAAGGGTGAATGGGGGAATGCGGCTTGGGAGCTGCGTTCCGTAAACCAGCGTTATTTAGAAACCTATATCCGTTTACCCGAGCAATTTCGCAGCTTAGAGCCAGTTATCCGTGAACGCCTTCGTTCCCGCCTAACCCGTGGTAAAGTCGAATGTAATCTGCGTTTTGACTTAGATGGTGCTCACCGTGGTGAGTTACTACTCAATGAAGATTTAGCTCGCCAGCTGATTAGCGCAGCAAACTGGGTAAAAAATTACAGCCACGAAGGTGAAATTAACCCATTAGAAATCTTACGCTGGCCGGGTGTGATGTCCGCTGGTGAACAAGATTTAGACGCGATTAGTGAACAGTTAATGGCTGGCTTAGATGAAACCATCGATGCCTTTATCCAAAGCCGTGAAGCAGAAGGTGCAGCGCTGCATAGCCTTATCGAGCAACGTCTGGATGGTGTTTTGGTTGAAGTTGCCAAAGTTCGCCAACATATGCCTGAAATCCTACAATGGCAGCGTGACCGTCTACAAAGCAAGCTAGACGATGCCCAAATCCAAGTAGACAGTAATCGTTTAGAGCAAGAGCTGATTTTACTGGCTCAGCGCGTTGATGTCGCTGAAGAGTTAGACCGACTGGAAGCGCACGTTAAAGAGACACGCAATATTCTGAAGAAAAAAGAAGCTAGCGGTCGTCGCCTCGATTTTATGATGCAAGAGTTTAACCGCGAATCAAACACCCTTGCCTCTAAGTCTATTAATAGTGAAGTGACTAACTCTGCTGTTGAACTTAAAGTGCTGATCGAGCAAATGCGCGAACAGATTCAGAACATCGAATAAAATTCACTTTTCAGAGTAACTTCAAGCCAGCTTATTCACTGAATTCGCTGGCTTTTTTATTAAGTCAAACTCAACCTTAACCCGCTTTTGCCATTTCCAACGGTTTCTCACGCTGGTGCTTATAATGGAAAGAGAAGTAGAAAATCACGGCCAATATTACGGTGTAGGACGAGAACACCAGCCAAATTGACTGCCAATCCTTCACGCCATCCACACTAAAGTAGTCGACGACCAATCCGCTCAATATCGCCCCAAAATAGGCGCCCACACCATTCACCATGGTCATAAACAACCCTTGAGCACTGGCACGCATACGGTGATCCACTTCCTGCTCAATAAAAATAGAGCCGGAAATATTAAAGAAATCAAACGCACAGCCATACACAATCATCGACATAATTAAGAACATCAAACCGATAGTCGATGGGTCACCGAATGCAAAGAAACCAAATCGTAATGTCCATGCCAACATACTGAGCAGCATGACGGTTTTAATGCCATAACGCTTTAAAAAGAATGGAATAGCAAGAATAAATGCCACTTCGGCCATTTGGGAAACTGACAGCAAAATCGATGGATACTGAACAATCAAACTGTCTTGATACAGCGGGTTACGCGCAAAATCATGCAAGAACGGGCTACCAAACGTATTGGTAATTTGCAGAACCGCGCCCAGTAGCATCGCAAACAGGAAAAATACCGCCATAATCGGCTTTTTGAACAACACTAAGGCATCTAACCCAAGCTTGCTCATCCAACTGGTGGTAATCGCCTGCTTATTCACTGCCATTTTTGGTAATGTCAGGGAATACATCGCGAGCAGCAACGAACAACTTCCCGCCACATACAGCTGCATACTACTCAACTCAAACTTCAGTAAACTAATGCTCCACATCGCCGCAATAAATCCTACGGTACCAAATACACGAATGGGCGGGAAATTAGCAACAGAGTCTAGCTGATACTGACTTAGCGATGAGTAGCTAATGGTGTTCGACAAGGCAATCGTCGGCATAAATGCCATCGCATTAATTAACATTGCCCAGAACATCACTGAAGGATCCGCCACCGTCGCAGCGTAAAACAATGAACCCGCACAAATAATATGGCAAAGCATATACAGGCGG
This sequence comes from Providencia rettgeri, assembly GCF_013702265.1. Lineage (GTDB taxonomy): Bacteria > Pseudomonadota > Gammaproteobacteria > Enterobacterales > Enterobacteriaceae > Providencia > Providencia zhijiangensis. The sequence goes on from NZ_CP059348.1 coordinate 4,001,764, forward strand.
TTTGCAGGAATATATTTATCCGCAATGATGCCGATTAATCCGGGCATCAAAATAGCGGCAATCCCTTTCGAGCTGTACACCATACCGACTTCAGCCCCGGAGAAATCCAAGGTTTTCATCATGTAGGCACCCAATGTCACCAGCCAACTTCCCCAAACAAAATATTGCAGAAAAAGCATGACCTTTAAACGAGACTTAATATTCATACTAGGCTCCGTTTGGAGTGAATTTGGCGGGTAACATTCTCAGCTCGGCAATAATGCCCCAAAGGAAAACCGCTCCCGCACTGTCTTTCTATTAATTTGATAAAAAGCTTAATTTGATAAAAAGTTAGAAACGCTCAATCACACCCGTCACTAATTTTAAGAAGGTTGCCTTCACTTTTTCTGCTGTTTCAATCACTTCATCATGGCTTAAAGGCTGTTCTAAAATGCCGCACGCCATGTTGGTCAGGCAGGAAATACCGACTGTTTTAATCTGAGAATGGTGAGCCACCAGCGCTTCAGGTACGGTAGACATTCCCACCGCATCAGCGCCAAGAGTTCTGATCATGCGAATTTCGGCTGGCGTTTCATAGGTTGGGCCTGTCCACCACGCATACACGCCTTGGCGCAGAGACACACCTTGCTCCTTCGCGACATCCAAAATCGTTTGGCGCAGCTCTTTGTTGTACACTTCGCTGACATCCAGGAAACGTACACCCAGTTCTGGGTTGTTTGGTCCCATTAAAGGGTTATTCGCCGTCAGATTAATATGGTCGGTGATAACCATTAGGTCGCCCGGATTAAAGTCAGTATTCACCGCTCCGCAGGCGTTGGTGATGATCAATTTTTCCACACCCAGCGCTTTCATTAAACGCACAGGGAACGTCACTTGATCCAGCGAAAAACCTTCGTAATAGTGAAAGCGACCTTTCATCGCCACTACCGTTTTGCCTGCAATCGTCCCGATCACTAATTCGTTCGCGTGACCTACCGCTTCAGACTTCGCAAAATGGGGTACTTCGCTATAAGGAATATGCACCGCATTTTCTAACGTATCAGCAAATGGGCCTAATCCAGACCCTAAAATGATCCCAACAGTGGGCTTCATATCCGTACGAGATTGGATAAAACTCAGGCTTTCTAAGATATCTTTGGTGTTGTGCATAATGCGCTCCGCAATCAAATCAAATAAAGAAGATGATTGGGATAATAACGTAATTAGAAAATCTAACAGCGATCTTAATCTCATTTTGAGAAAATGTTAATAAACATGACATCTGTTAAAGTACTCGCCATGTGAATCTGTTAATCTTGAATGATTAGCTTTATAACTGGATATTCCACTAGCGAAAACAGGAGGGGGAGCAATTGTTACACCGTTTATTGAACGAATTTCGCACATCCAAAAATTCCAAAACTCAAAAACTCAAAACGCTGTATCGGCTGATCCTCAACCACGGACCAATTCGGGCGGAAGCGCTAACCTCCCTCGCGAACATGAAACCCGCGACCTGTGCCAGGCTCCTCGATGAACTAAGTAAATGCCAGTTACTCTCCACGTCAGAACTTGGGGAATCAACGGGAGGACGCAAACCCATTTTGTACAGCGTCAATCCTGCTGATGGCTACTTAATTGGCATTGAGATGAGTGATATTTACTCTACGATTGTGCTGCAAAATCTGAAGTTAGACATTCTTGGCAAAGTCAAAATCAAGTATGAGCACCTCGAAACTGCCGAAAATATGCTCGACCACCTACTGGACAACGTGGATGACCTACTTGCTAAGCATCAGTTAGATACTCAAAAAATCCTGGGGATCGGCATTGCCATCGACCATATTTTAGAACGCGATAAAGTGCCTTATTCTGACTACAGCGCACGGATTCAAGCGCTATATCAGTACATTACCCAGCGCGTTCCCTGCTTTGTTCTATTAGGAAGTGGTATCAGCTTCGCGGCCTTTGCGGAGTACCGTTTACGCTACGCTTCTGACAGCCAACGGTTCTTACTCACCACTTGTGATACCGACATTCGCAGCTCAACCATTATCAACAACCAATATGCCCCAACGCCAATAAGCACCGCACAAGCGTTCGGCCATACCACTATCGACATCAACGGTCAGCGTTGTGAATGCGGTTCATTTGGTTGTTTGAAACAGTACAGTTCCTTGCACGCCATTAAATCTCGCGTGATTCAACATTTAAGACTTGGCAAGCCATCGGTGATTAACCAACTCGTCAAATCTGAGGATGAAATTAACTATCACACGATTTTTCAGGCACTTGCCCAGAATGATGAGGTGTGTCTTAAAGCCTTAGAAGAAGCCGCGTATTACTACGGTATCGCCATTGCCAACGCGGTATTAATTACTCAAGCGGATGTGGTGGTTTGCGGGGGAACCCTCACCCCAAAAAACCATTTCTTTGAGATGACCAAAAAATCCATTGAGCAAAAACTCTCGATTTTCCCGCATATCAAACCGCGCATTTACCCAGCTAATGATTCTTATGAAATCGTCGCTCAAGGTGCAGGTGGAATGGTGATGGAAAGCTATCTCTCTGAATGACAATGGATACAAATAAAAAATGCCCCAACCTGTGGGGCATTTTCATTATAAATCACTGGTGACTATTTAATCTTAGTCATTACCAAACAAGTCACGGGTATAGACTTTATCTGCCACATCATCCAGCTCAGGCACCATGCGGTTTGCCAGAATAATGTCGCTTTCTGCTTTGAAGGTTTCTAAGTCACGGATAACTTTTGAGCGGAAGAATTCATCTTCTTTCAGTACTGGTTCGTAAACCACCACTTCAATCCCTTTGGCTTTGATACGCTTCATTACACCCTGCACCGCAGAAGCACGGAAGTTATCGGAGCCGGCTTTCATCACTAAGCGATACACACCCACTTTACGAGGTGCTTTAGCAATAATCGCATCCGAGATAAAGTCTTTACGCGTGCGGTTAGATTCGACAATCGCGTTAATTAGGTTGTTCGGTACATCGTCGTAGTTCGCCAGTAACTGCTTGGTGTCTTTTGGTAAGCAGTAGCCGCCATAACCGAAGGATGGGTTATTGTAGTGGCTGCCGATACGTGGGTCTAAAGAAACCCCTTCAATGATTTGACGCGCATTCAAACCACGGCTTTCTGCGTAAGTGTCTAATTCGTTGAAGTATGCCACACGCATGGCTAAGAAGGTGTTGGCGAACAGTTTAACCGCTTCGGCTTCAGTCCCGTCAGTAAACAGCACCGGTACATCTTTCTTAATCGCGCCTTCTAACAGTAAGTCAGCGAAAATCTGTGCACGTTCAGAACGTTCTCCCACCACGATACGGGACGGGTACAAGTTATCCCACAGCGCGCGACCTTCACGTAAGAATTCTGGGGAGAAAATCACGTTGGTGTAACCGAACTCTTCACGCAGACGCTCTGTAAAGCCCACTGGAATAGTAGATTTGACGATAATGGTCGCGTCTGGGTTCAGTTTGTTCACATCGTGAATAACGGATTCCACGGAGTTAGTGTTGAAGTAGTTAGTTTTTGGGTCGTAGTCTGTCGGGGTCGCCACAATCACGTATTGCGCGCCAGTATAGGCTTCGACTTTATCTTCGGTTGCACGGAAATTAAGCTGTTTTTCCGTTAAAAACTGTTCGATTTCGGTATCGATAATTGGGGATTGCTTATTATTAAGCATCGCCACTTTTTCAGGAATGATATCCACCGCCACCACTTCGTGGTGTTGGGACAGTAACATGGCGTTAGACAGACCGACGTAGCCGGTACCTGCGATTGCTATTTTCAAACTTGCCTCTCAAATCCTTCTGCGGATATTTCAGGTGGTTTATGATATCGATGGTCAGTATTAACGGTGATAATACGATTTATACCAGTCAACAAATGCCTGAACACCCTGTTCAATAGAAACTTGTGGGCGATAGCCGGTGACGTTAAACAGGTCTTCGGTGTCTGCCCATGTCGTGTAAACATCTCCCGCTTGCATCGGTAAGAAGTTCTTAATGGCTTCTTTTCCTAACGCATTTTCCAATGCAGAAATAAAATCGATCAGCTTCACTGGCTGCCCATTCCCAATATTATAAATGCGGTAAGGTGCGCTGCTTTGCGCTGGCGAATCAGAACGATTTTGCGGGTCTGCTTGCGGAATTATATCTGAAACGCGAATAACACCTTCGACAATATCATCAATGAAAGTGAAATCACGGCTAAGATCGCCGTTATTATAAACATCGATAGGTTCACCCGCTAAGATAGCTTTGGTGAATTTAAACAGTGCCATATCTGGGCGTCCCCACGGGCCATACACGGTGAAAAAGCGTAAGCCTGTCGTCGGCAGCTGATAAAGATGCGAATAAGAGTGCGCCATTAACTCATTGGCTTTTTTGGTCGCGGCGTACAATGAGATAGGGTGATCGGTGGACATATCGGTGGTGAATGGCATTTTGTCGGTTACGCCATACACCGAACTTGAAGAGGCATACACCAAGTGTTTCACTTTCGCTTGGCGGCAGCCTTCTAAAATCGCCAAATGCCCATTCAGATTGCTATCAGCATAGGCAAATGGGTTTTGTAATGAGTAACGCACCCCTGCCTGTGCGGCAAGGTGGATAACGCGGTCAAAATTCTCTTGAGTACACAGCACCAGCACTTTTTCGCGGTCAGTGATATCAAGAGGAATAAACCGGAACTGCGGATATTGTTCAAGAATATGCAGTCGAGACTGTTTCAATCCCTGATCATAATAGGCGTTCATATTATCGATACCGATAACTTCATGCCCACTTTCTAACAGTCTTTGACACAATCTAAAACCAATAAACCCGGCACTTCCCGTGACCAAATATTTCATATTCGTTATCTTCTTACGTTATTAAATGATGGTTTATCAACATTCTAGCACTAATTAGAGATAAACTACTTGGTCTCATCTTTATTGGCGACACCGAGCACATGATAAATATAGTGGCGATAACCATCGAGTAACTGCTTATCTTCACAGTCATTCAGTTTACCGTCGCATAAATGACGCATCTTAATGTTTGCTTCATAGAATGGCGAAACTTTTAAGTTCGCGCGTTCCAATAACATGCCGCCAAGGAATGAAATATCCGTTAACTCACCCGTTTTAATTTCAGTACCCGCTTTGAGATTATCTCTTAGGGTAAACTGCGTCGCATAAGCAGGGGACGATAATGTGGACTGATATTTATCTAAGCTGATCCCCGGTTGATGGTCTCCAAAATAGAGGAACATCATTGGACGCTGCCGCTTTTCCATAAACGAAACAAAGTCACGAATGGCATCATCAGAGTGGACAATTTTTTCCATATAATGACTAAATTCGCCCGCGGAATCTTTATTATCTAGCTTATCTTTAATTCCGTAATCATCACTGTGCCCTTCTTTATAAGGCCCGTGTTCATACATGGTTAGTGCAAAAATAAAGACGGGCTTGTCCGTTTCTGTTGCCAAAATTTCTTTCACGTACTTCAGCATATCTTCCGTGCTGATCGTCCATAAATTATCTTGCAACTTACCGGGATAGCCTAACTCTTGAGGCTGAATGATACGGTCAACGCCCAGCGTTTCATAAGCGTGACCTGAATGATAAGCCCCTTTATTAAACGGTGTTAGGACAACCGTGTAATAACCGTTGGCTTTCATCTCTTTAAATAAGCTGTTATTTAAATGATCGACCACAAAATAGAACACACCACTTTTTTGTGCCCCGAAATCATCGCTATTTAACCCCGTTAATGCGGAAAACTCAGATAACCATGTTCCACCACCAAAGGTTTGTACGCGCATCGGACTATGTGCAGTTAAATTGACATCTTGCTGGAACATAAATAACTCTGGCAGTTTCGTTCCCGCAGGTAAATCATAAACTTTTGGGTCAACCGTAGATTCTTGTAATAACAGCAGAATGTCAGGCTTTTCGGTTTGTGCATTATTTGCCACAGAAACATTGTTTGCTAAAGAAACATTCTCAGCTTTTTGCTCAAAATAGCTCGCATCACCGACAAAATGCGGTGATTTGTATTTCGCATTCTGTGCAGACATCACCAAGTTAGTCACTGTACCGCGGCCTTTCGGCAAGGTTTGTGACCATTTATCAAAGTAATGCGCACTTGCCCAATCCGCCCCGAAGTAGCCCACGATGACCATGAGCACACTAACCACGCGTGATACCTTGCGTTTACATGGTGTAGATAAACGCCAACTGATCACACCGTTGATGATAAGCAGAATAAATAACGCAAGTACCGCCACCCCCGCCAACCAATAGTGGCCTAATGTCCCTAAGTTGGAGGTATCCGTCATCAAATTAATATCAGTAAAGAAAAGTTGCTCTTTATAATAGTGAACTTTCAACTGGTTAAAGATTTTGATGATAATAAACAGGGTACTCGTAATAATTGCAGAGAAAACCCAGCGAGCAGTAACTGTAAATAAAACACCAAATATGACAGCGTAAACACAAATGGAAATCAGACCAGGATAAATAACGCCGCTTTTTTCAAAGACTAAAAATAGCGAGCCAATAAAAATCAGCGCCAGATAAATACTCGCAATTAGTTTTTTATTCATTTGACTTCCACAATTCACAAAAAGGTATCGAGGTTAATAAAACTGCCAGCATTATAATGGCGGAAACCCTACAATTTATTCAACAAAAATGCCTTTGTCTCGTAAATAATGCCCATCTTCTTTACGACGAGTAAAGCCGCTTTTATCAAAGAACTCGAGAATTTGAATCGCCAGTTTGCGACCAATACCCAATTCATTACGAAAATCAGCGGCAAAAATCACCTCGTGCTCAGCACAGTGGCACGAAATAATTTGGGCAAATTGACGGATCTGTTCGCTGCTATAATACCTATCACGCACAATCGCCACGATCAGCCCCATTTGTGCAGCTTTTTTCAATATACGGCGAATAGTATCTTCATCGTGACCCGTTTCTACGGCAATATCGCGTACCCAACGAGCTTCAGGATGCGTGAACAGCCCTTCCACTTGTTGCCAAATACCTTGCTGCTTGGCATCAAACACTAGCCCATGCTGCGGCATATGCAGCCAGCCACGAGTCTGCTTAATCGCCCCCTCGGCAATCAAATCATTAATCAATTTGAATACTAAGGTTTCATCCATCGTGGGTAGCGCCATCCGTTTCAATCGCGCTTTACCCACACCAATCTGGTCACTATGAACTTCATTGAAGTTTTCGAGGGATTGAATCAATTTATCCTTGGCAACCTGCGCCTTAAACGCAGAAAGTACAACATCGCCGACACGGACGATATCAACTTGTTCCAGCAAGGAATCTAATGCCAACTGAGTTAACTGACGCGACCAACCGTAACAGTTTAAGTCTAGCTCACCGCTGGGTAACTGTAGGTTAAGCTGTGTCAGCTCATCATCCGTTGCACATAAACGAGATAACCAATCGAGGAACTCAGGCTGTCTCTTACCACGACGCGGAGAGACTAAGCGAATAACACGCGCACCAGCCAAGGTGTGTCGCGCACTAATATCGCGAATAATTAATCGGTCATTATCCACCAGCCACAGTGGCGTATCTAAAATCAGCTCGGCCAACATCGGCGTTTCGCCTGATTCCGTCAGCAAAGAGACCCGCCCTGTAATGTGACTTGCACCGTGGTAAAGATGCACGGGTTGCCAATGCTTGAGTGGCGCATCGCAGGTCAACTCCACTATCACTCGAGAAGCGATAAAAGCAGGTTGCTCCGCCAGCAGCCAATCACCGCGGGTTATCGATTCTTTATCGATGTTCCCCGTTAAATTCAGCGCGACGCGATCCCCCGCTTGAGCAAACTCTGCGACTTGATTTTGGCGATGAATACCACGAATACGAACCGAAGTATCAGCCCCCGTAACCCATAAGGATTCACCCACACTCACTTTACCCGCAAGCGCCGTTCCCGTAACCACAATCCCCGCTCCTTTCACATGGAAAATACGGTCGATGGCTAAACGGAAACGCTGTTGCAGGTCAGTAGAGGAATTGTGTTGTTGGTGCAGTTGCTGCAAGTCTTGGCGCAGTGCATCAATGCCCAGCCCTGTACTTGCTGAAGTGATAAATAGTGGCGCATTCAACCAGCCTTGGCGACGCAGTTCAGTGTGAACCTGTTGAGTGACCTCAGTCACTCGCTGCTCATCAACACGGTCGGCTTTAGTTAAAATCACCGAGACATCTTGGCAACCCGCAAGTCGTAAAATCGACAAATGCTCAAGGGTTTGCGCCATGATTCCATCGTCGCACGCCACCACCAGTAGGGCATGATTAACCCCACCGATCCCCGCCAACATGTTCGCGAGGAATTTTTCGTGTCCGGGGACATCAATGAAACCGATTGAGCTACCATCAGATTGTGGCCAATATGCATAGCCGAGGTCGATAGTCATTCCACGTTTCTTCTCTTCTGGAAGATGCGCGGTGTTCACGCCAGTCAGCGCTTGAATTAACGATGTTTTACCATGGTCAACATGACCGGCTGTCGCAAAAATCATGACAATAACGCCTGCACTAATTCGTGTTCATTCTCAAGGCAACGTAGGTCTAGCCACAGTTTGCCCTCTTTTAAACGCCCGATAACAGGCTGAGGTAATTGACGCCAGTGGCTGGCAAGGCGCTCTAAATTACCGCCTTTTCCATCAAGAGGCGCGAATGTAATCGCATAGCTGGGTAATCGGTCAACGGGAAGAGAGCCACTACCGATTTGCGATAAGCAAGGCTCAGCCTCGACAAAGAAGCGATCCCCATAATAGGCTTGCAGCTTCACGAGGATATTCTCGGCACTCTGCCTAATTTCTTCTTGGGAACGTGTTAGCCAACGTAATGTCGGCAGTTCAGTGGTGAGTTTTTCTGGAGTTAAATAGAGTTTTAGCGTCGCTTCTAACGCAGCAAGCACCATTTTATCTACGCGAAGGGCGCGTTTTAAAGGGTGTTTTTGAATGGCATCAATCCATTTTTTCTTACCGAGAATGATCCCCGCTTGAGGCCCTCCCAGTAATTTGTCTCCTGAAATAGAGACCAAATCAATGCCTTGAGATAAATATGCTTGTGGCATCGGCTCCGCTGGCAATCCATACGCGGTCATATCAATCATCGACCCACTGCCTAAATCAATCGCTGTCGGTAATTGGTATTTTTGCCCTAAAACAGCCAGCTCTTCCCCTTCAACTTCCGCGGTAAAGCCTTCAATGCTGTAGTTACTGGTATGTACCTTCATTAACAACCCAGTTTGGTCATTAATGGCATTTTCATAATCCCGTAAATGGGTTCGGTTAGTAGTGCCCACTTCAACCAATTTACAGCCTGCCTGTGCCATTACATCGGGAACACGAAATGCGCCCCCAATTTCCACCAGCTCACCGCGAGAGACAATCACCTCGCGCTGCGGGGCTACCGTGGCTAATAGCAGTAAAACCGCCGCCGCATTGTTATTCACAATACAGGCATCTTCTGCCCCTGTGAGTTGGCACAGTAAATCAGCAATGGCGCGGTCGCGATGCCCTCGCGTTGCGCCATCAAGAGAATATTCTAACGTGACTGGTGAACTCATCACTTGCGAAACAGCATGAATAGCAGAGTTGGACATCACTGCACGCCCTAGGTTGGTGTGCAACACAGTCCCCGTCAAATTAAAGACGTTTTTTAACGCACTGTGTTGCAACTCATCATGGCGAACAGAAAGTTCTGCTAACCAATCACCGTGCCAATCCGGCAAACATCCGTCTTGTGCAATAGACGCTCGCGCTTGTTCCTGCATTTCACGTAGGCATTCTGTTACCCAATGCAGACCCGATTTTTCCACCAATATCTGTGCTTCATCGCATTGTAAAAGCTTGTCGATGGCAGGTAACTGGCGGTATAGCGCGACATTCGATTCATCCATAGTCACTCTTCTCTTTTCTTACTGTGCAGCTAACAGATTATTTTTCGCCCGGGAATAAGAATGGGTTAATGCTGCTACGAGCAAAACCTTCTTCTTCCATACGCGCATCTAAAATGATCGAAGCTAAATCATCCGCTACCGCTTCCACTTTGGCTTCTTTCTCTTGGTATAACACTTTCAGATAGCTACCGCAGTCACCACAGCTTTCCGCTTTCACTGCCGCATTTTCATCATCCAGTGACCAGTAGTTAAGATCGCGAGTTTGTTCGCAGTTACTGCATTTCACACGAACCATGTGCCACTCTGTTTCACACAGTGTGCAGTGTAAATAGCGTAAACCTTGGCTAGTCCCAATTTGTACAATGCTGGAGACTGGCATGCTGTTGCACACTGGGCAGTAATGACGATGATCGCCGTGCTCTGCGCGAGCTTTACCTGGGATATTGGCCGCCATTTGTGCCCAATAGACAGACAATGCCGCCCAAATGAACATGGATTTATCCGCAGGGACTTTTTCAAACTGTTCGTTTAACAGCGCAGTTGCCATCTCTTCGAGTTCAGCTTCTGATGCTTTTTCTAAGTTTTCGAGGGCAGTACGAACAGAATCTGGCACGATCGGCATCAATTCGGCGATGATTGAACGTAATAATTTGTGCCAGTGACCAGTGCGTGGGAATGTTTTTGCATCTAATGGTGCGGTATTCGTTGCCATTGAACGTGCTAAAACCGCTTCCATATCCATCTCTAATGGATTGTCATGCTGCGCATTATTTTGCGCCGTTGCCACTTCCGCAGCGAAGTTCAGATAATCTGCAAAAGGATGTTCACCAACGCCTAACTCTTTTAATCTTTCTGCACGACGTTGATAAAGGCTTTTTAAATTCGGGAATAAAACAGGCGGAATAAAACCGATGCCTTTCTCTTTTAATCTCTCTTGACCTAATTCTTCTTTCGGGACGATACGAATACCCATTGCTCTCTCTCTTTTATATTTTTTATAACAACTTACCCCGAGAAATTGCCTATTCGCATTTCCCCGCAAGCCTCTAAGAAAATATTCGATTAACCAGCAAGTCTTGCCGTTGTACCCGTCAGGATAAAACAAAAGTCACTGATAGGCTACTCTAGCCCTCCGAATATTCACCGTTGTTAACCCTAGTTTGTCTGTGGAAATAACAAATTGGTATTAAGGCATTTTTATTTGATATAAATACTGTTATTCCCATGATGTTAATCCAATTGGCACCTATAATGGTGTGCTCTCTATCCGCATAAAGGGCAATAATATGTCGTCATTATTTCACTTCGAAGCGAAGTCTCACACACCCTTCTTTTTATTGCTTGCCTTTATTGGCGGATTTGTCGATGCCTGCTCATTTGTCATCTTTGAGGTGTTTACTGGCCATCTGACAGGAAATAGCATTTTAAGTATGATTTACCTCGCCAAAATGAATATTGGCATGTTGCTACTCTCCGCAATTTCCATATTAGGATTTTTTGCAGGAACATTTTTAGGTTCTTGGATTCGGCTCAAGCATAGCGCAATTGTGTTATATCGCTTTGTTCTAGGTCTGGTATTTTTAATATTTAGTGGTGTTTTCACTATTTATTTTTTCATCCAGCCTTTGTATTCACCTGATTTAGCCATTTTGCTGATCAGCTTATCAATGGGCATTCAAAATGGTTATTTTAATAAGGCGGGAACAGTTGGGATCCACTCCACCTATGTCACCGGCATGACTACATCCTGCATTAATGCCTTTTTGAAAAATGTGCCTGGGGACAGTAGCAAAAAAGTTTTACTCTTAGCGGTACTCTCTTTTATTACGGGGGGATTAGCTGGCGGGATTTTATCGGTGAATTACCAGTATGTCGGGTTTTCTGCTGTATTAGTTCTCTTGGGATGTGCGCTAATTTACAGCTTCACAATCCGTGATTGATTAACTTAGCCTTCGCCATAAAAAAACCCACAACTAATGTTGTGGGCTTGATTCATCGAGATAAAAAACCTTAGTTTTTCTCTTGCTGCTCTTGTTGCTGTTTCTCTTTAGCAACTAGCTCGCGGTACCAGCGTGGGTGATGCTTTCTCGCCCAACCACGTGTTACCCAACCTTCAACCATCGCACGCACAGATCCTTTGACCCAAATTGCCGCATACGCATGCACAACAATCATCAGGATCAAGCCAATGGCTGACAGCGAGTGAATCAGAATCGCTGCGCGGTACACTGGAATTGGGAAGTAGTCCGCGAAGAATGGACGCCACATAATCACGCCAGTGACAACCAATGCCAGTAAGCAGATAGTGACTACCCAATACACCCCTTTCTGACCGAGGTTATATTGGCCCACGTCGCCAGCTTCTTCGTTTTTCAGTACCTTACCGATATTTTTCCCCCATTTGATATCTTCTTTATTAATGAAGTTATGGTGGAAATAACGGAAGAACATAAAGACGAACAGCAAGAACATCGCCGTACCCACGAATGGATGCAAAATTCGAGACAGTTGTGGCGTGCCTAAAATGTTCATAAACCAGTTCAGCGATGGGAAGAAAAAGCCCAGTCCGCTGATAGCCGTGAACAAGAAGCAAATTACAACCGCCCAGTGATTGATCCTTTCAATCGGTTTGTGGCGAATAATTTTGTCGTTATCATCTGGCATCATTTCTGATCCTCCCCTTCTTTTGATTTCGAAGTGTCAGACGACATTGCGTTATGCAAATCTTCTAGAGCCTCTTCTTCATCTTTCTTGGAGACGCGGTTTGGACCAATTCCCACATAGTGGAAAATTGCCGCCGCAAATGTTGCCGCAAAACCAACCGCAGCAATCGGCTTCCAGATACCTTTCCAGAAGGTAACTGTTGGGCTGATGGTCGGATTTTCTGGTAATCCGTGATACAACTGCGGCTTATCCGCATGGTGCAATACGTACATAACGTGCGTACCGCCCACACCTTGTGGATCGTATAAACCTGCGTTTGCATAACCACGAGTTTTCAGCTCTTCAACACGTTCGCCAGCCATGCCAATCATGTCTTCTTTGCTACCAAAATGGATAGCGCCAGTTGGACATGTTTTCACACAAGCAGGCTCTTGTCCGACTTCAACACGGTCGACACACAGCGTACATTTGTATGCGCGGTTGTCTTCTTTGTTGATGCGTGGCACGTTGAACGGGCAACCCGCGATACAGTAACCACAGCCGATACAGTGTTCAGATTGGAAATCCACGATACCGTTTTTGTACTGGACGATTGCGCCTTCTGACGGACATGCCTTCAGGCAACCCGGATCAGCACAGTGCATACAGCCATCTTTACGGATCAGCCATTCAAATTTATCGTTCTCTTCCACTTCAGAGAAGCGCATGACTGTCCATGACTTAGCGGTTAAATCCGTTGGGTTGTCATACACCCCAACGTTTGTTCCGATTTTGTCACGGATATCGTTCCATTCGGAACACGCAACCTGACACGCTTTACAGCCGATACAGGTTGTGACGTCAATCAGCTTTGCAACTTCTTCCTTATAGTCCCGCACCTGAGGTGCGGGCGTCAGGGAATTGGTGGCAGAGCGACGAATAATGTCCTGAGATTGCATTGACATAATTTATCTCCTTACACCTTTTCCACGTTGACAAGGAATGATTTAAATTCCGGCGTCTGAGTATTCGCATCACCCACATATGGCGTTAATGTGTTGGTGATAAAGCCCTTCACTGCAACACCTTCAAAGCCCCAGTGAATTGGAATACCGATGGTATCGATGTCTTTTCCATCCACTTGCAGGGTTTTAATGCGTTTAGTGACCACGGCTTTCGCTTTGATGTAACCACGTTTAGAACTGACTTTAACCGTATCGCCTTGCTCGATGCCTTTTTCTTTCGCTAAACGTTCACCAATTTCAATGAACTGTTGAGGTTGGATAATGGCATTTAACAGCGCGTGCTTCGTCCAATAGTGGAAGTGCTCAGTTAAGCGGTAAGTGGTACCCACGTATGGGAACTCAGTCGCTTTACCCATTTGCGCCCAGTCGTCTTTAAACACACGAGCTGCAGGGTTTGACACCACATTTGGATGCAGCGGGTTAGTATCCAGCGGCGTTTCGATTGGTTCGTAATGCTCTGGGAATGGACCTTCTGCCATCTTATCCAGTGCAAATAAACGACCCATACCTTCAGGCTGCATAATAAATGGACCGACACCGCTTCCCGGCGCTGCTGTGCTGTAGTCTGGAATATCCATACCTACCCACTTGCTACCATTCCACTCAAGGATTTGGCGCTTCGGATCCCATGGTTTACCCATTGGATCAGCAGATGCACGGTTATAAATCACACGACGGTTCAGTGGCCATGCCCATGCCCAACCTAATGTGTTACCCAGACCAGTTGGGTCGGAGTTATCACGGTTAGCCATTTGGTTACCTTTCGGCGTCCAGCTACCAGAGAAGATCCAGCAACCACTAGCCGTCGTACCGTCATCACGTAATTGCGCAAACGAGCTAAGCAGTTCGCCTTTTTTCACAATCACGTTACCGTCGGCATCTTTCAGGTCTTCTAATGCGTAACCGTTACTTTCTTGAGCCACTTCTTCCGGCGTTGGATTATCGCGGTCGAGGTAATCCCAAGTCATGCTCAGAACCTGTTCAGGTGCTGCGCCGCCTTCGGCTTCATACATTTGACGCAGGCGATGGTAGATACCCGACAGGATTTCACCATCACTGATAGCTTCACCCGGGGCGTCCGCACCTTTCCAGTGCCACTGTAACCAACGTGCTGAGTTAACAATTGAACCGTTTTCTTCAGCGAAACAGCAAGATGGCAGACGGAACACGGTGGTTTGAATCTCTTCCGGTTTCACATCGTTCATTTCGCCGTGGTTTTGCCAGAAGTTTGCAGTTTCTGTGTTCAGCGGGTCGATAGTAATTAAGAATTTCAGCTTAGAAAGCGATTTCGAGACTTTATTCTTGTTCGGGAATGAGGCTAATGGGTTAAAGCCTTGGCAGATATAGCCGTTAACTTCGCCCTTATCCATCATTTCGAAATAACGTAGAACGTCGTAGCCCTGATCCCACTTAGGTAACAGGTCGAAGCCCCAGTTATTCTCTTTCTGCGCTTTATCACCATAGAAAGTTTTCATTAAGCTGACGAAGAATTTAGGGTAGTTACCCCAATAGTTCACCTGACCAGCAACGGTCGCTTTTGGTGTATTCGCCGCTAAATAGCTTTCTAAAGTTGTTTGTTTTTCTGATGGTAATGTCAGGTAACCCGGTAAGCTCTGAGATAACAGACCTAAGTCAGTCAGACCTTGGATGTTGGAGTGTCCACGCAGTGCGTTCACACCACCACCTAACATACCCATGTTACCAAGCAGTAACTGGATCATCGCCATGGTACGAATGTTCTGCGCACCAACGGTGTGTTGAGTCCAACCCAGCGCATATAAGAAGGACGCTGTTTTGTCTTTCGCGCTAGTTTCTGCAATGTATTCGCAGACTTGTAAGAAGTCTTTGATTGGCGTACCACAGATGTTGTTAACCACTTCTGGGGTATAACGGCTCACGTGCTCTTTCAATAAGTTCAGAACACAACGTGGGTTTTTCAGAGTCGGATCGCGCAGCGCTAAGCCGTTCTCATCCATCTCGTAGTTCCACGTGGTCTTGTCGTATTGACGTTTTTCTGCATCGTAACCGGTGAACAGACCGTCATCAAAACCAAAGTCTTCACGGATAACTAAGCTAGCGTTGGTGTACGCCTCAACGTATTCACGTTGAATTTTTTCGTTATCCAGCAAGTATTTGATAACACCTGACAGGAAGGCAATATCGGTACCTGAACGGATAGGCGTGTAAAAATCCGCCACAGCCGCAGTACGGGTAAAGCGTGGATCGATAACGATTAATTTTGCTTTATTGTGGATTTTCGCTTCCATCGCCCAGCGGAAACCGACTGGATGCGCTTCTGCCGCATTACCGCCCATAACGACGATCAGGTTTGCGTTTTTAATGTCAACCCAGTGGTTGGTCATCGCACCGCGACCAAATGTTGGAGCAAGACTTGCTACCGTTGGTCCGTGTCAGACACGCGCTTGGTTATCCACGGCAAGCATGCCGAGGGCGCGACTAAATTTTTGGGTTACAAAACCTGTTTCGTTACTTGCCGCTGATGCACACAGCATACCGGTGGTTAACCAACGGTTGACCGTTACACCATCTTTATTCTGTTTAATGAAGTTTGCATCACGGTCTTCTTTCATTAACTTGGCGATGCGGTCAAACGCGTCGTTCCAAGTGATGCGTTTCCATTCGTTAGTGCCTGGTTCGCGAACTTCTGGATACTTGAGTCGACTCTCACTGTGGATAAAGTCGATTAATCCTGCACCTTTAGGACAAAGTGCACCACGGTTTACCGGATGATCCGGGTCCCCTTCGATATGAAAAATGCTTTCTTTCGCATTCTTCGCGCCATCACCTAGGCTGTACATTAACAGCCCACAGCCGACAGAACAGTAGGTACAGGTATTTCGAGTCTCTTTTGCACGCAGTAATTTATACTGGCGTGTAGAGGCTAATGCAGTTGCTGGAGCAAAACCCAGCGCTGCTGCCGTTGTACCTGCCATACCGCCAGCGCAGATCTTAAAGAACTGCCTTCTGCTGACTTGCATGGGGGATCTCCTCATATACATTGCTCATGTTTACCTAACTTCGTCACAAAATTTGAGGTAAACTGTTCTTATTCAACGTCTTCCTTACGTATTCAGGTTCATTGCCTGATAAATGGTGTAAATTCTTTTTACCCATATCGAATATTATGTATCATTAGTGATAGGAATTCATCTAATGTATGAAACAAATACTACAAATAACCCCAAATTATCTAAAATGATCGGCGCTCAATCCACAATCGTGCAACAAAAAAATAACCTTGGTTCACTGGTTAATGATTTCGTTGCAGAGGAAATCCCTATCGCTCTCGTTTATAACGGGATATCTCATGTGGTAATGATGGCGACACCCAAAGATCTGGATGATTTTGCTGTCGGTTTTTCATTATCAGAAGGGATCATACAATCCCGTGATGAAATTCGCGGAATTGATATTGTGCAAGGTTGTCACCGAGGCATTGAAGTTCATATCGAGTTATCAAGCCGCCGTTTTATGGCGCTCAAAGAGCGTCGTCGTAATCTGACTGGGCGAACTGGTTGCGGTATTTGTGGTACAGAACAGCTCGATGAGATATTTAAGCCTATCACTCCGCTGCCATTCACTCAAACATTCTCATTATCTTATCTCGATAACGCCCTACAAGAATTGAAGACAGTTCAAGAAATTGGCGCATTAACGGGTTGCACTCATGCGGCTGCGTGGATCTCTCCTGAAGGTCACTTAGTGGGCGGATGCGAAGATGTGGGTCGCCATGTGGCGTTAGATAAATTGCTCGGAATGAAAAGCCGTTCAGACTGGCAGCAAGGGGCGATTTTAGTCTCCAGCCGCGCAAGTTATGAGATGGTACAAAAAGCCGCAAGCTGCGGTGCGGAAATTCTGTTTGCGGTTTCAGCCGCGACGTCATTGGCAATTGAAGTCGCCGAAAAAGCCAATTTAACGCTGGTCGGTTTCTGCCGCCAAGGTAAAGCCACCGTGTTTACCCATCCGAGCCGGGTGATTGACTAGCCTATATCTACTCACCGCTTAAATGAATTCACTAGCAATTTCTGTGGACTCAAACCATTTTCCCGATGTCAGGAAAATGGTTTTTGTTTTTTATTTCACTTAATTACTTACCAATACAGAAACTCGAGAAAATACGCCCTAACAAATCATCGGAGGTAAATTCACCGGTGATTTCGCTCAGTTCTTGCTGAGCTAAGCGTAGCTCTTCAGCCAATAGCTCACCAGAGCGAGCATTCACTAACTGGTCATAGCCTTGTGCAAGGTGGGTTGCGGCATTGTTCAGTGCTTGTAAGTGGCGACGACGGGCAAGGAAACCGCCTTCTGTATTGCTATTAAAGCCCATGGTCTCTTTGAGGTGATCGCGCAGCAAATCGATGCCTTTTTCTTCACGGGCAGATAAACGGATCAGTGGGTAACGGGCATCAGCAACAAATTCTACAGATTCCCCTGTTTTATCTGCTTTATTACGAATAACCGTGACTGGCAATGTTTCTGGCAAGCGAGCCATAAATTCAGGCCAAATCTCTTGTGGCTCAGTGGCATCCGTCGTGGTGCTGTCTACCATAAATAGAACACGGTCGGCTTGCTCGATCTCTTTCCATGCGCGTTCGATACCGATGCGCTCTACCTCATCGCTGGCTTCACGTAAACCGGCGGTATCAATAATGTGCAGCGGCATACCATCGATATGAATATGTTCGCGCAACACATCACGAGTGGTACCTGCAATATCCGTCACAATCGCGGCTTCACGACCTGCTAACGCATTGAGTAAACTCGATTTGCCTGCATTTGGGCGACCTGCAATCACCACTTTCATACCTTCGCGCAGCAAACTCCCTTGACGAGCCTGTGAGCGTACGTCTTCTAAGTCTGCGACCACTTCGTTTAATTTGGCTTCAATTTTACCGTCAGACAGGAAATCAATTTCTTCATCTGGAAAATCAATCGCCGCTTCCACATAGATGCGTAAGTGGGTGAGTGCTTCCACCAATTGATGAATATGGGAGGAAAAAGCACCCTGCAAAGAGTTCATTGCGGAACGCGCCGCTTGCTCTGAACTCGCATCAATCAGGTCGGCAATCGCTTCAGCTTGCGCTAAATCGAGTTTGTCATTTAAAAATGCACGCTCAGAAAACTCCCCCGGATTGGCAATACGGATATTGGCAATGGTCAGAATTCTTCTGAGTAATAAATCGAGGATAACTGGGCCACCGTGTCCTTGTAGTTCAAGAACATCTTCCCCAGTAAAAGAGTTAGGGCCAGGGAAATAGAGAGCAATCCCTTGGTCAAGGACAGAACCATCTGCATCACGAAATGGCAGATAATCGGCATAGCGCGGCTTCGGTAACTTTCCGAGTACTGTTTCAGCAACAAGGGCTGCTTGCGGGCCGGATACACGTAAAATTCCAACCCCACCACGACCGGGAGCGGTTGCCTGTGCGACGATAGTATCGTTGATTTGCATGATGTTTCTCTGTCTATGACTAAAAAAATTGAGGCGACCCTAAATGGATCGCCTCAATGTTACTATAGAATCTGGCTTTGTGAAGCCCTCTAAACTCGATTGGAATTTAGATTATTTCTTCGCTTTCTTATCACGGCTATGTAAGCCACGTTTTTCCAGACCACGGTAAATAACCTGCTGCTGGATAATGGTGACTAAGTTGCTCACGATATAGTACAGAACCAGACCTGATGGGAACCACAGGAAGAACACGGTAAACACGACTGGCATGTAAGTCATGATCTTCTGCTGCATTGGGTCAGTCACGGTCGTTGGTGACATCTTCTGGATAACAAACATCGTCACACCCATCAGCACTGGCAGGATGTAGTACGGGTCTTGTGCAGACAAGTCTTGGATCCAACCAAAGAACGGTGCGTGACGCAGTTCAACAGAACCCATCAACATGTAGTACAACGCAAGGAAGATTGGCATTTGAATCAGCAGCGGTAAACAACCACCCAGTGGGTTTACTTTTTCTGATTTGTACAGCGCCATCATTTCTTGGCTCATACGTTGTTTATCGTCACCAATACGCTCACGCATTGCAGCCAGTTTAGGTTGCAGTAAACGCATTTTCGCCATTGAGGTGTACTGCGCTTTGGTCAACGGGTACATGATACCACGGACGATAAAGGTGATAACGATGATGGCAATACCCCAGTTACCAACGAAACCGTGAATGAATTTCAACAGTTTGAACAGTGGCTGAGAGATAAACCATAA
This sequence comes from Providencia rettgeri, assembly GCF_013702265.1. Lineage (GTDB taxonomy): Bacteria > Pseudomonadota > Gammaproteobacteria > Enterobacterales > Enterobacteriaceae > Providencia > Providencia zhijiangensis. Next base: position 4,021,600 of record NZ_CP059348.1, read on the forward strand.
CCAACCGTAATCTACGGTTAAGTCTAAATGAGGAGCAACTTCCGCCATTTCTGACTGAATTTCAGGACCAATCCACAGTGTAGAAGAGTAGGTCGCAGCACCATTTGATGCGATGGTCAGAGGTTCACTCTTATAACCAACGATGGCTGATTTCTTATCGAGATCAATGGTGTAGAAAGTGCTTTGCTCAGAAGAAGCTGGGATCCACGCAGTTGCAAAGTATTGTTGCAGCATCGCGACCCAACCACCTTTGGTTGTCAGGCTTAAGTTTTTATCTTCGATGTCACTGAAACTATATTTTTTATAGTTATTTTCATCAGAAGAGTAAGCCGCACCACGGTAGGTGTGCAGAGCAAAGTTGCTGCTGCCAGTGTCACGTTGTTCTGGTAAAGCGATGGTTTGCTTTAATTGCCCGAAGAACGCAAGCGTTAAAGGCTGTGCAGTTGGGTTTTGAATGTTGTATTCAACATCAACAGTGTATTTGCCACGCTTCAGAATGTACGTTTTCTGATAAACCACACCGTTATTATCGGTGAAGGACATCGGAATGCGTAATTCGTCTTGACCATCTTTTAACTCAAAGCTTGCTGCTTCTGATGTATAAAGAGGGCGTTGACCATTGTTATTCGCTGGGTTGTCTGGACCATGAGGACCGATCAGACCACTTTGTGCCTGATAAACAAAACCTGGTGTGGTTTCCAATAAACGGAATGGGTTTGGTGAATTCAGGGTTGCTGGATAGGCTAACAGGTCAGCCTCATCGATATCACCACCACGAGTATTGATACGAATATCAAGTACGTCGGTTTTAACGGCAATAAGCTTACCTTGTTCACTACCTGTGACCGCTTGACCATCATTGCTTGCACTGCTCGGCATGTCCGTCTTTTGCTGAGAAACTTGAACAGCCTTGGTTTCCTGAGCAACTTTATCGCTCTCCCAAGCCTGCCAAACTAAGAACGACACGAACAACAAAGCGATGAGTAGAAGATTGCGTTGGGAATCCATCGTTATAATTCTCTATTATCATCAGTTTTTCTAGGTGGGACAGGATCATCTCCACCAGCGTGTAAAGGGTGGCATTTTAATACGCGTTTGGCAGTTAACCAACTACCTTTTAGCATACCAAACCTGCGCAATGCCTCAATTCCGTAATTAGAGCATGTGGGATTGAAACGACAACGAGGTCCTAACAACGGACTAATAGCCAGTTGGTAACCTCTGATCAGCATGATCAGGACTTTTGAGCCAAGCGACGGTGACGACGCCATAACTTATCCAATGATTCCGTAATCTGTTGATTGTCGAGATCGGCTACCCCTCTGCGAACCAGAACCACAAAGTCCATTGAAGGCAACTCATGTTGATGCAAACGAAAATATTCACGGGCTAATCGTTTAATACGATTACGCTCATGGGCTCGTTTAACATTTTTTTTGGCGATGGTAAGACCGATGCGGGGATGCCCCAGCTCGTTAAGGCGACCAAGGATTGTTATCTCTGGGGAACTCGCCCTCTGCGGCTGCTTGAAGACATTGTCGAAATGCCTGGGAGTTAACAAACGTAACTCCCGGGTAAAAGCGAGCGTAACCACTATAGAGGGCTAGCTTTATTACTTAGATGAAACGGTCAGACGAGCGCGGCCTTTAGCACGACGGCGAGCCAGAACCTGACGACCATTTTTAGTGGCCATACGAGCACGGAAACCGTGTGAACGGTTGCGCTTCAGTACGGACGGTTGAAAAGTGCGTTTCATAACGATTTCTACCTAACTTTAAAATTTATTACTGATTCAGTAAACGCGTTGGCAACCAGTGGAAACTGATTTACACCTGTGCCTCTATCGCAACAATATAGAAAGAGGCAGGATTGTAATAAAACATAGGGGGTCACGTCAATAAAATGACGTAATCAAACCACTTTTTATTTAAACCTGGCTGACCGGTTTGCCGATATGTGCCGTGACAAGCTACGTATGGAACTCATTTATGCTGCCTTTTAGGCAAGTCTAACAGTTTAACTTTCAATCAACTCAAGCGTTTATTGACGTTACCCATAAAACCATGCTGCCTAAATTCATCATAAAAAGTGACATTCGCAGTGTACACAGGGAGGAAGATTATACGGACTCCTCCCTAAAGCGCAAGGATCTTAGCG